>NZ_JBZAYN010000005.1:0-4395 GCF_058242865.1 Acinetobacter sp. LipI_15 | reverse complement strand
TTTTCCCCACCACGCGGTTCCTTAGATTTGGTGGATATGACTTTGAGACAAAATCTGAGCGTATGGCTCTTAATCTACACGTGTCTCCGGTTTATGCTTCCGGATGTATACTGTTTAAGCTATCCGTTGACCCACTTTGCTTGAGATGATCTCACTCAGTGGTGCCGCTGCTTCCAGATTTCTCCTCAGCTAGCCTGTAACATTGCTGTTACCTCAAACGCCATCAGTTGTGCCAATGAGCTGCGCTTCCCTCTTAGAGTGCATTTGCCGCAACACATTGCCGTTATTAGTGACCCTTAACATCCTGTCAGGGTCTCACGGTAATCGTTAAAACAGGGTTTCAATACAAAAAAAATTGTATCTAGTCAGGCTATATCTAACCTCACGACCACTTCACAATCATTCGATTGTTTATAGGCTCCCGTGTCCTTGTCGCCCAACCCCGTTTACAACGGATTGGATCGAAAAGGAGTATTACAACTCCCTAGCGCCCATCAGATCGTACCGAACGGGATTTCTCCAGTAGTACGCTCAATCGGTCAACTCAAAATGGCTAGTTCTGAATTGTGCGCTATCTAAAAAAACATGGCTTTAAGCAGGCTGTTGCCTGCTCAAAATCGCTAAAACGAAAATGGTCAGGCAGTTGGTCAGACTGCTTTAAGTCAATGAATATTGCGACTATAAACCAAGCAAAAACAGATGTAAATTCCGTCACCTAGGAACCACTTGATTGCACGATGACAAATTGTGTCAATTAAGTCCGACCAATGCCTTTGGCATTGGTAAAAAATCAAAATCGTTGAAAGCATTATAAAATATAGCTTTTAGTTAGAATAAATATTGCTTGATTACATAGGACTTTTTAGAATATTGTTTGATGACAATTGAACAAATATTGCTTGGTAACAATAAAATGATTCATTACAGCCCGAACAGTCGTTATACAGCGCAAAAAATTGTAGATAAAGTTGCAAACGGTGCGTATTTCTATAGTCACTTTACTATTGAATCTGATAACACGATGTTTGCAGATAAAATCCAAAAACTCATAAAAAAACTCAGCCAAAAATATTCTTTAGATTTAAGCCCACGACAAAGGACTTATCGTTTAAATAAAAAAAATGAGCCTATTGCGGATTTAATTATTCAAAAGCGTTATGACCAAGATATATGGGAATTTTGGCTGTTTGTGACAACTCCAAAAAGCAATGAATACAACACTCTTAAAAGCGAGGGGCAATTAAAGAAAATAGTCAAACAGCGAATATCAGAAGTTGAAACAACGTGGAATCGAGAAGAAGAACAAGAACAAATTTCATTGATTCAGACATATTTTAATGACCATGAAAAATTCAAATTTGTTTTACAAAAGCCCTTTTTAAAAGTTGCGTTTGGAAATGGGAAAAATGTTGAACTGGTGCGCCTTTCACACTCAAAAAAGAAATCAAAGAATTATCCTGATACGGAGAAAAGTGCAAAAAACTATACATGGACTTGGCGATTTGATGAGCCTAGCGTGCAGCTGATTAAAAAAAGCTATGTTGAAATTATAAATACACTTATTTCAAATAATGACAAAAGCGTTGGCATGTCTAAGTTGCAGTCATTTTATGATGATCTGAAATTTTACGGAGTCTTCAAAGGGAATCGGCACCAGATCGGACGATTGTTTGTTGATGCGGTCAGTTATCACTTCAAAAAAACAGGGAAAAACTTTAGAAAAATGGACTACTACATTCCTTTAGAGCTGAATTACCTGCCCCGAATTAAGAATTATGCAGATGATTTTATTCAGTATGTTTTCTTAAGAAGGATTTATGAGAGTGTTCAAATCAATTTGAATAAAGACGATGTAAATCAAGACACTTACACCGAACTATTTAACAAATATTTGGTTTAATAACAGGACTTAATATGAATATTGCAACCTTAAAAACTGCTGAAATATTTAAAAAACTCCCTCATTTATTTAAGTCTAAGTTTATATTTTTTTTCCTAGGCTTTTGGTTGATGCTAACAGCATTTCACTATGTCGATATTGTACCTAGTGATGATTATTTAATAATCTCAAAAGCCTTGGGAATACTTGCTTTGATCACCTATTTTTTTGAAAGAAAATAGGTATTACCCTTTGAAATCAGTATGTTTACGCAATGCTGTAAATATCCGTTTTGCAGTTTCTTCACGTACTGATTTTGGGTCTCTCAAAATACCGGCAATAAACAGAGTAAAAGCATCGTATGTCGGGAATGTAGAAAGGTCAGATATGTCACTTACACGACTTAAAATAGCACTATATTTGCTGATTTGAGCATCTGTTAAATCGCAGAACATATCTATTGTGTTCGGGTCCCGAGCTTGTGTCGTTAGAGTTTTAGGTTTTGGTTTCTCTTTTACAGTGAACTTAAAGCCGACTACAGAACGCCCCTGCTTTATATTCTCATAGCTGAGGTTAATATCCGTATTTTGATTAATTTCATCTAATGAGGGTTTAATTACCCTTTTTTTTAAATTACTTAAATCTTGATACGACTCAGGTAAGCCAAGCTGTTCAAAAAGATCATTAAGGCTGATTTGAAAACCGCCCATCACCTGATGTTTCTTAGCTAAGTGATAGATGTCTAGTGAGTAGTCTTTCCGGAGCCGTAATACAACCTCTTTTTTATATTTTGTATAAGGATTTAAAGCATCAAACTCCCTAAGAAGAAGAAGGACTTCATCAGTAAAGTAGAGTTCTGAACCCCCTTGCCCTACTTTATAAACAACCTTGTTCAACCATCTTATTTTCACCCGATCCCCATTTTGTGCTGTATATCCGAAAAATCGGGTAAAAAGACGCTCTGACGCTGTTTCTAGTGCTGTGTATGCGGTTGAAAGATCGACATTACACTCACGTGAAAATTCATGAGATGAGATAAAAATAGGTTCATTACTTGATATTTGTGTTGTTCTAGCAAGCGGCGTAGACATGATAAAAAGACGTTTTTCATCAAGGCTCATTCCACGAAAGCATTCAGCAACTCGGTTTTGTAAGACAACCCAATCTTTCGGATAATGTTTCTTTAGATCTACAGCCATATAAACAGCTCAAAAATAATAAATCGGTTTGTTTTTATACTAAGTACATTGTTTGAGTCAATACTTTTTTACAAATTAAAGTACATACATAGGTTTGTACTTTAATACTTGGCGTTTGTACTTTTTAAACTTGGCGTTTGTACTTTTTAAACAGTGTTTAACTTGGCGTTTGTACTTTAATACTTGGCGTTTGTACTTTTTTAAAGTTTGAAAGCCATGTTACACGTGGCTTTGAGGGGGGGCTAAAAGTATTTAAAAGCTTCTTAAAAGAATAAAAAGGAGCAGGGGAGTGAAAAACAGCCCTATGGCACTCGCTTCGCTCGTGGCATTTTGACCTCGTTTCACTCGGTCTTGGGGGCTGTTTTTTGGTGACTGCTTTCGAGGATTCAAAAAAGCAAAAGCGGCTATGAATTCGCTTCGCTCATAGAGCTTTTTTGCTCGCTTCGCTCGGTCTAGGTGCAAATACCAGCATTTGATTTAATTCCTTTTGTCTTTTTTATTTTTTTAAAGCAGTTTTTCAGAGGGTCGAGGCTCAACTTTTCTTTGTGTCACTCGTAGACACTCGTTAAATATACCGTTTAAATGCAAAAAATAAGGGTTTTTAGCTACTTTAGGTGTTTTTTTGATATTACCTACATGAAGTAAATTAAAGTGCCTTAGAAAGCAAAATAGAGAGATTTAGGAACTCACCTCGTTTAGTTGTTTTGCCGCAACCGAGGGAGTCATATCTCACTTTCGTAGAGTTCACGTTGTTTGTCGAGTAGAACATGGGTAGGCAAATACCCAAGTCATTATCACAATACGTCGTTCTTTATACTAAAGAATGGAAAAAACTCATCTTAACGAGGACTCCCGCTAATTTTTCTAAATTAGTTAAATATTCAATTAGTTAGAATTGAAACTATGAAAAAAATCATGCAGTACACAAGACTATGCTGCCGTATTTTCTTTTCTTTCATTAACGTTTGCTTAGTCCTGACTTAGATCGGGAGACCAATCCCGACCTATCAGAACAAACAATGGCGACCAAACCATTTTTAGCTATGTTTCGCTTTTTTAGATAACAACATAAAACCGACTCGGATTTTCGACAACACTACTCCCTTTACCACCCTTAGCAGCCACGCCACTGGTGAGTTCGCAATGTTTAATACAGCATCGACTTCGTTATTTTCATAACTTATACGACCTACTCATCCTCTCTCCCTCTCCATGCCTTGCCGTGACAACTCAATGTCTAAGCATGGAGATTCCCAAGTTATTTCTAACGATCTTAGCAATTGAACGCCAATGCTCTTTTGTCTGTCAGTGCTTCCA
>NZ_JBZAYN010000004.1:0-6007 GCF_058242865.1 Acinetobacter sp. LipI_15 | reverse complement strand
GCCGTTATAACGACCATGTGAAGCAACACAACGCCCAACACCTCAAACAACAGCAACAGCGCACAGACAGCGTTTTACAGCACGGTTTAAACCGTGCCGAGCAAGGCTTCGAGCAATGGCAGAAAAACCAAGAAGCTAAACGCCTAGAACAAGAACGCCAAGCCGAAATACAACGACAGCAAAAACTAGAGCAACAGCAAGCCGAGCGAGCCAACCGTAAAGCATCACAAGACTTAGATCAGGGCGGAATGTACCGATGAGCAACCAAAACGACCTAGATGACCAGCTCTATATTTTACTGGCATCTATGAAAGAGTATCGAGAAGCCATAGCAGACGATAACAAGCGATTAGAAGCGTTTTACAAGGAAGTGGCTAGCGGAGTACTCAATAAGACCGAAAAACACCTAAAAAACGCCAATCAGAAGCAAATAGACGCACTCAACAACAGTATTCGAGAATTAAACAATGCAACCAATCAACTTGACTGGCGATTCATGGCAATCTACGCCAGTGCTTTTGTTAGCTTGCTGATCGTTTTCTTTTTAGCATTATTTTTATATGTGCCGAGCATGGACGAAATCAAACAGCGTAGAGCAGACGTTGCATGGCTAGAACAAAAATACAGCCTAGATATTAAAAATTGCAATGGGAAGTCTTGCGTTCGCATCATGAAAAATGACTGTCACGGAGCGAATAAGGATTATTGTGTGATTGACCCAAAATAATGATTAGACAGTACTTTGCTCGGCTCTTACCATCACCGAATCAATGACAGCAGTCGCAAAGTTGCCCGACTTTGAAACATGGCTAAAGCCATCTTTCAAAGCATCGAGCGATAGTCATCCAAAAATTTCGGAATGGCTATCCAACTGATGCAGTTCTAAAATATCGTCACCAACAAGCCTATAGATCAAGACTAAATCAGGCTTCACATGACAATCACGACAATTTTTAAACTCTGCACCACCTTTCAAGGGATGATCTAAATACTTTTCAGGCAAAGGATTATTTGCGACTAAACAATCTAATACTTCTGCCCATTCAGCCGTAACCAGTTCTAAATAACGTCTTTTAATATCACGTTTAAAAGAACTGGTTACGATAATCTTACGTTTAGCCATGTGCTTCTTCCGACATAGCTTTAATCGCTTCTTCTACCGTTTCGTACTCGGTGTACTCGCCATTTTCAATCTCTTTTAAAGATTGAAGTAACTTGGCTGCTGCTTTAGGAGTTAAAGCAGGTTCTCGTGCATAGTCAAAAGACAAAGGAATCGCTTTAGTTTTAACGATTTGATTCAAGAACAGTTTGAATGCTTGAGGCATAGTCAAACCATAGTCTTCCAAAATAGGGGTAACTTGTTCTTTTAACTCTGCTTCTAAGCGCATATTGAAATTGACTGCGGACATGATTCCCTCACTCAAAAACCATTAAAGTAAAGATAATATAATTCATATTCTTTACTTTTTCATTACTTTTGATGTAATAAATGGTTTCTGACAACTGAATTTCGTATAATCGCCATTATGTTAAATGAGGATAAAAAAGCTTTAAAACTATCTTTTTTGAGAAAGGGACAATAATCAAAAGGCATGGGTAAGCAACAATCCAATTAATCATCCATTCTGAAAAAATATTTGATAATAAAATTTTATCTTCATCTAATCCTTTTAAAATAGCGTTAATGCCACTCATAAAAAATGAGACAAAAAGAGGAACTAACACCCCTTCTAATGATAGCTTAATCATTGATAATTAAAACTTAAAATATTTTTGAACTTTTAAAATATTTTTTTGAAATATTGTTAAGAGTATTTAATATAAGATTAGAATCTTGACTGATTAAAGCCGTATTAAGTTCAGACATATAATCGATCAGTTGATTTTTTGCTTTTTTGGCAAATTCAGGAGTAATTTCTTGATCTTCATAAAGTAAAACGTAGTTCTTTGCAAACCCATAAATTAGGAATAAGGCGGAACTATCTAAGTTATTATTATCGTTGCTAATTGCTTGTTCACATAAAGCCTTTAGCTGTTTGAAAGCATCTGTTCCATTTGATAAAGCTTTAAAATTTTCAAATATAAATTGGAATGTCATTTTGAGTACTCACTTAAAAAGAAACTCTACAGCTTTAATTAACCCAAATCAATATTTAATTTTATCTAAAATTAACATAATACACCTTATACGAAATTCAAAAAAAATAATATTATCTTTATGATAATTAAAGAAATTTAATACAATCTCCATTATATTAAATTCTCATTACATAGGCTAAGAACTGACTCAATAATAAAAAATGGGAGTTTTGTTGAACTCCCATTTTTGAGACTGCACTTTAAACTTTTTCAAATAATTATGTAGCACTTTTTCTAGTCAAATTATCTTTTTCAATACCTAATAAAGATATTATTTCTGTGCTTCACATGCCTCTAAAGCTCGTAAAGCAAATGTATATGCAGCTCCTGCATTCAAATGAATTGCTGTAGCTAAAGCACCAGCTACTTCGCTTTCTGTTGCACCAGCTTTCATTGCTGCTTCTGCATGCACTGAAATACAGCTTTCACAACGCGTAGTGATTGCCACTGCTATAGATATTAATTCACGTGTTTTGATATCTAATGCCTCGGCAGCAGCAGCATCATTAAGTGCTAAATAAGCTTGAAGCATTTTAGGGTGAGTTTTTCCTAAAGATCCAAATGATTTTTTGACATGTGCTGTATGTTCTGGCCAATCTAGGAACATTTTAAAAATACCTTTGATTAAATACAGATTTAATATTAGTTAAATTGGAGATAAAATTTCTTAAATTTTGTGTAAACAACGTAATTTTAATCTTATAAATGAATAGCTACCGATTTTGTAGACACTTTATAATTATTCTAAAATTAACATAATACACCTTATACGAAATGCGTTATAATTATCTATAGAAATCAATGCTGTAGTTTCTAGTTGATAGCCCGAACATCCCTGTTCGGGCTTTTTTTATGATTTTTCACGTTCCACGCCTATTATTTAAGCAATGTTTCACAACTTTGATTAGCTCCAGTAAATAATTAAAACCTAGATAATAAGAACCGAGCGAGTGTCTACGAGCGATTGAGCATCATCAAAATTTCGCCCTCGCCTTTTCTCTGATTACAAGCTCCCTTTCGATTTTAAACGGTAGGTACAGAGCATCCCGAATGGGTGCGAACTTTGGAGCTTTTGCTTTTCAAAAAGTATGAGCGAAGCGAATACATTACAAATGCTTTTGCTTTTAGATTTCACAAACAGGATTAACTAAAAACTGCCCCACGAAGCGAGGAACGAGCTTCAATAGAGTACGAGCTTTAGCGAGTACCTAGGGCAGTTTGCACTCCCCTCTCGAAAGGCTTTTAATTATTTTTAAAGCTTTTAAATGCTTTTAGATGAGCTGAAAGCATTGATATAAGAGGGTTTTAGCGTATATAAGCACACAAATTCTCTTGTATAAGCACACAAATTCTCTTGTATAAGCACACAAATTCTCTTGTATAAGCACACAAATTCTCTTGATTTACACACATAAAATATATAGTGTGTAAATACACATTAATAATAACGTGTATTTAATATGAAGAATGGTTTAGTTGTGAAAGATAATGCATTAATAAACGCCAGTTATAATTTAGAACTAACAGAACAGCGTTTAGTCATGCTTGCAATCATTAATGCAAGAGAATTAGGGCAGGGTATTACGGCAGATAGCAAACTAGAAATACATGCTAGTGACTATGCAAAGCTATTTAATGTATCACCTGATGCATCCTACAAAGCCCTGAAAGATGCTGTAAATAATCTATTTAACAGGCAGTTTAGCTATACAGCCGAATATAAAAAAACAGGAAAGGTAGGTATCGTTCGCTCTCGCTGGGTGAGTCGTATTTTTTATGTAGATGATTTGGCATTACTAGAAATTACTTTCGCACCTGATGTAGTGCCTTTAATCACTAGATTAGAAGAACACTTTACAAAATATGAAGCCAAACAAGTTGCACACCTGACCAGTAAGTATGCCACTAGACTTTATGAGTTATTAATCGCTTGGCGTGAAGTTGGTAAAACACCTGTTTTTGAACTACAACAATTACGTAAAAATTTAGGTGTTGAAGATGATGAATATCAACGTATGCACCATTTTAAAAGCCGTGTATTAGAAACTGCCATTACTCAAATCAATGAACATACAGACATAAAAGCCACTTATGAGCAACACAAGAAAGGGCGTACAATTACAGGGTTTTCATTCAAGTTTAAGCAAAAAGTACAACCTAAAATTGAAACTAAACGAGATCCAAACACCCCTGACTTTTTTATAAAAATGACCGATGCGCAACGCCATTTATTTGCCAATAAAATGTCTGAAATGCCTGAAATGAGTAAATATTCACAAGGCACAGAAAGCTACCAGCAATTTGCTATTCGTATCGCTGATATGCTTTTAGAACCTGAAAAATTCAGAGAGCTTTATCCAATTTTAGAAAAATCAGGATTTCAGCCATGATTAAATTAAATAACCTATCAACCGATCTAAAGCATGTGACCGTTGAATACCTCGACATCGTAAATTATGAAATTGCGAGGGAAAATATATGCGGTTATATCTTCCTATTATCCCGACTATCCAAAGATGCCGAACCCACCGAAAAAATGCAGATGGAAAGCAAAATACAGGACTTAATTTACTATCGAGATAATTTGCAGATAGAAGACAAGGACAATATTCAAAAGGTTTTAAATACGCTCATTCCAGAGTATCAAGCCGAACAAAACAACCAAACAGCTAAGAAAAATTAGGCTTCAATATCGGGCAAATCAAAAAGCTGTCGATCTCTATTTTCTGTTAAATATTCGTTGAGTTCAGCCAATATTTTTTCTTTATTGGCTTCATTCTGCATTTTTTTAATCAAATAAGAACCGAGCAGAATTTTACGCCGAGTATCATCTTTTCGTTGCTGTTCCTTTTGCTTGGTACGTTCTCTTGCTTCGATAGCTTGTTTCTGTGCTTTTAACTGTTTCAGCTTCTCTAACTGGGCTTCAATTTTCTTTTCGATATTTTCAGCAGATTTAGTCATAACGGTTAATTTCGGAATATAGAAAACCACTCAAGCATAAGACCCTGTGAATTGAAATTCAAGCGGGTAATATGCTATCGTGTTTTTCATCAAATGCGCACTTACGACTTGAATTTCATTCAAGTCATCGTTGCGTAAGGGGAATCCCCTTAACCCCAAAAAATTGCTACGCAATTTAAAAAGGCGAAAGAAAAAATGGCGATTTATCATTGCTCAACAAAAACAGTGAATCGAAGTTCGGGACGAACTGCGGTTGCATCGTCTGCCTACCGTTCAGGGGAAAAACTCAAAGATGAACGAACAGGACTAACCCACGACTTTACGAGAAAGGACGGTGTCGCCCATAGCGAAATTGTGTCTAACCTTGATATAGAAATAGACCGTAGCGAATTGTGGAACTTGGCGGAACAGTCCGAAAACCGCAAAGATGCTCGAACCGCTAGAGAATGGGTGATTGCCCTGCCTGATGAACTGGATGCAGATCAGCGCAAGGACTTGGCAAAAGAGTTTGCCCAATCGCTTGTTGATCGTTATGGCGTGATTGCAGATTTAGCCATTCACGAACCCAGCAAAGGCGGAAATGATAAAAACCATCACGCCCATATCATGCTGACCACCCGAAAAGCTGAATTAGACCCTGACAATAAACTCACTTTGACGACAAAAACCGATATTGAGTTAAGTAATGCCAAACGCAAAAGCCTAAATATGGGAACAACCCAAGACGACATCAAACAGATTCGGGAAACATGGGCGGACTTAGCCAATCACGCACTGGAGCGAGCAGGCTACCGAGAAAAAATAGACCACCGCAGCTATGCCGATCAGAACAATGGACTACAAGCCACCATTCATGAGGGGACTTCGGTCACTCAACTCCGTAGACAAGGCATAGACACCGAAATCA
>NZ_JBZAYN010000003.1:0-7018 GCF_058242865.1 Acinetobacter sp. LipI_15 | reverse complement strand
GTGGGGGTGAAATGTTAGGTTGGTGGGGGTGAAATGTTAGGTTTTAATTTAGATATGCTTGACTTATAAAGTGGGGGTGATTAGTATTTAAAATACCACCACATAATAGAAGAATAGTGATTTTAGATGGTTGTATCATTGAAGAAAATTAAAAATTTTGAGGAACATGACAAATCTCTTTTTCCTCTTGCAGCACCTGCCAAACGTTATCCAAAAGACTATGCTGTCTTTCAAAATATTTTCTGGCAATTAAAGCATGAGAAATCACCAAAAGACGATATTTTAAAATTGCTATTCTTTTTTAGCCCTAAAGTTAGGCTAGCATCAGATCCAAATGAAACAACAGAATTCACTGTAACAGCTAAAGAATATGCTGAATTGACGGGCTTAAAACCAAGCAGTGCTTATGTAGCCTTAAACCGAGTAGTAGATGCTCTCTACGACCACAGTGTAGTTTTTTATCATCTTGAAAAAGATCGAGAAATTCGAACAAGACTCATTAGTACATGCTCATACAAAGATGGATGTTTTTATATTTCTTTCACGCATTTTGCCCTATACATTATGTATGTTTTTAATAAACAAAACTCGTATACAAAATTTAAAGTTAAGTCGGCTGTTGCCTTACATGGTCACGGCTTAAAACTTTACCCCTTCTTGATACAAAATGAATTCCGGTCTAACTTCGATGTATCCATTAAAGAATTAAAAAGTGCTTTAGGTCTTGCAGAAAATTCATACCCAGAATATAGAGATTTCAAAAGTACTATTCTTAAACCTCATATTGATGATATTAACTCTAAAACAGAACTTACTATTGAGTTTAAAGCAGTCAAAAAAGAGGGACGCAAAGCTAGTCATGTTAATTTTATAGTTAGAAAAAAGAAAACTATTGGAGCTAACCAACAAAGTGAAACTGGTAGTAACCAAGAGCAAAATAAAATAACCGCAAAAATGGTTTATTTAACGATAATTCAAAGTAAAGAATTGAGTTTGAGATTCAAAGAATCTGGTGAGACTACAGACGAATTAGTAGAAAGAATAAAAATTGATTTTAAGAATAATGAAGGTAATAGATGGATTGAAAAACTAGCAGAATTCAATATCGACTTTACCATTAAACAAAAAGTTTGAAAAATTGCTGCTATACCTAGAAAAGTACGATTTAATTCAAAATAAGATATATGTTCAGCTAAGATGTTCAGATGAACATCCTTAAATACGTACTGAGGGATTGCATTGAACAAAACAAAATTCAGTGTCATGGACGCAAGTAAAGCTTTTAAAAAGTCACGAACAACAATATATGAAGCTATAAAAAATGGTGAATTATCAAGGGATCATGATGGGCTTATAGATTTATCTGAACTTATCAGAGTCTATGGCAATCCTATCGGTGTTCAGTCCAGTACACGTACAGAACACGCCCAGAAGGATGTACAAGTACGTGTTCAATCCGAGATTGAAAATGTATTGAAAGATCAAATTTCTCTACTCAAAAATCAGTTAGATCTAGCTAACCAAAGAGAAAAGTCTTTGATGCAGCATATAGAAGATTTGACCCACAGAATTGAGTTTAAAGGTCAGCTAGAACAACCAAAAAAAGAGCTAGATGAACATAAAGTTACTACTCATTCTGAAATGACAGAAAATTCTCGACCAGAACCAAAAGATGACGGATTGACTACTCCAGAACAGACGGAAAATAAGCGCATTCCAGTGCCGGAGCAGGTTGAACCGGAGCAGCCGAAAAGAGGCTTCTGGAGCCGATTTTTTCTGCCGAATGGCTAAGAGGCTTGTTTAGGTGTACTAATCAAAGTTGTGAAACATTGATCAAAGAATAGGCGTGAAACGTGAAAAATCATAAAAAAAGCCCGGTCATGGAAACTCGGGCTATCAACTAGGAACTACAGCATTGAATTATAAGGATAATTATACAGCATTTCGTATAAGGTGTATTATGTTAATTGTAGAAAATCTTCAAAATATATAAATGCTTTAAATCTTGACTATATAATTTATATAAATTATATTATTTATATAAATTATGAAGGACGATATCGTGACACATGAAGAAATCTTTAAATGTATTGTTGATGCTGTAAATAATGCTCCTAGAAATAGACAGACAGCTGAATTACATATTCAGATGATCAAATACGCAGATGAGTTGAAAACAATTACCTCTAAAGAGTTTTGCGAAGAAGCAAAGCTTCCCATTGGATATGGTTCTGAATTTAGCAAAATGCGAAATATCACAGAACGTTTAAAAGCAGCTGGATTGGATGTATCCAGACTATAAGCCTTACCATTAATTTTATAGAAGAGCGTATTTTGAAAGTTTTATCTTTATTTTCTGGCTGCGGTGGTATGGACTTAGGATTAGAGGGTGGCTTCCTTGCTCACAAGTCATCAATTAATTTTGACGTATATGCCCCATACATAAACGAACATGATGAAAATTATGTATTTTTAAATAAAACAGGTTTCGAAACCGTTTTTTCTAACGACATTTTGCCATTTGCAAAAAATGCTTGGTGTAATTTCTTTAAAAATAGATACACAAATCCTGAAGAAATATTTCATTTAGAAAGTATTGTTGATGTTGTTAAAAATGTAGAAACACAGGCTTTTACTTTTCCAGAGAATATTGATGTCGTAACAGGTGGGTTCCCTTGCCAAGATTTTAGCTTAGCTGGCAAAAGGAAAGGTTTTGACTCACATAAAGACCACAATGGTGTCATTTATGATGAAGCAACAGATGCTAATCGAGGTCAGCTCTATCTATGGCTAAAAAAAGTTGTAGAAATGACTAAACCTAAAATTTTCATTGCTGAAAATGTAAAAGGACTCGTTACTTTAGGTGATGTAAAAGAAATTATTCAAAATGATTTCCGCAATATTGATGATGGATATGTCGTACTAGATGCACAAGTTTTAAATGCTAAAGAATATGGAGTCGCTCAAAATAGAGAACGTGTAATTTTTATTGGAATTTCAAAGCGTTATGCAAATCCAGAAGCCTTAAAAGATCTTTTAGAAAATAAAGAAAAATCTAGTGTTTACCCTTACCCTAAAAAAACTCATGGTAATGATGGAAATTTAAAACCATTTGCTACTCTTCAAGAAATTCTTAAACATTTACCTGAACCTGAAGATGCTATAGATGATAAGAGTCAGCAATCTTATTCCAAAGCAAAGCTATTTAAAAAGTCTCAAGGCAATACTGAGGTAAATATTTTTGCACAGGCTCCGACTATTCGAGCTGAACATCATGGAAATATAGAATTCCGACGTTTATCAGAAGAAAATGGCGGAAAAAATACCTCCGAATTCCATTTACCTCAGCGAAGACTAACAGTTCGAGAGTGTGCCTTAATTCAAAGCTTTCCTCCTAATTACGAATTTGTTTTTAATCATGGAAAAAACAATTCTGTTTCAGCATCATCAGCTTATAAAATTATTGGAAATGCTGTACCACCTCTCCTAGGATTTGCTTTAGGTACTCATTTAAAAAGTATTTGGGATCAATTATTTAATAAATAATTTTTTGCGATTTCAAAAGTTGTTTCTTTTTGATCAGATACAATTTTTTTAAAATCTTTTAAATGACCTATCTTTTTATACTATTTAACCAATAGCCAATAGTTGTTGGGGCATAGCCAAAAATTTTGGCTATGTCTCTCTGATAAAAGCCATACGTATGATAAAGATCATATGTAATTAACATTTTTATCCCTTTTTCTGAACTAAACTCTTTTTTACTAAACATGCTTTAAATTTTTATCAAAAAAAGCTTTCTTTTCTATTTCAGAAAGACTTTCATAGTATGAAATTAAATCTTTAACAAACATTCTCTGTGTATGATCAAACCATTTATTAGGCTTCTTATCAGATTTAATATATTCCATCCAATCTTTAACTAAAGAACTTTCCCAATCAGATATTACCAAAGCTTTTTCATCTAAATCTTTAGTATTGATAGTTAATCTAAAACCATTTGCATCATATTTTCTATATGTATCATTCCAGTCTTTAAGCTGAGAAAAACTAACTTGTGGTCGTGGACTTCTATCAGGAAATGGAAGTTTTCCTGTAACTGTATTTGCATAAAGACCACTAATAAGATCAATGCTATTAGCACTATGTTTAACAAATAAAGTCCATTCATAAGGATTTGCTTGTTGAGCACTCGATCCAGGAATCTTATCTTGTTTGGTAGATTTCAATTCTAATGAGATATATTGAACAGCTTGGTTAGCTCCTAATACTTCTATATACAGATCAGGATTTGTATAAACCGATGTTTTTGATTGTCTTATTACCTTTTTATGTTCTTCGGTTAATTCCTCTGGTAAAAAAACATTATTAATTGAAAATTGCATCATATCTGTTAAGTTAGATATTATAGAATTTCCATCAATATCCAATAAAAACATACCATTACTTTGAACGTTTATACGTGGATGACTAATCATATAATTTTTCACTGCAATTTTTAAATCCTTATCTGTATTTGCTTCATCTGAATGAAAAACAACAGCTTTCAAAAGATCTAAAATTACTTTATTTTTCTCTAACCCATATAAATACATAGTAAAAAAACTAAAAATTAATGCATCTTCTGTAGAGAAGTTTTTAAAATTCATGAGGATCGTCCTTAATTAAAATAGAAAGAACATTACTCCTAATCACATTTTTTTTTAAGCACTTACGATTCATTTGTTCAACATAAAGTCTCTTATAGATCATTTAACATAAAATCTCTTATGCGAAATTAGGGGATATATCTTCAAAATGGGCTTAGCAGATCGTTTTATTCAAGGTTCAGAATCTTAAATCGACATGATGAAGCGCATTCAATATGAGATCACAACACATAAACAAGCCGATGACTGGGAGAGAAAACTGGAAGAATTAAGCATAAGCAGAGGGCGTTAAGCCCTTTTTTTAATCGTCCAATAATAATGGATTCATATTCGGATAACGTGCAATAAAATCTTTAACCTCAATATCAGATATATTATGCTCAACAAACATTTTTTTATCTGATTCTTTGATTATTAAATTAATTCTTGAAGCATTAGCATTTCTCAATTCTTCATTTTTTTGTCTTAATTCTTTAGCCAATGTTCTATATTTTAATTTTTTCATTTCTGCATATTTTTTTTGTAATTCAAAATGAATACTAGCAATAATACAGGCATTATGGAATTGTTTAAAATTATCATATATTTTCTCAGAAAATCTTACATAGTTCAATGTTTCAGGAAAGTCTAAATTTTTGAAAATATTAGGATATTGTTCTTTAATGGTTCTTTTCCAATATGCCAAGTAATTACCGACTTGATGACGTACACCGTGATAATGACCACGTTGAAATAATCGCTGAAATGCCCCCTCTATTCTCTCAGGGTGTTGCACTATTTGTTTAAAATATTTTTTTAATTCACAAGTAATAGAATTTTTTGATTCTTCACTTAAATACCATGTGTGACGAATATCTATATCGCCTTTCATTTTTGCATAATGATTATAACGATTAATAAGAGATTGGTTTTCTTTATATAATCGCTTGAGTATGCCATTGTTCTTATTGTGATAGCGCGTGTGCATATTAATTCCGTATTTATTTTTTAGTTGGGAATGAATTTCACCAAGCGAAAGTTTTTCTAGCAAAGCCTTGTCACAAGGCGGTAGAACAATCTTTTTCTTAATAATTTCAAAGTCTAACAAGCCCAGTTCTTCGGGATTCCAATAGTCTTTCTTTTCCTCACCTTTGGAATTTACATGCACAGCATACTGGCCAAGCGTATAGCCGCGAAATGTAATTAACTCGCTTGGATTTTGGGTGTAGATCGGGTGCATTTTTTGTTTTTTGACAAGCTCACGGTTAAGTCGTGCGATTTCCTCAAGATTATTGACTTTCTTTCGTGGGTTCGGACTGTAACCAGTTGTGAAAAGCCAAAAATCAATCCAACGTCCGACTTTTTCTTTATCGGCAGGGTCGTAATTCAGAACCAACGTCCAAGTTGGTTCACCTCGCCTGCGGATCGTCTTCCGCTGCTGTTCTGTTAAATCGAGTGAATATGCAGCAATAAGTTTTGGAATAATTCTGTTTGCCTCCTCGATTTTAAATTTACTTGTCATCCAGTAACGGGCATTGCTGACTGAAACGCAGTTGATTATGGCTTGTAAACAGTCTGTTGTTTTTATTGAGTAAAAGATCATTTCTTAGAAAAAAAATAAGGTAATTGGCACGAGTATAAAACACGTACCAGAGTTTAAAAGGCTTACAGCCTGCTTTTTCTTAACCACGAGCCAATTTCTTGACGAAATCGGCTCGTGCATAAATAAGAGTTCCGTAAATTGAGCGTCAGCAACATGCTGCTGTTTATTTCATGTGTGGGTTTTAAATATGAATGTCTGCTCCAAAGGCTCTATTTTGCGCTTTAAGAGTGTTTAATGATTTAACGAGGGGATTTATTGTTTTTAGAGTTAAACGAGCTAATATCCCCTATTTTTTGCTTCTAAACATAAATATATAAGCGAGTGTCTACGAGCGACACAATAAAAAGTTGCGCCTAGACTCCCTGAAAAACTCCTTTTGGGTGCTGTGAAGTCTAAAAAGCTTTAAATCAGATGCAAAAATAGACTCCTAGATCGAGCGAAGCGAATTCATTTTTGCTTTTACTTTTTTTAAAGTCACGAAATTCTGAGCCAAAAATTGCCCCTACGAACTGAGCGAAAGCGAAGTTCAATAGAGTTTGAGCGTAGCGAAAACCGAGGGCAATTTTCATTTATTAATTTTAAAAGCTTTATTAAAAGCTTTTAATAGCTTTTAAAAAGCTTTTAAAAAGCTTTACGGCTAGTCTTAATGTATTGCTATATCAGTGTTTCAGACACTTAAGTGGGGGTGAAATGTTAGGTTATTGGCTTTAAGTGGGGGTGAAATGTTAGGTTATTGGCTTTAAGTGGGGGTGAAATGTTAGGTTGGTGGGGGTGAAATGTTAGGTTG
>NZ_JBZAYN010000002.1:0-188647 GCF_058242865.1 Acinetobacter sp. LipI_15 | reverse complement strand
GGCTTTGTTGCATAAACATTCAAAAGCTGAGTTCTCCCCAATCCATTCAAATTTAAGACACAACTTGGGTGCGAGGTCTACCTAATTCCGTAAATCTATTCAGAACTGCCACACGCGCATGAATTTCATTGACCTGACTTTGAAAATGTCTTGCCGTCAGCCTATCACCTAATAATTTGATGCAATGCATCTTGGTTTCCACCAAACTACGACGGTGATAACCCGACCATTTTTTCCATAGGGTTCTACCTAAATGTTTAACCGTTTGAAGTAACTCATTTCGTTCTATTGAACTTATTTTAGAATCTTTCCAGGGCTTGGCATTCTTTCTGGGTGGAATTACTGCATGTGCTTGACGATCTGAAATCACTTTTCTGCAGCACTTCGTGTCGTACGCGCCATCGGTATAGACAGAATCTATTCGCTCATCTAGTGGAATTTGATCCAGTAAATCACCTAGTACTTGTGAATCACTGACATTATTTGTAGTAAGCTGAACGGCACGTATTTGCAGTGTTTCAGCATCTATACCAATATGCAGTTTACGCCATTGCCGACGGTATTCAGGCTGATGTTTTTTACGCTTCCATTCGCCTTCACCTAAAAACTTTAAACCCGTAGAGTCGACAAGTAGGTGTAACCCATCATGACTTTTCTGATAGCTTATCGCAATATCAATATGCTTTTGTCGTCTACAAAGGGTGGAGTAATCTGGTGCTGTCCAATTCAAGCCACAGAGTTTAATCAGGCTTTGAACAAAGCCAGTAACCATACGTAAAGAAAGACGGAATAGAGATTTGATCATTAAACAGCATTGAATCGCTGTATCGGAATAAGTTTGATTTCGTCCTTGCTTGCCTTGTGGTTGTGCATACCATTGCGTCTTAGGATCAAACCAGATTGAAATATTTCCTCGCTTGATTAAAGCTTGGTTATACGAGGACCAATTGGTTGTACGATAGATTTTAGGTGTAGGCTTCTTCATCTGGAAATTATATTACTGAAGAAGCCTTCAAGAATAGCTTTGTGCAACAAAGCCGTTCTGTCATGAGAAAGCCCATATAAATGGGTAATGTACAAGTTGCTGTAGAAGCATGTTTAATTCGTCTGATCACAGATACTTTATAAAGTATTTTAATACTTTTTTGAATCCGTCAATGCGTAAGTCCTATAGAATTATACTTAGATTAGTTTTTGCGTATAGTATGATACTTTAATAAATATCATTTAAATTTAATATCAATAAAATAAAACACTTACACACAACATAGTATGACACTTTATTGCTTTCATATATAAAATTGGCAATTCATTCAAAAAACAGTAACTCGGATTATTAAAAGTCTTGTTATCCAAAAAATGAATAATATAAGGAAAATAAGGTGAATATCATTCAAGCCTGCTTATTCATCTGGAAATAATATTACTGAATAAGTTTTGATGGACTGGTTTGTGTAACCGAACCATTATAATATGCCTTTATGTCTGTATTTGATAAGGAATAAAGCCAATGCAAAAAAAATGGCTCATTATTGCTGTAATTGTGTGTGTACTTATCGGGGGGGCTGTATGGGTCAATATGCAAAGTTTGAAAAAATTACCTTCGGGTTTTGAGGGGAGTAATGGGCGATTGGAACTACAGCGACTTGATGTCGCCTCTTTGTATCCAGGCCGGGTGATTGATATTAAGGTACAAGAAGGTGATCTGGTTAAAAAAGATGAAGTATTAGTGGTTTTGTCAGCTGAGCAAAGTCACAGTTTGGTTGAAGGTGCACAAGCCAGTAAACAGCGTGCAGAAGAAGCAGTACATCAGGCCGAAGCTGAGATTGCAGCAAGACAACAGCAGTTAAAGGTTGCACAACTCGAGCTGGATAATGCGCTACAGCTGAAAAAGGAGGATTTGATTTCTGTGGTAGAAGTGCAACGCCGTCAAGCAGCACGGGATGGCGAGGCAGCTGCGGTTAAAGCAACCCAGGCAGCACGGGAGTCAGCAATTGCTGCGGTTAATCAGGCTCAGGCACAAATGAATATCGCATCTTCGGCCCATAAGGATATGTTCATCCGCGCACCACAGACTGGTCGGGTAGAGTATCGTATTGCGGAACTGGGCAATGTTGTTGGGCCTGGCAGTAAAGTCATCACTTTACTTGATCCTAGTGATGTGACTTTATCAATTTTTCTTCCTACAGATACCGTTGGAAAATTAAAGCTGGGTGATGATGCCATAGTTGTGCTTGACGGGATTGATGCAGTTTGGCCTGCAAAAATTACATTTATTGCCAGCAATACACAATTTACCCCTAAATATGTGGAAACAGCCAATGAACGCGAAAAACTTATGTATAAGGTAAAATTGCGTATTCCCCAACAAATTAGCTTGCAGTATCAAGGGGTGTTAAAAGGTGGCTTAACTGGTAATGGTTATGTCCGTACCAATCCACAAGAGGCATGGCCAGTACAATGGCAGGCCAAATTACCGCAATTACAGCAAAACGCCAGAACACAATAAAATTGAACAGGTAGTTCGCCATGACGGATGTAAAACAGCAAGAAAACACTGTAACTGCTGTATCGTTACAGGGCGTTTCTCATACTTATGGGCAGGTTCGAGCATTAAATAATATTCATCTGTCGATTCCCAAATCTGTTACAGTCGGGTTGATTGGACCTGATGGTGTTGGAAAATCAACATTATTATCCCTTATTGCCGGGGTGAAGGTGATCCAAAGCGGGCAGGTTTTGATTTTTGATCAGGATATTTCACAAAAAAAAATCCAGAAACATTTGTCACAGCGTATCGCTTTTATGCCCCAAGGTTTGGGGCACAATTTATATCCCACATTGTCTGTCTATGAAAATGTAGATTTTCATGCGAGCCTTTTTGGTTTGGATACCCGTGCCCGAAAACAGCGAATCCAGCGATTATTACAGGCAACAGGATTAGATCCTTTTGTGAATCGTCCGGCTGGTAAATTATCTGGCGGCATGAAACAAAAGCTGAGTTTATGCTGTGCTTTAGTCCATAATCCGCAATTATTAATTCTAGATGAGCCGACGACAGGTGTTGATCCTTTATCAAGACGGCAATTCTGGAATCTGGTTGATGATTTACGCGCTGAAAATACGGAAATGACGGTGATTGTTTCAACCGCTTACATTGACGAAGCGCAACGCTTTGAATATTTATTGGCGATGGATGATGGACAGTTAATTGCCAATGCAACAACGCAGGAAGTGTTACAGCAGACCCAGAGTCAAACACTCGAAGAAGCTTATGTGAAGCTGCTGCCAGAAAATAAACGTGGAACGGGCGTGTTACACGTGACGCCATTTGTTGCAGATCCAGATTCTCCTCCGGCAATTGAAGCACATGATTTGACCAAGCAATTTGGTGATTTTATTGCAGTAGATCATGTTAACTTTACGATTGCACGCGGTGAAATTTTTGGTTTTTTAGGCTCAAATGGATGTGGCAAATCCACCACCATGAAAATGCTAACAGGCTTGCTGGATATCAGTTCAGGCACGGCAAAACTGCTAGGAAAAGAAATTAATGCAGGAGACATGGCAACCCGAATAAAAGTGGGTTATATGTCACAGGCATTTTCATTATATGAAGAATTAACGGTACGTCAGAATCTGGAACTACATGCAAAATTGTACAGGCTCACAGGGAATGATGCTAAAAATGCAGTGCAAAGTGCATTGCAGCAGTTTGATCTGCAAAAAGAAGCCGATACTCAGCCCGCCGCTTTGCCTTTAGGTATTCGGCAACGCTTACAGTTAGCCGCAGCATGTTTACATCATCCGGAAGTATTGATTCTGGATGAGCCTACTTCTGGCGTCGATCCAGCTGCACGAGATATGTTCTGGCAGCATCTCATAAAATTATCGCGACAGGATCGTATTACGATATTTGTTTCGACGCATTTTATGAATGAAGCTGAACGTTGTGACCGTATTTCATTTATGCACCGTGGACGGGTTCTGGCAGTAGGGACACCGCAGGCATTGTGTCAGGCGCAACACACAGATGAACTCGAGCAGGCATTTATTATTTATCTGGAGCAAGCATCAGGTGAAGCTGAACACCCTGTTCAGCATCACACCGATCAAGAGCAAGAGAGTTTAAGAAGTGAAGCCCGCCAGAACCAGACACTTTTTTATAGATTAATGGCCTGGTTTGCCATGGTCTGGACATTTGCTGTCAGGGAAGGCAAAGAGTTATGGCGTGATCCGATTCGAATGTTTTTTGCGATTCTTGGCCCGATCATTCTCATGATGACAGCATCCTATAGCGTTTCTTTTGATGTTAAAAATGTCAAACTCGCAATTCTGGATCGTGATCAAAGTGTGGAAAGTCGGGCCTTAACGGAATATTTTACGGCTTCGCGATATTTTACGCTGGAAAAATATATTGGTTCCGAGGCTGAAATTGATCCTGTGTTAAGAACATCTACAGCCAGGTTGGTGATTGATATTCCACCTGATTTTGGTCGAGATCTGATGCGTGGAAATAAACCGGAAGTCGGCTTCTATGTAGATGGTTCCATGCCATTTACTGCGGAAAATATTAAGGGTTTTATTCTTGGCATGATGAGTAATTACGGGACAGATAAAATAACGGCCATGGGGCTGCCGATAGAGGTCAAATCTGCGGTCTCGATACAGCCAAGATTTGTCTATAATCAGGATTTCAAAAGTATTTATGCTTTTACACCTGGAATGATCATGATGGCGATGATGTTGATTCCCGCCATGATGACCGCCCTCGGTGTGGTGCGAGAGCGGGAAATCGGCTCAATTACCAACTTGTATACGTCTCCGGCATCAGTCCGACAGTTTTTAATTGGTAAACAGTTACCTTATATCGCTTTGGCGATGTGCAGTTATTTCAGTCTGGTCTGGCTTGCCGTTGTGGTGCTGGATGTCCCTGTTTCAGGAAGTTTCTGGGCCATGACATTAGGGGCACTCTTACTGGTTTGTGCCGCGACAGCTTTTGGTTTATTGATTTCGAGTCTGGTCAAAACGCAGGTTGCGGCGATTTTTGCATCGGCGATTTTTACCTTAATTCCCGCATTGAATTTTTCAGGGTTACTTTATCCATTATCTACATTAACGGGCGTAAATTATTGGATCGGTTGGGGATTTCCAACTGCATGGTATCAATTGATCAGTCTGGGGAGTTTTACCAAGGGTTTGGGTTTTCAGGATTTTGTCCAATATTATGTAATGTTGACGCTATTTTGCATCCTATATGTATTGCTGGCAGGTTTGTTCTTAAAGAAACAGGAGCAATAGCATGTGGCAATGGATGAAAAATGTCTGGTTTTTAAGCCAGAAAGAACTGCGCAGTTTGCTAGGTGATTATACGTTAATGGTCTTGATTGTGGTGGTCCTTTCGGTGGCTGTTTATACGGTTTCTACAGGAATTACCACGGAAGTCCGTCATTCATCAATTGCCATTCTCGATGCCGACCATTCGCAGTTATCGTATCAAATACGGGATGCCTTACAGCAGCCGTATTTTAAAACGCCAGTACTGGAACAACGGGAAAATATCGACCAGCAGATGAATCAGGGCGGATATGTTTTTGTGATTGACATTCCTGCCAATTTTGAAAAAGATGTGGTCGCAGGTCGTGCCCCTGAAATTCAGGTTTTGGCGGATGCAACCTCAGTTACACAGGCCGGTATTGGTCTAGTCTATCTTCAACAAATCATTTCACAGCAAGTCAGTCAATTTTTAAAACAGCCTTCTTCAGAAAGTTTACTCCCGGTGAAGCCTGTCCTGAATGTCATGTATAACCCGAATGGCGAATCACATTGGTATCTCAGTGTTGTGCAGATTATTGCCAATATTACCCTGCTGGCCATGGTGCTGGTTGGTGCGGCAATTATCCGCGAGCGTGAACATGGAACCATTGAGCATTTATTGGTGATGCCAGTTTCTGCCAGTGAAATTGCTATGGCCAAAATTCTGACCAATGGATTGGTGATTACCGTAGCTGCTTTACTGTCCTTATGGCTTGTCGTAAATCACTGGTTGCAGGTACCCATTAATGGTTCTGTGACTTTATTTACCTTGGGAACAGTGATTTATTTGTTTTCGGTATCGGCACTGGGAATCTGGTTGGCAACGCTTGCTCCCACAATGCCACAATTTGGCTTGCTATGTTTGCCGGTATATGTGGTCACACGGTTATTGTCCGGTTCGGAGTCGCCACTGGAAAGTATGCCTGAAGTCATGCAATGGTTGACGCAGATTTCACCCGTCACACAATATGTTCAGTTCGGACAGTTTGTTTTATTCCGGAATGCCGGTATTGATAGTGTGTGGGATAAATTACTGATTATGATGCTGATGGGGATTGTATTTCTGGCATTGGCACTTGGGCGTTTTCGTCTTATGTTGGCACGGCAAGGTTAAACCAGGGGGATAAAAATGAATAAATGGCTGTATGTGAGTTTGTTAACGGGGTTAATTTTAAGTGGCTGTGCCAAAGATCAAGTCCAAGTAGAGTCCCAGGTTATGCTGCCTTTACAATTTGATCAGACCGATATGGCAAAAGGATCGGCAGAAATTGCACAATGGTGGCAAAACTGGAATGATCCTGTGCTAAACCGATTGATTGAACAGGGACTGACAACTAATCACGAGTTAAAGGTAGCACTGGAAAATTTACAGGCTGCACGTTCTACCACACAATTAGCAGAAGCCGACCTCAAGCCCGCCTTAGGGGCCAATGCAGGGGTTAGTGCTCATCAATTCCAGCTAGACAATCCGTTAAATTCAGATGTGAAAAATGTTTTATCTCAACTCGGGTCATCACTGGGCGATGATAATTTCAATTTTAATGGACATGCGCAGCACATGGGCTTTATTGCGAGCTGGGAACTCGATATTTTTGGACAGAAAAAAAGTGATGTAGATGCTGTCCGATATGCCAGTCTAGCGACCATGCAGCAATGGTATGGCGCTCAAATGCTGGTTGCTAGTGATATTGCCCAGAATTACTTTACCGTTCGCAGTTTACAGCAACGCATCAAAATTGGTGATCATACGGTTGCGACGTTACAGCAGTTAAAACGGTATGCTCAGGGGAGATTTAGAGCTGGCCAGATTACCGATTATGATGTTAAAGATGTAGATGCCAAACTTACAGCAGTACAAGCACAATTAGCCACTCTACAGGCACAGGCCGATGCGTATCAGCGTAATATCGCGGTATTGACCGGCCAAGTGCCACAAGGATTTAAACTCGCAGCAAGCCCACAAAATATCTTGCAGCATATTCCAGCCCCCCCGCAAGGACAGCGGCCGTTGCAAATCCTGAATCGTCGTCCAGATATACAGGCCAAACAGGCGGTGGTACAAGCATATAGTGCCAAACGGGCCAGTGCACAGGCAGATTTATTACCGCGTTTTAATATGCAGTTTTTTTGGCAAACCGGGCAATTGAGTCTGGATAGCGATTTACCAGATTTAAAAGGTTATGGTGGTTTGGTGAGTGCAGGGATGACTTTGCCAATTTTTACAGCCGGACGTATTCATCATAATATTGAAATAAGTGATCATCGTTTGCAGGCTGCTCTGGCCGATTATGATCATGCTGTATTAAAAGCACTTGCTGAAGTAGACAGTAGTTATCAGCTTCAATTTGCGTTAAGTCGTCAAAATCTTTTATTGGCACAGGCACTGCATAAAGCCAATCAACAAGCCAAAGATGCCAGTACATTGTATCGTTATGGCCAAATGACGCTGGATCGTGCACTTAGTGCACGTTTAACCGCAAATGAGCTTGCAGATAAACAGGTTCAGGGAAAGCTGGCGCAGGCACAAAATCTACTGGATCTGTATAAAACACTTGGCGGGGGGTGGCAATCCACCCAGTCTGACTGAATAAAGTGCTTTAATTGCTCTATTCATCTTCTACCCAGGTAGAAATTTAAATTTTGATGGTTTGGAAAAATTCAGCTTTTGAATATTTATTTATCCAATGGTTTGAGCAGTCAGGTTGTAGCACTGCTACGTCATGAGATTGTTTATATCTAAAAGCATCATGTGAAAATTATTCTGATTGTGTTTTTGAGTAATAAAGTTAAATACTAAGTAATAAACAATGATACTTGGTAATAAAGTTTCATCCCAATTTTCAAAAAAAGAAAATATATTCATTATTTTCAGTATATTGAAATATTGGTATGAAACTTTTTTATTTTAATAGAATTATACTTAGATTAGTTTTTGCGTATAGTATGATACTTTAATAAATATCATTTAAATTTAATATCAATAAAATAAAACACTTACACACAACATAGTATGACACTTTATTGCTTTCATATAAAAGAATGATTTCACCTTGAAAGTGCCGACCGTGGAAGGGATTCATCTGCTGTATCTCGAAATAAATAAGATATTTAGCTTATCATGTCAGCCTATTTGCAACAGTGCCTCATGACTACTAAGTTGACAAAAATAACTAATCATGCGAAAAAAGTTTTTTTAGTTAACAGATGTTCACACATGCCTCGAATTGTTTCTGTACCACTTAGTTTAGAACAGCGAGAACGACTCATTTTTCTGGCCAAGCATGCAAAACATTGGCGTGAAAGACAACGTGCCCAAACTATTCTCTGGCTTTCTGAAGGTAAAAGTGTTGCGGAAGTTGCCACTCTACAAGAACGTATACCAGAAACCATAAGGCTACAACGCCGACGTTGGGAATTGTATGAGTTTGAATCGATTAAAGAAGGTCATCGCTCAGGTCGGCCCAATACATTGATCTCAGACTATCAGGCGAAAATCCTAGATTGGGTCAATACAAGTCCACTCAATGCAGAACAAATCCGAGTCAAACTACATGAAGAATACGAAGTGTCCGTGTCTGTTGAAACCATTCGTAAGTTTTTACGAGATTCAGGTATGGTCTTCAAGCGTACCCGTCATAGCTTGAAAAAAAAGAGATCCGATTGCATTTGAACAAGCAACACAGCAGATTGAAAAATTACGAGAGCAAGCGGCACGTGGTGAAATTATATTAGGTTATGTTGATGAAACAGGGTTTTCATCTACACCTGATAACCGCTATGCGTGGACAAAGATAGGTGATGTTCATGCGGTTGATGCAATAAGATTAAAACGAGTTAATGTCATGGGGTGTTTGCTTTCAACGGGGAAACTGGTGACAAGTTGTTTACAAGAGTCAGTTACAAGCACTTGGTTTTATGCCTATTTAACTGGAATAGCTCAACAAGTAAAACAGACTTATAACCTTCCATTGGTTCTTATTGTTGATAATGCCTCGATTCATAGAAGTAAAAAGATGGCTGATTACAGAGAGCTACTTAAAAGTAACTTTTCGACGAATTTGTATTTTATTCCAGCTTATAGCCCTGAGTTAAATCGAATCGAGATGGTATGGAAGCAGATGAAATATTATTGGCGAGATTTTCAAGTCATGACAGCTGATAAAATAGAGCAATGGGTGGAGAGAGTATCAAACCAATTCGGAAAAGAATACATGTTTACTTTTTAATGACAGCTTATGTCTGTGAAACAACAACAGATAAGCAAGCGCATAATTGGGTCTATGACATCGAGTCTAATTAATCAAATATATTTTTATTCAGTGAGTAAAATTATAACGAAGTTTCTGTAATGGACAGATATTAAAAAGCCCCCTTATTCAGGGGGCAGGTTGTATAGATATAACTATACTTATAAAATTTTAATTTTGTTATAGATATTAAATTACCAATAGCCCAGCATCTTCCACCAAAGTCCGCCCAATACAATAAAAATAGCTATATTGATAATGCTCATAGCAAAACCAGCTTTCCACCATTCACCAAGCGTTGTATAACCTGAACCATAAATAATAGGGGATGTACCTGTCGCATAATGAGTCAGCGTCATCATAATGCTTGATGCTGCTGCCATAATCAGTGCAAAGAACATTGGAGGAGCACCTAGTGCGATACCTGCAATGTAGAATGCTGAAAACATAGCGGTAATATGTGCAGTAGTACTGGCAAAAATATAGTGAGCGTACATATAAGCAAATAGTAAAAGCATGGAAGCAGGAACCCACGTTAAGCCAAGCTGTCCAATGCTAGTTTGTAAAACACCAGAAAACCAAGCGATTAAGCCGAGCTTATTTAAAAAGGTCGCCATCATGACCAATGCAGCAAACCAAGTTACTGTATCCCATGCACTCTTTTGAGTTAAGACATCATCCCAAGTTAAAACTCCTGTAAGCAGAAGGAGTGATAAACCAATAAACGCGGTTGTAGTTGGGTCTAAAGTCCACATATCACCCAACAACATGGCAGGAATACCTGCCCAGAGTAATAATAAAATTCCAAATACAGCCAACATAATCATTTCATGTAAGGTAATGGGACCCATTTCTTGTAAACGGTCTTTGGCAAATTGTGCAGCATTTGGTGTTTTTTTAATTTCAGGTGGGTACATAAAGTAAAGCGCAATCGGCATAAATGCTAATGCAACAACACCTGGTAAAACCATTGCTAATGCCCATGTGGTCCAACTCAAATGGATTTGACTATTGGTCGCTTTCGCAATGAGTTCAACGACTAAAGGGTTGGGTGCAGTAGCCGTAATAAACATGGCAGAAGTAATAGGATTTGAATGGTAATTGACCAAAGCAAGATATTTACCAATTTTACCTTCAGTGCCTTTTTCTGGATCTGAGTCAAAACTCGTTGCAATCGAGCGCACGATAGGGTGAATAATTCCGCCTCCACGTGCTGTATTACTTGGGGTAACAGGTGCAAGAATGAGTTCAGATAATGCAAGGCTATAGCCAATACCAATGGTTCTTTTACCCCAAACTGCAATAAAGTAATAACCTAGTCGTGCACCTAGCCCTGTTTTTTGTAACCCTTTTGAAATCATGATGGATATACCAATCAACCAAATAAGAGGGTTAGTAAAGCCACTTAAAGCATCTTTGATGGCATCGCTAGGGTTATCTGCTGTTACTCGGGTAATCGCGACCAGTGCTATCGCGATAATCGAAATTGCACCAATAGGCATTGCTTTACCAATAATGGCTGAAATAACACCAATAAACATCGCAAATAGAAGCCAAGCATTTGCAGAAACATCTTGCGGAATTGGAATGAGAAACCAAATAATAAGGGTAAGTGATACTGAAATTATGGTTGGTATGAGTTTGAATCCCATTGAATCGTACTCCAAAAATATAGTTATTATGTGATATATAATGAACAGTGATTTTATTGAAGTCTAGTGTGGTTAACATATTGTCAATAAAAGAAAAATTTCAATTTTGTCTAGCGAACGATTGACTTCAATAAGAATTTAATGTTGCTCAATTCATTTATTCTTAATAGTAGTTTATATGTTTATTAACCCGAATCCTGTTTAAGCCAATGGTTCCATAATTTGAATTTTCGGCTTATTTCGATGAGTTAATTGATATGCGCATAACGATGCGTAAATCCCACTTAGAAATCCATGAATACTACGAGCTTTACTCGTCACTAAATTGTATTGGCCTTTCAATAAGCTGAATAACGTTTCTATTTTATTGCGCTGTTTGGCACTGTTGCAAATAACCACGAATGGTAAGCTGAAGACTGTTTTAGCTAAAGGTGCAGCATATGAATCCTTTCCATGGTCGGCATTTTCAGGGCGAAATCATTCTTTGGGCTGTGCGCTGGTATTGTAAATATGGCATTAGCTATCGTGAACTGCAGGAAATGCTGGCCGAACGGGGTATGAATGTTGATCACACGACTATTTACCGTTGGGTTCAACGTTATGCTCCTGAAATAGAAAAACGTTTACGCTGGTATTGGCGTAATCCTACAGATCTGAGCTCGTGGCATATTGATGAAACCTATGTAAAAGTGAATGGACGATGGTCTTATCTGTATCGTGCAGTCGATCAACGTGGCGATACCATTGATTTTTATCTTTCTTCTAGACGTAATACCAAATCAGCATATTGTTTTCTTGGAAAAATTTTAAATAATGTGAAGAAGTGGCAAATTCCACAAGTGATCAACACGGATAAAGTACCCACATATGGACGTGCTTTATCACGGTTAAAACGGGAAGGTAAATGTCCACCAGACCTTGAGCACAGGCAGATTAAGTATAAAAATAACGTGATTGAATGTGATCATGGCAAGCTAAAGCGGATCATCAGGGCCACATTAGGATTCAAATCTATGAAGACGGCTTATGCCACAATTAAAGGTATTGAAGTCATGCGTGCACTACGTAAAGGACAAGCATCGTCATTTTATTATGGTCAGCCTCAGGGTGAAGTGTGTCTAATCAACAGGGTTTTCGGTCTCTAAGTACTTTTTAAAGGGAACATCATCGACTCAAATCTCTATTTGCAACAGTGCCAAAAGAATAGCTTGGTTATATATGAATATCCGAATATGCGCAATATGAAATATATGATTCTGAGACTTTATTTCAACAAGGATTGGCTAGAAGTATAATGTGGTTTAAGTTTCATTTCACAACCTTCAGCATAAGCGATCGATTCCAGCTGCACCGTCACATGTTTGAGATCAAAATGATGATGTAAAGCTTCGGTAATTTCTGCAAGTAAGGTATTCGCAGTTTGTAAGTTGTCATCATAAACCACATGCACCGTGAGTGCATTTTCCAGGGTACTCATACTCCAGATGTGTAAATCATGCAGATCCACAACGCTCGGAATATTGAGTAAGCAGTTCCTGACTTCTAAAAGGTTAATCTGATCGGGCACACCATCAAAGAGCAAGTGTAAGGATTGGCGGAACAAGGAAAATGTTCCCAAAATAATAATAATGGCGATAATCAAACCTACCACAGCGTCAATCCATAACCAGCCCTGCCATAAATATAAGGCCCCCGCGACCACTACGCCGACCGAAACAACGGCATCTGCCGCCATATGCAGAAAGGCACCTTTGATATTCAAATCATGCTGACTGTTTTTAAGAAACAAAAGGGCGGTGCTCAAATTCACTACCACACCGATTGCAGCGACGATCATAACGGTGACTGCCGCTACAGGGCTGGGAGACTGAATCCGTTGTATAGATTCCCAGCCTAGAGAAAACATCGCAAAGAGGATCAGCACGGCATTAGTAAAACTGGCCAGAATCGAGGCTTTTTGCCAACCATAAGTATGTCGACGATTGGAGTGAATACGCGCTACGCTATAGGCTGCCCATGCCAGAAGTAATCCACCGACATCGGTTAAGTTATGGCCCGCATCAGCCAGCAAGGCCATGGAGTCGGTTTGCCAGCCATAGAATGCTTCAATTAAAACAAAGCCCAAGTTCAATACAATACCGATAGCAAAGGCCGTACCGTAATGTGATGTCTCATGTGTGTGGGAATGAGCCATGGTCAATAAAAATCCAGATAAGGTCTGTTGTACTAATTAAAGCATTTCTAATGCTAAAGCAATTCCTTGCGGCACTGTTGCAAATAGGCTGACATGATAAGCTAAATATCTTATTTATTTCGAGATACAGCAGATGAATCCCTTCCACGGTCGGCACTTTCAAGGTGAAATCATTCTTTGGGCTGTTCGTTGGTATTGTAAATATGGCATCAGCTATCGTGAACTTCAAGAAATGCTCGCTGAACGAGGCATAAATGTGGATCACAGTACAATTTATCGTTGGGTTCAGCGTTATGCTCCAGAAATGGAAAAACGGTTACGCTGGTATTGGCGTAATCCTACAGATTTACATTCATGGCATATGGATGAGACTTATATCAAAGTGAAGGGGCGATGGACTTACCTGTATCGTGCAGTTGATCAACGGGGTCATACGATTGACTTTTACCTTTCCGCTAGACGGAACAGTAAATCAGCCTATAGTTTTCTAGGAAAGATCTTCAATACGGTGAAAAAATGGCAAATTCCACGGGTCATCAATACAGATAAAGCAGCGACCTATGGCCATGCTTTATCACGATTAAAGTGAGAAGGAAAATGTCCAGTAGATATTGAGCACAGGCAGATTAAGTATAAAAATAATATCATTGAATGTGATCATGGTAAGTTAAAGCGAATCATCAGGGCCACATTAGGATTCAAATCTATGAAGACGGCTTATGCCACAATTAAAGGTATTGAAGTCATGCGTGCACTACGTAAAGGACAAGCATCGTCATTTTATTATGGTCAGCCTCAGGGTGAAGTGTGTCTAATCAACAGGGTTTTCGGTCTCTAAGCACTTTTTAAAGGGAACATCATCGACTCAAATCTCTATTTGCAACAGTGCCGTAAATTTGAGAATGAATCTGTACGTACAGACTCATTCCCTATCTATAAAGATATTAGAAATAGCTACATAGAGTTTATTTCTAGTTTATTCAAATTAGTCGTTCAAATTAGGCGTTACTACGGATGAACAATAATTTTTACAGCAGACTCATTATTATGAATCAATGTTTCAAAGCCTTTAGAAACAAGATCATCTAATGCAATCCGTTGGGTAATAAAAGGTTCTAGATTAATCTTACCTTGCTCAACCAAACGGATAGTTTCCTGATGATCATTTACATAAGCAATCGTGCCACGAATATCTAGCTCTTTCATCACCACACTATGCACATTAATTGTGGCAGGATGGCTCCAAATAGAAACGATAACGACTACACCAGTTGGTTTCATTGCTGCAACGAGTGTATCCATGACTTTATTGACACTACTACATTCAAAAGCGACATCTACACCGCGGTCTTCTGTAATTTTCATTACCTCAGCAACTACATCAACCTTAGATGGGTCTAGTACATAATCGGCAACACCCGCTTCTATCGCTTTTTCTTTACGTTTTGCACTCAGTTCAGTAATGATGACCGTGAGACCTTTAGCCTTTAAAATAGCAGATAAAAGTAAGCCTATTGGGCCTGCTCCACCAACCAGTGCGATATCGCCAGCTTTTGCGCCACTTCTGACATAGGCATGATGACCGACAGATAAAGGTTCTATCAATGCTGCTTGGTCTAAAGGAATATCATTTGAAATAGGATGTACCCAACGCCGCTGAACTGCAATTTTTTCAGAAAGACCACCACCGCGTCCGCCTAAACCAATAAAGTTCATATTTTTTGATAAATGATACTTATCATTGGGGCCAGTCGGCACATCGTCAGCAATGATGTAGGGTTCAACTACGACATGTTGCCCAATTTGGATATCATCTACACCCTCTCCAACTGCATAAACCACGCCTGAAAATTCATGTCCCATTGTTACAGGTGCAGATTCTCCCGAAATTGGGTGTGGGTGACCACAAGGTGGAATAAAAATAGGACCTTCCATGAATTCATGTAAATCTGTACCGCAAATACCACACCACGCAACTTGAATTCCAACTGTGCCTGGAAGTACTTTCGGTTCAGGGATATCTTCAATTCGAATATCCCCTCGGTCATAAAAACGAGCTGCTTTCATTTTATATTCCTTATATTGATGTTAACGGTAAACCAGTGCGTACACGGCCTCAACTTTCAATAAAGTATAAAAGGTGTTTGTGTAGGCAATACCCTTACTTTTGATAAGCCAAAAGAAAGCAAAAGCCTTTGTTACCCATACATAACATCCCTATTATGATGGATAACGTGTGGCATCCCTGCCACACTCGTGTATCCAAACGTTGCTTAAATTAAACTATGTAATAGTGGCGACATAAAGGTGCTCTTATCGCTATATATTAAAAACTTAGTGGAACACTGTTTCTAAAGCTTTTAAACCCACTTTGGGATCAAGTAGACCGTTGTAAATTTCAGGGATTTCACGTTCCACCCCAAAAAATTCATAAATGGCAAGCATCGCCCCACGAACTGAATATTCCACAGTAAAGACCACGTCATCTTCAATTTCCACAAACTGTCCAAGGAAAGCAAAGTTTTGTGAGCCTTGTGGAATTACCTGTGGACGATCCCCCGGTTTACGGCAGGCGAATAGGGCAGAGGCGTATGGCATCATGGCGGTAGTAACATCAGTCGTTGCCAAAACATGATCTAAAATGTCGTCAAAACCGAGCTGTTTAATCAGTTCTGTTAGGATTTCTTGCCCCGTGGCTTCGGACATTGGTTTTTTGATGTAATCGCCTATATGGTCAATTTGGAAACCGTAGCCCCATAAGGTATATAAACCTTCAGGTAAGTCGGCAAAGTGTGGCTGTGCAGGAACCACGATGGATAAATGCCAACCCGACTCATACCAAGTCATGAGTGCGCCTGTGCCTGGTTCATTGCCTGTATAGTCAATAATACGTTTAAGTAGCACGTCATCTTTCATGGTCAGAGTGAAAGACTCCCACTTATGTTCATCGACATTGCCATAAAAAGTCATTGGACGGCCAAAGTCTGGGGCTTTTTGTGCCAGCGTTTCCCAAAGCGTCCAGCCATGATCTTCTCGATGACGAATAAGGGCAGGCACGTCATGATTACCGCCATAACGTGAGTCTGCTGTAATAGAGCCTAAAGTGAAAATAGCTAAATCATTGGCTTTCAGATTAATTTGCTCTGAGCCTTCAGGCAATTGTACATATAGGCGTGAAGCGTAGCGTTCTTGAGTTTCAGCATTGGTAATGAAGTCTGCATCTGTGACATAGTGTCCAAAACGCACATCGACGCCTTGTGCGACTAACCAACGCTGTAGGGGCAGAATCATCGAGTCATATTGGTTGTACTTGGTACGTTTCACACCCGCTAAGGTATGAATGCGTGGCAATTCTTGAATAAAACGCAAGAAATAGCGTCTTAACTCTGCTGCACTGTGCCATTTTTGAAAAGCGAAAGTCGTGCGCCACATGCGCCAGAAATTGGTTTCAAAAAAGGTTTCATCAAAAAACTCATCAATGCGGCGACTGCCAATTTTTTCTTCTTTTGAAGCTAATAGGCGCAGCATCTGTGCACGATGTAGCGTATTCAGACCAAGCTTTGCTGCATCCGCAATGACATGTTCGGCATCAATCAACCGTGCATTGGCGTGGGTTTTCACTTTTTCATTAAACTCACGACATTCTTCACGCACCGAAATGTCTGGATTTTCCAAAGATGGAATACTGGAAAATAAGTCCCATAGGCACAAATAAGTTTCATCGGTCAGCATTCGCCCACCACGTGTTACCCAAGCTTGCGCGGCATGCGGTGTATGTCCACCATCCATCGAACCACCTGAAATATCGAGTTCTTCTAAAATATGGATATTTTTGGCAGGGACTTTGGCATCACGGATTGCAAATGCAGCAGCAGCCATACCTGCGATACCACCACCAATAATCCAAAGATGGGACTGTTGCGCGTCTAATGGGGTGCGCTTCTTATTTTGCATGGTTCACCTTTAATTATGATGTTAAAAATTATGAAGTAAAAAAATTGGTTTAGAAAAACCTTAAAAATAGTATGTCTTTTTATATATGAAAAATGTATGAAATGGGAAGCAATCCCCTCATTATATTTTGTAATCAAAAATAGACGTATGATGGCTATTTTTAATACACATTTGTCTTTTTATTAAAATTGAATATGATCTAAATAATTGATGTTAATGTTTATTGTTGAGTAATTGCTCTATTGTTGTTTTCACTATGCCGTATGCTAAATTTCTTTAAAAATAGGCTTTTTATTAGACTTCTTTCATAATTCATTTTTTGCTCAGCTCTAAATTATAGATTCCCGCAATTAAATTGAATCTTAAGCCCAGTCTTTTTCCTCGATTACGATATCGCTCGGCAAGGATTTTGAAAGTTTTTAAACTACCAAATACATGCTCAACCCCAATTCTTCTTTTGTTGATTTCTTGATTATAGATTTTTAGTTCAGGATCCAATTTACAGCGCTTTTTTGCTTTTAATGGCAACAAGCTATTTGGATACATTGCATAAATCCCTTGATAGCCTTTATCTGCAAGGATAAAGGCACCTGCCGGAATCTGATGTAAGTTTCGTTTGAAGAGTTCGAAATCATGTACAGCACCACGATCAGTGCATAAACTCAGAATTTGCTGAGTTATATAATGAATGATGGCCTGGACTTTGAAAGTATGTGCCTTCTTTTTGCCACTATAGCTTTTCTTCTGTTTTTTTAGGTCTTTGTATTGGAATTTCTGTGGCATCAACAATCACCACGTTCCAGTCGATGCCTTCGCCCTCAGGCAAATGCTTCGGTAAATTAAATAAATTGGACTTGATCAGGCAGTCCTCTACATGACGGACAATTCTTGAAGCAGTCGGCTCTGACACACCATAACTTGTTGCAACATGGAACAAGGTTCGGTATTCGCGCCAATAACTTAAGCACAGAAGGATTTGATCTTCTATGCTCAATTTAGTTGGTCTACCTTTAGCAGGAACATGCATTTTCAGTTGTTCAACCATTAAATCAAAGGTTGACCATGATATGCCGGTGTATCGCTTAAACTGTGTTTCAGAAAGCTTCTTTGAATCGATATATTTCATCCGCAGATTATGCATGAATATTTAAAATTCTTCGGTACAAATAATCAGCAAGAGACTGTTCGTTTTTTGATTTATGAAAGAGGCTTATTTATCATTAAAAAATATCTTTGTACACGACAAAAAAGATAACTCATTGAAATAATGGCATAATACTTGTTTTCTGACGACGAATATGATGACACATTTCAATGAGTTACATCTCATCTTAAACAAATATCTAAAGTGGAACAAGTCACATGCAAAATGTTTTACACTGATTATGCTTGCATTAATTGTAAAACAGACATGTAATCTTTCTTCTGCATCTAAAGCCTTACCCATCAAGTGCTTACCACAATCATTTTATCGACATATACAACGCTTCTTTGCAGATCAGTATTTTGAACCGTACCGGGTTTGTCGGAGACTCAGTATTCTGAGAGAATGTTCCGATGACCAAATTAAAATATACCCCTGAAATCAGAGAAAGAGCGGTTCAATTATTGATTGAATCTGAAAAAGACTATCCATCTAATTGGGCTGCGATCACAGCTATTGCGCCTAAGATTGGTTGTACTCCTGAAACACTTCGTGCTTGGCATCAAAAGCATTTAGATGAGCAAAATCCTATCAAAGTACAACAGATCTCTGATCAAGAAAAAATGAAGCAAATGGAACGTGAAATCAAAGAATTAAAGCGTGCCAATGAAATTCTGCGTAAAGCAGCCGCTTTTTTCGCCCAGGCGGAGCTCGACCGCCCACACAAATAATGGTGGATTTCATCCATAACAATAAAGGCTTATATGGTGTTGATACGATTTGTAGGATTTTACCGATCTCAGCTTCTACCTATTATCGAACACTAGATATTGCTGAAAACCCAGAACATCGAGCAAAGCAAGATCTACATGATTTGCATCATGCTGAACAAATTAAACGAATTTGGAAAGAAAGTTCAGGTCGATATGGTGTGCGTAAAGTTTGACAACAACTGAAACGTGAAGGTTATGTTATTGCACGTTGTACAGTTGCTCGATTGATGCAAAAGCTAGGTATACAAGGTGTTTGGCGTGGTAAGAATAAATACACCACCCGTAGCCGAGATGATCAAAAAAGAGCGGATGATTTAGTGAAACGTAATTTTAATGCTGATCATCCAAACCAACTATTGGTGGGTGACTTTACGTATATTCAAACTCATTCAGGCTGGGTATATACCGCATTTGTTATTGACGTGTTCTCACGAGCAATTGTTGGATGGAAAGTATCTACACGGATGAATACAGATATGGTGCTCGATGCATTGGAGCAAGCATTGCACGATCGAGGTATGCCTAAGAATGTGATTCATCATTCAGATAGAGGTGTTCAATATCTTTCAATTCGCTATACCAATCGTTTAGAAGCAGCAAATTTACGAGCATCAGTCGGTACGACTGGTGATTCATACGATAATGCTTTGGCTGAAACGGTGAATGGCTTATACAAAACAGAGGTGATTGAATATTTAAAAGCGGATTGGCAAGGTTTAGCGGATGTACAACTTGCGACACTAAACTGGGTAGATTGGTTCAATAAAGAGCGTGTACACAGTGCACTGGGTTATGTATCACCTTTTGAGTTTGAAGCAATGTACTATGATAAGATTAACCCGTTAGGTCAGGTGGCCTAACTTAAATAAAAAAGTCTCCGACAAACCCGGTACGGTTCAGGGGGAATTTCAGCATGGATTTGGACCAGTATTGTACCTTCAGCTGCAAAAGGCTGCCGTGTAGCAGGAGCATAATATGGAATTATGGGTCGATATGATTAATAGTACAAACTTTGAAAAGGTTTTCTACTTTTCATTAGCTGTATTATTTAGTTTTTTATCATCTTGGTATTATCAAAGTTTAATACATATCCCATTTAATAAAGATATCGTTTTTGGTTCTATTATAACTGGTTGTGGTATATTTATTTTTGTATTTGCGACCTTCTGGTGGAGTTTTCCAAGTGCAATACTATCTGGTATTTTTGGGGGAGTTTTTTTCACTAGAAAAGTAACTTAATGAGCCTGTAAATAATTTTGTGTAATTGCTTTTCATAAATTTAAAGGTGATTGCTTAAGCGGTCACCGAATTCAATAATAAAGCGGCTCATGGCTAAACGCCAGTCGCGAATAGGCATATTCCACTTTTTAGACGCTGCATCAATTGCTAAGTAAATCACTTTACGTACAGAATCATCCGTTGGAAAGACTTTACGTTTTTTGATCGCTTGGCGTATTACGCTGTTTAATGACTCGATTGCGTTGGTGGTGTAGATGGCTTTGCGTATCTCGGCTGGATAAGCACAGAAGGTATTCAGATTCTCCCAGTGCATACGCCAGCTTTTGCTGATCTGTGGATACTTGTCATCCCATGTTTGGGCAAATTGATCCAGGGCCATCAAGGCTGCCTCTTCAGTAGGTGATTGATAAACGGCTTTTAAATCCTGAGTGACCGCCTTGTAATCTTTCCATGACACGTATTTCAAGCTGTTGCGCAGCATGTGGATAATGCACAGCTGGATATGGGTTTGCGGGTATACGCTGTTAATAGCATCAGGAAAGCCTTTTAGTCCATCCACACAGGCGATCAGAATATCCTGCAACCCTCGGTTTTTAAGCTCAGTCAGGACATTCAGCCAGAACTTGGCACCTTCATTCTCAGCCATCCACATACCGAGCAATTCTTTCTGTCCCTCAAGATTAATGCCTAAGGCAAGGAATACAGCCTTGTTGATGACACTGCCATTATGACGGACTTTAACTACAATACAGTCCATATAAACGATGGGATAGATCGCATCCAAAGGACGGTTTTGCCATTCAGCAACCTGCTCCTTGACGGCATCCTCACAGCAGTGCTGTTCGCCTTGGAAATGAGCGTTGGAGATACATCAGCATCGTACATTTCCTTAAAGGTAGCAACGATTTCACGGGTTGTCATGCCTTTGGCATAAAGGGATAGAATCTGGCTATCCATTTGCGTGATACGGGTCTGATTTTTCTTAATCAACTGAGGCTCGAAAGTGCCATCACGATCACGTGGTGTGGTGATCTCAATCTCCCCATCATCGCTAAGTAAAGTCTTACTAGAATAACCATTGCGAGAATTTGAACCAGATTTACGGGCATTTTTTTCATGTCCGAGATGTTCGGTAAGTTCGGCATTGAGAGCCGTTTCAACAGTGATTTTGGTCAACAATCGGGTGAATTGATTGAGATCTTCTTCTGTTTTGATTCCTTTAGCAAATTCTGCTGCAAGGTCTTTTAGTTTTTGTTCGTTCATCATGTTGCCTGACTCCGTTGTGAATATGAACATAGCAAATTCAGGCAATTACACAATTTAATTTACAGTCTCATAAAATACTCTCCCATACTAAGAATAGGGAATATTATTAGTAATGGAACCGACATTGAATAATGGAAATTCGTTCATCCGTCACTTCATAAACTAATCTATGCTTCTCATCAATTCTACGGCTCCAGAATCCTGAAAGATTTGCTTTTAAAGGTTCTGGTTTTCCAGTTCCTTCAAAGGGTGTTCTTTGACATTCTCTGATTAAGGTATTGATACGTTTGAGTATCTTTTTATCCTGTGTTTGCCAATAGATATATTCATCCCAGGCATTTTCAGTCCATTCGACATTACGACTCGTCATCTATAATCAACTCTCTTTGTTTGGTTTTACCTGCGCGTAATTGAGCAATTGATTCGTTTAAACGAGTGGTATTATTTGGAGATGAAAGGAGATACAACGTTTCCATTAAACTGTCGTAATGATCTTGTCCCATTACTACAGCATGACCGCCTTCTTTTCTTGTAATGAAAGCGACATCTGCATCATCAATAACTTTATCTAAAACAGATTTTAAGTTGTTACGTGCGTCTGTATATGTAAATACATGCATATATTTCTCCCTCATAAAGTAAGCTGTGTTAAAACGCTACTGACTAGATGATAGTGATTGAACTTTACAATCTAAAATGTACAGAATTCTGTACATGTTGTCAATTTTGTGTAACAGTTTTATATCAAATAGGCTTTGTTGCATAAAGATTTCATAACTATATGATTTTAAAAGTTTTGATTATTTTTTGATCCAAAATTAAATTTATTTAAATCAGATGCTTACATATTTATACAACAGAGCCGACTGAAGATACTATTAAATTAAAGAAGTCTAATTAGATATTTACAATCTAATAGAGTCTAACAACTTGCTTTAAGCTCTATTAATTTTGCATGGTGTCACGAGGAACCGGGATTTGCTATCAGTTCAATCTGGAATATCTGGCCCCAGTAGTCTGAAGCAATGGGATCGATGGGCAGGGCTCTGCCTTTGCTGATACCTCAGGCAGCTTAAAAGTATTTACGCCAGCCAATAGAAAAAACACCAAAGTTCACTACCAGATAGCGAGTTATAATTTAAATTTGAGTGAGTTGGGGGGATGCTTCAAATTATAAATCTTTGTGCAACAAAGCCCTACTATTCTGAAATGACAGCTTTGTCCGTTATAATTGTATAAACATTTTTAGTGTCTGGTAATTATGTCCTCATTGATCAATTTTCTATCTCGCTTTAGTACTGCAACTCTTCAGCGCAGCCAGAGCTATGCTAAACACATTGATAGGAAAACGATTGAGTTCTTTGAGGAAAATGACGATGTCACGATGTATGCCCAAATTGAAGGGACAGATTATTACGATACTGCAATTACCTATAATCTTAAAAAGGACCGTTTAATTGATGACGACTGCACTTGTCCGGTTGGATATAACTGTAAACATGCTGCTGCTTTAGCCAAATTATTTTATCAAGAATATCGAGAAGGATATCTGAAGAGCTATGTTGACTTTCAGTCATCATCTCACACTCAAAAAGATCGGGTTGCAATTAATCAAGCACAACGCTGGTTAAGTGAGTTTAAGCAGTATTTACAACATACCCAGTTAGAGCAGCAAAAGACAACGAGTAATTATTTACTTTATTATTTAGATCAGCCTTTAGGTCTATTCGGGTTAAAACTTGAGGTTCGCAAAGGTAGACGTAATAAAAGTGGGACGATCACAGGTGTCAGTTCTTATACTGAATATGGCAATATTCTAAAAAAACGTCTGTCTTTGCCTGATGGGAAGCGACAATTATTTAATCAAATTTATTATTATGCCAAGCTCAATCAGAATGAGTTTTCTTATGGAAATAGTCTTGATATATCAGGCATTGTTTTAGAGCATTTTAAATCTTTCATTCAGAGTGGTGATGTCTATTGGAAACAAAAAAGTGATGCTCCACTTACATGGTCAGAACAAAGCTATCAGCTTGAATTTTCTTGGCAAAAGAGCATTGAAAAACAGACTGAGCACTTAGATTTTGAGTTGGTCAATGGAAATGTTCGACTCAATTTAAAATCGAATCCACATCTTCAAATTCTTGTAAGTCAGCCACTTTGTTATATCGATATTCACAAGAATACGGTAGGGCAACTCTATAGTGAATATACATCGGATTTACTGTACTACCTTTGGCGGATGCCAGAGATGCCTGCGACGGTTTTGACTGAGTTTGAGCAGCTTACCCATCAATCTACAACGATACATAACTTGCCGAAACCTGGGTTTCTTCAAGAGATTGAAGTCTTACAGGGTAATCCCCAGCCAATTTTACGCTTCGGTGTTTTAGATAAATTTGATTGGAAATGGGAGGAGTCTGTTTGTGCTGAAATTGAATTCTCCTATGCAGGCTGGCGAATAAAAGCAGGTACATCAGGTGACAGTTTTATTGGTGAGCAGCATGGCAAAATGGTGCGACAGCTTCGGGACTTGGTTCAGGAACAACAGGCAATCCAGCGTTTACAGCTATTGGTCGAATCACTGGAGTGGGTGAAAGATCTGAGCAATGAACAGCAATTAAAACTTGATAAACAACGTCTCGATTCTATGGTTTTTGCTTTCTATGGAGACTGGATCAGGCAACTCATGCCCATCAATCAAATTGAGTTGATGGGCTGGCAGATAGAGCATCTGGAAAACAGCCCCTTTAACCTGCAATATGTAGAAAATTTAAATATTTCCATCACTGAGTCTGAAAGCCAGCAGGACTGGTTCAATATCGGGGCGACGGTTCAGGATAGTGCAGGCAATTGTTATAATTTGCTTGATGCGCTCGTAGCTTTGGTGCGAGAAAATCCTGATTTACTTGATCCGCGGACTTTTATTCATCTGCATGACAGTCAAATTTTCACCCTGAAAACTGCAGTGGATCAACCTGATTTGGCGCTATCCGCCAGGGACATTAAGCCGGTATTATTGCATCTGCAGAGCATTTTACAGCAAGAAGAGCGCAGTATCGATCGCTATGATGCGAGTCAACTATTAGAATTACAGCATAATCTTGGGATGACATGGCAGGTCAGTGACCAGCTGCAGCAATTTGTACAGAAATTCAAACAAGGCTATCAGCAACAACTGCCGACACCACAAGGTTTTCAGGGGGAGTTGCGTCTATACCAGCAGCAGGGCTTAGGCTGGTTACAGTTTTTAAGGGAAACCCAGCATGGTGGGATTCTGGCGGATGATATGGGTTTGGGTAAAACAGCACAAACTTTAGCCCACTTACTCATGGAAAAGCAGGCTGGTCATTTGCAGGACAGACCCGCCTTAATTGTTGCACCCACATCGCTGATGCATAACTGGTTCAAAGAAGCGGAGAAATTTACCCCTGAGCTCAAGGTATTGCTGCTACAGGGGCCCGATCGCCATCAGTATTTTGAGCAGATTCCGCACTATGATATTGTGTTAACCACCTATCCGCTTCTGGCGAGAGATGAAGAGCAACTAAAGCAATATGAATATCATCAACTCATTTTGGATGAGGCGCAGAATATCAAAAATCCGCGCGCCAAAGCTGCACAGGTAGTACGGCAATTAACAGCGCGACATCGTCTATGTCTAACCGGTACACCTATGGAAAATCATTTGGGTGAGCTGTGGGCACTATTTTATTTCCTGATGCCAGGATTTTTATATTCACAAGAAATTTTTAATAAAAAGTACCGTCATCCGATTGAAAAGCGCGGTGATGAGCAGTTAAGTCAAAAGTTGGTCAACCGGATTAAGCCCTTCATTTTACGTCGCTTGAAAACTGACGTAGCCAAAGAGTTGCCAGAAAAAACCACGATTGAAGTCCATATTGACATGAATGAGCAGCAATCCAAGCTATATGAGGCTGTTCGCGCCACGATGCAGGCAAATATTCAGAAAATTGTGGCAGAAAAAGGCTTTAAGCGTAGTCAAATCCAAATTTTAGATGCCTTGCTGAAGCTGCGTCAGGTCTGTTGTCATCCTAGCTTGCTGAAACTGGATTCAGTTAAAACCGGGCAGGCGTATTCTGCCAAACTTGAACAGTTGATGGATATGGTTGTTCCAATGGTGGAAGAGGGACGAAAAATTCTTATTTTCTCTCAGTTTACCTCAATGTTGGAACTGATTGAACAACAGCTCTATCACGCAGAAATTGGCTATGTGAAGCTGACTGGAAAGACCAAAAAGCGAGATGAAGTCATTACAGCATTTCAGTCTGGACAAGTGCCGGTATTTTTAATCAGTCTGAAAGCAGGAGGGGTTGGTCTGAATCTAACTGCCGCAGATACGGTCATTCACTATGATCCATGGTGGAACCCTGCTGCTGAAGATCAAGCTTCAGATCGTGCATGGCGGATTGGACAGGACAAGCCGGTATTTGTGTATAAGCTGATTACTAATAAAAGCATAGAAGAAAAAATTATTGCCTTGCAGCAGAATAAAGCAGAACTGGCACAGTCTATTCTAAGCACAGATCATGAGGGAGAAGCGAAACTGACGGAAAATGATGTGATGAAATTGTTTGAGAAATTTTAGCTTGGTTACAGGTTTCCTCTAATCATCTGTAAGTATCTGAAAGTCTGGATGCAATTTTTTCCAATGTTCTCTTAATTTTTCTTTATGAGCGGAAATCATAGGTAAATCTAGTAATAGCGCTGGCCATAATGATCGAGCATTATCCATAATATCGTGAAGTTGCTTCTTGATGATACGCCATGGAACGCCGACTTTTTCTGCCCATTGCTTAAAATGCTTCATCTCAGCTAAATACCAATCTTTATTTTTGGCAAGATTTAATGCGAAATGATGCTCATTTTCAATATATACACTAGTCATTAATATATCGTATGCGGGTGATAATCTTGGTGCACTTTTATCGTAATAAATCATACTCCAGTTCTTTAAGTGTGCATCTCCATTGGCGAGTAAAATATTTATGAGTAAACGGCTGGCAAATTGCTGAATATCAATAATTTTGTTATCTGAAAATTGATAAATGATCTTTCCTATCTGCTCATAATTTGTGGTGCTGTATTTCTGATGTGGATATGCGCCGAAGATCTGAGCAAAATCTTCGATGTGAATAAGCTCTGTAGTATCAGCAGTACTCTGTCTATCAAATCTTTTGATTGCGAAAGCATATTGCTCTTGGGGTAAATTTAATGGTGGAAGGTCTTGTAAAAGGGTCATATCCACCAAGCGAATCTCAGGGACATCTATTCCGACCGTTTTAGCAAGGGTCATCATAGAATATTCATTTAGCGGAACAAAAGCATGTCCGGAAGAAGGAGTTTTGATAATCCAGTCCCCGAGTAGAGCCGTTTCCGTTGCCTGTGCTAGTGTAAAACGCCCATCTTTGGCTTTCATGGAAAACTTCATTTGGACGCCAGCCAAGGAAAACTTATTATCTGTTCGAATCTCTTGCTTTAAAATTTGATCTGGATTCGAGATCTGCAGTTTGAATTTTATTTCATCTGGAATTTCTTCTGGATCTAATGGAGTCGCAATGAGTGCTCCAGGTAAATCATGACCTAAAGCTGCCAATAACTGAAATTCATTGTCTATATGTACTTTGAGGCTTTGTGCAATCAGTTCGCGTAATGCACCTTCTGGTAGCAAGTTTGATAGCAAGGGGTGTAAGCGCTGATGTGTAACATAGGTCTTTTCTAAAATTTTATCCGCTTGAGGATACAAGGGGGAAGTCAGCAGGCTCAAGGTCGGACGTTGCTGATCAAAGCGGAAAGAATCTGTAAAAACCAGAATATTTTTTCCGCTCTGAAATCCTGCCAAGTATCCAACGATACCGTGATGTAATGTTAATTTCAGGACGGCAACAGTATTCATGGTTCCTCTCCTCCGAGAAGATCTTTCCATGGGTTAGTCATTAAGTCATCCTGATCTTCAATAGTGACTTTAATTTCATCATTCAATAATTGTCTGATCAAATGAACCTTATCATCAGGGATGAGCATCAGTTGAGCATTTAATCCTGCCGCTATAATTTCTAAGGTCTCTAATCGAGGGTTGCCCTGACTTTCCAGTTTTTGGTACTGCTGTCTTGAAATGCCTGTACGGGATTGCATATCAATTTGCTTTAAGCCCAATTGGGTTCGTCTTTTTTTGATTTGCTGAAGTAAAGACTTATTCATTGTAGATACATTTATTTCTTTTGGATCCTATAAGAAACATATTAGTTTCTTTTTTTTTGAAAAGCAATTTATGACTTTATCATTTCGATCTGTAAAAGCCCTAGCTACGTAGTGATCTGAAATCACTCTGAAAATACAGTTAAAATACGCGGTTCAATTTACCTTAATCTACTTACGTAATTGGCAGCCAGATCTGAACTGTTGGCAACTCTCTGGCAAAATTTCCTGACAGCCCTGCATTTAACTGCCTAGCGCAATCTGATAATAAATAATAACAAACCCGCCGTGCAGTTAGCATACAGTAAGTAAAGGAATGGTTGACTGTGATCATAAAAATAGCATATCAAGCCGGAGGGAAACTAGACGGCTAAGTATAGTAACATCAATAGTTTAGGACTTACGCATTGACGGATTAAAAAAAGTATTAAAATACTTTATAAAGTATCTGTGATCAGACGAATTAAACATGCTTCTACAGCAACTTGTACTCTACCCATTTATATGGGCTTTCTCATGACAGAACCGAACTCTATTAGCTGCACACAACTTGCCGAGACTTATAACATCTCGCATGATAGTGTAAATCGCTTTCTAGAGCGTGAAGACTACACACCTCACGACCTATATCAAGAAGCAATTCAACATATTGATAATAATAAACTTATAGTCAGTATTGATGATACTGTTTTAGATAAACCGTATAGTCAGCATATGGACTTAGTTAGCTATTTTTGGTCAGGCAAACACCACCGATCTGTCAAGGGTATTAATCTCATTACCTTGTATGCGACAGATCAAAATGGTCAAAATATTCCAATTAATTTCCGATTTTATGACAAATCTCAAAGTAAAACCAAGAATGATTACTTTATGGAGATGTTAAGTGAAGTACTCAGTTGGGGTGCAAAGATTCAATTTATTACAGGTGATAGTTGGTATTCATCGACTGCAAATCTAAAAACCATAAGAAAATATGGTATTCGATTTATGTTTGGTATCGACTGTAACCGTAAGGTTTCCCCAGAAAAAGGACAATGGTTTCAACTGCGTTTATTACCAGATTTCCATCAGGGTCAAGTGGTCTGGCTCAAAGATTTTGGCTTTGTACAATTATTTAAGACTCAGTTAAAAGAACAGCAGAGGTTTTATATTGTGTATCAAGATGAAGATGATTTATTGTCCTTTGAGGGTTTTCATGAATTACATTCAAGTCATTGGAAAATAGAGTAATATCACCGGGTGATTAAACAAGTTTGTCATATTGAAAAGTTTCAAGTGAGACGATCTAAACTGATTTTGAATCATATTTTTTCAGCCTTAATGGCCTACGTCGAGATACAAAAGAACCAGTTTGAGCGGATCTTTGAAAATGTATATCGTTGGCAGAAGAAATTATTTAGACCAATCATCAAAGACTTCATTGATGACTTTATTCTCGATAAAAATCATCTGCTACCACAGAGAATCTATAAATAATACTGCGTAAGTCCTATTTTATATAAAATCATGAAATATATAGAAATATAGGTTTATTTTTTGTTTGTTTTTTTAATCAAAATTATGAAAAAACTATAACAGTAAGAGAAAATAATTTAATAAAAATGGTGTGCTTTTTTAATTTGGTGTGTTGTAACTAAATTTTCATATATATTTAACTAGACATTAATTATTCAATTCAAAAACTTTTCTTTAATCTGGCTTGGAGAATGGAATTGCTTGTTACCCGTTATAAGCCTTGGATCATGATCATACTACTGGTTTTGCTCGTCAGTTTTGCTATATATCGCTGGTGGCAAGGACCATTGTTACCTAGTTATGAAGTCGTATCTAGTCCATTGATTCAGACAGTTGTTGCTTCAGGACGGGTAGAGAAAGTATCTCGGACTCAGATTGGTAGTGAAATTACAGGGGTTGTTCTTGAGCGCTTGGTTCAAGAGGGAGATCGGGTCTCTCGAGGGGATGTTCTTTTAGTACTGAAATCTGATGAAATTTCAGCGCAGGTGCGGCAGGCAGAAGCTGAATTAAAGGAACTCGCAACCACTAGACGTCCGCAAGCAGAATTCGATTTAGCGAATGCCAAAGTGAAATTAGAACAGGCTCAAAGAGAGGCGGTACGCAGACGAAATACCGAATTAGGAATATTATCAGCAGAGGAAAGGGAGAAATCGATAGAGGCAGAAAAATTCGCCCGTAATAATTTGGAATCAGCTCGATTAAAAGTTGCTTCACTTGCCCCAAATAAAGTTGAAGAGACAAAATTACGCGAACGACTCGCTGCACTTCAAGCGCAACTTGCCAAGACCAAAATTCGTGCAGAAGTTTCGGGTATTATTTTAACGCGTAATGTTGAGCCAGGGGATCTGGTACAACCGAGTCAGACTCTCTTCACTATTGCACTGGATGGTGCGACTGAAATACGAGTGCCATTTGATGAACGAAATTTACCACTGTTGGCTTTACAACAAAAAGCCGCAGTGATTGCAGATGCCTATCCAAATCAATCTTTTCCTGCCCATATTAATTTTATTGCTCCAAGTATTGATGCTCAACGTGGCACAGTAGACGTCCGATTAACAGTTGATCCAGTCCCAGGTTTTCTGCGTCAAGACATGACGGTATCGGTAAATGTTGAAACCAACAAGCGCGAGCGAACCTTGGTCATTCCAAATGATGCTTTAAGCAGTATAAGTGGCAACAAGGCTATGGTTATTTTAGTAAGAGATAGAAAAATTCAACGTCATCCTATCACACTGGGTTTACGTGGTTTGGTTATGTCTGAAGTTGTAGCTGGAGTGAAAGAAGGTGATCACGTCCTTACCGATGCAGAATCAGTGCTTAAAGATGGAACTCGTGTCCGAATAGAGAAAACTAAACGTGTTTTCCAGAGTCAAACGGATCAGAAAAATAGCAAAAATGAATTACCGGTGAAATTCGATTGAAAAACTTTTTTAGGCGACTTTGGACCGAGTGGACCATCGCAATCAGTTTTTTGCGAGAGGGTCGCACACAGTCGATGATGATTACCATTGGCGTCGCGGTGGGGGTAGCGGTCATTGTGTTCATTAGCGCCTTAATTCAGGGTTTACAATCGAATATTGTAGAAAGAACTTTAGGGACACAGGCGCATATTCGTTTGCTCTCACCAGATGAGGTGAATCGTATTGTGCCACCAGCAGCAGGAACACTTCAGTTGTTACAAGAAGATAAGCGTGCACAACGCTTACGTTCTATTAATAATTGGCAGCAGATTACTGGGACTTTAGATCATTTACCGGTGTTGACTGCGGTTTCTCCTGTGGTCTCAGGTCCTGCATTTGTACAGCGCGGAGATGCGATTCAATCTATTGCATTGGTTGGTATCAACCTTGAACGTTATCAACAGATTATTCCGTTGAAGCAATATATGGTGAGTGGTGAATTACAGGTCAGTGCGGATAATGTATTAATTGGGCGTCAATTAGCCAAAGATTTGGGTGTGCAAGTTGGGAGCAAATTAAGATTAGATACCGGGCAACAGAAAAATGCAGTTGTGAACATCTCTGGAATATTTGAATTGGGTGTGCGTGAATTGGATGCGCGCTATGTCTATCTGGATTTGAAACAGGCGCAATCTTTACTTAATTTGCCGGGTGGGGTCACCGTGATTGATCTGACGATCCAAGATATTTTTCAGGCGGATCAAGTTGCCTCACAAGTTGGACGCCTGACAGGATTAAAAGCAGAAAGCTGGATTGAAACCAATGCTCAATTAATGAATGCGATTACCGCTCAAAGTCTTTCTACAAACATGATTATTGTTTTTGTAGGGATTTCAGTCGCTTTTGGCATTGCCAGTGTGATGTCGGTGAGTGTGGTGCAACGAACTCGGGAAATCGGTATTTTACGTGCGACGGGGGCGACACAAGCACAAATTTTAAGAGTTTTCTTGTTTCAGGGAGCAATTTTTGGTCTGCTTGGTTCGATGCTTGGTAGTGTAGTCAGTTATGGTTTGATCTGGGGATTTAATCAGTTTGGTCCCGGCTTGTTTTATATTTCGATTTCAATCAAGCTTATCTTGTCGGCATTATTCTTGGCGACAGTGACAGGTATTTTGGCTGCTGCAATACCATCCCGTCGGGCTGCTGCACTTGATCCTGTGGAGGCAATTCGTCATGTTTGATCCATCTCAGGAAGTACTGCGTTTAGAAGCATTGCGAAAGTCTTACAATGTTGGGCAGCCTAATGAAGTGGAGGTATTACATGGAATTGACCTGTGTATTCAACGGAATGACTTTGCTGCATTAATTGGTCCTTCTGGTTCAGGCAAAAGTACTTTACTGAATATTCTCGGCTTATTAGATCAGCCTAGTCGTGGTGAGTTGTACTTGTTGGGGCAGGCGACAAGCCGTATGGATGATACGGCTCGGACAGCATTACGAGGCAATAGTATAGGTTTTGTGTTTCAGTTCCATCATCTTATACAGGCTTTTACTGCCTTACATAATGTACTCATGCCATTAATGCTGAAGCAAGGTAAGCCAGATCAATCTGCGTTGCAATATGCCCATGAATTATTGGCCGCTGTAGGGTTAGATAAGTTCGCTGACCGTAAACCCAATGAGCTTTCTGGAGGGCAGCAGCAACGCGTAGCGATTGCACGTGCACTGATTACTCAGCCTGCACTATTGTTGGCCGATGAACCGACAGGTAATCTGGATACTCAAACTGCTGCGGAAATGTTTGAATTATTTCGTAAAGTACATCGCGAACATGACTGTGCAGTCTTATTGGTGACTCATGATCCTAGATTATCGGCGACCTGTGATCGAACCATTAATTTGGTGGATGGGAGAATTCAGAGTGATTCCAAACACGAGATGGAATGAGCCGGAATGTAGATCACTCTTCTGGTAAAAGCAGTTCAAAACATTGAGTAGACCTCAAAATTCTAGCACGATATAAGAACAAACTTGTAAATCGATAAATTATAACCCTGTGTAATTTGAATAAAATATTTTTCAGATTTAGTTCACTAAATCTAATCTAGAGAAAAAATGAGTACAAGATTTTTCAATATTAAGAGTATTAAAAAAAAACAAAGGTTTACTGCTTCTGATCATTTCTTTTTGGCTGTACTAAGCGGATTAATTCGCACAATACAGCTCGTACAGCTTTTGCATCAAACTTAAGACCTTGGGATCACTCAGACGATAGAAAATCTGTTTACCCTCACGTCGTGTGCTGACCATGTCAGCCTTACGTAGGACAGTCAGTTGTTGTGAAAGTGTAGGTTGATGAATGTCAGTGGATTCTTCAATTTCCTGAACATTCATTTCCCCATCCACCAGGACACATAAGATTTTCAGGCGATCAGGATTGGCCAAAACTTTCAGGCATTGGCTGACGAAATCGACTTGAGAAAAATCAATTTTGGCATTTTCAGCAATCATATCCATAAATGTCCTCACAACTTTTGATGTAGCCCGTGCAGTTTACATAATTTACCATAAAACTGCTTGATTAATATTTTTTATTATATAATATAAAAAAGTATATTGTATAGAGATTGATTCATCATGCATGACTTCCTCATCGCATTTATTGGCGGTTTAATACTCGGACTTTCCGTGGTTGGCTATCTTTACGTCAATGGCCGTATTGCGGGAATCAGTGGTTTGATTGGGCAAGTATTAAACTCAAAAACCAGGTTTAAAACGCCTGCAATCTGGTTTTTATCAGGCTTGATCATTACACCGTTTATTTATGGTCTATTTGTACAACCTGAAATCGAATTGAATGCCAGCCCACTGATGATGATTGTGGCAGGTCTACTGGTGGGTTTTGGGACACGTCTGGGTTCGGGTTGTACCAGTGGTCATGGAATTTGTGGCATCAGTCGCCTGTCTAAGCGTTCTATCATCGCGACCATGACTTTTATGTTTACAGGTTTTGTCACCGTTTATACTATCCGTCATATCACAGGAGCATTCTAAAATGAAAAATGTGTTTGCCTTTTTATTTGGTGCACTGTTCTCTGTGGGGCTGATGGTATCAGGCATGTCTAATCCGGAAAAAGTACTCGATTTCTTGGATCTGTTTGGTGACTGGGATGCTAGTCTGGCCTTTGTCATGATGGGCGCGATTGCGGTGGCCTTTATTCCTTTCCAGAAAGTATTACGTACGGCACAACCGAAAACAGTATTTAATGAACCTATTGATTTACCTAAAAATAATCAGATAGATAAGAAGCTGATCACGGGTGCGGTTTTATTTGGTGCAGGTTGGGGCATTGCCGGCATCTGTCCGGCACCAAGTTTTACCTTGATCGGTTTGAGCCACTATCAAGTGCTCTATTTTATTGTAGCAATGCTGGTGGGTGTATGGATTCACCGTAAATGGTCAGGAGCTTAACGATGTCAAACTTACCTATAGTAAAAGATTTTTTTCACGAAGATACCAATACCTTCAGTTATGTTGTACGTGATCCTGCGACCAAAGCCTGCGCCATTATTGATAGCGTTCTGGATTATGATCCGGCATCAGCAAGTACATCAACTATTCATGCCGATAAAATTATTGCCTATATTAAAGAGCAGGGTTTAACGGTTGAGTGGATTCTCGAAACCCATGTACATGCTGATCATCTGACTGCTGCACAATATCTCAAAGCTGAGTTAAGTGGCAAAATTGCCATGAGCCAGAAAATTGGCATTGTACAGGAAACCTTTGGTGCGATTTATCATCTGGATATTAAACAATGGAATGCCCAGCAGCTCTTTGATTATTTATTTGAAGATCATGAGTCGTTCCAAATCGGAACATTGAATGCCTATAACATTCCAACACCGGGACATACGCCTGCTTGCCTGAGTTATGTCATCGGTGATGCCGTGTTTGTGGGTGATACCTTATTCATGCCAGATTATGGAACAGCGCGCTGTGATTTCCCGAAGGGAAGCGCATCAATCCTTTTTGATTCAATACAAAGTTTGTATCAACTGCCTGAGAAAACACGTGTATTTCTCTGCCATGATTATTTGCCAGAAAAGCGCGATACCTATATGTGTGAAACGGATATTCAGACTCAAAAAAATCAGAATATCCATATTCACGACGGCACGACCAAAGATGATTTTGTTGAAATGCGTAATAAGCGCGATGCGGGTTTAAGTATGCCCAAACTGATTTTACCTTCGATACAGATCAATATGAAAGCAGGACAATTCCCTGAACCCGAAGAGAATGGTGTTTCTTATTTAAAACTTCCACTGAATTACTTCAAATAGGCAAATTTTAAGATTAAACAACAAGTTTTGTTTAATTGGTTTGGTAATAGAGGGGGGGCAGTAGCGATGTGGATGCTAATACTTGAAGGACTGGCCATCGGTGGTTTGCTTGGGTTAACCGGTGCTGGTGGTGGCATTCTGGCCGTACCCGCACTGATGGCAAGTCAAGGATGGACGGTCGCACAAGCTGCACCTGTTGGCTTGCTTGCAGTCACTTTATCTGCCTTGGTTGGAACATTTGAAGGCTTATTTAAGAAGATAGTACGCTATCGGGCTGCGCTTTGGATTGCACTGATTAGCATTCCTTCAGCACGTTATGGTGTGTATCTGGGAGGAATAATTTCTCCTGTATGGCTTACCTTAGCATTCAGTTTAGTCATGCTCGTGGTTGCTTACCGGATTTTTTTTAAAAAAGTGAATGACCATACAGGTGTGCTGTGTAAAGTTAACCAAACAACTGGTCGTCTGATTTGGAACATGAAAACTGCATTGTCTCTCGGTGCCATTGGTGTCGTGGCAGGTTTATTGACTGGTTTGCTTGGGGTAGGTGGGGGATTCGTGATTGTTCCAGCACTGAGTAAAGTAACTGATCTTGATATGCGCAGTATTGTTGCGACCTCGTTGATGATTATTTTCCTGATAGGTGGTGTCAGCATTTCAGCTCATATTTTAGATGGTTTTCAATACCCCGTTTCGGTCACGCTGACTTTCGTTTTAGCTTGCATGGCTGGGATGTTGATTGGTCGAAGTTTGATGCCTTTAGTTAAGAATAGTCAAATCCAAAAGGTTTTTGCCATAACTGTCATAAGCGTAGCATTTTATTTAATTTCTACAGTCATCATAACTTAATACAAGCAAGAGATTAGAGCCAAATTTAAAAACTGCATTTTAAAGACATGAATATTTAATCAGAGACCAGATTTCTAAAGATCGGAAGAGGTAAAGAGTAATGAAAACAGCAGAACAATTAATTTCAATGGCAAAAAACCGAATTCAAGAAGTGACGGTCGCAGACTTACTTGAAGCCATGAAAAACCATAAAACCATTCTGATTGATGTTCGGGAACCAGATGAATTTCAGGCTGCAGCGATAGACCGAGCCGTGAATTATCCTCGTGGTGTTTTAGAAATGAGAATTCACCAGCATCCTGTGGCGAGCCATCATTGCGATACCTTGCAAGCACTAGAACATCTTAAAGATCAGCCGATTTATTTGATTTGTGGGACGGGTGGCCGATCAGCTCTGGCTACAGATACTTTACAGAATATGGGATTTACTCAGGTGAAATCTGTTCAGGGTGGATTCCAAGCATGGCTAGAGCAGGGTTATCCAGTAGAGAAATAACTAGATTTCTATTTTAAGTCTAACTTAAGTTTATGGACATTCAAGTGAGAAAATCATGAAGTACAAAGAATTAACTCAAAATATTTCAGGCAGTTTAAAGACATTAGCGCAGGATTCTCCTGATTTAATGAAAAGTTTTAATCAATTGTCACAAGTTGCAATGCGAGATGGTGTTATTGATCCTAAAACAAAAGAACTGATTGCCTTAGCGATTGGTGTTGCAGCACGATGTGATGGATGTATCGGTTTTCATGTCAGAACCCTAGTCAAAATGGGAATGACATTGCAAGAATTAGAGGAAGTGCTTGGTGTTGCAGTTTATATGGGGGGCGGTCCTTCATTGATGTATGCCGCTAATGCATTGGAAGCATTTAAAGAATTCACAGCTTAATTTTTTAAATCATTGGGAAAAGATATGAATCAGCATTGGGATAATCTTTATTCGCAAACACAGGATCTGTATGGCATTTCGCCCAATCATTTTATTCAACAGATAGCAGATCAGATTCCAATTGTGGGAAAAACTCTTGCTATAGCAGAGGGTGAGGGGAGGAATATCCTTTATTTGGCTAATAAAGCGAAACAGCAAAATGATTCATTTTCAGCAGAAATATGGGATTACTCAAAAGTTGCTTTGCAACACTTATCTGCAAAAGCCCAGCAAGCTGGTTTTGACTTCACACTTAGAAATATTGATCTCAATGATGTCGAATGGCCAAGAGAGTGTTATCAAAATGTGATGTGTGTGTATGGGCATTTTGACGAAAATACTCAATTCAATGTTCTCACTGGGATACGTCAAGCATTGACAAACAATGGCTGGTTTATTGGAGAGCTTTATTCTAAAGAGCAGATTGATTATCAAACCGGTGGTCCGAAAGATATTAACTATTTGTACGATCCAATGTCGTTTCTTTCAGTATTTAAAAATGATCATCTTTATCATTTTTATGTGGGAGAACAAGAACGTCATGAAGGCAAGTTACATAACGGAAAATGTCATGTAGTTCAATTTGCAATTCAAGTGCAGAAATAGGGTCTAAAACGTTTCAAGCACGAGTATGGCTCACATGCTCATTTTATAAAAAAGAGAGGTTTACAATGTCAACACGTTTTAATAATAAAGTGGCTTTAGTTACAGGTGCAGGTTCGGGTATTGGGCGAAGTACAGCGCTGCTTCTTGCTCAACAAGGGGCAAAAGTTGTTGTTTCAGATATTAATCTTGATGCGGCTGAGAAAGTTGCAGCTGAAATTATAGCTGCTGGCGGCCATGCTGTTGCTAATAAAACAGATACATCTCATCCAGAAGAAATGAAGCAAGCTGTTGAGTTTGCCGTGGAAAGCTTTGGGGCTCTGCATTTAGCATTTAATAATGCGGGTATTTTAGGTGAAGTCAATCCGATTGCTGAGTTGAGTATTGACGCTTGGCGTAGAGTCATCGATATTAATTTGAATGCTGTTTTCTATGGGCTGCATTATCAGATTCCAGCAATACTTAAGTCAGGTGGTGGAGCAATTGTTAATACCGCATCAATCTTAGGTTTAGTCGGGACAAAGAACATTTCAGGATATGTTGCAGCGAAGCATGGTGTGACTGGTCTAACAAAGACTGCTTCATTAGAGTATGCTGATCAAGGTATACGTATTAATTCCGTTCACCCTGGTTATATCCAAACCCCATTAATTGGAGAATTTGAGGAATCAGAATTAGTGAAACTTCATCCAGTTGGTCGATTGGGTAAGCCAGAAGAAGTTGCTCAGGTAGTGGCTTTTCTATTATCTGATGAAGCTTCATTTGTGACCGGCAGTCAATATACTGTTGATGGTTCTTATACTTCACAATAATAAATTAAATAAGAAAACCCTGCATCTGCAGGGTTTTCTTATTTTGTTCATGATAAATTACAGCTTCTATCCAGACTTTTATTTGGTTGAAATTAAACTGCAGATAAATTGTTCTGGTTCAATTTCTGCTGTTACCATGACATGAACACCAATATTTCTGAGTTTTTCTCGTAATCGATCGCCCATTCCCGTAGTTACGAATATATCCATAGGCAGCAGTTTTTCGAGTACTTCACCAGACTGGGAAAAGGATTGCTCCTTTTCAACTTCAATAAGTTGCTTGTCAGTCACTTCTCCATCTTTTAATTCATATTTCCAGAATTTCCGACATTTTCCCGCATGGGGAGTAATATGACGCCGGTTTTGTGATGTAATAACAATTACCATAAATATTTCTCCAAACCGATACGACCACTTTTTATGGTCATGTATCGGTTCATAATGATTTATAAGTTACTAATAAAAGCTATTCACAAATCTAGCTAATTGTTTTCAAGCAAGATTTTCCAATACAAACTGAGGTGACTTTATAAACAGTTTGATTAAAGCCTGCGCCGAACTTGAAGGATGCCGAACACCTCTTTCCCAACTTTCTAGCGTTCTTGGAGATATGCCAAGTTTAGATGCTAACTGTTGTTGAGAAATATTCATTTTTTTTCGCGCTCTTATAATTTCCTGAGCTAATGTTAAATTAACGATATATGGGAAATCATGATTAAAATTCACATGGTGCTGTTGAAGTAGATGCATAAATATCCTCTTCTTTCTAAGGACCTAATAAGCAAGTTGAAGTAAGAATCTAAAGCTCATAGCAATGACCAATAAACTTAAGAAACCGACTAGCCATAACAAGATGAACCATTGAAATTTAGATAATTTCATTAGGAATTCCTTTAATGATAACCGTCATCCCCAATACGAACTTTATCTCTGAATACCCAGTATGATAGGGCGGTATAGACAAGTATGATTGGAATTAAGATCAGTGCTCCAATCAGTGCGAATAGCTGACTATTGGCAGGTGCGGCAGCATCCCAAATGGTAATTGAGGGCGGGATAATGTAAGGAAAAATACTGATCAAGAAGCCTGAATATGCTAAAAAAACTAATCCTAATGTATAGATAAAAGGCATCGCTTCATTTTGCTTAATACATGAGCGCACCGCTAAAAAGGTACAAACTAGAACAAGCAAAGGGACTGGGCTGAAATAAATCAATTGAGTGGGATTAAACCAGCGCTCAGCAATTTGTGGATGTGCGATAGGCGTATAGATGCTGACAGCAATGAAAATAACCAATAAGCCAATCAAAAGCTTGGGCATTAATTTATACATATGCTTTTGTAGTAGGTCATCAGTCTTCATGATGAGCCAACCACATCCCAATGCTGCATAAACGACTACAACACCCAAACCTGTAAATAATGAAAAGGGTGTTAACCAATCAAAGCCACCACCAGCGTAGCGATTATCAACAATATCAATACCCTGAATATAAGCTCCTAAGATCACCCCTTGTAAGAAACTGGCAACAATAGAGCCCCAAATGAATGCATTATCCCAAATGTACTTTGTTCGATTGGCTTTGAAACGAAACTCAAAAGCTACGCCTCTAAAAATCAAAGCTATTACCATCAATATGATAGGTAAATATAAGGCTGACAGAACCGCTGAATAGACAATAGGGAAAGCCGCAAAAAGACTAGCGCCACCTAGAACCATCCATGTTTCATTACCATCCCAAACGGGAGCAACGGTGTTCATCATCACATCACGCTCTTGCTGATTTTTAATAAAGGGGAATAAAATCCCGATACCTAAATCAAAGCCATCAAGTAGCACGTAAATAAAAACACCAACTGCAATAATGACAATCCAGATTAAAGATAAATCAATCATAAAGATGCTCCTTGATCCTGATCATCAATTTTTTCATCAATAGCACTCAGGGGGCGCATTGGTGTTTTAAAATGGCCAACGCCTCCGATTTCTTCTGGTGTGTTATGTAAAAACTCAGGTCCTTTATGCATGAGTTTGAGCATGTAATAAATACCTACACCAAAGACAATAAAATACACGATCACAAAAATAATGAGGGTTAATCCCACCTGTTCTGCTGAGACTGGAGAAAGCGCATCTTTTGTCCTCATAACGCCATAGATAATCCATGGCTGACGTCCTACTTCTGTGGTGAACCAACCTGCGAGTAACGCGATGAAGCCTGAAGGACCCATTAGGATTGCAAAGCGATGAAACCACTTACTCTCATAGAGGCTGCCTGTTTTTCTGAGCCATAGGGCCGTGACTGCAAGGAAGAGCATAAGCATGCCTAGCCCAACCATAATACGGAAACTCCAAAATACGATTGTTGAATTTGGACGATCTTCAGGTGCAAAATCTTTTAATCCTTTCACCGTCCCATTCATGGAATGGGTCAAAATTAGGCTTCCTAAATGTGGAATTGCAATCGCATATTTCGTGCGTTCTTCTTGCATATCAGGAATACCAAATAAATATAAGGGCATCCCATGCTCATGGTTCGTTTCCCAATGGCCTTCCATAGCAGCAAGTTTGGCTGGTTGATGTTTTAGGGTATTTAAACCATGGGCATCACCAATAAAAACTTGGAGGGGGGCTAAAATAAGGATTAACCAAAGCGCCATTGAAAATGATGTTTTGACTAATGCATCTCTACGGCCTTTGAGCAAGTGCCACGCAGCAGTAGCAGCAACAAGAAGAGCAGCTACTAAAAAGGCTGCAAGTGCCATATGGAATAAGCGATAGATAAAGGATGGGTTAAAAACAATAGCAAACCAATCTTGAGGTACAACAACCCCATTTTCAATCGTGAAGCCTTGTGGTGTCTGCATCCAACTGTTTGAAGACAAAATCCAGAACATTGAAATACATGTACCGATGGCGACCATCAGTGTGGCAAAAAAGTGTGCTTTTTTACCGACACGCCCCCATCCAAAAAGCATAATGCCTAAAAATCCTGCTTCTAAGAAGAAAGCACTTAGAACTTCGTAGCTCAGTAACGGGCCTGTAACGCCTCCTGCAAATCGAGAAAATTCACTCCAGTTTGTACCAAACTGATAACTCATCACGACACCAGAAACGACACCCATACCGAATGATAATGCAAATATTTTCACCCAGAATTTGAATAAATCATGATAAATAGAGTCGTTTGTTCTAAGCCATCGCCATTCTAAAACTGCAAGAAAGCTTGCAAGCCCAATAGAAATCGCAGGGAAAATAATATGAAATGACACCGTGAATGCAAACTGAATACGTGCTAACTCAAGTGCCGTAAAACCTAAGGTCATAGCAACTCTCCACATCCGAAGCATGCTCTAGATTGCATATGCTCTGATATGAGTGTGCCTACACAGATACGTGCATTTTTTAAAAGTAATAACATAGCGATTAGTCTCTTCAACTAATTAAATTTCAAAACAATAAGGAATTGCCAATAAATTTAGACAGCAAAAGAGACAAGGAGGTGCTCGACCTTGAGGGATCAGAAATAATTGCTTTAAAAGAAAGAAGATATGAAAGAAAGCTTCTTTAAAAGCTAATAACCGAACTTGAATTCTCACGACTACTTCTTTAACACCCATGTCTGGTAGTGGAACGACATGTGCGTAAACAACACAGTACTGACATTGATGATTTGCATCGTGATGATGGCTAGATGAAGTTTTTTGTTCAAGATTTGCATGATTAAGCTTTTCAGTATCATGATTAGCTAAATCCAGCTCTTGATGAGAGTGATTATGCGTAGAATGATCTGAGCTATGCTTATGGTAAGAAGTATCTAATTGAAGTGCATGGACAATAGTTTCACAGACAGGAGAAATTTGATATTTCTCTGGAAGCAAAGGCTGTATAAAAACAGCAATCTGTAACAAGATTGCTGAGAATGCGAGCAATCTTCCTAAAACCATGATCACTTAGATTGTCTCAATTATCCAAGTAAGATGGTTAGATTGTAGCAGAATTACTATTTATTAAAAGTATAAGCGATATTAATTTAATAGTTTTGATTTAATCCAGCGTAATAATTTTTAGGATAAAATAAAAATAATTGATTTCAATCTGAATTAATTCAGATTGAAATCGTGCATGATTAATTTTGCTCTAAAAAAATAATGATTAAAATTTATAAAGTAAAGTAGATGAATGTATTTTCACGACATTGTAGGGATATTTATTAACTGGCCCTTTAACGCAGATGAAACTTTGTGGCTGAGTATATTCTTGAATTGATTTAAGCAAACTCATTGCTTATCGAGATAAGGGGGGATATGGTTTTCTTTTTCCGCCTTCATCTGCTCTTTAGAAATAACCGAGATATTATGCTTAAGTGGAAATTACCCTTTAGATCCTGAAAAAATTGGATTTCCAAACTTAATTAGATCTTAAGAACTTAAATTTATCCTGAGAGAAAATATTTTTGAGGGTAGATCAGTGAGTCAACAAGTGGGTGTATTACGAAATAATAAAATATTTCTCAGTATTTGCACATTGGCCTTGGTGATTTTAGGAATTTGGTGGGGCAGCAGTTTACTACTAAATAAAAATAAAACGGAAAAATCAAAGACACAAAATGTAGTCGCCAATGAAACAGAAACAATAGATGTGTCTGGTAATCAGATTTTAATTTCGCCCACACAGATTCAACAAGCAGGTATTCAATTACAAACTTTAGGACAAGCGACAAGAGATGTACAATTCGCACTGACTTTGCAGGGGCAAGCGCAGTGGTCACCTCAAAGTAAAGTGGTTTTAACCAGTCCTGTAGCGGGGATAGTGCAACAGGTACTAGTGCAACCTTTAGCAGAAGTGGGTTTACACAGTCCTGTACTGGCCATTCATAGCCCTGATTTAATTCAGATTCAAAATGAAATTTTACAAATTCGTGCACAACTGCAATTGGCCAGCCAAAATTTGGCACGTGAACGCAGTTTATATGCTGAAGGGATTATTGCTGAAAAACGTGTACAGGAAGCCCAGAATGTAGTGCAACGACTGAATATTGATTTGAGTGCCAAGCAACGCATGTTGCAGTTTATGGGAGGAAGTAGCAGTCAGGGACTGAATTCCGTAGTGTATGTCAAAAGTCCAGCCAGAGGCAGTGTAGAAAGTTTACAGGTATCTGCAGGTCAGTATGTAGAAACCGGTGCAGTACTGGGCCAGTTGGTGAATAGTGATCTACCTTTGCAATTAATGCTGCAAGCCCCTTTAGCGGATAGCAAATATATCCAGATTGGCGATTTGGTCAAAGTTGAGGGGTGTGAAATTACCGGGCAGGTACAACAAATTGCACCAGCACTTTCAGGCAATACGCAATCTCAAAATGTTCTAGTCCAAATGCAGGCCAAGGATAACTGTTTAAAAGTACAACAGTTTGTTAAAGCGAATATTCAAAGCCATAACCCGACAACAAAAACCGCATGGGTAATACCGAGTGCTGCCTTAACTTTAAAAGATAACAAGCACTTCATTTTTATCAAGAATCAAAATGGTTTCGTGGCAACGCCTGTGGAACTGGTGGGGGCGAACCAGCAGCAAAGTCATGTGATTGGAAATGCATTAAAACCTGGAATTCAAGTTGCTGTGCGGGGTGTCGAACGTCTAAAAGCCGTTTGGTCAGGTTTCGGTGCAGAGCAGGCACCACCTGCCAGCAGTAGCACTGCGGTGAATTGAGGTTAGGCACATGTTAAAACGTATTATTGCATTTTCACTGAGTCAACGAATCCTAATGCTGTTATTGGGTATGGCAATCAGTGTTGCGGGTTATTTGGCATTTACCAAATTGCCGATTGATGCCTTTCCCGATGTATCAAGCACACAGGTTCAAATTGTGATGAAATCTCCTGGCATGACGCCAGAAGAGGTGGAAAGCCGTATTGTGGTACCGATAGAACAGGAAATGTTGGGAATCCCTCATCAAACTGTACTACGTTCACAATCTAAATATGCTATTGCAATCATTACCCTGGATTTTGCAGAAGGGACAGATCCTTATTGGGCCCGACAACAGGTCAATGAGCGTTTGACTGGAGTCATGTCAGCTTTGCCTGGCAATGCCTCTGGCGGGATTGCGCCTATGACGACGCCATTAGGTGAATCTTTTATGTTCACTTTACATGGTCCTATGAGTGATATGGAAAAACGAACCTTGCTCGATCGGGTCGTCCGTCCACAGCTCAGAAAAATTGAAGGGGTAGCGGATGTCAATGTCCTGGGTGGTTTGGCACGTACCTTTGAAGTGACACCTAACCTGGATGCTCTGGCATCGAGAGGTCTATCTCTTGATCAGTTAAAACAAGCAATTGAATTAAATAATGCAAGTGACGGTGCAGGGCGTCTGAATGAAAATGGAGAATCATTACTGATTCGTAGCGATAGTCGTGTCACCAATTTACAAGAGCTGGGTGAGATTATTGTTTCCAATCATCAGGGGACGCTGGTGCAAGTGAAGGATGTCGCCGATGTTCATACCGGTGCCCTTACCCGTTACGGAGCGGTAACCGAAAATGGTCAGGGTGAAGCTGTTGAAGGGATTGTCCTCACCTTAAAAGGCGCCAATGCACGTCAGGTTGTGCAAAGTGTGCGTGAACATTTGCATGACATTGAGAAAAACTTACCCCCGGGCGTTACGATCAAGCCTTTTTATGACCGTGGTGAACTGGTGAATCGTGCCATTCATACCGTGAGTAAAACCTTGGTCGAGGCGATTGTATTGGTCCTGATTTTATTGCTGTTGTTTTTAGGCAATTTAAGAGCCGCTTTGGTGGTTGCCGCGATTTTACCTTTATCTGCGTTGAGTACTTTCTTAATGATGCGTCAGTTTGGATTAAGTGCCAACCTGATGTCATTGGGTGGTTTAACCATTGCCATTGGTTTGCTGGTCGATGCGGCGGTTGTGGTGGTTGAAAATATCGAAATGCAACTGGCAGATGCACACGAGTCCAAACACCGTTCGTTTTTACCCCCGCTGAATGTCATTTATCGCGCAGTTTGTGAGGTGGCGGTGCCGGTGACTGCAGGAATGATCATTATTATGCTGGTCTTCATTCCGTTAATGACGTTGCAAGGTCTGGAAGGGAAGCTTTTCTCTCCAGTGGCACTGACCATTGTCTTTGCATTGTCGAGCTCACTGATTTTTTCATTAACGATTATTCCGGTGCTGTGTTCCTATTTTTTAAAATCTCAAGCACATCACACGCCGTATATTGTTGCTAAGCTGGAACAGGCATATAGCAAGGTGTTAAATGCAAGTTTGGTCCATCCGAAACGTGTTTATGCTTTGGCCGGAGGTGCTTTGGTGGTTGCTGCACTCATTTTTCCACTCATTGGTAAGTCCTTTATGCCAACCATGGATGAAGGTGACACCATATTGCAGCTGGAAAAAATGCCATCGATCAGCCTGCAAAATTCGATTGCACTTGATCTGGACATTCAAAGAAGAATTCTAAAACAAGTTCCAGAAGTGGCCCGCATTGTGGCAAGAACCGGTTCGGATGAACTGGGCCTTGACCCTATGGGCTTAAATGAAACCGATAGCTTTGTCATTTTGAAACCGCAAGATCAGTGGCAGGGACAAAGTAAGGAGCAGATTTTAGCCAAAATTCGCCATGTATTGGCCGATGTTCCTGGGGTCAATCTCACCTTTAGTCAGCCGATTGAAATGCGGACTTCAGAAATGTTATCGGGTGTACGTGGAGATTTGGCCGTCAAAATTTTTGGTACCGATTTAGATCAGCTGAATCAGCTGTCTAAGCAAATCTCTACCGTTCTACAAGGGATCAAAGGCAGTGAAGATGTCATGACTTTGGAAAATTCTGGGGTGCAATATCAGGAATTACGTATTCGTCGTGATATGGCTGTCCGCAATCAGTTAGATAGTCAGAGCATACAGGCACAACTCAAAATGCTCATTGAAGGGCAGCAGATTAGTTCGATTATTGAACAGGGGCGACCAGTTCCATTGATGATGAAAGGTGATCCACGTCTGGGACAATCCAGTTTTGCCCTCGCGAACATGAATTTACCTGTTGCAAACTCAGCGGCTGTACCGTTGTCCTCTTTAGCAGAAATGGTCAAGACTGAAGGCGTCGTCAAAATTGACAGGGAAAATGCTTCAAGAATGTCCGTTGTCCGTGCCAATGTGCGTGACCGGGATCTGGTTGGTTTTGTCGAGGAAGCAAAACAGCAGGTTGCCCAGAAAGTTAAATTACCGGCCGGCTATTCATTGAAATGGGGTGGACAGTTTGAAAATCAACAACGTGCAGCAGCGCGTCTGATGCTGGTTGTCCCTGCAGCGTTGACCATGATTTTCTTCCTGCTCTTTACAACTTTAGGGTCTGTTCGTCAGGCAGTACTGGTTTTTGTGAATATTCCCTTTGCTTTAATTGGGGGAGTCGTAGCCTTAGCCATTACCGGTGAATATTTATCGGTACCTGCTTCTGTTGGGTTTATTGCATTAATGGGGATTGCCGTACTGAATGGTTTGGTGATGATCGGTTATTTTAACCAGCTCATTTCACGCGGCGTTGCAATTGAAGAAGTGGTTCGTGAGGGGGCGATGCGACGTTTACGTCCAGTAATGATGACTGCAAGTATCGCGGCTTTGGGTTTAATTCCCTTGCTCTTTACCACTGGGCCAGGTGCTGAAATTCAGCGTCCATTGGCGATCGTGGTGATTGGGGGATTAATTTCCTGCACCTTACTGACGCTGATTTTACTTCCTAACTTGTTCAAACAATTTGGTTTAGTGCGAGATACTCATGTCTGAAATGTGCCAACTCTCTATCAACATCTCCAGTGATATTGCGGAAGAATTAATGAGCCATTTATGGCTTATTCCCGAGATTGTGACAGGATGTACCTGTATCCCGGCACAAGGTTTCGGCAGCCGCCAACATTATCGCAACATTCAAGAAAAAATTCGGGGTGCAACTGAGCGTAATTTGATTCTGTTGATTTTACCCCTCGCAACTGTACCTTTAGTTTTAGCCCATATCCAAAAGAAATTTAAATCAAGTGACTGTTTCTATTGGGTATTACCAACCATAACATCGGGTTATGCTGGTCAAGGAGAAGTGAACGAATGAAACCAGAGATAGCGACTCAACCCCGTTTGCTGGGTAAAGCCTTACGTTTACTGGGCTTGGGCTGTTGTGTGATGATGACTTCTGTCGTATCCGCGGAACCCGCTTTGGATCAAGTCTTGCCGCAACTCGATGCGGTCAAACAGAGCTTGTTACAGCATCCAACTGTTCGATCGGCAGTTTCGGACCAGGACTATGCCAATTTTGCAGGACAGGGGCTAAAACTGGGCCATCCCTGGACCGTGCGTGCAGGCATGCAGCTTCGTAACAGCAACGCCCAGGATGGTCAAACAAAGTCCAATAGTTATGAGCCGAGCTTTGGTATTGAAAAGCAGATTCGTTTGCCTGGCAAATACGAGCTGGATCAGGATTTGGCGCAACGAGGGATGAGTATTGCGGAATTAAAATATGAAGATGCCAAACATGAAGTTGCCAAAAATTTGCTAAATCAGTGGTTTGCATATATGCGCAGTGCTTTGCAATTGACGCGTTTAGAGGAACAGCAAGCAAGAATACAGCACTATATGCAAATGACCCAGCAGCGTATTCGTGCTGGAGATGCCCCACGACTGGAACTGATGCTACTTAGCAATGAATCGCGGCAAATCGAAGAGCAATATATGCAGGCTAAAACAGCTTACTATCAAGCACAGCAGTTATTGTCACGTGATTATCAGGGAAATATTCCAGAACACTGGAGCAGTGATGTCATCAAAATTCGACCACTCGAATATACACAGACTGAATGGATACAGCAGGTTTTGTCTGCCAACCATGAGCTTGAGCTGGTTAAAACACAGGCAGCACAGCAAGATGCATTAGTCAAAAGAGAGCAACTCAATCGGGTACCTAATCCTACGGTCGGAGTGGGCTATAGTCGTGAACAGTCTGGCGTTGAAAACTTGATGAGTGTGAGCGTTTCAATTCCACTCGCCAGTCGGCAAGTGCGTATAGCTTCTGGTATGGCCATGGCGGAAGCTCAAAAGGCCAATTTTGAGATCGGACGAGTAGAAAACCGTTTGCGTCAGGAAACGCAATACTGGTTTACGCAGATGGAGTCGGCAACTGTACGGAGTGAGCAGGCTCAACAGAATTTGGCACAGTTACAGCAACAACATGGATTGATGCAAAAAGCATATAAGCTTGGTGAATTGAGTTTAAATGAACTGTTACTTCATTCACAGCAACTGGTTGATGCGCGCGGTCGAATTGATCAAGCCAAAATTGATTATGCAGAAAGCTTGAGTTTACTATTGCTGAATTCGCATCAGTTATGGCCTTTACATGAGGATCATCAGGCAGAGTAAAATAGTAGAGTGCTGATATATCAATGCCTTGTATGATCATTATTCGGTTGGTGTTCTGTCTTTCTTGGGCCAGAGTACCTGCCGCTTTCACAGAAATAAATATAGGCTTATAAGTAGCAGAATGAGAAGGTAGCTCAGACGTGAGAATATTGTTAGTTGAAGACGATGCCTTACTGGCTAAGGCGACAGCACGGGGCTTAGATCATGCAAATTTTGTGGTCGATATCGCCACCACAGCAGAGCAAGCCTATCATTTTTTGGCGAGTTATGATTATCAGTTTATTTTGCTTGATTTAGGTTTGCCAGACCGGAATGGATTGGAAGTTTTAAAGTCACTGCGCCGTAAAAAGAATAAAGTAGGCGTTATTATTCTGACTGCTCAGGATAAAATTCAGGAGCGTATTTCAGGTTTGGATGCAGGAGCAGATGATTTTGTAGTTAAGCCATATGATTTGTATGAAGTCATTGCACGGATTCAAGCGGTATTGCGCCGTATTTCAGGTGAAGTGAGTGATTTGATTCAGATTGGCAATATTGCAGTTAATAAAGCGACCAAACAGGTACTGAGAGATCAAACTGAAGTTGAATTAACTCAGAAAGAATTTCACTTGCTGGAACTCTTTATCCTTAACCGTGGCCGGATTATTTCACGGGAGAGCATAGAAAACTCATTTTATGCCTATGATGCGGATGTAAGCAGTAATGTGATCCAGGTCTATATTCATAATTTACGGCGCAAGCTTGGGAAAAACATTGTCCGTACAGTGCAGGGTTTTGGCTATATTATGGATGAAAATTATTAATGGCCAATTTCATTCGCAGTTATTCACTGACCAGACGTCTATCATTTATTTTAATGGTCATCACCGCCAGTGTGTGGGTGGGTAGTTTAGGTTGTATTTACTGGGGAATGCAGCGTACCGCGAATAATATTTTTGATAAATCACTGGCTGAAACAGCCCATGCTTTACTTTCGACTACTTCAAGTTCACTGGCGGGGCGAATCCCGGATCATACGGTCATCGAGAAAGCTCAAGGGGAGCATTATAATCAGATTATATTCCAGATCTGGCATCGTAATGGCAAGTTGATTTATCGTTCGGTTGGCATTGGCACACATCCGTTTGTCCAGCAAGCCAACTTTGGCTGGATTCAGATTCGTAATAAAACCTATCGCAGTTATTCGGTTTGGGACAGCACCCACACTATACAAGTACAAATTGCACAGGTTTGGACGATCCGTCAGGATATTCAGAGAGATATGTTGTTATTTTTAATAGGGATTTCAGCATTTTTTTTACCATTACTGTCCTGGCTGATTTTACAGATCATACGCAGCCATCTTTCTACTGTGTTCAGCATCAGTCAAAACTTGGAAAAGCAGTCGATTGAGCATTTAAAACCTATTAATCTTGTCGTACCCAAAGAAATCGAACCTTTGGTGAATTCATTAAATACATTATTGAGTGAAATTGCAGAAAGTTTGCAACGTGAAAAACGTTTCACCTCAAATGCAGCTCATGAGTTACGTACACCTCTAGCTGCGATCCGCCTGCATGCACAAGTTTTGCAGAGCGCACGTTCTACCGAGGAGGCGCGAGAAGCAACTGAGGACATCATGATTGGCATTGATAAAACCTCGCGAATGATTACGCAGTTACTAACCTTGGCACGGATTGAACCCGATGCTCATCAAGCTCAAGGCTCGGTTGATCTCGTTAATGTGATTCAAAGTACCCTTGCGATGATGGATTTTCAGCTTCGTCAGGCAAAGATTGAATTACAGTTACAACTGGAGTCGGCCCTGGTCATGGCACAAATGGATCAATTGGAAATTATGCTCCGTAATCTTTTAGAGAATGCCATCATCTATCGTAGTTATGAACGCCCGTGTGTCATAAAAATCAGTTGTGGCTGTGTTAAAAATTATAGCTTTGTGCAGATTGAGGATAATGGAATTGGTTTGGATGAAGCACAAATACCGCTGATTTTCCAAAGATTCTATAGGGTGAATCAGAACAGTGTCATTATTGGTAGTGGTCTCGGCTTATCGATTGTTAAGCAAATTGTCGATTTATATCACGGAAAAGTTGAGTTACGTCGGACAAATGCTATTGGTGGTCTTATGGTTAGGATTGAATTTAACCAGCAGAACTAAATAATGACGCTATTTAATGGGCTGAGAACTAGTTTTCAAAATTGAAGATTGGGGTGCCATAACTACTTATGGCTATATAGCGACAGAGGTAAAAAAGCCTACTGTCCTACACTCATATATTGCAGCATAAGTCTGATAAAAGCAGTAATATAACTTATGCCACTTAAAGTGAGGGTGATATTAGAGTCTGTAACTCATTTTGTGTAAGTCCGATTTTTTATAAATGATCATTTAATCAACCATCGAAATGAATAGTAAATCAATTCATTGCTTAAAGTCATGAGTAGTAATGCCACATAAGATTGGCAATGTCTATTTCTTAGCAGGATTTAATGTTACGAAGTAAATTACTTCTTTCTTCACAGAATCATCGGAAGAAAAGATTTTTCTTTTCTTGATTGACGGATCACACTATTCAGAGGTGGTCCCACATGTTTGAACAACTAAAAGCGTATTTATAAGTGATATTCCGCTCTAGTTAAGCCACCTTGTTTTGTTGGGGTAGCTGATCATTGTAAAATTCATTTGGTGTCATTTTGTCTAGACTCGAATGAGGTCGTTTCAAATTATAAAACTCAAAATATGCACTCAATTGCTTTTTCGCATCTGTGACACTGCTATAAGCTTTGAGATACACCTCTTCATATTTAACGCTCCGCCATAATCGTTCAACCATCACATTATCAACCCATCGACCTTTACCATCCATACTAATCGATACCCTATGCGCAAGTACCTTGCGGCTATGCCAATCAATCACAGCACATAAATAAACAAAGCCTTTTGCCATAGGGATATACGTTATATCCGTAGACCACACTTGATTACTGCGCTGAATAGCCAATCCTTTGAGCAGATATGGATATTTACGGTGAGCTTGATTAGCCTGGCTTAAATTTGGTTTGCAATATAACGCCTGAATACCCATTTTCTTCATTAAAGTACGTGTATGACGTCGTCCTATATGATGCCCTTGACGTTTCAACAAATCACGCATCATACGACTGCCTGCAAAAGGATATTGCATATGTAATTCATCAATACATCGCATCAGTTTCAGATCTGATGAGCTAACAGGTTTTGGGCGATAATAATAACAACCACGAGAGACTTTCAATAACTTAGCTTTTTAGATACTGAAATCTGAAGTGAGTGGTCGATTAACTTTTGTGGTTGAAGCAGTCCAGTTTCTTCAACACACCTTCTAAAAAATCAATTTCTAATGCCTGCTCACCGATTTTTACATGTAACTTTTTAAGATCAATGGGGGGTTCTGATGGAGCTTTTGATTGATCGAAAGCTTGTGAGGAAGCTGAGATCAATTGATTTTTCCAGTCAATAATTTGGTTTTGATGAACATCAAACTCAGAACTCAATTCAGCAAGTGTTTTTTCTGCTTTGATCGCAGCAAGTGCTACCTTAGCCTTAAAGTCGTTTGAATGATTTCTTTTTGGTCTACGTGCCATAAAATACTCCATATATTGAGGTTTATAACATCATTTGGGGAGCAGAATATCACTTATAGGAGTTGTTCAAATTTCCGGATCCATCTCTGTTAATATCGGCATGTTCTGTAATATTTACAGTTTCTAAAATGCACAAAATAAAATCACTGAATGTTATTAAAGCACAGTAGTTTACCCATTTACTCTGCATGAAAAGTAAAAATATGTGCAAATTGCCCACATTTAACAATTTAACCTACATAAATTTAAGCATTAAAAAATTGGCATAGCTCTTGCAATACAGCGCTCAAGGATTTTAATTGAATAGTAGGAGTGTTGAATATGAGCGTGCATGCAGAGTCGCCTTTAACAGAAACACCACTTTCACAACGTAAAGGCTTTTTCCCAATAGCCTTAGTGTTATTTAGTTTTACTTTTTTCACAGGAACTATGTTTGCTGGTGGAAAAATTGGGGTAGCTTTTGAGTTCACTGATATTTTGTGGATTGTAGCCATAGGCAACTTGCTATTAGGAGCTTATGCCGCGACCTTGGGATTTATTTCTGCACGTAGTGGCTTAAATACAGTTCTAATGGGACGTTTCTGCTTTGGCAACTGGGGCAGTAAATTATCAGACTTTATTTTAGGTTTTGCTGAATTAGGCTGGTTTGCTTGGGGAACAGCAACTCTGGCGATTTCACTTGGAAAAATATTAGGATTTTCTGACAGTTTACTCATTCCTTTGATGGTGCTATTTGGACTCGGTTTTTCCATTACAGCAATTGTCGGCTTTAAAGGACTTGAATATCTATCCCGTGTATCGATTCCTTTAATGTTTATTTTGCTCGTTACTTCTATTGTCTTAGCGACCAAAGAAATTGGTGGATGGACTGGTTTAACTAGTGTTCAACCGACAGAAACACTCACATTCGCAACAGCCATTACCATGGTATTTGGTACCTTTGCCAGTGGTGCAACACAAATTACCAATTGGACGCGCATGTCCAAGAGCGGAAAAATCGCGATTTGGGCATGTCTAGTGAGCTTTGTAATTGGTAATGGTCTAATGGTCCTAGCTGGCGCTTGGATGGCAATCGTTTATCAACAACCCGATATTGTAGAGGTCTTAGTTTTACAAGGGTTATCTATTGCTGCAGTAGTGATGCTTTGCCTGAACTTATGGACGATCCAAGGCCCAGCAATCTATAGTGTTTCAACTGCTGCTTGCCATATGGTAAGAAGTGAACGCCGTAAAACCATGGTGCTTGTAGCTGCTGTTGCGGGGATCATTTTAGCTGCTGCTGGTATGTATGAGCTATTGATTCCGTTCTTATTACTCCTTGGCGCAATTATTCCTCCACTTGGTGGTGTGATCATGGCGGATTACTGGATTCGCCATAAAGGAAAATATCCATTATTAGCTGAAGCAAATATTCCTAATTTTAACTGGATTGGTTTGATTGCTTATTTCACAGGCGCAATTGTTGCCTATGTATCACCATGGATTGCACCTATTGTGGGTATTGTGGTGGCATGTACCACTTATAGTGTGTTGAATTATTTATTCCCATTACGTCAGGAATCATCTGTCTTAAATAAAGTAGATGCAGTGGAGTAATGCGATGAATATGACCGTTCAAGATATCCTGAATCTACCTTCACTTTATCCACTAAAATTATGTGGTGGAACAGAAAATATTCATCGGCCTGTCCGCTGGTTCTATGTAGCAGAAAATGAAGGAATCGCTGAATGGATTGAGGGTGGAGAGATTGTATTTGTTACGGGAATCAACTATACCCGTGATGAAAATAATCTCTTAGGTTTACTTGAACAGGCATATGAACGAAATGTAGCTGCGCTTGTCATTATGACAGGTCAGGAATATATCCATGAAATTCCACCTAAACTTATTTCACGCGCAAATGAGCTTGGTTTACCGTTAATTGAGCAACCTTACAGTTTGAAGATGGTTGAAGTTACGCATGCGATTGGTACACAGCTAGTTCAGTTTTCTCAAGTCAAAAAATCGAGTGAAGATGTAATCTCTCAATTACTGACAGGGGATTTTCCATCGGTAGAGACAATTCAACTTCGTGCCAAACAGTTAAAAATTAACTTACTTGGACGTCATGTGATTACAGTACTGCGCTTACACAATATTCATGCCTTGTTTCATACCGATACTAATGCTGTGCATGAAAATTATTTTTTCAGAATTAAACAACAGTGTTATGAAGCCTTGGAAAAATGGTCCAAACAGTGGAAGCAGAAAATTCCAGTCATCCGTCAGGGGGATCAGTTTAGTTTGGTACTCAACCTTGATGATCATGATATCGATGCGTGGAAAAAATCACTCATAGAAGTGATCGATCAAATGAGTCAACTTGATAATAAACTTAAGGTCTTTGCAGGGTTCTCAAATGAAGTGAATTCTGCAGTGGCATTTCAACGAGGATTTTGGGAAGCATCCCAAGCTCAGGAAATTGCTTTTGAAATGCAGATGAAAAATAGTATTTGCCAATATCGTGATTTGGGGGTGCTAAAACTTTTAAAAGCGATTCCGAACAAAAGCGTATTGCAGCAATTCATGCATGAAACCTTGGGTATTCTCATTAGCGATAAAAAGCATCCATTTGTACTACTCGAAACGTTAGATGCCTGGCTTAAAGAAAATGGCAACTTAAATGATACAGCCAAACGACTTGGTATCCATAGAAACACCTTAAACCAACGGATTCAAAAAATTGAATCACTGACAAATCAGGTCTTAACTGAGGCAAATTTCCGTCTAAATGCTTCAATGGCATTACTGATCTGGCACATGAGTCATTAATTATTTTAAAAGGAACCAACATGAAAATTATCAATGCAGTTTTACGTCAACAAGAAGGGCTATTTAGTATTACTTACAACAATGGCATCTTTGAAGCCATTGAAAAACAGGCTAGTCTCATTCAAACAGTTGATGTAGATACTATCGATGCACAACAACAATTAGTCATGGCTCCTTTAGTTGATCCACACATTCATTTAGATGCTGTACTCACTGCGGGTGAGCCTGAGTGGAATATGTCAGGTACACTCTTTGAAGGGATTGAACGTTGGGGGCAACGTAAAGCCACGATCACTTTTGAAGATACTAAACTACGTGCTTTAAAAACGCTAGATATGCTCATTGAGCATGGTATTCAACATGTGCGTACACATGTCGATGTCACTGATCCAAGCTTAACTGCAATGCGAGCTATGCTTGAAGTTAAAGAAGAAATCAAAGATAAAGTGAATTTGCAGATTGTAGCATTTCCACAAGAAGGTATTGAGTCATTTAAAAATGGTCGTACTTTAATGGAGGAAGCCGTAAAGCTTGGTGCTGATGTAGTTGGTGGCATTCCACATTTTGAATATACCCGTGAAAAAGGTGTAAGTTCAGTTCATTTCTTGATGGATTTAGCTGAAAAATATAACTGTCTGGTGGATGTACACTGTGATGAGATTGATGATCCAGCATCTCGCTTTTTGGAAGTTTTGGCAGATGAAGCACACGTACGAGGTATGGGGGAACGTGTAACAGCTAGCCATACTACAGCGATGGGATCTTATGACAATGCCTATTGTTACAAGTTATTCCGCTTACTAAAACGTTCTAAAATTAACTTTATTTCGTGCCCTACAGAAAGTATTCATTTGCAAGGAAGATTTGATAGCTATCCAAAGCGCCGAGGTTTGACCCGTGTACCAGAAATTGACCGTGCAGGCATGAATATTTGTTTTGCTCAGGATTCAATTCGTGATCCTTGGTATCCAGTAGGAAACGGTAATATTATTCGTATTCTGGATGCTGGCTTACATATCTGTCATATGCTGGGTTACGAAGACTTACAACGTTGCTTGGATTTTGTTTCAGATAATTCAGCCAAGACTTTATGTTTAGGGGATCAATACGGGATTGAGGTCGGACGTCCTGCCAGTTTTATAATTATGCCGGCTAAAAATGATTATGAAGTTGTTGCTAATCAAGTAAAAGCTATTTTAAGTGTGCGTAATGGTAAAATTATTATGCAAAGACAACAGGACCAAGTGAGCTTACTTAAAGTCGCAAATCTAGCTACGCCTGCATAACTAAATAAAAAATTAAAAAACCGATGTTTATACATCGGTTTTTTTATGTTATAGAGCTAATTTACTAAAGTTTTAAAAGCTAAGGGCTTTGTTGCACAAAGCTTTGAAAGACAGAGTCCCCCTAAATTCCTAAAACAACTTGATACGGTTTAAATCCTTCGAGTACCGCATCGGAAACCAAGTGGTTAAATGCGTCAGTTTTCCCATAAGCCATCCATTGATCAAGAGCTTCATAATAAGCTAATCGATTTTCAACAGTAATGACACAAGGTGGATAGCCAGCTTTTAATAATTCAAGATTCATTAAGAGGCGCGAGGTACGTCCATTGCCATCGATAAATGGGTGAATGCCAACAAAGTCAGCATGTACTTTTGCAGCACGTTCGATAGGGTGAAGTGCATGTGCTTCACTGTTATACCAATCAATCAATTGAGCCATTTTATCATTGAGTAGGGTATAGTCGGGTGGTGTAGTTGTAGCACCTGAAATCAATACGTTTTGCTGGCGATATCGGCCAGCATTATCATCGTCAATATTCTTTAAAATGAGTTGATGGATATTGCGAATTTGCCATTCAGAAAAAGGTTCTTCCTTTCTAATAATGTCTTCAACGTAATAAATGGCATTTCTATGGTTAATTGCCTCGAAGTGCTCTCGTAAAGCTTTTCCACCGACAGTAATGCCTTCTAGTACAACTTTGGTTTCTAATAGAGTAAGTGTATTGCCTTCAATAGCATTGGAATGATAAGTCCATCGTACAATAAGGTCTTCTTGTAAATTTTTTACTATCGCAGGTGATAGGGGACGATGCTGATCTAATTTATTTTTTAAATCATCAATAATTTTAAACATTACCTTGTCCCTGAATATATCTAAAAGAATGATACATCAAAAAAGAAAATCAAAGAAATGATATGTTATAATATATCATTTTATAGCGTGTTCGATGTTGGTATAATCAGTACGCCACTTCAAATCCTGAATTTGGATTTGAATAAGATTTTAAAAGTGATTCAATGCACTAAATCTAATTTGGGTCAAAATTGGGTCAAAGATTTTTTTTATTTAATAAAATAGCTTTAGAATGAATAGGTTATGAGCTGAGTTCAATTGACGCCATCCCACCAAAATTAAAAAAAGCCTTAAATCTTATTGATTTAAGGCTTTTTTATTGCCAGTTTATAAATTCTTTACGACTTAAAAGACTACATCTTGTATCACTGCATGTATCACATAAAAAAATAAAAATTTCATGCAGTGGTGAATTTTATAAAATAAAAATATTCAAGATTTAAAATACATCTTATATGGCTAATTAATAAAATATATCTAGTAAGGAAAACTTGAAGCACTAACACGGAAAAGGGAAATTGCCTTCACAAGTGATTGATTCATACTGAAACTGTAGTAAACAGAGGACACTTCAGATGAAACATACACGCATTAGAACTTTTAATACAAAAGCAACTTACCCAGAACAAAATTTAGATAATGACTTATGCCAAGCAGTTGTCGCACGCGGCAGCACAGTGTTCTTACGCGGTCAAATTGGACAAAACCTAGATACATCTGAAAGCGTATGCATTGGCGATGCTGCGGGCCAAGCAGAACAAGCCATGTATAACATTAAGATGCTGCTCGAAGAAGCTGGCGGTGAACTTGAAGATATTTGCAAAATCACAATCTATATTATTGATCCGCGCTACCGTGAAGATGTTTACCGTGTCGTTGGCAAATGGCTAAAAGGCGTGTTCCCAGTTTCAACAGGTATTGTCGTTTCGGCACTTGCCCGTCCTGAATGGCTGGTTGAAATTGATGCAACTGCAGTTATTCCTGACTAAGTAAAAGGAGCAACGCAGCCTATGACATTTTCAATTATTGCTCGCTGTCATAAAACGGGGCAATTTGGAGGAGCGATCAGCTCTTCTTCTCCAGCTGTTGCATCGCGGTGCATTCAAGCCAAGGCCGGTGTGGGTGTTGCAACATCTCAGAACATTACAGATCCATACTTGGCAAATATTTTGCTAGATATGACCAAATATGATCTGGCGCCAGACGATGCGATTGCTGAATTGGTCAAAAATACCGACTTTATTGAGTATCGACAGCTGACGGTTTTAAATTTTGATGAAAAGCCTGCTGCATTTAGCGGCAAATATACCTTAGGTGTTCATTCTCAGTGCGTAGGGGAGCATGCTGTTGGTGCGGGAAATCTGCTTGCAAATGAAGATGTTCCTCAGGCCATGGTTGATGCTTTTCATCAGGCATCCGGCAGTTTGGCAGAGCGCTTGCTTATAGCGCTGCAAGCTGGTTTAGATGCAGGCGGCGAAGCTGGCCCAGTTCATTCAGCAGGTATTCTAGTAGTCGATAAACTGGAATGGCCTGTGATTAATCTTCGGGTTGATTGGTCTGAAACTCCAATTGAGGACTTGTATCAGCTTTGGAAAGTGTATGAACCGCAAGTTGAGGATTATGTTGCACGGGCTTTAGATCCATCCAGCTCTCCAAGTTATGGTGTACCGGGCGATGAATAATGCTTAGCCTGCGCTGAAAAGGACGCGGCATTGTTAAATCGAATTTCTTTACGTCAAATGCAATATTTTGTTGCGACAGCTGAAAGCGGCAGCATTATTATTGCATCTGAAAAAATTCACGTTTCTTCACCTTCTATTTCAGCGGCGATAGCCCACATAGAATCTGAATTGCAAGTACAGCTATTTATTCGCCAGCATGCAAAAGGCTTAATGCTGACCAGCATTGGCGAAAAAGTCATGCAGGAATGCAAATTCATTTTAAGTCAGGCCAGCAGCTTATATGCTTTGGCTGCTGACTTTTCAGGTTCTATCCGTGGGCCCTTAAAGCTCGGCTGCTTTACTGCATTTTCACCCATGATTTATGCAGAAATCATTCATGGCTTTGCCAATTTATATAAAAATGTCACTTTGGAGCTAAGTGAGGATGATCAGCAGATTTTGTTGAGCCAGTTGGCGCGTAATGAATTGGATGTCGCATTGACTTATGATTTAAATATTGATCATGACCTGATTAATTTCGAACCTTTGGCCGTGCTGCCGCCGCATGTTTTGGTCAGTGAAGCGCATCCTCTAGCAAAAAATGTGGCGGTGACTTTAGAAGAACTGGCAGAACTGCCGATGGTGCTTTTAGATATGCCTTTCAGTAATGATTACTTTATTTCATTGTTCCGTAAGCATAAGTTAAGCCCGTTGGTGGCGCATACTTCGCGCCATGTGGATGTCGTCCGTTCGATGGTAGCCAATAATCTGGGCTATACCATTTTAAATGTGCGCCCGAAAAATAATTATTCATTAGACGGCAAACGACTCGTCCGCTTGCGTATAGCAGGCGATAACCGTCCGATGAAAATTGGTTTGGCGACTGCAAAAAATGCAAATCTGAATACGGTGTCGCAGGCATTCATCAGCCGCTGCCGTGCATTCCTATCCAATCAATACATACCCGGTATGGGCGATGCGCATTTCTTTGATCCGCATATTAAGACAAAGCCTGTACTGGAAGAGGCATAAATAGTGACTGATGTAAACAGCATACAGCTGTTAGATAAATTTATTTCTTTTGATACAACATCTTATAAAAGCAATTTAGCGTTTATTTTTTATGTTCAAAAATTATTTGAGCAAAACGGTATTTTTACAGAACTGAATTTTAATGCAGAACAGAGCAAGGCTAATTTATTGGCCAGTGTGGGACCGCGTGATCAGGCGGGTATTCTTTTGTCTGGCCACTCAGATGTTGTGCCGGTAGAGGGGCAGCAGTGGGATTCGCCAGCCTTTGAAGCGACGCATAAAGACGGAAGAATTATTGGCCGCGGAACAGCGGATATGAAAGGCTTTTTAGCATGTGCCATCATCGCCATGTTGAAAGCTTCAAAATTAGAGCTCAAACGTCCGCTGCATTTGTGTATTTCTTATGATGAGGAAATAGGCTGTATTGGTGTACGTGGGATTTTAGATCAACTGGCTTCCACGATTATTTCCCCTATCTTATGTGTGATTGGTGAGCCGACCATGATGCAGTTGGCATTGGCGCATAAAGGCAAAACGGTATTCCGCGCCCGCTGCTGCGGTGAAGAGGGGCATTCGGCTTTAGCGCCTAATTATGTCAATGCGATCCATGTGGCCAGCCAGCTGGTGACTTCTTTGCAAACCATTCAGCAGAACCTCCGTCAACAAGGACATAAGGACGCTGGCTATGATATTCCTTACAGCACGGTGCATGTGGGTAAGATTAATGGTGGGACAGCGCTGAATATTGTACCGAACAGCTGTGTGGTGGATTATGAAATCCGTCATTTGGCGGAGGACAGCAGCAGTCTTATTCAAGAGCAGATATTAAGTCAAATACAGGATGACTTCCGCAGTCACATTGAGGTTGAAGAAGTCAACCAATATCCAGGGCTGAAAACCTCCAAAACCATTGAGGCGGTTCAGTTTATTCAAAGCCTGTTGCCAGAAGAAACCTCTATAGGCAATATTTCCTTTGGTACTGAGGGCGGATTGTTCCAAGGGGCGCTGCATTGTCCTGTGATGGTTTGTGGCCCGGGAGATATCGCTGTAGCGCATAAACCGAATGAATATGTAGATATAGATCAGCTGCAGCAGTGTGATATTTTCTTAGAAAAGCTTTATATGAGTTTAAGGGTATAATCAGCTTTGATTTATAATGCTTAAGTTATTTAAAAATAAAGCTTGTATTTATATTTGTTTTTAGATAATTATAAAAAGGTAACTACAGTGTTTATTATAAATGCCGTAGATGTGCAAATTTTTAAAAGGTCAGTTATCTGGCCTTTTTTATTGCTTAATTATTTCTGTATTAAGACCTCAATTTTTCAAAATTACTTATTCACTCAAAGTTCGCTATAACAAAGGAAATAGAACAGAATCATGCGAGTGGGGTATTGAATGGATTTTAATTGGTCTTATACATTCAGTTTGTTTTCACATAAAAACTTTTGGGCCGCAACTTGGACCGTCATTGAACTCAGCGTATTGGTTTGGGTGGTCGGCATTGTATTGGGCTTTGTACTGGCGTTGGGCAAACAGTCTAAATTCAAACCTTTGGCATGGTCGAGTGATCTTTATATTTGGTTCTTTAGAAGCTTACCGCTGCTGGTGCTGCTGGTTTTTGTTTATAACCTGCCGCAAATTTTCCCAGCTTCGAGTGTGCTTTTGGCGTCGCCATTTATTGCAGGTCTGATTGCTATGACTTTAAGTGAAGCGGCTTATATTGCAGAGATTCACCGTGGCGGTCTAACAGCGGTGCATAAGGGGCAAATTGAAGCGGGTAAGGCGCTAGGCATGAAATATTCAGGCATTCAGCGTTTAGTGATGATTCCGCAAGCCTTTCGTGTTGCGCTTCCAGCACTGGGTAATGAATATGTTTCCATTGTAAAACTCACATCTTTGGTTTCGGTCATTTCACTCACTGAAATTTTATTGGTCGGTCAGCGTTTATATACCCAAAACTTTTTGGTGATGGAAACCATGCTGGCCGTAGCATTCTATTATGTGCTGATCGTGACTGTCTTTGGCTGGTTGCTCGGCTGGTTTGAACGCCGTATAGATATTACGAACCGTAAACCAGGGATGCTGGCAGAAAATGATCCGCTGCTGCAGCTGCCGCAAGCTTCTGTGCGTGCGCGTAAAGAGATCAATACTGAACGCAATGGCGAATATGCATTGGAAGCTATTGATATTCATAAAGCCTATGGTGAGCATGAAGTCCTGAAAGGGATTGATTTAAAAGTGAAATGGGGTGAGGTCATTTCCGTTATTGGGCCATCGGGTTCAGGTAAAACGACATTTATCCGTACTTTAAATGGCTTAGAAAGCTTGAATAAAGGCACAGTCAATTTATTGGGTCAGCCTTTCTTAAAAGATCAGGAATTAACTGATGAATCGCCTGCATATAAACAGCAAATTGTAAATGTCGGAATGGTGTTCCAAAGCTTTAACCTGTTTCCGCATAAAACGATTTTGGAAAATGTCATGCTTGCACCGCTGTATCACAAGCGCGGTACGGTGCTGGATAACAAAATTACGGCTTTAGCGATGTTGGAAAAAGTCGGTATGAAAAGGCATGCCAATAAGTTTCCGCACCAGCTTTCAGGTGGTCAGCAGCAGCGTGTGGCGATTGCCCGTGCGCTAGCCATGCAGCCGTCGATTATTCTGTTTGATGAACCAACTTCAGCATTAGACCCTGAATTGGTCAATGAAGTGCTGAAAGTGATTGAAGAATTGGCACAAGAAGGCTTAACCATGATTATTGTGACCCATGAAATGCGCTTTGCTTTTCAAGTATCTGATCGTGTAATGTTTATGGAAAACGGTCATGTGGTATTAAATGATACACCAGAAGCATTAATGCAGTCTGATAATGAGCGGTTCCAAAAATTTATTGCCAAGGATTAACTTTTTATAAAACCTCTAAGTAGTATTTCTATTTAAATTAAAGAAAGCAGTCATTATTGGCTGCTTTTTTCATATTTTAATCGCTAAATTTTAAATTCTATTTTTATAAAGCTTTGCATAAAAAAATCCAAATCGGATTCTGTATATGTTTGTTCTATCTTCAAATGACAGATAAACATAAAGAGTTGGGTGGATGGGGTATGAAAAATAAATCAATGTTCATTGGGGCTATCGTTGGCGGTTTACTATTGGCTGGCTGCTCGAAACAGTCAGAACCAACTGCAGATTCGGCAGCGCCGGTAGCAGAAAAACGTTTGGTCACTGTAGGTTCAGACCTGACTTTCCCTCCATACGAGTATTTGAAAGATGGCGTGCCAAGCGGTGTCAGCGTTGAAATCATGGAAAAGATTGCTGAAGTTGACGGTAGCTATAAGGCCGACTGGGTGGATACACGCTGGGCGAATCTGATCCCTGGTTTGAAAGGCGAAAAGTACGATATTTTATTTTCATCTATGTACATCACGCCTGAGCGTCTTGAACAGATTGATATGATCCCTTACTACAAAACAGATATTTCATTGCTGGTGCGTCATGATTCCAAGCTTGCACCTAAAGGGCCAAATGATTTGTGCGGTGCTGTAGTGGGCGTAATGAAAGGTACTGCGTTCTCAACTCAGGCACATGAAATTTCAGCGAAAAATTGTGTAGCAAATGGTAAGAAAGCGCTGATGATCCGTGAGTTTGAAACATCGCCGCAAACCACGCAGGCGCTATTAGCGCATGCTGTAGAAATCCAATATGACGATGCCGCAGTCATGAAAGCGGCTGAAACTAGCTTAGCTGGCAAAGTGAAGATTACGTCGACAGAACAATTCTTCCCGACAGTAGGAGGTATTGGCATCCGTAAAGGTGATACCGAAACGTATAAGCTCGTTGAGGAAGGTTTGAATCGTATTAAAGCCTCAGGCGAATATGAAGAAATTTTGACTGCATATGGCTTAAAAGCACCGACTGAAGAAGACATTGCAGCAGTCATGAATAAATAAAAGCGAATAGGATGAGCAAATGTTAAATCAAAACCAAATTGAACAATTTCACCGTGACGGTTTTTTAGTTGTCGAAAATGTCGTAGATGCTGCGGAATTACAGGGTTTACGTCAGCAGTTGGAAGCATGGATTGACGAAAGCCGAGGCTTTGCAGAAGCTTATGGAGAAACCATTGATGGACGCTCGCGCTTTGATGTCGATCCTGCGGATCACAGCTCAGAACATCCTGCACTGCGTCGTGTTAGTTCTCCGACGGAAATTTCAGATGCATATTTTGAAACAGCCATTCATTCTAATATGGCGCAAATGGCTGGAGAGCTCATTGGAGGCAGCGGCACCCGTTTTCACCACAGTAAAGTAAATGCTAAACTGCCGCATACAGCGACCACTGTGAAATGGCATCAAGATTTTCCATTCACGCCGCATACTAATGATGACATGATCACAGCGTTATTGATGGTGGGTGAGGTGACAGAAGACAATGGCCCGCTGCAGGTGATTCCGGGCAGCCAAAAGGGCGAGTTGTATAACCATTGGCAAGATGGCCGTTTCACAGGCAAAGTGGAAGATGAAGTCGAGGCGGAGCAGTGCCAAAAATTTGTGTCTTGCACAGGCCCTGCAGGCTCAGTCTGTTTCATGCATACCCGTTTGCTGCATGCATCTGGTGCAAATAATACTGAGTTGCCGCGTTATTTATTCATTACGGTATATGCAGCAGAAGATGCGGTTGCATTGTCAGATAACCCGCTGCCAAGCGTGCACCAAGGGCAATTGGTTTATGGACAAGAAAGCGGGCAAGTACGTATGACAGCGAATCATTTGAAAATGCCGCAAAAGCCCAAGGGGGCCTCTTTCTTTGTACAACAAGCCGGTTTAGAAATGGCTTAACGAATTTAGAACGAGAGTGAAAAAAAGAGCTTCAATTGAAGCTCTTTTTTATTGTTTAAGTTTTCTTAGTCCATAAAGCTTGGATCTTCAGCTGCCAAAATTTCTTTCATTTCTTCGAAATGTGCGATGCTGAAATCTTCAATTTTTTCCCAATCCTGCGCTGTTTTTTCTGCCACAGCATCATCCAAAATATTTAAGGTTTGGCCAGTGGAATAGGCATGAATCAGGATTTGACTTGAGCGCTCAAAGGTATACATATCATCAAAAGCAAGGCCGATATCATGTGAGCCGATCAGTACACCGTGGTTGCCCATCAGCAGTCGGGTATTGGTCTGCAGCAGCTGAGCAAGACGCTGACCTTCAGCGATCTGATCTGCCATGCCTGAATAATGTGAATCATAAGAAACACGGTTAAAGTAGCGTGCGCTGTTTTGCTCAATCGGCAGCAAGGTCGGATTTTTTAGGCAGGAAAGCGCAGTTGCATAAATCGGGTGTAAATGCATGATGACTTTAATATCAGGGCGCAGCTTATGAATTTGGCCATGAATGGCCCATGCGGTTGAGTCTATTTTGCCTTTTTCAAAACTGCCTGCATCATCAGCATGGACCAAGATTAAATCACTGGCCTTTACCTTAGAAAAATGTACCCATTTCGGATTTAGTAAAAAAGATTTTCCGTCCTCTGAAACAGCGGCACTGAAGTGGTTGGCGACTGCCTCATGCATGCCTAATTTTGCACTCAAACGCAGTGCTGCTGCGAGGTCTATACGAATTTGCTGTTCTGTTTTCATCATATTGCTCTGCTTAGAATATGAGAAAAGTCTATTACTGTTTAATCAAAAGCTTGCATCGCTTTTTTTGGAGTATTGCGTAGGAATTTCAAAATTACAATCTCGAAAAATCTCACGTATAACAGTTCTAAAACGTACATAAAGTACTCAAGGAGTATTGCAGTGAGTGTAATGTTAAAAGTGAAACCATTAGTAGCAGCGGCATGTTTGGTTTGGGGGTTAACTGCATGCAGTAAAAGTGCGGATACGGCATCATCAGCGGCATCGGCTTCTGATGCGGCAGCTGCAGGCCAGACCTATCAGATAGGCAGTGATATGACATTCCCGCCATTTGAATATATGGAAAATGACAAACCTGCTGGTTTTGACATTGATGTAGCCAATCAAATCTTTGCACATTCAAATGCTCAAGCAAATTTTATCGACAGCCGTTTTTCTAACTTGATTACGGGTTTGGAAGCGAAAAAATTTGATTTAGTGATGTCAGGTTTATACATCACCAAAGAGCGTTTAGAAAAAGTGGATATGGTTCCGTATTACATGACGACAGAGGCTTTGCTCGCATTGGCGGATTCTGAATATCAGCCGAAAACCCGTGATGATTTATGCGGTAAAACAATTTCTGCGCAAAAAGGCTCAATGTTCCCTGAGCAGCTGCGCCAAATGTCTGCAGAAAGCTGTGTAGCGAAGGGTAAAGCGGCCATCACCATACGTGAGTTTGATACCTCGCCTGAGTCAGTGCAGGCGCTGCTGTCTAAAGCAGTGGATGCGCATTATGACGATACCAGTGTAGCGATGAGCACTGCAGAAAAGCTGAAAGGCCGTGTTCAAATCAGTTCGACAGAGCAATTTTTCCCAGTTCTAGGCGGTATTGCGATCCGTAAGGGAGATACAGCCATGCTGGAAAAAGTCACCCAAGGTTTGGATGCCATGAAACAGTCTGGTGAATTTGACAAGCTGCTGGTGAAGTACAACTTGCAAGCGCCTAGCGCTGAAGAAATTGCGAAATACATGCCGAAATAGGCATAGATCGATCCTCTATTTTCATTCTCCTATTTTCCTAGCTTCGTTTAAAACGAAGCGCTGCAGGGGCTTTTGCAAAAAAGCCCGCAGTACACACTTGACTTAACAACAGGTATAGAGATTTAAATAATGCAAAAGAAAGCTTTAAATTATTGTGTTTCATTGTTGCTGTTGGGGTGTGCGGCTACACCTGCTATAGCTGCAGATTTATCCATTGGGGATCCAAAAACTGACTTAGGGGAATTAAAACTCTCAGGTTTTTTAAGAGTGAAATACCAAGACAAAAGCTGGACGGAAAATGATCATAAGTTGACCTTCGATGCAGCGCGTATCAACTTGGACTATACTTCACCGAAAATTTTTGGTCATTTAGAGTATCGCTGCTATCAATATAATAAGCTGTGCGATTTTTCCACATTGGTCGATGCTTATGTGGGTTATAACATTAACGACAGTCATTTGATTCAAGCAGGTTTGCAGCCTGTGCCGTTTGGGCCGGGGCGCTTTTGGGAAAGCAACTATTATGGCGGTGTCATTACACAGATTGGCTTAGAAGACGTACATAATGTCGGGCTGAAATACCAAGGCAAGTTTGATACAGGCACGCAAGTGGAATTGGCTTACTTTACTGGAGATGGCGGCAGCTACAGCGGCCCTTATTCAGAAGATGCCAGCCGTTACACTACAAACTTCGTTAAACCTGAAGATTCAAGCCTGACACATTTAGATGAACAAAATATGTTTATTGGCCGTGTAAAGCAGGAAATCCGAAGTCTGCCGGAACCGATGAAAGGGAACATTGGTGCATCGTATTGGCAGTCGGATATTGAAAACAAAACCAATGGCCAAACGGGTGACCGTCAAGCATGGGCGGTATTTGGCAATGTGAGCTATAACAATCTGGGGTTTGGCTTAACACTGGGTAAAAATGAAATGGATAACAAAGATCCGCTGACGCCCAAAACATCTTTAATGGGTTCATTTGATGATAATTTTATGGTGGCAAATGAGGGGATGTTCTATACCGCAGATGTCAGCTATAAGTTTAAGAATGTAGGCAAACTGGATGCGGTTATGCCGTATGCCATGTACAGCAGTTATGTGAAGTCTGAAGACGGTTATGACGATTCATCGCGTAATTTACTGGGAGTAGCGGCTTATTATAAAAACATGAGCTTTGTGGCTGAATATATTATGGGTAAAAATGACTTCCTGATTGGCGGCCCGAGTAGCTCGTATGCGCAAGGCGGCGATGATGATACACATGAACTGTTGAATCTGCAGTTCTATTACAATTTCTAAGTCAGATACTTTCGATTAAACTCACACCGTATAAAGCAATTTATACGGTGTTTTTATCTGCCTGAAATTTAGTTTTTGCAGTGCTGTTCAGGATACATGTGGAATTGACGTATCAAGTTTGGTGAATTTTGTTTCAATCGCTGAATATTGAGTTCGATGATGAATTACGAACAAGCAGAAATGAGGCAGGAGGTATTTGAAAAGCTTCATATCACGAAGTACGGGATCAGACTTTATCTGAAAATTTGCATTAAATTTTGTTGCGCAAATTAAAATGGTTTCGGGAGAGTTTGCAATATCAATAACTACTTGGATATCGATTACTATTTTATCTGGACACTTTTGTTTGCTTTATCTTTGAATGGGATTACACAAAACTGTGGAATATTGATTAAAATTAGGCTTATAACAGTAAAAACCATGGAAAAAGCACCATTGAGTAGAATAGTGCTCTTTGTATTTGTGTAAGGTTTTGAAATTTATTGATAAAATAAATTGATTTCTTATAACGTGTATTATGTTTATTTTAGGGAAATAACTAATTTGAAAGGGATTTTTAATGGATCTTTATCATAGAAGAGTGCTTTTAATTGGAGGATTTTTACTATTTTTATTATTATTAATTTTTAATATTTTATTTTCTATCTTTGTATCAAAAATGGTAGATAAACAATATGAACAAGGAAACTTTAAAGTCGGAGAAATTTGTTATCTCGGTTATAAGCCTCATTCAAGAAAATCTACAGGAGCATATACCTCGATAGATAGTTATTATTTTTTAGTTGATGGTTTAAAGAGCCAGAACTTCGTTAGACCCTATTTTCCATTTAAAAAGCAATTTCCAAATTTTATAAAAAAAATGGATAGAACAAAATGTTATAAAGCTGAATATTTAGAAGTAAATATTTTCTTCTACAAACAGAGGGGGATATATCAATTAATTGATTTTAATGACTTTATTTTACGGTTTTATGATGAACCCCCTATAACTTCTAAATGAATAATTCTATGAATCGAGCCTTTTATCATCGATTGAACATAATGGCGATTATACGAAATGCGGAAGTTAGAACCAATTTAAATGGGACAAGTTAGATATGATTCACTGCCATTAATTTGTTAGATTTTAGGTCCATCATTAGAAGAATATGCAGAATAGTTTCAAAGCTGTTAACACTAAAATGAAGGAATAAAAAAGAGGCGACCAACGCCTCTTTTCAGTTTTATAAATTAAGCTACCTCGCCTAAACCTTTCGGTATGCCGTTACGACCTGGGAAGTCTTTCGCAAGCTTGCGCGCATTTGGCATTTGCAGCCAGAGGCGTAAAAGTTTGCGGCGCTTATCAGCTTCATCATAATCTTCAAATGAAGTGCGCGAATGCATGACACAGTAGTTATTACAGAACTGAATATCGCCCGGTTCTAACATCATATCGAGCCTTAAGCTTGGATCATGGCTAATTTCATCAAAAATATTCAGGGCATCCATTTGTACTTGGGACAGTGGAACGTTTCTGCGGTCATGGCCTAATTCAATATAATAGCGTAAGTAGCGGCAGGCCAATTTACCGTCAAAATAACTGAAAATCGGACTCAGTGAAGGTTCGGTTTCTCCCAAATGGTCATACCAAGCTGGGTGATAGTAATAGCCTAAGTATTCGGGATATTGTTCTAAAATACGGTTATAAACCGTAGATGAGCTGACAATGCTGCTGAGGCCGCCAGTTTTAGCTTTACGAATTGAGAGCAGACCAACGACATCACTTAAGTCCGCATGGTAGGGCAAATAGCTGTTGGTTTCATAAACACGGGTCATTTTTTTGCTTTTATCACCTATGTTTTCGACATAACCAATGAGGTCGCCGCGTGCATTTTGTGTCACGCTGTTTCCCATGTATAAACCCATCAAATAGTAAATATTGCTCATTTCAAGTTCATTGTATTTTTCTGGGTCTAAACCGCGAATCACAATGAAACCATAGCCGTTTTCCAATTCATTAGAAATATAGGCAATTTCCTTTAAAAAAGCGTCATCCTGAATGACGACATCCGATTTTACAAAATTGGGCGCAGCTAAGTTTTTTGCCGCCAATACTTGCAGGCTGTGGTCAAAAATGCTTAATACATGTGGTGATAAGTGGTAGATCCAATCGGTTTTTTCGGCAATCTCTGCCCCGATCCATGCACACTTATCTGTAATTTTTGATTTTAAAATGGTGGTCATAATATCCTCAATTTTGAAATGGTCAGAGCAAAACTGAACAGAGATTGAATGAAAAATGCACACATAAATGGAGAGAGATTCATGTGTGCATAAAGGTAGAAATTAGGCGGTGTTTTTGAGTAGATTTTTATCGGTTTGGTATTCTTGGTATTTACGTTGAATATCAATGTGTTCAGCGATGTATTTAGCATCATGCCAAACGCCCCAAATAAAGCTTGAACCGCGACCAGTCAAATAGGGCAAACCAAGGAAATAGATCCCGCGCTCATCTGAAATGCCTCGTTTATGTTTCGGTTTTTTTTGCTCATCAAAGGCATTGACTTGCAGCCAGTCAAAGTCATAACTGAAGCCTGAAGCCCAAATGACGCTCGTAATGTTGGCGGCTTGCATATCCAGCTCTAAAATCGGCTGCGTTACGCATTCTGGGTTAGGCAGCAGCTGACGCGCTTGCGGTTCAGCAGGCAGGTCGAGGCCATTGGCACGCACATATTCATCTGCTTGGTCGTAAAAGGCATGCAGCGCAGCATCACCAGATTCAAGGTTTTGTTTCAGGTCAGCTTTGAATTGAATTTTTTGACCGTCAAATGAATCGGTCATGCCCAATAGGGTAATGCCTTGTTTTGCTAAGGCGCGGAAATCAATATTTATACCGCCATGCGCGCCGCTTACGGCTAAACCTTTGAGCGGCCCTTTATCTGTACGCATAAAGTCCCAGCCGCCAAGTACGCCTAGCCACCATACATTGTCACGGTTGCGGTAAGTACGCGGCGGACGTTCATGTTGACCGATAGATAGATAAACTTTTTTACCAGAACGGTTGATTTCATCTGCAATCTGCACACCAGAAGAACCTGAACCAATCACTAAAACAGCACCTTCAGGCAGCTGCTGCGGGTTTTTGTATTGGTCTGAATGGATTTGGTAAAACTCAGGTTTTTGCAGAGCGACGGGAGGAATCACTGCTTTTTGAAATGCGCCTGTTGCTGATACTAAGCGCTGCGTATAAATCGTGCCTTCGGAGGTTTCTACTGTAAACCCAAGGCGCTGATCGGTTTTATAAACTTTGAATACTTCAACACCGGTATGAATCGGCAAGTTAAACTTTTCTGCATAGTTTTGGAAATAGTCTGCGACTTGGTCATGATGAATAAAGCTGTCAGGGTCTGCGTCAAATTCCATATTTGGAAAGCGGTCATGCCAGCAAGGGCCATTTGCGACTAATGAATCCCAGCGGCGTGTACGCCAAGCTTCAGCAATACGGTTTTTTTCCAAAACGACGTGAGAAATGCCTAGCGCATTTAAATGCTCACTCATCGCAATTCCTGCTTGGCCTGCACCCACTACAACCGTATCCACAGTCAAATTATTTAATTTCATATTATTCATCCTTCCTACATGCACGCTGGTGTAAGTACGCTGTATTTAGCCCAGTGCTGAAACTTTTTCCGTTTCATACCTAGACATCTGTTTCGATGAATTGACTATAGATAGTGGTAAAGAAAAGAGAAAATCATATAAGCAAAACAAGTGCATCAAAAAAACCGAATTGCTTGCACAGCGTGATTTTCATATAAAAGTCACAAGAAATTTAAGTTTGTAATTTTGATTTATTGTTCAAAAAAAGCAGTTTTAAAACATTGGTTGGGCAGTAAATCATTCGGTAAAGAAGGGTACAAAATGAAATCACGCGCAGCTGTCGCATTTGGTCCAGGCCAGTCACTGAAAATTGTAGAACTGGATGTTGCTCCGCCGCAGGCAGGAGAAGTCTTGGTTAAAATTACCCATACTGGTGTTTGCCATACCGATGCTTTTACGCTGTCAGGTTCAGATCCTGAAGGTATTTTCCCTGCGGTGCTGGGGCATGAGGGTGCGGGCATTGTGGTTGAAGTCGGTGAGGGCGTGACCAGTGTAAAACCCGGTGATCACGTCATTCCATTGTATACAGCAGAATGCGGCGAGTGCTTGTTCTGTAAATCAGGTAAAACCAACCTATGCGTGTCGGTACGTGCAACGCAGGGCAAAGGCGTGATGCCGGACGGTACAACGCGTTTTTCATATAATGGCGAACCTATATACCATTATATGGGCTGTTCAACCTTTTCTGAATATACGGTTGTGGCCGAAGTTTCACTGGCAAAAATCAATCCTGAAGCGAATCCTGAACACGTTTGTCTGCTTGGCTGTGGAGTAACAACAGGTATTGGCGCAGTGCATAACACCGCGAAAGTGCAAGAAGGAGACACAGTTGCTGTATTTGGTTTAGGCGGTATTGGTCTGGCAGTCGTGCAAGGTGCACGCCAAGCCAAAGCAGGCCGTATTATTGTGGTGGATACCAACCCTGAAAAGTTCAAGCTTGCAGAAGAGTTTGGCGCAACAGACTTTTTAAATCCTAAAGACTATGAACAGCCGATTCAGCAGGTGATTGTGGAAATGACAGGCTGGGGGGTGGATCATTCCTTTGAATGCATCGGCAATACCCATGTCATGCGTTCGGCGCTTGAGTCTGCACATCGTGGCTGGGGACAGTCTGTGATTATTGGTGTCGCAGGTGCAGGGCAGGAAATTTCAACACGCCCATTCCAGCTGGTGACGGGACGTACGTGGAAAGGTACAGCCTTTGGCGGGGTAAAAGGCCGCAGTCAGCTGCCAGGCATGGTAGAAGATGCGATGAAAGGAGAGATTCGGCTCGAACCATTTGTCACGCACACTATGAGCTTAGAACAAATTAATGAAGCTTTTGATTTGATGCACGAAGGAAAATCGATTCGTACCGTAATTCATTTTAGTGAATAAAGCTTCAGTCCAACCTAAAAGCCCTGAATGATTCAGGGCTTTTTTGATTGTGGATTCAACTGTCTTTTAAAAAATGCATTGAGTTCACTCATTTTCGGCAAGTGATCAAAGCTTTGATCTGCTTCAGAGGGTATTTGCCATGCAGTTTTAGAACTGAGGCAAAAGTTTAAGCGGGTTGATATGGCAGGGCTTTGAGCTAATAGGCCGAGTGGAATCCAGATCCAATCGGTATTGCGTACAGTATTTGGAAGTGGAGAGCGGCAGTGAGAACAAAAGTAAGAAGTAAAACCTGAAGCTTTATAATAGCTTTGAATCTGTTCTTGGCCTTGGCGCCATTGAAAAGCGCTGCAGTGGATAAGTGATGCGGCATTTGCACCCGTACCGCTTTGTTTACGGCATAAACTGCAATGGCAATGATAAATGGTATGGATGTCTTGCAGTACCTGAAATTGGACATCGCCGCATAGGCAGCTGCCGTTATAGCTCATGTTTTTGCTGATCTTGTTATATATGAGATTTATTTTTAAGTTTTTTACACATTTTTCGCAAGTTCATAAGCGCATAAAAAAACCAATGCTGAAAATGGGTCAGCATTGGTATCAGGAGGGAACTTTAAAAATTAATGGTCAAGCCACGAACGGAAATTCATCCTCAGGCAGGGCATCGCCCGTCTGTAATTTGTCGATCAAATGCGGATATTGTGGAGAGGTTTTTCCGCCTCGATCGACATAAACGGCATCATCGCCTAACCAGCGGAAAGAGACCGCACGGCGTGCATGCTGTTTCGAGCTATTGCCTGGTGCGCCGTGTATAGTCCGAAAGTCAAAGGCAATCGCATCACCGGGTTCCAGTTCCCAGCCGAGAATGCTGTAGTCCTCACGGTGAGCGTCAATATCTGGCAGCATCTCTTCTTTAGCGCCTTCATGTTCATAATATTCGCCATTAAAGCCCTGAGCTTTAAAGTGTTTACCCCAGAGATGTGAACCCGCCACAAACTCAATACTGGACTCGCGTGAAATCGGATCAAGCGGAATCCATAAGCTTAAGGTTTGCTTTGCATTTACAGGGTAATAAGGCGCGTCATGATGCCAAGGTGTCACTTTTGCTGAGCCAGTACCTTTTACCAAAACATGCTCATGAAACATACGTACCGCTTGCGCATTCATAATGTTTTTTACAATATCGGCCGCGGGGCTCTTACGAATAAATTGGTCAAAAGCCTCAATTCTCTGCCAATTGCAGTAGTCCGCCCAAAAGCGGCCCTCTGTTTGCCCCGGCGTATAGTCACGAAACCATTGACCTGGGTTTTGTTCATTGACGGCAACGCCTTGTTCCAAAACATCTATCCAATCTTTAAAAAGACCGCGCAGAATCACTACGCCATCTCGTGCAAATATTTGCTGCTCTTCTTTGAACATGAACGGCTCCTGAGAAGTAAATACCTATATGCCTATCATCAAAACTTGGGGGAATGATGATGGAAAAAATATAAGCTTTTGCCTGAGCAGACGAAATTCATCTTTTTCAAATGAGAGATTTGTTTTTTTGGAATTACGTTGTAGACAACTTGTATCTCACTTTAATTAATCTTTTGTTGATATTCTCAATTTTTCCAGAACATTGACATCGTAGAGGTCTCCAGTTCGAGTCTGGATATACCTACCAAGATTTGTTGTTAAGTCAACACATTAAAGCCCACTGTAAAAGTGGACTTTTTTATTGCAAAAAAATATTTATAGAATTAAGCAACTTTTATATTTTTTGTCATTAACTCTACACCCGTCGCTTTCTGAATGTGTTCCAAACTTACATCTTTAGCAAGCTCAACAAGCTCAACAAGCTCAACAAGCTCAACAAGCTCAACAAGCTCAACAAGCTCAACTCTAGCAGGGGTAATATCTAAAACTCCAAGGTCTGTGATCACTCTGTTGACCACACCTTTACCGGTTAATGGAAGCGTACACTGTTTTAAAATTTTGGGATTGCCATCTTTTGCTGAGTGCTCCATGAGAACAACAATTTTTTGTACACCTGCAACCAAATCCATTGCACCGCCCATACCTTTGACTTTTTTACCCGGGATCATCCAGTTGGCTAAGTCACCGCTTTCTGAAACTTCCATCGCTCCTAAAATTGCCACATTGATATGACCGCCGCGAATCATAGCAAAGGATTCAGAACTGGAAAAAAAGGCAGCACCTGAACGTGCCGTCACCGTTTGTTTTCCAGCATTAATTAAATCTGCATCAACGGTTTTTTGCGTTGGAAACTCACCAATACCCAATAAGCCATTTTCAGATTGAAGCCAGACATTCATATCATTAGGAATATAATTTGCAACCAGCGTTGGAAGGCCAATTCCTAAATTTACATAGAAACCATCTTCAAGCTCTTGTACTGCGCGCTGCGCCATTTCATTACGTGTCCAAGCCATGATTTAAGCCTCCACTTTTAGGGTCATTTGTTCAATGCGTTTATTGGGCGCAGTATTGAGTACCAAGCGGTTGACATAGATGCCGGGTAAATGGATATCATCTGGATCTAGCTCACCAATTTCGACAATCTGCTCAACTTCAACCACCGTCATTTTGCCGGCCATTGCACATTCGGAATTAAAGTTTCTCGCAGTTTTCTAAAGATTAAATTGCCAGCTTTATCTGCTTTATAGGCTTTAACCAAGGCAATATCTGTGGTGATGGTCTGTTCTAAAATATAGTCTTTACCGCCAAAGTTACGGACTTCTTTACCTTCCGCAATTAAAGTACCGACACCCGTTTGAGTAAAAAAGGCTTGGTTGCGAGGTCTTTAAAACAAACCCATTGCAGAGTAATGATTAACTATTACTAATTCTTGTTGCTTAATACAGATTTTAACAGTGGTTACTTTTTTGGTTAACTCAACTTATAAACTCAGAATAATATTCATAAAAAACATATATATAAATTCTTATGTGATGCGTAATATACGCATCACATAATAATGCTTATTTTTGATATAATTAAGATAATGGGGATCATTATGCTGGTTTATAAAAATTTATGAGTCTTACGGAAACACAAGTACGAAAGTCATATCCAAAAGAAAAAATTTACTTTTTAGCTGATGATGATGGTTTAAGCTTAAAAGTCGATCCTAATGGAAAAAAGTCTTGGAGTTATCGATATTCAGTTGCAGAAACGGGTAAAAGACCACGAGTCACTCTAGGTACATATCCTGAGATGAATCTCAAAGAGGCTAGAGTGGCCAGAGACTCCTATAAGGCAACTAAATTTTCTACACAAAATTTAGTTCAGGAGAAAATTCAAACTTTTAAAGTTGTTTGTGAAGAATGGTTAGAGTTTAAAACAAATAATTCATTTAAAGATCAACCACGTGGTGGTGTAATCCAATTGGCGAATGCATGTTTAATAAATGACATTTATCCCGTTATTGGTGATATAGATTTTAGTAAAATTAAAAGAACTGATTTAGTTAAGGTAATTAAGCAGATTGAAAATAGGGGAGTTAAGGAACCTGTAAAAAAAGCGTATAGCTATTTAAATCAAATCTATGATTTTGCAGTTGCAATGGGATACTGTGATTATAATCAAGCTTATGGTCTAAATAAAATATTATTGAAAGGGAAATTAAAGAAAAATTATCCCTATTTAAAAGATGAAGAAATTTCTAATTTTATTCTTAGAATAACTCAACTAAATACAGATCCGATTATAAAAAAAGCAATCCTATTTAAATTATATACTGGAGTCAGGGGGGCAGAGTTATTGTCTGCAGAACCTCATCATTTTGATTTTGATAATAATCTTTGGAAAATACCTGCTTTACATATCAAGCAATATCGTCGAAAAGTGATAGCAGGTTATGATATTCCTGATTTTTTAGTTCCATTATCATCGCAAGCGGTGAGCATTGTTAGATCTGCACTAGAGTGGTCACAAGGCGATCGTTATGTTTTTGCCAGCCCAAAAATTAAAGATAAGCCATTGCATTTTAACACAATAAATTCAGCCATTCGTAAGATGGGATACAAAAAAAATGAGCTATCCTCACACGGTTTAAGATCAACATTCAGTACTATTTTAAATGATTCTGGCTTATTTCAAGATAGTTGGATTGAGGCTCAGCTTTCACATGTAGATAAGAATAAAACACGTGCTAGTTATAACCATGCAGATTATATTCAACAAAGAGCTGATATGATGCAGTGGTGGGGTGACTATTTAGAAAATAAATCAAAATCTAGTTTATAGGTAATTTAAATTAAACTATTTTGATTTAATAATAAATTTTAAACCAAATGCATTTAACAACTTATTTATAGAATCTAATGTTGGATTACTATCAGGTTGCTCCATTTTCTGTAAAGTCTGTGGTGCAATTTTAGTAATTTTACTCATTTCATTTAATGTTAAATGTAGTTCTTTTCTAATGTATGATGCAATCTGGTAAATTTGCCACTCAGGATTGTTATTTATATTTTCTAAGACTTGTAAGCGTTTATTCATTTGCTCGATTGCCGTCATAGGCTTATAACGTTTATCCATTAGAAAGCTCCTGAATCTGTTGGCATATATTCAATATACGATGATGACTATTTTGTAGAATCTCATCATCTATATTTATTTTTTTCATTTCATCGAGCAAATTTTCATACAGTGGCAATTGTTGAATTATTGTATGTTTAATTTCAGTTGAATCTATTCCTGTACATTCTTCTATTTGCGTTATGACAGATCCCCATATAGGCATTCCTCCATGGTCATCTTTTTCCCAACGTGTAGTACGTGCAATTCCGTCAGGATGAAGCCACATTGGTGCAAAATCGAAGAGGGGTGTTAATTGAATTGTACCGTCATTTAAACGTTGAATTGCGGTATTACGGGTATGATTATCTTTATTTCCTAATGCAACATTAGTAATATCTCGTTTCAAATATTCAAAAATTTCAGCTTTTGGTGATGAGCAACATTCCATGATCAATGTACAGATTTGATTATGTGTCATTTTAACGCCGAAGCCAGCTTTACCACTTAAAGAGGCTAGGCTTTCTTGTGCAACTCTTTCGACTTTACCATTGATAATTTGGCGATCAAAACGTGGAATAAATAGCGTTCTCTGGTGAAGTTCCAAGTCCTTGAACACTCTTAGACCTAAATACCGAGCTATTTTCATGTAAATTGCTTCATGTAACAGTATTTTTTCCAGTTTTTGATCATTTCCACGACTAAATTTAACTAGCCAATGCTTTGCTGCTAGTTCATCTGGAAGACTGTGATCTAAATAAAACAGACCATCATATCCTTGTGTTAGTAATAGTTTAGGCCATTCACCTTGAACACCTGAAGAACCAGCAACAAATAAGCCATATGATGCAAGTGACTCAATGAAATCTTCTTTCCTTTCAATTATTTCGCTTAGGCTAAATCCACGAGGTTTCACTGTCGGAAAATGATCTTGAAGCCAGTCATAAGCTTCTTTAATTCGTAGATTACCAATAGGATTACCTGCCCCAGATTTCAGTAGGGGCCAATCAGCTTGTTCTTCTGCATTAATTGAAAAACCCAGCTGATTTAAAAGCTCCTTTCGCCCATAACCTTGAGGTAGCAAGTCCATGAGAAATGCTGGCCATTGGTTTTCTAAGTTGTTTTGTACATTGACTGGAAATTGGAATGATAGAGCATGACCATCCCTTAAATCCATATGTTCAATAGCATATTCAAATAAGTATGACGTTCGTGTAGATGCTCTCCAGCCTTGCTCTTGATTAGCAATTAATTCAACGATAGCGCAATCTTGCCATTCGTTATTTTGAAAAATTTGAAGTGTGCAATATTGATTCATATATGTATTAAAATAAAATATTAGTTTCTATTTTGGCTATATTTATTTATTATAGTAGATATATATTAAATTTCCTACTCTGATTTAAAATCATTTAATTTGCACTATAAGCAATCATTTTAAACGTCATAACTTGTCGTATTGCTAAATTACTAACTTCTTTATGCAATTTTTTTGATTAAATATTCAAAAGGAGAAAATAAATGGAATAACTTAATCCATCTGATCTAAAAGCGATTCTACATTCAAAAAGAGCAATTCTGTATTATTTAGAACATACCCGTGTCATGCAGGAAGATGGGCGTGTCTTATATCTGACTGAAGCTAAGAAAAGTTAGACAAATTGTTGTACAACAAGATAAATCTGTTGATGACGCACTGGACATAGCATTTAAAGAAATATATTAAACTTATTAAACCTAACTTAATCTAATTGGACTTTGTTGCACAAACCTACCTCTAAGGGCTTATTCAGTAATATAATACTCATAAGCTCACACCAAAAATCTATCGTACAACCAATTGTCCACCTACAATAAAGCCTTGATCAATCGAGGAAATATATCAATTTGGTTTGATTCAGCGACCCAATGGTTGCTCCGTCCATTGATAAACACGGGTGAAATCAAACCTATTCTGATGCAGCAATCCAATGCTGCTTAATGATTAAATTCCTATTTCGTCTGTCTTTACGCATGGTCACTGGCTCTGTTCAAAGCCTGATTAAACTATGCGGTCTAGATTGGACAGCACCAGATTACACTACACTTTGTAGAAACCTGAGTTCGATGAAATCCACTTAGCCTTTTAACATATTTTGGAAAGTTGGCTTATCTATATATTCATGGCATGGGCGTAGAGCGTGATCTTAAAATTGCACAGCAATATTTGGAAAAAGCGGCCTTGCAAGGCTATGTCGAAGCACAAGAACAATTGGAGAATATTCACGCATTTTTAAATACCAATAAATCGTGATGCAAAGCAGTAAGGTGGTATGAAGAGACCTGAAGTTTAGTTTGATGGTCTCTATATTTTTTTAATGCAGAAATAAATAGAGTAAAAATAACATAAAGAATTAATGTGGAAATTTGAATTTTTACTTACATAAAACCCAACAAAGCAGGCAGTTTATGCCTAGAAAAATATGAGTTTTTTTGATTAAATACCCCGCATATTTTATAAAAATCTGATTTTAGATAATAACGATGCTGAACAATATTTATTCTGCACTTGAGAAATTGGGCATTAGTCCACAAAAACGTGCCTTGCATATTCAATTTTCCAATACCACGCTGAATGAACAAGTATTCTTGCAACGTATTGATGGGGAACATGCCTTAAGTGAAGGTTTGAATGTTCAGCTCATCTGTCTCTCAACTTCTGCCACCTTAGAACTCAAACAATTTATTGGTACACAAGTCGCAATCGATCAGGTAACCGATGCGGGTCAACTTTTTCGTATTACCGGGATCATTACAGAAGCATTTCAAGGCCAAAGTGATGGTGCATTAACGCTATATAAGTTGACCTTAGAAGATGCAACGGCATTATGGCATAAGCGTCGTAATAGCCGTGTGTTTATGAATAAATCGGTCAAAGATGTGGTCGAGATTATTTTTAAGGAATGGCAAAAAAAGAGCCCACTTTTTGCAGCGAGTTTAAGTTTGGACTTAAGTGGCTTAAAAAAAGAGTATGACGTCCGGCCATTCATGATGCAAAGTAATGAAACTGACTATGATTTTATTACTCGCTTACTACGCAGTGAAGGCATTCATTGGTTGGTTGATGAAGCTCAATCTTTTGTAACATCGTCTGTGACACCCATAGCAGCTCAAAAGCTACGTTTGATTGATGAAAATAGCCAATATCAAGCTTTGGAGCGACGTAATATCCGTTTTCATCGCAGTAGTGCGACTGAAAAAAATGACAGTATGACCAGTTTTATCGGTCAGCGCAGTCTGCAACCGACGTCGGTACATGTGCAGCGGTGGCAAGCGGATGTGCTTGAACAGGACGAGGGTGGTGGTGCAGTACAAAGCAAGCACCTACATAGTCAAAATCAAGATAATGCGAGCTTAAGCTTAGAGCAGGCATGGCATGTGAGCCCTGCATGGATGCAAGATCTGAATGGTGAAGATGCTGCAACTGCCTCTAATAGTGCTCAAGTTGAACGTCTCAATCAAAATTTTAGTGATTATTATGCAGCTCAAGCCAAACAATTTATTGCTAAAAGTACCGTGCGTGATACACAAGTTGGTTATTGGTTCAAATTGGATGAGCATCCAGAGATTGACCAGCATCGTGGTGCTGATCAAGAGTTTTTGATTTTATCCAAGTCTTTTTATAACCAAAATAATTTACCCAAAGACTTAACCGATCAAGTTACACAACTGATCCATCAAAGTCAGTGGCAAGTCAAACAAAGCGATGCGGATGAACGCCAAGCCAATACCTTGACTTTGCAACGTCGAAATATTACGACCGTCCCTGAATTTAATCCACTTACACATCGACCAGTAACACATCCACAGCGTGCTAAAGTTGTGGGGCCTGCCGGTGAAGAAATCCATGTTGATGAATGGGGGCGGATAAAAGTCCGTTTTCTGTTTACCCGTTCTGATGATCATGGCCATGATGGTGGTGCAGGTGCGAACAATAATGACACAGACTCGGCTTGGGTTGATGTGTTGACCCCTTGGGCTGGCGAAGGTTATGGCGCACGCTTCTTACCTCGAATTGGTGAAATAGTCGTCGTTGATTTCTTTGATGGCAACATTGACCGACCTTTTGTCGTGGGTCGTATTCATGAAGCGCAGCGTAGTCCCACTAAATTTGACAATAAAGGACAATTACCAGATACCAAAAAACTCGCGGGAATTCGTTCTAAAGAAGTGGCGGGAGAGGGATTTGGTCAATTACGCTTTGATGACACCACGGGACAAATTAGTACGCAGTTGCAAAGTAGCCATGGTGCAACACAACTGAATTTAGGTCATTTAAGTCATCCTAAAGAAAAGGTTGAGAGTGAAAGTCGGGGTGAAGGTTTTGAGCTGCGGACCGATCAATGGGGGGCAGTACGAGCTGGACAAGGTTTATTGGTGTCGACTTATAAACAGGAAAAGGCCAATGGTGAACATTTAGATGCAGAGATTGCAAGAACACAGCTGGAGACGAGTCATAGTAATAGTAAGTCTTTAAGTGATATTGCAAAGCAACAAAAAACAGATGAAATTGAATCTGTTGAACAGCTCAAAGCTTTTGCCAGTGAAATAGAAAAAGATATCGCTAAATTTAAAAAAGCCATTCTTTTACTTAACTCAGTGGATGGTATTGCACTTAGTACACCAGAGGATATTCATTTATCTGCAACAGGTATGATTAATCAGATTGCCGGTGATAGCATTAACCTGAGTACGCAAAAAAATATTGTGGGACAAGCTTTAGGTAAGGTTAGCTTATTTGCAGCTCAAGGTGGTATTAAAGCAATAGCAGCGCAAAGTAAAGTCGAAATTCAGGCACAGTCTGATGCTTTGGATATTTTGGCAAAAAAAGGAATTACGATTTCTTCTACTGAAGACAAAATAGAGATTAGCAGTCCTAAAGAGATTGTGATCACAGGAGCTTCTTCCCAAATTACTTTAAATGGCTCGGGAATTCTTGCTAAGACAGGCGGTAAATTTGAAGTAAATGCAGGGCAGCATCTATTTAAACCTGCATCGAGTGCAAGCAAGTCTACACAACTTCCTGCTTCAAACCCTTTGAAAGGTGCCTTAGAACTTCTTAAAAGTTATGGGGGGCAAGATTTCTTTAGTGGCACCGGTTTTAAAGTGATTGATGCTTTAGGTAAACAAGTTTCAGGGAAACTCGATGGCAATGGCTTTGCACAAGTTACAGGCATTGCACCGGGACCCGCGAAAGTGGAGTTTGATAAAGATCCACGCAGTGCGTGGGATCAGTCTAGTCACTTTAATCGCAACTATGATTGGGCGGAAAAAGTGGTACCAGGCGCTTCGGACTTTTTACAAAATACATTGGGTTCGTTGGGGCAAAATTTAACATCACAGTTAAAAGATAATCTCTTTAATTTAAATGCCGATTCTTTAAAAAATATCGGAAAAAATGCATTAAAAGATCTAGGTGGACAGGCATTAAATCAATTTAAAGACCAAGTCACCAATTCCGCACTATCTGCAATTTCATCGAAACTCAACTTGGGACTTTCTGCTTCACAAATGGCAAGTTTGGGTCAGGGTGCACAAGGCTTATCCAGCGTATTAGGTGGAAGTGGAATGAGTAACGGCATCGTTTCTGGGTCAACTGCTGCCGCAGTTCAGAACTCACAAGCAACCATTGATAAGGATATAGTGGGCCGTAAAATTTCTTATTCCACACGCGCATTGACTTATACGGAAACCATTCGAGAAGGCTCTGCAACGCCTACGAATGTGACAGCTGCACCAGTCGCAGTGCCTAAAGTGCCTGAAATAAAAGTAGCGGAAGCTGCACCAGAAAAAGCGATACCTGTCCTTGCTAGTGATGATGATTGGGTGGACCGGAAACAATATTCAAGTCCTTACCTCACTTACAGTGAAACCACACGACCGAAAAAGAACAATGGTTAGTACTTCATAAGAGCGACAGCAAAACACAATTTTAAATATTTAGAATTTGAGTAATAGGTTTTTACATGACAACTGAGCAAAATGTTCAACAAGAACAACAGACAACAAGTAAGCCAGCAGTTGAACTGGCGATTTTTAACTTAGAGAGTGTGACGCATACAGAAGATCATAAGTTTATTGCACATCAAATTCAGGATTATTTAAAAGCGTGTGGTAATACAAGTTTAGAGCAGTTAAAAGCCAAAGCAAATGTCCCTACTGTAGCCAATATTTTTGCACTTTCAGGTGCAGTGTTGGACTTACTATTATTTGCAACCGATCCAGAACAAGGTGATGCCGCTGTACAAAAAATAGCAGTGCTGAGTATGAACCTAATAGGTTTGTATTTAGAACCTAAAGCTGAAGCGCATGTGCGTATGGCATTGCGTCCTTTGTTGGGGCTAATGGCTGAAAAGCTCTATCCAGAAAATGGCAAAATTCAAGAGGCCGATCTTCGCCGTATGTCTTTGCATCTGAATGCACAGATTGCAGGGGATTTAGAAAAGTTTCTGACTGAAACACAGGCCAAACTTCCCGCATTATTAAGTGGCGCAACAACTTTAGGCACGTCTATTCTAAATACTTTTGCAGCGCCGATTCAGTCAGGACTGGTTTCACCCACTATTAGTTTTGGTGCAACTGCGGAAAAGCGTGATCCGACAGAACAATTTAGCAATTGGGCAAAACCGCTGATTGATTTAAGTAAAACTAGCGCACTTGCCAATATGCTGCCTAAAATAAGGAAAGAACAAACAGGCACGCTGCTACAAACTCAAGCAACTCAGGCATTGAGTTCATTTCCAAATGAAATTCAACGTCAAGCTAACGCAGGTCTAAAATACAGTTTGGCATGGCTAATTCAAGAAACCTTAAAAGCCATTAAAACTCAAGGTAACAAAGCCAATGCCAGTGTGCCGATTAATCAAACTGGCGAGCATGAGCAACATACAACAGGAGATACTTTAGAGTTTTTAGCTTTACAGGCTGACGCATTGAATGATTCGACTTGTTCGATTCCAAATGAGGATGCTACACCTAGTGATTCAGCAACTGATAACAGTATTAGTTATGCTATAGGTGCTGAACGGGTCAATCACACCGATTTTAATTTACCTAAAGTGGGTTTTAGCTTTAGCCGTCAATATAATTCGCAAATGCATGAGTTTGATGGCAGCATGATAGGCGCTCGTTGGATGATGTCTTTTTCGAATGTCATCATCCAAAATAGAAACGGCTATTTGTTTATTGATAGTAATGGGCGCAAGCATCAGCTACCAGATTCAATTACCTATGAAGCATACACGGTGCCTTATGAAGGCTTTAGGGTAGAACCTTTAGAAAATGAAGATTTGCTACTAAACTTTGGTTCAGCGTGGAGTTTCCATTTTCACAGCTTTAATGGCGGAAAACACTATCAGTTGATTCAGCAATTCAATGAAGAAACAGATGAAAAAGTTGCTTTAAGTTATTTACTATTTGAACAGCAGGCTTATCTGCAAAGTATTGATTTTCAATTGAAGAAAGCTAAACACCAGCTCAAGTTTGCCTTTAATGATCAAGTAAAAGTTATCGCTGCTTTTGTGGATGAACAGGCAGAGCCAGTGTCACGTTATGAATATGATACGCAAGGCAATTTAATTAAGGCTGTAGATCAAAATGGCCACGTGCGCAGCTATGAATATAATGATGCGCATCAGCTGACCCGTTATACCGACCGTACAGGGCGTGGGCATAATATTCGCTATGAATCCAAAGAAGCAAATGCCAAAGCCATAGCGGAATGGGCAGATGACGGCAGCTTTAAGACCCGTTTGGAGTGGCATCCACGACTGCGCCAAGTTGCTGTATATGATGCTTATGATGTGCCGACCTATTATTATTTTGACTTAGATGGTTTTACCTATCGGACACGCTTAGCCGATGGCCGTGAAAAATGGCTATCGCGTGACAGTCAAAAACGCATTACCCGTCAAATTGATTTTGCAGGCCTAGAAACCGAACAAGTTTATAACGAGCAAGATCAGCTGATTAAAATTGTACAGCCGAATGGGGGCATCATCCGTTTTGCCTATGATGAAGCAGGAAATTTGACGGAAACTAAAGATCCAGAAGGTCATATTTGGAAAAAAGAATACGATGCAGACGGTAATGTAACGAAGGAAATTAATCCTTTAGGTCATATCACGCAATATAAATACAACAATGATAATCAAGTTGTCGAAATCATTGATGCCAAAGGCGGCGCTAAAAAAATTCAATACAATGATTTGGGGCAAATGACCGCATATAGCGATTGTTCAGGTAAAGAAAGCGCATGGGAATACGATGAAGAAGGCGCACTGACGGCCCAGCAGTCTGCTAATGCGCAGCAGATTAAATATATCTACAGCTCAGAAGGTAAAGACAAAGGTCAGCTTAGAGCAATTGTCTATCCTGATGGTTTAAAAGAACAATTTGAGCATGATGAAGAAGGGCGCTTGCTCAAGCATACGGATACCAAAGGTTTAAGCACGCAGTACCGTTATAATGCTGCGGGTTTGCTCGAACAGCGTATAGATGCGAACCGTCAACAAATTGGCTACCAATGGGATCAGCAAGGCCGTATTCAAAAGCTGATCAATCAAAATCATGCAGAATATTTATTTGAATATAACCGTTATGGTCAATTGGCGCGTGAACAAGCCTTTGATGGCGAAGAAAAGCACTATAGCTACAATGAAAACGGTCAGCTGTTCCAAATCCGTCAGCCGAATGTGTTTACTCAATTTGCATATTTTGCAGATGGCGCAATCGCTTCGAAAACTTATACCCATGTGCAAACACGTGTAAGCCAAATTGAAGAATTTGAATACAACCTGAATAACCAACTGAGCCAAGCCAAAAATGCAGTCAGTCAGATTGATTTCTATCGCAATCCACTCGGTCAATTGGTACGTGAACATCAGCATTACAAGGTGCCAAATTTAAAGCCACTGACTGCAGTACTGCGTTATGAGTATGATGAGTTAGGTAATTTAACAAAAACCATCCGCCCCGATGGACAAGTGCAAACTAATCTCAGCTATGGTTCCGGGCATATCTACGGCATCGCCTTTAACCAACAAGACATGGTGGCGTTCCAGCGCGATGACTTACATCGTGAAACGGCACGGATGTTGGCAAATGGTCTCATTCAAACCAAAAACTACAATGAAGTTGGATTGCTCAGTTCGCAGATCATCCGACCTGAACAAGAAACGCCAAACCAGTTGCAACAAGTAAAATACCAAGCCGAACGCCATTATCAATATGACAATAACTACTTACTGACTCAAGTGGATGATAATCGCTTAGGAAAATTGAATTACCAATATGATCCAATTGGACGCTTAATCAAAAGCCAAAGCCCACAAAAAACTGAGAACTTTGCCTTTGATCCAGCAGGTAACTTGATTGACCCGATTGCAACACAGTCATCACAAGTGAAAAATAACCTGATCACCCAATATCAAGGCAAACACTATAAATACGATGCACAAGGGAATGTTGTTGAAACGACCCAAGCAGGTAAAACTTTAAAGCTGACATGGGATAACTTAAACCGCCTGATTCAAAGTGACCACAATGGTCAAATCACAAGCTATGGTTATGATGTGTTTGGAAGACGTTTATTTAAGATTAACAAACCAGAATACAGCTTAACTTTATTTGGTTGGGATGGTGATCTGATGATTTGGGAATCGCAACAGTCAAACAAAGATCAAGACAATTCTCAGCATGATAAAAACTACACCAAACATTATGTTTATGAGCCGAATAGCTTTGTACCACTGCTGCAAACAGGTTACGCAGGGTTTATTAAACTAATTGAAACACCCGACTACTCAAAGTTTAAAACAGAACCTTATTCAATCTATAAAGACCCGATATGGAAAAACGAAACGAGAAAGAACAGGGCTGAATTAGAGCGAGTAGCGTTTTATCACTGCAACCAAGTAGGGACGCCACAAACTTTGAGTAACGAGCTGGGCGAATGTATTTGGGAAATCAAACAAAATACATGGGGTAGTGCTTTAGAGATTAATACTAGTGATAATTTATTAGAGCAAACCAATATCCGTTTCCAAGGTCAATATTATGACCATGAAACTGGATTGCATTATAACCGATATCGTTATTATGAGCCACATAGTGCAAGGTATGTGAGTAAAGATCCGATTGGGTTGTTTGGTGGGTTAAATAATTCAATTTATGTGAGCGATCCGAATCAATGGGTCGATTCGATGGGGTTGATGGCACAAGGGGAAAGGGAAAAAGTTGCTGCGAATAATGCGTTAGTTGAAAAGCATGCAGCTGAAAGATTCGCTCAACAAAAAGCTGCTTGGCAAGTTTCAAAAATAAAAGATGCAAGATCCAAACAACAAAATAGACCAAGTACTGGAATATTGGGTGCATTATTGCCAGGAACTATGTCAAGTGTTGCGAAAAATAAGCAAGATGCAAATGTTTTAAGAAATCAGCAAGGAATGAGAAATGTAGGTACAGTTGGAGCTGCCGCCGCTACTTTACCATATGGAGTTACAGTAATTAGTGGCGGTTTTGGAGCAGGTGCAAAGGCACCAATAATGGGTGCTGTTGGTTCTGCTGCAGTAGACGGTGGTTTTCAAACATTTGATAGTGTTAGATGTAAATGCAATGCCTATAATTATAAGCGAACTCTTGGTGTAGCTGGTGTGGGAGCATTAGCAGGAGGAGTTGGCGCAAATCTTGCTAAAGCAAATGGAGTAGAATATGTTACAGCTATGAATTTCTACAAAAATACTACAAATACTATTGGAAAAAGAATATTTTATGGTCAAACAGCAGTAAAATCTATTACAACAAAGCCTATTAAAGAGAATCCGAGTCTAAAGTTAGATGAACCACAGTACAGTAAATAATAAAGGAAGTACTTTTATATGTTCAATATAATTATTGAAATTGTGTTAGGTACATTTATATCTAATCTGAAAGCAGATAATCATCCCTATTTGTTTTGTTTTATAAAGGGGGTTTTACTGGGGTTAACAGGATTTTTTTTAGCCGTTATTTATAATTATTTTAATGATGATTATATAATGCCTTTTAATGATCTAATGTTTTTCTTTTTAATAACTCAAACGATAGGTATTGTAGTTTCAGTAATTTTTCTTATAATTGAATATTTGTTTCCAGATAAAAAAAATGAAGACTTTTAAAATATTTTAGGTGTAGGTGTTTGAAAAATATGTGTATTAAATTTACCAAAAAAATGTGATTGAAACCAGCCAAATAAGCAGAAACCTTAATCGCTTAATCCAAAGTGATCACAATAGTCAAATCACCATTTATGGTTATGATATATTTGGAAGACGAATATCTGAACAAAGTCAAATAGTTAATCAAAATTAAGTGGAACACAGCCTGACATTATTTGGTTGGGATAGTGATTTGACGATTTTCGAGTCGCAACATTACACTCAAAGCAATAATAAAATACAAGAGAACTTACAGCATACAAGTTACACCAAGCATTATTTTTTGAACCAAATAGTTTTACCATTTTTTCAAACAGGCTATGCAGGTTTTATTAAGTAGATTGAAACCTCAGACTATTCACGTTTCCAAACAGAACCTTATTCAATTTTATAAAGACCCGATATGGAAAACCGAAAAGAGAAAAAACAGAGCTGAATTGGAACGGGTGCTTTTTTATCACTGTGACCAAGTCGGTACACCGCAAACATTGAGCAATGAGCTAGGTGAATGTATATGGGAAATTAAGCAGGATGTATGGAGCACAGCTTTAGAAATAAAGGCTTCTCATAATTTACTTGAGCAAACTAATATCCGTTTTCAAGGGCAGTATTACGACCATGAAACAGGCTTGCATTATAACCGTTATCGTTACTATGAGCCGTATAGTGCAAGATATATGAGTAAGGATCCGATTGGGTTGTTTGGGGGGGTAAATAACAGTAGTTATGTAACTGACCCGAATCAGTGGGTGGATCCGATGGGGTTGCAACAAAATGATGATAGAGGATTATTTTGGTTAAGTGATTCAGCTCGAAAATCAAATAATGAAACAATTGAGAAAACTAAGCAGGTTAAACATAACACTAAAACTAATTTAGAGTTATTGGAGTCCGATGCTGCGAAAGGGAGAGTGGCAAGAGCAAATACGCCAACAGTAATTCCAACAACACGTGAAAGCAATGATTTTCCAAACTCTATTCATACTCGAAAAAATAATAGTTCTGCAGGGGGAATTCTTGGAACTTTATTTCCAGGAACTGTGTCACCATTTGCGAAGGATAAAGGTACAGCAAATGTTCTCAAAAATAGACAAGGTATGAGGAATGTAGGGACGGTTGGGGCTACTATTGCTGCTTCACCATATGCAGTTGGTGTAGGGGGAGGAGCATATGCATCTTCAGGTTACTTAACTCAAACTGCAATTAGCAGTGGAGCTAGTGCCGCTGGATTAGATGCAATTTCACAAGGCTATGATAGCTTAGAATGTCAATGCAATATGTTTAATGCAAATCATATATTTTTGACAGGTACGGTTGGTTCTGTCACAGGTGTTTGGGGGGGCGGTATGGCTAAAGCAGCAGGTGTTAAAGAAGTTGGATATTTAAATATTGCGAAACACATAGGTGAAAAAAATTGGCAAGGTATAGCTATTTTTGGTATGGCAGAGGGAATGGGAAAAATTGGTGATTTAGCAATTAATAGTGGTACTGAAAGTCCTAAAGAGAGTGACTTGAAATGAGTTGCATAATAGTTTGAAATTGAGGAAATAAATATGAGTGAAATATTTATAATGGGTATTTTAGGAGCAGCAATTGCAAATTATAAATTTAAGAATGAAACTTATTTAAAAAACTTTTTAAAAGGAATTATTGTTGGTGCAGTTGGTTTTTTAATCAAATTTATACCGAATTATTTTAATCATACAAGTATGGATATGCATAGAAATATTGATGCTTTGCTTTTTTCACTTGGTATTGGTGTTGTTGTAGGGCTTTTTTTTATGCTTTTGTATGGTTTAAGAAAATCTCAAAATATATAAGGTGTACTAGCTCAGACTTGATCTGACAGTTACTCATTTTTAATAGTGACTGTCAGTTTAAATTTGAGCTAAATTTTTCTTAGCCCAATTCGTTTCCCATCAACTAATGTTTAAAGCGGTGTTACTACAGCGTATTTTGTCTTGTTAAGAGCATCTAGTATTATAAATTTGAACCAATCTTTGAAAAAATATAAAAACCTATTGAATTATAAATTTTTCTTAAGATTAATTAGGTAACTTTAATCGCCTGATTCAAAGTGACCACAATGGTCAAATCACAAGTTATGGCTATGATGGGCTTTGTTGCACAAAGCTATTCTTGAAGGCTTCTTCAGTAATATAATTTCCAGATGAAGAAGCCTACACCTAAAATCTATCGTACAACCAATTGGTCCTCGTATAACCAAGCTTTAATCAAGCGAGGAAATATTTCAATCTGGTTTGATCCTAAGACGCAATGGTATGCACAACCACAAGGCAAGCAAGGACGAAATCAAACTTATTCCGATACAGCGATTCAATGCTGTTTAATGATCAAATCTCTATTCCGTCTTTCTTTACGTATGGTTACTGGCTTTGTTCAAAGCCTGATTAAACTCTGTGGCTTGAATTGGACAGCACCAGATTACTCCACCCTTTGTAGACGACAAAAGCATATTGATATTGCGATAAGCTATCAGAAAAGTCATGATGGGTTACACCTACTTGTCGACTCTACGGGTTTAAAGTTTTTAGGTGAAGGCGAATGGAAGCGTAAAAAACATCAGCCTGAATACCGTCGGCAATGGCGTAAACTGCATATTGGTATAGATGCTGAAACACTGCAAATACGTGCCGTTCAGCTTACTACAAATAATGTCAGTGATTCACAAGTACTAGGTGATTTACTGGATCAAATTCCACTAGATGAGCGAATAGATTCTGTCTATACCGATGGCGCGTACGACACGAAGTGCTGCAGAAAAGTGATTTCAGATCGTCAAGCACATGCAGTAATTCCACCCAGAAAGAATGCCAAGCCCTGGAAAGATTCTAAAATAAGTTCAATAGAACGAAATGAGTTACTTCAAACGGTTAAACATTTAGGTAGAACCCTATGGAAAAAATGGTCGGGTTATCACCGTCGTAGTTTGGTGGAAACCAAGATGCATTGCATCAAATTATTAGGTGATAGGCTGACGGCAAGACATTTTCAAAGTCAGGTCAATGAAATTCATGCGCGTGTGGCAGTTCTGAATAGATTTACGGAATTAGGTAGACCTCGCACCCAAGTTGTGTCTTAAATTTGAATGGATTGGGGAGAACTCAGCTTTTGAATGTTTATGCAACAAAGCCGCTATGATGTATTTGGAAGACGTTTGTTTAAGAAAAACCAAACTGCACAAACCCTGACTTTATTTGGCTGGGACGGTGACCTGATGATTTGGGAGTCACAGCAATCTAATAATGCTGATGAAAACTATACTAAGCATTATGTCTATGAAGCAAAGAGTTTTGTACCATTACTCCAAACAGGCTATACAGGCTTTATCAAACTGATTGAGACCCCAGACTATTCAAAATTCCAACGTGAACCTTACTCAATTTATAAAGACCCTGTATGGAAAACAGAAACGAGAAAGAACAAAGCAGAGCTAGAACGCGTTGCTTTTTATCACTGTGACCAAGTGGGAACACCGCAAACCTTAAGTAATGAACGTGGTGAATGTGTCTGGGAGATCGTGCAGGATACGTGGGGCAATACGCAGCAAATCAGAGCCAGTGACAATTTGTTAGAACAAAGTAATATCCGTTTTCAGGGGCAATACTATGATGTTGAGACAGGCTTGCACTATAACCGTTATCGTTATTACGAGCCGTACAGTGGACGTTATGTGAGTAAAGACCCGATTGGGTTGATGGGGGGCTTAAATAATTCAGCTTATGTCAGTGATCCGAATCAGTGGGTGGATCCTATGGGACTAATTGTACATATTGTTTTTAACAAATCGAATGGAACAATTAAAGGTTCTGATTTAGATTCAAAAGAAACAATAGGTATAAATGGCGTTTTCACAGGTGGATATGCAAGTGTAGATCATATGACTCAACAAGTAACTAATTTATCACTAGATGAGTCGCAAGCTATTCCAAGAGGGAGATATTGGATAATCCCACATGAGGGTGAAGGTAAAGAGCATTGGTACAAGCTTTATGCAGTCGATATGCATACAGATGATTTTATTTATGATTTTAATAACAAGAAAATGAGAGGCTATTTTAGACTTCATCCAGGAACTTATAGTACAGGCTGTGTGACTATTCCCTCTTCAATGGGAGCAAAAAATGGAAATGTGAAGTGGGATAAATTATCTAGTTTTATACAAAAAACGAACAAGCATAAAGCGCTTGTTTTTAAAGGAGGGGATTTAGAAAGCAAAAGGAAATTTGGACACAAGCCAGATTTTGTTGACCTTTATGGAATATTGGATGTTGAGTAATGAAAAAATTTTTTATAACTGTTATTTTTTGCTGCACTATTTTATTTATATATTTAATTGGTAGTGGGTATTTTATCGATAAAGAGTGTGAAATTTCTATTGAAAAATTCAAAGTTCAAAGTAAAATATTGAATATTAGTGAAAAATCAATAAAAGTGTTTGAAGATACAGGGTATAATTTTGTATGTGAAGATTCTGATGATTTTATGTATAAAATTAATAGACTACCGTATAAAGTAGATGATGAAACATTTACTGAATTAATAGCAGTGGTTGTAATGAATTTTTATTATAATAGACCTGAATTTTCAATTATTCTTGATAATTTAAGTACAGTGCAAAAGTCAGAAGTTGAAAAAAAAATAGAAGAATTTATGAAAAATAGCACTTATATGAAAACCAAAAGTTTGGAAGATCTAGAGAAACTAAGCTACATAAAAGCTATTTTACAAGGTAATTAGTAAGTAATGACTTTGTTGCACAAAGATTTAAAAAGTAAAACTCCCTTAAGCAACTCAAATTTAAGTGACAACTCGGGTATGTGATCTGCCTAAGTCTGTAAATTTATTTAAAATGGCTATACGGGCATGTACTTCATTGACTTGGCTTTGAAAGTTCTTAGCACTGAGTTTATCGCCTAATAATTTAATGCAGTACATCTTAGTTTCAACCAAACTTCGCCGATGATAGCCAGAGGTGGATCAGGAAATTTGAACAACACTTATAAGTGATATTTTGCTCCCCAAATGATGTTATAAACATCAATATATGGAGTATTTTATGGCACGTAGACCAAGAAGAAATCATTCAAACGACTTTAAGGCTAAGGTAGCACTTGCTGCGATCAAAGCAGAAAAAACACTTGCTGAATTGAGTTCTGAGTTTGATGTTCATCAAAACCAAATTATTGACTGGAAAAATCAATTGATCTCAGCTTCCTCACAAGCTTTCGATCAATCAAAAGCTCCATCAGAACCTCCCATTGATCTTAAAAAGTTACATGCAAAAATCGGTGAGCAGGCATTAGAAATTGATTTTTTAGAAGGTGTGTTGAAGAAACTGGGCCGCTTCAACCACAAAAGTTAATCGATCACTCACTTCAGATTTCAGTATCTAAACAAGCTAAGTTACTGAAAGTCTCTCGTGGTTGTTATTATTATCGCCCAAAACCTGTTAGCTCATCAGATCTGAAGCTGATGCGATGTATTGATGAATTACATATGCAATATCCTTTTGCAGGCAGTCGTATGATGCGTGATTTGTTGAATCGTCAAGGGCATCATATAGGACGACGTCATACACGTACTTTAATGAAGAAAATGGGTATTCAGGCGTTATATTGCAAACCAAATTTAAGCCAGGCTAATCAAGCTCACCGTAAATATCCATATCTGCTCAAAGGATTGGCTATTCAGCGCAGTAATCAAGTGTGGTCTACGGATATAACGTATATCCCTATGGCAAAAGGCTTTGTTTATTTATGTGCTGTGATTGATTGGCATAGCCGCAAGGTACTTGCGCATAGGGTATCGATTAGTATGGAGGTGGATTTTTGTATTTCGGCTTTAAATGAAGCGATTGAAAAATATGGATCACCTGAAATATTGAATACAGACCAAGGCAGTCAGTTCACCAGTGATGCATTTATTGATGTATTGAAATCAAATGGCATTCAAATCAGTATGGATGGTAAAGGTCGATGGGTAGATAATGTGATGGTTGAACGATTATGGCGGAGCGTTAAATATGAAGAGGTGTATCTCAAAGCTTATAGCAGTGTCACAGATGCGAAAAAGCAATTGAGTGCATATTTTGAGTTTTATAATCTGAAACGACCTCATTCGAGTCTAGACATGAGAAGCACTGCTTCGCAAGGCTAAATGAGTTTTACTATGATCAGCTACCCCAACAAAACAAGGTGGCTTAACTAGAGCGGAATATCACTTATAAATACGCTTTTAGTTGTTCAAACATGTGGGACCACCTCTGCCTGACCATTTTTTCCAAAGCGATCTACCTAGCTGTTTGACTGTTTTTAATAACTCGTTCCGCGCTACTGACTTCGCTTGCTGATCTTTCCACGGCTTTGCATTCTTCCTAGGTGGAATGATCGCATGTGCATCTCGATCTAAAATGACTTGTCTGCATTGAAAGCAGCCCTGCAGGCAAAACATTAAAACTGACATGAGATAACCTGAATAGATTGATTTGCAGTGATCATCAGGGTCAGGTGACTGAATATGGTTATGATGTATTTGGACGACGCGTATTTAAGAAAAACCAAAATGCGCAAACCCTGACTATATTTGGCTGGGATGGTGACTTGATGATTTGGGAGTCACAGCAATCTAATAAATTAGACGAAAACTACACTAAGCATTATGTCTATGAACCACAGAGTTTTGTACCACTACTGCAAACAAGCTATACAGGGTTTATCAAGCTTTTAGAAACGCCTGACTATGCCCAATTTCAGCATCAGGATTATTCGGTTTATAAAGATCCGATTTGGAAAACAGAAACCCGAAAGAATAAAGCTGAGTTGGAACGAGTTGCTTTTTATCACTGTGACCAAGTGGGTACGCCACAAAAATTGACTAATGAGTTAGGTGAGTGTGTTTGGGAAATAAAACAGGATGCATGGGGTGAAGCTATAGAAATAAAAGCCACTAATGCATTGCTTGAAGACACTAATATTCGTTTCCAAGGCCAATATTACGATGACGAAACTGGCTTACATTATAACCGTTACCGTTATTATGAGCCGTATAGTGCAAGATATGTAAGTAAAGACCCGATTGGATTGTTTGGTGGGTTGAATAACTCTTCGTATGTGAGTGATCCGAATCAGTGGGTTGATCCGATGGGGTTAACTGAATGGACTGGTTCAAGTTATCAAGTTAGTGTTCTTGCCGGAACAGGAATTAAATATGATTTAAGATCCCAATGCCTAAATAATGAAAGAGGTGTCGCATCAATAGTTGTTGGTGGTGGCTCATATGGGCGGGGGGGCACTTTAGGAGCGGCAGGAAGTAGATCAGTAACTTTTCATGACCATATGATGGTGTTTATAAAGACGCATTGAATGGTGGGTGGGGAGATGTAAGTGCTAGTGTTGTATTATTTAGAGGTATAGGTTTTGGTAAAACTGGTTTAGGTGAAGCATCTAGTGATGGCTTAATGTCGACATATGATAGAGGAGTCGCTGCTAGTGCTGGAGTTTCAAGTGGACATGTTATACCTAGTTTATCTAGCTATAAGGTTGAAGCTTGTTTTACAAATGACCCACGTGGGCCCATTTGTAATGGTCGAAATGGTAGATGTGAAAAAAGTGTACCTAAACCAAAGCCTCGATCATATATCGATCCCAAAACCATTCCTGAGTATGATCCTCGCTCTCATGCACATATTCCGCCAAATAATGTCAACATTAATGACATTTTTAACAAAATGAGTTTTTAAGAGGTTATGTACAAAATGCTGAAAAAGAAATTATTAGTGAGTCTAGCTGTAAGTATATGTATTACTGCTTGTAATGCTTCAAATACATCATCTGATTTAAATATGACATTTGAACAAGCTGAGCAGTTAAGATCACAAGCAGAAGCTGCACCATCAAACTCTGATGAAAAGAAAGAATATTATAAAAGACTCGAACCTATTTATGAAAACTTGGCAAAAGAGGGTAATAGTGATGCTCAACTAATATTGGCAGATATTTATTTTAAAGCGCTGAGTGGAACTTATGATACTAAAAAATCATTTGAGTGGACAAAAAAATCGGCAGATAATGGAAATGTCTCCGCTATGTATAATACTGGTTTTAAGTACTACACTGGAACTGGAGTTCAAAAAAGTATAGAAAATGCAAAAAAATATTATCTTAAAGCTGCTAAGTTGAATGATGTTGATGCAATGGGCTCTATAGGCTCTATTTATATTGAAGAAGGAAATATTGAAGAAGGGTTAAATTATTTAAAAAGTGCAGCCGAAAAAAATGATGCTCTTTCATTATTTGAGTTAGGGTTGATATATTGCGAAGGTGTGGTTGTTAAACAAGACTATAAAATTTGTAATAATTACTGGGAAAAATCTGCATCATTAAATAATGCTGAGGCTGCTTTAAATTTGGGTATTAATTTGATAAATAGTAATGGTATCACTAAAGATGTGGATCGAGCTATTAAGTATTTTGAATTAGCTAGTAAAATGAGTAAAGGACAAGCATCTTATAACTTAGGGGTCATATATTCATCTCCAGATTATAATAAGTTAAATGAAAGTTTATCTCAATTTTACTTTAATAAAGCATATGAGCAAGGCATCTCAAGTGCTAAAGAAAAGATAAAACAGTAAGTATTCAAATAATTTTCTGTAATTTATAAGAGATAGCATAATAATGCTCAAAAATAAAGTTCTGTTTATTGCCGCTATAAGCATTGTTATATGTAGCTTAATTGCTTGTACAAATTTGAATAAACAGGACAAGTTCCCTACGCTCGAGGAAGAGTGTAAATTAGCAGGAAGTAGTAGTAAGCAGTGTGAAATTCTTAATTTAAAAGATTTATCCTTAGATGAAAAAGAGAATCTAATGGGATGGGTCTATCTAAATGGGTTAGATAATATCAAACCTAATTATGATAAAGCTTACTATTGGTTTGAAAAGGCTGCAAAAGCTAATAACCATGAAGCTATAAATTCATTAGGTATGATTTATTTTGCTGGGTTAGGAAAAGATAAGGATTTTCAAAAGGCTGAAGAATGTTTTTTAGAAGCAAATAGGTATGGTAACAAAGATGCTAAATTGAACTTGGCAGAACTATATAGAGTTAAAGATTTTGGTCGATCACCAGATTTTGAAAAAGCAGAGCGTTGGTATTTATTAGGAGTCCAAGATAATCCTTCACGGGCATATGAGGGGTTATCAAAAATGTACTTGGATCAGGAAAACTATGAAAAGGCATTTAGTTTCTCTGGAAAAGCTGCTGAACTAGGTAATCCTGAAGCACAATATAATTTAGGGGTTTTCTTTGAGCAAGGCGTGTATGTAAAAAAAGATAAAAAGCAAGCTGAGTTTTGGTATGAAAAAGCAGCTAAGCAAGGACATTTGAACGCAATTAATAATTTAAATATTCTTAGATAAAAATAAATGGAAAGGCTTCATTATGTAATCATTTTTATAATAATGAAGCTTTATTTTCCGGGGTTATATGAAAAGATACTGTTTGATAGGTTTTTTAAATAAAATTATTTTCTTGTTTTTGTAACTAAAGAGAAAAGTATTAGCAGGTTTTTTTATTTCTTACCAATTATAGTCATTTATTAAAAAGTAAAATAACTGAAAATAAGGAGAAATAAATGAAAGAAATACTTTTACTAGCAATTTTATTGGGGTTAACTGGGTGTAGTGATAATGACCAAAAAAGCAGTGTGCAAGAAAATATAACTCAGCATGCTGAGTAGCAGTACCAGCATTAGCTAATTATAGTTTACCTGCCTCACCATAAGCATTTTCGATGGGTGGGTAGTCTATACTAATACAAGTCCTGTCGGCGCATCTACATTATTGGATGAAGCAAAAGACCGCTGCATTAGTTATGCCTAATGCAACTCAAGTGGCAAATGTACTGAAATGAAGCGATTACAAGAACTGGGGAAAAGATATCAAGAAGAAAATCCTGTGTATTTAAATGTACCTCCGAGTTCTCAATGGTTTCCGTCAAGTTTTTAATTTTTGGAGTTAGTAAATGAAATATTCTTATTCTATCTTTTTCAGCCTATTGATGGTAAGTGGTTGTAGTAATGGTACATCAACGAATACACTTCCTGATTCAGAAAAGATTACATCAACGGAGCAAGATTCATATCAAAAAATACAGAAATATTCTGAAGCTGGCGATAAGGAAAATTATTTAAAACTTTTAGAAACGTCTGCTGAAAGTGGGGATGTAATTGCCCAAAATGAATTGGCTGGATTATATGCATTTGGTGAGGGCGTACCAAAAAGTGGAGAGAAATTTATTTATTGGTCAGAGTTAGCTGCATCTAAGGGGTCTTCACTTGCTCAACTTAATTTAGGTACAGCCTATTTTTTTGGAACTAATGGAGTAACTCAAGATTTGGTAAAAGCAGAAAAGTGGCTAACACTTGCTGCAAGTAATAATGAAGAAATTGCTAAAAGTTATTTACAGAAAATAAAAAATAATGAAATACCAGATGATACAAAACTTCTTATGGAGAGTGATAAGTAGTTTGGTCTATTTACGGCTTTGTTGCACAAAGATTTGAAATGCAAAACGCCCTTAATTGAGCCAAATTTAAGGCGTAACTTGGGTAAGTGGTCGACCTAATTCCGTAAATCTGTTGAGGACTGCTACACGTGCATGAATCTCATTCACCTGACTAGGAAAGCTTCTTGCCATTAATTTATCGCCTAATAATTTGATGCAATGCATCTTGGTTTCCACCAAACTTCGGCAATGATAGCCGGACCATTTTTTCCATAATGTCCTGCCTGAGAAGCACTGCTTCGCAAGATTAACCGTTCGAAGTAATTCATTTCGCGCTAGCGAGCTGATCTTTGTATCTTTCCATGGTTTCGCATTTTTTCTAGGTGGAATCACCGCATGCGCTTGCCGATCTGCAATGACCTGACGACATTGTTTGGTGTCATAAGCTCCATCGGTATAAACAGAGTCAATCTGCTCATCTTGTGGAATCTGATCGAGTAAATCACCAAGCACTTGTGAATCACTCACATTATTTGTAGTGAGTTGAATGGCGCGTATTTGAAGGGTTTCAGCATCTATACCAATATGAAGTTTACGCCATTGGCGACGATATTCAGGTCCATGTTTCTTCCTTTTCCATTCACCTTCACCTAAAAACTTTAGACCGGTAGAGTCTACCAGCAAGTTAAGCCCACCACTGCTTTTTTGATAATTAATCGCAATATCAATATGTTTTTGTCTTCTGCAAAGCGTACTGTAATCTGGTGCGGTCCAATTTAATCCACAAAGTTTAATCAGACTTTGCACAAAGCCAGTGACCATACGTAAAGATAGACGGAATAAGGATTTAATCATTAAGCAGCATTGGATAGCTACGTCGGAGTAGGTTTGATTTCGCCCTTGTTTGCCTTTTGATGGAGCATACCATTGCGTAGCAGGATCAAACCAAATGGCAATATTTCCGCGACTCATGAGTGCTCGGTTATATGCGGGCCAATTGGTTGTGCGGTAGATTTTGTGTGTAGGCTTCTTCATTTGAAAATTATATCGCTGAAAAAGCCTTTACAGATAGGTTTGTGCAACAAAGCCGTTGGATATATAAATGATGAAATTCATGCAAAGACCCTAGTCCAAACTATAATAATTCCATTTTTTAGTTTAAGTGGGATCGTGAAAGATGAAATTAAAATAGTAGTACAACAAACAATTAATGGACATAAGCTTATAGGCCTTTTAGCACATGCTAGGGTTAAAACTTTTACTTAATACATCATTAATAAGCTTTAGGTCAGAGAGTATCGCAGCTAGGTGTAAAACAATCACTTGGCACACTTAAAAACTTTGCTAAATTGGCTAAAGCATCAGTTGTAGGAATAGTTTGTGTGACTTTGGGTGAAATTATGGAGTACATAGCAGGTGATGATACTGATATATGCACATTAATGGGGGGATTAATTGCTGGATGGAGTAAAATTTTGTTATCGACAGCTTTTTTCTGCGCAATTGTTGCTGCAATAAGCTTACTAATACCACTTGCACCATTCGCTAGAGATTAAGACTAGTGACAATTTATTAGAGCAAACAAGTATTCGTTTTCAAGGGCAATATTACGATAGTGAAACTGGATTACATTATAACCGTTACCGTTATTATGAGCCGTTTAGTGCAAGGTATGTGAGTAAAGATCCGATTGGACTATTTGGTGGATTAAATAATTCTGCTTATGTCAGTGATCCGAATCTGTGGGTCGATCAATTGGGATTAACTCCCTTAAATGCTGCTGGTGCTGCATATGGCTGCATAGCTGGTGCTGTTGGTGGTTATACAACAGGAGAGTGGAAAGGTGCTGCAATTGGGTGTGTTGCAGGAGGTGCAGTGGGGGCTGTAAATCCTTGGGCATCACATGCTGTAGGTGCAGCAGGAGGTGCAGGAGTTTCTTCAGTGCTGGGTCAAGGTGTGGGATTATTTGCTGCGAAGAAGGAAGTTGCGAATATGTGTAATTATGATGCTGGTGCTGTAGTAGGAGCTATGGTTGGTGGTGGCATTGGAGGATCTGTGAATAAGGCAGTAATTCAAAGGGCTCCATATATGAGAGTAGATTTGATGAATAAACCATTGGGTACTTCTGGAATTAATCGAACTCCAGGCAAACTAGCAGGGGCATTACTAGAGGGTAAAATAACAGGTGCTGGTGAATTAATGGGTACTGGGAAAATAACCTTGCCATCTTGTGCAAAATAATTAGTGAGATAGTTAATGATTTGGTTTAAAACGGCTATGTTTTTCTTGTTATATATGATTTATATGATTTTAATTTTAAATTTTTATGCTAAAGCTTTAATTAAAGTAAGTATACTTGGTCATTTTTTTAAAGTGGTATTTAGTTCTTTATTATATTTACTGTTTGCTATTGCTTTTATTTTTCCTTTTTTTCATATTCATGAGTTTGTAGATGATTTCCATATATATTTTGATCAAAACAATATTTATTTTGCTTTTACTTTGATTTCTTTTGCATTAGTTTGTAGTTTTTCAATAATTTATTTTAATAAAAAATTTGTTCCTAAGTTAAAAGCTTTGGGGTATTTTAAATGATTGATGCGTGCTGAAATAACAGGAGACTTCCACTTAGGAAATTTTAGGCTGCTAGCTCACTGGTTCTGTCGCTAAAAATAACTTGAGTTAGATTCCAAGGTGAATAGAGAATATCTAACAGATCAAACTTTAGATGGAAATTCATTTGGTTTTCCTTGTGGAGTTGCTGTCGGTGCTGATGTGCCTGTTTCGAGTGGTGAAGTTCAAGTAAATACAGGAGCTTATATCCACACCTAGTTTAACGTATTTTGACTTTTCACACAGTAAATTAATAGGAAATACTAAAGATACCGAGCTTTATGCAATTAGATTAATGCGCTCTTTTGGAGGGCTATAATATGAAATTATTCTTAATGATTACAGTAATTTTTTTCTTATGTAGTTGTGAAAAGAATAAAATAGAAAGAGGGCAGATCTTAAGTCAGTTGAAAAATGAAGTGAATAAAAGCGAAGCATTATATTTGAATGAAATGAGCTTAATTTTTTCAGATTATAATTGCTTTGTTGCACAAACATTCAAAAGCTAAACTTTCCCCAAGTTATCTAAATTTAAGTGACAACTTGGGTGTGAGGTCCGCCCAACTCCGTAAATTTATTTAATACTGCCACACGTGCATGCATCTCATTGACTTGGCTTTTGAAATTCCTTGTACTAAGCCAATCACCTGAGAAGTACTGCTTCGTAAGATTTGATGCAATGCATCTTGGTTTCTACCAAACTTCGGCGATGATAGCCTGACCATTTTTTCCATAGTGTCCTGCCTGAGAAGCACTGCTTCGCAAGATTAACAGTACGAAGTAATTCATTTCGCTCTAGCGAGCTGGTCTTTGTATCTTTCCAAGGTTTCGCATTTTTTCTTGGTGGAATCACCGCATGCGCTTGTCGGTCTGCGATTACCTGGCGGCATTGCTTGGTGTCATAAGCCCCATCTGTATAGACGGAGTCAATCTGTTCTTCTTGTGGAATCTGATCCCGTAAATCACCAAGCACCTGTGAATCACTCACATTGTTGGTTGTGAGCTAAATAGCGCGTATTTGAAGGGTTTCAGCATCGATACCAATATGTAATTTACGCCATTGGCGACGATATTCAGGCTGATGTTTTTTACGTTTCCATTCGCCTTCACCTAAAAACTTTAAGCCAGTAGAATCAACGAGTAGATGGAGACCATTACTGCTTTTTTGATAGTTAATTGCAATATCAATATGCTTTTGTCTTCTAAAATAGTGGAATAATCTGGGGCTGTCCAATCTAATCTATAAAGATGAATGAGACTTTGAACAAAGCCTCTGACCATACGTAAAGACAGACGGAATAGAGATTTAATCATCAGACAGCATTGGATAGCTGCGTCGGAGTCGGTTTGATTTCGCCCTTGTTTGCCTTTTGATGGAGCATACCATTGCGTAGCAGGATCAAACCAAATGGCAATATTTCCGCGACTCATGAGTGCTCGGTTATATGCGGGCCAATTGGTTGTGCGATAGATTTTGTGTGTAGGCTTCTTCATTTGAAAATTATATCGCTGAAAAAGCCTTTACAGATAAGTTTGTGCAACAAAGCCTGATGGGGCGTATATTTAATGGTCAAGGCTCAAATTACACAGAAATTACAGATAACTTTATTCAAGGAGCATCTTTATCTGGAAATGCTGGTGCATTAATTAAGTTTGGGGGAAGTACCGTTGTAAATAAAGATATGGTAGCGAATACTATAAATGGAAAACAACCATTTGCATTTGAGTTAGGTATTGGTACACCATGATGGGATCTAAGTTTCGGAGGAGTAAGTGACAAAAACTTATCTCCTGTAGACTATTTGAAAAAAATAAATAGAGAAGTGGAAGCAAAAGAAATAGAACGTATTCTTAATAAGGCACCTGAAGGGGCTAGTATAGGGAATGTTCTTGATCAATGGCATAAATCTTTTTGAGGTTAAAATGAAATTATTATTAATTTTTATATTATTCTGTAGTGTTCTGCAGGTAGGATGCATTACCAATGAAAAAGAATATAATGGTAGGTTTTCTAAAGATTTAAAAGAAATTTTTAATGATGGCTATGTTGTTGAATCATATGGTGGTAATTCATACTATAATATGGTTACCTTAAGTTTGGAAAAGAAAAATTTTTCAAATGAAAGGTTTGATAAAACAATAAAAAAAATTTTAAATAATGGATGGTATTTAAACTACATAATAGATAATAAATATTGGGTTTTTTGTAGGGGTAAAAATGAATCTATAAGAGTTTTATATCCCAACCAACAGGTATTAAAAGATAGGGAGGGTAATTATTTCCGGGATGATTTAGATAATAATAGGGTGTATGTTTGGGTTGCTTTCTATAAAGATGTTGATAGAAATAAGCAATTAACTGGTTGTCCAATTGATTGATTTTAATTTTAGCTAATGGTTTTTTAATAGTAACATAAAAAATTAAGAAATTTAAGGGAGTTGATTGCATGATTAAGTTTGAGGATATATTTTACACTGGCTTTGTTGCACAAAGATTTGAAATACAAAGCCCCCTAATTGAGCCAAATTTAAGGCGTAACTTGGGTAAGTGGTCGACCTAATTCCGTAAATCTGTTGAGGACTGCTACACGTGCATGAATTTCATTGACTTGGCTATCAAATTTTCTTGCACTGAGTTTATCCCCCAATAATTTGATGCAATGCATCTTAGTTTCGACCAAACTTCGGCAATGATAGCCGGACCATTTTTTCCATAATGTCCTGCCTGAGAAGCACTGCTTCGCAAGATTAACAGTACGAAGTAATTCATTTCGCGCTAGCGAGCTGGTCTTTGTATCTTTCCAAGGTTTCGCATTTTTTCTTGGAGGAATCACCGCATGCGCTTGCCGATCTGCAATGATCTGACGGCATTGCTTGGTGTCATAAGCGCCATCGGTATAAACAGAGTCAATCTGCTCATCTTGTGGAATCTGATCGAGTAAGTCACCAAGTACCTGTGAATCACTGACATTATTGGTTGTGAGCTGAATAGCACGTATTTGCAGAGTTTCAGCATCTATCCCAATATGAAGTTTTCTCCATTGGCGACGATATTCAGGCTGATGTTTCTTTCGTTTCCATTCGCCCTCACCTAGAAACCTCATGCCTGTAGAGTCTATGAGTAGATGCAGCCCATCGCTACTTTTTTGGTAGCTGATTGCAATATCAATATGCTTTTGTCTTCTGCAAAGCGTACTGTAATCTGGTGCGGTCCAATTTAATCCACAAAGTTTAATCAGACTTTGCACAAAGCCAGTGACAATACTAAAGATAGACGGAATAAGGATTTAATCATTAAGCAGCATTGGATAGCTGCGTCGGAGTAGGTTTGATTTCGCCCTTGTTTGCCTTTTGATGGAGCATACCATTGCGTAGCAGGATCAAACCAAATGGCAATATTTCCGCGACTCATGAGTGCTCGGTTATATGCGGGCCAATTGGTTGTGCGATAGATTTTGTGTGTAGGCTTCTTCATTTGAAAATTATATCGCTGAAAAAGCCTTTACAGATAGGTTTGTGCAACAAAGCCTGTAGAAACTGCTAAAGTTGAAGCCGCACTTGTTGGTGGAGCTGCTGGGACATTTACAGGTAGAGTCCTTTATATGGCCGTTAGCATAAATCCATATGCTAGAGCGGGGCAGGATGATCAAAATTATCTACTCACGCAGGTGGATAACAGCCATTTAGGCAAGCTGAATTATCAATATGATGCGGTTGGCCGTTTGATACAGAGTCAAAGTGTGCATAAAACGGAAAGCTTTACTTTTGACCCTGCGGGGAATTTAATTGACCCGATTGCCACGCAGGCATCTCAAGTGAAAAGTAATTTGATCGCTCAATATCAGGGTAAAAACTATAAATACGATGCGCAAGGCAATGTGATTGAAAGCAGCCATGCAGGTAAAACATTAAAACTGACGTGGGATAACCTGAACCGTTTGATCCAAAGTGAGCTTAATGGTCAGGCGACTGAATATGGTTATGATGTATTTGGAAGGCGTTTATACAAGAAAAATCAAAATGCGCAAACCCTGACCTTATTCGGCTGGGACGGTGACCTGATGATTTGGGAGTCACAGCAATCTAATGACGTTGAAGAAAACTACACTAAGCATTATGTCTATGAACCGCAGAGTTTTGTACCGCTGCTGCAAACGGGTTATATAGGATTTATTAAATTAATTGAAACACCAGACTACTCAAGGTTCCAAACAGAACCTTATTCCATCTATAAAGACCCTGTATGGAAAGTAAAAACGAGAAAGAATAAAGCAGAGTTAGAACGCGTTATGTTTTATCATTGTGATCAAGTGGGTACACCACAAACACTCAGTAATGAGTTAGGTGAGTGCGTTTGGGAAATCAAACAGGATACATGGGGCATTTATTTAGAGATCAAAGCGAGTGAAAACTCACTTGAAAAAACCAATATCCGATTCCAAGGACAATATTACGATAGTGAAACAGGATTGCACTATAACCGTTATCGTTATTATGAGCCATATAGTGCAAGGTATTTGAGTAAGGATCCAATAGGCTTGTTTGGGGGAGAAAATAACAGTAGTTATGTAAGTGATCCGAATCAGTGGGTAGATCCGATGGGGTTGATGGGTGGGAAAGATAATGGATTATTTTGGTTAACTGATTCTGCCAGCGAGGAAGGCAACAATCAAATTAAGAATATGGTGCAGCAATCTAGAAAAAAATCAAATAATAAAACTCAACTAGAATTAATACAAAGTGATGGAGAAAGAGGGAGGATTATAAGAGCAAAGATGCCTGCTGTAAGTTCTACAGAAAGTCAAAGGAATGATTTTCCTGTAATCAATAATAGTAAAGTTAGCAGTAACGGTGGAGTATTAGCAAAATTACTTCCAAATACTATGTCACCTTTGGCTAAAGATCCGCAACTCGCTCAGGATTTAAAGGCTCAAGGTGCTATGAGAAATAAATAACCTAGGAGCAGTAGCCGTAGCGGGTTATGCCCCTTATGCTATTGTAGGTGGAAAAGAGGCAGCACCAGTGGTTTTAAAAGTAGGTCGAGAAGGAATAAAAAGTATACCGAGTTTATCGAAAGCGGTTTTACAAAATGCGAAAAATATATCGGCAACGCCAGTGGGACAGGCTGTGGTAAAAACAACTGGTGGATAGTAGTTTACAAGCAAAAGATATGTATAAATGTAAATGTTTACAATGGGATGGATCTAGATCTTTAGTTGCCGTAGGTACGGGAGCTGCTTTTGGAGCTTGGGGGGAGGCGATGGCACAAACAGCTAAAGTTCCATTTGTTGGTACAACGGGTGTGCCTACAGCCATTGCTGGAAAAATACTGGTGGATTAGTAATTTGGGCAAATCAATTTGCATTACAACAAACATCATCTAGAGCAATTAATAGTAGTACCTCTGATGATAAGAAGCAGGATAAATAAAATGTTAACAATTCTAGTTGAAGTAATTTTATCATTTTTTATATCCAATTATGAATCTGAAAATTATCCTTATCTAGCAGGTTTTATAAAGGGAATAGTTTTAGGTATATCAGCTTTCCTCTTGGGGATGTTGATTGATGTTATTAATGATAAAGTTATGGAAACACATTTGATAATATTATATTTCATTACTTGCATTGGTATAGGAATAATAGGAGGGCTATTTTTTATGTTTTTTACTTGGTTCACTAAAAAATAATACTAATAACATAAACGCTTGGTGTGACGGTTTTAAAAGCATAAAGGAACCGATTAACTGCACAAAAGACATAAATTTGATCTACAGTTACTTGTAAAAATAGAGCTAAACTTTAGCTGATTCCTTTTATCACTGTGACCAAATTGGAACACCGCAGACTTTAACAAATGAGTTAGGTGAATGTATATGGGAAATTAAGCAAGATACATGGGGCACAGCTTTAGAGATTAAGACTAGTGACAATTTATTAGAGCAAACAAGTATTCGCTTCCAAGGACAGTATTATGATGGAGAGACTGGCTTACATTATAACCGTTGCCGTTATTATGAGCCTGAGAAATTTTAAAGCACTACTTTAAAATTACGAAAGGCAAGGTATGTAAGTAAAGACCCTATAGGATTGTTTGGTGGTTTAAATAATTCTTCGTATGTAAAAGACCCGAATCAATGGGTTGATCCGATGGGGTTATGGTCGGCTACTAATGAAAAAATTGAAGAATTAGCAGATAAATAAAGTATTTCTTCGTTTGCTAAGTAGATTGCCCGAAGTACCAAGAAAAATAGGCTATCATGCAATAGATTTAGGTGGACAAGGTTTATTTAGATTAAAGGAAATGTTATGAAATATTTTTTTATATTTTTAATGAGTAGGTTTACTTTTATATCTGCTTGACATCAATCAAAAAAAATAACTGTTAATGTAAATAACCTGAGTTTGTTAAACAATAAGCAGAAAGTGGTTGCCTATATTGGAATTGAGATGGGTGGCGGTAGCCCAAGAATTGATATGTCGGAAGGTGTAATTTCAAGTCAGCGTATTTATCAAATTGAATTTTTAAATAAGGCTAATAGAAAATGATTATTTCAAAACTAATTCTATTATTAATGAGTATTTTTATATTAGTATCTTGTATAAATACAAAAGTTACTAAAGAAGGGGAATACTTTAAAACAATTAATTATAAATTCTTTAAAGATTTTAAACCCAATGAAGAAGTCTTAATAGATAAAATTGATAATAAATATTCAGTGATTCAAATAAATAAGTCTGACCTTTCTTTAAGTGATTTTACACAAATTGATAATAAATTAAAAAAAGATGGGTGGAGAAAAATATCAGCTAAAAATAATTTTTTTGAATATTGTTTTGGTGAGAAAATTTATTTGGGTGCACTATTTCCAGAAAAAGAAAAATATAGAAATTTTGCAGGTAATGAGGTTTTACCATTTAATCAAAAAAAATGGCTAGTCATTTTGTCTTATAGTGAAGGAAAAGTAAATTATTGCCGCAATGATGAATTGGAAAATATAGAGTTGGAGTATTTGTGATAACTTATTTATAATTTTTTTAATAGGTTTATTTGACTTTATTAATTAGATAAAAATTTTAAAGATAGGTTATCCATGAGTTAATCTTATTCAAGTATTAACTTGGGTATGAGGTCGGTCTAATTCTGTGTATTTGTTTAACATGGCTATAAGTGTATGGATTTCATTAGGATGACTGGGCTTTGTTGCATAAATATGTAAGCATCTGATTTAAATAAATTTAATTTTGGATCAAAAAATAATCAAAACTTTTAAAATCATATAGTTATGAAATCTTTGTGCAACAAAGCCTTTTGATAGCGAACTTGAGAATTGGTGTAGTAAATCAGCTTTTGGTTTAGATAAAAGTAAATTTAAGAATATATTGGAGGAGGATAAGGCATTTAGTGAGGCCTTACAGAGTATATAAATGATTAATGCAAAAAAAATTGTGGGTAAAATAGAAGGCCTTAAATGTGAAGATTCTGTTATACAGCCTTTTAAAAATATTGGTAAACAAGTCGCAACTACAGCTCTGCTAGGAGTATTGACAGAAAGTACTTCACTCTTAAGTGCAGCCCCAATATTAATTCTCGCTTCAAAAGGTAGGAGAGCAAAAACTTTTACTTTTAAAATAGATGGGATTGATGTTATTGGGCAATTTACTACAGTAAAATTTAATGAAGGGGATCAAGTTGTTATCATTATTAGTGAAGAGCAAGATAAAGGGTTTTATTTAGCTTATGCAGTGTTAATACCAAATAAAGGGATTCTTCATATGTTGTATGATTCTGGGCGTTCATTTAAAAAGCATTGTTTACATTTACTTAAATGGGCAATAGTACTAAGCATATTTTCATGCTTTTTTTTTACTATCATTGCTTTGGTAGGTTATTCAAATGCTGATAATGAAAAAGATATCGTAGACTTTAAAAATCAATTAATAATTTCTTATTTAGTGTCATTTATATTTTCGTTTGGTCTACTATTTAGCTTTTTAATTGGTAAAGATAATGTAGGTTTTTTAGGTCGATACAGTGAGAAAATTTTTGAAATATTAGAGTTTGAACAACCTAAAAATCAAAATCTTTTTAACTCATATCTGATCGATGAAGAAGGTTTACATGTCAGTGTTTTAGATTATAGAAAAAGTTTGATTGGTAAAGATTCCTATCCAAAGGATTATTTTGACAATGAAAATGATAAAAATTGAAGGTCGTATTAATAATCTTGAAGTAGAAAACTCTAAAATTTTGTCCATTGGTAATTTAGGTAAACATGCTGCGAATACTTCGTTAATTGGTACACTGGCTGGTAGTACTTCCTTAATGAGTAACGCGCCCATTATGGCATTAGCTGCAAAAGGTAGAGACGGAAAGACTTTTAGAGGTGAGGTTAACGGAATTCGCGTTGTTGGTCAGTTCACTGGTGTAAAGTTTAAAAATAATACACCTTTAATCATGGTCATAAGTGAAGAGCAAGAGGAAGGATACCATTTTGTATATGCAGCTTTAGATCCTAAAAAAGGTTTGTTACATATGCCATATGAGATGGGTAGATCTAAAAACAAGACATATTTATCTTTGTTTAAAACTGCGACCATAATGTCTATAGTTTTTTGTATTTTATTTAGTTTTATTATTATTTTTCAATATTTTAATATCGATGATATTAGTACAGATAGAATAAAATTTAATATTTTGATTTTTTATTCAGTTAGTTTTCTTTTTTCTTTTTTCCTAATGTTTTGTTTTTTATTGGGTAAAAATAACTTGAGAGAATTAGCACAAATTTCAGAAAACGTATTTGAACAGCTAAATTTTTCAGATGTAAAGGAACAAGATTTATATAAATCTAGACTTATAGATAGTGAAGGCTTTTACCCGAGTGTGATGAAATATAGAGATGTTTTGATAGGAAAAGACCCTTTTCCTGAAGACTATTTTGACACGAAAAATGAAAAAAATTGAAGGCAAGTTGCAAAATATTGAAATGGTACATTCTAAGATTCTGATATCTTGAATCAAAAAAAGCCCTCAGGGCTTTTTTTACATCTAGACTTATGGCAACTGCTGAATCGGGCTACCACCCAACGCCTGCATTAAAGTCACATAAGCATTGTATTGACTCACCTGAGTTTAGACAAATACAAATAGCTGAAGGCTTAGAGAAACCTGAAAGTTTTTTTAGTACAAGCACCCAAACCAATCGAAGAGTTAGATTTGGATATGTATAGTCACAAAGATGTTGATAAAACTCGGATGGCATAAGCCATCCGATGTTGGAAAATTTAAATTTATTGCTTAGGAAAAGGTTTCGCTGAACTGGAAGCGCAGCGCACAGATGTACTATTATTTGGATTTACATTGGGGCTAGTTGATTGATGATTTGGTTCCATTCCATCCCTATAAATCGTAGTAACACTGCCTCCCGTAGCTAAACTTTGTGCTGCTCCTTCTTGACGTGTACTCCTTACGGATTTTAATTTACCCGACTTAGGACCCTGTGGATTGAGTTCAGGTGAGTTTTTATAATACTGTGGATCAAACCAATCGGACATCCATTCATAGTTATCGGTTGCCATATCGTAGAACCCTAAAGGTGTTGCTGGGAAATGACCTAGCAAAGGAACAGTAGCACTAAAATTTAAACTTTTACTGACTTGATCTCTTTGCTCATCACTCCAGACATTACGACCTGTTTCATACTTGTCATTGTCTGTAGGATATATGACATATTGTCCTTTATTTCGGGCAGCATACTCCCATTGGGCTTCAGTAGGTAAATTCATAGGGATACCGACTTGTTTTCCTAACCATAGACAATAATCTGATGCCTGTTGCCAACTGATCCCTGCTGGTGCCATAGGTTGGCGTAGCTTTTTAGTTATTTTTTCCATACTTATACGAGGTAAACCTAAACTGTCTGTATAAATATCAAAATCATCGAATGTGGTTTTATATGCATTTAGACTAAAACTATCAAGGGTCACTTTATGTGCAGGCATAGCAGCATAAAGTCCAACAATAGGCAGTTTATCTTTACGTGTGAGTAGGCCGAAGTCCCCCATCATAAAGGTGCCACCATCCACAAAAATCATATTTTTTTTGGTTTTTTCAACCAATTTTTGAATTTTGGATTGTAGCTCAGGAGAAGCACTATTTTGATTAGTAGAAGGAGTTTGTGGCTCATTCGCACTTTTTGCACAAGCACTTAAAGCAAAAGTAGATAATAAAATAAGAGCTAGGTTTTGATTAATCATATTCTTTAAAATTATAGAGTTGTTAAAATATTGCCAAAAAATAAAGCAAATACAATCAAGAAATAAAGAAAATTTAATATCTCAAAAAGAGAGTTTTTGTTATTTATTGAGCCACTCTGAATAGGTCTAACAGCTTAAGTTTACATCAAGGTCATGCAAGCATTATCTCAAACTCGACTTAACTCGAAACCAAGGGGATATTGATCTATAGGGGGATTACACTGGACAACTCGAACTGCTTGTTTGTTTGATATGACAATTAGCATGAGTAGTTTGGACATAAAGATCAAGTATTTTGTAACATGTAAAAATGCCATTATTAATATATTTAAAACATGTGTCTCGACTCGGGAATGAATGTCATTTAACGTATGCATTATTTGAAAATCAGGAAATACAACTCCATCAAACTTGATATAGCTGTATTGGGTGAGACTACATAATTTTTTTAGTTTGGTTTACTACACAGCGGACAGAGTTGTCAAAGTTTGGATTAATTACCCCTTTAAATCTTTCAGGAAAATCTATTGGTTGTACTGGGTGAGCATGACTATGCCGTACGGTTAAGCGCTCTCCAATTTGTAGTGTTTGGCCATCTAGATGGTTTAGCACTACGTAAGGCATGGTTACAGGAGTGAATTTACAAACGGGAACTAATTTTATAGGTGTAATTGCGGCAACATTTGGCAACGTTGCGGATGTGTTAGACCGTCAGCTTCAAATGAAAATATTGCAGGTTGGTGAATCAGCAAAATTAAGATATTTAAAAGGTTGGGCCACGAGAATTGCTCGCGGTGGTTTATATGGTGGTGCTACCATTTTTGCTGCTTTAGAATTCAAAAATGCTTGGATTTCTTTTAATCGAAATAATAAAACTAGCAAGATTTTTGATGGAGCATTTGGAATCTCGCTAATAGCTTCAACTTATCTTTTACGTAAAGGTACAACGTTCATGTCAGCTCATTTACTGGGTTAGGAGCGACTGGATGGGGAGTTGCTTTAATTATAGTAGGTTTTGGAGTGGATTATTACGCTGATTATAATCGCAGACAGCAGCTTAGGATCTGGCTGAAAGAAAGCGCCTGGGGGACATCAAATGCAGGATTATCTTTAGATAACTTAGAGAAAAATTATATCTTAGCTGTCGAAGAAGTAAGTGGTACGGATTACAAGTGGTAAAACTATATATGGAGGTTTCTTATGAGTGGTAACTATGGTTATGAAAATCAGAATTTGATCAAAGGTTTGAAGATTAACCATGAAAAACCACAAGTATTGACTTATATTAACGAACGAGGTTTGACGAATTTTAATTTAGAACGGGATAAATATCTAAAAAATAAACTGATACCTTATTTTAATATTCAGGAAATTAATGAGGATTACCTAGTTTGTACTGATGCTTGGGACGAAATTAGAGGATTGCCATCAATTTTTTCTATATGGTTCTCCGTCATATTATTAATAATCAGTTCTTCTTTACTTTTTTTTCTATTTTATGCACTTTTTAAAAATGAAATATCTTTTGCTCTTATAATAGGGACTTTTGCCCTGATTGGAAGTACTTATCTTTTAATAAAAATATTTAATATTTCATTCGGTCGCGAATTATTTGGCTATACACATTACCCGTTAATTTTTAACCGTAAAAAGCAAGAATTACACTATTTTGAGCCTTACCAAAAAAAATGGATTTCAGCTCCATGGAGTGATTATCATTTTTCTATAAATATTAATGAAAATCATGAATACGCTGTGAATGCTTCACTGATTGATCAAAATGAGATCATTCAACAAGTGGTCGTCTTTCCATTTAGATTTCGTAGCTTAAGTTTGGTTGAAGGTCATTGGGAGTTTTTTAGACGCTATATGGCGGGTGAAGACTTAGAAAAATTAAAAAATAATATTCATTACTATGCCCCGAATGTCATTGACCGTAAAGAGATAGCAAGAGAAACTTGGTTTAGACTTAAACTACTAAGATTTTCAGAGCGAGATTATTTCACAGATCAAGTGAAATTACCTTCAGACTTTAATTTAAATCTTTTGATTTTTGGTATTCCTCAATTCTTAATTAGAAGGCTTTGTGTGAGAACATCTAAAATCCCTCAAGTTCCTAAAGAATGGATCAATTAAATTTAAAATGATATTTTTAATTCACGGTTTTATTTAGCAAAGCTATTTAATTATGAGTGTTGATAAAAAAAAGCCCTTTCGGGCTTTTTATAAAGAACTTAAGGCGACTGCTGAATCGGACTGCCACTGAAAAAGATCCTGGATTAGAAAATCACCCATCTGGTGCAGATTAAAGGTTAGGTTAAGAGTATGAAAAAAAATGGATTGATATTATTTTGTACAATAATGTGTCTATTTTTTGCCGCTTGTACTAAAGAAAGTAATTTTCAAAAAGGTACACATGTAGATAATAAAAGTTCAGAGCAGTTGTATGTTGAAGCTGGTGATTACTACCTAGGTCTTAATGGTAAGGAAAAAAATTATAAAAAAGCTTTTTCATTACTGATGCAGTCAGCTGAGCTAGGCCATTCAAAAGCTCAAACTGAAGTTGCTCGTATGTATTATGATGGGGTAGGGGTGAATCAAAATTATGAAAAAGCATTTTATTGGTTTGAAAAAGCAGCGAAGAAAAATGATGAAATAGGTTTGTATAACCTCGGAGTTATGTATAAAGAAGGTAAGTACGTAAAGCAGGATGATGTACAAGCATTAAAATATTTTGAGGAGTCGTCAAAAAAAGAACTTTCAGAAGCTCAGTTTACTTTAGGAAGGCTTTGTTGCACAAAGATTTCATAACTATATGATTTTAAAAGTTTTGATTATTTTTTGATCCAAAATTAAATTTATTTAAATCAGATGCTTACATATTTATGCAACAAAGCCTTTTGGAGTTACAATTTTAATTTCGCATAAGAGATTTTATGTTAAATATACGATTAAAATTCTAGGATATGAAACGTTGTTTGATAATCTTCTGCATTAAAGCTTTATATTGTAAGGATTTTTTACACTGATCTTCAGGTTATTCAAAATTAAATTAAAAAAATTTAGAAGTTAAATTGTTATATTTAATATTATTATTTATATTATATTTTTATATGAGTTTTTATGATATAGTTTTTATTCTTTTCTGTATGTTATATATCCAATATAAATGTAGCCTACAATATTTTTTTTTACTTCGCATCCTATTTTGAGTGGATTATCCTTAATCTATAAATTTAGGTTTGTACATAAACTATTCTTACGATCCTAAATAAAATCAAAATTGGAGATAGGCGAAGCTATTAAAACTAATGGAGATAGCGATGACTAGAATAGCAATTATTGGTTCAGGTCCTAGTGGCATGGCACAATTAAGAGCATTCCAATCAGCAAAGGCCAAAGGTCTAGAAATTCCCGAAATTATATGTTTTGAAAAACAAAGTGATTGGGGGGGGCAATGGAACTATACTTGGCGTACAGGTGTAGATGAAAATGGAGAGCCCGTTCATAGCAGTATGTACCGTTACTTGTGGTCTAATGGGCCAAAAGAAGCATTAGAGTTTGCGGATTATACGTTTGACGAACATTTTAAAAAGCCCATCGCCTCTTACCCACCAAGAGAAGTGTTGTGGGATTATATCAAGGGTCGTGCGGAAAAAGCCAAGATCAAACATTTGGTCAGATTCAATACCGCGGTGCAGCATGTCTGCTACGATGAACATAAAAAGAAATTTACTGTTGAAGTAGAAGATTACAAGAACCAAAGACACTATGTGGAAGAGTTTGACTATGTGATTGTAGCCTCAGGGCACTTTTCGACACCAAAAGTACCCGTATATAAAGGCTTTGATCGTTTTCATGGTCGTATTTTACATGCCCATGATTTTCGTGATGCCCGTGAATTTGCAGATAAAACGGTACTGCTTGTGGGCAGTAGCTATTCGGCTGAAGACATCGGTTCACAATGCTACAAATATGGCGCAAAGCAAATCTATAGTTGTTATCGTAACAAACCGATGGATTTTAGATGGCCGAAAAATTGGTCTGAGAAAAAACAGCTAATACGTGTAGATGAACGTAAAGCTTATTTTGGAGATGGTACTTCAGCAAAAGTTGATGCGATTATTTTGTGTACTGGTTATCTTCATCATTTCCCATTTATCGAAGATAAATTGCGTTTAAGAACACACAATTGTTTATATCCACTAGATCTTTACCAAGGTGTGGTATGGGAAAAAAATCCCCGCTTATTTTATCTAGGTATGCAAGATCAATGGTATACCTTCAATATGTTTGATGCCCAAGCTTGGTATGTTAGAGATATCATATTAGGTAAAATTTCTTTGCCAAATATCATGGAAATGCAACATCATACTGAGAAGAAGCATTTAGAAGAGAAAGCTCTAAGTACAGATGAAAAGAAAGCACGTTTCCAAGGTGAATATGTGAAATATTTAATTAGTGAAACAGATTACCCTAATTTTGACGTTGATGGGGTGCATAATATTTTCATGCAATGGAAAAAGCACAAGAAAGAAAATATTATGGAATTTAGAGATAAAACGTATCGTTCAGTTATGACTGGAAAAATGGCAAGACCACATCATACGCCTTGGTTAGAAGCTCTCGATGATTCTTTAGAGAACTATTTAGATTCAGAAGGTGCTAAAGAGAAAAATTTTATTTAGCCAAAATTTAGAAAAGTAGCTAGAAGTCAAATGGGAGCTTTGCTCCCATTTTTATACGATAAAATTCATATACACGAGTAAGTTTATCTAAAAGGTGCAGAATCACATTTGAAAATTGCTAATAAAATATTAGAAGATTGAATATTCATCTAAAAAGTTTCTATATAACCCGAATCGCGGATAAGAAATTGACTTGAAAAATAGGAGGACTAGAGCCATCCGTTAGATTGGTTGTACTCCTGAAACACTTCGTGCCTGGCATCAAAAGCATTTAGATCAGCAAAATCCTATTAAAGTACAACAGATATCTGATCAAGAAAAAATGAAGCAAATGGAACGTGAAATTAAAGAATTAAAGCGTGCTTTCGCCCAGGCGGAGCTCGACCGCCCACACAAATAATGATGGATTTCATCCATAATAATAAAGTGTTATACGGTGTTGATGCGATTTGTAGGATTTTACCGATCTCAGCTTCAACCTATTAACGAACTTTAGATCTCGCTGACAATCCAGAACATCGAGCGAAACGAAGTCTACATGATGAGCATCATGCTGAACAAATTAAACGAATTTGGAAAGAAAGTTCAGGCCGATATGGTGTGCTTAAGGTCTGGCAACAATTGAAACGTGAAGGTTATGTTATCGCACGTTGTACAGTTGCTCGATTGATACAGAAGCTAGGTATACAAGGTGTTATGGCGTTTTAAAACATCTGACTGCCTATCAAAGAGATTATTTATTGGTCGAATAATCTCAAAACCTGATTGACTACCAAGACGGTATCTCAGGTGAGTAACTTTACGTATATTCAAACTCATTCGGGCTGGGTCTATACCGCCTTTATTATTGATGTGTTCTCACGAGCAATTGTTGGATGGAAAGTATCTACACGGATGAATACAGATATGGTGCTCGATGCACTTGAGCAAGCATTGCATGATCGAGGGATGCCAAAGAATGTGATTCATCATTCCGATAGAAGTGTGCAATATCTTTCCAGTCGCTATACCAATCGTCTAGAAGCAGCAAATTCACGAGCGTCAGTCGGTACAAATGGTGATTCATACGATAACGCTTTGGCTGAAACAGTGAATGGGTTATACAAAACAGAGGTGATTGAATATTTAAAAGCAGACTGGCAAGGTTTAGCGGATGTACAACTTGCGACATTAAATTGGGTAGATTGGTTTAACAAAAAGCGTGTACACAGCGCATTGGGTTATGTACCTCCTTTTGAGTTTGAAGCAATGTACTATGATAAGATTAACCCGTTAGGTCAGGTGGCCTAACTTAAATAAAAATGTCTCCGACAAACCCGGTACGCTTCAAATTTAATGAAAGCCTCTATAGTGAAAAAAATTAAGTTTTAATAAAAAAGCGCCTTTGAATGTAGGCGCTAAATTTTAATGCTTGATACACTAACGCTAATATTCAAGTATACTTAATTTAACATAATCTATATTATACGAAATCTCCCTGTTAGAACCCAATCAAAGTGTCTATATCCTCACCAATAAAAATGTCTAGTTTATGATGGTTTTACCATCATGGACTGGATATGAAATATAGATGCTGATCACTATGTCTGACAAAGAAATTCAACGCCTTGCTGTTCTACAAGACGTTCGGCATCACCGTATTACTCAAGTCCGTGCTGCTGAAATCCTTAATCTTTCAACCCGTCAAATTACCCGGTTATTACACAAGCTCAGTCAAGATGGTGTTTCAGGTATGGCTCATGCTAGTCGTGGTCAACCTGGTCATCGTCGCCATGATGACTTGTTAAAATCAAAGTGCCTCTCCATTATTTCTGAACATCTGTTGGGATTTGGGCCGACCTTGGCTCATGAGAAACTCAGCATTATGTTTGCTCTAGATATTCCTGTAGAAACGCTACGTCGCTGGATGACAGCCAATGAGCTTTGGATCCCGAGATCTAAGCGCCTTAAACGCCCATACCAGCCACGCTATAATCGTGATTGCTTCGGTGAGCTGATCCAGATCGATGGCTCATATCATGATTGGTTTGAAGGTCGAGCCCCTAAATGCTGTTTGCTGGTTTATATCGATGACGCCACTGGAAAGCTGTTACATCTATGCTTTTGTGAGGCTGAAACCACCTTTGATTATATGCTTTCGACCAGAGCCTATATAGAACAATACGGCAAGCCACTGGCCCTTTATAGTGACAAACATTCGGTGTTCAGAGTCAATCAGAAATCCAGTCAGGACAGCCAGATCACGCAATTTGGGCGAATTCTGAATGAGTTAAACATTGATATTATCTTCGCTAACTCACCACAAGCCAAAGGCCGTGTAGAACGTGCCAACAGGACACTTCAGGATCGTCTGATCAAGGAAATGCGTCTGGAAGGCATCTGTTCGATTGCCGAAGCCAATGTCTGGCTATCCAGCTTTATTGAGCAATTCAATCAGAAGTTCGCCAAGTGTGCGTGAAACCCAAAGAGCTTGCATCGCCCTTTAACGGAATCTGATGCTGAGCTAGATGTTATTTTTACCTGGCAGGAACCGCGTAAAGTCACGAAGAACCTGACCATCACCTATGACAAGTGTATTTATATGCTTGAGCCAACAGCATTGAATCATAAGCTTGTTGGGCAATACATTTTATTTCTAGAGTATCCAGATGGCACTGTGGCCATCATGTATGAAGGACGGAAGATCAACTATAGTGTTTTCAATAAATTAGCAGGACTACAGCAAAATTCGGTGGTTGAGAATAAAAGATTAACTTCGGTTCTGGCCCATATCCAGCAACAGCATGAAGAGTTGGAAAAACGGAATAAGAGTTCCCGTCTCAAGAAAAGTATGCCGAGTCGTAGAGCTCAGAAAAATTTTATTAAACAAAGAAAGTTGAATCCTGTACTTGACTCTTGCAGTTAAAAACAGGACATTTTAATTGGTGAATAACACAAAAAATGGGAGCTAAGCTCCCATTTTTAATGATTTTTTTTAAATAAGACTAGGATGTGCATCTAAAATTCGAATCAATGTTGCTGCTGGTCCTGTTGGATAGCGTCGGCCTTGTTCCCAGTTTTGCAGAGTACGATGGCTAATGTTGAGACGTGCTGCAAATTCGCTTTGACTTAAACCAGTTTTTTCTCGCACTTCCTTAATATCTGGTAATTCAAGTTCGGTCGTTCGACTAGCTTGGATCTCTTTGCGCTTGATTGCTCCTGCTTCTTTAATCGAAGCAACTAAGTCATCAAATAAGTTGTTATCCATGAAATTGCTCCTTCACGAGTTGGCGCAGAATGGCGGTTTCTTTATCCGTTAGATTATCTTTTACAGATTTTGGATAAGCCACCAAGAAAAAGATTTGATCATCCTCATTTACCCAATAGTAAATTACTCTGATACCGCCACTTTTGCCTTTATTCCCTTGAGCACAACGTACTTTTCGAATGCCACCGCCATTCTTGATTAAGTCACCTTTATCTGGCTGAACCAATAGATCTTGTTAAAGTTGACGATATTCCTCATCAGATACAAGGTCTTTGATTTGCTTGGTAAAGATACTGGTTTCAATGAATAACATAGATTCTGTGTACGTCAATGGCGTACAAGTATTCTAGCAGTTTCCACATCAAAAAACGAGAGCTGCTCTCTGTTATTCCCAAGGGCTTTGTTGCACAAAGATTTGAAATGCAAAGCGCCCCTAATTAAGCCAAATTTAAGGCGTAACTTGGGTAAGTGGTCGACCTAATTCCGTAAATCTGTTAAGGACTGCTACACGTGCATGGATCTCATTCACTTGGCTATCAAAACTCCTTGCACTGAGTTTATCTCCTAATAATTTGATGCAATGCATCTTAGTTTCAACCAAACTTCGCCGATGATAGCCTGACCATTTTTTCCATAGTGTCCTGCCTAAACGTTTAATTGTTCGAAGCAATTCATTTCGCTCTAGCGAGCTACTCTTTGTATCTTTCCATGGTTTCGCATTTTTTCTAGGTGGAATCACCGCATGCGCTTGCCGATCTGCAATGACCTGACGGCATTGCTTGGTGTCATAAGCTCCATCAGTATAAACAGAGTCAATCCGCTCATCTTGTGGAATCTGATTAAGTAAATCACCAAGCACCTGTGAATCACTGACATTATTGGTTGTAAGCTGAACTGCTCGTATTTGTAGGGTTTTAGCATCTATACCAATATGAAGTTTACGCCATTGGCGACGATATTCAGGTCCATGTTTCTTGCGTTTCCATTCGCCCTCACCTAGAAACTTCATGCCTGTAGAGTCTACGAGTAGATGCAGCCCATCGCTACTTTTTTTGGTAGCTGATTGCAATATCAATATGTTTTGTCTTCTACAAATGGTGGAATACGAATATCACTGATATTCGGGGCTGTCCAATCTAATCTACAAAGATGAATAAAACTTTCAACAAAGCCAGTGACCACACGTAAAGACAAACGGAATAAAGATTTAATCATCAGACAGCATTGGATAGCAGCATCAGAATAGGTTTGATTTCGACAATGCTTGCCCTTTGGTTGAGCGTACCATTGAGTTTTGGGATCAAACCAAATAGAGATATTTCCTCGATTGATTAATGCTCTGTTATAAGAAGGCCAATTGGTTGTGCGATAGATTTTAGATGTGGGCTTATTCATTTGAGAATTATAATGTTGAATAAGCCTTTAACGGTAGATTTGAGCAACAAAGCCCATCTAAACCATTCATGCAAATTGTCATATCAAACAAAGAGGCTGTACGAGTTGACCAGTGTGTTACGCCATGGATCAATTAATCTTGCTTCGGGTTAAGTAAAATTAAGATAATGCTTGCATGACCTTGATGTAAATCTTAGCTGGTAGCCATATTTAGAGTTGACTCAATAAATATAAAAACTTACTTTTTGAGATATTAAATTTGTTTTATTCTTTGATAATATTTAAACAACTCTATAATTTTAAAAAATATGATCAATCGAAAAATCGCTTTTATTTTCCTCTCAAGCCTGACATTAGCGGCTTGTGCTAAAACGCCATCAGAGCCAAATGCATCTTCTCAAAAGCAAGCCAATCAGAAAGTTACAGATCCAAATTTACAGAATGAAATTCGTGAACTCGTCGAACGCACAAAGAAAAATATGGTGAATGTACAAGGTGGCTCATTCATTATGGGGGATTTTGGCATGATCACTAAAGAACTTGAAGAATCAGTTCCGGATAGTATGGCTGTACAAAATCGTAAAGGAAATGTCGAAAAGCCACCATATGGTAGTCACTACGGCTATTCCCGTAATCCTAATACTAAACCAGCGCATAAAGTAGTCTTGGACAGCTTTAAGATGACCAATAATAAAATTACTCTGCAAGATTATTTGATCTACCTTAAAGCCACATATCAGGCATTACCGACTTATATAGAAAAGTATCCCAAAGAGATTTTTCACAAACTCCCCGCGGGTACGAATTGGTATAATGCACAAAAGTATTGTCATTGGTTAGGTAACCAAATGGGGCAAAAAATGGATTTGCCAACAGAAGCGCAATGGGAATACGCGGCCCGAAACCGTGGACAATACCTTCTCTATGCAACCAATGATGGCACCATGAAAAATGGGGTAAATATTGCAAGCTATAAGCAACTTGAAGCCAATAAGATAAAATACCATTATAAAAGTTTTAGGCATCTCCCTGTATTAGGAGAAGTTCCGCCAAATCCTTTGGGAATTTACGATATGGTGACAAACAATAAAGAATGGGTCAGAGACTGGTATAGTGAAAACTACTATGCAGAGTCACCTGTTAACAATCCACAAGGACCCAAACAAGGCACAGAAAAAGTCATGCGCAGTTCTTTTACACAAGGTGGTGATAATGCTGGGGGCGGTGATGGCATGAATATCTACCGTCAAAAAGCCCCTCCTACAGCCATTCTAAAAGAACGTGATGAAACAGCGGATGTCAGCCAAAATATGTCTTTTCGCTGTATAAACTACACTTGATAAATTCCATTTTGGTCATTTAATTCTAGAGATGTATCAATGATCTCAATGTTGCTTACCAACATTGTAGCTCTATCAAAAGGATCCGCTCCAATTCAGCTTTATTTTTTCGTGTTTCGGCTTTTCGTATCGGATCTTTATAAACCGAATAATGTTCATGCTAAAATTGAGTATAGTCAGACGTTTCTGAAAGCTTGATAAAACATCTATAGCCCGTTTGCAACAACGGTACAAAACTCTGCGGCTCACAGACATAATGCTTTATTTTTTCGTAAGCGTCCGCTGAATCCCATGCCTATTTTTTAATTTTGGTCGGATTTCCAGCGGTGTGGCAGTAATTCTTCTATTTGGGTCACTTTATGCGTCGGCAGCCTTTTCAGCACATCACTTAAATAGGCATACGGATCCAGTCCATTCAGCTTTGCTGACTGGATTAAAGTCATGATATTGGCAGCTCGTTGGCCGCTGCGCAGCGAGCCAGCAAACAGCCAGTTCTTACGTCCCAACGCCCAGGGACGCATCTGATTTTCAATCCAGTTATTATCTATAGGCAAATTACCATCATCCAGATAGCGGCAGAGTGCCTGCCAACGTTTTAGGCTGTAATTGATCGCCTTGGCAGTTGGAGAACTCGATGGCACCGTCAGATAATGTTGGTTGAGCCATTCATACAGTTGTTGCATCACCGGTTGACTATGCTGTTGCCGATATTCGCGGCGCTGTTCTGCTGTACTATCGGTCTTTTTCCTGAGTTCTGCTTCTATGGCATACAGTTTCTGAATCAGCACTAATGCCTGTTCAGCGACCTGACTTTTTTTGGTCACATGCAGTTCATGGAATTTACGACGCGCATGGGCCATGCAGCCCACCTCAATGACCTGACCTGATTTAAAGCGTGCTTTATAACCGCTGTAATCATCACAGACCAGATGGCCCTGCCAGTCTTTCAGGAACGCTTCAGCATGCTGACCTGAACGACTATCCTGAAAGTCATAGATCACGGCTTGAACTGGATTGTACTGTGTGGTGGCATAGGCCCAGACATAACCTTTCTTCGGTTTTTTCTCATTCTCACCCATCCGCATAATGGTGACTGGTGTTTCATCTGCATGCAGCACCTGCTGTTGCAGCACCACCTCTTTTAAGGCATTAGCCAGAGGCTCCAGTTCCACACCGCAGCGACCAATCCAGTCAGATAAAGTGGATCTGGACAGATCAATGCCAGCCCGCTGATAGATCAGGCGCTGACGGTACAGCGGCAAATGATCGGCATACTTCGATACCAGCACATGGCTGAGCAGTTCAGGTGAAGCAATGCCTTTATCAATCACATAGGCAGGCATCGCTTGCTGAGTCAGGGTGTCACACTGATCACAGACCCATTTGCCACGAACATGCTGTTCCTTGTAGAACTGTGCCGGTCTGAAATGCAGTTTTTCACTGATATCTTCGCCGATACGACGTAACTGGCAGCCACAACTGCATTGGGTTGATGCAGGTTCATGCTCAATACGGATGGTGTGTAGATGATCTGGCAGCAGTCGACGTTTAGGTTTATTGGTTTTGGCTTTCTGTGTCGCTGCATCGGTTTTATCTGCATTTAATCGTTCTAATTCCAGATCAACGGCTGCGATATCTTCTTCGACCGCTTCGTCCCATAGATGGATTTGTTTTGCCGTTAAGTGTTCATTCTTTTGGGCGAATTTATGCTTTTTAAACAGCGCCAGTTCATGCTCGTATTTTTGATTGAGAATAGAAAGATGCTGAACTTTGGCATCCAATTCTTGATTTGATTGTGCCAGAGACTGATGCTGCATCGCCAACTGCCGGGTAAATTCCAGCAGTTGTTCATGGGTCAGTTGGCTTAAGTCAGGCAGTGTATTCATGACCGCAGTATGCCTGAGGTCATGACGCAGAGGAAATAGAACGTTTGGAGAATAGTAGAATGTAGCAGCCTAGTTTAGAGCATTGTGACCACTTGCTGTCGTCCAATGCGCTGCCAGGGCAAACCCTGAATGAGTGCCTGTAACTGTTCTGGACTGAGAGCTACATTTTCACCCTGGTGAACTTTAGCCCAGTGGAATTTTCCCTGTTCCAGCCGCCGGGCACACAGCCAGATGCCCAGTCCATCATGTACCAGCACTTTCATGCGATGGCCACGTTTATTACAGAACAGGTAAGCACAATGCGGTTTGATGTAGCCAAAGGCTCTCACCACCTGAGCCATGGCAGTATCCATTCCTGCACGCATGTCCATGGGCTGAGTAGACAACCAGATTTCATCAATGCGGATCATGTTGCAAGTGCCTTGAGTAATTCTGCTAAAGCAGATATTTCTGATACTTGCCATTTCAAGCCAATTTCTGCTTTTGAGTGGGGTAAGGTAATTTGAACCGTTAACATGTCAGTAGGAGTAGGATCTAATGGTGCAGAGCAAGATAAGGCAATAAATGCAGGTTTATTCGGTAGTGGTGAGCGATTACTCCCTAGCTTAGCATCAATTAAGCGAATCCATTTGGATACAAGATTTGTATTCAATCCATGTTGCAAAGCGACTGAAGCAATTGAAACGTCCGGTGCTTTACAAGCCTGAACGATCTGCTGTTTAAATTCAGCACTGTATGTTCTTCGTCTTTTCGCAAGAGATGCGATGGATGTCTGGTGATTTGTAGTCATAAATTTTAGTCCCCACTTGTTTTTAAGTGGGGACTAAATTAAGGCTTATAGGATGAATTCATAAGGTGTGTTCAGCGGACGCTTACTGACAAAATTTATTTTATAACTACGTGTAATAAAGAAAATTATTTTGATCTGTCACACTTGTCACAGTAAAAAATAGAATTAAATGACATCACCATGATGTGGCATTATGACTGGACAATGGGAATTGGCTTACTGTCATTCAATAAAATTATATTGCTAATGCCGTATGTGTATTGGCAATATGTCCATATATATAGGTCTCTTTGTTTTGAAAGTACACATCAAAACAAGGACTCATTAAATTATCCTTATGGGCTTGAATCTTAAAAATTTGACACAAATGATTCAAATAATGATTGATCCAGTCATTCTGATTTTCAAATGAAGAAAATGGTCTAAGATTGGCATATAAATCTTGCAGATTCGCAACGATAGCCGAAATATCAGGATTGAAGAAAGATAATATAATCTCGTTGGTTTCAAATTTCTTTGCGATGTATTCACCATGCTCATCAGGCTGTATTGATGTAAGTTGCGCACCTGTTTCGGTATATTCAGAATAGGTCAATTTTGAGTTTTGAATATGGAAATGATGTACTTCTAGCTCTCGCATCATTCTTGATATTTTTAGGCACTTTGGCAGGTCTTCAAGATTGGATTTGGATAATTTAATAAAGAACTCAACTGCACGATCTAAAACAGTTTTTTCCCCTGTGCCAGCAATGATGCCATCCTTCCAAAAATAGAGCTTATCTGAATCATCCGAGAGGAATTCATAATCTTCGGTTGCTTCACGTTTATCAGCAGCAACGATAATACTATCTTCTAATTGGATTGAGATGATAAACGTCATACGAGAAAGTTAATGCTCTGATTGGGATTTTATTGTATTCTCACGACCATTATTGTCAAATTAAAAGGACATAAAGTGGCTGGTGGCTCTCAAATAATTATTAATAAAGAAGGAATTACTTTTATTACCCCTGCAAAATTCGAAGCAAAAGCAGGGCAGCATTTGTTTAAGAATGGAGCGAAAGTTTCAACTCAACTTCCGACCTTGCCTGTCGCTAACCAACCTTATATTCTTCAATATTTAGTGAAAGCGAAAGACAATATTCCACTTGCAAATAAGCCTTATTTTATTATTGATCAAGCAGGTAATTTGCAGAAAGGCGTAACCAATGCCGAAGGTTTAATGAAACTGAATACAACACCATCAGCTCAAGATCTTGTGACTCATGTGATGGCGAGTGAAATCGAAGAAGCGCAAGAAGTCGGTGGAGAAGAAGAATAACATGGCAACGTACTATTCACGATTACAGTTTAAAGTAAATCCACCTTTGCAATATAAAGACTTTTCCTTCCAGTTTTTAGTTGTTAACGGCTTTGTTGCATAAACATTCAAAAGCTGAGTTCTCCCCAATCCATTCAAATTTAAGACACAACTTGGGTGCGAGGTCTACCTAATTCCGTAAATCTATTCAGAACTGCCACACGCGCATGAATTTCATTGACCTGACTTTGAAAATGTCTTGCCGTCAGCCTATCACCTAATAATTTGATGCAATGCATCTTGGTTTCCACCAAACTACGACGGTGATAACCCGACCATTTTTTCCATAGGGTTCTACCTAAATGTTTAACCGTTTGAAGTAACTCATTTCGTTCTATTGAACTTATTTTAGAATCTTTCCAGGGCTTGGCATTCTTTCTGGGTGGAATTACTGCATGTGCTTGACGATCTGAAATCACTTTTCTGCAGCACTTCGTGTCGTACGCGCCATCGGTATAGACAGAATCTATTCGCTCATCTAGTGGAATTTGATCCAGTAAATCACCTAGTACTTGTGAATCACTGACATTATTTGTAGTAAGCTGAACGGCACGTATTTGCAGTGTTTCAGCATCTATACCAATATGCAGTTTACGCCATTGCCGACGGTATTCAGGCTGATGTTTTTTACGCTTCCATTCGCCTTCACCTAAAAACTTTAAACCCGTAGAGTCGACAAGTAGGTGTAACCCATCATGACTTTTCTGATAGCTTATCGCAATATCAATATGCTTTTGTCGTCTACAAAGGGTGGAGTAATCTGGTGCTGTCCAATTCAAGCCACAGAGTTTAATCAGGCTTTGAACAAAGCCAGTAACCATACGTAAAGAAAGACGGAATAGAGATTTGATCATTAAACAGCATTGAATCGCTGTATCGGAATAAGTTTGATTTCGTCCTTGCTTGCCTTGTGGTTGTGCATACCATTGCGTCTTAGGATCAAACCAGATTGAAATATTTCCTCGCTTGATTAAAGCTTGGTTATACGAGGACCAATTGGTTGTACGATAGATTTTAGGTGTAGGCTTCTTCATCTGGAAATTATATTACTGAAGAAGCCTTCAAGAATAGCTTTGTGCAACAAAGCCGTTGTTAACAGAGAACTAGGCAAGACAATTTTCAAAGACGAAGGAAACTTCGATGAAAAAGGATTTGGTAAATGGTTTCATATCTATCAACCGAATCGACTGTTGATGTATAAAATCAAATATCGGGGCGAGGTCATTAAAACGCTTACCGCCAAAGCCTATCCTGAACCCAATAAATGGAGTTTTTTTGAGTTTAAAACGACAGTCAGAAAAACAGAAAACGTTAAAGAAAATATACAAGAAATACGAATCAATGACGGTGAGGTTGCGTGGTATTTGGTTAAAAAGTCTGAACCTGTGATGACTTGGGCGCAACGTGTATTTAAAAAGCCATTGACGGAAAAAGATTGGGGAATTTTAAAAGCGAACAATCCACATTTGACTAATTTGGTCTCAATGGGTGTTTTGCAGCCTGGGCAGGTGGTAATTATCTCAAATTCAACCACAGCGAAGGAATTACCCGAATATAAAAAGCAAGCACAGCAGGCACATCAAAATTTAGAGCAAATGAAAAAGGATAAAGATTTTGATGCGGTGTTTTTCGCACAAAACTATGAATTTTTCTACGATGCATTATTGAGAGAAAACGCCAAGATTATTAATAAAAATATCTTTGAAGAAAATGACCATCCCCTAACGATTAAATTTAATAAGCAAGAAGAAGATGGATTTTTTGAGCAAAAGATGGCGGTTGATGCTTCTTTATCATTGGTTGAGGGACAAGCGCATCGGGTTTACAGATTACATGGTGAACTCGCTCTAAAGTATGCCGAAGAACAAGCCAAAGGCTCAGGGTTAGCAAACCCTAAAAATTTTACCCAGTTCAAACAGAAATATGCAAATTTGTATAGGGAGTTAGATAACGAAGGAACTAAGAAATTCTTGCGTTGGGATCAGTCGATTAAAACCACCAATATGCGCCGTATGTTGAAGCAATCAGCATTGTTTAGAGACAATAACTTTAAAGGCGGACTCAAAGAATACGCCAAAGAAATGGGCAAAATTGGTAAGTTTGCGACACAACTAAAGATAGCAGGCTATGTGTCTATTGGTGCAGATGTTGTAAGTTCAAGCGTAAAAGTATATGAGGCTGCACCAGAGGATAAAGCAAGAACAACAGTGGTTGAGACTGCTAAAGTTGGTACTGGTATTGGCTTAGGTGCACTTTCAACCGTACTGGTTATTGGTTTAGCTTCGGGTGGAACAGCATTAGTGGTAGTTGGTATAGTTGCTTTTTCTGCTGTACTTGCTACAAAAAGTGCATCAGAACTTACAGGATATGTTGTAGGTGAAGCCTATGACTATGTGGATGAAGCTAGGAATAAATAATGTTGGGAATTTTATTGTCCATGTTTGAAGATAGACCAGGTTTATTTATTAGTTTAATAGGTCTTTTTTTCTTTGTCTTACTATGGTTTTTTTTAATAAGTCTCTATATTTATACCAATATTTATTTAAAAGGAATTTGTAAAATAGTATATAAGGATGAGAAGAGATTTAAAAGATTAATGGAACCCTTTGATTTTTTTTATTTGAGTATCTTACCCAGTGCATATTTGAAAGAGATATTAAATATAAAATTTAATACATCATTTAAAGCCTACTATGGGAATAATGTATATTACAAAATAGGTGACTCTCAGTTAACAGAGTTGTTTAGAAATTATCCAATGTTCTTTTATTTTCATTACTCTTTCATGTTGTCAGGTTTTCTCGGTATATGTCTTCTATTTTTGGGTGTAGGATTAGAGAAGTATATTTTTTAAATAAATTTTAGCGTTCTATTGAAAACCGAGTTAATGTCTCGGTTTTTTTCTTAAAATAGCGGGTTATGTGTCTATTGCTACGGATGTTGTAGGTTCAAGCATAAAAGTATATGAAGCTGCACCTGAAGATAAAGCAAGAATAACAGTGGTTGAGACAGCAAAGTTAGGAACTGGAATTGTTGCTGGCACATTTACAGCAGCATTAATTGTCGGTTTGGCTACAGGTGGCACAGGATTAATTGTTATTGGAATTGTAGCAGTATCGGCTGCACTTGCTACGAAAGGTGCATCAGAAATTGCTGGCGTTGGTGCGGGATATATGTATGATAAAGTGGAAAGTATAAATGAATAAAATTATCAACTTATTGGTTTCAGATCATATATTTGCCTTGTTCGCTTTTGGTTTTATATTTATTCTTCTTTCTATATTCATGTATTTGGTATTTTATATATATTTAAATATTAATTTAAGGGGTGTTTGCAAAATTATATTTAATAATGAGAAAAAATATAGTAGTCCTTTAGAACCTTTTGACTTTATCGCCCTTAGTTTTCTACCAACTACTTTTTGGAGAGAGGTATTAAATATTAAATATAATAAATCTTTTAAAAAGTTGTATGGCAAGGAGTTTTATTACCAGTTAAATAAGGGGCAGTTAGTAGAGTTGCTTAGTGGGTATAGGTTTTACTTTATTTTTCAATATCTTATTTTTATTTCATCAGGTTTGGGATTATTGCTTTTAGTAGCAGGATATATTTTACAGCAAGATATTTAGATAAAGTATTGATTTATTGGGGGGAGGTAGATAAGAGACCTTTCAGATGCTGCCTTAGTAATGGCAGAAGAGAAAACCAGTCGAAAATATCGAATACATGGTGAACTCGCTCTAAAGTATGCTGAAGAACAAGCCAAAGGCTTAGGGTTAGCAAACCCTAAAAACTTTACCCAGTTCAAACAGAAGTATGCAAACTTGTATAGGGAGTTAGATAACGAAGGAACTAAGAAATTCTTGCGTTGGGATCAGTCGATTAAAACTACCAATATGCGCCGTATGTTGAAGCAATCGGCATTGGTTAGAGACAATAACTTTAAAGGTGGACTCAAAGAATACGCCAAAGAAATGGGCAAAATAGGTAAGTTTGCGACACAACTAAAGATAGCGGGTTATGTGTCTATTGCTACGGATGTTGTAGGTTCGAGCATAAAAGTGTATGAAGCTGCACCCGAAGACAAAGCAAGAACAACAGTTGTTGAGACTGCTAAAGTTGGCGCTGGTATTGGTTTTGGAATTTATGCAAGTTATTTAATTGTCGGACTTGCGACAGGTGGAACAGGATTAATTGGTATTGTTGCTGCTGGAGCTGCTATTGCCGCTAAAGGTACATCTGAGATTGTTGGATGGGGTGCAGGAACGGCTTATGATGTTATTGAAGAAAATGTAAGCAAATAAGTATGGAAATTATACTAATTTTATTTAAAAAGATTCCATTCATAACGTTGGGGCTTTTATTTTTTATTTTGCTGTGGGTATTTTTCATAAGCCTTTATATCTATACCAATATTTATCTAAAAGGAATTTGCCAAATTTTATATAAGAATGAGAAACGATTTACAAGATTGATGGAACCATTTGATTTCTTTCATTTGAGTATGTTGCCCAGTGCCTATTGGAGAGAATTATCAAATATAAAGTTTAATACTTCTTTTAAAACCTACTATGGGAATAATGTATATCAAAAAATAGGTGATTCCCAGTTAAAGGAAATGTTGAAAAAGTATCCTGTATTTTTTTATCTACATTACTTGGTTATAGTGTCAGGTATTTTAGGTACTTTATTTATGCTTTATGCATACATTCATGCACATTATTTTTAAAAAGATTTGAAACTCTATCAAAAACTAAAACCGAGTGGCTTTGTTGCATAAATATGTAAGCATCTGATTTAAATAAATTTAATTTTGGATCAAAAAACAATCAAAACTTTTAAAATCATATAGTTATGAAATCTTTGTGCAACATAGCCGTTTGGTTAATATTCCTGAATAATTTCATAGAGTAAGCTAAATTAACATAATACACGTTATACGAACTCAAAATGTTAGAACCCATTCAAAATGTCTATATTCTCACTAATAAAAATGTCTAGTTTATGATGGGTTAACCATCATGGACTGGATATGAAATATAGATGCTGATCACTATGTCTGACAAAGAAATTCAACGTCTTGCTGTTCTGCAAGACGTTCGAGATCAACGCATAACTCAACCTCAGGCTGCTCAGCTACTTCATATCTCAGAACGTCAAATCAGACGATTACTGCAGAAATATAAAGCTCAAGGCCCAGCTGCATTAGCACATGCTGCACGTGGCCAAACCAGCAACTCCAGGCTTCCTGAAGAAATCAGGCTCAAGTGCCTCAATCTTGTTGCTGAGCAATTCCACGGTTTTGGACCCACTTTAGCGCATGAAAAGCTCACCACTGTTCATGGATTTGATATTTCAGTGGAAACACTACGTTCTTGGATGATTGCAGCTAATTTATGGATTCCTCGCGCCAAGCGTCTGAAACGACCGTATCAGCCTCGTTATAACCGAGATTGCGTCGGTGAACTGATCCAGATTGATGGCTCATATCATGACTGGTTTGAAGGCCGTTCTGCCAAGTGCTGCCTACTGGTATTTATCGATGATGCCACAGGAAAATTACAGCATTTACGCTTCTGTGAATCAGAATCAGCCTTTGACTATATGATTTCAACACGCTTATATGTCGAACAGCACGGTAAGCCTTTAGCATTTTACAGCGACAAACATTCAGTCTTCAGGGTGAATCAAAGCAGCAATAAAGACACCAAGATCACGCAATTTGGACGTGTGCTCAGTACCCTCAATATCGATATCATCTTCGCCAACTCACCCCAAGCTAAAGGCCGTGTAGAACGAGCCAATAGAACGCTTCAAGACCGTCTGATTAAAGAAATGCGTCTGGAAGGCATTAGTTCGATTGAGCAAGCCAATGCATGGTTGCCCTGCTTTATTGAGCAATTTAATCGTAAATTTGCCAAGATGGCCATTAATCCCAAGGATCTACACCGGACTGTCAGTGAAACCGCTGACGAGTTAAATGATATTTTTACCTGGCGTGAACCTCGCAAAGTTACAAACAGCCTGACGATTACATATGATAAATGCGTATATATCCTAAAAAAAACAGAAGAAAATCAACGATTGATCGGCAAGTATATTGAGTTTCTGGAATACCCGGATGGTACGGTAGCCATTGAACACCAAGGTAGAAAAATCAATTACAGTATCTTCGATAAATTAAGTCAGCTCAACCAGCGAGAGATCGTTGAGAATAAACGTTTGGGTTCTGTACTAGCGCATATTCAACAACAGCATGAAGAACTGGAACAACAAAACAAACGTTCCCGTCTCAAGAAAAGTATGCCGAGTCGTAAAGCTCAGAAAGTTGTTATTGAACAAAGAAATTTAAATCCTGTGCTTGACTCTTGTAGTTAAAAACAGGACATTTTAAATGGTTTATCGCATAGACATTTTAATTGGTGAATAACAGCTTGAATTTTCCTATAATTATCAATATCTTAACCAAAGCCGTTCCAGTAAACAGCACACTGGAACGGCTTTTTTGTTGAATTTTACTGTTCCACGCCTGTTCTTTAATCAAAGTTCCACATCTTTGTGTAGTTTCATTTAACCCTAAAGCAGAAAAAAATGTCCAGATAAAACAAGAATAGATGTCCAAGTATTATTGATTTTACATCAAGAGACAGGCTAGCCTAATTCTAAAGGATTAAAAATCCTATACACATATGAGCTCTATTCAAATAATTTAAGGCAAAATCGAACCCTATAAATTCAAAGGTATTCAAAAATCACTATAAAAGTTTGCTATATAGCGAACAAATTTCTAGGGTTAGAATTGATATGGCTTCAAGAGAAGAAATAGGTAAAGAAATACGTTTGGCAAGAAAAGCTCTGGGCTATACACAGAAAAATCTTTCAGAAAAAACGAACGTTAATAAAACAACAATTTCAGAGATAGAAAATGGCCACTTTACAGGCTCATTTAGCATATTTGAATCTATACTTAATGCAGTAGGCCTGCAATTTGAAGTGAATAAAAACAAGTATAAATTTCCGCACTGGGATGAAATTGAAGCAATGTTTGCGGAAGATGATGAATAAATTGTAAATCGGTACTGAATAAGGTATCAAGAAAGGCAAAGAGCTGCCCATCGACCTCATTACTCCAGACCACTTGTGTCAGATATTCCAGATTGAACTGATAGCAAATCACGGTTCCTCGCGACACCACGCGAAACTGATTGAGCTTAAAGCAAGTTGTTAGACTCTATTAGATTGTAAATGTCTAATTAGACTTCTTTAATCTAATAGGATCTAATCAGGCCAATAAAGTACCCTCCTTACCGACTAAGTCGGTTTATTTTATAACTCCATTATTTTGTGGTTTAATACACATATATAGACATAAGACCCAATATTATGGATTTAATATTCAAAAAACCTGAAGAAGTTGTTACTTTATTATGTGAAAGGCTTCGTAAGGAACGACTTTATCTGGAAATGACTCAGGCAGACGTCGCTACACGTGCTGGTATTGGTGTAAATACAGTATCTAATTTGGAAGCTGGTCGAAATGTTTCATTTGAAAATTTAGTACGCGTTGCCATGGTACTGGGTCGATTAAAAGAATTAGAGGAACTCTTTAAACCTCATTTAAACAGTGTAGATGACATTCTCCGCTATGAGAGCAATACGGCTCGCCAACGTATCAAAAGGAAATAAATCCATGCTCAAAAAACTTAATGTTTACTACAATGGATGGGGTGAATATTGGCTTTGGGGTACACTGGTCTCCTCAACCGCAATCACAGGTCGACCATTAATCGCCTTTGAATACAGTGCAGAAGCGATCAGTAAAGGTTTAGAACTTTCCTCTTACCTACTTCCGTTAAAAGGTGACCCATTAAGAACGAACTTTCCTGCACATCAAATGGGATTGCCAGGTCCTATATATGATGCCCTACCCGATGGTTGGGGCATGCTCCTTATGGATCGCTTATTTAAAAAAAATGGACTCAATCCAGCACGGATTGGGCCATTAGAAAGACTCACGTATATTAATACACATGCGATGGGGGCATTATCCTTTGAACCTTCAGCACCTGAGTTAGCATTAACTGAAAATATTCCACTGCTTAAACTCGCCCAAGAAGTCCAGGAAGTTCTCAAAGGAGAAGGTGCTGAATTTTTACAGCATTTATTAGTTATGGGTGGATCACCACAAGGTGCAAGGCCAAAAGCACTCGTCTATCGTGATCCTGTCACCAACGAATTCTCAACAGTTAGCTCACATCAACATGAAGCCTGGCTGATCAAATTTCCCGCTCAGCAAGAGCATCCTGAAGTTTGTGCAATTGAAGCTGTTTATGCAGAATGTTTACGTCATTGTGATATTGACACCCCTGATACTCAATATTTTACTCTTCCGAATGGATTAACCGCATTTGCATCAAAAAGATTTGACCGCCATGATGGTATGCGTATCCCTATGCAAAGTTTAGCTGCCTTCACCGGAGCTGATTTTAAATCACCAGGGAGTTTAGACTACAGTAACTTTCTTCGCGCTGCACACTTTTGCACCAATGATGTTCGCGAAAAAGCAATTGCATTCAAGCGAGCTGTTTTCAATGTAGTCTTCAATAATCGAGATGATCATTGCAAAAACTTTTCATTTCTGATGTCTCAAAATGGGCAATGGAAACTCGCCCCTGCCTATGATGTTACTTTCTGTGAAGGGCCAGGTGGATATCATCAAATGGATATCATGGGTGAGGCACTGGATATTCCTCGACAAGCTCTTGTAAAACTTGGTACTCAGGAAGCAGAACTTTCTGCTCAAGAAGTCGATGAAATTATTGGCTCTATTTGTAAGGTTGCAATCCGATTCAGCAATATCGCTCATGATCTATTACCTGGACAAATTCAAGCAGAGACTCTGCAAATGATCCAAAATAGGATTGAGCATAATATTCATTTATTGAATTGAATATAAAACATTTTCATGAGGATTAAGAGTCATTATATTAAATTATATATTATTTTTATTTCTCATGAAAATCAGTATCAAAACATAGGTGACTTTTATAAACTAAAACGTCTAAAATAAAGTGACTAAAACAACATTAAATGATCTAAATTGATCAAAATTTTACCCCACAAAAAAACCATATACTAATAATTAAATCATATACTTATAATTGGAGTCATTTAATGAAATAAATCTCGGTGACCTTGCCAAGGTTGGGGTCATTTCCCATAACTAAAGAGTTTGTATACTTCATTTTTGCATACTTATTTCCATATTTAGCGTAGATATAATAATCACTATATTTATTGATTTTAGTATTTCTATAATCTTGAATCTGAGCATCCTTATATAAAAATAAATACGTATTTGTCTGACCAATATGTTTACTTGACTCATAACCATCTAGTAAATAACCATATGTATTTATTATTATTTTTAAATTATCTTTCCTTACATCTTCATCTAAGTCAATACTGATCTGAGTTTCATATTTCTTTTCAAAATTAGTAGCTATTACCATAATTAGGCCTATAAGGATGATAAAAATTCCAATTTTTTTCTTCAATTTACGTTATTCCTATGATCATTAAATTGATTTTGGAATGCTGTTTCTATTAATACACCATTGATAAATTTTTTCATGGGTAGAGCAGGTGGAGAAAATAGTGGCACACCACGAGTTGCAGCAAAACCTGATGTGTGCTGAAAAAATAGGAGGTTTTAACTTGGTAAACTAAACACACTCATCAGGAGTTTACCATGAGCAAGAAACACAAGACTTACACCACAGAATTTAAAGCTGAAGCCATCAAATTAATTGAAGCCAATCAAGGCAATGTCTCGGAAACAGCTAGACAACTTAGCATTTCAATGCAAACTCTTTCAAATTGGAATACCAAAGCAAAGGCTGGAACTTTAGCAGGTACAAAACAGTATTCACCTGATCTAAACGCTCTACTCGAAGAAAATAAAAAACTCAAACAACAGCTCAAAATAGCTGAAATGGAACGTGAATTTTTAAAAAAGGCAGCAGCGTACTTTGCCAAAGAAAGTCAGTAAGGTACGCCTATATGAAACAAAAAAGATATTCTTTTCCAATTACCTTAATGGCTCGATTACTTCATGTTTCAGTTTCATGTTTTTATGATTGGCTCAAGAGAGGCGTGAGCAAAAGAACGATTCAACGAAATCAACAGACGATATTGGTGAAAATAGCCCATGAGGAGACCAGGCAGAGCTATGGTTATATTCGATTAACCAAATACTTACAAGCTCAGGGTATAAAAATGAGTATGTACGCTGTACGTCAGATAAAAGCGCTGAACCACCTGTATTGTAAGCGACACAAGCGTTTTAAAAGGACTACGAATAGTGACCATAATCGAGCGATCTATGAAAACCTGCTGGAGCAACAATTCTCAATGACTAGACCAAATCAAGCATGGTCAAGTGATATTACGTACATATGGACTATTGAAGGATGGCTGTATTTAGCAGCGGTAAAAGACCTTTACACGAAGCAAGTGGTTGGCTATAGCTTAAATGAGCGCATGACAACACAGCTTGTTTGTAATGCGCTAAATATGGCTATTCACAATCAAAAACCAACCAAAGAACTGATTGTGCATTCAGACAGAGGAAGTCAATATTGCAGCCATGAATATCGAAATATACTTGAGCAATATGGTTTTCAAGGTTCAATGAGCAAGCGCGGAGACTGTTACGATAATGCACCGATTGAAAGCTTTTGGGGAATACTGAAAAATGAGTTAGTGCATCATTACAACTATCAAACCAGAGAAGAAGCCAAAGCAGATATTATAAAATACATTGAGTTATTTTATAATCATCGAAGAATTCAAAAGGGTTTGGGTTTTAAGACACCAAATCAAATGGCCGAAGACTTTTATAAGTTGGCTGCCTAGAATCTCCCAAGGGAAAGTCTCCTGATAATTCAGCGTATATCAACCATCACCTGGCGTAGAAGCCACCATATAAGTAGTGTTGACTGTCCAACCAGTTCCCATATTTCTTAAGACACTACTATCTCTCTTATCTGGATAAAATGAAGGTTTTGCAGGTCCAGTTTGTCCCCATACTTGTACATTTTGAAAATTAGAACATTCAGATAAATCTTTAGCAAACACTCTAACAACTTTGTCATCAGATGCTGTATTACAACCAAACATCACAAAACGAGCAGTTGGTGCGCATTGAGCATTTATTGTTGACCATCCATATAAAGCCATTTGCTTTTCACTGACTGGATCAGAAGATGAATTTGATGATATTGATTTAGAAATAGAAGAATAAGAGAAAATTATGGTTGCTCCAGTTATTGCTGCTGCTGTTTATGTTGTACTTGCATTTTTATTAAGAGCTTTACTCTATGTCCTAAAAAAGTTATTAAATCAGGCAGCTAAAGTTACCACCGAACTGGTAAAAAAACATCTAATTCCCTTTTTGAAAGATATTGGCGCAGATATAGCCCAAGAGTTGATTGAGTTTATTTTTTTCTTTTGCAACAGAAGTTGTAACGGATATTAAAAAAGAGCAAAGAGGTTCAACAACACCACAACCTAGTGGTTCAACTAAACCTACAGCACCTTCACAAGCTTCAAGGGTCGGGGCGTGGTATGAGGTTTACACCAAGAAACCAATTTTATTTAAATCAGTGATTTGTAAAGTTTGCTGTTTTAGCAATCAGATTGGTGGTGTAACAGGAAAAGCCCCAAGAAAAGAAACCATGGCTGATAAGGTGATTAGTTTATGGGGGGGTACGCCATCTTAGACAAAAAGCGGTACAAGTGATTTTTGCCTTGGTAGATATTGTGATGGAACATAAATGTCCAATTAAAGCAGAAGTGATTTATGACATAAAAAGCAAACAACCATTGATGGTTTCAGGGGCTAATCCTCCGCGACATAAATTTATGGAAACCCCAGGAGGAGATCATCGAATAGGGGCTGATGTCATTGTGGTGAAAGATATTATGAAAGTGCCAACGATTGATAATATTTTACATTGGGTCGAAATTAAGTTTTTGGACAGCAAAGACCCTCCTGATCAAAAACAAATGACTAACTACACAAGATTTTTAGGTAGTAGCACAAAACTTGCGATGATTCGAGTATCTGCGGATCCCAAAACAAGTGATTGTGGTTGTAAAGCAAGGGCTGTACCACAAAATACGCAAAAGCCAAGCAGTACCATACAAGGGAAAAAAAACTAGTAAAGCCAATAAAATGCGTGAAATTTGGGACATTATTGTGACTAATGCAGAGATGATCCTAGACAGTATCGTGGACAATCGGTCCCTCTAAATTCTTGAAATAATTCTGTTCAAAAGCTTCTGGGCTTAACCAGCCATTTGCAGAATGCCGTCTAATTCGATTGTAGTAAATCTCAATATATTCAAACAAGACAGCATTGGCTTCTTTTCGGGTAGTAAACACACTCCCGTGTACCACATGACCTTTCAATGTATGAAAGAAGCTTTCCGTCACCGCATTATCCCATGAGCAGTATACTGCGCAAGGCCTCGTCTAGACATGCTTTGAATGCAGTTATTCGTCAACAATAGCGCTCTAAAATCTCGACTACAGTATTGTGAGCCTTGGTCAGAATGGACCATAACATCCATTGGATACCCCTTACGAGCCATTGCATAATTAAATGCATCACACGTCAATTGACGGTCTATTCGATGGCTGGTTTGCCAACCCACAATACGACGACTAAATAAATCTAGTATCACGCATAAGTAAAACCAACCTTCTTTGGTGTGAATATACGTTATGTCGGTCGTCCAAATTCTATTTGGCCGAGTGACTGTAAACTGGCGATCTAACAAATTCGGTGCCGTCGGCAAACGATGATTTGAATCAGTTGTATGCTTATATTTGCGGGAAATCTTGCTGCGTAAACCAAGCTTTTTTAGCATCCTTCCAACTGTACGTTCACTCATGCAGTAACCTAAATCATGCATGTCATGAACTAATGAAGGTGCTCCTAAGCGAGCATGGTGTTGCCAATATACAGCTTTTAAATCAGTATATTTTTGAGTAGCGTAAATCTGTCGCTTCCGCCAAGCATAGTATCCCGAAGTGCTAACACCTAGGCATTTACAGGCAGATGAAACCTTAATTTCTGTCACAGCTAGACCTTGAATTACCGTGTACTTTTCTTGGCATGATCTGTTAGGAAGTACACATGCGCCTTTTTTAAAATGTCATTGGCTTCCCTGAGTTGTTTGACCTCTTTCTCTAAATCTAGAATGGGCTGTTGTTCTGGTGAGAGTTGACGTTTACTTGAACCTGTTGGGTTAGCTTCACGAATCCATTTATCTAATGTTGAATAACCCACACCTAATTTCTGGGCGATTGCAGCTACAGACTCGTGTGAGTTTGAAAGCGCATAATCAATTGCTTGCTGTTTAAATTCTGGACTAAAGCGTTTAGCCATTTTTACATCTCCAAAGTTAACGTTACGTTATCTTTAGAGGGAAGTACTGTCCATTATTTTGGCTAAGATCACTGTTTATGTACAGACATTGCAAACCTATGAAACATTACCATGTCATCTATGCGCTGCATGGCCTGCGTTTTTAATGACATACGTTCCATGACGCATTCACCTAAAGGATAACGACTTACTTCCCTGAGCATTAACCTTACATTGCTATTAGTTTCACAAAATTGCTCCATTTCCAAAAGAATTTTCGGTTGATCCATTACTTTACCTTTCTTTTATTTCTCACACTTACACAGCGCACTTCCTCTCAAGTCAATTTAAATTATGCACCAACCCTGCAAATAGGCTCAAGAGCTTAAAATCTCTTACAAATATAATTTAAAAACACCCATAAAATACTGCTTAAGTCGGTTAATCTGTATATAATGACCGTATTTAGGAGATTTTTCATGAAAAGAGCAGCAAGTGATTTTATGCTTGAGGGTGTTGAAGATCTGTTAGTTCAGATCGGGAGTAACATTAAAACAGCACGCATGAACCGGAATATGACGATTAGCGAATTGGCTAACCGTGTGCATGTGGATGAAAAGACAATCTCACGACTTGAAAGCGGCAAACCCAGCTCTAACCTAAAAAATCTTATTTCCATTCTCGTTGTATTTGGCTTGGAAGACAGTTTGCTTAGTATTGCGAACCCACAAAATGACGAAGTTGGAAAAGCACTCGCTACCAAAAAAGTTCGAGTCCGCGCTAATAATAAATCAGAGGATATGAGTGATGACTTCTAAAAACCTATCCATGCAAGAAGAAATTAAGAGCTGCTACATTTTTTTGGATACAGGCGATACGCCGCAAGTTGTTGCTCAATATGCGCTCAAAGATTCAATCTATAATTTTATTTATGGTAAGAGCTATTTGGATCTCAATAACTCATTTGAGCTTGATCCAATTAACCTACCATTTATTACACCCAACACGGCGTACACCACTGCAGCTAAAGATGGCTTTGGCGTACTTGCAGATGCTACGCCCGACAATTGGGGTCGTAAGCTTACGTTAACCCAGCACACTCGCGTACCACTCAATCAAATTGAATGGCTTATTGCGGCACGTGGTAATGCAGTTGGGTGCTTAGTGGCGAGTTTGTCTTCTAAAGCGGTCAAAACCGTTGGCAAAGAATCCTTTGTTAAATTCTCTGACTTACAGGCTTACTTAAAATTATCTAAAGCAGTTGATCAGCACCAAGACCCGAACATGATCAGCATGATGACCGATAATTATTTATCAAAACTCATTCACCATGGGTCATCAATGGGGGGTGCGCGACCTAAAGTGGTCGTACAGCACAAAGGCATTGAGTGGATTGCGAAATTCAATAAATCCGATGACCTCTTTGATAATGCAAAAGTTGAATATGCATCAATGAAGATGGCGCAAGCTTTAGGTTTGAATGTCAGCAATGTCGAGCTTGAAGAAGTTGAAGGCAACCCTATTTTGCTTGTTGAGCGCTTTGATCGTAACTGCCCTGAGCGAAAGAAACACTACATCAGCGCACACAGCCTTATGAACATCCGTAAAGTGCGCGTAGACGACTTAAAGATGTCTTATATGCATTTGTCTAAGATCTGCAGTCAAATTTGCCATGACGCAATCAGCAATCAATTAGAGCTATATAAGCGCATGGTCTTGAATGTGATGATCAGTAATACAGATGATCATTTAAAAAACCATGGCTTCTTAATGCATGACATGAAAAATCATCATTATTCACTCAGCCCTCTATTTGATGTTCTACCGCACGGATCTCGCGCATCTTACCCAAAAGAACATGCGATCGCCGTGGGAGAAGAAGGCCGAATCGGAACGGCGCAAAATCTATTGAGTCGCTGCAATGCCTTTGGGTTAACCGAGTTTCAGGCAAAAGAGATCATAAAGGATGTTCGAGATGTACTTGAGTCAAGAGATGAATTCTTTAAGGATGCTGAAATGAGCGACTACCAAATGAGACAACTGGACCATTACTACAATCTAGGCAACTAAAAAACCGCCCATTTGAACTGAACCCCAAATCTTGGACAGTTTAGTTAACAACAGGATTGAGTTCTGAATTGAACAAGGCTCAATCCTTTTAAATTTAGTTGTATTCTTTCATGATTATAATAATGGATGTAATCATGAATTGTCCGTTGCATCATTGAGGTTCTTACCTGTTCCCATAAATGTGATTGGAGCACTTTCCTCAATCTCAGTTTGTCCCCAACGCGCACCTAAAGCTTTCACTTTTTCACGCTCTTCCTTGGTAAATGGACGTGCCATTGGTGGTAAGTCATCTGGTGCTTGAAGTAAAATTGGGCCGTCAATTGTTAAGCCTTTAATCACTTCTACTTTTAATTCTGTTTCACCTGAAACGTCCGTGGCATGTCCTGCAATTTCACCATTGCCTTGTTGCGCATGCATATCCCCCATGTAGACACCTGCACCTAGTACTTTCACAGGACAAATCAAAATACAGCCTGGATGAATCGAATTGGTATCCATGTGACCGTCTGTTTTGGCTGCGATAAGTTCTTCTTCAGTCATTCCGAATTTATGCGGTGCATCAATCAAATACTGACAAAAGTCGTGGCAGTTTTGAGAGTCTGGTAAGTCACGTGAAGGTGTCGTACTAATATTTCCGAGGAATGGACGCATATGCGCAGCAACCCCAGGCATAATAGCCTGAAGTGCTGACACCCAGGCATTTACAGACAGAAGATACAGTGACTCCATTCACAGCTAGATCTTGAATTACCGTGTACTTTTCTTGGCATGATCTGTCAGAAAGTACACATGCGCTTTTTTTAAGATGTCATTGGCTTCCCTGAGCTGTTTGACTTCTTTCTCTAATTCTAGGATCCGCTGTTGTTCTGGTGAAAGTTGACGTTTGCTTGAACCTGCCGGATTGGTTTCACGAATCCGTTTATCTAATGTTGAATAACCCACACCTAATTTCTGAGAGATTGCAGCTACTGACTCGTGTGAGTTTGAAAGTGCATAATCAATTGCTTGCTGTTTAAATTCAGGACTAAAACGTTTGCCCATTTCTTGTATCTCCAAAGTTAACGTTACGTTATCTTTAGAGGGAAGTACTGTCCATTATTTTGGCTAGGATCAATGTTGTTACAGTATCGCATGGGAAAATTGATGGTAAGGGAAAATAAAATGAATGAACTTTTAGAATTTGTACAGAACTATTCGAGACCCACAGAAACTCATTACCACTATGCTGAATTTACGAAAAATGTTGAAAATATTTACGATGGTTTTAAAGATAATTTCCCTATAGAAATGCAGGAGCAATTAGGTACTTTAATTTTCGATATGGAAGTAATAAATGGGTTAGCTTTATGCGATTGGGATTTAGCTAACAGACCAACTGAATGGAATGATTGGAATACTGATTATAAAGAAGATGCTGATAATTTAAAGAAACAACTTGTGAGTATCTTAACTGGGGTACAAAAAGAATATATAAGAATTTTAGACTAATTTTCTCTCCATTTAACATAATGGCGATTATACGAAATTTTAATGTTAGAACCCATTTAAAGTGTCTATATTCTCACCAATAAAAATGTCTAGTTTATGATGGTTTTTATCACCATGGACTGGATATAAATATAGATGCTGATCACTATGTCTGACAAAGAAATTCAACGGCTTGCAGTTCTGCAAGACGTTCGAGATCATCGTATTACCCAGGTCCGTGCTGCTGAAATCCTAAATCTTTCCACCCGTCAAATTACCCGGTTATTGCAGAAGCTCAATCAAGATGGTGTCTCAGGTATGGCACATGCCAGTCGTGGTCAACCTGGCCATCGTCGCCATGATGACTTGTTAAAATCAAAGTGCCTTTCCATTATTGCTGAACATTTGCTGGGCTTTGGACCCACCTTGGCGCATGAGAAGCTCAGCAGCATGTTTGACCTGAATATCCCGGTAGAAACGCTTCGGCGCTGGATGACGGCCAATGACCTGTGGATTCCGCGATCCAAGCGCCTGAAGCGTCCATATCAGCCACGTTATAACCGGGATTGCTTCGGTGAACTGATCCAAATTGATGGCTCATATCATGACTGGTTTGAAGGTCGAGCTGCAAAATGCTGCTTGTTGGTTTATATCGATGATGCTACTGGAAAGCTGTTGCATCTGCGCTTTTGTGAGGCTGAAACGACCTTTGACTACATGCTTTCAACCCGAGCCTACATTGAACAATACGGCAAACCTCTAGCCTTTTATAGCGACAAGCATTCGGTATTCAGAGTTAATCAAAAATCCAGGCAAGACAGCCAGATTACGCAATTTGGGCGGATTCTGAATAATTTGAACATCGATATTATCTTTGCCAACTCACCCCAAGCCAAAGGTCGTGTGGAACGTGCCAACAAAACCCTTCAGGACCGTCTGATCAAGGAGATGCGTCTGGAAGGCATCGGTTCGATTGCAGAGGCCAATATATGGTTACCCTGCTTTATTGAGCAGTTCAATCAGAAGTTCGCCAAATGTGCGCGAAACTCAAAGAACCTGCATCGGCCATTAAGCGAATCTGATCTTGAACTGGATGATATTTTTACCTGGCAGGAACCGCGTAAGGTCACCAAGAATCTGACCCTGACCTATGACAAGTGTATTTATATGCTTGAACCGACAGAGCTGAATCATAAGCTTGTTGGGCAATACATTTCATTTCTGGAGTACCCGGATGGCACTGTGGCCATCATGCATGAAGGCCGAAAGCTCAACTACAGCATCTTTAATAAATTGGCTGGGCTACAGCAAAATGAGATTGTTGAGAATAAACGGTTAGGTGCAGTTCTGGCACATATTCAACAGCAGCATGAAGAATTGGAAAAACAGAATAAATGTTCAAGAACAAATAAAAATATGCCAAGCCGTAAAGCTCAGAAAGTTGTTATTGAACAAAGAAAGTTAAATCCTGTGCTTGACTCTTGTGGTTAAAAACAGGACATTTTAAATGGTTTATCGCATAGACATTTTAATTGGTGAATAACATTGTTAGAACCCATTTAAAGTGTCTATATTCTCACCAATAAAAATGTCTAGTTTATGATGGTTTTTATCACCATGGACTGGATATAAATATAGATGCTGATCACTATGTCTGACAAAGAAATTCAACGGCTTGCAGTTCTGCAAGACGTTCGAGATCATCGTATTACCCAGGTCCGTGCTGCTGAAATCCTAAATCTTTCCACCCGTCAAATTACCCGGTTATTGCAAAAGCTCAATCAAGATGGTGTCTCAGGTATGGCACATGCCAGTCGTGGTCAACCTGGCCATCGTCGCCATGATGACTTGTTAAAATCAAAGTGCCTTTCCATTATTGCTGAACATTTGCTGGGCTTTGGACCCACCTTGGCGCATGAGAAGCTCAGCAGCATATTTGACCTGAATATCCCGGTAGAAACGCTTCGGCGCTGGATGACGGCCAATGACCTGTGGATTCCGCGATCCAAGCGCCTGAAGCGTCCATATCAGCCACGTTATAACCGGGATTGCTTCGGTGAACTGATCCAAATTGATGACTCATATCATGACTGGTTTGAAGGACGCGCTGCAAAATGCTGCTTGTTGGTTTATATCGATGATGCTACTGGAAAGCTGTTGCATCTGCGCTTTTGTGAGGCTGAAACGACCTTTGACTACATGCTTTCAACCCGAGCCTACATTGAACAATACGGCAAACCTCTAGCCTTTTATAGTGACAAGCATTCGATATTCAGAGTTAATCAAAAATCCAGGCAAGACAGCCAGATTACGCAATTTGGGCGGATTCTGAATAATTTGAACATCGATATTATCTTTGCCAACTCACCCCAAGCCAAAGGTCGTGTGGAACGTGCCAACAGAACCCTTCAGGACCGTCTGATCAAAGAGATGCGCCTGGAAGGCATCGGTTCGATTGCAGAGGCCAATATATGGTTACCCTGCTTTATTGAGCAGTTCAATCAGAAGTTCGCCAAATGTGCGCGAAACTCAAAGAACCTGCATCGGCCATTAACCGAATCTGATCTTGAACTGGATGATATTTTTACCTGGCAGGAACCGCGTAAGGTCACCAAGAATCTGACCCTGACCTATGACAAGTGTATTTATATGCTTGAACCGACAGAGCTGAATCATAAGCTTGTTGGGCAATACATTTCATTTCTGGAGTACCCGGATGGTACTGTGGCAATCATGCATGAAGGACGGAAGATCAACTATAGCGTCTTCAATAAACTGGCTGGACTACAGCAGAATGAAGTGGTTGAGAATAAAAGATTAGGTTCGGTCCTGGCCCATATCCAGCAGCAACATGAGGAATTGGAGAAACAGAATAAACGTTCCCGTCTCAAGAAAAGTATGCCAAGTCGTAAAGCTCAGAAAGCTGTTGTTGAACAAAGAAACTTAAATCCTGTGCTTGACTCTTGTGGTTAAAAACAGGACATTTTAAATGGTTTATCGCATAGACATTTTAATTGGTGAATAACATCTTTTTAAAATATCCTTGTTTTTCAATAACTTAAAAATTATCACTCACCCCAAAAAACAGCAAAAAACCGACTTGGAAACAAGTCGGTTTCTTTTTAAGCAATTTTGATACTTCTTGCCAATAAAATTGATCAATATTTAATCAATTTGTCATTTTTCTCTGCGTTATCAAGACAGCGCTGGCTTAAATTATCCCCAATTTCTGCGGACAACTCTTGGGATAAAAATCCACCAATTTTGTACGCCTGAGCGCACATGTATTTAGGGGTTTTGCGGATATTCACAATCCCTTGTATTCAATATCATGAAGTCATAAGAGAACAGGACGTTCCGCAGAATAAAAATAAATAATCGCACAAGGATCGGCGGTACGACAGGAGTCATGCCAAGCGAACCAATACGAAAAAGCCCGACAGGATGATCTGACCCCCAAAAGTTAGACAGTAAGTTAGGCAATTTCTATAACTGAGTATTGATCTGATAGCGTGTATTACGTCCCCCACCTTCCAATTTGACGATACAACCTTTCTCAAGTAAGTCAGATAAATGACGAGTAGCTGTCGCCTTACTTGTTTTAGCAACTTTTTGATATTGTGACGCGCTAATACCATGTTCAAAGCCATTTTCCCCACCGTCTAATAAACGATTGAGGACTTTGCGCTGTTCTTCACTCAGGGCTAAATTTGAATATTTATGCCAAAACTGGCTTTTAAATAATGTCCGATTGATCTGTACTAAGGTTTTTTCAAGGCTATCATTCAATGTATCTAAAAACCAAACTAGCCAATCGGTGATATCAGAATCATTTTTTTGAGTTTGTTCTAATATCTCATAGTAACTTTTACGTTTATTCAATATCGCAGTAGACATAGCATATAAACGAATGCTCTGTTCATCCATTTGAGCTAAAGAAAGGTCTGTAAGTGTACGTGTAATACGTCCATTACCATCATCAAAAGGATGTAGGGTAACAAACCATAAATGGGTAATACCTGCACGTAACAGAGGATCAAGCAATGAATCATTTAGACTTTGATTAAACCAATCTATGAAGGCATTTAAGCGTTCTTCTAAGCCTTGTCTTGGCGGTGCTTCAAAATGCACTTTAGGATAGTCCAATCGACCTGAAACGACCTGCATAGGCTCTGCCCCCCTAAGTTGACCAATGCGTAAACGGTGCATTGTCCAATCTGGGTCATTGAAAAGCCAACGATGCCACTGCATGAGACGATTAACAGTCAATGGTTGCTTAACATCGTTAAGCGCATCTAGCATGATATTGGCTAAACCTTCTGATCGATCTGAGCTTGGATAAGGCTGTTCAAGTGTGACACCTAAGCGTTGAGCTAGAGATGATCGTAGTGAAAAAACATTGATCGTTTCGTTTTCAATCGCAGATGAAGCAACAAGATTGGCAAGCAGAGTATCTAGGGTGAATTGCTCTTTTGCTAAATCATGCTGACTTTGCCCCAGAATAATCCCTATTTTTTGATGTATCTGTCTGGTTTTAGGTAAGATAACTGAATCTAGCCATGTAAAATTTGTCCAGTTTTCTGCTTGCCAAATCCATTTCTGCATTTTCAATCGCTCATCTAAAATTTCAGATGAGTTGAATATAGCACTTATTCGGCTCATAACAAGAGCCGAATATGATAATTAATCAGCTCATTTTTTATAGGACATTTTAAATAGTTTATCGCATAGACATTTTAATTGGGGAATAACACAAAAAATGGGAGCTAAGCTCCCATTTTTAATGAATATTTTTAAATAAGGCTAGGATGTGCATCTAAGATTCTAATTAATGTTGCCGCTGGTCCTGTCGGATAGCGTCGGCCTTGTTCCCAGTTTTGCAGGGTGCGATGACTGATGTGGAGACGTGCAGCAAATTCGCTTTGACTTAAACCAGTTTTTTCTCGGACTTCCTTAATATCAGGTAATTCAAGTTCGGTTGTTCGACTTGCTTTGATCTCTTTGCGTTTGATTGCTCCAGCTTCTTTAATCGAAGCGACCAAGTCATCAAATAAATTGTTATCCATGAAATTGCTCCTTCACGAGTTGGCGCAGAATGGCGGTTTCTTTATCCGTTAGATCATCTTTTACAGATTTTGGATAAGCCACCAAGAAAAAGATTTGATCATCCTCATTTACCCAATAGTAAATTACTCTGATACCGCCACTTTTACCTTTATTCCCTTGAGCACAACGTACTTTCCGAATGCCACCACCATTCTTGATCAAGTCACCTTTATCAGGTTGAACCAATAGATCTTGTTGAAGTTGACGATATTCCTCATCAGATACAAGGTCTTTGATTTGCTTGGTAAAGATACTAGTTTCAATGAATAACATAGATTCTATGTACGTCAATGGCGTACAAGTATTCTAGCAGTTTCCACATTAAAAAACGAGAGCTGCTGCCCTAATAACCAAATAGAAATGTCCTATATGGACATTTCCAAGTCAAGCACAGGATTCAGATAGAGGTGGTCCCACTTGTTTGAACAACTAAAAGCTTATTTATAAGTGATATTCTGCTCTAGTTAAGCTACCTTATTTTGTTGTGGTAGCTGGTCATAGTAAAACTCATCTGGAGTCATTTTGTCCAGACTCGAATGAGGTCGTTTCAAATTATAAAATTCAAAATATGCACTCAATTGCTTTTTCGCATCGGTGACACTGCTATAAGCTTTGAGATACACCTCTTCATATTTAACGCTTCTCCATAACCGTTCAACCATCACATTATCAATCCATCGACCTTTACCATCCATACTGATTTGAATGCCATTTGATTTCAATACATCAATAAATGCATCACTGGTGAACTGACTGCCCTGGTCTGTATTCAATATTTCAGGTGATCCATATTTTTCAATCGCTTCATTTAAAGCCGAAATACAAAAATCCACCTCCATACTAATCGATACCCTATGCGCAAGTACCTTGCGGCTATGCCAATCAATCACAGCACATAAATAAACAAAGCCTTTTGCCATAGGGATATACGTTATATCCGTAGACCACACTTGATTACTGCGCTGAATAGCCAATCCTTTGAGCAGATATGGATATTTACGGTGAGCTTGATTAGCCTGGCTTAAATTTGGTTTGCAATATAACGCCTGAATACCCATTTTCTTCATTAAAGTACGTGTATGACGTCGTCCTATATGATGCCCTTGACGTTTCAACAAATCACGCATCATACGACTGCCTGCAAAAGGATATTGCATATGTAATTCATCAATACATCGCATCAGTTTCAGATCTGATGAGCTAACAGGTTTTGGGCGATAATAATAACAACCACGAGAGACTTTCAATAACTTAGCTTTTTAGATACTGAAATCTGAAGTGAGTGGTCGATTAACTTTTGTGGTTGAAGCAGTCCAGTTTCTTCAACACACCTTCTAAAAAATCAATTTCTAATGCCTGCTCACCGATTTTTACATGTAACTTTTTAAGATCAATGGGGGGTTCTGATGGAGCTTTTGATTGATCGAAAGCTTGTGAGGAAGCTGAGATCAATTGATTTTTCCAGTCAATAATTTGGTTTTGATGAACATCAAACTCAGAACTCAATTCAGCAAGTGTTTTTTCTGCTTTGATCGCAGCAAGTGCTACCTTAGCCTTAAAGTCGTTTGAATGATTTCTTCTTGGTCTACGTGCCATAAAATACTCCATATATTGATGTTTATAACATCATTTGAGGAGCAGAATATCAATTATAGGAGTTGTTCAAATTTCCGGATCCATCTCTGTTGAAATAAACGTTCAATATAACTGTTTTACTAATTAAAGTTATAAGTGGTTTCTTGAACTAAGAATAGCCGATAAAAGTGTAGCAAGTTGCTACACTCCTAGATAATATCCTTTCCGAAAATTTCATTTAGACGATCCTTGATGTCTTCCACAAATTTACTATCAGTTTTCAATTTATTTTTCATTTTTCTCTTAAAGTCACTTAAGCTCATTCCAACTTCAGCAAAATCCATTTGAAATAATGAATCATTGATAACAACGTTTGCTTGAGAGTCTGTGAGGCAACCTACAGTCTTAAACCACTTTTCAAGCTGTAAATAATTAGCATCATCATTAAAAATATACCATGAACGTACAGTGGTATCGAATTTTGCACCTAGATCTTTTACCTCAGCATTATCTTCAAATGGAACATCTAAGTAGATCTTTAATTTTTCGGCCTTTTTATTTTCAATTACAGGCTTTTCAAAACCACGATGATGTAGTTTAAATTTTACGCCTACAATAGGGCGTCCTTTTTTAATTGTTTCATATTCTAACTGTAGATCGGTGTTTTCATTAATTTCAGCTACAATTTTATCTAATACATAACGTCGAAAATCGACCCAACGGTCATATTTAGTTTCATTTATATCAATTAGAGCTTTGAGATTCTCTAATAATAATGGAACTTCGTAGATTTCTTGAGTCTTAAATTTGAATTCGTTTTTTATGAAATAGGTATAAAGACTCATACTTGCAACTGAATCTAGAGCAAATAAATGTTTTAGTTGGTATGTAGTAAAATTACCACCAGCTAATTGAGTAAAGTAAGGTAATACTTCACTGGTAAATCTGATTTGAAGTGCATTCTTTGAATCATCTTCCCATCTTAACTCACGGATAATAGGGACAACCGAGTGAACTCTTTTAGTCTTTTTCTTTATATCATCTACAGGTTCTTCAATTACAAAGTGCGCCACACGGGATGAAAGTTCTTTGTAAATTCGATCAATGGCTACATTAATTGAATTTCGCTTACTTAATCCCAGTAATTCAGCTAAATCATCTTTATACAGATAAATGTATGTTTGTTCACTAATCTCTTTATCGATATGATTCTTCTCACCGTAATTGGCAACAGCCATCGCATATAAAAGTGCTTTATATTCATTCGCTGACAATTCAATAGGTCGTATCAAACGATTGCTAGTACTTACAACCCCATTGTGACGAATATTACCTATGCAGTACGGGATTGAATCCAGCTCTTCTTTGTTATGGCTTAGTTCTGACATAAAGTGTATTAACTATTTTAAGTGTGCTTAACTTGATTATGCATGTTATATAAAAAAGTGGAAAAAGATTCAACACTTTCACCTAAAAAACCTAAGGTGGAATATTTGTCACCAAATTTAGGTAAAAATCAATTAAAGTGGAAATATATTTTTAAATTCCACCCCAAGATGACAAATACTCCACTTTTAGATGTTTTTGATTCTTTATAGAAATACGGATTGATGAATAAATACCCATAATGGATTTTAAATAATCAATTAACCTATTTCGATATGACAAGTTTTCCACCTTTAAAAACGCAGATCACTGAAAAAAAATATCGAGTTTAGTCATAAGAACAAAATTTCTGCATTCTAGGGTGAGTGCGTGAAATTCTTTCCACTCTTAGATCAATGAATATATCAAAAAATGGTGTAGTAAAAAAAAGCCTTGCAACTTTATCCACAATATTATTTTTGTAAGTGATTTTTTTTCCACTCTTGCACTTAAATTCACTAACTTATCAACATTATAAATAATTGTTTTATATATATTTTAAATGATAATACATATATTTTATAATTAACAGTGAAAAACATTCCACCATAGTGACAAACACTCCACTTTTAAGTGACAAATATTCCACTTTACAGTGACAGATATTCCACTTTTAAGTGATCATCTTTCCACTTATAGAGGACAACTCTTCCACTTTAAGGTGACAAACCCTCCACCTTAAAGTTGATATGCTATTGTTTTTAAATAAAAAATATCAACTTAATTATTAATTAACTTAATTATTAATTACTATTAATTATTAAATAAGCTAGCTATATAAAACTTTAAATTTAAAATTGCTTTAGCGTTATACAAATGACTGTTTTAAATTTAAAAGGTGTGGTAACTTAGCCCAAAGTTATTTATATTAATAGTAATTGTAAATATAGAATGATTTGACAAGTATGTCTGCAAAAATTATTGCTGTTGCGAATCACAAGGGTGGTTGTGGTAAAACAACAACAGTTGTTCATTTAGCCTCTGAGCTAGCAAACTTAGGAAAAAAAGTGCTTGTAATCGATTTAGATCCTCAAGCAAATGCTAGCTTGCATATTGGTTTAAAACATCCAAGTGAAATTGGAGTAACAACCGCTGAGTTATTAGTAGGTGATGTCTCATTACTTACTGACGCTTTAGAAGAAGATACTAATTTTGATAATGTTTCACTAATTTATGGTTCTCTCAATTTAGGAAAAACTGAGGACCAATTAAAAGAAGATGCGCCAAGACCATCAGAAGAACTCACTACAAAATTAGAACTATTAAAAGATCTTTATGATTTTATTTTAATTGACTGCCCTCCAAGTTTAAAACTATTGACGAGTAATGCTTTAGCATCTTCAACACATGTAATTATCCCGATTGAATCTGGCTCACAATATGGTCTATATGGTGTTACAGACTTACTTAATCATTTAGAAAAAATAAAGCGAATCAATCCGGAGTTACAATTATTAGGTGCACTACTTATTAAGCACGATGAGAGACAAAATGTTTGTAAACTCATTCGTGATGAAGCATTTAAGCAAGTGGGCTATATTATGGAAACGACTATTCCACAAAGTACAAAAGTAAATCAAGCCGCAATTATGCAGCAGTCTTTACTTAAGCTAGACAAAAGTGGAAAGGTTCGAAAGGCTTTTGAAAGTTTAGCTAAAGAAGTTTTAGCTAAAGTTAACTGATTGAGAATTTTATGGCAACTGCAAAAGAACTTTTAGCTCAAAAGCTGAAACAAAATACTCAAAAGCATCAATTAGCTCAAAAAGATAATATCAAGGAATTAAAGGAATTTAGACGAAATGTCCCCATTGAAGACATTTCACGGAGTCCTTATCAACCGCGTAGAAAATTTGATGAGCAGGAAATCAAAGAACTGGCTGAATCGATCGATGAAGTTGGTTTGTTGCAACCCATCACTGTTCGTAAACTTGAAAATTTAAAATTTGAACTGATTGCAGGTGAACGTCGATTACGTGCGCATGAAATTCTAAAAAAATCGACCATTGAAGCAATTATTATTGATGCAAATAATGAAGAAGCTTCACTACTTACACTAGCTGAAAATTTAAAACGCCAGGATTTAACAGACTTCGAAATCTATATTGGTCTAGTAGGCTTAGATGAAAATTTAAAGAAAAATAAACAACGTTTAGCGAAGTCTTTAGGCTTAAATCGCGAAGACATGTATAAATATTTATCTTTTGAAAAGTTGCCTAAAGCCATCTTGAATGATTTGGTAAATGAGCCCCAGTTATTAGGTCGAACTGCTGCAACAGCTTTTAAAAAATTTCTTGCAGATCACGACGAAATAAAACAACGTGCTGAAAAAGCCTTGTTAACTGTTTGGACAAAAGTAAAGAATGGCCAACTTGAGCAAACTAAGGCTGTTGCACAAGCTACGAAATATCTAGTTCAAGATAATAATGACTCTCCATCAACATCGCTTGTAAAAAAAATTGAATATGCTGGGAAAGTTGCTGGAAATATTAAATTTAATGATAAGTTATTAAAGGTTTCTTTAAAAATTTCTCATTTTGATGATGCTAGTTTGGAAAAATTAGAAAATCTATTGAAAGAGTTGGTAGAGAAAAATCAAGAAGTGTAGCAACTTGCTACACTTCTTTTCTTTAAAATATGTCTGATAGTATAATCTTGGTGATACCTAGTAATAAAATTAATGTTAATTAAAAACAATTTTTTTATAATATATATTTATAAAAGTTAGATGCTGTTGACATTTGTTGTATAAAAAATAGTGAGAAAGTAAAATTCAATCGACAAACCACATTCCTTCTTGTTATGTATTACAACAATGCTGGCGCATAATCAATGGTCTAAGTCTTTAAATTATTATCAAATGATGCAAATCTAGAATAGGTTTCTATTGATGCATCTCATATGCGAGTGCATCAACATACGACCGGAGTGAAAGACCAAGCTATTTCTAATAACGTTGGTGGAAATAGTTCTAAAATCCATTTAGTTGTGGATGCGGATGGAAATCCTACTGAATTTATTATTAATGATACCAAGACCCATGATTTGAAAGTGCATCTGATTTGTTTGATGTTTTGGATTTAAGTGAAAAGCCCATTACTCGCTTCTAGCTTAACCTTAGATAAAAGCGGATTAAGCAAAAGCTATGATGTTCGTCCCTTCATCATGCAGAGCAATGAAACCGACTACGACTTTATTAAACGACTTTTAGCTTCTGAAGGTGTAACTACACTGATTGATGAAGCACAGCATCAAGTATGGAGTTCATCTGAACAGATCAAACCACAAAAGCTACGCTTAATTGATGATAATGCCCAATTTCAAGCATTAGATCGTCGCAATATTCGTTTTCATCGAAGTAGTGCTACAGAATGACAAGACATTATCACAGCATTCACAGGATTGCGTTCTCTACAACTAACTGCGGTACACCTTCAAAGATGGCAAGCAGATGCTTTAGCACAAGAAGAAGGTGCAGGCTCGGTACTCACAAAACATCAGCATTCAGATAATCAAGATGTAGTAAGTTTAGGCTTAGAACAAGCCTTTCACATCAGTCCTGCATGGATACAAGACCTCAAAGGTGAAGATGGTGCAACTCAGTCTGGCAACAAACAAATTGAAAAACTGAATGAAAATTTAAGCAAATACTTCAATTCGCAAGCCAAGTACTTTAGTGCGACTTCAACAGTACGTGATGCACATGTCGGGTATTGGTTTAAGTTCAAAGAACATCCTAAAATTGATCAACATGAAGGTTCCGATCAAGAGTTTCTAATCACAGCAAAGACCTTTTATAACCAAAATAATTTGCCTAAAGATCTAACTGACCAAGTCACCGCCTTACTCAAAGAAAGCCATTGGCAACAGCCCGAAATTCATACCAACAATCAAGATGAGCGCCAAGCCAATAACCTTATTTTACAACGTCGAAACATTGACATTGTTCCACCTTACAGGCCACTTGAAGATCGCCCTAAGACCCACCCACAACGTGCCAAAGTCGTAGGCGTCGAGGGTGAAGAAATTCATATCGATGAATGGGGACGGATTATAATCCGTTTTCTGTTTACTCGAACAGATGACCATATGCATGACAATGGTTCAGGCGCGAATAATATTGACACTGACTCAGCGTGGGTAGATGTGCTCACCCCTTGGGCAGGAGAAGGTTATGGTTCACGGTTCTTACCGCGTATTGGTGAGATTGTGGTGATTAATTTCTTTGATGGCAATATCGACCGACCATATGTCGTTTGTCGCATTCATGAAGCACATCGTAGTCCAACTAAGTTTGATCAAAAAGGACAACTTCCCGATACCATGAAGCTTTCAGGGATTCGCTCCAAACAAGTCCAAGGCGATGGCTTTGGCCAACTTCGTTTTGACGATACGACTGGACAGATCAGCACACAACTACAAAGTAGTCATGGGGCATCACAGCTCAATCTAGGTAATCTTAGCCATCCGAAAGAGACAGACACGAGTGATGGACGTGGTGAAGGTTTTGAATTGCGAACAGATCAATGGGGAGCACTGAGAGCTAAGCAAGGATTACTCCTTTCTACCTATGTTAGCGGCAGTGTAAAAATGACCCCCTAATGGCATTTAAAAACTGACCCCCTTGGTTAATATAGCGGTCATTTTGGACTGCTCAACATGTTAACTTTGGAGCAAGCAGTGACAATCCAAATACTTCATCAACAAGGTAAATCTATTAAAGCCATTAGTCGTCAACTGGGGGTGTCCAGAAATACCGTACGTAAATATTTACGGCAAAACACCACACCTCAGTATCAGCGTATACAGCCTAGAATAAGTATCCTTGACCCATATAAACCCTATTTACTCCAACGTGTAAATGCAGCTCATCCTGAATGGATTCCTGCTGTCGTGCTCTACCAGGAAATTTTAAGGTTGGGATATCCAGGAAAGATCAGGATATTGAGGGAATATCTTGCAACATTAAAACCAGTTGCCAAACCGGAACCGATCATTCGTTTTGAAACCCAACCTGGCCAACAAATGCAGGTGGATTTCACCACGATTCGACGCAACAACACGACTTTAAAAGCCTTTGTCGCAACATTAGGGTATTCCAGAGCGACTTTCGTGAAATTTTATGATCATGAACGTACCGATGCATGGATCGATGGTCTAGAAAATGCATTTCAGTTCTTTGCAGGAGTACCTCAAGAAATCCTGTTTGATAACGCTAAAACGATCATGATTGAACGGGATGCCTATCAGGAGGGGCAGCATAAATGGAATCCCAAACTGCTCGACTGCGCCAAGAAATACAGCTTTCGTCCTCGCGTATGTAAGCCCTACCGTGCACAGACCAAAGGCAAAGTTGAACGCTTTAATGGATACCTCAAATCAAGCTTTATTGTGCCATTGAAAGCAAGCCTGAAGACTTCGGGTTTACTGTTAGATGTTGATGTCGCCAATGCCCACATTGGCCGGTGGCTGCATGAAACCGCCAATCAGCGGATTCATGCCACCACGCAAGAAAAACCGGCTGTTCGACTGCAACAGGAGCAGCAAAAATTTACGCCATTACCGCAATCAGATACAGGTTCCTGCACTGTACCTGTTGCAGCAGCAGAGCATGTCATGCCCTACGAGAGTTTGCAGCATCCCTTATCGGTATATGACCAGTTGCTGGGAGTTTCATGATGAATCTGCAATACGACCGTATAGAGCAACTTTGCCAAAAGCTCAATCTGCCTGCCATCGCATCACAATGGTCACATCATGCACAACAAACATTAGGTCAAGATGGAAGTTATGCCGACTTTGTTGAAGCGATCTTGACGCATGAATATGCTGCCAGGCAACAGCGCAGTCAGCAGGTACTGATGAAACTCTCAGGCCTGCCTCAAGTCAAAACCCTGGAAGACTATGATTTTAATTATGCCCTAGGGGCCCCTAAATCACAGGTGATTGAACTGATTTAGTATAAAAATAAGGTTAGTAAATAAATCATATAATCCAGATACTTATTTAGTAAATATAAAATTTATTTGATTTTACTTTGTTAATTTAGGGACTATGGTATTCTATTATTTTAACGCTAAAAATAATTTACCTGTGCAGAAAAAAATGATGACACCATTGCTCATTGATGCATTGACAATATCTGAAGGTAGGTTTGAAAAACCATGCCCAGCTTTAGTTTTGAAAATGATGTTACTCAATGGGGAAATAAGCAGTGAGTTTTCAGAAAAAATTAAAAATCAAGCATTACTACTGCTCGCGATATATCGTAAGTTATTGCTTGCTGTCGATAGGGATTTATGTAAGGTAAAAACTCTACAGGACAGTGTGAAAAGAAGACACTGGGGAAAAATGGATAAAGCACAGGACAAGATGGTGGTTGCAGACCAACTTCGGCTAAAGCGTTTAGATCCAGAAGAAATGATTTTATTTTTAAATACACAGGATTATCTAGATAAGCTGCCTATTTCCTTTGTAAAAAAACTGGTAGGTTGGGCACCACCAGTGGTGAGTGGTACTTTTTTAATCGAAAATGTTTTAGCTGGTTATATCGCCCAGAAGCTTTTGCCATTAGAAAGAATTAAAGTGAAAGAGCTGGGCAAGTCTGTGCAACCCTATTTTCACATAGCTGACTTTTTTGTGCTTTTACCTCAACTAGAAGAACTGTATCAAAAATATCAAAAGCAAATTGTTCGTTTGGCGCCAACGGCAGAAGTTGCTTTAGCTTTAACAGACTTTGGGAAAGCATGGATTTATCGTCTTAGGAGTAGGCTATGAATATTTATTTTCAGCAACTGCTAGAATGGATAAACCAGAATACCCCTATAGAAGAACAAAAACTCCTCCGAGCATTATTTTTATTACGTGCACATTATAGCTTAGCCGGTATCGTTGTCATTTGTCAGCGAATTTTCACCTTGATTGGTGATAATGAATTACCAAAATTTCGTGATGAGCTTAAGACTTTAGAGATCATTAGTGCATTAGAGTATTCTGAGGAATATTCACATTTTTTTTCAAAAACAACGGATAAAAATAAACATAACCCCACGCCGTTGCGCCCCTTTACTGGAGACAGTGGAATTTGTGATTTGCTCTTGCTTAAATCAGGAGAAAATCATAATAATGAGAGTTTTGATACTGTAATTATTTGGTTTTTAGAGCAAATTTTTCATTTTCAAGACAGGGTACATGCTCTTGAGCTTTATAGTAGTTATTTAAAGGGTGATGGAAGCATAAAGCTGAAAGACCAAAAAGGATCTCGTGTGTACAATGCCTTTTTAGCGATTAGGCTATTAGGTGATGCTGGTAATACACAGATTTTAGAAGATGTAAAAGCTTCACTGCTTCAAAATTCACCGAAGCAACTGATTCAGTTAATGTCTGTTCATAATAATGATGAACAATTAAATAAAATTTATTATGCATTAAAGCTATTTTTATCACAAATCTGGCGAAATAATCGGCTAAAAAATAACGAAAAACGTCGAGAGTTTTTACACCGTATAGGGATAAAGCACAAAAAATTGATCCTGCAACGATATGGTTCATTAAGTATTGCTATTCAACCTTTAGAAGATGTAGATGAAATTCATCGTGGTCTAGTCTCAGATGTATTTGAGGATGATGAGATTGAAGAAGATGAAACACCATTGGAGCCCTTGTTTAGATTTTTTTTGGCAGAACAATCCGATTTACTTCGAGGGTTTTATGCATCTAAGTCGACTTCTCAACATATTGAAGCTGCAAATGTTGGTTTAGTTTGGACCAAATCGCGATTGTCCTTAAATTCAATTCAAGAAGTATTTAGACTCTGTCAACCATCTCATACAGATACCAGCATGATGTTACGCGCAAAATTAGCTTTGATATTAAGCTTGCTCACCGGACGTCCGGTGGGTGAATTTAAAGCGCCAAGTTTTAGTCAAAATACTGGTCATAATAATATTACTGGTCATAATAATATTACTATTAAGTATGATCATACTTTATCTGCATATGTATTGAGTATTTTAGCTGGGACACCAATACTCAAAAAAAAGCCAAAAAAATCTAAATTTCACGTGCCATGGACCAACGAGTTACATTTGATTTTACCGATTGAACTCAATGATTTGGTGAGTCAAGTCAAAAATCTTGGGATTACAAGACAGCATATTGCAGTTGAACGTGACGCGAGTGAACTGATTAACCGTGTACCTAAAGAGCTAGAAATCAGCCTCAAAAGCATTCGAGATATTCTTCCACGGTTGTTATATGATCATAGCCAAGGTGATTTAGCTGTCGTTAAAGCAGTGACGAATGCATCAGGTCGAAATTATGATAACTTGATTCATTATGCCTCTTTTGAACAGAGGCAACTTGAGCAACTCTGGGCTGCTTGTTTAAGAACGATAAAAATTAATATTCCTGAATATATATACTCTTCCAATAAGCGGGTGGGTAGCCCAATTGGAATAAAGATTATTGAAATACAAAATGAAATTGCACGAATAAAAAATTATATATATCAAGCCAATGAACAGAAAGATTGGCAGATGTTCTTTAAGTACTTAATGTCATATACGGAATTATGGATAAATCTTGCCACAGCTGGTCGAGGGATTAAACAACCCTTTCCAAAGTGGATCAGTCAGCAAGGCTGGGCCTTGATTCAAGATAAGCATCATCAAAATGAATCAACTGATCGTTATGTGCCATTGACTCCAGCATTGATCAAACAAATTCAAAGTTTACGTGGTTTGATGGGAATGTTGGGGGAGCAAATTGAGCTACGTGTTGATTTATCATCTTATGCTGTGCAACTGTATGATCCTCATCAGATTGAAGATTTAATTAGAAATTGGGCACGGAAGTTGGTTCGCTCTGATCGTAATCAGTTACCTGGGAGGTTCAAGGACGCTGGACTTGGGCACTGGATACGGGGTCGTCATCCATGGGATATATTATCCGTATTTCCTGTATCAGCCTTTAAACAACAGTGGCTTGATGTACAAGAAAACTTGCAAAAACAATTAGGTTTCGAGTGTATTGAAGATTTTGATTTTTTAAAAATCAAGAATGTTCCTACATTTGTTTTAACTCAAGAGACTAAAACAGTACAAGTAGAGACAAAGCTTAGAATAGAGTTTTCAGAAAATGATGTAAAAGAATGGCTGAAAAACCCAGACTATAAGTCCTATTATCAGCTGATTTTTGAGGAAAATCCTGAGCCACAAGTAGCTTTAGAGCTTGGCCATCTATTAGCCTCAAATTTAGCTAAAAATAAAAATATTGATTTGCCTCAAGCGATTAAAGCATATTGTGCTTATATTCGCGATGAAGCGAAAATTCCTTTATTCGTTCAGTTACCTCAAAAGGCTCATCGTACATGGCTGACATCTGAAAATAGTTTTAGTACATGGTGTTATATAGAACAAAACTTACTTGATCATATTCAGAAGGATTTAGAACATTTACCTGAACATCAAAATTGTGATGTTGAAATAGGACGTTTGCTGGTTGTACTCTCCATGTATTCACAACTGTGCAGAGTGAGCCATTTACAAGCGATGTTGGAGTTTATTGCTTCTGATCAACATATAGTCGCTATGGGGAATAGTCGGCTCGTTGAACTGACAGTGAATAATGATAGATCTGTGACAAAGATACGCCGTACAGTAATGTTAAGTCCTTATGTCTCGACGTTAATTTTAGTAGACCGACAGTATCTACAGCCCCGATTAGAAGAGATTTTAGCACAGCCAAGAAATCAACAAAGAACGGCTTGGCAAAAGTGTTTTAATACATATTTAAAACAAATAGGGGTTAAGTCAACTCTATCGTTAGCTCAATGGTTGAAAGCTTTACAGCAAAATGTGATGTTAAATAGCACTCCGTTGATTGCAGGTTATATATCAGGCCAAGTCCTGACTGAAGATCTTTCAATAAATGAATTATTACGCTTATTCGAATATGAAAAATTAACCACAAATTTAGATAGCACTGAGCCAGAAAGTGAAATAGAAATAGACGATGAGCAACTACATTTGTCTGATATTTTAGCGATGATTCAGCAACTAAAAGGTGAATCTAGATCAAGCATTTGGCTTAAACAGCTTGCTAGTAATAAAACGAATCGCTACTCAGTCAATTTATTAACATGCTTTGTGCAATGGTTGATTTTACGCTGTGATGCAGAAGAATTAAGTCTACAGAATCGAAATATGATTCATCTACATTTAGCTATCGTCAGTGCAGGTATATTGGGGTTTTCAGAAGATTTAACAAAAGATAGCCAGATTAATGAAGATGTATTTCAAAAATGGATGGAGTTGACGCAAGAGCATTTTCCACACCGCAAGCATCTCGCAGCGTGGAATCGCTTTAGGGATTTTTTAATTCAGTTAAATGATGATCGTATAAGGTTACAAAAGCGTACAGCGCATCAAGCAAGTGCTAAAGTTTTTTCAAAAAATGAAGTGCGGCAGATCGTTCAAATATTACAATCTGTAGAATCTGGGGTGAATGATACTGTTTTACGCCTAGAGATTCAGCGTCATTTTCGTTTATCTGCGGCGATGGGTGTACGCCGTTCAGAGGCGCTTCATTTACGGCCCTTAGATATTGATGAGGATATGCTCAGAATTCGTCCTTATGGTGAGCATCAGTTAAAAACACTTGGATCAGAACGTGTTGTTCCGATGAATTTATTAAGCCAGACGATTAAAAAGGGATTAGATGATATTTATAAGAATAAAAAAGATTCAATATTAATTTCCGATGAGAACAGTGAGCATAGGACTTTTTTTGATCAAATATCTCAAATATTAAAGAAAGTCACTGGAGATGTTGATCTCAGCTTACATCATTTAAGACATACGTTTGCAAGTGCATATACTTTAAAGTGTTTGCAAACAGTGGTGGATTTTAAAGCGCTGACGATAGAACTGCCATGGCTACAAACTTGGATGCCATCGAATGAGCAATTTAATACGCTAGTAGGCAATGAAGGACAGGTTGGGCAAGGGATTAAGGCGATTAGTCGAGTGCTTGGACATTTACATGAATCGACAACATTAAAGCATTATATTCATATCTTATTTCTAGCTACTTATGCCTATAGCATGCAACAACAGCAACCCAATTTACATAGTGCATTTTTTAAGCGAGTCATGAGTCGGAGTAATTTATTCAGGCATTTCCAAGCGATTAACCAACACAATGGTAATCTAAAATATGAGTTGAGAGATACCATCGAAAAATATGTGCTCAAAAAAATAGAAAGTCAGAGGTGGGTAATCTATGCTCAAAAAAGAGGGAATTCGACGGGTAAAGTAATTAAACACGAACTGTTTCAAAAGATTGAAGATATTGAGCGGTATCTTATTTCTGGACAGGGGCAGCCACAATTAGATATTGAGCCCTGGAAGAGAGCTTTAATTACGATGTCAAACATTCCTTCAGGTAAACGTGGTTCAAATATAGGAAGACATCCATTATCGACACAAGGAAAGTTAGCACGTTTGCCTGAATTACTCAGTGCTGTAGATTTTAATTCTGCACAAGAGATTTTAGAGCGATTTGATTATTTAGAACAAAACCAATCAGAAACTTATAATTGGTTAATAAAAAAATGGTTGTATGAAAGTAATGTAACAAAAGTATTGATGCATTTTACGGCAGAGGATGAACCTATGCTTTCAATCCTTACAGAACATCAGTTTTTTCCGATAGTGATGAAACATAATAAATATGATTATTTTAGAATTATGTCTCAACAAGCGTCATTAAGCGCCGTGCGATGGGTACTAGCATGGTTGAGTGTACGATATTTGGTGATTAGAGATCATATCAGAATTTAAGTAAATATGACTTACGCACGCTTTATTACATAAAGTTTTGAAAGACAGCGCTACCCTAATTGAGCTAAATTCAAGTGACAATTTGGGTATAAGTGCAGCCAAATTCTGTGAATTTGTTCAAGACAGCTACGTGTGCATAAATATCATTTACCTGACTACATCATACCTTGCATTTAATATGCTGCTAGAAGCCGTTTGACATACTCCCACCACTTTCACGATGTTCAAGTGGGGGATTCTAAAAGCAAATGCTCTTAGGCGACTTCCTTACGGATTTCGCTGGCTTTCTGCTTCGTAGGGCGACCTTTACCGCATCTTCCCTCCACAGACAAAACGGTGTGCCCCACCGCCAAAATGTTGCGAGAAGCGTTTATATCCGCATTCTCACTAAAGCCACACTCAATACACTCAAATTTTGCCTGAGTGAGCCTATTTTCTTTTGCAACATGACCGCATGAACTACAAGTCTGACTTGTATATTTGGGGTCAACTTTAACGAGTAAACCACCTCGCCATTGTTGCTTGTACTCCAACATACCCACAAGCATTGACCAACCTTGATCTAGGATTGATTTGTTTAAGCCTGATTTGGCTTTCACATTCTTTCCTTTTTTCTCAATTGTTCCGCTTGCTGACTTCGACATATTGGCTACTTTTAAGTCCTCAACTACGATCATTGCGTGGTTTTTGCTGAGAGTTGTCGTGACTTTGTGTAAGTAGTCATGCCGAATATTGGCAATATGATGGTGTAACTTGTTAATTTTTAAATTAAGTTTTTTCCAATTTTTGCTGAATTTTGTTTTCTTTTTTATCTTGCGTTGAAGTCTAGCCAACTTTACTTGATTGGCTTTAAAACTATTGATCGGGTCGAAAACCTGACCTGTTGAGGTTGTCACCAATTTTTTGATGCCAAGATCAACACCAATGGCTGATTTTGATGGATGGATAGGGGTTTCTAATGTGCTTTCAACACCAAAAGAAATATACCACTTCCCAACATGCTTTGAGATTGTGACGTTTTTAATATCACCTAAAATATCTTGTGATTTTCTGAATTTCACAACACCAATATCGTTAGGCAACTTAACCTGATTGCCTTTAACCCAACAGTATCTATCAAACTGAACAATACGAATCGAATCATAACCATCGGATTTCTTTTTAAATCGTGGCATGAGTGGTCGAAGTTGAACTTCACTGCCATCCGCTAATTTAAAGAATTTTGGTTTTTTAGGCTTGAAAGGCTTTTGTTTTAACTTGGCTTGTTCTTTTTTATCGAAGAATTTAGCCCAAGCATCGCCAAGATCACGAACTTTTTGTTGAAGTGAAACACCATTTGAACTGTTTTCTAAAAAAGCACATTCAGGCTTTTTGCGTAGTTCAGGGATTTTATTAACTAAATTAACTTTATTGATTCGCTCATTATTAGCAAGCATCTCAAATGAGAGAGCTAATATTTGATTCCAAACAAAACGTGCAGAGCCAAGCAACTTGTTTAAAACAAGCTCCTGTTCCGCATTAGGCTCAAGCCTAAATTTATACGCTTTGTTGATTTTCATAAATGAGTGTGTATGTGTTAATATATATAAATACTAGCATTAAACAAGCATTCAAACAATGACTGAAATATATAAAAATCGACATTCAGCCTTTAATTTACACGTACATTTAGTATTTATTACCAAGTACAGAAAGAAAATTTTAGGTGAGTTGCATCATAAATATTTTACTGAGTGTGTGTCTGAAATTTGCAAAGAATTTGATGCGGAATTAAAGGAATGTAATGGTGAAGCTGACCATATTCACATGCTTATTCAGTATCCACCGACAGTTCAGCTTAGTAAATTGGTGAATAACTTAAAATCAGTAACAAGCAGAAAAATGAGGAATGAGTTTTTAGATTTACGTGGTAGTTATGCAAAACCTGTTTTGTGGTCACGCTCATATTTTGCAGGGTCGTGTGGTGGTGCTTCTTTGGACATTATTAAAACATATATTCAAAACCAACAAGGTTAAAATCTGTGAAATTCACCTCTACCCTGACTGTCGGGTGGAGTCCTCTTTCACGTTAAGATAGCATCCTTCCTTGTGCAAATAGCCTAAGCATATATCGTTCAACCTAATGGGCCTAGGAATCAGCGACTTTGATTTGTTCTTTGCTTTCAATTTGATCCATATGTTATCGATTTATATTTTTTTATTTAAAAATGAATAAAAAAATTCTAATTCGGTTTGACCAAAGAAAAAGATACCCATATGATAATTACGTTACAGCAAAATCTGTAATCGGGCGTGGAAACCTGAAAATTACTACAGAAGCATTAAAACCGCTTTAGCGGTTTTTTGTGCTTATTATGCTTAGTTTGCCATTATGGTAGGCCAGGCAGGGCAGTCTATGACTGGCCGTCTTCTGTAGTGCGGTATTTCCACCCCTGTTTGGTCTACCTCCATCTCGTGGAAAAGATGGTTGTAGATAGTTAATTCTAAACTACAGGTACTAAACATGAAGATTTTATTATCTAATCCCCCCATTTCTCTTAGGTCTCTTTTGTTAGCGCTGACTGGATATTGACGGTCATTTAATTCACAGCTTTAACCAAATCGAACTATATACATTTTCAAATTTCGTACTTGAGCGAAAGTAGGAAAGTGTTGCCTGGAGAAAATAAGAAATGGGTTCTACACGACTATTGACCAATATTATTCAGCGTAAAGTCATGTTGCCAGAAGAAATGTCACCTTCAATGCAGCGTGACAATTTTGAAGTGGCACTGACTGATTTTGAAAAGCATCCAATCATCAAATGTTTATTTAAGGCGGATAACCAGCGTTCTACGGAATGTTGGAGCGTGCAAGAAATTGCAAACTTTATTGAGGATTGCACAGAAGATCAAAACATCAATTTATGCATTTTGTATTGGAAAGATATACACGGCAATATTTACATTATTGATGGAGCACATCGTCTTTCCTGTATCTATGCGTGGATTAATAGATATTTTGCGGATGAGCAAGTCACTCAATCACCTAATTTCAATGATCCACAAAAACAAGATATTCGTTACCTCCGCAATTATTTAGGAGATCTCGCTGATTTTCAAAAAATTTGTACTGATGCCGAATTCGCAGAAAAAAAATCGAAATTAGGCGATATTAAAATCAGTTTCAGGCAGGTACTGGGAACTCCGGAAGATGCGCGACGGGTATTTCAATCGATTAACTCAGATACTAAACGTTTAGATAAATATGAGGAATATCACCTAAGAAATCGCGGTAGTGACGCGTATTATGCGATCTATGCCTGTTGTTATATCAATGACAATAAATCTAACCTAGAAGAGCTCCAATATACACGTTTAAATGAGTTGATTGAGTTAGGGGAGAGGATCCACCAGCTACTTTTTTCGACCATTTTATTAGACAATGAAATGAGTCATGGCAAAAAAATTGGCTTGGTCAATGAGCTGATGAATATCATTGCGGGTGATCAGATTCATAATATTATGAGTCTGAATCAGGGGGAGCGCGTTGAAAACCTAATGTCGCATCTGTTGACTATTCTTTGCAGAATAGCGACGCCTGTAAAAAATGCTGGGGTTCCGAGTTTGGGCTTACATCCATACTTATATTTTTATAAGGATCAGCGTTTTCAGATTACTTCTTTTCTTGCATGGTTTTCAATTGTGTATGAAATTCATGAAAGCCGCATGCAGATTCATCATCGAACGATTAGTTTCAAGGACTTCACCCGGGTACGCCGTAGTATTGAGTTCTTGATCGCCAATTTCCCCGTGGCGACCACCGAAACGGTCGGCAAGTTCGGCAGTGGTATCAAGGGCTATGATCGGCTACAAATTGTCTATAAAGCCTTTATTTGCTTAAGCTTGGAAATGGATGTTGATCTTGATGATGAGAAATGCCTGAATACCTTTATTCTGTCCATGTCTAAGGCCTTCAAGTACATAAACTTTAACGAGTTCTATGTCGAAAGGTTTTTGGGTGGTTATGATGATGCAGTAGTCAAGAATGTGGTGGGATATGTGGAGTCGATTAGTCCAATTTCTCGGTCAAAGCCAAAGGCCTTTTCGGCATTAACCAAGAGTCTGCTTAAGCACAATTTTCTGGTGGGTAATCATAACTTTTGCCTCATTTGTGATGGATTGATCTATCTTGATTCTACTGAATCGGATCATAGGATTGCCAAAGCCGTAGGTGGGCAAGGCGTTCTAGAGAATGGCCTGCTAGTTCATCCCATCTGTAATAGGATGAAATCAGATCTGAGCCTGGAAGAGATTAGAGCGGATTTGTTTGGTGAATTACTGTATTGAGCAGCAGAGGGGGTAAATTAATTTTCTAAAATTTATCAATGATTTAACTTTTGATATATTCAGCCAATGTGGTTGTTTTTAATTCACTTTAGAATCACAACCAGAAACTAGCTGTAGTTTCTGAATGACCGTCAAGGTCCTTAGTTTCGCCCATAGATTCCCTCTGTGGGCTTTTTTTTGATCAAAAATTGTATAGATGCCCTAAAATAAACCTTTTAGCATTTCATAAGCAATGAGGATTAAGGCTGAGACCATCAGCACAACAAAAATGAGTTCCACTCTAGTTAACATATTAATTCCTTTTACTTTTCACTTAATTTATATAGCAGTTAACTCGTAGCATCAATGAAATAACATAACATGGAAAATAATCAAAAAGACAGAATTTGGATTTTGATCAGATCTACTGTTTGCATGCTTCAACAGTAGCTTTGAATGTTTCACTTAAACTTTAAATTTTTTTAAAATTGAATATTTTTACATCTAGGTTCTAAACTTTGATAGAATTTATTAAAACTTTAGATTCTAAGTGTAAATAATGAGAAGCGCTAATATTCGACGTGATGGCTACTTAAAATTTCTGAATACATGGCAAGACCGTGATGTCATTAAAGTACTTTCAGGTGTGCGTCGCTCTGGAAAATCCACCTTATTGGCGATGTTTCAACAAGACCTAAAAGCACAGGGTGTACAAGCCGAAAACATCATTGCCATCAACTTCGAATTTATGGAATTTGAAGAACTCACCGATTACCGTAAACTACATGATTATGTATTGTCCAAAGTTGATAAAAGTAAAAAAAACTATGTTTTTTTAGATGAAATACAACATGTTACAAATTTTGAGAAAGTAGTCGACTCTTTATATGTTCGGGATTATATCGATTTATATATTACAGGCTCAAATGCATTCTTTCTAAGTGGAGAACTTGCGACTTTACTTACAGGACGCTATATCGAGCAACATGTTCTACCTCTGTCATTCCAAGAATTTAAACAGTGGCATATTGAAAATAATCCGATCATCCAACAATTATCCAATCGTGATTTGTATGCCATGTATACGCGCAGTAGTTTCCCTTATACGCTTGCCATGACTAGCCAGCAGGAAACTTATGATTACTTGCAAGCGGTCTATGCCAGTGTAATGTTTAAAGATGTTATTCCCCGTTTGAATACTGCCGATATTAATTCTCTCGAGCGTGTCGCAAGATATTTGGCAAGCGTGACAGGCTCACCTATTTCCATCAATAAAATTAAAAATACCTTTGTTTCAAGTGGGGTTAAAATTTCATTTGAAACAGTGAAACGCTATATTCAGGGCTTACAGGACAGTTTGTTATTTTATAGTGCCGCACAATTTAAAGTACGCGGGCGTGAGTTATTACAATCCTCTGAAAAATACTATTTAGTTGATGTCGGATTGCGCCGGATTATGTTGCCTGATGCTAATGCTGATCAAGGTCATATCTTAGAAAATGTGATTTATCTTGAGCTTGTCAGACGAGGTTATACGGTCTATGTAGGGCGGGTTGATGAATATGAAATTGATTTTGTTGCTGTCGATACTTTACAGAATTTAACTTATTATCAGGTGGCATTAGAAACGCTCAATGAGGAGACACTCAGCCGAGAGTTACGTCCATTACAGAAAATTTCTGATTCGTATCCCAAGTATTTGCTTACCTTAGACACGATAGGGACTGAAGCGAATTATAATGGTATTGTAAAAATGAGTGCTCTCGATTGGTTGCTATCTGAAAATAAGTAAAGTTGAGGGTAGACATGGATACTCTTATTTATTAATTAAAACTCAAAGACTTTTCAGCATTAACCAAGAGTGTGATCAAGCATAATTTCTGCTCCATTTGTGATGGATTGATTTACCTCGACTCGATTGAGTCAGATCATCATGATTGAGCCAGAGTCGCTTACTGAAAGTAGCGAGAATTGCGCTGGAGTTTCTGAAGGATATTAATTCCTTAGTTTGCCCATTCATCCATCTGGGCATTTTTTTTGATTAAAATACAATGCTGTTCTTGCTAAAAAATGACGGCACCCACCATAAAACACAATATTCCAAAAATAATCCAAGGCCAGATCTTTGTCTTCGGTTGTTCTAAATTCTGAGGATTATATTCCGTGTGTTCTAGCGATGTCGGTTGTGGAACACGGGTCTTTTTAGAGTAAGGCTGGTGTTTAGAGTAAGATAGTCCCGTACCTGGAATACCGACACTGGTTCGCGTACCTTTTTTCCCAATATTTAGAGAAGCACCAGGTTTGCCAATGCTGGCACTGCTGATGCCTTTATGGGTCAGATTAATTTTAAAACCCGGGAATAATTTAATACTTTTACGAAATCTAAAACCCATATTGCTCTCATTCTAAAACTTAGCTCAATTCACGCGCTATACTAGGATCCATGATCTGCTAGAGATCGTACTTTGACGGCTATCATCAGGATACTAGTATATTTTTTATCTGATGATTGCAATACTACCTTTAAATACCGTCAAAAATGTTTACTGTATATTTGCTGTAGGGTAATCTTAAAGCTGCTATTTATTGACTGATTGGTATATGACGACAGATAAGCATGAAGTCCTGCTACGAATGCGAGCGATCGAGCTGCTTGCTTACTGGGAAGGTCGTTTGGTTACCAATCGTTTGATGAGCTGGTTTGGGCTCAGTCGACAGCAGGCTTCTGCGGATATCAAGCGCTATAATACGCTGTATAACCCCGATGCCTTGATTCATGACCCCTCAGTCAAGGGTTATGTGCCTAAAGCCAGCTTCCAGCCTGTACTGACTACAGCGCATATCAATGAATATCTCAATATGCTGTCAGGCTTGGTTAGTGAATCGCATGCCCTGATAGCGATGCCAGAACCGAATCTTGCAGCAGTTCAATTACCTGATCGCAGTGTACGTCCTGAAGTGATTCGGGAAGTTTTGCGTGCCTGCCGAAACCAAAACACTTTAAAAATGATTTATGCCTCGATGCAGAATCCGCAGTGGCATGAACGCATCATTTCCCCACACACCCTGGTGTATACCGGTTTTCGCTGGCATGTCCGTGCCTATTGCCATCAGAGCAAGCAGTTTAAGGACTTTTTACTCTCCAGGATTGATCGCACACCTGTTGTGGTGGCGATTGAGTCAGTAGACCCTGCTCAGGATCAGCAATGGAATGAAGAAATTGTACTGACGCTGATCCCTAATCCAAAATTGAACTCATCACAACAAGTGCTGGTCGAAAAAGACTTCGGCATGCCTGATGGCAGATTACAGATTCCGGTGAAAAAAGCCCTGGCTCACTATACCTTGCAGCGATATCAGGCCGCGATCACGCTGGCTGAGGCGGATGATGCCTTGAAATATCCCTTGGTACTACAACGCTCAGATATCGAAAAGCTGTCGTCTTACCTGTTTGATCAGGCCTCATAGGAGATTGGCCATGTTAGAACAATTTCATTATGACAGTGACCTGATTGGTGGCTCCCTGATGGTGCGTGAAAGCCGGCTGATCGCTGATCTGTTATTACGAGAAGCGACTCCAGAACAATGGCATCAGGCAATTCAGATTGACAATATTCTGCAAAAAAGAACGCCTGCTTCAGCCCAACGTAACGCCACTGCCATTCGTAAGCGTCTTGAGCGCTTAGAGCCTGATTTCTGGAAAGCTTTGCGTGATGGGGATGATGAGCTGGCGACCCAGGTGGCTTTTTGTGGCGCACTGGAACGCAACCTGTTGCTGCTTGAGTTTATGGAAACGGTGATGAGGGATGCCTATATCTCCCAGGCGCAATACTTGGACAGTTATATCTGGTCAGATTTTCTGGATGAACGCTCACAACGTGATCCGGATATCTGTGATTGGAAAGAGTCCAGCAAGAAAAAAATGGGGCAGGTGGTGTTTCGCATGCTGGCAGAAGCCGGTTACTTAAAAAGTACCCGTAAGCTGGAGTTGCAGCGCGTGATCGTCAGAGCAGAGCTGCGTAGCCTGTTGGAAGAACATTATAAACAACGCATTAAAAGATCTATGGAAGTGTCGGTATGGACGCGTTAGTTGTAGAGGGGCAGCAATGAGTCAAACAATACATGAGCGTCTGAACCAGATTCCAGAGCGAATTCTTTCCACCGAGTTTCTCACCGGGCAAGGACTGGGCAATGAAATTGGCTTCTGGATTTTTGATTATGCACCTGAAGATGAGTTGAAAGTGCGCGAATATCTGCATTTTCTAGACGGGATGCTGGAGAAAAAACACAGTCAGCTGAAGGTGGTGAATATCAACCTGCTGCAAGCCGTGGTGGATTATCTGGCTGAGCGTAACTTCATCGATAAAGCCATTCAAATGCAAAAAGCCAAAGGCGATGAAGCGCTGCTCAAAGCCTTAAAGGGCCCACTGCATATGGATAAGTTCGCGCCTTATCTGGTGAGTAAATATGCCACCAATGCGCAAGATATTGTGTTGATGACTGGGGTAGGGTCGGTTTGGCCACTGTTACGTGCCCATCACTTATTGAATAGTTTGCATTCGTTACTGGGGCATAAGCCAGTGGTGCTGTTTTACCCAGGCTATTACGACGGTCAAGCGATGAGTTTATTTGGAAAAATTCCAAGCAACAATTACTACAGAGCATTCAGATTAGTGCCTTAAACACGGCAAATAGAAATAAGAATTCGGGGGAATGGATTGAGATGAACATTAAAGAACTTTTTTACAAGCCATTAGATCGTGCAATAAACGGGGTGGTCAAGGCAGACCAGAATGACAATACCACGGTATATCAGGAACTCGATGAATACGTGGTCACCAATGAGCTGGAAAAGCATTTTCGTGACTTTTTCCAGTCTTATGGCACAGATCTAAGCGATCCTTCGATTGCCAACCGAGTCGGTGTGTGGATTTCAGGTTTCTTTGGTTCTGGTAAATCACATTTCCTGAAAACCTTGTCGTATATTCTGGCCAATAAAGTGGCACGTGACGCGGAAGGTAACGAACGCAGTGCTGCAGAATTCTTTGATGAAAGCAAAATCCGGGATGCGTTTATCCGTGCGGATATTGGTAAAGCGGTTAGTCATCATGCCGATGTCATCCTATTTAATATAGACAGTAAAGCCAGCTCCAATGATGACGGCAATCCGATTCTGAATGTGTTTTTACGCGTGTTTAACGAGTATCAGGGTTTTAGTGCTGACCATCCACATATTGCACATATGGAACGTCACCTGAGCCAGAAAGGGGTGTATGAGCGCTTTAAACAGGCTTTTGAAGAATCTAGCGGCATGTCTTGGCTAGAAGAACGTGACGGCTATCAGTTCTATCAGGATGATGTCGAAACCGCAATTTCCCAAGCCCTCAACTTATCAGCAGAAGCTGCGCATAAATGGTTTGAAGATTCTGAGCAGACCTTTAGTGTTTCGGTTGAAAACTTCTGTCAGTGGGTGAAAGAATACTTAGATAGCAAAGGACCCCAGCAACGCATGTTGTTCTTGGTAGATGAAGTGGGGCAGTTTATTGGAAGCGATACCCGCTTGATGCTGACACTGCAAACCATTACTGAAAACCTGGGTACGATTTGTAAAGGTCGGGCCTGGATTATTGTCACCTCACAGGCAGACATCGATGCTGTTTTAGGTGAGATGTCTTCTTCCAAAGCCAATGACTTCTCCAAGATTGCTGGACGTTTTAAAACCCGTTTATCACTGTCCAGTTCCAATACCGATGAAGTCATCCAGAAACGTTTATTACGCAAAACCCCAGAAGCAGAAGCATTGCTCAGATCGGTGTTTGAGCAAAAGGGCGATATCTTAAAAAATCAGATTACCTTTGACCGTTCAGGTCCAACCCTCAAGAACTATGAGGGGCCAGAAAGTTTTATTCATAACTATCCTTTTGCGCCGTACCATTTCCAGCTGGTGCAAAAAGTATTTGAAGAAATCCGTAAAGTCGGTGCGACCGGTGCACACTTGGCCTATGGTGAACGGTCCATGCTGGATGCGTTCCAGATGGCCGCGAATGCGATTGCCACAGATGAAGTCGGGGCACTGGTTCCTTTCCACCGCTTCTATACTTCAGTGGAAGGCTTCCTGGATACAGCAGTGAAGCGTACCATCGACCAGGCAGGGCAGAATAAGACCCTGGATGGTTTTGATGTGCAGATGCTGCGTACCCTGTTCATGATCCGCTATGTCGATATCATCAAAGGCACATTGGATAACCTGGTGACTTTGTCGATTGAGAAAATTGATGAAGATAAGCTGGCATTGCGCAAGCGGATTGAAGAGAGCCTGCAGCGTCTGGAAAAAGAGAGCCTGATTACCCGCAATGGTGATGAGTTCCTGTTCCTGACCAATGAAGAGCGGGACATTACCCGCAAAATTAAAGCCACTGACTTAGCAGCTTCAGAAGAAAATAAAGAGTTAGCCAATCTGATCTTTAAAGATTTACTGCGCGATCAGAACAAATACCGCCATCAAGCCAACAAGATGGACTATCAGATTGGTCGTTTCCTAGATAGCCATAGCCTGGATGGCAAGTATGAGAGCGATTTGAAAGTTGAAATCATTTCTCCACTGGATACGGAATACAACCTCTACACTGAAGCTTACTGTATTGGTAAAAGTACTCAGGCCGAAGGACAAGTGCTGTTTAAACTGGCAGACGATAAACAGTTCTTTAATGAACTGCGCACCTGGCTGAAAACCAATAAATTCATCCGCTTAAATGATGATGGCACTCAGTCCGATATTTCCCGTATTCTGGCAGACCGTGGTCGTGAGAATCAGGAGCGTAAAAAACGCCTGCGTGCCCGGGTCGAAGAAATATTGCTGGACGCGGAAAGTTATGCCTTGGGTCAACATCTACAACTTTCATCTTCAAGTCCAACCACCAAGCTGGATGAGGCTTGTCGTTATTTGCTGGAAAACACCTATACCAAACTGAGCTATTTGCAGGTCTATCAGCAGGATGCCTGGCGTGAACTGAACGCCGTCTTGACTGTGGATGATATGGCGCAGCTCGGATTGTCTCTGGATGGCGGACAGAGCAATCCGAAAGCCCTACAGGAAGTGGAGCAGTACATTGCACTACGGGCCACTGGTACAGAGCGTATTCTAGTCTCAGATGTGATAGATCGTTTTGCCAAACGTCCTTATGGCTGGCCGGATGCCGAGATTTTACTGCTGGTGGGGCAGTTGGCGGCAATGGGGCGGGTTTCACTGCAGCTAAATGGCGGCAGCTTACAGTTAAAAGATGCCTTTGAGCCTTTACAAAACAGCCGCCGTCGCCGTGATGTGTCGATCATTAAAAAACGCCAGACTGATGATCAGGTGTTGAAACAGGCACGCCAACTGACCCAAGACCTATTCTCGGCCATGGGACCAGCGACAGAAAAAGAGCTGTTTGAATTCTATACCCAACATTTTAAAAACTGGTTAGCCAACTTTAAGTCGTATAAGAGTAAAACTGATGTCGGGCAGTTCCCGGGTAAGAAAGTGATTGAAAAGTCGATTCTGACTTTGGAACGTCTGCTGGCCAATAGCGACAGCTTCGATTTCTTTAAGGCCGTGGTTGAGAACAAGGACGACTATCTGGATCTGGAAGAAGACTACCGTGATATTCATGAATTCTTTAGTAACCAGATGCCGAGCTGGCAACAACTGCAACAGGCCTTACGTCATTTTGAGAAGAACAAACAGGCATTGGGCAGTGATGAGGTGGCAAAAAAAGCCCTCTCCGAATTACATCGTATTGCCACCCTTGAATCGCCCTATGGCCTGTTAAATAAAGTGGCTGATTTGGTTCGCACAGTGGAAAGCGTCAATGAGCAATTGCTGACTGAGAAGCGCAACCAGGCGATAGAACACATTGATGACAAGATCAAGCAGCTGGAAGCCGAGATTAAAAACAGTGGCATCGCTACCGCTGAGCTGAGTAACAAGCTATTACGCCCACTACAACTGCTGAAAACGGATATTGAAGTGGAAACTAGCCTGTCCACCATCTATATGCTGCAAACCCAAACCAGCGTCGAGCGTTTTGATGAAGCCTTGTATGAGTTGGAAAGCGAAGTTGAGGCGGAAATCCAGCGTCAGGCCAAAGCGGCACAACTGGCTCAGAGCAAAGCCGAGAGTGTAACCAACACTGCAACCACCTCCAGCCCAGCTACATCAGCACCTGCTGCGAGTCCTGTAAAGCCCGCAATCGCCGTAGTGCCACCGAAACCAGTGGTAGAAGTTGATGTTGCTAGCATTTACAGCAAAACCTCCAGCAGTGTCTATCTGGAAACAGAAGAATCAGTGGATCAGTTTGTAGACGCACTTAAAGCTGAATTGAAAAAAATTGTGAGTGATAAAAAGCGTGTGCGTATCCGCTAACTTGGGTTAGGGATATCAGCATCAGTCATTAATTAAAGGTTTAAAGATGAATACCAGTAATATTAAAAAATACGCACCGCAAGCACGAAATGATTTTATCGCAGCCATGCGCAAGCAGGCCGCCAAGTATGGCATCACCGCAGACAGCATTTTACCGGCTGAACAGAAAGGCGACTTGCTGCTGATTGGCGATCAGGTTTTTCCACTCTCAGTCATGAAACCACGTGAGAAGCTGATCAAACGCATTCAAACCAGCAGTTTTGAGCAGACGATTGATTATATCGCTTACAGCTGGTTTAACCGTCTCTGTGCGATTCGCTACATGGAATGCAAAGGCTTACTCGATCATGGCCGCCGTGTGTTGAGTAGTGCTGATGGCAGTGCCGGCTTGCCACAGATTTTGGAAGAATGTCTGGATATCGACCTACCGGGTTTAGATGCTAGCCGTGTGGCTGAGCTTAAGCTGGATGGCAATAAAGACGAAGAGCTGTATCGTGAGCTGTTACTGGCTCAATGTCATGCGTTGAATCAAGTCATGCCACTCCTGTTCGAACAGGTGTCGGATGAGTCTGAACTACTGTTACCGGATAACCTGACCAAAACCGACTCTTTGATACGTGATTTAGTGACCAGTATTCCGGAAGAAGATTGGTCGGATGTGCAGATTATTGGCTGGTTATATCAATTCTATATTTCTGAAAAGAAAGACCAGGTGATTGGTAAAGTCGTCAAGAGTGAGGATATTCCTGCAGCGACGCAACTCTTCACCCCGAACTGGATTGTGAAATACCTGGTACAGAATAGTGTCGGTTGTCTATGGATGATGGCACAGCCGGATAGTACGCTTGCCAGTGAGTGGGAATACTATATTCAGCCAGTTGAGCAAAGCGACGAAGTCAATGCACAGCTGAAACAGCTGATTGATGTGAGGATCAGTGAAGATGGCGATACTTTAAACCCTGAAAGCATTACGGTACTCGATCCAGCTTGTGGTTCGGGGCATATTCTGGTGGAAGCTTATGACTGCTTAAAAGCGATTTATTTAGAACGTGGTTACCGTAGCCGGGATATTCCACGTTTGATTCTGGAGAATAACCTGTACGGCATTGATATTGATACCCGTGCGGCACAATTGGCGAGTTTTGCGCTATTGATGAAAGCACGTGAGGATGACCGCCGTTTATTTAGCAATCCACCGAAGCTGAATATTATTGCACTGCAAGATAGTCAACCTGAACGTTTAGACGCATTGAATCAGGATTTGGCAAATACCGGTATTGCTCAGGCTGATTTAAAAGAGCTGCTGGACTTGTTTGAACATGCCTCGACCTTTGGTTCTTTGATTCAAATCCCTGAAGCATTCGCTAAGAAACTGTCTGATTTAGAAACAAAGCTAAATACAGCAGTAGAATCAGGGGATATTTTTTCGCAGCAATCAGCACAAGAATTATTACCTTTATTACAACAAGTTAAATTACTCGCTAAACAATATGATGCTGTCATTGCCAACCCGCCTTATATGGGTGGTAAGGGCATGAATACAGCACTTAAAGATTTTGCCAAAAAGCAATTCCCAGACAGCAAGTCAGATTTGTTTGCCATGTTTATTGAACGTGGTTTTAACTGGTGTAAGGACAGTGGCTTTAATAGCATGGTCACCATGCAAAGTTGGATGTTCTTGTCGTCTTATGAAGCAATGCGTGAAAAGTTGCTACAGGATCGGACTTTGTCTTGTATGGTGCATATGGGCAATGGGGTAATGGGAATTGCCTTTGGTACAGCTGCTACAGTCATGATAAATAACCATATAAGGAATTATTCGGGTAGTTTTTCCTATTGTGAAAATAATGATTTAAATGAAAATGGGGTTCCCAAACATTTCCCTGTACAAAATGAGCGACTAAAAACAGCAAAACCAGATGATTTTAAGAAAATTCCAGGTAGTCCAGTGGCGTATTGGGTGGAATCGTGGAGCTATAAGTTATTCGAAAAATGTAACTTACTTAATGATAGGGCTGTAAAGGGATTAGATACCAATGGTTCTATAGATTACTTTTTACGAATGTGGCAAGAAATTAGTATAAATAAAAGTTCAATATTAGGAGGGAAAAAATGGTTTCCATTAGCTAAAGGGGGAGAATATCGTAAATGGTATGGTAATCATGACTATTTTATTAATTATGAAGAAAATGGAAAGCAACTACGTGAAAATAAAGCTAATTTAAGGAATTCTGAAAAATATTTCCAAGAGGGTCTAACTTGGACTGTAGTTACATCAGGTGGATTTAGCGTCAGGTATTTACCTTCTGGGTTCTTGTTTGACCAAGGAGGGTCCGCGATTTTTTCTAAGAATGATGAATTTAGTTGGATGAAGTTATCAGCATCATTGAACTCTAAGTTAGGCAGAATGATTGCTAAAGATTTATGCCCAACTTTAAATTTCACTACAGGTGATGTTAATAAGATTCCAGTTCTAGTCGCAGACAATGTCCAAATAAATGCTTGTAAAGCAGTAAATTTAGCTAAATTTAACTGGGATTCCTACGAAACTTCATGGGATTTTACTCAAAATACAGTTATTCGTACTCAGCAGCTAAATCTAGAACAAGCGTTTAATGCATGGCAACAGCAAAATGCTGATGCCGTGGCTGAAATGAAACGTCTGGAAGAAGAAAACAATAAGCTGTTTATTGACGCTTATGGTTTACAGGATGAACTGACTCCAGAAGTTCCTGATGCGCAAATCACGCTCACCCGTGCCAACCGTGAAAAAGACAGCCAGCGTTTAGTGTCTTATGCACTTGGTTGCATGATGGGGCGTTATAGCTTGGACGAACCAGGTCTGATCTATGCCCATGCAGGCAATCAAGACTTTGATGCCAACCGTTATCAAACATTCCCAGCCGATGCAGACGGTATTATTCCACTGACCGAAATGCACTGGTTTGAAGACGATGCTACACACCGTATTCGAGAGTTCTTAACTGCGGTTTGGGGTAAAGACACACTAGACGCTAATATGCTGTGGTTGGCAGAAAGCTTGGACAAAAAAGCCAATGAAACCGCTGAAGATACAATCCGCCGTTACTTAGCAAGCAAGTTCTATAAAGACCACATGCAGACCTATAAAAAGCGACCGATCTACTGGTTGTTTAGCAGTGGTAAACAAGGCGCTTTCCAGGCGTTGGTATACTTGCACCGCTATAACGAAAGTACTTTGGCACGTATGCGTACCGAATACGTGATGCCACTGATTTCAAAAATGGCAGCGATGGTTAATTCTTTGCAAAGTGAAATCGAAAACAGTGATTCAGCTGCTGAAATTAAACGTAAAGAGAAAGAATTACAGAACTTACATAAACAACAGGCTGAACTGAGTAGCTTTGAGGAAAAACTGCGTCACTATGCCGATCAGCGTATATCACTGGATCTAGATGATGGGGTGAAAGTGAACTACGGTAAGTTTGGGGACTTGTTGGCTGAAGTGAAAGCTGTGACGGGGGAAAAGTGATGAATAGCTTTTCTTCCACACTAGATCATGCAGAGGTGGTTGCATGAACTTAAGTCAACTTCAACAAGGCCTGGAACAAGCCTTTTATACTGAACAGAACCGAATTGTCTTTTGGTATGATGCAGAACAGTCATTTACTGAAGAAATCAAAGCCCTAGAGCTAAATGATGTCCAGATTCTGAATATGGCAGAAGAATCCAGCCTTGCGATTAAGCTTAAACTGGAACTTGAGGATCAGCAGGGCAAATACTTGCTGTATTTCCCAAGCCCAGAGCCTGAGACCGAAAAAGACTGGTTACTGGATATCAAGCTGTATTCACGCAGCTTCTATGCCGATCGTTTCTCGATTATTTTCAATGAGCTGGGTTTACAGCAGCAGAGTCTAAGAGAACATCTGGCCAAACGTGAAGAATTCCTTAAAGCCAAAGCCCGTCTGAGCACCTTGAAACGCTATATTCAGTCTGATGCAGATGAACAGAATCTGGATATGGCCATGATTGCAGCTGTGGTCAAGGCCGACAGTGCCGAACTTATGCATATCGTTCTGGCACTGGCAGATGAAATGGTACAGCAGAACCTGGCTCTGGAAGTCAATCCGGAATCCTTTGCTGAACTGGAAAAATTCCAACTGGTGCCAGCTTTAGTCACCGCATTACAGGCGGAAATTGGTTATCCAGCATCGGTTGAAGAATTGAATGGGGAAGCACCATTCAAGCTCGGTACGTTCTTTATCCGTTTGATGAGCACAGGTTTCTGTGAAAGCCTGGGCGATATACCGCTATGGGCTCAAGAACTGGTGATGTCATCTGTCAGTTCACGTGCAACAGCTAGAGCCTTTTTGTCGTGCTGGAGAGACAGCTCCAAATACTACCCAACCTTCGATACACTCTCCCAGACCGTGGCCAATGCACTGCGGATCCAAGAAAAGGTCGGGGCTTTTGATTTGGAGCAGCTGCTCGATGTCATGACTTTTGAAGTGATTGAACAAAAGATCATTGTTGATTTGGCCAGTCATATCCCTGCAGCAGCCAAAGCTGAACTGGAACATTTCAGAACGATTATTTCTACCCGTCTGGATGGCTATTGGGCGTCCAAACATAAGGACGATGCAACCCGCCGTAAATACCGTACCGTCTATACAGCGTTGCAGGCAGCGATTGAGCTGTTCAGCCTGCGACTGCTGTTTGATGCCGGTTTCTATTTCGACTCTAGCGAAGCCTTGTATAAAGCCTACGAGCAAGAGTTGTATCGCTTTGATATGGCCTATCGCCACTACAGTGCTGCTTCTCAACGCGCTCATGTCGATATCCTGAAAAAACTCGATGAAGAAGTCGAAAATTGCTATTCCTACTGGTTTATTGACCACTTGGCACGTAACTGGGGAGAGCGGGTTGAAGCTGAGCAACGCTTGAATGTTTGGAAAGTGGCAGATATCCCAAATCAGCAGAACTTCTACGATACTCACGTCAGATCCTTACTCAGTTCTGCAACGAAACGCCGTATTGTGGTAATTATCAGTGATGCTTTCCGCTATGAAGCTGCGGTAGAATTGCGTGATCGTATCAATGAAAAGCGTTATTCTGAAGCGACCTTGTCTTCACAGCTGGGTGTTGTACCCAGTTACACCACACTTGGCATGGCCTCGTTGTTGCCGCATCAAACTTTGGAGTACAAAGAGGCCGCAGGGGATGATGTTTTAGTAGATGGACAATCCAGCAAGGGTACTGCAGCACGATCCAAAATTCTGGCGGCCTATAATGGTCTGGCAGTCACCGCTGAAATGGTAAAAGGCTGGTCGCGTGATGAAGGCCGTGAAGCGCTGAAAGACCATGAGCTGATTTACGTTTATCACAACGTGATTGATGCACGCGGTGACAGCGCCTCGACAGAATCAGAAACCTTTATGGCGGTAGAACATGCCATTGAAGAGCTGACCGAACTCAGCCGCAAAATCTTAATGCACTTCAATATTTCTACCCTGTTGATTACAGCCGACCATGGCTTCCTGTTCCAGCAAAGTAAACTGGAATCTGCGGATCGTTCAAGCTTGACTGAAAAACCTACCAATACATTGAAGAGCAAAAAACGCTATGTGATTGGGCATGGTTTACCAGAGAGCAAGGAAGCCTGGAAAGGCTCAACCCAAGCTACGGCAGGCACATTATCTGCGACTGATTTTTGGATTCCAAAAGGGGCGAACCGTTTCCATTTTGTAGGAGGCTCACGTTTCGTGCATGGCGGCATCATGCCTCAGGAAATTGTGGTGCCGGTATTGACTGTAAAACAGCTACGTGGTGAAAAGGCTGGACAGCGCACCAAGCGTAAAGTTGAGGTCATTTCTACCAAATCCACGCTGAAGATGGTCAATAACATCCAGAAGTTTGATTTGATGCAAACTGAAGCTGTCAGTGAGCTGGTCATGCCAGTGACTTTATCCATTGCCATTTATGATGGGGATCTCAAAGTTTCCAGTGAAGAAACTTTGACTTTTGATAGCAGTACAGACTCTGTTGCCGATCGGGTCAAGCAGGTCAGGCTGTCATTGTCTGGCACTGATTTTGACCGTAAGAAAGATTACTTCCTGGTACTGAAGGACAAAGACCTGAATATCGAGATGCAACGCTATAAGGTCACCATTGATTTGGCATTTACCGATGACTTCTTCTAATAACGAATTAACGATAGAGCGTAGCCTACATGGAATCTGCTAACGATAAAGAACTGGATCAGCTGCTGAATGAACACTTTGCTGGGCGGGTGGTACGCAAGGATCTAACTAAACTGATCAAAGAAGGGGCCAATGTCCCGGTCTATGTACTCGAATACCTGCTAGGGATGTACTGTGCTTCGGATGATCCAGAGATCATTGAACAGGGACTACGTAACGTAAAGACCGTACTGGCTGAGAACTACGTCCGACCGGATGAAGCCGAGAAGGTGAAATCCCTGGTCCGTGAACGGGGCAGTTATAAGGTCATTGATCGGGTGACTGTAAAGCTGAATGAGCGTAAAGACAAATACGAAGCATCATTTAGTAATCTGGGCATCAAAGATGCCGAAATCTCGGCAGGCATCGTCAAAGAGTATGAAAAATTACTTGTTGGTGGTATCTGGGTCATTGCTACGCTCAGTTACTATTTTGAAGAAGGACAAACCAATTCTCCATTTGGGGTGAGTTTACTCAAGCCGATTCAAATGCCGAATATGAATATGGATGAACTTTTCAGTGGCAGAGCAGCATTAAGCACTGATCAGTGGCGCGAGAGTTTAATCCGTTCGATCGGCATGGAACCGGCTTCGTTAAAAGAGGACGTGCAATGGCACCTATTAGCGCGTATGGTTCCGTTCGTTGAAAATAACTATAACGTCTGTGAACTTGGACCACGCGGTACCGGGAAAAGCCATATTTACAAAGAGTGTTCACCGAATAGTATTCTAGTTTCAGGTGGGCAAACCACTGTCGCCAATCTGTTCTATAACATGAGTAGCCGCCGTATTGGTCTGGTGGGGTTGTGGGATGTGGTGGCCTTTGATGAAGTTGCCGGTATTTCCTTTAAGGATAAAGATGGCGTTCAGATCATGAAAGACTACATGGCCTCAGGATCTTTTGCCCGTGGTCGTGAACAGATGGAAGCCTCAGCTTCGATGGTTTTTGTGGGTAATATTAACCAAAGTGTTGAATCCCTGGTCAAAACCAGCCATCTATTGGCACCTTTCCCTGAAGCAATGATCGATTCAGCATTCTTTGATCGCTTTCATGCCTATATCCCGGGTTGGGAAATTCCAAAAATGCGTCCGGAGTTCTTCACCAACCGTTATGGTCTAATCGTTGATTATCTGGCTGAATTCTTCCGGGAAATGCGTAAGCGTAGTTTTGCGGATGCCATTGAGAAGTACTTCAAACTCGGAAATAACCTGAATCAGCGCGATGTGATTGCCGTTCGCAAGACGGTTTCTGGATTGATGAAGTTGCTCTACCCACACGGTCAGTTTAATAAAGAAGATGTACGGCAATGCTTGGAATATGCGCTGCAGGTGCGCCGTCGGGTCAAAGAACAGCTGAAGAAAATTGGAGGGATGGAATTCTATGATGTGCATTTCAGCTATATCGATAATGATACCTTAGAAGAACATTTTGTATCGGTAAAAGAGCAGGGGGGAGGTGGACTGATTCCTGAAGGTCCTGCTAAACCAGGTTTCCTGTATACCATTGGCCTCAGTAATAAGGGCATGCCAGGCTTATACCGCTTAGAACTTCAAGTCACTAAAGGTTCAGGAAAGTTGGCGACATCTGGCTTATGGAACTCAAGCAGTGCCAAAGAACAGGTCAAGATTGCTTTTGATTACTTCAAGGCCAATGCATCCCGGATTTCGGGTGGCAGTAAGGTGCTGGAACATGACTTCCACTTACATGTGGTTGAATTACAGAATACCGGGCCGCTCAGCCATCTTGCCTTACCAAGTTTAGTGGCTTTCGCTTCTGGCCTGTTAGGACGATCGGTACAAAGTCAGATGGTGGTACTGGGTGATATGAGTTTGGGTGGTTCTGTGACTCCGGTGGAAAGTATTGCCGAATGTCTGCAAGTTGCTTTTGATGCTGGTGCCAAGAAGGTTGCTTTGCCAATGAGTAGTGCGGCAGATATCCCTACGATTCCTGTGGAACTGTTTACCAAGTTCCAGACCAGTTTCTATGCAGATCCGGTGGATGCTGTGTTTAAGGGGCTGGGAGTGGATTGAATGTAGTCGTATTTTAAGATGATAAGGAAATGGCTCTGTAAATATTTAACAATATCAATATATTGATGAATAAGATAACAGAGTCATTTTTCTTAAAAAGAATGGAATTTTCCTGCTTGGACAAGCGATGGTATTTTATAGAGATGAGCACAAGTGAATAAAGTTCTTAAAAAACAAATCGCTTTTTTTATTCTGCTTCTTTGTGGTGTCGGTCTCTATAATTATAAGGGGATACAACCGCAACAACAGCCTGATGAATCAATAGAGCGAGCTCAACAAAGAGAAGCAGAGTTCATGCAAAGAAAGGCAGAATATATTGCGAAACATGGTGGACTAATTCCTGCTGCACAGCAAATGCATCAGGAATTAGCACACAAGAATGGTGTGCTGCTTATTGAACCACCCTCCACAAACTGAACCGTACCGGGTTTGTCGGAGACCACTATTCGTTCAATATTTCATGAATTTAGTTAGATTCTTTACCTAATCCCAATTCTAGATAACTTACTTTTTATAAGCTTGTTTATAAAAGTAAGAAGTGTTATTTTTATATGTAAAAATAGGGTATACCCTAAAGTTACAATCTGAAAGTTCATGAAATTATGTATCATTTAAATGATTTTTAATCATAAATAACATGTAACTTTAGTATTAAGGATTTATAATTTACGAAATTGTTCATTTTTATCCAATTGGGGCGTGAAAAATTGAAAGGCCAAAAAGTAGGGTATATCCGGGTAAGTTCTGTCGAGCAAAACACTGGACGTCAACTTGAGGGAATTGAAGTCGACCGGATTTTTGTTGACCGTGCTTCAGGTAAAAATACTGACCGACCTAAATTTCAGGAAATGTTGAACTATGTCCGGGAAGGGGACAGGGTGATTGTACATTCCATGGATCGTTTTGCGCGAAGCCTGAAAGATTTGGTCACTGAAGTAGATAAACTGGTCAAACGAGGGATTGCCATCCAGTTTGTAAAAGAAAATATTACTTTTACGGCCGAATCCACCCCGATGGATAATTTGATGCTGCAATTGATGGGTGCTTTTGCACAGTTCGAACGTGAGATAATTTTAGAGCGGCAAAAGGAAGGAATAAAACTCGCCTCTGCTCAGGGGAAGTACAAAGGTCGGGTGCATAAACTAAAGCCTGACCAAGCTGAAGCTTTACGACAAGCATGGAGGGAAGGGAAGTATCCATCAAAAATGGCATTAGGAAAAGCTTTTGGGATTAGTCGTCAGGCGGTATACCGATATTTACAAGTTAGTGAATAGCTTATTGGGATTGGCAACTAAATTTAGTTTAACTTATAAAAATCATGAAACATTGTTCGAATTTTAAGCGTGGAACATAAATAATCAATAAAAAGCCGCTCTGGTACCCTATGCCCCACAACGGCTTGATCTAATATACTGAAATTTAATGATAAATATCAAGTATTTCGTATAAGGTGTATTATGTTATTTTTAGAAAAACTTAACTTAAATAGATAAATCTAATATATTATCTTTCTCACAATTTCATAAATATCAATTATCTAATAAGCTTTAAATCCTCTTGCTAAGTCTGTATGCTGTTTTATCAGAAAGATACTATAGAGGGTAATATGCATAGTTTTTCTGTAAAAGAATTGGATCAGTTGATTGAAAATGATCTAAAGGAAAAGAAAAAATCTAGTAAGTTATTGATTGGATATAAACTATTTAATGATCTAATGAATGACCCTAAATTTTATGCAGAAGTGACAGATTCAGCCCTGAGTGCCACAAAACGAAAATATAAGAACCTCAAGATCAAGATTACGACGGATAAATATCAACTTCATTTTGAATAAAACATAAAAAAGAGAGCTAGCAGCTCTCTTTTTTATGATAGAAGTGTACTCACTAGTACACTTCTATCATATCCATTTTACATAATGGTCATTATGAATAGTTATTACAATTTCATTAATTATCATATAGATATATTTTTTTGACTTCGTATAAGGTGTATTATGTTTATTTTAGAAAAACTAATTGATTCTTGAAAGTAAACAGGCTTCCATTATCAGATATTAAGAGGTCTCAAATTCTTTCTGATAATAGATTAACTAATACTTTTAATTCATCTCGTAATTGATTTAAGTTATCAAACTCAATGTTCTTGGTAAGCTCTTTAGGAATCTTTTCTGCTTCAGCAGATAAGTCTCGCCCTTTATCTTTTAATGAAATAAGAACTCGTCTTTCATCATTAGGATCACGTGATCGATTAATTAGACCAGATGTCTCCATTCTTTTTAATAGTGGGGTTAATGTTCCACTATCAAGATGTAAAATTTGTCCAAGATCACCCACACTTACACATTCTTTTTCCCACAAAACCAACATCACTAAATATTGAGGATAAGTGAGTCCGAGAGGTGTAAGAAAAGGGCGATAAGCTTTTACGATTAAATTAGATGCAGCATAAATAGGAAAACATAGTTGCTCATCTAAGCAAAGCTGATTCTTGGACATAGCTTTTTATTTGGTATAGACAGTGGTAGACACCTGTATATTACCTCGAATAGCATTGGAATAAGGACATACTTGATGCGTTTGTTCCACGATTTTCTCTGCATCAGCTTGTGAAATACCTGAAAGTGTGACATCTAAGTGTACTGTCAAGGCAAATCCACCATTGCCATTAGCAACCATTCCAACAGTACTCAGGACCTCTACATCGTTATCACGGATTTTATATTCTTTATTGCTACGAGTTACATGGATCACTGCATTTCCAAAGCATGCAGCATAGCCAGCTGCAAATAATTGTTCAGGATTCGTTGCATCACCTTTACCACCTAATTCTTTTGGCAAAGCCAATTTTAGTTCTAAGATACCATCTTCACTACGAATATTTCCTGAACGTCCACCGATTGCTTTAACCTGGGTAGAATAAAGATTACTCATTTTGATTACCTTTAAATAAATACATTGTGTGCAATATAATTGCACACAATGTATTTATGTCAACTGTTTTTTATATTCCATTTAACATAATGGTTGTTATATGAAATGCAACTAAATTCAGTTGCATTTTTTAATTTCAGGGGACTATACTTAGTCGTAACTGAGTAGGGCTAAAATATGGGTAAAACGGAAAAGTTATTGGAAAAATTTGGAAATTCAAAAAATACGTTTCCATATAAAGATTTAGTCGTTTTACTGAGCCAGCTCGGCTATGAAAAATTTGAAATGGCAGGCTCTCGTGTTCGGTTTTTTAATGAAAAAACTGAACATATGATTTTACTGCATAGACCACACCCTGAAAATGAAATCAAAGGTGGGGCATTGAAAGCTGTAAAACAGGCACTCAAGCAGGAGGGATTTTTATGAGCTATTTAAAATACAAAGGTTATCTCGGAACAATTGAGCCTGATCTTGAAACAGGTGAGTTATTTGGAAAACTTGCTTTTATTCGTGATCTTATCACCTATGAAGCGGAAACTTTAAAAGCCCTTGAGAAAGCTTTTCAGGAATCTGTAGACGGCTATTTAGAATCATGTGCTGAACTAGGAAAATCTCCTGATCAACCATTCAAAGGCACTTTTAATGTCCGTATTAGCCCTGAATTGCACCGTAAGGCGGTTTTAGCATCAAGTAATTCTCTAAATGCCTTTGTCAGTGATGCGATTCAAGAAAAGTTAATGCGTTTAGGTGCGTAATTTATTGAAGCCTAGGCTACTACCTAAAAATTGAAAAACTCAGCAAAAATGGGAGCTTAAAGCTCCCATTTTTAGTTTTGTAT
>NZ_JBZAYN010000001.1:0-3169891 GCF_058242865.1 Acinetobacter sp. LipI_15 | reverse complement strand
GTGAAACCCCTATTTCAGTCCATTGTACGTAAAAAAATAATTCAACCCCGCCTAAGCGGGCAGCCATTCTAACCATCTTATCCACATCTGTCATGAACAAATCAGTCGAAATCGATCAAAAAAACGCAAATTGAGTTTAAATTTAAATTTAAATCACGTGTGGATAAGTTTATCCGCAAGCTGTGGATAAATTGTAGCACAAAGTTATCCACAAACTATCAAAATTATAAAAACATCGTTATCCACAATATAATTATTTGTTTTTTAAATCTAAAAATATGTTTTCCACAGAAAATATCAACACTAATAGTAATAAATTTAAATTTTAAAATTTGAATTTATTTATAAGATCGACCCATTCTGGGGATAACTTGATTGTTGGTTTAAATTCAAATATAAATTCATAAAAACCAATTCACAAATTTAAGGTTGTGGATAAATCTGTGAGTAAACTTGAAGATAACTTAAATAATTAATATATACAATGATTTAGTTTGTGAATATTTTAATTTAAAACTTTCTGACTGATTTCTAATCCTTATATTATCTTGATATATCACAGCCTAGATTTTGAAAGAAAGCGTGTTTTTCATTGACAGCTCAAGCAATGAGCACTAAAATCGCGAACCTTTACTGAAAGATCATTTGTGGAGTTTCGATATGAAACGTACTTTCCAACCTTCTGAGTTGAAACGTAAACGCGTTCATGGTTTCCGTGCTCGCATGGCTACTAAAGCTGGCCGTCAAGTATTAGCGCGTCGTCGTGCAAAAGGTCGTCACAGCTTAACTGTTTAATTTCAGTTAAGACTGTCAAGACTTGGGTGTTATGACAACACTTTACGGCTTTAGCACAGATGTGCGAATACACTGTGCTGCCGATTATAAAAGTGTGTTCGATGGTGCGCTTTTTAAAGTGCATCAACCCCATTTCTTATTTCTAGCAAAAATCTCCGAACAGCCGAATAGCCGTTTGGGTATTGTTGTTGCTAAGAAAAAAGTGCGCCGCGCACATGAAAGAAATCGAGTAAAACGACTTGCACGCGAAAGTTTTCGCCTGCATCAACAGCAGTCTAATGTATTAGATATTGTCGTTATGCCAAAAATGGGCATAGAGGCGGTACCGAATGCAGAGTTGCATCAGCAATTACAATTTGCTTGGGAAAAATTGCAGCGCCTTGCAAATAAGCATAAAAAAATAGCTACCTCCCCACAAGCGTAGAGATGACCAATGGTTCGTTTACTGCATTGGCTCATTCGTTTCTATCAGATTGCGATTAGTCCTTTATTGGGACCACGCTGTCGTTATATTCCAACATGTTCTCAATATTCTTTGGAAGCAGTCCATCAACATGGTGCTGTACGTGGAGTGTGTCTAGCTGTTCAGCGTATTTGCCGTTGTCATCCTTGGGGCGGTTCAGGCTATGATCCTGTTCCATCAAAAGCAATTCGTTTTATTTCATTTCAGCAAATAGATTCTCAAACGCTTCACGTTGCTGTACCCTTTCGTGAACGTTTATTGAACCAAAATCACTCTAACCACTTGGGGTAATACCTATGCAACAATGGGCCAGGATTGCAATTCTAGGGGCCATGTTTGTTGTCGCATATTTGCTCATTTTGGCTTGGCAGAAAGATTATGGACATGCGGAACAAAAAACTCAGCAAAATGCTGCGGTGGTAACGCATGAAGTATCTGCCGATTTGCCAAATGGCCAGACAGCTACGGCTGCTACTGATGTGCCGCAAGCAAATAATGCTGCTACACAACAAACAACAGATGCCACTGCACCTGTTAGTCAACAGTTAATTTCAGTACAAACTGACCTTTACCATCTTTGGATTAATCCAAAGGGTGGCGATATTGTTCGTATTGAATTACTCAATCATGACAAAAATAAAGACAGCGACGAACCGTTTGTAATGCTTGAAAGCGATGCGAAACGGACTTATGTTGCTCAGTCTGGCTTAATTGGTCTTAATGGCCCTGACAGCAATCCGAAAGGACGTCCAACCTATGAGATTGAAAAATCTTCATATACGTTGAATGACGCAAAAGCTGTGAAGGGTAAAGATGGCCAAACAGCAAAAGTTTTGTCAGTACCAATGGTTTATAAAACAGCAGATGGTATAGAGGTTATTAAAACCTTTAACTTCACTGAAGGTGAATACCCTGTTGTCGTGAATCATAAAATCGTGAACCGCAGTGCTCAGAACTGGCAAGGTCAGATGTTTGGTCAGCTTAAACGCGACAACTCTGAAGATCCAGGTAAATCTGATCAAGGTATTTTCACTTTAGGTACATTCCTTGGTGGTGCATGGGGTTCGCCTGAAGAACATTACAACAAACTTAAATTTGCTAACTTCAATGAAGAAAAATTGAATGTTGAAGCAACTGGCGGTTGGGTTGCAATGGTTCAGCATTACTTCGTGAGTGCGTGGATTCCTGGACAGATCAAATTAACGCAAGCCAATGGTCAACCTTATGCTGCGAAACTTGAGTCACGTAAATCTACCGATGATATGAACATTATTCAGTTCACTTCACCTGCAATCAATGTTCCTGCAGGAACTGTGGCAGAAGTAGATGCAACGTTCTATTCAGGTCCAAAAATCCAATCTGAATTAAAAGAATTGGCGGTTGGTTTAAACCAAACTGTAGACTACGGTTGGTTATGGCCTATTGCGAAATTATTGTTTGTCGGTCTTGAGTTTTTCCACGGTTTAGTGGGTAACTGGGGTTGGTCAATTATTCTATTGACGATTCTGGTGAAACTGATCTTGTGGCCATTGTCGTCGAAGAGCTACCGCTCTATGGCGAAAATGCGTGTGATTGCACCTGAAATGCAACGCATGAAAGAAGAGTTCGGTGAAGACCGTATGCGCTTCTCGCAAGAAATGATGGCATTGTATAAACGTGAACAAGTGAACCCACTATCAGGTTGCTTGCCGTTATTGCTCCAAATGCCGATCTTCCTTGCTTTGTACTGGGTATTGATGGAGTCTGTTGAACTACGTCATGCGCCATGGTTAGGTTGGATTCAAGATTTATCTGCGATGGATCCATGGTTTATTTTGCCGCTATTAATGGGCTTGACCATGTTCATTCAGCAAAGTTTGAACCCACAACCGGCTGATCCAATGCAGGCGAAAGTCTTCAAAATCATGCCAGTGATCTTTACGGTATTTATGTTGTTCTTCCCTGCGGGCCTTGTGCTTTACTGGATCTGTAACAACAGTATTACTATTCTTCAACAAGGTTTGATTAACAAATCAGTTGAAAAAGACCGTTTAAAACGTGAAGCGGCTGACTCAGCAAACTAAGCATTGCTGATGGGCTGAATAAATCCGCTTAAGATGGTAATCTTAGGCGGATTTTTCTTTATCTGTCGTTTGAAAATTTTTAGGTGAATTTTATGTTAAACCGAACCACCATCGCAGCAATTGCCACACCGCCGGGTCGTGGTGGTGTCGGCGTGATTCGCCTGTCTGGTCCCAAATCTTATGCCATTGCAGAAGCATTAACGCAGCAATCCTTACCACAAGCACGTTTTGCTGGTTTCCGTAAGTTTTATGATGCATCGAATGAAATCATGGATGAAGGTTTGGTGATTTGCTTTCCAAATCCGCACTCCTTTACGGGTGAGGATGTGGTGGAGCTTCAAGGTCATGGCGGCCCCGTTATTCAAAATGCATTATTGGCACGGTTACTTGAATTGGGTGCTATTGCTGCAAAAGCGGGCGAATTTTCAATGCGCGCCTTTGAAAATGGCAAAATGGACTTGGTGCAAGCCGAGGCGATTGCCGACCTGATTGATGCCACCTCACAAGCAGCAGCACGTTCTGCGGTACGTTCATTACAAGGTGCCTTTTCGAGCAAGGTCAATACGGTGCTAGAAAAACTTATCCATTTGCGTTTGCATGTGGAAGCAGCGATTGATTTTCCTGAAGAAGAAATTGACTTTTTGGCGGATGGTAAGATTTTGGGTTTATTAGATGAAGTGGCAAGCTCGGTCCATGCTGTACAGCAGTCTGCTCGCCAAGGTCAGTTACTGCGTGAAGGTCTACAAGTGGTGATTGCCGGTAAACCCAATGCAGGTAAGTCATCTCTACTCAATGCTTTGGCGGGTGTGGAACGGGCGATTGTGACGGATATTGCAGGTACGACACGTGATGTTTTACATGAAAAAATCAGCCTCAATGGTTTGCCGATTACTTTGACCGATACCGCTGGTTTACGTGAAACCGGTGATATCGTCGAAAAAGAAGGGATTCGCCGCGCAATTAAAGAAATTGAGCAAGCTGACTTGTTACTTTTGGTCTATGACTTAAGTCAAGGCGAAGATCCACTGCAATTGGCTCAAGCGTACTTTGCCGATCATATCGAACCGAAGCGGTTGATGCTGATTGGTAATAAATGCGATTTGACGGGATCTACCGCGGAAATGACCGATTTAAACGGTTTTCGACATATTCGTGTTTCGGCTAAACAAGAAACTGGCGTTCAAGCGCTTATTGATGCGATTACAGCGCATGCAGGCTTTCAACCAGAAGAAGATACCTTTATTGCTCGAACACGCCATTTAGATGCAATGAAGCGCACTCAGCGCTATCTTGCAGAAGCACGTGAGCAGTTGGTGGTTTATCATGCGGGTGAGTTGGTAGCCGAGTCTCTACGGTTGGCGCAAAATGCTTTAGGTGAAATTACGGGTGATTTCAGTGCAGATGATTTACTCGGGAAGATTTTTGGATCGTTTTGTATCGGGAAGTAATAAAACGATTGAGCTCCTCATTTCACCTATGGATAGATCCATCCAAAGCACGATGTTCGAAAACATCGTGCTTTTTTGCATGGCTTTAGCGTGGGTTTGAGCCAAAAATGATGTTAAAGATCGATCTCAGCACATCTTTCATTTTCATCCCTTAGATTCTCAAATGAATCACACCACACAAAGGTTTAATTTAAAATTATTGATTTTTATAGGGTTTTTTAATTGTTTTTGGGTTTAAGAAGCACCCAATACAAGATGCTTCTTGAATAAGTTCAATGGTTAATTGGTGTTCAGACTGCGGTGCCAAAACAATAAGCCGATACACAATAAGCCTACGCCAATACAAAAACCTAAAACACCGACCATTAAGCCGAAATGATCAGATAAATAGCCGGCTGCAATAATTGGAATAATGGTGCCTAGATATCCAATAAATAAATAGGTCGAGATCACCGCAGCACGGTTTTGATTGTTGGTCATTTGATGAACTAAGCCAAATGCGCCTAAAAGCCCCAGACCATGCCCGACACCGACTAAAACATCGCTAATAAAAAACAATGCGCTCCAATGTTGGGTCATACATAGCGCAAGGAGCGCATAGCTCAGTATTAACACTATTAAGCCGGCATTGACACATTTTGCAGAAGGAATCGATTTCGCCATAAATTGCACGACAGCGGAAACCAGCAAGATACTTGCAATGGCACTACCACTGACCAAAGGGCCATGCCATGGGATTGCATCTTTGACGAAAGAGGGTGCGAGTGATGCAAATAAGCTAAAAGAGCCAAAGGCACAAAAGGCAGTTAGTCCGGCGATATAAAATCGTGAATGATCACGCTTTTCAGGCAATTCCAAATGTGGTGCCACTGAAAAAGGCTGTGGCTCAAAATTCGGTGTGCGAATAAAAAATAACCCTATTAAACACGTCAAACCCCCAAAGATCACAGGGATATAAGGGGTAATTAAAGGCTGTTCAGAGAACTGAGCGATCACTCCACCAATAAATGGGCCAAGACCAAAACCAATCACAGTTATGATTGAACTCAGCTGCGGAGCATTATTTTTATGCTGTTCAGGAATGGTATAGACCATGCCAAGCATAGCTGAGGTACTAATTAAACCCGAGGCAATACCGATAATAAAGCGACCGATAGATAACCACAGCGCATTACTGGCAAACACCGACAAGCTTAAACCCAAGATGATGCACGCCATACCGATTTGCAGGGTTCTTAAAAAACCAAAACTATTACTGGTACGACCTAAAAACAGCAAGGTCGCTAGGCAACCAAACATGTAGGCAACAAAGATATAGGTGATATGACTCGGCAGCAGTCCCCAAAGTTGTTGATAAATGGGATACAGAGGACTAGCTAGCGCTGTACCAATAGTGCCCATACAGAGTGCAAGGCTCACCATGATAAATGGTCGCCAAGAGGGAGATGTGGTCATTTTAAAGTCGCAGAGGTACAGTCAATAGGGTCAATATTGTGCTGCATGAGAAAGAAGGAAATATGGGCTCAGTTTAATGCCGATTGTTTTCTATGGTCAAATCACAGTTGTAACTTTATCCATAGCGTTTAAGCAGTTTTACAAATTCTTCCAGTTCTGCTTCATTAATTTCAGCATCTTGAGGCAATACATGATGGCGTAAATGTGCTTCGATGAGTTCATTCATTAATCCATTCACTGCACCCTTGATGGCCGCAACCTGTTGTAAAACCTCGATACACCCTGCTTCGGGTTGTTGTAAAGCCAGTTCGACCGCATTGACCTGACCTTGTAGACGTTTAACCCGATTTAAAATCTTTTTGTCCTGATGTAAATGACTCAATACTTTCTCCCGAAAATAAATATACTATGGGGGAGTATATTTAAGCATAGAACCTAATGAAAACTTCCCCATCCATCCGAATTCATCATCATCAATTTGATGAAGGTAATCCACTCGCACAAAAACGGATCTTAATTGCCACTATTTTAACGGCAGTCATGATGTTGTTAGAAGTCATTGGTGGTTGGATTTTTAATTCAATGGCATTATTGGCAGATGGCTGGCATATGAGTTCACATATGTTGGCATTAGGTTTGGCTTATTTTGCCTATCGTGCGGCACACCACTATGCCCAAGATGCTCGTTTTAGCTTTGGGACTTGGAAAATTGAAATTTTAGCGGGCTATAGCAGCGCGATATTATTGATGGTCATTGCTGCATTTATGGCCTTTCATTCGGTGGAACGCTTATTCAACCCGGTCCAAATTCATTATAACGAAGCAATCCCTATTGCGATTTTAGGTCTGGTGGTGAACTTGATCTGTGCTTGGTTATTGCATGATGACCATCACCATCACCATCACCATCACCATCAACATCATAGCCATGAGGAGCAGCATGATCATCATCACGACCTCAATCAGAAAGCAGCCTTCATGCATGTAGTTGCTGATGCGGTGACTTCAGTGTTGGCCATTGTGGCTTTATTTGCTGGAAAATGGATGGGCTGGGGATTTTTAGATGCGCTATTGGGGATTGTTGGTGCGGTACTTGTTGGTAAGTGGGCCATTGGGCTGATGAAAGAAACTGGACAAACATTACTGGATGCGGAAATGGATCACCCTGTCGTTGATGAGATTCGAGAGATTTTAATGCAATTACCTGTCGACGTCGATGTAACTGATTTACATGTATGGAAAGTGGGTAAAGGTCAGTTTTCATGTATTGTGGCTTTAGAAACAAGTCAGGCATTGAGTGCAGATGAAGTGCGTCAAGCGCTGTCGATTCATGAAGAAATTGTACATGTGTCTGTTGAAATTAATTCACCTGATGCAGCTTAATATGTTCCACGTGAAACGGCATGTAGCTATTGCGTAATGAACTGAAAAATGCCCAAGACTTTCACGTGTTAAGGCTTAGAATGCTGAATCAATTAAATGTTGAAGTTGTTCGGTCTATGTTGAAAAAAATATGTGCGTTGGCGTTGAGTACCACCCTTTCGACTTTTGCTTTGGCAGATGCGGCACAGGTTCAAAAGCTCTTGGTAGAAAAGCACCCCAGTTTAAAAATTGAAAATATTCAAAGTACCGAAATGCCGGGCATATATAGCGGTTTTGTTGAAGATCAAGTTTTGTATTTGAGTGAAAATGCGGATTATGTGATTGCAGGATCTATGATCCGTTTAAAAGATCAAAAAAATCTGACCAAACAATTGATCCTCGATCAGCAGAAAACTGAGTGGAATAAACTTCCATTACAAGATGCGATTAAAACAGTCAGGGGGAATGGGAAGCGCCAAATCGCGATCTTTTCTGACCCAAATTGCCCATATTGTAAGAAGCTTGAAGTAGAACTGGCAAAACTCAATGATGTGACCATTTATACTTTTGTCACAGCGATAAAACCACAGTCGTTGGCGCCATCGAAGCAGATTTTTTGTGAGTCAAATCCTACTATGGCCTGGGATAATTTAATCAATAAGGGAGTTCAACCGAAGTCAGCGAAAAGCTGTGCAAACCCGATTGAGCGAAATTTAAAATTAGCTAAAAGCTTAAAACTAAGTGGTACACCGGGAATCGTATTTGCCAACGGTTCGATCTTAACCGGTGCTTACCCTGCTGCTGAATTAGAATCGATGTTAAAAGAGATCAAATAATTTCAAGCTGTACGGTGAATAAAGTATAAGTAAAAAAATACCCGTCTATAGGCGGGTATTTTAATGGCGTTATAAAAAACTAGACGCGGGTTTTTTTCGTTACAAGGTTATAGATAAATAACACGATGATCGCACCAATGACGGAAGCGATAAATCCTGCAGCAGAATTTTCTCCATACAGACCTAATAAACGTCCGCCATAGGTCGCAAGTAAGGAACCTGCTATCCCGAGAATGGTGGTCATGATGAAACCGGCTTTGTCATCTCCAGGATGGATCGCACGTGCAATTAAACCAGCAATAAAACCAACAACAATCGCAACAATGAGTGACCACATAGTAACTCTCCTTTTGTTATCATGTATTTGTTTTTTACGACATGTTCAATCTTTATCTTTAATCAAAACTAAGCTGAGCTACAGCCTAAACATGCAAAAAACTGTTGTTTTTTTGTTCTGAAATAGCCAGAAAAGTAAAAAAAAAGTGGCCTTAGGCCACTCTTAAGTATCTGATCTTGCTTAGAGACCAATTTCGCCAATAAATGGAATGTGACGATATTTTTGATCATAGTCCAGACCATAACCTACGATAAATTTATCTTCGACTTCAAAACCTAAAAATTTCACTTCGAGTTCAATCTCACGACGTGAAGGCTTGCTAACCAAAGTACAAAGCTCGATTGAATTTGGATTGCGCGTCTGTAAAATTTCTAAAACTTTGCTTAAGGTATTTCCTGAATCGATAATATCTTCAACCACCAAGACATCTTTATCTTTAATGTCGCCGTCTAAGTCTTTTAAGATTTTTACATCACGAGTAGATACGGTCCCACCGCCATAACTTGAAACGGTCATGAAGTCGAGTTCATGCGGTTTTGAAATTGCGCGGCAAAGGTCAGCCATAAAAATAACAGAACCGCGTAAAAGACCGATTAACACCAACTCTTTGTCGCTGTTAGCATAGTGTGCATCAATTTTTGCGCCAAGCTCTTTCACTTTAGCTTGAATTTCTTCAGTGGAAATCAGTACGCTCATTTGAACAGACATGGGTAGATACCTAAAAAAGCAAATCAAAAAAATAAAAAAGGTGTTGACTTGCAACACCTCTAAAGATGAACCAATTTTAATACATCTGGCTCGCAGATGCATCTTTTTTGCCGTTGAAAATGTAATCAGTTTTTCTTGGAAGTGCTGTCACGCTTGAGTAAGCACAGACAAGCGACGGCAATCAGTCCAATTTTCAACGTTGTTTTTCCTCTCGGTCGAGCCGTTTTATGCTTTGACATAAGCACATTGTCCAAACACATAGGTGGCATGGATATTACGATCATCCCCCATCAGCATCAGGGCAAATAAAGCATCTTCCAGATTTTTGGCACGTTGTTGACGTAGGGCTTGTAGCGCAGTGGCTTTTAAATCGAGTACCACAAAATCTGCTTCTTTGCCTAAATCAAAGTTTCCAAGTTTGTCCTGTAGGTCTAAGGCTTTTGCTCCCCCTAACGTGGCATGGTACAGCGCTTCAAATGCGGACAGTTTATCGCCTTGAAGTTGTTGAACTTTGTAGGCTTCATTGATGGTTTGTAGTTGGTTAAATGAGGTGCCTGCACCAATGTCTGTGCCTAAGCCGACTTTCACCTGTTTTTCCCATGTTTTCTTTAATGGAAATAAACCACTGCCTAAGAACAAATTCGAGGTTGGACAAAACGCAATGGCAGAGTTGGTCTGATGCATACAGTCCCATTCAGCATCTTCCAAATGCACACAGTGTGCAAACACGGAACGTGATCCGGTCAGACCATAATGATGATAAACGTCTAAATAGCCGTTTTGCTCAGGGAATAATGATTTGACCCACGCAATTTCATTTTTATTTTCACTCAAATGCGTATGTACATAAACATCAGGATACTCGGCTTTTAGCTCCCCTGCCCGTGCCAATTGTTCAGGCGTTGAGGTTGGGGCAAAGCGAGGCGTGATGGCATAAAGGTTACGGCCCTTGCCATGCCACTTTTCGATGAGTGCTTTGGAGTCGTTATAGCCACTCTCTGCAGTGTCACATAATGCTTCAGGTGCATGTCGATCCATCATCACTTTACCGGCAATTAAGCGCATCTGATGCTGTTCTGCAGCCTTAAATAAAGCATCGACCGATTGTGAATGAACGGTACAAAAAACAAGGGCTGTTGTGGTTCCGTTTTTGAGTAACTCGTTTACGAAGAACTGTGCAATTTGCTCTGCATAAGCCGGATCTTCAAATTGGATTTCGGTTGGGAAGGTATAAGTATCAAGCCATTCCAGCAGTTGTTCACCATAAGCCCCCATCATTTCCGTTTGTGGATAATGAATGTGGGTATCGATGAAACCCGGAACAATCAATTGATCTGGATAATGCTGTACGTCAACCTGATCTGGGAGATGGTGTTGGCCCTCAGACCATGGACCGAACCATTGAATTTTTCCGGCTTGCGTAATCAGCAAACCATCTTCGAAATAGCGCACTTGGTCGTGAATTTCACGTGCTTGAGCAACTGTATTCTGAATATCTAGAAAGCGACCACGGATCGCTGTAGATGCGATAACAGAAGACATGACATACCTGCAGTTTAGAATTTTTTCGGTTGATTGTAGCCCAATTTGGTTCAAAATACCGTTAGAGTAATTGTGAAAATGTGTTCTAAAAAATAGAACAGCTGTTTATGAGTGATTCTGTTTTTTTGTTCATTGTATTTGATTTGAATAATACAAAAGCATTGAGCTGTATACATTGCATCGATGAATGAATAAAGACCATGAGTCGCAACGCTTGCTATATTGATCTCAAGAGCGCCCTTTAAAAAACGACAATGAACCCTTTAATGTACATGCGTTATTCAGACCAATTAAAACATGACCTATTGCAGCATCAAGGCATCATGCAGATTTTACATGCCCTGTATGCCATAGATACACAGGCTTATTTGGCTGCAGGCGTGGTTCGTAATTTGATTTGGTCACAGCGACATCAACAACACTATGCACTGGAAGGCACAGAAGTCGATGTGATTTATTATGCGGAACATGATGATGGAACACAGGGTTACAGGATTCAACAGCAGATGCAGTTGGATTTTCCTCACATTCATTGGGATGTCACCAACCAAGCGACAGTACACCAGTGGTATCGCTTGGAAAATGGCGAGCCGATACAGGCGCTCAAGTCGATTGAGCATGCCCTATCGTTGTGGCCAGAAACTGCTACTGCCATCGCTGTTAAATTGGATGATCAACAACAAATACAGCTGATCGCTCCTTTGGGCTTAGATGATTTATTTGAGTTAAATGTCCGCTGGAACCCACGGTTAGTCAGTCAGGCGACTTTTTTGCAGCGTGTGCAGCAAAAACAATTTTTAAAACGCTGGCCGAAACTCAAACTCTTGATGATGCCCGAAGCTTAGTCCAAGTTTTCGTTGCAGAATAAAAAAGCCTTCTCGAAAGAAGGCTTTTATTCATCTAAGTGTTTTATAACGTGGTTTCATGGTACTTCTTGCTGTGTCGGATCGATAACCACGCAGTGATGGTTAAGGTCACCACAATAAAGCCGAGTGAAATCCAAATTGGCATGTGGAACACATCAAGCAACAGCATCTTAGCGCCAATAAATACCAGGATGATGATGCCCGAAGCTTAGTCCAAGTTTTCGTTGCAGAATAAAAAAGCCTTCTCGAAAGAAGGCTTTTATTCATCTAAGTGTTTTATAACGTGGTTTCATGGTACTTCTTGCTGTGTCGGATCGATAACCACGCAGTGATGGTTAAGGTCACCACAATAAAGCCGAGTGAAATCCAAATTGGCATGTGGAACACATCAAGCAACAGCATCTTAGCGCCAATAAATACCAGGATAATGCCCAGACCATATGGTAAGTAATGCATTTTCGATGCAGCACCAGACAAGAGGAAGAACATGGCACGTAGACCCAAAATCGCCATCAAGTTTGCAGTCAGTACAATAAACGGGTCAGAGGTAACCGCAAAGATCGCTGGGATTGAGTCAACCGCAAAAATGACGTCCGATGCTTCAACCAAGATCAACACTAAAAAGAGCGGCGTTGCCCACAAGACACCATTTTGACGAACGAAGAATTTATCTTCATGCATTTGAGGGGTAATACGCATGTGTTTACGTAGCCACTTCAAAATCGCCATATCTTCGATATCTTTGTCGTCTTCGTCTGAACCCTTAAGGAATTTAAAGCCGGTATACACCAAGAACGCACCGAAGAAGTACAGTACCCAAGAGAATTCTTGAACGAACCATGCCCCAATAAAAATAAAGATGGTACGCAGTACAATTGCGCCGAGGACACCGTAGAGCAACAGTTTACGCTGCAAAGCAGGTGGAATGGCAAAGGCTGCAAAAATCATGAGCCAGACAAAAACGTTATCAATTGCGAGTGATTTCTCGAGCAGATAACCAGCGAAATATTCCATGACTTTGGTGTTTGCAACAGCGACACCAGCGGTTTGCTGTAAGTAGAGCCACAATGCACCACCGAATAAGGTAGCCACAGAGACCCATGCAATACTCCAATAGGCAGCGGTTTTGACTTTGATTTCTTGGCCTTTGTTATTTTTAAAGCCTAAAAAGTCGATGAGTAGCATGATGGTGACTAAACCGAAAAATGCCAGATATAGCCATAATGAGCCAATCGTTTCCATGTGTATTCTCCACATCTAACAACCAGCCATAAAAAAACCTCGACCAGTTGCCAGACGAAATAAAACGCCTGAGACAACATGATCAAGGTCTTGCCTACATCGTACTATAATGATTTGCAGCAGCGATGCTCAGATACCGACTTTTTGCAAAGTGTAATGACGATATTCTGACACGTAAAACAAGGTTTACGTTTGGAGGAGGCTACTCCCCTTGTTCAAATTTTGTTTTGGACACTGTCCAAATATGCGGCAAAGCATGACAGTTTTTAGTACAAAGTGCAATCGGCAATTTGCGAATTCATTTAATGTGCCACGGGAGGATTAAAATCACCACGGTGTACTAACGCTAAGGCTAAAAGTGTGCCGATCACGGCGATGATTCCTCCGATCACACCAATAAAACTCAAACCGAAATGAACGCTGACGGTACCGCCCAAGAGTGCACCACCGCCAATCCCGACATTATAAAGTCCTGAATAGATAGCCATGGCGACATCGGTGGCGTCGGATGCGAGATGTAGTGTCTTTGACTGTAATGCGAGACTAAATCCAATGATACTCATGCCCCACAATAAGCACACTGCACTTACACCTGCAAAACTGAAAGAAACAGGAAGCAACAGCAGCATGGATAAAGCCAGTGTGGCTGTACTTAAAGGAATCGCAACTTTGGGATATTTCCCACCAAATTTTCCAAAGAGATAAGAACCTAGAAAGCCTGCTGCACCAAAGATTAATAACAACGTGGTGGTTTGCATGGAGTTAAATGCAGCAATGTTGAGCGAGAACGGTTCGATATAGCTATATGCGGTAAATTGCGCGCTAATGACGATAATGATTAATGCAAAGACCATCATTAAGCTTGGACGGTGAATAAACTGTTTTAGGCTGCTCAGTGAACCTGAGTTCAAACTCGGCAGTATTGGCAGCGTTTTGGCTAAAATCAGGCATACGATACTGGCGCCAATGCCAATCAGAGCAAAGGTATTTCGCCAACCATAGGCTTCTCCAACCATCCGCCCAAACGGAATACCGAGAACCATTGCCAAAGCTGTGCCTGTGGCCAAAAGACCCAAGGCCTGAAATTCTTTGCCTTTCGGCGCAACACGAACTGCCAGCGACGCAGTAATGGACCAAAAAAGTGCATGCGAGAAAGCAATGCCAATTCGACTGAGCAATAAAGTATTAAAGCTCCATGCGAAATACGACAGAATATGGCTGACAATAAACACCATAAATAAGCAAATCAGGAGCGAGCGACGTTCAATATTTTTGGTCAATAACATGATCGGCAAAGAAATCGGCGCAACCACCCATGCATACAGCGTAATCATGATGCCGACATCGGTCGCGGCTAAGCTAAATGTTTTGCCAATATCGCTGAGCAACGCGACAGGTACAAATTCAGTGGTATTAAAAATAAATGCTGCGAAAGCCAAAGCAATCACAGCCGTCCAAGAGCCAGAAGAAGCCATTTCGGAGGGAGAGGCAGACATGAGTGTCTTCAAATAAAAAAAGTGGCATATTTTACTATGCTCTATACACAAGCAGGAACCGATTTAAGCCCTGTACATGCGGTTTAAATTAATACAAAAACAACAGAGTTGGCCTGCATTACATGCCAATTTATAAAAAAATGGAGGAAATTTAAGATGTTTGTACAACAAGATGATGATCAAAAAAAAGGAGCTTTCTTTGTTGAGCAAGATTGGGAGCGTTTGGCAGAGATGACTTACTCATGGGCAGGCGATGATAAATTTATTATTGATCATACCGATGTCAGTGACAGCTTGCGAGGACAAGGTGTTGGGCGACATCTCCTCGATGCAGCAGTGAATTTTGCTCGGGAAAAGAACGTGAAAATTATTCCGCTCTGCCCTTTTGCAAAATCTGTATTTGATAAAGATGAATCGATTCGTGATGTTCTACGCTAATACGCTAAATTGTATAGCGTGATGTGAATTAATCATTTGGATAAATAAAAACAGCCTGATCGTATTGCAATCAGGCTGTTTTATTTGAAATCTAGTTGTGAAGTTGAATTAAGATCGTGATTTATACAGCGATACAACCAAGCAAGCTGCAGCAATCAGCAATACAAAGATGGCGACAATATAAAGGTCCATAATAAAAATATCCGGCAAATGTGATTTAATTGTTTTTTAATTAATGTGAAAGGTGTACGGATTTATTATCACCTACAGTTGAATATAGGTCGTTTAAGTTCTGTACCAATCACTTTCTCGTTTGTTACACGGTGTATTTTTTCATAAAAAGGAAGAAAAAACAGTGACTATGCAACATCAAGATAATGGTCAAAAAGGTGAATTTTTTCAGTTAAATGCTGAGGGTGTACGCCTTGCAGAAATGAGTTATCTATGGCGTGATGAACATACCATTGTGGCAAATCACACGTGGGTAGATGATTCCTTACGTGGGCAAGGGGTTGCTCGTGTACTATTGGATCATTTGGTGGAATTCGCTCGTGAGAAACACTTAATAATTATTCCAACCTGTTCTTATGTAGAGGTGATGTTTCGCCGAGACAAGACATTAGCCGATGTTCAAGCCTAAAAAAGCCCGCGATGCGGGCGTTTTATCAGTATGAAAATTTAAAAACTGCGTTGTGCTCAATTGAGCTTGAGTTTCAACACCGTTGATGGTGTTTTGACGATATGTGGCCACAATTGTAACAAAATCGAGCAGATCAATATTCCTAAAACCAAGCTTAAACACATGATATTTAATAAAGCAAAATCATTCAGCACGAAATAAATACTGCCAATGGTCATTATCATTAGTAAATAAATAAGATAGTGAGGAATCACGGTGCGCAGTGTTATTCCTAAAATAAATGAGCAAATAACGACATTAAAAAAATCTGAAACGCCAAAATTATTCAGTATGATCAAGGCAGCAAAATATACACAAGTGATCGATAAAAAAATGAGTAAATTTTTAAGCATGGTCGGCCTCTTTATTCATCTTCAAATGGAAATAATTTCATTGTTTTAATATGTATAAGTTTAAAAAAATGAAGGTGATATCGGTATACGTGATCTTGGTTTTCTGTTGTAAGTTAAAAAGCACATTTGATTAAAAAATATACAAATATTTACTCATCCTGTAGAACTTTCTACGTTAAAATCGTGCAAATACTTTAAGAATAAACACAATGATACAACTCTGTTATGCCAGTACACGTGTAGAACAACAATTTGATTTAATACAAGATTTAAGTGATATTTTGGTGAGAGCCCGCAGCTTCAATACCGAACAGCGTATTTTTGGCGTGCTGTACTATGCCGAAGGCCGGTTCTTCCAATGCTTGCAAGGTGAGCAAGCGGCTCTCGAACAGCTTTTTCAGCATATTGCGAAAGATACTCGCCATCGGGATATTGTGCGTTATCCTGATCAAAATATTGATCAAATCGATTTTTCAAAATGGTCGATGAAATATGTCAACCGACATAGTGAAATTGCTAGTTTGTTTCAGCGCTTTGGACATTCAAGCTTTCAACCCGACGTGCTCAATCTAGAACAAATTCAGGCGTTTTTAACGACATTGTTAAGATTAGAGAATGTTGAACAGCCGGTTAAGCTGGATTTAGGCTATAAAAACCGAGGCTATCAGCATTATTTTTAAGCTGAGTGTGAATAAAAAAAAAAGCCCGCGCAGCGGGCTTTTTTTATTTTATCTAGTGGGTTTAGGCTTTTAATGCACTGATCAACTTCTGATGTAAACCACCAAAACCGCCATTCGACATAATCACCACAGCATCGCCCTCGCCTGCCTCGCTTACGATGGTTTGAATGATCTCATCCAGTGAACGAGCCACCACAGCTTTATTCGCAGCAGCTTCAATCACAGGTTGTAAATCCCAATCCAAACCTTCAGGTTGATACCAAATCACTTCATCTGCTAAGCGTGCAGAATGTGCAAGCCCATCTTTATGGCTACCCATGCGCATGGTATTAGAACGTGGCTCGATTACCGCCCAAAGCTTACGTTGACCTAAACGCTTACGCGCACCTTCTAACGTGGTATCAATCGCCGTTGGGTGATGTGCAAAGTCGTCATAAACTTCAACGCCACGTACGGTACCCAAAAGCTCCATACGACGTTTTACACCACCAAAGTTCGAAAGCGCCTCACACGCCGTTTCAATCGAAACACCGACATGTTCAGCCGCAGCAATGGTTGCCAAAGCATTGGCTACACTGTGTTGCCCAGTCATATTCCATTTGACTTCGCCTTTTACCACACCGTGTTGTAATACTTTGAAGTGAGAACCATCGTTCGATAGTTGTTCTGCGTACAGTTCAGACTTTTCATTGGCATCTAAAGATGTACGCACGACAGGGGTCCAGCAGCCCATTTCCAAGACTTCATCAATATTTGTCTCTGTGATGGGCGCAATGATACGGCCTTCACTTGGAATAGTACGCACTAGATGATGGAATTGTTTTTGAATCGCCGCCAAGTTGTCGAAGATATCGGCATGGTCAAATTCAAGGTTATTTAAAATCGCTGTTTTAGGATGGTAATGTACAAACTTAGAACGTTTATCGAAGAATGCTGAATCGTATTCATCGGCTTCTACACAGAAATATTCACCACCGCCTAAACGTGCACTCTCAGTGAAACCCAATGGCACACCGCCAATCAAAAAGCCTGGTTCTAAACCTGCTTGATCGAGGACCCATGCCAACATGGTTGTGGTTGTGGTTTTACCATGGGTGCCTGCAACACCTAAGACATGTTTACCTTGTAGCACGTGATCTGCAAGGAACTGTGGGCCAGAAATATAAGGCAGGCCTTCGTTCAACATGTATTCCACAGCATCAATGCCACGTTTCATGGCATTGCCGACAATCACGAGATCTGGGTGTGGTTGAAGGTGGCTACGGTCATAGCCTTGCATTAAGGTAATGCCTGCATTTTCCAATTGGGTAGACATTGGTGGGTAAACGTTTTGGTCTGAACCCGTCACCTTATGTCCTAAATCACGCGCCAAGAGCGCCAATGAACCCATAAAGGTGCCACAAATACCCAAGATATGCAGATGCATTCGTTCTAACTCCACTGCTTTTATCGACACATCACTTTGTTATTGTGGTGTTGTCATTATAGATTTGGTTGAAAAGGTTAATTTCATTTGAGAGCAACCATAGCAAGGGTCTTAGGGAAAAGATAGATTTTTTTGTATGAGATCGTGCAAAAAGATTGAGCTCGTAACTGATCAAATGTACGCAATTTTCTTGAGGATAAAAACACGGAAAATAGGCGCGAAATCGTGATGAAAAACGTACAATATGCGCAAATTTTTGCGATCTTGATTGCTTATGTCACTTGCCCTGTTTTTATTGATTATTTCCAACTGTTTTATGACTTTGGCCTGGTATGGACATCTGAAATTTCTACATGATGCGCCGCTCTGGCAAGCGATTTTATTTGGATGGGCTATAGCATTACTCGAATATAGTTTTATGATCCCAGCAACGCGACTGTTGGCCAAACATGGGTGGTCTTTGGGTCAAATGAAAATCACACAAGAAGTCGTGACGCTATTGGTCTTCGTTCCATTTATGATTTTCCTTTTTAAACAACCCTTTAAGTTGGACTATTTGTGGGCAGGTTTATGCCTTTTTGGATGTGTCTATTTCGTGTTTCGCAGTGCTTAACTGATCCGATGCCGCATGGGGCTGATCATTTAAGTGAGGCGTGTTTGCAGGCATTTTTGAGGACTTTACTAAACTCACGGTCTCTTGGAGTGGGATCTTCATAGTCAAAGGCATAATCACTCTCACTGGTCAGTACAGTCATTTGACCGTCTGCTTCAAAGTTCATGAGTGCAAAAACATAGCTACACGATATTCTGAAATTGAATACATTTTATCACGGCCATCATCTGCTTTGTAATAGCCTGTCATCTTGACCGACTCACGTTCATCAATGATCGATTTTCCGGTGACTAAAAATTTTTCGTGGATGTAGCCGTTACTCTTAATCTGGCTGTTATAGCCTTTTTGTTTCTGTAAGAGGTTAAATTCTATTATAAATTGGCTGGTATTGAGTTGAACCAGTTGGGCAAAACTCTGAGAGCTTAAGGCTAAAGTGAGCAGGATGAAGATCTGTTTCATCTTTAAAGTGTCTTATAAATATTGATTTAATAAAAGTTTTTATAAAATTGAAAAAAATAAAAATAATTTTATAAAAATATTATGGAGTTTTCTCTTTAAAGACAACCGTTAAATTTTATTGAGATGAATTTTCAGTCTATAATATGGGGCTCTTATTAAAGCTTGGCTCTAGTCGAGATTTACTCTCTCTTACTTTAATCTCTGGAAACATTGCAATGAATGCGGCCGCTTCACAAGACACTCCTCTCGTTGGAATTATCATGGGTTCTCAATCGGATTGGGCAACGCTAGAAAACACTGCCAATATGCTCAAACAGCTTGGCGTCCCATTTGAAGCGGAAGTTGTATCTGCACACCGAACTCCAGATCGATTATTCGAATATGCTGAAACCGCACGTGATCGTGGTATTCAAGTGATTATTGCCGGTGCTGGCGGTGCAGCACATTTGCCTGGCATGTGCGCAGCGAAGACTGACCTACCTGTACTTGGCGTACCTGTGAAATCATCAATTTTAAACGGCGTGGATTCATTACTGTCTATCGTGCAAATGCCCGCAGGTATTGCCGTTGGTACTTTGGCGATTGGCCCAGCGGGTGCAACCAATGCAGCGATCATGGCGGCACAAATTTTAGGTTTAACACGTCCTGAAATCGCAAAGAATGTTGCAGATTTCCGCGCTGCGCAAACCGATAAAGTGGCGAGTAAAAATATTCCGGGTCAAGCTTAATTAAGGGGCATTTCTCATGGATAAAACCATTGGTATTTTTGGTGGTGGCCAGCTTGGTCGCATGATGGCGCAAGCGGCATTGCCTTTAAACATTCAATGCACCTTCTTTGAAGCGAGTACCGACTGCCCTTCTGCAGCGCTGGGTCCAGTGATTTCGACTCAAGCTGAAAATGGTTTGCAAGATTTCATTCAGAGCGCAGATGTTTTCAGCTTAGAGTTTGAAAATACTCCGTTAGCAGATGTTGATGTGTTGACCAAGAACAAAGCATTGCACCCACCGCGCCAAGCTTTAGCGATTGCACAGCATCGTTTGTCCGAAAAGGCTTTGTTTGATGAATTGGCTATCCCAGTTGCACCTTATAAGGCCGTGACATCTTTCGAGGGTTTACAAGCTGCTGTTGCTGAGTTGGGTTTACCCATCGTACTGAAAACATCGCGTGGCGGTTATGACGGCAAAGGTCAATTTGTGCTACGTAGCGCTGAGCAAATGGATCAAGCATGGGCTGAACTGGGCCCTGCTGGTGAATTGATTGCGGAAAGCTTTGTAACCTTCTCACGTGAAGTCTCAATCATTGCGGTGCGTGGTCAAGACGGTGATGTGAAAACATGGCCATTGGCGGAAAACCACCACCACAACGGCATTTTGTCGCATTCGATTGTGCCTGCGCCAAACAGCGCAGACTTACAACCAGTTGCGCAAGACTACATTACTCGCCTGCTCAATCATTTGAATTATGTCGGTGTTTTGACGCTAGAGCTGTTTGTGACAGATAAAGGCTTATATGCCAATGAGATGGCGCCACGTGTGCATAACTCGGGGCATTGGTCGATTGAAGGTGCAGTGTGTTCACAGTTTGAAAACCACATTCGTGCTGTAGCAGGTTTGCCTTTGGGTTCGACTGAAGTTGTTCGTCCAACGGTCATGGTAAACATCATTGGCCAACATCCGAAGTCTGAAGATGTATTGGCACTGAATGGCGCGCATTTGCATCTGTATAACAAAACAGAGCGTGAAGGCCGCAAAATCGGTCACATCACTTTAATGCCGAACGATACTGCTGAATTAACAGCTTTATGCCGTGCTTTGGCGAAAATTTTGCCGAATCCACTGGCACTTAGCGAAGATATGACCATTTAAACCTGTGTTTGAATGATAAAAAAGCGGTCATGCACATGGCCGCTTTTTTTATTGCTGTAGTTCGGGCATCATTGCGCCTCTTTGCAAAATCACACCGTTTATCGCTGAAACGATAAGAAACTATTGATCATAAAGTGTTCGTTTGTTTATAAATATTCTGCGCTAATCTTCGTATGGTTTTTTGTGTATCAATAGCCTGTGGTGTGTGTGAATCAAAATCAAAAATAACCAAAGCGTTTTGAATTCAAATTGTGTTTTTAAATTTAAACTATGAATTTGAATTCAAAAAATCCTATACGAAAAACAATGAATTCAAAGTTTATGAATTCAAATTTGAAAAAATGAATTCATTTTGCTGTGTTTAAATTTAAAAAATTTGAATTTAAAAGTTGATCAGACTTATTGGATCTGTAGAAAGTGCTTTTAAAATCTATAATATTTTGATTATTAGGGTGTGTTGACATTTACAGCCGATAAATTGAGCTAAAGAGGCAACCATATAAATATACAAGCTAAAGCAACAGCGCTTTGATAGTTACGTTTTAGCTTATCGTATCTTGTGGCAATTCCTCTAAATTGTTTTAATCTACAAAATGCATTTTCAACTAAATGTCTGATTTTATACATATACCAGTCCATATCATCATTGCTAGATTTGGCATTTGATCTTCGAGGAATGTTTGCTTTCGTATTACTTTCTCTAATTTTCTTTCTGAAACTTTCTGAATCATAGCCTTTATCTGCACATAGCATTTCTGACTCTGTTAAATCTAATTTTGATACAAGATCAGGTGCAACCTTAATATCATGTGAAGTTCCATCTGAAATAATAAATTCAATAGGATTACCATTTGAATCGATTGCTAAATGTATTTTTGAACTATTACCACCAATACTTTTGGAAATACTTTGATTCTTAATACCAGCTGAATGTTGATGCGCTCGTACATGGCTCCCATCGATAAAAATCCACTCTTTATCAGCATGCTGGCTGAATAATTTAAAAATATTCATAAACTTACTATTTTTAGACCATCGATTATATTTCTTAAAAATAGAATTTGATTTACCAAACTCTTGAGGTAAATCACGCCAAGGACAGCCTGTTCTAATTCGAAATAAAATCGCTTCAATAAAATTCCGTAAATTTAATTTGAGATAAATATTAAAGTGACGGAAAATAGCAAGTAACTTGGACCAGTGTTGATCATTTAGCATTGTTCGAGGCATAGCGAGTGTAAAATTGGGTTTGGCGATTTAATTTTACTATCTCGCTATTTTTTTAATCAACAAATGTCAACAGACCCTAATAATAAAAATGAATTTTTACCCCATTTTGCATTTGTGGATAATTTTTTATGCACCTAATTTATCTTTAAATTTAAAAGTTTTGAATTTAAATTTAAACCGGTGTTTGGTTTCTAATGAATTTAAAGTTGGGTTGTGGGTAACTACTTTTGAATTCAAATTTTAAAAATGAATTTAAATAAGTAGAAAATATGAATTTAAATTTACGTTTTGAACCTTTAACTTTTGCTTTGAGCTGCTATTGTTAAAGCAACAATTTAAATTCAAAAAAGATCTAGGGTATGAAGCATCACTTAGGATTTGTTTTCGGGACTGCTTTATTGGCAATAACTCAGGCAAATGCCGAGTTGATTATTAATGGTCAGTCTGTCAATGCGTCGAGCATGCCTACAACAAGCAGCATTTCACCACAAAATAACTTTCAAGGCTGTTTAGCTAATTTGCGCTCGCAAGCAATGAATGCTGGTGTGAGTGCGTCCACTTATGATCGCTATACACAAAATTTAACACCTGATTATTCTGTGATTGAAAAGCTCAACTATCAGCCTGAGTTTTCAACTCCGATTTGGGACTATCTGTCCGGTCTGGTAGATGAAGAGCGTGTACAACTGGGTCAGCAGAAATTGGCGCAGCATCGTGATGTATTAAACCGTGTCGCAGCGGCTTATGGTGTGCCTGCTGAAACCGTGGTCGCGGTTTGGGGTGTGGAGAGTAATTTTGGTGATATTGCGGGTAGCTATCCTTTATTACAGTCATTGGGCACTTTAAGTTGTGAAGGACGCCGTCAAAGCTATTTCCGTGGCGAGTTTTTTGCAGCCATGCGGATTTTGCAGCGTGGTGATTTAAATGAATCTCAATTGAAAGGTTCGTGGGCAGGTGCATTTGGTCATACCCAATTTATGCCGAGTACCTATGAAGAACTGGCCGTGGATTTTGATGGTGATGGCCGCCGTGATTTGGTATCGAGCACCACGGATGCGTTGGCATCTACAGCCAACTTCCTGAAAAAGCGTGGTTGGCAAACTGGTCAGCCGTGGGGCTTTGAAGTCAAAATTCCGGATGGCATGTCGATCAGTAGAGAAAGTCGCCGTAATAAAAAGTCATTAGACAGCTGGATGAATCGTGGTTTGCAGCGTGCCGATGGTACGCCGTTAATTCAAGGTAACCTTTCTGGATCGAGCCAAGCAGGTTTAATGGCACCGGCTGGGGCAAGTGGGCCTGTGTTCTTGGTGTTTAAAAATTTCGATGCAATCTACAGTTATAATGCGGCAGAGAGTTATGCATTAGCGATTGCGCATTTATCCGATCGCTTGCAAGGCAAGGGTGGCTTTAGTACGACATGGCCAACCGATGATCCTGGGACTTCACGTGCGGAACGACGAGAGATTCAACAGTTTTTACTTAACCGTGGCTATGACATTGGTAAAGTTGATGGATTAATTGGAGATAAAACCCGTCAAGCCATTCGACAAGAGCAAAATCGACTGGGTTTAAGTCCAACAGGACGTGCAGGGCAACAGATTTTACGCGCATTTCGCAATGAAAATGCGAAAAATATGATGCGTTAATTCATCAATAATAAAAAGGTCTGCAATTGCAGACCTTTTTTATATGTTTTTGACTCTTAAACCGCAGTGATTGTACCTAAGATACGATAGCCAGCAGCACCCGTCACACTTGGTAAATTTGCACTAAGCTGATTGACAAAGCGCATCGCCAACCAAGCAAAGGCCGTCGCTTCCACCCATGTTGGGCTTAAGCCTAAATCTGCGGTACTTTGCACCGTCCATCCATGTTTACGTAGACGCCAGCGCAGTTGTTCTAAAAGGTGCGAATTGTATGCACCACCACCACAGACATAGACTTCACCAGTATCCATATCAGAACGGTAAATGGCTTTTTTAATGGCACGTGTGGTGAGTTTCATTAAGGTTGCTTGAATGTTTTCTGGCGTATCTTCGAGTTCGTCATATTCGAGATCTCCACGCCAATCGAGAATCTGTTCATCTAACCATTCTAGATTGAAGTCTTCACGACCTGTACTTTTTGGCGGTTCTTTAGAGAAAAACTCATGCGCTTGTAAGCGGTCGAGCAGGCTGCGAATAGGCTGACCATAAGCCGCCCAGTTGCCATTTTCATCATACGGTTGACCAGTATAACGTTCGCACCATGCATCCATTAAAATGTTGGCAGGGCCTGTATCAAAGCCATAGACATCTTCAGGTTTGCCTGCAGGTAACATACTGACATTGGCGATGCCGCCCAAGTTTAAAATCACACGGTGAATAGTGTCATGTTGGAAAAGCGCTTGATGAAATGCAGGTACCAACGGTGCCCCTTGACCACCTGCAGCCATATCACGGCGGCGGAAGTCTGAAATCACAGGGATTTTAGTGAGTTCGGTAATAATATTGGGGTCGCCAATTTGCAGGGTAAAACCATGTTCAGGACGGTGGCGGATGGTTTGACCATGTGAGCCAATAGCCTTGATTTGACTACGATCTAGCTGATTCTTCTCGATCAATTCATTGATGCCATGACCGATCATTTGAGCTAAAGCAACGTCTGCCTTACCCATGCGATCAATTTCGTTATCATCAGGCAAAGTAAGTGCCATGAGTTCATCACGAAGGTCTGGGTCGAAGGGAAGTGTGAGCGTTGCATGAATCTCTAAAGGATCAAAAGAAGCAGCAACAATATCGACACCATCCATGCTTGTGCCGGTCATTACCCCAATGTAGATCGCTGTCATGATGATTCTTAAGCCTGCAATGTGCTGAAAAAGTGTTAGTATATCGCACAAATTGTATAACTGATCTATTTGGATTTTGTGATGTCAAATTTCCTGCCGGCTGAAGAACAACTTGCCCTCATCCAACGAGGCACACATGAGATTATTTCTGAAGAAGATCTTCTTAAGAAATTAAAGCAGAATCGCCCATTAAAAATTAAAGCGGGTTTTGACCCGACTGCACCTGATTTACATTTAGGTCATACGGTTCTGATTAATAAATTAAAAGTTTTCCAAGATTTAGGTCATGAAGTTTACTTCCTGATTGGTGACTATACAGCCATGATCGGTGACCCAACGGGTAAGAGCGCTACGCGTCCGCCGTTGTCTCGTGAAAAAGTTTTAGAAAATGCTAAAACTTATCAAGAACAAGTATTTAAGATTCTTGATCCAGCGAAAACTAAAGTTGTGTTTAACTCAGAGTGGTTTGGTCAAAAAACTGCTGCTGACTTGATTCAGTTAGCTTCACAGCAAACTGTGGCACGTATGTTGGAACGTGATGACTTCACTAAACGTTATAACAGCCATCAACCGATTGCGATTCACGAATTTTTATATCCATTGGTACAAGGTTATGACTCAGTTGCACTAGAAGCGGATGTAGAGTTAGGTGGTACAGACCAAACCTTTAACTTGCTGATGGGTCGTACATTACAAAGCCGTTATGACCAAGAATCTCAAGTGTGCATTACTGTGCCAATTCTTGAAGGTTTAGACGGCGTAAATAAAATGTCTAAATCTTTGGGTAACTATATTGCTGTATTTGATGCACCGGGTGCGATGTACCAAAAAGTGCTTTCAATGCCAGATGATTTGATCGAACGTTACTTTGACTTGTTGAGCTTTAAATCGATTGAAGAAATTCAACAGTTACTTAAAGAAGTGGCTGAAGGTCGTAATCCACAAGAAGTGAAGAAAATTCTTGCACTTGAATTGGTTGAGCGTTTCCATGGCGCAGAAGCTGCGGCAAATGCGCACAAAGGTGCAGGCAACTTGATTACTGAAGGTGAACTTCCAGAAGGTACACCAGAAGTGACTATTTCTCGTGGCGCATTTGGTGGTGAGATTTTCATTACTTCTATTTTGCGTGAAGCGGGTTTGACTAAAAATGCAGCTCAAGCAAAAGATGCAATTGGTCGTGGTGCAGTGAAAGTGGATTGGGAAGTGGTTGATGCAGGTTATGCTGTGTCAGAAAACAAAACTTTGATTATCCAAGCGAGCAAAAAAGCGATCGCAAAAGTAACTTTTACCGACTAATAAATTCTTGAATTTTTAGTTAAGTTATTGAATTAAAAGCAGGCTTCGGCCTGCTTTTTTTTACCAATTAATATATTAATAATATAAATAAGCAAATTCAAAAAAAACCTTATAAAAACAACACTTAAATTTTGCCAAATGTGTTGCATTTCTTGAATTTTATGTATAAGATTTATTCATCTAGAGAGATATATATACCATCTAGAGGGTACATAACGATAACTCCACTTTTTATAAGTCTCTTCCCCAAGGGACTCTTTTTTTAGTGAGTTAACAAATAACTATAATAACTACACGATGGATCGACTAAAGATTCAATTCTAAGGGAAAGATTTTGGGAGAGATCTTTCCCTTTTTTATTTGTAAAATTGAAGTATTCCTTTCAAAAGTCACATTTATTTCTGTATTAAAGACTTTAACCGCGCCAAAAAAAAGCCCGATTCAATCGAGCTTTAAAATGTTTCTACTTAGACAGATGTTCATGGAGCTTGGTTTTAGGGCTTAGAACCAAATTGAATGAAGCTTAATTTAGGCAAGATCCGCTTAACTAATGTTCCCACTAAAAGTGCGGTAATAATTGTGCCTTCACGTACTCCGATGACTTGATGTAAGACTAGCCAACTGCTGATAACCGCAATACTGACCAAGACAATGTCGCCATAGGTTTTACAGTTGCCAAAATCAAGGCGATAACGAATAGCAATGGCTTGATAGAGACCTTCTGCGGCTAAGAGGACTAGGCTGGCTTTGACCACTAAGCTCACACCTAAAGCGGTAATCAGGCAACTTGCCAAGCAAGCCAGGAGTTGAAGTGGGTAACTTTCTATGCTCCAGCCTTGGGTGAGCCACATTAAACCGTCAATAAATGCACCAAACAAAATTCCCACGGGTAATTGCAGCCACTGTATCCACTGAAAGCGTGATTTTAAGATCAGCATTTGCAGCAGTATCATGACGATGTGCATCAATACTGTTAATGTGCCGACGGTGAGTGGAAAGATATAGCTAAAGCTGTAGGGCACCGAGGAAATAGGGGGTGTCCCTAAATTTGAATGTATAGAGAGTACGACACCAAAAGCCAATAATCCTAATCCGCTTAATAGTAAGAATAAGCGTGGAAAAAACTGTGTTGGCATCCTGCACCTAAAAAATAAAAAGAGTGTACGTAAAACGCAGCCTGCACTCTATGCGTCTAAAGCCCAAAAATAGTGGCTTTTTATGACTGTGATCGTTAATAGTGATTATTCAAATAAAATAGGCTGTATTTTTATCAGCAAAAATGACTAAGCATGTAATTAAAATGATTTTTGCAAAAACAGGCCTTATGGAACAATGGTCAAAAATCAAAAAAGAGCAACAACATGGCGTATTACAATACCGATAATCATGATGAACAGATTGATCGAATCTTGAGGTATTTATTTGACTACCAAACTACACAGCATAAAAGAGCATTATTTTGTGAGGCGCAGCAACAATTACATGATTTGGATATCGCAGCACAGTACCAACTATTTGCATTGGTACGAGAACAACTCCCTCGGCGTGCCAAGCTGCTATTTTCTGCCGAGGATTTCAGTGGAAAGCAACAAGTCATCTTGGAAGTCATGCAACATTTAGCATATGAACGTTAAAAGAATGTTGGTAAATATAAAAATGCAAGCTAAAAAATGTCTATGAAGCTTGAATCGGTGTGATGACAGAAAAAAATGATGTGCTTTGAGGAAGAAAAGTAGACTAATGATTAATAAATAATCAAAGCTACTTTTATTAGACTTAAAAGCGCTGAAAAAGATTTGCTAGATATAAGAAATTTACTTAATTAAATATCGACTATTTGCTAAATATTTATAAAAAATGCTTAAAAAATAGGTAAAAGTGCAATTTTTTTAGCAAAAACGCTTATAAAAAATACATACGTGAAAAATATAGTGAATTGGGGGTTGCAATGATTCTGAAATGCTCTAGAATGCACCCCATACCGACGAGATAGACGGAAACGAACGAAACGCGAAGCGTTGAGTTGTTAAGTTTATCGAAGTCCAGCTTCTAGCATTGACGAGATGTTAGAAAGATCATTAAGAGATTATGAAGAACAACTTGTGTGGATTTTTACTGATTGATCGATCGAAATTATTTTCATTGATTAATGGTAGAAATTACTCGAAGTTTATTTGAGCAAATTTTTGTCAGTAATTGATGAGCCAAGATTGGTACACTATATGTACTATTGATTTTAAACTGAAGAGTTTGATCATGGCTCAGATTGAACGCTGGCGGCAGGCTTAACACATGCAAGTCGAGCGGGAATAGGTAGCTTGCTACCGATTTCTAGCGGCGGACGGGTGAGTAATGCTTAGGAATCTGCCTATTAGTGGGGGACAACATTTCGAAAGGGATGCTAATACCGCATACGTCCTACGGGAGAAAGCAGGGGATCTTCGGACCTTGCGCTAATAGATGAGCCTAAGTCGGATTAGCTAGTTGGTGGGGTAAAGGCCTACCAAGGCGACGATCTGTAGCGGGTCTGAGAGGATGATCCGCCACACTGGGACTGAGACACGGCCCAGACTCCTACGGGAGGCAGCAGTGGGGAATATTGGACAATGGGGGGAACCCTGATCCAGCCATGCCGCGTGTGTGAAGAAGGCCTTTTGGTTGTAAAGCACTTTAAGCGAGGAGGAGGCTACTTTGGTTAATACCTAGAGATAGTGGACGTTACTCGCAGAATAAGCACCGGCTAACTCTGTGCCAGCAGCCGCGGTAATACAGAGGGTGCGAGCGTTAATCGGATTTACTGGGCGTAAAGCGTGCGTAGGCGGCTTTTTAAGTCGGATGTGAAATCCCCGAGCTTAACTTGGGAATTGCATTCGATACTGGGAAGCTAGAGTATGGGAGAGGATGGTAGAATTCCAGGTGTAGCGGTGAAATGCGTAGAGATCTGGAGGAATACCGATGGCGAAGGCAGCCATCTGGCCTAATACTGACGCTGAGGCACGAAAGCATGGGGAGCAAACAGGATTAGATACCCTGGTAGTCCATGCCGTAAACGATGTCTACTAGCCGTTGGGGCCTTTGAGGCTTTAGTGGCGCAGCTAACGCGATAAGTAGACCGCCTGGGGAGTACGGTCGCAAGACTAAAACTCAAATGAATTGACGGGGGCCCGCACAAGCGGTGGAGCATGTGGTTTAATTCGATGCAACGCGAAGAACCTTACCTGGTCTTGACATAGTAAGAACTTTCCAGAGATGGATTGGTGCCTTCGGGAACTTACATACAGGTGCTGCATGGCTGTCGTCAGCTCGTGTCGTGAGATGTTGGGTTAAGTCCCGCAACGAGCGCAACCCTTTTCCTTATTTGCCATCGGGTTAAGCCGGGAACTTTAAGGATACTGCCAGTGACAAACTGGAGGAAGGCGGGGACGACGTCAAGTCATCATGGCCCTTACGACCAGGGCTACACACGTGCTACAATGGTCGGTACAAAGGGTTGCTACTCCGCGAGGAGATGCTAATCTCAAAAAGCCGATCGTAGTCCGGATTGGAGTCTGCAACTCGACTCCATGAAGTCGGAATCGCTAGTAATCGCGGATCAGAATGCCGCGGTGAATACGTTCCCGGGCCTTGTACACACCGCCCGTCACACCATGGGAGTTTGTTGCACCAGAAGTAGGTAGTCTAACCGTAAGGAGGACGCTTACCACGGTGTGGCCGATGACTGGGGTGAAGTCGTAACAAGGTAGCCGTAGGGGAACCTGCGGCTGGATCACCTCCTTAACGAAAGATTGACGATTGGTAAGAATCCACAACAAGTTGTTCTTCATGACGATGTATCTGAGGGTCTGTAGCTCAGTTGGTTAGAGCACACGCTTGATAAGCGTGGGGTCACAAGTTCAAGTCTTGTCAGACCCACCACTACTGACGAAGTATTTGAATAAAATACGGAAGCAAACAGAGAATCAGAAACATTGACTTATTGATAAGCTGGGGACTTAGCTTAGTTGGTAGAGCGCCTGCTTTGCACGCAGGAGGTCAGGAGTTCGACTCTCCTAGTCTCCACCAAATTTCAAGATTATAAAAGCAACGCTTTTACTTGAAATTTAAGCAAGAAGCTACGCTTCGCGCAGTATGTGATCATGCAGTGTTGAAGTTGTTTAGTCCTTAAGCGATCAAGTGTTTAGGTTATAGAGCTTAGCAACAAAGTGGCGTATGATTCGCTTCATTGTTATTAAGCTCTGTGATTTATCACAGTTTCCTGACCTGACGAAGGCTGGAAAAATCATTAACAGAATATATTTGAGTTGAAATAATTTGTTCATACTCGTTTGATTTAACCTAACAAGCAATTGTGAAAGTTGAATGAAATGAGTTACTAGCGAAATTAACTGAATCAAGCGTTTTGGTATATGAATCTAATTGAAGCTGTACAGTGATTAAGTTCACGAGACTCTAACTGTGGCAATTAAGTTTGCGACGCGAAATACAACTTGTATGTATTAGCGACTGTTTGGGGTTGTATAGTCAAGTAATTAAGTGCATGTGGTGGATGCCTTGGCAGTCAGAGGCGATGAAAGACGTAATAGCCTGCGATAAGCTCCGGGGAGGCGGCAAATATCCTGTGATCCGGAGATTTCTGAATGGGGAAACCCACCCGCTATAAGGCGGGTATCATAAACTGAATACATAGGTTTATGAGGCGAACGAGGGGAAGTGAAACATCTCAGTACCCTTAGGAAAAGAAATCAATTGAGATTCCCTCAGTAGCGGCGAGCGAACGGGGAAAAGCCCATTAAGTTATCTAAGCTTTAGTGGAACGCTCTGGGAAGTGCGACCATAGTAGGTGATAGTCCTGTACGCGAAAGGGCTTAGATAATGATGTCGAGTAGGGCGAGGCACGTGAAACCTTGTCTGAATATGGGGGGACCATCCTCCAAGGCTAAATACTCCTGACTGACCGATAGTGAACCAGTACCGTGAGGGAAAGGCGAAAAGAACCCCTGTGAGGGGAGTGAAATAGATCCTGAAACCGCATGCATACAAGCAGTGGGAGCCAACTTGTTTGGTGACTGCGTACCTTTTGTATAATGGGTCAGCGACTTACATTCAGTAGCAAGGTTAACCGATTAGGGGAGCCGTAGAGAAATCGAGTCTTAATAGGGCGTTTAGTTGCTGGGTGTAGACCCGAAACCGGGTGATCTATCCATGAGCAGGTTGAAGGTTGGGTAACACTAACTGGAGGACCGAACCCACTGTCGTTGAAAAGCCAGGGGATGACTTGTGGATAGGGGTGAAAGGCTAATCAAACTCGGTGATAGCTGGTTCTCCCCGAAAGCTATTTAGGTAGCGCCTCGGACGAATACCATTGGGGGTAGAGCACTGTTTCGGCTAGGGGGTCATCCCGACTTACCAAACCGATGCAAACTCCGAATACCAATGAGTACTATCCGGGAGACAGACTGCGGGTGCTAACGTCCGTAGTCAAGAGGAAAACAATCCAGACCGCCAGCTAAGGCCCCAAAATTATAGTTAAGTGGGAAACGATGTGGGAAGGCATAGACAGCTAGGAGGTTGGCTTAGAAGCAGCCACCCTTTAAAGAAAGCGTAATAGCTCACTAGTCGAGTCGGCCTGCGCGGAAGATGTAACGGGGCTAAAACTATATGCCGAAGCTGCGGATTTACACATTAGTGTAAGTGGTAGGGGAGCGTTCTGTAAGCCGATGAAGGTGGATTGAGAAGTCTGCTGGAGGTATCAGAAGTGCGAATGCTGACGTGAGTAACGACAAAACGGGTGAAAAACCCGTTCGCTGAAAGACCAAGGGTTCCAGTCCAACGTTAATCGGGGCTGGGTGAGTCGACCCCTAAGGCGAGGCCGAGAGGCGTAGTCGATGGGAAATTGGTTAATATTCCAATACTTCAGTGTAATGCGATGAGAGGACGGAGAAGGTTAAGTCAGCCTGGCGTTGGTTGTCCAGGTGAAAGGAAGTAGGCATGTATCTTAGGCAAATCCGGGGTACTCTATGCTGAGATCTGACAGCAAGCTGTACTTGTACAGTGAAGTGGCTGATACCATACTTCCAGGAAAAGTCTCTAAGCTTCAGTTACACTGGAATCGTACCCGAAACCGACACAGGTGGTCAGGTCGAGTAGACCAAAGCGCTTGAGAGAACTCTGCTGAAGGAACTAGGCAAAATGGTACCGTAACTTCGGGAGAAGGTACGCTGCTTTTGGTGATGGAACTTGCTTCCTGAGCTGAGAGCAGCCACAGAAACCAGGCCCCTGCAACTGTTTATTAAAAACATAGCACTCTGCAAACACGAAAGTGGACGTATAGGGTGTGATGCCTGCCCGGTGCTGGAAGGTTAATTGATGGGGTTAGCGTAAGCGAAGCTCTTGATCGAAGCCCCAGTAAACGGCGGCCGTAACTATAACGGTCCTAAGGTAGCGAAATTCCTTGTCGGGTAAGTTCCGACCTGCACGAATGGCATAATGATGGGGGCGCTGTCTCCAGCAGAGGCTCAGTGAAATCGAAATCGCCGTGAAGATGCGGTGTACCCGCGGCTAGACGGAAAGACCCCGTGAACCTTTACTGCAGCTTGACATTGAACTTTGATCTTACTTGTGTAGGATAGGTGGGAGGCTTTGAAACCGAGACGCTAGTTTCGGTGGAGCCAATCTTGAAATACCACCCTGGTAATATTGAGGTTCTAACTCTGCTCCATGATCTGGAGCGAGGACCATGTCTGGTGGGTAGTTTGACTGGGGCGGTCTCCTCCTAAAGAGTAACGGAGGAGTACGAAGGTGCGCTCAGCGTGGTCGGAAATCACGCGTAGAGTATAAAGGCAAAAGCGCGCTTAACTGCGAGACCCACAAGTCGAGCAGGTACGAAAGTAGGTCTTAGTGATCCGGTGGTTCTGTATGGAAGGGCCATCGCTCAACGGATAAAAGGTACTCTGGGGATAACAGGCTGATACCGCCCAAGAGTTCATATCGACGGCGGTGTTTGGCACCTCGATGTCGGCTCATCTCATCCTGGGGCTGAAGCAGGTCCCAAGGGTATGGCTGTTCGCCATTTAAAGAGGTACGCGAGCTGGGTTTAGAACGTCGTGAGACAGTTCGGTCCCTATCTACCGTGGGCGCTGGAAATTTGAGAGGATCTGCTCCTAGTACGAGAGGACCAGAGTGGACGAACCTCTGGTGTACCGGTTGTGACGCCAGTCGCATCGCCGGGTAGCTATGTTCGGAAGGGATAACCGCTGAAAGCATCTAAGCGGGAAGCCTACCTCAAGATAAGATTTCCCTTGGACTTTATGTCCACTAAAGAGCCGTTGAAGACTACGACGTTGATAGGTTGGATGTGGAAGTGCGGTGACGCATGAAGCTGACCAATACTAATTGCTCGTGAGGCTTGACTATACAACACCCAAACAGTTGTTGTATAAAAGCTCAATTGATTCGATATTAAGCAAAATAACTTGATTTAGTTAACGCTTAAGAACAAAATACTGCAACTCAGATATGATCTGTTAATAACTCATTTGGTAGAAAACTTAGCACGAAGAGCACTGCTCTGAGATTAGACTAAGCAAGTATCCATAACAGTTGTGCTGGCGACAATAGCAAGAGTGAACCACCTGATCCCTTCCCGAACTCAGAAGTGAAACCTCTTAGCGCTGATGGTAGTGTGGGGTTACCCATGTGAGAGTAAGTCATCGCCAGCTCATTATTCGAAACACCCCCTGACTAGTGCAGGGGGTGTTTTTTATGCGTGATGAAAAGGGAAGAAAAAAATAATAAGAAAAGCAGAAAGACAAACTGGGAAATGATAGATATTTAAAAATAATACGGCTAAACAGCGCTAAAAATTTACATCAAGGTGAGTCTATATTCTTTATAGTGAAGTTCAGTCTCCAATGTATAAAAACAATAGGATGTGCAAATGCTCCAAGATCTCAATGAAGTCTCTATTTTAGAGATATTGCAGCAACGCTTTGAGGCAAATATGCAGCGTCATCCAGAATTGCTTTGGGATGATGTTAAAAAACAATTGATTGCACAGCCCTCAAAACTAAAAACTGTAATCGAAATGGAAAAAACAGGGGGTGAGCCAGATATTGTGAGGCTGAATCGGCAATCTCATGACCTGATATTTTATGATTGCAGCTTAGAGTCGCCAAAGCCTAAACGACGCATATGTTATGACCGTGATGCCTTGGAGAATCGGAAGGATCATCCTCCCAAAAATAACGTAATAGACATGGTTCGAGACATCGGTGCTGAGCTGCTTACAGAAGAGGACTATCGAGCGATACAGCAAGTTTTTCATTTCGATTTAAATACTTCGAGCTGGATCGTGACGCCAGCAGATATTCGGCAAAAGGGTGGGGCACTGTTTTGTGACTGACGTTATGATCATGTATTTAGCTACCATAATGGCGCACAGTCATATTATGCGTCTCGTGGATTTCGCTGTAAGCTGGTGATTGCTTAATCTCAGCGCTATCAAGGTATTTAAAACAATCTAGAGTATTCAAACAAACTTTTCTAAAGATATATTTTCGTTTGTTTTTTAGACATTTAAATTTTTTCTCAACTAAAGATAGAAATAAATGATGGTGTGTCGTTCTGAAGTTGAATGAAAGAATAGAAGAATTAGACCTAAAAACTAGGATATTATGATTTAAAAAAATCAGTTAAATAATCATATATTGATAATGTTTGATAATTAAACTAAAACATGAAAAATAACACAATTAACATGCACTTATAAGCAATTCGATTTATTAAACATACGTCTAATATCCCTAGAAATTACTGTTCCGTATATTCCGTGGCTGTTGAATTTTACTTAAAAATTCAATGAATGTTATGGACAAGTACTCATGGGAGATGAGAACGATGACAACGGAAAAAATAGACATAAATTCTGTAGTCGATAAGGCTAAATTTACCCCGTTCCACTTCAATGTAGTGGCTTGGTGCTTATTGATTATTTTATTTGATGGCTACGATTTAGCGATTAATGGCGTGGTTTTACCATTATTGATGCAAGACTGGGGCTTAACTGCAATGCAAGCGGGGATGCTTGCCAGTACTGCGCTCGCAGGCATGATGTTTGGTGCCATGTTCTTTGGTTCTTTAGCAGATAAGATTGGCCGTAAAAAAGTCATCATGATCTGTATTGTTTTATTTAGTGGTTTGACCTTTGCCGGTGGTTTTGCGTCAAATCCAACAGAATTTGGTATTTTGCGTTTCTTGGCTGGTTTAGGGATTGGCGGTGTAATGCCTAACCTTGTGGCTTTAACGTCGGAATACGCGCCGCAGAAGATGCGTAGTACACTAGTAACGACGATGTTTAGTGGTTATGCAGTCGGTGGTGTGATGGCGGCACTTTTAGGTTCATGGTTCACCCCTGATTTTGGTTGGCAAATCATGTTCTTTATCGCAGGTATTCCACTTTTCCTTTTACCTGTCATTTGGAAATTCTTACCTGAATCTTTGGCATTTATGGTGAAAGAAAACAAACAGGAAAAAGCTCGCAGTATCGTGAAGCGCTTAGCGCCTGAAGTGAAAGTGACTGAAAATACAGTGTTCACTTTACCGCAAGAAAATGTACCTGAAGCTGCTAACGTGGTGAGTTTGTTCCGCCGTGGTCGTGCCGTAAATACATTGCTGTTTTGGGTGGCGTTCTTTACGTGCCTATTGACCATGTATGCGCTAAGCAGCTGGTTACCAAAACTGATGATGGCAGCCGGTTATTCTATGGATAACAGCTTGATGTTCATGATGGTCATGAACGTTGGCGCAGTTGTGGGTATTGTTGGCGGTGGTATTTTGGCTGACCGTTTCCATTTAAAACCTGTGCTGATGGTTTTGGGTATGATGGGGGCGATTGTGATGAGCTTGATGGGCTTCCAATCGAATCAGTTCTTGCTATACATCTTGGTGTTCTTGGCAGGTGCTGCGTCTATTGGTTCGCAAATGCTGCTATACAGCTATGTGGCGCAGTATTACCCACTTGCTGTACGTTCGACGGGTATTGGTTGGTCTTCTGCGATCGGTCGTATGGGCGCGATTGTAGGGCCGATTCTGATTGGTGGTTTGCTCGGTATGAACTTACCTGCACATTTCAACTTTATGGCGGTGGGTTTACCTGTACTGATTACTGCAATCGCGGTTGCGCTGATTATGCATGAAAATGACAGTGATAAAATTGATGTTAAAGAAGCATCTACAGCCAAAGCTTAAGTTGTGATTCTTTAAAAGGAAAAGCCTCCGAAAGGGGGCTTTTTTATGCTATAAAATTTAATTTTAAAAATAAATTAAAGAAATGAGTGAAGAACAATTAATAGCTGAAGCAATTTTGCAACTTAAACAAGAATCCAATGTTTTTAAAGATTATATTTTCCCTATAGCAATGGCACTCTTTTCTTCATTGATTGGTGCAATAGTTGGGTATAAGGTTTATTTAAGACAAGAGAAACTTGGTATTGAAAAGGAAAAGCTAAATATAATTAATAAATGGATTTTACTTTCAAATGAAGTACAGCAAGATTTACTGGCCATTAAAGAAAATTACATTAAAAGAGTGAATGAAGATCCTTATTACCGAATTTTTAATATACCAACGATACTTTTAAATAAAAAAAACTATAATTTAGAATATCAAGAGTTAGCTTTTATTGAAAATGTCAGCCCTTCAAAATTTTCTCATATACCCTATTTAAGAACAATTTTTGAAAACTATATAAATTTAGTTTCAATATGGGCTAAAAGAAATGAGCTTAATGATGAAGTTAAAGCGCAAATAATTAACAAAATTCCTCAAAATTTAACTTATTTTGATGTTTCTAGAGAGTTAATAGATAAATCAGTGGATCAAAGTAAGTTTGCGGCCTTAATTGATTTAACTGAAATTGTAATTAGATACACTGATGACTTAATAATTGAACTTGAATCACTTAATAATGAACTGCCATTAATATCCAAAAAAGCAGTTGATATGAAATGCTTAAAAAATTTTGGCTCAATTTTGAATTATGGAAGGAGTACAAGTATTGAGTTACTTTCAGAATGTCCTTTACCTGATTTCAAAAAATTATCAACAATCCTAGGACGTTCAGAGGAAGAACTTATGGCAAGATATAACCCATTATTTAAAAAATAATTTAAGGTTTGCTATATGAAACTCAACTCATTCTCCCCAATTCCAGAAGACGATGAAGAACTGCATCTGCCTGAACTGGTGTACTGGGCATCTTTAGGTGAACGCGCAGAAGTCGAAAAGTCTTTGGCAAATGGCACAGACGTAAACTCTGCCGATGACGAAGGCTACAGCGCACTGCATGCAGCCGCAGAAAACGGCTATTTAGACGTAGTGAAGCTGTTGGTAGAGAAAGGTGCAAATGTACAGCATAAGACCCAATACACAGCATTAGAGCTTGCAGAAATGGCAGGCAATGATGATGTAGTGGCATACTTAAAAAATTTGTAAGCCATACATCTTATAAAGTAGATTCATAAAATACCCGCATGCAATATGCGGGTATTTTCATTTTAGAATTATTGTTGCTGTTGCTGTTGCTGTTGCTGTTGCTGTTGCTGTTGCTCAAGCTCCTGCTGAATCGCTTGATTAAACGCAGGCAAGTCATCTGGACAACGAGAAGTAATGAGCACCCAACCACCCGTATTACAGCGGTGCACCTGCTCATCGACCCAATGTGCACCCGCATTTTCCAAATCCAAACGAATACTTTTATAAGACGTCAGAGTTTTATCACGAATTCGTTCAGCATTAATGAGCGCCCAAGGACCATGACAAATTGCAGCAATAGGTTTTTGATGGTCAGCAAAGTTTTGAATAAGTCGCAGTGCATCTTCATTGATCCGTAGATGATCTGCATTGACAGTTCCGGCCGGAATTACTAAGACATCATAGTCTTCAGCATTTACGCTGCTCAATTGGGCATTGGGTTGAACTTCAGCTTCGACCTTTTTGTCGGCTTTTACTGTTTGGACAACCGCATGTTTAATAGCGGCATGAATGGCTTCAATTCCCTTTTCATTTAAATAATTTAATGGTTGGATCAGCTCGTCATGTTCAACACCGACATTTGACGTTATCACTAAAGCTTTTAAAGTCATGATTGACTCCTTGCAATGAGGATTGTCTACCACGCTAACAAGCTGACGGATTTGGGTATGTAATAATTTCGCAGGAAACTGTAAGAAGTTTTGACAGAGATGTTATGCGAAAGTTCTAGATTAGAGCGAACTTTTAAAAATCAGCTAGAAAAAGAAAACCCCAACATCCTGTTGGGGTTTTCTTCGTATTTCGTATTTTAGATACAACTCCATGTCATATCTCACGTCCTGATGCAGAAACTTATTGTTATTGTTTTATGTTTCGGAAACTTCCTGTTTCCTGATAACTGTAGATTAGGCCTGTTTGAATAAATTGAATAGCAGCAATTTTCTGCATGTCATGTAAGCCAAAACGTACAAAATTATTCTGTTACCTTTCCAAAGAAAAATCATCTGATTAATTGATTAGAATCAAATGATTATAAAAGGGAAGGGAACAGTAAATGAAACAATGCTTACAATATTTTCGAACGCCTAGCCTCATCGTCGGTATCTTGATGACAGCCGCATGCCATGCGGAAAACACCGCATCTACAGCGCAGAATCAAACATCAAACCAAGCTCAAAATTCGGCACAAATCCAGCAAGAACAACGCTTTAAAATACAAAAAATCGCTCAATTTAATGAGCCTTGGGCCATCCAGCCGCTCTCAGACGGACGTTTATTGCTGACAGAAAGAAAAGGTCAACTGATCATCTTTAACCCGCAAAACCAGCAGAAAATACAGGTGAAAAACCTTCCCAAAGTTGCCTATGGTGGACAAGGCGGCTTAGGTGATATTGCACTCGATCCACAGTTTGAAAAAAATCATCAGATATACTTGAGCTATGCAGAAGCAGGACAGGGCGGTTATGGCGCTGTCATCGAAAAAGCCACATTAAACCTCAATGAAGCTGCACCAAGTTTAAAACAGCGGAAAATCATTTGGAGGCAAATTCCAAAAGCAGAAGGTCAAGGCCATTATTCACACCGAATGCAGTTTGGTACAGATGGAAAATTATGGGTGAGTTCGGGCGAACGTCAGAAGTTTGATCCTGCACAAGATCTGCAGTCAAATTTGGGTAAAGTACTGCGCTTAAATAGTGATGGAACACCTGCTGCGGATAATCCATTTCAGACCCAAGGCGAAGTTGCAAAGCAAGTGTGGAGCTTCGGGCACCGTAACCCTTTAGGCATGGCATTTGATGCAAAACAGCAGCTTTGGGTGGCCGAAATGGGCCCGAAAGGCGGCGATGAGTTAAATCTTGTGCAGCGTGGGAAAAACTATGGCTATCCGCATGTGTCGAATGGCGATCATTATGATGATCAACCGATTCCTGATCATCATACTCGGCCTGAATTTGAAGCGCCTGCCATCAGTTGGACACCGGTGATTTCACCGTCGAGTTTGATGTTTTACCAAGGGCAAAAGTTCCCGTTGTGGAAAAATAAGGCGCTGATTGGTGGCTTATCTTCAGAAGCGATTGTGATTGTTGATACAGAGCTTAAACCTGTCCAAGAAATACAACGAATTGCCATGCCACAGCGTATTCGAGGACTAATTGAAGCCAAAGACGGCAGTCTTTGGGGCATTGAAGATGGAGAAAAGGCATGGTTATTCAAAATTGAGCCGAAATAGTGACTAAAAAATAAACAAAAAATTCAAAAAATAAAAAAAAGCCCCTACGGGGCTTCTCACATACAGGCCTACACGAATTTTAAATACGTCAGCTAAGCCGCATAGTGCTCATCGGCATTAAAGGCATTGGCTTGAATTTGAATCAGTTTACGATTTCCTTGCTCTCCATTCATCCGCCAATGCGCAATTTTAATATTATCGACGATCGAAACATCACCTTTTTGCCACTGCAAAAGCAGTGCATCTTTATACATCGCATCAAAAAATTGCTGCTTTTCAGCATCGCTCCATTCAATTTGTTGACCTTCTGGTGTGTAAATTTCCCAAGTCAGTTGCATGCCGTCCGCCGTCGAATCGATTTCAATCTCCCCGCGATTTTCAAAGCAATTTTTGGCCGCCTGATGGGCAAATGGATTGGTATTATTAGCAAAAGCCCACGGCTGAATCACATGCTTTTTCGTATCGGGGTGATGAATCACCAGTGGCGAACGCTGCAAGGTCAGTTTGGCTTTTTTATCTTGTCGAATCTCTAGACTAAACGGGCTCTTTTTCAGCAATAATCGGTCAAATAGCCCCACCTCGCACGCCGAGACATAAGAAAAATGGTTCCATGCACCAAGATATTTTTCCTGTAGATGTTTCGGAAAATTCTCCCAAATCTGCTCTAAGTTATTAAATCCTGTTTCTGCCAAATACGTCGAAGGTTCCTGACAAAATAAGGCGATATAACGCGAGCGTTCTGAGCGTACTCCGCCTTCAACATGCGGGCCTTGTACCGAGTTTTCGACTGGACCCAATTGCACTGTGTTGCGATCGATATAACGACGGTAGTCGCCTGCGCCGAGCAATTTCTCGCTGTATTTTCGCATCCAAGATGCAACCCAGCTGGGCATGTTGGGGTTAAATGCATTCCATGGCGTAAACTGAAAATATTGTTCAATCAGTTGGTTAAATTGTTCGGGTTGCTCGATGTTAAAACCACGAAACAGTAAGATGCCATTTTCATGGATTTGTTGTAAAAGCTCTTGTCGATGCGCGCCAATATATTGTGCAAGATCTTGCGGGCTATTGTGTTCTGGAGCGGCATGAAAAATGCGGGTAAAACTATTCAGTTGTTGCTGTTGCAATTGCATAGGTCATTCTCTAATTTTTTAATTCAATTTTTATTGTTGTCGCCTAATCCCTAAGCGCTGACAGTTCGAGCTGCTGAACTCGCAGCCGTTATTCTGTCTAAATTCTCTGCCGATTATAAGTACAGTTTTACTGTTGCGATGTAAGTATTGTTGATAAATTGCGATTTTTCGACGAATAGAGTGCGATCTCTGAATGAATGACGACATGAAAAAAGCCCTCGACATCCTATCGAGGGCTTTTTAGATTCATTCTAAAGATATGACTCCTGTCATACCGATCAGCGTTCCTGCTGCATGTGCATTATTTATTTTTATTGCAAGACATCCTGTCTCTGTATGTTCTTACTATAGGCGCGTTGCTGTTGAGGCTATAGGCGTAAATACTGCAAGCGCTGTAGGTAAATGCCTACAGCAGAACGTCGCTAAATCCTGCTAGTGTAGTGATTTAAATAAAAACAATGAGTTTCGCGCATGCCTGCAACACAAATCGATATACGGATGCAATACAGCATAGAACAAGAACAACAGCTGATAAATGCTGTCTTTGATGCCTTACAACAGAGTTTTCAGCTGCCTCGATATGACCGCAATATACGTTTGCAAGTGCATGCGCTACATCGGTTTCAGGTGTTTGATCATTTGACGCAGCCTGAGCGTTTTACACATATCACCATCGATTGCTTTGCGGGACGAACCTTAGCAACCAAGCGTAAGTTATATCAAATGCTGGTGCAAAATTTGGTGGAATTTGGCATTCCAGCCGACCATATCATCATTACCTTACGCGAAAGCCCTCAAGAAAACTGGGGGATACGAGGTGGTCAAGCCGCTTGTGATGTCGATTTAGGTTTTCAGGTGGATGTTTAGTCTGTGCAAATACATGGAATGTTGCTTTCACGGAGCCTAAACGAAAAAAGCCCCGACATCCTGTCGGGGCTTTTTCGGATTCATTCTAGCGGTATAACTCCTGTCCTACCGTTAAGCTTCCTGCTCATTGTCTTATCATTGTTGTTTTATGTTCAGTGACATCCTGTCGCTGTATGACCTTAATATAAAAGTAATCCAATAATGTGAATAGTGTCTTTTATCCGCATCTGATGTAAGCCAAAACGTACAACACCTAAATTATCATTCTGTCCGTCGCGTCAATGTATTGCATAGCAGATAGGCTCTAGACCGCTAGATCTATGTATCCAAATCGATCTAAACCGCTTTTAAAACAGTAGGAAGCTAGTTTTGATGTGATTAAAATCTTCATCAGCGGTGTTACATATTTTTGCGATTAATTGGTTGAATGGTGAACTAATTTATCAGACATTAAAAATTCATAATGAAAAATATACAGGGAATAGGATCGATGCTAAGAACACTTACACAACAAAGGACGACATCAAAACTTCAGCTCGCGTTAGGCTGCGCCATTGCGCTTAGTGCTTCAGCAAGTTGGGCAGCATCTCCACAAGAGATTAAGAAAATTGCGGAAAGTCAAAAGCAAAGTTATTTAGAAACCTTGAAAACCTTGGTCAATATTGAATCTGGAAGTAAAGATATTGAGGGTTTGAATCAAATTGCCAAGGTGGTCGCAGAGCAATTAAAAGCCACAGGGGCTGAGGTGAACGTGATTCAGCCCAAAGACATCATGAAACTCGATGGTGCGCCAGATCAGACAGGGCCGATTGTAAAAGCGATACTAAAAGGCAAAGGTAAAACGAACATTATGTTGTTGGCACATAATGACACGGTATATCAAAAGGGCCAATTACAAGGTCAACCGTTTCGTATAGACGGTAATAAAGCCTATGGCTTGGGTATTTTGGATGACAAGCAAGGTGTTGCTGCAGTGATTCATGTCTTGGATATGCTGAAACAGCTGAAGTACCAAGATTACGGCACCATTACAGTGTTAATTAATTCAGATGAAGAAATCAGTTCACCCGGCTCGCGCCAATTGATTATGGATACCGCTCAAAATCAGGATGTTGTCCTCTCCTTTGAAACCGGTGGTTTAGAGGGAAGTTTGATGTTAGCCACCAGTGGGATTGGTGCGGCTTATTTAGATATTAAAGGGCGGGGTTCGCATGCGGGGGTAAAACCTGAAGCAGGGGTCAATGCCTTGACAGAACTGGCTTTTCAGATTCAACAATTGGAAAATCTATCCAATCCGAAAACGGGTTTAAAGCTGAATTGGACTGTTGCGACGGCTGGAAAAACCCGAAATGTGATTCCTGACCATGCGACAGCGCAGGCAGATGCTCGTTCCTTAAAACCCCAAGATTTTGCCGAGTTGGAAAAAACCTTGAAGCAAAAAGTCAAAACCAAAAAATTGGCGGAAAGTCAGGTCGAGGTTAAATTTGAAGTCCGTCGTCCACCTTTAGAAGCCAGCCCACAAGCCAAAAAATTAGCCGCGACAGCGCAGCAGATTTATACAAATGAATTAAAGCTGCCGATGAAAGTTGAAACGACCGCTTGGGGTGGTGGTACCGATGCCGCTTTTGCTGGGGTTAGTTCAAAAGCCGCGATCATTGAAGGAATCGGTATGTCGGGAGATGGATTACATTCAGATAAAGCCGAATATATTTTGATCGATTCCATCGTTCCACGTTTGTACTTGGTGACGCGTTTAATTATCGAAAGTTCTAAAAAGTAAGCAGATCCGATTGGGCGAGATCCATTGAGCCATTGCCCTGAGTTGGCTGTGGCTCATGTTAGAGCTAATCTTGTGCAGCATTTGAAATGAAAAAAGCCCCGACATCCTGTCGAGGCTTTTTCAGATTCATTCTAGCGGTATAACTCCTGTCCTACCGTAAGCTTCCTGCTTAGTCTTATCATTGTTGTTTTATGTTCAGTGACGTCCTGTCTCTGTATGTTTTAACTTTATCGTGGATGATGCATGGCGTATAGCTGCCATCTGCCGAAAATAATGTAAGCCTGAACCTACAAAAGGCGGCATTTATCACGCGAACGGCAATAATTAAGCACTCACATATTGCAGTAATTTTTTGAAAATCGCTTTAACCGCTTTGTTATCAAATTCATTCGGTTCGAATTTATCTGCTTGATTACGCGTGAAAATGTCACGAATTTCAACCACAGCATTACTGTCGATTAAGCCCAATTGGGTTGCCACTTGGCGAATTTGATCAATCGAACGTGAACCATTGGTGCCACCATAGCTAACTTATGCCGCAGGTTTTCCGCCCCATTCTTTACCGAGGTAATCCAACGCATTTTTGAGTGCAGGGCTGTAGCCGTGGTTGTATTCAGGGCTAATGAAAATAAATGCGTCGCCTTGCGCGATTTTATCTGCCCATTCTTGTTGTTTAGGCTGATCATAAATACCGGTCAAAGGAGGGTTTGCGCCAGCAAAAAAAGGCAAATCCCATTCTTTTAAGTCGATAATTTCAGTTTCTACGGTACTGTAGTCATAGCTTTCGATTTCTGAAAGTAGCCAGTTGGCAATTTTAATTGCCGTGCGACCTTCGCGGACACTGCCGACAATAATATGAAGTTTCATGGTATTTTCCGTCTTGTTTTAAAGTCTTGCATTAAATTAATATGAAAACGGTCCGTTGCATATACAGAAAATGTATCGAGTCGATTGATAGTTATAAAAATAGTGATAAAAAAAAGCTCCCGAAGGAGCTTTCATTTGCTGAAACTTAGATCAGTTTCACGCCTTGTTGACCGGCAGGGGTCACTTTGAAAATTTCAACTTCAAAGGTGATATTTTTACCGGCTAGAGGGTGGTTGAAATCCACTTCGGTAATGTCTTCACCTACAGTTTTGATCACCCCATACAGACTTTGTTTGGCTTTATCTTCAAACTCAATCATATGGCCTTCAACAGGACGTTGCTCAAATTTGACAGTATCAAATTTTTGTACGTTTTCCGGGTTCCATGGACCAAAAGCATCTTCAGGAGGAAGGCTCACAGTACGGCGGTCACCTGCACGTAAACCGAATAAAGCTTTCTCAAAACCCGGTAATAAGCTGCCATCACCCATGACAAGGCTGACAGGTTCAGCACGGCTACGGGTATTGTCAATTTCTACGCCATTTTCAATAGCAACAGAAAAGTGAAGGTCTACTTTAGAACCTTCTTCAATACGAGTTTCCTCGTTAGGATTGATAAAATCAGTCATTTTGCGCTTCCGCACGTTGAATTCGGTGTTTTTCTAAGAAAAACGTATCGATAAGAAGCAGAATCGTGCCTAAAGTAATGGCACTGTCTGCAATATTAAATGCAGGAAAGTGGCTGTTGTTGTAATACACGTGAATGAAATCCACCACATAGCCTAAAGATACGCGGTCAATTAAGTTACCTATTGCGCCGCCTAAAATCAGGGCAATGGCAATTGGAAGGACTTTCACGTTTTTTGGCATACGCATGAGCCAAAATACAAAAATGACAGACACAAGTCCTGCGAGTGAAGTAAAGAAATAACGTTGCCATCCACCGGCATCGGACAAGAAACTAAAGGCAGCGCCATAGTTATGTAGTAATGTCCAATTTAAAAAGGGCATGACAGGTACAGGATCTGCGTAGTTCAGATGTGTACTTGCAATCCATTTGGTCCATTGATCCAAAATAATGGCAACAATGGATAAGCCCACCCACACTAAATTGTGTGGGTAGAATTGAAAGAAGCCCTTTTTTTCTTGTGGATTAGGCATATTTTCTCTCTTCGCCTTGACCTGTAGGAAGGTTAATAATACAACGAGAACAAAGACCTGGATGTTCGTGATGTGTATTCACATCTGGTAGTACATGCCAGCAGCGTGCACATTTTTCACCATCAGCAGCAGAGACTTTGACATTTAAACCGTCAAGGTCAGAGGCTTCACCTTGCGCTGCATCAAACGCATTGACAATCACTTGAGAAGTGATGAGGACAAAACGCAGTTCTTCACCGAATTTGTCTAAAACAGCTTTCAGCTCAGCATTGGCCCAAAGTTCAACTTTGGCAGACAAGTTTGAACCCACAGTTTTTGCAGTACGTGCAGCTTCAATAAACTTGTTCACTGCAGATTTGACAGTGATTAAGGTTTGCCATTCAGCTTCAGTCACTAGATTCGCTGTAGAGGCTACAGGAATGTCATACCACTCCGCAGTAAATACATATTTCTCAGATTGCTCTGGAATCAGTGGCCAAGCTTCTTGTGCGGTAAAGCTCAAGATTGGAGACATCCAACGGACAAAGGCTTGAACCAAGTGATACAACGCAGTTTGCGCAGAATGACGCGCAGCTGAGTCTGCCTTAGTGGTGTACTGACGGTCTTTGATGATGTCGAGGTAGAAACCACCCAAGTCATTAATACAGAAGTTGGTCAATGCGCTGGTCACGATATGGAAGTTCATATCTTCATAGGCTTGCTGAATGGTTTTCTGTACTTCCGCAGCACGTTGCAAGATGTATTGATCAAGCGCGATCAATTGATCAACAGGCAACGCATCAGTCGATGGTTTGAAGCCATTCAAGTTAGCCAACAAGAAACGCAACGTGTTACGGATACGGCGGTAACCATCTGATGCACGGCTAAAGATTTCTTTACCCGCAGTCATTTCATAACGGTAGTCTGCAGAGGCGATCCAGAAACGTAGACCATCTGCACCCATGTCTTTGATGATGTCTTGTGGAGTGATCACGTTACCGATCGACTTCGACATTTTGCGGCCTTTTTCATCCACAACGAAGCCGTGAGTCAATAAGCCTTTGTACGGGGCGCGGTTATTAATCGCCATAGACGTCAACAATGAAGATTGGAACCAGCCGCGATGTTGGTCAGAACCTTCAAGGTATAAGTCAGCAGGGTCTTGCAATTCTTCACGTTCACGAAGCACTGCAAAGTGTGTTGTTCCAGAGTCAAACCAAACATCTAGAGTGTCACGAACCGCATTATACTGCTCTGCATCTGCACCGATAAACTCAGATGCATCACGGTTATACCAACCGTCAATACCTTCCTGTTCAATCAGCTTCGCCACTTCTTCGATCAGCTCAGGGGTACGCGGGTGAAGTTCGTTGGTATCTTTATGCACGAAGAATGGAATTGGCACGCCCCATGTACGTTGACGTGAGATACACCAGTCTGGACGACCTTCAATCATCGATTGGATACGGTTTTTACCCCAATCCGGTACGAAGCTGATGTCATTTTCAATCGCGTTCAATGCACCTTGGCGTAAACCTTTTGCATCCATGCTGATGAACCATTGCGGTGTTGCACGGAAGATAATCGGTGTTTTATGGCGCCAGCAATGTGGGTAGCTATGTTTGATCACCACATGTGCCCAAAGTTTGCCTGCTTCGGTTAAAGCAGCAATGATTTTTGGATTGGCTTTGTAGATGTGTTCGCCTGCAAAAATTGGCGCAGTCGGTAAATATACACCGTTGCCGCCAACTGGATTGTCGACTTTCAGGTTGTACTGTAAGCCAACTTTATAGTCGTCCACACCATGGCCTGGCGCGGTATGCACAGCACCTGTACCACTGCCGTCTGTGACATGCTCACCCAAAATCACTGGCACTTGGCGTTCAGCAATTAACGGATGTTGTAGTACTAGATTTTCAAGTTTTGCACCAGCAAATTCAGCAATCACTTCTACTGCGTTAAAACCATAACGCTGAGTTGCAGATTCAACTAATGATTTTGCAAGGATGAAGTTTTGCGCTGCTTTGTCTTCGCCGGTTGCTTTCACCAATTGGTATTCAAGTTCAGCGTGTAGAGCAACCGCTTGGTTGGCAGGCATGGTCCAAGGCGTAGTTGTCCAGATTACGATATCTGTAGAATCGCTAACTGTAACACCTAGGCGTGCAGATAAATCAGCCAAATCAACAACGCTAAAACCAACGTCAATCGCATCTGATTTTTTGTCTTCGTATTCCACTTCAGCTTCAGCTAAGGCAGAACCACAGTCCAAACACCAGTTGACTGGTTTAAGACCCGGCTCAATATGGCCTGCTTTGGCAATTTCACCGAGCGAACGAACGATGTCGGCTTCTTGTTTGAAGTTCATGGTGAGGTAAGGATTGTCCCAATCACCAAATACGCCCATACGCACGAAGTCTTTTTTCTGTAATTCGACTTGGGTGTAAGCATATTCACGGCAGGCTTTACGGAAAGTTGAGGCATCTACTTTTACGCCGACTTTACCGACTTTTTCTTCAACTTTCAGTTCGATTGGAAGACCGTGACAGTCCCAGCCTGGTACATACGGTGCGTCAAAACCGTCCATTACACGGCTTTTGATGATGATGTCTTTGAGGACTTTATTCACCGCATGGCCTAAGTGAATTTGGCCATTTGCGTATGGAGGGCCGTCATGAAGCACATATTTTTTCTTGCCAATACGCGATGCACGAATCTGCTGATAAATGTTGTCGGCATACCACTCTTCTAACCATTTCGCTTCACGTACTGCGAGATTTGCTTTCATCGCAAATTCAGTACCTGGGAGGTTTAGCGTGGCTTTATAATCCACTGCATTTTCAGGAGTTTGCTTATCGCTCATGCAAGTTGTCTTCCAAATTTATCAGCCCGTTGACTGACGCGTTTTACAATAAATAATCGGGGTTTAAAAGGGGAAATGAGGGTGCTGACCTCGAAACTCAAGGAGCTTTTCGACGTCGTCATCAATTCCGGCTTTCAGTGCTTCAAGCGAAGGGTAGTCCTTTTCGCCATGTAAAAAGTTCAAGAACGTCACCCGCATTAACAGGCCATACAGATTAGCAGAAACATCAGGAAAATGTACTTCTAATCGCCATTCAGGATGTTCCTGTTTAATTGCGGGACGCGTACCAACATGCCCTGCACCAAACAGGGCAGAGGGTGCATAACCTGCAACCCCTAATTTGTCAGCATTTTCGCTTTTTACTTTATCTGTTAAAGATTCGGTTTCACAAATGACATCGACTGCATAAATGCCATTTAAACAAGGTTTATGACGGTTTAAACGCACATTAATGGTGGGAAAATTAATCGTGCGACCGATTTGATCGCCATATTGCACACGACCGGTGATGCTATAAGGACGACCTAAAAGTTTTGCGGCATGGGCAAGGTCACCTGCTTGTAAAGTCTGACGAACCAGTGTCGAACTGACACGTTCGCCATCGACTTCGACATTCTGCAGGGCTGTGACTTGGAAGCCGTATTGGCGTAAAAATTCGCTATTGCCTTGACGGTTTTTGCCAAAGTGATGATCTTCGCCCAAAACTAAACTTTGTGTATTGAGTTTATTTTTTAAAATATCGGCAAATTCTTCGGCGCTGAGATTACGAAAGGCATTGTCAAATTTCGCCACCACAATATAGTCGACGCCCAGTCCAGTTAAATATTCGACTTTTTCACGTAGTGAACTGATTCGAGGCGGTGCATCATAAGCTTTAAAGAATTCAAGCGGTTGTGGCTCAAAAATCATCACAGCTGTTTTTAAGTTTTGTTGCTGTGCTATGTCTTTGAGCTGGCTGACCATCGCTTGATGACCCAAATGTACGCCATCAAAATTGCCAATGGTCACGGCAGTTTTGGGGAGTTCTAAGTGGGGCGCTAAAGCATTCAGACGGAGCAGCTTCATGGGCGAATCAATTGTTGAAAATGTTTGAGGGCTATATATTGCCATAATCTTCTGCGTTCGTCTTGTTGTTGTGTTTTTACTCAAGTTTTTTTATGCAGAGATGAATTTACTATCAATAAAATAAATTATAAAAATAAATATTAATCAATTTTTCTTATTTAATGGTGTGCTTAAACTATAGACATTCCATTTTGATGAGCATCATGCGATGAAAATGCCATTTTATCAACTCCAGCATAAACAAGACTTGATTCGTCATTTCACCCCAAACTGGTTTACGGTGGTGATGGGCACAGGTGTGGTGGCCCTCATTTTACCATCTATAGCGGTGGCGCCGCAGTGGATGTGGTCCTTCGGAGCAGCGCTGTGGCAGATCAGCATCGTGTTGTTCATATTGTTTAGTGGGATGTATCTCAGCCGATGGATATTGTACCCACAAGCAGATTTTCCAGCATCCAGTGATGAGTTTATTTCTTGGGGCGATCCCCATGGCACTGGCAACCCTGATCAATGGCGCATTGAAATTTGGCACCACGCTATACACAGAGTTTTTGGGCATGAGCATCATCACATGGGCTGAATATTTATGGTATGTCGATGTGTTGATGTCAATAGCGATTGCATGGTGTGTTCCATTTCTGATGTTTAGTCGTCAGCAACATGCGCTGCAAGGCATGACCGCAGTATGGTTATTGCCGATAGTGGCTTGCGAGGTGGTTGCCAGTTCAGGCGGTTTATTGTTGGCGCATTTACCTGCACAGGCCCATTCTGTCCATATTTTGCTGGGGAGTTATCTGCTTTGGGGGATCTCAGTATTTCCTGCATTTGCCATCTTAAGCATCTTGTTGCTGCGTCTGGCTTTACATCAATTGCCAAGTAAGGAAATGGCGATCAGCAGTTGGTTGGCCTTAGGACCGATTGGGACAGGGGCTTTAGCGCTGTTACTTTTGGGCGAGCAAGCCCCACGTATTTTGACAGCAGTAGACTTGGCAGATTTAGGACAGGTGTTGCTTCAAGGCGGCGTGTTCGCAGCCCTTGTTCTGCTCGGATTTGGTGTATGGTGGTTTGGAATCGCTATACTCATCACGCTAAAACATTTACGAGATTTACCCTTTAATCTCGGGTGGTGGACGATGACATTTCCATTCGGCGTTTTTAGTTTGGCGGTCATCAATTTGGCGGAACAGACGCAATTACACGCTATTCAACAGTTCGGTACTTTTTTTGCAGTATTGCTCTGTACGCTTTGGACATTGGTGATGCTGAAAACCATACAAGGGTTTTATCGCGGCAGCTTATTTTTTTCTCCGTGTTTAAAAGCGTATTGTAATGCTCAGCGCGCATCTTAAATGATGTCGGGTGAATGTAAATCCGTTGAAGAAAACTATTGCGCGTTGGTTTTGATGGATTTCAGCAAACAAATATAGAGCTTCTGCAAGCGTGTGATGCAGTTACGTTATTTTGCTATCCAAGCAAAACATTCATGTATAAAATTTGCGCGTATTTTCGAGAGATCAACTGGCTTCGAGATATAAACTTGCTTGAAGTGTAGGAACTAGAGCAAGGCATATGGATTAAAACAAAAAAGATAAAAATAAGGATCGAATTATGTGTAATCAAACCCGTTTTTGGGATGATGCCAAAGGATTATTAGAAGAGTGGTACGTCGCTTGTACCTCTAAAGAACTCAAAAAAGATCAACCTTTTTCAGCCACCCTGTATGGTAAAAAATTTGTTCTGTTCCGACAAAAAGATGGAACAGCCGCTGCATTGCTCGATCAATGTGTGCATCGTGGTGTGCCTTTGTCTAAGGGTAAAATGACCGATGGCTGCGTGACATGTCCATATCATGGTTGGTCGTATCAGGGCGATGGGCATGTGGCGCATATTCCTAGTGTCAATGGACAATTTTTTCCAGAAAAACGCATCCTTTTAAACAGCGTAGTTTTGATGTATGTGAGCAAGATGGGGTGGTATGGATTTATCTCGGTGAAAAGCCCAAACAGGAACGCCCGGAAATATTTAAATTACCGTTTTATGATCAAGCCGGCTGGGTCAGCTATTACATGGTCGGCAGTTATGATGGCGAGATGGGCGCTGTTGCACAGAATATAATGGATGTAACCCATACCATATTTGTCCATGAAGGCTGGTTTCGTTCAGAGTCGGGAAAAGCCGTGGATGCCACCATAGATGTCGGGCCGCGCAAAGTAGTCGTTGACTATCATGACCATGATGCAGATGTCGGCATGATGCCATGGCTGACCAATCCGCATGGTGCTGAACAGGTTCACCGCGACAGTTTTATCGCACCGAATATTACCTTGGTGGAATACCATTGGGGAGAGCCGTCGGGTATGGTGTTTAATAGTCTGATTAGCCCTGTGGGGCCGTATGAGTCACGGGTTTATACCTGTGTTAGTTATAAATTTCCGATTCCAAAATTGTTGTCTAAGGCATTGATGCCGGCTGTGAATGCCTATACTTGGGTGGTCAACAAACAAGACATTAAAATTTTGTCAGCGCGAAGAGCTGGGATCGAGCATATGCCAATGACCCATTCGCATAGTGTACGAGGGGATATGGCACATATTGCCTTAGAGAAGATTTTAGATGCCTTACGTCATGACCAACAATTGGCACCATCTTTTATTGGCAAGCGGCCGATGCAATTTCAAATTTGATAGCATTCAAATCTGCGTGAGGAATTTATTTTCTGAGCAATGTGATTTTTGAAGATGATTTTTTCTGCGCACGTGCAAATGTATGCTATATGAAGGCATCAATTTGAGGAGACCGCTATGCGTCAGCAAATCGCTTTAATTATGGCACTGCCGAGTGAATCTAAAGGCTTGTTTGAAGCCGCAGGCATTGAAGTACATTACAGTGGTATTGGTAAAGTCAATGCCGCATTTAAAGCCTTTGATGTGATTCAAAAAACCGGATGTCATACTTTGCTGAATTTGGGCACTGCGGGAAGTTCACATTTTGATGCACATGCTTTGGTTGAAGTAGCTCAATTTGTACAACGGGATATGGATGTATCGCCTTTGGGTTTTGATGTGGGGGTGACGCCGATGGATACCGATCATCCTGCTGAAATTCAGCCAGAGAGCATGTTTAGCCATTTGCCTAAAGGAATTTGTGGTACAGGCGACAGCTTTGAAACTGGGCTGCCGAAAGTACCGTGTAATCTTGTCGATATGGAAGGCTACGCAATCGCTAAAGTATGTAAAAAACTGGGTGTTCGCTTTGTATCGGTAAAATATATTACCGATGGTGCGAATGACACAGCGCATCTGGATTGGGAAGAAAATTTATTATTCGGCGCAAAGAAATTATTGAAATTATATCAAACAGTCAAATAAGGCATTTAGCTAATTTCGGTCGGCGACCATAGAATGCTATGGTCGTATGCCAATTCGACCCAATTCAATTTACTTTTCTGGGCGTGGAATTACACCGTAAAGCATCATATGGACGGTATGTTGAATAATCCGTTGTTGCATACTGCGATTACGTAAGGTTTTTCCAGTGACCATTTCCATTTGGGTTGCAAAGTCAGCATAGTTTTGCGTGATTGCCCAAATGTTCAGAATTAAAAGTTCTGGATCAATATCTTTTGAAATTTTGCCTTGCTCTTGCCAGTTACTAATGACTTTGGCTTTGCGTTTCACTAATTTTTTTAGTGGGCCTTTTAAAATTTCAAGAATGTGTGGTGCGCCCTGAATGACTTCAAGTGCGAACAAACGTGAGGCTTTCGGTTGGGTACGAGATACTTCAATTTTCTGCAATAGATAATTGGTGATCGCTTCTTCAGGCTCAAGGTCTGCTTCCAACATTTGTAGCGGAGCAAGCCACTTTTGTAGAACCGTTGTCAGAACTTCAACATAAAGCGCTTCTTTATTTTCATAGTAATAGAAAATATTCGATTTATGCATTTCTGCAATCTGTGCGATCTCATCCAAGCTGGCGCCATTGAAGCCATACAGGGAAAAGACATCCAGTGCTGCATTAAGCAACTGGTGGCGTTTCTGGGTACTCTTTTTTTGTTCCATTAGCTCTTTTAAGAAAATGAAAAGGGAATATTGAATTGTACGGCAAATCAACAGATTTGTGCACAATCATCGTTTTTAATTTTATGAATTTTGGCAGTTTATTCTGTTCAACGGTCAAATAAATACGACGAATGCCATAATATTTCAAATAATCATTTTAGGGTGAAATTTAAATAAATCATTATTTTTAGTCATGGATTTATATGATTTATCGTAATTTTTGTGATGTATTTGTCAACAGGCGATAAATTTCCCCTCAATGCTAAACATGGTTTTGTTGCGATATTGTTCTTGAATAGGACAGGAAGTCACACGGTTTAAGTGATGATTTCCTGCACAAGTACAGCTTAAGTGGCCAAGACTGCTTGTAAGACTTGTTGTTCAAGTTCAGTAAATTCAATGCCTTTTTTTCGTGGGCGGGCCAAATCGACACTAAACTCTTTGGCGATATGGCCTTTATCGAGCAAGATTATACGGTCTGCTAACTGTACGGCTTCACTTACATCATGCGTGACCAAAATCGCGGTAAAACCTTGTTCAGTCCAAAGTTTTTCAATCAAATTCTGCATATCTAAACGTGTTAAGGCATCGAGCGCACCCAGTGGCTCATCCAACAGCAAAATGCGTGGCTTATGTGATAAGGCCCGTGCCAATGCAGTCCGTTGACGTTGTCCCCCTGACAGCTGTGTCGGCCAAAGCCCCGCTTTGTCTTTTAAACCGACTTTTTCGAGGAGTGCTGTGGCATTGGCATGTTGGTCTTTGCTTAAACCGAGTTGCACATTTTTCTCAATGCTACGCCAAGGCAGAAGGCGAGGGTCTTGGAACATCACACGAATATCATCACTGGTGATGCCTTCACGTATATGACGTGCAGACTTAAATTTAATTTCGCCATAACTGGGCTTTTCTAAGTCGGCGATGAGGCGAAGCAGGGTACTTTTACCACAGCCACTACGACCGACAATCGCCAAGAATTCACCGGGTTGAATATGCAGGTCAAGGTCCTCAAGGACTTTAACATCGCCATAAAATTTGTGTAGTTGTTCAATCAGGATCTCTGCGCCCAACACCGCATGGGGGTTGATATCCTCGACTGAAGAACACTGAGGTTGGGTTGAGTCGTCTGCATGACGGCTTATGCTTAAATCGGTCATCACATGCTCCTTATTTTTGGTAACCCGAGTGCCAACGGAGTAAATATTTTTCTAAGGCAACAGCCAGTACATCGGCTAATTTACCGAGTAGGGCATACAATAAAATCCCGACCAAGACGATATCGGTTTGTAGAAATTCGCGTGCGTTCATGGTCATATAACCGATGCCGGCTTGTGCAGAAATGGTTTCTGCCACAATCAACAAAACCCAAACGAGCCCGAGTGAAAAACGCAGACCAACTAAAATAGACGGCATCGCCCCCGGTAGAATGATTTCTTTATACAGTTGCCAGCCACTCAAACCGTAGCTTTTGCCCATTTCAATCAGTTGAGGGTCTACAGAGCGAATACCATGATAGGTATTGATATAAATGGGAAAGAATACGCCAATAGCGACTAAAAAAAGCTTGGCCGATTCATCGATCCCAAACCATAAAATCACCAAGGGAATCAGGGCAAGAGCAGGAATGTTACGGATCATTTGCAGCGTGGTATCGAGTAGCGTCGATGCTGTTTTGGATGAACCATTTAGTAGCCCTAAAAAAAGACCTAATCCACCACCGACTAAAAGCCCAACCAAAGCACGACCCGCACTGATTTGGACATGCTTCCACAGTTCACCACTGATCAGTAAGTTCCAAAAGGCCACCACCACCGCACTTGGCGCAGGCAAAATACGACTTTCTAACAGCCCTGTAACAGAGGCAATTTGCCACACGATAATTAATGCAATAGGAAACAACCAAGGCAGCAAACGCTGCCCGAGTTGTGTTCCACGTGAAACCTTCGGTGCTTTGAAGGTTTCAACAGAAACAGTTTTGGACATTAGGCCGGCTCCTGAATCTGTCCAGCTTTTTTATTTTCATCTGGGGTGTAGTTGTTCGCGACAATCTCACCAAATGGGCCTGTTAAGTTAGGTTGAACCAATTTCTGACGCGTTTCCAATGGCAGTAGTGGGAACACCAATTCTGCGAAACGGATCGACTCTTCAAGGTGTGGGTAACCAGAGAAAATAAAGGTGCTAATTCCTAGATCGGCATATTCTTGGATACGTGCGGCGACGGTTTCAGGATCACCAACGAGTGCCGTACCTGCACCACCACGAACCAGGCCAACACCCGCCCATAAGTTTGGCGATACTTCTAATTTGCTACGGTCGCCGTTGTGCAGTTCAGCCATACGGCGTTGACCAACAGAGTCCATGGTTTTGAACTTGGCTTGCGCGGCTGCAATGGTGGCATCGTCGACATATTGGATCAGCTCTTCTGCTGCTTTCCATGCCTCTTCATTGGTTTCGCGCACTATGACATGTAAACGAATGCCATAATTCAGTTCACGTCCTTTGGCTTTGGCTTTTTCACGCACCACTGCAATTTTTTCTTTTACCGCAGCAGGTGGCTCACCCCAAGTCAAATAGGTGTCAACTTGATCCGTTGCCAGTTCAACAGCTGCCTCTGAAGAACCGCCAAACCATAGTGGTGGATACGGTTTTTGTACCGGTGGATAAAGTAATTTTGCGTCGTCCACACTCAGACGTTCACCATGGAAGGTATAGCTTTCACCAGTATGTGAACGGGTTAAAATTTCACGCCAAATCGTGGTGTATTCTGCGGCAGTTTGGTAACGCGTCGCATGATCTTCATAGACACCATCACCCTTGAGTTCTTGCTCATCACCGCCTGTGACTAAGTTTAGTAAGATACGACCGCCAGATAAACGGTCAAAAGTTGCAGCCATACGTGCAGTCAGTGCAGGCGTTGTCACCCCCGGACGTAGCGCGACTAGAAATTTTAGATTTTTAGTGGCATCAATCAAGCTTGCAGCTGTAAGCCATGGATCTTCACATGAACGACCTGTCGGAATCAGAACGCCTTCATAGCCAAGATTATCCACCGCTACTGCAATTTGCTTCATGTAGGCATGATCGACTTGGCGTGCACCTTTACTTGTTCCTAAGTAGCGACTGTCACCGTGGGTAGGGATAAACCAGAAAATTTTCATGTTCAGTTCCTTGTATTTTTGATGGCTCGGGTATCAATGTGATGAAGGTGTCCAAACTTGCGTTTGGACTTGAATGTTGTTTGGAATCAGTTGGACTTGTTTAAATAAGTCCGCAATATTTTGCTGTGCTTGTATGACCTCGGGTGTCAGCGAGCGCACAGGAGATGGTTTAGATCGGCGTGAAAAGGCTTGCGCAGCAATATTCTTTTGTAGCCCTGTGCTGTTTTTATAAATCTCTAAAGCTACATTTTGGTTCTTCACAATCCACTGATCGGAAGCGTCTAAGGCCTTTAAAAATTTAGCTGGGGCATCAGGGTGCGCTTGAACGACTTTTGGATTTGCCACATAAAATGAATAGGTCTTTGGAAAATCACCAGATTGAATCAGCACTTTAGCTTGAGCATCCAACTCCGCTGCAGATAAAAACGGGTCCCAAATGGCCCATGCATCAATTGATTTTTTATCAAATGCGGCTCGTGCATCTGCTGGTGGAATCCAAATTGGTTGGATGTCGCTCCACGTCAAACCGGCTTTTTCTAAAGTCTTGGCTAATAACTCATGCGCACTCGAGCCTTTTTGTACAGCAACGCGTTTACCACGTAATTCTTGAATGGTTTTGATTGAGCTGTCCGCTGGAATCACGACAGCAAGCGACTGTTCAGGCACCACTTCATAGCCAATATAATTCAGGTCTTTATTGGCAGCTTGGGCAAAAATAGGCGGGGTGTTGCCGACATAGCCATAATCCACCGCACCGACCGCAAGGGCTTCTAACATTTGTGGGCCAGCAGGGAATTCCTTCCACTCAATGTGAGCGCCGGGAAATTGTTGTTCAAAGAGCTTTTGTTCACGGGCAACCAGTAAATTTAAGGCTGATTTTTGGAAACCGATAACCAAGGTTTTTACGGCTGTTTCAGCTGGTTTTTCACCATCCTGCTGTGCTGTTTCTTGTTTTTGGCAGGCACTGAGTCCAAGGGCCAAAGTGGCTAAAGTCAGTATGGAAAATGTTCTTAGAATACGCATGGCATCGCCCTTATGCTGTAGTCGACTTATTTGATAATGGCCGACTCAATATTTAATTTATTTGGAATTAATTTTTCGTTATAAAACGCATCAGCGACTTGCTGCTGCTCTTGCGCCACTTGTGCAGTAATCGGCGTCACTTGATTGCCTAAGCGAGAAATTGATGTTTTAAGTACATCTAGACCTAAGCCGGTTTTGCCTTCGAGTAACTTGGCCGCTTCATCTTGATTTTTTGAGACCCATTGCGTGGTCAAATTCAACTCATTCACCACAGCTTGCAGGACTTTTGGATTTTCCTGAGCAAATTTGCGATCGGCCAAATAGAACTGGTAGTTCTTCACCAAGTTTTCGCCATTGGCAATGGTGCGAGCATTAAGTTGATGCTCAGCGGCAGAAAGGAACGGGTCCCAAATTACCCATGCATCGACTGCACCTTTTTCAAAGGCAGCTCGTGCATCGGCAGGCGGTAAATACACGACATTGATGTCGCTAAATTTAAGCTGATTGGCTTCCAACAACTTGAGCAACAGGTAATGCACGTTTGAGCCTTTGTTTAAGGCCACACGTTTACCTTTTAAGTCCTGAATACTGTGAATAGCCGAATCTTTTTGCACAATTAAAGCTTCAGCTTTTGGAACAGCAGGTTGGTTGGCAATGTAAACCAAATCGGTTTGAGCGGCTTGAGCAAAGATAGGCGGTGCTTCACCGACTTCACCAAATGACACGCTGCCTACATTGAGACCTTCAAGCAGCTGTGGGCCAGCAGGAAATTCCACCCATTTGATATTTACACCTTGGCTTTTTAAGGCTGTTTCTAAAGTTCCGCGTTCTTTTAAAATTGGCAATAAGCCATATTTTTGGAAACCAATATTTAAGGTGACATTTTCTTCAGCCTCTTTTTTGCCACAGCCCGACATCATCATGGCACCCACAACCGCTGTAGACAGTACAAGTGTTTTTGTCCAGAGTTTTGCTTTGTGAGTACGCATGTGTTGCTCCTATAAAGGTCTAAATGTGCAGAACTGTTGATTTATAAACACATAAGCTAAAGAGTTTTCTTTTTCGAAAAAAATAAGAAAACTTAAATTTAAAATCAGGAAAAAAGATAAATAAAAATCAGCAAAACTTATGAGAAATTATGATTTTAGAAAAACATATAATGTGTCGAAGTATTATTTTAAGTTATTGAAATTATTTTATTTATTTGGGTTATTTAAATGGTAGATATGGTTATTCTATGGCTTGCAAAGTGATTTGAGGGGATAGCCAAGGGATTCGGCATAACCTTATGCAAAATAATGCTATTCAGCGCATAAAAAAAGCCACTTTAAAGTGACTTTTTACAAACCAATGAGTTTCTTTGGTAGTTATATAAGGCCTGACGGGCATTCGGTAAGTCATCGACACTGACTTGTTCAAAACCTTGTTCAAGGAACCAATGCGCTGTTCGTGTGGTCAAAATAAACAATTGTTCAATACCTAAATCTCGCGCTTTTTCTTCTAAATAATGCAAAATTTGGCTACCGCGATTCGATTTTCGATAACCCGGATGCACAGCCACACATGCGATTTCAGCAGAGCGTTTTTCATCCCCTGTGGTAGGAATCGGGTACAACGCAGCGCAGGCCAAAATCGTACCGTCACGTTCAATCACTGCAAATTGTCCAATTTCATTTTCCAGACGTTCGCGTGAGCGATAAACCAAGATGCCTTCTTGTTCGAGAGGGCGTAAGAGATTGATTAAGCCACCCACATCTTGAATATCGGCAGTACGCACTTCTTCATAATGCGCATCAGTGATCATGGTGCCAGAACCGTCACGTGTGAACAATTCTTCGATCAATGCGCCATCATAGGCATATGAAATAAGATGAACACGGTGTACGCCTTGTAACGAGGCATCTTTAGCAACGCTTAAATGCAGGGCAATATCGGGATTAGAATCTTGATATTGCAAAATATGCTGATCAAGTTGATGAGGTGTAATTTCGCGTTGTAGCTGCCCATGTTCATTGTGCAAACCGTGTTGTTTGCCCAAGAAAATCAACTTATCTGCTTTTAAACTGATCGCGGTTTTGGTCGCAACTTCTTCAGCCAATAAATTAAACACTTCACCTGTAGTGGAATAACCTGTCGGCCCAAGCACCACAATGTTTTGGCTCTCTAAATGACGTTGAATTGCATCGATATCGACGGAACGAACTTCACCAGACAGTTGAAAATCGATACCGTCACGAATGCCATACGGTTTTGCCGTGACTAAATTACCTGAGACCACATCAATACGCGCGCCGTACATCGGTGAGTTGGCTAAACCCATAGATAGGAGGGCTTCAATTTGCAGACGAATGGAGCCAACAGCATTCATCACAGCAGGTAAAGATTCGCGAGTGGTGATGCGACGATGATGATGAAATGGTGTCTGGATGCCGCTGCTTTGTAAATTATGATTGATTTGCGGACGGGCACCATGCACCAAAATTAGACGAATACCAAGCGAGTGTAATAAGGCAATATCGTGAATAATGTGTTGAAAATTTTCATGTTGCAGCGCTTCACCATCAAACATGATGACAAAGGTTTTGTTGCGATGCGCATTAATATAGGGTGCAGAATGACGGAACCAATGCACATACTGTAAGGTTGTGCTGGAAGATGGTTCAGTGATATTCGTTTGCATGCCTATGCCTGTTTATTCGCTTTGGTATGGATGATTCTAAACAAAAACATATGACAGCGGAAAGCAAATATAAAAAAACACCTGAACAGTGTTCAGGTGTTGGGAAAGGGACTTAAGAGATCGTCGAATGATTAGCCATTCTTAATGCGAATGATGCGATCGGTACGATCATTGACTAGCACGTAGTCACCATTGATTTTGTACCATTGTTGATAACGACCGGTGTTCGGTAAGCGGCGCGCTTCACGATCACTCACTTTGTAGCGGCTTGAATCGAAATAACGAGGAAAGCTTTGACCAACACGCCAATCGCGGCTTGGATTTACACGACGAAAGTCATTACGGTCGTAGCGACTATTGTCATAACGGTTGTTGTTATTCCAATTGCTCGGACGGTGATCTTTGTCCCAACGGTTGTCTTGATGTTGGTATGACGGATGGTAACGGCGGTCATCTTGACGATGGTCTGGCGCAGCAATGGCGGCTGTTGTTGCCATCAAAGCCGATACGGAAAGAACTAAACTCGATACGATTTTGTTCATGGGACACCTCTATACATTTCTAATCTGTTTTTCGATGATTCAAAATTAGCGAGAAAGTTCAGAGAAAGCGTGGGGGCAATATAGTTGAATTGTGAAATGTATGGAGGAAATTTGAAGGTGTGTAAATGATCTGAACGCTAGGCAGCATCAGCTTTTGCGGTTAAACATTAAAAAAACCTCATAAAAAAAGCCCAGAGTTGATCTGGGCTTTAAAATATGGCGAAATTAAATTCAAAACGGCTTACATACCTAAAATTTTCAGAATACTGTTACTATCTGAGTTGACCAATATGTAGTCATTATTGATTTTATACCATTGCTGATTACGCGATGGTTTAGGTAAGTTATGGTCTTTATAATCGACTTTATAACCATTACCACGATAATGCTGTGGCATCACATAGCCCGTTTGCCATTTATGTTGTTGCAAACGTTTGACTCCACGTTGTTCACGCATACGGCGTCGATCTTCAAGATCGTCATCGTCCTGATAACCACGGTAATCACGATCTTTTTTCATTTGACCATATGCATTGCCGCGTGGGCCATCAAAGCCACGTTCATCGTTCTTGAAGTGAGGCGCTGCAGACGTGATGCTGCTTGCTATTAAAGCACTGAAAGAAATAGCCAAAATTGGCAAAATCTTTTTCATGTTCAACCCTCATGAGTAATTTATCTTCAATATCACTACTGTACGCATTAAATGCAGAGAAACTGTGAAGAAAGATGAATATTTCTTTAAATAAAACGAAGAGATTGCGGATATTATGCGATAAATTTCGTGCTGAGAACAATCTTTCCATCTTGGAAGAGATGGTCCGATAATGCGCGCTTTTTATCCTTGCAATTCAGCTTTGATTAAATTTGATGTCTATTGTAAGCACGATCAAAAACGCCCATCAAGTCTTGATGGGCAAATATGGTAGAGATACTGGAATGAAAACGGTGGGTAAATTCGGGTTTTAGTACCACTGCTCATTGAGGCATTGGAGTGAATAAATCGCTTGAGCCACAGATTCAGCTTGCTCGGCATCGTCCATTGCAGAGATCAAATTTTCAGTCAGTTGTAAGGTTTCAATTGAACGAATGGTTTCAATTTTACGTGTTTGATCAGCCATTTGGGTCTCCTTGCCGTCGGTCTATGTCATGGCAAGCAGTCTATGCTTTTATACTTAATTTGAAAAACCGAATATTATTATAAAAATAATTTAAAAATACGATCAATGGAAAGTTGGGTAATGAAGCTGTCTATTGATCAAAGCTTGTTGAATTTCAAATGCTAATCTAAGGGTTTAAAAAAAGGGCATCAAATGGCCCTTTTTAGTTCTAAATGTGTCACTTGGAACTTAATTAGTATGCGTATTTCAGGTCGGTATAATCCGTTAATGATTTTTGAATATGAGCTTGAATAAATTCATTAATATCTTCAGGTGTCATTGCTGCACCTTGTTTGGTAATCACATGCTCAAACGGTGCTTGATCTTGCGCAATGATGCGATAAACAAAGTTAGTGATCACTTGAAAGCCTGCTTCTTGCTTTTGAATGCAAGTGACATAGAAATAGGCATGCTCAAAGTTTAAGTCAGTATGCGAAAAAATAAATTGTTCAAATAATTTTGCATTTTGACCGACATCTAAGCCTTTTAAATCGTCCATGATACTCGGGTCGAATTTCATGCCATATTTTGCTGAAATCGGTTGACCATCGACCAGTAGGTTAACCATGCCATCCTCAGTTGGAGTCACTGTAATATTGCTAAAGTCAGACATGTATCAATCCAATGTTTTTAAAGAATGCCTCAAGTATCGGCAAATTTGCTAAAAACTCAAGTCGACTTTCGCGTGGACACCGCGAAATCAGTCGGTTAATGATGTCTTGTAAGCATTCAATACATAAAAAAAGGAAGCTTGCGCTTCCTTTTTTTAATCGGCTTTGCGGCCTATTCATCTTGAGCATCAATGCTGGCACCGGTTAAATGCAAGCTGTCATCACCCATCAAATATAAATACGCAGGCATGATGCTTTCAGGCGTAGGCAAAGTTTTTGGATCTTCGTCTGGATAAGCTTTTGCACGCATGGCAGTACGTGTCGCACCGGGGTTAATACAGTTAAAACGAATATTGGGATGCTCATTTTCTTTGGCGAACAATGTACTCACGGCTTCAATGGCAATTTTTGAGACCGAGTACGCGCCCCAACGTTCACGGGCTTCACGTCCCACACCCGAACTGGCAAAGACCACAGAGGCATGCTCAGATTTTTGCAGTAATGGCATTAGCTCTTGAGTCAGTACAAAAGGCGCACGAAGGTTCACCGCCATGACATCATCCCATACATCCACAGGATAATGTTCTAGTTCAGTTCGCTCACCCAAAATCCCGGCATTATGCAAAATGCCGTCAAGGCGACCAAATTGCTTTTCTAAGGTATCGACCAATAGCTCATAATCACGAGGAGAGGCACTAGACAGTTGTAGCGGTAAAATCGCCGGTTGGGGGGCACCCAATCCTTCAATTTCATCGTAAATCACTTCTAGTTTATTCAGTGTGCGTCCATGTAAAACCACGGTTGCGCCATGTAAGGCATAGCTGAGGGCAGCCGCACGGCCAATACCATCGCCCGCACCTGTAATCAGGATAATGCGATCTTTGAGCAGATCGGGGCGAGGTTGATATTCTGAATATTTCATCCGTACCTCCTCGTTTTATTGTGTTGTGTTCTATCGTTATAAAGTCGCAGTGTTTAGCGTTTTCGGTTTGATGATCAAATCATGAATGACTTCATGCAATTCAGCAACAGTCTTCACTATACAATCTGCATGCCAAGCTGTTAAGTCATCTTTGTGTTGTAAAGGTAAATAGCCATAAGCCGCTAGAATTGTGTACATCTGCGCATTACGACCGGCATCGATATCACGTGGATGATCACCGACATAGATACAGTCTTGAGCATCTAGATGAATGTGCTTGGCTGCTAAATACATCGGCTCTGGGTCTGGCTTGGTTTTACTGACATCGTCTGGGCAAACCAATACCGAGCAGCGCTCAGTCAAATTCAACGCTTTGAGCAACGCTTCACTGAGTGAACGCGGCTTATTGGTGACAATGCCCCACGGAATTTGATGTTGTTCTAACTCTGCGAGTAGTGGATACATGCCTTCAAACAGATCGGTATCAACTGCAATATCAGCACCATACAGATCTAGAAAGCGTTGACGATGTGCCAGAAAGACAGGATCTTCAACGTCTAACTCTGGATAGACCAGTTTGACCATCGCACGCGCGCCTTCAGATACTTGTACACGAATGTCTTCTGCACTGACCACCGCAATGCCTTTGTCACGGCACATGTCTTGAATAATACGAATAAAATCAGCCGCGGTATCAATCAGTGTACCGTCAAGATCAAAGAGTACAGCTTTCATTAGGCTTCTTTCACCGTATGAACCATGTAGTTCACATCCACATTCGGTGCGAGCCAATAGCGTTTGGTGATTGGGTTATAATGTAAACCCGTCATATCTTTGAGTTTTAACTGGGCTTGACGAATATCATGAGCTAATTCTGAAGGCTTAATAAACTTCGAATAATCATGTGTGCCTTTCGCCAACATGCGTAAAACATATTCCGCACCAATAATCGCAAACAAATAGGCTTTAGGATTACGGTTAATGGTCGAGAAGAACACATGTCCACCCGGTTTTACCAGCTTTTGACAGGCTAAAATGATTGATGCTGGATCGGGTACGTGTTCGAGCATTTCCATACAGGTAACGACGTCATATTGACCGGCTTGTTCTTCTGCCAATTGCTCTACAGGCACTTGGCGATATTCAATATTTTGCACATTTTCTTGTTCGGCATGTAGGCGTGCAACATTCAATGGCGCTTCACCCATGTCGATACCCAATACTTGCGCACCGCGACGTGCCATGCTTTCAGCTAAAATACCGCCGCCACAGCCCACATCTAATACTTTCTTGCCAGTGATGCCATTTGAATGCTCATCAATCCAGTTCAAACGCAGAGGATTAATCATGTGCAAAGGGCGGAACTCAGAATGCTGATCCCACCATATGGCTGCGAAAGCTTCAAATTTGGCAATTTCTTGTGGATCAACATTCAATTGCGACATCGGTTGCACCTCAATCAAGTCTTTATATTTTAGAAAAAAGTTTATGGGAGTTAGTGTAGCGCGTCCTGAAAAAAAAGCGATAAAAGCCTTAAAAAAGTTCACAGAATGAAAACGAAATCGACAGATTTGATTTATAGTGTTGCCATAAACTAATCATAATGATTTTGAGGACGATAAGTTCAATGAAAAAATTCCTTTTAGGCACGATTACAACAGCTATTTTGGCTTTTTCTGGCAGTGCGATGGCAGCGCAATTTGTCGCGGGGACTGATTACACAGTTATTCCAAAACCGATTAAAGTCGAACGTCCGGGTAAAATCGAAGTCCGTGAGTTCTTTTGGTATGGCTGCCCACATTGTTTTACATTAGAACCGCATATGCAAACGTGGTTAAAGCAATTGCCTAAAGATGTACGTTTTGTCCGTACACCTGCAGCAATGAATCCACTTTGGGAACAAGGCGCGCGTGCTTACTATGCATCGGAAGCACTGGGTGTTCGTCAAAAAGCACATTTACAATTGTTCCATGACATTCATGTGGGTCAAAAAAATATCTTAGAACAAGGCGCATTTGCTAAGTTCTACACCCGTTATGGTGTTCCTGAAGCGAAATTTAACAGCACATTTAAATCATTTGCTGTGTCTTCAAAAATTGCTCAAGCGAAAAGCTTAGCGGCTCAATATCAATTGAGCGGCGTGCCTGCGATTACCGTCAATGGTAAATACATCGTACAAGGTGAAGATGCACGTACCGTTGAAATCGTGAAATTCCTTGTTGATAAAGAACGCAAAGCGAAATAACAGATGTCATAAAAAAGCCGCACTCGATGCGGCTTTTTTTATGACGGTACATTTTGCGTTTTAGGTCGATAAATTTTGCGGATCAGCGATTTGAGCCAAAGATCGATCCCAATGTAAGATGCCACGAAATAAGAGCTGAACTTGAGTCTGAGCTTGGCGGCGAAATTGTTGTAGCGCATCCGTACGTTGTGGAAGGTCAATATGTCGATGTAAGTCAATCCACTGCATTGCCCAACTTAAGGCCAATTCAAACAAAATTTGTCCCAATACTTTGAGGTCTTGTTCGGATTGAATGTGTTGAGTCGCTTCAACTTGAGCCAGTGCATGGGCCAAATCAGTACTGAGAAAATTAAATTCACGTGTAATGGCTTGTCTTAAGGAAGCTGAACCACCCCAACGCTCTGCAATGAGAAACATCCATGCCTCAGGAAATTGCTCAACGGCATGAAATAAATAATCCAGACTCTGTCGTGTGCGTGCATCTGGTGCTTGAAAGCATTGCTGACTCAGTTGATTGAGGACATTCCGAAGGTGCAGGGCCATTTGGTCGACTAGTTCCAAACCGAGTTCGTCCATGTCTTGAAAATGGCGATAAAACGCAGCAGGAACCAAGCCGACATGACGGGAAATTTCGCGTAAGCTCAGACTGCTAAAAGAACGGCCTGTGGTACTCAATGCAAGCGCTGCATCAAGGATAGCTTTACGACTTTGTTGCTTACGTTCTTCCCGTATCGACATGCAATTCGTCCTGAATTTTGCGTGGCTTCAGTCTAACAAATTTCCTGATGACGTACGACGGGCCTATCAAAACTTGGTTGAATGGATTTTATAAATGCACACGAATGCGTCCCGAATCTGGCTGTACCTTCTGTTATAATGTACCGCAATCAATTTTGTCAGATTAAGGACTCATTATGCGTATCGACCAACGAGCATTAGATCAATTACGTGAAGTAAAAATTACCCGTAACTACACACGTTATGCGGAAGGTTCTGTATTGGTTGAATTTGGTCATACAAAAGTTCTTTGTACTGCAAGTGTCGACAACTCAGTGCCACGTTTCCTTAAAGGGAAAGGTCAAGGCTGGGTAACTGCGGAATACGGCATGCTTCCACGTTCTACACATACCCGTAGTGACCGTGAAGCAGCACGTGGTAAACAAAGTGGCCGTACACAAGAAATCCAACGTCTGATTGGTCGTAGCTTACGTGCCATGGTTGATTTGAAAAAATTGGGTGAAAATACAATTAGCATCGACTGTGATGTGATTCAAGCAGATGGCGGTACACGCACAGCATCAATCACAGGTGCAGCTGTTGCTTTGGTCGATGCGATGAATGTCTTGCTTGAAAATAAAAAAATCAAACAAGATCCGCTTAAAGGCTTAGTTGCAGCTGTTTCTGTAGGTATGTATCAAGATGAAGCATTACTTGATCTTTGCTATGAAGAAGATTCAAACTGCCAAACTGACTTAAATGTGGTCATGACACAAGCAGGTGAGTTCATTGAACTTCAAGGCACAGCTGAAGACAAACCATTTACGCGTGCACAGTGTAATGAAATGCTTGAATTGGCTGAAAAAGGCATTCAAGAGTTAATTAAGAAACAACAAGAAGCTTTGGGTTGGTAATATGACTAAAGCTTAAGTTGATAAAAGCACCTTCGGGTGCTTTTTTTATTTTTAAGTCGGATGAGTAATATCAACTGACAAATTAAAACTTAAAAGCGCTATTGTTGACAGCAAAGTTTCAGCACAGTGTGAAGAACACAATAACAAGGAGAAAACAATGAAAGCGTTATTGATCGGTTTTTCATTATTGGGATTTTTAGCGATAAGCGCTTGTGATGGTTCTAATTCAAAGGATGAGGATAAAGAGCGCTCTGTTTTGTCATCAGATCGTGATCATGACAATGAGCAAAATGATGATGATCGGGATGCTAAAGCTGATCAAGATCACGATGAAGAGCGAGAAGAGAATTCAAAAGACAAAGATGATGATTAAAAGGAATCATCTTAAAAAGGGTGCTGATGAGCACCCTTTTTTAAATGGATTTAATTTTTGTAACGTTTAAGCATTAAAGCGCATAGACAGGTCAATTGCTTTCACATCTTTGGTTAAAACACCCATCGAAATATAGTCGACACCCGTTGTTGCCACTTCACGTAAATTTGCAATAGTGATATTGCCTGAGGCTTCAAGTTTGCAGCGACCATTCACATGTTTGACGGCATCAATCATTTGTTGCTGACTAAAGTTATCCAACATCACAATATCCGCACCTGCTTCCAACGCTTGGTTGAGTTCATCCCAAGTTTCGACTTCAACTTCCACAGGTTTACCCGGTGCAATTTGGTGTGCTTTGGCAATCGCTTGTTGGATGCCACCTGCTGCCATGATGTGATTTTCTTTAATTAAAAACGCATCAAATAAACCTAAGCGATGGTTTTGACCACCTCCGACAGCAACTGCATATTTTTGTGCAATACGTAGGCCTGGTAAGGTTTTACGGGTATCGAGTAGACGAGTATGCAAACCTTCAAGCTGCTGAACATAGGCAGCGGTTTTGGTCGCAACCGCAGATAAGGTTTGTACAAAATTTAAGGCTGGACGCTCAACCGTGAGTAAGCTACGCGCAGAACCTGCGAGTTTTAAAAAGGCTTCGCCTGCGGCCACACGGTCACCATCATTTTTCAACCAAGTGACTTGGACAGTGGCATCATAAGCCTGAATGAGTGCATTGACCCAAGGCTGACCTGCCAAGATCATCTCTTCACGGCTGATAATCGTTGCAGTGGCTTGTTCATCTTCTGGAGTTAATAGGGCAGTAATATCGCCTTCGCCAATATCTTCTTGTAGTGCGTGTTGAATATTGATTTGGATTGATTGTTCAAGCAAAGATTGCGATATGCTCATAAGAAGTTCCGTATCTTTTTTAACCCAGGAAAATGTGCGCGTTATATTAGCATTGTTCCTGAAAAATGAGCGATTTTTAACTACTTTCACAGACTTGAATTGAGATTTCAATGTGAAAGTTTTAGCATTAAAACTTTCAAGTAGGGCTCGGCGTTTTGATCTGCAGCATTGCAGGCCGGCTTAGACACAGGATTCTTTTATGTCACAAGCAAAAACATTTCAGGTGCAGGATGGGCAATTGCTAGGTGCGCGTCAAATTCCATCACCGAATTTTAACCAGCGTCCTGAAGATACCGAAATTCAGCTTGTCGTCATTCATAATATTAGTTTGCCACCTTCTCAGTTTGGCGGTGGTTATATCGAACAATTTTTCCAAAATCAGTTGGATTGGTCGAAACATCCTTATTTTCAGACCATTGAAGGGATGCAAGTATCGACACATTTATTGATCCTGCGCACGGGCGAAGTCCTACAGTTTGTCAATTTTAATGATCGGGCTTGGCATGCAGGTCGCTCAACCTATTTAGCACAAAAAGAATGTAATGATTATTCGATAGGCATTGAACTCGAAGGAAGTGATGATTTACCTTTTGAAGCTGCACAATATGCCGTGCTGACCGAGGTCGTGGCGTGTTTACAACAGGCTTATCCTAAAATTCAACAACATATTGCAGGGCATTCAGATATTGCACCGGGACGTAAAACTGATCCGGGTCCATTTTTTGAGTGGAACGCTTTTCGTCAACAGCTACATCATTTTAAAAACAAATAAACAATACATACTGCGTTTAATAAACCAATGAAATTCCTTGACGAGTTTCATTACAATAGGCGCACTTTCAAAAGTGAGAAATACCGATGGCGCTTTGGCGTTCGACAGTCATTGTCAGTGCAATGACTATGTTGTCCCGTGTATTGGGACTGGTACGGGATATTGTCCTGTTAAATGTATTTGGTGCAGGTAAAGACTTCGATACCTTCGTGGTTGCCTTTCGTATTCCTAACTTTTTTAGGCGTTTATTCGCAGAAGGGGCATTTTCACAAGCCTTTATTCCTGTATTGACTGAATATAAAACCAGTCGAACCCATGCCGAAGTCCAGATTCTGATTAGCCGTGTTTTTGGCTGTTTAGGTCTGGTGATGACTAGTTTGACGTTCATCGCGATGGTGGCGGCACCCGCGATTATTTATATCTATGCACCGGGTTTCCATGGTGATGCAGACAAGTTTGCGTTAGCTACCGATATGTTCCGCCTAACGATTCCTTACTTATTGTTTATGTCCCTAACGGCATTTGCCAGCAGTATTTTGAATAGTTATGGCTCATTCAGTACACCTGCGTTCGCTCCAGTGTTACTCAATGTCGCGATGATTGCCGGTGCGCTGTGGTTAACCCCTTATATGGCTGAGCCAATTATGGCTTTGGGTTGGTCTGTTGTCGCGGCAGGATTCTTGCAATTGGCGATTCAGATTCCAGAGCTATGGCGTAAAAAATTACTGATTCCACCGAAAGTTGACTTCAAACATGAAGGTGTTGATCGCATCATGAAGTTGATGCTGCCAGCGCTGTTTGGTGTCTCAGTGACGCAGATCAACCTGCTGTTGAACACCATTTGGGCGTCTTTCATGCAAGATGGTTCAGTATCATGGCTGTATAGTGCTGAGCGTATGACCGAGCTGCCTTTAGGTTTGATTGGGGTGGCCATTGGTACCGTGATTTTACCGTCATTGTCTGCACGCCATGCTGAACAGGATCAGGACAAATTCCGCCGTATGATTGATTGGGCGGCTAAAGTCATTATCTTGGTGGGTGTGCCTGCCAGTATTGCGCTGTTCATGCTCTCGACACCTATTATTCAGGCCTTATTTGAACGTGGTCAATTTAGCTTTGAAGATACACAAATGACTGCATTGGCATTGCAATGTATGAGTGCTGGTGTGATTTCATTCATGCTCATCAAAGTGTTTGCACCAGGGTTTTATGCGCAGCAAGATACCAAAACTCCAGTACGTGTAGGTTTAATGGCGGTCGCAGCCAATGCTATTCTGAACGTGGTGTTTATTGGGTTCTTTAAACTGATTGATTGGCATGCTGAGCATATGGCCTTGGCATTGGCATCATCAGGTTCCGCATTAGTGAATGCAGGGATGCTGTATTTTTATTTACATAAGCGCAATATTTTTCGCTTTGGTGCACATTGGAAAAAGTTGGTGATTCAGTTTGCGATTGCCAATGCTGTGATGATTGCTGCACTGTGGTATGGCTTAACATGGTACAACGGTGATGTGTCTGCGTGGATGCGTGTCGCGGAAGTGATCATCTTATGTGTGATTGGTATTGCTGCTTATGGTATTGCCTTAATTGCAACAGGTTTTAGACCACGTCACTTAAAACCATAAAGCCAAAATTATCTAGCTATAACCATACAACGTAGTGTGTTTGCCGTTGATGTAAAAAAATAAGAGCCCATAGGCTCTTATTTTTTGATTGAGACTCAAGATGATAAAAACATAGGTTTCTGATTCATGAGTCTGAGGGGAGTAATTTGTAGTTTAAAACGACATTGAATCAGTCACTCAGTCGCCTAAACTTTTCCTCGAGAGAGGAAACCAACAATTGCGAGAATGACTGCAATAACCAAAAGAATAACAGCAAAGTCTTTGGATAAGCCTGCAACACCACCAAAACCTAGCAGACTCGCAATCAATGCAATTACAGCGAAAATAATAGCCCAGCGGAACATAGTTTTATCTCCATGTGATTTTTTATTCTGTCTCATCAGTATAGAAGTCACAGAAAGCATGCTATGTATTCTTTTGTTTATTTAATGTTCAATATTCGGTAACTTAAACAAGGAATTTATGTGCGGGTTCAGTTAATATGCCTGCCACCTTCGTTGCGAGCGAGAAGATGACCGATACTCTACGCCCACATTTTTGGAAAAAGCATGCTTTGACTGAACTCACTCATTTGGAGTGGGAGTCCCTCTGTGATGGTTGCGGGCTGTGTTGTTTAATCAAGCTTGAAGATGAAGATACGCAAGAGGTGGCTTACACCAAAGTGGCATGCAAACTTTTAGATTGTGAAACCGCCAGTTGTTCCGATTATCCAAATCGCAAATCACACGTTGCAGACTGCATACAGCTGACACCTGAACAAATTCACCAATTTCATTGGCTACCGCCGAGCTGTGCTTATCGTAGAATTTCTGAAGGTAAAGATTTACCGCGCTGGCATCATCTAGTGACGGGAAGTCGTGACAATATTTTGAAGGCACGAAAGTCTGCCGCAGGGCGTTGCATCAGTGAAGAACAGGTCAACCCTGATGATATTGAAGATTATATTGTGCGTTGGGTACGCTAAAGGACATAGATACGCTCTATCTTGGGGCTAGAGTTGATCTTGTATCATGGCCAGAAAGTCTTGTTCTGACAGAACCTGAAAACCATGCTGTTTGAGGAGTGCTGTGGTTACTCCATAGCCTTCAATTTTTGTACGCGTAAAGGTGCCATCATAAATATAATGACTGCCGCACGACGGGCTACGATCTTTTAAGACCACCACATCAACCTTATGCAATTGGGCCAATTCCAACATGCGGTGGGCACCCGCGATAAATTCAGCACTGACATCTGTGCCCAAGACATCTTTGACTTGGGCTGTACCATTGAGCACATCAGTGGCTTGACCATTTTGAATTTCTGCAGGAAAACGTGGACAGCTAAGGCCGCCCATCATTTCTGGGCAGGCCGTAATGACTTGGTGAGTCTGCATCAGTTGGCAAATTGCTTGTTGTGTATTTGATTTGGCATCATAACGAACGGGTTGGCCTGCCAGACAGGCACTGACTAAATACTTCAGTGTCATCGTGTCTTGCTCCACAAGTTTTAGTGACTCAAAAGTTCCATCGCATGGTCATAACTGAGCGGACGATAAAAGTAAAAACCTTGTCCAGTATGACAATTACATTCTTTTAAGGTATCGACCTGTTCCGGTTTCTCTATACCTTCGACTAATATATTCAGGGAAACACTCGCACCAATTTGGGTAATCGCTTTGACAATGGCAAGTGCTGAACAGTCGGTATGCATGCGTTCCACAAAATTACGGTCTATCTTAATACAGTCGACAGGGTAATTACTCAAACGTGTTAATGATGAATGACCTGTACCAAAATCATCTAGAGAAATGTGTATGCCATGCTCTTTTAATAAATGGAGAGCGCGAATCACATAATTTGAGCCACGTTCTGACAGGCTTTGCTCGGTAATTTCGACCTCAATAATATCTGGTGATATACCAAACTGCTTTAAGCGATTTAGTAGTTTTTCCGCATAATCATCACGTAAAAATTCGACAGGTGCAGCATTTATTGAAATCGGTAGCGGTTGCAGTCCAAGTTCAATCCATTTTTGAATATCTTGAAAGATTTTAATTTGCATTGTTTCACTAATGCGTGAAGCCAATTCATAATCTTGAAATGCAGCAAAAATTTGAGAAGGTAATTGTAATTGTTGGTCTTTATCATACCAACGTAACAAGGCTTCAAAGCCGATAACTTGACTGTCAGAAAGACGAACTTTGGGCTGATAAAACGGAATAATTTGATTGGACTTAATCAAGCTGCGTGCAAGCGTTAATTGGCGAGTAGTATTTTCAAGGGTTTTTAACATAGTATGGTTGAACATTCGTACACCACCACGACCACTGCTTTTTAAATCATTTAGCGCAATATCAGCACATTTAAGTAAATTGGAGGTATTTTGTGCATCGCGTGGGTAGATCGCACAGCCAATACTCATACCAATATTGATACTTTGCCCATTATAGAAAATGGGCATGTCCATTTGCTGACAAGCGATGCTGGCAAAATTCTGTAATTGTTGTTGCGATTTTAAATTTGGAATAGAAATGGCAAATTCATCGCCACCTAAACGTGAAACTACAATATTTGTATCAAAACATTGCTGAAAATGCTGCCCAAGGGTATGCAGTAAATGGTCTCCTGCACTATGACCTAAGGTGTCGTTAATATGCTTAAAATAATCTAGATCGATCAATAACAAACCCAGTTGTTGCTGATGTTCTCGCGCCACTTTTAATTGGCTTTTAAAGACTCGACTAAACGCACGGCGGTTTAATAAACCTGTTAAATCATCTTGTTCAATGATGCGTTGAAGTTTATTTTCTGCAAGTCGCTGTATCGTAATATCACGTGATACACAGAGGATTTCTTTGACTTGGCCATATTCGTTGAATACTGGGCTGAGCATATTATCCCAATAAGCCAAGGGTTCATCTGCTACTTGGCTCATGCCGACAAAGCGAGATATTTTGCCTTCTTTGGCTTCGGCAAAAGCATTCAAACACGCGTCACGGACTTCTTCAGGCAGTAATTTATGCCAAGACATACCAAACTCAGTTTCAGTTAGAGGTACGCCCAGAGCTAAACATCCCGCGCGGTTCATATGCAGAACTTGACCGTCTAGACTTAATAATTTTATACAGTCGACACTAGCATCTAACATTTGATTACGACTATTCAGTTTTTCTCGTAATTCAGCGAATTGATTATCTTGTAATTGTATATTCTTGGCTTGGGGCATTTTTTGAAATAAATTTATAGGTAGATCAATGCCTTGTTGAACTTGAACGATTCGCTTTTGCTTTGTTGATTGCTTCATACAATCTGTCCAATTGGGTCAGGCAAGTCTAAAATGGGATATCTAGCCGATCATACTTTAATTTGATCGATAAGGGATAGGATCTCTTGTTACATTATAGTTAACATTCGCCTAAGGATTTTTACATGCAAGATACTTAAATAACGACATCAAACCAGCCTCTTAAATTGAATATCGAATAAAGCAAAGATTCTGCCAAGGCAGTGTTAGAATAGAAAAAACGTCCCCAATTGCCGGAAACGAAATAATAAGATGTCAGACAGCCAAATTCCTCTTCCTGAACGCATGCGTCCTCATGATTTATCGCAAATTATTGGACAAGATCACCTATTAGGTGAAGATGCACCGTTACGTCAGATGATTGACCAAGGGCATTTACCATCGATTATTTTTTGGGGACCACCGGGTGTAGGTAAAACCACGATTGCGTTGTTGTTGGCGCAGGCTGTTGACCGACCATTTATTAGTTTATCTGCGCTTAATACTGGGGTGAAAGAATTACGTGAAATCATCGCCGATGGTGGAGATTTACTGACACCTGTGGTGTTTATTGATGAAATTCATCGTTTTAATAAGTCACAACAAGATGCCTTACTGAATGCTGTCGAAAAGGGCAAAATTACCCTGATTGGTGCAACCACAGAAAACCCTTCATTTGAAGTTAACAATGCCTTATTGTCGCGTTGTCAGGTGTATACCTTAAATGCTCTGGATAATGACGCAATTCAGCGCTTATTGGATCAAGCCATTCACCAAGATTCGTTTTTAAAAGAGCGTTATATTCAAATCGAAGAATATGAAGCTTTATTTCAATTTGCCGCAGGTGATGCTCGTAAAGCATTAAATCTTTTAGATTTAATCGCCAGTACGTTTGAGCCAGACTTAGAAAATATCATTAACAATGCGGTGGTAGTCAAAGTTGCGCAGCAAAATATTGCACGCTATGACAAATCGGGCGAACAGCATTACGATTTAGTTTCGGCTTTTATTAAGTCGATTCGAGGCAGTGATCCAGATGCCGCTTTGTATTGGATGGCTCGAATGCTCAAAGGTGGTGAAGATCCTGTCTTTATTGCTCGTCGTATGTTGATTGCGGCATCAGAAGATATTGGCAACTCAAATCCAAATGCCTTGCTGTTGGCAGGAGAATGCTTCCGATCTGTGCAGGCAATTGGTATGCCTGAGTGTCGAATCATTTTGGGGCAATGTGCGGTGTACTTGGCAACCAGTGCAAAAAGTAACAGCACTTATTTGGCCATAAACAAAGCTTTAGATTTGGCAGAAAAAACCTCGAATCTACCCGTGCCATTGCATTTGAGAAATGCACCAACCAAATTGATGAAAGAGCAAGGCTATGGCGTGGACTATTTATATCCACATAATTATCCTGAACATTTTGTCATGCAAGACTATATGCCGCCTGAACTGAAAGGCACTAAGCTGTATGAGTCTGCACGCAATAAACGTGAAGTCGAAGGTGAGCGTTTGCAGCAACGTCGTTGGATGCAACAACAACAGCAACAATGATTTGAATGATCATAATGGAAAGGCGCTGCGGCGCCTTTTTTTATGTCTATTTCACGCAAAAAAAAGCCCAACTCAAGGCGAGCTGGGCTGAAAAAATAGGATGTCTTTGGGGAGATACATCCTAGAGGGTAGATGGAAAATCTGGTCGGCATACACATTGGAAACTTATAGATCCTGGTGCTGCCTGGTATGTGGCTATCTTAGTGTGAACTTGGCTAAATGTGAAACAGAGGATTTTTATGGTTAACATTTGTTTTTTCGATCATAGATTAATCGAGTAATATTTCATTAAAAAACCGAGCTAAAGAGCTCGGTTTTTCAAATCGATGAACGACTTAGATATCAGAAAGGTCGATACCTAAACGCGCAGCAACTTCTTCATAAGCTTCAACCACACCGCCTAAACCTTGACGGAAACGGTCTTTGTCGAGTTTTTTCTTAGTGTCTTTGTCCCATAGACGGCAGCCGTCTGGAGAGAATTCGTCACCCAGTACGATACGGTCGTGGAACACACCAAATTCAAGTTTAAAGTCAACAAGCAGCATGTTGCCTGCATCGAATAGACCTTTAAGTACTTCGTTTACTTTATAAGTCAATTCTTTCATTTGAGCGAGTTGTTCAGCAGTCGCCCAACCTAAAGCAATCGCTTGTGATTCATTCACCATTGGGTCGCCTAACGCATCGTCTTTGAAGAACAATTCGAAAGTTGGCGGAGTAAGTTCTTTACCTTCTTCAACGCCTAAACGACGGCAAAGTGAACCTGCTGCATAGTTACGAATTACGCACTCTACAGGAACCATGGTTAATTTTTTCACTAAAACTTCAGTTGGAGAAAGAAGTTTTTCGAAATGAGTTTCGATACCAGCCGCAGCCAATTTTTCCATGATAAAGGCGTTAAAACGGTTGTTCACCTTACCTTTGCGATCCAGTTGTTCAATTTTTTCACCGTTGAATGCAGAAGCATCGTCACGGAAAACTAGGATGAGGTGGTCAGAACTATCTGTTTCATAAACAGATTTCGCTTTACCAGTATAGAGCAAGGTTTGTTTTAACATGAGGGAACCTTTTTCGAGAAAAAATGCCTAGTACGACTAGGCTGGCCAATTTTGGTAAATCTGAGCTAACAGATCTGCAGCTTTTTCTTTGTCTGCAAAACTGTTATCGGCATTGAACACAGCGATGTTATTGCTTGAACCTACAGAAGAAAGTCTTAAGACATAGGTCTGCTGATCGACCTTGACGGTTACTTCGTAACGGTTTTTGCTCTGACCAACAATGGTATGGTTAAGGCTGCTGAGGGTAGCAAGTGTGTATTGCCAAATTGTAGCAGAATTTCCTTCAACTTTGATCAGTGGATTTTGATTTCCATCCACCAATAGTTGAGGGCGGCTAATATTTGTACTGTCTGTTGAGGAATCTGCGACGACATTATTTTTTTCCGCGGCTGGACGCGGAAGGGCATAGCGATTGCCACGCTTATTTTCAAGCTTTGGTGCATGCTCAATTGCTAGCGGGTCAACTGATGGAGCAGGATACAAAGGCGTTGCAGGACGAACCATTGACCCTTCAGGGTATTTCAGCGGTTCAACATCTGTGGTTTGTTTATAGTCCAGTGTGCCATTATTAAAGGCAAGTGAACTACAACCGGCTAATGTAAATACTGAAAGTGCCAGGCTAAGTCCTAAACGTAATTGCATGATGTTTGCTCTTCTTTATTTGATAACGCCCGCAGTGATGAGTGCTTCACGAAGCGGAGTACGATATTGTTCTGCAAGGGGTGTTAATGGTAAGCGAATGCCTGTTTCAATCAGGTTCATCTCATGAAGTGCCCATTTCACAGGAATTGGGTTCGATTCGCAAAATAAAATTTGATGTAAATTTGCAACAGTATTGTTTTGTTGCTCGGCTTGGACTGCGTCACCCGCCAAAGCGCTTGCACACACTTCGCTCATTTCTTTTGGCGCCACGTTCGCAGTAACCGAAATGTTGCCTTTAGCACCTAAACCCATTAACTGATAAGCCGTTGCATCATCACCTGAGTACACCACCATATCTTTGCCTTTAAGGCCTTCAATGAGTTCTTGACCACGAGGAACATCGCCAGTGGCGTCTTTAATGCCCACGATTTGTGGAATATCAGCAAGACGGATCACGGTGTCGTTGTGCATGTCTACACCGGTTCGGCCAGGTACATTGTACAAAATTTGAGGTAAATCAACAGCTTCAGCAATCGCTTTGTAGTGTTGATACAGGCCTTCTTGGGTAGGTTTGTTATAGTATGGTGTAACTAATAATGCCGCATCTGCACCTAATTCTTTGGCTTCTTTGGTGAGTTCAATTGCTTCGTGGGTTGAGTTTGCACCTGTGCCGGCAATAATTGGAATGCGTTTGTTCGCCACACGGATGATTTCTTTGATCACCTGAGTGTGTTCGGCCATGCTCAAGGTAGAAGCTTCACCTGTAGTCCCTACAGCAACAATACTATTGGTGCCTTGCTTTATATGCCACTCAACCAGCTTCTCGAGGCTCTTCCAATCTACGCTGCCATCTTCAAACATTGGGGTGACGATTGCGACAATTGAACCTTGAATGGTCTGAGCTTGCTGAGTCATTTTGAAAAGCTATCCTATTTGTCCATCCGACAAGATGAAATATTGATTTCTGGATGGTTTCGAATTTTGATTTGTAGCATGTTCATTGGGCTATACCCAAGTTGAATAATGCTTACGCAAATTATGACTGATCAAACGCATAAGAACAATATGCTTTGGTCAAAGCCATAAAATTCTTTATACAAATCAAACTTAAAACAATCAAGTGTAAAATAGCGGTTTTTTTGCAGCCTGAAAATTGTTCAGCAAGGGCTGAATCTTGAAAATGTTTTATTCAATCGAGAGGGTTGGCATGGTTGATGTGATTAATTAAATCATCAGCAAAAGGTTGATCTATGTGTATTCCGTGCTTTTTAATCAGAATTTAAGATTAAATAACAATGACTAAAGATTTAAAAACTATATCAATTCGCTCGGGTTTTATTACAAATGATTGTTAAAAACTTGGGTAATAATCTTTTTTATATCTAATAGAAATAGACATGTTTTTATGAGTGTTTAAAAAGATCGCTTGATTTGACTGTTCATTGCACGATTCATATTTTTTTATTTTAAATTTTTAATTGTTTTTACGACTTTGTGACTTAAAGCACAAAAACTATTACACCATGCACGTAATCCAATTTTGGACGAAAGGCTTCAACTTATTGGTAGTTATATCCTTTATAAGGCTCAGCGATGATGCGACTTAATTTGAACGCTGATGACAACAAGGATTCTCCAATGGAAAAGTCAGATAATAAGCATGCTATTGTCACGGTAGCAATCTGCTTCCTTATTGCCGTAATCGAAGGTCTGGATATTCAGGCTGCAGGTATTGCAGCAGCAGGGATTCGTGAATATTTCGGGCTGGATAGCTCGCAGCTAGGGGTGTTTTTTAGTGCCGGTATTTTAGGATTATTACCTGGTGCTTTGGTGGGTGGTCGGATTGCAGACCGAATGGGCCGTAAAAAAGTATTAATTTGGTCTACGGGGATGTTCGCCATCTTTACCTTATGTACGGTATGGGTAAATAGCTTCCATAGCTTACTCGCTGTACGTTTTCTTGCAGGTGCAGGTTTAGGTGCAGCAATGCCAATTTTAATTACCTTGGCATCTGAAGCGGTAACACCACAAAATCGTGGTCGTGCAGTCGGTTTGATGTACTGTGGTATGCCTGTGGGTGCGGCAATCTTGTCATTAGTTGCAATGACGGACTTCGGTGCAAACTGGAAAAATATTTTCTATTTAGGCGGTTTATTACCGATTGTTGTGATTCCATTGATGATTTGGTTCCTGCCCGAATCGCGTGAATTCTTGAAAGCCAAAGATCAAGCGGTTCAAGCGACCGCCAATGGCGAAGTGCAACAAGGTGCTTTCAAAAACCTCTTTAACACAGAAAACCGTTTACGTACTTTCTCAATTTGGGTGAGCTACTTCTTCACCTTGATGGTGGTGTACATCATGTTGAGCTGGTTACCGTCGTTGTTCACCGAACTCGGTTTCACTCGTAAAGATGGTGCAACTGCGCAGTTCTACTTCATGGTGAGTGCAACCATTGGTACGATCATTTTAGGTATGTTGACTGATCGTTGGAAGAAAGCTTATGTGATCATTTTGATGTACGGCGGTATTTTGGCAGGTCTATTTGCGCTGAATGGTGCAGGTTCATTGACTCAAATGTACATGGCGTCAGCTTTAGTTGGTGCATTCGTGATTGGTTGCCAAGGTGTATTGTATGCCTTCGGTGGTATCGTGTATCCGACACAGTTACGTGGTACGGGTGTTGGTGTCGCTTCAGCCGTTGGTCGTGTCGGTGCAATGTTAGGCCCTGCAATTGCGGGTCAGTTATTGGCAGCAGGTTTTGGTGCGGCAGGGGTGATTACCGCGGCAATTCCATGTATCGCAATCTCTGCAATATTTATGTTGTTATTGGTACGTCGTATTCCATCATAAGGAACATGCCATATCAAAAAAAGCCCGCATATTGCGGGCTTTTTTATGGCGACAATAGAAGTCGCACTAATGCTCTAAACCAATATAAATAAATGTATTTTATGTAAAAATACAGCAGAAAGAGAAAACAAAAAATCAACGTAGAGGGGCTATGTCAGCAAGAAAACTGGTCGCAATTTTTAAAGTTGATCAACGTGAATTCAGTTTGTATCTACATCAATACGAATTTATCTTGGAACTCAAACCTGTATTTCAAAGAAATCGCCAACAGCCGAGAAAAAATGCGTGGTTGGCCTTTGCCGATGAACCTACCCTAGAAGATGTTGCTGAAAATATTAATGCATTTGAGGTCATGCAACAGACACGCAGCCATTTATTAAAATATATCTTTAAACATCAACCGCGATATTTTTATTTTCATGCTTCGACTCGGCGAAAAGCCCGTATTTACCCACGATTTGCACAGCGGCTGGTTGAGCATTTGCCCAAGTATCGGTATTGTCAGGAAGGACAGTCATTTTATTTTTATGCACAGGACTGAATACTAAGGCTTTTAAAATATGAGCGAATCAGTAGAGTCGCCGAAAATGCATGACAACGGATGGAGAGATATGCAAAAAAATACAGCGCTGATTGTGGTCGATGTACAAAATGGTTTTACCCTAGGAGGTCAGTTGGCTGTTGCCAATGCCGATCAAATTATTCCAGGGATTAATCAACTGGGGCAATACTTTACGAATATTGTGCTGACTCAAGATTGGCATCCAGCCGACCATATCTCTTTTGCTGAAAATCATCCTGAGCATGTACCTTATGACAGCATAGAGCTGAATTATGGAACGCAAGTATTGTGGCCGACGCATTGTGTACAAGGCACACAGGATGCCGAATTGCATCCTGATTTAAATTTACCAACGGCGCAGCTAATTATCCGTAAAGGTTTTCATCAGCATATCGACAGCTACTCTGCTTTTATGGAAGCAGATCAGAAAACCTCAACAGGTTTGGCGGGCTATTTGCGCGAACGCGGTATTGATACAGTCTTTGTGGTGGGGATCGCCACGGATTTTTGTGTTGCATGGACGGCAATGGATGCACGTAAGCTTGGTTTTGAAACTTTTGTGATTGCTGATTTGACCAAAGGGATCGATTTACAGGGTTCTTTACAGCATGCATGGCAAGACATGTTGGCGAATGGGGTGAAGCGTATTTACCTGAAAGATATTGTGCAGCAGCATGCACAGGCATTATCTTTGGCATGACCCAGTGGGCTCAGTTGAGAAAAGGCACAAGGGTGTGCCTTTTTTTGTCCCTGTTTTTAAATGGAAGATGCCTATGTCGGCTTTCTTAAAATTCACTCAATTTGTGCAGAAAACATTTGCGATTTGGGTGGTGCTGTTTGCAGCGCTCGCCATGTTTTTTCCCGATGTATTTGTTTGGTTAAAAGCATATATCCCATGGATGCTAGGCATCATTATGTTGGGTATGGGCATGACCATGACACTGCAAGATTTTAAAAGTGTATTGCAAAGTCCTAAAGCTGTGATGATCGGGGTTTTGGCACAGTTTATTGTGATGCCGGGATTGGCTTTTTTCTTATGTAAATTATTACAACTGCCGACAGAAATCGCGATCGGGGTTATTCTTGTCGGTTGCTGTCCGGGTGGAACGGCCTCTAATGTCATCACCTATATGGCAAAAGGTAATACCGCATTATCTGTTGCCTGTACCTCTGTTTCGACATTACTCGCACCGGTTTTAACCCCTGCGATTTTCTATTTGTTAGCAAGCCAATGGATTGAAATTAATGCGGCATCGATGTTGGTTTCAATTTTACAAGTGGTTTTATTTCCGATCATTGTGGGGTTAATGATTCGAACTGTCTTTAAGCACCGAGTGGATGCCTATATACAGGTCATGCCATTGGTTTCTGTTGTGGCAATTGTAGCGATTGTGGCAGCAATCATTGCGGGTAGTCGAACACAGATTTTGCAATCAGGTTTACTGATTCTTGGGGTAGTGGCCTTACATAATGGCTTGGGCTATCTATTGGGTTTTTGGGCCAGCCGACTATTTAAATTGCCCTATGCAGACTGTAAAGCAGTATCAATTGAAGTCGGGATGCAAAACTCAGGTTTGGGTGTGGCATTGGCGGCGACCCATTTTGCCGCTTCACCTCTGACCGCTGTGCCGAGTGCGATTTTTAGTTTGTGGCACAATATTTCGGGTCCTGCACTGGCAACCTATTGGGCAGCGCGGACGAGTGAGCCCAAAGCATTGGAACAAGACAAGCCTGTGCAATAAACAAAAAACAATTCAGTAAAATAGAGGGTAATCTCCCTCTTTTTTTATGTCGAAAATAAATTTTACGATTTGATGAACAGTGTTTTAGGGAATTGCATGCCTTTTTAATTGATTAATGCTATTTGTAACATAAGTGTCATCTCCGCTGCCTAACATGCCGGCAACCACTTTAGATATAGACTGTTTCAAACAGCATTGAGAGGGTATGCAACATTTTCAGCATTCATCAGAGACCTATTATAATCGTGAATTGTCACTTTTAGATTTTAATCGACGGGTCTTGGCTCAGGCACTCGATTCAAGTTTACCTTTACTTGAACGCTTGAATTTTCTCATCATTTTTTCACGCAATTTAGATGAATTCTTTGAAATTCGCATTGCGGGGCTGATGAAACAACGAGATTTGAATGCGATTGCACGGACGCCAGATGCCATTCCGACTGAAGTGGTCTTAGATGAACTTTCCCAAGTGATTCATGACACGGTTGCAGAGCAATACCAGACCCTCAATCATGCTGTATTGCCTGCATTACAAAGTGAAGGTATTCGCTTTATTCAATTTAAAGATATTTTAGAAAAACATCGGGCGTGGATTAGCCATTATTTTAGTAAAGAAGTTCAACCAGTCTTAACACCGATTAGCTTAGATCCATCGCATCCGTTTCCGCGCTTGGTCAATAAAAGCCTCAACTTCATTGTGAGCCTAGAAGGTAAAGATGCCTTTGGTCGTGCCATTGAAATGGCAATTGTGCCTGCGCCACGTTCGTTGTCGCGTTTAATCAAAATGCCCGCCGAGGTTGAAGGCAGTGCAGAGACACAAATTTTCCTGACCGCCATTATTCAGCAACACATCAATGACCTATTTCCGGGGATGAAAGCGACGGGCTGTTATGCCTTTCGAGTGACACGCAATGCAGATTTAGTTCTGGCTGAAGATGTGGATGACTTGGCGGTGGCATTAAAAGATGAATTGTCTTCACGGCGTTTTGGTCGGGCAGTTCGCTTAGAAATTGAAGCTGATTGTCCCCAATGCATTATTGATTATTTGTTAGATGAATTTGATTTGAGTGAGCAGGAGCTCTATCGCATTGACGGCCCGATCAATTTATCGCGTCTCAGTGCCAGTTTTAATCGGCCTGAACTGAAATATCCGGTCTATACACCGATTATTCCTAAAGTTTTTCGTAAACAAACCGCGATTTTTGATGTATTAAAAACACAAGATGTGTTGTTACATCATCCGTTTGACTCCTTTCAACCGGTTATTAACCTATTACGTGAAGCTGCAAAAGACCCTCAGGTTTTAGCCATTAAGCAGACGCTTTATCGCAGTGGGCCAGATTCGGACATCGTACAAGTTTTGGCGGAGGCGGCTCGCAACGGTAAGGAAGTAACCGCAGTTATAGAACTTCGGGCGCGGTTTGATGAAGAATCCAATATTACCGTGGCCAATATATTGCAAGAAGCGGGCGCTGTCGTGGTGTATGGCATTGTGGGCTATAAAACCCATGCCAAGATGATTTTGATTGTACGCCGTGAAAATAATCAGTTGTTACGCTACGCCCATTTGGGAACAGGTAATTACCACGCAGGCAATGCGCGGATGTATACCGATTATGGCCTGATGACGACGCATCCCGATATTTGCGAAGATGTGCATCGCATGTTTCAGGAACTGACAGGCATGGGCAAGATGGCGAAGCTGAAAGCGTTATTGCATGCACCATTTACCCTGCATACTGAATTACTGAAACTGATTGAACAGGAAATTATTGCTGCACAAGCGGGAAAATACGCAAGAATTATTGTGAAGGTCAATGCACTCACGGAACCGCAACTGATTGCTGCTTTATATCGCGCATCGCAAGCAGGGGTGCGTGTAGATTTAATTATCCGTTCGATTTGTTGTTTGATTCCTCAGGTCAAAGGGATGTCTGAGAATATTCATGTGAGATCTATCGTCGGACGCTTCTTAGAGCATACTCGAGTGTATTATTTTGAGCATGCAGGCGAAAAACGATTGTACTGTGCCAGTGCCGATTGGATGGGACGTAACTTATTTTCACGGGTCGAAACCTGTTTTCCCATTTTAGAAAGCCGTTTGAAAAAACGTATTATGAAAGATTGTTTACTTAACTATTTGGAAGATAATCAAAATGCATGGGAAATGCAGTCGAATGGGCAATGGGAGAAAGTCGCGGTTGAAGCAGGTACCGAACCGCATAACGCGCAAAAATATTTGATTGCACAGAAAATTTCGACTGTTTAAGACAAAAAATCCCGACTTAAGTCGGGATTTTTGATTTCGCTCAAACCTTTACGAGGCTTTTGCCTGTTTGGATTTTAAAATTTCAGTTCTGAAGTTTTGAGCCAATTCAGCGGCATCACTGTCCATCCCATTGAGCATAAATGCATGACGAGTGAGCACATTGGTCGGATTTGGCAAACTGACCAATTGGAAATGATCTGAAATCTCTTTGAGCAAAGTTGTCGGCACATGAATGGCACTTTCTTTAGCAACCAATTGTTGGACTAAACGTTCAGCCGCTTGCACAGAAGACAATTGCATGGCTTCGACAGAGCTTGAAATCGCGCTACGGGTTTGTAAAACGAAACGTTTTTCTTCACGGTAGCGTTTATATAAAACATCTGAAAGCAATTGGAATACTGAGCTGATCATGGTGAGGCAACGCAGCGCATCTGGAGTGTCAGCGGTCATGCTGATGGTTGCGCCATGTTCATCAAACTTATGTACCGTACTGATGTCAGAACTGTTCAATTTATAATGTTGAACACAGAGTTCTGTGGTTTTATTTAAGAAAATTTGGCAGAGATTAAAATACGGCACAGACACGGTTTTGTTGACGCTATCGAGCAGCTGTTTCGGATCATAAAATTGAATATTTAATGCCAAGCTGTTGCTGTCGAGAACCACTGGTTTCATGTCTTTATGCTGTTTTGCTTTTGCTTGCGCATTTTGCTGCGCTTGAGCAATCGCCACAGCGGCATTATGTTTTTCTTGTTCTAAAGCCTGCGCTAGCGTTTGAATTTCATGTTTTAGACGTGATTCATTGTTGATTCGCGCTAAATATTCAGTACGACTTGGACGTGCAATAGCGCGATACGCCAACCATAACAAGCCATGTAAGAATAATGAAAATAGAATCGCAGCCCATTGCGTACGTAAGATTTCACCAATACTTGGTTTAATTAAGGTGATTTCAACCGTTCCGACTTTCTTTTCGTTTTGCAGGGCATCTCGAACAAAGATTTCACCGTCACGGGTTTTGGTCAAACCGCCTGTGGCTAAAACTTGATTATTGGCATTTAAGATGCGGATGGAAGCCACGCTCGGGTTGGTTGCATAGCGGTCAGCAAGTAAGGCTAATGATACAGTATTGGCCGGCTCAAGCTCAGATAGGCTGTCTGTAACCAATTGACTGGTCATCAGTTGTCCCTGACTGGCACGGTTTTCGTTCAGTTGGTGGGTTGTTGCCAATACCAATAAAAAGGTATGCAAAGCAAAACAAACTACTAATAGGCTAGCAAATAGCCCTTGTCTAGGCGCATTCAACGTAAACTTCCAAGGCAATTCTATTCAATTTAGATTATGATTCTTACATTAGTTGTAGCTCAGACCCGAGTCAATTCATGCGAGAAATCATTCTTATATCACTTTTAGGACCTGACCAACCTAATCAATTTACACGATTAATGCAGGTTTTGTCCGCACATTCCTTACAGATTTTAGATGTTGGACAAGCAGTCATCCATAATCAGCTGACTTTAGGTATTGTTGTTTCGTCGGAAGATCAGACTGCGACAGCATTAGCCATGAAGGAAATGTTGATTTTAGCACATGATATTGGCTTAACAGTGCGCTTTAAACCAATCTCTACAACAGAATATCAACAATGGGTAAATGAGGGAGGCCGTACACGCTATATTGTGACGGCACTTGCGCCAGAATTGCAGGCTTCTCATTTACAGGCAGTTACAAATATTGTGTCGAGCCAAGGCTTCAATATTGAAACTGTGACCCGTTTATCGGGTCGTCCTGAGTTAGAGGGAGCTGTTGAGGGGCCGAAACGTGCCTGTGTTCAGTTTGGTCTGAAAGGGCAAATGTTAGATGCAACCGCAATGCGTGCTGCTTGCTTACGTCTGTCTACTGAATTGGGCGTAGACGTAGCAGTTCAGGAAGACAATGCTTACCGTCGTAACCGCCGTTTGGTTTGTTTCGACATGGACTCTACCTTAATTGAGCAAGAAGTCATTGATGAACTTGCCATTGAAGCAGGCGTGGGTGCGCAAGTGGCTGAAATCACTGAGCGTGCAATGCAAGGTGAATTGGACTTCCAAGCCAGCTTCCGTGCACGTGTGGCGTTACTTAAAGGTATGGATGCATCTGTACTGCCAAAAATTGCTGAACGTCTAACCGTGACCGAAGGTGCTGAACGCTTAATTTCAACTTTGAAAGCATTGGGTTACCGCACCGCCATTTTGTCGGGTGGCTTCCAATATTTTGCTGAATATCTTCAAGCTAAACTCGGCATTGATGAAGTGCACGCCAATGTGCTTGATGTGCAAGATGGTGTGGTGACAGGTGAAGTAAAAGGCCACATTGTGGATGGTGCACGTAAAGCATATTTATTGACTCAAATTGCTGAGGAAATGGGAATTTCACTGGAGCAAGCCATTGCTGTGGGTGATGGTGCCAATGACTTACCAATGTTGTCATTGGCAGGTCTTGGCGTGGCGTTCCGTGCTAAGCCATTGGTACGCCAAAATGCCAATCAAGCCATTTCAAGTGTTGGCTTAGATGGGGTGCTTTACCTATTGGGTGTACATGATAAAGATTTAAACCGTGCTTAAATAAGTTTGGTTTGACATTTTAAACGCAGCATTCTTGCTGCGTTTTTTATGCCAATTCAAGTCGCTGTCCGATGAGTGGTAAATAAAAATTGTTGATAAAAACAACGATTAACAGCATTCGAAAAATTAATTTATTTAGGCAAAAAAGCATGGTTTTTTTTGTAATGACACGCGAGACGAGATGTCATCATTGTTCCAGAAATTATCTAAAAAGAAAAAATGTAATGACAAAATAATGTTGCGACAAGGTGTGTCGCAAGGACAAAAATACAGACTTTTTTTATGCAAAAAACTCAGCATAATGCTTGCAAGAGATTGAGATCGACCAAATCTATTTACTGAATACACAGTAGTGAGACAGGTCAGCATCCTGTCACAACAAGAGATGTCACCTGTCACATGACGGAGGTTTTTATGTTAACAGCGAATTTAGCAACCATCGTTGGCCTGAGCTTGGTATCGGCTGCTGTGATTGCTGTTTTCTTCTCGCCTTATCGTCGCTGGTTGGGTTTTATGCTAGCGGGGATGCTGGTGTGGGGGCTGATTGAAGTGATTCGTTATGGCACACAAACCATGTTCGAATTGCCTGTGACCTATAGTTATTTAACAGCGCTAATGGCAGCTATGGTGGTCTTCACTTTGGTGTTATTACGTGAAGATCGTCGTGCTGAACGCGCATTAGCAAAACGCCAATGTATTGAACATACACCGGTCTATGATGAAGAACAGCAGTGCTCTAGTCGTTAATTTAAAAAATAACAAAACAAAATGCGCCCAAGGGCGCATTTTTTATGAACTCATCAGTGAGTATAGAGATACAAAGGCTTACTTCTGAAAACCGAAGTTATGGTAGGATGAAGCCAGTCAATTTTCCAACAATTACAATAGGCTTCAAGTCATGAAACTATCATCCATTCCTGTCGTAAAACTTCCTTTGGTTGATGTCAGTACAGATCCATTAGACTTACTCGTGGCAGGTCTGGCTCTTCGTATGAAACAGTTAGCACGTACTAGCCCAAAATTTATTGAATTGGTGCATGAACGTCAGTTCCGTATACAAATTGGTACGGACTTGGGGCTAGCACGTCAAATTATTGTAAATAATGGTCAGATTGATACGGTTGCTGGTGATGCGGAAAAAGCTGATTTCGTTTTACAGTTTGCAGACAGTGAGCAGGGTGTGAAAACGCTAATGAAAGGCGATCCAACTGCATTTATGACAGGTATGCAAAATGGCAGTATTAAAATGGAAGGTGATTTTGGCCTATTGGTTTGGTTTAACCAAGTTGCCAAATTGATTCCACCTAAACTTCCAAAACCAGTGAAAGAAAAAATCAAACTGGCACGTGCATTTATTAAAGAGAAAACCGGTAAATAAATTTAATTTTCATTGAAATTTAACGCTTTTTTGGTAAGAATACCTCCGCTTTTTAGGGGGTATTTTTATGAAAAAATTAATTACATCGGGTTTAATTGCCGCATCATTAACAATGACAGGTTGCGCAAGCATTATTTCGGGGTCAACTCAAACTTTAACGTTTAAGTCAGTGCCAGATGAAGCATCGATTTCGATTACAAATAAAGCTGGAGAAAAAGTACATACTGGCATCACACCTGCAACTGTTACTTTAAAACGTGGCACTGGATACTTTAAACCTGCAGCTTATGAGGTGACATTTAAAAAAGATGGCTATCAAACAAAGACTGTACAGGTAACAGGAACGGTAAATGGTTGGTATGTCGCTAATATTATTTTTGGCGGACTTATTGGTTTGTTAATTGTTGATCCAGCAACGGGTGCAATGTATACATTGAATCCGTCTGATGTAAATGCGGTATTAGATGCGAATCAAACAACTGCTGCACAGAAAAATGAGCAATCATTAACAGTTATGCTTGTGAAAGATATTCCAGTAGATATGATGCAACGCGCAAAATTAATTACAACGCTGTAAAAGCTGAGATTTAATTTAAGTAATAAAAAAGCCCTCAACTGAGGGCTTTTTTATTACTTCGTTTTTATTCAATTTCTAAATTAAAAGTGACCGGCCCATCATTAACTAAATGCACTTTCATGTCGGCAGCAAAGATGCCTGTTTGTACATGGTCATATTGGCTCTTGGCGTAATCGACCAGCTGTTCATACAGCGCTTTGGCATCGCTTGGCGGCATGGCTGGGCCAAAATCGGGGCGCAGGCCTTTTTGCGTTTGCGCCATCAGGGTAAATTGAGACACCAAGAGGATACCGCCGCCTGCTTGACTGACATTCCAGCCCATCTTGCCTTGTTCATCATCAAAAAAACGGTATTTCAAGATCTTATCGATCAGTTTTTTGCCTTTTTCTAAATCATCCGCTTTGCCAAGGCCTAAAAACACCAAAATACCGTGATTAATTTCACCCGTGATCTCACCATCGACCACCACTTTGGCTTCTAAAACACGTTGTAACAAGGCCCGCATAACTTCTTCCGAGTAGAAAATTGAACATAGGGCAGGGATTGTAGCAAATGCAGCATTCTTTCGAGGCGATGTGTAGAATTTTTTGGACTCAAACATTTGAAAATGAACTGTATATTTTTTATAAATCTAATAATACGATTGAATTTATAAAAATAATCTGCTTTATCTATTTATTAAATATCAGTATCTTTGCGGGGCAGGAAAGGTATTTAACAGAGAGATTAAGACGATGTTTAAGCGTTCTTTATTGGTTGCGATGTTAGCAACAGCAACAGCGGCGACTCAAGCAGCGCCATTAACCAAAGACAATGGTGCACCAGTAGGCGATAACCAAAACTCGATTACTGCGGGTCCAAATGGTTCAGTTCTACTTCAAGACGTACAATTGGTTCAAAAATTACAACGTTTTGGTCGTGAGCGTATTCCTGAGCGTGTGGTACATGCCCGTGGTACAGGTGCGTATGGTGAATTCGTTGCAACTAAAGATTTATCTGATCTCACCATTGCTTCATTGTTCAAAGCAGGTACTAAGACTCCAGTTTTCTTACGTTTCTCGACTGTAATTCATGGTAAAGGTTCTCCAGAAACTTTACGTGACCCGCACGGTTTTGCGATCAAGTTCTATACACAAGAAGGCAACTGGGACTTAGTGGGTAACCAAACGCCAGTATTCTTCATCCGTGATGCGATCAAATTCCCAGACTTCATCCATGCCATGAAGCCTAGCCCAATCAACAACGTTCAAGACGCAAACCGCGTATTTGATTTCTTGTCTAGCCAGCCATGGGCAACCAACATGTTGACTTATGTGTATGGTAACCAAGGCGTGCCTACCAGCTACCGCGAACAAGACGGCTTTGGTGTACATGCGTACAAGCTTTATAACGACAAAGGCGAATACAAATACGTGAAGTTCAACTTCCGCTCTAAACAAGGCGTGAAAGGTCTGAACGTTAAAGAAGCTGCTGAGCAACAAGGTAAAGATTTTAATCACTTGACTAACGATCTTTATAACAACATCAATGCTGGTAAATTCCCGAAATGGGATCTTTATATCCAAGTGTTAGATCCTAAAGATTTAAACAGCTTTGATTTTGACCCGCTTGATCCAACAAAAATCTGGCCGACGAACCTAGTTCCAGAAACTAAAGTGGGTACATTGACGCTGAACCGTATGCCGAAAAACTTCTTCCAGGAAACGGAACAAGTGGCATTGGCTCCAGGTAACTTAGTCCCAGGTATCGAGCCATCAGAAGACCGTCTGCTGCAAGGCCGTATCTTCTCTTACTCAGATACACAAATGTACCGTTTAGGCGCGAACCACCAGCAAATTCCAGTAAACCGTCCGCTTGTTGCTGTTAACAACAACAACCAAGATGGCTACATGAATGTTAGCGAGCGTGATTCTGACGTGAACTACGAGCCAAGCCGTAAAGAGCCTAAAGCTGCCACTGAGAAAGCGCGTGCGGTTGAAACGCCGCTTTTTGGCACAGTTCAGCAAAAAGGCGTGAAAGAGCAAAACTTCAAGCAGGCGGGTGAGCTTTATCGTTCATACTCTGCGAAAGAGAAAGAAAACTTAATCATGAACTTGGCGGCTGACCTTGGCAACGTGAAAGATTCGGAAACGAAACACATCATGTTGTCTTACTTCTATAAAGCAGATGCAGACTACGGTACACGTATGACTAAAGCAGTAAACGGTAACCTTGCAACTGTAAAAGCTAAAGCAGCACAACTGAAAGACTAATTTCGATCAGTCTGAAGGATTGGTAACTAGGGTCTAGAACGTTACCTCAAAAAAGTCCTATGAAGCTCCATACCTTTCCTGCACCCTAGGGGGAGTTTCATAGGCACTCCTTAAATATTCATTTTTATGAAATGAATTATTTCTAATTCAATTCTACATTCGATTTCTGTTGGAGTTCATCATGAAAGTTATGCAACATTTGACTTTAGCCAGTCTTCTAGCGTTTGGTTCCGCATTTACAAACGTGGCAATCGCGGAAGATATCTCCCCCGCTAAAGCAACTGCAAGCGATCAGATGACCTCACAACAGGAATTGATCGCAATTTTCTTTGCTGCAGCCAAAACTGGCAATGAAGAAGTCATCAATGAATTTCTTAAGCACGGTTTTCCGGTCGATGTGCGCAATGCTTCGGGTTTTACACCACTGATGATGGCGACCTATTACGGTCATCAAAATATTGTGACTCGTTTGCTGGAACAAGGTGCAGACCGCTGCGCACGTGACAATAAAGGCAACACCGCATTGATGGGTGCCATGTTTAAATTAGAATGGGCGATTGCAAAGCAATTACGCCAAGTGGATTGCGATGCAAATGCCAAAAAAATGGGGCAAAAGACTGCAGAACAGTTTGCGCGTGAATTTGGTCAAGAAGAAAAATATCGACAGTTACTCAAAAAATAGTGAGCTTGATCGCGCTCAGCTTCAGCAAAAAAATTGAAAAAAGTCGATGAATCGCGGTGATTTATAAGTTATTCCACTAAATCAATCGGCTTTTTATCAATAAAGTATGCTTTAATGCAAAGAGTTGATAAAAACTGAAAGTCTTTATGTCTCCAATCATCCAATCCTTATTAGACACAGATCTGTATAAATTCACCATGCTTCAGGTGGTGTTACACAAATTTCCGCAAACCCATAGTGTGTATCACTTTCGTTGCCGTAACTTGGATGATACAGCCTATCCACTGGTTGAAATTTTGGATGATTTAAACATGCAGCTCGACATGCTTTGTCAGTTGAAGTTTAAAGATGATGAATTGCAGTATTTACGCAGTTTACGTTTTATTAAAAGCGATTTTGTTGATTATCTTGAATTATTTCAGCTTAAACGCCGTTTTATTAAAGCGGGTATTGATGATGAAGGTCGACTGGACATTTGGGTAGAAGGCCCAATGGTTCAAGCGATGATGTTTGAAATCTTTGTTTTAGCCATCGTCAATGAATTATATTTCCAACGTATTCGTACACCCGAAGTTTTAGCCGAAGGTGAGCGCCGTTTGCAACATAAGATTGCCTTGCTGAAGCAGTATGAAGCACGGCAAAATCCAAAGGATCCACCATTCTTGGTCTCTGATTTTGGCACGCGTCGTCGTTATAGTTATGCATGGCAAAAGCATGTAATTGAAGAATTAAATCAGGCTTCACCGTATATTTTCCGCGGTACAAGTAATGTTCTGATTGCCAAAGACTTGAACATTACTCCAATTGGTACAATGGCGCATGAGTTCCTACAAGCATTCCAAGCGCTTGATGTTCGTCTACGTAACTTCCAGAAGTCTGCGCTAGAAACATGGGTGCAGGAATACCGCGGTGACTTAGGAATAGCCTTAACGGACGTTGTCGGTATGGATGCGTTCCTACGTGACTTCGATTTGTATTTTGCCAAACTATTCGACGGTTTACGTCATGACAGTGGCGACCCGTATGAATGGGGCGATAAAGCCTATGCACATTACAAAAAGCTTAAAATTGACAGTAAAACCAAAATGCTGACTTTCAGTGATGGCTTGAACATTGAAAAAGCGTGGGATTTGCATAATTACTTCAAAGACCGTTTCCAAGTTAGCTTTGGTATTGGCACCAACTTGACCAATGATATGGGGCAAACTGCGCTGAATATCGTACTGAAACTGGTTGAATGTAATGGTCAATCTGTGGCAAAAATTTCAGATAGTCCGGGTAAAACCATGACGGATAATGATACTTTCTTAGCGTATCTACGTCAGGTGTTTGACATCTCTGAAGTTAGCGCTTAAACACAGCATTAGATAAAACTAAAAAAGCCGAATCAATGATTCGGCTTTTTTATATCTAAAATATTGCTAAAGGAATGCAAAAATTCAGAATAATAGTGAAAATGACTTATGCTAAGATCGAATTTAATCGCACAAAATACAACACGAACAACGATGACAGCATCTACATTGAATTTTGGTCTGCTGATTGAAGCGGAAGAATTGGTTCCACATCTTGGTAATGAAAAACTACGGATCGTCGATTTGAGTCGTCGTTCGGTGTATGACCAATTGCATATTCCACATGCACTGCATGTGCAGCCGAAACTGTTAGTGCGCCAAGAAGAACAAGCGATGGGGCTTTTACCTGACCAAGCCGGTTTAGAACAGCTCATTCGCTATCTGAATATCAGTCCAGAACATCATGTAGTAGTTTATGACGATGAAGGTGGGGCATGGGCTGGTCGACTGATTTGGAACTTACATTGCCTCGGTTTTGAAAATACCAGTCTCCTCAATGGTGGCATCCATGCTTGGCTTGGGGCAGGCTTACCGACCTCGTCTGAAATTGAGCAATTTGAACCCGTGAGCCCATTGGTTGAAGTCAGTGCAGAGGCGCGTGCTCAGTATCAAACAGATTATGATGAGCTATTGGCTCGTGTGCAGCAGGAGCAGATCCAAGTATGGGACTGCCGTACCGAAGATGAATATACAGGCTTACGATTAGCAGCGCGACGCGGCGGTCACATTCCGGGGGCACGACATTTCGAATGGAGTACTGCCCTTAACCGAGAAAATCATTTAAAATTGCATCCTTTAGAACGCACACAACAACGCTTAGAACAATTGGGATTCAATTTAAACGAACCTGTGGTGGTATATTGTCAGTCCCATCATCGGTCGGGCCTAGCTTATATACTGGGACGTTTACTCGGTTGGAATATTCGAGCTTATGATGGTGCGTGGAGCGAGTGGGGCAACCGACTCGATAGTCCTGTGATCACCGGAGAGTTGCCGTCTTGAGCCTTACATCTCAGTTAAAAAAACAAATTTTTATTCAAGCTCAGCGTGTTGTTCCGCAGCACAAATTATCACGTATCGTCGGTAAATTGGCTGCGAGTGAAAACCCTGTGGTGAAAAATGCTGTGATTACCGCATTTAAAGCACAGTATGGCATCGACATGTCGATTGCTGAGCAAAGTAATGCCCTGAAATTTAAATCATTCAATGAATTTTTCACTCGTTCTTTAAAAGAAGGCGTACGTGTAGTTGATGCAAATGCCAACAGTGTTGTTTCACCCGCAGATGGTGCGATTTCACAACTGGGTAAAATTGAAAATGGTGATGTATTTCAGGCCAAAGGGCAGAAGTTCACTGTTGAAAACCTGATTGCCGATCCACAATTGGCAGAGCCGTTTAAAAATGGGCAGTTTGCTACGGTTTATTTGTCACCAAAAGACTACCACCGTGTACATATGCCATTTGCAGGAACATTGACAGAAACCCTGTATGTACCGGGTGAATTGTTCTCAGTAAACCAGACCACTGCTGAAAATATTCCGGGTTTATTTGCCCGTAATGAACGTATGGTCTGCTTATTTGATACAGAAGTCGGTCGTATGGCGGTTGTATTAGTGGGCGCAATGATCGTGGCAGGTATTGAAACCGTGGCTACAGGTAAAGTTAAACCTACAGGGCGTTTGGAACTGAATCAACACGATTTATTTTTAGAAAAAGGTGCAGAATTGGGCCGTTTCTATTTAGGTTCAACAGCGGTAGTGTTGTTTGAAGAAAACAAAATGCAATGGGATGCGACCTTTAAAGCCAACTCGTCTGTGGTGATGGGCGAAGCTATAGGGCATACCATTTAAGCAATTCCCTCTCCTTTTAGGAGAGGGTTAGGGAGAGGTTTTTGAGCTAAGCTGATGTATTCAAAAAAGAATCCCTTCTAACCTCCCTTTATTAAAGGAAGGAATAAAAAAAAGCGCCTTCAGGCGCTTTTTTTAATTTCAATATTTAGCGTTTTACGACAATCGAGTCGATACTGCTATGACGTAAAGTTTGCTGTGCAATCACGGCAGCTTCTTGTGAATCATAGGGACCAGATACAACGCGATACCAAACTTTGCCATTTTCATTACTTTGGATCACATCGGCAGATAAGCCATTTAAAATAATTTCCGCACGACGGGCATCAGCTTGGTCAGGGTCATCATAGCTACGCACTTGCAAAATATAGCTAGCAGGAGCTGGTGTTGTTTCTGTGGCTTCAATACCCGGCTCAGTCGGCGTGGTGGTAGCCGTTTCAGGTGCTTCAACGATCACCACAGTTTCTTTGGTATCTGTTTCAGGCACAGCTTGATCTGGAATCGGGGTGACTTGTTGCTGAGGCAACAGATCATAAAAACGGTAATCTTTATTGGTTTCTTCTTGGTAGTGTTCAGAGGTAATTTGACCTTTCGGTTTTACCGGCTCCCATGGCTTCCATAACATCAAGGCCACTAAGAAACTCAACACGATTAAAATGATCACAAGTGTACCTAACCATACAGGAATCAATGGTTTTTTAGGCTGATTTGGCCGTTCTGATACACCGCGTTGCGTTTTTCCAAACACGAGGAAACCTCTTTAATTGTAATTGTTACGAACCTAGTGGGAACTGACCCAAAACCAAGTTCTGATTATTATATATTACATGACTGTCATGCTGTTTATGTTTAATTTTCACAATTTCAACATCTTCAATTTTTCATTAAAAGATGACTGAATATCCATGAAAATACAGGCTCATAAAGAGCCTGTATATGCGTCAATGTATATGGTCATACATGGACGGATTCTAATGTATGCTAAGAATGGCTTACATAGATTCAGGCGCACTCACACCCAATAATTCAAGACCATTGCGTAAAACTTGCTGTACGTTTACAGACAGTAATAAGCGCGCTTGAGTCAGTTCTGCATCATCGCCCAAGACTTTATTTTCGTTGTACCAACCATGGAACAACGCCGCCAACTCTTTCAAGTAGTTACCCACTTGGTGTGGTTCATAGCTGTTTGCTGCACGAACCACAATTTCAGGGTAAGCCGCAAGTTTAGCAAGAACTTCAGTTTCAGCTTCTAACTCAAGTTTAGCTGCAAATTGACGCGCAGCTTCAGCAGAGAATTGAACGTCTGTCGCAGCAGCTTTTTCGAGCATACGGCAGATACGTGCGTGTGCGTATTGGATGTAGTACACCGCATTGTCTTTACTTTGAGACACAGCAAGGTCTAAGTCGAAGTCAATGTGTTGTTCTGATTTACGCATGACGTAGTAGAAACGAGCAGCATCGTTGCCCACTTCTTTACGTAAGTCACGTAAAGTCACGAATTGACCTGAACGAGATGACATTTGAACCATCTCGCCGCCACGCCATAGGCTCACAAATTGAACCAAAAGTACGGTCAATTTTTTAGAATCATAGCCAAGCGCATCAATCGCTGCTTTCACACGTGCAATATAACCGTGGTGGTCTGAACCCCAAATATCAATGATATCGGTATAGCCGCGTTGTAGTTTATTTAAGTGATAAGCAATGTCGGATGCGAAGTATGTAGTTTGACCATTACGACGTTTCACAACACGGTCTTTTTCATCACCAAAATCAGTTGATTTGAACCAGATGTTGCCATCTTTTTCGTATAAGAAACCACGTTGATCGAGCATTTGTAATGCTTCATCAATTTTTTCAGTCAAGGTTGCTTCGCTGAACCATTGATTGAAAGTCACGCCAAATTCACCGAGGTCATCTTTAATGTCATCAAGAATGGCTTTCAGCGCAGCTTGATGGAACACACGGTAACCCACAGCCAAATGGTTTTGTGAATTATGAATCAAACCATCAATGTGTTTTTCTTTATCGCCTGAAACAACGACTTTATTGCCTTCGCTATCGAGTTCAGTAGCATATTGCACATCTTCAGGAACATCTTTGTAGATGTCGGCAACAGGGCGTACATAAGCATCGCCATCTTTGTCGATAATGCTTTGTGCGATTTCTTTAACGTAGTCGCCTTGGTATGCATTTTTAGGGAAGACCAGTTGTTGACCGGTCAATTCTAAATAACGCAAGTAAGTCGATGTCGCCAAGATATCCATTTGACGGCCAGCATCGTTGACATAGTATTCACGGTCAACTTTGGCACCTGTTGCCTCAAGGAGATTGGCAACGGTCATACCGTAAGCTGCGCCACGACCATGACCCACGTGTAGGCTAGACGTTGGGTTGGCTGAAACGAATTCCACTTGAACACGTTTTTCAGCATTGGCCTGTGTGCGACCGAACTGATCTTTCTGAGCTTGAATTTGGTCTAAGACAGCAAAACGTTGGTCAGCATTTAAAAAGAAGTTAATAAAGCCAGGACCTGCAATTTCTGCTTTGCTGATATCTGCGACTTCTGGAAGATTTGCCAGAATTTTTTCGGCTAAATCACGCGGCTTCATACCTGCAGCTTTAGAGGCAATCATGGCAATGTTTGACGCAAAGTCACCGTGGCTTCGGTCTTTGGTTCGGGTCAAATTGCTAGTATTGTTCCAGTCAGTTGGGAGTACACCTTCAGCTTGAAGGGATTGCACTGCATGATCGAGCGCTGCTTGTATTGCCGTATTCATAATCAGTCGAAAAATAAATGTCGCAGAAAAACGGTAAATATAGCAAATTTCAGGCTCTTTAGGTGAACCCATTTGTTGCGAATAAAAAATATTCGATAAAAGTGAAGCATTGCTTATATCGAAGTAAAACGATATAAGTGGTTTAGCGATTCAGGATCACTGCTTGAGTATATGGACATGTCACAACCCACCCCTAAAATTTTTGGCAATGTGCCGAAGTTAGCTGCACGCTGGGCGCTGATTATCGTGCCGTTTATTTTGTCTTGTCTCATGAGCGGCATTATTTCGTTTATTAATATGCTCAGAAATTTAGGTTGGTTTGAGGGTTTTCTTACCCTATGGCTGCATAATTGGATGATTTCTTGGGCTATTGCTTTTCCCATTGTGCTGATTTTATTGCCGTTTGTTCGAAAATTTACAGGCCTGTTGGTCGATATGTCAGGGCCACAGCCACCTGCAAAATAAGCCTGCATGTAAGTCACAGTTGAGTAAAACGGTGACTTACTGCATTTCGCTTTAAATATTTATAGGCTATCGCGACAACTTACTGCTTTAGAGAGTAATTCGGCTTTGTTGTTTTGAAAGGTATAGAGTTTTGAGGAATTAAACACTTTAATGACTTTGGCCTGAGCGACAGCGGTTTTAAAGCTTTGGAACTTTTGCTGATGGGCTGTCTCAAACGGATTTCCAAAGTTTTTATTGTCGAGCAGAATTTGAATTTGCCCCACATTTGTATCATGTGCTTTTAGGATCTCTTGGCCATCCGCGTTGCTTATACTGAAAGTTGGGCGCTGAGTGCTGATTTTGCAATTCAATTTGAGGCTCAAGGTGAAATTGTCTGCCGATTTATTTTTGAGGGTAGATATGCCTTGTTGATCATTTTCAATATAGACCCACTGATTTTTCGGCATATTGGTCAGTAGGGTTTCTAACTGTTGTTGGGTACTTTTGCTGATATCGACTGTGCCTTTTTTATCGATTTCAGGGGCTTTTTCTTTACCGAGCATGCCCATCACTTTGTCGCTGACTGTGCTACTGGTTTTGGAAATGGTCTGGCAAGCGCTTAAGCTACTGATGATTAGAATGAATGGTAGTGTATAGATGGCAGGTAAGTGCATAGATTTTATTGTTCTATTAAATTTTCGGATCGGCAAAGTTTAACGGTTCTACGCATAAAGCTCAAACCTACGGCTTATAACCTGTGAGGAGGACTGCTGCAGGCGGCTAAAGCAGCCATTCTACACAGGCACGAATAATCCCTAGTGCGAGGCCAATAAAACCACCGACCACGACACCATTGACTCGAATCATATGCAAGTCGCCACCGACTTCGTTTTCGATCTTATCGATCATTTCACGTGAGTCCCATTCATGTATACGTTCACTGATAAACCGAATGACTTTTTCACTGTATTGGTCGGAGAGATTGATGGCAATATCACTCATTTTTTCATTCAACAATTGGCGTACAGCGACGTTAGAGACAATATTTTCGCCCACTTGTTGAATGGCGACGCGTAGGTTTTGTGCAATACCTGAGTCCGGCTTTTCTAAATCAGAACGAATGGCATCGCATAAAATCACCACCGCACCACTGATAAAATTCAACATTTGTGGACTATCGAGCATGGCGTCTTTGGTGCTATTCAGGCGTTGGCTGGCAACACTCTGATTGTCCGCCAGTTGCTGCATGAGCTGCTGTGCCATGTCTTCGATTTTACGGCGCCACGGATGTTCATGGTCAGCAAGCATGGACTCAACACGACTGACCAGTGAATCAATGGTGCGCTGCTGTACATCAATACCAATCCAGCTCGCACCTTTGGCGAGCTTCCAAACCCCGAGTTCTTTAAACAATTGACGAGATAAATCACGGGTTTGTTCGGGGTGCTGTAACATCCAATCATGGGCTAAATCCAGTCCACGTTGCAGGACATCTTGATGGAAGTCATTTTCTAAAACTGCCCGTAGCATTTCACTGGCAAGATGGTTGACTTGCGTATTGCGTACCCATTGCACGCTGTTATTTTGGATAAATTGTCCAATTTGTTCCTGACCGACAAATTCGAAAATTTTCGGTACCGTTTGCTGAATGACTTGGGTCACTTGCGCATTATTGTGCGGATTGGCCAACCATTTCCCGACGGCAAGAGAGAGATCCGTCTCCGCTAAGCTTTTTTCAACCACTTGTGGTGAAAGAAAATTCTCCTGAACAAAGCGGCCCATCGACTCGGCAATGCGTGCTTTATTACGAGGAATAATTTCTGTGTGGTCACGTAAAAATTTAGGAATCGGAATCCGACCAAAGGGATTGCGAAATAAAACGGTTATCGCATACCAGTCTGCCAAACCACCAACCACGCCAGCTTCTGCTGAAAGCATCAAAATATGAATGAGCCAAACATATTCGGGTAGTAATTTAGCTGCGATCATCAATGCAATCCACGCCAGCACCGCCACGACCAAAGCAATGGTGGCGAAGCGTTTACTGCGTTGCAGATTGGGTGAAACAGCGGGCTGTTCAGTTGGGTTCATCAATGATCGGGTCTCTATGGGTTGACTTATTTGGCGGTAGGCTCAGCGGCTACAGGTAAAGGATTTCCTTGGCTGTCTAAACCATATTTAGCCCCGAGTGATTGCAAAATCAAGCGAGCATCAAAGGCATCCTGAGGGGCTTTGGCACGATCTTTATAGCAAGTAATACTGTAGGAAACTTGAGTTGGATCGAGTGTGACCACCTGTGGAACGTCATAAAACGGGCCTGGCCAAAAACCAGGATGGCGACGGTAATAGCCATATGGATAAGGCATTGGGTCTGGGTAAATCACCGCTTGGCGCGGCGGTTTTTGACTCCGATTACTCGGGTCATCCATGACTTTAAAATATTGAAAGCCATTGTGTAGGGTGGTTTGAGCGGCTTTAACCAAGGTGATTTCTTCGGCAGTACCATAGCTCATATTGGGTCTAGCTTGGAAGCTAATCCGATAGCTTTGAGCATTTAATGGTGTCGCAGAATATTGACCGAGTTGTTCAAAGGTCAAAGGTTTTGATGGGGTTGTGGCACAGCCAGTTAAACCGAGTGCTGCGGTTATGGCTGCTGCGATAATGAGTTTGTTCATGCGCATACTCCTGTTTAATCGGTTCATGGCAAGGGGAGATACTGGCCAAAAGCCGTCAATTAAAAGCTAGAATTGGGCTGAGTTAAAAATTCCAATTCCTCTGCTGTAGATGTTCTGCCCAATACCGCATTGCGATGCGGGTAACGTCCAAATCGATCGATAATCACTTTATGCTTTTTCTCAAATTCTAAGTTGATCGGATTGCCCAGTTGCTCAAATAATTTTAACGTGCTTTGATGGATTTTTGTCGATTCGCTATGCATAAAGGGCATATATAAAAATGAGCGCTGTTCAGAGCTTAATTGTAGATCTAAACCCTGCGCGATGGCTTCTTGTGCAAGCGCCAAAGCCAGTGCATCTTGGGCAAAAGCCAAGCCAGAGTCACGGAATAAATTTCTAGAAAATTGATCTAAAACAATAATTTCAGCCAATCGACCTTCGGCAGTCGTACGCCATTGCCACAGTTCTGCTTGACTGGCCGCTTGATGGATGTCTTTAAACTTTTTTTCGATTAAAACATCAAAATTATTGCTTTTAGCGAACCAATTAGGCTGATTTTCTGGGTTAAACCAAAATTCGAGAATATCTTGATAATTCATAAGTTTTAAGCATTATTAGCATATATTTGTTTATAAAATCACAAATTTCAAATGTCATATAGAGTAAGTTTGTGATAAAAAATTGCCAAAATAAAATCACGGTTTGTCTCAAAACTATACAGTGGGTCATTTGCCCACTTCAAATCGCGTTATACTGATATAAACTGATGATTTTATTTTAGTAGTTTCTTCCATTTAAGCGAGATAGCAATGAGTCAACCCGAATCGACCTCTCAAGACATTTTACCGACTTGGGTAGATTCTTCGCTGATTAAAGGAATGTTGCGCGGTATTGAGCGTGAAAGCTTGCGTATGCAAAGCAACGGTTTCTTGTCTCAGGCCGACCATCCCCAAGCTTTGGGTGCGGCTTTGACTCATCCGCATATTACGACAGACTATTCTGAAGCTTTAATGGAATTTATCACGCCACCAAAAGAAACTATTACAGAGGCGTTGAACTATCTGCAAGATATTCATGCTGTTGCGCATACGCATTTAGAACATGGTGAAAAACTTTGGCCGTTGTCGATGCCATGCATGTTGGATAAAGACGAAGACAGTATTCGTTTAGCGCAATATGGCAGCTCGAATATAGGACGTTTTAAAACCTTGTACCGTCGTGGTTTAGGGGTGCGCTATGGTCGCCGGATGCAGACCATTTCAGGGGTGCATTATAATTTATCTTTCCCAGATCATTTCTTTGAAGCACTACAACAACACGAAACTGACGATGCCCTTAAAGCATTGAGCTTACAGGATTATCGCAGTCATCGTTATTTTGGCCTGATCCGTAATTTTATTCGTTTAACGCCATTGGTGATGTTTTTGGTTGGGGCGAGTCCGTCGGTGTGTAAATGTTTTATGACTGGACGTGAACATCAGCTGTTACCGCTTTTAAAAGGCACGCTATTTTTACCTTATGCGACGGCACTGCGTATGGGAAATTTTGGCTATCAAAATTCAGCACAAAAACAGTTAGGGATTCACTACAACGACATTCAGGCGTATTTGGAAGGTTTGCAAAAAGCGGTCCATACCCCGTATGCCGCATTTAGTCATTTAGGTTTAAATGATGAACACGGTGATCCGATTCAAATTAATGACCATGTATTGCAAATTGAAAATGAATACTACAGTTTGGTTCGTCCGAAACAAGTGCCGCAGGATGGTGAAACACCGTCTGAAGCCCTGCAAAATCGTGGCGTAGGTTATGTTGAATTACGCGCGGTAGATGTCAATCCTTATAGCTCGATTGGGATCAATGAAGACACGGCAGGCTTGCTCGAAGTGGTGGCTTTGTACTGTTTATTGCAAGACAGTCCAGCGTTGTTAGATGCCGAACAAAATGAAATTGAGAAAAATCAGGCGGAAGTGGTAAACCGTGGTCGTGCGCCAAACGCAGTGATTTTACAGCAAGGGCAAGCGATTCCAATTGAAACATGGTGTCGTACACATGTCGCTGCGATGCAACCGTTGGCTGAATTGCTGGATGATTCTTACAATACAGATATTTACACTCAGGCAATGGCTGTGATGCAATCACGCATCGATGAAGTCGATGAAACATTGTCGGCACGTATGATTAGCGATACTTTAGAACAAGGTGGAACTTGGGGCTTTGGTAGCTTTATGGCCTTACAACATGCTGAAGTGTATGAGCAGCATGTCTTGAGCCCAGAAATTGCAGCATATTTTGCACAAGTTGCTGAGCAGTCTTTAGAAAAACAGGCTGAACTTGAGCAAGACTGCACCTTGAGTTTTGAAGAATATTTGAAAAACTTTAGATAAAAAATTTTAAGAGGATTTACCATGAAATGGAGTTTCCGCTTCGTGAGTGGTTTGTTGTTTTTAGCCAGCGTGATCGGTATGTCTTTTGCGCTGTTTTTAGAACATGTACAAGGCTTAGAACCTTGTCCGTTGTGCGTATTCCAACGTATTGGTTTGATTGGACTCGGCATCATTTCATTGATTGCGTTGATTCACAATCCAGCATCGAATTGGGGTAAACGCATTTACGCATTGTTGGGGACACTGTCAATTCTATGGTCTGCTGGGGTGGCTGCGCGTCATATTTGGCTGCAAAACTTACCGCCAGATAAAGTACCGAGTTGTGGTCCGGGACTGGATTATTGGGTAGAAACGCTGCCTTTAAAATCGGTCTTTGAGCAAGTACTGACGGGTTCTGGTGAATGTGCCAAAGTGGATTGGACGTTCTTGGGGCAATCGTTACCGGTTTGGTCATTGGTGTTTTTTGCGGTATTAACCTTGCTCAGTCTTTGGCAGTTATTGCGTAAATATCCAAGCAGACCAGTGCCACGTTTACGTGATAAATTTTAATTTTATGATGCAAAAAAAGCCCTCAACTGAGGGCTTTTTTTTATGAGTCTGAATGGGGGAAGTTTACCTTAGGTCAGGGCAATGCCTTCCATACTTTCCAAGTCCATCATAAATTCATAGATATGATCACAAGCTTTATCGTCATTATTTGGATAGAACCAATGCACGATTTGCTCGGCCACTTGCGGATGATGCTGAATTTCAAAATGGTTCAAGCCATAAAAAATTGCTTTATGTGAATCTGGCACTTTCAGTTGATACCGTGCATTTGGGTGTTCTCCTAACGCACTTTTCACACTGACCAAGTAATCTCCAATCACATGTCGCGTTTTATTGCGACGATGTTCATATTCGATGGTCCCTGCAACGAGGTAGGTATTGATATGCGATGGAATCGGGGCTGGTTTACGGTTGTCGTCCATGAGTCCAATACGGACATCATTATGTTCCCAATCATCATCACGCACGCTGCCATAGCGCAAATCTAAAATGCCGTTACTGCGAATATTCACCACGTGGCCCACGATTTTGACCAAGGGGAAACGCCCCAATTGATCTTGCAGATGAAATCCGATACGTTCAAGCACAGCACCATGATGCGGTGAGCCTAAGCAGACTAGATTTTCGACTTGATGAATCCATTGATACATATTTTGTTTGCCATAAAAAATGGCACTACGGGACACTAAGCCCCCCATACTATGACCAATTAAGTCGATACTGGTAATACCCGGGTTGCGACGGACCAAATCTTCTAATGTATTGGCAAGGCTGCGACCATTGGTCGAGATACGACGACCCGTGTTGTAATTTAAATACAGCATGGTGTTGTGGTCACGTTGTGACAGTAATTTTTCACCAATGCCGCCATATTTGGCTGTCGACCATGACAGATGATTCATGCACAGCCCATGAATTAACAGGGTAATACGACCGTTTAATTCGCCTTTTTGTACCGCACCATAATGGTCGTAAACCACCATCGGTAAGGCCATCGGGTTGTGATATTTCAGTAAATAGTCGCCTAAGACCCCATTCAGTGCGCCCACTAAAAAATGTAAAGACGGGGTGAGAGGTTTGTCGTGTAAGCGTGGGAATTTTTCTATAATGCTACGCAGCGTTGGTGCAAGTAAATAATTGCCATAATTGAAAAAAGTGTTGTAAGAAAATTCGTAAATCCGTGCAATGGTCGGCTGCTTATGAAAGGCTTTCGAGCCTTGTTCGCTCATTCCAAAAATACTGATTAAAATTTCACGTTGAATGTTTTTGATCAAGTCATGCACGACATCACTAAAACGCATTGTCACGAGTTGTGCCAAACCTTCCAGCACATCTGCTTGACTGGGTGGTGTGCGGTCCCATTTACAATAGGTTTCATGCAATGGTGTTAAGCTAGGCATAATGTTCCTATCCTTACATTCAATGCTATCCCTCGATTGTATTTATTACTGGAATAGCCTGAAGTTTCATTGTTTATTTTATCAAATTCTCACGAACAGCTTTTACAATACCGATAACAGACCTGTCGGTGAATGCCTTTTGTCTGACAATTTTACTAAAAATTCAAATTTAGAAAATGTGACGCAGTTAGCACTTATATGCCACTTTTAAAGCAATTTAAAGATCAATTTGGAATCAAAATGATGAATATTGTGTATTTGCATGGTTTTCAAAGTAACTCAAATTCAGTGAAAGGACAGATACTGCGGCGCCATTGCGCAGACTTAAATGGTGTGCACGTGCATTTGCCAGATTTGAATATGCCACCGCTACAGGTGATGCAGCAGATGTCAGAGCTGATTGACGGTCTAGATGATGTGGTTTTAGTGGGCAGCAGCTTAGGTGGCTTTTATGCGACGCAGTTGATGGCATGCCATCACATTCCTGCAGTGCTCATCAATCCTGCGGTCTATCCATGGCAATTATTTCGTGACTTATTTGGCGAGACGGCATTGCCCTATCAGGTGACTGAAACGTGGTGCTTGGATGATGCACAGCTCAATCAAATGCAGGCTTTGGCGGTATCTAAGGTTGAGAACGCAGATCAACTGTTGGTCTTGCTCCAACAAGGTGATGAAACCTTGGATTATCGTGATGCCACTAGGTTTTATAGTGCGGTTCAAGCCGGCACGGCTATGCTGATCACTGAGGTGGATGGAACGCATGGCATGGATGATTTTGCAGAAAAAATACCGATGCTCTTGCAGTTTTTATCTGATGCTGTCAAAAATATGCCTAAATAAAATGATCCAATACAAATGCTGAAAAGCTAGATTCAACATACACAAATAGGCAGTTACGACATCATTTGACGTTTAAATTGTTTAAGAAAATGGCGGCTGATCGCAAGAGATATGCATTTTAATAAAAAAGCATATACTGTAGCGCTCGAAGAAATGTTTTAACCAAAAAGCAGGGAATTTTGCAACGTGACGCAATATACGGCTCAATCACTTGAAGTTTTATCTGGCCTAGATCCGGTACGTCGTCGTCCGGGGATGTATACAGACACTACACGACCAAACCATTTGGCGCAGGAAGTGATAGATAACTCCGTCGATGAAGCGCTTGCAGGTCATGCCAACAAAATTACTGTGACGGTTTATAAAGATGGTTCTTTGTCGGTAGAAGACAATGGACGCGGTATGCCTGTTGATATTCATCCTGAGTATGGCCAAAGCGGGATTGAAATTATTCTGACCAAATTACATGCCGGTGGTAAGTTCAGTACCGATAACTACCAATTTTCAGGTGGTTTACACGGTGTGGGTATTTCGGTGGTGAACGCACTGTCAGATCGTGTTGAAGTGGAAGTTCAGCGTCAAGGCAATCTATATAAAATGGCCTTTGAACATGGCGTTCCTGTGGCACCGCTTGAGGTGTTGGAAGGTAAATGCGCTAAACGTGCAACGGGTACTACCGTGCATTTTTGGCCTGAAGCCAAATATTTTGATTCGCCTAAATTTGCGCTGAAAGCCTTAAAACACAACTTAAAAGCCAAGGCTGTTTTGGCGGCAGGCTTGCAGATTATTTATATCGATCAAATCAACAACGAAAAGATCGAATGGCAATTTGAAAATGGTCTGGTCGACTATTTGATGGATGAGCTACAAGACCGTGACATTGTGCCTGTACCTGCATTTGTGGCGACTGGTGAAGCTGAACGTGCTAGTGCTGAATTTGCCATTTGCTGGAACGTTGAAGGCGGCGAACAGATTCAAGAAAGTTATGTCAATTTGATTCCAACTGCGCAAGGCGGTACACATGTCAACGGTTTACGTTCGGGTGTGACAGATGCGATTCGTGAGTTCTGTGAATTACGGAATTTATTGCCGCGTAATATGAAGCTGTCTGCCGAAGATGTGTGGGATGGTGTCAACTTTATCCTGTCTTTAAAATTCCAAGAGCCACAATTTTCGGGTCAAACTAAAGAACGACTTTCAAGCCGTGAAGCCTCTAGTGTGGTGTTAAATATTGCCAAAGATGCCTTTGCACTGTGGCTCAATCAAAACTCCGATATTGCTATGCAACTGGCAGAAATGGTGATTGCCAAGGCCGGTCGCCGTTTAAAAGCTGCGAAAAAAGTTGAACGTAAAAAGATTGTTTCAGGTCCAGCTTTACCAGGTAAATTGGCTGACTGTGTGGGGCATACCCTCGAAGAATCAGAACTGTTTATTGTGGAAGGAGATTCTGCAGGTGGTTCTGCAAAGCAAGCACGTGATAAGAACTTCCAAGCGATCATGCCGATCCGCGGTAAGATTTTAAATACTTGGGAAGTGTCTTCTGATGAAGTTTTAGCATCGCAAGAAGTACATGATATTGCGATTGCGATTGGTGTAGATCCGGGCAGTGATGATTTGTCAGAACTACGTTATGGCAAGATTTGTATCTTGGCCGATGCCGACTCGGATGGTTTGCACATTGCGACTTTACTCTGCGCACTATTCGTCAAACATTTCCATACTTTGGTTGAGGAAGGACATCTGTTTGTGGCGATGCCACCGCTGTTCCGTATAGATGACAATAAAGATGTGCACTATGCCTTGGATGAAGATGAACTAGAAAGCATCTTGAAGAAATGTAAAACCAAAAATCCTCAAATCACACGATTTAAAGGATTGGGCGAGATGAACGCGAGTCAGCTGCGTGAAACCACCATGGATCCCGATACACGTCGTTTAGTGCAACTAGACTTGGATGACGTACAGTTTACTTCAGGTTTACTCGACAAATTATTGGCGAAGAAGCGCTCTTCAGACCGTAAACATTGGTTGGAACAGAAGGGTAATTTGGCCGATTTGGCGGTTTAAAATTGCGATAAGAAAAAAACCACGCAAGTGGTTTTTTTTTTTGCTTCAAATGTAGGAAAAGCTGCATGATTTGTGTGCTAAAACACCGTATTTTTTGAAAAACGTCGCAAAATTGTTCAATTATAGGTCAAATGTTGGATACAAGTTTGTATGCATCTTTGCGGTGATTTTATGGTATTTGAATCGACCCATAAAAAATTAAAAGCAGATTTTATGATTGTAACTATATGAAAAATAATATTTAAAAATAAATAAAAGCACTCAATCAAAATAAAAAATAAGGCTTGGCACAGTTATTGAATTGCTCTGTTGTGATGAAAGACAACAAATGCATTTTAAAAATGTGACTTACAAGCTTAGGTTGGGAGTGTGAATAATGTTTCAACGCAATGTATTTGCTAAAAGTATTTTAGCGGCAACGATGACTGGGGCGATTGCTTTAACGGGCTGTTCAAAACCTGCAGAAGAAAAAACAGAAAGTGCTGCATCTGAACCAAAAGCGGCTGCAGCAAGTGGCGATACTATTAAAGTCGGGATCTTACATTCGCTGTCAGGCACGATGGCGATCTCAGAAACTTCTCTTAAAGATACGGCCTTGATGGCGATTAATGAAATTAATGCCAATGGCGGGGTATTGGGCAAAAAACTAGAACCTGTGGTGGTTGATCCGGCATCGGACTGGCCATTATTTGCGGAAAAAACCCGTCAGTTGATTACCCAAGACAAAGTAGCCGTGATTTTTGGTTGCTGGACGTCGGTATCTCGTAAGTCGGTTCTACCCGTGGTTGAAGAATTAAATGGCTTATTGTTCTACCCTGTTCAGTATGAAGGTCAGGAACAATCTAAAAATATTTTCTACACAGGTGCGGCACCGAATCAGCAAGCGATTCCTGCTGTTGAATACCTGATGAGTGAAGAGGGTGGTAAGGCAGAACGCTTTGTACTGTTGGGCACGGACTATGTTTACCCACGCACTACCAACAAAATCTTACGTGCATTCTTGAAGTCGAAAGGCATTGCCGATGCAGACATCATGGAAGAATATACCCCATTTGGTCATAGCAACTATCAAACCATTGTGGGCAATGTGAAGAAGTTTGCGGCAGGGAAAAAGACGGCTGTGATCTCGACCATTAACGGCGATTCAAATGTGCCGTTCTATCGTGAATTGGGTAACCAAGGCATCAAAGCTGCGGATATTCCAGTGATGGCGTTCTCTGTAGGTGAAGAGGAATTACGCGGTATCGACACCAAGCCGCTGGTCGGACACTTGGCATCGTGGAACTACTTCATGTCAGTGAAAAATCCAGTGAATACTGAATTCACCAACAAAATGAAGCAGTATGCCGTGGAATACAAACTGCCAAATGCCGATAAATTTGTGACCAATGACCCGATGGAGGCTACCTATGTCGGTATCAATATGTGGAAACAAGCGGTAGAAAAAGCAGGAAGCACAGATGTCGATAAAGTGCGTGAGGCTATGGCCGGCCAAGAATTTAAAGCGCCATCGGGCTATACCTTGCAAATGGATGCGTCGAACCATCATTTGCATAAACCAGTCATGATTGGTCAGATCCGTGCCGATGGTCAGTTTGATGTGGTGCACAAAACGGCAAAAACCATTGCTGCAGAGCCATGGAGCCCGTACATCCCTAAATAATTCAATCCGAATGCCTGCTGCCATTGTGTAACAGGCATTTTTTGATGTGATCCCTAGAAGGGGTTGTTCTATTACTCAATAGGGATGCTTATAAGATGAAAAAATTACGCAATTTCCCGATCCTTTTTCTATTCCTGAGCCAATTATTCTGTCTGCAAATCGTGCATGCAGAAACTGCAGCGGATGTCGTGCCTACGGTGCAATCTGTGCAGCAAGGTGATGCCATTCAGCAATTTGTTCGCGGTAGTTTTACCGAGCGACGTAGTTTACTGAATCAATGGCCGGCCGATATTGAATCCTTAGATCAGTTGGCCGCATTGGTCGAAAAAGACCAGTTATATAGTGGTCAAAGCGGTCAAACCTATATTTTAGAAACTGACGAAAAATTATTGAGCTATCCAGATTTGCAAACCGTGACGGATTGGCCTGCCGATTTATCTCAAGTCACCTTGGTGAATACCCTTCGTAAAGCCTTAACGTTTGCGCAAGCGAAAGAAAAGCTGCAATCGGATGATTTAAACCAACGTTTGGATGCAATTGATATTTTAGAAAATAACTTGGCTGAGTTGGATGTTAAAAATATTAATCAATTGTATTTAAATGAAAAAAATAACAAAGTTAAAGCCCGTTTAGCGCAGCTCAAAGCACGCTTGGATTATCAAAACCCTGATGTTTTACAAAAAATACAGGCGGCCAAAGTGCTGCAAGATTCTAACCGTCCCGATGTGTTGGCGATGGTGGAACAGGAATTACAACAAGCCAACCTGCATCCCGAGTTAAAAGCCGCACTGACAGAAGCCAAGAGCAATATTAAAACTCGTATTCAGGCCAGTGAATGGACTGGACATGTCTTTTCAGGTCTCAGCACGGCCAGTATTTTACTACTGGCGGCGTTGGGCTTAGCCATTACGTATGGTCTGCTAGGCGTGATTAACATGGCGCATGGTGAACTGATCATGATCGGGGCCTATACCACTTATGTGGTGCAAAGCCTGTTTAAGAGTCATCTCAGTAGCTATGTCGATTGGTACTTGATTGCCGCGATTCCTGCTGCATTTATTGTAAGTGCTTTGATCGGCATGTTGATTGAACGTACTGTTATTCGTCCCTTGTATGGCCGTCAATTGGAAACACTATTAGCCACCTTTGGTGTGAGCTTAATTTTAATGCAAGTGGTGCGCATGGTTTTTGGTGCGCAGAACGTTGAGGTGTCGAATATTTCATGGCTGTCAGGGGGCATTGCTGTGACACCAAGCCTGATGCTGCCTTATAACCGTATTGCCATTATTGGCTTTACCGTTGCGGTACTGTTGTTGCTGGTTTATTTACTAAATAAAACCCGCTTTGGTTTATTTGTTCGTGCCGTGACGCAAAACCGTCAAATGGCACAGGCCGTAGGTATCCGTTCTAGCCGCATTGACATGATGGCTTTTGGTTTAGGTTCGGGGCTTGCAGGTCTAGCAGGCTGTGCCTTAGCACAAGTCGGCAATGTCGGTCCTGACCTAGGACAAAACTATATTATCGATGCGTTCTTGGTGGTTGTGGTTGGCGGTGTTGGCCAAGTATGGGGCGCAGTATTGGCGGCTTTAGGTCTAGGTGTCAGTGGCACAGTGCTGGAAATCGGCATGGGTGCAGTCTTAGCGAAAATTATTCTACTGGTTCTTGTGATTTTGTTTATTCAAAAACGTCCACAAGGTTTGTTTGCCATCAAAGGCCGTTTTGTGGAGTAAGCGCATGAAAATCACTTCGTTATTATCAGATAAACCCTATAGCGGTATGGCGATTGCCGTGTGCTTTGCCATTTTGCTGATTTTACCTTGGTTACATGTATTACCCGCCGATTCAGCACTGCATTTATCAGCGTATTGGGTCACGCTCATTGGCAAAATTATGTGTCTCGCCTTGGTGGCATTGGCCTTAGATTTGGTTTGGGGCTATGCCGGCATTTTAAGCTTAGGGCATGGTCTGTACTTTGCCTTGGGCGGCTATGCCTTCGGTATGTATCTCATGCGTGAAGCGGCAGGCGATGGCTTACCCGACTTTATGCGCTTTTTGAGTTGGACCGAGCTACCGTGGTACTGGATGGGTACTGAACATATCGTGTGGGCATTGGCTTTGGTGGTTTTGGTCCCAGGACTGATTGCCTTCATTTTTGGCTTCTTTGCCTTCCGCTCAAAAATTAAAGGCGTGTATTTTTCAATTATTACCCAAGCCATGACCTTTGCCGCTGCGCTACTATTTTTTCGCAATGAAACCGGCTTTGGCGGTAACAACGGCTTTACCGGTTTTAAAACCATCTTAGGTCTAGATATTACCTCTGCACCAATGCGCGCAACCTTGTGTTTCCTCACTGCACTGACTTTGCTGGTCTGTTTTGTCGGTTTACGCCACCTGATGAATAAACCCTATGGTCGTGTACTCGGTGCAATTCGTGACAGTGAAAACCGTTTGCAATATTTAGGTTACCGCACCTTATGGTACAAGCTCTCTGCATGGGTGTTGTCTGCCGTGATCGCAGGGATTGCTGGTGCTTTGTATGTCCCTCAAGTCGGCATTATTAACCCGAGTGAAATGAACCCTGTCAATTCGATTGAAATGGCGGTGTGGGTGGCTGCAGGGGGACGCGGTACGCTGATTGGCCCAATTTTGGGTGCAGGTTTAATCAATGGGGTGAAGACCTATTTTACGGTGGCTTATCCAGAGGCATGGTTATTGATTTTAGGTGCGCTGTTTATTGTGGTAACGATATTCCTGCCAAAAGGTTTGATTGGGCTATTAGAGCGGTTTAAAAAGGAGCGCAGCGAATGAATGATCAATGGGTTCAACCGCATGGCGGTCATGCTGTTGAAGGTTATGGACGACCGAAGGAGCAGGGTGCGGACTTCAGTCACGGGATTGCCCTGTATTTGGAAAAAGTCAGCGTCTGGTTTGATTCTTTCCGTGCATTAAATGATTTGTCGTTATATATCAAAGAAGGTGAGCTGCGCTGCATCATTGGTCCCAATGGTGCAGGCAAAACCACGCTGATGGATGTGATTACCGGTAAAACTCGTCCGACAGAAGGTTCGGCTTTTTTCGGGCAAACCTATGATTTGGCAAAAATGAGTACAGAGCAAATTGCAGAAGCCGGGATCGGTCGTAAGTTTCAAAAGCCTACTGTATTTGAAAATTTTACCGTGATGGAAAACCTGTTATTGGCAGCGCCGAAAGATAAACGGGTGAAAAAGAGTTTCTTCAGCAAACTCGATCCAGATGCGCAAAACGCCTTGGACGAATCTTTAGCACAAATCCGCTTAGAAGAATTGATCCATAAACCGGCAGGGCTGTTGTCACATGGTCAAAAGCAGTGGTTAGAAATAGGCATGCTACTAATGCAGCGTCCAAAATTGATTTTGCTGGATGAACCTGTAGCAGGAATGACCGATGCTGAAACAGAGCGTACCGCAGAGCTGTGTTTAGAGTTGAAAAAGAACCATACCCTTGTTGTGGTTGAACATGACATGAGCTTTATTGACACCATCAGTGAAAAAGTCACCGTGTTGGCGCAAGGTGCGATTTTGGCCGAGGGTACATTGGCCGAAGTCCAAGCCAATGAAGATGTCATTGAAAAATATCTCGGACGTTAAGGAGCAGACCATGTTAGAAGTCAAAGACGTCAATCAGTTTTATGGTGGCAGTCATATTTTAAGAGATGTGACATTTGCCGCTCCCGTGGGGGCATGTTCAGTGGTGCTCGGGCGAAATGGTGTGGGTAAAACCACCCTCTTAAAATGTTTAATGGGCATTTTACCGATTAAGTCAGGGCAGATCTTACTGGATGGCAAAGACATTTCTAAACTGAGTCCAGAGCAACGTGTACGTGAAGGCTTGGCTTATGTACCACAAGGACGGGACATTTTTTCAACCTTGACCGTTGAAGAAAATATTTTGATTGGGATGGCAAAATTTAAAGGCGCTAAAACCCGAAAAGTGCCAGAACATCTCTATGAGATTTTCCCCGTATTGGATGAAATGAAACATCGACGAGGTGGAGATTTATCTGGTGGTCAGCAGCAACAATTGGCGATTGCCCGTGCGCTCGCTTCCGAACCACTGGTATTGATTTTAGATGAACCGACCGAAGGCATTCAGCCGTCGATTATTAAAGACATTGGCCGTGTGATTCGTCAGTTAGCCGATGGCGGAGAAATGGCGATTGTTTTGGTTGAACAGTTTTATGATTTTGCAGAAGAACTGGCAGATGAATATACCGTGATGGCGCGGGGGCAAGTGATTGCACAAGGTGTCGGTAGTGAAATGCCTGAAAAAGGCATTCGGGAATTGGTGGCGATTTAATATTTAGTTGACTGCGATGTGTGGCGGGCTTGTATCAATCAAGCTCGTTACTCTTTTCATTCAATTTACTACGCTCAAAAAATCGTTGCTGGTCATGGAAATGGCATCAAAAAAACGAGTGGCATAAATTTTTTTTGTTTTAAACCATAAGCTTAAGTTGTTCTCAGTATCGTCATTTGAAGCTTCAGCATGTCGTGCTTCAGTGATGCTAAGTGCAGTACTGAAACTTGGGTAAAAGGCGAATGGGCATCCATCAGTATTCGATCAACTGCAGTCGAATATACAAAATATCTGCTTTATTTTTGTGTGGATTACATTAATCTAAATGTACGACATAACAAGAAGATAAGAATATGGACGCGATATTATATTTGATCCCACCGAATGATTTGGAAACTCTGATTTTAGAAGCAGAAACCCCTCAAGATGTCTTGGATTCACCTTTTGTACAACACTCCTTTTTTTTAGGGGAAGCGTGGCAAGAGTTGAATCCATTATTAAGCGTGAACAGTGATTCAGCTGCGGCACTGAGTTATGCCATTCAGGCAGAACATCCTTTGTCAGAGCGACGACCGGGACTGAGCCTTGCAGTGCATTACAATACTGTAGTTCGCGTTGCAGAAATCCATCAGGCATTACAACAGTTAAGCGTGGATGAAATCAAAAAACGTTATTTGGTCACGATTGCTGAAAACGCACCTGAGCAAGAGCTCAAATTGGCCGAATTAAAACTGCTTTTTTTACAGTTACAAGACCTTTATCGTGATGCGGTGCGTCATAACTTATCGGTGCTGAGTGTAATTCAAGATGGTATTCGTTTGGATAAATTACCATAAACACAGCTCAACACGGGTTATAACTGAAGTTGCATCAGGACCAGATCACGCCATTCACCAAACTTTTGTCCCACTTCAGGCATATAACCTGTTTGCTTAAAGCCTAATTTTTTGTGCAGGGCAATCGAGGCGCTATTGCCGTGATCAATGCCAGCGATCATGACATGCATATTTTGGCTTTTGGCATGCTGAATTAGGTGCTCTAATAATTGCTGACCGAGACCTAGTCGAGCATAGTTTGGGTCAATATAGACAGAATGCTCAACAGTATGTCGATAGCCAGCAAAATGACGGAAAGAACCATAGTCAGCATAACCGGCGATTTGCTGTTGATCCTGATCTTCAATCACCACAAAAGGAAAATTTTGCTTTTGGAATTCCAGCAATTTCTGTTGAAAAGAGTCGAGGCTGTAGGCTTGATCATTCCATGTCGCAAAGCCGTTGAGAACTTCATGATTATAGATTGCGAGAATGGCCGCTAAGTCTTGTGGAATTGCAGGTCGAATGAGAAAAGACATGCGCAAATTTCTGATAAAAATAAAGTCAATTTAAAAACTTAGGCATAAAAAAAGCAAGGTGATGAACCTTGCTTTTTTCTTCATAGTGTTCTGAGTCGAACTTAGAAGTGGTATTTCACCAATGCGCTGACATCGTTTTGGTCTACGCCTTTAATACCAAATTTGTTGTTCCAAACTGAATGTTCGATACCAACATATAATTTAGTTTTTGGTGAAATGTGTTTACCCACATTCCATTTGTACTGAGATGTCCAGTTTAATTCACTTGCATGGTCTGCTTCAGCAGTAGACCAGTCTAGGAAGGCATCTGCTAAAAACTCTTCTGAACCTAATTTGAACGGCACAGCATAAGTGATTGTCATTTGATAATCATCTTTAGTCTTGTCGTTTGCCGCTTTATAGAAGTTCACATTTGCATATTGTGTATATGGAATATCGAGAGAGAAACCTACACCATACAAGAAGTTGTTAAATTCAGAGTTGTGGTGATCGTAACCCGCATTATGTTCCCAAGTCGTTGCAATAAGAACGTCTTTGATTGGACCCATAGAAAGGTCTTTACCAGAAACTTCACCTAAGCTTAAACGTGGCGCTAATTCTGCATAAGTTGATTGATCATCGTTACCATCCAATTGTTGGTCAACGAAGAAGAATACATCTGAATATTTCAGTTTAGCTGCATATTCGGCTGTGATCGTTGTACGGTCTTCAGTACCAACTTCATAGTTTTCACCATATAAGCCAGTTAAGCTGAAATCTTGCCATACGATAGGTGAAGCTTGAGTGAAAGCAGCAGCAGATGCTAATGCACATGATGCAACGATTTGTGTAAGTTTCATTAAAAAATATCTCCCCCCGAGAAGCACTGAAAGCATACAGATTATTAAGCAAAAATAAAGCCAAATTTTACTCAACGGGAAATTGTTTTGTAATTTGAAGGGGAAATATGCCGTGAATGATCAATGACGGTAAAAGCGAGATTTTGAGTTGGAGTGGAATTGTACAAATAGAAGGTGGGCGTTGAGGAAATGCACAAAAATATGACCCAAATCAATTAAAACAATGCAAATCTACAATAAAGTCTTACTTTTTGTATGGATATTAAAAAAATATCAAAATAGCACTTGCAAAATTCTAACTTAAGACCGATATTCGAAGTATAAGGACACGGATCTGCAGACTCTAAAGTGTTCATCATTCAATGTGGAGGACGACGTTCCATACAAAGTTGAAGATGGTCATTGCTGTAACATTTACAGCAAATGTAACGTGCCAAGATAATAAGTTTTGCACAAATATTTATAGATATTACAGATAGATATGAGGATGATATTATGAACATAGAAATCCGTACAGATAAAAACATTCCTAATAGTGATCGATTAATTACATACGTTCGTGCAGAACTTAATGAAGAATTTCAGCGCCATAGTGAACGCATTACTCACTTTTCGGTGCATTTAAGTGATGAAAATGGGGACAAGGGCGGTAGCGACGACATCAAATGTATGATTGAAGCGCGTCCTGCTGGTTTGAAGCCTGTCGTGGTCAACCATCGTGGTCATAATGTAGATACAGCTATTCACGGTGCAATTGATCGACTTAAACGTAGTCTTGAACATGTGTTCGAAAAGAAAGAGAACCCACGCAGTACACAACCTGCTTTTGCTGAAGCAGATGACAGCGTAGATGACGAATAAGTCTCAAAATTTAAAAAAGCCCTGCGGGGCTTTTTTTGTGTGTTTTGTATTTTGTTTTACATGAAATTCAAACAAACGCAGCTTTATTCGGCATAATAGATCAAAATAAATTGAAGTGAGCTTTCCCGATGTTAACAGCGCAACAACAGCTTTTTGTGCAAGCGTTAGAAGAACAAGATCTTGCACAGGTGCAACGCCTGTTGGCAGATGGTCTAAATCCAAATTTTATCGATTTTGAAAAAGGACCTGCGGTTTCTATATGGTCTGATGGTTTGTTTAAATGGTGGGAAATGGTTTGCGAAGCGTATGAAGCAGGTCAACCCTTAACAGCTGAACAGAAAACACAACATTTAGACGTACATATGCAAATCTTGGAAGCGCTGATTCAAGCCAAAGCCAATGTGCATTTATGGGATGCTGAAGAAATTTATGGTCCATTATGGGACGCCGCGAGTGCAGCATGTGTCCCTGCGGTACAGCGCTTATTGGATGAAAAAGTGAATCCAAATATGATTGATAGCGATGGTTTAACCATTTTATCGTCGATTAGTGAATTATTTTTTGACTGTGATTTTGACGCGGTAAATTGGTCAGAAGCATTGGAAGAAGAAAAACAAACCTTGGAGCTTTTGCGTAGCCATGGCGCAAAAATGACCAAAGAATTAGCATAATTGTGAGTAAAAACATGACTGTATTTAAAGTTTTAAGCATTGCAACATTATCCAGTTTGAGCCTGTCTGCATTTGCGGCGGATTTTTCATTTGACCGTCCAGGCGCGGGTATGGGCACAGGCATTACCCCTGTAGGTCGTTTGGCATGGGAACAAAGTTTGCCAGCAGCGAGCTATAGTGAAAGTCGTGATGACAATGGTGAAAAAGTAAAAAACACCACTTTAAATGCAGACATGTTATTCCGTACTGGTTTGGCAAAAGATTTGGAATTGCAATTGGGTTGGCAAGGTCCTGCATGGTCTAAAACCAAAGTTGCGGGTCGCTCAGTTGAAGAAGATGGTTTGGGTGATGTCAGCATTGGCCTGAAAAAAGCCATTGATTTGAATGATGAGAAATTATCGATGGCCATTCTTGCAGAAGCCATTATTGCAACAGGCAATCAAGGCTTTAGTGCTGAAGATGACATTTATAGTCTGACTTCAGCCGTGGCTTATGATTATAGCGATACAATTGGGACTTCAATGACCATGCGTTATGAAGTTCAAGATGGTGATTGGGCTGTGAGTGCTATTCCTGGATTGGAATATCAAATAGCGGGTAATTTATCGGGTTTTTCTGAGCTGGTTTATCGCAAAGCAGAGAGTACCGATCAGGAAGTGTCATTAGCATCAGGTTTGACGTATGCCGTTTCGGATCGTATGCAGTTGGATGCGAGCGTCGGTCTAGAACTCACGGGCGGTCATAAAAATTATCAGTCAGGTTTAGGCGTATCTTACCTGTTCTAAAAGAACCCTAAATTTTAAAATGTATAAATACAGACTGAGGATGAATTCAGCTGAATGAAACAATGGACTTATGTTGCGGCAGCGGCTGTGCTGTCGTTCAGTATGGGCGTCTCTGCTCAGGATGCATTACTTTCAGCTGAAGATGCTTTTCCTTTCTCGGTCGTCTCCGATCGTGCAGATCAGGCGGAGCTGAGTTGGGATATTCCAGCGCATTATTATCTGTATCAGCACAAAATAGAGGTGAAGCAGGGCAATCAAGTTTTAGCTTTGGATTTGCCTGCTGCTGAGGATTTGAAAGATGATAACTATGGTCATACCCAGGTGTATTACCAACAGTTGAGTTTTAAAATTCCGACTCAAAAACTGCAGACCTATAAAGTCAGTTGGCAAGGCTGTGCCAAGGATCGAGTGTGTTATCCACCACAGAGTATCAGCTTTAAAACGGATGCTTCTGGTTTAGTCACACAGCAAAATCTAGCAACTCCAAGCAAACGTTTACTCGACTTTGCAGCAGAAAATACTGCCGAACAGCCTATGGCGAATCGTTTAGATCAGCAGCGGGCAGAGAATGCTGCATTGGCTTCTGAACGCTATACCGCAAGTGACCAAATGTGGTCTGAAAAATTAGCACAAAGCTCTATATTTTATGGACTTTTACTGTTTTTTGGACTGGGTTTTTTGCTGGCTTTTACCCCATGTTCATTGCCAATGCTGCCGATTTTAACCTCACTGATTGTCCGCGACAGCCGAGGTTTAAAAGCATGGATGATTGCACTGACTTTTGTCACCAGTATGGCGATGGTGTATGCCATTCTCGGCTTGGTGGCATCGTCTGCAGGTTTGAATTTCCAGCGTTGGTTGCAACAACCCTCGACTTTAATTGCCTTTAGCGTGCTCTTTGTAGTTTTTGCCCTGAATTTATTTGGTTTATTTGAACTGAAATTGCCACGCAGTTGGGTCAATCGCTTAGACCAAGCGCAGTCGATGCAAAAGGGCGGTAGTCTCGTTGGCGCTGGAGTCATGGGGATGATTTCAGCATTGCTAGTCGGTCCTTGTATGACAGCACCGTTGGCAGGTGCATTATTATTCATTTCCCAAACCCAAAGTCAGTGGCAAGGTGCATTATTGTTATTCACCCTCGGCTTTGGCATGGGGACCCCGCTATTGTTGGCCAGTGTCCTTGGCTCACGGGTATTGCCTAAAGCGGGTTTGTGGATGAATCAAATCAAGGTGCTCTTTGCTTTCATCATGTTGGCATTAGCTTTGTATTTTATTCGACCATTGATCAGTGAAGCTTGGTTACAGTGGTTATCCCTTGCTCTGGGGCTGGTGTTTAGCGCTTATGTGCTTTGGCGCATTTTATGGCGCAGTACTCAGCTCAAATGGTTGTATATCTTGGTGTTCTGTGCAGCTGTACCTTATATTGTGTACAGTCAATATCAACACAGCCAACGTTTTTTAGTCGAAGAAAGTCAACAACAAAGTGCTTGGCATGTGGCACATACAGCGGAAGAGTTTCAACGTTTGTTAAGTGAAATTCCTCAAGGTCAATCCGCGATTATTGATGTCTATGCCGATTGGTGTGTGGCCTGCCAGCCGATTGAACATAAAGTTTTAAAATCGGCTGCAGTGCAACAGGCTTTGGCACCGTATTACTTAATTAAGTTGGATTTGAGTCAGTATGATGCAACCCATCAAGTTCTGCTCAATCAATGGGATATTTTAGGGCCACCGACCTATTTATTTTTAGATACAGCACATCAAGAGATACGTGGACTGCGTTTGACGGGTGCTTTTAGCGAGAAAGAATTGCTAGCGCAATTGGAAAAATTTAAATCGCGTGGAGAATAAAAATGATGCAATTATATATTGCCAATAAAAACTATTCGACGTGGTCTATGCGACCGTGGTTGGTGTTACATGCGTTTAATTTACCGTTTCAAGAGATCTTGATTCCTTTTTCTGAAGAAGCAGATGGCGGAGCATTCAAGCAGCAAATGTTAGCCCTACATGCCAATGGCAAGGTGCCCCTACTGCAACATGACGGTATGATGATTTGGGACTCATTGGCGATTTGTGAATATTTGGCAGAGCAGTTTCAAGAGCTTCCACTGTGGCCAAAAGATGCTACACAACGTGCATGGGCACGGAGTATTTGCGCGGAAATGCACAGTAGTTTTATGCAATTGCGTAGCTTATGCAGTATGAATCTGCAGGCGGATTATGGTCGTCATGGTCAGAGATTATGGTCTGAACATGCTGAATTGCGTGCTGAAGTGACTCGAATCGAGCAGATTTGGTCGAGTCGTCCTGCGGTGGATGGCTTTCTATGCGGTGAATTTAGTATTGCCGATGCATTTTTTGCACCCGTAGTGACACGTTTACAGACCTTCCAGCTACCTGTGAGTGACAACACACAGCGTTATATGCAAAAGATTTTGCAGCATCCTTCTGTGGTGGCATGGATCACGGCTGCTCAACTGGAACAGCCAGTCCGCCGTATGGAACAGTATCTTCGTTAAAAGCTCAACGTCACGTCTGACCTAGATAAAAGTTTTAAACCAAATTGCTAAAGCTTTGTTGCTCAGTGTACGCCTTCACCATATTACGACCACCAGCTTTAGCTGCATATAGCGCTTGATCTGCATGGGTCAGTAATTGTTGCGGTACCAATTCTGGCGTTGAAATCGCAATGCCAAAACTGGCTGTCACATGAATCGACTGACCGTCATGTCCCCAAATTTCAAGCTGTTCAATGGCTTTTCGACAGCGCTCTGCAATGAAAATCGCTTGTTCCAAGTTAGAATTTTTTAACACCAAAATAAACTCTTCCCCGCCAAAACGTCCAACCACATCACTACCGCGTAAATGTTGGTTTAATACTTGGCTGACGAGAATCAAGGTTTCATCGCCTTTATCGTGTCCATATTCATCATTGATACGTTTGAAATGGTCTAAGTCCAACAAGACCAGTGCATATGTATCTGTTTTAGCATTATCGAGCTGTTCCAAACACTGATTGATACTGCGTCGATTAAATAAATTGGTCAGTGGGTCGACTTGACTGAGTTTTTGTATCAAATGCTCACGGTGACGCCATTGGCTCAGTAAGATTTCAAATAAAGCCAGACAGGTTAATAAAATAGGAACAATGAAAAAGATCATTGAGAAGAGCCAAAAACTATTTTGATAGCCATAGGCATGAGGTTGAAAAATCGGGGCATAGGGAATAATGCCGCGAATACTTAAATACATGCAAATGGATAAAAAAATCGTGGCTGGAATCAGCATGCTATAGACGATTTTTCGTGTAAATAGTACCAATCCAACGGTCACTAGGCTCACGTAGGAGATCATGGTGGCTGGACTCATGACGCCAATTAAATAACCGTCACGACATAAAGAAATGACAAATAAGCCGACCGAAAGATAAGGTAAAATCAGTTGAATCTTGGGATTATCTTTTCCAGCATAACAAGGCCAAATTAGCAGTACCATTAAGCAAAAAAAGACGATGTTGGTCCACAATTGAGAGTGGATGAGTTCAAGGTTAACCCACTGCCAAAGTTCTGGCGTGAGTGAAATATATAATTTCCAAATGATCCAAAGCAGATGAATGGCTGAGCCAAGCATCAGCATGAGCATACACTTTTTCAGGATGCTCCAATTCATGACCACTTCATCTTCCAGTAAATACTGGGCGATTCTATTGCGAAGGATCATGTCACGTATGCTTGATTTCACCGTCATCCTGTATCTTTGCCCTGTTCGAGTTATCAGTTTTTTTCTTAAAGTTTATATAGATATCATTTTATAGGCTTACATTAGCATGAAAATTTACACTTGATAACGGTCAAGAACCACTCAGTAATTTTAAATTTTTTGCGAGTTCAAAAAAGATTGTTCTAAAAATAAAACATAGTGTCATAAGGATCGGGATTATTCTATTTATGAAAAGTGATTACACTAGGCTCAAGTTAATAACAACAGCTTTAGGTTTTAGTCATGAAAATTTTGCATATTGATTCAAGTATCATGGGCGACGCTTCAGTTTCCCGTCAACTTAGCGCTGAAATTGTACAACAGCTACAGCAAAAACATGGTGATGCGGCACATGTTCAGCATCTCGATTTAGCTGTACAGCAGATTCCACATCTCAGCAGTGAAATTTTGATGGGTCAAAATGCAGAACAATCGGCTTTAGGCGAGCAACTGTTACAACAGTATTTAGATGCTGATGTGGTTGTGGTTGGTGCTGCTATGTACAACTTCGGTTTGCCATCAACTTTGAAAGCATGGATCGACCGTATCAGTGTTGCAGGTCGTACTTTTAAATATACAGAACAAGGTCCAGTGGGCTTGGCAGGTGACAAAAAAGTCTACATTGCCAGCAGTCGTGGCGGTGTGTATGGCGATAACAGCCCTGTAGATTATCAAGAAGGTTTATTAAAAGCCGTGTTTAATTTTACAGGTGTCAGTGATATTGATGTGATTCGTGCCGAAGGTGTCAATATGGGACCAGATATGAAAGCACAGGCAATGGCGACAGCTCAGGCTCAAATTCAAGCCATTTAACAGATTGACATTTCCCTCTTAGGTCAGCATCTGCTGACCTTTTTTTATGGTGACTTTGATCCATTTCAGGGATTATTTTTCAGCGATTAATCCTGATCCAGTCGATGTGCAAAATCGGCTAAATCACTTAGCGCACGCTGACCTTCTTCAAACCATGGGCTAAACATTTGGAAGTTATGCCACATGCCAGTGTACAGCTTAAATTCGACATCTAGGTCGGCTTCTTCTGCTTTGACTTTAAAACGCTGCGCATCATCTAATAAAATTTCTTTAGAACCCACTTGAATATGAATCGGAGGTAGTCCTTTGAGTTCTGCAAAAAAAGGCGAGACCAATGGATCAGCTCGATCGATCGAGCGGGGTACATAATAATCAATACCTGTTTCGAGGGCTTCTATGCTTAACAGCGCATCATGCTTACGGTTATAGCGTAGGGACTCACTGCTCAGCGTCAAGTCTAAAAACGGTGACATCAACACCAAACCACTGACTTGTGGAAGTTGGTCCTGTTGAATTTTAAGGGCTAAGGCAAGCGCCAAGTTTGCACCACAAGAGTCGCCTGACAAAATAATATCTTTGGCTTGAATCCCTTGATCTAATAACACCGCATACACATCAAAAAGGGCATCGAGTGCTTCAGGAAACTGTGCTTCTGGGGATAAAGGATAATCCAAATGTAACACTTGCATTTGCGTGCGTGCGGTAACTTGAGTCAGAAACGCCCGATGTGTGTTCATCGAACCCAAGAAAAATGCGCCCCCATGAATATGAAAAATTAATTGGGTCGATGCCTGTTGCGGTTTGATTTCTTCGGCTTTTAAGCCGGCTAAGCGAATCGGGCGAATTTGTACATCCGGGTTTTGGGGAAATGCACGACACATTTGTTCCAAAGCAAAACGTAAAGTATTGGGCGGTAAATTGAACTGGCTCGGCCCACGAATTGTTGTTTTTAAAATGCTTTCTGTAATCAGTTGTTTCGTCAGTGGCGATATCTTCATTGTCTTTCCATCTTTTTCTATTTTAGGAATCGTGTGAGCATATTTACCAACACAAATTACAAGGTTACACTAAACGGTCACATACAAAAATTGATAAATTGTTGTGACTTTTGGATACTAATGTCGTCTATATCAGACCAGGGAAATAAACAAAAATGAAAAAAATTGCACTAGCATTAGGATTGATGAGTTTAGCCGCATTTGCAAATGCTGCAGACCCGCTAAATGGTACAACTTGGAAAACCATTGATGATAAAACCAAGCAGCCAAAAGCGATTGTAAAATTCACTGAGCAAAAAAATGGTACGCTTTCTGCGAGCATTCAGTCAGTTTTGACACCAGGTGAAGAGAACGCTTGTAAAAAATGTGAAGGCCCATATCACAACAAATCATTAAAAGGCTTACGTATTGTGACAGGTCTTAAAAATGTAGGTGGTACAAGCTATGAAGACGGTTCAATTTTGGATCCTCAATCAGGTAAAACTTACAAGTTAAAAGGTCAATTGGCTGATGGTGGCAAAAAACTAGAGCTTCGCGGCTTTATTGGCGTTGCTGCTTTAGGTCGTAACCAAACATGGATTCGCGCCAACTAATTTGACATGATTCAAACAAAAAAAGCCTGACAATGTCAGGCTTTTTTATAGCCTATTTTCAGCCACAATTGAACTAGAGCCGTGCATGAGTGTGATAAAAAAATTTATTTCAATGCACGGTAAGCGCTTTCATCAAAGCCAACCAATAAATCGCTACCTGTATCGAGTACAGGACGTTTAATCATGCTGCTATGCGCTGTTAAACATTGAATCAAATTTTCTTCACTGGCTAAGGCTGTCTGTTGCTCTTCTTCACTGAGTTTTTTCCATGTTGTGCCTTTTTTGTTGAGAATCACATCAGCGCCTTTGGCATTAAGCCATTTTTTTACGGTTTTAGCATCAATCGCTTGTTTTTTATAGTCATGAAATTCGTAGCTTAGGCCTAATTCGTTGAGCAAGTCGAAAGCTTTTTTCATGGTATTACAGTTTTTGATGCCATAAATTTTAAGCATGAACAGGTGTCCTCAATTATTCAAACAATAAGATAAAAATACAATTCAGCATTATCCTACAGGCTAATTCATCAATGCTCAAAGCTCGATCTGGATGTGGATTGAGAAATAAATGTTTTGCTGTAAAAGTCGCATGTAATAAATATTGGGTATTGTCATCAAAACGACATTTTGGTCTTTTAGAATAGCCTACAGAACAAAACGATGCTCAGAAAAGAAAGCGATGCAATAACAAGAAAATTCAGCTTAAGGTTGCACAGTCAAAAGTAGAAAGAAAGCGAGAATAAGAAAATGCTGTGCAAATCGAATTTTTAGCTGTTTTATTTGGGGGATGTTTGAGTCTATAGATGTGGGGACTAGATAAGAGAAAACCCGCATTTAATCATCCTGATCATGCGGGTCTCAATCCAACGTCCATTGTCACATCCTTGAAAACAAGCTAAATCATTTAGTTTGTTTTTATACTTCCTTCGGCGTCCAATCCTTTTATGTCATCCTGACATGTCCCTTTGCCGTGCGACCATAATGCTATGTTCAAGTTATGAGATAAATCCACAAATTCGTCATGTAATGTGAGAAATAAGCTCTAATTGAGTAAACAATCGTTCACTCAATTAATTGTTGGAAGCTTAAATTTTATAATCAATAATGACAGGGGCGTGGTCGCTAAACCATTCATCTTTAAATATCCAAGCATTGACTGTACGTTCTTTCCAGTCTGGTGAACATGCATGGTAGTCGATACGCCAACCCACATTTTTGGCACGCGCTTGTCCTCGGTTAGACCACCAAGAGTAAAGCTCGGCTTCTTTACGTACTTCACGGAAGGTGTCGACATAGCCAAGCTCATCATAAATATGATCGAGCCATGCACGTTCATGTGGTAAGCAGCCTGAAGCCTTTTGGTTCCCAGACCAATTTTTAATATCAATACGTTTATGCACGATGTTGTAGTCACCGCAAACAATCACTGACTTATTTTCAGCACGCCATTGCTTCAAAATTTGTTTGTATTCGTTTAAAAATAAATCTTTACGTGCCTGAGCTTCTTCACCCGATGAACCAGAAGGCAGGTAGAGCGAGCAAATATGTGCAGTTTGTCCAAGTCCTAAATCGAACTCAGCAGAAATAAAGCGGCCTTGGCTATCGGCTAATTCAAAGCCTAAGCCATCTTTCACTGATACAAAGGGTAGGCGGCTATAAATCGCAGTACCGGCATAGCCTGGGCGTTCTGCAGGGAAAAGGTGTGTAAACCAACCTTCGGGTTTAAATTTATCGGTCCATTGTTCATGGGTAATGCGGCTTTCTTGCATGCAGATGACATCGGCATCTGAAGTTGCCATCCAGTCAAAAATACCTTTTTTTTCAGCGGAACGCAGACCATTCACATTAATTGAAACGACACGTAAAATTTTTTGATCACTTGGATAGCTACTCTTTGGTATCATGCTCAGGTTTAACCTCAAACTTAAAAAAATGGAGCACCTCATGACAGCGCAAGCGGCATTTAATCCACAAGCTTTTATCGAACTCGCATTATCACGTGGTGTGCTTAAATTTGGTGAGTTTACTTTAAAATCGGGTCGTGTGAGTCCTTATTTTTTTAATGCAGGTCTACTAAACGATGGCGAAGCCTTATCATTATTGGCTTCTGGCTATGCAGCTAAATTAACACAATGCGATAATGTGGAAGTGGTCTTTGGCCCAGCTTATAAAGGTATTCCATTTGTAGCAGCAACGGCTGTCGCACTGTCACAGAACCATGGTGTGAGCGTACCTTGGGGCTTTAACCGTAAAGAAGCGAAAGACCATGGCGAAGGCGGTGTATTGGTTGGTGCGTCTGTTGAAGGCAAAAAAGTCTGGATCATTGATGATGTGATCACTGCGGGTACAGCGATTCGTGAAGTAGTGACTATTCTGAAAAATGCCGGTGCACAAATTGCGGGCGTATTGGTGGCGCTAGACCGTCAAGAAAAAGGACAAGGTGATTTGTCTGCGATTCAAGAAGTACAAAAAGAGCTGGAAATTCCAGTTCATGCTTTAATAACCATGAAAGATTTGATGACTTTCTTAGAGGCTAAAGGTGAAACTGAAGCTTTAGCGAAAATGGAAGCGTACCGTGTTAAATACGGCATCTAATTTTTCGGGATTTCAAAAGGCAGCTGAAGCTGCCTTTTTTACGTCTTTAAATGATGATTGTTGCATCTAACTAACAAAAAACGTGAAATATTGCTTAAAAAGTAGGCGTTAAACGTGAAGAATCAATAAAAAGCCGTCTCAGTGCGCTATTTACTGAAACGGCTTTAGTTAAAGTATTGATACTTATAGAAAATTTAAAGAATTTCGTATAGCGTGTATTATGTTAATTTTAGAAATTCTTAAATTTTAATTTATAGTATTTTCACTAGTCTTTTTACGTGGGCTAATACAATAGTCAGGAAATTAATAAAAGAAGAATGGGGATTGAGTATGTATTTGGTCGTTTAAAATCCTTGCTGGGCGATATTGAAACCGAGGCAAAAGACTAGGATTGAGATTCAATTTAATTGCTGGAATATTTAATTTGGAGCTGAGTGAAAAATGACTTATGAAAGAGAACTAGTAATATGTTCTATAAGTTTATTATTAGTAGTTTTTTCATATTTGTTATATATTTTTTATGAAAAGAAAATATATCTTATTGGCTTAATTTTTTTATATCCTTTTTTTGTATTTGGGTATAAATATTTATATATTAATTCACAATTTGAGTACTTAGCAGAGGAGGAGTTTTGCGGGATATATGAATATGAGCTTATTGGAATTTCATCAAGACCACCCTATCCAAAAGAATATTATATAAAATTTGATGGGTATGGTGTATTTGCATTTAGAAGTAATGCTTATCCTAATAGAGTGAGTTTTGAAAATTTAAATAAAAAACAGGAGGTTTGCTTAGTTTTGAAACGTAGAAAAGACAGAGTAAATGATTTGAGTAGCGCTATCATAATTTCAGAAAAATTTAAAAAATAGAATTTAATATGAATATTATTAATTACATAGTGATCCTAGCAAAAATAATGGATAGCACGTCCCTCTAAAGATAACGTAATTTTAATATTTGGAGCTTACACATTTTTGACTTCGTATAACGTGTATTATGTTAATTTTAGGGAAATTTAATAAATAGAAGACTTTCATTATGAATGCCATCAGAACTTTTATTATTTTAATACATTTTACTGCTATATGTGGATGTACTGACTCTTCAGAACCTAGGTCTAAATCTTTATCAGAAAAATCGGATATTGAATATTATAAAGATATATCAAAATCAGGGGATTTAGTGACTTGGGGGATTTCATCGGATTTAATTATAAAAACAGTTGTAGGTGGTAAAAAGAATATTGAGCAAGGCATAGTTTTAAGTAACCCTTTTCTTGGGCAGTTTCCTATTAACTTCATTCCTACAGTAGAAATACTAAATGACGATGATAAAATTGAGAACGTTGCCGATTTTCAAAAGCCTATGCAATTTAATCTACTTTTGAATAATGCTAAGAATATAAAAATTAATAACTTTTATGATAGGAGTTATCAAGATCAAGTAAAAGTGCATCTACAAAATTTCAGTACACTTGATCCCATATCTTTTAAATATAAACGAACACCAAGAGAATGGATAAACTATTTAACATCACATAAATTTGTAAAATATGAAGATTCATTTAAAAAATTTGATTTAGAATGCTATTCAATAAATTTGGATTCTGATATTTCTTATCATTGTTTAGGTCATGCATCAGATCCATACCATTCTGAATTTTTAATGACAATTAATCGTAATCTTACAGACCAAATCGTAATAACCACAAAATCTGAAACACCTCTCTATCCTAACGTGAATATTGAATGGAGAATGCCTTATGAATCATTAAAAGATTGGAAAGCTGTAGATCAAAATATTTGGCGTTTATTAAAAGCTTGGAATGCTAATCAATAGAGTAACTATCGCAAAACTTCCACTATTTTTGAGTCTATTTAACATAATGGCTGTTATACGAAATGAAGATGTTAGAACCCATTTAAAGTGTCTATATTCTCACCAATAAAAATGTCTAGTTTATGATGGTTTTTATCACCATGGACTGGATATAAATATAGATGCTGATCACTATGTCTGACAAAGAAATTCAACGGCTTGCAGTTCTGCAAGACGTTCGAGATCATCGTATTACCCAGGTCCGTGCTGCTGAAATCCTAAATCTTTCCACCCGTCAAATTACCCGGTTATTGCAGAAGCTCAATCAAGATGGTGTCTCAGGTATGGCACATGCCAGTCGTGGTCAACCTGGCCATCGTCGCCATGATGACTTGTTAAAATCAAAGTGCCTTTCCATTATTGCTGAACATTTGCTGGGCTTTGGACCCACCTTGGCGCATGAGAAGCTCAGCAGCATGTTTGACCTGAATATCCCGGTAGAAACGCTTCGGCGCTGGATGACGGCCAATGACCTGTGGATTCCGCGATCCAAGCGCCTGAAGCGTCCATATCAGCCACGTTATAACCGGGATTGCTTCGGTGAACTGATCCAAATTGATGGCTCATATCATGACTGGTTTGAAGGTCGAGCTGCAAAATGCTGCTTGTTGGTTTATATCGATGATGCTACTGGAAAGCTGTTGCATCTGCGCTTTTGTGAGGCTGAAACGACCTTTGACTACATGCTTTCAACCCGAGCCTACATTGAACAATACGGCAAACCTCTAGCCTTTTATAGCGACAAGCATTCGGTATTCAGAGTTAATCAAAAATCCAGGCAAGACAGCCAGATTACGCAATTTGGGCGGATTCTGAATAATTTGAACATCGATATTATCTTTGCCAACTCACCCCAAGCCAAAGGTCGTGTGGAACGTGCCAACAAAACCCTTCAGGACCGTCTGATCAAGGAGATGCGTCTGGAAGGCATCGGTTCGATTGCAGAGGCCAATATATGGTTACCCTGCTTTATTGAGCAGTTCAATCAGAAGTTCGCCAAATGTGCGCGAAACTCAAAGAACCTGCATCGGCCATTAAGCGAATCTGATCTTGAACTGGATGATATTTTTACCTGGCAGGAACCGCGTAAGGTCACCAAGAATCTGACCCTGACCTATGACAAGTGTATTTATATGCTTGAACCGACAGAGCTGAATCATAAGCTTGTTGGGCAATACATTTCATTTCTGGAGTACCCGGATGGCACTGTGGCCATCATGCATGAAGGCCGAAAGCTCAACTACAGCATCTTTAATAAATTGGCTGGGCTACAGCAAAATGAGATTGTTGAGAATAAACGGTTAGGTGCAGTTCTGGCACATATTCAACAGCAGCATGAAGAATTGGAAAAACAGAATAAATGTTCAAGAACAAATAAAAATATGCCAAGCCGTAAAGCTCAGAAAGTTGTTATTGAACAAAGAAAGTTAAATCCTGTGCTTGACTCTTGTGGTTAAAAACAGGACATTTTAAATGGTTTATCGCATAGACATTTTAATTGGTGAATAACATCTCTTCATCACACTTCTTACATTCCAACATTACCCCTAACTTTTCTTTCCGTCCTTGCTCAGTGATAACCCAAGGACGGTTTTGCCATGGAGGATCATGGCGGACATGCTGTGTATGACCACAAGCTAAAATGGCATACCAATGATTTTCATCATCCAAGGCAAAATCAACAATGGCTTGCTGCATATTAAACACCTATCTAAATTAAAATGATGCTGAAAAGGGAAAAGAGTTCATGTTGAGCAATCACAACGGCTTGAATATCGAATTGCAAAATAGACTGTGAAATTTGGTTTATTTCTGGCGCACACTTAGGCCGCGACAATTCTATTTTTCCCGCCATGTTTAGCTTTATACAGCGCTAGATCAGCACGTTGAATTGTATCTTCGTAGGTGCAATCTTCAGGCATGATGGTTGTCACTCCTATGCTCACGGTGACATGCGCGTTATCTATTGAAAACCGACTTAATTCTTTTCTGGAATGTTCATGAATCCGTTTGGCAAACTGGATGGCCTGCTCGCAGCCCGTGTTGGGCAAGGCGACCACAAACTCATCTCCACCTAAGCGGCAGGCGCAATCGGTCTTACGCAGCGTTAAACGAAGAATATCTGCGACTGCTCGGATTGCTTCATCACCAACATGATGGCCTTTGCTGTCGTTGATCTTTTTGAGGTTATCAAGATCGAACATCAAGATCGATGTCTGTATGGAATGCCGTAGGTATGACTCATAATGTAATGCTAAGTCATGCTCTAATTTTCTTCGGTTGAAAAGACCGGTTAACTGATCTGTATGGCTGAGTTCTTTCAGCTTGATTTCCAGGTTGTGACGCGCTGAAATATTACTTGCGACCCAAAGTACAACGTCTTCTTCATCTACCGAAAAACTGAGAGCTTGGATGCGCACCTCAAACCAAATGGACTCTTCAGGACCATAATCGGGCAGACCTTTTACATCCCTATTGCTCAATTCGTACTCTTCGATGAGTAGATTTCCTGACGCTAGAGCTTGGTCGATCAGTTGCATAAACAAGTTGGCTTTATCTGGCTTGATCACATCTGAAATATAGGTACCAACAAGACCGGAACCATCGTGATAATAACGATTATCGCGCCCGCCAAAAACTGCAACGTAATATGACAAATGCAGGGTCTGGTAAAGCATCAAGAATGATAGCCATCTGCTCAATGTTGATCATCAATGAATTCTATTTTTTATTTACAATAATTAACACAATAGCTAAAAAAATAAAAAATCACGTATTTTTTAACCAAAAATAGGGCTAAGTATATTTGGAAGTAATTAAACAGGTAGCAATGCTTTGGTATTTATTTATGCAGACCTATCAAATGATATTATTAAAGCTTATTTCCATTATTGAGATAAGGTGGATGATAGAAATGTTTTTAAATATTGCATGCATCACACGAATCCATACATACACATGCAAAATCAGAATAAACAAAAGAAAAATCTCGGCTATACTCATTCATAAATTAATAATGAACAGAGCACTGAATAATGCGTGTACTTGTTGTGATGGATCCCATCGAAAATGTAAACCTAAAAAAAGATACCTCAATGGCCATGCTGTGGGCAGCAGCACGTCGTGGACATGAGCTAGGCTATGCATTACAGCAAGATTTATATATCGATCAAGGCAAAGCCTTTGGTTTGATTTCTCCGCTAAAAGTTTTTGAAGATTACAACCACTATTACGAACTCGGCGAAAAACAAAAAGAATCAATTGCTGCTTATGACGTGGTTTTGATGCGTAAAGATCCGCCGTTTGACATGAACTTTGTCTACACCACCTATATTTTGGAACAGGCTGAACGCGAAGGCGCATGGATTATTAACAAACCGCAAAGCCTACGTGACTGCAATGAAAAATTGTTTGCGACGCAATTCCCTGAACTTCAAGTACCGACCTTAGTGACCTCGCAGCAAAGCCTGATTCGTGAATTTTTGCAAGAACACGGCGATGTGATTGTGAAGCCATTAGACGGCATGGGCGGTATGGGCATTTTCCGTTTATACCAAGATGGCGTTAATATTGGTTCAACCATTGAAATCCTGACCAATAACGGCACACAGCCGATTATGGCGCAGCGTTACATCCCAGAAATTGTGGATGGCGACAAGCGCATCTTGATGATCAATGGCGAACCCGTACCGTATTGTTTGGCGCGTATTCCGCAAAATGGCGAAGTGCGTGGCAACTTGGCGGCAGGTGGTTTGGGCGAGGCGCGTCCATTGACCGAAAATGATAAAGCCATTGCAGCCAAAGTTGGGCCATTCCTTCGTGAAAAAGGGTTAGTGTTTGTTGGTCTGGATGTGATTGGTAATTACGTGACTGAAATTAATGTCACCAGTCCAACCTGCGTACGTGAAATTGATGCGCAATTTGGCACCTCGATTGCCGATGATTTATTTGATGTCCTTGAGGCAGGTTTAAAAGCTTAATTTTGCACTAGATTTAAAAGAGTCCTTCACGGGCTCTTTTTTTGGCCTGCGCTAAGGGGAGGGGAGCTTAAAAAGCAAAAAAACTGTAAGTGAATGCAATTAAAGTGAAAAATTGTCTGATTTTTTTTCAATTCTCATAGATTAATAATAAAACTAGTTTAAACTTTTAAAATAGTAGAAAAAAACAATCATACGCCTGTTGAAAAAAAGTAAATTACCTTTCACGGTCATGCGTTTGTGATTACAATTGTTTGCTTAAAATCGAATATCATTAGCCTCTTTTTAGAATTGAAGAATTAGACAGTGACCGAAGTAACGCAAGTAAAGCCGAAACATGTCATGATGATGGCTGCCGGAACCGGTGGTCACGTCTTTCCAGCGCTCGCTGTTGCCAAAGAGTTGCAACAACAAGGCTGTGAAGTTTCTTGGCTCGCAACGCCAACAGGCATGGAAAATCGCCTGCTTAAAAATCATAATATTCCAATTTATCAAATCGATATCCAGGGCGTACGCGGCAATGGAGTCGTGCGTAAGCTGATGGCACCGTTTAAAATTCTCAAAGCCACTTTGAGTGCCATGCGTTATATGAAACAACTCAAAGTCGATGCTGTTGCAGGTTTTGGGGGGTATGTGGCTGGACCGGGTGGTTTGGCGGCTCGTGCATTGGGTATTCCGGTTATTATCCATGAACAAAATGCGGTGGCAGGTTTTACCAATACGCAGTTGTCACGTGTGGCTAAAATTGTCTGTCAGGCATTTCCAAATACCTTTCCAGCACAAGATAAAATCGTGACCACAGGTAATCCTGTACGCAAAGAAATTACAGAAATTTTAAATCCGTCATGGCGTTACCAAGAGCGTGAAAAAGCTGGTTTGCCATTACGGGTTTTAATTGTGGGCGGCTCATTGGGCGCACGTGCCTTAAATGAATGTGTGCCGGCAGCCTTGCAGCAATTAGAACAGCCACTCAGTGTATATCACCAGTGTGGTCAAAATAACGCTGAAAGCACATTGGCTCGTTATGCAAATGCACCTGAACATATGCAAGTTGAAGTTCAGCCGTTTATTGAAGATATGGCAGCAGCCTATTCTGCAGCGGATTTGATTATCTGCCGTGCTGGTGCGCTAACCGTCACTGAAATTGCGACAGCAGGTGTAGCAGCCGTGTTTGTTCCTCTGCCAAGTGCAGTGGATGACCATCAAACTGCAAATGCAGGGTTCTTGGCCAATATCAATGCCGCAAAAATTTGCCCACAAGCGGACATGACCGCAGAAAGTTTAACAGCGTTGTTGAAGCCGCTGATGAATCGCCAACGACTTATGGAAATGGCGGTTAAGGCTCGACAACAGGCACAACCCGATGCGACACAGCACGTGGTTGGTTTAATTCAAGATTTGTAAAATTCGAGTAATCTATGTCTCCATCAACGCCTGCCGATCAAGCGAAAAAGCTCATTAAAGTGCCAGAAATGCGCCGTATTAAACACATCCATTTTATTGGGATTGGTGGTGCGGGCATGTGCGGTATTGCCGAAGTATTGAAAAACCAAGGCTATAAAGTTTCAGGTTCAGATATTAAAGCGTCGAAAACCACGGCTCAGCTTGAAGAAAACGGCATTCAAGTTTTCATCGGTCATGCTGCTGAAAATATTCAAGGTGCCAATGTAATCGTGGTATCAACAGCCATTGATTCTGAAAACCCGGAAGTGAAAGCGGCGATTGAAACCCGTACACCTGTCGTGCGTCGTGCAGAAATGTTGGGTGAATTAATGCGTTACCGTCATGGTATTGCCGTTGCGGGGACGCATGGTAAAACCACGACAACCAGTCTTGTGACATGCATGTTGGCAGAAGAAAATCTGGACCCAACTTATGTCATTGGTGGTTTGTTAAATCGTACTGGTGTGAATGCTGCATTGGGTGCAAGTCGTTATATCGTGGCTGAAGCAGACGAATCAGATGCGTCATTCCTGCATTTACAGCCGATGGCAACGATTGTCACCAATATCGACGCTGACCATATGGATACCTATGGCGGTAGTTTCGATGTATTAAAAGATACCTTTGTGCAATTCTTACAGCGTCTTCCATTTTACGGTTTAGCCGTGATGTGTGGTGATGATGCCAACATCCGTGAAATTATGCCGCGTATTGGTCGTCCTGTCGTGACTTATGGTTTCAATGAAGACAATGACATTCGTGCTGTTGATGTGGCTCAAGAAGGCATGCAATCACACTTTACAGTTTTGCGTAAAGACCGTGAGCCGTTACGTTTAACCATTAACTTGCCGGGTCTTCATAATATCTTAAATGCCTTGGCAGCGATTGGTATTGCAACGGATGAAGGTGTTTCTGATGCTGCGATTGCGCGTGCCTTAGAAAGCTTCAGTGGTGTAGGTCGTCGTTTCCAAGTACAAGGCGAATTTGAAGTTGAAGATGGCTTGGTGAAATTGGTCGATGACTATGGTCACCATCCAAAAGAAGTGGAAGCGACCATTAAAGCGGCACGTGCAAGTCATCCAGATCGTCGTTTGGTGATGATGTTCCAACCGCACCGTTTTAGCCGTACGCGTGACTGTTTTGATGACTTCGTCGATGTCTTGTCACAAGTCGATCAATTGTTGTTATTAGAAGTTTATCCTGCGGGTGAAAAGCCAATTGTGGGTGCGGATAGTCGTGCATTGGCTCGAAGCATTCGTCTCCGTGGTGAGGTTGAGCCGATTCTCATCGATCCAGTAGAAGGCAACTTACAAGCAGTAATGAAAAAAGTGTTACAAGCAAATGACTTGTTATTAACACAGGGCGCAGGTAATGTTGGAGCAATCTCAATCGAACTTGCTCAAAACAATCTCTATGTAAAATGATCATCGCTTGGTGATCCAAAGTTTGTTTAGACCGTAGATAAAAGTTTTAAGGATATAAACGTGTCAAATGCTTCAAAATTCGGCAAAGTTGCCGTGTTATTAGGTGGGAAATCTGCCGAACGTGAGGTTTCTCTCGATAGTGGTAAAGCTGTACTTGAAGCATTGGTGCGTTCGGGTGTAAATGCCGAAGCATTCGATCCGCAGCAACGCAGTGTGACTGAGTTGGTGGCTTATGACCGTGCATTTATCGTCCTTCATGGCCGTGGTGGTGAAGATGGTCAAATTCAGGGTACTTTGGAATGGTTAAACATTCCGTACACTGGAACGGGCGTTCAAGGCTCGGCGATTGGTATGGATAAAGTCAAAACTAAACAAGTTTGGCAAGGTTCAGAACTACCGACAGCACCTTATCGTATTGTCAGCAAAGACTCAGATTTACAAGAAATTGTAGATTCAATTGGTTTGCCATTTATCATCAAGCCCGTGCATGAAGGTTCAAGCATTGGTATGAGCAAAGTTGAAAAAATTGAAGACTTTGCAACCGCAATTGCAAAAGCGACCCAGCATGATGCAGTCGTGATGGCTGAAAAATGGATTACCGGACGTGAATTTACCATTGTGATTTTAAATGGTCAGGCTTTACCGGTGATTCGTTTAGAACCGCCTGCAGATGTGGCTTTTTACGATTACGAAGCGAAATATAACCGTAACGATGTGCAATATGGTATTCCATGTGGCTTGACTGAAGATGAAGAAAAGCGTCTACAAGCTTTATCTTTACGCGCTTTCCAAGCGGTAGGTGCGAGTGGTTGGGGTCGTATTGACGCGATGCAGGATGCCGAAGGAAACTTCTGGTTACTTGAGGTAAATACTGTTCCGGGTATGACCAGTCATTCTCTAGTACCAAAAGCTGCTAATGCTGTAGGTTATAGTTTTGATGATCTTTGTGTCGCAATTTTGGAACAAACCCTGACAGGTGCGGCACACTAAATTATGGCTCAACTTCCTGCGTCTATGCGCCGTAAACGTGCAGCAACGACATCGATACATGACAAACCACCGACACGTAAGGAAAAGCTTACCAATGTGGGTGGATGGCTGTTGTTGTTTATTGCATGTGTGGTTTTGATTGCCGGAATTTGGGGGCTATATAAAGTCATGACGGATGCACGTGTGGCTGAACTTGATGTGGTGGGTGTGCGGAGCGCCCAAGAAAAACAACAAGTCATGTCATACGTTTCACCGATGATGACTGAAAACTATTTTACCTCTGATTTACGTGTCATTCGTGACCGTACTTTAGAAATCTCTTGGGTCGATCGCGTGGTGGTATCGCGTGCATGGCCGAATGCAATTCGTGTACGGGTGATGCCGCGTCAAGCGATTGCACGTTGGGGAACTGGGCGACTGTTAAGCGACAGTGGTGATGTATTTGCTGAATTAACTCCGACCAATCATCAGAATTTACCGTTATTGCATGGGCCGACGAGTCAGTCCAAAATGATGATGCGTCGCTATAATGAAATTAATCAACTATTTATACCTGTTGGCATTCGTTTAAAAGAATTATATTTAACCGAACGAATGACTTGGTTTATGCAGTTTGATTCAGGCTTACGTGTGATTGTCGATCAGGATCAAACCATGAGTAAGTTGCAGCGTTTAAGTTATCTCGCACACAGTGACTTAAAACCTGTTTGGCCACGAATTTCTGCCATCGATTTGCGCTACCGAAATGGTTTAGCGATTCAATGGAAAAACTCTGTGCCAGCAAAGTCGATAAATGGTCAGTTTGTTGTAACCAGTGATGACATAGGCATTGCGAATGCAGCGCCTGTAAAGCCATAATGATCGGCTTTATAAGTAGAGGCTTTAAGCCATAAATTAAACAAACATGTGAATGGTAGTAGTAAATAATGAATGAAGCTGTTCCCTCGGTTGTTGCGATTGACATTGGGACACACAAAGTTTCAGTTTTGATTGGTAAGGTACACGCGCCAGACAATATCCAAGTGGTAGGGATGGCGACCGCTCGTAACCGCGGCATGAATAAAGGGAAAATTGTCAGTCTCGATAAAGTTGTTACCGCAATTAAAAATGCAGTGCAGGAAGCGGAAGATATGGCGGAATGTCGTGTACATTCTGCGTGGATTTCCATTCCAAGTGCTGAACTAAAAAGTTTTTATGCCTCTGGTCGCACTCCAATTGAAAATAATGACCATGCGATTACCACCAATGAAGTGGTGCGTGCTTTAGAACTGGCCAAAGCCAGTCATTTAACGTCTGACCATTATTTGGTGAGTGCTGTACCTTTAGGTTTTGAACTAGATGATGAACCTGAATGGGTGTTAAACCCGATTCGCATGTCAGCACGGAGTATGACAGGACATTATCATTTGATGATGTTGCCCATCAGCACCATGCAGAATTTGGATCGCGCATTAAAAGGTGCCAATATTGGCGTTGAACGCATGGTCATTTCATCATTAGCAACAGCTGAAGCCAGTTTGCTTAAAGATGAAAAAGAATATGGTGTGTGCTTGGTTGATATTGGTGCTGGTACGACCAATATTGCGGTCTATTTAGATGGTCGCTTGGCGATGACACACACCTTGCAACGTGGCGGTGAGCATGTAACACGTGATATTGCTGCTGTATTGCAAACCACAACAGAAGAAGCTGAACGCATTAAGCTGTTGTATGGTTGTGTTGATCTGAAAGTGGTTAAACCTGAAAGTATGATTCAGTTCCAAGGGATTGATGGTCCACAAACCATTAGCCGTATTGAACTGACCGAAATCATTATTGCGCGCTATGAAGAAATCTTTAATCAAGTGCGTAATGAATTGGTCGATCATGGTGCGATTCATGGTTTATACCATGGTGTTGTACTCACAGGTGATGCCTGCCAAATTGAAGGGATGGTGACATTTGCACGTCGGATGTTAAGTGTTTCTGCACATTTAGGTAATCCACCTATGCAAGTGTATGCTGATGATCAACAGCAAGCCGCTTTACGTCGTTCACAATACGCGACTGCCGCAGGTCTGTTAATTTTCAGTCAAAGTGAAACACAAGATACGATCGTTGAGCCAGAAGATACGGAAAAACTTTCAGTATTGAATCGGGTAAAACGTGCATGGTCGGGCTTCAATGACACCTTGAAGTCGATCTTTTAAGTTGAAATATTTGGGAATATTGTTGGGAAGTTGTACGGATTATTGCTTGTACTTGACAAGCTGGAACTTGGACAGCATTCTAAAAAACAATTTTTATTAAGATCAAGGCAGTATACGGGCTGAAGTGTCTGCCAATTATGGATTAGGAATTTTTTAGGCATGGCCTCATTTGAATTTTTAGAAGATGATCAAAGCGACAGCAACGGTCAAGCCCGTTTCACAGTATTCGGTGTAGGTGGTGCTGGCGGTAACGCTGTGCAACATATGTTGGAATCAGATATCGAAGGTGTAAAATTTGTTTGTGCCAATACAGACAAACAAGCACTCGACCGCATGAATGCACAATTTAAAATCCAACTCGGCGAGCAAAGTACGCGTGGTTTGGGTGCAGGTGCAAATCCACAAGTGGGTCAAACTGCTGCTGAAGAAAGCCGTGAGTTGATTCGCCAACACCTTGAAGGTACGGACATGGTGTTCGTGACTGCAGGTATGGGTGGTGGTACAGGTACCGGTGCTGCGCCAGTTGTTGCTGAAATTGCCAAAGAAATGGGTATCTTAACTGTAGGTGTGGTGACGACTCCGTTTAACTTTGAAGGTAAACGTCGTCAGCAATCTGCTGAGAAAGGTATTGAAGCACTTGAGCAACATGTTGATTCTCTGATTATTATTCCGAACCAACGTCTACTTAAAGTATTCCGCGATATTTCAATGAAAGATGCCTATAAAAAGGCAGACGACGTATTGTTAAATGCGGTGCGTAGTATCTTTGATTTGGTGGTACGTCCGGGTCATATCAACCTTGACTTCGCCGATTTGAAAACTGCGATGAGTACCCGTGGTTATGCCATGATGGGTGCAGGTTCTGGTCGTGGTGAAAACCGTGCGCGTCAAGCTGCTGAGCAAGCGATCCGTAGCCCGTTGTTAGATAACGTGACCATCATGAATGCAAAAGGCATTTTGATTAATGTTACAGGTGGCGATGATGTAACCTTCGGTGAAATTGAAGAAATCACTGATGTGGTGAACCAAATTGTGGATCTTGATGAAGGTCAAGTGTTCTACGGTACGGTATTTGATCCAGATGCACGTGATGAAATTAGCGTAACGGTGATCGCAACGGGTTTAACGCGTAATTCTGCCGATTCTGCTGAGCCAGTGAAACGCCCTGTCGCACAAGCAACGCGTACAGTCGCTTCTGCACAAGTACCTGTAGATGAAGATGATGTGCCAGCGATTCAACGTCAGCACAATGAAGCAGCAGCTCCAGCTGCAGCAGCGGCGTCAGCATCCAATTCACGCCCTACGCCAATGAGTATTCAAGACTATTTGAAAAATCAGCAACGTAAATAACATAAATTCAATGACTTAAATGTCTGTTGATTACAAAAGGTAGCTGATCAGCTACCTTTTTGTTTTTTATCAATGGCTAAATATGCTAACGTATAGCGGTTTTGTGAACTGATGATAGAAGACACATGTTGAAACAACGTACCCTGAAACGCATCGTGAAAGCGAGTGGCATCGGACTGCATAGTGGGCAAAAAGTGATGATTAACTTTGTGCCACATCATGCCGATGGGGGGATTGTGTTTCGTCGTATCGACTTAAATCCACCGATTGATATTCCAGCCGATGCTATGCTGATTCAAGAAGCATTCATGTGTTCTAACTTGGTGCAAGAAAATGCCAAGGTGGGCACAATTGAGCACATTATGAGTGCGATTGCTGGTTTAGGGATTGATAACCTGATCGTGGAAGTGTCGGCGTCTGAAGTGCCCATTATGGATGGGAGTGCCGGCCCGTTCATTTATTTGCTTATGCAAGGTGAACTACAAGAACAAAATGCACCTAAAAAATTCATAAAAATACGCAAACCTGTCGAAGCACTGATCGATGATAAACGTGCTGCCTTCCAACCGCATGACGGTTTCCAATTAAATTTTACGATTGATTTTGACCATCCTGCATTTAAGAAAGAATTTCAGTCGGCAACCATCGACTTTTCAACCGAAACATTTGTCTATGAAGTTAGTGAAGCGCGGACTTTTGGCTTTATGAAAGATTTGGACTACCTCAAAGCTAATAATTTGGCTTTAGGGGCGAGTCTCGAAAATGCCATTGGTGTAGATGACAATGGTGTGGTCAATGAAGAGGGCTTACGCTTTTCGGATGAGTTTGTTCGTCACAAAATATTAGATGCTGTGGGTGATTTATATTTGCTCGGTCATCAAATTATTGCGAAATATGATGCCTATAAGTCAGGTCATGCATTAAATAATCAGTTATTACGCAATGTCAAAAGTGATCCAGATAGCTATGAAATTGTAACATTTGATGACATTAATGATTGCCCAATTAGTTATGTGAATGTGACATAAGTCATTGTCTTATAATAGTGATGTTATATTGTATCATTTGTAAGTGTTAAGTCTGTCACATTCTGAGCATTCAAATTTGTCTGTTACAACTGGGTGGTTACTTTTTATTGCTTGCCAAACGCAGCATTGCTTGGCTAAGCTTAGGGTCGCTCACAAAGTCAGCAGCATTACGGAGTAAATCCTGAGTTTCTGTACTGAGGGTTCTTGAAATTTTTTCAGGGGAATGGGGCGTTGGAGACGGAGTTCTCAGACGGACTTGAATCTTGTGCAAATCCTTGAATTCGTATATTTGTGATAATTGTGCAATATATTGCTTTTGCAAATAGGCCAACTGACTAATCAGTGCCTGATTTTCTCCAGTTAATATAAGTACACCATTTATATAACAAACAACTTGCCATTGATCCGGTTGGGGCAATAGCGGTTGAACAATTTTCGTAAGTTTCTGCCATACAGCAACTTGCGTTGAGAGAAACGACAAGTTTCCTGTTTTTATGTGTTTTCTTGTTGGTTGAAAGACGTTGACAGGTTCTGACATACATATTTCCTACATGTTTATGTCTTAATCTTATGCGCTCCTTTTGGCTGATATCAAGGACGAAATCACACAAGGAACAAAAGAGAACAGTTTATAGAGGTTTTTTATGCATTTACGACGTATTTTATTGGCGTTTTCATTGGCAGCTTCGGCCGCTTCAGTCGCTTTTGCAGATTTAGTTGAATTAAATCAAGCAGACTCATCATCAGATCGTATTGAACAGTTAACTCGCACCTTGTCTCAAGGTGCTTACTCTGAAAGCAATGATATTGATGTTCCAGCTGAAACGAAGTTGAATGTTCAAATTCGTGAAAAATCAATTGAACTCAACAATGCGACAATCGCAAAAAAATACGGTTCAAGCAATTCCTCTAAAAACTATTCAGCAAGTTCAAATAATCCATATTCATGGTTAATTGCCCACCCACTTCCAGACATGAAGCGTGTAAGTTCAAACTATGGTGGTCGTACCATGGGTGGCCGTGCAGAAAATCATTCAGGTTTAGATCTTTCTGCGGCTAGTGGCACACCTATTTATGCAACGGGTCCAGGCATTGTAACAAAGTCAGGTTGGGGCACAGGTTATGGTCAATATGTTGAAATTAACCATGGTAATGGTTACCTGACACGTTATGCACATGCATCACGCTTAATTGCACGTGTAGGCGACCGTGTTGCTGCGGGTGAGCATATTGCTAACGTTGGTTGTACTGGTCGTTGTACTGGCCCACATTTACATTACGAAGTAGTGAAAGATGGTCAACGTAAAAACCCATCAACGTATTTAGCGATGTTGCCATAAGCACATACAAAATTTGTATACGAAGCCATTGTCTGAACCTCTACAGACAATGGCTTTTTTATTTATCGCTAATAACTATAAAATTATCATTTTAAAAAATATTGTCTGTATGAAAAATGGCGAAAATTGACCCAAAAATGTAAATTTGTGTAATTGTTAATCAATGAGTATTTAGTAAATAAATAACAGAGCTATTTCGTATTCATTTGTGGCGATAACTGAGCCTAGCCAAAATATGGTACTAATAGAGCCATATATTTAGCACATAGGATAGGTGAAGTATGGCGTTTTATGGCGATACAGATGCGCAAGAAACCCAAGAATGGCAGGACGCATTTGATTCAGTTTTACAGCACATGGGAACTGACCGCGCTGCATTTTTGCTTGAAAAACTCTATCAACAAGCGATTGCTAAGCACGTTCCCATTCAGCGACTAAATACTCCTTACTTAAATACCATTTCAGTTGAAGAACAACCGCCTATGCCGGGTGATTCGGATATGGAGCGCCGTATTCGTGCGCTGATCCGCTGGAATGCCTTAGCAATGGTACTGCGTGCCAATAAAACCGGTGACGATTTAGGTGGTCACTTGGCAAGTTTTGCATCATCTGCAACTTTATATGACGTGGGTTTTAACCACTTCTTCCGTGCCAATAGCGACAGCTTTGGCGGTGACATGATCTATTATCAAGGTCACTGTGCGCCGGGTATCTATGCACGTTCGTTCTTAGAAGGTCGTTTGACTGAAGAGCACTTAAATAATTTCCGTCGTGAAGTTGGCGGTAAAGGTTTGCCGTCATACCCACATCCATATTTGATGCCAGATTATTGGCAGTTCCCAACTGTATCGATGGGTCTAGGTCCAATCATGTCGATCTATCAAGCACACATCCAAAAGTACTTGATGAACCGTGGCCTGATCAAAGAAGAAAACCGTAAAGTTTGGGCTTACCTCGGTGATGGTGAAATGGATGAGCCTGAAAGTACAGGTGCCATTTCACTTGCAGGTCGTGAAAAGCTCGACAACCTGATTTGGGTCGTGAACTGTAACTTACAGCGTCTAGATGGCCCAGTTCGTGGTAATGGTAAAATTATTCAAGAACTTGAATCATTGTTCCGTGGTGCAGGCTGGCGCGTGATTAAGGTGGTATGGGGTCGTCATTGGGATCCGTTACTGGCAAAAGATGATTCAGGTGCCTTAAAAGCGGTGATGGAAGAAGCGGTTGATGGTGACTTCCAACGCTATCAAGTGAAAGGCGGTGCGTATACGCGTGCACATTTCTTTGGTAAGTATCCTGAAGCTGAAGAGTTGGTGCGCAACTTAAGCGATGAAGATATTGATAACCTGAACCGTGGTGGCCATGACCCATTCAAAGTGTATGCGGCTTATGCCGAAGCGATGAAGGAAACAGGTCAGCCAACAGTTATCTTGGCAAAAACAGTCAAAGGTTATGGTTTGTCGGAAGAGATTGAAGCCGTCAACAAGACGCATCAAATCAAGAAAATGCAGCTTGAGTCGTTGAAATACGTGCGTAACCGTTTCAACCTGCCATTTACCGATGAACAGCTTGAAGAAGTGCCATTCTATCGTCCGAGTGAAAACTCGCCTGAATTGAAATACATGAAGGCGCGTCGTGAGGCATTGGGTGGTTATTTACCTGCACGTCGTAAAGAAAGTGAACAGCTGGCGATTCCTGAATTGTCTGTGTTTGATGCGGTACTGAAAGGCAGTGGTGGTAAAGAGCAATCGACGACCATGTTGATGGTGCGTTTGATTTCATCATTATTGAAAGAAAAAGCCATTAAAGATCGTGTCGTACCAATCGTGCCAGATGAAGCGCGTACTTTCGGTTTGGAAGGTATGTTCCGTCAGTTGGGGATCTATGCTGCGCATGGTCAAAAATATACCCCTGAAGACCAAGAACAGTTGATGCATTACCGTGAAGCCAAAGATGGTCACATGCTACAAGAAGGGATTAACGAAGCGGGTGCGATGAGTGCTTGGGCTGCGTTAGGAACCAGTTATTCAACCAATAACTTGCCAATGATTCCGATGTACATGTACTACTCGATGTTCGGTTTCCAGCGTATTGGCGATATTGCATGGGCTGCAGGTGATGCACAGGCGCAAGGTTTCTTGCTCGGTGCAACTGCGGGTCGTACAACACTGAACGGTGAAGGTTTACAGCACCAAGATGGTCATTCACATATCTTGGCAAATACGATTCCAAACTGTATTTCTTATGACCCATGTTTTGGTTATGAGTTGGCAGTAATCGTACATGATGGTTTAAAACGCATGTACGTGAACCAAGAGCGTGTGTTCTACTACTTAACAGTAATGAATGAAAACTACGAACACCCTGCTATTCCTGAAGGTGCCGAAGAAGGCATTAAACGTGGTATGTATCTCTTCGAAGAAGATGAGAAAGCAACGGTTCAATTGATGGGTTCAGGTGTGATTCTGCGTGAAGTGATTAAAGCAGCGAAAATCCTTCGTGATGAATATCAAATTCATTCAAATGTGTGGAGCGTCACTAGCTTTAACGAATTAGCTCGTGATGGTATGGCGTGTGAAGAATACAACCGCCTACATCCATTGGCTGAAGATACGAAAGAAGCTTGGATCTCTCAATTACTTCGTGAAAAAGACGGTATTGTGGTATCGGCAACCGATCACATGCGTGCTTATAGCGAACAAATCCGTGCTTATCTTCCAGACAATCGTCCGTTCGTTGCATTAGGTACAGATGGTTATGGTCGTTCAGATACACGTGGCAACTTACGTAGCTACTTTGGTGTCGATGCCGCACATATTGTGGTAGCAACATTGAAAAAACTCGCGGATGAAGGCGAAGTTGATGCGCGTTTAGTCAAAGATGCTATCTCAAGCTTTGAACTAGATACTGACCGTCCAGTGGCATGGGCTCCGCAGGAAACGCCGGAACTGCATGCTGTGGCTGACTACAAAGAGGAGAACTAATCATGCAAATTACGACTCCTGATATTGGTGTAGATAAAGCAACGGTCGCTGAGATTTTAGTGAAAGTCGGCGACAGCATTAGCGTCGATGACAGCATTGTGTTGTTAGAGTCTGATAAAGCCTCTGTTGAAGTACCAAGCACTTCGGCAGGCGTGGTGAAAAGCATTGCAGTTAATCTGGGTGACAGTGTTGCTGAAGGTGCTGTGCTGATCGAGTTGGAAGAAGAAGGTCAAAGTACTGCTACCGCTGAGCCAGTACAAAATGCAACTGAAGACCAAGCAGCAGAACCAACTCCGGTTGTGGAAGCAGAACAAGCTGCAGCAGCACCTGTTGCAGCCAATGCTCCTCAGTCGCAAAGTATCGATGTGCAAGTCCCTGATATTGGCGTAGAGAAAGCTACGGTGAGTGAGATTTTGGTCTCTGTCGGTGATGAGATTGATGTTGATCAAAGCATTATCGTGGTGGAATCAGACAAAGCGACAGTCGAAGTTCCAAGTACTGTATCAGGCCGTATCGAATCGATCACGATCAGTGCTGGCGATGTAGTGAAAGAAGGTGTAGTGATTTTAACGGTAAAAACGGCGGCTTCATCTGCTGCGGTTGCATCGGCTCCTGTGCAAGAAACTGCACAGCCTGTTGCTGCACCCATTGTCGCAGAAGCAACACCAACGCCGTCTACGGCTGCGGCGTCTGGGCCTGTAGAAATTGCAGTGCCTGACTTAGGTGTTGATAAAGCAGCAGTGGCTGAAATTTTAGTCGCTGTGGGTGATGTGGTTGAAAAAGACCAAAGTATCATCGTGGTGGAATCAGACAAAGCAACGGTAGAAGTACCAAGCTCTACCGCTGGTAAAATCACCGCGATTCATGTTCAGTTAGGGCAAAGTGTCTCTGAAGGCGTCGCTTTAGTGACGATTGAAGCCGAAGGTCAAGCTGTTGCAGCACCTGCACCAGCGCCAGCAGCGAAACCTGCACCAGCTGTAGCACAGCCTGCGACAGTTGCACCTAAAGCTGAAAGCAAAGTTGAAGCAGCAGCACCGCAACCACAAGGCGCAGATAAGCTCACCAAAGAGCAAAATGCTGCCAATGCCAAAGTGTATGCAGGTCCGGCCGTTCGTAAGCTTGCACGTGAATTAGGTGTGGTTTTGGCAGAAGTCAAAGCATCGGGCCCGCATGAGCGTTTAATGAAAGAAGATTTATTCGCTTATGTGAAAACCCGTTTGACCACTCCGCAAGTTGCACCTGCAGCTCAAGCTGTGGCACAGGTTTCAGGCTTGCCGAAATTGCCAAGCTTTGATGCTTTTGGTGGTGTGGAAGAGAAAGTTTTGACACGTTTACAACAAGTGTCGATTCCGCAATTGTCTTTAAACAATTTTATCCCGCAAGTGACGCAATTCGATGCTGCGGATATTACCGATCTTGAAGCTTGGCGTAATGATTTAAAAGCTAACTTTAAGAAAGAAGGTATTGGCTTAACCATTATGGCTTTCATCATCAAAGCAGTGGCTTATTTGTTGAAAGAAGAGCGTGAATTTGCAGGTCATTTGTCTGATGATGGCAAGTCAGTATTGTTACGTAATGAAATCCATATGGGGATTGCCGTTGCAACGCCTGATGGTTTGACCGTGCCTGTACTGCGTAATCCAGATCAAAAATCGATTAAGCAGATTGCAATTGAGCTGGGTGAGCTGAGTCAAAAAGCACGTGACAAAAAACTATCGCCAAAAGATCTACAAGGTGCGAATTTTACCATTACCAGTTTGGGTTCAATTGGTGGCACGGCATTTACACCGTTGGTCAACTGGCCACAGGTGGCGATTTTGGGTATTTCACCTGCAACCATGCAGCCAGTATGGAATGGTGAAAGCTTTGATCCACGTTTGATGCTGCCGCTGTCATTGTCATACGATCACCGTGTGATTAATGGAGCGGACGCAGCACGTTTTGCTAATAAACTGACGAAGCTGCTCAAAGATATTCGAACTTTATTGATCTAATCTGACCTGTTTAAGTTTCAAAAAAACCCTGCTTTGGCAGGGTTTTTTTTATGGTGTTGTGGTGGTGGACTGGCAAAGCCAATCAGGAAGTTCAATGGGTGAAGGGTACAGCTTTAATGCCGAGTTTGCGTTGAGGTTGTAGGTGAGTGGAAACGTACGATGCGGGTGCGCCGTCGGCCAAAGCTTGTGCCTTAAATGTTCAAAGCGTTGGAAGTCTTTTAAAAATAAGCCCCAAAACTTTTCATAATGCTCCAGTTCTTGCACATGTTGATGCTGATAAGCATGTGTTTGGCCCTGTTGGTGTTGAAAGTCATAGCCCATCAGCCAAATACGATGCGGTTGAAAGAGATGTGCGAGTGAATAGGCTTGAAGGCCGCAATTATTACCATAAACAAAGTACGGTGAATGAAATAACTCCGCTTGCGTATCGATGCGCACGGTTTTGAAGTTAATCACTTCATGTTCAGGATATGGCCGGTTGTGACCTAAACCACATCCGCTAATGATGTCACCTTGAAAGCAGGCTTTGAGCATGGGCTGATACTGTAACCACCATGCATAGTCTGAATGATGAGCAATTTGAGCCTGAGGAAGTTGAAGAAAACTTTGATTACAGCAAATGATCAGCAGTTTTTTTGAGGGCTGAATGGTGGTTAAGTCAAAACTGAGCTGAGACGGGCCGCCTGCAATGATTAATACATCCTGCACATGCATATAGTGTTGAATAAATTCTTGAAATTTTTGATTATTGTTTTGCATATCAAATTGAGTCATCGAAAATTAAAATTGCGAAAACATGCATTCCTCGCTAGAATAGCATTACTTCATTGGGGAGTAGCCGCTTTTTACGCAAAGTAAAAAGGTGATGGTCAACATATTTGCTCTAAAACGAGCATGGTCATCATAGCAAAGAACCAAATGAGCTCTTCGTAGCTTTCTTTTGTTGGCAAGACCTTTGATTTATCACTCTGCACATTGGCTAGCAGGAGGGATAAGTCATCGGTATATGTTATTGCTAGCCAGAGAAATGCACCATGTTAACCGCTTTCTTCATTTCCCTTGTTGTTGTTGCCCTGTCAGAAATGGGCGATAAAACACAATTACTTGCCTTACTGCTTGCTGCACGTTTTCGTAAACCCGTTCCGATCTTAATTGCAATTTTCCTAGCGACTGTGGTGAACCACGGGGTTTCTGCTGTGCTGGGTCAATGGATTACCACCGTTTTAAGCCCAACCGTTTTATTGTGGATTGTTTCTCTGGGCTTTATTGCCATGGCGGTGTGGATGTTGATCCCCGATCAATTGGATGATGAATCTGAAAGTATCAATAAGTGGCAAAAATATGGGGTTTTTGGTGCCACTTTCGTTTTGTTCTTCTTGGCTGAGATTGGAGATAAAACCCAAATTGCCACAGTTGCACTGGCTGCACGCTTTGACAGTATTGGCTGGGTGACTTTGGGGACGACACTAGGCATCATGTTGGTTAATGCGCCTGCGGTATTTATTGGGAACAAACTAGCAGAAAAACTACCGATTTCACTGATTCATAAAATTGGCGCCTTGGTATTCTTGGTGATTGGTTTGGCTGCGTTGGCACAACACTATTTATTTTAAATAATGATCTCACCATATTAAAAATACATGAAATCCTGAGTTAAAAACTCAGGATTCTTTGCCAATAAATGAGACTCAATTCACTGATATTTCAGATAATATTGACTTAATATTTATTGTAAGTTTCCCTAAATAAATATATGTTATTCACCTATAGAATATATTTTTTTTGATAAAAAATTTGGGGAATGGGAATGGCTTTCGAACGCACAACATCACAGGTACTTTATGATGATGGAAAGCATAAATGTATTAGCTTTACCAGCTTGGTAAAAGGCGAGGGCGTACAGGCGAACCAGTTCCTGATTTTGGATAATGAGCGCGCAGCGGTGCTCGATCCGGGTGGTGACTTGACCTATGTCCCACTGACTATGGAACTGAATAAATATACCCGTTTGACCAATCTTGACTATGTGATGGCCTCGCATCAGGACCCAGACATTATTACCTCGATGCCGCGTTGGTTGGTTTATACCGACGCCAAAGTGGTGGCATCTAAGCTGTGGGCGCGTTTCTTACCGCATTTAAACTCTGCATTTATGAGTGACCGGATGAAAGGCAACTGGTTGGATCGTCTGATCGAACTGCCAGATCATGGTCAGGTGATTCCATTAGGCAACAGTCATTTGGTGGCTGTTCCTGCACATTTCCTACATTCGGTTGGTAACTTCCAATTTTATGACCCGATTGCCAAAATTTTATTCTCAGGGGATATGGGCGCATCTATGGTGGATGATGCCTCTAAACCTTTAGAAAATTTTGCCGCTCATATTCCTAAAATGAAAGGCTTCCATCAGCGCTACATGTGTTCGAACAAAGTGATCCGTCTGTGGGTCAACATGGTACGGACGATGGATGTGGAAATGATCGTACCGCAGCACGGCACGCCATTTATTGGTAAAGAACAGATCAATCAATTCTTAGATTGGATCGAAACCTTGCAGTGTGGTGTCGATTTAATGGATGAAACAGTCTTTACTTGCCCAGTATAATGACTTGAAAATTCAGAAAAAATAATTGAGTTTGCAGATAACATTTTTTAGTATTTTTCGTCCATAAAATAAGCTTTTAGATGACGAGAATAGATAAAAATGTTGTCTCAAATACCGACTCAGGATGCATGTTTAACCTGTGGAGCATGTTGTGCCCACTATCGCGTTTCTTTTTATTGGGCAGAAGGGCTGAATATGCCCGAACATTATACTGAGCCGGTTAATGCCGTGTATTCATGTATGGCGGGCACCAATCAAACACAGTCTCGTTGTATCGCTTTGGGTGGGAAAATTGGGCAAGCAGTGAGTTGTAGGGTGTACGAGGCGCGCAGTTCCACATGTAAAAGTGTGCAGATAGCTGATGAGCAATGTAATAAAGCACGCATCGCGCATCAAATGATTCCATTGATCAGTATTCCACTGCATAACGCTGAAAATGATGAAGATTTCGATCAAGTCAGTTAAGGCTTTAGTTCCAGAATAAATTTATTGAAATTAAGCGGTAGAGTCTTCGGATTCTGCCTGTATTGAACAAGTTGCTGACTAACCCTCAGTGTATTCTTGCTGAAAACAGCATATTCGATAGTTAATATTGAAAACTCCGTAAAGAATTGCCGCAATTAAAATGAAAATTGAACGGAAATTTGTATATAATGGCTCACGGAAATTACCAGCGAGACTGTTATGTTGACCATCGTTCAAGAAGCCCTAACCTTTGATGATGTCTTATTACTCCCTGCCTATTCTACTGTTCTCCCAAAAGATGTCTCTCTTAAGACACGTTTCACACGTGGCATCAATTTGAATATTCCACTTGTTTCTGCTGCGATGGATACTGTGACTGAATCACGTATGGCGATTGCAATGGCGCAAAACGGTGGTATCGGTATCCTGCATAAAAACATGGATATTGCTGCACAAGCTGCAGAAGTTCGCCGCGTGAAAAAATTTGAAGCAGGTATGGTGAAAGACCCAATTACCGTTACACCAGAAACGACTGTACGTGAGCTGATTGCTTTAACTCAAGCAAATAACATCAGCGGTGTACCAGTGGTGAAAGACGGTCAAGTGGTGGGTATTGTTACTGGTCGTGACACTCGTTTTGAAACCAATCTTGAGCAACCTGTTAGTAACATCATGACAGGCCATGATCGTTTGGTAACTGTTCGTGAAAACGAATCAAAAGAAAACATCCAAGCATTACTTCAAAAACACCGTATTGAAAAAGTCCTTGTTGTAAATGACAACAACGAACTGAAAGGTTTAATCACGGTTACTGATTTCCGTAAAGCTGAAAACTATCCAAACAGTTGCAAAGATGACTTAGGTCGTTTACGCGTTGGTGCTGCAGTTGGTACAGGTGCAGAAACACCAAGCCGTGTAGAAGCATTGGTGGAAGCGGGTGTTGATGCGATTGTTGTTGATACAGCACATGGTCACTCTGCAGGTGTAATTGAACGTGTACGTTGGGTAAAAGCCAACTATCCACAAGTTCAAGTGATTGGCGGTAACATCGCGACTGGTGATGCAGCACTTGCATTATTAGATGCTGGCGCAGATGCAGTGAAAGTGGGTATTGGCCCAGGTTCAATCTGTACTACACGTATTGTGGCTGGTATTGGTATGCCGCAAATCTCTGCGATTGACAGCGTTGCCAATGCACTAAAAGATCAAATTCCATTGATTGCAGACGGTGGTATCCGTTTCTCTGGTGATATGGCAAAAGCGATTGGTGCCGGTGCGAGTACCATCATGGTAGGTTCATTGATGGCGGGTACTGAAGAAGCACCGGGCGAAGTTGAATTCTTCCAAGGTCGTTACTACAAAGCGTATCGTGGTATGGGTTCATTGGGTGCGATGGCAGGTGCTACGGGTTCTGCTGACCGTTATTTCCAAGACTCAAAAGCAGGCGCTGAAAAACTTGTACCAGAAGGTATTGAAGGTCGCGTACCGTACAAAGGTCCAATGGGTAACATCGTTCATCAAATGATGGGTGGTTTACGTTCATCTATGGGGTATACCGGTTCTGCGGTGATCGATGACTTACGTAAAAATGCACAGTTTGTCAAAATTACTGCGGCAGGTATGTCTGAATCTCACGTACATGACGTGACTATTACTAAAGAAGCACCAAACTACCGTGTTGGTTGATATTTAGTAGCTTTTAGCCGAAAAGGCCGTCATTAATATGACGGCCTTTTTGTTTTTGGTGTAAAGTATTTGCAGTAAAAAGTGATGATTAAGATCACCATTAAGAAGTGAGTACAACATGAGTTATTTTGGTACAGATGGCATTCGTGGCAAATTCGGTGAATTGCCTATTACCCCTGAATTTGCATTAAAACTAGGATTTGCCGCAGGTAAAGTATTAAAACAATACAGTAAAAAAGCAAAGCCCATCGTTGTACTAGGTAAAGATACCCGATTATCGGGCTATATTTTAGAGTCAGCCTTACAAGCCGGTTTAAACGCAGCAGGTGTTTATGTTCATTTGCTGGGTCCATTACCTACACCTGCAATTGCCCATTTAACCCGTGCATTACATGCCAGCTTAGGCATCGTGATCTCGGCGTCGCATAATCCTTATTTTGACAACGGCATTAAGTTTTTCTCGAGCGAAGGTAAAAAATTGCCGGATGAAATTCAAGAAGCCATAAACAAAGAACTTGAAAATGACTTGGTGATCGAAGACCCTGCAAACTTAGGTAAAAGTGTGCGTGTAAAAGATGCCAATGGTCGTTATATCGAGTTTTGTAAATCAACCTTCCCGTACCATTTTGACCTGACAGGCTTAAAAATTGTGGTGGACTGTGCCAATGGTGCAGCCTATAGCGTTGGCCCTTCGGTGTATCGTGAACTGGGTGCAAAAGTGATTGCGCTGTTTAACGAACCGGATGGTTTGAATATCAATAAAGACTGTGGTTCGACGCATCCTGAGTTTTTACAAAAAGCAGTTGTGGAACATCAGGCAGATTTAGGGATCGCTTTTGATGGTGATGCTGACCGCGTGATTATGGTCGATAAAAATGGTCAGCAAATTACTGGTGACCATATTCTTTATATTTTAGCCACTCAAGCGAGTCAAAAACCTGTGGGTATCGTGGGTACCGTGATGAGCAATATGGCACTTGAAATTGCTTTAGATCAAGCCAAAGTGCCGTTGCTTCGTGCCAAAGTCGGTGACCGCTATGTTTTACAAGGCCTAGAAGAAAAAGGTTGGGTAACGGGTGGTGAGCCATCAGGTCATATCTTGACTTTGGACAAGAGCACCACAGGTGATGCGATCATTGCTTCACTTCAGGTGTTAACGGTGATGGTTGAGCAAGGTAAAGCTTTGCATGAATTGGTGGACGGTTTTGAGTTATTACCTAACGTCTTGGTGAATGTTCGCTTGGCTGCGATGTTTGACCCCTACGCCGTACCTGCATTGGTGAGCGAGTTTGAAAAAGCTGAAGCGCAGCTCAAAGGACGCGGTCGAATCTTGATTCGTAAATCAGGCACAGAGCCGGTCATTCGAGTCATGGTTGAAGGTAATGACCTTGAAGAAGTCACCGCATTGGCAAATCATTTGGCTGATGCTGTTCGTGCCAATGCAGCTTAAATCAAGAGGGGAAATTGCATGAATGATGTGATTAAGGACTTAAGTGAACTGCGTTTAACTTATCAAAAAGGTGAGTTGCATGAAGATCAGGTGAACCGTGATCCACATGAGCAGTTTTTATTATGGTTTAACCATGCCTTAGAAGCACAATTGCATGAACCCTATGCTATGTCTTTGGCTACGGCAAATGCCCAAGGTCGTCCGCACGTGCGGACGGTCTTGTTGCGCGGTGCGACCCATGCAGGTTATGACTTCTACACCAACTATGACAGTCAAAAAGGCAATGATCTGCTCGATAATCCTTATGCAGAATTATTGTTTTATTGGCAAGAGCAGGAACGTCAAATTCGGGTCAGTGGTCGTGTGGAAAAGATATCTCTCGAAGAATCGACAGATTATTACCATAAGCGACCGCGTGATAGCCAAATTGCAGCGCACATTAGCACCCCACAAAGTGGTGTTATTGCCAGCCGTGAAGAATTACAACAGCGATTCCAAAATTTGCATGATCAAGTGGAAAGCAAAGAGGTATTGGCGAAACCTGAGTTTTGGGGTGGCTATCGTTTAGTTCCGGATTATTATGAATTTTGGCAAGGCCGTCCGAATCGTTTACATGACCGCTTGAGTTATAAACTACAGGATGGTCAATGGGTTTTACAGCGACTGATGCCATAAATGTCTAAACTTTTAATTCAACAAAGACCCTATTTGACGCGCCCTGAAGATATTCAGGGCGTTGCCCCGTTTATTGCTGATTTATTGGCACGTCGCGGGGTTTCTTCCGCACAAGAGCTGGAATTGAAGCTTAAGCACTTACATGCGCCAAACTTAAAGGGTTTAGAGCAAGCGATTGAAATAATCGATCAAGCAATTGATACTCAAAAGAAAATCGTCATTGTTGGTGATTATGATGCCGACGGTGCGACCAGTACTGCATTGATGGTCTTGGCACTACGTGATATGGGCGCGGATGTTGAATATCTGGTTCCAGATCGTTTCAAATATGGTTATGGTCTGACACCTGCCATTGCTGATTTGGCCTTCGTGAGCTTTACTCCAGATGTGCTGATTACGGTCGATAATGGTATTTCGAGCCATGCTGGTGTAGCACAGGCACAGGCGCATGGTATGCAGGTGATCATTACCGACCATCACCTGACCACAAAGGAAACACCACAAGCAGAAGCGGTGGTAAATCCCAATCAATTGGGATGTGAATTTCCAAGTAAAGCCTTGGCTGGCGTAGGTGTTGCATTTTATGTGTTGGCAAATTTGGCCAGTATGCGTAAAAAAAATGCTAAATCCACAGCCAACCTCAGCCAATATTTGGACTTGGTGGCCTTAGGCACTTATGCCGATGTTGCGAGTCTAGATCTGAATAATCGGATCTTGATCGATGCTGGTTTGAAGCGGATTCAGCAAGGACTATGTCGTCCAGGGATCAGTGCATTATTGGATATTGCCGGTCGTGATCCTGCACAGTTAAAAGCACAGGACTTGGGCTTTGTAGTTGGCCCACGACTCAATGCAGCTGGGCGTATGGAGACTATGGATATTGGGATTGAGTGTCTGATTGCGGCAGATTTAAGTACGGCTTATCCGATTGCGCAGCAGTTGAATCAACTCAATATTGAAAGACGCCAAGTCGAAGGGCAGATTAAACAGGAAGCTCTGGCTGAGTTAGAACATATTCAGCTTGATCAGGATAACTTACCTGCAGCCTTGATCATGTTTGAACAGCATTGGCATCAAGGGGTGATTGGGATTGTTGCAGGGCGTTTGAAAGAACAATTTCATAGACCTGCAATCGTCTTTGCCGCAGATGAGGATGGCGTACATATTAAAGGCTCTGCGCGTTCGATTGAAGGTATTCATATTCGAGACAGTATTGAGCGTATTGCTGAATTACATCCACATTTGGTGAGTCATTTTGGTGGGCATGCAGCCGCAGCAGGACTAACCATTCAAAAGCAGCATTTTTCTGAATTTAAAACCGCTTTTGAAGCACTCATCGCTGCGCAAGATGAAAGTTTATTTCAGGCCACTATTTGGACAGATGGCGAATTGCCCGATTCGGCCATTAATGTCGAAACCGTCGATCTTTTGCAAAATTTAAGTCCATGGGGACAAAAATTCCCTGCACCGGTCTATGAAGGCCTATTTAAAGTTTTAGATTATCGTTGGTTGAAAGATGTGCATCTGAAATTAAAACTTGCTTTAGATAATGGCTTAATGGTGGACGCAATTGCATTTAATGCGGCAGAAAAATATGAATTTAATCCTATGCAAGATCAAATCCGCTTGGTCTACGAACTCGATAAAAATGAATTTAGAGGAAATGTCAGTGTTCAATTGAGAGTTCTACACTTGGCTCAATAAATTCTATTTTTACAGGCAAATAAAAAACCGCTCAGAAGAGCGGTTTTTTTATGGTTTTGACTTCAATGGATTAGAAGCGGTATTTCGCTGCTACACCAAATGAATTGTAGTCATTGTTGCCAACTTCACCGAAACCAACACGACCTTCAAGGCTTACTTGTTGGTTGAAGAATTTACGTGCATTGATCCCTACTTCGTTACGATCAGTGACATCGTTGTTGTAGTAGTCAGCACCAACACTGAATGTTTTGTCGATGAAGTAATCCGCTGCTAGATTGAATTCATCTAGATCACCGAATGCTGCACCCGCTTCAAGGTTGATGTCTTTACCATTGCTTAAAGTTGTTACGTATTTAGCACGTAAAGTTGGATCTACACCGTCGTCATCGTCATTGTCCCAACCTTTTAGACCGGCAGCAACTAAGAAACCAGGTGCAGGAAGGTAACCCACTTCAGCTGCATAATAAGTTGTATTGTTGTCTACTGTGCCGAATGGAGTGTCAACTTCGACATTATTACGGCTTACATCACCAGATACATAGAAATCTGAGTTTGGTACGAAATATTCGATACCAACGCCATAAGTATTGTCGTCAACATCGCCACGGTCAGCGAAAGTTGCATGTGCATTTACGTTACTTGCACGGTTTAAGAATGCAGCTTCTGCAAGAGGAGCGTTACGCGTTTGAACAGGGTTGAAGTAATAAGTACCGTTTACACCAAATTCACTGCCAGAGCTTCCATTATCTGGGTCGATGTAACCAGCTGAAGCGCCCACTTCTGCTTGATAAGCATGAGCTGTACCTGTAATAGCAAGTGCAGAAAGAAGTGCTGAAGCAATTGCGAGTTTTTTCATGGAAACTACCCCTCTAAATTGTTTGGCTAAATTTAATACATTTTTTGTTACAAGTTTTAGTCTAGAGAATTTTTAAAGATGGTCAATCGCTGCAAAGTTGCAGAACTGTGTATTCAGTAATTTTATGTAATTTTAATTATTTAAGATATTGAAAAATATATAATTATTATTAATGTTTTGTTTTATTAAAACTGTGTAGATATTATGAATTTGTAGATTATTTGGTCAACAACTGGACTTTTTTTAAAGTAAATATTACATCGAAAAGAAAAAAGCACCTCAAATTTGAGGTGCTTTTTTAATGCACATTCCTAATTCAAACGAAATTAGAAACGTAAAGTTGCATTGATGTTGAACGCTTGAATGTCATCACCAAAACCAACTTGACCACCGATTGCTAGGTTCGGGTTAAGGAAGTATTTTGAACGGATAGCGAAGTAATCCGTGTCTTCATCACCATCATCTTCGATGTTATAAGATGCACCAATGCTAAAAGCTTGGTCGAAGTAGTAGTCTGCACCAATCGTAACAGAGTCTAAATCACCAAAAGCGCCATCTGCCTCTAGGTTGATGTATTGACCATTGTTCAAAGGCGCAACATATTTTGCTTTAACAGCAAAACGGTTGTCTTCGTCTTCATCATTGTCGCCTTGATAGCCATCAATACCAACAGCAAGTAAAAGGTTAGAGACAGGTAAATAACCTACTAATGCGCGGTATGTTGTTGAATCATAGTCCTCGCTTGCTGAAATGCCAGCAACTTTTACTTCAGCTTTTTCTTCTTTGTAGCCTAATTCACCATTAAAGTAGAATTGTTCAAAGAAGTATTCAGCACCTAATGAAATATGGTGGCTGTCATATTCTGCTTTGCCTGCAAGCGGACCTGAAACAGGAAAATAATCTGATACATCTACTGTTTTTGTATCTAAATATTGATAGCTATATTTAGCATAAATATTGCTGTTATGACCTAAAAATGCAGCTTCGTTTAATGGGCCATTTTTAGGGTTTACTGAGTCTAAATATAACGTGCCTTGTAAGTTGAACAATCCGTTTGAATCTACGATGTCATTGTCCCAATCTGTATAAGTAAAACCGCCATCAACTTGACCATCATAAGCAAATGTTGATGAAGTGAAAACAGCTAATCCTAGTGCAAGTAATGTCTTTTTCATAAAACCCTCGAAACATTATTGTTGTAAATAAAATGTAATAAATAGTAAAGCGAGCGTATTGTTCATATTATGTACATTAAAGTCAATGATTTGGATGATCAATCTGGCTGAATCTGTGCAAATTCTCTGTGATATAATAGGCGGCTATTTAAGCCAAATTTTTTGATTGAGAGTAATTCACGTGGAAATTAATCCGTATCTATTACAGCTAAAAGACTTAAACGACCGTGGTCAAACATTACGGGGGTATCTTTGACTACGATCTGAAAAAAGAGCGTTTAGAAGAGGTTCTACGTGAGCTGGAAGACCCAGCAATTTGGAATGATCAAAGCCGTGCGCAAGCAATGGCAAAAGAAAAAGGTGAACTCGAAAACGTCATTAACGTGCTCGAAGGGCTTTCAACTCAACTAGAAGATGCCCAAGCGATGTTGGATCTTGCGGTTGAAGCAGAAGAAGAAAGCTTACTTGCAGATGTGCAAGCAGAGTTAACTTCAGCGGAAGCAGAACTTGCGAAATTAGAATTCCGTCGTATGTTCAGTAATCCGATGGACCCGAACCCATGCTATGTCGAAATTCAAGCGGGTTCTGGTGGTACTGAAGCACAGGACTGGGCATCCATGTTACTGCGCATGTATCTACGTTGGATTGAACGTCATGGCTTTAAAGCAGAAGTGATGGAAGAGTCTGATGGTGATGTGGCAGGGATCAAGTCTGCAACGATCCGTGTAGAAGGTGAGTATGCATATGGTTGGTTACGTACAGAATCTGGCGTACACCGTTTAGTCCGTAAGTCACCTTTTGACTCGGGTAATCGTCGCCATACTTCATTCTCAGCGGTTTTTGTATCGCCTGAAATTGATGACAATATTGAAATTGAAATCAATCCAGCTGATGTACGTACTGATACCTATCGTGCATCTGGTGCTGGTGGTCAGCACATTAACAAAACAGACTCTGCGGTACGTTTAACTCACGCTCCAACAGGGATTGTGGTGGCATGTCAGAACCAACGTTCACAGCACGCCAACCGTGACCATGCATGGAAACAGTTACGTGCAAAATTGTACGAACTTGAAATGCAAAAACGTAATGATGCGGCACAAGCGTTGGAAGATACCAAGTCAGATATCGGTTGGGGCAGCCAAATTCGCTCATACGTTTTAGATGACTCGCGTATTAAAGACTTACGTACCAGTGTGGAAAGTTCAAACACCGGCGCAGTGCTTGATGGCGATTTAGATAAGTTTATTGAAGCCAGCCTCAAACAAGGTTTGTAATTTAAATTTATATAGAAAACAAAGTTCTATCTGTTCTTGATCAATATATCTAAAAAAATCGATATAAAAATCGAAAAAATACGATATAGTGTATTCAAGATGCTGAATAGAACTTTGTTGTCCAAATTTTTATTTAATTAAACCCGTTTAAATTATGGATATTGATTTAATTTTTAAAGCACTTGCCAATCCGACTCGACGTCAAATCTTGGAATGGTTGAAAACACCAGAACAGTTTTTGTCAGAAGAACAATGTGGCGGCTTTAATCGTGGTGTATGCGCTGGCAATATCGAAAAACTCGGTAATGTTTCGCAGTCTACGATGTCTAATCATTTGTCTGTGTTACAACAGGCGGGCTTAATTCAAGCCGAGAAATATGGTCAATGGTCGTATTTTTCACGCAATGAAGAACTCATTCAGCAATATATTGATTATCTGCAGAACTCACTTTAAATCATTTTTCGCATTTGAAGTGTCAGGCGAGACATATATGGCTGAACTTAATACTCCTCTCATTTTGGGTGATTTACACCTCAAAAATCGCGTTGTAATGGCGCCACTAACCCGTAGTCGTGCAACTATTGACCGTGTTCCAACGCCGATGATGGCTGAATATTATGCACAGCGTGCAAGTGCTGGATTAATCATTTCAGAAGCAACAGTCATTTCAGAAGCCGCTAATGGCTATTTGCAGACGCCGGGTTTATTTACCGATGCTCAAGTTCAGGGCTGGAAATTGGTGACCCAAGCCGTACATGAACAGCAAGGTTTAATTGTGGCACAATTGTGGCATGTCGGACGTGTCTCACATCCCGATCTTTTGAATGGTGATACACCAGTTTCTGCCAGTGCGGTACAACAGGCGGGTTATGTCAGTCTGCTTCGCCCAAAACGCGAATATGTCGTGCCACGTCCATTAGAGATTGCAGAAATCAAAAGCATTGTAGAACAATACAAACAGTCTGCGATCAAAGCCAAAGAAGCGGGATTTGATGGTGTGGAATTGCATGCGGCCAATGGTTATTTGATCGATCAATTCCTACAAAGCAAAACCAATTTACGTGAAGATGAGTATGGTGGTTCTGTAGAAAACCGCGCACGTTTATTGCTTGAAGTGGTGGATGCGCTGATTGAAGTGTGGGGGGCAGGTCGTGTAGGTGTGCATCTTGCGCCGCGTGGTGATGAACACGACATGGGCGATCATGATCCACGTGAAACCTTTGGCTATGCTTTAGAGCAGTTGGGGCAGAGGAAGATTGCATTTTTCTTTACCCGTGAATATCTAGCGGATGACAGTATTAGTGACTATCTGAAACAGCGCTCAAATGGAGTGCCGTACATTGCCAATATGCGTTTAAGCCGTGAAGATGCTGTTGATTTATTGGCCTCAGGTAAAGCCGATGCGGTGTCTTTTGGTAAAGCTTATATTGCCAATCCAGATTTGTTTGAACGTTTGCTAGCGAATGCTGCACTGAATGAATTGCAGTTGGAAAATATGATTGGAACAGATGTTGCCGAAGGCTATATTGATTATCCAAGCATGAAAAATAAATTTGGTTCAGGTCGTTCAACCTATTAATCGACACTTGAATACGCATTATCCATTAACATGTGGATAATGCTCTGATATATTCTGCCGATTCAAACCGTTTTTGAGCGTAATAATTTGACTACTCCTTTTTGGTATAACGCAGCTTTGGCGCTGATTAAGCCGCTATATCAATGGCGCATCAAAAAACGTGCTGAAGATTTCCAACTATATCAGCAAGAGTGTCTTGAGCGCTTTGGGCCATTTCAGCCAGTTAAAAACCGTAATGCAATTTGGTTTCATGTGGTTTCCGTCGGAGAAACCAACGCTGCGCAGCCGCTGATTGAACATTATCTCAAAGCAGGTCATCCGGTCTTAGTTACCAATACCACCAAAACCGGACAAGCGCGTGCGAAACAATTATTTTTAAAAGCACCGTATGAATCACTGTTTCAGGCCGTGTATTTGCCGGCAGATCAAAAAAAATTAGTCCGTCGTTTTATCGAAAAATATCAACCTAAAATGTTGGCTCTGGTCGAAACTGAACTCTGGCCAAATTTGATGATTGAAGCCGATCAGGCCAACGTTCCGTGTTTATTGATTAATGCCAGATTATCTGAAAAATCGGCGAAGGGTTATGGCAAAGTCCCGAGTTTGACGCAGCCGATGCTAAAGAGTTTGAAACAATTATTGGCGCAAGATCAGGCAACTTTAGCGCGATTTATTGAGTTGGGTGCAAACCCCCATACCAGTCAGGTCGTGGGAAGTATCAAATTTGATATTCATGCGCCCGATAGCTTTGTGCAACAAGCAGCGCAGTTGCGTCAAGATTGGACTTTGCAAGAGCGTAAAATCATTACCATTGCCAGTACGCATGCACCCGAAGAACAAAAACTGCTCGCGGCACTGCAGCCGATTTTGCAACAACAGCCTGAGCTGTTATGTATAGTCGTACCACGTCATCCTGAACGCTTTGATGAGGTTTTTGTAGAAGCGCAGAAACTGAATTTACGTACACAGCGCCGCAGTTTAAAGCAAACGATTCAGCCTGAAACGCAGGTATATTTGGCAGATAGTATGGGTGAATTATGGCTTTGGCTGGCACTGAGTCAGGCGTGTTTTGTCGGCGGGTCTTTAAATGAACCGGGCGGTGGACATAATATTTTGGAGCCCATTGCGTTGCATGTCCCGACAGTATTAGGTCAGCATTATTTTAATTTCCAAACCATTGTAGATGAGTTTGTAGCGGCCCATGCGGTTGTGGTTGTGCAGGATTTTGAGCAGGCGGCTAGTGCATTGGTTGAGATCATTCAAAATACTGCGAAAGCGCAGGCTTTAAATGATGCTGCTCAGCTGATTATGCAAAAGAATACAGGGTCATTGGCTCAACATATTCAAGTGATTGATCAGTACCTTTAAGTTTTAATTTTGCGATACATTAATTTTTATTAGGCAAGTTTTATCACGGCCTTATTTTATGGTGATCGTTGAACATCCTATTCGTAGGCATAATATACTTTTAAAGGATTAAAAGTAGCAAAAATCCTCTGTACGCTGAAGGTACTTCCTGTACCTCAGCGCACAGGCGACATCCATGTCGCCTGTCCTCAATGACATATGCTTTGCGTGAATTGATATGGTTATTTATGAACATCGTCTTGCTTGATCCTAGTCAAACTGAATCTGAACTTTGGAGTATTAGCGCCAAACGTCAAATTGAGCATTTAAAAAACCATGTGAATATACAGGTGGGCGATACACTCAAAGTCGGGATTCGGGAAGGAAAGCGTTATTTAACCCAAATCGTCAGTATCAGTGATGAGCGCATTCAACTTAAACCCTTACAAGAAGAAGAAGTACCTGCAAAGCATCCGGTGACTTTAATTGTGGCAATGCCTCGTCCGAAAGTGTTGCGCCGTCTGATCATGGATGCCGTCACTTTAGGTGTAGAAAAAATCATTCTGCTGCACAGTTATCGCGTGGATAAAAGCTATTGGCAGACCCCATTTTTACAGCAGCTCGATCACTATGTGACGTTGGGTTTGGAGCAGGCAGGTGACACCATTGCGCCCAAAATTGAATTGTATAAACGCTTTAAACCCTTTGTGGAGGATGTTTTACCGAGCAGGATCTCGTCAGACTATCCGGCTTATGTGGCGCATCCTTATGTTGAAGATGTGATGCCCGCAGGGATTCAACATGGATGTACGATCATTATTGGGCCTGAAGGTGGATTTATCCCTTATGAGGTCGATTTGCTCATAAAAAACGGTTGCCAAGCAGTCAGCTTAGGCAACCGAATTATCCGGACAGAAACTGTGATTCCGTACGTTTTAGGGCGATTATTTAGCTGTTGACGCTTCTGTCTCAGCTTGATCACCACGGTAAACTTTAACTTCCTGTACAGGGTAAGGAATTGAAATACCATTTTGATTGAATGCTTGGATAACGTGTTCTTGCACTTCACTGATTGAGTTCGCAGTGGTGGTTTCTGTGGTATCTACCCACCAACGGACATTCAGATTGACTGAGAAATCAGCCAAAGCATTTACGTTTACGGTAAACGCAGGTTGGCTCAAAATCGTTGGGTCTTTGTCCAAAATAGCCAAAACAATGTTTTTAGCTTTTTGAATGTCATCTTCATAACCAATACCCACCACAAATTCACAACGACGACGTTGATAAGCGGTATTCACCGTTACCGCACTGGTGTAAACCGTCGCGTTTGGAATCACGATACGACGACCATCTGGAGAGCGTAGGAAGGTTGCACGGATCTGAATATCTTCAACAGTACCTTCCATTCCTGACACAATAATGTCATCACCGATTTTGAACGGTTCGCCGAGGAGAATCAAAATACCCGACAGTAAGTTCTGGAAAATATCTTTAAACGCGAAACCGATTGCGACCGAACCAATCCCCAATGCACTCATGAGCTGACCCGGTGTGAAACCAGGGATCGCAATGACCATTGCAATTAGGAAACCGAAGAACATAATGGCTGAGCTACCCACACGGTTCAGGACCAAAACTAGATTTTGTTTTGAGTAAGAACGGTCAGTGAGCGCTTTACGAACAAAGAATCTAAAGAGTTTAGACAGTAGATAGAAGATCGTAAAAACAATTAATGCGATACAAATATATGGCAGGCGTTCCCAAAATCCATCGACAAATTTATCGATCGTTGAGTAGGCGTCATTATATTTAGAGGTATGTTCCAGCACGGTTTGTGCGGTTTTTTCTGTTGCCTCTTGCAAAAGTTGAGTCGTGCCTTGAGTGACATCACTCAAGGCATTTTCTTTTTCAGCCACGAGCTTTCCAAATGTTCCGATTTTTCGCTATTTTGCCTGAAATTAGTGGCGAAAATAACCCTCATTTACAGGCTGGCGAACAGATGTATCAAAATTCAGACAGGCTCAGATTCGGTCAGTGGCTTAGAAATATTCAGTACCTTGTTGAATGATTTCTGTCGGCGATTCAATTTCACCGCTACCCATCATATACGAGGTGATGCTACCTGTAGCCAAGAGCGACAACACACTGATTAAAATCATCAACCATGCCAGAATTTTTTCCCAAACGGCAGCAGGGCGTGGCGCGCCGTATTGATTTATGGTCGGTGTACCTGAGGCTAATAATAAATATAGGATAAAGAAAAGATTGATCACGGGGATAAATAATAATAGTAGCAACCAACCGGCTTTATTGAGGTCATGCAGCCGACGCACGACAAAGACACAATAAAAATAAATGTAAAGAATCATAATCGCCAAATAGGCGAGGCCAGATATCCCAGTGAATATACCAACAAATTGCTCATTTAACGCCATGGTATTGATGTTGAAAATACCCACGGCAAGGCTTAAAGCGATTATGGCAAAAAAGCTGATGATATTGAGAAAGCCATACCAACCAATCATGCTCAGTCGACCAAAACGTCCATCAGGTTTCAGGGGATTATCCGATGTAGTGGTTGTCTGGCGGGAAAAGAAAGAAGAGTTATTGGTGTTCATGATCGGATCAACTCAACTTATAGGAAAGAATAAAAAAAGCGGAGTGCTGAGTAAAATTACCTTTGCAGTATAGGTTTAATTGAACTGGTCAGATACTGAATTAAAACATGTTTTTGTTGAAATTTTGCTTATAGATGTGCTTTAAATGGGAAAGAATAATACGACCAAAGCATGATTGCTACGATTAAAAATTAATCGTCATACTGCTGTGATGCAGGAATTATAAAAGTAGAAATGTGGCATGGCATCTCGTGATGAGATGAATCAGATCAAGGAAAATACAATATGAAAGAGATCTATCCAGTACCTGAAAGTTTCAAAAAAACCGCACGCATCAACGAGTCGGAGTACTTTGAGCGTTATCAAAAATCGATTGAACAACCAGATGAGTTTTGGGCAGAGCAAGCGCAAAAGATCGATTGGATCAAACCGTTTACCCAAGTTAAAAATACAAATTTTAAGCAAGATGATTTTAAGATCGAGTGGTTTGCTGATGGTGAATTGAATGTCAGTGCCAACTGTCTCGATCGACATTTAAAAGAACATCCACATAAACCGGCCATTATTTGGGAAGGTGATCATCCTTCACGGCATAAAAACATTTCTTTTGAAGAACTGCATGATGAAACTTGCCGTTTTGCTAATGTGCTGAAAAAACATGGCGTGGGCAAAGGCGACCGTGTGGTGCTGTATATGCCAATGGTGCCAGAAGCGGCAATTGCGATGTTGGCCTGTACCCGAATTGGAGCAGTACACTGCGTGGTTTTTGGCGGGTTCTCACCAGACTCATTGGCAAGTCGTATCGATGACAGTCAGGCGAAAGTCGTGATTACTGCGGATTGTGGGATGCGTGGTGGTAAGCCCATTCCACTCAAAGAAAATGTCGATCTTGCACTCGACATTGAAGGCACATCTTCGGTTCAAAATGTCATTGTGGTGCACCGTACAGGTAACCCGATCGAAATGAAAGCGGATCGTGATTTGTGGTATCACATGGAAATCATGTCGGTTAATGATATCTGCCCACCTGAACCCATGAATGCCGAAGACCCGCTGTTTATTTTATATACATCAGGTTCAACTGGAAAACCGAAAGGCGTATTGCACACCACGGGTGGCTATTTGACCTATGTGAATTGTACTTTCCGTGAGGTTTTTGACTTAAAACAAGATGATGTGTTTTGGTGTACCGCAGATGTCGGATGGATCACTGGGCATTCATATGTATTGTATGGCCCATTGTCGAATGGTACTACGACCGTGATGTTTGAAGGGGTGCCGCAATATCCAAGTTGGGCACGTACGGGACATATTGTCGATAAACATAATGTCACTATTTTATATACGGCACCGACTGCAATTCGCGCCATGATGCGAGAAGGCGATGCCTTTGTCCGAGAAAGTGACCGCAGTAGTTTGCGTTTATTAGGTTCGGTGGGTGAACCGATTAACCCAGAGGCATGGAATTGGTACTACACCGTGGTAGGTGAAAGCCGCTGCCCAGTGGTGGATACATGGTGGCAAACAGAAACAGGTGGTTTCATGATTACGCCATTGCCGGGAGCAACTGATTTAAAACCGGGTTCGGCGACGCGTCCATTCTTTGGTGTACAACCTGCGATAGTGGATGCTGAAGGCAATGAGCTTGAAGGCGCCGTAGAAGGCAATTTGGTGATTAAGGATTCTTGGCCGGGACAAATGCGAACCATTTGGGGTGATCCTGAGCGCTTTATTGAAGCCTATTTCTCCACTTATCCGGGGACGTATTTTACAGGTGATGGCGCACGTCGTGATGAGTCTGGCTACTATTGGATTACGGGCCGTGTGGATGACGTCTTGAACGTTTCAGGGCATCGATTAGGAACGGCTGAAATTGAAAGTGCGTTGGTTGCGCATGATGCTGTGGCAGAGTCTGCGGTGGTGGGTATGCCGCATGATATTAAAGGACAGGGGATTTGCGCCTTTGTCACCCTACAAGCAGGGACAGCTGAGACGGATGAGTTACGTCAGGAACTGGTGGCTTGGGTACGAAAAGTCCTTGGACCAGTGGCAACGCCAGATGCACTGCATTGGGCGCCAGCCTTACCAAAAACCCGGTCTGGTAAAATCATGCGCCGTATTTTAAGAAAAATTGCGGCCAATGAATTGGACTCTTTAGGTGATACCTCGACCTTGGCAGAACCTCAAGTGGTTGAACATTTGATTACTACGGTTTATCCGAAGTCATAAGAACCATTTGAGCGTGTGTGATCACGTTCTGATGAAAGTTCACTATGGCTTATACGAAGGATTATTAAAGCAATAATGAACGTCCTTTCTCCTATAAAAGTTGATTAAGATGAAGGGACGTTCATGATGCATTTTATCCATCCTAAATACGACGTATAAAATGATCAAATTATAAGTCGCCTGAATTTAGGTGACTTAGATTTCATAAGATATAGATTTTACAGATATAGACTGCAGGCATTGAGATAAGCTGAATGCCTCTACTTTGTTAAGCTAAAACGGTAACAGAATAATCAGACAGACATATGAATGCTTCAACTCCATTGACTCAAGATCCGATCGATATTGCCCAAAAACTGGCGGCAGAATTTGCCACGACGGCTGCTCAGCGTGATAAGCAGGGGGGAAATCCCAAAGCTGAACGTGATTTGATTCGTCAAAGTGGTTTACTTGCATTGTCCATTGGAAAACAATACGGTGGACAGGGGGCAGATTGGCTGACGATTTTTAAAACCATTCAAACCATTGCTCAAGTGGATAGCTCATTGGCGCATGTTTATGGTTTCCATCATTTATTGATTGCAACGGTACAGTTGTTCGCGCAGCCAGAGCAATATGGCCCGTGGTTTGAACAGACTGCACGTGAGCATTTATTTTGGGGCAACACCCTAAACCCTTTAGACCGCCGTACTACAGCGACGCAACTGTCTGAACATGAATATGTGTTTCATGGCGATAAAAGTTTTTGTTCGGGTTCCATGGATTCAGACATTTTGCTGTGTTCTGGCTTCAATGAAGATGGAAAATTATTGATCGGGGTGATTCCTACAGCACGTGAAGGCGTCAGTTTTCTCGGCGATTGGGACAATATGGGACAACGTCAAACCGACAGTGGAAGTAGCCATTTTGAACAAGTTAAAATTTCTAAAGATGAATTACTACTGAACCCGGGGCCTTTGAGTACGCCGTATTCAAGCTTACGTCCGTTGATTGCACAGTTGATCTTTGTGCATATGTTTCTAGGGGTGGCAGAAGGGGCTTTTGAAACAGCAAAACAGACGGTACAAAGCCAAAAAGCATGGTCAAAATCTTTAGCTGAAAATGCAGTGAATGACCCATTTATTCAAAAGCATTTTGCTGAGTTTTATGTGCAATTAGAAAGTGTACGTTTATTGGCAGATAAAGCGGTTCAGCGTTTGCAATGGGCTTGGGAGATTGGTGAAGCTTTGACGGCGGAACAACGTGGAGAAGTCTCTATTGCGATTGCAACAGCCAAAATCGCAGCCACCAATAGCTCGCTATATATTACGCAAAATATTTTCCAAGTGATGGGCGCACGTGCCACAACTGCCAAACTAAATTTAGATCGCTTCTGGCGCAATGTACGTACCCAGACCTTACACGATCCGATTGATTATAAATATCAGGAGATCGGTGAATGGGTGCTCACAGCCAAAGTGCCAGATCCAAGTTTTTATTCTTAAACGTATATTGCACATGAGCCAATAAAAAAGCCTCCGAAAGGGAGGCTTTTTTGCAATGTGCTATCAGTCGATTTAACGCTGATGAATATTTTCTAAGGTATCAACTAAGGTTCGCGTTGTTTGATCAATCTCATAATTCACGGCATCACCGACTTGGACATCTTTCCATGTAGTGAGGCGCAGTGTTTCAGGAATAAGATCGATTGAAATTTCACTGCTGGCACGATCAACACGGTTCACAGTCAAACTACAACCATTGAGCCCAATAAAACCTTTGAGAAAGAAATATTTAATATTGCCTGCTGGAATGTGAATATCGAGATGAAAGGTTTCCCCGCGATGCTCTAAGTTTTTGATCGTGGCTGTGCCTTCGATATGACCATATAGATTGTGACCACCATTTTCTGCTCCAACTTTGGCTGAGCGTTCGACATTGACCTCATCACCGGCCTTGAGTGCTTTTAACGTGGTGAGTTGATTGGTCAAATCAGAGACATCAAAATGCACTTGGTTGGCTGCCAAATCAATATGTGTAGCCGTTAAACACACGCCATTAATCGCCACACTTGCCCCGATAAAGACATCATGAAAAAAATTCTGATGATTTGAAATCACTAAGGTTGTGAAGCCATTACCTTGACGAATCTCTAAGACTTTTTCTAAACCTTGCACGATGCCTGTATACATGGGAGCGTCTCTAAAATGATTTGCGTTTTCTGTATTGTAGGGACAAAACGAACGCTCGGCTATGCTTTACAGTGACCATTTCAGTACAGTGTTTTGATCTCTAACAGTTCGATCTTGGCAGTCTCTACAATGCTCGGAATGTTTCAATTGCCGCTAGGCGAGACTGCTTTAAATCGACAATCGGCTGAGGGTAGTTCAATTCCAGTTGAGGATTTTTGGCAAAGGGTTGGTGAATTTGTTTGGCATCCAAATCTGCGAGTTCAGGTAGCCATTGACGTAAATAATCCCCGTTCGGATCAAATTTCTGAGATTGGCTGATCGGGTTAAAAATCCGAAAATAAGGTACAGCATCTGTACCCGTCGAGGCGCACCATTGCCAACCGCCATTATTGGCCGCTAAGTCGCCATCGACAAGGTGCTGCATAAACCATTGCTCCCCCAACCGCCAATCGATCAGTAGATTCTTACTGAGGAACATGGCACAAATCATCCGCACCCGATTATGCATCCAACCCGTAGCCAGTAGTTGACGCATCCCTGCATCGACAATTGGAATGCCTGTCTGACCTTGCTGCCATGCAGCCAAGTCTTGTGGTGCATGGCGCCATTTTATTTTTAAGGTTTTGGTTTGAAACGGCTGGTGCTGAGATACCTGCGGGTAGTCAAATAAAATGTGTTGGTAAAATTCACGCCAAAGTAGCTCATCGAGCCACGTTTGTTGCCCTCTGTGGTCGATCTGGAAATAGCCACCTTGTTCACGAAACAGGGCTTGCAGACATTGGCGAATAGACAAGATGCCCAAGTTGAGATACATGCCAATTCGACTGGTAGCATTGAGCGCTGGATAGTCCCGATCATCAGCATAACGACTCAGATGTTGTTCTATAAATTCATCTAAGCACTGCTGTGCATGATTTTCCCCAATCGGCCAAAGCTCGATTTGAGCTGCTAACAGCCCTGCGGGATAAAAAGGACGAAGATCGAATTCGGTTTGCCACAGCGGATGCGAGGCGAGAGCCGCTTGGGCTTCAATAGCGGGATAACAAGTAGGCAGACTGATACTCAATTTTTCGTAGCAATTTTTCTTAAATGCACCGAAAACTTGATAAGGATGTCCAGATTGATTGCGAATACTGCCAACAGGAAACAGGGTGCGGTCATGGTACAGCTCAACAGAGATGTGCTGCTGTTCTAATAACTGTTGTACTTCGCGATCTCGTTTAAGTTCATTCACACCATGTTCAATATGTGCATGAACAGTGTGTATATTGAGCTGAGTACATAAGGTTAATAGCTCAGTGGCGATGTCTGACCAATGGGGAATATGCTGAATAATCAGTGGAATATTTAGTTCAGCCAATTGCTGTCGCAAAAGTTCCAGTTGGGCAAGATAGCGATGGATTTTAATAGGGGCATCATCATGCCTTGCCCATTGTTCAGGAGAAAGCGCAATAAATGCAACCGTTTGACCAGACTGTGTCGCCTGCCACAGTGCGCTATGGTCATGTTGTCTTAAATCTTGTCGAAACCAAACAAGTTGCATGTTTATTGCCTCGTTTTTGTTGGAAATATCACCAGAATTACGGGGGTATCTATTGGTAATGAAATTATCTAAAAAATCGATTTCTATAAAAAAACCATATAATATCTATGGTTTAACTTAACCGATTGCGCACAATCCTGTCAGCTTAAGCGTACAAGTAACGAAGTTTTTAGACGCTATGCGCGCTTTTAAATTTTACCTAAGATTAACTTATACAGGAACAGGACGTTCCGGAACATAAAACAATAACAAAGTGTTCACCATCAGGACTGTGAAGCAAGACAGGAGTCATGCTTAAGTATCCATATAGAAAAAGCCCGACAGGATGTCGGGCTTTTTCTTTGTCTATAGGTTAGCTCATTTTCTAGAATCAAAGCATATCTTTAAATGGGACTCGAGATAAAAAATCCCCTAAGCCGAGCCTTAGGGGAGGAAAGTGAAGTGAGCCGATTGTGATTATTATGCTGATTTTATGAGCTGTGACTGCATCAACAATTATGCTGATTTAGCCTGCACAACTTGCTGCTGTTGAGCTTCCAGTTCACGAACCAGTGGCAACACTTTTTCGCCAAAGTATTCCACTTCTTCAATGAAGTGGAGAAAACCTGAGAGTACCAAATCGACGCCTACACTTTTGAGTTCCACAATGCGTTCTGCAATTTGTTGTGGCGTGCCAATCAGATTGGTTTTAAAGCCGTCGTTATATTGAACCAAATCTTCAAAAGTAGATTTTGCCCAGTTACCTTCGCCTTCTTTGGTGGATGCACCTGCTTCACGAGTTGCATCGCCAAAGGCATTGACCGCTTCGGTATTGGCATTGTCGATAATCGCTTGAAGCACCGCTTGGGCTTCTTCCTCCGTATCTCGGGCAATAATGAAGGCATTCACCCCGATTTTGACCTGATGGTTGTTGGCTTTGGCTTTTTTACGAATATCATCGATTTGCTTTTTCAACTCAGCAGGGGTATTGCCGTTGGTGAAGTACCAATCGGAAACACGTGATGCCATGTCACGTGCTGCACGTGAACTGCCACCTTGGAAGATTTCAATATGCGGTTTTTGTACCGGTTTCGGAGATAGAGTGTAGTCTTTAAATTGATAGTATTTACCATCAAAACTAAAGTTATCCTGCGTCCAAACACCTTTTAGGCTACGAATGAACTCTTCAGAGCGCGCATAGCGTTGATCATGCTCGGGCCATTCTTCACCAATCGCATCAAACTCTCCACGGAACCAACCACTTACAACATTGATTGCAATACGGCCATTGGTAAGATGATCGATGGTCGCCAATTGTTTTGCAGCCAGAGCCGGTTTCCAAGGGCCGGGTAAAATCGCTGCAATGACTTTGAGTTTTTCAGTTTTGGCCAAAATTCCATGGCTGAAACTAACCGATTCGTGTTGATTTTCTGCGTTATAACCTGCGGTAAAACGAATTTGAGTCAGCGCATAATCAAAGCCACTTTTTTCTGCAGCTTGTGCCAAACGCACGTTATAGTCATAGCTCCAATCGGTACGCTGTTCAATATTACTGACCACCAAACCACCACTCACGTTTGGTACCCAGTACGCAAATGTAATGTTTTTTTCTTGTACTGACATTTTGCAAACCCTCGGGATCGAATTGTTATGCTGTGGTGTTTAGGCCACTTGCGTTTTTGGCTTTTTACTATGCAGTCGAGCTTCAGCGGCATCCAAACTTGGAACAGCTGCAGAAGGAAGGACTTCTTCTTGCTCGATTTGCTTATTAATGCCCAAGTTTTGGTTGGCTTGTTGAGACTTGGCTTTCACCACTTCAGCACGCTGACCTTTGGCTGGAGCCCATTCCAAAATCGGCAGCGCACGTGCTACAGCTAAAGTAATGCGGTCACGGAGTAATTCACTATGAATGGTGTATTCAGGGGTGAAATCACGGTCTGTTGCATAGACTCCGATTGGTAATGTCTGCGCTTGGAAGAAGCTAAATAATGGACGCAGTTGATGTTCAAGCACTAAGGCATGGCGTTCAGAACCACCCGAAGCTGCAAGCAAGACAGGTACATCGACCAATGCAGTTTGTTCGACAAAGTCAAAAAAGTGTTTAAACAGACCTGTAAATGAAGCACGGTAAACTGGCGTTCCAACAATCAGCGCATCAGCAGCTTCAACGGCAGCAAGGTCGTCTTGTACACGTTGTGGCAATTGGTTACGGTAAATCGCGCCACCTAATAAATTGCCAATTTCACTAAACTTAATAAAATGCACATTGATTGGAGTTGCATCACCGAGTTCATCAACAATGGCTTGTACCAAAGCTTCAGTTTTAGATGGATTGTTTAGACCACCTGACACAGCAACAATATTCAGGGGTTTTTGTAGATTAACTTGAGACATTTTTTAAACCTAAAAGTGTGGTTTCTCGGAATGCCTTTTATTAATCCCGATGGGTGGATCACTGTAAAATAACGAAAATCAGAAAAGTTATCTGATTTTTAGATATGTTGGAAAAACCACAAGATTCGTGAAACTTCAAATTTTAAACTGTTGATATTTCAACATATAATGCTTAGATATAAGCATTTTTACTGTGTTGATAAAATTTATATGAAAATATGATTAGATTTAAAGATTTATAGAAAATGCGAAAAAAGACGCATTTTAGGTGAAAATCTACATTTTAAATGCAAAAAAATAAGTTCTTGCATATCCTTCACATAGCATGTGTGGTTAGAATAGGGTCATTGTGCACAAGATCTCTCACGTTGCTTATGAATATTTTAATCGTTGATGATCACCCGCTGTTTCGTCATGCTTTAATTCAGGCGGTTCGTTATAGTTTGCCTCAGGCGCAAATTCATGAGACTGCAGCAGTCAATGAATGCTATGAACGTCTTGAAAATGGCCCTGAGCCTGATCTTGTGTTATTGGATTTAAACTTGCCGGGTGCTTCAGGCTTTTCTGCCTTGGTGCATATTCGCGCGCAATATCCATCGATTCCAATCATTGTGGTCTCTGCGCATGAAGAAGCGTCGATTATCCAACGTGCGATTGCACATGGTGCGATGGGTTATATTCCAAAATCTGCACATCCAAGCCACATTGGTGAAGCGATTCGTCAAGTCTTAGAAGGCGAGATTTGGTTACCACCAAATTTACCTGCCAACATGAACTTTGACCCACGTGCTGCAGATGAAACAGCATTGGCAGAACGTATTCAGTCTTTAACACCGCAACAATTCCGTGTGTTAATGATGGTGGCAGAAGGTTTGTTGAATAAGCAAATTGCCTATGAGTTGGATGTGTCTGAAGCAACTATTAAAGCGCATGTAACGGCAATTTTCCGTAAGTTGGGCGTACAAAACCGAACTCAAGCTGTATTGGCAATTAATGCATTGAATATTGAAGAAAAGAAAATCTAAGGATTTTTTCCAAAAAAAAGACCTCCATCGTGGAGGTCTTTTTTTATGCTGTTTAAGCGATAGAACAATGCGAATTAAACCAATAACTGATATTACGCACCTAAAAGTAATTTCGCATTTTTAAAATGATTTTTAAGTCAGTTCGAAGGAGTCTTACATCTAGGGATTAAATAAAGGGATCAGCCTTCGGCTGGAGGTACTTTTGTTTCGGCAAAAGTACCCAAAACCATTGTCATCCGCAAAACTCGTACACTTGCGCCAAATTATTCAAAGTATCGCAAAAACATTTGTGATTAGAAGTCGTCCTGTCTCAAACACTTGCGGATGACGTTACCGCGTATCGTTCTTTTATTTGAATCAAATTGTGCTTCTGATGTTACTGCGTAACATCAGTTAATACCTTATATAAACAACTTCAACAATAACTTAAGCAATATAGTCTTGCTTAGGCGTCAGATCGGTACAGTACAAAGGGTTGAGCGCACATTGTAATTCATCAATTTGTTCATCGGACACATAGCCGCGCGCTTTGAGATAATCCGCGACACGGTCATCACGTAAACTCAGGAAAGCCGCATCATAAACACCCAAATCCACAAATAGGGCTGCAGTTTCTAAGCTGTTAAAACGATCCAGATAAACATCATTGTCATACATCAGGAAGATATGGTCTTGCTTGGAGTTGGCATCGACATTTAAACGTTGTGCCAATTCAAATGGCGCTGTTTTAATAAATAGTAAATCAGATAATTCATCAAACTGTGTTTTATCCAGCTGGTTTTTGTCGGTTTTGACTTTACCGAGCCACGCTTTAAACACCAAAACCGCACCACCACGCAGTAGCATGCTCCAAATCTGATGACGGGTGTCCAAACCCAAGCCATTGGATTCTGCTTCTAAATTTTGCAGCAGTAGGTCTTCTTGCTCTGCCAGTCGATCGAATAAGCCAAGGCCTTGAGGTTTGTAGGCATTCGGCGCAAAGACATCAAAATTCAGTTCATCAAACACTTGTAACGCGAGAGGAACGGCACTGCGATAGAGCGTTTCCAGCGCTTCGACTTGCACATCACTTAATTTGCTGAACTTAAATAGCTGACGCCAATCGATCTCTGGCAAAATGGCATTGGCACCATACTGACGATGAAACTGTAGATTTTGATCAAAACCATGCGGCATTGTTTCTGAAATATTCACAAGATCACTCCTAATATGCGGGGGAGATCAGCTTCTCAAGTGTTGAGTTATGACGCTTCTTGAATTGGCTTGAAACTGATCAACTTCTTATGAATATTTTTAAAACGAACGGCCGCAGCTAAATATACGACTAAAGTTTTAGTTTTTATTTTTGGTTATAAAAATATGATTTAAATCAAATAGATTTTTAATTGTAACTAAGTGTACAAGTGTTCACTCACGCATTCGATATCTTTTGCCATAGGCAATCAAAATTTGATATTTATGGCTAATAAATAGACGAAATATCGGGGCTATTTTGAATGGTCTTGCCGTTGAGACAAATTTTTTTGCCAGTTAGGTAAGTTTAAGTAAAAGCAAGGTAAACAAAAGCCCATTTCATGTGAATGAAATGGGCTACTTTTCACAGAGCGATGTCCTGTAACAACGCTACTGATTTGAAATTTTTAAACCAGATAACCATGAACGCAGTGAAGCCGGTTTCAATGGTTTTTTCAGTAAGACGATGTTTAACTCTTTTAGACGTTGCGGTAGTTCAGGATCAGAATCTGCGGTAATCAGCGCCACAGGGACATTTTCCTGACGGTTATCTAAAATAAAGTCGAGACCGATCTTGTTGTTATTCAAGTGTTGGTCAACCAACCAAACTTGAATATTTTCTTGTTGAATCAACTCCATGGCCTGTTCAGGTTCAGTGGCTTTAAAGACTTGATAGCCCCATTTGGTCAGTAAGGTCGACATCCCTTCCAAAATGGTTTCATCATTGTCTAAGCACAGAATCTTATAGGCTTTGGTCTTCAGCGGAACCGCTTGAGTCGGTGCAGCGACCACTTTTGGCGCAGCGACCACAGGCACTTCAATCATAAAACACGAACCATGACCAAGTTCTGAGAACACATGCACTGGGTAGTCGAGTAGGCTGGTCATGCGTTGCACGATGGCTAAACCTAAGCCCAGACCCTGTTCGCCCCAAGGAGAGGTATGTCCACAGCGTTCGAACTCTTGGAACAACTTAATGCGCTGTTCTTCCGCGATTCCAGGACCCGTATCCCAAACGCCAATACGAATATGTCCTGGACGTGCTGAACGTAGCACACCCACCACAACACGACCACGCGCCGTATAGCGTAGGGCATTGCTGACGAAGTTTTGAATAATACGACGAATCCACTGTGGGTCGGTGTCAATCCAGAACTGAGCATCATGTACGGTCAGTTTGATATTACGCTGTGCCGCAATCGATTTAAATTGCAGTTCAAGATCGCTGAGTAAATCATGCAGCGGATAAGGCTGACGTTTTGGTTGAATGGTTCCACCTTCGAGTCGTGCGATATCCAAGAGGGCAGAGAGCATACTTTCCGCACCATGCAGCGCACGATCTAGTTGCTGAAGCGTTTTACGATCATCGTCATTTTGTACGCTTTGCTCGAGGGCGGTACTAAACAGGCGAGCAGCATGCATCGGTTGCAATAAGTCATGGCTTGCAGCAGCAATGAAGCGGCTTTTCGACATATTGGCTTTATCGGCTTGCTCACGTGCCAATTGTTGTTCGGACAGGGCATCTGCCAACTGTTGGGTACGGTCTTGTACACGCCCTTCAAGCAAGGCTTCATTTTCACGGAATGCGGTAATATCGGCAAAGGTCGTGACGAAACCACCGCCTTCGATCGGGTTCCCGCGCATCTGAATTACACGGCCATCTTTACGAATTCGTTCAAATTCGTGTGCGCTGCCGACTTGCATCCAATGCATACGTTTACGCACATGTTCTTCGACTGAACCAGGACCACATTCGCCGCGTTCAGCGTTATAACGAATCAAGTCTGAAATTGGGCAACCGACATAGACAATGTCTTTTGGATAATCAAACAGTTTGAGGTATTGATTATTCCATGCCACCAAACACATATTTTCATCAACCACGGACACACCTTGAGTCATATGGTCGATCATGGTCATGATCAGGTTTTGGTTAAAGCGCTGCCACTGTGAGGCTTGGTCAAGAATATTTGCGACCTGACCGAGTGCTAAACCATTATTGACCATGGCTGTGGTGAGTAGGGTACGGGCAGATGCCGCACCGATGGTGCCGGCAAGATACTGTTCGGTAAAACGCCACCACATGCCGTTGGCGCTGCTATTTTCATTCAAAACGACATTGTTTTGTGCGCAGAACTGGTTGAAGGCGCGCATAGTTGGACCTTCACCGGTAATGCGTTTTGCCAAAGTAATCAGATCACCTACTTTTAAGCGTGCCACATCATGGTGAATATAGCTGATGTCGTTTGATGTACTTTGAGCCGGGAGGGGCTTGGTTTCATAATAAAAGAAACTTTCGGCCTGAATTTGCTCGGCAACACTTGGGCGGAAGACGCGGGAAATCCAAATATAGAGGGTGATATTTAATCCAAGTGCCCAAACCACGCCATGGGTAAGGGGATCGAAAGACTCAAACCCTAACAGTGCTTCAGGACGTAACCAACTCAAGCCTAGCGGACCCTGACTTAAAAGATTTTCGGTAAAGGTTTTAAATTGTTCAGGCAGGCTACGCAATACGGTTGGCAATAACAGGGTATAAGCCCACATGCCAAAACCGACCAACAGACCCGCATACACGCCTTGCTTACTTCCGCCACGCCAATACAAACCACCAATCAACGCTGGTGCAAACTGTGCCACAGCACTGAAGGCCAATAGGCCAAATACCGATAATTGGTCAATGTCATTGAAGAAATGGAAGAACAAGAAGCCCAATAACATGACCGCTAAAATACATACACGACGTGTGAATTTCAGTACGAGTGGTAGGCGCTTATCGTGGCGTGACAATAAGCGTGTACGCCACAGTGCAGGCATGATCAAGTCATTACTGAGCATAATCGACAAGGCCACTGACGACACCAACAGCATACCTGTCGATGCTGAAAAACCACCGAGAAACGCAAGTAAGGTCAACCAGTCTTGGTTATAACTTAAAGGCAGTGAGAGCACGGCAACATCGGGGATTGCCAAGTAAGCCGGTGCTGCATGCAGTGCCCAACTGGCAATCGGGATGATCGCGATAATGGTTAAAATCAGATAAATGGCAAACCAACGACGAGCACCACGAATATGCTTTTCATCTCGCAGTTCAACCACTGCGACATGGAACTGACGTGGTAGACAAATAATCGCTAAAGCAGCCAGTAAAGTTTGAATCCAGAAGCTTTCTGGCACACCTTTGAGCTGGACATCTTTAAAGGTGGTGTTGATGTCATGGCTGATTTGCGCCATGTTTTCAGGTGATTCAAAAACAAAGAAAAATGCGACTGCAAGTAGTGCAAACAGCTTGACGAAAGACTCAAATGCCACAGCCAACATTAAGCCACCGTGCTGTTCTGTATTGGCAATCTGTCGTGTCCCAAACATCATCGCCAAAATCGCCAAAACACCAGTCAAAAACAGCACGCTATTGGTGGTGCCGGTCAGACCAGCGGTCGGCTCTAAAATGACTGTTGCACTGAGGGCAATCGCACGTAGCTGCAAGGCTAAATAGGGAATAATGGCAATCACGGCAAGGATCGTGACTAATGACGCTAAGGGGCCACTTTTACCATATCGTGCTGCTACAAAGTCGGCAATCGATGAAATGGCATGATGCTGACGGACACGGCCTAAACGTCGCCAAATATCATAGCCGAGCGCAACGAATAGCAGTGGCCCCAGATAGATTGGCAGGAAAATAATGCCCTCTCGAACGGCAGCACCTGTTGCGCCATAAAACGTCCAAGATGAACAGTAAACCCCTAAAGTTAGACTAAAGAGAAGCATTCTGCCGCGAGTACTGAGCCTGCTGGCATGCTTTTCACCAAAGAATGCACATACAAAGAGTAATGCGATGTAAAGGGCCAATACCCCGACGATAAGCCAACTATTCATAGAGCCTGCAGCATATTAATTCTCGCTTAATGATAACGCATCCATAGGCTTAGGGAGGTTGTTGCTCAAAATTTAACGACCAAAGTCTAAATTACAAGAGATAAGGAACATTGGTAAGTTTAGCTTCGAAATAATTCGAATTAGAAAATTGCGCGCCAAGGTTCGGCGTAAGGAGAACATTATGGATGAGAGACAGGTAGAACAAATTCTACAGAATCCAAAATTTAAGGAAATGGTTAGCCGTAAAAGTAAATTGAGCTGGACTTTGACGATCATCATGTTGGTGGTCTATGTCGGCTTCATGCTACTTGTGGGCTATAACAAAGAGTTCTTGATGCAATCCGTGAGTGGTGGTGTGACCACGATTGGTATGCCATTAGGTTTGAGCATTATTGTATTGTCATTCCTGCTCTGTGGTGTGTATTCGTACATTGCAAATAATAAATTAGATGCATTAAACGAAGAAGCAATGCGTGAAGTAGAAGCAATTACTCAAGAAAAAGGACTTCACTAAGATGAAATGGAATTCATTGAAAGCAACAGCACTGGCGGCTCCCGCTCTGCTCATGTCAAGCATGGCAATGGCAGGACCAGATTTAGGTGAAGCACAACAACAAGCAACCAACTGGCATGCGATTATCATGTTCGCAATCTTTGTTGGTTTGACTTTGTTTATTACAAAATGGGCAGCGAAGCAAACCACGAACACTGCAGACTTCTATACTGCCGGTGGTGGTATTTCGGGTTTCCAAAATGGTTTAGCGATTGCCGGTGACTACATGTCAGCAGCATCGTTCCTCGGTATTTCCGCAATGGTATTCAGCTCTGGCTTTGACGGCTTGCTGTATTCATTGGGCTTTATGGTGGGTTGGCCAATCGTACTGTTCTTGGTGGCTGAGCGTCTGCGTAACTTAGGTAAGTTCAACTTATCTGACGTGGTGTCATTCCGTCTGGCTGAGAAACCTGTACGTACACTTGCAGCAGTCAGCTCGCTTGTGGTTGTCGCGTTCTACTTGATTGCACAGATGGTGGGTGCAGGTCAGTTGATCAAACTACTATTCGGTCTAAACTACAACATTGCGGTTGTGATCGTTGGTCTACTGATGATGGCGTATGTAATCTTCGGTGGTATGTTGGCAACAACTTGGGTACAGATCATTAAAGCAGTGATGCTACTTTCTGGCGCAACTTTCATGGCATTCATGGTCATGAAAGGCGTGGGCTTCAGCTTCTCTGAAATGTTCTCTCAATCGATCCAAGTTTTCTCGAAGGTGCATGATGTATCTTTAACTGAAGCTGCAAACATTATGGGGCCTGGTAAATTGGCTGCAAACCCAATTGATGCGATCTCTCTCGGTCTTGCATTAATGTTCGGTACAGCAGGTCTGCCACACATTTTAATGCGTTTCTTCACAGTAAAAGATGCGAAAGAAGCGCGTAAATCAGTAGTTGTGGCAACAGGTTTCATTGGTTATTTCTACCTTTTAACTTTCATCATTGGTTTTGGTGCGATCCTTTATGTTTCAAACAACCCACAATTCCTTGATGTAGCGAAAATGGCGGTAACTGGCAAGCTAGAGCTTGTTGGTGGTAACAACATGGCTGCGGTGCATTTATCTGATGCATTGGGCGGTGACTTGTTCATGGGCTTCATTTCAGCGGTAGCATTCGCAACGATTCTTGCAGTAGTTGCAGGTCTAACATTGTCAGGTGCATCGGCAATCTCTCACGACTTGTATGCAAACGTATTCAAGAAAGGTCAAACAACGCCAGAATCTGAACTTCGTATGTCTAAAATCGCGACTTTAGGTCTTGCGATCTTCGCGATGATTTTAGGTATTTTGTTCGAGAAACAAAACGTTGCATTCATGGTTGGTTTGGCATTCTCTGTAGCAGCGTGTGCAAACTTCCCTGTGCTTGTATTGTCGATGTTCTGGAAAGGTTTAACGACGCGTGGTGCGGTGATTGGTGGTGTGGTTGGTTTAGCAACTGCGGTGATTCTCATTGTATTGTCTAAAGCAGTTTGGGTAGATACATTTGCAATCTCTGAAACACCAGTTAACCCATTCAATGGTCCTGCAATCTTTGCAATGCCATTGGCGTTCATCTGCTGCTGGTTGTTCTCTGTGACTGATAATTCAGCACAAGCACAAGCAGAGCGCAAAGCATTTGATGCACAGTATGTACGTTCACAAACTGGTATTGGTATCTCAGGTGCTTCAGATCACTAATCTGAATCGCCTAAAAAGCCCCTAACAAGGGGCTTTTTTTATATCTAAGTAAATTATATGGAGCAGTGGATCATGGACAAATCTCTGTCCTATTTGCGTGTATAACTTTCTCCATTGACCGACATTTTCCAATGGCCCTGATCATCTTGATAAGGTGAGCGCTAAATGGTGAATTGTTGAGAGAAATCATCCTGACCGATGCTAAAGCTCTGATCACCAAAACTACTCAAATGGGCTTTTATTCGCGACTGTTCAGCACCACTGAAGGTTTGGTTGGCAATACTTTTTTCGGTATGTTCTTGATGGTGATACGTCACTTCGCCCGACGCTTTGATCACTAACTCACTGTGGTTGTTTTGCCAAGTCCCCACATAATTTTCATGGCCTTTGAGGAGTGGACTGTCTTGTGTACAGGCAGAGAGCATGAGCAGACAGAGGGGTGCAAATACGAGATGTTTTTTCATAATGAAATCTACCACGTAGGAGATTCCTTTGAATATGTGCCTGAAAACTGAAACTTACAGTAGGTTTTTTGAACCTCTTTGGTAATAAGAAACCCAGCTAGAACAGTGCTCATATGGATGCTTTTTCAGATTAAGATCAACAAATTTTTGCAATAAAAAAAACTCACTTCGTGCTAATTTAAAATCAATCAGTTGATGATGCTTCAGATCAATCATTTCAGCGCATGAAAAAAATATAGAGATTGAAAATAATGCAAGGTTTTGTAGATTTTTGGAAAAGCTTTAGACTTTTACCTTCAGCATGGCTGTTACTGGTGCAGTTTCTGATCTTGGTTTTAACCGCGATTACCCGAGAAAGTCTGTCTTTTCGTGCGCTAATTTGGGTACTTGGGGTGTCGGTACTATTGATCATTGCCAAAGTGATTCGCCAAACTCCAATGTTTACGATTCTAGGACTGAGTTTTGTTGGCTGCGCCGTATTGTTTTCTACTTTGATTATGCTGGGTGTAAATCATCCGAATATTCAAATTATTGCGCATGGTTTTGAAGCCTGTGCGTATTTTAGTGCCGCTTATGGCGTATTGCGTTATATGTTCGCAGATCGCTATTTAACCAAAGATGAACTCTTTGCAGCAGGAGCAGTTTTTACCCTCATCGCATGGGGTTTTGCCTTTCTCTATAGTATTTGTCAGCTGATTTATCCGGATAGTTTTGTGAATCCTGCAGCGCCGGGCATGCAGTCGTGGTTAGATTTATTATTTTTAAGTTTTAGTTTGCAGTCCGCAACGGGCTTGTCGGATCTCATGCCCGTGAGTGCGCCAGCACGGGTCTTGGCCATGCTTCAAATGTTCTGCGGGGTGATGTATTTGGCTCTCATCGTTTCACGCTTAATCGCCTTGCAATATATTGCCCATTTACCCGAACGTCATGAACCTAAAGACAAATAATGGCAGTAAAAAAGGACGCACATGCGTCCTTTTTGTCTTCAGGATCTAATATAAATTAGAAACGGAATTTAGCATTTACGCCAACAGTTTGGGTATCAAGCGCAACAACTTCTTTAGCATTAGCATTTACATAGCTAGCACCAACTGCAACAGCAGGAGTGATGAAGTAGTTTACATTCGCGCCCCAAGCTGAGTCTGGAGTACCTTCAAAGCTAGATTCAGCGTAAGAAGCACCAACGCTTAATTTAGGAGTTACGAAAAGATCAGTTTTGAATTGGTAAGCAGTGTCATCACCGTAGATGATGCCTGATTCGAAACCAATTGCCATGTTAGTGTCGTCGATTGCGCCAACATATTTAGCACGTGCAGTGATAGCGTCTTGGTCTTGGCCAATAGTTGTAGCTTCAGCAACAGCTTTAGCAACACCGTTACCCATAACGTTGAATGCGTCAACAGCAGCTTGGTCAGCAACGCTAGTGTAACCAACAGCAACTAAGAAGTTTTGAGTTGGAAGCGCACCAACTTCTAATGCATAACGGTCGCCGTTGTCATCAGTGTTGTTTGCATTTTTGCTGTCAAGGATAGTGTGGCTGTAAGAAGCACTAGCGTATACAGGAACAACTTTAGTTGGAACATAAGCTTCAGCTTTAGCACCGAAGTTATGAGCAATTACGTCAGTACCTTTTGAACCAACTTCACCGTAGTTGTAAGCAACAGATACGTTAGAAGCTTGGTTTAAGAATGCAGCTTCTGCTAAAGGACCTTTTGTAGAGTCAACATTTTTGAAGTAGTAAGTACCTTGAACACCACCAATGAAATCTTTGTCATTTGCAGTTGTGTCGATGTATTCTGCTTGGCCTTGAACTTCAAATTGGTAAGCTTGAGCACCGGTCATGGCTAATAATAAAGCAGTGGCTAAACCGAGTTTTTTCATGATTTTCTACCAGTTGTTACAAATGGATTAAACATTGAGCATTGTATTGTAACAATATATTAAGTCAATGATCCTAAAGGTTATTATTCAGTCTCTGACTCAGATCTTTATTTCATAATAAGAAATTCAGTTTTTACTCTAACTAATAAGTCACTGAAAAAAAAATCATTGAGAACAATTAAGTAAGTTTGATTAAATTCTTAATTAAAAAAATACACTTGAAAAAATACACAACTTTTCAATCTGAAATAACAATTATTATTGTTATTTTAATTCAAAATAACATTTATTGTAGTGGGTAAATTCTAACGCTTTTCACGCATTTGAGGTAATAAATCGGGACTTTGACTGCTGAATTGTTGGGCTAAAACCACTTATTTGTATATTAAATAGACATTTTTGTTTTAAGTTTGAGGGATATATCACTTAAATATGTGTCTTTGTGATATTTTTAATATCCTAGTGAAATACTTGGCTTTACATCAGGTTTTATTTGATTCATAATTTGCCAATCGAGTCGTCACACGGTTTAAAAGTGTGACTTTGACCCTGATTCTCCATTATTGTTTTTTATTCGCCCAGCTTTCCCCAAGGTTGGGCTTTTTTTTATTCAAAAATGCAACTTTATATTAAAGATAAAATATAGAGCAAATATCTCGTAGAAATAAATGCACTTTTATGGTGCGTTAATAATTCTATTTATCTTTCAATTAAAGTGATATAGACAAAAAAAATCCTGATTTTCAAGGAAAATCAGGATTTTTTAGCCAAAATTTTCGGGAAACTAAAATATTCTGCTGAGGAAGAAATCTAGTGTGCCCTAATACGGTGCATTCTGCACCAATTTATTGCAATTGTAAATATTTATTTAAACAAGTTAATAAAAAATATTTCACTTTGAAATATGCTGCTGTTTTTTAGCAAATTATCTCGTTCTAAAGTGATAAAAATGTGACAGATTAAGCATATTTGTATAGAATTTAGAGCTATAAATGTTCATTTTACAAATTAATAAATTATTGATCATTAATTTAAATATTCCCGCGTTTAGTTGAGAAGTGGGTTGGGGTATGCAACAATTTTGGGGCATAAAATAGATGGAAACATTACGAACAGAGCATATTAGTAAGCGCTTGCAACTTGCGATGCTAGTAATCGTCTTGTCTATCGTATTTATCAGTGTTCCATTGATTGTGAGCAGCAATCAAAACTACCTCAAAAGTGCCGAAGCGCTGAAAGAAATTCAGATGCTGAAAATGGTGGCAGATTTAACCAACCAAATTTCCCGTGAACGTGCGCCAGCTAACAGTGCAATGTCGAGTCAAGGTGAACAGCGCGAGCAAAAAATTATTGAGTTGGCTGAATATCGTCAAGGCGTTGATCGGCAATATCAAGATACACTGAAAGTTTTAAAAGAAACGGGCTTTGCACCGATCGCCCAGCAGTTAGAGTCCAATTTATATCCATATTTGTTGCAGGGTCGCAAAACGGTCGATCAATATATTGCGCTGCCGACACAACAACGTGAAGCTAAAAAATTGGATCATGCCATTTTGGCGATGTTCCAAGCTTGGGATCAAAGCTATATTGCCATGCAGAAATTGGTCAATCATTCTCATGGTAAAGATACTCGTGTATCGAATTATTACACGCTGATTTTATTACTGGCAGAATTACGTGATCAGGCGGGAAGAGTCGCATCAAATATTATGGCTGCGGTATCATTTCAACAGGAAATTCCAGAGCAAAATTTAGCGCGGAGTTTACAAACCCAGCGTCAAACACGCTATCTATGGGAATTGATCAATGTCGTGCAGTCTGAACATGACAAAACTCCCGAGTTTAAACAGTTACATCATGCGGTAAGGACGGAATTTTTAGATAAAGGTTTGCCAATTATTGATGGTTTGACTCAAAAAAGTCTTCAACATCAGCGTTATCACATGGATGGCACCCAGCTCACTGATGCAATGGTCAATAAATTTGTCACAGTGGTGGAATTGCAAAGTTATATTTTAGATTACAGTCTCAAAGTAGCTGCGGATGAACAACGTGAAGCGCGAAATAAATTGATTTTCACGCTTTTTGTCTCGCTCGTGTCATTACTGACTGCATTATTAACGATGTTCTATGCCAAGAAATGGGTGTTTGAACCTTTAATTCGTGCTCGTAATCAGTTATTTAAACTGGCTCGGCACCGACAAATGGATCAAGGCGTGATTGAACCTGCCAAAGTAGGTTATCTCAGTTTATTTGATGCCATTCAGCATATTGAAAACATGTTGGAACAGCGTGATGCCTTTGAATTTCAGCTTAAACATATTGCCAATACTGACTCACTCACCAATGTCGCCAATCGTTTTGCCTTAGATGAATATATTAAATTTCGCGACAGCCAAAATTCAGGATTTTTACATACAGCACTGATCGTGATTGATATTGATCACTTTAAACAGGTGAATGATCGCTATGGGCATATTGTCGGCGATTTGGTGATTCAACATGTTGCCAATCAATTACGAAAACATATTCGTTCATCCGACTTGGTGGTGCGATATGGTGGAGATGAATTTTTAGTCCTGATCGAGGAGATTGATATGCTCAAAGCCCAATACATTGCCGAAACCATACGGCACGATATTCAGAATGTGAATTTTAATTTGGCAGAGGACGAAGCCGATCTCATTGTGACGGTGAGTATTGGTGTTGCTGTTGGCGCCGAAAGCTGGATCGATTTATTAGAGCGAGCAGACCAAGCATTGTTTAAAGCCAAAGCTGCGGGGCGTGATCGTGTTTCAGTCTAAACGCAGCTTGGCAGATTCATAAAGTTAGCCAGACAAATGAATTAATCTTCATCTTTATATAATTTATTGCAGGCTTGTTGGTTCATTTGACTACCATCTACATTCCAACACTGGGCTTGGGTAATTTTGCCTAAATTGTACTGAAGCACCGCTTCAGGTTGCCCATTGTCATACCAAATTTTATAACTGTTATGACGAACGCCATTACGATAATAACCTTGGCGTTCTAGTTTGCCGTTTTCAAACCACATTTTCAGCTCGCCAATCAATTTATTGTTTTGAAAATTGGCATATGTCCACGGTTTACCATTACTGTACCAGCGTTGGCGCAGGCCATTTTCGAGACCATTTTTATAATTTTGAGAAAAAGCCAGTTGGCCATTGGGATGCCAAATTTTGTAATCCCCCTGGGACTCGCCATTGATGATGCTACTTTCTTGCTCTTTTATCCCATTGGCAAACCAAAACTCAAGTTTGCCCTCGTACTCCCCATTTTTATAAGCAATGCGGCTACGGGGTTTGCCGTTGGGGAAGAAACTTTCAAATACGCCTGAGCCTTGAATACCATCTGGAAAGTGAATGAGATGTTCACATTCACCATTTTTAATTTTGCTGTTGCTCAGAAAGATGGTGGTCAGGGCATTGCCATTGGCATAGACATATTGATTTTCATAGATCCCTTTGTGTGAAGTCGGGGTGCTGAGGGCTTTACACTGCGGCTTATCTTTCCATGGGCTAAGATCGGGGTCTTCTTGTGAGACAAACAGCACCATGTATTCGTTTAGATAGCCATCGGCAAAGCTATATATCGGACATAATAAGAGGCTGAAACTTAAGATAAATTTATTCATTGTTAGTATGCTTTTATATTTTAAAAAATTAAAAATTATTCGTTGTTGAGTCCACGATAGGCGTCATCATAAGGATGTTTTGTTTAAAAATAAATAGTGGTTAAGCTAAGTTTGGAACAGATACAAGACTGTTGAAAAGTACACAATTCAGGTTTGAACTTCATCTTATACTGTGGACTTTAAACGCCATAAAAATAGTGCAATGAAAAAAATATATCTATCGTTGATGACTATCCTGAGTTTGTCAGCATGTACAGCAAATGAAGGCATGTTGGATTCATCTCAACACTTAAAACAAACCACTCAAGCCAATTTAGAAAATTCACGGATGAGTGAAATTCCGTCTTTATTTAATCAAGCACAGACACAGGCGGTAATTGTCACATTTGATGGTCAGCGCATGAGCGATTATGGCAATGACTTACAGCGTGCTCAGACAGCATACATTCCTGCATCTACCTTTAAAATGTTAAATGCTTTAATTGGTTTGCAGCATCAGAAGGTGACAACCACTGAAGTTTTTAAATGGAAAGGTGAAAAACGTGCTTTCCCGTCATGGGAAAAAGACCTGACTTTGGGCGAAGCCATGCAAGCGTCTGCGGTTCCTGTATATCAGGAACTGGCAAGGCGAATAGGTTTGGCGTTAATGCAACAAGAAGTCAAACGGGTCGGTTTTGGCAATGCCAATATTGGCAAACAGGTGGATAATTTTTGGTTGGTTGGGCCGTTAAAGATTACGCCTGAACAAGAAGTCAAATTTGCGTATCAGCTTGCGACAGAGAAATTACCGTTTGATGTCGCGGTACAAAAGCAAGTCAAAGACATGCTTTATATTGAAAGCCGTGGGGATGCGAAGTTATATGCCAAGAGTGGTTGGGGTATGGATGTGGAACCTCAAGTCGGTTGGTATACCGGTTGGGTGGATGATGGTCATGGCAAGATCACGGCGTTTAGTTTGAATTTGCTGATGGCAGCAGGGGATGATGTGGCAGAGCGTAAGCAGTTAACTTTGGATGTGTTGGATAAGTTGGGAGTGTTTCATTATTTACGTTAATTTTTTGAATTTTGAATTTTGAATTTTGAATTTTGAATTTGCATGTCCTCGCTTTGCATTGGGGTTGAGTTTCCATTGTGTAGGACGTTGCTACTTTTGAAAGCACAAAAGTAGGCAAAATGTTTTGTTTGACTGAGAGTACATCCGTATGCCCCAGTCAAACAGGCGACATCCATGTCGCCGTTATGAGATTGAATTTATATTTTTTTGCAGATATAAAAGGTACAAGTTATTAATATTTCAAGAAAATGAACCAGTCTCAAGAACAACGTTTAGAAGAAATTTTTAGAACAAATAATAATAATGGGATCGCAATTGCGATTACAGGTTGTTGGGGAGTAGGTAAAACTTTTGCGTGGAATAAATTTCTAGAAATACGTGCAAAATTTGAAGAAGAAAAAATTAAACATTTGCCAGCTTTTCAAAGAAATAAAGATCAAAGAATATTTAGTAAAAAATATGCTTATGTATCATTGTTTGGTATAGAAAATTTATCTGATCTTAAAGCTGCTATATCCACAAATATGAGTAGTAATTACTTTAATCAAGAATCCTCAAAGAACTTTGAAATACCCACATTCATCAAAAAGGGACTTACAGCTTTAAGAGAGGTTAAACTAACGAGCAGCGAATATGGAATTAGTTCTTCTGCACGAATTTTTGAATCCATGTTATATGCTCAAGTTAAAGATGCCATTATTTGTTTTGATGACTTTGAACGAATGTCTAAAAATCTAGACATCAAAGATGTAATGGGCTTGGCGAATCAACTGAAATTAGAGCGAAATTGCCAAGTTGTTTTGATTTTAGATGAGTCAAAAAATGAAGATGAAAATAAGAAGAAATATGTGGAATATAAAGAAAAGTTGATTGATGAAACTATCAAAATTAATTCTGTTGAGCCTTTGATTCGTGCAAAAACAAAAGATATAGATGACGATTTAGTTAATTTGATGATTAAATTTGCTGAAGAGTTAGAGATTCATAATTTTAGATTTTTTCAAAAAGTAATAAAACTGTATAAGCAGTTTCTAGAACAATTACCTGCAGAAGTTGCTTACTCAACAAAAGAAATTATTTTAATTAGAGTTTTACAAGGATATTTGATTGAGGATTATGGTCAAGGTTTAAATTTAGGATGGAATGATTTTACACCTGAAAATGCTATCAAATTAATGGATCAAGTTGAAGATGAGGAGTTGCAGGGAACAAAATTTAAAGTATTAAATCAGCTTAATAAAGTCTCATATCATTTTACTACTGATTTAGGGAAATGGTTAATTGAGTATAAAAAATGGTTTGATCAAGAGGGTAGTTTAGATTATTCGAAACTAAGAGAGTTAGCTAATTCAGATTATATATTAGAAAAAAATAATTTAATAACAAAAGAACTCCGCACTTTAATGAATCAATGGCGAAACTTACAGGTAGATCAAGATTATTGTGATTGTTTATTTGAGAAGTCAACATCGTCAATAGAGTTTACAGATTTACAAGAGTTAGATTTTTATTGTTTTCTACTTAAAAAGTTTGGACGAAATGATTTATCAAAAAAACTTAAAAGAAATGTTATGGATTGGCTTGATCAAGAATTACATGAACGTTATGAGTATATTTGGGATAATGCTACATCATTTGGTTATAAAAAAGAAAACTTCTTCCATTGGTATATCAAGCGTTGGAAAGCAAAAAATCCACAAGCAGGATTGCCCCCTTTATTCGATGTGTTAAAGGTGTATATCTTAGATGGAGGAATCAAGAATAAAGCGAACTTAGTGCTAAAAAATGCAATTCAAAATGATTGGGAGAATTTTATTTTTTCAGACTCTTCAGTAGATGAGGAGTTAAAAAAGATTCATAAAGGAAAAATAATGGAGCGAATCCTACAGCAGAAGATAGATATAGCTTTAACGCCTTTAATCAAGCAAAGTATCGAAGCAATTTTAGTTAATAAACTTAATTCTAGTAATGATTTAGCAAATAAGAAAAACATTGAATTTGTAATAGATAACTTTAAAAAAGAAGGGCTCTTATGAGCCCTTTCTATATCACTTCAACATCGGCTTTAAGAACTTCGCTGTATGCGATACTTTATTCTTAGCCACCTGCTCAGGTGTACCTTCGGCAATAATCATACCGCCACCCGCACCACCTTCAGGGCCTAAGTCCACAATCCAATCGGCAGTTTTAATCACATCCAAATTATGCTCAATCACCACGATGGTATTACCCTTATTACGTAGCTCATGCAGGATGTCGAGCAACTTGGCAATATCATGGAAGTGCAGACCTGTCGTTGGTTCATCAAGCACATACAAAGTCTTGCCTGTATCGCGTTTCGCCAACTCACGTGCCAATTTCACACGCTGCGCTTCACCACCTGAAAGTGTGGTTGCAGACTGACCCAAACGGATATAACCCAAGCCCACTTGGTTCAAGGTTTCCAAACGACGGTGAATTACAGGAATAGCATCAAAGAAATGCATGGCATCTTCAACCGTCATTTCTAAGACATCTGAAATGTTACGACCTTTATAACCAACTTCTAACGTTTCACGGTTATAGCGCTTGCCGTGGCAGGCATCACAAGGCACATACATATCAGGTAAGAAGTGCATTGCAACCTTAATCATCCCATCACCTTCACAGGCTTCACAGCGACCGCCTTTCACGTTAAACGAGAAACGACCTGCAGCATAGCCACGCGCTTTGGCTTCAGGGGTTTGCGCAAACAGTTCACGAATAGGGGTGAACAAACCAGTGTAAGTTGCAGGGTTTGAACGTGGTGTACGACCAATTGGGCTTTGGTCAATATCGACGACTTTATCGAGGAATTGTAAGCCATCAATCGAGTCAAATTTTTCCGCAGTCAGTGTGGTTGCACCGTTCAATTGGGTTGCTGCAAGCGGCAATAATGTCCGGTTAATCAGTGTCGATTTACCTGAACCCGACACACCTGTCACACAGGTCATTACCCCTAAAGGAATGGTCAGATCAACATTTTTTAGGTTATGACCCGCAGCGCCCATTAACTTGATTTGCTCTTCAGGTTTGGGTGGCTGTACACGTTGTTTTGGAACTTCGATTTTTAACTTGCCTGATAAATACTGACCTGTCAGTGAGTCAGGGTTTGCCAAAATTTCATCATAAGTTCCTTCGGCAATGACATGACCGCCATGCACACCTGCACCGGGGCCAATATCAATAATATGGTCGGCGGCACGGATCGCATCTTCATCATGTTCTACAACTAATACGGTATTACCTAAGTCACGCAAACGTACTAGGGTTTCCAATAGGCGGTCATTATCACGCTGATGTAGACCAATTGAGGGTTCATCCAGCACGTACATTACGCCCATCAGGCCCGCGCCAATTTGCGAAGCCAAACGAATACGCTGAGCTTCACCACCCGACAGTGTTTCTGCCGAACGCGATAAACTTAAATAGTTCAAACCGACAGAGACTAGGAAGTGCAAACGTTCACGAATCTCTTTGAAAATCTTGTCAGCAATTTCGCCTTTGGCACCGCTTAAGTTGAGGTCTTGATAATAGCTTTCAGCATCGCCAATCGACATCTTGGTGATTTGCGCGATGGTTTTATCTTTAACTCGGACATGACGTGAAATTTCATTGAGACGTGAGCCACCGCAAGCATCACATGCGGCATTGGATAAATACTGTGCTAAATCCTCACGCACATAGTTCGACTCCGTTTCACGATAGCGACGCTCTAGGTGAGGTAGAATCCCTTCAAAGGCTTGCACACGTTTGTGCGAACGACCACGTTCATCAATATAGCTGAGGTCAACTTTTTCCTTGCCTGTACCATAAAGGAATTTCTTTTTGGTGTCGGCATCGAGTTCATTCCACGGTGTGTCTAGAGAATAACCAAAATGATCGGCAACTTTTTGGATCATGCTGTAGTAATACGGACGTTGACGGTCCCAACCACGGATTGCCCCTTGGCTAATCGAAACTTCATTATTGGGAATCAATTTGTCAGCACTAAAATGGCTGCGTGTGCCTAAACCATCACAAACAGGGCATGCACCGAATGGATTGTTGAAGGAAAATAGCCGTGGTTCAAGTTCACCAACGGCACGTTCACATTCAGGGCAAGAGTGTTTCGCAGAAAATACGCGATCTTCTTGTTCGCCTTTCATCCACGACAAAATGGCAATATCGCCACCCATACGTAGTGCAGTTTCAAAGCTTTCTGCAATACGGTTACCGAGGTCATCACGTACTTTAAAACGGTCGACCACTACTTCAATGGTGTGCTTTTTCTTTTTGTCTAATTCGGGTGGTGTGTCGATATCAATGACTTCACCATCGACACGGGCACGGACAAAACCCTGACCTTGTAATTGTTCAAATAAGTTGGTGTATTCACCCTTACGGTCACGGACCACAGGGGCAAGCAACATAAGCGCCGTACCTTCTTCTAGACCTTTGACGGTATCAACCATTTCAGACACAGTCTGAGCCACCATCGGGAGATCATGTTCAGGACAATACGGCGTGCCGACACGGGCATAGAGTAGACGTAAATAGTCGTAAATTTCGGTGATTGTTCCCACTGTTGAGCGTGGGTTGTGGCTCGTTGATTTTTGTTCGATGGCAATCGCAGGACTCAAGCCTTCAATCGAGTCAACTTCGGGCTTTTCCATTTGCGAAAGGAATTGGCGTGCATAGGCAGATAAGGACTCAACATAGCGACGTTGACCTTCAGCATACAAGGTATCAAAAGCCAAAGAGGACTTCCCTGAACCAGAAAGACCCGTAATGACCACAAACTTGTCGCGTGGAATATCGAGTGACACATTTTTTAAGTTATGGGTACGTGCGCCTCGAATACGGATATGGCTTTGGCTCATGCAAGGGGTCCTAAAATATTCATCGAAAAACCTATATATGATAGCGCATGAAAAATGTTCAAGTGTAATTTAAACCTAGATTTATGCGTGACTTTGTGAGAAAAATGGCCGAATCAAAATATAGCTGTCTGTGCCGATGCCCTAAAACATCTGCAAATCAGCAATCTAGGACTTTTAACATGAAATGGCAACTTCATCTCAATCCAATATTAGGTGTGATGGGTTTATTGATGTGTAGTGTGTTTTTGAGTGCATGTACCCCGAACCACACACCGAAAGCGCAAAAATATGACAGCTTAGAACAAGCAACTTTGGCGCTGAATACCGAAAGTGAAAAATTGATCTGTATATTGCGAAATTAGGTCAAGCCAAAACAGAAGCTGAAAAAAAGCAGCTGGCTTGCGAAAAAATTCCTCAACAGTTTGATTTGGTTTTGGCAATTGTTGAAAACAATCAACATTTGATGAGTGCTGAAGATTTAAAAGTTCAAGCGCAGTTTAAGCAAATGGCTGAGCAACAAAAAGCGCGCTTTACATCTAGCCTATGGTGTAAAGGTGCATAAAGATCAAGGCGCTATGACTTTTTTAAGTTCATCGTTTAAATCTCCTGTGCTATGCGCATAAAAATGCATTGGAAAATCTCAGGACTATCGCAGAAAAGGCGTAAAATGCAGTTTTCTCGAAACTATAGAATGCCATGTTGTCCTTATTTCTCAAAAGCTTAATGGGTGCCTTTGTTGTGGTATTAATTGCTTTGCTGTCTAAAAGTAAGGCGTTTTATATTGCAGGTTTGGTTCCATTGTTTCCGACTTTTGCGTTGATTGCCCATGTAATTGTGGCAAATGATCAGGGTGCAGCCGCATTACAAAAAACAGCACTGTTTGGACTCTGGTCTCTCATCCCCTATTTCATTTATTTATTAATGGTGTATCTGCTCGCAACACGTTTGAGCTTAACGGCATGTTTGAGTGTAGCAACGTTGAGTTGGGTGCTTGCTGCGGCTGTTTTGATTTATGCATGGCAGAGTTTTCAGTAAGCATCAAAAGCCTATATCGATGCTGTTTCAGATTAACTTTTTATCGGTTCTAGATCATTTATAAAACAATAGATTTGTATTAAATTATGATGAATTTCCAATCACTAAATGTGTGATTTAAAATGTAAGTATTTGAATAATTGATTATAATTCTGCCAGAACAGCAAATAATCATGATAAGAGCAAATAATGTTAAAACAATTTTGGGTGATCATCTGCCTCATGTTTTCAAGTCAAATCCTGTGGGCTGAAGACAGTCAAATCCTCGCGTTTGAACAGTTTATTGACCCTGCAGAAGAGCAGCGCTATAGCGTGAGCGTGCCTGCGGTCGCGCAAAATGAACAGCTATGGTCTGTAGTATATATGGTGCTGCAAACCAACCAAGTCCCTGATAACACCGTACTGGACTTTAAAGTCGTTCCTCAAGGTTTATTGTTGAAAAATAATCCTGCACAAAAAATACAAGAGTACGGTTTTGACGGCGTGCAGTTGGCACAGAAAAAAGACTATGTACTGTCCCAATTTTCCGATCTGAGTGAACAACTGGAAGATCAAACTGGCAAGAAAGTGCAGGATGCATCAATCTTTGATGCTAGTCGTGCCCATGTATATGCCCGCGTAGAAGATTGGGTGCCTGACTATAATGCACACGCAACTCAACTGAATATTGAACTGGGTAAACTCAATGAAATGCAGGTGAAAGGACTGTATTTGATTTTAGGTAAAGGTGAAAAGCCCAAGGATTTATTGGCCATTGCTCAACTTGATCCGATGATCAAATCACAATTTCATTCAGAAGAAATGCAGGAACGCAAAGCAGCGCGCAGTGAATTGCGTGAAGCACGTTTTGCGATCTTCTTGGTGATTATCGCGATGGGGATTTTCCTCGGATGGTATCGTTTTAAACGCTAATGCTTAAAATGATCATGCAAGGTCATTCTAAAAACCGAATCCAACCGTATAAAAAAAGGATCTAAAAGCAATTTTAGATCCCTAAATTTTTATACAGCTAAAATCACAGGTTTATTCAATGGGCCAAGTCCGCTGTTGATACGCGCTGTCCCAGAACATCCATTCTAATTTTGCGCCGTTCGTGTAAGCCGCATGCATTTTTTCACGTGTATCTGCATCACAGCGAGCCGCCACTCGATCAATGGTTTGAATCACATTTTGTACAGCGCTGTTGAAGTCTTGACCTGAGTAGGTGTCGATCCATGCTTGGTAAGGGTTATTCGGCACAGATTGGCTGACAATGGCTTTGCCGACTTCAGCATAGATCCAAAAGCAAGGCAGGAGTGAGGCAAGGACCACAGGGTAACTTTCTGACCATGCTGTCGCTGTTAGAAATGAAGTGTAATGATGGCAGGCAAGGGTCAGTGGAGTATTTTCAAACTGTTCTTTGCTGATGTTGAAACCTTGCATAAAGTCATTGTGCAGACTGCGTTCCACCACGATGGCAATTTTTGCCGCTTCAGAAAACTGAATCACATCGTCGGCATCAAATGCCTTGGCTGCACACACTGCAAGTGCACGACCATAGGCCAATAAATAATGGGCATCCTGAATGACATAGTGACAAAAGGCGTCGCGGCTTAAGCTGCCCTGAGCCAATTCCTGATTAAACGGTAGATGGAGTATCTGCTGATATAACGCGGTATTACGTTGCCAAACTTCTTCAGAAAAACGCATTGAACATTCCTGTCGTTAAAAATGAAAGACGGGTCTACACCATGATGCGATGTAATTGAGAGCCTCCATCTTAGAGTGTTTATTCAAAATGTAACGAATAATTTTTGGTTTCAATCCTGAAAAGCGGCATAATTGCGCCATAAACTTAGCTTCAAACTGGGTATTCCCTCATTTTGAAATCTTATTGAATGAATAGGTCGATCTCTCATGATGAAACATTTTGGTTTCTCAATCGTCTTTACGATCGTGTGTCTTGCCATTTCTGCATATTGGGGTCTGAATCATGGCCCAAATGCAGGTGTGCAAGCCATGCTGACAGCACTGACCATTACTGCAATTTTGGCAGTGATGGAAGTATCATTGTCATTTGATAACGCTGTAGTGAATGCATCGGTACTCCGTGGTTGGGATCATTTTTGGAAAATGATTTTCTTAACCGTCGGGATCGTGATTGCTGTATTCGGTATGCGTTTGATTTTCCCAATTGTGATCGTGGCTGTGACCGCAGACATGGGTGCAATGGAAGTGGTTCAAATGGCGTTGAATGATCCAATTCAGTATTCAGCTAAATTGATGGCCCATCATGCAGAAATTGCGGCCTTTGGTGGTGCTTTCTTATTATTGGTGTTCCTGAACTTCTTCTTAGATGAAGGGAAAGATACCCATTGGTTCCGTTGGCTAGAGCGCCGTTTAGCTAATCTTGCAAACGTTCCTGCGATGTCCGTGTTTATTGCCCTAATTGCGTTATTGGTAATGGCAGCAAACGTAGCCGAAGCCTCTCGTCTAGCGGTAGTGATGGCGGGTATCTGGGGGATCGTGGTGTATATCGGTGTCCAAGTACTGAGTCATTTATTGGGTGGTGAACCTGAAGTTGATGAAAACGGTAATGCGGTTGGACATGACGCAAATGGCGTACCGACGGGCGTGATCAAAGCAGGTTTTGGTGGTTTCCTTTACCTTGAAGTACTCGATGCCTCATTCAGTTTTGATGGTGTGATTGGTGCATTTGCGATTACCTCTGATGTCGTAATCATTATGCTCGGTCTTGCTATTGGTGCTATGTTCGTGCGTTCAATGACCATTTACTTAGTGGATAAAGGCACCTTAGATGCTTATATCTTCCTTGAACATGGTGCGCATTATGCGATTGGTGCTTTGGCCTTCATTATGTTGGCGAGTGGCACAGGTCTTCATGTCCCTGAAGTGGTAACGGGTCTAATTGGTGTGGCATTTATTGTTTGGGCTGTGATTGCCTCAATTCAATATAAAAAGCGTCAAGAAAATCTAGGCTAATTTAAATTTGCCTAAAATCTCCCAAAAAGCGCAGCATCAGCTGCGCTTTTTATTTGTCCAATCATCAGGATATTTAAAATCAATAAAAATCCTGCTTCGCTTTAAGCTGAATGTCCTATAATCCCATTCCAAGATTAATGAATTTTTAACCAGCTATGATGAATGCTCTTGAACGACGCTCAACTTTTGCTTTGAGTAGTATTTTCGCCTTACGTATGCTGGGGCTGTTCATGATTATTCCTGTTTTCTCTGTGGCAGGTCAGCAATATGCAGGGGCAACACCAGCACTTATTGGTTTAGCGGTGGGTGTCTATGGGTTGACCCAAGCAATTTTACAGATTCCGTTTAGTTTGATTGCAGACCGTTATAGCCGTAAACCGTTGGTGGTGATCGGGCTGCTGTTGTTTGCTTTAGGTGGTGCAATTGCTGCAATGTCCGATAGTATCTATGGCGTGATTATCGGGCGTGCGATTGCCGGTGGTGGTGCTGTATCTGCCGTAGTGATGGCTTTGTTAGCCGATGTCACACGTGAAGAACAGCGTACTAAAGCCATGGCCATGATGGGGATGAGTATCGGTTTGTCCTTTGTGGTCGCGTTTAGCCTTGGGCCTTGGCTCACGGGTTTAGTCGGCATCTCGGGTTTATTTTGGGTGACCACCATCATGGGACTTGCCGCGATTGCGATGTTGCTATTGGTACCGAGAGTAACGCGTCATCATAAAAATTTTCAACAAGGTTATCTGACGCAGTTAAAGCAAGTACTGAAAATGCCTGATCTAAATCGTTTACATGTTTCAGTCTTTTCATTGCATTTACTGCTCACAGCGATGTTTATCTATGTGCCGTCTCAGTTGATTGACTTTGCCAATATTCCATTACATTCACATGGTCTGGTGTATTTGCCGCTTTTGGTCGTGAGCCTGTTTTTTGCATTTCCAAGTATTATTTTGGCGGAAAAATATCGCAAAATGCGCGGCATTTTCTTGACCGCCATTGGTGGCATTATTCTAGGATTGGGCATCTTAATTTTTGGTTTCGAATCTAAATATATTCTGCTTACTGGCTTAGGATTATTCTTTATTGCATTTAATGTGATGGAAGCATTATTACCGTCATGGTTATCAAAAGCGGCTCCAATTCAATCCAAAGCAACAGCCATGGGCGTGAACGCCAGCAGTCAGTTTCTGGGGGCATTTTTTGGTGGTATGATTGGCGGGCAACTTTTGTTGCTAAATGATACGGCAATGGGATGGGGCATCCTGACAGGGCTAGCCATTTTATGGTTGATCATTAGTTTTGGATTGGCTCAGCCGCGTTATTTATCGTCTATGGTGTTTAGTTTGCCTGAAGATAAAGAAACGGATGAATGGACTTCTCAGCTTTTAGCAATTCGTGGTATTGAAGAAGTTGTGGTGATGTCTGACCAGCAAGTGGCTTATGTAAAAGTGGATAAGCAGCAGATGGATGAATCTGCGCGACAACATTTAACGCACTTGTTAGGGAAAGAGGTAGCCATTTAAGCATAACTCTTATAAAGTAAATAATAGAAACAAATAGGAAGAATACGTCTGATGCGTGGTGTAAATAAGGTCATTTTAGTTGGTACTTTAGGTCGTGACCCTGAAACAAAAACTTTCCCAAATGGTGGTTCTCTCACTCAGTTCTCAATTGCAACGAGTGATTCATGGACTGATAAAAATACAGGTGAGCGTAAAGAGCAAACAGAATGGCACCGTATTGTGTTGCATAACCGTTTAGGTGAAATTGCACAGCAATATTTGCGCAAAGGTTCTAAAGTGTATATTGAAGGTTCATTACGTACTCGTCAGTGGACAGATCAAGGCGGTCAAGAGCGTTACACGACTGAAATTCGTGGTGAACAAATGCAAATGCTTGACAATAACCGCCAACAAGGCGAACAAGGTCAAGGCGGCGATTTTGGTCAGCCTCGTTTTAATAATCAACAAGGTGGTTATAACAATAACCAAAACCAAGGTGGCTACGGTAATAACTCAAACCAAGGCGGTTATGGCAATAACCAACCGGCTCAAGGCAACAGCTATGGCAACAACAACCCAGGTGGTTTTGCGCCAAAACAACAGCCTGCACCGACACCGGCTCCTGCTGCAGCAGATTTAGATGACGACTTACCGTTCTAATAAACCTTAAATACAGCGTTTAAAACGGTAGATCATCATCAAAAAAAAGCCCTCAATCTTGAGGGCTTTTTTATGCATGGCTTATTTTGAAAGATCAGTTTCATGCTGCAATTGAGTCGATGACTTATTTTTTTGCTGATACCCACATGGTAATTACGGCTTTAAAAACCACTTCATTACGCGTGTTGTTCACCACGACATTCACCAAATAATCACTCCCTGCATTCCACGTAAAATTAGCATCGACAGGCGTGGCAATGGCCGTTAAATCTGTATCGGCTTTTTTCAAATATTCCACAGTCATGCCTTTGGGAATCCAACGATGGCTGCTCGGAACGGTCACATCGGTCATGGTACCGCCAGCCAATTCAGCCATATTACACATGGCAATCGCGTGGACAGTGCCAATATGATTCAGCACGCTGCGCTGTTTTTTTATATGTAGTTCACAGTATTGGGGCTTTAATTCATCAAAAACAGGCGAAATACTGCTGAAATACGGTGCTTTCAAACACAGCAATTTTGAAAAAGTCCATTTCCCTGCGGGTTTGTTTTGGAAGGTCTTCCATAATTTTAATGCTTGGCTCATGCTTAATTATCCGTCATTATTCAGAATATAATTCTAATACAGAATATTGTTCTGTTAATGGCGTAAATGACGTCACAGCTATTAAAAAAAGCCAACATTGTTTTAAAATGACCCGATCAAAGGGAAGGTATCGATGTCGTCAAATCAAGCATTATTGCAACGAATTTACAGTGGTCGCCGAGCGGAACTTAAACGGCAGATCTTAGGAGAAGCCCTTGCATGTTTTTTAGAGCAAGGGATTGAAACGACGACGATTGAACATGTGAGAGACCGTGCAGAGACCAGTGTTGGCGCGATTTACCATCATTTTAAAAATAAAGATGGTTTAGTGGCGGCATTGTATTTTGCGGCGTTGCAAGATCAATTTGTGAAAAGGGCAGATGCATTGACACAGGCCCAATCGCTGCAGGAAGGCATTCAAGCCATTTTGTGCTCGTATATAGACTGGGTCGAAGCCTATCCAGATTTTGCAGGATTCTTGTATGCGGCAGGGTTTAGTATGCGTAAGGAAACGCTACAAGCCGAGTTAAAAAAACATAATTTGCAATGCAATAGCGCACTACTGGATTGGTTGACCGCACAACCCGATTGGCATTTGATTGAGCATTTACCCAAAGAATTAATGATGTCATTGGTCTTAGGGGCAACGGAAAATTATTGTCGGGCATGGTTATCACATAAAGTCAAAACGCCACCATCACACTATAAACAACAGTTTACACAGGCTGCTTGGCAGACCCTCTTTATGGATATAAAGGCTTGCACCCATTGAACTTGATTGGTTTGCACGATGGAAAGGCAAAGATTGATTTAAATAACAAATCTAAAAATCCGATAGTTTTTATAAAAAAGTTCGGTTTTACCTATGGTTTGATATTTCGTATTCTAGCTTCAACAGATAAGCAATCCCTGAAATGAGTTAGAGGAATATCAAATGAGTTTAATTAATACTGAAGTAAAACCATTTAACGCTACCGCTTACCAAGACGGTCAATTTATTGAAGTTTCAGAAAAAGACTTCTATGGTAAATGGTCTGTGGTGTTTTTCTATCCTGCTGACTTTACTTTTGTATGTCCAACAGAATTAGGCGATCTTGCTGATCACTATGCTGAATTCAAAAAAATGGGCGTAGAAATTTATTCAGTATCTACTGATACACACTTCACGCATAAAGCTTGGCACGATTCTTCTGAAGAAATTAAGAAAATCGAATACCCAATGGTTGGCGATCCAACTTGGACACTTGCGAAAAACTTTGATGTTTTAATTGAAGCAGACGGTCTAGCTGACCGTGGTACTTTCGTAATTGACCCTGAAGGTAAAATCCAAATCGTTGAAATCAATGCAGGTGGTATCGGCCGTGATGCTTCTGAATTGATGCGTAAAGTAAAAGCTGCTCAATATGTACATGCACACCCAGGTGAAGTATGTCCTGCAAAATGGAAAGAAGGTGAAGCGACGCTTGCACCATCGATCGACCTAGTGGGTAAAATCTAATTTGGTGATCCAACCGTAGATTTAAAAAAGCCAGAACTGAGTTCTGGCTTTTTTTGTGGTTCTAGAACATTAAACTAAATAGCCATCATGTTTTGGAGCATAGTCACGAATTCCAGCGACTAAATAGTCAATTAATCTCTCCATGACTAAGCGCTGACCTTTGCGGGAAGCATATACCAATTGTACCTTACCGACATTTGAGCACCATTCGGGGAAGAGGTGAATTAAACGACCTGCCTCTATATCTGCTTGCACGGTTAAATAGGGTAAGTCTGCAATGCCTAAACCATCGAGTACTGCATAGTAAGCACCGGCTAAGTCATTGCTTTTAATCCGAGGTTGTAAGGCAATTTCAATCTGCTCTTGCTGTCCGGTATGATGCAAATGCCATTGATAGCGGTTTTTCTGTGTACCTAAAACGATACTCGGAAATTCTGTCAATTCCGTAATATGCTTTAACTCGCGTCCTTGTAAAAGATCTGGACTAATCACTAAGCAATGCACGGTTTTAATCACGTCACGTACAATAATGCTCGAGTCTTCATTCTTACTAAAATTGGTACGAATCGCTAAATCAATGTCGTCATGCAAGACATCTACACGGCGGCTAGACAGCTCAAGTTCGACCTGAACTTTGGGATGATCTTTTAAAAATTGATTTAACAAGGGGCGAATTTGATGTTCCATCATGACGGGTGGACAACTAATTTTAACCAAGCCCTCAAGTTCACTTTTTTGCTTCAGGAGCACCTGATGCGCACATTCAACTTGTTCGATCACTTTTATGCATTCTTCATACAATTCTTGGCCTAATGTCGTGACCTTAAAGTGTCGGGTAGAACGCTGAATCAGGGTGACATTATATTTGGCTTCGAGATCTAAAATGCGTCGGCTTAATTTTGATTTTGTAATATTCGATGCTTCACTTGCAGCGCTAAAACCGCCATGTTTCACCACCAAGTAAAAGTAGTAATAGTCATCAAATGAATGCATGGATCACCTTATGCAGTGAAAAATTATTTCAATTCAAATTATCATACGTCAATTTATATATCAGGTATAAAAAAAGCGGCTCGGAGCCGCTTTTTACTACTGAAGGATTATTTCTTTTCAGTATTTTGCGTATAGCTGTTGATGAGGTTGCGGTAGTCTGGAATATGGTTGCCGAAAAGCGCACCTAAACCTTCAATATCATTACGCCAGTCGCGGTGTAATTCACATGCGGTACCAAACCAGGTCATGAGCTGTGCACCTGCTTGTGTCATACGTTCCCATGCTGAGTCGCGGGTTAAATGGTTGAAAGTACCTGAAGCATCGGTCACTACAAAGACATCAAAGTCTTCTTCTAAAGCAGACAAGGTTGGAAATGCAACACAAACCTCAGTCACTACACCCGCAATAATCAATTGTTTTTTGCCGGTTGCTTTGACGGCTTTCACAAAGTCTTCATTGTCCCAAGCATTAATTTGACCTGGGCGTGCAATATAAGGTGCGTCAGGGAACATTTCTTTTAGTTCAGGAACCAATGGACCGTTTGGACCTTGTTCAAAACTGGTGGTGAGAATCGTTGGAAGATTGAAATATTTCGCGGCTGCAGCCAGTGCGAGCACATTATTTTTAAATTTATCTGGATCAATGTCGCGAACCAATGAAAGTAGACCTGTTTGATGGTCAACTAAAAGTACCGCGGCATTGTCTTTGTCTAAACGAACGTAAGGTTTGCCCATTTTATTGTCCTCTTTCCTGTTTGCAAGTACGCAGGATCAGATGAAATCTGCGTGTTAACTAGATTTAGAATAGTTGTAAAAATGAGACAATAAAATGGGTTTAAATGAGAAGCTCAATCATAAAATTGGGATAATTCATCGTTGTATATGTCTTAAACCTTAGAATTTCGAAATTAATGCTTGGTTTTGAGTGAGGTGCAGATTGTATGTCTGAGTATTGTTCTAATTTTGAGATATAGAATGCTATCTGGATGATGGCCATCAAGTATTTCAAAGCTTAAAATAAGCGCTATGTTCATCCTATCGTATGAATATAGGAGCTAAGAAATGAAAAAAGTAATTGGTGTTTATCGTAATCAGCAAATGCACTGGGTGGGCGATGGTTTTCCAGTCAAAAGCTTATTTTCCTATGATCGTCTAGGTCAGGCGATTAGCCCATTTTTGCTTTTGGATTATGCGGCACCTTATCAGTTCGATCCCACCACTGCACGGCATGGTGTAGGTTCACATCCACATCGTGGTTTTGAAACGGTGACTATCGCCTACAGCGGTGAAGTGACTCATAAGGACTCAAGTGGTGGTGGCGGCACAATTCAAACAGGCGATGTGCAATGGATGACCGCAGGGTCGGGTCTGGTACATGAAGAATTTCATTCGCCTGAATTTGCTCAAGCAGGTGGTCTTTTTGAGATGGTTCAATTGTGGGTGAATTTACCGGCAAAAGACAAAATGACCCAGCCTCGTTATCAAGCGATCACACGCCAAGATATTCCTCGCATAGACATGGATGAAGGTGCAGGGCATATTCGGGTGATTGCTGGTGAAATGGGTGGTCACCTTGGGCCTGCACAAACCTTTAGTCCAGTGAATGTCTGGGATGGTGAATTGAAAGCTCAATATGAAACCACCTTACATGTACCTGAAGGGCATAACACCATTTTGGTGGTCTTGAAGGGTGAGGTTGTGGTGAATGAAAGCCATAAAGTTCAAGACAGTTCGATGGTCATGTTTGCCAAAGATGATATCGCCATTCAGCTACAAGCGTTGCAGGACACACAATTTCTGTTACTTAGCGGTGAGCCACTAAATGAGCCGATTCAAGGTTATGGCCCATTTGTGATGAATAGCAAAGCTGAAATTATTCAAGCCTTTGATGATTTCAATAACGGAAAATTTGGTGAAATTGCGCTAGCGCATGAGGCTTAAGTGAAATTCATGCCGTTGAAATAGCCGAAAAAAAAGCCTCTGAACAGTCAGAGGCTTTTTTATTGAGCGCTGTAGTATTTATAGTTGTCATGATTTAAATATCATTTTACTTTTGATAAATTGTGATGAATTTATCACTTTCTTATGTGGCGCATCTTAGCGAGACTTGGCTTTAAAGTAAACCGAAAGTTATAAAAATGGTTAATTTAATTGTTTGGTTTTATAGGGTAATTAAAATTTTAAAGAAAAATATGTTTAAAAAACAAAGCTTAAATTGTGTGCTTTTTGACTGTAAATATTTGTAAATTTAACTTAAAAACGGCTGTACTGAAATCCATACAAAAAGTGCGAATCTGGTATTTTTTAATAGCTATTTTTAACTTCTGATCAGTCATACTTTTAAACTGTGTTTTATAGATGGAAAAGAAAATTGGAAATTGCAGTCATCGGTAGTGGCATGGCTGGGCTGGCTACCGCAAGAATTCTTAAAGACGCAGGGCATAACATTACAATTTTCGAAGCTCTGCCTGGTCGTGGTATGGATAGCCACAGCACTGAGTTTGAAGGCGGCTTGATCGATGCCCCTTTGCGTGTGATGAATCCACACCTCTGGAAAAATACCTTAAGTTTGGCGACCCATTTAGGGATTAAAACCTTCCCCGTCCGTACCTATATGGCATGCAGTTGGCTATTTGAAGATCGTACAGAAACGTGGTTGACCACCAGTCGTAGCCGTATTGGTAATTTCCCAATTATTAATAACCGTAAAGGCTTACAACAATATGGCTGGCGTTTAGTCAAAGGAATGTTGCAACTCAAAGCCGCGATCACTCGATTTTTTAAATCAAAAAATCAGGACATCACGCTTGCCGAGTTCATTAATAAAAATGAAATTGAAGAAGTATTTTGGCATGGTGCGGTCATGCCAGTGTTGTATACCATTTGCACCTGTAACCCGAAAACGATTGGCGAATGGCCTGCAAAACCGCTGTTGATTTTCTTGCGTCAATTGACCAATGGCGATGCCTTGCTGCGTATCCAAGGTGGTACACCTGCGTTGGTTGATAAACTGATTGAAGGTTTAAATATTCAAAGTGGTACGGCAATTACCAAAGTGCACGAGCAAGACGATAAAGTCTTGGTGGAAACTGAGGCCGGAGCACATCATCTATTCGATCGCGTGGTAGTCGCAACACCAACCACCAAAACGGAAGAATTTTTAGATTCTACTCAGTTTGCTGACGATATTGAGCTTTTAAAGAAATTTAAATTTGAGCAAGGTCAGTTGGTGATTCACACTGATCAAACCGTGATGCCGCCGAAGCGTAAAGATTGGTCTGTACTAAGTTATATGATGGACCGTAAATTTACCCGTCAGCAATTTACCGTGTGGCTTAACTCAATCGAGCCGAGCTTGGTGGGTAAAACTCCAGTGTTCCAAACTTGGCAGCCAGTGACACCGATTGATCCTAAAAAAGTGATCTCTTCGGTCAGTTTGACACGCGCAGTGGTGGATTCACATACGGTGGCGCTGAATAAAGAGTTACAGCAACGACATTTATCCCCTGAGCGTAAAGTCTTCTTTTGTGGCTCATGGTCTTGCGATGGTCTGCCGATTTTAGAGTCTGCGGTAACGTCTGCTATGCATATTGCAGAAATTTTTGGTGCGCCATTGCCGTTTGTGGGTTTAAAACCTAAAGTGGAGGTTGCCCCTCAACTCGGTTACTAACATGAAATGGCTTCAAGCAATTCGTCAGTACGTCCCTAGCCATAAATATGCGATTAACAGTCGACTACTCGGAGATGATGCGGAGCTTGCTTGGAGCAATTTGGGCTATTGGGATGATGCAAAATCATCCTATCCTGCAGCCTGTCAAAAACTCGCTTTCCATCTTGCCGAATCCATTCAATTAAAATCTACAGATCGTGTTTTAGACCTTGGTTGTGGGCAGGGCGCGAGCTTGGTTTTTTGGATGGAACATTTTCAAATTCAAAACTTATCCGCAGTCGAATTGCAAACGGCATGTGTGGAAAAAATCCAAAAAAATTTAAATTCAAAAATTAAAATACAACAAGATTCATTTTTGAATTTAAAAAATATTTATCCACAAAACTGTATGGATGCGGTGCTGTGTATTGATGCTGCGTATCATAGTGATTTGAATTTATTGCTTTTATCAGTGGTTGATGTTTTGAATTCAAAAGGGCGCTTTGCTTTTCACTATTTAATGTTATCCGATGCGTTTTTGAATTTAAATTCATTACAGCGACTGAAATATCAAAGTCTGCTGAAAGCAGCAGATGTGAATTTGAAAAATTTAAATTCAAAACAAAATTTACAACACCAAGTGCAACAGGCAGGTTTCGAAAATATCCAGATCGAAGATATCAGCGAATTCGTATTTCAGGGTTTTGCCGATTATATTCAAGAACAACAAAGTCAGACGAGCCTGAGTCATGTGGATCAATTCAAAATCAAGATGACGGCAAAATTGTGCGAGAAGTTGTATCGAGATGGGCTGATTCGTTATGTGCAGATTAGCGCGAGGAAGCCATAAAAGAGCGGCTCTATAAACATCAAAGCCTCACTAAAAAGCGAGGCTAAGAAATGGTGCCGGCACACGGATTCGAACTGTGGACCTACTGATTACAAGTCAGTTGCTCTACCAACTGAGCTATGCCGGCGTTGTGGAATGCATTCTACAGATTTTTTGAAGTGGTGCAAGTTAAAAAAACAGCAAATCGAATGTAATTTATACGTTTGATTTATTCAGCATTCGACCGATGTTTGGCTCTAAAAACTAGAGAAATAAAAATAGGTAATGTTTCGCCCACAAGATGTGGGCGAAAAAATAGGATGGGTGAGCGTTGAGTGCTATTTCATTCTTAAAATTTGGTCTAGATCCTGTGCGCATTCTTCAAGTGTATATGCCATCTCCAGTTGCATTTGGGGGCGGAGTTCATTGGCGAGCTTTCGCCATTCGTCAATCAGACGCTGTGCTTTTTGAATTTTATGTTTATTGATGTCTTTGGCAAGGGTTGGGGTATAGCCACCACGTTTGGCGTTCTTGATCTGCTTAACATAATTCTGGCTGTTATTCATGTTCTCTCCCGAATAGCAGTGATATATGAAAGGTGTTTTTTAAGTTTTTCGTTGATCAAGTTAAAAGTACCGCAATCGCGTTTCAGTTCTATGATGTTTAAATTAATGAATAATTTTTTGAATAGCACCTATATTGAGAGGATGATTTATTTTTAGCATAGGCTTAAGTAATTGTCTTTAGAATATAAAATTTGTATTTGTAAATAAACGTGTCTTTCTTGCTGCCAATAAAAAATCCATAAGTCGTGCATTAGGAAAAAAACGTGTGATTTAAATCCATCAATCAGGACTCAAATACTGTGAAGTTATTGAGCTAAACAAATAGAAGATCAATTAGGGGGATATTTAATATTGAGAACAATAAAATTAAAAAAGGCCTAAATTTTATCAATTTAGACCTTCATTCTGCTTGGCATTGCAGTTTATTCTGGCGGTGAAAGAGGGATTCGAACCCTCGAAACGCTATAAACGTTTACACACTTTCCAGGCGTGCTCCTTCAGCCACTCGGACACTTCACCTTTTGCGCGGTGGATAATAGCGAAAAAAATATATTCTGCCAAGAGAAACAATTGAATTAGACAAAAACATCTTGAGCGGTGCTATGATTCGCAAAAATCCTGTCTAAATTGAAGACAATTATATGCAAAGTACTGCACAAAAAGCCGCATTGCCTGCCATCACCTTGGCAGCTTTGGGCGTAGTATTCGGAGACATTGGGACGAGCCCGTTATATGCGCTGCGCCAATGTTTCCTCACAGCACATTTGGCGATTAGCGAAGCGTCTGTGCTGGGTATTCTGTCCCTGATTTTCTGGTGCATCATGCTGACGATTAGTTTTAAATACGTCAGCATCATCATGCGTGCAGATAACAATGGCGAGGGCGGTATTATGTCGCTGTTGGCCTTGAATCTACGAACCACACGAATTGCCGAAAACAAAAAAATTTACCTGATTGCCCTTGGCTTTATTGGGGCATCTTTGTTCTTTGGTGATGGGATCATTACCCCCGCAATCTCTGTGTTATCTGCGATTGAAGGCTTAAGTATTGCGACGCCGATGTTTAACCAATGGCTGCAACCCTTATCGATCGGTATTTTAGCGGGGCTATTTTTAGTGCAACGCCATGGCACAGGCACGATGGGTAAATTCTTTGGGCCTTTAACGCTCATGTGGTTTTTATCCATAGGCGGATTTGGATTATGGAGTATTTCGCAAACGCCATTTGTGTTGACCATGATCAGTCCGCATTGGGCTTTCAATTTTGTGGTACAGCAGCCCTATGTTGCATTCTTGACCATGGGTGCGGTCATCTTGACGATGACAGGTGGTGAGGCAATCTATGCCGATATGGGGCATTTTGGCCGACTCCCAATCCGCTTGGCATGGTTTATTGTGGTGATGCCGTGTTTGCTGTTGAACTATGCAGGCCAAGGTGCCTTGCTACTGCGTAATCCAGAAGCTTTAGCCAATCCATTTTATATGCTGATCCCAGAATGGGCACTGTATCCAATGATTGCTTTGGCGACAGCGGCCGCGGTGATTGCCTCTCAAGCGGTGATCACAGGGGTGTTTTCTATGGTCAATCAGGCGATTCAATTGCGTTATTTGCCGCGTTTGACAGTGAAACATACCTCTGAAGTTGAACGTGGTCAGATTTATTTGCCATTTATTAACTGGGCATTGTTTATCTCGGTGCTGATCTTGATCTTGCTGTTTGAAAACAGTGCGAATTTGGCCAGTGCGTACGGCGTAGCTGTGACCATGACCATGCTCTGCGGTACGATTTTGATCTCAGTTTTAGCTTATGGTTTATGGCGTTGGCCGGTTTGGAAAGTGGCAATATTTGCAGTGCCATTTTTATTGATTGATTTGATCTTTGTTGCATCGACATCATTAAAAATTGCAGCGGGCGGTTGGGTTCCAATCCTGATTGGTGCGGTATTGTTTACGATTTTAATGACGTGGAAAGATGGACGGGCATTGGTGCTCAATCGGCTCGGTAAAGATGCTTTGCCTATTGACCTGTTTATTCGCAGTGTCAGCATGGGTAGTGAAACCAAGTTTGTTCCAGGTGATGCCGTATTCTTGACAGGAACGCCTGAGATCGTGCCTCATGCCATGTTGCATAATATTAAGCACAACAAAGTTCTGCATGAACGCAATATTATGGTTACGGTCAATACCCGAGACGTGCCGTTTGTACCCGAAAATGAGCGGGTGATCACGGAAAAACTAGATGATCGATTCTATCGAATCACGATGTTTTATGGGTTTAAAGATCAGCCGAATATTCCTGCCGCTTTGGAGCATGCGTATCGTGAATTGGGCTTTGAATTTGATCTAATGCAAATCAGTTTCTTTATTTCCCGAGACCGCATTATTCATACCCTGGGTGAAGGCATGGCGCCATGGCGAGAAAAGCTGTTTATCTCTATGCAGCGAAATACCAGTCCAGTCAGCGATTTTTATCAAATTCCAACCAACCGTGTGGTTGAGTTGGGCAGTCAGATTGAAATTTAAGACGTAGATTGAACTTTTAGGCATAGATTTAAAAGTTAGACACGAAAAAGCCAGATCAATTCTGGCTTTTTTTTATCTGTAATAATTAAACTTTTTTAGTCCAAAGACATAGAGATCATTCTGTTGCTTTTTCCTGGGAGGAGTATGCGAGCAAAACAACAGAATGAAGATGTTGCGTTATTTCATCCTTGAAAATACGCTGATTAGTTGATTGTCGCGTCTACATCTGCAGAGGCTTCAGGCGCAGCTTGGATGGCTTCGTCAGCAACAGGTGCTTCTGGGTTGGCTTGAATTGATGCATCTGCAGGATTTACACTTTGAGTCTCAGGTGCTGCCATAAAAGCATCTTGTTGTCCTTGAGGAGCTTCAGGCAATGCAGCCGATGCGCTATCGGCATTCACTGGCGCTTCTGCAGAAGAGGCAATGACGGGTGCAGCGTTGTTATCCGCTGATACGGCTTCAGGTGCTTGCTGTGCTGTTTCCACAGGTGCTTCAGTTACCGCGGCTTCAGGTGTATTGGCCACTGCTGTTTGTTCAGTTGGAACGGACTGCTCTGTAGGTGCAGCAGCTACACTTTGTTGTTCATTTGCGAGTGCATTTTCCGCTTCAGTCACGGCTTGTTCAGCATTTGCAGGGACTGCAGGGGCATTCGGATCGATTTGGTTTGCCTGAGCTTGTTCAGGGTTTAAGGGCTGTTCTGTTGCAGCGGCATTGACTTGTCCGGCAGGAGCTTCAACCAATTGAACTTGGCCACTTGAAACCAAGTCCTGAATGGAACCAGATTGACCATTCACGGTGGTCACAATTTTGACTTTAGACAAGCTTTCTAATGTATCACCGGGTTGAATCGGCGGCTCTGCAAATGCTGCTGCGCTCATTAAACCTGAAATTAAACCTAAACCTAAAATTTTAGAATGCATAATCACTCCGTATATTTTTATCGCAATTTTTCGTATTTTTACCTTGTCATAATTCTTGAGGCGAATTCAATGAAACATACGCAACTGCTTCATGACTTCCTATAAAGACCTGCACAACTGCGACATAAAGTTACATCAACTGCTGCTTTGTTAAACAATATTTGTGTGATTGTTAAGCAAATTAAAAAAGAAAAGTGTACTAAAATTTGCACCCTTGCTAAGCTGCGGAAAAATAGTCCTTTTAGAAGTCATTGTTGTAAGTCATGGTCAAAAAGAAACGCAATTCAGCAAATCCGCTTTCACAGTTATTTGGGCAAAATGGCATAAAAGTGCTGTTGGGTCTGGTGGCAACAGGAAGCTTTGCTATTGCTTTCGGGCAAGAAAAAATTCAACAACTTGTTTCTATGAGCAGCACTTCAAATAGCGCCTGTTTGGACCAATTTTATCGTGAAGTGCCACCTTATTTGGTCCGTGAAAGCCTACATAAAAACAGTTTTCCACTGTGTTTTAATGGCTTTAATGTCATGTATTCAGGGATATCCAAGACACCGCTTTGGGTTGCAGAAGCATTAACCCCCGCACGCCTGAGTCAAAAAATTCCGCGTGAAGATAACTTTCATGAAGAGACTCGCGTGCCGTCTGAATATCGGGCTTTGCTTTCAGACTATAAATCTTCAGGCTATGACCGTGGACACATGGCGCCAAATGCCGATATGCCCAATAAAGCTGCGCAGTTAGATAGTTTTTCTTTGGCCAATATGGTGCCGCAAGCTCCAAAAAATAATCAGCAAGTGTGGCGTGAGTTAGAAGAAGCCACACGGGCGATAGTGACCAAACAAAAGCAAGATGTCTATGTGGTAACGGGGCCGGTATATAGTGCGAAAAAATTAAAAACCATCGGGCAAGGGGTCATTGTGCCGACCGCTACTTATAAGGCGATCTATTTGCCGAAAAAAGGTGTTGCAGGCGTGTACTATGCGGACAATACCTTGCGTGATACGGCACCGACAGTCAAAGTGATGAGTATTTGTGCGCTAGAAGAATTGACTGGAATTAATTTCTTTCCAGAATTAACTGAAGACCAAAAGCGCAATACCTACCGTTTGCCACTCAAAGCCACCCAAGTCAAAGCAAATCAAGACATTGCTTATTTGCATTGGGATGCTGAAAGCCAGTGTGCTGCAGATGTCGCAGAAGACAAGATTTTAAGTTTGCAAAAAGACTTTAAATCGAGTGGTGGTTCTGTGGGAGAGACATCCATGGCAAGCAGTGAAAATGACAACAATCAAGATGCCTTGGTCAAACAATTGATTGAAGAAATTTTGCAATATCTGCTACAAATTTTGAAATAATCGAGCAGATAATAGCGCTGAATTGCGAGTGATGAAGAGGATCTTTGCTTGCAGTTGAAATCTTTTTCACGTATTTCTATTGCTGCATCACTACAAAAAGAAAGAAGGATATCCAACATGTTTAAAGCATTTGAAAATGACACAGCGTCGCATGCAATTCATGACTTAACACTAGAAAATGGCCAAGATCGAATTAATATTTATGGCAACCTACAGGTGACGAAAGACCAAGCTGGATTAGCTGCAGCGAAAGCTTTACAGGCATTTTTCAATGATGTGGTGACAACGCTTGAGGCAGAAACCAACTTAGCTGAAAAAATAGCGCAGGGCGGTGAAGACAACGAAGTGGAAAATCCATTTCTTTAATGCTGTGTCATCGACCGTCGAAGGAAGCAATGCTCAATTCGGGATGAATGAAAAAAAAGCTCACAGATTGTGAGCTTTTTTTATGGTGTCTTCTTCTATTTATGCGTCTTTTGCCATCAGTTTATAGATGACAGCACCAATCACCGCGCCAATGATAGGGGCTACCCCAAATAGCCAAACTTGTGAAAGCGCAGCAGTTTCAGCAAAGAATGCCACACCCATACTACGCGCTGGGTTGACCGAAGTATTGGTGACGGGAATGCTGATGAGATGGATCAATGTAAGCGCAAGACCGATTGCAATTGGGGCAAATCCGGCAGGTGCACGTTTATCTGTTGCTCCCATGATCACAATCAGAAAGCCAGCCGTCAGCACAATTTCAATAACTAACGCTGAGAGCATAGAGTATTTGCCCGGAGATAACTCACCATAGCCATTGGTGGCAAAACCGCCGACACCGGTAAATCCGGCCTGACCTTGTACAATGATGAATAGAATAAATGCGGCGAGGGTTGCACCCAGCAATTGAGAAATAATATAGGGTGCTAGTTCTTTGGCTTCAAAACGACCACCGGCCCACAAGCCGATACTCACGGCAGGGTTAAAATGTCCCCCTGAGATATGACCCAGCGCATAAGCAGCCGTTAACACCGTTAAACCGAAGGCCAGTGCCACGCCTGCGAAGCCAATACCAAGTTCAGGAAAGGCCGCAGCCAAGACCGCACTACCACAACCACCAAAGACCAGCCAAAACGTACCGATCAGTTCTGCCAAATATTTATTCATTTAAAACTTCATTTGTTTTTGTCATTTGGAATAGATTTTCAATCTTTCACTCAGCATGAGTGCAATCTAGTTGTGAAGTGTTGTTTTATTCATTTATTGAATATGCATAGCTTTAATGGATTTTGCTGAAAATCACAATATATAAAATGATAACTGCGTCACATTTTAACTTACTGCTTCAATTTGCGATAAGCGCCATTGCTGTGGGGTTAAATTTCGCCATTGTTTAAAAGCACGTTGAAATGCACTCTGTTCTGAATAACCCAGCAGTAGCGCAATTTCTTGCAAACTTAAATGTGGGTCTCTTAAAAATTCTTCAGCCATCATACAGCGGACCTCCTGCATGCGTTGCTGATAGGTGCTGCCTTGTTGTTGTAAATGGCGTTGTAATTGTCGGACGGAAAGATTGAGTTGCGTAGCGACATGTTCAATTTGGAACTGTTTTTTTTGCAAACCCATTAAGATGGCTTGCTGTAAGCGTTGGTCGATTTGCGTGGTATTCGGCAGTTTTTCTAATAAAGACTGTGCCTGTTGCATTAACAGTTTTTGTAAGGTCTGATCGCCTTGGGAAAAGGGGCGAGACAGTTCTTGAATGGGAACAATAACCTTCGACTTTTCTTGGGAAAAACGAACTTTGCAGCGAAAATATTGTTCATACTGAGCGACATTTTTTGGTGCAGGATTATGAAAATGTACTTCGTGTAAATTGATATCTTCAAAACGCATGAATAATTTTAGAAACTGCAGCATTAAGGCAATCGCAATTTCATCGGTCAATTGATTGGCCATATTCATGGGTAAATCATTCCAACCGATCGAGAAAAAATCATTTTGAATATCAATCAGCAATGGGCTGCCATCGAAGATTAAGCGATGAAAATCATGGTAGCGGAGCAGCGCTTCGCCCAAGTTTTCACAGGACAGAGCAATATACGCAATAATGCCAATATGTTTGGGTTGCACATGTTCTGCAATTTCTAAACCCAGCGCCGGCTTTTGGATCTTTTGATCTAAATCCATCAATAAATCACGCCAAATGGCATAATCAAAACGCTCTAAGTTTTGAACTTTATTCAATTTTTCAGGAATAGCAATGCCTTGGGCTTGGTGATAAGCATAGAGCAAATGGCCCAGTCCTCCATAGACCGATCCTGTATAGTCCTTGAGTTGTTGCATATTTTTTTAATTCTAAATTTTGTCGTGTTTTGTCAATAATATTAAAAAAAACGGTCAATATCTAGCCCTTTTCATTACCTATAGTGGAGCTAAGAAAAGGAGATATTGGTCATGTTAAAAGGTTTTATTGCAGGGTTGGTCGTCGCCAATGCCTTTGAATGGGTCGCACATAAATATGTTTTGCATGGGACGCATCGGTCAGGCAAGCCACGTTTTAGTCTAGTACCGAAAAGCATGAAATCACATTGGGAACATCATCGTGAAGTTCGAAAAACAGATTTTCATGATCATGGTTATGTTGAAGGTGTACAGAACTGGCGCACGAAAAATGAAATATTGTCACTGGTGGTAGTTTCCGCCGTATTTGTCCCGCTGTTTTATCCCATTTCCAAAGGAATGAGTTTGTCTGTGCTGTATTGCGCAGGGAATTATTATTATATCCATCGTCGCGCACATCTTGAGCCAGAGTGGGCGATGAAAAAGATTCCATGGCACTATGACCACCATATGAACTCAAATCAGGATGCCAATTGGTGTGTGACCAAGCCGTGGTTTGATTATATTTTAGGGACTCGGGTGATCTCCTCGGCAAAATTACAGGAACAGAACCCATTGGGTGTGTTACTACCGACAGCGATTGCCAAGCCATTGTCACACTGGGTCAATCGGGTATTTCCTGCAAAGTGGGTGGCTGAGCGTGAAAAGCCAGCTGCACTTCTTGAAACGGTCTAATATGAATGCGCTGTGCGTTTTGACAACGAGCGTTGCTACCCATTTGAGCTGTCGCAATTTGTCAATAAATTATGAATCTACTGTCAATCAAATACAGTGTAAATGCCCTATATTTAAATCATCAAAAGGCTTGTACACGACGAGTTGATTGATGAAGTTGCTATGTATATTTTTTCATTTGTTTTACGTATCAGACCAAGTGCTGTAGTTTTTCTTGGTTTATAGGAGCCGACAAGGCTCCTTTTTTTATGTCTATCGTTGATGAATTGTATGGGCGATGCTCTGCTACAAATCAATGGCGTTGCATCAAAAACACCAAAGCAAAAAAAAGAGCGAATCATCGCTCTTTTTCAATCTTCATTGAAAACAAGCCCATTAAAGACGCATTTCAATGCCTTGTTCTGCTAGATATTTTTTCGCTTCAGGAATGGTGTGTTGACCAAAGTGGAAAATAGAGGCTGCAAGCACCGCATCTGCACCGCCTTTTAAAATACCATCAGCCAAATGTTGGAGATTACCGACACCACCAGAAGCAATGGTTGGAATGGTCACACGGTCATTGATATTACGCATCAGTTCAATGTCATAACCGGCTTTGGTTCCATCGGCATCCATCGAGGTGATAAGTAATTCACCTGCACCGAAGTCCGCCATTTTTACTGCCCATTCGATGGCATCGATGCCGGTTTCTTTACGACCACCGTGGGTGAAAATTTCCCATTTATTATCGCCGGTTTTTTTCGCATCAATAGCAACCACAATACACTGTGCGCCAAAACGCTGAGAGGCTTCTTGTACAAATTCAGGGTTATAGATGGCAGCAGAGTTAATCGAAACTTTGTCCGCACCCGCATTTAATAACAGGCGGATATCTTCTACTTTACGCACGCCACCACCGACTGTTAATGGCACAAATACAGACTCAGCCATACGCTCTACTGTACGGTAAGTGGTATCACGACCATTTGAGGTTGCGGTAATGTCTAAGAAGGTAATTTCGTCCGCACCTTGTTCGTTATAACGGCGTGCAACTTCAACTGGATCGCCTGCATCACGAATATCAAGAAATTGAACACCTTTCACTACACGACCGTTGTCCACGTCGAGGCAAGGAATAATACGTTTAGCAAGCATAATTTTTTCCAAAAATAACAGCCGATTATGAAACTTCGCGACTTAGATGCTACACCTTAGTAGTCGGAGCGGTTATTCTATCAAAAATATGTAAGTTTTTTCGCAGGTTTTCTATGTCGGTTTATACCACTTTGACTTTAAAGGAAGTTCAGGATTTTGCAGCACCTTATGGACTGGAGGTGATTGACCTGATTCCGATTCAAGGCGGTATTCAAAATACCAACTATTTTATTGTTTGCGAAAATGGCACGCAGTATGTATTAACTGTATTTGAAGAGATGGACGAGCAAGGTGCAGGGGAGCTGGTTCCTGTACTCGAACACTTGGGGCAGGCTGGTCTAGCTGTGCCTGTACCACTGAATCATTCAGGTAAAGCGATTCATAGCTTAAAGGATAAACCTGCACAGATTGCGCCACGCATGCAAGGTCAACATCCCATGCCTGCGAGCTTAGCGCAAGCAGAAGCGATTGCTGTAGCCCAAGCGAAAATGCATGTGGCTTTACAAGATTTCCCTTTGGAACGTGCAGAATATCGTGATCATGCTTATTGGTTACAAGTTTCACGTGATATTCGTCCAACATTAAATGAAGCAGATACCACGTTACTTAACAATCTGTTGGGCTTATATGACATCTTAACGGCGATGTATCCAGACCGTCCTACCGGTTTTATTCATTCTGATCTGTTCCGTGACAATACTCTATTTGAAGGCGATCAACTCAACGGCATTTTAGACTTTTATGAGTTAAACAAAGACGAACTCTTGTTTGATATTGCTATTACTTTAAATGACTTTTGTACTGAATATCCGGATGTACATTTGAATGAAGACAAAGCCATTGCCTTTTTAAATGCCTATGAAAGCGTGCGTCCATTAACCGCAGATGAAAAATCATGCCTAGAGTTATATTTGGCGATGGCAGCGGGTCGTTTCTGGATGATGCGTTTACAGGTGGCACAGAAAAATGCGGCAGAAGGCCGTACAGGGGATGATATTTTGCAGAAAAACCCTGCTGAAATGCGTAATATGCTGATTGAACGATTAAAATTCGTCACAGCATAAATTTTAAAAACAACGAGAGGGAAAAGCATGCGTGATCAAGGACGCTTAGTAGAATGGTTTGATGATAAGGGCTACGGCTTCATTCAACCGAACGATAGCACCAAAGATCGCGTATTTTTGCACATTAAAGACTTTTCCCGTCCCGGCCCACGACCAATCGTGGGCTGCGCGTTGGATTATGCTGTGATCTTAGACGAACGCGGACGCTTTCGTGCGCAGCAAGTGCATTATTTAAAAGCCTCACAAACCAAAGCTGCACAACGCCCCAATAAAAAAAATGTGGTGCAGATGCCGCGTCAGGCAGAGCCGATGCAAATCTTGTGCATCATTTATATCCTCGCCTTGGCGGGCTTGTCTGTGGCGGGTTTAATCAGTGGTATGGTGCTGCTTTTTGTGAGTATTATCAATGTCCTGACCTATTGGTTCTATGCGCAGGATAAAGAAGCTGCGCAAATGGGGAATCGACGCGTGCCAGAAAATACACTGCATCTTTTGTCTTTTTTAGGTGGGTGGCCGGCGGCATGGCTGGCTCAGCAACGTTTGCGGCATAAAACACAAAAACAACCGTTTCGAAAAATATATTTCTGTACCATAGCCTTTAACATATTACTGATTTTATGGCTAATTTCACCATTTAATATCCTGCATATCTAGGGTGGAATGATCCGCAAAATCATCATGACGGAGAGCGAAATGAATTATTCCATTGATAAAGATCCAAACCGCCTGCTCACGATTATTTTGTATATTCTTTATATTGTGGCGATTTTTTCTGCCGGCTTGCTTGCGATTCTCGCGCTGATTATCAATTACGTCAAACGCAGTGATGTCCGCGGTACGATTTTTGAAAGCCATTTTACTTGGCAGATCAGTACGTTTTGGTGGTATCTCATTTGGAACATCATTGCTTTCGTGCCTTTTATTTTTCTGTTCTTTACCGGCAATAATGCCAATGCCTTTGCGGGTGTGGCACTGGGAGCGAGTACCTTCTGTGTCACGGTGATCGGACTGTCTTGGTTATGGATTGTGTACCGCGCGATTAAAGGTTTAATTCGTGTCAATGACAACAGACCGATGTATGAGTAAATACAGCAGCATAATGACAAGCGACCCATGGGTCGCTTTTATTTTTTTCGTTTGACCATTCGATAGGCGGCATCAAAAAATGCTCTTTTATAAAGCAATTGCACATAAAAGTGCTTAACTTTGGTTATTTAAGCAAAATTGACTATACATTTTTAAGAATTATAACTTACATTCTTAATAATATAAATTTACGTTTTTACTAAAATAAATTTACATTAATGTATAGTTGTTTATTTAAATTATTTTCTGGATTTTTATTTAAAATTACACCAGTTTAGGTATTAGCTATAGAATCGACCACGGCGACGGCGCATACCTAAAACGTGTATTGCGCGTACCAATACCGCATACGAAACAGGATAGCTAAATCGCTGTTCAAATAATGGAACTAGATCACTAATATTTTTAAATTTTGTATTTTTTACAAATACTTGAAATTCATTCCAGTCGCGAATGTGGCTCGGTGCACCACGGTTTTTTGCGGCTTTTGGGAGCAAACTTCCGGTCTCTTCCTCCAGGCGAATCCAAGCATCCAAGGTGACTCGAGAGATGTTAAACTCTTTGCATACAGCCACTTTGTAGTCAGTTTTTTTATACATCTGAATGGCTGATTTTCTGGTTTCTAAATCATACTTTGGCATTTTTTGAATCATCATTAAAATAATGAATGAATATTATATGGCATGTTGATTGCAAAAGAACCTGTAACGCAAATAAATATAGTTCAGGTGACGTGCATGGAAACTTCAGCGTCTGTTTTAAAAAAAATGTCTTTATGGCAAGTGGTGATCATTGGTGTCGCATATATGACGCCAATGGTTGTATTTGATACCTTTGGCATTGTCTCAGGTATTACCGATGGCCGTGTACCACTGGCCTATATTTTGGCTTTATTTGCCATGCTCCTCACTGCATTTAGTTATGCGCGCTTTAGTAAACATTCGGATAAATCGGGTTCTGCTTATACTTACACGGCAGAATCCTGTGGGCCTCAAACTGGATTTTTTGTCGGTTGGTGTTCTTTACTGGATTACATCATGTTGCCTTTGGTTAATGCGCTGTTGGCAGGCATTTATTTAGAAGCGGTCATTCCAAGCGTACCGTATTGGGCGTGGGTGATTTTATTTACCAGCTTGGTCACTTTAATCAACTGCTTTCGTATCAATATATTGGCCAACTTAAGCATGATCTTTGTTTGCACACCTATATTGCTGATGGGCTTTTTTATTTATTTGGTCATTCAAGGGGTAGGGAGTGAGCAAGGTTATGCGCATGTCTTGACGCTCACACCGCTATTCAATGGTGATACGTCAATTTTGCCACTCATCGCAGGGGCTTCAATCCTGTGCTTTAGCTTCTTAGGTTTTGATGCAGTGACCACCATGTCACATGAAACTAAAGATCCGAAACGTACTATTCCGCGTGCGGTTATCCTCACCACGCTTACGGGCGGTGTGATTTTTATTACGGCATCCTGGTTTGTGCAATTGTATTTTCCAACCAATGTCCGTTTTAACAATCCAGATGAAGCGCTGCCTGAGATCGTCCTGTACGTGGGCGGGGCGCTATTCCAATCGGTATTTTTATGCGCCCAAATTATGAATACATTTGCCTCAGGGCTTGCCACGCATGCCAGCGCATCACGCCTGATTCATATTATGGGACGAGATGGCATTTTCCATAAAAGCACATTCGGTCAAGTCCATAGCAAGTTGGGCACGCCTTTATATGCAGTCTTGTTGATTGGTTTGATTTCCTTGGCAGCCATTCGTTTAGATTTAGCCACCGTGGTCAGCATGATTAGCTTTGGTGCCCTCATTGCCTTTACAGCTGTGAACTTCTCCGTGTTTATGAAGTTTTATGTACGTGATGGTCAACGTCATGGTCTTAAAAATATCTTTCTCAACCTGATTTTACCACTGCTTTCAGTGGCTACGCTGATGTGCCTTTGGGTGAATTTAGAACACAACGCCTTGGTTTGCGGTGGCATTTGGTTGGCAGTAGGCGTTGTATTGTTCGCTTATAAAAAGTTAAGAAAACAAAACATTGTGATTGGTAGTGCGTATTAAGTGGCTGAAGCCTCTATAACGATTAAATAGAATTGATAAATAGGAATGTAAATAAAATGAATACAAAGCCAAAATTTGTAAATGATGTTGAATATAAAAACAGTGTCAATGTGCAAAGCGGTAAAGAGTGGAATTGGGTCAATCCTGTGCGTGGCAGTTTTGATTTTCCAGCCAATTACTATGAAAGCTCATTAAGCGCATGGCAGGCTTTTGATGCCCTTGATGCAGATATTGAGTGTGATGTGGTGGTGATTGGTGGTGGCTTATTGGGTGCGTCCACGGCACTGCATTTGGCAGAACAAGGTGTAGATGCAGTATTGGTCGAAAAAAACCGTATTGGTAGTGCTGCATCGGGGCGTAATGGTGGGCAATTAACCCCAGGCCTGGCGCGTTGGGAAGCAGGGGAAATGATTGAGCACTTTAGTTATGAAGAGGCTAAACGCTTATGGCACTTCACTTCGACGGAGGCGATGTCTTTAATTGACCAAATTGCGCAGAACTATGATTTAGATCTACAACGCAAACATCAGCACATTACCGCAGCCGTACACCCAGGGCATTTGGTGGGTTTAACCGAAGGTGCAGATGCGCGTAAATATTTGGGTGAAGACCATACCCAGATTATGGGCAAGCACGAGTTGTTTGAGCATGTGAAATCGGAAAATTATTATGGCGGTTTACTCGATACCCTCGGCGGGCATATTCATCCTTTGGCTTTAAACCGTGGCCTTGCTTATGGTTTTAGTCAACAAGGTGGCAAAATTTATGAGCAAACCGAAGTGCTGTCGGTGGATGAGCGTGAAGATGGGATTTATGTGACGACTACTGGCGGTGTGATTAAAGCACGTAAGAGCGCCGTGATTGGGGTACATCATGCCTCATTTAAACTGCTGCAAAGCCATAATCAAACCACCATTCCATTTTATACTTATGTGTGTACCACAGCGCCCTTAGAGCTCGATCTTGCTGAAATTCTGCCGAGCGATGCACCTGTGTACGATACACAGTTCCAAATTGATTATTATCGCGGGGTATCTAAAAACCGTTTGCTGTTTGGCGGTGAAGGGACGGGTTCTTGCTGGACGCCTGAAAAAACCCATGATTATTTACTGAGCCGAATCAAGCATGTGTTCCCGCAATTGAAACAGGTTGAGCTGGATTTTGTTTGGAGTGGCACCACAGATTTAACCATGAATGGCGCAGCCGATAGCCGTAAGTCCGATGGGAAATATCCGATTTATGCCGTGCAAGGCTGGAGTGGTCATGGTGTGGCGCAAACCGTGCGTATAGGCAAAGCCATTGCCGATGATTTTTGTGGCAATGCCGATGATTTTAAAATGCTCACCAGTATTCAGCATCAGGACATTTTGTTTGGTCGCGCACTTGCACCGATGGTGATTCCAATGGCGAAAACCGCTTATGGGCTGGGGGCTATGGTCAATCCGGGCAAGATGGTGTCCTTCTAAATTTAAGCCTCCTTTATTTATGAAGGGTATCATGCAAAACAGCCCTCGTCATTGAGGGCTGTTTTGAGGGTTAAGATATTTCTTCTGTAGTTTTATCTATATTTTTCTTTAACCATTTCGGCCGCCATTCACTCACAATCACACCAAGAACTACACACAGTCCGCCAATGAGAGCGAGCGGTGTTAAGCGTTCACCGGCAAGCCGCCCAATGATCGCGGCCCAAACCGGTTCACCTGCATAGATGATTGCTGCCTGTGCAGGATCAACCATGCGCTGCGCCCAGTTCATCACCAGTTGAATTACGGCGCTGGCCAGACCTAATCCACAGAGTACAGCGATTAATGGCCATTCAAATTTTGGTAAAGTGGTTTCACCCACCAGTGGGGCAAAGCAAAAACAGAACAGAGAGGCAAATGCCAACTGTAGAACCGTCACTCTGCGCAGATTGACGCGGGGTGCAAAATAGCTGATCAAGATAATTTCAAAAGCAATGGCAATCGACCCGAGCAGCGTAATGATTTGCCCAAAATTGAGCTGAATAGCGCCAAAACCATTACCAGTTAAAAAAACCAAACCAACAAAAGCCAAACTTACTCCCAGCCATGTCATCAGATGTGGTTTATGCCGAAAACAGAGCCACATAAAAATCGGAACTAGCGGTACATACAGCGCGGTTAAAAAAGCCGATTCACTGCTGCTGATGCTTTGCAAGCCGACTGTTTGCGTCGCATAGCCGATCGCGATCACCGCGCCAATACTTGCGCCTGCAATGACATCATATTGAGAAAAATGTCTAAGATATTTGAGCGATAACAGACTCACAGCCAGTGTAGCTGCGGCAAAACGTAGACCGACAAACAGCACTGGACTGCTAAAATTTAAACCGTATTGCACGGTGATAAATCTGGCGCCCCAAATCATGGTAATCAGGATGAGTGCGAGCTGCGGAAACTTGGCTTTCCAAGCAGATTGGACGGTTGGCATGTGTATTTGATTGTTCGAAGAGGGGAAATAAAAATGAGAAATAAAAAAAGAGGCCCGAAGACCTCTTTTCTGCTCGGGTAAATTACAGGCTTTGTTGATCAAGCAGTAATTGAGCTTCACGAAGGTTCAATGTGCCTTCATAAATTGCACGGCCGGTAATCGCACCTAAAATGCCCGGTTGGCCTTTTAAGTTACGCACGTCGTCAAGGTTGGTCACGCCACCCGATGCAATAACAGGTAAGCCTGAATACGTTGCAAGGTTAACGGTTTGTTCAACGTTCACACCTTGCATCATGCCATCACGTGCGATGTCGGTGTAGACAATGCTTGATACGCCAGCATCTGCAAAGCGTTTTGCCAAATCAGTAGCTTTCACATCAGTGACATTTGCCCAACCATCTGTTGCTACCATACCGTTCATGGCATCGATACCGACAATGATATGGCCTGCAAATTTTTTGCATGCTTCTTCAACAAATTCAGGCTCTTTTACCGCTTTTGTACCAATGATGACAAACGATACGCCTGCATCAAGGTAGTGTTCAATGGTTTCAAGAGAGCGGATACCACCACCAATTTGAATTGGTAATTCAGGCTGTGCTTTAGCAATCGCTTCAACCACAGGCTTATGAATCGGTGTACCAGCGAAAGCACCGTTTAAATCTACCAAATGTAAGCGACGCGCGCCTTCATTTACCCAATGCTGTGCAGTTGCCACTGGATCGTCAGAAAATACGGTATCGTCTTCCATACGACCTTGTTTTAAACGGACACATTTGCCATCTTTCAGGTCAATTGCAGGGATGATCAGCATGCTTTCGCTCCTTGCTCAATCAAATTAAGAATGAATTTGTACCTAATCTTATCAAATAAACGGCTATTCACTAAATGCTAATATCAGAATTGATGAATTAAAAAAGCCTGACATAGGTCAGGCTAGTGCAAATAAAGGATTGGATTTTATTGTTGGTCTATAAAAATGCGCTGTGTATTAGCGTTTTTAGTCATTAAACATAAGCGGTTGTTTGTAATAAATCGATGTTTACGGATTGAAGTAAGCTACCGACATCGTATAAGCCTTGATTGAGGGCTGTGGTACTTTCACCGACCACTTGAACAAGATCACCGACCACAGGAAGTTCAGTGGCAATCGATGTAATCGGTACAATGTCATCCAGTAAGGCAGCTAAAGTGCCTGAAACATCTTGCACGACACTACCCATACTTGCTAAAGGATCATTCAGGACGGATGTTAATAATTCGGTAGGATCAATACTGGCTACATAGTCGCCCGTTTCAGCCAACAAGCCTGTTAAATTCCCCGTAGTTTCGCCTACTGCATCCAATAGACCGCCCAGCAATGGCAGGTCAGAAAGTACATCTGTGATTGGTGCAGCCACGCCACTGAGATGATCAACCAAACCTGCAACTTCCGTCACGGTTTGACCGACCACACCAGTTACGCCATTGAGAGCGGTTTGTACACCGCCGAGAAGATCACCTGTCGCTAGTTGATCGGCTACCGCATGTAAGCCATCACCTAAGGTGCCAACCAACTGATTTTCAACCGCGAGTACTTTTTCGATGGTCCCACCAATGAGCGGAAGCTCAGTCAGTGCATCCGTTAAGGGCGCTGTTAAGCTACTTACGGTCTCTAATACGCTGTCTACTGTATCCAAAACAGTATTTAAAACCAGTCCAACCGCTTTACTGATCCCTTGTAAAGTCAGGCTGAGTACACCGCTGATTTTTCCTGTAAATAAGTTCAACATGTCAGGTTCTCCAAGCTTTTAAATTATGATGTGTTATGTATTTGGCAGACTTGTTTTAGCAAAAGGAGATTGATGAAAACAAATTATGAAAGTATAGAAAGAATGAGATAAATCATGTAATTCTGCTATAAAACTTAGAGAGATCAAAACCTTAGTTGAATAAAAATATAAATGTATATTAATGTAATTAAAATGAATTAAATCAAAGATATAAATGTACTTAAAAGGTGCGATTTTATTTTTTTTAGACTGTGCTGTGACTATTTTTAAGGCAATAACGCACTGTTTAAATCTCTAGTGCAAATAAACTGCAAATTCATTGGCACTCTTCAGCCGATCTTTGCACTTGGTCATGCCATAGATTGGGGCAATATCCAGTTACAGAGCGGTTACATCGCTGAATATAAATTAAATCATTAAAATAATTAAGGATTTATAAATTCATGTGCGGACGAATTCTTAGTTTGAGAGAAGTATTGGGAATGGTTTTGGGTAATAAGCCACGTTGTAATAATTCTTCAAAGACCAAAACAGGGGCATAGGCATCGGCAGCGGCATAACGAATTTGCTCCGGACTTAAGCGCTTTTTGGCCCAATTCGAGGTGCTGACCGATTTAGATTTTGGAAAATTCACACGAAAAAGCAGTGCCATGGCATTTTTTAAACCCACAGGTTGGCTTAAGCCAAAAGAAGCAAAGCACTTGGAGAGTTCCAAGACACTATTCAGTTCGATGCCTTTTTTACGAAATAAATGTGCATCATTTTTTAAGCCAAAACCTACTTTAATTTGATCACGATTACTCAAGATTGGTCTTAAAAAATCCCAAGTGCATTCGTTCATTTGAAACAGCCACGCCTGTTGCGCCGTCGCGAGTTGGATTAAATGTGGACCGGTAGAGACCTCACCTTTACGAAAAGTCGGCTTAGATTCAGAGTCGAAACCGAATAAGGCAGTCGTCTGCAATTCATCGGCCCAGTGTTGGCATTGTTCGGCATTGTGAATGACATGGATCTGCTCTGGCACTAAATTTTGGAACAATGGAAAATCTTTAATCTGTTCTTTTGTTGGCAAAATAGGTGTCAGTAGAGCATCAGTCATTGTGATTCAATTCAAAGGCTTGTTGTTGCAGCCTAGAGCGTTTAGTAGGGAAATGCAAATACCGAGATGTGGCGTTGAGCATGAGCCATTGACTCACCTGCCTGTCATAGCGCGTTGCTATGACAGTGACCAATAGGCTTAAAGTCAGTGACGACTTAAAATAGAAAACGCGCAGTAAATAATACATTTACCAAGATCAGTAAGAATAAACCGATAAAGAGAAAGGCGAGGACCACCTCCCATGTTTTGGATGTACGTGGCTCGCCATATTGATTGGCATTTGCAGACCCCGGGATGAGCATCAGCGCAATGCACATGACGATATTGAGCAACGGAATCAACTCTAAGAGTGCAAACCAGCCTGAGAGATTAAAGTCATGCAAACGACGCACTGAAAAAATCATCAAAGGGATCAGCATTAAAACATTTAGGATAAATCCAATCACTTGCGTCATTGGATTTTCAGCATGAGCTATTAGGGCATTGAGGGTATTGGGCATCATGCTGACGATCAGTAGCATCAATATGCTCAGCATGAGGCCATAGAAGACATTCCAACCGATAAAAGACATGCGATTAAAACGACCGTCACGGTTCCAACCAGAGTTTATATTGGGTGAATTATTCATATTAAATGATCTTAAATTATCGTAAAAAGTATAGTTATCATTCATTTTTAGCCGCAAAAAAATTGAGCTAAAAACGACATAAAAATGTGAAAAAGTACAGGATTTGATCCTGAACATAAAAAGCGCGTTGATTATAAAGGTAAAGTACAAAAAAAGCCCACTTGTGTGAGCTTGTTTGAGTAGATGTATTGCTGTTTAGAGCGATCTAGGCGGCATCTAATGATTTATCATTATTGTTGTTGAATCGTGGCTTGTTGAGAGCGGATCACTTAGTTTTGGTAAGACGGAATCATGATCGCAGCAAGTATCCCGACTATAAACACCACGATATACAAAACAGCCAGCACTGTTTCCCAGCCTTTGGTCGGGCGTGGTTGTCCAAAGCTATTACTACCGCTATTACCCGGTGCAAATAACACATAGAGCGCAAACAATATATTCACTACAGGAACTAAGATCAGCAGTGCAAGCCATCCTGAATGGTCTCGGTCATGTAAACGACGGATTAAGAAAATGACGCTGTAATAAATGACGATGGCATACATGATAAAGAAAATAATCATGAGTGGCGTTGACATAGCACCCTCAGTCAGCGCATTTTGCGCACCGGGTATGAGCAGGCCGACCACAACAGCAATTAGCGTAAAAATAATGCCGAGCAGTAGATTCCATGCAAGATATGCGCGACGGCTAAAGCGACCACTGGCTTGGGTCGGTGAGTCAGATGTGAAGGTATTCATTATTATTCCTAGGCGTTGGTATTTTTATAAGTAGGCAAATTCTAAAATGAATATGTAGAAAATAAAAGGATGAAAAATAAACTGTACAAAAAAGCCCACAAGGAGCGGGCTTTTTTGCGGTGAAGGAATTTTAAATATCCCATTCCACAAAGTTTTTCAGCAATTGCAGACCGGCTGTATGACTTTTTTCTGGGTGAAATTGTGTCGCAAACAAGTTTTCCTTGTGAATTGCGGTACAAAATTTCAAACCATAGTCACAGGTTGCAGTGACAATGCTTGAATCTTGCGGCTCTACATAGAAGCTATGTACGAAATAGAAACGTGCATCTTGCTCAATGTTTTTCCACATCGGATGGCTAGGGTCTGCCTGATGCACTTGGTTCCAGCCCATGTGCGGCACTTTTAATCCCTCTACATCAGGGAAGCGTTTAACCGAACCTTCAAAAATACCCAATGCATCTGCACCGCCATTTTCTTCGGAATGCTGCATTAGGGCCTGCATACCGACACAGATCGCAAGCACAGGTTTATTAAATGCCGCTTTACGGACCACTTCATCAATGCCTGCATCATGCATGCCTTGAATACAGTCACGCATTGCTCCCACACCGGGGAACACAATTTTATCTGCTTGTGCAATCAGCTTAGGATCATTGGTGACATCAACAGTTGCGCCCACGTGTTCGAGGGCTTTTGCTGCTGAGTGAAGATTTCCCATGCCATAGTCAAGAAGGGCAATACGGGTCATTACAATGTTCCTTTGGTAGACGCAACAGTATTTTCGGCACGCGGGTCAACTTCACACGCCATACGTAATGCACGGGCAAAGGCTTTAAATACGCTTTCAATTTGGTGGTGGCTGTTTTTACCTTTTAGGTTGTCGATGTGCAGCGTCATTAACGCATGGTTCACAAAACCTTGGAAAAATTCAGAGAAAAGATCCACATCAAAAGTCCCGATGCGCGCGCGAGTGAATGGAATATCCATCCAAAGACCCGGACGGCCAGATAAATCTACCACAACACGACTCAGTGATTCATCAAGTGGCGCATAGAAGTGACCGTAGCGACGTAAACCTTTTTTATTGCCCAGTGCTTGAGCAAAAGCTTGACCCAGTGTAATCCCACAGTCTTCTACAGTATGATGATCGTCAATTTCAAGATCGCCATCACAATGAATATCAATATCAAACAGACCATGTCGCTTGATTTGATCAATCATATGATCTAAAAATGGAACACCAGTGTTTAAAGTGCCTTGACCAGTACCATCAAGATTCACACGAACTCGAATTTTGGTTTCGTTGGTGTTTCTTACCACTTCACTGATACGATCTGTCATAGACACGTTCCTCAAATACGTCAAAATGATTGATGTAAAAATATTTTCGCTGTGACGAAAAGTCACCGCATATTAGATTGCTCAGGAGGGTTTATCAATGCCTATTACCGTACATGCCTATACTTCTTTGGAAAATGATGAAGTGCGCAGCCAGCTTGAGCGACTGTATGACACCAGCCCTGAGTTTAGCGACGGTTCCGATGCGATTGAACAACTTGAGCAGAACTTAGCTCAGTATACCTTAGTTTATACTGCAGAATTTAATACAAAATTGATTGGCGCGATTTGGTGTACAGGCCAAGGTGAAAGCAAAACCCTTGAATATATTGTGGTACACCCTGCAAATCGTGGGCGTGGTGTTGCAGAGCGCTTGGTCAGTGAGGCTACCCGTATGGAAGAAGAAAAAGGGGTGAAAACTTTTGAACCAGGTTGTGGCGCGATACATCGCTGTTTGGCGCACATTGGTAAAATTACTGCGGCTGAATAACTGGTCCCCCAATTGAAAGCAGCCAGTGAGCTGCTTTTTTGTTGGATAAATACGTTGTCGTCACTGTAATTTCAGCTGTGGAAATTTAAAAGCACTCAAAAAATAAGCAAATAGTGTGAAATATTGATTTAAAAATAAACATTTGCACAAAAAAGCGCAACGGATGCTTGACGCCATGAGACTGAAATTGTTTAATACGCCCCATCGGCGTGATAGCTCAGTAGGTAGAGCAACGGATTGAAAATCCGTGTGTCCCCAGTTCGATCCTGGGTCTCGCCACCATATTCAAAACTGATTTTTCAGTTTATCAATCCCTGATCCCATCAGGGATTTTTTTTGCCTAAAAAATATGCATACGAAAAATATTTTTATAAATATGATTGACTAATTAACTGAGATGCGGCTTAATACACCGCATCGGCGTGATAGCTCAGTAGGTAGAGCAACGGATTGAAAATCCGTGTGTCCCCAGTTCGATCCTGGGTCTCGCCACCATATTCGAAAAACCTCAAACGATTGTTTGAGGTTTTTTTTCGTCTGCTGTTTTTCAGGTGTTGATATTTCGCACAGTTTAACTGCTACAATCGATGCCAGATGATGGGCCCAATTGCTATAAGAAAATTATTAAAAAATAAGGGTTAAGGTTATGAAAAAAATATTATTTCCTGTTTTGATCGGCATGAGTGCCTTGCTGAGCGCATGTGGTGGCGGGGGCGGCAGTAATGTCGATTCTTCCTATTCTAAAACCATTATCCAAAATGGTGTGACCTATGAATGTAAAAGTGAAAATGCAGCAGCGCTTTGTGATAATGGCAATTGTACTTCTTGTGAATCATCGCTCGATAAAATAATTACAGCATCGTGCAGTAGAATCACTGCAGCATGTGATAATGGTCTGCTTAAATTAAAAGTTGGATCTAACTTTAGCTTAAATCAGGTGATTAATACGGGTACGACGATGAACTCTGGTGAGTATATTGTCGGCACAGAAGTGCTTCGCTGTGGCTTTTAATCAAATGAACATAGGTTCGTGGAGTGACAGTTGAAGCGACTTCAATATGCGGTGCTTGGACTGCTCTGTTTTGCACTGGGCTATATTGCGGCATCGTGGAATGACCAACCAAGCTTGACATCGTCGCCACCTGAGCACTCGCTTGTCTCTTTGGTGACGAGTAATCCTGTGGCACTCTTGGCTTTAGATCAAGATGCCTCGGATCAACCTCATTCTAAAGATATACAGCAACAACTCAAAAGCCAACATCGTCAGCTAAAGAGCATTATTCAGCAGACTTCAGATCAACAATTGGGGCGATATTTACAGCAGGCATTTCCCAATTACAGTTTTGCAGGGATTCAAAATAAGCAACAATTTGCGCAACAGATGTTAGACGAATTTCTACAAGCCAAAAATGATCCGCATCAGCGATTGGCAGGGCAAGCGTATGTGACAGATCAATCACAGTTAGATGTAGATAGTGTCTTGCCTCGTGAAATCTATTTCACACAGCCGTTGTATGCACATTTTGATACCATGGGGAAAGTTCCAAACAATATGCAAGTCATGGTGCGTTGGACGCATCGTGATAGCGGTGAAGAGCTGCTCTTTACGCCACGCAAAGTCAGTGAGCAACAGCAACAAAACTGGGTGAGTTTCTATCCTATGACTGGATGGAAAACTGGTCATTATGATGTGAAATATTATCAAATGAATGATCAATTAAGCCCGATTGCGCAGACCAGTTTTTATATACAGCATGTGATTGAGTAAATGCTTGAAGCTTAAATTTTATCGCTGAAGCTATGATTTAAGTGCTAGTTTCCGACCCTAAAAATTCGATTAAAATGATAAAAAAACAACCAATGAATTCCTACAATGAAAGACCTTTTCTCTACAGGGAGTGCGCTGTATCAACAAGCACGTCCAAGTTACTCTGCTGAAGTCGTCGATAGCATCTTGCAGCATGTTGCCGTGCGTGAACTGGCATGGGACTGCGGTGCAGGTTCAGGTCAATTTACCAAAGGTTTGGCATCCTATTTTCAACAGGTTTTAGCGGCAGATCTGAGTGCTGAACAATTGGCACAAGCACCCAATTTAGACAATGTGCGTTATGAGCAAGCTAGCGCCGAACATTGTCCGCTTGCAGACCATTCAGTGGATTTAATCACAGTCGCGCAAGCGATTCATTGGTTCGATTTTGCTGCATTTTATGCAGAAGTACGACGCGTATTGAAACCCCAAGGTCATATCGCCATTGTGGGTTATGGTCTGATTCAATTTGAACACGCGGAATTAAGCCAACTCTTACAGGATCTGTATTTTGTCACGTTAAAAGGCTATTGGGATGCTGAACGTCGTTACATCGACGAAGAATATCGTAGTATTCCGTTTCCATTTCAGGAGTTAGCAGTCCCTCAGCTGTTTTTAAATTACAGGTGGAGTGCACAGCAAATTTTGGACTATTTGCAAACGTGGTCTGGGCTTAAACACTATCAACAGCGGCATCCGACACTTCAGCCGTGTGCAGCTTTGCAGGATTTCTTTAGCCGACATCCGCAGCAAGAGTTTGCTTTGTCATTTCCTGTGCTGTTAAGAATTGGAACAGTATAAAAGAGAAAAAGCAGCGGCAATGCAGATAGGTAAAGGACGATATCTCAAGTCTAGAATGAGCAAAGTGAGGTTTAAATAAGCTGTGCTCTCCTGCCGTTTGTCGGGGTTAAATCTGGTAAATTGATTAATTGTTGTACAATAATAGCAGTGTAAATTTTTTCAATTTTCTATTTTTAAATCTCTCGGAATGAACATGATGAATCTCCCTAAATCTGTTTCCGTTTTGGTTTTTGTTAGTGCAGCAATGACGGCTATGAGTACATTGGCTGCGGAAAAAGCCACTACAAAAGCTGATGAAACCGAACAACAAGCCATTCAGATGCCTGCTTTAACCATTATGGCAGAGCGTGAAATGCGTGCAGAGACGGGCATTGTTGAGTATCAAGAGCAGGTGGATCGCCGTAAAGCCTTACAGCAACGGGTGATGCAACTTGAGCGTGATACTCAAAACAAAGGTGTCGATGCAACAATCGTGTCAAATATTGATATCTTACCTGCCACAGCAGTGCCAGATATGTCGAATTTATCGCCTTTGATGCAACAGCATGTTTTAAATATTGCCGCAGGTTTGCAGTCTTCTGACCCACGCAATGGTTTATATATTATGTTGCAACCCTTTGGGATTGACCGTAATGCGACCAATGTGCAAATCAGTCGTGAGCAAATCAATCTCGGAAACATCGACCGTCAGTTAAATACCAATCCGATCAAGACCCCATAATCGAATACACCTCTACAGCAAATTGAATGCGAAAATTCATGCTTTATCCATGAATTTTCGTTTTGATGGCATGCGTAATTTAGGTCTTTCTACATTGATGAAGTTAAATAGCATCGCTAAAAAACATGGCTATTTTATCGTCAATCTTCAAACTTTTCGTTAAACTGAATAAAAGAGGGTTCGGAGCTCATTATGCCGCGTATCTTTGTTGTCTTGGCCAGTGCCACGGTATTGGTGTTTGGTTGGATGTTTTATCAATATTCAGTGCAGCAAAAAGAAGCTGCCCAACTCTCGACCTATGAAACGGTTTTACGTGAAAAAACTGAGCAAATCTTTCAGCAAGCTCAGCACTGGGAAGAACCGATACAACTCAATGTAACAGATGCACGATTAACGGGTGATTATAAGATCATGGCGGATTTTATTTTGAGCCAAATGGTGCAGCGTGCAGAAGCGCGGAATCAATATATTCGTGATCTTAAAGCACTGAATTGGGATAAATTTCTCGATATCGATCGCTTATTAAAAGATAAAAAAAACCAATATCAAGAGACTGAGCAAATGCTGCAGCAGGTGCATGCAGTGGTCGATGCTTATGAACAAAAAACCACACAGCAAGAGGAAAATGGTTTAGCGCAGGCCAAACAGTTGGCAGTCAAACAGGTGTTTCGTCAGCAAATTGCCCAGAGTTTAAGAGACAGTCGTGATAGTGATGAGTCGCATGCTTTATTTGAGTTAGAAAAGCAAAGCTTGGCGAAGGCTGATGAGATCTTTGCTGTACTAAAAGCCAATAAATGGGAAAAGAAAAATAAATTATTTATGTTCTATGAAGATGCGCCTTTAAAGCAGTTTAATCAGCTTTATACAGAGATGTTAGCGCTCAATGCGCAAATGGATGAGATCCGCCAAAAGAACCGTTCAGAGTTGAAACAAAAGCTTTAACTGACTGTCATCTCTCTTTCAAAATTGCGCGATAAAGTGGCTTATAGCAAGGTTTTACATCATATAGAGGTCCATGCTCATGCGAGCTATTCAGATTTTTGATGATATTCAGCAGGTCTATATCGACTTTATCGCGAACCGCCAATATCCACGTTTGGAAAGTTTAAACAATTGGGGCAAGAACCGTTTTTTCTTCAGTCAGTATTTTCGCATGATTGAAGATTGGCATCTGACTGAACAGATTGTGATTGAATTTAATCAACAATTTTATAGTTTGGATACAGGGACGGCGCCTGACTTTATGGATCAAGATAAATACATGGCTTGGTTGATGGAACAATTACAAATATTAAAATAAGTCCTTTTCATTCAAATTATTCAGCACAACTTCGAGACATGTTATGCAATTCAAAGCCATCCTTTAGCGGATGGCTTTTTTGTTGTTATCGAGCATCATTTGGGGAACTGAGTTCCGAACTAGCACGAATGGCGCAAAAAACATTGGCTTTAAAACAGTCTTCGATTGTTTAAATTGCAAATTTAATACAACTATCAACCAATAGTGTGACTTAAATCACTTAAAATACGCCGAAAATTTAAACATAACTTTTTAGCCAGCAGCCCATAACTCATAAGAAGCTGAGCTGTATTGAACTTGCAAAAATTCTAACCTTAGACCGATTGGCTTTGAATGAAAGGTTTATCGCCATTTTTAGAGACGATTTTTTTAGCGTATGAAAAAATTAATACTGCTATGGCTTGCCATATGTGCGGTTTCATTGGTGTCGATAGGCTATACCTATGAATTATTCATTAGCCCTGTTTGGGTGGTAAATGCATTCGCTGCCTATGGCATGGTTTTAATGCGAAAGCATTTAAGTCACGATTTACTGATCGTGCTTTATGCTTTTAGTGCGATCTTTGTGGCTTCGCTGATGGTCGATCCTGCCAAAATCTTAGAAGATAAATTTCTCCTGTGTGCGATTTCGGCATTTCAGATTTGGGTATTTATTAAAGCCTATTTAGCGCTGAGCCATTTAAAAAAACGCCGCTTTAAGCGAACCCTAATGTTAGCTGTTCCGAGTATCGTGAGTGCTTTTGCAGGCAGTCTCTTGTTTGTGGCGTGCTTTCAGATGGACAACCAATACTTTGCCTTTGTTGATTATTTTCTAGAGCAATTTGCAACAAGTTTGGCTGTGGTGTGTTTACTGTTTGGTGTTCAGCGCTGGATGAATGTACCGTGGGTGGATTATGGCTATCTGATCGTGGCACTGGCCGTCCAATATGTGATCTCAAATGATCAGATCTTCTATGCTTGCATGGTCTTGCCTTTATTGATGTGTTACTACGCGATCAAATATGACTTCAAAACCTTTTGCTGGCTGATTGGCTTAATGACGCTGATCTGTGGCTGGTATGGTGCCATGCCATTGGCTGGGGAATATTGGTCGGATGCACAGGTACATATGCTCTCGCGGATCAGTTCTTATCGTTTGGCATTGGGTATTTATTTGATCATTTTTCTGTTTATTTGTGAGCTGTATGCACGAAATAAACGTCTATATTTGGCTTTGCAACGTGTAAGTTTTTGCGATGAGTTGACGGGACTGAAAAATCGCCATGCCTTTAAAGAACAAATATTTATAGAGGGTGCGGTTGATAAAGGCTGCGTCATTTTGCTCGATGTCGATAATTTTAAAAAAATTAATGACCAATATGGACACCAAATGGGGGACAGTGTTTTGGTGCATTTGGCAAAAATCTTAAAAAATTGTAGTCCACGCGCGAGTTTTATTAGTCGTTGGGGCGGTGAAGAATTTTTAATTTTGCTCGAAGGTGCCGATTTGGAGCAGGGTAAAATGTTGTGTGAAACAATTTTGGAACGCTGCGAACATGTGCCGTTTCGAAAAGATCAATTAATGCTAGATGTCAGCTTTAGTATGGGCTTGGCCGAGTTTCAACAGTTGAGTTTGTCTAATTACTCCACGACTCTACAGCATGTCGATGCCTGCCTATATCAGGCGAAATCACAAGGGAAAAATCAGTTTGTTTATCAAAAATTATTCCGTTGGCAGAAAGCAGTATTGCAGTCTAAATGGGCAAAAAAAAGATGCCGTGAAGGCATCTTTTTTAGCATTTAATCAATGATTAAGCTGCTTTTTTGAACCAAGAAAAGAAACCTTTTTTCTCAGCTTTTGCTGCTTCAGCTTTTTTCTCTGCACATTTTTTAGCGCAGTCTTTTTTCGCTTCAGCTTTTACTTCTTCAGTTTTAGTTTCAACAGCTTCTTTTGCATCAGTTGCTTTTTCTACAGCTGCATCTTTTGCTTCAACAGTTTTTGCAACGACAGCATCTTTAGTTGCTACAGTTTTTGCTACAGTCGCGTCTTTTGCTGCAACAGTGTTTGCAACAACAGCGTCTTTAGCCGCTACAGTTTTTTCTACAGTTGCATCTATTGCTGCAACTGCAGTTTCTTTAGTTGCTGCTGCTTTTTCTACAACTGCTTTTTTCATGTCAGCAGTTTTTGCTTTAGTGGTTTCTTTCACTGTTAAAGTTTTAGTTTGAGTTGCTTTTTCTGCAACAGCCACTTGAGTTTTAGCAGCATCTTTAGTTGCTTGAGCAGCAGCTACAGTTGCAGTTTTCGCTTGTGCAGCTTGAGCTTTTACAGCTTCAACAGCAGTCGCAGGTTTTTGTTCTACAGCAGTAGTTGCCATAGCAGAAGTTGTAGCAGCAACTAAAGCAGCAGCTAAAGTAGTTTTGATCGCGTTCATAGTCATCACTCTATAAAACTTAGTTAAAATAAGGCATTGTAAATTTTATGCCTTATCAACAGCGCTTAGGTTACACGGTACAGAGTGAGGGATTTGATTGTGTGAATATTCCACCAATGTTACAAACGGATAACATGGTGTTACGCAGAAAAACAAACAAAAACAGCGTGCATTGCACAGCATCCGAAATTCTCAATTCAAAGCTGATTTAAAATCACTGTTAAAGCCGTTATGGTAAATATACATTTCCGCCATTGGTATGGCATAAAATAACGTCGCATGAGGGATTACGTCAGATGCAGCAGCTTATTTGTTATAAACAGTTCCCTGTGTGGACGCAGCAGTCGATTCCACAAGGTTTTAAAAATCAGCACAATACCAAAGCAGGCACTTGGGCAAAACTCACCGTACTGCAAGGTGAAGTGAACTTTGCCATGTTAGATGCGTCTGGAAATATCCTTTCCACGCATGTATTTAGCCCAGATCAGCCACCGCCGTTTATCGAACCGCAGGCGTGGCACAAGATTGTGTCTGCGAGTGACGATGTGCAATGTCAGTTGAGTTTTTATTGCTTAGCACAGGACTATTTTTATAAGAAGTATCAGCTCAGTCCAACACATTCAGAAATTTTGGCAGCAACACCATATTTGCAAGGTGGTCGTGCTTTGGATGTCGGCTGTGGGCAGGGGCGTAATTCGCTGTACTTAAGTCAGTTGTCTGAGCAGCGTTTTGAGGTAGATGCTTGGGATGTCAATCCACACAGTTTGCACAAGCTGCAAGAGGTGATCGCTGCGGAAGGCATTGAAAATATTCATGTGCAGCAGCGTGATCTAAACGCTGACCCAAGCATTACAGGTACATACGACTTTATTTGCTGTACCGTGGTGATGATGTTTTTAGAAGCCAAGACAGTGAAGCCTCTGATTCAGCAGATGCAGCAAGCGACAAATATCAATGGTTATAACCTGATAGTTTGTGCGATGGATACGCCTGATCTGCCTGCACAGCCTGACTTTCCATTTAGCTTTAAAGCAGGGGAGTTAAATGCTTTGTATGAGGGCTGGAATATTGTGAAATACAATGAAAATGTCGGGGAGTTGCATCGGGTGGATTCAGAAGGGCAGCGGATTAAACAGCATTTTGCGACTTTGTTGGCGCAGAAAATTTAAGCCTAGAATTGTAGAATGTTGAGTTGAAGAGTTGGGGATCAACTCAACACTTACTTTACTTAATACTGAAAAAATGGGATCCAGTTTTGAGTTAGTTTGGTAGTACTTATATGTAGGTCGAGTAATTTAATAAAATGTACCCAAATGAGTAATTAAGGTTAATAAATGATGTTGATTATTTTTTAGTGGTCATAGAATATTTTAACGAAATGAATTTTTAAACTTATTTAGAGCTGACCCTTGTTAAGCCTAAATGTGGTAAATTTGAACACTCAATCTCTGTTGTTGCATGCTGAAAAGCGTTGTACTCAGCATGCAACTTTATATCTGAGCCTGAACTTAATTTACTTTAGTTTCAAACAATGGATTAAGGATTTGGTCTGCTTGTAAATTATGGTTATTAGTAGAGTAGATTCTACCTTTAAGTAAGTCAGCTTTATGCCATTCAAATGTTTGTTTATCTAAGTCTAATAAACGAACTGAGTATTGCTGACCTTCCTTAGGCATGTATGTTGTAACTATTCCAGCACCTGCACCCATAGTTGCTAGTGTTACACCTACACTTAAGGCACCCATTGCAAATTTACTTCCTACAGATGCATTCAATCCATCAAGCGAAACTAAAAAAATATAGTTTGAGTTTGCCCATTCTTTTAAAGTCTTGACAGTTGTTTCATCAAGCTGAGGCATATCTAGTTTTGCATTTCTATTTCGAACATTTGATAAATTTACAGCATCTGTTTTGGCTATAAACTGAGTAAGTGCAAATGCTGCTGCACGTTGATCATCAGTCATATTGCTATTTTGATTTAGAAGAGGATATGTGCTGATAGGCGCTCTTTTAGAATTGCTATCAACCTGAAATTCGTATTTTTTAAGCTGTTCTTCAGGCATTGAACCACAAATAAACGGCGTAGCAGAGGTACTAACAGTGACATTATGTTGGTTTAACTGTTGTGTAAAAGTTTGAATAAACTTCTCACTTGTAAGTTTAGTAGGCTCGATGAGTACTAAATCTTTCCCTAATTCATTGGTTAAAAGGCATGAGTTCACAAAAATCGCTACAGGTTTTACTTGGATTGCAGCTTGGGTCTGATTTAATTTTTGGCGCGACTCTTCGGAGATTTTTGTTGTTGCACAACCTGTAAATGCAAGACTGGCGATCAGTGGTAACACAATATTTTTCATAGAAACTCTTGTTTGGTTTTGTTTGATTTCTATGCGTATTATGCATAAATTGTGTTAATAATCTAATTAAATCTTTATTAAAAAACCCCGCACTAAGCGGGGTTTCTTTTATCTCAGTATTTAACTAAATATTAAACACGTTCGATAATAGTCGCGATACCTTGACCAAGACCGATACACATCGTCGCAAGACCGATTTGTGTATCTTGCTGTTCCATCACGTTCAGCAAAGTCGTTGTGATACGCGCACCAGAACAACCCAATGGGTGACCCAATGCAATCGCACCACCGTTCAAGTTCACACGGTCTTGTTGGTCATAAATGCCTAAGCCTTTAAGAACAGACAAACCTTGCGCAGCGAACGCTTCGTTCAATTCAAACGTTTGAATATCAGCAATTGACAAGCCAGCACGTTTAAGCGCTTTTTGAGTTGCTGGTACAGGACCATAACCCATGATCGCAGCGTCACAACCTGCAACCGCCATAGAGCGAATTACAGCACGTGGCTTAAGACCTAGCGCTTGAGCACGTTCCGCAGACATCAGCAACATTGCAGACGCACCATCAGACAACGCTGAAGATGTTGCAGCAGTTACTGTACCGCCTTTCGGATCGAATACTGGACGTAAAGCTTGGAATGCTTCAAGGTTTGCATCAGGACGAATCACTTCATCGATATCGCACAGAATTTTGAAACCATTTGCATCGTGACCTTCAACGCCCACGATTTCATTTTTGAAACGACCTTCTTGTGTTGCAGCCCAAGCACGGCGGTGTGATTCAACACCAAACGCATCTTGTTCTTCACGAGAAATACCGTTCATACGACCTAACATTTCAGCCGTTAAGCCCATCATGTTAGATGCTTTTGCATAGTGCTTAGACGCTTCAGGGTTGATGTCGATGCCGTGCATCATGCCAACGTGACCCATGTGCTCTACACCACCAATGATGAAGATATCACCTTGGTTGGTTGCAATTTGCGCAGCCGCTGTGTGGATTGCTTGCATAGAAGAACCACAAAGACGGTTCACTGTTTGACCTGCAACAGTACGTGGTAGGTCTGCTAACAATGCAATGTTACGACCAATGTTCATACCTTGCTCTAGGGTTTGGTTTACACAGCCCCAGATTACGTCTTCAACTTCATTGGTATCAAACTGGTTACGAGCAACAAGCGCGCGTACTAATTCAGCAGATAAGCTGTCAGCACGGACGTTACGGAACATACCATTTTTGGTTTTACCCATTGCTGAACGTACGCCATCAACGATGACAACGTCACGTGGATTTAAAGTAGCCATTCACGTTGCTCCTTAACCGTAGAATTTTTTGTTGTTAGCAGCCATGTCACGCAACATTTGTGGCGCTTCATAAGCCTTACCTAAATACGCATATTTGTCGCAAAGCGCTACGTATTCAGCGACACCTGTTTGGTCGATGTAACGGCATGGACCACCACGGAATGGAGGGAAACCTACACCCATGATCATCGCCATATCTGCTTCAGCAGCAGTCGCTACGATGTTGTCTTCTAGGCAACGAACAGTTTCGTTACAGAACGTCAGCATCATACGGTCAATGATTTCTTGAGCGTCAAATTCACGTTTTTCCGCAGTTGCAACAGAAGCCACAAGTTCGTAAGCCACAGGATCAACCACTTTGGCTTTCTTACCTTTACGGTCAAGTTCGTATTTGTAGAAACCAACGTCGTTCTTTTGACCAAGACGTTTGTTTTCGTACATGGTTAAAGTTGCGCCTTTGTAGTCTGGCTTCATGCGGTCAGGGAAACCTTCTGCCATTACTTCCGCACCGTGTACGCCTGTGTCGATACCCACAACGTCGATGAGGTAAGCAGGACCCATTGGCCAGCCGAATTTTTCCATCACTTTATCAACTTGCTGGAAGTCAGCACCGTCTTTCAGTAGAAGGTCAAATGCACCGAAGTAAGGGAATAGTACGCGGTTTACCAAGAAGCCTGGGCAGTCGTTAACCACGATTGGTGTTTTACCCATTTTCTGAGCAAGAACCACAGTTGTCGCGATTGCTTCAGCAGATGTTTTCTCACCGCGGATCACTTCTACCAATGGCATCATGTGAACAGGGTTAAAGAAGTGCATACCTACGAAGTTTTCAGGACGTTGTAGGTTTTCAGCCAAACGTGTGATTGAAATTGTTGAAGTATTTGAAGCAATGATCGTATTGTCACGAACATTTTTCTCAGTTTCAGCAAGTACAATGCCTTTTACTTTTGGATTTTCAGTCACCGCTTCAATCACGATGTCCACTTCTTTAAACTCGTCATAGCTTAAAGTTGGACGGATGCGCGCAAGAGTTTCACCCATTTGCGCAGGTTTCATCTTCTTACGTTCAACTTGTTTGGTCAGTAAGCCATTTGCTTCTTTCATACCCAAAGCAAGTTGTGGATTACCAATGTCTTTCATGATGATCGGTGTGCCTTTGCTTGCCGCTTGGTAAGCAATACCACCACCCATGATACCCGCGCCTAATACAGCGGCTTGGTTGACAGGGTGCGCACCTTTTTCATATTTCTTCGAAGTTTTCTTCACAATTTGGTCGTTAAGGAATAAACCAATTAACGCACCTGCTTGTGGAGTTACAGCCGCTTTAGCAAAACCTTGCGCTTCGATTTTCAATGCTTCATCACGTGGAAGGCTTGCACCTGCTTGTAATGAGTCTAAAAGAAGTTTTGGTGCTGGGTATTGAGCAGGATTTGCTTTTGCAAGAACTGCACCTTTCGCTGTATTGAATGCCATCATTTGTTCAAGCATGTTCAATTTAACAGGATCTAATTTTTCTTGGCGCTTTGCTTTCCAGTCTACACGGCCAGCAATCGCTTGTTTCACAAGGTCAATTGCAGCGTCTTGTAGTTTGTCTGCGGCAACAACTGCATCAACAGCACCGTCTTTGAGCGCAGCAGCAGGCTTTTTCGGCGCAGCCATTGCCATCCATTCAACCGCATTGTCGATACCAATCACACGGCTTAAACGAACCGTACCACCAAAACCAGGGTAGATACCCAGTTTGATTTCTGGAAGGCCAACTTGTGCAGCTTCTGACATCACACGATAGTCACACACTAAGCACATTTCAAAACCGCCGCCCAATGCCATACCATTGATTGCAGCAACTTTAGGAACGTTTAGATCTTCAAACGCATTGAAGATGTCGTGAACAGGCAATGCCCAATCCACAATCGCTTGTTCGCCTTGAGCGAAGTTTTCACCGAATTCAGTGATATCTGCACCCACGATAAATGTAGATTTACCTGAAGTAACGATTAAACCTTTGATGTCACCGTTTGCTTTAACAGCGTCAATTGCAGCTTTAAAATCTTCAATTGTTGCGCGGTTAAATTTGTTGACCGACTCACCTTGTAAGTCAAAGCGGAATTCTGCAATTCCGTCCGAAAGCATTTGGACGGTAATGGCATTGCCAGCGTGGATCATGCCTGATCTCCTTTATTTTGGAGGACTTCTAAGTTGATGTTGTGAAGCGAGTACGCGGTTCCTGCGTACACTTTATGCCTCGCTAATCTTACGATAACTATATCTAAAAAGAACATAACAAGTTGTATCAAGCCGTGACGCTAGGGTCATCAAAATTTCTTTTGGAAATAGCCTTCGGATCTGCCTTTAAACGCTATCGTTCTGATTAAATATGTTGAAGCTTATGTTTCAGTTCACATTTTTTTATAAATGTAAGCTATAGATTGAGATGCGAAAGAAAAATTCAAGAAAAAAGCAAGTGTATTTTTCGGCAGAATAGTCAATTTACTTTTACCATTGTCATCCATCTTTGCTGAGACACAGTGTTCTATGCTGCTTATTTAAGCGTCACTGAGCACTATGCTATACTCGCCGCGTTCTCAAAAGTTAATTTTTCATTAAGCACAATGCTTATTAGCACCAGGTCCTCATATGATTAAGTGGATTATCCTGGCGGTCTTTGTCATTTCTGCGTTTTATATCCAGCAACGCGGTAAAGTCCGTCATTCATTTTATCGTCAGTTTTTTGATCATTCGACATTGCTCGCACCGATCAATTTTCTCATGTACATGTTTTCAAAAGTGCCGAGCCAACCCTATATCGACACGCAGCATTTTAAAGATTTAAAAGTCTTAGATGAAAACTGGGAAATGATTCGTGATGAAGCCAAGGCCTTATATGAAAAAGGTGGCATCAAAGCATCGAGTACTTATGATGACCTTGGATTTAACTCGTTCTTTAAAACAGGTTGGAAACGCTTTTATTTAAAATGGTATGACTCAGCCCATCCTTCGGCTGCTGAACTTTGCCCAAAAACTACGACTTTATTAAAAAACCTACCCACCATTAAAGCCGCGATGTTTACCGAGTTGGCGCCCGACAGTCGTTTAGTCCGTCATCGAGATCCCTATGCCGGTTCATTGCGTTATCACTTGGGCTTACTGACGCCCAATGACGACCGTTGCTTTATTGATGTCGATGGTCAGCGGTACTCATGGCGTGACGGCGAGAGTGTGGTGTTTGATGAAACTTATATTCACTATGCTGAAAATAAAACGGATCAGAACCGGATCATTTTCTTTGCAGACGTTGAACGGCCATTAAAGTCGAAGTGGATGGAAGCTTTTAACCATTGGTTTGGTAAAAATGTCATGACTGCTGCGAGTTCACCCAATGAAAGTGGTGATAAAACGGGTGGTTTAAATAAAGTGTTTGGCTATGTCTATCAAATTCGCATAAAAGCCAAAGCCTTGAAAAAAACCAATCGTTCACTGTATTACTTTTTAAAGTGGTTCCTGATGTTGGGGCTGTTCTTCCTGATTTTTGTACGTCCATATTTATTTTAAAAGTAGAATAAATATTGAAAAAATGCGCCCTTAGGGGCGTTTTTTTATGCTGACAGTCAGCGAAATATCAGTTATCGTGCAAGCAGAATAAAAATAATCATGCAGAGCAAATCAGCTAAAAGCAGTAATAGTGTTAGCCAGAATAAGCCAGAACCAGAATAAGCCAGAAAAAATGTGCCAACAGACGAGGAATATGATGTTGACGTCCAAACTTAAGCCCATGCCAAACCATTGAGCTGAAAGAAAAGCGTCATCATCAATGATAGCCAAAACCCAAAGGTGAAAACGGTGGAAACATTGCAGACCTACTGCATAGAAACCCTGTGTAAACGCCTGAAGGGAAGGATTTGGCGGGAAGGGGATCCGATTCATGAAAGCAACCAACCAAACATTGATGCATCAAATGCATATTTCGATGCAAGATATAGAACGACGTAAACAGTTGCTTGGCTTGACTGATTTAGAGCTGGCGGAACTGGCTTCGATTGGTGGAATTGTGGCGCCGATCCTCGACAGTATGGTCGATGAATTTTATGAAAATCAGACCTCAATTCCAGAAATTGCCACTTTGATTGGTGATCTTGATACCTTGAAGCGTTTGCAACGCGCGCAGCATCAATATTTATTGGATTTATTTTCCGGGCGCTATGACAGCGCGTATGTGAATAACCGTTTACGGATTGGTTTGGTTCATAAGCGCATAGGTGTAGAGCCGAAGTTGTATCTCTCTGCGGTGCATACCCTAAAGACCATGTTGTTTCGCTTAATTCAGCGTACCTTTAATGATACGGAACAATATCAGCGGATTATTAACACCTTGGAAAAGCTCTTTATGTTCGACACTACATTGGTGGTGGAAACCTATGTGTGGAGTTTGATTAATGAGGTGAAGATCTCCCGTGAAAAAATGGAACAGTATGCGCATGCGCTAGAGTTTCATGCACAAGAAATGGAAGAGCTTTCACAGCGCGATCCATTAACAGGACTCTTAAATGTCCGGCATTTATCGACCTTATTGACCAGTATTTTATATACCGCACAGCGTAATCATGAACCTGTGACAGTAGTGTTTATTGATATCAATGATTTTAAAAAGATCAATGATGAACAAGGTCATCCACGTGGAGATCAGGTACTACAAATGGTTGCTGCGGCCATAAAGTCGGTTGCACGTTTAGATGATCATTGCTTCCGTTATGGCGGAGACGAATTTTGTTTGGTCTTGCCGGGATGTAGTGAAAAGCATGTGGAAGCGAGTTTGATTCCTCGTTTATTAGAAGCGGTGGCGGAAATGGAAGCAGGCTTAAGTTTAAGTATTGGGCTGTGCCAAACAGACCATCAGCAAGGCTATGTAGATGCCATGAGCTTGGTACAACAAGCCGATGCTAAAATGTATCGAGAGAAAAAGAATTATAAACGTTTGCAGGAACAACCTATGTAGAAAGAAGCGTGATCCGAGCGTAAATAACGCCAAAAATAACAATAGATGACTAGCGAAACTTGAGCGAAATGGATCTCCATATTCTTGAAAATAATGTGATAAGTATGCTTATTTCCTGCAAAAATAAAGCTGAAATAGCAGATGCATCCTGCAAAATCTTGTATAGAATAAAAGCAGTTGATGGGGGATAAGATGCAAGTTTTTCGTTCAAAAAAAGATTGGTGGGTGGTGGCGTTTATTGTTTGTATGAGCGGTTTACTCATTCAATTATTACTCACCATGCAAGCCAAAGGCACGATGCAGCAATATCCTCTTCATACCGCGGTGTATATTTTAACGGTATTACTGCTGTGGTGGCCAATATTCAATACACGTTATCAAATTTCCGCTACAGAATTAAACATCCGTAGCATGTTTCTACGTTGGCAGATTCCTTTGCAGGATATCCAACGCATCAGTGCAAGTCAGGATTTGTCTGCGGCACCTGCGCTTTCCATTAAACGTTTAAAAATTGAATATCTTCGAGATGGCAAAACCAAATTTGTCATGGTTTCACCGAAAGATCCGCAAGCTTTTGCTAAAGCGATTGGTGTTCCAATCCAATAAATAGATTGGTGTTCCAATCCAATAAATATAAGAATGCTGAATAAAGGTATGTGAGCATGCCTTTTAAAGACCAGTGAATTATTTAATAATAACCAATTGTCCAAGTTGTGCATCTAGGTGTATTTTAGTTTGTTCGGGATGATTCAAAAAATACACCGCCAAAATAGGTTCAAGTTCAACCCGTATTTTTCGTGCTAAATGTCGTGCGCCATAACGAATATCATGGTTCTGATAAAAATGTGCTTTGGCTGCATCTGTGAGTTTGATACTGCGTTTTTGATGTTGTAGGCGTTGATTAAGTTTTTCCAGTTCAATCTCCACCAAACGGGGCAAGGCATCATCTTGAACGGGTTGATATTGCAATACACGATCAATACGGTTAATAAATTCAGGGTCGAATTTACGTTGCATGACTTTTTCAATAATGCTGCTGACCGGCACGCGCTTGAGACAAACCTTTTGTATTTTTTCGGGCAAAAAATTTAACTTATCTAGATATTGCTGTGCCGCTTGTGCACCGACATTGCTGGTCATAAAGATCATACAATTACGAAAGTCGATGGTTTTTGTACCTGAGGTTAGGGTTAATTTTCCGCTATCTAGCACATTCATTAAGCCGCGAAGCACTTCGGTTGACGCTTTTTCCAGTTCATCAAAAAGCACGATGCCCGGACGGGTATGACTACCTGCAATGGCAACTTCATCAAATAAACTATGGCCTTCTTTAGAACCGACATAGCCCGGAGGCGCACCAGTAATGGCAGCCGCATAATGTTCCTGTGCGAGCGTGTTCATATCAATACGGCAAAAGGCATCAGGTCGGCCATAAATCACTTCACTGATTAAACGCACAGTTTCGGTTTTACCAACACCTGTCGGTCCAAGCATTAAGGTTACGGAGAGCGGTCGTTCAGGACTGGAAAAATCAGCCTTGACCACATGCAGCATTTTTTCGATTTCGTCTAATGCTGCTTCTTGTCTAATGATCCGTTGCTTTAAGCGTTGCATAACGTCATGCGGTTCAAAATGAAAACGCGGCTTCCCCATCAAACGGTTTTTTTCAGCAGTGCTCTGCGTCGAAGTTGTCGGGTGTACGACATGGATGGCGGGATTGGCGTTCGTCATGCATCATGTTCCTAAAGCGGGATGTTTTGAGCATAGCAAATTTAGAATTTTGCATTAATAGCTTTTAGCAATCAGCTCATTGTTATGAGCAACAATAAATTTGCTGGATTGCTTGAAAATGCAGGTAAAAGCATCACATCATGTCAAAGAGCAATATCGAAGACGGAACAAGGCAAAAGTGAACGAAAACGCACGCGAACATATTGAAAAAATTCTTGCCAATATGACGACTTTACCCGGTGTTTACCGCATGTTGGGTAAAGACGGTGAGTTGCTGTATGTGGGTAAAGCAAAGAATTTAAAAAATCGTGTGTCGAGTTATTTTGTGAAAACCATTGAGCATCCCAAGACGCAGGCTTTGGTTGCCCGTATTTATGATATTGAAAGTTTGGTGGTGCGTTCTGAAACGGAAGCCCTATTGCTCGAACAAAACCTGATTAAGTTGCATCGTCCGCCGTATAACATCATGCTGCGTGATGATAAGTCTTATGTTTATATTTTTATCTCTGCCGATAAACCCTATCCACGAATTGCCGCAGGACGTGGGAAAGGTAAGCATCAAGCTGGTAAGTTTTTTGGGCCTTATCCGAGTGCTTATAACGCGCGTGATACTTTGGTGGTGCTGCAAAAATTGTTTAATGTGCGTCAGTGTGAAAATAGCTATTTTTCGCAGCGTAAACGACCATGCCTGCAATACCAAATTAAGCGCTGTTCCGCGCCTTGTGTGGGGTTGATCTCACCCGAAGATTACAAAGAAGATGTCAATAACTCGATTCGGTTCTTACAAGGCGACACCAAAGAGCTCAATCAAGAGCTGATTGGGAAAATGGAAGCTGCGGCAGAAGCTTTGGAGTTTGAAAAGGCAGTGTTTTATCGTGATCGTATGGCACTGCTACGTGATGTGCAAACTCAGCAAGCGATTTATAAAGTCAAAGGCGAGGCAGATATCATTGCCATTGCTTATCAAGCTGGTGTGACCTGTGTGCAAATCATGCATGTGCGCAATGGCAAAATGCTCGGCGGAAAGAGTTATTTCCCTGATATGCAGGGTGATGATCTAGGTCAAATGCTCTCGGACTTCATTGCCAATTTTTACTTTCAGGTGGCAGATGAAATCCCTGCAGAACTTATCATCAATGTCGATATTCCAGATCGCAAAGACATGGAAGATGCTTTGTACCAGCACTTTGAAAAGCGGATTCAAATCAAACATAAAGTGCGTGAAACCCGTGCAGAGTGGCAAGAATTGGCACAGATGAATGTGCAGCACGCCATTAAAGGTAAACTGGCTGACCATTTTGAATTGAATGAGCGCTTTCATCAGTTAGAGCAAGTCGTTGGGCGGCCGATTGACAGTATTGAGTGTTTTGATATTTCTCACACTATGGGTGAGGCGACCATAGCGTCTTGTGTGGTCTTTGATGCGGGCGGCGCAAGAAAGCGTGACTATCGCCAATTTTCCATCAATGATATTACCGAAGGAGATGATTATGCTGCCATGCGTCAAGCGCTGACCCGCCGCTATAAAAAGCATATGCTGCCCGATTTGCTATTAATTGACGGGGGTAAAGGTCAATTACACATGGCGATGGAAGTCATGCAAGAACTCGAGCTCGATGCCTTTATGGTCGGGGTGTCCAAAGGTGAGGGGCGTAAACCGGGTCTAGAAACATTGCACTTTACCGATGGTGAAAAAATCCAATTGCCTGAAGACCATAAAGCCCTGCATTTGATTCAACAGGTTCGTGATGAAGCCCACCGATTTGCCATTACCAAACACCGAGCGAAACGAGATAAAAAACGTGGCTCATCGGTACTTGAGGTGATTCCGGGCTTAGGTCCAAAACGTCGTCGGGATCTTCTGACCCATTTTGGTGGCATTCAAGGGGTGTTGAAGGCTTCTGAAAATGATTTAAAACTTGTACCGGGATTAGGCGATGTGATGGCGCGCACCATTTATAAAATCCTGCATGAATAGAGCGAACTAAGTTCAATCGATGACGGGTCAATCCTGAATTTGCCAAAATGCTCATTGACGCATGAGTCACTGATCATTCACATCATTTGATTTTTATACAATGATATAAAAATCAAAAATATGATCAGGGATGATGATGTTACTCGCACAGTTGTATCAACATATTGAACACAATGAATGGGTTGAGATTCCAGAAGGATGGTTGCAAGGGCGTACGATCTATGGCGGCTTAGTGGCTGGCATGATGATGCACAAAGCCGTTGCCACCATTGCAGATCCGCAGCGACGTTTACTCAGCTGTAGTGTGACATTTGTAGGCCCAGTACAATTGGCGCCCGTGCGTTTAAGTGCGGAAATTTTAAGACAGGGCAAATCCGTCACCACCATCGAAGTTCGAATTTGGCAAGATGATGCCGTACAAAGCATTTTATTGGCGAGCTTTGGTGTTCCACGTGAATCAAGCATTGCCGTCAATCAGGAGCGTCAAGCACCCGATTTTCCTGAAGTGAGCAGCTTAAAGATTGCCGAACATCATCCACTTGCACCCCAGTGCTTTCAGCAAATGGATTTGGCCTGGGTAGATGGGCAGTATCCGTGTACTGCAAGCAAAAAGCCTGACTTTAGTGGTTGGATGCGTTTTAATCCAGAACGCCACGATAACCGTAAGATGACTGTTGCTGACCTAATGGTCTCGATGGATATGTGGCCGCCCGGTGTACTGCCTATGTACAAAACCATGGCACCTGCGAGTTCTTTAACGTGGACATTGACCTATGTACATCCCTTGCAATCAAACTTACATAATTGGTTTAAATATAAAGTATTTACCGATTATGCAGCGGATGGATACGCTACAGAATATGCTCATTTATGGGATGAAAATAACCAGTTGATAGCGATTGCGCGACAGACTGTTACGGTGTTTGCCTAGTGACACTGAGGGGCATTTCGTATAAAGTGAGTGCAACTAACGATGGATAAATCCTCAAATTATTTTGCATTTTCATCGTGCATGAGGGGAAAACTGGGGTGTCTATGACAACAGGTCGAATCCTGAATATTCCTAATATTTTAACATTGGCACGAATTGCTTTAATTCCTGTGTTTTTGTTGGTGGCGTACTGGCCACCTGCAATGGGCGTGGGTGAACATGCTGCCAGCATGTCACGTCATATATTGCTGACCGCTATTTTTGTGATCGCAGCTGTCACTGACTGGTTTGATGGCTACCTTGCAAGAACTTTAAATCAAACTTCAGCATTTGGACGTTTTCTCGATCCTGTTGCAGATAAATTGATGGTTGCAACAGCGTTGATCGTTTTGGTGCAATGGCAACCGACCATTTCGATGGCCTTTGCAGCGATTGTAATTATTTCACGTGAAATCACGGTGTCTGCCCTACGTGAGTGGATGGCTGAATTAGGCGCGCGTACCAGTGTTGCGGTTTCAACCGTTGGTAAATATAAAACAGCATTTCAGATGATTGCGATTTCAGTGTTCTTGCTAAATTGGCAACCCCTAGAAATGTTGGCGTATGGATTGCTCTATACAGCCGTAGTTTTAACGTTATGGTCGATGTTTATATATTTGAAAGCCGCATGGCCGTATTTAAAGCAACCTTGATTTAAAGTAAGTTATTAAAAGCTCCGTGATCGGGGCTTTTTTATTGCCGAGTTTTTAGAAAAAATTGAGGGTTTGACTAGTTTGAACAGCGCTTCATTTGATTAGAGCTTGAAGTTAAATGTGAGACGTTGGCGCAAATTTTGGATAAAAAAATTCCCAGATTTTGGGGGAAATCTGGGAAGGAAAATCGGGGTTACTTATCGCTATTATGGAAGATGTTTCCATCTTCTTGATTGCTATTATAGGAAAGCAGATTTAGAAATACATGGAGTTTATTGTAGTGTAATGTTGTGTTTTATTGAGAAATGTATCACAAATTTACATTCAGAATTTTTGATACAAATTGGCCGATAACTTTGGTAGGTTTTGTTTGGATTTAAACAATGAAAATCGATATATGTGATGATAAAAACACATTTAACATTATTTAAATAATAAATACATTTATTTAAGTTTAAATAAAATTGATCAATGGATAAAAGATATTTCAGCAATGATGAAGATCATTTCCCAATGAAAGCTTACACAGACGTCATCTTTGTTTTGCGAAAATAGCAGTGCTCCGAAGCACAAAAAAAGAGCCTTTTTAGGCTCCTTCATGACATTTGAAGCTACGCGCTTCGCTTGTCTTGCGTAATTTTTAGAGCAATAAAAAAGAATCCCCAAGATTGGAGATTCTTTTCAATTAAAGCCTACGTGCAGCATAACTGCTTGTCTTGCGGCGTGGCAGTACTCCTAAGCACAAAAAAGGAGCCCCTTTGGACTCCTTCATGACATTTGAAGCTAAGCGCTTCGCTTGTGTTGCGTAATTTTTAGAGCAATAAAAAAGAATCCCCAAGATTGGAGATTCTTTTCAATTAAAGCCTACGCATAGCATAGCTGCTTGTCTTGCGGCGTGGCGGAGTATAAAAAAGGAGCCCCTTTGGACTCCTTCATGACATTTGAAACTACGCGCTTCGCTTGTGTTGCGTAATTTTTAGAGCAATAAAAAAGAATCCCCAAGATTGGAGATTCTTTTCAATTAAAGCCTACGCACAGCATAGCTGCTTGTTTTGCGGCGTGGCGGAGCAGTGCTCCTGAGTACAAAAAAGGAGTCCCATTGGACTCCTTCATGACATTTGAAGCTACGCGCTTCGCTTGTCTTGCGTAATTTTTAGAGCAGCGCTCTAAAAATTACTCAGGCTTCAGCCCTTCGGCTTTTTCTAAAGATTCATCATTGCTGAAGAATTTTTCACGTTGCTCTTCAAGGAACTTTTTCGCGTCAGCTTCAAACACGTTTAAACGTTTTTCATTGATCAACGTGGTTTGGTGTTTTAGCCATTCTTGCCAAGCTTGTTTAGATACAGTATCAAACAATTCTTGTCCCTTCGCACCCGGGAATGGTGCAAAGTCTAAACCTTCCATTTCAGCCTGATATTTACGGCAAAACACTTGTCGAGACATATCAATACTCCATTTAACTTGAAAAAGTTATGCGTAAAGTTTTTCTAAACGTGCGTGTGCGCGTTCAATTGCTGCTTCAACTTGAGCAGGTGCAGTACCACCAATGTGGTTACGTGCATTGACAGATGCTTCAAGTGTTAATGCTTTTTCGAAGACATCGGCCTGAATCAAGTCAGAGAACTGTTGAAGTTGCTCAAGGGTTAATTCTGAAAGATCTTTGCCTTCTTGAACACCGAGAGCAACTGCTTTACCCACAATCTCATGTGCATCACGGAATGCCACGCCATTTTTAACGAGGTAGTCGGCAAGGTCAGTTGCAGTTGAGAAGCCACGCAGCGCTGCTTCACGCATTATGTCAATGTTTGGCACTAGTGCAGGGATCATGTCGGCAAATGCCATGAGTGAGCCACGAACAGTATCGATTGCATCGAATAGTGGTTCTTTATCTTCTTGGTTGTCTTTGTTGTATGCCAATGGTTGACCTTTCATCAGGGTCAATAGGCTCATCAAGTCACCATATACACGGCCAGTTTTACCACGGATCAACTCAGGAACGTCTGGGTTTTTCTTTTGCGGCATGATTGAAGAGCCAGTGCAGAAACGGTCAGGGATGTTCACAAATTTGAACTGAGCCGATGTCCAAAGAATCATTTCTTCTGACATGCGTGATAAATGCATCATGATAAGTGATGCTGCCGCATTGAATTCAATACCAAAATCACGGTCAGATACGGCGTCTAAAGAGTTTTCAGCGACAGCTTCAAAACCTAGTAATTCGGCAGTGAATGCACGGTCAATTGGGTAGGTTGTTCCTGCAAGTGCAGCAGAACCTAAAGGCATACGGTTGGTACGTTTACGGCAGTCGATTAAACGCTCTGAGTCACGTACCAACATTTCAAACCACGCCATTAAATGGTGACCAAAAGTCACTGGCTGTGCAGTTTGTAAATGCGTGAAGCCCGGCATGATGGTATTGGTATTTTTCGCCGCTAAGCCTAGGATGCCTTTTTGTAATTTTTTCAATAATTCTAAAATCGCATCGATTTCGTCGCGAACATACAGACGGATATCGGTTGCAACTTGGTCATTACGACTACGACCGGTGTGTAGTTTTTTACCTGTAATACCGATACGTTGAGTCAAGCGTGACTCAATATTCATGTGCACATCTTCTAGGTCAATGCGCCATTCGAAGTTACCCGCTTCAATTTCTGCTTTAATGGTGTTTAAGCCATTAATAATATCGTCACACTCTTGTTCAGTCAGAACGCCGACTTTTGCAAGCATGGTTGCATGTGCAATTGAACCTGCAATATCTTGTTTATAAAAGCGTTGGTCAAACTGTACAGATGCTGTAAATTCAGCAACAAAAGCGTCAGTAGCTTCGGAAAAACGACCGCCCCACATGCCTGAAGTTTGGGCTTGTGACGGATTTGAGGAATTAGAAGATGTGGTCATGTCGGCTCAATAAGATAAAAAGCATAGAACTGAGCAAGAGTATAGCAAATTCGAACCCAGTTGCCGAAGGGCAAGTTGATCAAACTTTTAGACAAGGTTTGGGCCTATGACAATTTCTGTATTTTCAGGAAAAATGGGCCGTTGGCACTATCTGTGGGAGCTGTTTCTTGCGGGCAATATTGTGGCTTTGGTCTTGGCCTTGGCCCAAGCTCAATCGTGGCATGCTTTAAGTTTTTCCAGTGTCATGCAGCATGTGTTGTTTATTAACTGGATTTTATTGGCATTTGCTGCATTTTCAGAGCTTTTGCAAAGTAAGACGCGTGGTTTAAGCATGAAAATGCTCATGTTTAGCGGGTTTGTTTTATTGCAAGCTTTGGTGTTGTTCACCACCTTAATTTTAAATGTCTTGATCTATTTTGGTGAAAATTTTAGTTTAACTGGCTTCAGTACAGACGTTTTAACTGTTGGTGTGGTTTTAAATCTGAGCTATGGGGTTTTACTTGGGGCATTTTGTTTTCGATATTTATATTTAAGAGAACAGTGGGGGCGACAACATCATAGTGAATTAAACTCACGTATTCAGGCTATGCAAGCTCGGATTCATCCGCATTTTTTATTTAATAGCTTAAACAATGTGATTAGCTTGATTGCGATTGACCCAGATAAAGCGGAGCAAATGCTGCTGAATTTATCTCGTTTGTTCCGTGCAAGTTTTCAAGAATTGAAGTTGGTGAGTCTTAAAGATGAGATTGATCTGTGTCAGCGTTATTTGGCCATCGAACAAATGCGATTGGGTGATCGGCTCAATGTGGAATGGAAACTGGCTGACATTGACCAATACGCGCAAGTACAAATTCCACTATTAACTTTACAACCTTTGTTAGAAAATAGTATTTTTCATGGAGTTGAAAAGATTTTGACAAAGAGTACGATAAATATATTGATTGAAATATTACAAAATCAAATTAATATCGTTATTACAAATCCTTATACACAGGATACAATTAAATTACGTCAGGGGAATGGTATTGCCATCGAAAACGTGAAACAGCGACTTGAGGCATATTATGGTCAGCATGTCACTTTTCAAACCTACGCAGGCGAGGGAATGTATACGACTGTGGTGCAATATCAATATAAATAGAAATCTCAGTTGACCAATAAAAATAAATGACGTTAACGAGATAAGGAGGAGAAATGGACATCCTAATCTGTGATGATGAGCCTCTAGCAGTAGAGCGATTGTCACGTTTAGTCACTCAACTTGGACATCAGGTGGTTGCGAAAGCTTCACATGGTCAACAAGCGATTGACTTGGCTCAAAGCCTCGAGCCTGATGTCATCTTACTAGATATACAAATGCCTGAAATGGATGGGTTGACTTGCGCGAAATTGTTGCGTGAATTAGACCCCATGCCCGCTATTATTTTTTGCACTGCATATGATCATCATGCACTTGATGCATTTAAATCGAATGCAGAGGGATATTTACTAAAACCAGTTATGCAACAGGAATTGCAGCAGGTTTTAGATCATTTAACTAAATTAACCCAAGCTCAATTGAGCACGATAAAACAAAAAGAAAATATGGACGAAATTAAAATCAGCCGCCATCAAATCGCGGCAAAGACCTATCGTGGTGTAGAGTTGGTACCTGTGGAAAATATTTACTATTTTCTTGCAGATCAGAAATATGTCACTGTTCGGCACAAAAATGGCAGCGTACTCATTGATGAAACGCTGAAAGATTTAGAGCATGAATTTGGTGATCGTTTTATACGCATTCATCGCAATGCCTTGGTGTCTGTGAGCTTTTTAGATGGTTTAGAGGTTGTAAGCTCAGGGCAATATCAAGTGCGTTGTCGAGATTTAGACGAGCGCTTGGCGGTCAGCCGTCGACATTTACCGAATTTGCGTGAGCGAATACAAAAATTATAGGGCAAGGGTCAAAGTACATTGCGAATTAAGCTTGCATTTTCAACTGAGCAAGTTAAGTTTAGAATAATAGCCCTATAGACTGTATTTTAAAATTTATGAATATCCTTAAGATCGCAACTCGACAAAGCCCGCTTGCACTTTGGCAGGCGGAACATATTCGTGCACGCTTAGAAGCTCTTCATGCAAATTTGAAAGTTGAGTTGGTGACCTTTGTGACTCAAGGTGACAAGATTCTAGATACCCCTTTAGCCAAAATTGGGGGAAAAGGATTATTTGTAAAAGAATTAGAAGCGGCGTTGTTGGATGGTCGTGCAGACTTAGCAGTTCATTCGATGAAAGATGTGCCGATGGCATTGCCTGAAGGTTTAAGCTTGGCCGTGATTTGTGAGCGTGAAGATCCATTAGATGCTTTCGTTTCAAATACCTATAACAGTTTTGATGATTTACCACAAGGTGCGAAGGTTGGGACATCGAGCTTGCGCCGCAAATGCCAAATTTTAAAACAACGTCCTGATCTTGAGATTATTGATCTGCGTGGCAATGTGGGTACGCGTTTATCTAAACTCGATGCGGGCAACTATGATGCGATTATTTTGGCGAGTGCAGGGCTGAAGCGTTTGGGTTTAGCAGAGCGTATTCGTCATACTCTTGAGCCTGTTGTGAGTTTACCTGCAGTTGGACAAGGTGCATTGGGCCTAGAATGTCGTAGCCAAGATCAAACTGTATTGGATTTAATTTTGCCCTTAATGCATACAGAGACCAATGCCTGTGTACGCGCAGAACGTGCATTTAATGCATATCTAGAAGGTGGCTGCCAAGTACCGATTGCAGGTTATGCAACCTTAGAAAATGGTCAGATTCATTTGGAAGGTCGAGTCGGTAGTGTTGACGGTCAAACCTTGTTGAAAGCACAGCAAGTAGGTCTTCCCGAACAGGCTGAACAGCTTGGTGTCAAATTGGCCCAAGACTTGTTAGCCCAAGGTGCCGGTGAAATTTTAAAGGCACTGTATTAATACATGCTTTTTATCAATACACGTCCGACAGATCGTGCAGCGCAGCTTAGCTTGACGCTGCGCTCTGCGGGTGTTGCTGTGGCTGAGCTTCCATTACTTGAGCTCAAGCCGCGGGCATGGTCAGAAGCATTGGCAGCGTGCTACGCCCAGTTGAGTGCTGCGGATGTATTGGTTGTGGTGAGCCCCTCTGCGGTCACCTTTGGTATACAAGGTCTGCGTAAGGCAGGCATTTCACTTGAACAGCTCGAACATACTCAATGGATTGCAGTCGGTGACGCAACCGCAGCAAAGCTGGCTGATTATGGCATTCACAGTGTTGTGCCGCAGGTGGAAACCTCAGAGGGAATGCTCACCTTAAGCCATTTAGAACAATTAGAGGCCGGGGCTTGTGTAGCGTTTTGGCGCGGTGAAGGTGGTCGTCAATTTATGATGCAGCAGTTGCTAGCACGTGGCATTCAGATTCTCAATTTTGTGCTATACGAACGGCATCTACCGGAAGAGACCACTCAAAAAGTAAAAACACTTATTTCTGAACATCAGTTGTCATCTCCGTATTGTATGTTGATCACCAGTGAGGCCAGTTGGCTCAATTGGCTTGACTTGATTCAGTCGCATTTATCAGTGCTGAGTCATGCACATTTTTTAGTTTTAGGTGTAAGGTTGTTCGAGCTACTTGAGCAAAGTCGTATAACACTGAACAAAGATTTTAAAATTATTCAACTCGAAGATTTAAACGCGACACACATATTGCAGCATGTGCAAGTCGTGCAGGGAAATACATGAAGAAGTTGTTTGTCGTTGTGGTCATTGTCGCCGTACTTTGGTTGGCTAAACTCAGTTTTGACTTGTTTCAGGTCAATGCTCAACAAACCGAACTGATGCAACAACAAACTTTATTGCAACAGCGCAATGCAGGTTTGAATGATCAGGTCGTGGCTTTGAAACGCCAGTTGAATGGCACAACGACCGAGATGTCGGCTGCAACGACATCGAATGCTTCGATTGCTGCTGAGGCGACCCATAGTATTGAGCCAATGATGGTTGTGGGCCAGCAACTTGATTTGGTTGAATTTGCCATGCAGCAACAACAATTTGCTGTCGCTTTGGAAAAATTAAACCAATTAGACCAACAATTAGATCAGTTGAGCTTGGCACCTGCACTGCGTATGAGTTTGCATCAGGTGATTCAAAAAGACCGTGAGACCTTAAAGCAATATGTGACAGAGCGTCAGTTGCAATCTGATAAAGTGAAAAATACCCTGCAATCGATCGATCAATTGTTAGAAAAAGAAATATTAAAGCCATACAGTTCAAAAGAGCAGCAAAAAGGTCTTTCTTTTTGGCAAAAATGGATTCAAGTCGAATCAGTCGAACAACCGAGTCCCGTATTAATGCAGCGTAGCTTGGTATTAAAAGAAATGCAGTTACGTTTAATTTTGGCTCAGCAAGTTTTAAATCAAGGACAATATCCTCAATTTCAACAAGAAATCACTGAAATTATGCAAATTATGCAGCAATTGCCAGATGCTTCATTAAAACCGATACGCCAACGTTTAGAACAATTAAAGGACATTCCGGTTATTTCTGTACCACTATTAAATACTCGGGCACTCATAGGATAATCGACTATGAAACATATTTTATTGGCCTATTTATTTATTAGCTTATTGGTTGTTGCCATTATTAGTTTGCTGAGTTTTGGACATGGTGCAGGCTATGTCTATTTATACTGGCGTGAATGGCAAGTTCAATCCAATATTTGGTTTTTAGCATTATTGCTGGCACTACTGAGTTTGTTCGTGCAAATGCTTTGGTATGCGGTTAAACGCTATTTAAGTCGAGAGCAGCGTAAATCTGAAACAGTCTTTAGTTTTAATAAACTGCATCCCTATGAACAATTGGCTGTCATTTGGCTTTTAAATGCTGCGCAAGATCAAAAAAACTTTATTCAGCAAGCTTTTACTGAGTCTGGATTATTAAAAGGGGTGATTGATGCGCGTTTATATTGGATTCAGCAACAATATGAAACAGCATTAAATGCATTAACTCAGACCAATCCAATGGCTTTTGAACTTGCAGAATTGCAACGGATTGAAATTTATTTATCCCAACAAGAGGGTGAAAAGGCTTTAACGCATCTTGAATTTTTAAATCAACATGAACTATCGCCATGGTTGCAAAAAGTCAGCACTGCCTATGAGCAGCGTTTAACCACGCTATGGGGCATGTTTGCGTTGCAGTTTCCTTGGTTGTATTTGCGTTCAACACGTTATGGACATTTAGATGAGCTGACAAAACAAGCTTGGTTGGAACAATTATTATCTGCATTTGATCAAGCTGATGTCGATGATTTGCAGTATTTAAAGCAGCGTTATTTGGATTTGCAAGATCAAATTACAGAGCGTAAATATGCGGTCAAGGTGCTATGGTTGAAAGTCTTGTCTCGTATGCCAGAGATGAGTCAGGAGCATGAGCAATTGGCCATTCATTTGCTGGAACAGCAATTTAACAAAGAAGTGTTCTTTTTGTGGTTCCAGCAAAAAATGCTGAAGCAAAACCCTGACTATGTGGCTGTAGAACAGCAGATTCAACGTTGGGAAGAAAAGTATCCTGCGCTGCCTGTTTTTAGTTTTGCAAAATGGAATATTTACCAAGCGACAGCACGTCAAGCTGAAGCAGATGCATTGTTAGAATTATATCCAAATGATGTATTAATGAGTTATTTACGCATCAAGTCAGCCTTAAATCAGCAGGATGACTTGATCAAACAATTAAATTTAATATTTGAAAATAATGCCAATTTTATGGAAATTCGAATATAAGGACATTATATGCAAGAAGATTTAGCTCAATATTCATTGGTTCATACTCAACACGTCGCTTGGGGGGATATGGATGCTTTTGGGCATGTAAATAACGTGCATTATTATCGTTATATGGAAAGTGCGCGGATTGGTTATTTAGATCAGTTGGATATATTTAATCAGTCTGTGGTTACGGTTGTTGCTTCAAGCCAGTGTAAATATTTAAGCCCAGTGGTTTATCCTGATATTTTAAAAGTGGCAACGCGCGTTGAAGAATTAAGAAACAGTGCATTTCGTATGAGTTATATATTATGGAGTGAACAGCAACAAAAAATTGTTGCAACAGGCGATGCGGTTATTGTGTGCGTGGATAAAACTACCCTACAAAAAACCTCTATTCCAGAAAATATTAAAACCAAAATAAAAGCCTTAGAAAATTCAGTGGGAAATAATATTTAAATACAATTTAACTTTATATATTTTAAGGAGTCGTGTTAAAATATTGTAGTAAAATGAAAATTATTTATTGAATAAAAATTTTATTATAATATTATGAACGAGTTTTCATAAGCATTATTAAAATGAAATTTCGGAGTTAAAGATTATGCCTGATATTAGTAATTTATCAGTTGAAGAGTTAAAGAAGCTTCAAGTAGAAGCTGAAGCACTGATTGCATCTAAAAAAGATCAAGCGATTGAAGATGCGTACAACCGTATTGTTGAAATTGCAGAAAATTTAGATTTAAGCGTTGAACAAATCCTTGAATTTGGTTCAAGCAAACGTAAAAAATCAACTCGTAAAGCTGTTGAGCCACGTTACCGTAGCAAAACTAATGCAGATGACACTTGGACTGGTCGTGGTAAACAACCGCGTTGGTTAGTGGCTGAGCTAGAAAAAGGCGCGAAACTAGAAGACTTCTTAATTTAAGAATAATTCATGAAATCGTCATATCCTGAGTTCAGGATAATTAAACCAGGCAAATGCCTGGTTTTTTTATCTCTTTGAATTGGCTATGCAGAAAAAGTATGCATAATGTGTCTATAAAGAAAAATGTTTAAATGATGGAAAAAAATTGATGGATCGGTTGTGGTGGGATGATCAATAAAACTAATAATATTCGGTGGCTCATTTTTGCTGCGATCAGTTTTTTAATTTTCGTTATGCTGCAAGTACCAGCAGCGTGGCTCATTACAAAGTTTTATAAAAATAACCAAATGCTACATAACGTCAGTGGCAATATTTGGCACGGGCAAGCAGATTGGACACGAGGAAACTTGAAAGGCTCGTTAAACTGGAACACGCGCCCGTGGGATTTGATTTTATTGCGCTTGGGTGCAAATGTTGAAATTCATAGTGGTAATACCAAACTGCAAGGTGTGATGGGGTATGGTTTTGGCAAAAGTATCAGTATCAAAAACTTAGAGGGTCAAATTGCCCCTGAAACCTTAAAAAGTTTTGCCGATTGGCAATGGCCAATGAATGCCATTCAATTAAAAGATGTGCAGTTTAAATATAAGCCACAACAGGGATTTAGTCGTTCATCAGGCGAGATACAGTGGGCAGGTGGGGATTTATCATTTAGCTTTGCACAGCGTCAAGAGTCAATGAATGTGCCTGCCATGTTGGCTCAATTAAAAGACGATAATGGTAAATTGTCGATTGATGTTCGAGATCAACGTGAACAAAAAATGATGAATATGTCACTTGAGCCAGACCTCATGTTGGATGTGCAATTAACCCAGCGCTTTTTGATGAATGTTGCTTCCTATGAAGGTAAGGCAGGATTAGATACGTATGTGATTAGTTCGCGTCAACCCCTATTGAGTGGGGTGAACTGATGGCTGACTATTTCGAAAAAATCCGCGAGATCAATTGGAAGCAAACAGATCGACTTGCACCTGTGGTCTTGGTTTTAATAATTTTGTACCTGTGCTGGAAGTTAGCCGCTTTATTTTGGTTATTGATTGCACCGCCACAAGCCATGCAGTTAGACCGAGTTGAATTGGGTTCACAGCAAACGCAAGTTCCTAATATTAGCTCTTTTGCCTTGTTTCAGGAAAACCGCAGTTCAGCAGCTGACGCGCAGTTAAATATGGTGTTACAAGGTGTGGTGGTTGGACAGCCAAGTCGCTACTCGTCGGCAGTGATTAAGGTCAATGAGAGTTCAGATCGCTACTTGGTTGGAGAAACCATTCAAGGTTCATCATATCAACTGGCTGAAGTTTATTGGGATAAGGTGATTTTAACGCAGGGTAATGGTGCACGGCGTGAATTAGCGTTCCAAGGTATTGAAAACGGATTAGATCAACCGATTGTCCCTACAGCCAATGCAACATCAGGCGGATCTTTGCAAAATAACAGCATGCAAAATGCAGCTAATCCTGCAAATTCAGGGCAAGGCACGACGCAGTCCGCGATTGGTCAGGCCGTACAACGCATGACAGAAAATCGTGAGCAATATCTGCAGGAAATGGGGGTGAATCCATCAGGTAATGGTGGGTTTGAGATTTCAAATCGAACACCTGCTGCCTTGAGAAATAAATTGGGTTTGCAACCGGGTGACCGCATCATGTCTTTAAATGGGCAGGCAGTCGGTGCAGGACAATCTGAGGCGCAATTATTAGAACAAGCCCGCCGTGAAGGGCAGGTGAAACTTGAAGTCAAACGTGGTGATCAAGTGATGACCATACAACAGGATTTTTAGTGATGTTTCATCACTTTATAGGGTTAGGAAACACAGGCGTATATGGCTTTATTTAATAATAACCGTTCAACTTTAGCTGCCTATGCCATGGTGCCCTTGGTTGCTATGGTCAGCACAGCAAGTTATGCACAAACATGGAAAATCAATTTACGTGATGCAGATCTTACGGCATTCATTAATGAAGTCGCAGATATCACGGGGAAAAATTTTGCAGTTGATCCACGGGTACGAGGAAATGTAACGGTTATTTCCAATAAGCCTTTAAATAAAAATGAAGTCTATGACCTGTTTCTCGGTGTATTGAATGTCAATGGCGTGGTAGCGATTCCATCAGGCAACACCATTAAACTGGTTCCAGACAGTAATGTAAAAAGCTCGGGCATTCCTTATGATGCGCGCCACCGTGCATCTGGAGACCAAATTGTCACCCGAGTGATTTGGCTTGATAACACCAATGCCAACGACTTAATTCCAGCCCTACGTCCATTGATGCCGCAATTTGCACATTTGTCAGCAGTGGCAGGGACCAATGCGCTGATTGTGTCAGATCGCGCAAGTAATATTTATCAGCTCGAAACGATTATTCGTAATTTAGATGGAACGGGTCAAAATGATATCGAAGCCGTGACGCTGCAATCTAGTCAGGCCGAAGAAATGATTGGGCTGTTAGAGTCGATGAGTTCGACCGGCGCATCAAAAGACCCAAAAGGGTCACGAATTCGTATTATCGCAGACAATCGAACCAATCGTATTATCATTAAAGGTGATACAGCGACACGTAAGCGTATTCGTAAGATTATTGAGACCTTAGATGTGCCTGCGGCAGATCGATTGGGTGGATTGAAAGTTTTTCGTCTAAAGTATGCAAGTGCCAAAAACTTGTCAGAAATCTTACAAGGCTTGGTCACAGGGCAGGCCGTTTCGAGTACAAATTCATCGAATAGCTCAAATAGCAGCACGATGAACAGTTTAATGAATGATAGTAACAGTTCAAATTCACAGTCATTCAGTTCACAAAACAACACCAGTTCTGGTATTAACCTCAACAGCAATAACTCTTCCAATAATACGCAAAACGGTATCTCAAGCTTTAATGCCAATGGCGTGAGTATTATTGCTGATGCCACACAAAATGCACTGATTGTAAAAGCAGATCCGCAGCTCATGCGAGAAATTGAATCTGCGATTCAGCAGCTCGATATTCGTCGTCAGCAAGTGCTGATCGAAGCGGCGATTATTGAAGTTGAAGGCACGGATACCGATCAGCTCGGTGTGCAATGGGCGTTGGGAGATATCAGTAGTGGTATCGGCTTAATTAACTTTGATAACTTTGGTTCTAGTTTAAAAAATATTGCCGCAGGATATTTAACTGGCGGCGCTGCGGGTGCAGGTAGCGCGGTGAGTGCCGGTACTTCTTTAGTTCTTGGTGATTATCGTGAAGGCAGTGATGGTTCGCGCAAACTCTATGGTGCGATGATTCAGGCCTTAAAAGAAAAGACCAAATCCAATTTATTATCTACACCGTCGATAGTGACGATGGACAACGAAGAAGCCTATATTGTGGTGGGTGAAAACGTTCCATTTGTGACAGGTTCGGTCACCACCAATGGTGGTACAGCCAATCCGTATACATCGATTGAGCGTAAAGATGTCGGTGTTACTTTGAAAGTTGTGCCGCATATTGGTGATGGCGGCTCGGTGCGTTTAGAGGTCGAGCAAGAAGTTTCTGATGTAAAAGACAATAAAGGCCAAGCGTCGGACTTAGTTACGACTAAACGTGCGATTAAAACCTCGATCTTGGCAGAGCATGGTCAAACGATTGTGTTGGGGGGGTTGATCTCGGACAATACATTGCATGGGCGTCAATCCGTTCCGGGGCTCGGGGCTATTCCTGTACTGGGCAAACTTTTTAGCTCGGAAGGAAAATCCAACAGTAAACGCAATTTGCTGATCTTTATTCATCCGACCATTGTTGGAAATTCTGCTGATGTGAAGAAAATGTCTCAGCAACGTTACAGTCAGCTCTATAGTCTGCAACTGGCACTGGATAATGACGGTAATTTTGCGAAATTACCTGAAAATGTGGACGATGTGTATCAGCAGCGCATACCTGTTTCAAAAGGTACAGCACCAGCCCCTGTGTATAAGACGGTACCTACAGCACCACAAACCACACAGCCAGCGGCAGTGGTCTCCACGCCAGTCGCCATTGAACCTGCGGTGAAGCGCCAAACCATTACCGTACCGAATGGCAAAGTGGCGGGCATGCCTTAGGTTAGACAGCAGAGTGGTTTAGCTTTGAAACCACAGCATGCTATGATGAAAAAAACGAGCAATAGAGAATTAACTTCATGACTTGGAAAATTCAAGCAATTTCTGGTGATTTAACAGGACAAGAAATTAGTATTGAGCGAGATATGTTGGTGGGTCGTCATCAACAAGCAGATATTGTTTTACAAGAATCTGATGTATCGCGTAAACATGCTGCCTTTGTACTGAAAGATCAGGCACTCTGGTTGCAAGATCTCAATTCATCCAATGGGACGTTTATTAATGATGTCCGTTTGACTGGTGAATCACTTTTAAAAGAAGGTGATATTGTACAGTTTGCCAGTGTGAAGTTTAGTTTATTGGCTCCAGCTAAAGCTGTTCAGATCCCAGCGGATATCGAACAAAGCGTTGAAGCGTTGCAAGCAGAAGAGATTACTTCTGTTCAGCAGCCGTCTGAAGCTGTTGCAGTTTCTGAGACTGCTGCACAAGAGCCTATCGTTAAAACTGCAGCACAACAAATGAATGATCAAGGGATGCCAGAGTTGAAAGAGCGTGATGGTTCAGTTCAATTGACTCGTGATGGTATGCCGACCAATGTGGGTGTGCCTAAACCTGCGCCAATTCCTGAGGGAATTGACATTACTGCTGCTCCGAAAAATGAGGCATGTGATGTAGAAATTCCAGCAGCTTGTGTAGAGCAAGAACGTGAAGCGCAAAAAAATGCATCTGTAGGCTTAATCTCGGTCATTGTTTTAATCATTCTTGCAATTATTGCATGGGTGTTGTTTAAATAAACCGAGACATTCCTCAAAAAGGCATGCATGGGCATGCCTTTTTTATGTGGAAAATTTAAAAAAATAGAGGGACATTATGTTTGAAGTTCGTTTAGCAGAACGCCAAATGATTTTATTTGATCTGGATGGAACGCTAGTCGATTCAGCATCTGACTTACATCGTGCGATGAATATGAGTTTAAATGCTTTGCAATTACCTTTGGTCACAGAAGCGCAGGTGCGAAACTGGATTGGGAAAGGAACTTCATTGTTTTGTCATAGCGTACTTGAATACTTGACCGGGAAGGTGGATGCCGCACAGCACCATCTTTTGCTGGAAACTTTTCTAAAGATTTACAATGCAGATCCTTGTGTCTTGACGCAGCCCTTTGACGGTATTCTAGAGTTCTTGGATTGGGCAAAAGCAGAAGAGAAAATTCTGATTTGTGTGACCAATAAACCAGAGCAACCGGCACGCAGTATTGTGCAGGCACTAGGTATGCATGAATACTTTGATGATGTGATTGGTGGAGATCGTTTTGAAGAGCGTAAACCACATCCCAAGCAGCTAGAGTATTGTGCGGAGCATTATGCCTTGCCGAAACAGCAAATTTTGATGGTGGGTGATTCTGTCAATGATGTAGAGGCAGCACGTCGTGCGGGTATTGATTGTATTGTGGTCAGCTATGGCTATAATCATGGTGAAAATATTCGAGAGTGTCAGCCGCAGCACGTGGTTGATAACTTAAAAGAATTATTGGGTTGAAATAAGTAGGGTTAAGGAAGTGAAAATGAGCAAGTGTGTAGTATTTCGATGGCGTCACTCAATCAGCATGAGAAGAAATTAACTGAAATTGACCACGCGAAATATAGAGAAACCCAAATGACTACACAAACTCAATTTGAACAACTGAAAACTGCTGGATATAACTTGATTCCGGTATATCGTCAGCGCTTGGCAGATACAGAAACTCCGCTGTCTGTCTTTGCGCGATTAAAACAACATAAACAAGCCTATTTATTTGAATCTGTAGAGGGTGGCGAAAACTGGGCGCGTTACTCCATTATTGGCTTGGGCGAGTCCACCGTATTTTCGTGTAATGAAGGGCAGTTGACCGTTCAACATGCTGATGGCTCGGTTGAAAAACAACAATGTGCTGACCCATTTCAATACATTCGTGACTTCCAAGCACAATATAAAGTGCCTACACAGCAAGATTTGCCAGCGTTGCCGAGCTTTACCGGTGGATTGGTTGGATACTTTGGTTATGACGCTGTACGTTATATCGAACCAAAGCTCAATAACGTTCCAGAAGCTGACCCGGTCGGGATTCCGGATATTTGGATGATGCTATCAAAAACCGTCATCGTCTTTGATAACCTTAAGGATACCTTATTCTTAATTGTGCATGCCGATGTAAATGATGCTGAGGCCTATACCAAGGCGCAGCAACAATTGGATGAGCTAGAAGAACTTTTGGCAACCCCAATTGCACTCAAAGCAAATAAGCATACTGCACCACAGTTTGAATCCATCACTGGACATGACAACTTTATTGACTCTATTGCGAAAGTAAAAGAGTACATTAAAGCCGGTGATGTGATGCAGGTTGTGCCGGGCCATCGTATGGTCTCAGATTTTGATGGTGAGCCTTTGCAGGTCTATCGTGCACTACGTCACCTCAATCCATCGCCATATTTGTTCTTGGTGCAAGGGCAGACACTAGAAAATGACATTCCTTTTCATATCGTCGGTTCATCACCTGAAATTTTGTCCCGTTTAGAAAATGGTGTGGCAACAGTTCGTCCTTTGGCGGGAACGCGACCACGGGGTAAAACAAAAGAAGAAGATTTAGCGCTAGAAAAAGATTTGCTATCTGATGAAAAAGAAATTGCAGAGCATTTGATGTTGATCGATTTGGGGCGAAATGATGTTGGACGCGTTTCTAAAATCGGTAAAGTTCACGTGACTGATCAAATGGTGATCGAACGTTATTCGCATGTCATGCACATTGTGTCAAATGTGCAAGGTGAAGTACGTGATGATGTCGATGCTTTGGATGTTTTTAAGGCAACATTCCCTGCGGGTACGCTTTCAGGCGCACCAAAAATCCGTGCTATGGAAATTATTGACGAAGTTGAACCAGTAAAACGTGGAATTTTTGGTGGTGCTGTTGGTTATTTAGGCTGGCATGGCGAAATGGACATGTCGATTGCGATTCGTACCTGTGTAATTCGTGAAAATAAGGTCTATGTTCAAGCTGGAGCAGGGGTGGTGTATGACTCTAATCCTGAATCAGAGTGGAATGAAACCCAAATAAAAGCTCGCGCAGTGATCAAAGCGGTTGAATTATCATCAAATGGATTGATTTTATGAGTTTTTCACGTTTTTTTTAGAAAAAACACTTGCAAGGATTTCAAGATTTGCTAAACTGCACACCGTTCCGATACGAAACGTACGAAACACTAGGAAACGCCGGCATAGCTCAGTTGGTAGAGCAACTGACTTGTAATCAGTAGGTCCACAGTTCGAATCCGTGTGCCGGCACCATCTTAGAAAGTTTGAGAGTGAGTAGAAAGAACAACACTGAAGTAAGTGTAAAATGGTGAGGTTCCCGAGCGGTCAAAGGGGGCGGACTGTAACTCCGCTACGAAAGTTTCGAAGGTTCGAATCCTTCCCTCACCACCAATTTTAAGACTTCAATAAGTGGTTTGTACCAACATCGTGCGGGAGTAGCTCAGTTGGTAGAGCGGTAGCCTTCCAAGCTACATGTCGCGAGTTCGACCCTCGTCTCCCGCTCCATATCTATTGAAGTGCTTATATTTGCTCTTATAGCTCAGTGGTAGAGCACTCCCTTGGTAAGGGAGAGGTCTCGAGTTCAAATCTCGATAAGAGCTCCAGATTTTACAGTTTAGCAACTTTAAATGTTGCGCAAGATTCCAGAAGCAGGCTTTTTAGTCTGCTTTTCAAGTATTGGGTGTTTATTTTTTTTAGGCGATATGTCGGAGCTGGGTTTTACTCAGAATTGTGTTCGACGTAAACGAGGAAGAAAAGCATGGCTAAGGCTAAGTTTGAACGTAATAAGCCGCACGTTAACGTGGGCACAATCGGTCACGTTGACCATGGTAAAACGACTTTAACAGCTGCAATTGCAACTGTATGTGCAAAAAAATTCGGTGGTGAAGCGAAAGATTACGCTGCAATCGACTCTGCACCAGAAGAAAAAGCACGTGGTATTACAATTAATACTTCACACGTAGAATACGATTCTCCAATCCGTCACTACGCTCACGTAGACTGCCCAGGTCACGCCGATTATGTTAAAAACATGATTACTGGTGCTGCGCAAATGGATGGTGCGATCCTTGTTTGTTCGGCGACTGATGGTCCAATGCCACAAACTCGTGAACACATCCTCCTTTCTCGTCAGGTAGGTGTACCTTATATCGTTGTATTCCTAAACAAATGCGATATCGTAGACGACGAAGAATTAATTGAATTAGTAGAAATGGAAGTTCGTGAACTTCTTTCTACTTATGATTTCCCAGGCGACGACACTCCAGTAATCCGTGGTTCTGCTCTTGCAGCGCTTAATGGTGAAGCTGGTCAATACGGCGAAGATGCTGTAGTTGCTCTTGTTGAAGCTCTAGACTCTTACATCCCAGAACCAGAACGTGCTATCGACCAAGCATTCCTTATGCCAATCGAAGACGTATTCTCAATTTCAGGTCGTGGTACAGTAGTAACTGGCCGTGTTGAAACTGGTATCGTGAAAGTAGGCGAAGAAGTTGAAATCGTTGGTATTAAAGATACAGTTAAAACAACAGTAACTGGCGTAGAAATGTTCCGTAAACTTCTTGACGAAGGTCGTGCGGGCGAGAACTGTGGTGTTCTTCTACGTGGTACTAAACGTGAAGACGTTCAACGTGGTCAAGTACTTGCTAAACCAGGTACAATCAAACCGCATACTAAATTCGACGCAGAAGTATACGTACTTTCTAAAGACGAAGGTGGTCGTCATACTCCATTCCTTAACGGTTACCGTCCACAGTTCTACTTCCGTACAACTGACGTAACTGGTGCGATCGCGCTTAAAGAAGGCGTTGAAATGGTTATGCCTGGTGACAACGTAGAAATGTCAGTAGAATTAATCCACCCAATCGCAATGGACGCTGGCTTACGCTTTGCGATCCGTGAAGGTGGCCGTACAGTTGGTGCGGGTGTTGTTTCTAAAGTAACTGCATAATATAATACAGTTATCTTTGTACAGATCGAGAGTTTCGACTCTCGATTTGCTCTGCAGGTCAGTAGTTCAATTGGTAGAGCGTCGGTCTCCAAAACCGAATGTTGGGGGTTCGAGTCCCTCCTGGCCTGCCAAATTTTTTTAAAAAGAAGCTTGATGCTGGCTCAACTGGTCATATAATAAGTCGCGAATCCTACGACGAGTACAAAAATGTCGAATGATAAATCGCGTGACGCATTAAGCGACGCGCCAATTCCTCAAAGAAATAATCCTGCTGAAGTTGTTAATTCTGGTTCCCCTTTAGACTATGTTCTGTGGGTTATCGCGTTGATTTTACTCGGTAGTTCTATGATGGTGAATCAACATTTGCCAGCATACTGGGCACCAGCGAATGATGTCTGGATCCGTGTTGGGGTAATTTTGGCTTGTATCATCGTGGCTTTAGGTTTATTATACGCCACCCATCAAGGCAAAGGCTTTGTTCGATTGTTGAAAGATGCTCGAATTGAGTTACGTCGAGTGACTTGGCCAACCAAGCAAGAGACCATGACCACATCTTGGCAGGTACTTGCGGTAGTCTTAGTGGCATCTATTTTATTATGGTGCTTTGACTATGCTTTGAGCTGGTTAATGAAGTTTATTATCGGGTAAGAGAGCTATGAAACGTTGGTACATTATTCATGCCTATTCAGGCTATGAAAAACAAGTGTTACGCTCACTTAATGATCGAATCCAGCGTAGCGCTGTAGCCGATAGCTTTGGTGAAGTCCTTGTCCCTACTGAAGAAGTAGTGGAAATGAAGGATGGTAAGAAACGTAAATCTGAGCGTAAATTCTTTCCTGGCTATGTGTTAGTCGAGATGGAAATGAATGATGAAACTTGGCACATTGTTAAAGAGTGTCCAAAAGTATTAGGTTTCATCGGTGGTACTGCAGAAAAGCCTGCACCAATTACGCAAAAAGAAGCTGATGCGATTCTTGCACGTGTACGCAATACTGGCGAATCACCTCGTCCTAAGACGATGTTTGAACCAGGTGAAGAATTACTCGTAATTGACGGTCCATTCACCGACTTTAAAGGCGTGGTGGAAGAAGTTCTATACGATAAGTCACGTTTAACGTTGACGATTAATGTATTTAATCGACCAACTCAAGTTGAACTGGAATTTCGCCAAGTCGAAAAATCAGTTTAATTTAACTTGGTTGATAAACGCCCGATTTGTTATGAGTCGGGCATTGTTGTTGTAACGGTATCGTTACTTGAAATCATTGGGGAGCCTAGCGGCGTTAGTACCCAGAGGTAATTGAAATGGCTAAGAAGATTGACGGCTATATCAAGCTGCAAGTTCCAGCTGGTAAAGCAAATCCATCTCCACCGATTGGTCCTGCACTAGGTCAACGTGGTGTTAACATCATGGCATTCTGTAAAGAATTCAATGCTGCGACACAAAAAGTTGAAGCTGGTCTTCCAATTCCAGTAGTGATCACTGTGTACAACGACAAGTCGTTCACATTCATCATGAAAACTCCTCCTGCTGCGATTCTTCTTAAGAAAGCTGCGGGCATCCAAAAGGGTTCAGCTGTACCTAACAAAACTAAAGTTGGTAAGTTGACTCGCGCTCAATTAGAAGAAATTGCGACTACTAAAGAACCAGATCTTACTGGTGCTGATTTAGACGCACGTGTACGTACCATTGCTGGTTCTGCGCGTTCTATGGGCTTGGAAGTGGAGCTATAAGACATGGCTAAATTAACTAAACGTCAAAAAGCCATTGTTGCTGCTGTTGAAGCTAACAAAGTTTACACTTTGGAAGAAGCAGTTGCAGTTCTTAACGGCCTTCCAGCAGTAAAATTCAAAGAATCTTTGGATGTTGCTGTAAACCTAGGTGTTGATCCTCGTAAATCTGACCAAGTTGTTCGTGGCGCGACTACACTTCCTGCAGGTACTGGTAAAACTGTACGTGTAGCTGTGTTTGCTCAAGGCGCTGCTGCTGAAGCTGCTAAAGCTGAAGGCGCGGACGTTGTTGGTTTTGATGATCTTGCTGAAAGCATCCAAGCGGGTAACCTTGACTTTGACGTAGTAATTGCAGCTCCGGATGCAATGCGCGTTGTTGGTAAGTTGGGTACGATTCTTGGTCCACGTGGCTTAATGCCAAACCCTAAAGTGGGTACTGTAACTCCTGACGTAGCTTCTGCTGTTAAAAACGCGAAAGCTGGTCAAGCACGTTACCGTGTAGACAAAGCTGGTATTATCCACGCTGCGATCGGTCAAGTAGGTTTCACTGCTGAAGCTGTTCGTTCAAACGTTGAAGCTCTTGTAGCTGACCTTAAGAAAGCAAAACCTGCTACTTCTAAAGGTGTTTACATCCAAAAGATCACTTTAAGCTCAACTATGGGTCCTGGTCTTGTTGTTGATGTAGCAAACGTTTCTAAATAAGTTTCGACTTATTACAGAATTTTAAAGCCCTGAGTAATATTTAAAGCGCTGCTTTAAATATTACGCAAGAAACGCTTCGTCGTATATTGCGTAATTCAGGCAAACTTTGAATTGATAAATTTAGATTTATCAGCGTCAAAGACCTCAGGCGAGGGGAGTTTTATGCTTTCTTCTTAATAGCCCAGCCTGAATAGACGCGGTGGTGTGATTTGTTCCTCCTCCGCGTGTTGGTTCAGTGATGAGCTAACGAATTGGGAGTGCATCTGTATAGGTGCATAAATCACCGTTAGGAGGTTTTACAATGGCTCTTCTTATCGAAGGCAAAAAACAGATCGTAGCTGAAGTAACTGAAGTTGCTTCTACTGCGTATGCTGCTGTTGTTGCTGACTACCAAGGTTTAACTGTTGAGCAATTAACTGCTCTACGTGTTGAAGCTCGTAAACTAGGTGTTGCTACTCGCGTAGTTCGTAACACTTTGGCTAAACGTGCTCTTCAAGATACTCAATTCAATATCTTGAGCGACAACCTTGTTGGCCCAACAATCTTAGCTTTCTCAACTTCTGAAGACGACATGGGCGCAGCTGCTCGTTTGTTCGAAGAATTTGCTAAAACTAATAAAGCATTTGAACTTAAAGCTGCTGCATTTGACGGTAAAGTTTATCAAGGTGCTGAAGTTAGCGTTATCGCGAACCTTCCAAACCAAGAGAAAGCGCTTACTATGCTTGCAAGCGTTCTTCAAGCTCCTATTTCGAAATTGGGTCGCCTTATTACTGCGCTCAAAGAGAAAAACGAGTCAGAAGCTGCTTAAGTTTAAATCAATTTACACACCATTCAATACCCATTTGGAGTTACTCTCATGGCTTTAACAAACGAAGAAATCTTAAACGCAGTTGCTGAAAAAACTGTTCTTGAACTTGTTGAACTTATTTCTGCTTTCGAAGAAAAATTCAACGTATCTGCTGCTGCTGTAGCAGTTGCTGCTGCTCCTGGCGCTGCTGGTGGTGCTGCTGAAGAACAATCAGAATTCAACGTTGAGTTGACTTCTTTCGGTGCTAACAAAGTTGCTGTAATTAAAGCAGTTCGTGAAGCTACTGGCCTTGGTCTTAAAGAAGCTAAAGATCTTGTTGAAAGCGCTCCTTCAGTTCTTAAAGAAGGCGTTTCTAAAGAAGAAGGCGAAGAACTTAAGAAAAAACTTGAAGAAGCTGGTGCTACAGTTACACTTAAGTAATCTTAAGGGGAGTCGATTTTTTTATAATCGGCTCCAAAAAATGGCTGGTGGCCCTTGGGTCATCAGCCTTTTTGCGTTACAATAATCGGCTCGATTTTTGTTTGCATGATATAAAAATCATACAAATTAAAAATAATTTATAAAACCAAACGCTTACCAATATTTTTCAGTAAAAAATATTGTTAAGCGTTTTAATACCACTAAAAATTGCAGCATTTGTGAAAGTGGTGGCCATATCGGCCTGCGTAATTCCTTCTAAGTTCGTTCTGCAGGCGGACTTAGTTTACTTTCCGAGGACTCCAGATGGCATACTCATATACCGAAAAGAAACGGATCCGTAAGAATTTTGGTAAATTGCCCAAGGTAATGGATGTTCCGTACTTGCTCGCGATTCAAGTCGACTCGTACCGAACTTTCCTTCAAGACGGCAAAACTCCAAAAAACCGCGAAGATATCGGTCTCCAAGCCGCATTTCGTTCAGTTTTTCCTATTGAAAGTTATTCTGGCAATGCTGCTTTAGAATTTGTTGAGTATAGTCTTGGTAAGCCTGAATTTGATGTGCGCGAATGTATTCTTCGTGGCTCAACTTATGCGGCGCCAATGCGTGTAAAAATTCGTCTGATCATTAAAGATCGCGAAACTAAAACAATCAAAGATGTGCGTGAGCAAGAAGTCTACATGGGTGAAATGCCACTTATGACAGACAACGGTACCTTTGTGATCAATGGTACTGAGCGTGTAATCGTATCTCAATTACACCGTTCACCAGGTGTATTCTTTGACCACGATAAAGGCAAAACTCACTCTAGCGGTAAAGTTCTTTACTCTGCTCGTATCATTCCTTACCGTGGTTCATGGTTAGACTTTGAATTCGATGCAAAAGACTTGGTCTACGTACGTATTGACCGTCGTCGTAAATTACTTGCGACTGTTGTGCTTCGTGCCTTGGGTTATAACAACGAACAAATCCTAGACATGTTCTACGAAAAAGTACCTGTATATCTTGATATGGGTAGCTATCAAATTGACTTGGTTCCAGAACGTCTACGTGGCGAAATGGCACAGTTTGATATCGTGGGTACAGACGGTAAGACAATTGTTGAACAAGGTAAACGTATTAACGCGCGCCATGTTCGTCAAATGGAAGCAGCAGGTCTTGAAAAACTTTCTGTTCCTGATGAATATCTATATGAACGTATTGTTGCTGAAGATGTAACGTTACGTGATGGCGAAGTAATTGCTGCAAATACAGTACTAAGCCATGAAATTATGATGAAATTGGCTGAAGGCGGTGTTAAACAATTCAACGTACTTTATACCAATGACATCGACCGTGGCCCATTCATTGCGGACTCTTTACGTGCAGATACTACAACTGGTCGTGAAGAAGCACTTGTAGAAATCTACAAAGTGATGCGTCCGGGTGAGCCACCAACAAAAGAAGCTGCTGAAAACTTATTCAACAATTTATTCTTCTCTTCTGAACGTTATGACTTATCACCAGTAGGTCGTATGAAGTTCAACCGTCGTTTGGGTCGTCCTTACGAAGTGGGTACGGATCAGAAGTCTCGTGAAGTTGAAGGTATTCTTTCGAACGAAGACATCACTGATGTATTGAAAACATTAGTTGAAATCCGTAACGGTAAAGGTGAAGTCGATGATATCGATCACTTGGGTAACCGTCGTGTTCGTTCTGTTGGTGAAATGACAGAAAACCAATTCCGTGTTGGTCTAGTTCGTGTTGAACGTGCTGTTAAAGAACGTTTATCTCAAGCTGAAACTGATAACTTGTCTCCGCAAGATTTAATCAATGCGAAACCAGTTGCTGCTGCAATCAAAGAATTCTTTGGTTCAAGCCAGTTGTCTCAGTTCATGGACCAAAATAACCCGTTGTCTGAAATTACACACAAACGTCGTGTATCAGCATTGGGCCCAGGTGGTTTGACTCGTGAACGTGCGGGCTTCGAAGTACGTGACGTACATCAAACTCACTACGGTCGTGTATGTCCAATCGAGACTCCTGAAGGTCCAAACATTGGTTTGATCAACTCACTTTCTGTTTATGCGAAATGTAATAACTTCGGTTTCTTGGAAACTCCATACCGTAAAGTTGTTGATGGTCGTGTAACGGATGACGTTGAATACCTTTCTGCGATTGAAGAAGTAGGTACTGTGATTGCACAGGCCGATTCTGGTATCGATAAAGACGGTAACTTAACTGAAGAATTCGTATCTGTACGTCACCAAGGTGAATTCGTACGTATTCCACCAGAAAAAGTAACGCATATGGATGTATCTGCTCAGCAGGTTGTATCTGTAGCGGCATCACTTATTCCGTTCCTTGAACACGATGATGCCAACCGTGCATTGATGGGTTCAAACATGCAGCGTCAGGCTGTTCCTACATTACGTGCTGACAAACCGCTTGTTGGTACAGGTATGGAAGCAAACGTAGCGCATGACTCGGGTGTGTGTGTACTTGCGAAACGTGGTGGTCGTATTGAATTCGTTGATGCTTCTCGTGTCGTTATTCGTGTAAACGAAGAAGAGATGGTGGCAGGCGAAGCAGGTGTAGATATCTACAACCTGATCAAATACACACGTTCGAACCAAAATACATGTATCAACCAAAACGTTGTTGTACGTTTAGGTGATAAAGTTGCACGTGGTGACGTTCTTGCTGATGGTCCATCAACAGATGGCGGTGAGTTGGCATTGGGTCAAAACATGCGTGTAGCGTTCATGACTTGGAACGGTTACAACTATGAAGACTCGATCTTATTATCTGAGCGTGTACTTCAAGAAGATCGTTTAACGTCTATCCACATCCAAGAGCTTTCATGTGTTGCACGTGATACCAAATTGGGTGCTGAAGAAATTACAGCGGATATCCCGAACGTGGGTGAAGCTGCACTTTCTAAATTGGATGAATCAGGTATCGTTTATATCGGTGCTGAAGTAACTGCTGGTGACATTCTTGTTGGTAAAGTAACGCCTAAAGGTGAAACGCAGTTAACTCCGGAAGAAAAATTGCTTCGCGCAATCTTCGGTGAAAAAGCGGCTGACGTAAAAGACTCTTCATTACGTGTATCTTCATCTGTGAAAGGTACTGTAATTGACGTTCAAGTGTTCACACGTGATGGTCTTGAAAAAGATGAACGTGCTCAAGCAATTGAGAAAGCACAACTTGATGCTTACCGTAAAGACTTGAAAGAAGAATACAAAATCTTTGAAGAAGCAGCTCGTGAACGTATTGTTCGTCTATTGAAAGGTCAAGAATCTAACGGTGGCGGTACAACTAAACGCGGTGACAAATTAACTGAAGAGTTATTGTCTGGTCTTGAGTTGGTTGATCTTATTGAAATCCAACCAGTCGACGAAGCGATTGCTGAACGTTTAACTCAAATTCAAGTGTTCTTGAAAGAGAAGAGCCTTGAAATTGACGAGAAATTTGCAGAGAAAAAACGCAAACTTTCTACAGGCGATGAACTGACAACTGGCGTATTGAAAGTTGTTAAAGTTTACTTGGCTGTAAAACGTCGCATCCAACCGGGTGATAAAATGGCGGGTCGTCACGGTAACAAAGGTGTTGTATCAAACATCTTGCCTGTAGAAGACATGCCACACGATGCAAACGGTGTTCCAGTTGATGTTGTACTTAACCCACTGGGTGTACCATCACGTATGAACGTGGGTCAGATTCTTGAAACTCACTTGGGTATGGCGGCTAAAGGTCTTGGCGATCAAATCGACAAGATGATGAAAGAGCAGCGTACTGTACTTGAGCTTCGTGATTTCTTAGACAAGATTTACAACAAAGTTGGTGGCGAACAAGAAGATCTTGATAGCTTGACTGATGAAGAAATCTTGGTGCTTTCAGGTAACTTGCGTAAAGGTGTTCCTTTAGCAACACCAGTATTTGATGGTGCTGAAGAATCACAAATCAAAGAATTGTTAGAACTTGGTGGCATTTCACGTACTGGTCAAACAGTATTGTATGATGGTCGTACAGGTGAACGTTTTGACCGTCCTGTAACTGTAGGTTACATGTACATGTTGAAGCTGAACCACTTGGTTGACGACAAGATGCATGCGCGTTCTACTGGTTCTTACTCTCTAGTAACTCAACAACCGCTTGGTGGTAAAGCACAATTCGGTGGTCAGCGTTTCGGTGAGATGGAAGTATGGGCACTCGAAGCTTACGGTGCAGCATATACACTTCAAGAAATGCTTACTGTGAAGTCGGATGACGTTGAAGGTCGTACCCGTATCTATAAGAACATTGTAGATGGTAACCATTACATGGACCCAGGTATGCCTGAATCGTTCAACGTATTGACCAAAGAGATCCGTTCTTTAGGTATCAACATTGAACTGAAAAATGGTGACTAATTAGTTCCATTGAATCTCCCTTGCGAAGCAGTGCTTCTCACCTCTTTAATCAAGAGGGGCAAGGGGGATTTCTCAGTTAAAAAACAATATTTGTGACCCAGTTGTGAAGTGAAAATCTCCACAACACACGGAGAAAAAAATTGAAAGACTTGCTCGATATCATGCGCAAAAAGACGGATTCAGACGGTCATGCTCCTGTAGAGTTTGATCGCATCCGTATTGGTCTTGCGTCACCAGAAATGATTAAGTCGTGGTCTCATGGTGAAGTTAAAAAGCCTGAAACCATTAACTACCGTACGTTCAAACCTGAACGTGATGGTTTATTCTGTGCCAAAATCTTTGGTCCAGTAAAAGATTACGAATGCTTGTGTGGTAAATACAAGCGTATGAAATACAAAGGCGTCATTTGTGAAAAATGTGGCGTTGAAGTAACAACTGCAAAAGTACGTCGTGAGCGTATGGGTCATATTGACCTTGCTTCTCCAGTTGCACATATTTGGTTCTTAAAATCACTTCCTAGCCGTATCGGTCTGCTTTTAGACATGACTTTACGTGATATCGAACGTGTATTGTATTTCGAATCATACGTTGTAACTGACCCAGGTATGACTCCACTTGAGAAATACCAACTTCTAAACGATGAAGAATACTTCACTGCTTTAGAAGAACACGGTGATGAATTCACTGCGAAAATGGGTGCAGAAGCAGTTCAAGATTTGTTGAAAGACATCGATCTTGAAGCTGAAATTTCACGTCTTCGTGAAGAAATTCCAAATACAACTTCAGAAACGAAGCTTAAAAAAGCTTCTAAACGTCTGAAATTGATGGAAGCGTTCAAAGAGTCGAACAACAAACCAGAATGGATGGTGATGAATGTACTTCCAGTACTTCCACCTGATCTTCGTCCGTTGGTTCCTCTAGAAGGTGGTCGTTTTGCGACTTCTGACTTGAACGATCTTTACCGTCGTGTAATCAACCGTAACAACCGTTTAAAACGTCTACTAGACCTTGCAGCACCAGACATTATCGTACGTAACGAAAAACGTATGTTACAAGAGTCTGTTGATGCATTGCTTGATAACGGTCGTCGTGGTCGCGCAATTACTGGTTCGAATAAACGTCCTCTTAAATCTTTGGCAGACATGATCAAAGGTAAACAAGGTCGTTTCCGTCAAAACTTATTGGGTAAACGTGTCGATTACTCTGGTCGTTCGGTAATTACTGTAGGTCCAACTTTACGTCTGCACCAATGTGGTCTTCCGAAAAAAATGGCACTTGAATTATTCAAACCATTCATTTTCGCGAAACTACAAGCATCTGGCCAAGCGACAACCATTAAAGCTGCGAAGAAAATGGTTGAGCGTGAAACTCCAGAAGTTTGGGACGTACTTGCTCACGTAATTCGTCAACATCCAGTGATGTTGAACCGTGCGCCTACACTTCACCGTTTGGGTCTTCAAGCATTTGAACCAACCCTGATTGAAGGTAAAGCGATCCGTCTTCACCCGTTAGTTTGTGCGGCATTTAACGCCGACTTCGACGGTGACCAAATGGCGGTACACGTACCATTAACACTTGAAGCTCAGTTAGAAGCTCGTGCGTTAATGATGTCAACAAACAACATTCTTTCTCCTGCGAACGGTGAGCCAATCATCGTACCTTCTCAGGACGTTGTCTTAGGCTTGTACTACATCACTCGTGATGCGATCAATGCCAAAGGTGAAGGTATGGTGTTTGCGGATACTGACGAAGTAAACCGTGCACTTGCAACAGGTCAAGTTGATTTACACGCTCGCGTAAAAGCACGTGTACACCAAACAGTCATTGACGAAAATGGTAACCGTGAACAACAAACCATTGTTGTAGACACAACTCCAGGTCGTTGTTTACTTTGGGAAGTTGTACCTGAAGGTATGGATTTCCAACAAATCAACGTTGAGATGACGAAAAAGAACATCTCTAAATTGATCAACTCTTGCTACCGTAAATTAGGTCTTAAAGATACTGTTATCTTCGCTGACCAATTGATGTACTTGGGCTTCCGTCAAGCGACTCACTCAGGTGTGTCTGTTGGTATGGAAGACATGTTGATTCCGCCACAAAAACAAGCAATTATCGAAAAAGCTGAAGTTGAAGTTCGCGAAATTGAACAACAATTCGAGCAAGGTTTCGTAACTGCCGGCGAACGTTATAACAAAGTTGTCGATATTTGGGCACGTACAAACGACCAAGTAGCGAAAGCGATGATGGACAACTTGTCTTTCACAACTGTTAAAAACAAACAGGGTGAAGACGAGAAACAAAAATCATTCAACTCGATCTACATGATGTCTGACTCAGGTGCCCGTGGTTCGGCAGCTCAGATTCGTCAGTTAGCGGGTATGCGTGGTTTGATGGCGAAACCAGATGGTTCGATCATTGAAACACCAATTAAAGCGAACTTCCGTGAAGGTTTGACCGTACTTCAGTACTTCATTTCAACACACGGTGCACGTAAAGGTTTGGCCGATACTGCATTGAAAACTGCGAACTCAGGTTACTTGACTCGTCGTTTGGTTGACGTTGCACAAGACTTGGTAATTACTGAGCCAGATTGTGGTACTTTCGACGGTCTTGTAATGACTCCGTTCATTCAAGGTGGCGATGTCATCGAGAACTTAGGTACTCGAGTATTGGGTCGTGTACTTGCTGAAGATGCGAAGAAACCAGGTTCGGATGATGTGATTCTTCCACGTAATACTTTAATCGACGAAAAACTTGCAAACTACTTAGAAGAGCAAGGTGTCGATGAAGTGAAAGTACGTTCAGTTGTAAACTGTGAATCTACTTTCGGTGTATGTGCGAAATGTTACGGTCGTGACCTTGCTCGCGGTCACTTGGTGAATCCAGGTGAATCTGTGGGTGTAATGGCTGCTCAATCAATTGGTGAGCCAGGTACACAGTTAACAATGCGTACGTTCCACGTAGGTGGTGCTGCGAGCCGAACTTCTGCTGCTAACAGCGTACAAGTTCGTAACAAAGGTACAGTACGTTTCCACAATGTGAAAACAGTACAACACGCTAAAGGTCACTTGGTATCAACTTCACGTTCAGGTGAAATCGGTATCGCAGATGACATCGGTCGTGAACGCGAACGTTACAAAATTCCATACGGTGCTTCAATCATCATTAAAGATGGCGAAGCTGTGGAAGCTGGCGGTATCGTAGCGACTTGGGATCCGCATACACATCCATTGGTTACCGAAGTTGCAGGTAAAGTGCGTTTCAGCCAAATCGCTGATGGCGTAACTGTGACATCGAAAACTGATGATGCAACAGGTATGACGACTATTGAGGTACTTCCAGTAACTTCACGTCCAGCATCTGGTAAAGATATGCGTCCAGCTGTTGTATTGGATACAACAGATGGCGGCGAACAGTTCTACTTCCTACCACAAAACACGATTCTGACTGTGCGCGATGGCGAAACAATTGGTGTCGGTGATGTTATTGGTCGTGTACCACAAGAATCTTCACGTACTCGTGATATTACCGGTGGTCTTCCACGCGTAGCTGACTTGTTCGAAGCACGTAAACCGAAAGAACACGCGATCCTTGCTGAAATTTCAGGTATCGTAAGCTTCGGTAAAGAGACCAAAGGTAAGAACCGTCTTGTGATTACTCCGGATGATGGCTCTGAGATTTACGAAGAGCTAATTCCGAAATGGCGTACGATTAACGTGTTCGAAGGCGAGCATGTGAACCGTGGTGAAACCATTTCTGATGGTCCGCAAAACCCACACGACATCTTACGTTTGAAAGGCGAAGTTGCACTGACAAATTACATCGTGAACGAAGTTCAGGACGTATACCGTCTGCAAGGTGTAAAAATCAACGACAAGCACATTGAAGTGATCGTACGTCAAATGCTTCGTAAAGTTGAAATCACTGACGGTGGTGATACAAGCTTCATCAAAGGCGAGCAAGTGGAATACATCCGCGTTGTTCAAGAAAACCAAGCTGTGGCAGCTCAGAACAAGTTCCCAGCGAAGTTTGAACGTCAATTGATGGGTATTACCAAAGCGTCGCTTTCTACTGACTCGTTCATTTCTGCTGCATCGTTCCAGGAAACAACTCGTGTGTTAACTGAAGCTGCTGTAACAGGTAAAGAAGATGAATTACGTGGTCTGAAAGAAAACGTAGTTGTAGGTCGTCTGATCCCAGCGGGTACAGGTTTGGCTTACCACTTAGAACGTCGTCGTCAAGAGTCTGAAGCTGCAGAGCTTGAGCTTCACAATGATTTCTCTGATGTAGATCAAGCATTAAGCCAAGCATTTAGCGATGAATTTAACGGTCTTTAATTAGCCCTTAAATCATTCAAAAAAGCCACCTTTGGGTGGCTTTTTTTATGCGGATGAATTGAAAATTAAAGCTTTCCTAATGTTGATTTATTTCCTATAGTAAAAATAGAACATAACAAATCTCTTGATTTTTAAACTTAAACATAACGGGGTCTTTTGATGAAATTCACACAGCAATTATTCGCAGTTTCTGCATTATTCAGCTCATTGACAGCGATTGCTGCACCTATGCCCAATTCGATTGTGGTAGAAGATAAAGCTGTAGTTCCAGTACTAAAAACAGAAGTGATTCGCCGTGTTGCAGGTCAAGAACCTGTACGCCAAGTAACTGCAACAGTGTTAGAAATGACCAATAAAGGTCAGGATATCGTGGCACGTGAAATTGAACTTTCAGATCACCAAAGTGATTTTTCTGAAAAGAAATTATCGATTCCAGTAGTACAACGTGGTGGTGTTATCATCCCGACTTCTAAAATTGAAACCAAGACTACGGTGAAGCAGGACGGTCAGATTATTCGTCAAAACACCAATATTGATGCAGAAGGTGTAGAGTTTAAGAAAGGGCAAGACCCGATTAAACGCACGCTAAAACTAGATCAGGCAACAGATCCAGAAAGCAAAGCCAAACTCTCTCATGCTGTGCTGACTGAAAATGGTGAAACCACAAAAGATTTGATGATTTTGGATGAAAATCCTGAGTGATTTGTGAGCGATTAGGCGTGGTTTTTTACAAAATGCAGCATTTATGCTCCAAGCCGTAACAAGCTATATTTAATTGTTTCATACAATGGTTTTAGAATCATAGGTATTGAAGAAGACAAGGAACATCACAATGAAAAAAGTAATGAGCGTATGCGCAGTCGCGATGATGTCGACCGTAATGCTTACTGGTTGTGAAAGCATGTCGCCAAATGAACAACGTATTGGTGCTGCAGCTTTAGGTGGTGCCATTGGTGGTGGTGTGGGTAATAATGTCGGTGGTGCTGTAGGTGCAGCCGTTGGTGGTGGTGCTGGTGCAGCTGTCGGTAGTAAAACTCAAAACGGTTCAAACCGAAATGCCTCATATAGTGGTGTAGGTGGTGCGATTGGTTCTGCAGTCGGTAAAAGTATCTTTGGTGGTAACACCGGTGCTGCGATTGGTGGTGCAATCGGTGGTGGTGCAGGTGCTGCAATTGAGCAAAATCGCTAATCCAATCCGATAAAATTGAATGAAAAGGCGCTTAAAGATAAGCGCCTTTTTTATTTGCGGGGACGGGGTTGCTTGCGACGAATGTATAGGGTTTTTTGAACTTCAGCGATACGTAAGCCTGCTTCATCAGAAATATTTAAGCTATAGTTCCGTAGCACAGGTACGTGGTTATCTGCTAAGTTTTTAATATGGTTGATTTCATTTGGGTCGAGCTGGATATCAGCGTATACCGTTCCACGCCCGGGGGATAAAAATTGGATATTTGCCGCTTTGTCCCACACGATATAACGTGAGCCAAGGTGATGCATCAAAATCAACATATAAAATGGGTCAACCATTGAATAAAGACTACCGCCAAAATGTACACCGACGATATTTTGATTTTTGCGAGTTAATGGCATTTTGACGCGAATGTGATAATTGGCGAGATCAATTTTATCAATCGAAATGCCAGCACCTTTATAAGGGGCATAATGATTGAGTAAGAATTTAGAGACAATAGGCATTGTCATTATTTTCTGGATTATGCTCATACTGGGTCAATTTTTTTTTATGCTGAACTTTGCATACTAAATGAGTTTCCAAACTGTGGCATTGATCACATTGCCCATGTTCACAAATAAAACGTCAATTCGATGGAATCGATAAAAGGACAAGAAGAATGCAACCACTAAATACGCAATGGGTGAATACCACAGATCAACAACGGCTCTATGTGAAGACATGGGGTGATGAAACTAAGCCGGCATTGGTTTTGGTTCATGGTTATCCTGATAATCAGGAAGTATGGGAACCAGTTATTGAACATCTTGGTTCTGAATTTTATATTGTGAGCTATGACGTGCGAGGTGCAGGGCAGTCATCTGTGCCCCGTAAAGTACGAGACTATCGTTTGGAGCAATTATCACTTGATTTGGATAGTGTAACGCAAGCGGTATTAGGCGAACGTAGTTTTCATTTGGCCGCGCATGATTGGGGCTCTATCCAATCTTGGGAATCGGTGACTGAGCCAAAATTTCGCTCACGTATTTTGTCTTATTCAACTATTTCTGGGCCATGTTTGGATCATGCGGCATTTTTGCTCAGAAATAGCTTTAAGCATCAGCAGAAAAAATTACTCAAATTATTAAGTAAGTCATGGTACATCGGGGTATTCCAATTACCATTTTTGGCACCGACCGCGTGGCATTTTTTGAATGCTGAACGTTGGGGAAAAATTGTGAATGATTTAGAACGTACTCAAGAATTGCCTTTGAATCATAATATTCAGCATGATGGTAAACACGGTATTGCGCTTTACCGTGCTAATTTTATTCCCCGCTTAACTCAGCCTAGACAACGTCATGCCGTCTGTCCTGTACAAGCGATTGTGTTGAAACATGATAATTTTGTCAGTCCAGACTACATTAAAGAATTACCTAATTGGGTTGAAGATTTATCTGTAGTTGAAGTCAATGCCAATCATTGGGCTGTGCTAAGCCAACCCGAAAAAATTGCAGGTTACATCGCTCAATTTGCGCAATCACAGCAGCTTTAAGTAAATCTTTCAACAGTGTCACTTCATCGATAGGGGGCTAAATAGCGAGCAAATTCTGATAAAATACGGTTTTTTGTCAGACTCCCTTTTTTCTTATGTTTGCTATTCTTGCCGCAATTACAGTCATGTTTGGACTGTCGCTGGCACGCGTGCCTGTTGTATTTGCACTGATCATTGGTGCAGTAACAGGTGGCTTGTTAGCTGGCCTTGGTATTCATGGCACCATCGAAGCGTTTAATAGTGGCTTAGGCAACGGTGCTCAAATCGCACTTGCTTATGGCGTGTTGGGGGCATTTGCTTTGGCACTTGCGCGTTCAGGTTTGCCCGATTTACTGGCTTATCAACTGATTACCAAACTCAAAGGTAACAGTAATGTGAAAGCCAAGAATCGCGTGAAATACGTCATTTTCGCTACTATCGCTTTAGCCGCCGTATGTTCACAAAACGTGATTCCAGTGCACATTGCGTTTATTCCAGTATTAATTCCACCATTACTCAGTGTATTTAATCATTTAAAACTTGACCGTCGTTTGATTGCTTGTGTTCTGACTTTTGGTCTTGTGGCGACTTATATGCTGGTACCTTTTGGTTTTGGTGCTATTTTCCTTAATGATATTTTAGGTCAAAACATCAATACCTTTGGTAAGCCATACGGTTTCAACATCAGCTATGATCAAATTCCAACTGCTATGGCAATTCCAGTATTTGGGATGTTTGTTGGCTTATTAATTGCTGTTTTTTATAGCTACCGTAAACCACGAGAGTATGCTGACGTTCAGGTTAAGGAATCACAGCACACCATCTCATCTGATGTAAAAGCAGATGAAAATGGTAAACCACAAGTCGCTAAATTTACTTTGATCATGGCTGCGGTAGCAGTAGTTGCTACGCTTTCTGTTCAAGTCATATCTGAGTCGATGATTTTGGCGGGTCTCGTTGGTGTTGCGATCTTAAGCTGTGCAGGTATTTTTAAGTGGAAAGAAGCCGATGATGTCATTATCAGTGGGATGCGCATGATGGCACTGGTGGGTTTCATTATGATTTCTGCGCAGGGCTTTGCATCTGTGATTGAGGCTACGAATCAAGTACCAATACTGGTACAAGCTTCGGTTGAATGGATTGGAAACAGCCAAGGTTTAGCTGCATTTTGGATGCTATTGATAGGGCTATTAATTACCTTAGGTATTGGTTCTTCATTCTCAACAATCCCAATTTTGGCCATTATTTATGTACCACTTTGTATTCAATTTGGTTTTAGCCCAGCGGCAACGATTGCCATTATTGGTACAGCAGCAGCTTTAGGAGATGCAGGTTCTCCGGCATCAGACTCAACTTTAGGCCCAACATCAGGCCTTAATATGGATGGTCAGCATGACCACATGAAAGACAGTGTGGTCCCGACCTTCATTCACTACAATATTCCATTAATGATCTTTGGTTGGATTGCCGCAATGGTACTCTAAAAAATTTTCAAAGATAAATAAAAAAGGCGATTATATAATCGCCTTTTTTATTATTTAAACCTGATGAATTTAGTTGGTTTAAAATCATTAAATTGATTAATTCTGATTAAAATGGTTGGTATATTTTAAATAATAAGTTAATTATAATGGTTGATAAATAAAACCAACTTTTATACTATGATTAAAATAAATATAGTTAATTAATAATAACTTATATAATAGTGTAATAAATTATTAAATAATGTTATTGCATAATTTTAATACTAATGTTTAATATTAATTATTCATTCTAGAAGGTTGCTTTAAAATGTTAAAACAAGCTGCTCTTATTGCATTATTGGGTATGTCTGCATCAGCTATGGCTGGTCAATGGCAAGTGAAAGTTGGTGGTTCTGTGGTAGCCCCTACTTCTGACACAAGTATTTTAAACGGCGCAGTAAATGTTGAAGCAGATCATGAATATGCATTTACACCATCAATTGAATATTTCTTTAATGACAACATTTCAGCTGAATTACTTTTGGCAACGCCAATAAGTCATGATGTAAATGTTACAGGTGCTGTAGATGCTGGTGTGAAGGTTAAACATTTGCCACCTACAATTACTGCAAAATATAACTTCAAAAATTCAACACGTTTCACACCGTATATTGGTGTAGGTGGTACAGCATTTGTTGCGTGGGATGAAAAAGCAAGTGGTGATTTAGCTGGTGCTAAAGTAAAAGTAAAAGAAGACTTTGGTTTTGCAGGTCAAGTCGGTTTTAACTACCAGCCAGCTGATGCAAAAAACTGGGGTGTTTTCTTTGATGCACGCTATGCTCAGATTAGCCCAGAAGTGGAAATTACAGGTGTACCTAAATTTGATTTAGATATCGATCCTATGGTGTATACAATTGGTTATAGCTACAAATTCTAAGCTGTAACTGATCTTAAAACCCTGCCATTAGGCAGGGTTTTTTATGCAGAATATTCCATTCATCAGTTGATCGAATTGAACAAATAGGCAATAGAAAATTAAGGTGGAACTGTTAGAGTCGAGATAAATCAGCAAGTTGGAAGAAGAGAAAAGACGATGAAAAAAATTATTCAGGGTATGCTGGTCTTGGGCAGTGCTTATTTTATTTCGACAAGTTATGCCGCAAGTTTTGATTGTAAAAAGGCGAAAACCATTACCGAACATGCGGTTTGTGATAACCGGAGTATTAATGATGCCGATGTCAAAATGGCCACGACCTATATGATTATTCGTCATTTGGTTCCCATGGGGACACGTGGTGCAATTCAAGATCAACAAATAAAATGGCTACAACTACGCGATCAGTGCCGTGACAATGTCAGTTGTTTAAGTGATGTATATAAAATGCGGCAGCAAAAACTGGATCTCTACATGGACCGTGTTTATAAACAAGGACCTTTTTAAACCTTAAAATTTAGTGCGACAGAATAAAAATTTTCCATTCATACTATTGAAAAATAGTGAAGTCCCTCCATTCATATAGGCAATTGATAATTTTACTCAGTATGAACGGAGAGACTGATGAGCGAACAACAATCTCAAAAACACAGCTTCCAAGCGGAAGTGGCTCAGTTACTGCATTTAGTAACACATTCTTTATATTCAAATCCTGAAATTTTCCTTCGTGAGTTGGTATCAAACGCATCTGATGCCTGCGATAAATTACGTTTTGAAGGCATTAACCATCCTGAATATTATGAAAATGATCCAGATTTACATGTGCGTATTCATTTAAATAAAGAGCAGAAGACAATTACCATTTCGGATAATGGTATTGGTATGACAGAACAAGAAGCGATTGATCATTTGGGTACGATTGCTAAGTCTGGCACTAAAGATTTTATGTCGAAGCTTACGGGTGATCAAAAGTCAGATGCACAATTGATTGGTCAATTTGGTGTGGGCTTCTATTCAGGTTTTATTGTTGCTGAAAAAATTACAGTGGAATCACGTCGTGCTGGGGTAAATGCCGCTGAAGGGGTACGTTGGGTTAGTAATGGTACAGGTGAGTTTGATGTAGAGCCAATTGATAAGGCTTCACGTGGAACCGACATCATTTTGCATTTACGCGAGGATGCTTTAGATTATTTAGATCGTTACAAAGTTAAGCAGATTATTAATAAATACTCTGATCATATTAGTTTGCCAATTGAGATGCAGAAAGAAGTTTGGCAACAAGAGGAAGCTGCCGAAGGCGAAGACGCAAAACCTGGTCAATATGTACTGACGGATGAATGGGAAGCGATTAACTCAGCAAGTGCATTATGGACGCGTAATAAAAATGAGATCAGTGAAGAACAATATACTGAGTTTTATAAAAACCTGAGCCATGATTTTGAAGCCCCGCTTGCGTGGACACATAACCGTGTAGAGGGAAGTACGGAATATACACAGTTACTTTATATTCCATCTCGCGCACCAAGCAATATTTTCACACGTGAAGCTAAAGCAGGAATTAAGCTCTATGTGAAACGTGTATTTATCATGGATGATGCGGATAATTTGATTCCTAATTATTTACGTTTTGTTCAAGGTGTGGTGGATAGCGCAGACTTACCACTTAATGTAAGCCGTGAATTATTACAAGAAAGTCGCGACGTTAAAACGATTCGTGAAGGTAACGCCCGCCGTATTTTAACGGTGCTAGATGGTTTGGCGAAATCTGAAGATGTTGCTGATCAAGAGAAGTTTGCAAAATTCTACGCTGAGTTTGGTTCAGTCTTAAAAGAAGGCTTAGGCGAAGACATAGCGAATCGTGAGCGTATTCTAAAATTATTACGCTTTGCTTCGTCAAATAATGATGAAGTGAAAACATCATTTGCAGACTATAAAGCCAATATGAAAGAAGGCCAAAAGGCAATTTACTATGTGACTGCTGATAGTTTAAATGCTGCGAAAAACTCACCACAACTTGAATTGTTCAAGAAAAAAGGTATCGAAGTGCTGCTCATGACTGAACGAGTGGATGAGTGGGCGATGGAATTTGTTTTTGAGTTTGATGGAACACCATTACAGAATGTATCGAAAGGTGCAGTTGATTTGGGTGATCTACAAGATGCTGAAGAGAAGAAAGCACTTGAGGAAGCTGCTGAGCAGTTTAAACCTGTTGTTGAAAAACTGTCGGATGCATTAAAAGATAAGACCTCTGAAGTGCGTGTAACAACACGTTTAGTGGACTCTCCTGCGTGTTTGGTGGTGGCTGAGGGTGAGTTATCACCGCAACTGGTCCGTATGCTAAAACAAGCAGGACAAGCGGTTCCCGAGTCAAAACCAGTCTTGGAAATCAATCCATCCCATCCGTTGGTACAAAAATTAGAAGGTTCAGCGCAATTTGATGATTTGGCGAATGTGATCTTCGATCAAGCGTTGATTGCTGAAGGCGGTTTACCCGAAGATCCTGCCCAATACATCAAACGGATTAACAGCTTATTGCTGAAGTAACGGTAGATATGAAATGAACCTCCTTCGGGAGGTTTTTTATTTGGTTTTTCGATAGAGCACATGAATAAAAACGTCCATGTTTTAATCTTTAAAATAAATTAAAAATAAATAAGTAATCTATAATAACGATCGTTAAGTATTGGGAATCTTAAGATGAAAATTTTAGTGATCGCTGTAATGGGCTCGCTGCTCTCTATGGGCCTCATGCAATCTGCTCAGGCAGACAGCTTTAAGCAAAAAATGGTGCGTAATGACCCTGTGCAGGTTTCAAAGCAGATCGCACAATACGATATCAACCCTTTTGTTGATAGTCGCCGTGTGATGCGAAATGATCGTGTTCAGTATAGTTTTCCTACAGTGAAAAAAGTCGCTGAAAAACAGCCGAGTATTGTACGTAATGATCGTGTACGTGTGATTAAGAAAAATTGAAGCTGAGTTATTTAAAAAAAGCCCATCCTGTTGAGATGGGCTTTTTATTCGCTGTGAAATAGCGGGTTCTAGAACAAGGCTTCAAGGCGCACTAAAGCGCCCACAAAGTGGCTTTTATCGTCACGATGGTTGTTGAGGTAGTTGAGATCACCTTGGATATAAAACCATTCACGTAGAAAGGGCTGTCGCCATGATACATAGGGTCCCCAACTGTTTAAACGCAGTTGGTCATTATTGTAAAAACCACCTGTATACAGTCCGTAGTTGAATCGGTTGCCTTTAAAAAATTGGTGTTGGCGGTAACTGAAGTTATCCCATTTCAGATCATCATCCTGTGCATCGGCATAGGTCAGGTTGAATTGGTTGGAGATAAAGGGTTGGCCTGGACGGGCATGGGTTAATTCTAAATTGGTTCTCAGATAATTTTCACTGTCGATGCCATAACGATAAATTTGTTCTGCTAAAAAGCTAAAGTCATTGTCGAGTTGCCATTTTTTGGTCGCTTTGAGGCGGACATATAGGTCATCTCCAGATCGTAAGCCGAGATCGACATCGGTTTCAAATGGAAGCCGATCTGAAATTTCAGACCAACGTAACGCGAGCGAACTGTTGTCATGCCGCGCTTGCTTATTGTCATAATGTTTATCGTTTCGTCCATCCGGATTTTCATTGGTAATCGCGGCATTATTTTCAAGCTCATTATCCAAAGAGTCATCACCAAACACGACGCTTAACTTTTTCTCCAAGGTCGGGAGTCTAATTTTTCCTCGTATACGTGGCTTAATTTCGTAACCGTCATGCTTATCCCAACTGTTATCTAAAATGACCCGTAGGGTTGCATTGGCAGGCTTTTCTGGCTCACTTTTCCCAAACCAATGGTCCATTTTGACTGCAGTGCGATCTGCCCATTGACGAACTTTTTTTTGTTGCTTATCGGTCCAGCTATTATTTTCCGTTTGTTCTGTTGTCGGAACAATGGGGTGATCTGATTGTTCAGGTAAGAAGGTCGGTGTTGCATCAATCCAACGTGGAATTTGATCTAAAAAATCATAGGTCTTTGGCATGATATACGGTGAACTTTGCTCGGTTGCAGGCACATCCTGAGAATGTTGCCCCTCAGTTTCATTGACGACAGCATCAGTTTCATTGGCCCAAGCAACTTGATACATCAAGCTTATTGATGCGGAAAAAAGCAAAGTCCGAATAAAGTACTGTTGTTTTTTATGCATATGTTTTGGCTCTATTTAATTATCATCTGAGTATCCTGCATCTGTAGTTTTGTTATTTTTGTCGGATAAATGCAAGCCAAACTACAAAATAAATGCAATTAATCTTCGGTCATTTGCTTAAGTGCTTGATAAAGCGAAATCACATCAATGGGTTGAGGCAATTGTTGGATCACATTTTGGATGCTTTGCCAATTTAAACCTTGCTGTCGATGGAGGATCAAATAGGGAAGGGCTTGTTCGGTACGCAAGAGAGCCATGCGTTTTTGACCGTGGATTAACCGTATTTTTTGACGTTCTTGTAATAATAACAGCGGGGTATGTAGCGTCGGTTCAGGTTCATCAAAATGAATGAATTTTTGCGTATTAACTAACTGTGCCGGGATAAATGGATAATAGTCGTTTTGCGACCAAATTATTTCAGCCTGCTGAGACTGTTGATAGAGCTGATCAGGTGCAGCACAGAGTTGCTCTAGATTGTCCCATGTCATGACTTTAATCGCGGCAAGTTCATGTTGATGTTGTTGGCAAAACAGCTGAGAGAGTCGAATGGCTTCCATTTGCGTTTGAGCACCAAACAACAAGAGATATTTGGTGAAGCGACCTTCGGTATTGATTTGCTCTGCTAAATACAGTGGCTGGTTTTTCCAATCTGTACCATCTGTCGTATGCAATAGAACATCAAGTTGCGTTGTGAGTTCAGGCTGATCTATAAACTGCAATTCATACAAGGCCAATTGCGCATCGATGTTTTGCAGCGTTTGAACGCGAGCGGCATATTGAGCGATTTGAACCTGTTCAGGAAGTTCAACGCCTGCCATTGTCGAGTTGAGATGTTCCTCCAATGGCGCATGTGTTGGCTGCTCAATTAGAACAAGAGGAACGGTATCAGGTGCAGAAAGCTCCGGTTTATTTGTATTTGAGTTATCAAGCAACGTATCCGCTTCATTGATTTGCTTATCGCAATGATCTAGATCGACAGATCCGTCTTTATTTATCGCTTCAATTGGCAGTAGGTCGTCCACACTTGCTGCAACACAGCTTGGCGCTGTGATGATTTCATCCTTTAGGCGTAAGGCATGTAGACGTAGATCGGTATCACTGATTAAACATTTATATAGCTGTTGTTGTTCAATTAACCAATCATAGCATTCGCTAAAATTGCCCCATTCACTGAGTAGAGCTGTGCGCTGTTTGGCTGGAATCATCCACACTTGCCAACCTAATTTATGGTCATGCAGCAAGGCCCAACCCATCTCTGGATATTGATATAAAGCACTTTCGAGTGCAGCATCATGGTTAAAATAGCCACGAAATAACAATGAATATGGCGTTTGTTTGGAAAATTCAGTGGCAGCCATTTGTGGCTTAGTTAATGCACGATAACTTAATATTTGCTTTTGAAAAATTGGTTCATCGCATAAGGCAAAAATTTCATGAATCCGACGTTTAGAAAGCGCAGTTTCATAAAAACTCAAAGCACGGTGTTCAAGTTGATGGGTCAGTACATGGATTTCTTTTATTAATTGTACTTTCTCTTGTAAATTCATTTGTCCGCTTCCTAAAGGACTTTTTGTGCTTTTTCTAAATATTTAGCCAATACAATATTGGTTGCAAGTTCTACTAATTTATATTCAGCCGAATTCGGGTTTCGATATGTATTGGCCAATTCAATCAGGCGTTCAATATCTATAACCTGCGGTGAAATTTTTCCTTGTATCAGTGCCTGAAGTTCTTGCATAGGACAATGTAAATTTAAAAATAAAGAAGTCGATTAGTTCATTTGATTATAGAGATTTCATTAAAAAAAACATGGAAATAAATGTCAGCTTCTACAAATTAAGCGTTAAATATGACAATTAATGCGCATTTTGTTTAAAAATAATACCAAATCATTAGCTTAAAGATAGGTTTTGCAAAAGATATAGCGGTATGGTTTGATCAATTTTTTTGAAGTCATCATCAGCGATCGAGCGCTTTTAGATGTTCATTTTTAATGTTAAGTAAAGAATAAAGCCCAAAGTAAAGGCACATAAAATAAAAAACCGATGGTGGGAGCCATCGGTTTTTTTTGGAAAAATCAGCTAAAAATTAAGCTTTTTTTTCTGTGTTTGTTATAACTTCAGTTGTATCAGCAGCTGGAGCTTGGCTCTCTGCATTGGCAGTTTCAGCAGTCACAGCTTTTTTTACTGGAAAATCTGGTACATAAACGATTTGTGCAGAAACAGTTGCAGAAAGCGCCATCACAGCAACAGCCATAGCATATTTGATTGCGTTCATTTGTGTATTCCTATCAATCATTATTGACTCAAAATTGAGTCAGGGAGAAAATTAATCACTTGAATTTATGTGAAAATAATATCAAAAAATAATCAATTAAAAATGATCGATTCGGCAACGCAAGATAAACGGTATGAATTTTTATTTATATAAAACAGTCTATTAGAGTTATTACTCTAGAGCTTTTAGGGGCTGAGTGACAGCGTTGTATCACTCAGATATAGATGAAAAATCTATGAATGTTTGGCACATTTCTTTTCATAGACTTTGCCTGCGATACCCCCAATAATGGCACCGCTAATCGTACCAAAAACAGGCAAAATACTGCCTGCAACAGCACCGATCGCAGCACCTTTGACGGTCGGAGAAAAACGTGAGAGAAAGTTATTCTTCCCTGTTTGGGACTCGTTGGTGGTTGTTTGAGGGGTTGTATTGGTAGATAGTTCGGTTTCAGCAGAAGTTGCTTGAGGTTCAATAGTCATGACATTACTCCCGAGCATGATCGTTAGAAGAATGAAGCTTTTAGCCTAATCGGTAGTGGCCTTGGCTTAAACAGAAAGCATGTAATAAATGATGGTCAGTTTGTAATCCCTCGAAGTGGAATTCACTCCTGTGTAAGACATGTAATATTTTGCTGTTTTGATGTTTAAAAAATAACCAAAATAAGTGACTTAATCATATGATGAAGATTCAAAATCATAACAATGAGGATAAATACAATGTCTGTTGCTAAAGTCGTTGAAGTAAATGCAAGTAGCACAAAAAGTTTTGAAGATGCCATCCAAACGGGAATTAATAAAGTCACTGAAACCGTAAAGAACGTTCAGGGTGCATGGATTAATGAACAAAAAGTTGTGGTGAAAGACAATAAAATTGCGGAATATCGAGTGAACTTAAAAATCAGCTTCTTGGTTGAATAAGTTTTAATTTTATTGATGTTAAAAACTGATCATAAAAAATCCCCGAAGTTCGGGGATTTTTGATTGAACACGCTGAATTATTTTTCAGGTGTTTCACAGCTTTCATCATTACACACAGGTGTCGGAGCAAGCTCAGGAAGTTCCGCAGCTTTATCCATCACTTGTTTAAATACGTCTTTCGGTTGAGCGCCTGCTAAAGCAATGCGTTGCTCAAAGACAAAGAACGGTACACCGGTGACTTTGAGTTGGTCGTGTGCTACTTCTTCGTCGTATTTGACGAAATCTGCAAATTCATCTGAGTCTAATAAGTCATCGACTTCAACAGGGTTTAGACCAATACGAGATGCAACATCTTCTATGGTTTCACGTTCACCAATGGCCAAGCCTTGGGTCATATAGCTATAGAAGAAAGCTTCTTTGGCTTCACTGCCTAAACCTTTGCTTTGAGCAAGATGAATCAAGCGGTGCGCATTGAAGGTATTGCCTGAATTGGCTTTTTGCCAGTTAAATTCAATACCTTCAGCTTTTGCCATTTCGGCGATATTGCGCTGCATTTCTTCAACTTCTTCAATACTGCGGCCATATTTTTGAGCCAGACGTTCAGTATTGGAAATTTCTAGGCGAGCGGGCGCATCTGCATCAAGTTGATAGCTATGCCAAAACACTTCAAGCTCTACACCCGATTCTTCGGCAGCAGCTTCAAGGCGTTTTTTCGCAATATAACAAAATGGGCAAACCACGTCTGACCAAATATCTACACGCATGGGAAATCTCTTTTCTATGTTCTGGGAAAATGATGGGGGCAAATCCTAAAATTTAAAGCCAAGCAATGCAATCCATTTTTGTTTCGATGGCGCAATGTCGTTTTTTTTTGATTTTGTTACAAGGATTGAATGAAGATTTGTCGAACGATTAATCCGTGATTAAACGTTTACCCAAACAAATCACTTCAACCTCTTCATAGCCCAATTGTTCATAAAAATTTTGTACGTCAATGTTGTCTTGGCGAATCAGTAATTGAAGTTTTGGGCAGCCTAGTGCAATTAAGCGTTTTTCTAATTGCTGAATGAGGGCAGTAGCAACACCATTACGTTGAAAATGTGGATGTACGGCAAGATAATTGACCCAGCCTCGGTGTCCATCATAGCCACCCATCACAGTTGCAATCAGTTGATCATCTTTGACAGCCAATAAAAATAATTGATCACGTTGAGCCAATTTTCGAAATATATCAATTTCAGGGTTATTCCATGGACGGGTCAGATCACACAGTTCCCAAAGTGCAATCACATCGTCTAAATCAGATTCGAGATAGGGGCGGATAATAAACATAATTTTTGTTTTAGCATGTAATTTGACCAATTTAGATTAGTCGAGTTTTGCAGACTTGATAAGTCATATTAAAAAATAAAAGCCATAAAAAAAACGCTCCGAAGAGCGTTTTCTTATTTCACTGTCAATTAAGCAGTTTTAACTTCTGGTTGAGCAGCTAACATGTGGCCGTTCTCTTCGAAGTTGATGTGCCAAGACAATGCTTCACGTAGAAGGTGAGGTGTTTGACCACCTTTCGCACATGCACGGTCGAAGTAATCATTTAGCGCATCACGGTACATAGGGTGAGCACAGTTGTCGATTACTGCACGAGCACGTTCACGTGGTGCAAGACCGCGTAAGTCAGCTAGACCTTGTTCAGTAACCAAGATGTCAACATCGTGTTCAGCATGGTCAATGTGAGAAGCAAATGGAACAACAGAGGAAATGTCGCCGCCTTTTGCAATTGATTTAGTCACGAAGATTGCTAAGTGTGCATTACGTGCGAAGTCACCTGAACCACCAATACCGTTCATCATTTTTGTACCGCAAACGTGAGTTGAGTTCACGTTACCGTAGATATCAAACTCAAGTGCAGTGTTGATACCGATAATACCTAAACGACGTACCAGTTCTGGATGGTTCGAAATTTCTTGTGGACGTAATACAAGTTTGTCTTTGTATTGTTCAAGGTTATTAAATACTTTTTCGCCATATTTAGCAGAAAGTGTAATAGAAGAACCTGAAGCAAATTTCATTTTGCCTGCGTCGATCAATTCAAATGTACAGTCTTGAAGTACTTCAGAGTACATGATCAAGTCTTCAAAGTTAGAATCTTTAAGACCAGTCAATACTGCGTTTGCAATCGAACCGATACCTGCTTGTAATGGACCTAGGTTTTTCGGTAAACGACCTTCTTCTACTTCTTTTTCAAAGAAAGCGATCAGGTGGTTTGCAATACCTTGAGTTTCATCATCAGGTGCAGTCACTGTAGATGGAGAGTCATGCAATTCGTTGTTAAATACGATACCTACGATTTTTGAAGGATCGATGTTGATTGCATGTGTACCAATACGTTCGTCAACATGAGTCAATGGAATCGCTTGACGTGTTGGACGATACGTTGGGATATAAATATCGTGTAAGCCTTCGAATGCTGGGCTTAAGTTGGTGTTGATTTCAACAATCACTTTTTCAGCAAAAATTGCGAAGCTTGCAGAGTTACCTACAGAAGTTGTAGGGATGATGCCACCATCTTCAGTGATCGCAACAGCTTCAATAATTGCCACATCAGGCTTTTTAAGTTGAAGGTTACGCATTTGTTCAACTGTTTCAGACAAATGCTGATCGATGAACATCACTTCGCCTTTGTTGATGGCTTTACGTAATGTATTGTCTACTTGGAACGGTAAACGACGAGCAAGAACACCTGCTTCAGTCAATTTTTTGTCCAAATCGTTACCCAAGCTCGCGCCAGTAATTAGGGTAATTTTAAGAGGATTAGCATGAGCCTGTTGAACCAACGCTAAAGGTACAGCTTTCGCTTCACCTGCGCGTGTGAAACCACTCATACCTACCGTCATACCATCCTGAATGAATTCAGCAGCTTTTTCTGCGCTGATAACTTTGTCGTGAAGGGCAGCTAAACGGATGCGATCTAAAGACATCATATACTCTCGTGAAATTCTCAAAACTGATACGGATTGTACCGATCAAAAAAGCCATTTTGCATACCTGTTAGGCTAAGGTCTAATTTTTTGAAAAAATGTGGGTATAAGATTTTATTATGTTTTTTAAACTACTGAATAATAAAGTTAAAAATATCAATGGTTAAAGCTTAAACAAAACTGTTCGTTGCTTTTTTGAACGCTTGTTAAAAGCGTTCAGTTAAACTTTGCTTAATTTTTTCCAATGGGCTGTTGTTTAATATTTCATCATTTTCGAGTTTTTGCAGTGGTAAAGAAATGATCGCTTCGAGTCCACCTTCTGCTCGATTGTGAATTGAAAGTTGACCTTCGTGAATATCCACAATACGTTTTACAATGGCTAAACCGAGGCCACTGCCTTGAATGGTACGTGCATCATTACCGCGTACAAAAGGTTGCATCAGGTCTTCAATTTGGTCTTCAGGAATTCCTTCGCCATTATCGGCAACGCGAATTTGAATATGGTCGCCTTCATATTCGGTAGACAGTTCAATCGGCTCGGCACCATAGCGTTTTGAATTATTGATTAAATTGCCAATCAGCCGTTTTAACGATAGGCTGCGTGCTTGAATAACGGGCAAGTCTTGAGGTTCAAAGCGAATATCTAAAGGTTTAAATTGAATCACTAATTCCTGCAATAGCGCATTTAAATCAGTATCTTGCGGAACTTCATCTGAACCGTCACGCATATACGAAATGAACTGATTCAGAATCGCATCCATGTCTTCAACATCGTAAATCAAACCTTCTTTTAAAAAGTCATCATCAGGCATCATTTCTGCACTGAGTCGAATACGGGTCAGCGGAGTACGTAAATCGTGGGAAATACCGGCCAACATGATGCGACGATCACGTTCAGTTTGTTCCAGCGTGTAGACCATGTGGTTAAAGGCTTGGTTTACTTCACGGATTTCTTGCGGCCCATGGTTGGTTTCTAAATAAGGGGCAGTGCCGTGTTTACTGTAGTTGTTTGCCGCATCTTGTAAACGTTTTAGTGGACGGTTGAGCTGACGAACCAAGGTTAAGATAATGATGCCAGCAATCAGCGGAATACCCAATAACCAGCCTAAAATCAGCTCTGCGCTATAGTTGGCATAGGTTTTTAAAGGCTCGCGAACCCAGTTGCCATTCATTTCTGGAGTTTGAATCCAGATGCGTGGGTCAGGTTTAAATTGGAAATACACGGTCGCATTATCAATGCGCATTTCTTTGGCCAGTTTCTTTTCAATTTGATTGGTAAAGAACTCTGCAATGACTTTGTCTTTGACGTTGGGGAATTCTTTCGGATCGGTCACATATTCGATCCCGACACGGTTGCGCATCCAGTCGTCGACATCCACTTCGGCATTGTTATGAAAAATCCGTAAATCAGGATTGTTAATGATTTCAAGCTCGACCGCGAGGTAACGAGCATGTTGTTGAATTTCGGGTAAATAGAGTGTCCGCCAAAAGAACCATAAGGACATAAACAGGCTAAAAAACACCACAAATAAGACCAATACGGTGGTCCGCATGGCTGCAGAGCGGGGTTTGATTTTATCGAGGAAGCGTTCCCAAGGTGTCCGTTTTTTTTCGGAGTAGGTAACGTAGTCGGTAAATTCCTGTGGGTCGATGGGTTCGAGTTTCACGCAGAATCCTTTAAGCAAATTTTTTGAAAGGCAGTTTTTATTCTTTGCGATGGAATCTTACTGCTGGAACGTTCTTCGGGAGGAGTTCGTTATGTTACTTTTTAAAAAAGTAACCAAAATTTTTGCCATTCGCTGAACTCGCGCACATTACTTTTATTCAATCAATTTCAAGTGGCTCAGACAGCAGCGAATGGTATTTCCGGACATGAGGTACGGTGACTCGATTCTCAGGTCTTATTTTATGGCTTATTCAGCACCATCTGGAACAAAGACATAACCTACGCCCCAAACGGTTTGAATATAGCGCGCACGTGCTGGGTTTTCTTCAACCAAACGACGCAGGCGAGAAACCTGAACGTCAATTGAACGTTCCATCGCGCCCCATTCACGACCACGAGCAAGATTCATTAACTTGTCGCGTGTCAGTGGTTCACGTGGGTGTTGAACTAATGCTTTGAGTACGGCAAATTCACCCGTTGTTAATGTGACGACTTGACCTTCACGGGTTAATGTACGAGTAGACAGGTCGAGTGACCAAGGACCAAAAGACACCACTTCCATTTGTTGGCTTGGTGCGCCCGGAACTTCACGCACTTGGCGACGTAGGACCGCACGAATACGAGCTAATAGCTCATTCGGGTTAAATGGTTTTGGTAAGTAGTCATCTGCACCGGCTTCAAGTCCTGCAATACGGTCTGAATCGCTACCACGAGCGGTCAGCATAATGATCGGGGTATCGATGCTAGATTGGCGCAGACGGCGGCAAATACTCAAGCCATCTTCAACAGGCAACATAAAGTCGAGCACAATCAGGGAAAAGAGTTCCCGCTGCAACAGACGATCCATCTGAGTCGCATCATGTGCGGTTTTGACCACAAAACCTTTATCTTCTAGGAAGCGTTGTAAGAGGGTGCGTAGACGCACATCATCATCGACAACCAGAATGCGTTCGACTCGGTCGGTTTCGGCTTGTACGGCATCTGTTTTTTCAGCTGGTACAACTAAACTCATGACGTGCTCCTTATTCTTTATTGTCATCGTAAACAAAAAGTCGATTTCACTTGAGTATACGATTCATTTATATAAATTTACTATGCTCTAAAGCAACAAATATTGCAGTTAAAATCAAGACATAGATACCAAATGTATACATGTTGTTCGAATCAGTTTGCTTGTCTAAGTCTCGCTAATTTGCTGTTTCATAGTCAGTTTCGTAAAAAAATGTGTATTTGAGATGAATTGGCATTAAAAATCACGAATAAATTTATAAAAACAATTGTGGATTTTATGGTCTTGGTCTTTATAATCATGGCTTTTAGAACTTATCCTTGCAGGGATCTAATACGATGACTGACTTAGTTCAGCAGTTGGCAAAAGAAATTGCCGTACGTCCAAATCAAATTGAAGCTGCCATCAAGCTCATTGATGAAGGTGCCAGTGTTCCATTTATCGCACGTTACCGTAAAGAAGTGACGCAAGGTCTGGACGATACTCAATTACGTCAGCTCGATACACGTCTGACTTACCTGCGTGATTTATTTGAGCGCCGTGAAAAGGTAATCGAATCTCTAAAAGAACAAAACAAGTTATCTGATGACTTACTTGCTCGCGTGAATGCAGCAGAAACGAAAAATGCTTTAGAAGAGATTTACGCGCCGTACCGTCCAAAACGTACCAGTAAATCATTTAAAGCCAAAGAAGCGGGTTTAGGCCCAATTGCTGAAAAAATCTTTAATGAAGCGGTAGACCCAACCGAAGCTTTAGCTGGTTTTAGTCATGAAGATTATGCTGATGTTGAAAGCCAATTAGACGCGATTCAACACATTTTAATTGATGACTGGGCACAAAATATTGCATTAACCACTGAGCTAAAAGCGACATTTGCGAAAACTGCAGTGTTGAAAAGTTTAGTTGCAAGTGATGAGAAAAAGGAAGTCGGTAAAAAATTCCGTGATTACTTTGATTTCTCTGAAAGCTTAAACAAAGTCCCTTCACACCGTTTACTGGCGATGCTCCGTGGCCGTCAAGAAAATGTCTTAGGCTTAAAAGTCGATGGTGAAGATGATGCACCATTGGCACGTATTGAAACTGAATACAATATAGAAACAGCTCAGCCACAAGCGCGTGCAGATTTTTTAAAACAAACTGCAAAATTGTTCTGGCTCGGTAAAGTTCGTCCTACCATTGAACATTCATTATTGACTGAAAAACGTTTGGCTGCTGAAGCTGAAGCGATGGATGTCTTTGCTGAAAATCTACGTCATTTATTACTTTCTGCTCCTGCAGGCGCACGCTGCACCTTGGGTGTAGACCCTGGCATCCGTACGGGTGTGAAATTGGCTGTTGTCAATGCATCAGGTGATGTTCTTGCACACAGCACTATTTACCCGTTTGCCCCGAAAGAAGATAAAGCAGGTTCAGTTGCTGAACTTGCGCGCCTTTGCCGCGAATTCAATGTTGAATTAATTGCGATTGGTAATGGTACTGCAAGCCGTGAAACTGAAGCGGTTGTGGCTGAAATGATGGCTGCAAATACGGATTTGAATTTGATTCGTGTGTCTGTCTCTGAAGCGGGTGCATCTGTTTATTCAGCATCTGAATTGGCATCTCAAGAATTGCCAGAGCTAGATGTATCTATTCGCGGTGCAGTGTCGATTGCTCGTCGTTTACAAGATCCATTGGCGGAGCTTGTGAAAATTGATCCGAAATCGATTGGTGTAGGTCAATACCAACATGACGTGAACCAAACCGGTTTAGCAAAAACACTAGAAGCGGTTGTGGAAGACTGTGTGAACTCAGTTGGTGTAGATGTGAACACTGCATCATCTGCAATTTTGGGTTATATCGCGGGTTTGAATAAATCAATTGCACAACAAATTGTGGATTTTCGTAAAGAAAATGGTCGTTTTGACAACCGCCAAAGTTTGAAAAAAGTTCCTCGTTTAGGCGAGCGGACCTTTGAACAAGCAGCAGGCTTCTTGCGTATTCAAGATGGTTCTGAACCACTTGATGCTTCTGCTGTTCACCCTGAATCTTATGGTTTAGTAGAAAAAATTGTGGCAGCGAAAGCAACCACAGTCAAAGATATTATTGGTAATACTGAAATTATTCGCCAAGTAAACGCCGAAGAATTTGTGAATGACCAATTTGGTCTACCGACAATTCAAGACGTTTTATCTGAACTTGAAAAACCAGGCCGTGACCCACGTCCAGAGTTCCGCACGGCTAAATTCCGTGAAGACATCACAGAAGTGGCGCAGTTGACTGAAGGTTTACAGCTTGAAGGTGTGGTTACTAATGTAACCAACTTCGGTGCATTTGTTGATGTAGGTGTTCACCAAGACGGTTTAGTTCATATTTCAGAGCTTGCAAATGAATTTGTGGCAGATCCACATAAAGTGGTGAAACCAGGTCAAATTGTACAAGTTCGAGTGTTAAACGTTGATGTTGAACGTAACCGAGTGAACTTGTCGATGCGTGCAGAAGGTGCTGCTGCAGCGAAACCACAACGTCAACCACGTCGTGACAATGCCCAGCAAGAACAACGTGGTGAGCGTAAGTCACATGCGAAACGACCACAGCATGCTCGTCCGCAAGGCGACCGCCCACAAGGTCATAAAAAACCTCAAGCAGCGAAACCACAAGAAAATAAAATTGGTGGTTTAGGTGCGTTGTTATTACAAGCAGGGATTAAAGGTTCGAAGTAATCTTGAACTGTTAAAAAAACCTCCCATTTGGGAGGTTTTTTTTATTTTCTTTTACGGCCTATCAAAGATAAATGAGCTGAATCTTAAACTTCGCAATAAAGTGTAAAAATCACACAAATCACGTATCAAAACACACTATAGAATCGTTCGATTGTCAGACAATATAAGTCACGCCATAAAGTGGTCACAAACTTTAGGCTTTACATACTTACATCTAATTATTTGATATTTATTATAAACGGTAAAATGATGATATCTAAAATTCAACGACATCGATTTCATATTCACGACTTTTTATCTGGAACAGTGGTATTTCTCGTGGCTTTACCACTATGTCTAGGCATTGCATTGGCTTCTGGCGCACCGATTCTCTCTGGCATTATTGCTGGCATTGTCGGTGGTATTTTAGTTGGGGTACTGAGTGGCTCACATATCAGTGTTGCAGGCCCAGCAGCAGGTTTAACAGCAGTCATTTTGGTACAGCTTGAATTACTGGGCGGCAACTATGCCGCCTTTTTATTGTGTATTGTTTTTGCCGGTATTTTACAGATTGGATTTGGCATATTTCGGCTCGGTTTCTTTGCCAACTTTATTCCGAACAATGTCATATTGGGTTTGTTGGCAGCTATCGGGCTGATCTTGATTGGGAGTCAAATACCTTATTTGTTTGGCTTGAACCAATTTTCATGGTCTGTGCTGTGGCAGTCACAGCCGCTCGATTTGCAATGGGATATCGGTGCCGTTCTGATCGGTATAGGTAGCATTGTCTTGATGTTGCTTTGGGAGAGGAGTCCATGCAAAAACTGGGTTCTGCCTTCAGCCTTGGTTGCTGTAGTCCTCGCTGCACTATGTAATGCCATGTTGGTGCTTAGTGGCTCGTCTTTTGCAGTTCATCCATCAAATCTCATCCAACTTCCTAACCTTTGGGATCAGCCACAAAATGTGATGATCTTTCCGGATTGGACCGCATTAAATAATCCTCTGATTTATACGGGCGCTATCACTTTGGCGGTTGTGGCGTCATTAGAAACTCTATTGAATTTAGAAGCAGCAGATAAATTGGATCCGCATAAGCGCTCTTCACCCCCCAACCGAGAGTTATGGGCGCAAGGCATCGGCAATGTCGTTTCGGGTGCTATAGGCGGGATGCCGCTAACGTCAGTAATTGTTCGTAGTTCTGTCAATGCCAGTGCTGGAGCTAAAAGTAAATGTTCTGCCATCTTTCATGGCGTATTGCTCTTGTTTGCCGTACTGTGTTTAGTGCCTTTGATGAACATGATTCCGCTTTCAGCATTAGCCGCAATTTTAATCCTCACTGGGTTTAAACTGACACATCCCAAATTGTTTAAACAGTTGTATTTAAAAGGTTGGAAACAATTTATTCCTTTTATCATTACCTTACTGGCGATTTTATTCACAGACTTATTGCTCGGAATCTTGATTGGTTTAGCCAGTAGTGCGGCCTTTATTTTATATGCCAATTTTAATAAGGGACTGAAGGTGTATAAAGAGCATCATTTACATGGGGTGATTACACGGATTGAATTGCCTTCACAAGTCAGTTTTCTCAACCGTTCGGCATTAATATCTGCATTGGAACATATCCATCGCGGCGAACAAGTGGTGATTGATGCCACACATGTGAGTGATATGGATGCTGATATTTTCCAACTCATTCAAGAGTACCAACAGGAAAAGGCTGTGCAGCGTAAAGTGCAAGTGCAGTTGATTGGTTTCAAGGCACACTATGCCGATGCGCAGGAGGCGGCATTAGATATAGATATCAGTACCGCAGCTTTACAGCAACGTTTGACTCCGGAGGCCGTGCTCGCTTTGCTTAAAGCCGGCAATGAGCGGTTTGTACAAAATGAGCGTTTGCAACGAGATATCTATCGTCAACTGCGGGTGACCGCAGAAGAAGGACAGCATCCGATTGCGGCAGTGTTAGGTTGTATGGATTCTCGTGCGCCGACTGAAATGATCTTTGATGTTGGAATTGGCGATTTATTTAGTTTACGCATTGCGGGGAATGTCGCGGGACAAAAAGTTTTGGGATCATTGGAATTTGCCTGCGAAGCCAAAGGTGCCAAAGTGATCGTAGTGCTTGGTCATACGGACTGTGGTGCGGTTAGCAGTGCTTGTCAGTTGCATTTAGCCGGTCAATCGATTCAGAGCTTGACGCGTATGCCGCATATTCAATATGTGCTGGGGCCACTCAATGAGTCTGTATCGCGTGTTGCCGAATTGATGCAACCACAAACGCTGAGTCCGGCATTTTTAGAGCAAGTGACGCAAATGAATGTGCATTACAACATCCGCTATATTTTGCAAAATAGTAAAGTGCTACGGCAGTTAGTGCAAGAAGGCAAAGTGGCGATCGTTGGTGCGGTGTATGATGTAAAAACTGGACGGGTTAATTTCTTCGGATAAATAAAATCCGATGACATAAAAAAGGATCATCATGAACACATGATGATCCTTTTTATTGAACTAAAATACATTAGCGAATCATCGGTACAATCCAACTGGTAATGATCAGCAAAATACCGAAATGTCCCAATTTACGGGTGACATATACCAATTTTGACGGCTTTTGTTCCAATTGTTTCGCATAGTCTTCGATGCTAATGCCTTGTTTTGCATTACTGGTAAATAAAAACACCGCCAAATCGATACAAATTAAAATGGTACCGACATCTGCCACCACTTCCATTAAATCGTATTGGCCGCTGATCAAGGCAGTTGACACTTGATAAACAAGGAAAAGTGCAAAAGCGATGCAGGCATACTGCAAAACAGTTAAAAATATCCGCATAAATCTATACTAAATAAGCTCAAAATTCTGAAACAGGATTATAGCGTCCCTCGCAAGAGATTACTGTAACGCTTAGAGTGCTTGCATGACTGCTGGAAAGTGTTGCTTTTCAACCAACTCCAAAAACTCATCGCCCATACGCTGACTTTCAGCCACACATTGGTTCCACATTTTAATCCGTTGTTGGTTGTCTAAGCCTTTGAGGGTAAAGTCTTTACGGTCAGGCAGTCGGCCAAGCGGCAAGCTTGCAAGGTATTCTTGTGAAGGTGACAGCAACAGGGTACGCGCCTGATTTTCAGGATTGGCTTGGCGTTTAAATAATTTATCAAACCAACCTGGGGTGATGCTATCCGTGAAATGCGGATACAGCACGATGCCCTGACTTTGGAAGGGTAGGTCAATATGATAGTCAATCAGGCCGCCATCGCGGTAACTGCCTTGTGGCGCATCAGGGATATCACGTATCGCGGCCATGACACCGGGGATAGATGCAGAAGCCATAAGCCACGGCATGACACTGTCTTGAGTCAATGCATGGTAATGCGTGGTAAAGCCATCATCCGCCACAGTAAATTGATGACCTGACACAGGCTGACTAATCACACGCTGCATGAAATAACGACTGTGTTTACGTGCAAGCGCTGTCGTGCCCACGATCCCTGCGACAGAGGCTAACAGCGGCAGGGCTTTATCACTTTGGAAAATATGCTGAGCTTTGACTGAAAGCACAGTGAGGTGATAATCAGGATGATTAACCAGTGCAGCTTCTTGACCTTGAATCAAATCGATCAGCATGCCACGACACACATCGCTGACTTCTTGACGACTCATCTTTTTATGAAAGCTCAGATTGGTATACAGCTCAGAGAGGCGTTTCGTGCCTTCGATAGCTCCCCAAGCAGCAATACTGGCAAAGCGCCAACTGCCAATCGATGAACCAATTAAAGTACGCTTTTGTTGCGCACGTGGCAAAAAGTCAGCAAAAATCGCCTGATCTAAACCTTGAATACCAATGCCTTTCGGGCCACCAGCAGCACCGGGCAGGATATCCACTTGAGCAGCGTTTAAACCTTCTTGTTCAATCAGTTGGCGTGCTAAATGGCCAGCACGGATATTGAGCGCAGGCGGTTTTTTTTGCAAAATTTGAGTCATGGCAGTCGCTTAAAATACAGTCGTAGAATTATTCTAGTGCGTTTTTGCACAGACCCAATGGCTGAAACTTACGACAAATGACTTCTCAGTCATATCAGGGCACCGCTCACGAATGCTGTAATAATTGTTCATTATGCCGATGCAATTGAAACAAACTGAGGCAGACGATTGCCCATGTCGCCATTGGGAAGACCGCCCACGTAAAAAAGTTAATGATAAAAACCACGGCCCCAGCTAATAACCAATAATTTAATCCGGCCATCAGTTTTTGCTGTGGCAAACAAAGTAGGAATAAACAGGGAAGTGCATTAAAGGGAATGATCCACCAAAATGCAGCGCTATGTTGCATCCGATACAGGGTGGTGTTGGCTGTCGGTTGTCAGTTTAGAAAAGGCATGTGCATATTTAATTGAACCAACACATCAAGCAGGGTCGAAAAACTATACAGCAAGGCCGTTGCACATGCTCGGAGTGGATTTCGACCATACAGTACCCCTAAATAACTGTATGACATGGCGTTCAGCCTTATTTAAATTTTTTTTTAATAGCTTTAAGCCCTTTATTGTCAAAAGGCTTAAAGGATTTATGGATACATCAAGATCATTTAAATACAGATTATTTAAACACACGCCAAATGGCAAGTAAGCTTGAAAGTGCAATTAATACGATGGAAACATACCATGGCGCAATTATCGCTATTGATAGGAAGATGGCCATAACACTACCAAAGACCCAACTACGCTTTTGCTGATGTTCCATTTGCAAGCGCATGCTTTGCAGTTCATTGAGTTGTTTTGCATGCCAAGCTGACTGATTTTTTAAACCATTCAGACTGTCGATCATCAGCGTTGGTAAATCTTGCGCACCTAAAAGTAAGTCTGGAATTTTTTGTCCGAGTTCTTTTAAGTTTTTCTGAGGATTCATTTGCGCTTTAATCCAATCGGTGAGGATTGGTTTTGCCAAACTCCAAATATCCAATTCAGGATAGAGATCCGTTCCTAAACCTTCAACATGGACCAAGGTTTTGAGCAGCAACATCAGTTGTGGCGGAATCTCTAAATGGAAACGACGCGCAATATCCATCACTTGAATCAGAATGCCGGCGAAGTCCAATTCATGCATTGGTTTAGAGACCATTGGGCCAACAGTGCGACGCATTTCACGTGCTAAGGCATCTTGATCTGTACCCGGTGGAATCCAACCCGCTTGATGCACGATTTGAATCAGCTGCATAAAGTCGCTGTTCATAACCGCAAGCAGCATGCGTGCTACGGTCATTTGGTCGTGCTTTGAAAGCTCACCCATAATCGCGCAGTCCAAGGCAATAAAGCGTGGATTGCTAGGATTGATGGTTTCGACGAAGACATTCCCCGGATGCATGTCTGCATGAAAGAAGTTGTCGCGGAACACTTGGGTAAAGAAAATGGTGAGCCCTTTTTCGGCTAAATCTTTACGATCCATGCCCAAGCGATCAAAGGTCGCAATATCTGAAATGGGTACACCCGTAATACGTTCTTCGACCATGACATCACGGCTGTCCATATAGACTTCAGGCACGTACATCATGCTTGAACCGGTGAAGTAATGACGCATACGACGGGTGTTATCCGCTTCTAAAGTCAAATCCAATTCATTGAGAATAATTTGACGGTAGTCCTGAATAATTTCAGATAAATGCAGGGCACGAGCGGCTTCTAGACGTTTTTCAAGGAACTGACCAAGCCACTCTAATATTTCAAAATCTTCCAGAATTTGATTGCGAATATTTGGGCGAGTCACTTTTACCACGACTTCACGGCCATCATGCAGGGCTGCAGTATGCACTTGTGCAATAGATGCTGCGGCTAAAGGCTGCTCGTCAAAGCGTGCAAATAAGGTATTCACATCCGCTTTTAGTGATTCCTGAATACGCATTTTGGCAACGTCATTCGAAAAAGGTTTTACACGGTCTTGTAGTAGTACCAATTGCTGTAAAACTTCAGGTGGAATCAAGTCACGACGGGTAGACAGTAATTGCCCCATTTTAATGGCTAGCGGGCCCATCTCTTCCATGGCTTCTTTGAGCTTGAGCGGATTTTTACGCTCGCGGCTTGACCAAGCCGCAGGGTGCATGCGAATGAGAGAAAGAATATGACGGGCTTTTTCCGGTAATTCTTCCGCAGGAAACAACGTGTCGAGTCTATAGTGCGCAGCGATGCGCCAAAGGTCGAGTAAACGTGAAACGTGCGGAATCATATGTGCAATTACCTAGTCTTAAGTGTTGTCTTGTAATGAGTCAATTTGGCTATGCAGTTGCTGAATTTTTGCTTCTGCACGGTCCAGATTTTGATTCAAAATTCGTGTGTCTTGATTCAGGTCATCCATCTGCCAACGTGGGGCAAACAAGCCGGAATCTTCTTTTAACGCGTCTTCAGCAAAGAACAAATGGCTTTGTAAAGTACGTTTGAGATATTTGGGTGCAAGTTGCAACTTACCAATTTCATGCGCAAGGCTTGGACCTATCCAAGGGCTTAAATGCGAAGCTAAATCGGGCTCAGCTTGCTGCATAATGCGTTGGATATCCTGCAATAAATGATAATCACCTTGCAATGGGATATTGCCGACATCTTCAGCCAACAGCAGTTTAAGGAGCTCGACGACCGTTTTGACATGCAAGGTCGCCGTTGCTTCGGTCGTACTTGACTGCTGCTCGTAAGGGCGTTGCTCAAAGATAGATGCGGTTTCAGAGTGTCCTGTTGGCGTCGGTTCTAAGCGAACTTTCTGATTGTCAAAAAACACATCCACCGACAACTGTGGTGAATCGATCACCACACGAAGCATTTTGCCTTGCAATTCATTTAGTTGGATGCGAGTAATCGCATCCAAATCAATGACATGATGAATTAAGCGTTCAACTGCACCAAGTGCGAGAATCGACCACATAGTTCAGCCTGCAGTATTAAAGTTTGAAACCACGATGTACGGCTACGATACCACCCGTTAAGTTGTGATAATCACAGTTTTGGAAGCCTGCATTTTCCATCATACCTTTAAGAGTACGTTGGTCTGGGTGCATACGAATTGATTCTGCAAGGTATTTATAACTTTCAGAGTCATTTGCTACGATTTTTCCCATAATTGGTAATGCAGTGAATGAGTATAAGTCATACAGTTTTGAGAATGGTTCAAATACCGGTTTAGAGAATTCTAAAATCAGTAAACGACCACCTGGCTTAAGAACGCGGTACATTGCAGCAAGAGCAGCATCTTTGTCAGTCACGTTACGTAGACCAAATGAAATGGTTAATAGGTCAAAACTGTTGTCTGCAAAAGGTTCTAAAGTTTCAGCATTGGCCAAAACGAAATCGACATTGGTACAACCAGCATCAATGAGGCGGTCACGACCGACATTGAGCATCGATTCATTAATGTCTGAAAGCACCACATGACCTGTCGGGCCAACTTCACGGCTAAATACTTTGGCAAGGTCACCAGTACCGCCTGCAATATCTAGGACGTGCTGACCGCGACGTACACCAGACATGTTAATGGCAAAACGTTTCCATAGACGGTGAATACCAAATGACATTAAGTCATTCATGATGTCGTATTTTGCAGCCACTGAGTGGAAAACTTCCGCGACTTTTTGTGCTTTATCTTCGCTGCTCACGGTTTGATAACCAAAGTGCGTGGTTGCCCCAACGTTACCAGTATTCGCGCCACGTGGCAGATTATATTTGGGTACTGAACCTGTCACAGGTGTGTCGGTCAGACGTTGTTCTAAAGATTGTTGCTGACCTTGCGCTGTCCCTTGTGGTAAAGGCTCAGTTAAGAATGGACTCACTTTGTCTGTATTTTGTGCCGACTCAGGTGTAGGGGCAGGCGTTTGATTCTCGTTAGACATTAGAGTCACTCCTAACTTATAAATAGGGTTAATGTTGCTTTGCAAGCATGATGACAGATTCTCTGTTGTTATACAGCAGTCATTTGCATTTGTTGTGAATAATATACAGAAAAAATAAGGGTCTGCTGTAATTGCTTTGCAAATCCCCTATAAAAAATCTGAATTCAGCCTTGCAAGCCCAGTTTGTTTTATATCAAACATGGACTTTATGGGATGTGAGTTTTGTTAAGCCGCAGGCTGAAACGGGTTCGGGTCTCCGGCATGTACACGGTCAACGATTTTGCGTTCTACAGCGGTAAATTCGCGGACAAATTTTTCTGCTGACTTGAGCGGTTTCATTGCCAAGAAGCCATCTTGCATAAAGTCATACATCACTTCGAAGTTATATTTTATTGCTGCACCTTTGCACATCTTAAAGGCGGTATAGACCATAAATGAGCGCATATATTTATCTAAATTACGACCTAAATCGTCCAATAGTTGCAGCTGTAACATACGGTCCTTGCCCTGATCGAGCTTAAGATAAGTCTGGCGCATCATTTCATCGGTTAGGGGCAGATTGGATGGATAATCTTCTAATAATTGCATGGCCACTTGTTCATCAAGCTGTACGGCTAAAATGGCAAGTTGTACGCCCGAAGTACCAGTCTTTATAGCATTGTCTGGAATCAATTTTTCAGCTTTGTGCGCATAGCGGGTGAGACGTGCAATTTGTGCTGCTAATGCATCGAAATCAGGGCCGCCATATAAACGGTTAATAAAATATTCAGACATCAGCACATTGTGTTTTTCAGCAAATTGCACAGCATGCGTACGTTGCATGCGCTGCTTTTGCCACTGCTGGACATCTTGTAAACGCTGTAAAATTTCTGGCTTTTTGTGGTAATTCAACTGGTAATACAGTTCAAGTAAATCATCTAATACCGCAAGTTTGGACATTGAGTGTCTCAATTATTTTTTAGATGTTTGAATCTTAGTGGGTGTTGGAGCTTAGGGCTATGACAAAGTGACGAAATTACAGGTCAATCTGAGTCAGTTTGTTGCAGAAACGGTCATATTTTGCATTTCAGCATATACATGAAAGCATTGTTGTGGGGTGAAGGGCATGGTTATACTCAAAACAGAATAAAACCAAGGGTCCGCCATGAGCTTAAAAGAAACAGAATTTCAATTGATGGATGAAGAACAACTCTCGGTTGAGCTGATTGAAGCGCAGTATCAACTAAAAAATACCAGCCGTCAGCCCAATGCCAAAAGCGTGTTGATTTTAGTCAGCGGAATCGAGCTTGCGGGTAAGGGCGAGGCTGTCAAACAGCTCCGCGAATGGGTCGATCCACGCTACTTAAGGGTGAAAGCGGATGCCCCGATCATGTTTAATCAAAAACAAACCTTTTGGCAGTCTTATGCACGGTTTATTCCTGCCGAAGGGCAAATCATGGTGATGTTTGGAAACTGGTACAGTGACTTACTGAGTACCGCCATGCATGTGTCGAAGCCTTTGGATGAAACCTTATTTGATGAATATGTCGAGAACATGCGGGCTTATGAACGAGACCTAAAAAATAATCATGTCGATGTGATTAAGGTCTGGTTCGATTTATCTTGGAAATCTTTACAAAAACGTTTGGATGAAATGGACCCGAGTGAAGCGCGTTGGCATAAATTGCATGGTTTAGATTGGCGCAATAAAAAACAATATGACAACCTACAACGTTTACGTCAGCGTTTTAGTCATGACTGGGTCATCATCGACTGTGAAGATGAGCAAGTCCGTGATCAACAATTTGCACAGCATATTTTACGGACCTTAAAACATTGTCCAACACATGAAACCACGGCGGTGGGGCGCTGGAAACAAGCCAAAACCCCACAGGCGTTATTGGAACCCAGCACTGCCGTCGCTGATGAGGCTGATTATAAAAAAGAATTAAAAAAATTAAGCCGCAAGGTGGCTGAAGCTTTACGTTTTGATTCACGCAATGTGGTGATCGTCTTTGAAGGGATGGATGCGGCAGGGAAAGGCGGGGCAATTAAGCGCATTGTCAAAAAGTTAGATCCGCGCGAATATGAAATTCATACCATTGCAGCACCCGAAAAATATGAGCTACGCCGTCCATACTTATGGCGCTTTTGGAATAAAATTCTCCCTGAAGAAAAGATCACGATTTTTGACCGCAGTTGGTATGGTCGCGTCTTGGTTGAGCGGATTGAAGGCTTTGCCAATACGGTTGAATGGCAGAGGGCGTATGATGAAATCAACCGTTTTGAAAAGGACTTATATGACAGTCAAACGGTCGTCATCAAGTTCTGGTTAGCCATTGGAAAGGATGAGCAAGCTGCACGGTTTAAAGCTCGAGAAGAAACCGCGCATAAGCGTTTTAAAATTACTCCAGATGACTGGCGGAATCGTGACCGTTGGGATGACTATCTCAAAGCTGCCGCAGATATGTTGCAACGTACGGATACAGAATATGCGCCGTGGCATGTGATTGCGACCAATGACAAACATAGTGCGCGCTTACAGGTATTAGAGACGATCTTAGCGCAATTGAAAGCAGATTGAATGCATGAAAAAAGCCACGATATTCGTGGCTTTTTTCATTTTCAAAACTAGCTCATTTTCAGATCTACTTAATCTTTAGATCTATGGTTTAGATCACTTTGATTTGTAAACTATGTTGATGCGCTAGATATCGCCGTTAACCATTGTTCGGCGTTGGGACAGGTTGGTTCGGAAATTTCTGTTGAATACGCTTCGCCAATTGGTAGCTTTCTTCCACATGGGTTTCAGCGACTTTTTTCATCACGATATAACCCAAACTGGCTGCTACCAATTGTCCACCTAGCGGAATAAATTTGGTCACTTGTTTGGTAATATATTTTGCTGCAATGTTATTCAGCGATTTTTTCATCGCGGTTCGTGCAACCACTAAACCAGAAAATTCGACACCACGTTTACGCAGTTCTGTCCAATGAATCTGTTTGGTTTTCGGGTCATACACACTAATTTGATCTGGTGCTAAACCAAAACGCGCATTAATTTCTGGAATGAGCTGTGACAAAATTCCGACGTCAATCACCACATCCAAAAATGGCACAGGAATAATGGCTGCACCTGCTGAAAAATAAGCACGTTTTTTCACAAGCTCTAAACATTCAGCGCGAATAATTTCCAGATTTAAGTTAGGGTCGATGGAATCAGGAATGTTATCAATTTTCATAAGCAGATACCCTTGATACTGGATTGGTTTTTTTCTCATAAAGTATCATTAAGATACTTGTTTAAAAGCATTTTTTGCAATCTATTCTCTTGTCAAAGTCGCATAGACAGCCCAAGATGTATAGTAAATAATCATTGTTGTTTTGTAGTAGTTGGTCACGCAGGCTGTATAGGTAATCCATGGCAATACATGTAATTCAAAGTCAACGAATCGAAGTTTTGGTGGATTGTCTGATCGAAAAATTAAAATCGAATCAATCGACCAATGCTTTGTCTGTCTTGCAAGAACGACATATCGTGGTGCCCGATCAAGCCATTGCTGCATGGTTAGAAAAACAAATTGCTGAAAAAATCAGTATTAGTGCCAATATTAAGCATCATCGTAAAATTTTAGGGCTGCAGTGGAAAGCCTACGATTGGGCCTTGCCGAATAAACAAGACCGTGAGCGGATTAAAGGTATCAACATGCCGCCGTTGATTATGCAATGGCGTATTTATAATGCTTTAGCGGTTTTTATTGCGGCTGATCAGTTTGATGCAGCACAGATTCCGACAGATGTGCAGCCCTTAGTCCAGCGTATTTTTGACAGTACAGTACAGCTCTCCGATCGAAAAAAACGTGAGCAAAAGCGGCAAGAAATGTTGTACTGGATCGCTGCTCAAGTCACTCGGCTTTTTACCAACTACATGGCCTTTCGTGGCAGTTGTATTCATACCCCAGATGAAGGTGTTGAGCACTGGGTTTGTCCACATTGCGATACTGACTGGCTAAAAGCGTGGAGTTATAACCAGCCGTTAAATATTATGCAACTTACAGGTCTGAAACCTGAACAAGCTGATGAATATCTACCGACTCAGGCTCGACAACTGGAGCATTGGCAGCGTTGGCTGTGGCATCAAGTATTCCAAAAAGACTTTAATGACCGTCAGGAAATAGACAATAAATTTTGGTTTGCCTTGGCGCATGCTGAGCAAAATCGGCAGCAGCAATTTGATTTGGATGCTGAGGATGATGAACGCGATGATGATGAGCGTCACCAAACCTATAACGGTTTACCTGAACAGATTTTTGTCTTTACTACCTTAGAACTACCACCTGCACAACTCAAATTTTTATATCGTTTGGCGGCGTATACCGAAGTACATTTGTTGTATTTCAACCCATCGCGTGAGTATTGGGCAGACATGGTCGATCCTGTTTGGAAAGATCGTTATAACCTAAAATTGCAACAGCGTTATATTGAACGAAATCCTAATGTCAGCACGGCACAAATTCAGGCCTATCTGAGTACAACCAATGCGGAATTTCGTGAATCTCAGCATTCATTACTGACGCGTTTAGGTAAACGTGCGCGGGATAACTTTGCATTATTGGTGAATATGTCTGGTGGCGAAGGTTGGGAAGATATTTTTCCAGACACCGAGCCGACAACGCTGCTCGCTCAAATTCAATATGACATCATGACCTTAGAAGAACCCAAGCAGCATCAATATGCACTCGCGGGTTCAGATGAATCGATTCAATTTCATGTCTGTCATTCTAGCCTGCGTCAGTTAGAAGTTTTACGTGAGCAGTTGGTACATTGGTTGGCCGAGGGCACGGAACAGGAGCCACGCCATCCGAGTGATATCTTGGTATTGGTGCCAAATTTAAAAGAACTGGAACCGCATATTCGGACGGTCTTTTCGACGACTCGTGGCATGGGTCGCAGTGCTGTGGATTTACCTTATATCCCAGTCAAAATTACAGGGGTGGTCAGCCAAGATATTCAAAATGCATGGCAAGCTTTCGTTGGACGCATTGAAATTAGCCAAGGTCGTTTTACCGCAGAAGATTTTCATGATTGGCTGAATTTGAATGCGGTGCAAGAACTGTATCAGCTCGACCATGTGCAAATGGAACGTATGATGGAGCTGCTGATTCAAGCCGGTTTCCGTCGTGGTTTAGACGAACAGCACATGTTGGCATATTTGTCCGAGCAAGACCGAGATTATCGTTATACCTTTAAATTTGCATTAGACCGTTTGGCGTTAGGAATTGCGATACCACAACATGCCGTATTTGAGGACACGTTAAGTTTTGCAGGGGTGTCGAGTAGTGATTTTGAGTTGGTGCAAACTTTAATTCAGATCTACCGAGATATCAGTGCGCGTCGAGATTGGCTCAATCCGAATCTCAGCGAACAGACGGTCAAAGTGTGGTTGCAACAATTAGACGCAGATTTGAAGCCTTTTGTGGAAGCCAGTGGTCGAGCATTTGAAACCATTCGCAGTGTAATGCGTGCGATGACGCAGCGTCTGCACAATGCTCAAAGTGATAAAGTTGAGTCACTCCCAAACAGCTTTAATTTGCCATTATCTTTGCTGCTCAAAGAAATACAACAAGGCATCGATAGCTCTGCCGATCAGATCGAACCGACAGGATCAGTGACCTTTGCGGACATGGGGAAAATCCGCCAAGTCCCATTTTCATTGGTGGTGTTAATGAACATGGATAGCGGCAAATTTCCGCGTCGTGATCAGCAAGTGCCTTTTGATTTGATGGATGTGTTTAAACCGGTTTTGGGTGATCGCTCTCGTTTGGAAGATGATAAAGGTGCATTTCTAGATGCCTTGTTATTTGCCCGACAGTCCTTGTGGATTTTCTATAATGGCTTTGATGTCAATGATGGTGAAAGTCGTGAACCATCATCTGTCATTTATGAGTTTAGCCAGTTCCTCGCACGGATGATTCAGCCGCAGCAATTGAACCAACCCCATGATGCCATGCTGGATTTGGATGGCTTACGCATTCCACAGCAGCTCGAGCCGCTATACCATATTTATCCTTTGCAGCCTTTTGACCCGATGGGTTTTCAGCAGTCGAAAAACTTACGATATAAAGATCAATGGTTTGCTGTGGCGGAACATATTTTAGATCAGTCGGGACAACGCCAATCGTGGATTAACCGTGATTATCCTGTGCATGATGAGCAAGAAGTACGGGTATTAGATGGTCAGGAATGGATTAAAGATGTGGTGTTTCCTGCCCGTGCATATTTGAAAACGCTTGGCGTGGCCAGTGTCTATACTGGTGACCAATTGCCGCAGCAAGAGCCTTTGTTGCTGGACCGTTTACAGCAATATCATGTCCGTGACTTATTGCAAAAGCATTATGTGCAGCCTGCCTCTCGTGTCGATCAAACAGAGGATCAGAACTCTACGACCTCAGCTGAACCCGATATGGCCTTGTTCCAAGATGTACTGCCTGTGGGACATAGTCAAATAGCGACTTGGAAGCTCAGTTTGCAAGAGCAGGCACAGTTATTAGAGCGTTTGGATGGACGCCGTGTAACCGCGACCACCTTACAAAACTTACAGCTTGAACCGCATTTGATACTGAGCATCACCGTGCCTGAAGACTCTCAGAGTATGCATTGGTTAAGCTGTATGGCGTCTGGGGCAAAGCCTAAGCGTCAGACGCAAACCTGGCTCGAATATCTGCTGTGGTTGAGCTATTTAGACTTAGGCGATGAGGGCGCGACGTATCGTCGTGAAGTGATTTGTAATGATAAAAGCATAGTCTGTTGTGGATTAAGCTCTGCACAAGCCAAGCTGCAGCTCAGTGAATGGGTGGCGATGTGGAAACATGCACAAAAACGTCCTGTGGTGCTGCCTGCTGCCTTAATTCGCCAAGAAAAATGCACTTGGGTGGAGAATGAAACAGGCCAGCTCATGCCAGATAATTTTGCAAAGCTTCAAGAGGAATGGCTGAAAAATCATAGTTTTGGTGGAGTGGAGTTGGAGTCGAATGAAGCCAATAGCCACCATCGTGATTGGAGCTTTATTTTACAGCAACAAGCGGCAGATGAGCTTCTGGCATTGTCCTGTCGTTATTATGCAGAACGTTTATATCATGTGATGGATACCGAGGCGGATGACGGCCTAAAAAAACTCAATGTCATCAAGCCTGAGGTGAAAAAATGAATATGCCACAGCAAACGATGAAAATGTCCACCAACCCGATTGCAGACATGAGCTTTACCGGACTGCACTGGATTGAAGCCTCGGCGGGTACAGGAAAAACCTATACGCTTTCCAGTCTGATGGTGCGGATTTTTCTCGATCGCTATATGCCAAATCAGGTCATTGCCACCACCTTTACACGTAAAGCCACAGCGGAACTCAAAGCGCGGGTACGACTGCGGATTGAAGAAACCCGTGACTTTATTTATGGCCTGCTCGCGGCACCTCAAAATGAGTTGGCCGAACTTCAGCAAAGTTTGAGCGACCCTTTGTATCAGCAAGTGCTGAAAGATCATGGGGATCATTTAGATTATGCCTACAATCGTCTGAACGTGGTCTTACAACAATATGAAGAATTGTTTGTTGGGACCTTGGACAGCTTTAGTCAAAAGTTATTACGTGAATTTGCCTTTGAAAGTGGTCGTATCGAACAGGTGCAAATCAGTGATGATGAAGACCTGCATATTGAACGTATTATTCATGATTTATTAAGAGATTGGATCCAGCAGCAGCCTGCACATTTGATTGAATATTTGATGTTGAATCATCAGTTGAAAGGTCCTGAATATTATCTGGGCGTGGTAAAGGAAAGTCTAAATTTCCCATCGGTGGATTTGCGCGTCCCTGAATTACCTGAAAATGCCTTAGCGCATTTTGAGGCGATGTGTCAACAGCTTGCGCAAATGCTGCCTGATGCTCGTGTAGAACTTGCAGCGTGTTTTGATGCCGCAAGTCATTATAAAAACCTGGTGGACGCTCGACGTTTTAATAAAGGGGCATTTTTTGTCACCTTTAACACACGCATTCCCGAGTTTTTACAGCACTTTGAAGCTGCGGGTAGCCAAGGGGTTTTGACCCAGTCCGACGTGTTACAACCGACGATGAAAGCCATTCGCTCATTGTTTTATGATCCGAATAAAACTGAATTTAAGCCACGTGTCTTTAAAGACAAAGTCGTTGAAGAGCAGCCTGATGTCTCAAAAGCGTTTTATCAACATGCTTTTGTTCAACAACTCCGAGCGGTGCTCAGCGCTTATGAACATATCAATCAAGCAGAACAATACCTGAATTTTTATTTGGCGCAGGAAGTCAAAAAGCGTTTGCCTCAAGTGTTGTCCCACGCTGGCGAAACCACCTTTTCACAACAAATTAGGACCTTATCGGAAGCCTTACAGCAAAGTTCAGCAGCGGGGAAAGATAGTTTTGCTGCCCATGTTTTAGCACGATATCCGCTGATTTTAGTCGATGAATTTCAAGACACCAACCAAGATCAAGATGACATGCTGTCCAGTATTTGGCGGGTCAAGGAGCGCTTACATCAGGGCTGTATGATTATGGTCGGCGACCCGAAACAGGCGATTTATGGATTCCGTGGCGGTGACATGCTGACCTATCGTAAAGCGCGTCATGATATTCAAAGCAAGGGTGGACGTTGTTATACCTTGAACAAAAACCATCGTTCAGTCAAAAATTTGGTTGAAGTGGTGGATGCCTTGTTTCATCGGCAAATGGACTTTGGTGAGCAAGTTGAATACACCCCAATTCAAGCAGGTGAGCGTGAGCATCCGCCGTTGATTGATCATGATCAAGTCAATCCACAACCTCTGCGTTGGTTGGCTTTGGATGAAACGCTGAATGAAGCTGAGCAAGTGGCTTGGCAGATTCAGTCATTGCTCAACCAAGCGCAGCAAGGACATTTATATTTTCAAGACAACAATACCCAGCGAGCACTGACAGCAAACGATATTGCGGTCTTGGGGCAAAACCATTTCGACTTAGAGCAAGTGCAACAATGTTTATTGCAGCTCGGCGTTCCTTGTTATAAAGCATCTCGGGACAGTGTCTATAAAAGTTCCGTCGCACAAGATGTAGCCGCTTTGCTGACGGCGATTTTAAATCCTTATCAAGAAGCCAAGGTGAAACGTGCGCTGCTGAGCCGTTTATTGGGTTTTGATCTGAAACAACTGGTCGCACTCGAACAGCAAGCGGATGGACTGAGCGAAATTATCGAAAAACTCGAACAGATTCGACAAATTTGGAATGAGCAAGGATTCCGCAGCGCGTGGAATAGCTGCATGACGGTCTTTCAGGTGTGGACGCGTTTGGTGGCTGGGCAAAGTCGAGATAATGAACGCACAGTGGTGAATTTACGCCATATCGCAGAATTATTAAGTCAGCAAAGTGAACATTACACAGGTGCACATAAGCTTTATCAATGGTTTATTCGCCAAATCAATTTAGGCATCAATAATGAAAGCACCCAAGAGCGAAAATTGACTGGGCAATTGGGGGTGCAATTGATGACGATCCATGCATCCAAAGGCTTAGAGTTTGGTTGTGTATTTTTATTGGGAGCAAATGCCGGCTTAAGTGAAAAAGGCAATTTGAATTTTTCCCTTAAAGACAATCAGCAAAAAAGCCTTGGGTTAGAACGTGTGATTGCTGTGAAGTCTTCGGATTTACCCGAAGATGATATTCAACAAAATGATGCGCGCAATGAAGCAGAGCACCATCGCTTGTGGTATGTGGCGTTGACCCGTGCCAGTTATCGTGTCTATGCCGTGCTGCGTCATCATGAAGTAGAAAAGAAACAAGTGGCAGAAGCGCGTTCAGGACTGACTTTTTGGCGTGGAAGCGAACCTGATCTGTTCCAACATGCAGAAAGTGTGGATGCTGATGTTTTGCGTGCAGCACCACCAATTTTGACTCAGACTCAGGTTGAAACTGTTGTATTAGACGCGGAAGAAATTCCCAATAGCCATTTTTATCCACGGGAAACCACCAGCTTTACCGCGCTCACGCGCACGACACATAAGGCACATATACAACGTGACCAACTGGCAGCGGCAATGAACGAACAGGAAGACAGTGCTGCCGATGAAGTGGAACAAATTGAAATCATTGAAGCAGAAACTGCAGAGAAAATTAGTTGGATTAAACGGCATTTTCCAAAGGGAACCAAGCCCGGAAGTTTCTTGCATAAATTGATGGAAAAAGTTCGATTTAGCACCCCAGAAGAGAAGTTGGCCAAAGCCATCGCATCACGTTTTCATAGTGATGTTGAGTTTGATTCGCCGCAAATGTTGCAAAACTTAATGAAACAGTTCGGGCAAACGGCGAACCCTGAACAAGATGAAACTGAACTGATTGAAGAAATGCGGGAATGGTACAGTCAAATTATTCATACACCATTGCATGATGGTTTTAGGCTGCATCAGTTAAACGATGGTGAATACCGTTCAGAAATGGACTTTCATTTAAGTATGGCAGATCGTGCATTGGCGATACGTAAAATACGCATGCTATTTGAAAGCCTAAATGAGCCAGATTTACAGATACAAGATTTGAATGATGTGTTTACGGCACGCTATCTGACGGGGTCGATTGACTTGGTGTATTTTGATGGTCAGCGTTATCACATTGCCGATTATAAAAGTAATTTCTTAGGCGATCAGACCGCACATTATAATCATGCCTATATTCGAGAAAGTATGAGTCATTCCAGTTACTGGTTGCAGGCTGCATTATATTTGGTGGCCCTGCATCGTTATTTGAAAGCCGTGATGAAAGACTATGATATGACGCAGCATTTGGGTGGGGCGAGTTATCTGTATCTTCGTGGTATGGATGGACAGTCCGATCGTGGAGTATATCACTGGAAGCCGGCGGATACATTCATTCAAAACCTCGATGCAATATTGAGCGAAAAGGTTGTGGCTAAAACGTGAAAAAGCACGAAAAAGATAAAAATATTCACGCTGAAACAATAAGTTGCTTTGTGGATAAGTTTGAGGATAACTGTGTGGAAAATGATCAAAAAGCCTTGTCAGCACAGCCTTTGCGCGCGGGACAAGAAAACACTGTAGAAATGCAGGTTTTAGTTACCCAAAATCCCCAAGAAACTGCTGATTTAGATGCGGTTTTGCCGGATTGGATTGACTATTTAATCCAACATTATTTACCCAATCAGGTCAGTCATCCTGCTGCAAATCAGTTAATTCAACAATTGATGCAAGCCGTGGAAAAAGGCGACAGTTGTATTTTGGCCGAAAATGTACAGATTCAATGTTTGGCTCAGATGGTTCAGCTTGAGCAAGCTGAAAAAACACCTGTTGCGCCTTTTATTTTTGATTCACAGCGACTTTATCTTTATCGCTATTGGGCATTAGAAAATGCTTTAGCCAAGCAAGTTGCACGTTTAAAACAGCAAACAGAGCAAAATCTCAATCAAACGCAGATGCTTAATATCGAAAAGGATTTACTGACCGATCCCCATCAGATCCAAGCACTGCACATGGTGTGTCAGCACAATTTTAATATCATTACCGGTGGGCCTGGGACAGGTAAAACCTATACCTTGGCTCGGATTATTGCCGTGTTGAATGAGCAAAATCCAAATTTAAGAATTGCCATGGCAGCGCCGACAGGAAAAGCGGCGCAGCGAATGGAAGAAGCCTTACAAGCAGCGTTTAAAGACCCTGCATTGCAGCATTATTCGATTATTCACAAACATTTGAAACCCGTAACTTTGCATCGTCTATTGGGTTTAGGGACGCGCGCTATTCCTCGGTTTAATGAGCGCCAACGCTTACCCTATGACGTCATTGTGGTCGATGAAGCCTCTATGTTGGACTTAAGTTTGGCACAGATGCTATTCGCGGCAATCCCTCAACACAGCAAGCTGATTCTATTGGGGGATGCAGAACAGTTGGCTTCGGTCGATGTTGGCGCAGTTTTGGCCAACCTTCAGGATGTCGATGCCTTACAAGCCAACCGTACCCATTTACAGACCAGCCGTCGTTTTGTGCAAGGTGCAGCCATTGGTGAGTTTGCCGGTTTTATTCAACAACAAGAACAGCAGCAAACAACCACAGAAGTTCTGGCGAAATTCGAACATCAGGTGGTATCTTCATCCGAACTTCAGCCGATTCAACTGACACCGAATATGAGCGATGTGATTCAGTTGCAATATCTCCCCGACGCTACGAACAGTGCGGCACATTGGGCAAAATATTATGATCAACTAATGTATGGTTTTCAGCCCTATGTGGCATGGTTAAAACAATGGCCAGAGCAACCCGCTGAATATGCAGATTGGTTAGCCCAATTGATTCGTTATTTTGATGATTATCGAATTCTATCGGCCATTCGACATGGAAAATTAGGCTTACATGAACTCAATCAGCAGATTGAACTTCGGGTCTTAAATGCCTTGGGTGTGTTGAAACAAGGGGATTGGTATGTCGGTCGTCCAGTCATGATGACCTATAACGATTATCAACTTGGACTATCAAATGGTGATATCGGGATTTGCTTAAAACGACCGATGACGGAAAAGTCGCAGTTTGAGGTTTATTTTCCAAGTTTGGATAAATGGGTGGTGGCAACACGGTTACCTAAAAGTATAGAAACCGCCTATGCCTTGACCATACATAAGTCTCAAGGTTCTGAATTTACCCATACGGCGGTAGTTTTGGAAAATCATGCTACCGAAATGATGAGTAAAGAGCTGATTTATACCGCCATCACCCGTGCCAAAAAAGTGGTGAGTTTGCTTGTTGCAAAAGATGCATTGGCAAAAGCGCTTATAAAAAGAACAGCGCGAGTTAGTGGTCTGTTAGAAAAAATTAACAATCACCTACCTTTGTAAAGCCTAGGCAAAATGTACCGTATTTTGTAAGAAATGGCTTACATCGATTCAGGAGATTTGCGCATAGAGCTTTTTAGAGCTTTTTGAGAAGATGACTTCACAGAAAAAGAACTCAACACGGATGGTTGAGTAAAATCGCAAAAGTATAAGAATAACGTCAAAAGACAGCGAACTTACAGTGAAGTAAGGAAATAGGAAACTTACAGCCGCTAAGCCTTGTAGTTTTGGGAGAGACTACAGGGCTTTTTTATGTCTGGAAAATAAGAAATGCCTATACGCTGTAACAGAAAAGAAATAGAGCTTAACTGATGTACGAAAAAGCTTACATATAGATACGAAAAATACGACTTTTATCTAATAGCCGTTGTGGCAAAATCTACCACATAAGGAAGTGCAAGTTAAAACATGGAATGTTTGACATAAGGACGCGGAAAAGCGCCACATAAAACAATAAATAATAAAACAATAACTAAAAAAGAAGAAACTACAGCGCAAAAAAGCCCGAGCCTAGCTCGGGCTTTTTTTTAATCATTCCACTTTGAGTTTTGCATGCTAAACATCGAGTGGCAAAATATATCAAAAAATCAGTTTAAAATTCATTCAATGACATCGCATTCAACATGTTAGAAATATGCGGTTTTGTGTCGCATAAAGTATCGAAACATATAAAAAATTTATAATGGAATCGATGTGAAAAAAAAGGCGCTATTATCGTCATGAAAACCTGACGAAGTCGGCCATCTCTTTTTGCAATTGGGACGATTTTCCCTTAATATAATGCACTTGCTGTAGTGATGCACGGCAGTCAGCTGATTTATTGGTTGATTCGTATCAAAAGTTAACTTTATAAGCATCTCGGAGAAATCGAATGGCTTTAACAAACGCAGATCGCGCAGAGATCATTGCAAAATTCGCTCGCGCTGAAAACGACACTGGTTCACCAGAAGTTCAAGTAGCTCTTTTAACTGCTCAAATCAATGATTTACAAGGTCACTTCAAAGAGCACAAACACGACCACCATAGCCGTCGCGGTCTTATTCGTATGGTTAACCAACGTCGTAAGCTTCTTGACTACCTTAAAGGTAAAGACGCTACTCGTTACAGCGCATTGATTGCTGCTTTAGGTTTACGTCGTTAATTCGATTTAAACTTTTATTTTCGGACTATTGCATGCTAAGTGCCGTATTACTGAAAACTAAAGTCTATCCAACCTTGGTTGGATAATGGGGAAGGGGCGATGATTCGCTCCTTCTTTGTGTCTTAAATTAGTATTTTAAATTAATGTTTTTAATATCTAGTGAGGTCGGCTTCTAAGCTTTGTCATTTATGTTACAGCGTTTGGGGCGTTGAATGAATGCCAAACCTTAGGGGTCTCCACTAGAATAAAATCAGGAAAAAATAAAACATGTCGATGTTTAATATTATTCGTAAAGAATTCCAATATGGTCAGCATCAAGTTGTCCTAGAAACAGGTCGTATTGCGCGTCAAGCGAATACTGTGATCATCACTATGGGTGGTGTACAAGTTCTTGTTGCTGTTGTTGCTCAGCCAACAGCGAAAGCAGGTCAAGACTTCTTCCCATTGACTGTTAACTACCAAGAAAAACAATATGCTGCAGGTCGTATTCCAGGTGGTTATGGTAAACGTGAAGGCCGTGCGTCTGAAGCTGAAACGCTTATTTCACGCTTAATTGACCGTCCAATTCGTCCATTGTTCCCAGAAGGTTACTACAACGAAATTCAAGTGACTGCGACTGTTATTTCTTCTGATAAGACAATGGAAGCTGACATTGCTGCAATGTTAGGTACTTCAGCTGCTCTTGCAATTGCGGGTACACCTTTCCGTGGTCCAATCGGTGGTGCACGCGTTGGTTTAATCAACGGTGAATACATCCTTAACCCGAATCACGAACAGTTAAAAGAATCTGACCTTGACCTTGTGGTTGCAGGTACAGAATCTGCGGTATTGATGGTTGAATCAGAAGCGAAAGAACTTTCTGAAGACCAAATGCTTGGCGCTGTATTGTTCGGTCATGACGAAATGCAAATCGCGATCCAAGCGATTAAAGAATTTGCTGCAGCTGCTGGTGCAACAGAGTCTACTTGGACTGCACCTGCGAAAAACGAAGACCTTCGTGCAAAATTAAAAGAAGCGTTTGAAGCGAAAATCTCTGAAGCATACACAATCGCGGTTAAACACGATCGTTATGCAGCACTTGATGCGCTTCAAGCTGAAGCTGTTGCTCAATTCGTTCCAGAAGATGACGTTGATGGTATCGCTGACGACTTAGCTGAATTATTCGAAGACCTTAAATACCGTACAGTACGTGACAACATCTTGTCAGGTAAGCCACGTATTGATGGCCGTGATACCAAAACTGTTCGTGCGCTTGACGTACAAGTTGGTGTATTAGACCGTGCTCACGGTTCTGCATTATTTACACGTGGTGAAACTCAGGCGTTGGTAACAACAACTTTGGGTAATACGCGTGATGCGTTAATGGTAGATACATTAGCGGGTACAAAAACTGACAACTTCATGTTGCACTACAACTTCCCTGCATACTCTGTAGGCGAAACTGGTCGTGAATCTGGTCCTAAACGTCGTGAAATCGGTCACGGTCGTCTAGCGCGTCGTGGTGTTCAAGCTGTACTTCCTGCAGCTGACCGCTTCCCGTACGTGATCCGTATCGTATCGGACATCACTGAATCTAACGGTTCATCTTCAATGGCTTCTGTATGTGGTGCTTCTCTATCACTTATGGACGCAGGTGTTCCACTTAAAGCGCCAGTTGCTGGTATTGCGATGGGTCTTGTGAAAGAAGGCGAACGTTTCGCAGTGCTTTCTGACATCTTGGGTGATGAAGACCACCTTGGTGATATGGACTTTAAAGTAGCCGGTTCTGCAAACGGTATTACTGCACTTCAAATGGACATCAAGATCGAAGGTATTACTGAAGAGATCATGGAAGTTGCATTGAACCAAGCGTATGCAGGTCGTATGCACATCTTAAATGCAATGAACCAAGTAATTTCACGCGCTCGTCCTGAAATCTCTATGCACGCACCTACATTCCAAGTGATCAACATCAACCCTGATAAGATCCGTGATGTGATTGGTAAAGGTGGCGCAACGATTCGTGCGATCACTGAAGAAACCAAAGCAGCGATCGATATCGAAGATAACGGTACAGTTCGCGTATTTGGTGAAACTAAAGCGGCTGCTTCTGCTGCTGTTGCGAAAATCCAAGCGCTTACTGCTGAAATCGAACCAGGTACAATCTACACTGGTAAAGTGATTCGTATCGTTGAATTTGGTGCGTTTGTAAACATCCTTCCAGGTACTGATGGCTTACTTCACATCTCTCAAATTTCTAACGAACGCATTGCGAACGTTTCAGACGTATTATCTGAAGGTCAAGAGATCAAAGTACAAGTTGCTGATGTCGACAACCGCGGTCGTATCAAATTAACCATGAAAGACATCGAACAAGCTTAATGGTTTGTTGATTCACAGGGTTTCGGCTCTGTGAATGGATTCTAAAAAGCCTTGAGTGCAGTCAGAGTATGAACTTTGACTTGCTCAAGGCTTTTTTTATGGCATCATGCAAAAAGTAAACACAATAATAAATGAGATATGCAAACCTATTATTTTTTTCAGCATCCAACAGCCGCGCATATCTATGTGCAAGACCAAGTGCAATGTGAGCATCATACTGAACTTGAGCCTGAGTTTATTTGGATTGATTGTACCCGTGAAGATGTCGTCAACCGCCCAGAGCAGTGGCAGAGTGATATTTTTCAGGCATCAGATCTACGGGTCAATGAATACCATCTGCGGGATATTTTAAATTTAGAGCATCCGTGTGCTTTTGACACACTTGATGATTACGATTTATTAATTTTTAGAAAAATGGTTACACCCGATGACCAAATTGCTGCCGGCGCCGATGCGCTTGAAAAGCATGAGCGGGTCTTTGGTTTGGCGACCACCCCGATCAGTTTTTTGCTCACGCCCCAAGTGCTGATCACGGTGCGCGAAAAAGGCAACAAAGCCATTGAAAGTTATATCCAACGAATTGAAACCTTAATTTCTCGGCCGATTGATGAACAAAATAAACCACGAAAATTAGCCCTTACACCCTTAGATTTGGCATTGCGCTTACTGAATAATATGGTAGATGGATACCTCGATTTACGTGTTCCATTGACCCGCCGTGTCGAGTTCTGGCAGCAAGAATTGCTGCAAGGCCATCGACGTTTTACCAAGTGGCATCAGTTGTTGCAGGAAAATATGGCCTTTCAGCAAGTGGAAAATTTGTGTGAAGAGCAAATTGAAGCCTTGCAAGAACTGCGTGATGAAGTTGTGGATAATTACCCACATTTGAAAGGCAAAAAGCGCAGTGAAAAGCAGGATATCATGCTGGTTCGCGTAGATGATTTAACCAGCCATATCGAACGCATTCAAAAACATACCACACGATTACGCAGTGCCGTGCAGGCCGCCATTGATCTGCATTTTTCAGCCGTTGCTAACCAAACCAATGAAAATATGCGGATTCTGGCGATTATTACGGCAATTTTCGCACCATTAACCTTATTAACCGGTATATACGGTATGAACTTTGAGTTTATTCCGGGACTCAAATCGCCAACCGGTTTTTGGATCATGCTCGGCATCATGCTGATGACCACGATTTTACTACTGTATTATTTTTATCGACGGCATTTGGTCGGGCGCGGTGAAAAAAGTGTGATTGATATGTTAGCACAGCAGCACGGCGATCAACACATGAATCTGTTTTGGTTTATGGATTATGAACCAATCAAACAGACGGTGAAGGGCACAGTCAAAGGTACGGTTAAAACCATGAAAGAAATTGAGAAGCTGACGAAACTCAAATAATTCGTGTCAGCTTCTCTGATGGGTGGGTTTAGTTGCTAATCATTACGAATCCATGTGGTACTACGTCCGAGTGCAGACACGCCAATATAGCCGCGCATGGTTAAACGTTTGCCATTTGCACTCAGCTTGCCTTTGCCTTTATAGACATTGCCCGAGAGGGGATCCAGCACGGTTCCATTGCTATATTCATTTGGATGTTGTGGGTCTGGTTTAAATCCTTTGATAATTTCGAGATCCACCAAGGGAGCATTTTTGAGTTTGCCTTTGCATTTTAAGCATATTTCGACTAATGGGGCATTGCAGTGAATGTTCTACAGTCCGTCTAATCGGCATTGTTAGGCACAATAAGGTCACTGTGTGAATCTGCTGTTTGGTCATCAATTGTTTTCCAAACACAGGTCATATCATTGGCATGCAACAGACCGCTGAAACTGAGTAATGCTCCAAATAGCACATGATGTATTTGCATGATGAATCCTTTGTCATGATTTTATTGTTTTTTAAAAATCTGCAGTACAACGCGATTTGACCGATCCTTATGGTCTTAGTAATTCAATTGCGTAGCCTCGTGGGTTGTACTGCGAACGACATGCATCATGAAAAATCCCCTATACATGAATCGATATCTCAAGAGATATCATCATTTTCGTTACTTTTCAGCAAGCGATAAATTTCATCTTTTAGCTTTAATTTCTTACGCTTAATGGTCTCAATATCCGTGTTATGATGATTGACAGGATTTAATTCCAATTGAATAATTTCACGATCTAACTCATCATGTTCTTCAAAGATCCGTGCAAAATATGGATTTTCATCACGTAACTGAGAGACCAAATCACGGTACTCAGGAAACATGTTTTTGACTTTTTTATTGCAATCTCGTGTTTTCATGGTTGTCGATCACTTCCTCTACAAGACAAACTCTACAAGAAAAGAAAAACGCCCTGCGAGGCAGAGCGTTCATGATTACATTTAATGTGAATGAAACTGTTGGTGTTTGACTTGGCGACGTAGTTGTTGAACTTCGTCAATTAAATCAAGCATCATAGCGACCGCAGTAAAACTGGCATCGAAATCTCGTTGAAGCCGATACGCACGCCGTGCGCGAGATATATCATCGCCAAAAAATTGATGAATCCTGTCTTCTGAACGGCTAGGCAGAATATCGTATTCGAGTAGTTGCAGAACCCATTCTGGACTTTGCCCACAGGCAGAGGCAAAGTGTTGTAGATCAAAACTACTTTTTTCGTCTACGATTTCAGTCTGTTTACATCCGTCACAGACAATTTCACGATAATGAATTGTTGTCATGGTGCTCTCCTTAAGACTGTCGTGGATTAAATGACGGAAAAGCTTGAGCAAAAGCCGCATATGCTTGTTGCTCTTGTTCTGTGTGTGCAGCTGGTATCACTATATTTAAAATCAGGTAAAGCTGTCCGGGTGTTTTGTTTGGTATCCCTTTGTCCTTTAATCGTAGCTGCTGTCCAGTACGCGCATTTTTAGGAATTTGTAGCTCTAATGTTTTGCCATCAGGACTGGTAAATGCAATTTTTTGACCCAATGCGGCTTCCCAAGGACTGATATTCAGTTGTTGGAAAATATCAGCACCTTCTACACGGGTTTGCTCGGTTTGTTTATACAAAATTTCAATGTATAAATCGCCAGCAGCTCCACCGTTATAGCCCGCTTGCCCTTGGCCCGAGAGTCGAATTTGTTGACCTGATTTCATGCCTGTAGGAATTTTGACTTGCAGGGTTTTACGTTGAACTTCAGGCTCACCATGGGCATTTAAGCTCGGAATCTGCAAGGTGATATTCTGCGTTGCACCATGAAATGCGATTTCTAAATCCACTTCTAAACTGGCGTGTTGGTCTTCACCACGGAAGCTCTTGGTTTGGCGGTTTGCACGTTGATACTGATAGTCACCGCCACCAAAGCCTTGCCCAAAACGACCAAACAAGTCTTCAAATCCACTAAAGTCCGCATGCTGACCATCACTCGTCGATTGGCGATAAAACTCAGATTGGTCAAAACCACCTTGGTTGCCAGCATTAAACCCAGCAAATCCTTGTGGATGATCGAGTTCAAAATCGTATTGTTTTTTCTTTTCGGCATCACCCAAGGTGTCGTATGCAACATTAATCGCTTGCATGCGCGCTTCAGCATCAGCCTCTTTACTGACGTCAGGGTGATATTTACGCGCCAATTTTCGATAGGCTTTTTTTATTTGATCAGCCGAAGCATCTCGGGCGATCCCTAAAGTTTGATAGTGATTGTCTGGCATACTCTCTGTATAAATATTGATCATGTTTTAATCAATATAGAAGGGTTCATCAAACTGTCATAGGGGCAAACAGCATCTTATTGTTTCAAAACATGACAATAAAAAAGCCTCACGAGGAGGCTTTTAAAAACACATTTAAAATTAATATTTTATCCAAGTGACACTACGACCAATCACAGATACACCAACATACCCACGTATAGTTAAATGTTTTCCTGAAGCACTAAGTCTTGCTTTGCCTTTATAGATTTTTCCACCAATCGGGTCCAGAACTTTACCGTTTTGGAATTCACGTGGATTTTTTGGATCTTGTTTAAAGTCCCAAATAAATGGCAAGCCGATAAAAGGTTTATTTTTCAATTCACCTGGGCAGTTCGAGCAGACGCCCATTTTTTCAGTGCCAGGGACATTGCGTGTGGTGACAATGATGCCTTCATAGCTTCCATCGGCTTTTTTGCGAATTTCAACGTCTGCACGCGAATATCCTGTACGGTCATCGACGGTTTTCCACTTCCCCACTAGCGGATCGGTTTCCGCAGCGATTGACAATCCTGACAAAGTGCTAAGTAGTATTCCGGCAAATAATTGTTGATATATTTTTTTCATTTCATCCCCTGAAAATTCAGAATTGTGTTTTTAGAGTAAGTTGCCTAATTTATATATAAAGTCCTACAAAATCAATGTGATAGTTTGTGATGTATTTGGCATATTTTTTTAAAACGCTGCTTTAATATGGAGTTTTTACTCTAATTTTTAAGTTAAAAAAAAGGCCTTTAATGATTTAAAGGCCTAGTGCTTAGTTTTTGACCCAAGTGACATTGCGTCCAATTGCAGAGCCTTCAGTACGACCATTGATGATTAAATGCTTGCCATTATTCATCAAACGAGCGCGTGCATTGTAGTGCTTGCCTGATTTGGGATCGAGCATTACTCCACCCACAAATTCATTGGGCTTTTCTGGATCAGCGCTTAGGCCGCTTAAAGTGGTTAAACCGACCATTGGTTTATTTTTCTGAGCACCTGTACATTGCGTGCATGTCGAAACATTTGCCGTTCCCGGTACGCTTCGGCTTTGGATAATAGTGGCCGAATACAGGTCATGCTTATCTTTACGAATCACTACATCGGCAAGGGAATAACCTGTTCGATCATCAATGGTTTTCCATGTCCCCACTAAGGGGTCAATCGCTGCAAAAGCAGAGGATAAACTGCAGATGGAGAACATGCCGAACAGGATAGAAGGGAGGAGTTTAACAGCCATATAATTACCCACATTACACAAAAAGCGGATGCCTAAAACTTAAAGGCATAAAAATATTATGGGTTTAATGTAGCCTGAAATAATATGAATATTCTAGTGATTTTTTAAGAATTGGTATTTATATTTTGAGCCAAAACATGAACGAGTTGGCGCTAAATGAGGTTTATGCTGAACGTCTACGCACTAGTAAAATAGTCGGAATTCATCTCAAAGTAGATTGTTATCGGCATGATAAACTCGTCTGGAGTTGAGTTTATCATGCCAATGAAAGCCAAAAGGCCGCTTTAGTTGACGCGGATCCAAGATACCGTCCGGCCGAGGAGCGTGGTTCCAACATAACCTCGAAGTGTCAGCACATTGCCGCGTGCATTCAATTGCCCTTTACCTTGATAAGTATTGCCTGAAAGTGGGTCGATCACCTTGCCATCGGTATAGGCATTCTCTTTTGCATTATGTTTAAAGCCAGAGAAGATCGGTAAACCAATTAAGGGTGCATTTTTGAGTTTACCTTCGCATTTTTCACAAATCGTGGTGACAGGGCGGTTGGGGATGGCATGCACTTTGGTGATTTTACCGCTATAGCTGCCGTCTTTTAATTTAGTGATTTGGACTTCAGCACGAGCATAGCCTGTTTTGTCATCTATGGTTTTCCATGTCCCGACGAGGTCTGCTGCATGTGCTGTTATTGGGCCAAAGCAGAACATGGCTAAAAGAATAGCGAGTATTTTGAGTTTCATATTTTATCCAGTTTTTTTACATTATTTTTCTATTAAAAATAAAGCTCTGTTGATTTTTTTGACTTTATTTCTGGCGCGATTCTACTCGAAAAAAAATTGATCGCAAATACAGCTGATCATCTTGAGGTGGCTTTGTTGCATAAACATTCAAAAGCTGAGTTCTCCCCAATCCATTCAAATTTAAGACACAACTTGGGTGCGAGGTCTACCTAATTCCGTAAATCTATTCAGAACTGCCACACGCGCATGAATTTCATTGACCTGACTTTGAAAATGTCTTGCCGTCAGCCTATCACCTAATAATTTGATGCAATGCATCTTGGTTTCCACCAAACTACGACGGTGATAACCCGACCATTTTTTCCATAGGGTTCTACCTAAATGTTTAACCGTTTGAAGTAACTCATTTCGTTCTATTGAACTTATTTTAGAATCTTTCCAGGGCTTGGCATTCTTTCTGGGTGGAATTACTGCATGTGCTTGACGATCTGAAATCACTTTTCTGCAGCACTTCGTGTCGTACGCGCCATCGGTATAGACAGAATCTATTCGCTCATCTAGTGGAATTTGATCCAGTAAATCACCTAGTACTTGTGAATCACTGACATTATTTGTAGTAAGCTGAACGGCACGTATTTGCAGTGTTTCAGCATCTATACCAATATGCAGTTTACGCCATTGCCGACGGTATTCAGGCTGATGTTTTTTACGCTTCCATTCGCCTTCACCTAAAAACTTTAAACCCGTAGAGTCGACAAGTAGGTGTAACCCATCATGACTTTTCTGATAGCTTATCGCAATATCAATATGCTTTTGTCGTCTACAAAGGGTGGAGTAATCTGGTGCTGTCCAATTCAAGCCACAGAGTTTAATCAGGCTTTGAACAAAGCCAGTAACCATACGTAAAGAAAGACGGAATAGAGATTTGATCATTAAACAGCATTGAATCGCTGTATCGGAATAAGTTTGATTTCGTCCTTGCTTGCCTTGTGGTTGTGCATACCATTGCGTCTTAGGATCAAACCAGATTGAAATATTTCCTCGCTTGATTAAAGCTTGGTTATACGAGGACCAATTGGTTGTACGATAGATTTTAGGTGTAGGCTTCTTCATCTGGAAATTATATTACTGAAGAAGCCTTCAAGAATAGCTTTGTGCAACAAAGCCTCTTGAGGTTATAAAGTTCGCAACCATTCGACTAAGCGCAAGAAAGTAGCTGGTCTCAATTTTGCGGGGACAATAAAAAAGCACCCCGAGGGATGCTTAGATTTAGGCTTTTAATCATGCAATGATTTAGCTGAGGTGTTGACCAAAAAGGGATAAAGCTTCTTCTGCCGTAAAAGTATATTTTGTATTACAGAATTGGCAGTCCATTTCAATTGGGTTTTGAAACTCTAGAGTTTCACGAACTGCAGCAACACCAATTTGTTCAAGTGCTGTTGCACAGCGTTCTTTTGAACACGTGCAGCCAAATTTTAAGGCTTCAGTTTCAGGTAGACGAACTTCTTCTTCGTTATATAAACGATATAAAATTTCGTTTGCAGATAAAGACGTTAACTCTTCTGCTTTTAATGTCTCGGTCAGCATGGTTAAACGTGGCCATAGATCTTCATCAACTCGGCGTTGTTCTTCTTCGCTATTCCGAGGTAATAACTGAATCAGTAAACCACCTGAACGACTGTTGCTGCTTGCTAAGACGATACGTGTTGGGATTTGTGCAGATAAATCATAATATTGCATCAAGCAACCCGCTAAAGTCGGTTTGTCTAAAGGTACAATCCCTTGATAACGCTCACCAAATTCAGGCTCGATATTAATGAAAAGCACAGGGTTAACCAAGGCTTTCAGTACCGTGCTGCTGTCTTCAGCGGTTTGAAAGTGCGGGTCTTCTTCATAATCTGCAAGTGCGCGAACTTCACCGAGATGATTACATTCCGCCATTGCCCATTTAAAAGTGCCTGCAGCCTGAATTTGTAAGCTAATACGACCTTTAATTTTTAAGGTGCTGGCCAACAAGGCAGTCGCGCTGAGCATTTCACCCAAGAGAATTTGTACAGCAGGTGCATAGTCACGCTGTGCAAGAATCGTTTGTAGGGCTTCTTCAAGATGAACCACTTCTCCACGAACAGGGCTATCTTCAATAAAAAAGCGTTGGCGTAAATCTGACATAAAATTCTCCATAACCCTGCTTTAATGGTGACGATATTGTAAAACACAAGTCATTCATTATCATCTCTTGTGACATCAATACGATGACGTTGTAAGCTGCGTTGTAAATCAACACCTGTAGGTTTTTCACGGGCTTGCGCATCGCTTTCAAACAAATGTTCCAGTTCAGCTAAAGCATTACGATGCGTTTCATAAATTTTTTGTTCATCGGTATAGATTTGCTGCTGTTGAGTCAGCAGTTTTTCATCATAATCACGGAACAATTCGATACTTTTATAGGCATCTTCATCGCTGATGCCTAAGTCGCACAGCATGTGATAGGCCATTCCTAAAGACGATAAATAGGTTTCACGCCAAATATGCTCAATCCCCAAATCACGCAGCAGATGCACCTGATGACGGTCACGCGCACGGACCAATAATTTTAACTGAGGGTAATTCAGGCGAATATGACGCGCCACGTTCATCGAGTCTTCAATATCATCTATGGCAAGGACGAACACTTTGGCATGTTCAATGCCCGCAGCGCGTAAAATATCTGGTTGTGTGGCATCGCCATAATATAGATGACCACCATAATTACGTACGAAATCGACTTTGTCTAAGTTGCTATCAATAGCGGTAAAAGACAAATGCTGTAAATGCGCCACACGAGCAATGATTTGTCCAAAACGTCCAAAGCCCGCAATAATCACAGGATTATGTTCATCCGGAATGTCGTCATATTCGGGGATGGTTTTTGGATTAAAACGTGGCAAAATTTGTGATTGTATTAACCAGTACAACATAGGGGTCAACACCATCGACAAAGTGACGATGAGGGTTAATGGCTCCAAAATGGCCTGCTGTACGACATTTTCACTTTTCGCCACGCTAAAGACCACAAAGGCAAATTCACCGCCTTGAGCCAAACAGGTTGCCAGTAAAATACTGTTGCGCCATGTATTTTTAAGATAACGCGCAATCGCGGTAAGTGACGCCATTTTGATGAGCATCAGTGCCAACGCACCACCGATAATGAACCACGGCATTTCAACGAATAATGACAGTTCCGTGGTCATTCCCACGGTCATAAAGAACAGCCCAAGTAAAAGCCCTTTAAACGGAGCAATACTGGCTTCGAGTTCATGGCGGAATTCCGAGTCTGCCAATAGCACGCCCGTCAGAAATGCTCCGAGTGTGGTACTGATGCCCAGTACATCCATCAACACCACGACACCCAGCACAATAAATAAGCCAACAGCAGTGATCAGTTCATGCGCGCCACTTTTCGCGACGAAACGGAAAAAAGGCCGCATTAAGTATCGACTAAATAAAAATAAGCCTGAAAAAGTTGCAATGATTGCAGCGAAATAGGCGATTCCGTGATGTGATGATTCTGTTCCTGCGAGCAGGGGGATGACTGCAATCAGGGGAATTGCGGCCATATCTTGAAACAGCAAAATCGAAAAGGATTGTTGCCCATAGGTGGTGTTTAATTGCTGTTTTTCACTCAGCATCTGCAAGACAAAGGCAGTAGAGGAGAGTGCCAGAGCGAAACCGATAACGATACTGGCTGCAATGCCTTGTTGTAAGGCAAAAAAACTGCCTAGCGCTAAAAGCAGACCGGTCAGACCGACTTGTAAACTGCCCATGCCGAAAATAGAACTACGCATGCTCCATAGCCGCTGTGGACGAAGTTCGAGTCCGATCAGGAACATCAGTAAGATCACGCCAAATTCAGCGAGCTCTTGGATCGCTTCGGGATCACTGGCAATGTTAAAGACATCGGGGCCGAGCAAAATACCGGTGAACAGATATCCCAAAACCGTTGCAATACCAAAGCGCTTGAGCAAAGGGACAAGCAATAAGGATGCGCCAAGGAAAATTGTGATCTGTAACAGTAGTGACATTTACTCGTCCTAGAGTTGTGTTTTTGGTCGAAAGTTGCAATTCAGTATGACTGATATTTTCAGACTGAATTGTACGCGTTTAACTAAGTTCCTGTGGGTCTATATCGAGGCTCAATTTCATATTTGATGGCTTGTTATGCAATATGTTTTGCCAGCAATAACGCAGATAATAATGTAAGCGCGCACGATCTGTAGACAGTAAAACCATGTGGGATTGGTAACGCCCTGCTTTGCGCTCCATCGGGGCAGGAATCGGCCCCCAAATGTCAATAATTCCAGCAGAGTCCTGACGCAGCAATTGGGCATGTTGCTGTAAAAATTCAGTATTGAGTTCTTGGTTTTTTGACTCACAGCGTACCAATGCAGCATAGCGAAACGGTGGCATTTGTGCCATTTCCCGTTCTTTCATGGTTTCTTTGGCAAATTTTCGATAGTCCTCATTGACCAAGATATTCAAAAGCGGATGGTCGGGTCTTAGGGTTTGTAAAAACACATCGCCTTTACGTTCACCACGGCCGGCACGCCCAGTGACTTGTACAATGAGCTGTGCAGTACGCTCGATGGCACGGAAGTCCACACTCAGTAGACCTGAATCGATATCTAAAATCGCCACTAAGGTGACGTAAGGGAAATGATGTCCTTTGGCCAGCATTTGTGTGCCGAGTAAAATGGCAGGTTCACTTTTTTGAATCTTGTCATAGATTTTTTGCCAACTGCCGACTCGACTGGTGGAATCACGATCGACCCGTATAACGTCATGCTGCGGAAATAGCTCATTTAGGCTTTCTTCAACCTTCGCTGTACCCATACCCACGGATTTCAGTTCTTGATGATTACACTGTGGACAATGCTCTGGCATACGGTGAATGGTGCCGCAGTGGTGACAATGTAGGTGTTGATAGGGTGTGCGGTGTACCGTGAAATTGGCATCACAGTGCGGACATTTGGCCTGCCATGCACAGCTTTCACAAATCAATACAGGTGCATAACCGCGGCGGTTTAAAAACACCAATACTTGCTCTTTTTTTTCAAGCCGTTTACGGATTTCACCAATTAATAATTGGCTGATTCCATGCTGCTTCTGTGCCACTTTCAGATCAAGGATGTGCATTTTCGGCATGACCGCGGTGCCTGCGCGTTGGTTTAGTTCCAAAATTGTCATCTTGCCTTGTTTGGCAAGGGCGTAGCATTCAATGCTAGGTGTAGCAGAGCCCAGAATGACAGGACATTGCTCTAAATGCCCACGGAACAGAGCAACATCGCGGGCATGGTAGCGAAAGCCTTCTTGTTGTTTAAAGGACAGATCATGCTCTTCATCAATCACAATTAAACCTAGATTAGGCAGTGGCGTATAAATCGCAGAACGTGTGCCTAAGATAATTAAAGCCTTGCCCGTTTGCGCAGCTTGCCAAGCTTGCATACGTTTTGAATCGTTTAACCCCGAATGTAATAGGGCAATATTGCAATGAAAACGTGATTGGAAGCGGCTAATGGTCTGTGGGGTGAGTCCAATTTCAGGCACTAAAACCAAGACCTGTTTGCCTTGCTTGAGAACCTCTTGCATGATTTGTAAATAGACTTCGGTTTTACCACTGCCGGTGAGACCATCAAGTAAAAATGCCTGATATTGATTCCGCGCTTTTAACACCCGATCAATGGCTTTCTTTTGCTCCGAATTTGCTGTGAGTGGCATTTGCGCCATGCTCATCGGCATCGGGCTAAAGTCTTGTTCTGCTAACACACATTCACAGATGCCTTTTTTCTCTAAGGCTTTGAGTGTTGCTGTTTCCACACCTGACAAATTTAAAAGATTTTCACCTGTGCCTGTGGGATGTAATTTTAGTATTTTATACGCTTCTTGTTGACGCTCTGAACGTTTAATTTTGGCTTCAGCATTATGGTCAATCAGATTCCATGTCCGTGCCAATAAATTATAGGGCTTTCCTTGGCGTAACAGCGTCGGAAGGGCACTTTGCATGACTTCACCAATCGGAAATTGGTAATACTGTGCAGACCATGTCAATAAATTTAAAACTTTCTCATCTAAAATGGCACGATCATCAAGAAGTTCGGTAATGGCCTTGAGTTTAAAGCTTGAATCGAGTGGTGCATCGGGAGCAATTTTTTCCACGATGATACCGGTCAAATTTTGCCGACCAAAAGATACAGCAACGCGTGCACCTACTTCAGCTTGTTGGTATTGCTCTTGGCTTAAGCTGTAATCGAAGCAGTCGTATAAATATACCGGAACGGCGACTCGAACGCGGTAAATAGGTGTTGCAATGCTCGCTGAATTTGCCATAAAACGTGGATAAGTTCCTGATTAAATTTCGTCGTGATCGTAAAGGAGTTGTGTTAGAGTGAGCTCATATTTTATATCTAAGAATATGAATGATTTTGATGGTCAGACGCAACTGCGCTGATAGAAATTTTGGAAAATTAGAGCATTACAATGCCTGCATATCAGTTTACTGCCATAGACGCTTCAGGGAAGCAGCAGAAGGGTGTACTTGAGGGTGATTCTGCGCGTCAAATTCGTCAACAGCTCAGAGATCAGTCACTCATTCCAGTTGCTGTCGATCCGATTGAGCAAAAAGACAAACACGCGCAGCAGCGCTGGTTTCAAAAAGGGCTGAATGCCTATGACTTGGCTTTATTAACTCGCCAACTTTCAGTTTTGGTTGCCGCTGCAATTCCATTAGAAGAAGCGATTCGTGCTGTGGGAAAACAAAACGAAAAAGCCCATGTGCAAAACCTGTTGATGTCGGTGCGTTCGAAAGTTTTGGAAGGGCATTCTTTAGCCAACGCACTACAACAAGCGGGACGCTTTCCTGAACTGTATATTGCCACGATTGCAGCAGGTGAGCGTTCAGGTCATCTCGATCTCATTCTCGATCAACTTGCCGATTACACCGAAAATCGCTTTGCCATGCAAAAAAAAGTGCAGGGTGCGATGATTTATCCGATCATCCTGATGTTAATGTCTTTCGGTATTGTGATGGGACTCATGACCTATGTGGTCCCAGATATTGTCAAAACCTTTGATCAAAGCAAAGATGCCTTGCCGTGGATAACGGTCGCTTTAATGAAAGCCAGTGATTTTATTCGAATGGCCTGGCCATTTTTATTGGTCGGTAGCGTAGTCTCGATTTTTCTCTTGGTTCGATTCCTCAGAACAGCGGCGGGACATTATGCCTTTGACCGATTGACTTTGAAATTACCATTATTTTCCAAACTGTCTAAAGGCATTAATGCCGCTCGTTTTGCCAGTACCTTGTCGATTTTAACCAAGTCTGGCGTGCCTTTGGTCGATGCTTTAAAAATTGGCGCAGCGGTCAGTAATAATTGGGTGATTCGAGATTCGGTCAACCTTGCGGCAGAGAAAGTAACAGAAGGTGGTAATTTAGCAACACAGCTTGAGCGAAGTGGTTATTTCCCACCGATGATGGTACAAATGATCAAAAGTGGTGAAAGTTCAGGCGAATTAGACCGGATGCTAGAACGTGCGTCGACGATGCAAGACCGAGAAGTGACGACCTTAATTTCAACTTTATTGGCGTTGCTTGAACCGCTGATGTTGGTATTTATGGCGAGCATTGTACTGGTGATCGTGATTGCTGTGATGCTGCCAATCGTGAATATGAATAATATGATTTAAAACATTCGAACAATGATGTGAACAGAGATTTGTAATATGCAAGTGAAGACAAAAAATATGAAGCAACAGGGTTTTACTTTAATTGAAGTGATGGTGGTCATTGTCATTTTAGGTGTTTTGGCAGCGCTGATTGTACCGAACGTGATGGGCCGTGGTGAAAAAGCCAAAGTTGATACTACGGCGATTACTTTAAAAAGTGTCGCTGGCTCATTAGATCAATACAAAATGGACAATGGTAAATTCCCTTCAATGCAAGACGGCGGATTAAATGCTTTGGTCACCAAACCTGAGTCTGCTAAAAACTGGTTGCCGGGTGGCTACATCAAAGGTGGCTATCCAAAAGACAGTTGGGACAATGACATTCAATATGTGATTCCAGGTTCTGAAGGCCGTCCTTATGATCTTTATTCATTTGGTGCGGATGGTCAGTCTGGCGGTGAAGAAAATGATGCCGATATTTACTATAAACACTAACTGAGAATAATTATAAATTCAGTTTTAATGGAATTAATCACTTCACTTAATAGGATGTTTCAATATTGAGTGAAGTGATAATAAATCTTAATTATAAAATTAATATTAAGTGATTGAATTTACTTTAAATTTAATAATATAAAATATGTGATATTTATAATAAGAATTATTCCCAATTTTATTGATTACAATAATCGAAAAATATGAATAAATATAGGCTTTTCATTTAAATAAAACCGCGCATAATATCTTTTATGGTACTTTTTTAGCCATGGAGGATAGCATGAAAGCATTATTATTAACGGATGAAATTAACCAATTTCATTGGTCTATGCTGAAATCTGTTCTTTTGATTTTAAGTATTCTGCCGATCAGTCAAGGCATTGTGTATTTATGGCAAAGCACTGAGGGCAGTAGCCAAATTATGGTGGGCTTCTTTGCCATGAGCTTAATGAGTTCATTACTGGCTTTAAGTTTTTGGTCTGCATTAAAAGCGACTGTGGCAAATTTAAAACAAGAACATGCATCTGCCATCGAACAACTGGTTGTTCGTCTTTATCGATATATTCCAATGGTATCTTTAGCTGCCATGCTTTCCTATTTAGTTACGCAGTTATAACCCCAAAATTAACCTTCCAAACTGGAGCTTGCTCCAGTTTTTTTATGTCTCATGCTAATGAATAGTTAGCCTACATCAAAGCGTACATTAATGTGATACGTGTTCTAAGATGACCTTACTTTGTCCGTTTAGACGCATCGAATGTCTGTTTCACATATCGTCAGCCTGAATGAAATTTTTATAATGCATAGATAGCCAGATGAAGTACAACAAAGAAAAGAAAGAGGGAAAAATGCAACAGATCGATTGGCAAGATTTTTTGAAAGTTGAATTACGTGTGGGGAAAATTGTGCAGGCTGAAGTCTTTGAGCAAGCACGTAAACCCGCGTACATTCTTCATGTGGATTTTGGAGAGGAACTGGGCATTAAAAAATCCAGTGCGCAAATTACACAGCTATATCAGCCGGAAAATCTATTGGGAAAATTGGTCGTTGCCGTCGTGAATTTTCCAAAAAAACAAATTGGGCCGATCCAGTCAGAGTGTTTGGTCACAGGTTTTCATAATGCAGAGGGGCATGTTGCTCTTTGTGTGCCTGATGCAGAGATTCCCCTAGGCACTAAGTTACTTTGAAAAAGTAAGGTGAGCTGGCACCCTGAAAGTTTATCAATAAAAAACCGAGCTTTGGCTCGGTTTTTTGATCTTTTGTAGCGGAATTAACGGCGTGATTTAAAAGAAATATCAACTTTACGCGGGCGATAAATCCAACCGAGAACCAATAACAAGAATGAGAAAATCAACACAGGCCAATCACTTAAGCGTGTGTAAAGTGTCTCGCCTTGCATGGCAGGTAAATCACCACGAAGTACCGCATCTTTATCCATCGGTGCTTGTTTCACAATGTGGCCATTATGATCAATAAAGGCGGTAATGCCGGTATTGGTTGCACGGATAAACCAACGGCCATTTTCTTTGGCACGCATTTGAACCATTTGTAGGTGCTGATGTGGGCTCGCTGTTCCAGTAAACCAAGCGTCATTGGAAATAGTCACTAGGTAGTCACTTTGACTGGCATTACGGCGCGTTAAGTTGGGATAAGCCACTTCATAGCAAATCGCCGCACCTAAATCATGACCTTTGACATTTAAAGGCTTTTGGTTGTTTGCGCCACGTGAAAAGCCACTCATCGACGGGTCATTTTGTAGGGCAGGCAGTACCCAACTTAACATCCCTGAAAGCGGAATGTATTCACCAAAGGGGACTAGACGTTGCTTCTTGTATAGACCAGAAGATTCATCACCAGTTGCCATGATGGTGTTGTAATACATAGGGTGTTGGTTTTGCTGTGATTCTGCCAAATCCCAATAGGGAATACCTGTCACCCAAGCCGTACCTGTTTTATTGGCTTGGACTTTCATCGCATCCAAAAACGGCTCAATATCGGTTTGGAACATTGGAATGGAGGATTCTGGCCAAACAATGACATCACGGCCCCATTCGGTCCGACTTAATGACGCATATTTCATTAAGGTTTGAGCTTGGTATTCTGTTAACCATTTTAAATCTTGTGGAATATTGCCTTGAATTAAGGAAACACTCAGCGGTTTTTCATTTTTAGGCTGAACAAATTGCAATTGCGCTGCACCCCATGCACCGAGCAAAACAAGGGCAGAGGGAACAATCCAAAATACACGTTTACGCAGGATTTCAACCAAGGCACAGGCCAATAAAATGACCGCGAAAGACACTCCAAAGATCCCGAATAATGGCGCATAGCCATCGAGGAATCGTTCAGTAAAGGCATAACCTGCAAACAGCCATGGAAAACCGGTAAAGACCCAAGTTTTACTCCACTCGAAAAACACCCACAGTGGCGCAAAGGTCAGTGGGGTTTCTGGAAAGAAGCGGCGGTAGAGCCAACTCTGAACTGCGGTAAACAGCCCCATCACAATCGCCATAATGGCAATCATCAAAACACTGAGTGCTGAATTGGTATCACCATAGACATGGATCGAGGTATACAGCCAAAAAGCCCCGACGAACCATAAGCCAAAGCCATAAGCTAGACCAATGAAAAACGATTGTTTAGGTGCACGTTGACTTAGGCAGGCATACAACAGGGCTGGAGATAAAATTGCCAACCACCAATAATGATAAGGTGCCAGCGACAAGCTGAAGATGGCACCTGAAAATAATGCAATCAGCAAAGGATAGATGAAAGGTAGCTGTTTTTTTTGTTGTGAGTGGTTTAGCAGCTTATCAAAGTAGGTTCTCATTTACGGACAGCTCGGATCAGATGAATAGTACGTGCATCTGCCTCCAAAATGGTAAATTCCCAGTTTTCAAGTTCAATCACTTGACCTTGTAAATCACTGACTAAGCCCATTTCTTGTAGCAGTAAGCCGCCCACAGTTTCTACTTCATCATCTGAAAAATCAGCATCTAAAAGATTGTTAAAGTGTTCAATTGGTGTAAGTGCTTGAACCAACCATGTATTTGCACTTAGTGGGTCTTCATCTGGAATGATAAATTGAGCTTCTTCATCAACTTTGTCGTGTTCATCTTCAATTTCACCCACAATTTCTTCAAGAATGTCCTCTAAAGTGACTAAGCCTGAAGTTGTGCCATATTCATCAATCACTACAGCGATATGGGTTTGGGTATTTTTCAACATACGTAAAACTTGGTCAGAACGCGCGCTCTCAGGTACAAATAAGGGTTGACGCATTAATGCACGAATATCGACTTTGGTGGTCGGTTCTGTCAAAAATGGCAACAAATCTTTGGCCAACAAAATACCGACAACATTGTCTGGCTGGTCTGAGGAAAACACTGGGAAACGTGAGTGTGCAGATTCAACAAGTACATGCAAAATATCTAATAGCTCATCATCTTCTTGCAAGCTGATCATCGCAGTACGGGGGGTCATGACCTCGCGGATTTTAGTTGCAGGTAAGTCGAGTACCCCTTCGAGCATGGCAACTGTATCGGGTTCTAAGAAGCGACGTGAATCTTGTACCAATTTCAACAGTTCGTCACGGGTTTCTGGTGCAGTGCCCAGCCATTTACGTAAGCCGCGCATGCCCCACGACGGGCCGGATTCCTCTTGCATGATCTTTCCTAAAGACTCTTAATATCTAATAAATGATGATTTTATCATACCGTAGAAAATACAGTTGTCTATTGTTAATGTTGATCAAGATGATGAGCGATCAAGTCATTTTAAGACGCTATCGTTTGCATTTTTCAAGCTAACATTCGGTCGTCAGGATTATGCTAAAATAGCCCTAGATTTTAATACTGAGTTTTCTAATGTCTGAGCCTTCTGTGCCCCCATCAATTCAATTAAACACCCGTGGCTTACGTTGCCCTGAGCCTGTGATGATGTTGCATCAAGCCATTCGTAAATCAAAATCGGGCGATATTGTTGAGGTTTTTGCAACAGATAATTCGACCTCTTGGGATATTCCGAAATTTTGTATGCATTTAGGTCATGAGCTTTTGCTTCAAGAAGAACGTCTTGATGAAAATGGAAATAAAGAATTCCATTATTTGGTTCAGAAAGGTTAATTTAAGAGATTGTAAAAAATAATAATTATTAAGATGTTACATTTTTATTAATAAAATAGGCTGGTCAAGTCTGATGGCTAGCCTATATCATTCGCAGCATAATTATACAAAGTTTAAAAAACAGACTTTTAAAATGTTAAATTCGATTGCTCTTATACTTGAAAAATTAGGCTTATCCGCTCAAAAACGTGCCATTCATGTGCAATTTTCCAACCCTGCGTTGAATGATGAGCTTTTTATTCAACGTATTGATGGGGAGCATGTCTTAAACCAAGGCCTGCAAGCGACTTTGATTTGCCTATCTACTAATGCACTTATTCCACTAAAACAATTTATTGGCGCACAGGTCGCCGTTGATCAAGTGACCGATCAGGGCGAACTCTTCCGTACCACGGGTATTATTACCGAAGCGACCCAAGGGCAGAGTGACGGTTCACTCACGCTATATAAACTCACTTTAGAAGATGCAACTTCACTGTGGCATAAACGCCGCAACAGCCGTGTGTTTATGAACAAATCGGTACGAGATGTCAGTGAAACTCTCTTTAAAGAATGGCAAAGCAAAAGTCCGCTCTTTGCTGCCAGTCTAACGCTAGATCTAAGCGGTTTAAGTCAGAACTATGATGTACGACCTTTCATCATGCAGTCGAATGAAAGCGATTATGAATTTTTAACGCGTCTTTGGCGCAGTGAGGGTATCAACTGGCTCATCGATGAAGTGCAGCTGAAAGTGCCGCATTCCTTAGCGCCAATTGAAAAACAAAAACTTCGCCTGATTGATGACAATAGCCAATATCAAGCACTCAGCCGTCGTAGTATCCGCTTTCATCGCTCTAGTGCCACAGAAAAACAAGACAGCATCACCAGCTTGATCGGTGAACGTAGCATTCAACCGACTGCGGTCCATGTACAGCGCTGGCAAGCCGATGGACTCAGCCAAGAAGAAGGCGCAGGCTCAGTTCAAAGCAAACATCAGCATAGCCAAAGCCAAGACAATGCCAGCTTAAGTCTAGAGCAAGCATGGCATATCAGCCCTGCATGGATGCAAGACTTAAAAGGCGAAGACCAAGCTACCGCTTCATCAAACAGTCAGATTGAAAAACTGAATCAAAACCTAACGCGCTATCACGAGCTGCAATCGAAAAAATTCAATGCACAATCGACCGTGCGTGATACACAAGTGGGTTATTGGTTTGAACTGAATGAACACCCTGAAATTGATCAACACAGTGGTACAGACAAACAATTTTTAATCACAGAAAAAAAATTCTATAACCAAAATAACTTACCTAAAGATCTCTCTGAACAAGTCAATCAACTGATTGAACAAAGTCAGTGGAACATTAAACCGATCCATGAACAGGCCGAGCGTCAGGCCAATCAGCTCACATTACAACGCCGCAATATTGCGACGGTTCCTGAATATAACCCACTCGAACACCGTCCAAGCACCCATCCGCAACGGGCTAAAGTTGTCGGGCCAAGTGGTGAAGAAATACATGTCGATGAATGGGGGCGTATCAAAGTCCGCTTCTTATTTACCCGTGGTGATGACCACAGCCATGATGGCGGTGCAGGCAGTAATGACAATGATACGGACTCTGCATGGGTAGATGTGCTTACCCCATGGGCCGGTGAAGGCTATGGTGCACGTTTCTTACCACGTATTAATGAAATCGTGGTCATCGATTTCTTTGACGGTAACATCGACCGACCATTTGTGGTGGGGCGCATACATGAAGCACAGCGCAGTCCAACCCAATTTGATAGTAAAGGCAAACTACCTGAGACCAAAAAACTGGCTGGAATAAAAAGTAAGGAAGTCCAAGGTGAAGGCTTTGGACAACTTCGCTTTGATGACACGACTGGACAAATCTCAACACAATTACAAAGTACCCATGGCGCCACTCAGCTCAACCTAGGGAACCTCAGTCATCCCAAAGAAACCGCAGAAAGTGCAGGACGAGGGGAAGGCTTTGAACTGAGAACCGACCAATGGGGCGCAGTGCGTGCAGGACAAGGGCTCCTTGTCAGCACACACCCACAACAACAAGCAGCAGCAATGCACCTCGATGCACAAGCTGCAAAAGATCAAATCGAAGCTAACTTAAACAGCAGCAAAGCTTTAAGTGAAGTGGCGAAAAATCAACAAACCGACCCACTTGAAGTCCTGGATAACCTAAAAAACTTCCTTGGACAAATCGAAAAAGGCAGTAAAGAAAAAGCTGATGCCTTTAAACAAGCCTTAATGATTTTATCTGCACCAAACTCAATTGCTGTGAGTAGTCAGGAAGATATTCATCTTTCAGCGGATGGGCAGATCAGCCAAAGTGCAGGCGATAGCATCAACCTCAGCAGTCAAAAATCCTTGATTACCCATGCACAAAGCAAGATCAGTCTATTTGCAGCACAAGAGGGATTACGAGCTTATGCAGGCAAAGGCAAAGTTGAAATCCAAGCCCAAGGAGATGGGGTTGATTTGATTGCACGAAAGGGTATTCAAATTATTTCTACGGAAGATAAAGTTGAAATAAAAGCAAGCAAAAAAATCGTGCTGACTGCTGATGGTAGCCAGATTGAAATTAGTAGTGCGGGTGTATTACCGACAACTAGCGGTAAGTTTGAAGTGAAGGCAGGGCAGCATAATTTTAAACAGGGTGCAAAAGTAAATAAGCCGCTTCCATTTTTGCCTGAAAAAGAAAAGCAAAAATATGGCGTATGGTTTGATGTGATGGATCATCAAGGAAAGAAACTTGCTTCAGGTACGGAATATATTATTTACGATGAAACAGACAAAGAAGTTGAACGTGGAAAATTAGATAAATCCGGTCTTGTTAGGCTAGAAACTGAAGAATTAAATAAACAATATAAAATACATGTGGTGATGTGATGGGATTAGAAGAACAAGCCTATGCTGACTTAGTTAGGACAACTATGGGAAATGTAAACCCTACACCACCTGTAGTTCCTGTTCAGCTGGTGGTATATACACATAGTTATACCGCATTTATTGGTGGAGCATCTGATAAGTACTCTTTTGCTCCTAACGATCTGCCTATTAATATAGGAGGTAGAGGCTTAGGACCTAATAGATTTGTTGGTGAATATTTTGATGAGTTTGATTTATCACAAAAGAAGAAATTTAAAAATGCGACGATTGAATATTACGGGTATGAGGAAGCATATACTGGCATGAAAGCTGGAGGGAAAAAATTAGATGCATTTGACAATATTAAGAAATTCTTAGAAAAAAACCCGAATACTCAGGTAAATATTATTGGACATAGTTTAGGTGGATGGAACGCAGCTGGCCTAGCAGCTGAACTAGTGAAGAAAAAGATATGTAAAGTTAATTTACTTATAACAATTGATCCTGTTGGAACTTTATTATCGTATAGTGCATTAACTCCAGTAAGTGCTCGAATCTATTTTAGAGAACCTTCACCAAATTGTAATTATTGGGTAAGTGTAACATGCGAGCCAAAGTCGTATGATAGTAACGATGCTGTTGCAGATTCAGGAGGGCAGTGGAGGAATAAACCCAGAGAGAGAGCAAATGTTTTTTATTCTACAAAATATAGTCATGCTGAATTTAAGGAAATGATGAAAGAAAAAATATTTATGGGCCAGTCTGCTGAAGATATGATGTTCACTCAATTGAAGAAAATAAAATGAAAAAAAAATACATTTTGGGTTTTGTTGTATTTATTTTGGGTTGCCAAAATGCTAATCATCAAAGCTTAGATAGAAAAATTACTGTTAATCCTTCTCTTAAATTAAGCTACAGTATTATCGGTTCAGAAGAAAAACCTGCATTAGCAGTTACAGGAAATTTAATAAGTTCAGTTTCATTAAAAGAAGTTTTGATAAAAGAACAATTCGACTTTGCACGTATTGAGTGTGACAAGTTGAATGAGTTCAAACCTTATGCGTATTTAAAAGTAAAAGATGAAAAAAGAAAGAAGAATACTTTTCAATCGGATTTTTTGTTGAAAATATGTCCGGAAGATGATGCTAATAGTGAGCATTGTGTTAAAAATATTGAAGATTTTAGTAATAGAATAAAAACAAATTTAAGCTGTGAAGTCGTTTTTGGTGGAATGACTAAATCAAAAATAATTATTTCAAATCGATTTAAAATCGATAAGAATCAAATATTAAATGCAGAAGAGTATGCATTGGAATAAGCATATTCTTATAGAGTAGAAGCTAGAATTAGAATATTTACTGTTAGATTATGAATTTTTGGTATTCAAATATTATTTATAATTTAACTATTCAAATTTGAAGAATTCTAACTTTGAATAAATTATTTTAAACTGAGAATAAACCCGCGCGAAGCGGGTTTATTTTTATATCAAAAGAGATTACATGTTCGGGTACTAATTACATGTTCGGGTAATTAGGACCACCGCCACCCTCAGGTGTTACCCAAGTAATGTTTTGAGACGGATCTTTGATATCACACGTCTTACAGTGAACACAGTTTGCTGCGTTAATTTGGAAACGCTTAGAACCGTCATTCTCTTCCATAATTTCATAAACACCAGCAGGGCAATAGCGCTGAGCAGGCTCATCCCATTTTGGTAAGTTCACATTTACAGGAATAGAAGCATCTGTCAGTTTCAAGTGAGCAGGCTGGTTCTCTTCGTGAACGGTATTCGATACGAATACTGAAGACAGACGGTCAAATGTAATTTTACCATCTGGTTTTGGATAATTCGGTTTGAAGTTCGCAGCATCGACAGTTTTTAAAGCGCTGAAGTCTGGCTGTAAGTCATGTAGTGTAAATGGCACTTTAAAGATGTTTTGATCAACAAAGTTGAACGCACCACCCATCCATTGACCGAACTTATGCATAGCAGGGCCGAAGTTACGAGAGTTATATAACTCTTCTTTCAACCAACTGTTGTTAAACTTGTCAGTATAAGCAGTTAACTCTTTAGTGAAGAAGTCTTCACCTTCAGTCACACGTGCAATGGCAAGGTCACCACCTTTTTCCACACCCGCAGCAATCGCTTCAAATACAGCTTCACCGCACAGCATGCCTGATTTCATTGCTGTATGAGAGCCTTTGATTTTCGCAAAGTTTAGGAAACCTGCGTCATCACCAATTAAGCTACCACCTGGGAAAGTGAATTTAGGTAGTGAGTTGAAGCCACCTTTTACAACCGCACGTGCGCCATAAGAAATACGCTTACCACCCTCAAGATATTGCTTGATCAGTGGATGTGTTTTCCAGCGCTGCATTTCCATAAATGGATACATGTGTGGATTGGTGTATGACAAGTCAACGATCATACCTAATGTCACTTGGTTGTTTTCAGCGTGGTATAACCACCAACCGCCTGAAGAACCTGTTTCACTTAAAGGCCAACCTGCACCGTGCATCACCAAACCTGGTTTGTGCTTAGCAGGATCGATTTCCCAAAGTTCTTTAATACCAATACCGTAATGTTGCGGATCAGCATCTTTATCTAAGTTGAACTGAGCAATCAGACGTTTACCTAAATGACCACGACAGCCTTCAGCAAATAATGTGTATTTCGCATGAAGTTCATAGCCAGGGGTAAAGTTGTGCGTTGGTTCGCCATCTTTACCAATACCCATGTCGCCAGTCTGAATACCTTTCACAGTCCCGTCTTCATGGTAAAGGATTTCAGAAGCGGCAAAACCTGGGAAAATAGACACTTCTAATTCTTCAGCTTTAGCGCCCAACCAACGAACAACGTTACCTAACGAAATAACATAGTTGCCATCGTTATGCATAGTTTTAGGCACCATCCAATGCGGTGCTTCTTGTGATTTTTCATCAGACAATAAGAAGAAGGTTTTATCTTCAGTCACAGGCACATTTAACGGTGCACCTTGTTCTTTCCAGTCTGGGAACAATTCATTCATCGCGCGGGGTTCAAGCACAGCACCCGATAGAATATGCGCACCCACTTCGGAGCCCTTTTCCACGACACAAACGGACAGATCGTTTAGGTTATTTTCAATTGCAAGTTGACGAATTTTAATCGCAGCAGATAGGCCGGCAGGACCTGCACCGACGATAACTACGTCAAACTCCATCGATTCACGTTCGATGTGTTCCATGTAGGACTCCTCATATTTCGGAAGGTGGCATCCATTCAATTCATTTAAATGGTGCTGCCATGAGTGTTCTTAATGCCCAGACACAATTTTTCTATCGTGTCTTTGATATTGTGGGCTAGTATAGTTTTAAACCGAGTTCTAGCCAATTGGCTGAATCATATTATTTTTCCGTCACTAAGGTATTTATTAGGCGGATGAAGCAGCAATTGAACGAAAACCCGACGAAAAAATTCATTAATAGGGATGATAGAAATTTAATGAACATTGCACAATACTTAAAAGATGGACAGTCCGGTCACAAAAGGTCAATCCCCCCATTAGATCAATGGCATCCAAAGCATTGTGGTGCAATGGATCTGAAGGTTTTAGCCAACGGAGAATGGTGGCACGATGGTCAATTGATCAAACGCCAAGCGCTTATTGACTTGTTCTCGACAGTACTATGGAAAGAAGACAGCAAGTTCTATTTAAAGACCCCAGTCGAGCAAATTGAAATACAGGTGGAAGATGAGCCTTTATTTGTTAATCAAGTCGATACGCTTGAGCTAGAAAACAAGCGCTATATCCAGTTTACGACCACAACACAAGACGTGATTGTTGTGGATGATGAACATCCTATTTTTATGCGTGAATATCAAGGTGAATTGCGCCCTTATGTACATGTGCGTTTTGGAATTAATGCACTGATCCAGCGTGCCGCATTCTTTCATTTGGTTGAGATGGGTGAACTGCTTGAAAATGAAAAAGGTGAATCCATTTTAGTGTTACAAAGTGGTGATTTGCGCTTGCAATTAGGCACCTGAGGTTTAAGCTTTCCACCTTGTCATTCTGAACAATATATAAGTGACCCTATGACCGCCATTCACCCCATTTACCCACTGGATGTACCCATGCCGAAAGCTGGCGCAGATGCACCGGTCGGTTTATTTGATTCGGGGATTGGTGGCTTATCTGTGGCTTTAGAAATTGCGCGCTACTTGCCGAATGAACGCATTGTGTATTATGCCGATACTGCACATGTACCCTATGGGCCACGTGATGATCAAAATATACGTGAGTTGACTGCACATGCCATAGAGTGGTTATACCGCCAAGGCTGTAAAGTCGCTGTCGTGGCATGTAACACGGCATCTGCTTTTAGTTTGGATTATTTGCGTGAACATTATGGGGAGAACTTCCCCATTATTGGTTTAGTTCCTGCGTTAAAGCCTGCCGTTCTGCAAACAAAAAGTAAAACAGTGGCTGTTCTTGCAACACCTGCGACATTTCGTGGAAAGTTGATTAAAGATGTGATGCATCGTTTTGCTGAACCTGCAGGGGTGCAAGTTTTGTCAGTGACCAGTCTGGAATTGGTGCCCTTTGTTGAAGCAGGTGCGCAAATGACTGAGCCTTGCCTGCAGACATTAACCGAGATATTACAGCCAGTTGTAGATGCCGGTGCAGATTATTTAGTGCTTGGATGTACGCATTACCCCTTCCTAAAATCGGCAATTCAGTATATTTTTGGTCAGAAGCTGACATTAATTGACTCAGGTTTTGCAGTTGCACGACAAACAGCCCGAATTTTGATTAAAAATGAGTTATTATTTGATCAGAAAAGAGAAAATTGTTTGCGTATAGAATGCTATGTCAGTGGCAATAATGCGGAAAATTTAAAACCGGTTGTGGCGCGCCTGATTCAAGATGATATTTCTTGGAACATTGCCAACATCGGACTTATAAGTTCAGAAGACTAAATCAGTCATTTTGGACAACGTTAAATGAAAAAATTAGTTTTTTATTGGGGTAGTCATGTCGCATTTTCCAGCTAAGATCAATTCGATGCTGAGTGCGTTATGCAGCGGGAGAGGATCACTAATGCTCGATAAGCGTTATCAAGTATTCATTTCCACATCTGGTAGCGAAATGCAGCCAGAACGGATCATTTTGGCTCAGACGCTTGTAGGAATGGGGTTTTTCTCATGGGGGCTAGAACAACGCACACCATTGAGCACTGCTTTTGCACGTCGTCAAATTGACGATTGTGACTATGTGATGATTTTATTGGGCAGTCAATACGGTGAGCAGTCTGTGTCTGGTGTGGGCTATATGCACCTTGAATACATCTATGCGGTGACCAAGCAAAAACCTGTCATTGTGTTTATGCATGATGATCCAGATTCACGTGATGATGCGTTACATGATGCTAAACCTGAACTTCGTGAAAAATTTAAAGAATTTAGAAAACTATTACAAAATGAAGTTGATCAAGTTTTTACCTATCGTAGTTTGCGTGATTTAGAAATGGCAGTTCGATTGAACATGCCACAAATGCTAGAACGCTATCCTGTTACAGGTTGGGTGCGCCCACAGAATACTCAAGCTTTACATGATGAAATTGATCGTTTAAAAGCCCAGTTAGTTCAACTCGAAACAGAGTCTGGAAAACGCGAAGTTGATCCATTCCTATCTTTACCAAAAGTGTCGATGCATGAACTATTTTCATTTGAATACCGCATGCACGCTTATCAAGATGGTAATTTCAAAGAATTAAAAGTACAGAAGAAAATGACGTGGGCGCAGCTCTTGTCGATTTTAGGCGCAACCTTTGTTAATCCAACCCCTGAAGAATTCTTCTCTAAACGAATGAATGAGTTTTTGAATGAAACAGGTTTGGATGATGCTCGTATTGAGATGCCGCGTGCACATGCGGTTGCGCGGGCACAAGTGAATATTCGTGCTTTACACAGCATTAAAAGCCAGATGCGGCAGAATGACTGGATTGTGCCCAATGGCCGAGATGACCGTCAGCGGATGTTGTGGCAAGTGACAAGTAAAGGTCAAAAATTACTAGAAAGTAATTTGCTAGATAATGATCGAGTTTTTCAATTTAAATCTGCATATTAATCTATTTTATTAAATAGATAAAAAGCTGCTACATTAGCGTCATTCAAATTGATGGAAAAAGCGTAATGTTGCCTGTCGAGAAAGCTAAAGTCACCATTATTCTGGCGAATCTAGGTACGCCTGATGCGCCAACTGTGCCCGCAGTGCGTCGTTTTCTGCAACAGTTTTTGTCAGATCAGCGGGTGATTGAAATCCCGAAACCGATTTGGCAATTGATTTTGCGTTTGTTCATTTTGCCATTTCGACCAAAGCGTGTGGCGCATGCCTATGAAATGGTTTGGGGCAATGATTCGCCTATGCGTGAAATATTGTTGGCGCAAGTTGACGCTGTAAAAGCACATTTAACTCAAGCGTATCCAGAATTTGAACTGAAGGTGGTTCCTGCCATGACCTATGGCAATCCAGGCATTCAAGCAGCTTTAGATCAATTGGCACAGCAGCCACAAGACCACATCGTCCTGTTTCCACTATTCCCACAATATTCAGCAACATCGACTGCACCGCTATATGATGCGATCGCACAATGGATTCCGCAGCAACGCAATTTGCCGGGCTTGAGTATTATTCGTGATTACTATCAGCACCCGCTATTTATTCAAGCTTTAGCGCAAAGTGTGCGTGATTATCAAGCGGAGCATGGGGTCGCGGATAAGTTATTGATGTCTTTTCATGGCATTCCACAGCCTTATGCAGACAAGGGTGATCCCTATGCTGACCGTTGCCGTGTAACAGGACATTTAGTCGCGCAAGCGCTTGGTTTAACTGAAGATCAATATGAAATCAGTTTCCAATCTCGCTTTGGTAAGCAAGAATGGGTGAAACCTTATACTGATGCCACTTTGGACGCATGGGGCAAACAAGGCGTGAAATCGGTACAGGTTATGAGCCCTGCATTTTCAGCGGATTGTTTGGAAACGCTAGAAGAGTTGGCGCTGCAAAATGCTGAAATTTTCCAAGCTGCAGGCGGTGGTGAATATGGTTATATTCCTGCATTAAACGCGCGGGATGATCATGTCGCATTGCTCAATTTATTACTTCAAGCTAATCTTGATGCCTTAAAGCAAACATTAGCCCATTCATCGCCTTGAGGTTTTCGCCCTATGTTGCAAGTTAAAATCGTACCCGTCACGGCATTTCAACAAAACTGTTCCATTGTTTGGGACTCTGAGTCGAAAGAAGCGGTCTTGATTGATGCAGGGGGAGAGCCTGAAAAATTAAAAGCTGAAGTTGAAGCGCTTGGTTTAACGGTCAAAGCCTTGTGGTTGACGCATGGCCATTTAGACCATGCGGGTGCGGTTGGGGCATTAACCCAAGCATGGAATGTTCCGGTGATTGGCCCGCATAAAGAAGATGCATTTTGGTTGGACATGATTCAGGAAGTTTCTGCGAAATATGGTTTCCCGATCCCTGAAAATGTCCATGTGACCCAATGGTTGGAAGGCGGCGAAACCTTGAAGCTAGGTGCAGAAGAGTTTGAAGTTCGTTTTGCACCGGGGCATACACCGGGTCATGTCATGTTCTATAACGCAAAATATGCCGTGCTTTGGACGGGTGATGTGTTATTTAAAGGCTCGATAGGCCGGACAGATTTTCCACGTGGTAACCATCAACAATTACTCGACTCCATTCAGCGTGAATGTTTTAGCTTGCCAGATGACACCCAGTTTATTTCTGGGCATGGGCCAATGAGTACCATTGGCTATGAAAAGCAGCACAATCCTTTTGTTGCAAGTAAAGCGGGTTAAGCAATACGCTTTAACTTGATTGGGTAAAATAAAAAAAGGTCTAACCATGTAGACCTTTTTTATTGGAACTTTTTTATATTTAAATTTGAGCTAAACGTATTTAGAACTGATCTTCCTCACGGCCACCATCAGCTTGAGGTGCATCTTGGGTTGGCAGGCGATATTCGTCATTGGCCCAAGCACCAAGATCAATCAATTTGCAGCGATCTGAGCAGAATGGGCGGTATTCATTGTCTTCCCATGTGGTGAGTTTGCCACAGCGAGGGCAGTTCATGGTGGTGGGCATGCTTAACTCCAGCAAAAACGGATGATTCAATTAGGCAAATACAGTCGCAGTTGTTAGACTTATGCCGTTCTGTTTAGTTTGATCTGTTTATGCCTATTCGTCAATTTCAAGCGCAGCGTATGCGAGCTCCCCGTGATTTTCAGCCGATTGATTCCACACCGATTTGTGTGGAAATTGGGGCTGGTAAAGGTAAACATGCATTATTGTTTTCAGCCAATCACCCTGAATTTCAATTGATTGCTGTTGAGCGGACACGTGAAAAATTTGTGGCAATGCAAAAGCAGCATCAACTTGAGGGGCAAAACAATTTAACTCCAATTCATGCTGATGCATTACCTTGGGTAGTACATGCCTTACATCCTGCGCAAGTACAGCAATTCTTTATTTTGTATCCAAACCCTGAACCGCATAATCCTGCACAGCGCTGGTTAAATATGCCGTTTTTTGAATTTCTATTGTCGCGTTTGCAGCCGGGTGGTCAGATTACCTTGGCCAGTAATATTCCTGAATATATTGAGGAAGCGCAGCAGCAGTTAATCGATGTTTGGAAGCTGCCTTTTATCAAAGAACGCATTGCAGAGACTTCAGCACGCACGCATTTTGAAATTAAATATCTTGAACGTGGTGAACTCTGTCAGCAGTTAATCATTACCAAGCCTGTAGATTACACCACACGTTTTGATGATTTTCAGCCACTACAAGGCAAGCAACCCACCGAAGCATCTGCGGAATAATTGGGCATGACTCAGCGTATTGCAATTATTGGTGCAGGTCCGGCAGGCTTGATGGCGGCTGAAGTCTTAAGTCAGCATGACTATGAGATACATGTTTATGAGCAAAAGCCTTCAGCGGCGCGTAAATTTCTCATGGCAGGTAAAACGGGGTTAAATATTTCCCATGCCGAACCTATAGAACAATTTGTGCAGCGCTATGATCAAGTGGAATGGCTGAGTCCATGGGTTAAGCAGTGGGATGCCGCATGGATTCAACAATGGATGATGGGGCTAGGTATTGAAACCTATATTGGTTCATCGGGTCGGGTCTTTCCTATTGAAATGAAAGCTGCGCCTTTGCTGCGTTCATGGTTAAAACGTCTCAGTCTCGACGGGGTGCAGTTTCATTATCGACATCAAGTTTTGGACTTACAGTCCAATCAGCTGACGATTCAAAACCTTGTTGATGGATCAAATCAAGCGCTTGGCTTTGATGCGATTATTATGGCATGTGGCGCAGTGTCTTGGTCACGTTTAGGTAGTGATGGCGCATGGCAAAAATGGCTGCAGCCTGAGAGCATTGAAGCTTTTCAGGCCAGTAATGCTGGTGTGGAACGTGTTTGGTCGAAGTTCATGCAGCCCGTGTTTGGACAGCCCTTAAAACGAGTCAATGCATGGGTCGAGCAAGCCGAGCCGACCCAAGGCGATATCATCATTTCACACTATGGACTGGAAAGTGGATTGATCTACAAACAAGGTCGAGCACTGCGTCAACAGGTGAAATCTGCTCAGCCCATGCAGCTGACTTTGGACTTATTGCCAGACCAAAGTATTGAGCAATTGGCAAAGAAACTACAGCCTTCGAAGAAGCAGTCTTTAACCAATGTTTGGCGTAAAGCCGGTTTAGATTCGGCGAAAGCTGCGCTGGTCCGTGAACTGGTGGATAAATCTTTGTGGCATGAGCCGGCCTTACTAGCAGCGAAAATTAAAAATTTAGATATTCACCTTGATGGATTTCGCCCGATAGATGAGGCGATTAGCTGCGCAGGTGGTGTGAAGCGTTCAGTCCTAAATGATGGCTTACAATTGAAGAGCAATCCTGCAGTATTTGTCTGCGGGGAAATGTTGGATTGGGATGCGCCTACAGGAGGCTATTTGCTAACAGCATGCCTTGCGACCGGTCGTGCAGCGGGTGAAGGGGTTCAAAACTATCTGGTTTCTTTGCAGAACTAAGCGCTTCAAATTGTCACAATCTTGCTGAGGAGTTGTGATATTTTGAGATGAAATTCTTCTAAGAAAGACCACTATGCGCGTACAAGAACAATATACCGGAAGCTGCTTGTGTGGAGCGGTTTGTTATGAGATCAATGGTCCGGTCGGTGAGATCATGCAATGCCATTGTTCTCGGTGCCGCAAAGCCAATGGTACAGCATTTGCGACCAATGCCCCGATTGCTAAAGCAGATTTTAAAATTGTAGCCGGTGAGCAGTTTCTGAAACAGTATGCGTCTACAGCTACCACACAGCGTTGTTTTTGTAGTGAGTGTGGATCACCGATCATCAGTATTAAGGCTGAAACGCCTGATTATTATCGTCTACGTATAGGTACCTTAGATACGCCTCTCACGCAGAAACCAACCTGTCATATCTTTGTCGCATCCAAAGCAGAATGGGATGATATCGCAGGTGATTTACCACAATATGCTGAACGACCATAGCGCAAATTAAGATTGAGCAATCACCTCAAGGGCATGAATTTGCCCTTGACGTTGAGTTTTAAGCTCGTGTCACCTTCTTATTCATCCACGTTGAATTTCGGTAAATAGATTACAACAGTTTGGAAGATTAAGGCTGTCGAGTTTTTTTTAGTTCAGGATATTGTTCCTGCCAATGACCTAATTGTTCTTGTGCATGAATAAACTGACCGAGACCTTTGACACTATCACTAGGATTTTTTAACTCACCATCGGCTGCTTGATTTTTCTCACGATAAATTTGTGATTGATTGTCCCAGTACTGGTACATCAAGCCTTGAATGTAACGGCCTTGTTCAGTTTTCATTTCGAGTTCTTTGAGCATATTTAATGCCGACTGGATGTTGTCACGCTTACGCTGTGTAGAAAATTCATCGGTGAGTTTGCCTTCCTCACGCAGTTTCATCAGCTCATCTTCCATCTCATCGCTAATTTGACTAAAGCTCTCGTCATATTGCGTCAGAAGCGTGAGGTCGTGTAAATCATCTGGGGTCTTGGCAAAGTTTTTAATAGGATCACTATTCAGCTCTTTCATGATTTGATCATCGGAACTGATTTCACTATTTTGTTCCACTGTTTTTGTTGATTTTTCACATGCAGTGAGTCCTAGCACCGTACCCATGAAGAAGACAACACTGAGTTTTTTTAAAGAGATTGGCATGAGCATAATCGTGTCCTAATGTGTTTTTCTAAAGATATAGACATGCGTGATATAGGGAAAATCAATGAAATCCTGCGCAGTCTTTTGGGTTGATTCAGCCACGATATTTTCAAATTGTTGTTTCAGTTTTTGTTGTTCATCCATGCTTAACGCTGCAATAAAACTGGTGGACAATAATCGTTTGGAAACCACGTGTTCCACTGTACCATGATGCACTTGTTGAAAGGTCGTTTCGGCAATTAATTTAAATGTTTGCTGCTGTGCAAACACTTTTTGCCATTGCCCACTATGATAACGTGGTGTGTCACCTTCGAGTACACTCAAGATATCAGCGAGTTGTTTGACCCAATTGACTTGGATATCACGCTGGTTCCAAATCAATACAAGATCCCCATGGGGAACTAAGATACGACTGATTTCATTGAGGGTTTCAGGGGTGGCAAACCAATGAAAAGACTGGGCACAAAATACCGCTGCCACAGAATGATCATGCAGTGGAATCTGATCACTTTGGGCGGCTAAAGTTGCAATATGCGGATGTTTTTTCTGCAATTGTTGCAGCATTTCATGCACAGGTTCGATCGCGGTGATATTTTCACTGAGTGGGCGAATATACTCGAGAAATTTGCCTGTACCTGAACCTAAGTCCACCAGATGGGCTTGAGGGGCTAAAGCTAAATGTTGTTGTAGCCACGCACTGATTTCAATCGGGTAGTCAGGACGGGCTTGTTGATAGAGTTCAGCTGCAGAGCTAAAGCCTTGTTGTGCGGCAGGATGTATTGAATGTGTCATATTCTGCACTTTTTAATCTGTATGGCCTCTATAAAATAGCATATTCGGAACAAGATAAACTTTGAATGCAACAAGGAAGGAAAAGCGTGACGCAACAAGGACTGGAGCAAAGTACAATGGAAAAGCACATCATTTTTGAAGATGATCAAATTCGTGTCATTTTTCAGCCTGGCAGTTCTCGTGAGCTTATTTTCTCCTTCGGTGATTTGATTACCCGTGCCAAGGGCTTGAGCATCAATGCCGAGAAGTCTTTGCAAAAATATGATTTTAATGTGATCGGTGTGATGCCGAAACAAAAATCGTGGTTTCCAGCATCATCAATGCAGCCGATGTATCAAGCCATCAAGCCGATCCTCGAACAATTTGATCTGCGTATTGCCTATGGTGGTTCCATGGGCGGCTATGCTGCCATTAAGTATGCCAATTTATTTGGATTCCATCGTGTGGTCAGTATGGTGCCGCAGTACTCCATAGACCCTGAAGACATTGTCGATACACGCTATGGCATGTTCTTTCAACCTAATCTGCATGCCAATATGCGAGTACTTGCTGAAGATGTATCGACTACACGCGAATATATCGTGGTGTATGATCCTTATTGTCCAGAAGATCGCGCTCACTTTGAAAAACTACAGGCTTTAATTCCGCATGTGCATGTGTTACATCTGCCGTTTACAGGGCATGATGCCATTGCGGTATTGGCGAGTTCTGAACTGTTAAATGATTTCTTGAGACATCCTTTTGATGCGCCGTATTTTTATCAAAAAATGCGTCGGGTTAAGAAAAACAGCAAATTTTATTATCGAAAAGTTATCGAAAATTTACTGACTCGCCATCGAGATGCCTTGGGTGAAATTTTAAAAAGTAATTCGTTTCAGCTTGATCCACAATTTTTTGATGCCAAACAAAAGCAGACCTTATTACGAGTATTGTTTAATAACAAACAAGTCAGTGAGCAAGATCTGCAAAAGTTGGGGATCACAACTTTTGTGCCACAGGATAATCGTAACCTGTTACTCGACCAGTTTGATCATGGTTTAGTGTTTAACGTGATTAGCCAAAAAATTGAAAGCTATGCAGCCGGTGTGATTGCACTGAATCACAAGTTTTTGATCCCTTTGCAGCCCAAGGGCACAGGTCTGGTATACGTACAAGTCCAAGATGAGCGTTACATGGTGGTGATGAATGACCGTCAGGTAATGAAATTGGTCTTAGCTCAAGATGAACTGGCGACAGGTATGCATCCGATTTTAATGCAGAAATATGAGGGCTATTACACGCTGAACTATAAAGAACTGCGTTTGAGTAGCGATGAATTTGGTCAAGTCTTCTTTGTGGAAAATGCCGATGCATCTTGTCAGTTCGTGGTGCAACCCGAACAAATTTAAGCTCGACATTGGGTTGAAAATCCAAAGCTTGCTAATTTGTAGGAAGAGATTATGATGAGAGAAAGGCAGTATAAAAAACAATCATACTACCTAAAACATCATGAGGAATACGAGGGGTATCAGTATGCATTCAACACAGATGCTTGCTGTATTATTCATCTTAGTGCTGACCATGGGTTCAGCCTATGCACAGGGGGTTAGTTCAAGCATACTGATTTTTAGCAGCAGTATGTTATTACTTACGATACTGACCATTTATGTCATACTCAAAATTCGAAATTCATTGCAACATCATCTCGATAAACCCGCGAAATAGCGGGTTTTTTTATATGCTGTTCGATTGCACTTTGGTGCATCACAGGTTTTAATCATCCACAATCGAATTTTTATAATCGGCCAGAAGGGAAGCAGCCATGAAAGCGGTATTTCTAGATTATCAGTCTCTAGATAAACAGGACTTAGATTTTAGCGGATTAGAAGCACAGTTTGATGACTTGACGCTCTATCCCGTAACAACGGCTGCAGAGGTTGCTCAGCGCATACAAGGGGCTGATGTGATTATCAGCAATAAAGTACACATCAATGCTGAGCACATGCAGCTCAATCCGCAATTAAAACTGATCTTGATTTCTGCTACTGGCACCAATAATGTTGACCTTGTACACGCACAGCAACAAGGCATCGTGGTGTGTAATTGCCAAGCTTATGGCACCGCTGCGGTCGCACAGCATACCTTGATGTTAATGTTGAACTTGGCGACATCATTTCGACAGTATGATCGGGCGGTCCAACAGGGAGATTGGCAAAAAGCGGATCAGTTCTGCTTACTGGATTTTCCAATTATTGAGTTGGCTAGTAAGACTTTGGGGATTGTTGGCTATGGCGAATTGGGGCAAGCCGTGGCCCATTTGGCTAAAGCTTTTGGCATGAAAATTATGATTGGTGCGCTACCGAATCGACCTATGGCGGCTGAGCGTGTAGCATTTTCTGAGATGCTAGCGCAGGTCGATTTTCTGAGTTTACATTGTCCTTTAACTGATGAAACTCGTGATTTACTCAATCATGAAAGCTTGGCTCAAATGAAAGCATCGGCCTTTGTGATCAATTGCGCACGAGGTGGTGTGGTCAATGAAACTGCATTAGCCGAGGCATTAAAATTAGGGAGGATCGCAGGCGCAGCAACCGATGTCTTGACGGTTGAGCCACCCAAGCAGGGTAATGTGCTGCTCGACCCAAGTATTCCAAATTTAATTATTACCCCACATAGTGCATGGGGAAGCGTCGATGCGCGACAACGCATTGTGCAGCAATTGGTGGAAAATGTAGAAGCCTTTAAAGCGGGAATGGTCATTCGACAGGTCAATTAAAATCGAGTTTAAGGAACATTATTTTTGAACAATGCTCCATATAAATAGGGATGTCTATGCAGGTCGATCTTGCCAATAAAAAAAGTTTAAGAATATTTTGCATGCTGATTCTCTTTACCGCATGCATCACTTGGGCATGGTACAGTTATGTACTGAATATCAGTGAAAATTATTTATTCCAGAATCCTGATTTTGAAGTTCATAAATTCATGCCGACCTTACAAGTTGTGCTGGTTTCGGTATTTTTTATTGCGCATTTCGTCTTGGCGCTTATTGATTTTTTAAATCGCTATTGGTACTGGGGGCTATGGCTTGTTGTGGCGCCTATTATTGTGGGACAGGTCTATTTTTCTGTCTTTGGAGAGGTTGCTCATATTGATCATTTATCAGTCTAGGTTGACTATTCATTTTGCCTGTTGATGCTTATTCAAATCTGTACAGCATCGTTTGTACGTAGGCGATATCTCAAGCCTAATGCTTAATACTTAATTTAATAGTTAAATTTCAGCATTTTTTCAAAAATTTAGCATTGAAATGATTTTTGATCCGCTCAAATTCAAGTTCAGTCTTGATACTGTTTGGCATCATGATTCGTAAATAACTTTTTTCGAGTTTAAAAGGCTCTTTGGTATTGGGTACAGGATTAAAGCCACCATTTGGGTAGATCAAATTTGTCTCATAGGCACGTAAAATCTGATCATTGTGAAAATAATAACTTGTTAGGGATTGATTGGATTCACCAAAAACATAGAGGTTTATTTTGCATTGACCATCGAGTTGATACAGTGTCGCTTCATTGCCTTCAGTTGATTTGTATTCTTCGTCATCAAGCATTTCTAAGGTTTGTAATAATTTACCTTCGGCATCATGGTTATATTGGTATGAATCGTACAATTGGGGAAAAATAGTCTGCAACTGTGGATAACTTTTCAACAATTGTGGAAAACGTTGTAAGCCAATCACAGAGCCAACGCAGAGCAGAATACCAAGCAAGATACCAAATAAAATTCGCATTTTTTTCTCATTAATTCATTGTTTTTATAGGCATAGGTCAAAGACCCAAAGCATTCAATTTGGGTTTTAAAAAAGCCCAACCAAAGTTGAGCTTTTAAATGTGGTGTTAAATTATAAATCAGTCACAGGATAGGTTGTAGACGTCGAACTCGAAGGATAGCTACTTTGAGGATATTGATTGTTATTTTGCCCCGCATTGTTGCTCGGAGCCGTATTGATTGTATTGCCTGAAGACGGTTCACTCAACGACTGTTGGCTAATGGGCGCAGGTTGGCTAGTTTTACCTGTAATATTTTCACGGGTTTGCTTCAATTTTTCATTAACGTTTTGGGTGGCTTGCTGTGCGCCCTGATCAACCTGTTGTACTGTATTTTGAGTAGCAGTTTTCGTATTGTCCCAAGCTTGGTCAACCGAAGGCTTAATTTTAGAAATACCACGTTCAGTCATTTCACCAATATTTTTAGCAGCGCCGACTACGCCTTCTTGGGCTTTATAGGCCCACACATGCAATAAATTTGGATTATCTCCATAAGGGCTCACAGGCTTTTTCGCTTGTTGCTCAGTACTTTGCGCTGCTGTGTTTTCTTGTGCCCAAAGCATGGGTGTCGTGAATATTAAGCTTAGGCATAACGTTGCTTTTAATGAAATCTTCACAGCTTCACCTCTGAATTTTATAGATTTTCTATCTGATGAATGGTTTTAACGCATTATAGGAAAAATTGCAGCGAAAAAAACTTGCCGTAGCAAAATCAATACAGCAAATGACAGCTTTGTACACGTTTGTATTTTGCCTAGGGTAAAAAAAAGGCCCACTGAAGGGTGAGCCTACTCTCTGGAGGAGAGGGTATGAAAGCCAGTTTACTTATTTGTGAGCGCCTAAGCTGGCTTCATGTGAGCTATGGACTTCAGCTTGTGCGACAGGCGTTTGCAACTGTACATTGCTACTGCCACTCACATTGGCTTCTTGACCTTTTTGGAAATTCGCTTTGGTTTGTTGCCATTTTTCACTGGCAAATTGGCGACCTTCCTGAGCTTTTTCACCTAAATAACTCTTGGTTTGATCAACTTTGTTGTCGACATTGCTTTTACGTTCATCGAGTTTTGCTTTGTCTTTTGCAGCTTTTTCATCGAGCTGTGCTTTGCGCTCATCAAGCTTAGCTTTATTTTGCTCAGCCTTGGCATCGATCTTGGCTTTCGCTGCATCTGACTTTTCATCTTTAGACTGTTTTAGGTCAGCCCATTTATTTTTTGCATCTTGCTTTTTGTCAGCACTGAATTCTTTGGTGTCTTGCCACTTTTCTTGGGTGAATGTTTTGGTCTTATCGACGCCTTTTTCAATTTTGTCACCGGCTGTATGCGCAGACTGATTAATGTCTTGTTTTAGATTTTGCAGTACAGACGGTTGCTGTGTTTCAACTTTCGCATTGGCTTCTACTGCGGTGTTCGCAAATAGTGGGGTGCTTGCGAATAATGCTGCGGTGATCAGTGTTGTTTTAAATAAAGGTTTCATCTTTGCAATTGTCCTCTTTTATTGAACGCTGCTGTTGCACTCAGCATTTGCGCTTTTGGAGCAGAGGACATCTTAAGAGTAAAAAAAAGCAAAAAGTGGTTTTGTGTGATAAGTCACACAATGCAATAACAGCTCAGATACGCGGAAGTTTGAAGTGTGGAAACATGGTTAAGTTAATGCATTATTGTAATTTTATGAAAATACAGTGGCTTATATGTGTTTTGAGCGTTGCTGTGGTGTGGTTCTAGTTACGATTTTCATGATTAAAAATTATGGGTTTGAACTGATTATGATTCAAGATTAAACGAAAAATGAAACCATACCTCCATTTTGGAGATATGGTTTTTATTATTTATTCACATTGTGTAAGCGCATCTTTTGCAAAATGACCGCGTAATGCAAGGAAGTTTTTCTGTACATCCGCCGCATTTAAATCAAAATTGTGCGCTGAACTTGTACCATCTTTGGCAAAGGTTGCTGTACCACCTGAAATTAGGGTTAAGCCTTTAAATGACCATTGTTCAACCGATTTTGCTTCTTCTAAATTGCCGGTAAATTCAATCACGCATTTATCTACAAATTTAGTCAGTTTTGCTTTGTTATCGGTGGTATCTGGGTATACATCAATGTTTTGAACTTCTTGTAATACACCAGTTTCAAGTTGTGGAATCGTTGGTGCAGATGTACATGCAGAAAGTGTTAGACCTGCAAGACCAGTCAAAAGGAATGCTTTCAATTTCATAAGTTTCATTCTTGTTGAGTGTTGTTGGATTGAGTATAGGGAATTGGTGAATTATTGGCTATAGATTTAAGTCTTAAGCCCAAATTCAACTTCATTCACTTAATATTTAACGTTTATAGGCTGCACTTCCTGGACCAACGGCATTGATGCTGACTTGGCGTGATGGATGGGTGCTTTTTTGATAATACACTTTCGAATTTGGTCCATAAATATTGATTTTATTGACTGATTCTACATAGACCGTTGTATTTGGACCTGCAACCGTAATCATCGGGCAACTGCCTTTTAGAGTAATACGGCTATCTGGAGCAGGAATATTCACTGAGCGTCCTGCGCAATCATAACTTGCAACGGTATCAGGTGAAGAAATGATGATTTGAGAATGAGTCATTTCCGTTCCAGCATTTGCAGAAGAAATAGATAGGATCAATAATCCAAAGCTAAGTAATTTTTTATTCATCATAGGTATTTCATTTTATTCAGGTTGAGTTATTTTTAGCATGCCGAGATTTATTTGCTCAAGTCTTATTCAACTTTATTTAAAACGAGATATTGAGTGCAACAGCAGATCTTTTTCACATTGATGTATTAAGAAGTGATTTAGCTTGGTGATTGATCTCGTATTTCAAACCGTCTCATTGAATTATCAGGACGTTATTCTAAATAACCCATGAAGCCTTAGCTGTTTTATTTAGCGATTAAAGTTTTGGCAAAAAGAACAACAACACAAGGCCACCCAATACTCCACCGATAATGAGCCAATCTTTCTTACGCATATCTGCAACACGAATTACTGAAAAATACAGGCTGCTAAAAAATAGAAAAACGAAGACAAATAGCACGAGGGAATTATTGAATATAAATTTAGTACTGCCCAATAAAACGAAAATGGTTGTGCTCGACAACCAATACACCAAACTTAAAACAAATTTTGAAAGCGTTAAGTAACGCACAGTGCGGTCTAATCTTGGCAAAGTCACCGCAACGATGACGATTCCAATAAATCCACCCAAAACAGAAATAATCAAAAAGAATAAAGCACCCATATCTGGCTTGTTTGGAATGTATGGATAAACCTTCCAAAGGTAAAAGCTGCATGCCATCAATACTGTATGTAAGATAAAAAGATAGAGATCTGGGCGATAAGGATGATTGACTGTAATACTTTTCATATATTGTTCTTATCAAAAAATCCCGCTATTTCTAACAGGATTTTACCTAGATTTCAAACGGCATAAAAAAACCCGCTTTAAAGCGAGTTTTTAATTAATGCTTAAACTTAGTGCTGTAACACTGAAATATCAGCCACTTTCGTAAACAAGTCACGAAGCTGTGCAAGCATACGTAAACGGTTCGCTTTTAAGTCAGCATCATCTGCCATCACCATCACACCGTCAAAGAACGCATCGACTGGCGCACGAAGTGCAGCAAGTGCAGACAATGCAGCAGTGTAGTCCTTCGCAGCAAATAACGGCTCAACCACAGGTGTGATTTTCGCAAGTTCAGCGAACAATGCTTTCTCAGCATCTTCTACCAAGTTTGCTTCAACCACAGCGCCTTCAGGAGCAGCTTCTTTCGCTAGAATGTTTGCAACACGTTTGTTTGCAGCGGCAAGTGCAGCAGCTTCAGGGAGGTCACGGAAATGATTTACCGCATTTACACGTTTGTCAAAATCAAGTGGTGATTTTGGAGAAAGTGCTTGAACAGCTTGAATCACGTCTACAGCCACGCCTTGGTCTTCGTATTTCGCACGGTAACGACCTTCAAGGAATGCAACTGCATCCGCCAAAGTTTTATCGTGGTCTTTCAATACATCGCCATAAGCAGCAAGTGCAAGTTTGATTAGATCTTCAATCGAAACGTCTAAATCATTTTCAGTCACAAGACGCAAAATACCAATCGCAGAACGACGTAGTGCAAACGGGTCTTTAGAACCTGTCGGTGCCTGACTAATACCAAAAATACCTGTCAATGTATCTAGACGGTCAGCAAGGGCAAGCGTTGTACCGGTCTTGGTTTTTGGTAAAACGTCACCTGCAAATTTAGGTAAGTATTGTTCACCTAAAGATTCAGCAACTTCATCATTTTCGCCTTCAATACGTGCGTAGTAAGTACCGGCAATACCTTGAAGCTCTGGGAACTCACCCACTAACTCAGAGGTTAAGTCACATTTAGCAAGAAGCGCAGCTTTTTCAGCATCTGCTGGGTTTGCCCCAGTGATTGCAGAAAGTGCAACAGCCAAAGTCGCGATACGTTCAGACTTGTTCCATAGTGTACCAAGCTCAGCTTGGAAGACCATGTTTGCAAGTTTTTCTTTACGAGATGCAAGCGGTTGCTTTTGGTCTTGTAAGAAGAAGAATTCAGCATCTGACAAACGTGGACGAACGACTTTTTCGTTACCTTCAATAATTTGAGACGGATCTTTCGACTCAATGTTTGACACAGTAATGAAGTAAGGTTGAAGTTTATTGTCGCTATTCACTAAGCAGAAATATTTTTGGTTGTCCTGCATCGTGGTGATGAGTGCTTCTTGAGGCACTGCAAGGAAGCGTTCTTCAAAGCTTGCACGAAGCGCAACTGGCCATTCAACCAATGCTGTTACTTCGTCACGTAAGTCCGCAGGGACAATCGCAATGGCATTCACTTCATCCGCCAAAGTTTTGACTTGTTGGTCGATGATGGCTTGGCGCTCTTCAAAGTTTGCAATCACTTTTGCAGTACGAAGGGCATCAAGATAAGCATCAGCATTTGCAAGTGTAATTGCTTCAGGAGCATGGAAACGGTGACCATAAGTCACGTTACCTGCTTGGTGATCCTGAATGGTTGCTTCAATTACATCACTGTCTTTCAACAACACAACCCATTTTACAGGACGTACAAACTCAGTACGGCTTGCAGCAGAACGCATGCGTTTTGCGATAGGTAGGTTATCTAAAGCGTGTTGTAAAATTTGTGGAAGTAAAACATCAAGGCTTTGACCTTTCACGTCTTTTAAGTAGCACACTTTTTCAACTTTACCGGCTTGGAAAGTCGATACTTGATCAACAGTGATGCCTTGACCACGCATAAAGCCTTCAAGCGCTTTAGTTGGTTTGCCTTCGGCATCAAACGCTGCTTGTTTAGCAGGGCCATCAAAACGTTTTTGTGTGTCGGCTTGCGCTGCATCAACATTCACAATTTTAAGTGCAAGGCGACGTGGTGCTGCATAAGCTTCAATCGCATCAAATGCAAGACCTGCGTCTTTTAAGCCTTTTAACGTTTCTGCATGTAGCGCATCACGTAATTTTTTTAAGCTTTTTGGTGGAAGTTCTTCGCAGCCTAATTCGAACAATACTGTATGTTTAGACATTATTTGCTCTCCTTAGATTCTACTTTTACTTCCGCTTCAACTTGTGCTTTGAGTTGAGCAAGGACTTCGTCACGTAAAGCAGGTTCTGCCATTGGGAAGCCCAGCTTCGCACGTGCAGCAACATAACTTTGCGCAATCGCACGAGCCAATGTACGTACACGTAAAATATAACGTTGACGTTCAGTTACTGAAATTGCGCCACGTGCATCAAGCAAGTTAAAGCTATGCGATGCTTTAATCACTTGTTCGTATGCAGGAAGTGGAAGTTCCGCTTCCATTAAACGAGTCGCTTCCGCTTCATAGAAGTCGAAGAGTTCAAACATTTTTTCAACGTTGGCATATTCGAAGTTATAGGTTGATTGTTCCACTTCGTTTTGGTGGAACACGTCGCCATAGGTCACTGTACCAAACTGACCTTTAGTCCAAACCAAATCGTAAACAGAGTCTACACCTTGGAGGTACATCGCTAGACGTTCTAGACCGTAAGTGATTTCACCTGTCACAGGGTAGCACTCAACACCACCAACTTGTTGGAAGTAAGTGAACTGAGTTACTTCCATACCGTTTAACCAAACTTCCCAACCTAAGCCCCATGCGCCAAGTGTTGGAGATTCCCAGTTATCTTCCACGAAACGAATGTCGTGAACAAGGGTATCAATACCAATGGCTTTTAATGAATCTAAGTACAACTGTTGGATGTTGTCTGGGTTTGGTTTCAACACGACTTGGAACTGGTAGTAGTGTTGTAGGCGGTTTGGGTTCTCACCATAACGGCCATCTTTCGGACGGCGAGATGGCTGAACATAAGCAGCGTTCCAAGTTTCAGGGCCTAAGGCACGTAGGAAAGTTGCAGTGTGGAATGTACCCGCACCCATTTCCATATCGTAAGGTTGAAGAATTACACAGCCTTGTTCAGCCCAGTAGTTTTGTAAGGCAAGAATTAAGCCTTGGAAGGTATCAATATGCGATATGGCGCGACTCATGGTCATCCACTTAAAATTAGATAAAAATTGTGCTCAATTATAAGGATTTTGGGGGTGTGTGGCAAAGGTTTCGCGTGAACAAGTGGGCTTTTAATGCCAGATAGAATAAAGGCACTGCGGGTTTTAAATGAAGCTGAGTCTTTATTGGTGAAATATGGTGGCAATAAGACAACTTCATCAGTGATACTGTTGTTAATGATGATCATGCTATAAAAATACAATGAAATTTAGGAATAATAAAATTATTCAAAGACTTATGTGTTCGAAGTGGTTGCGTTGGTAAAAAGGAAGACAGCATTCGGGTTGTGACAAAATGTTGTTATTACAAAACCATTTAGGACTTAAATGTGATGCCTATTTTCTTCATTTTCCTGTGGGTTCAATGATTCCACCACATCAAGATCTCGTACAGCAGGGGCGGCATTTTAGGTTGAATATCGTGATTAAAAAATCTAAAGCAGGTGGTGAATTTATATGTGAGCGAAGCATCATTGATTTACCAAGAGTTAAATTATTTAGACCGGATTTGTATCGGCATGAGGTTACAGAAGTGCAGGGCAGCTCACGCTATGTATTAAGTATCGGATGCGTAATCGATTAAATTTGATAGATAAAATTAATATCTTTAAGAAAATTCAGCCTGTCATTTTCAAAAAAATCCCAAATAACCAACAGGGTAATCGGTCTTTTATAACGTCTTTTGCAACTTAGGTGGCTTGGTACAGCATACGAAAATCGAATAAAAAATATCGCCGCTCAATGAACGTTTGCTATATGACTTTGGCGCGTCTATCGTTTAGAGATATTCTCAAAAAAAGAATCAAAATTCACCACTAAAAATTTAGTCGTAAAATAAAAAATGAGCCATTTAGACTCATTTTTTATCAAGGCTTTATGACTCAGATAAGCTTTTGGTTTTATTAATTACAATTTCAACCCGTCGATTTTTCTGACGACCTTCAGGATTGTCCTCACCATTAGATAGGGTATTCGGTTTAAGCGGCTGACTTTCTCCCATTCCGCTGATTTGATAATTTAAATCAATACCTTGCGCTTTAAAATAATCACGCACCGCTTCAGCCCGCTGTAACGACAGTTTTTGGTTGGCGGCATCTGAACCAATATTATCGGTATGGCCAACAATGGCAATAATGCCTTTACCTTTGCTTTTTAAGGTCTGGGCTGCTTGCTGCAACTCAGGTTCAGCTTCGGGTTTTAAATTGGCTTTGCCAAAATCAAACAGCACATCCGAACTTAAATTCACCTGAATATTAAATTCATTATGATTGGCACTTAAATCTGAACCGACAGCCGATAAATTACTGGCTTCTGCCTGAGGTTGACTTGGTTCAGATGACTTCGGCTGCTGTTCTGGCACAGTCTGAGAGTTGTCTATTTCCGTGACGTTCTGTTCAGTCTGAGTAGGCGGTGGATCAGTTTTGGAATCTACACATCCTGCAATCAATAAGCTCAAACTTGCGCTATACAGTAATGTTCTCATTAGCGTTCAACCGGTATGCCGTCAAAAGAACCTGCATTACCTAAATTGATGCTAATGGTCTTGGTGCTTTCAGGCGGCGCAGGGAATTTAAAGGTGAGTAAAATAGGTTCATAACTGGCTTTTTGGATAGCTTTATTTGTTGCATTTAAAGGTGCTGCCATCCAAATGCCAGCATCATCTTGCAGCAGTCCTACTTTTTTGGCTGTGTCATCATCAATATAATTGGTTTGTTCCAAATTGATGGATGTGCTCATAAATTCAGTGTTTCCATTTGGGGCAGGGTTAGGTTGAGCTATCACTTTTACGGTTAAAATTTTTCCAATCACCTTGACGCTTTGTAAACCTAAAGTGCCTTTACTCATGGGGATTTCAGCTAAAGTGGGTTGAGGCGCTGGTGCTTCAACTTGTGGTGCTGGTTCTCGAATAAGATCATCCCCATTTTTTGCAGTTTCAGCTGGGGCCATTTCTTGAGGTGTATTATCATTGGCTGGCGGATTGGCTTGTTGAGGTTCTTTGGAGCAGGCCGATAAACCCAAGCCAAGCATACAGAGGGCACACATTGCGAAGATATTTTTATTCATTCAGAACATCCTTTTTTCAAATATTTTTATAGGTCTTTTGACTATAGGGAATTTTAAACAGCTAGCCTGTCTAGGTTTTGTTGTAAAACGTTAATGAAATAAGAGAGATGAGCAGGTGATTGACTCGTGAGCATTATTCAGTTCTTTCGGCTTTAATTTGGATTAGATATTGTTCAGTAGAAAATTTTATAAGATAAAGGTATAAAATAAATACATCTTATAAGAGACTTCGTTTTATAATCGCCCATCTGTTCGAATAATCAATCAGGCATATCGTGTTTCACGCAAAATCAGCTTGGCTTAATACACTTAAACCCAACTTTAAAGTTTTACCATTAAAAGATCGCATCCTATGTGGGGTAGGTGCTTTGCTTGGCTTGAGTATATCTTCGCTGATTAGTTGGTTAGCGCTAGGTGACTTAAATGCATGGTATATCGCCCCGATGGGCGCATCGTCTGTGCTGCTCTTTGCTGTACCTGCTAGTCCTTTGGCACAGCCGTGGAATATGGTGGTCGGTAATAGTCTTGCGGCTTTGATTGGCGTGACTTGTGCGATGTATATTCCTAATTTAACCGAAGCTTTTAGTATCGCAGTTGCATTAGCGATTATCTTAATGATGACCACGGACTCATTGCATCCACCCAGTGGGGCAGTAGCGATTACCGCGGTATTGGGCGGCGAGGCTGTCCATGATTTAGGCTACGCCTTTCTTTTTTATCCAGTCCTTTTAAATTCGGTCCTCTTGATGGTGGTTGCTATTATTTATAACCGATTACTAGGTAAGCAGTATCCACAAAAATCACAAGTTAATACACGGACGACAGATCCAACACCGACACAAAAAGTGTCGATTCAACCTGCGGATATTCAGCAAGTCTTAGAACAGCAAAGTCAGTTACTCGATATCAGTGAATACGACCTACAAAAAATCATTTTAGAAGCACAGCAGTTAGCTAGTCGTCGTGGTCTAAGCCAGTTTCATTGTCGTGATCTCATGAGCCAGCAAGTGATTAGCTTGCGTGCAGAAGATGATATTCAGTCAGCATTGGAAAAGTTTAAACAAGTCAATTTGATGAGTTTGCCAGTGGTGAGTGATCTGGATCGCTTGGTGGGAAATTTGGCTTTATATGATGTAGTGGAATGGTTTAAACGTGCCGCAGACCCCAAAGCCAGTTGGGAAAATCACGTTTATCAAATTATGAATCCCAAAGTGGTGACCGTGCAGCCAGATCAACCGATTGAAGATTTGGTGCCGTATTTTGTGGAAAGATCTTTTAATTATATTCCAGTCGTTGAGCAAAAACGGTTGGTGGGAATGATTAGCCGTGCTGATATGATCGCAGCGTTATATCAACAGTTAAATCAGCAAACAAAATCTTAAGCCTTAAACTTTGATTTAAATTCATCAGACTTAAATATGGTTTTGCCAAAATGTAGGCAAAAAAAAGCTACGGAATCTTGGGGGAGAAACCGTAGCGACCAAACTGGGTCAAGGGATTTTAACGTCTGTCATCATTCACAGTACGGATTGGATCTGAATAGCCATTGGTACGGAAAAAGTTATCTTGTGCTTTAGGCATGACTAACCATAAAACCAAGTACACCAAAATACCGGGAAAGGCTGCGCTTAAGCATGATACAAAGATAAAAATAATACGCAGTAAATTTACGTTCCAACCAAAACGTTCAGCAATACCCCCCATCACACCAGCAATCATGTTAGAGCGGTTTGAGCGATATAAACCAACATTGGCCATTCAGGTCTCCTTAAAAAAATAGAACAAATTTGAATATTTCCAAATTCATATTATAGTAATGGTGACAAGCTTTACGATTTAAAGGGTGCAGAAAAAAATTAAGTAAAGTTATGTAATTTGAAGAATTAGTTTGATTAGTTTGCCTTTAAAATAGCTTGAGTATTAATTAAATATCAACGATAACAATGAGATATGATTAACATATATCGCAAATATATGTATACAGCGTTGATTTTTTGATTACAATATTAAGTCAGCAAGAACTGAAAAAACCAATGAATGATTGGTCTTGGCACATTATATGAAAACATCGGCTTCACCTTTTTTGATGAAATTTGCATATCTTTCAGTGTTTGCAGGAGTGTTCAGCCTCTCTTTTATTGGTTGTAGTCCAACGCATCAACCCGCAGCGGATAAGGGTGAAAGTTCAGCATCAACTGTCGCATCGGAAGTTCAAGCGAAGCAAGATCATGGAAAAAAATTAACCCAAGTGGCAGGGCAGGCGACATTACCGAATGACGATGAAATAAAGTCAGCTCCTGTTCCTGAGCATGCCAAAATTTTTATTGGACGTTTTCATGCCAAAGTAAAATGCGATGACAGTTTTATTCCATGCCCAGAAGGCGATGCGGAGTTCATTCTTAACTTATTACCAGATGGCACGGTACACCGCAGTATTATTCAAATTGGTAAAGTGTTTGCTGAAAAAACCAATACGCCAGGCATTAATGTGAAATACCGTAAGGATACGTGGAGTGTCAATGAAGCACATACCGAGCTGGTGGTTCATCGAAAAGAAGGCGTGAATTTTTATTATCACGTGATTAATGAAAATAAAATCATTATGGATTTGGACAAAATTCGTCAAGGTGAAGTCGACCGAAATCAGGAATTATTTTCTAAAGGTTATCCTCAGCCTCAACATGCCTATACCTTGGTGAAAGACCCAAATTAAATGCTGCGGATAAAATAAATAAAATTATAAATTGAGTTTGAGCGTCGGCGTGAAATTCGTAGTTCTTGGTGGATCGAATGCTATTGGCTTATAAAAAATTGAATTATTAATACGACATAGTAAAGACTAAATAGAATTGGTGGGTTGTGTGGGGTTCGAACCCACGACCAATAGATTAAGAGTCTACTGCTCTACCAACTGAGCTAACAACCCTGAGAAAATTTTAAAATAACATTTTAAAATTTTAGCAAGATAAACGAAGCGCGTAATTTTGAGTACTAGGGAATATTTGTTATCTAAAATTTTTCAGGTCAAATACTTCATCTAGCAAGACAAGAATGATACTTCGCAACATCGCTATAGCAAAATTTCGAGAATGGCGAATCAAAACCAATAATGGTGATGGTTTGTCTTGGTCGGAACCTGCAGGTTTCTTTTTCTTCAACTGCCGAAAGAAAGAAGCCCTAAGAAAGAATGGTGGGTCGTCCGCGACTCGAACGCGGGACCAATAGATTAAAAGTCTACTGCTCTACCAACTGAGCTAACGACCCTTAGGGGGTATGCACAAGATTGTAATCTAAAACTGGCATTTTAGAAAGATGGTGGGTCGTCCGCGACTCGAACGCGGGACCAATAGATTAAAAGTCTACTGCTCTACCAACTGAGCTAACGACCCATCTTGTGGTATCGAAGGAAATGGTGGGTCGTCCGCGACTCGAACGCGGGACCAATAGATTAAAAGTCTACTGCTCTACCAACTGAGCTAACGACCCATTTCGCTTGATGGTGCGTATTGTAGCAAGATCTGCTTCAAGCGCAAGTAAAAAATCATAAACTTGCTTGTGTTTGATTATAAATACAACAATGTGGCTCATTTTGACGGGTGATTGTCGTCAAAATGAGCAAGTTTGATTTAGAAACGGTATTGATAGGCCTGAATATTATTATAAATTTCAGGGGTCAAGTCACAATAAGCACTCGCGTTCGGCAGTAAAACCAAGATTCGCTCATCCGTTTGCTGAGGATCAAAGGCTTGTTCTTTCAGCTTATTTTTTTGGTATTTAAACGTACCTGTGGTTTCGACTTTTTTCTGTACACGTAAAAATACCGGTACAGCATACGCTGGTAAGCATTTTTTAAATTGTAGAACCATTTCACTACAATCTTGTTCGTTGAGTTCGGCACCATCGGTGAGCGTGATGGCAGCCATACCTGCACGGCCATTGGTGTCTGGAATTTCTACGCCATAAACCACAGCTTCAGCAATTTTATCGTACTCACTCACCATGTTTTCAACTTCAGTGGTTGAGACGTTTTCACCTTTCCAGCGGAAGGTATCGCCTAGACGGTCGACAAATTGTGCATGTCGGAAGCCAATGTCACGGACCAAGTCGCCAGTGTTGAAGTATGAATCACCATGCTTGAACACATCTTTCATAATGACGGATTTGTTTTTTTCCGTGTCGGTATAGCCATCGAAAGGTGAGCGACGGGTAATTTTACCGATGAGTAAGCCGACTTCGCCTTTTTTCACTTTAATGCAGCGACCTTTAGCATCATGTACAGCTTCATTTTTTTCTTTATCAAACTGAATAATCGCATAAGGCGTTGGTGAAAAACCAACGGTATTGTCGAAGTTAAACACATTACTAAAGCCGACGTTGCCTTCACTTGACGCATAGAGTTCAAGGACTTCTTCGACCCCAAAGCGTTCTTTAAACTTATCCCAAATGTTTGGTCGCATGCCGTTACCAATCATTTTTTTCACACGATGGCCTTTTTCAAGGTCTGAATGTGGGGCATCCATTAAATAGCGGCAAAGTTCGCCCACATAGCCAATGGCTGATGCATCAAATTTTTGTACATCTTTCCAAAATGAAGAGGTCGAGAACTTGCGGCGCAGAGCAAGGGTAGCACTACCTGCAATCACCCCACACCAACAAACCACAGTACCTGTAGCATGATAGAGCGGCAAGGTCACATACATCACATCATCTTTGTTCAAATTGAGGACGTGACCATATGTTCCATAAGCCAAAGTCCAACGGCTGTTGGTGAAAATCACCGCTTTAGGTAAGCCTGTTGTCCCAGAGGTGTAGATATAAAATAGGCCGTCTTTGCCTTTTACGCTTGCAGTGGTGGGTGTGTTGAATTTTGGAAATTCATCAATCGCTACTGCAAGGTTTAAAAAGCCTTTAGGTGCTTTACCGGCATCTACACGGGTGGCCTGATCTGCGAACCAATGTAAACGATCTGCAGCCACACTGAGATCATTACGAATCTCTTCTACGGCTTGACGGCATTCTTCGCCCACAATTACCGCAATTGGGTTTACTAAGTTGATACTGTGTGTCAGGACTTTGCCGACTTGTGAGGTGTTGACCAAGGCACTGGTGACGCCAATTTTGGCTAATGCCACGATAGTTGCCACGAGTTCAGATCGGTTCTCGATCATCACTGCAATCACATCACCTTTTTTTGCACCGAGTGCTAGGTAATAGTGACCAATTTGATTGGCCCATTCATTTAATTCGTTATAGGTATATTTTTGCTCTTCAAAATAAAGTGCATAACCTTTGGGATTACGCTTGACGGCTTTTTCAAATGCAATTCCTAAGCCTGCGGAAGTATTTGGGGTACGTAAATAGGCTTGCTTTAGACCACTCAACAGGTTGGGTACTTTGCTAATGAACGCGGGAATTTTTGCTGCAACATCAGCAATCCCAATAAGGTCGTGTTGTGTAGTTTGGCTCATGTGAATCCTATTTATTTTTCGTAATCCGATACGGTCTATTTCTTTGCAATGAAATTTGCAGCAAATTCTACAATTGTCTTTTAATCGTTTCGATCTAGTGCAATCAACCTAATTTGACAAAAGTATCAAAAAAAAACCAGTCACCGAAATGACTGGATTTTTTTATTCACCTGCAAAATAGCAAATTACTGCTCAGTTGCGGTGTTTGCTTTTTTCGGTGGACGACCGCGAGGACGACGAGGGCGTGCAGGTTTTTCACCTTCAGTGGCCGAGTTCTCGTCTACAGGAACCTCAACTTTCTTTTCCGCTTCAACGGCTTGAGCTTTTTCTTCTACTGGTTTAGCAGGAGCTTTAGACACTTCTTCCGTCTTTTCAGGCTGCGCACTCACATCCAGTTCAGCTTGAACGGGTGTCGGTACTTCAGCTTGAGCGGGCACAGGTACTTCAGTTTGAATTGCAACGTCGGATACATTGGCTTCAACTGTAGCAGCTTCAGCTTCTACAACTACAGGCGCCTCAATAGCAGTGTCTGCAACAGGAGTAGCTTCCACCTCAGCATGTGCTTTTGCTTGGTCTTGTTTCGCTTGTTCAGCGGCAAGTTTAGCAAGGCGACGACGCTCACGTGGGTCATTAGCAACACGTTTATCTGACACAGGCTTTGGTGGTGTCAAATCCAACATTGGCGCTGGTTCAGCTTCAGGTGCAGCTTTTGCAACTTGAACATCACGAGTGACAGGCTTTTTCTCTACAGCTGCTTCAGCTGCAGGTGCAGTCAAAGTCGCGGCATATTCTTCCGTGAATTTTTGCAATGCACGGTTGAATGTTGGAATTAAGCCAAATTGCTCAATCAGTACTGAGCAGTCTTCGCCGTATACATGCTTAATCAAGCTGCTTATAGTGTATTGACCTAGTGTCGGCACTTGAGATGGCGAAATTTTCGGAGCCTGTGCTTGTTGAGCACGAGCTTCACGCTGTTCGCGGCGGCGCTGACGAGGGTCATTGCTTGCACGAGACGGTTTTTGCTGCGCATGCTGTGGTTTATGCGCTGCTTCTTTTGTTTCAGTCGCAGGTTTTTCCACTTTTACTGCTTCAACGACAGCGGCCTTTTCGACCACTGGGGTATCTACAGGTTTTTCAACTGCTGGAGCAGTATTTAGCGCTACGATTTCGCTTTGAGCTTGATCAACATTCACCACAAGTGCTGTTGGCATCACGTCTTGACGTGGTGCATCAACAACTTCAACTTTAGGTTGACGTTGATTGCGATTTTCAGGTTGTTGCTCAGTTGCAACTTCCTGAGCAATCGCTTGCTCGTTCAATACGCTTTGATCGCGGTGGCGATTTGGGCGATTTGGACGTTGTTGGTTGTTGCGGTCGCGACGCGGAACAGACTGCGGTTGTTCATTGTTTTGAACATCTTGCTGCACTTGTTCGTTGTTGTGTTGACGGCGTGAGTTACGACGGTTTTCACGTTGGTCTTGACGGTTGTCTTGGCGCGGTTCTTGACGTTCAGAACGTTGCTCTTGGCGTTCGTTTTGACGTGCTTCGTTATTACGCTGTTCTTGACGGTCTTGACGTGAAGGTTGTAACACTTCTTCATGAACTTGATGCGGTTGAGCTTCTTGTTCACGTGGTTCTTTATGCTTAGTACGCTTTTTATTGTGACGTTTTTCTTCACGTTCAGCTTTTTCTGAATGGCTGTCACGTTCTTGTTTGTGCACAACAGAAGAAGGCGCAAGGTAAGCATTATTATCTGCGACAACAGCAGGCGCTGCCGATGCAGGGGTAATTTGACCAAACTGGCCACGGCTTGCAGCACCGCTATTTACCATTTGTTCAATTGCAGCAGCGGCATTGTTTGCAGTACGCGACTGGTCAACGGTTGCAGCTTGTTTTTGAACAAATAAGTTTTCTAACCATGCACATGGACTAGATGATGCTGCAGGAGCGGCAACTTGTGCAGGTGCTTGTTGAGCAGCAACGGGTTGTTGCTTATTCTTTTTGTGGCCTTTTTCTTGTTGTTGTACAGGTGCTTGTTGCTGAGCAGCAGCGGCCTGTTCTTCACCTAAATGCCATTCAGATGCTTCGTAACCCAATTCTTTTTCGCTAGAACGTGTCGCTTCAGTGCGTTCATAGCTTGTAGGTGCAAAACCTTCAGGGTTATACGAAATTTCGTAATGTGGTGTTTCTAGGTGAGGGTGTGGAAGTACAGTCACACGAACATTTGAAGTTTGTTCAAGATATACAAGGCTGTGACGCTTTTCATTCAATAAGAATGCAGCAATTTCAACAGGCACTTCAACTTGAACTTCACCATGACGTTCGCGTAGCGCAATTTCTTCCACTTTACGCATAATTGAAAGTGATAAAGAACGTAGGTCACGTACCATACCTGTGCCATGACAGCGTGGGCACACATAACCAGTGGCTTCTTCAAGCGATGGACGTAAGCGTTGACGGCTCATTTCCATCAAACCAAAGCGTGACAGTTGACCGAATTGGATACGTGCACGGTCACTTTGTGTTGCTTCACGAAGTTTAGCTTCAACCATACGTTGGTTACGGTCTTTGGTCATGTCGATGAAGTCGATCACAACCAAACCACCGATATCACGTAAACGTAATTGGCGAGCGATTTCTTCAGCAGCTTCAAGGTTGGTATTGAGCGCTGTATCTTCTACGTCGCTACCACGTGTTGATTTTGCAGAGTTAATATCAATTGAAACCAATGCTTCAGTTTGGTCAATCACAATTGAACCACCAGAAGGAAGTTTTACTTCACGTTCATAGGCCGTTTGGATTTGACTTTCGATACCAAAATGAGCAAATAACGGTTCATTTAACGTATAGGTTTTTAATTTGTCGATTTGACGTGGCATCACCGCTTTAACAAAGTTATACGCTTCGTTATACGCTTGCTCAGAGTCAATCAGAATTTCAGCAACATCATCACGTAAATAGTCACGAATTGCACGTGTAACCACACCGGCTTCTTGGTGAACCAACATTGGTGATGGACCAGAACTTGATGTGCTTTGGATTTGTGCCCAAAGGTCCAGCAAGTGTTGAAGGTCAAGTTGGAGTTCTTCTTGAGAACGACCAATACCTGCAGTACGTACAATCACGCTCATGCCACGAGGGACATTTAAAGACGCCAACATTTCTTTCAATTCTTCACGAACTGAACCTGAAATTTGACGGCTAATACCGCCACCTTTCGGGTTGTTTGGCATCAAAACCAAATAACGACCAGCAAGTGAGATAAATGTAGAAAGGGCAGCACCTTTATTACCACGTTCTTCTTTTTCCACTTGAACTAAAAGCTCAGTGCCTTCAGTGATCAATTCGCGGATGTTTGAAGTTTGGCGAGGATCTGCTTTGTAATAAGAATTAGCGATTTCGCGCATCGACAAGAAACCTTGACGACCTGCACCGTATTCAACAAATACAGCTTCTAAAGACGGCTCTACGCGAGTCACATGACCTTTATAGATATTCGATTTTTTTTGTTCACGGGTACGATTCTCTAAGTCAAAATCGTAAAGACGCTGACCAGTGACAAGTGCAACGCGAATTTCTTCGGCATGTGTTGCATTAATCAACATACGTTTCATGGGTGTAACACCTAATAGTGATACACAGAAGAACATCGCCTGACTCGTAGCGAGCATCAGATAGCATGGATCAAGTTGCACAGATCGAAAAACATCATCTGTGCATGTGTACCGACCTTCTTTGGGTGGGCAACGGTTTTTGATTCACGTATTGATGATGGCAATACGGCTTCAATCTTTTAAACGATTAAAGTCACCTGAACGCGTTTCACTGGCGGACAAACGGTGCATTGGATGTGAGTAACTTTCACTGTCACATTGCTCGAAGAGCATCCATTCATATCTGATAGAGCGTCTTGATACGGAATTATCATCGTACCTTTACAAACTGTGCAGATCCAATGCATCAAACGTTGTGGCCTGAACACGATTTCCAGGGAGCGACTGGTCTGATGTGTATCAGTTTACGTTTAAAAACCAACCTTGGTTGGCACATATTTTTTTGGGGCAAACTGTTTTATGTACCTACGGCACAATTAAACGCAACAGTTTGCAGTTTTGCCGATATAATAAGCCTTCGGCGTCGGCATAATTCTTTTGGGACCTTTCCGAGCTAAATGAGTAATTGCTTGAAAGTTCAATGACAGTAAATACTGAAATGAATCAACTTTTACTCAGTTACGGTGGTTTCCGTGCGCTGACTATATCAAACCTTGCATCATCTGCCTATGGGCTAAGCTTATGTTTCTTGCGAAAAGTATAGCTTAAATGATCAATTTTTAATCAATTTTAGTATTTTTTTAGGTTACAGTAACTGTATGAATTCTACGCAAGAATGGCAAAGCGTCACCTGGTTTGAAGTGGACGAGCATCAGGCGGGTCAACGTATTGATAATTTCCTGTTTAGTCGTCTGAAAGGTGTGCCTAAAAGTCGCATTTATCGTCTGATTCGTGAAAGCCAAGTCCGCGTCAATAAAAAACGCGTCAAAGCGGAAACCAAACTCAATATTGGTGACCAAGTTCGAGTTGCTCCAATTCGTTATGAGCAAAAAGATGAGTCTGCGGTTCCCGTATCGGACAAAGTCGCGCAAAGTTTACTGAGCCGTGTGGTGTACGAAGATGAAGGCTTAATGGTGGTAAACAAACCTTCTGGTATTGCTGTTCACGGCGGTAGTGGTGTGGCGTATGGTTTGATCGAAGGCTTACGTGCCGCAACAGGGAAGAAATACCTTGAGCTGATTCACCGAATTGACCGCGACACTTCTGGTTTGGTGATGATTTCGAAAAAACGTAGTGTGTTAAAAAGCCTGCAAGACATGTTACGTGAGCACAAAATCCAAAAAACTTATGCTGCTGTGGTGAAAGGCGTGGTGAGTTTGGATAAGCAGCTCATTGATCAACCTTTGCATCGTTACGAACTGGCAAATGGCGAGCGTCGTGTTCGTGTATCACCTAAAGAAGGTAAAGAGTCGAAGACGCTGTGGAACGTGAAAGAACGTTTTATGCATGCCACCTTGGTGTATGCGTCTCCACTTTCGGGCCGTACCCATCAGATCCGTGTACATGGTTTAAGTATTGGTCATCCATTGGTGGGCGATGAAAAATACGGTCATGAAACTGAATACCGTGGTCCAAAGCCACGTCGTTTATGTCTGCATGCTATGCGTTTAGAAATTCCGGGTTACCAAACCATTGAAGCGCCATTGCCAGAAGATATGCAAAGCCTTGTGGCGCAGCTACGCGCGCAAAAAGCCGACAAAGTGGTGAAGTCTTCAGAAGATGACGAGTAAGTTTTAAATACGAGACTTCTCTCCCTGAGCAGGACTGCTTCGTAAGTTTTCTTTCTCCCTCTCCTTTAAGGAGAGGGCCGGGGTGAGGTAAATAAATTGATGCACTCCAGAATCTGAATTACCAAACACTGAATCAAATCTAGGAAAACGTATGAACTCAGCTGTAAAACTAGTCATTTTCGATTGGGATGGCACTTTATTTGATTCTGTGGGTCAAATTGTAGCGAGTTTAAAATTTGCAGCAGATCAATATTCACAGCCGCTGACCGATGCTGATGCGAAAAGTATTATTGGTTTAGGTCTGCCGGAAGTCGCACAGCGGTTATTTCCGACGGTTCCTGAATTGCACAGCGAAATTTTGCAAAGTTATGCCGATCACTATGTGGCCCATTCCAAAGGGGATATGTGGTTTGAAGGTGTCGCGGATATGTTGCAGGAATTACGCGATGCCGGTCTACAATTGGCTGTTGCAACAGGAAAAAGTCGTAAAGGTCTAGACCGTGTCTTGGCTCAAACGCAAAGTCATGAGTTGTTTCGTGCGACACGTGCAGCCAGTGAAACCAAATCTAAGCCAGATCCGTTGATGTTGGCAGAAATTTTGGCGGAAACAGGACTACGTGCCGATCAAGCCATTATGGTTGGTGATACGTCGTATGATTTAGAAATGGCCCTCAATATTCAGATGCCACGTGTAGGCGTGAGCTATGGAGTGCATACTGTAGAAACACTCCAGTGTTTTCAACCCTTACATATTGCACATAGCGTAGGTGATTTGACTGAATTTCTACTAGAACATGTGAAATTACGTCTAGCTGTATAGTTTTAGATACAAACGAGTAAAAAGGGTGAAATTTGTTTTCACCTTTTTTGTTACCAAATGAATAGTAATGCAAGCTCTACTTGTTGAAATGAGTAAATTCAATTATTTAAAAAAGTAATAACACTAGATTTTTCTACAATAACAAGCAGTCTTCTAGCAAATTTACCTTAAAAAGTTGAGCGCAACTATTTGGCCTTTTACCACAAGCTGGAATAGATTTTTTGTTTGAATTTTTGGTTTTATCTTATTGTTGTTTATTGATTTATTTTTAAATTTTCAATTTATTAAACTAAATCAGATGAAATTGAACACCTATGTGTAAAAGCTGGCCTGACGCTAAAATAATCTTTTAATCTTATCTTTTAGTCGTATAAGCCAAGTTTTTTAGTAGAGATTCAGATTTAAGGGCGAAAAAAATAGTGAATTTTATTTAATTATTTTGACTTAAGTTTTTGAATATTAATAATAAATAATGATTAATTTATAGCTAATAGCTATAGTCATAAATAAAATAAGTATTGGTATTCACTTTCTAAAATCTCGATGCTAAATGCATCTAAACATAACGTGTAGTATGTCAAGTGAAATGCTTTAGGCGAATCCTGACATGACTTTCATCACTTTGATTTTGATGGTGATCGGGATGAAACACGTTGTGCATCCAATTTTTGCAGTTTAAGGAAACATTGATGTCGAATTCTGCTGTTGTTGAATCAGTTGCGCAAGCATTACGCGATGCGGAAGTAAATCAGGCTGCGATTGCACCGATCCGTCCACAACTTGGTGGTGAAAGTGCTGATGTAGATATTGCTTATGCCGTTCAAGAAGTGAATACCAAACGTGCGGTGGCAGAAGGTCGTCGCCTTGTAGGTCGTAAAATTGGCTTAACTTCAAAAGTTGTACAAGCGCAGTTAGGCGTTGATCAACCTGACTTCGGTATGTTGTTTGCTGACATGGCGTATGGCGATGGTGAAGAAATCCCTGCTGGTTTATTGATTCAGCCAAAAGTTGAAGCAGAAATTGCTTTGGTGATTAACCAAGATTTGACCAAAGAAAAACACACCTATGCAGACATTATTAGTGCAACAGAATATGCACTGCCTGCAATTGAAGTGGTCGATAGCCGTATTGAAAACTGGAAAATCTCGTTGATTGATACTGTGGCAGATAACGCATCTTCAGCAGGTTTTGTGCTGGGTTCTAAGCCTGTAAAACTTGCAGATCTTGACCTTGTAAATTGCAAAATGGTCATGACTCGTGGTGAAAAAGTGGTTTCACAAGGTGTGGGTAAAGCGTGTCTTTCTAACCCATTAAATGCAGCAGTGTGGTTGGCTGACGAAATGGTTCGTCGTGGTCGTCCATTGCTTGCAGGTGACATCGTATTGACCGGTGCCTTAGGCCCAATGGTTGTGGCAAATCCTGGTGATGAATTCAAAGTTGAAATTGAAGGCTTTGGTTCTGTGACTGCAGCATTTGCAGCGAAATAAGCTTGGGTTTTACGGAATTTTTAAGAGTACACATTCATGAAAAAGATTAAATGTGCATTGATCGGTCCAGGGAACATTGGTACTGACTTGCTTTACAAACTTCAACGCAGCGAATTTTTAGAACCAGTATGGATGGTTGGTATTGACCCGACGTCTGAAGGTTTGGCTCGCGCTGCTAAAATGGGTTTAAAAACCACTGCTGAAGGCGTAGATGGTTTACTTGCACACGTAATTGAAGACGACATTAAAATCGCATTTGATGCAACTTCTGCCTATGTTCATGCTGAAAACAGCCGTAAATTGAATGAACTTGGCGTGTTAATGATTGACTTAACACCTGCTGCAATCGGTCCATTTTGCGTACCACCAGTAAACTTAGAAGCGTTATTGGATGCCGGTGAAGTTCCGAACGTCAATATGGTGACATGTGGTGGTCAGGCAACGATTCCTATGGTTGCTGCGATTTCACGAGTTCAGCCTGTTGAATATGGCGAAATCATTGCAACAGTATCAACAAAATCTGTGGGTCCAGGTACACGTAAAAACATTGATGAATTTACTCGTACGACTGCTGGCGCTATTGAAAAAGTGGGCGGTGCGAAACAAGGTAAAGCGATCATCATCATTAACCCTGCTGAGCCACCACTGATGATGCGTGATACTGTTCACTGTCTTGTTGAAGGTGAACCAGATCAAGCAGCAATCACTGAATCTGTACATGCGATGATTCTTGAAGTTCAAAAATATGTACCAGGTTACAAACTTGTAAATGGTCCTGTATTTGACGGTAACCGTGTTTCAATCTTCTTAGAAGTTGAAGGTTTAGGTGATTATCTTCCTAAATATGCAGGTAACCTCGATATTATGACTGCGGCAGCTGCACGTACTGCAGAAATGTTTGCAGAACGCGTATTAAACACTGCTGAAGCTTAAGGAATACCAAAATGTCTAAGATTATTATTAATGATATGACTTTACGTGATGGTATGCATCCTATGCGCCATCAAACTACACCTGAACAAATGGTTGCCATTGCAACTGCTTTGGATGATGCAGGTGTACCTTTAATCGAAGTTACGCATGGTGACGGCTTAGGCGGTAACTCTGTGAACTATGGTTTTGCAGCAGCAACCGATGAAGAATACCTAAAAGCGGTGATTCCAAACCTGAAACAGGCGAAAGTATCTGCACTTTTACTTCCTGGTATTGGTACGGTTGACCATTTGAAAATGGCACATGATGTAGGTGTAGCAACTATTCGTGTAGCGACTCACTCTACTGAAGCAGACGTTTCTGAACAGCACATTACTGCTGCTCGTAAACTGGGTATGGACACTGTGGGCTTCCTGATGATGGCGCACATGGCAACACCTGAAAAATTACTTGAAGAAGCACAAAAAATGGTGTCTTACGGTGCAAACTGTATTTATGTAACAGACTCTGCAGGTTACATGCTTCCTCAAGATGTGACTGACCGTGTAGGTATCTTACGTGCAAACTTGGGTTCAGAGATTGAACTCGGTTTCCATGGTCACCATAACTTAGGTATGGGCGTGGCAAACTCTGTTGCGGCTGTTGAAGCGGGTGCAACGCGTGTCGATTTAGCTTCTGCAGGTTTAGGTGCAGGTGCAGGTAATACTCCACTTGAATTGTTTGTTGCGGTTGCCAACCGTATGCAAATGGAGACAGGTGTGGACTTGTTTAAAGTTCAAGATGTTGCGGAAGATTTAATCATTCCAATGATGACACATCAGATCCGTGCTGACCGTGATGCAGCAACTTTAGGTTATGCCGGTGTTTACTCATCATTCTTGTTATTCGCGAAACGTGCTGAAGCGAAATATGGCGTTTCTGCGCGTGAAATTCTTCTTGAGCTTGGTCGTCGTGGTACTGTTGGTGGTCAAGAAGATATGATCGAAGATTTGGCATTGACCATGTCTAAAGCAAAAGAAGCCAATGCTTAATTTGCTTTAAATCAAAAAGCGCCCGAAATGGGCGCTTTTTTTATGTCTCAACTGACTATATGGGCTTGGTTTTTAGTTGAGATTGAATTGATGCATAGAAAGCGGATTGAAATAAGAAAAGTTCTGCGAACCAATGGCTGATTTCGAGCAGCCATAGTAGTAAAATTTAACTTTAAGCTGTTGATGATTATATAAATTAAATATTATGTGATAGCTAAATTTTATAACTTAAATAAGGATAAATCTCAGCAAAAAACTTTGATTAAACTTAAAAGCAATTAATACAGCGTATGTAATTGCGAAAAATAAAAAACTTTAAATTTTATGTTAATAAAACATGGGGTTAATTTAATCAGTTGTTCTAAATGATAAAAAAGAGTTATTGTTTTAATCTCTAAGGAAAATAACCAGAAATAGCTTCCAAAGTTCAAGTCGTACAAAAGCCTGATAAACCTTAATACTGTAGTCGGATTTTTTTCCAAGGTATTGTTGAGCATGATGATGTCATAGCTTAATTTGATCACTGGGAATAAGCCATGCGTCGTCAAAATTTATGGATAGCAATTCTTGCTGCGACAGCAACATTAGGAACATCTGCAACTTATGCGGACTTTGTTGACGACAGCCAAGTACAATTGAAATTTAAAAACTTCTACTTAGACCGTCAAATTAAAGAAAATCCGGCGGGTAATTGGGGTTCATGGTCACAGGGTGTGACTTTGGATGCCAAGTCAGGGTATCAAGATATTGGTGCAGGTATTCAAGTGGGTGCTGACCTTTTGGTTCAACATGCATTTAAACTTAATGCACGTGATAAAAACCCAGACTGGATCTTGCCGCACGACGGTAAAGAATCAAAAGATAACTTTGGTAAAGTGGGCGTGACCCTTAAAGCCAAAGTATCTGAAACTGAGTTGAAAGTGGGTGAGTTATTACCAGTGTCTCCAGTGTTGGTTTTCGATCCATCACGTCAGTTAATGACGACTTATAGCGGTGCATGGTTAGAATCGAAAGAGATTAAAGATACTAAGTTAACTTTGGCATACATTGACGGGATCAATAACCGTTATGACAACCAATTCCGTGATTTATCAATGTTCGCTCCAGGTAAAAGATTACCAGATGGCACCATAGGTCATTATGATCTTGGGCCAACTTCTGATGGTATGTATATTGCGGGTATTGACCATCAATTTACACCTGAAATTGGTGGTAGCTATTGGTATGCCGATGTTCAAGACATTTACACACAGCAATATGTCGGCGCGAACTATAAAACTAAGTTAGGTGACAAAGCCAAACTGGATAGCCATATCCGTTATTTTGACAACTCAGATTCGGGTGACAAACTGTATGGCGAAATTGATAACCAAGCGTTATCGGTTGGTGCGAAAGTGAATTACGGTTCGCATACCTTTGGTTTGGGTTATCAACAAATGTTTGGTGATAATGCATTCCCAACACTGGGTGGATGGGTGCCGCAGCCGTACTTAGTCAACTGGGGTATAGCAACATTTACTGCAAAAAATGAAAAATCATGGGGCTTTACTTATGGCTATGATTTCTCAGAAATGGGTGTGAAAGGCTTAAATACAACTGCTGTGTATTTCACAGGTTCAGATGCAGAAATTGCTGGTCTTAAAGATCAGAAGTCAGATGAATTGAACTTAATTGTGAACTACACCGTGCCTGAAGGTAAGTTGAAGGGCTTAGGCTTCCAGGCAATGTATATCGATGCCGATTTCGATTACAAATCTGACTTGCAAGAGTACCGTGTCGCGACAACTTATACCTATAAGTTCTAATTTCTCAGGATAAAAAAGAGGGAAGTGGATTCATTGCTTCCCTTTTTATTTGCTGGGTTATTTAAAAAAGAAATACCTCAAAGATTTTATGGATATATTTTTGAGTTATATATTTAAAAAACAATAACTTAAATTATAGTCTATTTGTTGTTTATGATCGTAAATATGTATCAGTTAGCAGTGGCTGAACAGGTAATATGAGACTGTAAAAACCACAAAATCCAAAAGAGTCCCCCTTGTGTTTAAATCCGTTATGGATTGAAACATAAGCTCTACGCAATACGAGGAGCATGTATGAGCACTGTTCAGATTCCTGACTATACAACTGATTCATTCTTTGGTTTAGAAGATAAATGGATTGAAACTGCTGAAGGCGAATTAACGCATTACCACGAAGTGGGTGAAGGCACACCAATTCTATTTTTACACGGTTCAGGTACAGGTGTATCTGCTGCGGCAAACTGGTGGTTAAACCTTCCACAAATTGGTGAACAAGCACGTTGTATCGCTATCGATACGATTGGCTATGGTCAAACTGTTGTTGCACCGAATACTGCTTATGGTATCCGTGCTTGGGTTGATCATGCTGTACGTACGCTAGATGCCCTAGGTATTGAAAAAACTTGGTTAGTGGGTAACTCACTCGGTGGCTGGTTAGCATTCCAAATGGCTTTGGACTATCCAGAACGTGTATTGGGTATCGTGTCTATGGGTACAGGCGGTGCTAAACAAACTGCAGCACTTAAAGCACATGCAAACCCTGTATTAACCGAAGAAGGCATCAAGAAAACCTTGTCTATGTTTGTTGTAAACAAAGACTTGATCACAGACGAATTGGTAAAAGTACGTTTCGCTTCTGCTGCAAATGACTATGCATCAAATCGTTTGATGGATGTTGTTGGCGCACGCGACCGTGACCGTTTCGAATTCCCACTCGACTTTGAAAAAATGAAAGACATTACTGTACCAGTATTGCTTATTCACGGTGTACAAGACGTGGTGATTCCAGTATCTCGTACGTGGGATATTTTGAACACAGTTCCAAATGCGGATGCGCATATCTTTAGCCAATGTGGTCACTGGTCACAAGTTGAAAAAGCAGAAGAATTCAACACCGTGATTAAAGATTATTTAAAAGCGCGTGGTGTGTAATTTCTTGTCACTGACATGAAATTCAAAAAAGGATGGTTTTGCCATCCTTTTTTTTATATAAATCTTTTGAAAGAAATACTTTAAATGAGTATTATTCTCATTAATGGGTCGACAGTGTACGGTCTAAATCAGTAAAAAGGCATAAAATAAGCTCATCTGAATGGTTGGGGAAGGGGAATTATTTATTAGACTTAAGTTGTAAATCGGCAATTTTTAGCAATTTTTATCAATGTCTAAACTAAAATTTATAAGTTATTTTCCATCAAGTCGATATGCATGATAGATAAAATGCGTCGATTAAAACATTTAAACGATTAAAAAAGCGACTTTTTAGCCATAAAAAAAGCACCATTATTCATTTTAAAAATAATGGTGCTATATCTATAAATGATGACTTGGCGAAAATTAACGCTGTTCGCGATTGATATCGAGATAAAAAACTTTGGTTAGCAGTTCAAGGAATTTATCTACAGCCACAGAACTCGCCGTTTTTCGGTAACTTACATACAAGTCTAGATACGGTAATTCGACATCTAAAGGACGAATCACCGTATTGTTCATGGTCAATGGCGCGATGTATCCCGGTAGGATCGTGCAGCCTAAGCCCATGCCGATGGAGTTAATGTTAAACAGGATATTGTCGGCTTTTTGCACGATATTAAATTGAATATCATGGGTCGAAGCAAAGTCCAAAATGGCTTCATGCAACGTGCCAGATTGTTCACGTGCAGGAATGATAAAATCAATCCCATTCAATGCTTTAACTGGAATGCGCTCGTACTTCGCTAAAGGGTGATCTTTGGGTAAAATAAAGATCAATGGTTCACGTAATACAAACTGACTTTCAATTTCGTCGCTGTGGAAGTTATTGCGGGTAAAAGTGATGTCCAGTTCACCTTTTTGCAGCAATTTCATCTGATCACGGTTATTTAAACTGAGTAATTCAATCTTGAGTTCTGGGTTCTGAACACGTAAATTTGGCAGCACATAAGGGAAGATTTTCATCTCTGCGACAGGGACAAAACCAATGCGCAGCATCTGCTGTTTGGCTTGTGAAACCTGACGTGCCATCGCCACGGCCTTGTCTGCTTGAGCTAGTGTCAAACGTGCTTGTTCTAGAAATACGGCACCTTCTTCTGTGAGCTCAACTTTACGTTTAGTACGGTGCAACAGTTTTACGCCGACATCTTCTTCAAGATCTTTAATTTGTTGGCTTAAAGAAGGTTGAGCAGTATAAAGTTTTAACGCAGCTTTACTGAAATTGAGTTCTTCAGCGACAGTAATAAAGTAGCGTAAGTGTCGTAATTCCATATAATCAACCCGTGGAGTAATCCAAAAAATGTCTTACTTAGAAGTCCGTTCAGTATAATCTATAAACAACTATTGCGTGAGGATTATTTTACCATTCACGAAATAAATGGTGTTCTCGGCAATTTAAAAAAAATGCCATAAAAAAAATCTACCGTAATAATCCATAAAATCTCTTAATTAAAACAAAATAAATATTTCCCGAATATCGCTCTAAAATCCATCATCGTTGAAAAGTTGAGTCTATTACTTTGTGCCTTACTGGTCACAGGAGAGCTTTTCATGAGTGGAAAAATTGATGTGCGCGAAATCGATGCTTTGGTCGATGCACAAAATGGACGTATCACGCCATCTATCTATACCGATCCAGACATTTACGAACTTGAATTAGAACGTGTGTTCGGTCGTACATGGTTATTCCTATGCCATGAGAGCCAAATTCCTAAAGCCGGCGATTTCTTCAATACCTACATGGGTGAAGATCCGATTATCGTGGCACGCCAAAAAGACGGCTCAATCAAAGCATTCTTAAACCAATGTCGTCACCGCTCTATGCGTGTGAGCTTCGCAGACTGTGGTAATACACGTGCATTTACTTGCCCGTACCATGGCTGGTCTTACGGCATTGATGGTTCTTTAAAAGATATCCCACTTGAAGACCGCGCGTTCCCGCACGGTGCTTGCAAAGAGAAATGGGGTCTTGTTGAAGTTAACCGTGTTAAATCATACAAAGGCTTAGTATTCGCTTGTTGGGATGAAACTACACCTGACCTAGAAGAATACATGGGCGATATCGCTTGGTACTTAGATGGTGTTCTTGACCGTCGTCCAGGTGGTACAGAAATTATCGGTGGTGTACACAAGTGGGAAATCGAGTGTAACTGGAAATTTGCAGCTGAACAGTTTGCATCTGACCAATACCACGCATTGTTCTCTCACGCATCTGCGATCCAAGTATTGGGTGCAAAACCAGATGACGAATCATCTAAGAAATTAGGTGCTGCACAAACCGCTCGTCCTGTTTGGGAAACTGCGAAAGACGCGATTCAATATGGTTCACGCGGTCATGGTTCAGGCTTCTTCTTTACTGAAAAACCAGATGCAAACGTTTGGGTAGACGGTGAAGTGGCGAACTACTTCCGTGAAACATTTGATGAGGTTAAAGAGCGTCTTGGTGAAGTACGTGCACTTCGTCTTGCTGGTCACAACACCATGTTCCCAACATTGTCTTGGTTGAACGGTACTGCAACGCTTCGTGTATGGCACCCACGTGGTCCAAATAAAACTGAAGTGTGGGCATTCTGTATTGCAGACGCTGAAGCATCTCAAGAAGTAAAAGAAGCATTCGAACGTTCTGCAACACGTGCATTCGGTCCTGCTGGTTTCCTTGAGCAAGATGACTCTGAGAACTGGATTGAAATTCAAAAAGTTTTACGTGGTTATAAAGCCCGTCAAAACAAACTCATTATGGAAATGGGTAAAGGTAACGAGAAAGTACGTGAAGATGGTATCCCTGGTATCACCAACTACATTTTCTCAGAAACAGCTGCACGTGGTATGTACCGTCGTTGGGCTGACCTATTGATTCATGAAAAATGGGAAGACGTTGAAGCTGCGGCTGACGAATATGAGAAGGAGCTTATGAAATGAGTCAAATTAGTTTAGAACTCCATCACCAAATTAGTCAGTTTCTTTATCGTGAAGCAAAATTGCTTGACGATTGGAAGTTCCGCGATTGGTTAGCTGTATTAGCTGAAGATATTTCTTATACGTTACGCACAACACCAAACGCGCAAACACGTGACCGTCGACGTTCGATTGAGCCGCCAACAACTTGGGTATTTAACGATACAAAAGATTTGTTGGAACGCCGTGTAGCTCGTTTAGAGACAGGTATGGCTTGGGCTGAAGAACCTCCTTCACGTACAACACACATGGTTTCAAATGTGATTGTTGAAGCGACTGAAGTTGAAGGCGAATACGACGTTTACGTAACGTACTTGTTGTACCGTACCCAGAAAGAGAAAGATGTAACAATCTACTGTGGTAAGCGTCACGACAAGATCCGCAAAGTCGACACTGAGCAAGGTTTCGAAATCTTCAACCGTAAGATTACCCTTGATCAGGTGACTTACAACTCACATAACCTGAGCGTGTTCTTCTAATGAATAAGATTTTTGTTTGCCAAGTTGACGAATTAGACGAAGGCGAAGCATTGAAAGTAGATTGCGGCGTTAACGGTATCGATGCGCTTGCAGTATTCAACAACAATGGCGAATTTTTCGCGATGAACGACCGTTGTTCACATGGTAATGCTTCAATGTCTGAAGGTTACCTTGAAGATGATGGCACTGTTGAATGTCCACTTCATTCGGCTCGATTCTGTTTGAAAACTGGTCAAGCATTATGCTTACCAGCAACAGATCCTATCAAGACATTCCCTGTGATTGTTGAAGATGGTGCTTTATACGTAGAGATGGCAGGAGAGTAATCATGGGTTGGCTACAAGGCGAAGTTGCACTTATTACCGGTGGTGGTTCAGGCTTAGGCTGGGCATTGGTTGAACGTTTCTTAGACGAAGGTGCAAAAGTTGCCGTTCTTCAACGTTCTCAATCGAAAGTTGATGCATTGAAAGAACATTTTGGTGACCGCGTGCTTGCGATCGCAGGAGATGTAGCCAGCTATGAAGATAATGTTCGCGCAGTTCAAGCAACTGTAGAACATTATGGCAAACTTGACTGTTTCGTCGGGAACGCAGGTATCTGGGATCATTACGCAGATATCGTCAATACATCGGGTGAACAGCTGGAGAAAGCTTTTGATGAGATTATGGGTATTAACACCAAATCTCTCATCTTAGGTGCCAAAGCTGCACTTGATGCATTGATAGCTTCAGAAGGTTCTATCATATTTACTTTGTCTAACTCAGCACTGTATTCGGCAGGCGGAGGCCCTGTATACACAGCGTCTAAGCATGCTGGCGTTGGGATTATGAAAGAATTAGCCTATGAGCTTGCGCCTAAAGTACGAGTGAACGCTGTTGCTCCGTCGGGTATGAATGTAAACATCAAAGGTGCTGCTTCTTTAGGCCAAGAAAACCTCGGTCTACTCGATGCACGTGATCCTGAGAAGATTGCACGCGGCATGCCGCTCAATTTCTTACCCGAACCTGAAGATATGACTGGTTCATACGTGTTATTGGCTTCTCGTCAAAACAACCGCCCATTAACTGGTGTTTTAATTAATGCTGAATGTGGTCTGGGTATCCGTGGTTTACGTCAACCACGTGCTGGCTTCTTTGACGAGATTTAATTCGCCAAATACGTAAAGGACTTACTCGGCAGCCGTCTTGGCTGCCTTCCGTTTAGGAGTCACCCATGGCCGTTAAACTTATTTGTGCATCGCACAGTCCCCTAATGGAATTCGCTTCTCCGCAAGAGAAATACAAAGAGGAAAAAGTTCGCGAAACTTTTGCCAAACTCGCTAAAGAAGTTGAAGACTATAATCCAACATTGATCATTACTTTTGGTCCAGACCATTTCAATGGTTTCTTCTATGACCTCATGCCATCTTTCTGCGTCGGTATTCGTGCCAAAGCAGCAGGTGATTGGGATTATGGTAAAGACAATGACCACATCAATGTGCCTGAAGAAACAGCAATCAGTCTGGTTCGTCGCGTATTGGATGAAGGTGTCGATGTTGCATACTCTTATCGTATGCAGGCAGACCACGGTGTGACTCAACCATTACATTTCCTTTGTGGTGGCAAGCTTGATCGTTATCCAACGATTCCAATTTTTATCAATGGTGCAGCTGCACCGATGCCAACAACCAAGCGTACAGTCGCTTTGGGTCGTGCAGTCGGTCAGTTCATTAAATCATTGAACTTAGAGAATGAACGTGTACTTGTTTTGGGTACAGGTGGTTTGTCTCATGATCCACCAACGCCGCAAATGGGTTCAGTTCCACCAGAAGTGGAAGAGTTCCTGATTGCAGGTCGTAATCCAACTGAAGAGGCACGTAATACACGTCAAGGCAAAATCATTGCTGTCGGTCAAAAGCTCGCAGCGGGTGATACTTCTGTCGCAGTGCCTTTAAACCCAGAATGGGATCGTGCATTGCTTGATACTTTTGCCAAAGCTGACTTTGCTGCTATTGAAGCGATGACTGAAGCTGAAATTCGTGTTGAAGGTGGTCGTGGCGGTCAAGAAGTTCGTTCTTGGATGGCTGCTTTTGCTGCACTACATGAAGTGGGCGAATACGACATGACAACACATTGCTACGAAGATATTAGTGAGTGGATTGCGGGCTTCGGCATCGTATCTGCAGAATTGAAATAAGGAACAAACCCATGAGCCAAAATGGTATCGAAACCATCGTTATTGTTGGAGCTGGTCAAGCTGGTGCTAGCGCCATTTTAGAACTCCGTGCGAACAAGTATGAAGGCAAAATCATTTTGGTGGGTGATGAAACACATCTTCCTTATGAACGTCCGCCTTTGTCTAAAGACGTAATTCTAAAACCTGAAGAGACCAAAATCGAAATTCTGTCAGAAGAAAAATTGGCAGAACTCGGTGTTGAACATATTCGTGGCAATGGCGTTGTGAAAATCCATAGCGATGCGAAAACAGTTGAACTGAAAAATGGCGAAATTGTTGCATTTGACAAGTTGCTTCTAGCAACCGGTGGTGCAGCACGCCGTTTACCGAATTTCGATGCTTTGGGTAAACACGTTTATACCTTACGTAACCTTGAAGATTCACAAGCATTGGTGCCTGTATTACAAGCGGGTCGCCGTATTGTATTGATCGGCGGTGGTGTGATTGGTCTTGAGCTTGCATCTTCAGCACGTTCTAAAGACTGTATCGTGACCGTGATTGAAATGGGTCCGATGGTCATGGGTCGTTCATCTCCACGTGTTTTAAGTGAATTCTTATTGGCACAGCAACGTCTTGCAGGTGTAGATGTTCGTCTTTCGACTTCTATTGCTGACTGTAAGCTTGATGGCGAAGAAGTAGTGATCACGCTTGAAGGCGGTGAAGAACTTCGTGCCGATGCAGTGATCTATGGTATTGGCATTGTGCCAAATGCTCAACTTGCGGTTGATGCAGGTTTAGACGTTGATTTTGCCATTAAAGTGAATAATAACTGCCAAACTTCGCATCCAGATATTTATGCAGCGGGTGACGTTGCGACTCAGCTTCGTGACTGTGGTAACCACCGTCGTGTCGAAACTTGGGAAAATGCGAACTTGCAAGCAGGTATCTTTGCTCGTCATGTAATGGATGTAGAACATCCAACCCCAAATCCAGCGTGGTTTTGGACAGATCAGTTAAATATCAACTATCAATTTGTAGGTGATATGGCTGCAAGCGAATGGATTGCACGTGGCGAAGTTAATCCTGAATTAGCTGCAGAATCATCATTTGTTTTATTTGGTGTTACTGACGGTGTAATCGTGGGTGGTATCACTGTAAATGCTGCGAAAGAGATGCGTCATTTGAAAAAATTGATTAGCAAGAATGCGGCGTTTGAAGCGGATAAATATTTAGATTTAAGCCAAGATTTACGTAAACTTGTAAAGTAAGCTGAATGTCTAAGAGGAGCAGACTTGCGGTAACGTAGGTCTGTTTTTTTATGTCTTTAGTTTTAGCGTCGCACTTATAAAGCTATTTTGTAGTCCATGTATATAGTTTTAGCTTATGTAGATCTATTCAACGGTTTTAATCCTCCCCAGCCCTCCTTTTTCAAAGGAGGGAGTAGTCTTTGTGAAGAATGGATTTCGTTTGGATGATTCCCCCTCTTTTTTTAAAGAGGGGTTAGGGGAGATTATTGATCGTTTGAAGAGAAGTCCTTATACCCCAAACGATCGGGTGGCATTCATACCGCCTCCAATTTAGTTGATAAAGGGGAGAACAATAATTGGTCTTAAACTTTATTAGTTAATGGTCTTACGAGTAGTTCCAGATCTGAATAGTGGGTTTCAGGTTAAGTCGTTAGAACAATCAAATTTGAGAATGAAATGAAATCTTCACTGCCGCTGACGGCAAGTATATATGCTCTTTTGGTACTGATTTGGGCGACGACGCCGCTCGCGATTGTGTGGAGTGTACAGGAAATACATCCGATGTGGGTGTTGATTATCCGTTACTTCGGTGTATCTATTATTGCGCTGTTTTTGTTGAAATTGATGCGTGATCCTTTGCCGTTTGATGAAACCTCATTAAAAAGTTATGTGGCAGGGAGTTTGAATTTGATTGGCGCACAGTTATTTATTTATCTGGCAGCCAATTATCTCACCTCTGGTTTAATGGCACTGATTTTTGGTTTTTCACCCTTAATTGCCGGTTTGATTGGCCATGTAATTTTAAAAACACATAAATTGGTCGCTTTGCAGTGGTTGGGCATGGCGGTTGCAGTGGGGGGGCTAATTTTTGTCTTTGCAGATTCTGCTGATAGCAAAGTCAATCCAATTGGCGTTGTACTGATGCTAATCAGCATGGTGTCGTATATCAGTTCGATTTTTTGGGTGAAACAGATTAACGCACCGTTAAAACCGATGTCTCAGGCAACAGGTTCTCTGATTGTTTCTGCCTTGGGTTCGGTACTCATCATTCCTTTTATCTGGCAGCATTTTCCAACCGAATTGCCAAGCGGCCGTGCGATGATTGGATTTGTCTTTACCATGATCATGTCATCCATTGTGGCAATGCTGTGTTACTTCTGGCTGATCAGACGTTTGGCGGCATCAACGGTGTCACTCAGTAATGTGATGACACCTGTCATAGCATTGGTTTTGGGAGCTACGTTGAACAGTGAACATATTAGCTCCAATGCCTTTGTTGGAATCGTGGTCGTGATGTTTGGTATTGTGATGTACTTTTGGAAAGAGTGGCACGAGCAATATTTTAATAAAGTACGTTGAACCGTGTACATCTACAGAATTATAAGGAAGCTGCGGCTTCTTTTTTTTCTATACCTTTGCGCTAAAGAGCGTGTTTCACATGGAACATGATGGCATTGTCGAAACAATCGACAGTTGGTGTAAAAACAACAAAATAACAAACAACAGCTACAGTCAGTTTGAGTACTATGGAATGAGCTATAAAATCAAATAGATCTGTTTGATAAAAATAAATTTAGGACAATTTTAAATGTCTGAATCTAATAAAGTCGTTGTGTATGCAGCCTTATTCGGAAATCTTGCCATTGCCTTGGTTAAGTTTGTGGCTGCGTATTTGACGAATAGTTCAGCCATGTTGAGTGAAGCCATTCACTCTGTGGTTGATACTTTAAATGAAATCTTACTGCTCTACGGTATGAAAAAATCGCAGCAGCCAGCAAATGCACGCCATCCGTTTGGCTATGGGCGAGAGCTGTATTTTTGGGCGTTTATTGTGGCGTTGATGGTCTTTGCTTTGGGTGCGATCGTGTCGATTTATCAAGGGGTTAGTCATATTTATCATCCCGAAGAAATGCAAAATCCGATGATTAACTATATCGTATTAGGTATTGCGATTTTGTGTGAAGGGACCTCTTGGTTTGTGGCATTGAAAGCATTTCGTAAAATCAAAGGTAAACAGGGCTATTTTGAAGCATTTCGACGCAGTAAAGATCCGACGACATTTACCGTGTTATTTGAAGACTCAGCAGCCCTGATTGGTCTGTTTATTGCCCTGATCGGGATCTATTTATCACACGCGCTGAATATGCCAATGCTTGATGGTCTGGCATCAATTCTAATTGGGGTTGTACTCGCTATTTCAGCAATTTTACTTGCACGTGAGACTAAAGGATTGCTCATGGGAGAAACTGCTGACCCACAATTGAGGCATAATGTCTTGATGGTTGCAGAGCAAGATCCAGCAGTGCATTCTGCCAATGGGGTGTTAACAGAGCAGATGGGTGCACATCAAGTTTTGGCATCTTTGAGTCTTGAATTTAAAGATAATTTAACGTCAGATGATATAGAAGCTTGTGTCAACAGAATTGAAGCACAAATTAAACAGCTTCATCCTGAAATTGTGGCACTCTTTGTCAAGCCTCAATCTCGGAAGGTTTGGCTTGAGCGCATGAAAGGTCGTCTTGATCAATAGGTCTGCGAGGTTAAATACTTTGCAAGGTTTGTCAGCACAGTGAATGAATTTTAAATACACATGAATCAAAAAACTCAATCAGCACAGTTTCAAATCAGTACTAAAAGCTGTATGAAACATACGGGGACGAAGCCTGTATTTGATTATCTGGCAACTGACCATTTTAATGGGGAAAAATTCTTTAATACCCTTCAAAATCCAGATGCGTTTACGCGTAAAGATATGCTGAAATGGATCATGACGCGTAAAAGCGATACATGGAAAGTAGATCGTGAGCAAGAATACCAACAGTTTTTTGCTTCTTCGCGTAGCATTCCGCACAATCGGCCATTGGCTAAAATGGATGATTGGTTGGTTTGGTTTGTCGGACATGCGACGGTTTTGATTCAAATTGGGCCATATAATTTTTTGACCGATCCTGTATGGGCGGAGTATGCAGGCCCACGTCACGGGACTGGACCACGACGTGCTTGTCCTGCAGGAATTGCCTTAGAAGAATTACCTACAATTCATGGGGTTTTACTAAGCCATAATCATTATGATCATATGGATTTAGCAACCTTGAATTGGTTACATGAACAATTCGCTATGCCGATTTATACTGGTTTAGGCAATGCTTATTATTTGCCAACACATTTCAATGTCATTGAACTTGATTGGTGGCAATCGGAAATGTTTGAAGATTTGCGTATCGTTTATACGCCTGCACAGCATGGTTCAGGTCGTGGTTGGCGAGATCAAAATCATGCCTTATGGGGAGGTTTTTCCATCGTGCATAGTACAGGACATTTCTTCTTTGCTGGAGATACGGGCTATGCCGCACATTTCAAACAAATCCATACACGCTTAGGTGCACCCCGAGTAGCGTTATTACCGATTGGAGCTTATGAGCCACGTCGTTTAATGAAATATTTGCACATGAATCCCGAAGAAGCTTTTCAGGCGCATAAAGATTTACAGTCAAAATGTTCATTGGCAATGCATTATCGGACTTTTCAGTTGACTGATGAAGCTAGAGACCAACCTGAACATGACTTACATCATGCAATGCGAAAAACATCAAAGTTAATGAATCCATTTTTAACCATGCATGAAGGCAAAAAATTGATTGTTTAAGGATTAATTAGAAGTTAATTGGAATATTTAATGCCAAGAAAAAACCACCTTAAAAGGTGGTTTTTTTATTCAAAGATAAAACTTAAAGCAAGCCAGGATTACCTTGAGCTGGATCAGTTGCACGAGCAGCTTGCGCATCCGCTACAGTTAAGCCTAATGCTTTTGCAACACCTTCACCATAAGCTGGATCACATGCGTAACAGTTACGGATATGACGGTATTTGATGAAGTCGAGTGCATCGCCCATTGCGCCAGCAGTGTTATTAAACAATGCTTGTTTTTGTTCATCATTCATTAAGTTGAATAATGCACGTGGTTGACTGAAATAGTCGCTGTCATCTTCACGATAATCCCACAAGTCAGCATCACCAGTAATTTTCAATGGTGGTTCTTTGTATTGTGGTTGCTCTTGCCATTGGCTGAAGCTATTTGGTTCATAATGCGGTGTTGCACCATAGTTACCATCCATACGGCCTTGACCATCACGACGGTTCGAGTGAACAGGGCAACGTGGTGCATTCACAGGAATTTGGTAATGGTTTACACCCACACGGTAACGTGCAGCATCCGCATAGTTGAATAAACGCGCTTGCAGCATGCGGTCAGGTGAGAAACTAATGCCTGGAACCAAGTTGCTTGGTGCAAACGCAGCTTGTTCTACATCGTGGAAATAGTTTTCAGGGTTACGGTTGAGTTCGAATTCACCCACTTCAACCAATGGATAGTCACCTTTAGGCCATACTTTGGTTAAATCGAATGGATGATAAGGTACTTTTTCTGCATCAAGTTCAGGCATGATTTGAACGTACATTTTCCATTTCGGGAAATCGCCGCGTTCAATTGCATCGAACAAGTCTGTTTGTGAGCTTTCACGGTCTTTGGCAATAATCGCTTCAGCTTCAGCATCGGTTAAATTTTTAATGCCTTGTTGAGTGCGCATGTGGAATTTAACCCAGAAGCGTTCATTATTGGCATTAATAAAACTGAAGGTATGGCTACCAAAACCATGCATATGACGGTAACCATCTGGAATACCGCGGTCAGACATCACAATCGTAACTTGGTGTAGAGCTTCAGGAAGTAAAGTCCAGAAATCCCAGTTATTTGTTGCACTACGCTTATTGGTTTTTGGATCACGTTTCACTGCTTTATTTAAGTCAGGGAATTTACGTGCATCACGTAGGAAGAAGACAGGCGTATTATTACCAACTAAATCCCAGTTACCTTCTTCAGTATAGAATTTAAGGGCAAAACCACGAATATCGCGTTCTGCATCTGCAGCACCACGCTCACCCGCTACGGTAGAGAAACGAGCAAAAAGTTCAGTTTTTTTACCAACTTCTGAGAAAATTTTAGCGCGGGTATATTGGGTAATATCGTTAGTCACGGTAAACGTACCGAAAGCACCAGAACCTTTAGCATGCATACGACGCTCTGGAATTACTTCACGAACGAAATTACCGAGTTTTTCATTAAGCCATAAATCTTGGGCAAGTAAAGGACCACGTGCACCTGCCGTCATACTGTTCTGGTTGTCTACAACAGGAGCACCAGCATCAGTTGTTAGGTGGGTGACAGGACATTTTTTAACGTCGTCGCTCATTGAGTATCTCCATTATTATGATCATGTATTAAAGTTGGGAGCTATAACTTTTCAATTGATAACACGCTCAACAGCACATGACATTAACCGTTTTGTTAATTCATTTTAAAGTGACAATGTGACAACAGTTTTTCTCTCATTCTAAAATTTTTCAAGCAGCAATCAATCGAAGAGAAGTCATAAAACTGTAGCCGTTAAAAGCTTAAAAATCTTTATTTACTTATTGACTCTAAAGCTTTCTGTGGCTTTTGACAAATGGAAAAATAGTTTTGAATAAATGGTTAATTCGATGAATCAAGTTGTTGAATTTAAATTATTTGTTTATATATTTTGTTTTAATATTTTATCGATGAATTAAACTCAAATATGTTGCTATGATAGGTAGAAGAGGACGAACTAATTAAATCCATATTTTTATTATGGATTTTAGTCTTCATATAGGTTTTTTTAGCTGATTCTAGTTAATGAAAGACATTTTTGAGCTATTAATATTGGCAAGTGGATTACGTCGTTTAAAAAAATGTAAATAAATTTTTATGGATTGATGCCAGTTGGTACAGCTATCTTTAACTTTTACGAAATACATAAAACGATTTTATGTACTAAGCTGGACTTTTTATAAAAAGCCTTTAATTAGGGCTAAGCGGAATTGAAAAAGTGGGCTAATTGAAAAGAGGGTTGAAAGCACCATTTATAGTTTGTAAAAAATCGATATGTAGCTGTAAGACAAGAATTAAATAAACAGTGATTATGAGTTTCTTATTTTTAGATAAACAACGTGTAACTTGAATGAACGTTCAGAGGTTTATTATGTTGAATCAAAGAAAACATTTATCAAAGTTCTCCAGCGCCTTAGTCATTGCTGGCTCAATTGTTGGCTTAAGTGCAACTGAATTATATGCGGCAGATACAGTGATGCCTAAAGCTAATATTTCTCAAACTCAAAACAATATTGCAGCATTGTTGCCAGGTTCGATGTTGTCACTGCAACGTGAATCGATTCCTACATCATATCAACATGCTGGGCAACGTTATGTGATCACGTATCGTAGTCGAGGGGTTAATGGCGAACCCATTGTGACTTCGGGTTATATTTTACTACCTGAAGGACAAGCACCTAAACAAGGCTGGCCCGTATTGGCATGGGCACATGGCACGACTGGTGTGGCTGATACATGTGCTCCGTGGGCCTGTGCATAGTTTGCAAGAAGTCATTGATGGTGCACTCGACAGTTGGTTGATGCGTGGCTATGCAGTGATTGCAACAGATTATCAAGGACTGGGTACACCGGGGATGCATCCTTATATGAATGCAGCGAGTCAAGTTTATAATGTGGTGGATTCTGTGCGTGCATTGCATTCTTGGAAGCCGAAGCAGTTTAATAAAGATTGGGTGGTGATGGGGCATAGTCAAGGTGGTGCAGCTGCTATTGCGGTTGCAGCTCAGGGGCAAAAAGATGCGCCTGAATTGAATCTTAACGCTGCAATCGCCTTGGCACCGGGTGGTTATCAATATGAAGGCATTGCTGAATACGTACAAACCAATCCAAATCCAGATACCAATGTAGCAGCATTTTTCCCAATCGTGTTGTTGGGAGCAGCCGCAGCAGATCCATCGATCAATGTAGATCAACTGGTTAGTCCAGATATGCAGTCTTTATTAAATCAGGCCCGTAAACGCTGTTTGTCAGAACTACAAACTGAGTTAAAACAAGCACCTCAGCCAATCTTTAAAAAAGATACAGACTTAAAACCTTTATTAAGCTACTTAAAACGACAGTCGATTGAATATATGAAGCCAACCGTACCATTGATGTTTGTTCAGGGTACAGCAGACCATTTGGTCGATCATCGCGGTACACAAAGTTATTACCAGCAAGTGTGCAAACAAAAATTGCCAGCGGTCTATCATGCGATCCCAAATGGCGATCATCGAGATGCATTACGCCATAGCCCGAAATATACGGCTGAGTTTTTAAAGAGCTTAGAACACGGCAGCATTGCAAAGGCGTGTAAATGAGATAAGTTAGCTGGCAATAAAAGCTTAACTTCTAAAGCACTTTTATTGCCGGATAAGCAAAGTGATGAATGATTTTCTTCTGCCGTAAAAATAAATTTCCTAAATATCTAAAAAAACCGGTTTAACAGCCGGTTTTTTTATAAATAACATGACTTTATTTTATTAACCAATGCATTTTAAACGTCAGCAACTTGTCCGTGAGGTCTAATCGCGCAACATATGAATTATATCTCGCTCTAAATCATGCCATTTCGCAAACTCAGGGGTTACTAACAAGCTCTGCGAAATAAATCCGTAACACACTCGCTGAAAATTCAACGCCAGCCGATCAAGCGCAATTTCAGCTTTAAAATGTGTCAAAATCGTGCGCCACATCTCTACCATCATGGCATAGCTTTTTTGATAGATTTCAATACTAGAAATCTGTCGTTCTAACAAAAATACCTGTGCCCATAAAAATTGCTGTGCTTTAACTTGCTTAATTTGAAAATGAATCATGTGCTGAACATAAGCAGATAAGTCCAAATTTGTGGATAACTTCATCAGCGATTGTGCATAAGTTTTCATCTGTTCGGCATTGTGTTTCACATGTAAATGAATAGTCAGCGCAATCAAATCTTCTTTTTTTGAAAAATACTCATAAAAGGTGCCTAAACCGACACCTGCGAGATCAGTAATTTCACGAATGGTAATTTTGTCGGCAGGCCGTTCATGCAAAAGCCGAACAAAACTTTCTTGCAATGCCTCTTGCGTGAGCTTGGCGCGTGATTGACGAGGCTTACGTCGTACGTTTATCTCAGAATGTTTCATAAAGATAGGCCAAGAAAAGCCGAACATATAGCAGTAAATAATTGTCTATACTGAAATGAAATGGAGATAAGAACAAGCAGGAAATATAAACAATGCAGACATCAAATCCGACATTCGATCAGGCATGGATGACCCATCAAATTACGAATCAATTTGATGAATTGGAAAACTATAATCTATTTTCCAGTGATACGGTTTTACACGAAATATTAAAACGTTATGGCAGTCATGATCAGGCGACATTGTGCGAAATGGGCAAAGCTGTAGGTTCTAGTGAATATTATGAATATGCAGATCTCGCAAATCGCCACACTCCAATTTTACAATCCTTCGATGCGCGTGGACGCCGGAAAGACTACATTGTATTTCATCCCGCATGGCATAAATGGATGAGTCTAAACCGCCAGTTTGATACCCATGCACATCCTTTCAATCAGCCGAATTCTAAAAGTAAATGGGTTGAATGGGCAGCGCGTTTTTATCTAGCGGGGCAGGTCGAGTGTGGCAACTTATGCCCAAATTCGATGACGCTGGGTAGCATTCCACTCATACAACGTGAACCTGAACTTTGGGCAAAAATAGGTGAGAAGCTTTTATCCACCGAATATGATGAGCGTGATGTCCCAATTGCACAGAAAAAGTCGATTTGGCTCGGTATGGGCATGACCGAAAAACAGGGTGGATCGGATGTGCGTGCCAATGAAACCCTTGCTGCACCTATTGCAGAAACAGGTCGAGGCCAAGCTTATTTACTCACAGGGCACAAATGGTTTTTCTCTGCGCCGATGTGTGATGCGCATTTGGTGGTGGCAAAAACCGAGCAAGACGGTTTAGCCTGCTTTTTTGTGCCGCGTTGGTTGGAAGATGGCAGCAAAAATCAAATTCAGGTGCAACGCTTAAAAGAAAAAGTCGGTAACCGTAGCAACTCAAGTTCAGAAGTCGAATTTAAAAATGCGTGGGGTATCATGATTGGCGAAGCAGGGCGTGGGATACCGACTATTATTGAAATGGCCAATTATACACGTTTAACCTGTTCAGTCGGTTCAAGTGCCATGCTACGCCAAGCCCTCGTGCAGAGCATTGCTTATACGCGTCAGCGAAAAGCCTTCGGTAAATTATTGATTGAGCAACCATTGATGCGTGCAGTTTTGGCAGATTTAGCTTTAGAAAGTGAAGCAGCCACTCAGCTCAGTTTTCATTTGGCGCAGTGTTATGAATCCGATGATGCTTTGTCTGTGGCATGGAAGCGTATTATGACCCCAGCTGCTAAGTTCTGGATTTGTAAGCGTACAGTAGAGCTGAGTGGTGAAATGATGGAAGTCTTTGGCGGCAATGGCTATGTAGACAACGGCATCATGGCGCGCATTTTTAAAGAAGCACCTGTGAATACCATTTGGGAAGGTTCAGGCAATGTTATGTGTTTGGATGTGCTGCGTGCAGTTGCACGTGATGCTGAGTCCATCGAAGTATTATTTAAAGATTTAGCCGCCACAGCAAATACAGATGCAACCCTGCAAACCGAATTACAAGACTTGTTTAAATCATTTCATCAGTCACCTGAAGATTTACAATTTATGGGGCGCAGTTTGGTCAGTCGCTTAACGGTCTTGGCACAAGCGGTATTATTAAAAAGATATGCACCTGACTATGTGGCAGCAGGTTTTATTCAAAGCCGTTATAGCGCTAAACATGGGCAAGTAGTGGGGATGTTGGACGCCAAAATGGTCGATGTGGAGCGTTTGCTGGAAAGGGCTTTCGCAAGTTAAATGCAACGTATTTTCCTCTCCCTTTGGGAGAGGGGGAAAAATGTGGCAAAGCAAAGTTTTTATGGATTTGGGGCTAACTCTACTGTATCAAAAAGCCATAGGAAAGTGCTTGAAAAAATCTAAAAATAGACCAATATATGCACTACAGCACGAGGGTGCTGTATAGGCAAAAAGGTGAATGCAAATGGCAAAGAAAAAAGTCCTGCCTGAAGTTGAAGTTCGCAACTTTGTGGCAAAACACATGAACGATTTTAACAAAAGCCAAACTTTTGTAGATCGAAAGAAAAATGCAAAACGCGGCTATGCAAAGCACAAAAAAGGGGGATATTCGAATGATTATCTCCCTTTTTATTGGTCTGTATTTTTATAATTTAACTGACTATTCGTGTCGCTGATTTCACCATATCACCTAGACCATGAGTCTTAAAGTAATACTCCATTAAGCTTTTCACCATCAGTGGATTATTCATGCTTAAGGCACGATCCAAGAGCTCTTTTGCATCTGGCATCGGCACATGGCAGATGGCTTTACGAACTTTCAGGATATTACTCGAACTCATCGATAGGGTATTAAAGCCCATTGCCATCAGTAAAATAGCGGTGAGTGGATCACCGGCCATTTCCCCGCAGATGCTGATCGGCTTGTCGTATTTATGACATTCTTGCACCAAGCGAGTCAGCGCACGAAGTACGGCTGGGTGTGAGTGTGAATAGACATTGGCAACCCGTGGGTTATTACGGTCAACCGCAAGTAAGTATTGGGTTAAATCGTTAGATCCGACCGAGAAGAAGTCAACCAATTCAGCAAACTCATCGATCTGTAACAGCACACTCGGCACTTCGACCATGATGCCGATTTTGGGTTTGGTAATCTTCACCTGTTCTTCTTCTTGCACCGCTTGCCAGTCACGATCGAGTAAATACAATGCTTCTTCCACTTCGCTGACACTGGTCACCATCGGCAGCAAAATATGCAAGTTGTTCAGGCCAATACTGGCTTTGAGCATGGCACGAATTTGGGCTGAAAAAATCTCAGGATGATCGAGGGTAAAGCGAATCCCACGCCAACCCAGAGCTGAGTTTTCTTCTTCAATCGAGAAATAAGGCAGGTCTTTATCTGCACCAATATCGAGGGTACGCATCACTACGGGTTTATTGGCAAAATGACTGAGCTGTTGACGATAAATCGCGCGCTGTTCTTCTTCACCTGGGAAGCGATCACGCAGCATAAATGGAATTTCAGAACGGTATAGACCGACACCTTTGGCGCCACGTTGTACACCGCGAACTACATCGATCATCAAGCCTGTATTTACAAACAATCGAACCGCGACGCCATCTGGCGTGATGGCATCTTTTGTTTCGTATTGTTTTAGGTCTTTGGCAATTTGCTCTTCTTCTTTTTGAATCTCTTTATAACGTGTGCGTAAGCGACGAGGTGGATTGATGAATACACGACCTTGATGTGCATCGACAATCATTTCGACATCATCGAGGGTGTTAATTGGCAGTTCAGTCACACCGACTACAGTTGGAATGCCGAGGGCACGCGCCACAATCACCATGTGTGAGTTCATGGCACCTTCAGTGGTCACAATCGCTGCGATTTTATCGACTGGGAGTTCAACCAAAGCAGCTGTAGAAATTTCCTCACCAATTAAAATACTTTCATCGGTGATTTCACGGTGACTGGCATCTGCTTCTTGCAAAAAGGCTAAGATACGACGCCCCAGATCTTTTAAGTCTGAGACACGCTCACGGAGATAGTCATCTTCCATCTGTGCAAAGAGCGCAATGTGTTTATCAATGACAATGCGAACAGCACCTTGTGCCCAGTTACCGTCGCGAATTTCACTTTTAATTTCCGCGGGGAGGGCATTGGCATCGAGCATCCGTAAGAACACGCTAAATAATGCCCGTTCTTCAGCCATGAGGGCATCTTGCATTTTTTCATCAAGCGACTGAATTTCTTGGCGAACTGCGTCTATGGCATTGTCGAGTAATTCGAGCTCCTCACTAATGTCATCGGCTTCACGATCAGGGACTGAAGCCAAGTCAGCAGGTGGATATAAGATGACTGCACGACCTAGAGCAATGCCGCCTGAACCTGAAATGCCTTGGAAGGTTTTATAGGCTGGGAGGTTGTTCGGTTTACGAAAGACTTCGATATTCCCGACGGCATGTGCATGGGCAATCACCCCTGAAAGTTGAGCGCATAGGGTCACGAGGAAGGATTCGGCAGCTTCGCTAAAGTCTTGAGGTTCTTTGTTTTGAACCACCAAGACACCCATAACTTTACGGCGATACATTACCGGAACACCGAGGAAGGAATTGTAAATTTCTTCCCCGGTTTCTGGCAGATACATAAAGCGTTCGTGTTTGGGAGCATTGTCTAAGTTGACGATTTCTTCACGTTGTCCAACTAAGCCGACCAAACCTTCACTGGTATGCAAAGAGACATGCCCAACGGCTTCAGGGTTTAAACCCTTAGAAGCCATCAGTAAATAACGATGGTTTCGTTCATCAAGCAAGTAGATTGAGCAGACATCCACATGCATGGCTTCTGCCACTTGATTGACCATTATGTCTAAAGATTCATGCAAACTGGCTGACGCATTAATCTCTTGGACTATGCGTCTTAATGTATCCAGCTGCATGTTCGACATCGTGTCTGCTCCAAAATTTATTCTGCTTTATTTATAACAACACTCATCCTAAAAATCTGCATCCATTCTGCAAATTTTTACGGCTTTTGTGGAAGCTGACTGCAAAGTTCCACCATGGCTTTACGATATACATCGCGTTTAAAATTCACCACTTGTCCTAGTGGGTACCAATAGCTGACCCATTGCCATTGATCAAACTCAGGTGGGTCTGACAAATCCAGCTGAATATGCTGTGCTGAAGCTGTCAGTTTCAATAAAAACCACTTTTGCTTTTGACCAATACAAACGGGGGCTGAATCGGTACGTATATACCGATGTGGCAAACGATAGCGCAACCACCCTTGGGTTTGTGCTATCACCTGGACGTGTTCGGGCAGTAAGCCAACTTCTTCTCTCAGCTCACGGTAAAGTGCCTGTTCGGGGGTTTCTCCATGTTGGATACCTCCTTGTGGAAATTGCCAGGCATTGTGACCAATGCGCTTTGCCCATAAAACTTGTCCAATGTCGTTTGCCAAAATGATCCCGACGTTGGGTCGGAAACCTTCTGAATCGATCATTTGGCTACCTAAATATTGTGTAATTTATGACTTTGCTCACGGGGACGTTTATTTCTGTGTCCATCTCGAAAAAGCAAAGTGTAAAAATGTTAAAATTGTTATGATCTTAACGAATTTCTATCGACTAGCGGAGATAGATTTACAATTTTTTTCTTAAATTTCAGCTTTTACGAGTATTTTCATGAAATTGGCACTGTTTGACCTTGATCACACCTTATTAAATACCGACTCAGACCATTCTTGGGGGGAGTTTTTGGTCAATGAAGGCTTGGTTGATCCAATTCGTCATCGTGCCATGAATGACAAATTTTATGATGATTATAAAAAAGGCCAGCTTGACCCGATTGCCTATAACGAATTTGTATTTGAGTTTTTAACCCAACATGATAATGCCTACTTAACTGAGTTACATCAGTTGTTTATGAAAAAAGTTATTCGTGCGCAAATGCGTCCAGAGGGCTATGCTGCCATTCAGCGCCATCAAGATGCAGGGCATCAATTGGTCGGGATCACCGCAACGTCTGATTTTATTACCGCACCGATTTTTCGTGAATTCGGCATTACTGAAATCATTGCGACCAATGCCGAAGTTGTGAATGGTAAATATACAGGTAAAGTAATTAATACTCCGTGCTATCAAAAGGGCAAATTAGTCCGTTTGAATCAATGGTTAGAAGGTCGTGATGTGACAGAATCTTGGGCCTATTCAGATTCGATTAATGACCGCTTCCTATTGGAATATGCCGATCATGCCTTTGCAATTAACCCAGATGATCGTTTAGAGGTCCTAGCAAAAGAACAAGGTTGGGACATTCAAGACTGGTCAATTCAAGCCTAAAGATGAACAGGAAAAAAAGCATCTTGAGATGCTTTTTTATTTGATGTTCTTTTGATTAACCCTCGACTCACTTATTTGAACTATCGCTCCGTATGCAGACAGAAGCTTCTTTTAAACATTTAATTCAAATCTTTATTGGGCCACGTGCTCAATCTTATTTAAATTTCATTGAACAACAAGGTGGACAGAACAATGGTCTGAGTTGGGCAGGGCTAATTTTTGGACCCTATTGGTTACTCTATCGAAAGATGTACCGCTATTTCTTCTTATTCTTTGCGGTTGGTTTTTTGATTAGCATGTTGGCACTCATCATCGGTGTGCCTGAACAAGTCTTGATGGGGCTGTCATTGATTCCTAACCTCATACTCGCTGGGATCGGAAAGCGGCTTTATAGCGATTTTGCTGTGCAAAAGACCAAAGCCTATATGCAGCAGCCGAAATATAGTGAACAGGTGTTTGCTGAAGAAGGAGGAGTGAACTGGGGGCTGCCTTTATTGTTGGTATTTATTCAATCTGTCGTGATGATTATGCTCAGTTTGCCTTTTATTCAATTTTCACCGCTATAGAATTCTGTAATTGAGTGCGTGTTCGTTCCGTGTTATATCCTTAAAACAGAAATTTTGTATCCATAAACAATAAGTTTTAACACGGAGAATGACAATGAGTGTACGTCCACGCATGACTCATCTATTTGAACAACTGGGTTTAGATTCGAGTGAAGACGCGATTGCTTTATTTATCGTGACGCATCAACTCAGTGCCCAAACTAAAATTACCGAAGCAGATTATTGGACAGATGCTCAGCGCCAGTTCTTGGCCGAAAAAATTAAGTCAGATGGTGAGTGGGCGATTATTGTCGATCAATTGAATGAATCATTACATGAAGATTCGTTGACGAAGTAAAACTGACGGGTCTGCCTTGGTATTTAATGGGATCGGCTGAAAAAGGTGATCCCATTTTTAATGCAAAAGAAATTTAAGCGACCATTCAACATATAGAAAATTATTCGCTTTTTCTAAATGCTTAAACAGATGAATATAAAAAGCCACCATAGCGGTGGCTTGATTAATAACTGAATTTTGTAGGCAAAAAAATGAATTAGATGTGTTTCATCAATTCAACCAGCTTTTGTGCAGCAAGTGACTGAGTACGGCCTGGGTGCCATACCATGCCCAATTGACGATTCATGTTTGAAGGTAAATTCAATTGTTTTAAATCTTGGTTCAATAATGTTTTAGGAAGGACTGACCAACCAAGACCAATGGAAACCAACATACGAATCGACTCAAGTGAGTTATTGCTCATGGTGACTTTGGGCTTGAGTCCATACTTTTCAAACTCAGCTAAGGTAATTTGACTGGTATAGGTTTGCGCCGCAGGCAATAGACTTGGGTATTGGATCAAATCTTCTAAGGTTAAATGCTCAACATGCGCCAAAGGATGGAAAGGTGCAACCACGAATACCAGTGGATCATTCCATGTCGTGATGTATTTTAAACGGCTGTCACCTTGTGGCGGTAAAGTTAAAAATGCCAATTCTAAGTCGCCAGCCAAAACTTGCTCATGGGCCTGTTCAGAATCAACAAAGTGTACATCTAAGGTTACTTCCGGAAACTGTTGCACATATTGACGCAAATGCGCTGGTAAATGGTGTAAGCCGATATGATGACTGGTACCAATTTTCAGTTTACCTTGAACCTGACCTTGCTCATGGCTGAGCGTATGGTGAATATCACCCAATTCATTCAGCCAGCTTTTCACTTTTGGCAAGAGAGAGTTTGCTGCATGCGTCGCTTGAACACCACGACCCGCGGATTCAAAAAGTTTGACACCGAAGTATTCTTCTAAACTGTGAATACGCTTGGTCACAGCAGGTTGCGTAATGAAGAGCTGATCTGCTGCCAAGGAGATCGAACCAGTTTCCATAACTTTTACAAAGGCTTCAAAGGCTGCGAGATTCATCTTCATTCCTATAAAGAATTTTTATGCGTAGTCTCATTGTTATAATATTTTAAGAATAAATCAAAGGAAAAGTTGTATCTTTTGATTTAAAACTAGGCGTTCAAGCCAGATGACGCGTTAAATCTGAGGGGGATTTTCCGAGTTCTATAGCGTTATTCGAGTGCTTGATTGTTGCATGATTCGAGATTGAGCTGTGACGTTTTCAGCTCAAATGCGCTGTTACAAAGTTGTTTTTTAAACAGAAACCACAGTTATGCATAATATAAAAAATATAGGGCTGAAAAGTATTTTTAACCGTTTGAATTAAAGAGGAGAGATGGCTTTTCTTTTTAACTCAGCTTTAAACTAGAACAAAAAATGAGTTCAAGTTTTGATGGCTTGGAGAACATACTTTTCAGTGAATAATTATAGCAACAGGTACAGTCAGGGCAGCATCTTTTAGCTATGTTTTATCTCACAGGGAGAAGGCGATGGATATTAAACACATTAAAAATTTATTGGATATTTTTGAAGGGACAGTCGAAAAGCGCTGTGCGATATATGAAATCGCAGATGATGAAGACGACGAAAACCGTGCAGCTGCTGAGTGTAATGCGGCAAAAAATAAACTGATTCTTGCGATAGAACAATTGGTTGAGGCGCATGAACAGCTGGCCTTACAGCAAAAAACCAAGCTTTGATGAGCTGTCTACATTTGAATCTATAGGATGAAATCGATAAAAAGTTAAAGTAGATGGAGTAAAAAAACGTTTAAAGGTCATAAAAAAAACCACCGTGATGGTGGTTTTTTTACAAGGAGCAGGGTTGGATTAAGCGGGGATATTTTCCTCTAAAGCTTTATCTTTCTTTTCCCAGACTTTTTCGTGGAAGAAAAAGGCAACCGCTTGAACAGTTGGTTCAAGTAAACTTAATGTAATAGCCATTGCAATACTGCCTGTCACGTAATAACCAACCAACATCGCAACCGTGATATGCATGATGTAATAGCTCAAGGTTTTTTTGAACATGCGCTGATTATTTTCGACGAACTTGTTAATGTGTGCCATGAAAATGCTCCTTGTTAAATTGATAAATCTTGGCAATGAGTTAATAATAATGATTCTTATTTGCAATGTAAAAGAGAAAATTCAATTTATGATCATTGAATTTTTAAATTACTGTTTAAAAATGGCAGAAAGTGAACAAAAAGTCGGAGAAAATTCTAAAGTTTCATCTACTGAAAGTATTGAAGTGAGCGTGTTTTAAACGCATTAATGGTCTTTAAAATGCAGCGGAAATCAGCAGTTAAATATCATTCCTATAAGTTTTTAAACTAATAAAAATGATAAATTAGATTTATGTGAATACGTGGTTATAATCGATTTAACGAAAGAATTTACCCAGTCCAGTGGAGCAAATCGACATGGCAGGCGAAACCCAAAAAGCGGAAACCCAAACAAAAAAAACCTTGTATGACAAATTGTGGGATGACCATCTAGTAAAACAACGAGATGATGGCTCTTCATTATTGTATATCGACCGTCATTTATTGCATGAAGTGACTTCTCCACAAGCCTTTGAAGGGCTACAACTTGCAGGTCGTAAACCATGGCGTTTAAGCGCTAACGTGGCAACGCCAGACCATAACGTACCTACGTCTACTAAGGAGCGTGCTGAAGGTATTGCGGGTATTGAAGATGATACCTCACGTATCCAAGTGCAAACTTTAGATGACAACTGTAAAACCTTTAATGTTGCCCAGTTTGATATCAACGATGTCCGTCAAGGGATTGCGCATGTGGTTGGGCCAGAACAAGGTTTAACCTTGCCAGGTATGACCGTGGTGTGTGGTGACTCACATACTGCAACGCATGGTGCTTTTGGTTGCTTGGCTCATGGTATTGGCACATCTGAAGTTGAACACGTGTTGGCGACTCAATGCTTAGTTCAAAAGAAAATGAAGAACATGTTGGTGCGTGTTGACGGTCACTTGGGTCAAGGCGTAACTCCTAAAGACGTGGTTTTAGCAATTATCGGTAAAATCGGTACGGCAGGTGGTACAGGTCACGCAATTGAGTTTGGTGGTCAAGTATTCCGTGATATGTCGATCGAAGGTCGTATGACGGTGTGTAACATGGCGATCGAAGGTGGCGCGCGCGTGGGTATGGTCGCTGTCGATGACAAAACCATTGCCTATGTGAAAGACCGTCCGTATGCACCGAAGGGCGAACAGTGGGATGCTGCAGTAGAATATTGGAATACTTTAGTGTCTGATGAAGGTGCGCATTTTGATACTGTTGTGGTGTTGCAAGGTGAAGAGATTGAGCCACAAGTGTCTTGGGGGACTTCTCCTGAGATGGTGATTCCTGTATCTCAAGCAGTGCCAACTTTAGAACAAGCCAAAGATGACGTACAGCGTAATGACTGGACACGTGCGTACAATTATATGGGCTTAGAAGCGGGTCAAGCTTTGGCAGATATTCAATTAGACCGTGTATTCATTGGTTCATGTACCAACTCACGCATCGAAGATATTCGTGCAGCGGCTGAAGTAGCCAAAGGCAAAAAAGTGGCGGCATCGATTAAGCAAGCCATGGTGGTTCCGGGTTCAGGTTTAGTCAAAGCACAAGCAGAAGCAGAAGGCTTAGATAAAATCTTAATTGAAGCAGGCTTTGAATGGCGTGAGCCGGGTTGCTCAATGTGCTTGGCAATGAATGCTGACAAATTGCAACCGGGTGAGCACTGTGCATCGACGTCTAACCGTAACTTCGAAGGTCGTCAAGGTAATGGTGGTCGTACGCATTTGGTGAGTCCAGCAATGGCAGCAGCTGCGGCAATCGCTGGTCACTTCGTTGACGTTCGTACCTTCTAATCAGGGCTAATAGGAGCAAATCGCATGAAAAAATATACCGTTGAACAAGGTATCGTTGCACCATTAGACCGTGCCAATGTGGATACAGATTTAATTATTCCAAAACAATTTTTGAAATCTATTAAGCGTACAGGCTTTGGTGCCAACTTATTTGATGAGTTGCGCTATTTGGATGAAGGCTATTTAGGTCAGGACATTTCAAAACGTCCAATTAACCCCGATTTCGAATTGAACAAACCACGTTATCAAGGTGCGTCGATTTTGATCTCTCGTGCAAACTTTGGTTGTGGTTCGAGCCGTGAGCATGCGCCTTGGGCATTAGAAGAATATGGTTTCCGTACCGTCATTGCACCAAGCTATGCGGACATTTTCTTTAATAACAGCTTTAAAAATGGCATGTTGCCAGTGATCTTGTCTGAAGAGATCGTCGATCAGTTGTTTAAAGAATGTGCTGCATCTGAAGGCTATCAATTAACCATTGATTTGGCTGCGCAAGAAGTGCGTACACCGAGTGGTGAAGCATTTACATTTGAAGTCGATCCATTCCGTAAACACTGCTTATTGAATGGCTTGGATGATATCGGTTTAACTTTACAAGCAGCCGATGAGATCCGTGCTTATGAAGAAAAAACCAAAGCATCTCGCCCTTGGGTATTTGCAGACATTAAAGCTTAAGTCAGTGTCACTGTAGAACTTCTTAGTAGTCAGTCGGCTTAAGTCTTGTTAATATCAGGCGAAACAAAATTTATACGTTAGCCAGAATTTATCAGGTTGGGTTCGAAAAATGAAAAAGTTCTTCGGTCAGCTGGTTGTAACGGGAGCGCTGTTTGCAACGCTCTCTGCCTGTCAAAGCTTTGACACGGCACGCATTAAAAATGTGAAGGAAACTGAAAGTACAAAAAATAATGCTTTGATTTACTGTGCAGGTACAGCGCACTGTGAATTTGAGCGTTTTGATCAAATACAAGTGGTTGATCCAAATAATCAACATGTACAACGTGCTGCGATTAAAGCAGGTATTGTACGGTTGAATGGTCGTTCATTGTCTGAGCCTAATCCTTTGTATTTGTCCGTACCTTCAGGTCAGCATGAAGTCGTGATTCGCTATTATCCTATTTCTCAGGAAAAAGCAGAGCGCTTGCATGTCATTCACAACTTTAGGTCCAAACACGAGTACACCTTTAAAATGTACCGTGAGCGTTCAAAAAACAGAGGCAGTTTACTAGATAAATCTGCGCCTGATCCGCTCTGTGTAGACTTAAAGCAAGGTGCAAAAACGATTCGACGTTTCTGCCGACCGTACAATGTCCTCACAGGACTTGGTGAGTTTGTAGAAAAGAAACTTTAAATCTGACTGGTAATCAAGCCAGCGTATAAATGGAAAGACTCATGTCAAAACATATTTTGATTTTACCAGGTGATGGTATTGGTCCTGAAATCGTGAAAGCGGCTGAACAAGTGCTGACACGTGTAAACGAGAAATTCAACTTAGGTTTGACTTGGGAACAAGGTCTTTTAGGTGGTGCAGCGATCGATGCGCACGGTTCACCTTATCCAGATGTAACAGCAGCACAAGCGAAGACTGCTGATGCGATTTTATTGGGTGCAGTGGGTGGTCCTAAGTGGGATACCATTGAGCGTTCAATTCGTCCAGAACGTGGCCTATTAAAAATTCGTTCAGAATTAAATTTATTTGCCAATTTACGTCCAGCAATTCTTTATCCGCAGCTTGCAGATGCGTCGAGCTTAAAACCTGAAATCGTAGCAGGTTTGGATATTTTGATCGTACGTGAGTTAACTGGCGGGATCTATTTCGGTCAACCACGTGGTATTCGTGAACTCGAAAACGGCGAAAAACAAGGTTTCAATACTGACGTATATGCTGAATCTGAAATCAAGCGTATTGCCAAAGTTGCTTTTGAAATGGCGAACTTACGTGGTGGTAAAGTGTGTTCAGTTGATAAAGCCAACGTACTAGAAGTGACTGAGCTTTGGAAACAAACTGTAACTGCGTTAAAAGAAGAGCAGTATCCTGAAATTAACTTGTCTCATATGTATGTTGACAATGCTGCCATGCAATTGGTCCGTGCGCCAAAACAGTTTGATGTAATCGTGACAGGTAACTTGTTCGGCGATATCTTGTCTGATGAAGCGGCGATGTTAACCGGTTCTATCGGCATGTTGCCATCGGCTTCTTTAGATGAGAATGGTAAAGGTATGTATGAGCCTTGCCACGGTTCAGCGCCAGACATCGCAGGTCAAAACATTGCGAACCCATTAGCTACAATTCTGTCTGTTGCTATGATGCTACGTTATACCTTCCGTGAAGAAGCGGCGGCAAAAGCGATTGAAGATGCAGTAGGTAATGTCTTAGATCAAGGTTTACGTACAGGTGACATCATGTCAGAAGGCAGTACTCAAGTCGGTACTGTTGAAATGGGTCAAGCTGTAGTTTCTGCATTGAACTAATGGCGAATCAAAAAACGCAGCGTTTATGCTGCGTTTTTTGTGCCTAGAAATTATCAATCCTAGAATTGATGAGCTAACAGGTGCGACCAGTTAATCGGACATCAGTTGCAATATTATGCTTTATGCGAAATTGAATAAGGCAGTTTAACTCAACCTCATAGCGTGTATTTCCACTGGGAATCGGCACAGCAGCGCCGCTGCCCATGCGCATCGCAGGATTTTCCGCCATCGGTAAAGGAATACTGATCGGGCGTGTAACACGATAACGAAGGTAGTCTGAACTGACCTCTACGGGAGAGGTTCTTTGATAGCCGAGTTTGCTGAGATTAAGTTCTGCTTGAATCGTTTGGCTCGATTGACCAATAAATGAGGCTAAATAGCGTTCACGTTCAACGGAGGATATCGTTGATGTCGTGGTACAACCAGCCAACCATACAATGCTTAGAACGCATCCCATGCTCAATGTGGGGTGAATAAAATGGTGATCTTCGTAAACCTGATGTTCCAAAATAAATTTCATGGATCAGCTCCTCACGAAATAAATTCAGTTTAGTCAGATTGGTCTGTATAACACTGTAGTCATTTGATACACGGTCATCCGAGCAGGATTAGCCCCTAGTATTCAAATACAGGATCAACAAGCTTTACCGACATAGTCAATGGATTCAACGATTTGGTTGCGTAATTTGAACTCGATTTTACATTCCATATCGACAGTGACACCACCTTTAGACGGCGTTGGGATAGGGGCGCCCATGGCTATACTGGTGCCGATATTTGGTGTACCAATCGGGATTGGTATCGAGCGTAAAATGGTATAGCTGAGTTTTTCATTGCTTTGTACGGGTGCTCCCATCACTTTATAGCCCAATTGACTCAAGTTGAGCTCTTTACGAACTTGATCAGCTGGCTGTCCAATATAGTGTTGTAGGGATTGATTGAGTTGCTTTTGGCCTGTCGTGGCGCAAGCCACACAAAAGATAGCTCCGACTAATCCTAGATGTTTCATATGATTTTATGTCCTTATATTTTGAATTTTATAATCGAATTTTTATGTTTTTAGACTGTAAAGGAAAGCAAATTTGCAGTCAATTTTTATCATTGCATTGAAATAAATACAAAAAAAGCCACTGATAAAGTGGCTTTTTCGCTTCGCTAAAACTTAGCGCGCACGGTAAGTGATACGACCCTTAGTCAAATCATAAGGTGTCATTTCTACTTTAACACTGTCGCCAGTCAAAATACGGATATAGTGTTTACGCATTTTGCCAGAGATGTGAGCAATCACTTCATGACCGTTTTCTAAACGTACACGGAACATAGTATTAGGAAGCGTCTCGGTGACAACGCCTTCGAACTCGATGAGTTCCTCTTTATTGGCCATAGCCTACCTGAATGAATAAATTAGCAAGGCGCAAATTATAGTCAATTTTTTTTCAGAATACAAGCCGTAAAAGGCTTTGAACTGATCGACTGTCAGTAAAATAAGCGAACAATTCAGTTAAATATTTTCAACAAAAAATGTGCAGTAACAGTTGTCAGTTTGGTCAATCGCAGTTAATCTAAAATCAATCTTTTTAGGTATAAATGAAGTACATACAAGGAAGGTTCTGGAGTGGGTCAGCTAACTGATGCATCTGTTGTGTTGCGTTTAGGGTATCAAGCGATTCGTCGTGCCGGATTGCCAACAGAAGAAATTTTAACAAAAGCGGGTGTGGCATTAAATCAGGTTGAAACCAATGACCGTACCCCATTGAATGCGCAATTTGCTTTCTGGGTGGCTGCAGAAGAAGTCAGTAAGGATCCTGATATTGGTTTGCATCTGGGAGAGCATTTGCCTTTATATCGAGGGCAGGTGATTGAACACTTATTTATTTCATCTGAGAATTTCGGTGAAGGTTTAAAGCGGGCTTTGGCCTATCAACGCCTAATTAGCGATGCCTTTCATGCACAATTGGTGATTGAAGATGACCGCTGCTATTTGACCAATGGTCATCAGCCTTGGGCAGAAAATATCGTGAATCGTCATTTTTCTGAATGCGCGATGTCCGGTGTTTTGCGTTTCTTTAAGTTTATTACTGAAGGGCGTTTTCAGCCGATTTATATCGACTTTAACTTTAGTCAGGGCGCGCCAGATGATGAGTATTTCCGTGTTTATGAATGTCCTGTGAGCTTAGGGCAGAAAGAAACCCGATTGTATTTTGATCCGGCTATTTTAGAGTATCAATTGTGGCAGGCAGAACCTGAGTTATTACAATTGCATGAGCAGTTGGCGATTGAAAAGCTTCAGGAGTTGGCGCGTTATGATTTGGTCGGTGAAGTTCGCCGTGCTATTGGTTCAACGCTTGAAAGCGGTGAAACCACACTCGAAACGGTCGCTGCGCAGCTCAACATTACTCCGCGTCGTTTACGGACTCAGTTGTCAGAAGCCAATACCAGTTTTCAGCAAATTTTGTCAGACTATCGCTGTCGTTTGGCTAAAAAATTATTGGCCAATACCAATGAAAGTGTGGAGCGCATTGTGTACTTAACGGGTTTTTCTGAGCCAAGTACGTTCTATCGCGCATTTAAACGCTGGACCAATGAAACGCCTGTGGAATATCGTAAGCGGAAGCAGCGTTAAGGTTGATCTTCGATAAAATCCTTCCCTAAACAGAATCCCCCTTTTTCAAAGGGGGATTTTCATCTTTAGAATCTGGCAATGGCGGAAATGAAACACCCTCTCTGTGAAAGTGAGGTTGGGAGGGATTGTTTATTCAGGCATATTTAGCCAATGTGGTCCTAACGGAACTTGAGGAAGTTCAAACTGAGCTGGATAGTCTGCATGGATAAAATATAGTCCATCGGGTGGTGCGGTGACACCTGCTGCTTTTCGGTCTTCAGCAGCAAAAATATCGTCAATATGGTCAACGTCATACATACCTTGCCCAATTTCCAACAAACAGCCCATGATGTTACGCACCATGTGATGTAAAAAACCATCGGCCTGAATATCTAGGACCAAGTAGCATCCGTGTTGGATCAGACGGCAATGGCTGACATGACGAACAGGCTGATTGGACTGACAGGCTGCGGCACGGAAGCTTTCGAAATTATGAGTGCCTTCAAATTTGGCCGCAGCACGTTGCATTTTCAGCACATCTAGCTTGGCATAAACATGGGTCACTTGCTTGTGCAGTAAAGCTGGACGTTGTGGATTGTTATAGACCACATAGCGATAACGACGTGCTTGCGCTTTAAAGCGGGCATGGAAGTCCTGATCCATTTCCTTAATCCATTGGATGGAGATATCACGGGGTAATTGGCTATTGCTGCCCATTAACCATCCGCGAATGGGGCGAATCGCCTGAGTATCGAAATGTGCCACCATATTGGTTGCATGGACGCCGGCATCTGTTCGGCCAGCGCCATGCAACATGATCGGCTCATTGGCTACTTTACTGAGGACGGTTTCAATGGTTTCTTGCACGCTTGGTACGCCCGGTTGCTGAGTTTGCCAGCCCTTGTATTGCATGCCACAAAACTCAATCCCAATCGCAAAACGTTGCATAGTTACCTCAAATGACTTAATCGTTCCAATGCGCAGTCCAGTCTGCGGCACTACCGTATTGTAAATACATTTTCAAGCATTTGGCATAAAGATCTGCATGACCCAAACAATTGCTTAGTAATATTCCACTGTCTTTAACCCAGTCACTCACAGCATAGCGTTGATCTATACCGCCATGAACAACCTGTGTACTTAAAATAATTTTGCAATTTTTTTGTTGTATAGCCTTCAATACATTGAGTAACTCAGCATCAACGGCAATGTTGCCTGTGCCAAAACCTTGCAGAATTAAAACATCTGGCGTGTGTGTAAGCAGGGCGGCTAAATTTTGACTGTGTAGATCAGTTGTTATCGGTTGCCACATCCAATTCAGGCAATTGAAATGAGCCGCTTTGTCTAAATCATTGACTTGAACAATATAAGGCGATGTCAGCATTGAAAGTGGCTGTGTGGCTGGCAGCCCATCAAAGGCTTTCAGATCGGTTGTATGTACTTTTAGTGCGGACTGAGCATGCATCAGTTGATGATGAAAGGCCAAATAAACCCCAACACTCGATTGGTGTACCGATTCCAATGCAAAATTTAAATTGTCGATGGCATCGGTAAATTCACGGGTGTTGTCACCAGCCACATTAAACAGCGGATATTGGCTGCCTGTAAGCACGACATGTGCAGATTGACCTATAAAATGGGCCAATACAGCACTTGCGTAACTTAAAGTGTCAGTACCATGAATGACGACAAAATGTTGGAATTGTTGTAATTGTAAACTTTGAATTTGTTGGATCAGTGCCAGCCAGTCGGGTGCAGTACAAGCACTACTGTCACGAATGACAGGTGCGACAAAACATTCAATGTTTAGGTGTAGTGGCAGCACATGCTGTAATTTAGGTAAAAAAGCATTCGCTGGCATGGGGCTTAAAGGCTCACCGATACAACCGAAGGTACCACCCATATAGATAAGAGCAATTTTTTTCATCATAAAAAAAGCAGCCTTGAAAGACTGCTTTAGTTTAAATCGCTTTTGCTTAAGATGCGATTTGATTCAGTAACTGATCTGCTTGTTGACGCTGAGCTGAAGAAAACTCAGCCTCTTTTTCAGTTAAAATTTCACGTGCAGCGTCATAAGCACCTAGTTTGATGTATTGCGCTGCCAATTCAAGATTCAATTCAATTTCATTGACTTCAACCAGTTCAGGGAAAGATTGAACCAATGGATCTTTTTGGTCTGTAGCAGATGGGGTTGACGGTGTGCCTAAACCGCTAATGTCAAAACTCACACCACTTGATGCAGGTACGGCAGGTTTCTCTTCAGGCGTAGACTCTAAGTTAAACTCAGTTGCAGGAGCGACAACCGCTTCTTCTGTTTTTGCTGTTTCGAAAGCACCTAAGTCAAAGTTTAAGGTTGGAGCTTCAACTTTGTTTTCTTCTACCACTGGTGTTTCTGTTGTAAATGAAAAATCTAAAGGCTCGATTTTATCTTCTACAGTTTGTGTTTTGGTTTCAGCCACAGCTTCAGTGCTTGGGGCAAAGTCCATTGCAAAATCAATCGGTTTGATTTCTTCAACGGCAGGAGATGGCTGAGCAATCTCTTCGGTTTTCGGTGTCGCTTCAAGTGCAGGTTCTGGTGAAATTGAAAGCGTATCAAATTCAAGCGGCTGTATTTTTTCAGCAGGAGCACTTTCAACTGGGGTAGAAATGTCTGCTTTTGCAGGCGTTTCAGTGGTGAAATTAAAATCTAGTGGTTTAATTTCGGCTGCTTTGGGCTCAACAGGTGCAGCAGTTGAACTTTGCATTAAAGCATCAAAATCAGAGGTATTTTGAGCTTTTGATGGAACCTCTTCAGTGATCGGTGATACAAAGTTAATGGCATCATCTTTCACATTTTGAGAATTTTCAAACTCTACTTTTTTTGCTTCAGCTTGTTCTAAAATTTCATCGAGTTCAAGTGAACGAATATGGCTCAGCAATTGGCTGATGGCAAATTCGTCTTTTTGTAAAATGTGAATATCTAATAGATATAGGTATAACTCATGTTGTGAGTTGTCACGTTTTAACGATTGATTGATTTGTGCTTCAGCAGAAAAGAAATTACGTTCTGCAATTAATTTTTCAATTTTGCCACGAGCTTCTGTCGTTAATGGTGTCATTGATTTTTTTTCAATGACACTGCTTTCAACTACTTGAGTTTTCTTCGGAGTCGCTTTGGCCGAAACACCCGTTTTCTTGGTTTTAGTGGATGTTGGTTTGGCTTTATCTGATTCTTGACCTTTTTGGCGTTTGTTTAAAAAAACCAATACGATCACTAAGATCACTAATGGAATCACATAAATCAGCATGTTTTAACCCCTTGGAGATAGAGCGATATAAAGTTGCACTCATCCCTATAAAATCTTGATTGGTAACGTTTTAGTTTATTGGCTTCTTTTATCTGCTTGTTGAGCTTTCAACTGTTGTTGCAGTTGAGCAAGACGAGCATTTAATAATTGAATTCTGTGATCCTTTTGATTTAGCGCCAATTCTAATTGAGTTACGTTTCTCTGTAATTTAACGGTTTTTTCACGAGATGTCATAACTTTTAATGACAACTCTTTCGAAGTTTTATTCTTTTCTGCTGCACTGTTGGCAGAAGATTGTGCCGAATCTTGCGCTTTCTCTGCCACCAGACTCATTTCAGCTTGATTCAAGCGGTATTTGGTTTTGCCTGACTGCTTCGAAGGCACTTTGGCAAGTTCTGCCGCAGAGACTTTTACAGGCTGTTTTGCTTGCTGCATACCATGCAGATTTAAGGCCGCACCACGGCGCAGACGGTTTACATCGCCCTGAATGAATGCATGTTCGTTGCTGTTTTTAATCTGTTGCATGACTTCAGAAACAGGGCGGTTTTGTTCTGTCGCAATACGTGAAGCAATTCCCCAAAGGCTTTCATTCGAGCGAACCACATATTTTGCCGCTGGTGTTGCTGTCGATGAAGCCGCGGTACTTGTTGGTTTTGGTGTAGATGCTGTTGGAGCTGTCGTTGTTGGATTTTCACGTTTTTGTGCTGCCTGCTCCGCAGCAAATTTTTGTGCCAATGGGTCTTTAGATCTTGCAATTGATGCTGTTGCAGTTTGTGTGGCTTGCATTTCTGAACTGACAGAGCCGGTCGAATTGGTTTTTGTAACTTGCGAAATTGATGTTTCAGCACCTGATGAAGTACTTCCGCTATGTTGCTCCGCAGGCGTAACACTATAATTTTGTACATGCGTGACAGGTTCAATCGCAACAGGCGTTGACGTTGCTAATTGTGCTAACTGTGGAGGTGCTTTGGTACTGAGTAATAAGGGTTGTTCTGCAGCTACGGGTGCTTTTGCGGTATACAGTGTGCTGACAGGTAAATTTAAGGCAATATCTTTTTCATTTACAATAACGACAGGTGCTAAAGCACGCTCATTGGCACGTGTTTGATTCGCATTCGACGGCGCTGGATTGCGTTTTAATGGTGTGCGAATTTGTTGCAGGCGTGAAGCATTCCCTTCTTTAATATTAACAATAAAATTAAGCTCAGCATCGGTCACTGGACGCGAAGAGGTAATGGTAATTACCCCGTTGCCTGCACCATCACGACGCGTAAAGAAGTTTAAATGTCCCGGTGGTTGATGCCCTGTACCCATACTCAACAAATCCTCTGCAGTGGCTAAACTTGCATTGAGCGGCAGAGATGTGTTTGAGTGGCGAAAATGAATCTCAGCGTACAGCAATTCCCCGGGTGCTGACTGGACTTGTACAGGATCAATGCTGATCGCTTGAATGTTTTGAGATGCAATAACGGCTAAAATGGCGATCTTTAATTTGTTATATACGGTCATCTTAATCTTTAGCTCGAATATATGTCGCATGGCGAAAATTATAGATTAGCGAGTTGTCAAAGAATTGTAAAATATTTACACGACAGTTACATAAAAAAGCCGATCAATTGTGATCGGCTTCCTGTTCAGAGACTTAAAAATGCTTAAGCATTTTTATAATCAATGAGAATTCTTAGCATACGACGTAAAGGTTCAGCAGCACCCCAAAGCAATTGGTCACCCACAGTGAATGCACCTAGGTATTCTTTACCCATGTTGAGCTTACGGAGACGACCAACTGGAACAGACAAGGTGCCAGTTACAGCAACAGGAGTCAGATCAGTCATTGACGCTTCACGGGTATTTGGAACCACTTTAGACCAATCGTTGGCACTTGCGATGATATCTTCGATTTCATCCAGTGGAACATCTTTACGAAGTTTTAAAGTCAATGCTTGAGAGTGACAACGCATTGCACCAATACGTACACAGTGTCCATCGATTGGAACGATTTGCTGGTTGCCTAAGATCTTGTTGGTTTCAACTTGACCTTTCCATTCTTCTTTCGACTGACCGCTTTCAAGTTGTTTGTCGATATAAGGAATGAGCGAACCTGCTAAAGGCACACCGAAGTTTGCAGATGGGAAACCTTCGCCACGTTGTAACTGTGCAATTTTAGAATCGATATCTAAAATTGGAGAACGAGGGTCATCTAGCAAATCTTTGGTATTGTTGTACAAGTAGCCCATACCTGAAATCAGTTCACGCATGTTTTGCGCGCCTGCACCAGAAGCCGCTTGATACGTCATTGAGGTTGCCCATTCCACTAAATTATTTTGGAATAGACCACCTAAACCCATCAACATCAATGAAACGGTACAGTTACCGCCCACGAATGTTTTTGTGCCTTTCACTAAGCCGTCTTTGATTACGTTCATGTTTACTGGGTCAAGTACGATGATCGCTTCATCATCCATACGTAAAGTCGATGCAGCATCGATCCAGTAACCATTCCAGTTTTCAGCTTTAAGCTTAGGAAAAACTTCAGTCGTATAATCGCCACCTTGGCAGGTGATAATGACATCCATTTGCTTCAGACTATCAATGTCCGTTGCATCCATAAGTGCTGGGGCAGTCTTACCACCAAACGCAGGGGCTTCACCACCTGCATTACTGGTAGAAAAGTAAAACGGTTCGAAATGAGCGAAATCGTTTTCTTCAACCATACGTTGCATAAGGACGGAACCAACCATCCCGCGCCAACCGACCAGACCTACTTTCATGTCACTTTGCCTCGGTGCGTTAAAAAAATAAAAAGGGGGTTCGAGTGTACCAAAAGGGCGCATAACTGCAAGCGCTACATAATGAAAACACCAATAATATTGTGCAATATATCTTGTTTATGTTACATGCAAAACTGATATAAATTTATGAATCAATAAAAAATAAAGAATATAAGGGAGGCGTAATGATTTGGATTGAAATACTGGCGGGCTTCGTCATTTGGTTGACATTTTGGTCACTCATACCACGAGATGAATGGTGGTTTCGTGGTGCAGATTTTCCGCGTCTGCAAATCTTGGCTTTGGGCATATTTGCCTTCATAGGCTTAATTTTATGGAATGCTGAATGGGACTTGGCGCGTGAAATCATTTTAATTGGGTTGATTGCTGCTTTGGCATATCAATTAAAAATGGTTTTGCCTTATACCTTTATTTGGAAAAAACAAGTCAAAAAAGTTCGATCAGACCAGTTAGATAAACAGAAACAAATTTCAATCATTGTCTCAAATGTACTTACGCCGAATACTCAATATCACTTATTATTGGCACAAATACAAAAGCATCAACCTGACTTAGTACTCACGCTAGAAACCGATCAAACTTGGCAAAATGAATTGGCAGTGATTGAGGCTGATTATCCTTACCGCGTACCCGTACCTTTGGATAATTTGTATGGGATGCATTTGTATAGCAAGTTAGAACTTAGTGAAACTAAAGTCAAATTTATTCTCAGTGATGAAATTCCTTCGATCCATACCCGAGTCACCTTAGCGTCAGGAAATCAGGTACAACTGTATTGTTTACATCCCAAACCGCCAAGTCCAACGGAAGCAAAAGATTCAACCTTACGCGATGCAGAATTGCTGATTGTCGGCGATCAGATCAAAGATTTAGATGAAAGTTGCATCGTTATGGGGGACCTGAATGATGTGGCATGGTCACGTACCACACGACTCTTTCAACGGATCAGTGGGCTTTTAGACCCACGAGTTGGACGGCATTTCGTGAATACCTTTCATGCCAATTATCCACTGCTGCGTTGGTCGCTCGACCATATTTTTCATAGTACAGATTTTGCATTGGTACATATGGAACGCTTGCCCAATATCGGTTCAGACCATTTTCCAGTCTATGTGGTGCTGCAAACAGGCAGGGTATTTGAGCAAATCCAAGAAGAATTAGAGCAAACAGATGAAGATGAACAAGAAGCGCAAGAGGCAATTCAGGAGGGTATAGAAAAAGCTGAGGAAGAGGAGAAGATTGTGACTGATGAAATCGCCCGTGATTATAAGGATGGTACGAAGGCACCTTGATTTTGTTTGATTTAAGAGAAAAGTGTAAGAAATAGCTTACACAGCATTCGGCTTCTGACGAATGGTCAGGTCAAGTGTATTGACTTATTCTTTGTTCATCGGCACATGGAACTGGGAACGGAACATCCCACTAAGGAAGACGAAGCCGATGGAAGCATCACGGAACGGATGCAGGAAAGGAAAGCCAATAAAAAATAAAAAGAATACTTGTGAAAGCACAACCTCATAGACCCGAGTTTTGCAGGATGCAAAACTCGGGTTTTGCTTTTGTGATATAGAATTCTTTGCTTTTCTTTTGATCAATTTCTTTATACAGTGTGCCAAGAAAAAAACGATGAATTTCCAATAAATATAAGTACGAGGCATTCTATGCTGTCCGAATGGCACCAAAAAATATTGCAGATTACACACTTATCCACCGATGCACTTTCCATTTATCTTGGCTTAATCCTGTTCTTTTTTGTGGCCTTTTGCCATCACCGCCAATTGAAATCACCTTATGCGATTTGGACGGTTGTGGTCGTCGCAGTGGGATTGGAATTGTTTAATGCACGCCATGATATTTTAGATAGAGGCTTTTGGCGTATAGGGCAAAGTTTGAAACATATTCTAAATGTCATGTGGTTGCCGCTAATTCTTTGGTTGATGTCCCGATACCGTGTATGGAAGGGCTAAGTGGAAGCCCGAAATTGAAGGGCTAAATGGAAGGATTAAATCGCCAGTTAAAAAATCCTAATAGAAAAAAAGATATTGTGAAATGCACAATATCCTTTCTAGATGTTGATCGAGTTGCTGAATTAAAAAGATTTCCAGAGCGTTATCCTGCACAGCAAAGATCTATGGCGTGTAGTCAATCAAGCTGAATGCTGAGAGGCTACTTGCGTATACAACTCCAAAGTCTGATCACACATCTCTTTTAAACTAAACATGCTGATAGGCTGCACGTGTTGTGGTTGGTTTAAATGCAACTTTAAGGTATTGAGTAATTGTATTTCATCATCGACAGTGACTAAACCTTGCGGATAGACATTGGATAAAATTTCAGCTACCCCACCACGGTTCCAACCAATCACAGGTGTACCTACAGACAGTGCTTCGAGTACAGTCCGTCCAAAGGTTTCCGCTTGGCTCGACAAAGATAAAACCAAATCGCTAAAAGCTAACCATTCACGGATATCTGAACGATGACCGACAAACGTAATCCGATCACTCAGCCCTTTAGCCGCAATACTGTCTTGCATTTCTTGTAAATAAGCCGCTTTTTTCGGATCTGCACCACCGACCACCACCGCATGTACGTCGGGATACTGTGTTTGTAGCTGTTCCATTAAATGGATCAGGGTTTCATGACCTTTCAAACGGGTGATACGGCCTGGTAAGCAAATCAGACGCTTATTTTCTAGTTCAGGGAAATCTTTTAGGGTTTGATTGAGCCACTGTGCTGAGGGTTGATAACCATGTGGAAAAGAAGCGGGGTCAATGCCACGATAAATACGCACAATGTCCTTGGTAGGACAGTTTTTGTAGTTGTCCGTGATGTATTTGACAACACTATCCGAGACCGCAATGACTTTTTCAGCCTGCGTCATGATTTGACTATAGCGATTAATCGAATAAAAACCATGTACAGTTGAAATCAGGTGAGGTCGCTTGTTTGCAGGAATCCCTTTGAGGGCAAAATGCGTGAGCCACGCAGGGACACGTGAGCGCACATGCACGATGTCTGGTTGATGTTGCTCAATCAGTTTACGTAGAGGACGAATTTGCCATAAGCTTGATAAGGCTTTTTTATGGATTGCGAGCGTGAGGTGAGTTGAACCTTCAGCTTCCAATTGTGCCACCATGCGGCCACCATTTGAAACCACTAAGGACTCATGACCGGCGGTCACTAAAGCACGAGCTATTTCCAAGGTTCCTCGCTCGACACCACCACTGTTCAATTCAGGTAAAAGCTGCATCACTTTCATAGCATTTCTCTTTTTTATGTGCTGAGTTGAACTCAATAGATTTTGTCATAGCCTTGTGGGCGGGTTTTAAAGCGGCGATGGAACCACATGTATTGTGTCGGTGCGATTCGCAGCTGATTTTCAATAATTTTATTGGTCCGAATAGCATCCGAAACTTCATCGTCACTCGGAAAATTGTCCAAAGCAGGTTCAATCAATACATGATATTGAGGGTTGCTGATGTCGCCGTCTCGATAAAAATACAACGGGATCGCCACGGCTTTAGCAATTTTTAATAAGCGACGATGTGCAGTAACAGTGGCTGCTGGAGTACCAAAAAATGGTGCCATGACCCCTTGTTTTAAACCAAAGTCCTGATCAGGACTGTACCAAATGGCATGGCCATTTTTCAGATTACGAATTAAGCCACGCATATCATCATGGTCGATTTGGTTGGCATAGATGGTGGCACGGCAACGCACAATCAACATATCCAACAGCGGATTATTTTGCGGACGATAAACCACATCCGGTTCAAAGAACTGTGCGCATAAATAGCCACCAGCATCGAGCAGGGTAGAATGTGTGCCGAGGAGCAAAATACCTTTGCCTTCAGCTTGTGCATTTTGAATATGCTCTAAGCCTTCAATTTGCACCCGATTTTTGAACCATTGCGGGCTGTACCATGCATTTAAGGTTTCAAAAATACCAATCATTTGGTCGATAAAAACCTGTCTTGCATTGGCTTCAACCTGTTCTGCCGTCCATTCAGGAAAGCAGACTTCCAAATTGCGGATGGTGGTTTTACGGCGTGATTTCAAATTGTTAAAAGCAACAGAACCTAAAAAATGCCCAAGACGATGTTGAATTGCCCAAGGGAGTATTGCCAAAATCATCAGGAAGACAATGCCAATCCAAATTCCCCAATACTGTGGGAGTAAGAATGACCATTGAAACTGACCAGGTTGATATTCAGGCTTTTGACTCATAGGGCAAAATGAAAATGCTAAAAAATAGGAATCAGTTTAACATGAAGCTGAATTGAAAGAGAAAGTTCAGCTTCATGGCATTTACATTTTTAACCTTTAACTAAACCACCATCGACAATGAGGTTTTGTCCTGTCACTGCTCGTGAATAAGGTGATAAAAATATCATAATCGCTGCAGCAAACTCGTCTGGTGTCGTGACTGTTCGTAGTGGTGTTGAAGCTGCAATCAAATCAAATACAGCATCAGGCGTAGCTTTACTGGCATCCGTACTTTGTAACAGACCGCCTGACAACATATTGACATTAATGCCATACTCACCAAGTTCATGTGCTGCTGTACGTGTGAAAGCCAATAGAGCAGCCTTTGCCGCAGTATAGTCATGGTAAGGTACGACAGGATTTTGCAGGAGGTTAGTCCCAATATTCACAATACGTCCAAAGTGGGCATTTTGCATATCCTCTAAGGCTGCTTGAGTCGTATTAAGTGCCGCAACCACAGCACCATTGAATTGTTGTTGTAAGTTTTGTGCTGTTAATTCCGCAATTTTCGGGCGGGCATCGCCATTAAATTGAAAATCAATCAGCGCATTATTCACGACTGACGTTATTGACGCACCGAAATGTGCTTTGGCAGCAGTGAATAATTGCTCAACTTGTGCTTTATCAGTGACATCGGCTTGATAAGCAAAAACTTGCTGTGGAAAATCTAGAGCCAATTGCTGAGCTGCGGTTTGACTTGAAAAATAGTTCACTACGACTTGAGCGCCTTCGGCAATTAATGCCTGACTAATGGCTAAGCCGAGTCCACGAGCGCCACCGGTCACTAATACAATCTGCTCTGAAATTTGCATACACAAGTCCTTATTTGATATGAGCAAACCATAGCAAGCTTTGACTCAAAGCCCAAATCGAATTGAAGGTGTAGGGTTAAGAATATTCCAAACGTTTTTGTTTTCAGTTTTTTAAGTCTGAGATTTAAAAAAAGCCGTATCGAAATACGGCTTTTTAAATGCATTAAGAGTGTAAGACAGTAACTAAATAATTAACCATTACTCATATTTTCAAGTTCTTCTAAGCGTTCCATTTTTTCAAGCATTTCGTCATCAATAGCCGCAAGACGTTGTGAGGCTTTGGTCGCAGCATCAGCATCGGTCACAAACCATGAACCATCTGCCAACTTATCAGTAAGTTCTGCTTGCTCTTTTTCCAATGCCGCAATTTCGGTTGGTAATTGGTCAAGTGCACGTTGATCTTTATAGCTCAGTTTGACCTTTTTCGGTACAGCCGCAGCAGCTGCCGCTTCAGCTTTGGCTAAGGCTTTTTTCACATCACTTTTTTGATCGACTGCAGTTTGGTCAGGACGCTGTTCCAAATAGTCTTGGTAACCGCCGATGTATTCATCGATTTGACCTTTACCATCAAAGACCCAAGTTGAAGTCACCACGTTGTCCATAAATGCACGGTCATGCGAAATCAGTAACAGTGTGCCTTTGTAAGCACTGAGCATTTCTTCTAACAGTTCGAGAGTCACCATATCCAAGTCATTGGTTGGTTCATCCATCACAATCAGGTTCGATGGTTTGAGCAATAATTTAGCCAGCAAAATACGGTTACGTTCACCACCCGATAATGCTTTTACAGGTGTGCGTGCACGTTCAGGAGAGAATAAGAAGTCTTGTAAATAACTGTAGATGTGACGACGGCTACCGTTTACATCGACATGGTCTGAGCCTTCAGAGACGTTATCTTTCACTGATTTTTCAAGATCAAGTGCATTTCGAAGCTGATCAAAGTAAGCAACTTCAAGCTGTGTACCTGTTTTTACTGTACCAGTATGTTCTTGCTCACCCAAAATAGCTTTGATAAGAGTGGTTTTACCCACACCGTTGTCACCGACTAAGCCGATACGGTCACCACGTAATACCAGTGCCGAGAAGTCTTTGATGATTGGTGCGCTGTTGCCAAATTGCACAGCTAAGTTTTCAATTTCAAAGACCACTTTACCTGAGCGCTGCGCATCTTGCGTTGCCATGCTCACTTTACCTTGTTGTGAACGGCGTGCTTTAGACTCTTCACGCAATGCTTTTAGGGCACGAACACGACCTTCGTTACGGGTACGACGCGCTTTAATGCCCTGACGAATCCACACTTCTTCTTCAGCGAGTTTTTTATCGAATAGCGCATTTTGCTTTTCTTCCGCTTCCATTTGCTGAGCTTTGAGTTCGAGGTAACGTGAATAGTTACCTTCATAGCTACGCAAAATGCCGCGGTCAAGTTCCACAATACGAGTCGCAATATTGTCGACAAATGAACGGTCATGCGAAATAAACAACAGGGTTAAGTTGTTTTGATCAAGCAGGAATTTTTCGAGCCATTCAATACTTTCAACGTCCAAATGGTTGGTCGGTTCGTCGAGTAGTAATACGTCGGGCTGCGTCAAGAGAGCACGTGCCAATAAAACACGACGCTTACGACCACCAGACAAATCTGCAAGGTCAGCTTCTGGGTCTAGGCCCATTTTACTGAGGATAGCATTCACCTTGGTTTCAAGTGACCAGCCATCCATTTGATCCATCTGATGTTGTAGGTTACCCATGCGCTCACAGGCGTCCATATCACCGAGTACGCAGGCTTCGCTGGCTTCATGATAAGCACGCAGTACAGTAGCAGCTTCACCTGCACCATCGGCTACAATATCAGCGACTTTGCCCGAATCCATGGGTACATCTTGCGCAAGCATTGAAATCGTAATGCCATTTTGCAATGAAACTTCACCGCCATCTGGCAATAAAGTTCCCTCAATCAGTTTAAGTAAAGTAGACTTACCTTCACCATTACGACCGATTAGACATACTCGCTCGCCACGTTCTAAACTGAAGTTCGCGCCGTCGAGTAGGGAAGGTCCGCCAAATGCAAGCTGGACGTCCCTTAAAGTAATATAGGCCATAATGTTTCCTGAAATCTTATATGAGGAGTGTAAATTGACTACACAACAAAATCTTGATGAACAGGCGTCATTTTCCGCACCCATTGAAGATTTGCAAGTCCGAATTGCATTTTTAGATGATTTAGTTGACCAACTGAATGATCAAGTTGCGCGTCAAAACGCCGAAATCGCTGATTTAAAGAAACAAATGCAGATGTTGTATCGTCGTATTGAATCGGCAGATTTATCTGAAGGTATTGCGGCATTTGACCCGATGACCAACCGCCCACCGCATTATTAATGTCGATTATGAATGACAAGCAGATGACGAATCAGCGCCAAAGCTGTGGATTGGTGTAAATTTATTTGACCTTTTGCAGCGTGACAGGTCTAATGCACCGCATCTGCTGATCGAAACCCATTATTTCATCTCATGAGTCAAAAAGTTGTCCTGCTAGATTTGGAAAATAACCCGCCCACAGCAAATCTATTGCGCAATATCATTGAACATTACAGTACTTTGTATGTGTTTAGCTGCAGCGGAAAATTTGAATATGCACTTGAAGATTTGACTGAAATTGCAGGGTGGATCGCGAGTGGTCAATTGGTGGTTTTGGATATTCCAGAAACGCCGCAAAAAGAATTTGAATATGCGGTGATTGTGGGGCAACTGATGGCCTTGATGGATCCAGATGCGCATATTGAAGTGATTTCAGCAATGCCTGATATTGAATTACTGATGGAACAATTGAACGGCACTGGACTCAGCGCACATCTTATTCAAATTCAGTCAGAACAAGAAGTTTCACATAAAGTGAAGTATAAAATTCCTGACCTAGAAACCATTCGGAATAAACCTGATTTATTACTGATTAAACACTATTGTGATGGTCTGGAAAAACTCAGTGGCAAACCCAACAGTTTGGATAAACTGAAAAACTCATTGATGAATATTTTGCAAGTCTCTAGCGAAAAAGCTCAGCATTTGGTCGGTATGTTGATCAATCTAAAAATCGTCAAACGCTTTGATGAGCAGATTTCGATTCGAAAAAAAGTACTCAAACAATGGGTGCAGCTAGATTTAAATACGACTGCTGAAACAGCATTGCCGATAAAAACAGACCTGAATGCATTTACTGCTTCACTCGAAGAACAAACCTCAAATACTGATGATACGGCATCGATGATTCAGGCTGCACAGCAAGGCTTATTTAAAAATTTCAATAAGATTGATCCTGTGCAAATGGAAGTGATCCGAAAATTGCATGAATTAAAGTCAGATAAACCAAAAGATATCTACGCCTTACGTGATTTATTGGAGCAAATGTTCCCACAATCTGATGTTCGACTATTACTTAAAGAGTTGATCGAAAAAGGATATATCTATTGGAATGGTCACGAAGTGCTGTATAGCCACGAGATGTTCCTGAATTAATTTTATCGAGTGAACTTGCGTTTTATATTGCGCTTATGCAACTCTAATAAAGGAATATAAAGGTTGTGCTATGGAAAATACTGGAATCTGGGTTACTGTTTTTATTGTGGTCTTTGTACTTGGGTCGATTTTTGGACTTCGAGTAAATCCTAGAGAAAAAGCCTTAGGCATTATGCGCGAGAAGGCGCGTAAGATGGGGCTGCACCCACGTTTAGTGGCTGCACCTGCTTGGACCAAGATTCCAATGGCTTCTGAAAAACGTGCCAGTATGGTGGCGTATTACAGTGTGCTGATTCCAGATGCGCGTTTGCCTTTAATGCGTGCTTTAGTGGTCGATGACAAACTTGAACTGGTACATGGTGATGACAAGTTCAAGGATTTAGCCATTACATTAAAGGGCATTTATGCTATTGATATGCAGGCAAACTGTGTAGGACTCTATTGGAACGAAGAATCTGACTTAAGAGCCACACAGCTTGAAGATATGAAAGCATTTTTACATTCATTGGCTGAACTTTAAATTTTAAAAAACCTATTAAACAGGAATGATGGTTAACTATGGCGAACGCTCCTCGGTCCACATCTAAAAGTACCACAGCAAAATCTGCCGATGCTGGGAAAAAGCGTGCGTTAGTGATTGTGGAATCGCCTGCAAAAGCGAAAACAATCAATAAATATTTGGGCTCTGATTACATCGTAAAATCATCGGTGGGTCATGTCCGTGATTTACCTACAGGCGGCTCGAGTAAAACAGCAGAGAAAAAGCCAGTAACTCGTGCGAAATTAACTGAAGCTGAAAAAGCCAAAAAAGCACAAAAAGCTTTGGTTAATCGTATGGGTGTAGACCCTGAAAATGACTGGAAGGCACAGTACGAAGTCCTACCGGGTAAAGAACATGTTGTTGCGGAACTGAAAAAGCTTGCATCGCAAGTTGACGAGGTCTATCTCGCAACGGATATGGATAGGGAAGGAGAAGCAATTGCTTGGCATTTAAAAGAAGTAATTGGCGGTGACGACTCACGTTATCAACGTGTGGTGTTCAACGAAATTACCAAAAATGCCATCCAAGAAGCGTTTAAACATCCTTCTCGCCTGGATACAGATAAAGTCAATGCTCAGCAAGCCCGTCGTTTCCTCGACCGTATTGTGGGCTTTATGATCTCGCCACTCTTATGGGAAAAAATCGCCCGTGGTTTATCGGCAGGTCGTGTGCAATCTGTGGCTGTTAAACTTGTGGTTGAGCGTGAACGTGAAATTCGTGCCTTCGTTCCAGAAGAATTTTGGCAAGTTTTTGCAGATACCAAGTCGAAGAAAGACGATATCCGCTTAGAAGCGGTGAAGCAAAATGGCAAGACTTTAAAACTGCACAATAAAGCTGAAACGGATGCTTTACTGAACCTGATTAAAGATGCCGACTACACAGTTTCAGCACGTGAAGACAAACCAACCAAGGTTAATCCAAGCGCGCCTTACATCACGTCTACATTGCAACAAGCAGCAAGTACACGTTTAGGTTTTTCTGTGAAGAAAACCATGATGTTGGCACAGCGGTTATATGAAGCCGGCTTTATTACCTACATGCGTACAGACTCAACATTCTTGAGTGATGACGCTGTAAATATGGTTCGTGGTCATATTGAAACTGAGTTTGGTCAAAAATATTTACCGGCTAAACCAAATCGCTACGGCAATAAAGCTGGTGCGCAAGAAGCCCATGAAGCGATTCGTCCATCAAATGTCGCGCTAAAAGGCGATAGTTTGGTGGGTGTAGAGCGTGATGCACAGCGTCTTTATGACCTGATCTGGCGTCAGTTCGTTGCATGTCAAATGACCCCTGCAGAATATTTATCATCAACGATTTTAGTTAATGCCAATGGCGTCGAACTCAAAGCCAAAGGCCGTACATTGGTCTTTGATGGTTTCACTAAAGTGCGTGGCCAAAACAAATCGGATGATGATGTACTGTTACCTGCTGTAAAAGTCGGTGAAGTACTGAAACTTGAAAAATTAGATCCATCGCAGCACTTTACTAAACCACCTGCGCGCTTCACTGAAGCATCATTGGTCAAAGAGCTTGAGAAAAAAGGGATTGGTCGTCCATCGACGTATGCTGCGATTATCTCAACCATTCAAGACCGTGGTTATGTGAAGCTCGATAACCGTCGTTTGTTCGCCGAGAAAATGGGTGAAATCGTGACAGACCGTCTCGATGAAAACTTTAATAACTTGATGAACTATGCCTTTACCGCCGATTTAGAAGGTCAGTTGGATAAAGTCGCGGATGGTGATCGTAACTGGAAAGAGTTACTCAATAGCTTCTACGGTGATTTTAAAACACGCTTAACCACAGCTCAGGGTGAAAATGGCATGCGCCGTAATTTACCTGTAGAAGTGGATGCTGTGCACTGTAAAGAATGTGACCGTCCGATGCAAATTCGTACAGGGACTACAGGCGTGTTCTTGGGTTGTTCAGGTTATAACTTACCGCCAAAAGAGCGTTGTAAGGGAACTTTAAACCTGACACCTGTAGAATCATTGGCTGCACTGTCTGATGATGACTCGGCAGAAACAGCAGATTTAATGTCGAAAAAACGCTGTCCAATCTGTGAAACAGCCATGGATAGCTATGTGATTGATGGTGGTCGTAAGTTACATGTCTGTGGTAATAACCCAGATTGTGCTGGTTTTGAACTCGAAGAAGGTGAGTTCAAAATTAAAGGCTACGATGGCCCAACCATTCCATGTGATAAGTGTGATGGCGAAATGCAGCTCAAAACGGGCCGTTTTGGTCCTTACTTTGCCTGCAATAGCTGTGATAACACCCGCAAAGTATTGAAAAGTGGCCAACCAGCGCCTCCACGTGTCGACCCAATCAAAATGGAACATCTACGTTCAACCAAACATGATGACTTCTTTGTACTTCGTGATGGTGCTGCAGGCTTATTCTTAGCGGCAAGTAAGTTCCCGAAAGTACGTGAAACACGTGCGCCGAAAGTGTCGGAACTCCGTAGTGTAGCTGAGCAGCTTGATCCGAAATATCAATTTATTTTACAAGCGCCAGATGTCGACCCTGAAGGCAACCCAACCTTGGTGAAGTTTAGCCGTAAGAATCAAGCGCAATATATTGGTTCTGAAAATGCGGAAGGCAAACAAACCAAATGGTCTTTGGTGTACCAAGATGGTAAGTGGGTTGAGGCTTAAGCTTTAAAATCAATAAAATGCTGACTTCGGTCGGCATTTTTTATGTCAGAATTAATCAAAATTTAAATGATAAAAATGATTGGGGAAATAGTGGAAATTCAAACAAAAAAGTTTGCTGTACTCATAGATGCGGATAACTCTTCAATAAATGCTATTCCTTCCGTATTAGAAGAGGTTGCAAAATATGGAATTGCCAGTGTTAAACGAGTTTATGGGGATTGGAGCAGCGAAACGCTAAAAAATTGGCGTGATGTTTTACTTCCGCATGCGATCACACCCGTACAGCAATTTGCCTATACCAAAGGTAAAGACGCAACCGATATGATTTTGATTATTGATGCGATGGATTTGTTATATGCAGGAGCTTTAGATGGTTTCTGTATTGTATCCAGTGATAGTGATTTTACGCCTTTGGCATCTCGAATTCGTGAGAATGGTTTGAGTGTTTATGGTTTTGGGAAAAAGACAACACCAGAAGCATTTAAAAAAGCCTGTGACAAATTTATCTATGTCGAAAATTTAACAAGTGATATTGATGTAAAAAGCATAGATGAGGATGAATTACTATCTGTTGCAATGAAGAAAGATGTCAACAATATTGAGTCTAAAATATCTGCACAAACTAAAGAAAATACAGTTGCTGATACTATTGATAGAGCGACTTTAAATTTAATTTATAAAGCAGTGAAAGATAATGCAGATGAAAATGGCTGGGCGAATTTGAGCATGGTTGGGCAGTATATTAGTGCAGTAAAACCTGATTTTGATTCACGTAACTATGGACGTGCTAAGCTTTCAGGTTTAATCAAAACGCTTAATTTATTTGAGACAAAAATAGAATTTAGCCAAATGTATTTAAGAAAAATCAAAAAACAAAGTAATTAAATTATGTGGAAAAAAATTCGAGTATTGTGCTTACTCATCATCTTATTGATTGTAGCAGTGAATGCCTATCGTGATAAAAATCAAGATTGGAGCAAACCAGTCTTTGTGCTTTTACATCCGATCAATGCAGATGGATTGGAAAGTACCCAAACCTATATTAGAAATTTAAAAGAAAGCGATCTACTTTCAGCACAACAATTTTTGCAACAAGCTGCACAACAATACCGTGGGAAACCTACCTATTTTTATTTCAAGTTAGGCCGTGAAATTTACTCATTAGCGCCTAAAGTTCCAGATCATGCTGGAATGTTTGATGTCATTTTATGGAGTCTAAAGTTTCGCTATTATGCGTGGAAACAGCATGAAAGTGGCGATGGCGCACCCAGTGTCACATTGTTTTTAAATTATTACGATCCGAAATCAACCAGAGAATTAAAGCACTCAACTGCTTTGGAAAATGGTCGCATCGGCTCGGTGAATTTGTTTGCTTCAGCGAAGCAGTCGGAGCAAAATAAAATTGTATTGGTGCATGAATTACTGCATGCCTTCGGTGCGACGGATAAATATGATTTGGCGACAGGTCAACCAATTTTTCCGCTTGGTTATGCTGCACCCAATCAACAACCCCTATTTCCTCAGGCACAAGCAGAGTTAATGGCAGGGCATATTCCGACATCCAAAATACAAAGTAAGATGCCTGATTCTTTGAAGCAAACCGTTATTAATGAAGCAACGGCGCTCGAGGTGGGATGGCTAAAATAATGTGGATAACGTCGATTTTATCCACAGATGAGGGTGTTTATGTGGATAAGATTTGCACTTTTCTTACATTTCTCTTCATCATTTGTCTGCATAATCAAATGAATAACAATCAACTTGAGAATAAATATGAGAACAGTAGGCAACGATTTAGTTCGCAGTCAGCTCCATGAAAACCGTAAGTGGTATCTCGGTTTAGGAGCTTTGTTGGTGGTTTTCGGTATTGTACTTTTGGCAGCTTTGCCATTTGCGACACTCACCGTGATTTATATTTTCGGTGCATTAATGATGCTTGGTGGGATTATCCATTTCATAGCTGCATTTAAAATATTTGAAGGTGGTTATCGTTGGTTTTGGGCTTTGTTTGGGGTGTTGTACCTCATTGCAGGCTATTATGCTTTTAGTACACCGGTTAAAACAGCGATTGTCCTCACCAATATATTGGCCATTATATTAATCATCGCTGGTGTGATTCGTATTTTTAATGCGCTGTTATTCCGTGCCTTTCAAGGTTGGGGTTGGACACTCTTTTCAGGCATTTTAACTTTGGTGACAGGTGTTATTATTTTGATGTCACCTGATGCGCCATTTTGGGTATTAGGATTATTCTTGGCGGTTGATATTTTATTCCAAGGGGTCAACTACCTTACTTTGGCTTCTTATATTCGACGTGAAGTACCGAAAAGCTCGGCAGAGCAGTAAACTGCTTGCGGATCCTATAAATAAAAAAGAGTGCCTCAGCACTCTTTTTTTATTCACTTGAAATGTGCAACCCGTTAAGGTTTCACGCTATAGCGGCTACTAATTGCAATTCGGTTCCATGTGTTAATGACAATTGCGAGCCATTCAATCGCACTGATTTGATCGTCCGTTAAAAATGGCAAGGCATCTTCATAAACTGCATCAGGAACTTGGCCTTCGGCAATCAATGTAATCGCTTCGATCAAGCTTAAAGCCGCACGTTCTTTTTCATCGTAGTACGCTGTTTCACGCCATGCATTCAGTAGGCTAATACGTTCAATGCTTTCACCTGTTTTAAGTGCATCTTGCGCATGCATGCGAATACAGAATGCACATTCGTTGATTTGGGATGCACGTAATTTGAGTAAATGAGCTAGTCCTTCACTTAGGCCTGCTTCATTTATTTTTTGCATTGCCAGTGCATCAAGTTCTGCGACTTTTTTATATAGCTCAGGTGCAGACTGACCTAGATTGATTCGTGACATTTCGAGCCTTTCTGATGTTTTTAGATATACCTGCTATTTTAAAACCGTTATGGTTGAGGACAAGTTTTATTTTGAGCATTTAGATGACCACTTTTGTTCTTGCGCCCGATTCATTTAAAGAAAGTATGAGTGCTCAACAAGCCTGTGACGCGATGCAGCGTGCAATTTTAAAGCTCATACCAGATGCAAATGTCATCGCTGTGCCAATGGCAGATGGTGGTGAGGGAACTGTAGATGCGTTACTCAGTGCTTGCCACGGTGAAAAAGTGGCGATAGCGCTTACAGGTCCTTTGCCCAATCAACGTGTGACGACGTATTTCGGTTTGATTGACGGTGGGCAAACTGCGGTAATTGAAATGGCAAAAGCCAATGGTATTCATCTTGTGGATATTGCTCAGCGGAATCCTTTATTGACGTCCACTTATGGTACGGGCGAAATGATCCAGGCTGCTCTAGACTTCGGAGTAAGTAAAATTATCATTGGCTTGGGCGGGAGTATGACCAATGATGGCGGTGCTGGTATGGCAAAGGCCTTGGGGGCGCAATTTTTAGATGAAAATGGCTTGGAAATAGCAGTTTGTGGTGGTTGTCTTGATCAAATTAACAAGCTTGATTTGACGCAGCTTGATTCACGTTTAGCGCATACAGACATCATCATTGCCAGTGATGTCATTAATCCACTTTGTGGTGAAAATGGTGCATCCTATATCTTTGGCCCGCAAAAAGGCGCAACGCAGGAGATGGTGCGTCAGTTAGATCAGAAACTCAGTCATTATGCCAATGTCGTTGAAGCGACACTGGGTTGTGCTTTACGTGATGTAGCAGGTGCAGGTGCTGCAGGTGGATTAGGTTTTGGGTTGATGGCTTTTGCAGGTGCATCGATGCAATCAGGTGTGGAATTGGTCATTGAACAAACTCAGTTGCATGCAAAAATAGCACAGGCAGATTATGTGCTCACTGGTGAAGGGAAAATTGATTATCAAACCAAGTTCGGTAAAACACCATTTGGTGTGGCGCAGGTTGCAAAAAAGTTTAATAAACCCGTGATCGCCTTTGCTGGTCTAGTGGGTGAGGAAATAGCAGAACTCTATGATTTAGGTTTCACACAGATTGTTGGGATTAATCCACCAGATTGTAAGCTGGAGGATGCATTAAAATATGCGGAACTAAATTTGGAACATTGCTGTAGAAATGTGATGAGATGTTTGAAATAAAAATCAAGGTAAAATTTATGCATGCATCTAGTGAGTTTTAAGATAATCATAGTTAGAAAATATGATTAATTTTGTTGAAAATCTTTGCAATATTTTTCCATTGGTTTTTGATTTTTTGGAATTATATTTTCAATGTTTTTTATATTTTCTATTGCATTTTCTTTTGCCCGTTTCGCTTTTAATAATTCAGAATTCTCTGAAGCAATTTCATATTGTGCTTTACTCATTTTATAAGCTGCACATAAATTATCGGATATAAGCTTATGATTGCCAGAAATTAGAGCTACAGCTAGATTATCATGGAGTTGAATTCCTTTCTGATTATTTTTACTTATCAAGTGATCAAATTCAGTTTGAGTCAATTTTTTTGCATAAGATGGATGATTTGTAAATATTATGAGTAATAAAACTGGCTGAAGGAAATGGTTAATTAGCTTAAAATTTTTCATAAACTTATCGTTTTCTAGTTTTAATTTTGATCCTACATTAGCATGTATTTTTTTTCAATCTGCTAAACTATACCTATCCATGAAATGATGAGTACATATGAGTTTAGCCAACCTGATTGATGAATTAAATCCTCAACAAAAACAAGCCGCAACAACAGAAGCACAGCATAGCTTGGTTTTGGCAGGAGCAGGTTGTGGTAAAACCAAAACCATCGTGGCGCGTGCTGCCTATTTAATTGATCAAGGCATGCCTGCCAATCAAATTCAAATTTTGACTTTTACCCGCCGTGCGGCCAGTGAAATTGTCGCGCGTGTTGAACTTGCGCTTGGTGAGCAGGCCAAAGGTTTAAGAGCATCGACTTTTCATACCTTTTGTATGTACCTATTACGCCGCATTCCCAAAGCCTTTGGTCTAGAACAGTTTTCGATTATTGATCGTGATGATCAACTCATGATGTTCCGCCTGATTCGTGGTCGTGATGATAAGAAAAACCCCAATCACTTGCCCAAGCCGAAAGAACTTTGTGATCTGTATTCCTTTGCGCGGAATACACGTCAGAAACTCAGCATTGCCATGGAAAAGCAAATGCCTGAGTACTTTGCGTTAAAAGATCAAATCGCGGATATCATGAAAGAATACGAAGCCCGTAAACGTGCGCGTAGTTTTTTAGATTATGACGATATCTTGGCGATTGTCGCGAAAGCCTTAGCTGAGTCAGATGGTTTGGTGGATTATGTGGCTTCGATTTGTCGCCACATGTTGGTCGATGAAATGCAGGATACCAATCCACTGCAATGGGCATTACTTGAGCCATTAAAGGAACGTGTCAGTTTGTTCTGTGTTGGCGATGATGCACAGTCCATTTACGGTTTTCGTGGTGCAGATTTTGAAAATATTCATCATTTCAAAGAGCGTGTACCCGACGCACAGATTTTCAAACTCGAAAAAAATTATCGTTCAACCCAAGAAATTTTAGACCTGTCCAATTGGTTGCTAGATGAAAGCGAAATCAAATACGACAAAAGACTCGATGCTTATCGAGGGGAGGGTGTGAAGCCGAAAATGCACATTTTCCCAAATGAATTTGATGAAGCCAAATGGATTGCCATTGATATTAAAGAGCGACACTACCTTGAAGGTAGTAAATGGTCAGATCACATGGTCTTAGTGCGCTCTAGTTTTGCTGCACGACATATTGAAGCGGCGTGTATCGCTGCAAATGTGCCATATCGCTTTATTGGTGGTATGAAACTACTAGAAACCGCGCACGTAAAAGACTTACTGAGTGTACTGCGTGTGGTGGCGAATCCATTAGATGATATTGCATGGATGCGTTTTCTGACGCTGTGGAATGGCGTGGGTGATGTCGGTGCGAGCAAACTGTCACAGCAAATATTACTTGATCCCGAAATGCAGGCGATTAGTGAAAAGCTAGAAAAATTTGGCAAAGTCCCAGATCAAGCCATTTTGATGATGAAGCAAATGTCAGTACTGAAAGATCAGGTGAAAGAGTGCGTGAGCTTGGCTGTTCAAGCGATTTCTGATCAATTGGCAGAAAACTATAAAAAAGATTGGAACCGCCGTCAGGGTGATTTTGATTTGGTTAAGCAACTGGCATCAAAGCATACACAGCTCAGTGAATTTCTGGAAGAGTATGTGCTCGATCCTGTGTCTATTTCTGAAATTGAACGGCAATCAGATAGTGATGTGGTCACTTTGATTACCATTCACTCTGCTAAAGGGACAGAACAAAAGGTTTGCTATGTGGCAAATGTGACGCCGGGGCAATATCCACATGCGCGCGCGCAAGGTAATTTTGATGAAGTCGAAGAAGAGCGTCGTGTGTTATACGTGGCCCTCACACGTGCGCAGAATGAATTGATTCTGACCAAGCAAAACTTAAATCATTGGGCACGTGAAACTGTAGATGAGCAAGGGCGGAAAGTAGAAAGTTATTTCTTAAATGATTTAACCCGAAATTTATGTAGCTTAGAAACCCATTATAAAACTCGTCAACAAACGGTAAAAAGTGCGTTAATCGAAAGAAAATCGATTAATTTAGATTTTGGCATCGATCTCGATTAAAATAGATCTTTGTCGTGATTTACACGCAAGTTAAAAAGCAAAATAGACCATGCTTTTTGATGATGCTGTCTATTTGGAAAATTTAATGAATATTTTAGTACGTAACTTAGAGCGTTCAATTACTGAGGCTGAATTGGTTGAACTGTTTAAACCATTTGGTACTGTAAAGTCTGCTGTAGTTGTTATGGATGCAGGCACAAATAAGTCTAAAGGTTTTGGCTTTGTAGATATGCCGAATGGCCGTGAAGCGATCAAAGCGATCAAAGGTCTGAATACCTTAAAAGTGAAAGGTATGGGCATTCGCGTTAAGGCTGCTGAAGATAAGCCTGAAGCAAAATAAAAAAAGGGAGCAAGTCGCTCCTTTTTTTATGCGTAAAAATTGATGATTTTGATTGTGAAAATGGCATATGCCATTTAAGTTATATAAGCCAAAATTTTTTTAAATACTAAGGAATATTTCCTCATGTCTCGTGTTGCTCGCTTTCATGCCGATCGTACCAATCAAAAACTCTATTTTGCGCGTTTATCGTGTCAACAGGCAGAGCAGACCGATCATGTTCAACAAGCACAAGCACATCGAGAGGCTGCTGTATTTCATCTGCATGGCGCCGTTTTAGCCTTCTTACAAGAACTGGTTCGTTACTATCGTTTAAATGATCTAGCACCAACCTTGAAGTCCATTGAGAACCTGATGGCAGATAAAGGACAGGTTTCACCTGAAGTTACTGTCATGCAGCAATTGGCTAAGCAGGGCTTTATTGCTGAATTAAAGCGTGCCTATCGTTTTTGTCAGTATGCACCAGAGCCGACAGCGCCTGAACCAGAAGATGAGACTTCATCTAATTTGATTATCAAAGTGACTCAAACACCACAGGCTTGGTTACCAGATACAGCAATTTTGCGTGAATGGCATCGTGATCTGACACAGCTGATTGATGGCTTTCGTAATGAAATGGTGGAGTTTTAATCTGACCATTGACGCTTGAATTTATAAAATTCAACCCGATATAAGATGATCTAGGTAATGCAAAGCGCTCATGCCTTTGTCACCATGTGGTACATGGAGGATGTATGTCGATAGAACAATTGAAAGAGTTATTTGGAAATCAGGAAGCGATTCTTGAATTGGTCCAATTAGAAGGTGGTGAGCTGGCATTACGTAATGCAGGCTCTGAAAGTGAACCTTTGGTAACTATTCAGTTTAATGAAGAATTACGCTCGATTTTGGGTGAGCAAATGAATGTGATCGCCCAGCAAATGATTCAGGCCGCGCTTTATGGCTTGCTGGAAAAGCAAGTTGATGAATGGCATGCTGAAGTGGTGGATGAAAAGCCTAAATATATGAGCTGAATGTATATAAAGAAACGCACCCATCGGTGCGTTTTTTATTGTTTATTTAACCCTAAGTAAGTCATGGATTTAAGTCGGTGAAATCGTCATTGAACCTAAAAATACGATAAAAATACCGATCAGCTGTAAGAAGAATGGATTTTTTGCATCAGACCAATACAGGATAAGAAATACAATTGATATTGGATAAAAGAGTAAACAGCCTATTCCCCATAAAATACTTGTTCTAAATGCGGCAATTAAAAATCCAATGGCACCGATAAAAATAATGGCAAAGCCTAAATACATCAGGAACATCTTATTTACTCAATTTGATTTTTTAAGTTCAGTTTTAGAGATGCTATAACACTGCTTGAGGCAGCTTATTTAGTCATCATCTTATCGTATTTTTATCCTGTATAAAATTAAAACTACTATTAAAATTCAAATCGTTATATCTGTTTAAGAAGTTTATCTTTGTTCAATGTTGATAAAAATGAAGAAGGGGACACAATGCTGTATCGCCTTCTCAGGTTTTTATGTTTCGAACATTCATGCACGAATATGCAAAATTATTGAATGTTAATGTGTTGGTGTTTGATGGTGTGCAATTTGAATTTGGTTCAAAATATGATTGCTCATATTTTTGGCCATTTCTTCTTTGGCGTAGTACACCTCACCAATATTTTCACGGCGAATCACTTCGGCTTCTTCTTTACTTTCTGCACAAACGAGTACTTGAATCGAAGGGTTAAGTGTTTTCGCAATATCCACAATTTTATGAATATCTAAAATATCCATCGGTGAAATGACCAACAGGCGAGCATGTTGGATATGAGCTTGGATCAATACACCAGGTTCCGTTGCTACACCTGAAACAGCTGCAATACCTTTTTCACGCAGATTTTCAACGATTTCACGGTTCTCTTCGGCTATGACTACTTTAATGTCTTCATTCATGAGTGCACGTGTGATACGACGACCGACTTCACCATGACCAATCAACACCACTTGATCGCGTAGGTAGTCTTGTGAAACCTCATCTGGCAGCATCGCTAATGGGTCACCACTACGTTCCAGTAAACGAGCCAAATTCGAGCGCTCACGAATCAGTTTTTGCACAGGCTCAATAGCAGAAAATATAAACGAGTTTAGGGTAATTGAAATTAATGCACCGGCTAAAATTAAATTTTGTCCTTCAAGTGACAGTAAATTTAACGAAACACCGAGTGTTGCTAGAATAAAAGAGAATTCCCCAATTTGCGCCAAACTTGCGCCTACGGTTAGGGCAGTATTGATTGGATAGCGGAAGAACAATACCAACGCCATTGCAGCAATAGTCTTACCAATCATGATGATGGCAACAACTGCCAATACGTGTAAGGGCTGTTCAACTAAGATTCGTGGGTCAAAGAGCATACCCACCGAAACAAAAAACAAGATGGAGAAAATTTCACGCAAAGGTAGGGTTTCTTCTTCAGCGCGGTGGCTGAAATCAGACTCTTTTACCACCATACCTGCGAAGAATGCGCCTAGCGCCATGGATACGCCAAAAACTTTGTAAGCACCAAATGCGATTGATACAGCCGCCGCAACAACAGTAAGCGTGAATAATTCGCGAGAACCTAAACGCGCCACGACTTGCATAATCATTGGGACGAGGCGTTTGCCAATAATGAGCATGAAGGCAATAAAGCCTGCGACTTTAAGTAATGTAATGCCTAGGGTGAGCCAAATATTTTCATCTGAGCCGCCTTCAGTTAGTGGCTGGCCACCTAACAGAACGGCTGTTGCTGGCAATAAAACCAATACGAGAACCATTACAAGGTCTTCGACCAAGAGCCAACCTACGGCAATTTTACCGTTTACTGAGTTGAGTAAACCACGGTCGCCTAGGGCTTTGAGTAGAACTACAGTACTCGCACAGGACAGGCTTAAGCCGAAGACCAATGCTGACCCCATACTCCAGCCCCAAAGCATGGAAATTCCCATACCGAGTAAGGTCGCCACTGCAATTTGTAAAATGGCGCCCGGGAGGGCAATACGACGGACTTGCATCAAATCATTGAGTGAAAAGTGCATACCCACGCCAAACATCAGGAACATGACACCGAGTTCGGCCAGCTGGTTAGCGAGATGGATATCGCCAACTACCCCAGGTGTGTTTGGGCTAATAATAATACCGGCAATTAGATAGCCGATGAGGGGAGGAAGTCGCAGGCGTGCAGCAATATAGCCAAAAATTAAGGCAAAACCAAAGCCAACAGCAAGTAATATTATGAGTTCTACATCATGAGGCACTAAAAACTCCTTAAGCCTAAGTTAAGGGTAAAAAAGACAAGCACAAAAAGTGCCAAAAAGCATTTTGAAAGTTTAGCAATTCGAATAAAAAAAATGCAAAAAAAACGACCTAAGCAGGTCGTTTTTTTCAAAAAACTAAAATTATTTGATTTTAGCTTCTTTGAAGATTACGTGTTGACGGATTTTTGGATCAAATTTTTTGATTTCCATTTTTTCCGGCATAGTACGTTTGTTCTTAGTGGTAGTGTAGAAATAACCTGTACCAGCAGAAGAAACTAGGCGAATTTTATCACGCATGTTCGTAGCTCCTTAGATCTTTTGACCTTGAGCACGTAGGTCAGCAACAACCTTTTCGATGCCCAATTTGTCGATAATACGCATACCTTTAGTAGTTAGACGAAGACGTACGAAACGTTTTTCGCTTTCTAACCAAAAACGGTGGTGATGCAGGTTCGGCTCGAACCGGCGTTTAGTTTTGTTGTTGGCGTGTGAGACGTTGTTACCAACGACTGGACGCTTGCCGGTAACTTGGCAAACCTTAGACATGGTGTAACTCCATTGATTTAGCCAACAGCAAATCTGTATGGCCAGTCAAAAAAAACATTGAATTCATTCAAGGGGCGTTTTATATCAAAAATGCGCTTAAAAGACAAGCGATTTTGCATAAAACGAACGATCACCTAGTGTGATCGTTCATGCCTTGATCGTTTATCGAAGAAGTGTCTTCGAAATCAGTTTGTGGATCGGCTTATTGAACGGTGGAAGAATGAATTTCAAACTATAGAGTTTTGGATTCGACATCACCGAGCGTTCATGCGACAAACTGAAGAAACCTTCTGGACCATGATATTTCCCCATACCCGAAGCCCCCACACCGCCAAACGGCAGGTCATCTTGAGCAACATGGGTTAATACCGTGTTTTGTCCGAAATGTCCTGAATGGGTACGTGTTGCGACATAGTCGGCACGTGCCTGATCAAAGTCGAAATAGTATAAAGCAAGTGGACGAGGACGGCTATTAATAAAAGCAATAACCTCGTCAATTTGATCATATTCCATGATCGGAAGGATCGGACCGAAGATTTCATGCTGCATAATTTGCATGTCTGGAGTAACGCCCGTTAAAACAGTAGGTGCAATTTTACGTACAGCATCCACATCTTCATTTTGTGGGTTAAAACTGATGATTTGTGCGCCTTGATCACGTGCATCTTCTAAATAACCTTGTAGGCGGTTGTACTGCTTGTCATTAATAATCGAGGTGTAGTCCTGATTTTGGGCAATACTTGGGTACATGGCTTCAACGCACACTTTATAGTGATCTAAAAATTCAGCTGTTTTACCACGAGGTAAGAACACATAGTCAGGTGCAACACAAGTTTGACCTGCATTCCAAAGTTTACCAACCGCAAGACGCTGTGCGACATCTGCAAGGTCAATAGACGGATGAACCAATACAGGTGACTTTCCGCCTAATTCTAAAATCACCGGAACTAAGTTTTCAGACGCTGCCGCCATGACGGTTTTACCGACATTGGTCGAGCCAGTAAAAATCATTTTGTCGAAGGCAAGGTGACTAAACGCATCTGAAATTGGGCCACCACCGTTGACGACTGCGACCAATTCTTGAGGAAATGCTTCTGCGAGAGCTTTTTCTAGCACATCACCGAATGCCGCAGAGGCACTCGAAATTTTGATCATGGCATGGTTGCCCGCAGCCAAAGCACAAATCAGTGGGCCTATAGAAAGAAGCAGTGGGTAGTTCCATGGCGTAATAATGCCGACGACACCAAGCGGTTGATATTGCACCCATGCTTTTGCAGGTTGGTGAATAATTCCGACATGGCGTTTGGATGGTTTCATCCAGTCTGTCAAATGCTTGCTATAATATTTAATGTGCTCAAGACATGTGAGTAACTCACCAATCTTGGTTTCACCGATAGAACGGTTACCATAGTCTTGATTAATTGCATCAGCAAATTGATCTTGATACTTAACTAAGATACGCTTAAGCCGAGCCAAACGGTCAATACGTTCCTTCGCTGTAGGCAATGGGTAACGTAAATACGCTTGTTTCTGCTGTTCCAACATATTGTTGAGATGCTGGTGATCAAAAGAATGTGGTGTCATTGAAGTTGTTTTTGTCTGACTATTCATGTCGCACGACCATATCCAAATTAGCGATTAATTAATTTTTAGAGTAAATACTCTAAATAGTCAAGTTACTTTATGTGTTAGTGTTCTAATGCTTTGAAATAAATGGTTGTTTTAGGATGTCTCACACCAAAACCTTAAAAACGAAAGAACGTATTTTGCAGCTGAGTTTGCAGTTGTTTAATGAGCGTAGCGAGCGTTCAGTGACAACCAATCATATTGCTGCTGAACTGGGAATGAGCCCAGGTAACTTGTATTACCATTTCCGAAATAAAAGTGAAATTATTAAGGAATTAATGGAGCAATATCAGCATGAAACGCTAGAAATGTTAGCGCTTCCTGATGATCGTCAGCTTGATGCCAATGATAAAATTCGCTATTTCCAAGTGTTAAGTAGCCAATTATGGGCTTATCGCTTTTTACATCGTGATGTTTATCACTTGGTCGAAAATAATGAAGATTTCCGCAAAATGTATCCACGTTTTGCCGGTCAAGTTATGCAACAAGGGCAGAAAATTTATCGTGCCTTTGTTGACGCAGGCTTAATGCAGATGACTGATTCTGAAATTGAGGCCTTAACCATTAACTTGTGGATCGTGCTGACCAACTGGACCAACTTCCTTTATATGTCGGGCCATATTACTGACTCCAACACTTTGGAAGAAAAGTGGGTGTGGCAAGCACTGCGACAAATGGTGTTCTTAGAAGGCGCATATCTACGTGGTGAAAGCCGTGAAACCTATGAGCGATTGCTCGAAACTTTAGGGCCGTCGGACTTATTTGCAAGTCTTTCAAACGTAAAGCATCAGGTTACTGAATAAGACTATTTAGTCTGGCTTTAAAAAGCGTTAGAATACTCGGCTATTTTTTCAATTTAACTGATTAGTGATATAAACCAACATGAATATGTCGACCGCTAACACAGCACGCTTACTCATTACCTGTGAAGATAAACCAGGGATTGTGCAAGCTGTATCGAGCTTTTTGTATCATCAGGGAGCAAATATTACCGCACTTGATCAATACGCGACTGAAGCTCAAGGGGGGCGATACTTCATGCGTGTTGAGTTCGAATTGGACAATTTACAAAGCCGTAAAGAAAGTCTAACTCAAACATTTGCGAGCAATGTTGCTGAGCGTTACAACATGCACTGGCGTTTAGCTTTAGTCAGTGATGTGAAGAAAGTCGGTATCTTGGTGTCTAAAGTAGACCATGCATTGCTTGAACTGTTGTGGCGTCATGCACGTGGTGGTTTGCCATGTGAAATCACTAAAGTCGTGTCTAACCACGATGCTTTACGTGAATCTGTAGAAAATTTCGGTATTCCGTTTGAAGTGGTTCCTGTGAACAAAGAAAATAAACGTGAAGCTTATGAGCAAATTGATCAATTGATGCAAGGCAATGATTTATTGGTTCTTGCTCGTTATATGCAAATTTTAGACGAAGAATTTGTTCAAAAATGGGAAATGAAAGTGATCAACATTCACCATTCATTCCTCCCAGCCTTTGTTGGTGCGAACCCATATAAGCAAGCGCATGAAAAAGGCGTGAAACTGATTGGTGCAACAGCGCACTATGTGACTGCTGATCTTGACCAAGGTCCGATTATTGAGCAAGACGTAGAGCGTGTAAGCCACGACTTTACCGTTGAACAATTGCGTGAGTTAGGTCAGGACGTAGAGCGTAATGTACTCGCACGTGCAGTCAAATGGCATCTTGAAGATCGTATTATTGTCGATGGTAATAAAACTGTTGTATTTCAATAAAACGAGATGATTTTTTGAATAAAAGGGCATACTTTAGGTATGCCTTTTTTATATTATGATTAAAAAAAGTCATTAAAACTGACGAATTAATAGTTGCAAATGAAAACACTTCTCATTTATTATTGCCGTACTTTAATTGTGCTAACCGATGAGCATGATTGTATTTTTGACAAAATAAATGCAATCGCTTCTTCAAGGTAACTGAGTTTAATGAGTCAATCTCCCGCTCCAATGATGCAATCACCTAACCCGATGAAAAAGAAAATCATTACTGCGCTTCTCGCTGTTGTGGTAGGGCATATGGGAGTATTGTGGGCGGTCAGCAATATGAAAGCACCAGAACTTAAACCGATTGAAAAAGATCCGATTAAAGTTCGCTTTGTGAAGATTGTTGAAGAGAAAAAACCAGAACCTCCGAAGCCAAAACCAGAACCAAAGAAAGAGCCACCAAAGCCAAAAGAAGTTAAAATTGTAGATAAGCCTTTACCACCCCCACCGAAGAAAGTGGAAAAAGTGGAACAGGTGAAAAAGAAAGATGCGCCGAAACCAACTGTTGAAGCGGTCAAAAACGTACCACCAACACCTGTTGTTTCAACTGTTGTTTCTGAAACGAAAGTCGTTCGTGTTGAACCAACACCACCGGCACCTGTTGCACCACCACCTGCGCCTCCAGCACCACCTGCACCACCGACGCCTAAATCAGTCAGTATTGGTAATGGTGTCAGTTGGATTAAGAAACCGAATGTTCAATTTGAAGATGGTGAATTAAAAGCGTCGTGTACAGTTGAAGTTGCGATTGCAGCAAGTGCTGAAGGTAAAGTCGAATCAGCAACGATTAAAAACTCGACTTGTGGCGCTGCTGTGAACCGTAAAGTGACTGCAGCAGTGAAGCGTGCGCGTTTATCCAAATATATTGATAATGGTGTCGCAACTCCGACGCGAGTTGATCAACCATTTAACTTTAAACTTAATTAAGATTCCGGCTAACCCATTAGGAGTTCGAATATGAACTTTTCAGTTTATTGGCAACATGCAGATGCAGTCAGCAAAACACTGTATTTCGTGTTACTTGCAATGTCGATTGCGACTTGGACGATCTTCGTTCTTCGTATTATGGGCACACGTCAGCTCAAACAAGTGGCGTATAACCACCTTGCAGATGCACTAAGCAAACTGAAAGCGAAATTTGCTCCTTTGGCTTTTGAACAACGTAAGGCTGTGGCAGAACAAGCATTACTACGTCAAATTTCGGTAGAAAAAGCTAATGCTGAAAAAGGCGTATCTGTATTGGGTACGATTGCTTCAATTGCACCGTTCGTAGGTTTGTTCGGTACAGTATGGGGTATTTTCCATGCCCTTGTAGCAGTGGGTAAAAGCGGTCAAGCGGGTTTAGCGCAAGTGGCAACTCCAGTCGGTGAAGCTTTGATCATGACCGGTCTTGGTTTGGCTGTGGCGATTCCTGCGGTATTGGCTTATAACATTTGTGTTCGTTTTAACCGTACACTGTCGAATGAATTGCAAGATCAAGCGCATGGTTTATTGATTGATACTATGTTGCAACAAGAATCTGCAGCGAAGAAAGAAGACGTGAAAACTGCACAGCAAAGTTTAGCTGGAGGTCAAGCTTAATGGCTTTTCAATTGGGTGAAGACAACGATGCTGGCATGAATGAGATGAACCTCATTCCGCTCATCGATATTATGTTGGTATTGATGATCATCTTCTTGGTGACTGCGACTGTTGCCAACCCATCAATTCCATTAACCTTGCCACAAACGACTGCAGAAGTGATTGATCTGCCAACTGAAAGCGTAACCATCAGCATTAACTCAGCGGGTGATATCGCTTGGAATGGTGATATTGTCACGCTCGAAGATTTAGAAAGTCGTCTAAATACAGCTGGTCAGCAAGAACGTAAACCTGCATTGGTCTTAAAAGCCGATAAAGAATCACGTTATGACACAGTTGCGCAAGTGATGTCGCGTGCGAGTGGAGCCGGACTCAGCGATATCGCCTTTGCCAGTGATAACTAAGCACTGAGTAAAGATAGCTAAAAAAAAGCGACTGAAATGTCGCTTTTTTTATGTCTCTATTTTGAAAATAGATGCTGTTTAATTAGATCACTCAGATTTGAGTAGGTCTTGAAATTTGCTACGTAATTTCATGAGTTTAGGTGGTATTGAGAAATTACAATAGCCTTGGTTTGGGTTACGCGCAAAGAAGTTCTGATGATATTCTTCGGCAGGGTAGAAGGTCGGCATTGGACTCAGTTCAGTCACGATATTGATGCCTTCTGCTTTTAACTCTTCAATACGTTGTTCAGCGAGCTGCTTTTGTGATTCGTCCTGATAGAAAATCACAGAGCGATACTGTGTGCCGACATCATTGCCTTGACGGTTCAGCGTGGTTGGATCGTGGGTTGCGAAAAATACATCCAGCAATTGGCTAAAACTGATTTGGCTGTCATCAAAATTGATTTGGATGACTTCTGCATGTTGGGTATTTCCCTCACAGATTTGCTCATAGCTTGGATGCTGAGTAATTCCCCCTGCATAACCACTGACAACTGTTTGCACGCCCTGAAGTTGTAGAAAAACTGCTTCTACACACCAAAAGCATCCACCACCAAATACCGCTTGTTGCATAGTGAAATCCTATCTTGTTCCCTGATGTTTAATATGGGGTTATAGCTAAAAACTGCAATGTGCGTCTGTATATTAATCACAAGTTTATGTGCATTAAATGTCTCTGGCATGACTGAACAATGAATAAAAAAGTCTGCCGAAGCAGACTTTTAAAATGATTTAACGCGGTTGAACGGCGCTTTCATATTGAATTAATAAATTGCCATGACGGTCTAGCAATTTCAAGGTTTTTCCAAAAACTTGATAATGCGTTACCTTTTCGAGTGCTGCATGGTACTGTCGGTCTAGCCCATTGTTATTGAGACAAGCCATTTGTGTCGCTGCAATCGGGCCAAACGTTATAGTGTCTTTGCCGGCGTTATAGCCGCCCATTATACGATTACAGCCGTCTGCACCTGAGACACGTTTTGAAGCCGCATCGAATTGAATGCTTGGAATATTATGCGCATTGGGTGCTGTTTTAATTGGGGTATTGCCAATCTGAGTGGCAATCCAAGTACGATTTTGTAATAGGTTTAAATTTTCAGTTATGGTGTTGTCTTGTGCAGGCATGCTTTCACAGCCTGTCACCACTAAAGTTGAAACCAAAGTTGCAGCAACAAATATTTGTTTTAGCATCGGAATTTCCCCGTGGAAGCATTTCAATTATCTAAGCAAATATCGCACAGATAAGCTAGCCATATTTGTATCAATATTTAAGAATTACAATTGATTGGCGCTTGGATTGGACTGTGAATGCGGCAAACCTTGTCGGATTAACTTCGAATATTGTTCACTGCTCAGTTGTTTAATTTGAGAGACGCGGGGGTTAACATGGGCTTTTTGATACCATGTTTTCATATCCCAATTTTGGTCTATGGCATGAAGGTCATGTAAATAATTCGGCAAATAACCCGATGCGAATAAGCGGTAATCGGTTGGAAGCTGATGTTTGGAAACCGCTTGAATCATGTCAAACACCAGTGTTGTACAATTACTGGTGAGCGTGTTGTACCATTTAGGTTGAGTCTGCAGTTCATCAGCTTTATGGAGATATTCTACAAACAGCGCCTGCATTTCAGATTTTGGCATGTTTACGGGGAAGAAATAAACCTGTTCTCCGCGTGTATTGCTGCGGGTATAGATGATATCTTTTTCATCAGATGCAATAAGGCTCAGTTCATATTTACGGAAAAAACCACCAATCGCAGAGAATTCTTCATTTTTCTCTTTGCGAATTTCAATCGAAAACGTCAGCGGTGGTCGGTCAGCAAAATCAAAACTGACCAGTGTATGTGCAATTTGCGGCCCCATCCAATACGAGGTAATGATGTTGACGCCATTGATTTGACTTAGGTCATATTGGCGGGTTTCCCAACGCGGGGTATAGCTGCCATCGGCATGCCAGTCGAAATTACGCACATTGTGTAAGGTGACCAGATTGCCTTGCTTTTCATAATGCAGAATTTCTGCCACTTCAGGATTCCATTCACGATCTTGACGCGCTTCCATGCCAAAATACCAAAATAGACCACAGATAAAGCCCACAATATAAATCAAGACATCTTTACGACGGCTAAAAAAGTGTTGGGTAATATAGATGCCTAAAATGCTCAGGGCAAAAGCAATCCAGATCCCAATGATAATGCGGCTGCCTAACCAGCCTGCCGGTTGCTGTATCCACAGGGCAGCACAAAGCCAAATCGAAGAACAGAGGACAAACACACTAAATAGGGCATGAAGAATACTTCGCCCTATTTTTTTGAACATTGCTTGTTGGTCACTCTGTTGCATATTTTTCTTTTAGCTTAAGATTTTTCTTTATTTTCGGTAAGTTGCGAACTCAAAAGCAATCCCAGTTTTGTCGTCGATATGTTGTTCTGACGCCACTTTTTGAAAGTCCGCAGGAATTTCAGGATAATGCGCATCACCTTGAACATCCAGTTCAACATGCGTGAGTTCTAAACGGTCTGCGATGCCGATGGTTTGCTTAAAAATTTCACCACCACCAATAATAAACAAGCTCGTTGGTTTTTCGGAACTTGCGACATCAGCAACTGCTTGCGTTAACGCCTCATCGATACTATATGCGACTTTAGTACCTTCAAATGACCAAGTGTTATCTCGTGTAATTACCCAATTGACACGCTTCGGAAGGGTACGTCCCATAGACTCTAAGGTTTTGCGTCCCATGACCACCACACCGCCTTGGGTGATGGCTTTAAAGTGCTGTAAATCGGCAGAAATATGCCACGGCAAATCATTACCTTTACCAATGCAGCGCTGCTGATCCATAGCGACAACGTGCACGATTTCTAAATTTTGAAATGCCATAGTTTGAACTCAAATAGCCGAATTATTTGTCGTCTATTAGAATGCAAAATCCCGCTTGAGGTAAAGCGGGATTTTGCTTTTCACTTGGGATTTCTGAAATTAAACCGCAACAGGGGCTTTAATCGCAGGATGTGATTCATAACCTACGATTTCAATATCTTCAAATTTAAAATCGAAAAGATCGGTAATTTCAGGATTGAGTTTTAATTGGCACAGACCCATTGGTTCACGTGTCAATTGCAACTGCGCTTGTTCGAAATGGTTGGCATATAAATGTGTATCCCCACCGGTCCAAACGAAGTCGCCTACACCTAGACCACAAACTTGCGCAATCATGTGTGTTAACAGGGCATAGCTGGCAATGTTAAACGGCACACCCAAAAAAACGTCAGCACTGCGTTGATATAATTGGCAGGATAATTTTCCGTTTTGGACAAAAAATTGGAACAAGGTATGGCATGGTGGCAATGCAACATTACCTGCCTCATTTGGGTTCCAACCAGACACGATTAGACGACGAGAGTTAGGATTGGTTTTGATTTCATTGACCAACCATTTAATTTGGTCAAAACCATCTTGTTCATATAGGCCATCGGCTTTTTTGGTTGCACCGAAATTACGCCATTGATGACCGTAAACAGGACCTAATTCGCCAGCAGGACGACCAAAACGCGCAGTTTGTTCTGCTGTAGACCATTCATCCCAAATGGAAACTTTATTGTCTTGCAAATATTGAACATTGGTATCGCCTTTAAGGAACCACAACAGTTCAATCACGATAGAGCGGAAATGAACTTTTTTGGTGGTGAGTAAAGGGAAACCTTGAGAAAGATCGAAGCGCATTTGATGACCAAATACAGAACGTGTTCCCGTACCCGTACGGTCGCCCTTGTCGCCGCCGTTGTCGAGAATGTGTTGTAAAAGGTCTAAATACTGGCGCATGTCTCTCTCATAATTTGCTAAATTTCTTGTGGCACATATTAGCTTGTTTTGCGTGAGGAAGAAACTGCGATGGGCGCTTGAATATGGTCAGGTTTAAAAAATCCAAAACATACGGTGTTCATTTGGTGATGACCAAATTTTGCAGGCAACAAGCGCTGAGTTACCTGAACTGAAGACGTCTATTTATAACAACTACATCAAGTGTTAACGAGACAATATGTCTGCTAAATCAAACATGAGCTTAGAAAACTTAAGCTCTATTGTTTACATATTAAGCGATGCTTCATCCGCAGCGTTGAAAAAAATACAGATAAGTTTGATTAAAAAATAAACGTGATTTTTCTCATTGTGAAGAGATGATTTTGGGCTATTATTTCTGAATAAGAGTTTGATATCAAAAATAAATATATTTGAATTAAAAATAGACGGTCGTATTTAAATGTGAAGATTTGTTTAAGAAATCTTACATTTTTTACATGAAAAAACATGATTTACGCGGTACTATCACCCTCGTTAAAATTTTTGAATGCCTAAATACAGGCGGGAGTGTGGGTTAAAGAATGGCTTATGATCACAATGTAAACTTGAGTGAAGTGCATGCTCCAGTTCAGGCAAATATCATAATTCGTTCTCAGGCGAGTAAAAATACGGGCAAGTCCAATAGCACTCAAAAAGCAGCAACTAAAAATGTGGTATCCCGCAATGGTCAGCGTATCGATATCGATCGTTTGACTGGATTTTTACAAGGCATTACCCGCCAAAGCAGTACTCAGAAATGTGCCCGCAGTGTTCGTCTAGCACTTGAGTCCGCAGGGGCACGTTTTAACGGTCACCCCGTTGCCGCAGCAGACTGGGGCAGCACATTACAAAAAATTGGTTATCAAAAAATTAATTTAGCGTTTGATCGTCCTAAGAAAGGCGATATCTATATTATCGACCGCAATCAAAGTAGCCGTTATGGTCATATCGCAGCATATTCAGGTAAGGATTGGGTGTCTGATTATCGTCAAGCGGGTTATGCGGTCTATCGAACTCCAAATGTGAAATATAGCTATTATCGCTTAGCAGATTAACAGCCCGTGGCTGAATAAAAGGTTAGTCTTCAAATCTTTTTGCACGCTGACTGTAGATCGAGACAATAAATAATCCAATTGCAGTAAAGCCCACACATTGCAGCGCTAAAATCCAGCGTTGCTCATCGGGTAGAAAATAAATTAAGCACACTAAACATAAAATTGGCAAAGTAGCCAAACCGCATTTTAATGACGGAGACAGTGTTTTTAGTTTGTCTTGTCTGAGCTTATAAAGCAGATCAATCATCAAACCAATCGCTAAACTTATGCCCGCAAAGCGGGGATCAAGTTGTTTTTGTTCTGCACATAGAAAAATTAGCACGCAGGTACTGATACAAATGATGAGCTTGATTTGTCGGTTACAGCGCTCAGAGTACCAAAACGTCAGCATTTAAACTTTACCTTCGGATGAAGTTTTCTCGTTTTTATTCAGCAGTGAAATCGGGGAGAGCAGGCAGATCGCCAAAGCCATAAAGCCAATGCCTTGAGCACCCGGAATCAGAATTTCACCCTTATTCATGTTGATAAAAACCAATGCCAACAGCAGTGCAATCGGTATCCACGTCAATAAACGATAGAGCAAACCAGTTGGGTTTTTTGCTGCAAAATGAATCTTGCAATAACGACAAATCAGGAAAATCACGCCTGTACCCATGAACATGAGAATGGCTTGAAGTGTTAAGGGTTCCATCCAATACAGAGCACCTGTCAGTATGGTCATCGCAATAAAAAACAGGATTTTTTTAAGTACAGAAATGCTGGGGTTAAACCAAAATTCAAGCATGGATCGATAGTTTAAAAATAAGCTGAATAAACTTTAGCACAGATCAGTTGTCTAATTCAGTCACTTCATGTGCAGTAAATGCGTATGAAGGAATAAATTTCAGCGCATAAAAAAGCGAGGCTTAAACCTCGCTTGCTTAAAGACAATTATCAAATATTAATGATTTTTTTGTGGACCCCAGTCATAGATTTTTTTCTGGTAGGCATACCACATCATCCATAGTCCAATCAGAATCATCGGAACTGTCAGGAACTGACCTTTACTCATCCATCCGATGAACAGTTGACCATTGTCCGGCTCACGGAAGAATTCAACGGTGAAGCGTGCGATTCCATATCCGATGAGGAACAGGGCTGAAACGGCATAACGTGGGCGAGGTTTTGAACTAAACCACCACAGCACGATAAACAGAATTAAACCTTCACAGAGTGCTTGATAGAGTTGCGACGGATGGCGCACCAACTGAAGTGGATCGGTCGGGAAGATCATGCCGAAAGCAAAATTAGGATCGGTCACTGCACGACCATACAGTTCGCCACCAATAAAGTTACCAATACGACCAAACATCAAGCCTGTCGGAACGCAGGGTGCAATAAAGTCGAGGGTCTGGAACCAGGTCATTTTATATTTCTTGCACCACAGTAACATGGCAATCATGACCCCAAGGAAACCGCCATGGAAGCTCATGCCACCTGTCCAAACTTGGAATAGCCACAGTGGGTTGGCAAGGAATTGATCGAAACCATAAAAGAAGACATAGCCAAAGCGTCCACCAATCACGACACCCAATGCACCGTAGAAAATCAGGTCAGAGACCATTTCTGCGTTCCAGCCGTCACGTTGTTTTGCACGGTAGGTTGCCAAGCCCCATGCAAATAAAAAGGCCAATAAATACATCAGACCATACCAGTGAACTTGTAGTGGCCCCAGTGATATCGCCACAGGGTCGATATTTGGATATGTCAGCATTGCTGTTCCTTGTCATTATGTTTTGCACAGATTTTAGCTGAATGTGCTGAAAAATGTTGTACATTCAATGTGTAAAGATATTGAGAGTTGAATATGTGCATTGTGGCTTTTGCTTGGCAGGTCTTGGATGACATGCCACTCTGCCTGATTTCGAATCGTGATGAGTTTTATCATCGACCGACGGCAGGCCTAAAGCAATGGGTAGATAGTCCGATTATTGCAGGGCAGGACTTACAGTCTGGTGGAACATGGATGGGGATAACCGCTCAAGGGCGTTGGGCGATTGTCACCAATTTTCGTGATGGTCGTGATCAGACTGCATATCCCACTTCACGTGGCGCTTTGATTCAGCAATTTTTAGAATCTGAGCAAACGCCCATTCGGTTTGCACAAGCACTTGAGCAAATCCAATGTAATTATGCCGGCTTTAATTTATTCGTTGGCGACGCTACTCAAGCCGTTTATATGAGTAATCGCGGCGAAGCACCACAAGTCTTAGCCAAAGGGGTGTATGTCACATCCAATGGTTTAATGACTGAACATTGGGAAAAGACCCGACATTTACGTAAACGTTTCACGCAAGAATTTTTGCCGATGCTACAAAGCCAGCAACCACAGGCGGACATAGATGTCGCTGCGTGGGATATTTTGGAAGATGAACGTAAAATCATTCCAGCATTGTTACCCAATACTGGGATTCAGGCAGAGATGGAACATTTGCTGTCTTCAACCTTTATTCAAAGTCCAGTGTATGGCACCCGCTGTTCAAATTTATTATGTATGCGGGATTCACAGTGGCATTGGCAGGAAAAACAGCAGCAGGGTGAGCAACAAGGACAGATCACCCAGATAGAAGTGCATTTAAAGCCATAAAAAAAGCCGACGATTCGTCGGCTTTTTTTTTAGAGATGTCTTATGCGGTTTTTTGCGTTGGCTGAGCTTGTTCTACCGCTTCGCCAGCAATCACACCACCATCTTTACGGGTGATGACTACGGTCGCTGAGCGAGGACGTGAAGTCGCTGCTGCATTGGTTTGTGATGCAGGCCAGTGGCTGGTCGGCTCAGTATAGGATACTGAATCTTCACCGGGATGTTGCACATTGATAAAAATCGCTTTGTAGTCAGGTGTCATCGTCACACCTGTGATTTCACACTCTTTTGGTCCAGTCAGGAAGCGACGTAAGTTTTCATCATTCAGTTTTGCACCCACAATGGTTTCTTGACCCGATGATGTCGTGGCTTTTGTGCCATCACCGACTTGACCTGGTAGCGCAGCAAGCATCATACAGTTGGTGGTATCGGTATAAGCACCGTCATCGGTTTGAATCCATAACACACCACGTGGGTCGAACCACATCCCATCAGGTGATGACAAGTCATTATTGTCATTTAAACCAGATAAGTTAATGTTGCTCGCCATTTTTGCTTCAGCACCAAACAGGTAAATATCCCAAGTAAAGCTGAGAGCTGTGGTTGTATCACCATCTTCACGGAAACGGATAATATGACCGTTGACGTTGCCTTTACCACCTTCAGGGTCGGTGTAGTTACGTGGGTTGGCAGCATCTAGTGCATGCGTCGTACCACGGTTCGAGTTATTGGTGAGGGTCACATAGACTTCACCATTGTCTGGATGTACAGCGACCCATTCAGGACGGTCCATTTTGGTAGCACCGACAGCATCTGCGGCAAGACGTGCGAAGGTCAGAACATCTGCTTGTGAGCTAAAAGGATACACGCTGTTGCTTTGGTTTAAACCATTGACGTTATAGCTCAATTCAATCCATTGACCTTTGCCGTCATTGTTAAATTTGGCGACGTATAACTTACCGTTGTTCATGTATTTGTCGCCCGCGGCATAGCCACCGTTGACATCTTTTTTATTCCATTTTTGGTCTGATACAAATTTATAGATGTATTCACCGCGCGAGTCATCGCCCATGTAAAACGCAAGGTTGTCATCTTCACGTAAGCGACTTGCACGGCAGTCTTCATGTGCAAAGCGACCCAGTGCTGTACGTTTTACGGGGTTTTCACGACGGTCAAATGGGTCGATTTCGACAATCCAACCAAAGGTGTTTGGACCATTACGATAATCTTCTGCTGCCTGAGTACCGGTAACATTCGCTGACCAACGGTCATATAAATCTTGTGACTCATTACTTCCAATCGCCGTTTCCCAACCATAGCGTGAGTTTGCACCCGCTTTTAGGCCATAACGGTTGAGTGCCACAATTTCAGCAGGACTACGTTTGGCATCATCTGCTTTCGCACGAGCGAAGTAACCAATGAAGTTTTCTTCTGTCGTCAGGTAAGTGCCCCAAGGGGTATAACCATTACCACAGTTGTTGTGTGTACCACGGGTTTGTTGACCATTGGCTGAAAACTTCGTACTGACTAAGCTTGAGCCTGCAACAGGGCCTTTAAAGTCCATTACGGTCGATGCGGTAATACGACGGTTAAATGGAGAGTTTTGTACCAGTTTAACGGCTTGAGTCTTGCTGTCTTTTTCAATTTGAATCACAGAAACACCGTGTGCATTGACTTCACGGATAACTTCATCTTCAGGGCGACGGCCATCTACTTTGGTTGGGCCTTGTGGGTGTAAGAAGGTTGGATTGATGTATTCATGGTTCATCACCAACAAACCTTGGTCAGACTGTTTGGCATCATAACGTCCAGAGGTGATATTTAAACCAAAGAAGCTCATACCGTCATGGCAGTCACCAGAGCGGAATTGGAAGCTCGGGCCAGAAGGAACATTGTTATCATCCCATGCTGGGTATGCAGGGTTAATCGAGTCACCCATCGCATATAGCACATGCGCTTGATAGCCTTCAGGAACAGTCACAATATCTTCTAAATTCTTTTTCACTGGTGTGAAATTGAACTTGGTCGGTTTTTGATTTGGATCAGTAACTGGTGGTTTGGTATTGCTATTTGAACCTGAGTCATTGTCATCATTACACCCCGTTAATGAAGATGCCAATGCAAGTGCGACTGCACCACTCGCAGTCTTGGTAATCAAGCTACGACGGCTGATGCGCTGTTCTAAAATGTCACGAAAATGAAGGTTATCCGAAGTGTTGTTATCAAGTTCTTGATCTTCGTTATATGGCATGTTTGTCATGAATTTAAATCCTGGCAAAGGTGTGCTGGGTAAAAGTTGATCACATAAAACTATCGATAAAATATGACAATGCTTTGAAGCTAATGTTGCAAACTGATGAAATAGGCGTTTAGATTTCCCTGCATGTAAATTGCAAAACATTAAATGGGTGCATAAAAAAAAGAGGCTATCTCAGCCTCTTAGGTGTAAAACTCACCAAAATTGTCGAAAAATAAGTTTGTTTAAGGTGCAGATGCACGTCGTTTTTCAATCAGCTTGCCAAAGAACAAACCCAGCTCGAACAGCATCCACATGGGAATGGCCAGCATGATCATCGAAAGCGCATCGGGTGGCGTGGCAAACATGGCGACAAAAAAACAGCCGACGATAATAAAACGACGCTTCTCTACCAAGGTTTGAGTAGATACCACCCCGATCAAAATCAAAATTAATGTGATGATAGGAATTTCAAAGGTCAGCCCAAACACTAAAAAAAGCTTTAAGCAGAAACTTAAATAACTATTGATGTCCGTCATTGGAGCGACTGTTTCAGGGGAAACACTCATAAAAAAATGCAGGATGGATGGTAGGGCAACCCAATAGGCAAATGCAATTCCGGCATAGAAGAGGACGATACTGCCGAATAATAAGGGCATCGCCAAATGCCGCTCTTTTTTATACAGTGCAGGTTTGATGAAGGCCCAAAGTTGATAAATCACGAAAGGCATCGCGAGCATAAGCGCGACAAAGAAATTCAACTTGAACGGCGCCATAAAGGTGGCGGTCACATCCGTTGCGATCATGGATGAGGTCATCGGTAACTGCGCACGCAGTGGCTCTGACATCAATTGATAGCTTTGATTGGCAAAGGGTAGTAAACAAAAGAACAGAATCAAAATAAGTCCTGTAATTTTGATCAAATGCCGACGCAAAATCACCAAATGTTTGGTGATCGGCATTTCTTCCAAATCAGGCACAGTGTTCTGTGAATTATTTAGTGAAAGATCTGTCATACGGCCACCTGATATTCTGCTAATGCATCGGTCGAGCTTAATGCAGCAGATTGATCTGTTTTAATTTCGTGCTTTATTTTCATTTGGGGTGTAACCATGGCAAAGATCGTGCTCTGACCACGTTCGATGTATTGATAACGTGGGGATAAATTTTTATTGTCAGGTAGGACGGCTTCTTGTTGTTTTTGCGCAGTCTGTTCTATGGGATGTTGCGTTTGTTGCAATTCATTCATCTGCGCCTGCATACGCGCTTCGAGCTGTTGAATACGTTGCATTTCTTTTTGCATTTCTTCACGAAGTTCGGACATGCGAAGTTCACGGTCAATATCTGTTTGCACGTTACTGATCAGTCGTTTAACTTTCCCGTACCATTTACCTGCAAAGCGGATACCTTCAGGCAGTTTTTCTGGGCCGAGTACGATCAGCGCAATAATGCTGAACACCAGTAATTCGCTAATACCAATATTAAGCATTATGACAACCCCTTAGCTTTGAACTGAGGAGTTGGTTTTATTTTGAGCTTCATGCTCTAGCGTGCGAGGCTCATTAAGCTGTGTATTTGCTGCGTCTTCATCACGCATCGATTTTTTGAAATCTTTGACCGCGCCGCCGACATCTTTGCCCAAGTTTTTTAGTTTTGATGTACCAAAGAGTAAAATCACCACAATTGCAAAAATCAGTACATGCCAAATCGATAGTCCAGCCATCTTGTTATCCTCTTGTTGGTCTGCACAACATTTCAGCAGTTGTAGATGACAGTGAAGTGACCAAGATGTTGCAGTTTAAAGACAGCCGCGAAGCTTATGTTCAGTGTTACTATGCTTGGATTGAGCAGTGAGGGTGGTGTAGTGGCGTTTCTTCTTCCGATATTGGGTTTTTTAAGTGGCCTCGGATTGGCATCTTTATCAGGAACCGCATCGCTCAAATCGATTTTCTCTAGCTTACTTGCACGCTGTTTTATTCCAGCCGTGATCATCTACAACATGGTGTTCTATCAAGCAGGCAGTTTAGCGCTCATGCTCTTTAGCTTTAGTGTTGCCGTGCTGATGTTTTATTTATTTCGCTGGCTATTAAAAGATAGTTTACGTGCCTTGTGTGTCAGTTATTTGAACTTGGCTTGGCTGGGTTTTCCTTTTGCCTTAGCACTGTTTGGCCCTGAAATTAGTGCAGCGATGGTGGCTCTGTATGTCGGTGGCTCTATCTTTGGCAATATGTGGGCCGTGACAGCCGTCAGTTCAGCCCAACTCCCATGGTCGAGCGTGATTCAAAAAGTGGCGATGTCACCGCCTGTATTTGCCTTGATGATTGCAGGTGTCTGTCGAATAGTTGGACTGCAGCATTTAGAAGAACATCAGATCTTAGATTGGCTGTATCAGGCTGCAAAAATTGGAATGAGTTTCACAGGGATGTGCGTCTTAGGCATGTGGCTGCGCCAAACTAAGGTACAGTGGCATGATCTGATTAACAGTAGTCGTATTTATGCGATGAAACTCACCGTTGGCGCGGTGATCTGTAGTTTGAGTTATGCCTTTCTTCCAATTCCCCAGATCGAGAAATATATTGGGGTGATGTTTATGCTCTTTTGCTTACCCCCTGCAGCGAATATTGTGGCTTTAGAAACGCATTATCAAGGAACAGGCACTTCGGCGCGTTATATTGCTTCAGGCACGATTATGAGCTGCATCGTCGTCAGTTTTTATGGGTTAATTTTGCATCTTTTTTCGCTTTAAAATGAAAAGTGAATTATAGATGCCCGTAAAGGGCGACTACTTGAGCTGTTTACGAATCTGCCAATCACGCACGAGGGCGTATATCATCGCGATACCTATCAGGCCTGGAAATCCAATTTGACCTTGCGACAGATTAAGCATGATCGACAGCACGATCACCACTGCAAAAATAACGTAAGTGGTACGAAAGCCTGAGGTGAGCGGGTAGGTTAGTTGCGCATGGCAATGAGGGCAGCTTATTTTTTGAAAACCAAGAAAAGAGCGTGTTGGGATTTCAGTTGAAGTGTGATGGCAAGCGTTGCATATGATCTGTATCGGTTGAATTTCCATAATTATTCTATTTTTATTCAGGGATTAGAGTTAATCTTTGGCATTAAGATTAACTCCAATGCAAATTATTTCAAACTTGCTTTAAATAATTTCATCGCCTGACCACGATGGCTGATTTTATTTTTTTCTTCTTTTGATAATTCAGCACTAGAAACATTCAGTTCTGGCAGCCAAAACAGTGGGTCATAGCCAAAGCCATTTTCACCACGTGCTGCTTCCATCACTTCACCGCGCCAAATCCCTTGGAAAATTTGTGGGAGTGGGTCTTCTGCATGTTGGACCAAAGCCAAGACACATACAAACATCCCTTCGATGGCTTCACCCTCTTTGCGGAGCGGTTTGAGGTCAGCAAGCAACTTGGCATTGTTAGCGGCATCATTGCCATGTTCACCTGCATAGCGCGCAGAGTAAATCCCTGGTGCGCCACCGAGTACAGGAACGCAAATGCCAGAATCATCTGCAATGGCTGGCTTGCCTGAAATTTTCGATGCGTGACGCGCTTTAATAATGGCATTTTCAACAAAGCTTAGGCCGTCTTCGATGGCATCTTCTATGTTCAATTGACCTTGAGGAATCACTTCAACAGGAAGATTAAGCTCGGCAAACATTTTTTCAAATTCTGCAATTTTACCTTTGTTGTTGCTCGCCAGAACCAAAGTGCCTTGAGATAACCAATTAGATGAAGCCATGCAGAATCGCTCTTTATGTTGAATATTGAAAAGTATTTTAACGGATTTAACGTATCTGGTTGAAGTTAAATGTGCTTTAGACTCCTATTACTGTAATACCATCAATTTTGTTGATTTGAATGTTTTTTAAAAATCCAATGACTTGGTTAATCATAGTGATTACTTTAGTTTTATATTTAGGGAATTTCTTCCTAAAATTTTTTGTTTCTTTTTTAAAGAGAAGCTGAACATTATCTTTATAAGTTAAAATTTTTTTTTCATTTAGATAGTTTTTATAATGATTCAGCCTTTCAATAATTGTAGTGATTTTTTCAGGATAAACATAAGTTGGTCCCCAGTGTGACCAAGGGCTTTCATGTTCAAAGAAGAATTTTTCGATAAGTGAAAAAGCGAGTTCATCAATAACGATAGAGTTTTGCAAGTTTGGATTTTGATCAAGGTTAAAAGGAATAATCTGTATGTTTAATCCAGAATAATATCCACTTGAATATTGAATGACTTCAAAATTTATTTTCATGTATTGCCCTTATAATTTTAAAAATATGGGTTATTTTAGAAGTATATATTTAATAAAAAAGCACCCGAAGGTGCTTTTTAAGATTCAAAAACTTATTGTGCTTGAATCCATTTGTCCGCACGGTCACGTGCTTGACGGATTTGGTCTTGGCTTAAGTTCGCTGCTAAAGCGGTTTTTTTGCCTTCAGACAAGCTAATCACTTTGTTGTCGAGCATGCCATCACGGGTAGAAAGCTCATACCATTGGTATGCACCCATGTAGTTTTTCTTTTGCTCTTCCATCATGGCTAAGTTAAAGCTTGCGCGGTTATCACCACGGCTGGCTGCTTTTTCGAAATATTGACGAGCAAGCGCTTCATCTTTTTTAGTCCCAATGCCATCAGCGAGCATACGACCCACATTGAGCTGAGCTGCAGATAAACCTTGATCGGCAGCAGCTTTGTACCATGCAAAAGCTTGACGTTCATCTTTTGCAACGTCTTTACCTTGTTGATATTTAGTGCCTAAGTAAAACTGAGCACCAGGCTGACCTGCTTTAGCAGCTTTACTTAAGCTGTGAATATCCATAATTGAATATTGTGCAGCTTGGCTAGAAACTGAAGATGATGGAGCAACATAATCCGCATGGGCTTGTATGCTAAAAAGTCCAATCAGTAGCGTCGTGCTTAATAATAATTTTTTCATAGAGCGCTCACTCGATAAATTGCGACTTCACCAAATAGATTTGGGAGACGTTTACTCAGTAAACTATCTTGTTGATCCCCATTCACGGCAAGTCGGTTAATAATCCGGATGTTATTTTCAGCACACAGCGCTTCAAAATCACGGAAAGTACATAAATGAATATTGGGCGTGTTATACCACATATAGGGTAACGCGTCTGAAACAGGCATCATTCCTTTTAATGCAAGGAAAGAACGAGTCTTCCAATGTGCAAAGTTTGGAAAGGTGATAATGGCCTGTTTCCCCACACGCACCATGTCTCTTAAGAGAACGTCTGGTGCATCTACAGCTTGCAAGGCTTGTGCCATAACCACATAGTCAAAAGACTGGTCGGCAAAGCGACTTAAACCTAAGTTTAAGTCCTGTTGGATGATATTTAACCCGCGACTGACTGCAATTGCAATCTTTTCTTGATCAATTTCTAAGCCATATGCACGAATATTGTGCTTTTTGCTCATATGTGCAAGCAGTTCACCGTCACCACACCCTAAATCGAGTACGCTTGAATCTGGTTTAATCCAACGTTCAGCAAGTTGATGATCAATACGCATTAGTTGGTCTCCTTCGGTGTTTCTTGCAGGTGTTTTACACCGCCTAGGAATGCACGTAAGCTTTTCACATATAAAGGAATCGGGAACAAGAAAGAGTCATGGCCTTGTTCAGCATCAATATCGACATAGCTCACAGGCTTATGATTGCTAATTAATGCATCTACAATTTCTTGCGAACGAGCAGGGGTAAAACGCCAGTCCGTTGTAAATGAAACAACTAAAAATTGACACTTGGTTTTAGACATCGCGGTTTTTAATGATTGCTCATATTCACGTGATGGATCGAAATAATCTAAAGCCTTGGTCATGATCAAATAGGTATTGGCATCAAAGTTACGGCTAAATTGCTCACCTTGATAACGCAAATAACTTTCGACTTGGAATTCGACGTCAAAGCCATACATAAATTTACCTGACTTTAAGTCACGGCCAAATTTTTGTTTCATGGCTTCTTCAGAGAGGTAAGTGATATGACCGACCATACGGGCCAAGATCAAACCTCGCTTAGGATAACTGTCATTTTCTAAATAGCGACCATCATGGAAATCAGGGTCAGACAAAATCGACTGACGCGCCACTTCGTTAAAGGCAATGTTTTGCGCAGACAGTTTTGGTGTACTGGCAATAATCACGCACTTTTGTAAACGATCTGGATAGTCCACAGACCATTGTAGAGCTTGCATGCCCCCTAAAGAGCCGCCAATCACCGCATACCACTGCTGAATCTCTAAACGATCAGATAACATGGCTTGGGTTTTGACCCAGTCACGTACAGTGACTAATGGGAAATCAGGACCATAAGGGCGATTGTCATTTTCAGGATTTGGAGAGGTCGGTCCAGTAGAACCGCTACAGCCGCCGATATTATTTAGTGCTACGACAAAGAATTTTGACGTATCAATGGCTTTGCCTGGTCCAATACATGCGTCCCACCAACCCGGCTTACGGTCATCTTCATGATGATAACCTGCTGCATGGTGATGGCCTGACAGTGCATGACAAATCAAAATTGCATTAGATTTGTCTGCATTCAGTTCGCCATAAGTTTCAACCATGAGCTCAAAACGTGGGAGTATGCGATCGCATTCGAGCTCTAACGGCTCTTCAAAAATAAACTTTTGTGGGGTAACTAAGCCCACTGAGTCAGCTGGAAAAGACACAGGAATAATTCGCCTTAAATCTTTAGTATGAATAATAAAAGGATACCACTTGAGGGTATCCTTCTAAAGTCATTTTATTGCTATTTGATATTTATAGCATTGAATTAGACTGCAGCAGCAATCACTTGTTCAGTACTCAAAACACCTTGTTCAATTAAACGGTTAGTGCTGGCAATAATCGCCTCGATAGATGCGGTCACGATGTTGTCATGCACACCTGCGCCGAATGCAGACTTACCTGTACCTTTCACTTGAAGCTCAATCAACGCTAAGGCTTTAGCATGTGCGCCTGAACTGATGCTACGTTCTTCATAGTTCAAGACATCAATCGGTAACTGCAAGGCATTTAAGATAGCAGAGATTGGGCCGTTGCCTTCACCACGTAATTGCTGGATCTCACCGTTCACTTCGACATCAAGCTCAATGACTTGTTTGCCATTTTCATCATGTAAGCGGTAGTTTTTCGCCGCATAATGCGTGTCTTTGGCAGCCACATACGTGTCTTTAAATAAAGACCAGATTGCTTGCGCAGAAATCTCGGTACCGTCTTCATCTGTTTTTTGCTGTACGATTTGCGAGAACTCAATTTGAATACGACGAGGCAACACCACGTTGTAATTTGATTCTAACAAGTACGCAATACCGCCTTTACCAGACTGTGAGTTGACACGAATCACGGCATCATAGTCGCGGCCCAAGTCTTTCGGGTCGATTGGCAAATAAGGCATATCCCACATTTCTTCGTTCTTTTGGAACTCGAAACCTTTTTTAATGGCATCTTGGTGTGAGCCAGAGAACGCGGTGAAGACCAAATCACCAGCATACGGATGACGAGGGTGTACCGGCAAGCCTGTGCATTCTTCAATGATTGAAATGATTTCGTTAATGTTTGAGAAATCTAAGTTTGGCGCAACACCTTGGGTATACATGTTCAATGCAATCGCTGCAACGTCCACGTTACCTGTACGTTCACCGTTACCAAACACACAGCCTTCGACGCGGTCAGCACCAGCCATAATGGCCAACTCAGAAGCGGCAATACCACAGCCACGGTCGTTATGACAGTGCACAGAAATAATCACACCGTCACGGCGTTGAATGTTACGGTGCATCCATTCCACTTGGTCTGCATAGACGTTCGGACCTGAAACTTCAACCGTTGCAGGCAAGTTTAAAATCACTTTGTTCTCTGGAGATGCTTCCCAAATTTCAGTGACCGCATCACAGACATCTTTAGCAACTTCTAATTCTGTTGCAGTAAAACACTCTGGACTGTATTGGAATACAAATTCAGTTTCAGGCTGTTTTGCAGCGTATTCTTTGACTTTCGTTGCGGCATTAATCGCTAATTGTTTTGCACCAGCAACATCAACATTCAACACTTTATTGCGGAAAGTTGGAGAATTTGAGTTGTAGATATGCACGATTGCGCGTTTTGCGCCCTGCAATGATTCAAATGTGCGTTGAATCAGATGATCACGCGCTTGAACCAAAACTTCGATGTACACATCATCAGGAATATGGCCGCCTTCGATCAACAAACGCGTGAAATCGAAGTCGATTTGTGATGCAGAAGGGAAGCCGATTTCAATGTGTTTGAAACCAATTTTCACAAGCATTTGGAACATTTTGAACTTTTGTTCAATGTTCATTGGCTCGAAGATCGCTTGGTTACCGTCACGAAGGTCGGTACTCATCCAGATCGGCGCTTTATTGATTTCGTTATTTGGCCATTGACGGTCTGGTAAGTCTACACGTTGGTACATGCGACGGTATTTTTTGCTTGGATCTGCCAACATCATGTGAAAACTCCTTATAGCACCGTGGATAAATGTCGTGGATAAACGGCAAGGTACTACTTATATAGATTGTGTCTATTCTAGCAATTTACAAGTTTAATTTCGGAGTCTTTAGTCGAAAGTCGAAATAAATCTGTAAAGATTCACATGACTTAGCTTTACCGTAAGCTCGTAAATGTATAACTAAATATTAGTCCATATATTCCGGAAATAATTTCCTATTTTTGCGTCAAGATGCCATTACTGGAAAATATTTTTCTATAAAATTAGCTTTTTTGAAAAATATAATCTTTATTAATCTCATCGACGGTGGCTGTTCCCATCAATGCCATCGTAATCTCAAATTCTTCTTTCAGTATTTTGAGTACATGGGCAACACCTAAAGCGCCCGCTGTAGCTAAACCATAAATGCAAGGACGTCCAACTAATACGGCAGATGCACCCAAGGCTATCGCTTTAAACACATCTGAACCACGACGAATACCACCATCATATAAAACTGGGAAATCCTGAGGCACAACTTTTTTAATCAGTTCTAAGGCGATGAGTGGGGGAATGCAACCATCCAGTACTCGACCACCATGATTCGACACAATAATGCCCTGTACGCCGTGTTGCAGGGCAAGTTCAGCATCATGTGGACTAACAATGCCCTTTAAAATAATCGGTAATGAGGTGTTTTGACTGAGCCAAAGGATATCCGCCCATGTCGGCGCGATTTTCATCAGACCTTGAAATAATGGGTGTTCATTTTGCTTGCTTTGAGGTTGTTGAATAAAATGATGAGGCTGCGGTTCATACTTAGGAAGTTCAAAAAACGCATGTCTCTCTCGGTCACGAATTCCTGAATGTGGAGAATCAACGGTCACCACAATCGCTTTAAAACCATGTGCTTCTGCCATTTTGACCAGTGATAATGACTTTTCGCGCTCACCTTGCCAATACAATTGGAACCATTTGAATGGATTGCCCTGCTTTAACTCACGCATATCTGTATTGGTAAACGTACTGAGGATCATATTGCTGCCAAGGACTTCGGCGGCGAGGGCTGTTGCAGCTTCAGCATCAGGATGAAATTGTTGTTGATGTCCGATCGGGGCAACAAAAATAGGGTGCGGGAAACGTTGCCCTAAGATTTCGATTTGGGTATGACCTTGGGTCAGATCTCTGAGCATACGTGGTAGAAGTTGTATCTGTTCAAACTGAGACAAATTGCCACGTACACTGTGTTCATCCATAGAACCACCTTGTAGGTATTGCCACACCATGTGTGACAGGTGCAGTTCAGCCTGTTTTTCGTAATCGGCAATGGTTTGTAAATGAGCAGGAATCTGAGTCAGTGGTTGCAATGGAGAATGTTGACTCATAGAACTGCCCATTGACGTAAAAGATTATGGTAGTGATTCGTCAGTTGTAATATTTCTTTGCTATCGCCTAAATTTTGTCGTAATTGCATAATGGTCTGATCTAAATTAAAAAGCATGCTTCTTTGCCAATCATCTTTGACCATGCTTTGTACCCAAGTACAAGCTGCTATACGGGAGCCTGAAGTCACAGGTTCAACACGATGTAGACTGGTCGCTGGATAAATAATTGCATCGCCAGCATCTAACTTAACTTCATGTTCACCATAAGTATCCTCAATGATCAGTTCACCACCTTCATATTCATCGGGTTCTGATAAAAAAATGGTCATTGAGACATCTGTACGCACAGTTATATTTTTTTCATGATAGTAATGGATTGCATTATCGACATGATTACCGTAGTGACCGGTATCTTGGTAGCAATTGAAAAGCGGAGGCAAGATTTCTTTAGGTAATGCAAAAGATTGAATGAGCAGACTTTCTTTAATTTGCGGTAATACTTGCTGACTTAACTGCTGATAGAGCTGACTGTTTGAATTGATTTGTAAATTTTTTTTGATGTTTTGAGCTTGTGCTCCGGCCGAACTTTTTCCTGAAACCCACTGATTATCTTGGTTCATCGCTTGTCTGATGCTTTGAACGTGTTGCTTTGAAAGGACATGAGGGACATGAAGAAGCATAATTTAACCTTAATCTAATTTTAATCAAATCTACATAAGATAAGCATAAATAAAAAAGCCTTAATACAAGATTAAGGCTTTTTTTAGAATATTTAATTTAGAACTTAAAATTAAATGTTAAGCGATAGTTACGTTCAGCACCTGCGATGTAACGTAATCCACCACGGTTGATGCTGTTAATGTAGTCTTCATCAAATAAATTGTTGATGTTGAATTGAATCCCTACATTTGGTGTTGCTTGGTAACTAACCATTGAGTCAAATACCCAGTAGTCAGGGATGACAGCAGGACCGACCTGATTGCCATCTTTGTTTTTAGTCATTTCACCATTGTAACGCGCGCCGCTACCAATGCTCCATTTATCCATATTGTAGGTCGTCCACAATGTGAATGCATCAGAAGGCGTAAATGGCATATTACTTGAACCATCTGCTGAAACTTGCTGGTTACTCGCAGCTTGGGTTACATTTTTAATGTCTGTTTTTTGATGTGTATAACCAGCAATAACTTGCCAATTGTCATTTAAGTTACCAATCACGCCAAGTTCAACACCTTTAACTGATTTTTCACCAGTTTGGTAGTATTCTTCACCATCTTTTTCCAACTCATTTGTGAGTTCAGTTTGGAAAAGTGCACCTGTTAAGAGTAAACGGTTGTCAAAAAATTCCCATTTAGCACCAACTTCAATGGTTTCAATTTCTTGAGGATCAAGATCTAAGTTGTTATTGCTGCTCGCTGAACCAGATGGGGCAAATGCATTGGCATTACCAATACCGTCACCACCTGTAATAGTACCCGGTGCTTGTTGTTGGATGGCGTAGTTAGCATACAAGCCACCGTTTTCAGTTGGTTTATATAGTGCCCCAACTTTCCAGTTGAATAGGTTGCCGTCATCTTTAAAGCTTTGTGCAACATAATTTGCCGGTTGACCTGAAGCAGCCGTATTCACAAATGTATCGGCATCAAGTTTATAACGATCTAGACGAACGCCACCATTCACAGAAAATTGTGGTGAAATTTCAATAGTATCGAAGGCAAAAATAGAGTAGGTATCCATTTGAGCTTCAGAATCACCATTACCATTGGTATTTCTGACTAAAGCGGTATGTACAGTGCCTTGTGGGTTATACAATGAACTTGTACCGGTAACCGTAGCAGTCCAACCACGTGTTTTCATTTCTTCACGTGTAAATTCAACCCCTGTACTGACATCATGTTTTAAGCGACCTGTATTGAAACTTGTAACCAAGCTAGTTTGGTTAGTTATAATTTCATTTTCAGTATCACTATTATTTGCACTGCCTGAAACGCGCATCGCAGTAGGATCATTCAGGTCAGTTGACGTTGTAGTGAAGGCATTACCTGAGAATGTCGTTAAATATTGATGCTCTGTTTTGCCCCAACGAGAAGTATTTTTGATTTTCGTATTTTCTGATAAATCATACTCTAAACGAGCAGTTGCCATGTCCGCAGTGACATCATCAAAATCTTCAGGTGCACCATAATAATTTGAAGTATCAACTTTATGGCTATTTAGATATGGCGCAAGACTTTTAATACTTGCATTCGTACTTTTATTTGCATCAAACCCTGGTAAACCTACAGTTGGGATACCACCATCCAAGACATTGTCTTGTTCAATATGTAGATAGTCTAAGAAAAAGCGAAGATCTGTGCCTAAACCAAAGCCTGCTGAAAGTGCAACAGCCCATTTTTCATTTTCAACACCGTCACGACCAATACCGTCTGAGTTTTCACCCATGGCATTAAAACGGATGGCCGTTGTATCGTTTATTGCTTTATTAATATCCGCAGTTGCTCGGTAATATTCATCTGAGCCGAAACCAAGAGTTGCATTGTTAGCGTCTTGAAGTTTTGCTTCTTTTGTTGATAAATTAATTGAACCTGAGGCAGCTGTACGACCATTATCTGTACCAGCAGGGCCTTTAAATACTTCAATTTGTTCGTAATTAAACATGTCTCGAGTAACGTTACCCAAGTCACGTACTCCATCGATGAAGATACTATTTGCTGTATCAAATCCACGCATGGTAACAGCATCACCAGTATTCATTCGTCCGTTTTCACCTAGGGAGAATGTGCCGACACCAGGAACGTTTCGAAGTGCTTCTGTTAGGGTCGTTGCATTTTGTTCTTTTAATACTTTCTCAGGGATAATGGCCATAGTCTGAGTCGTATTTAGTTGAGATTGCGTAAACTTATCTGAAGACGCTTTTTCTACTTTATAATTCTCTTTATTTACAGTTTGATTAATCGTCTCGAGTTGGACAGCTTTTTCTTCAGCCATTACATTGCCTGCAATGATTGAAAGTGATGAAGCAATCGCTGTAGAAACAATTTTCTTACGTGTTTTAATGAAGGCCATTTCGAACCCGATTCGGAGTAGTGAATTTGTATGCGAATAATAATGATTCTTATTTGTTCTTACATCTTTATGTAATTGTTATTCACGATAAATAATCGTATCGTGATAGCCCTATTTAATGTAATGATATAACAAGTATTAATTAAGTATCTGTTTTTTATTAAGTATTGATAAAACATATTATTGGTTTGTAATTGATTGAGATTACAAATATAGCCATGATTATGAATTAAATAAGAATAAATCGTAAATTGTTGATGTAAAAAAACCTGCCGAAGCAGGTTTTTTTATAAAGTGTTATTTAGAATTTAAAGGTTGTACTTAATTGTACGCGGCGGCCTTCTTGAGTATTGCTATAACGGTTGTAATAGCTATTTGCGACTTTCTCATAATCGTTAAAGTCTTTATCAAAGACATTGTACAGAGCAACACCAATATCCCAGTTTGGCGTGACATTAAAGTTTGAACCGACATGTAATAATGCGTATTCCTTGTAGTCACCAAGGGCATCATAAACCTGTTGATTCGCTGCAGTTAGATTGTCATAGGTTGAGGTGAAACGTGCACGTTCACTTCGATACTCACCACGCGCCCATAAATTCATAAAGTCAGCAGCTTGCCATTTAAGCGACGCATTAACTATGTGTTCTGGTGTGTCATTAAGTACAGGATTGCCTAAACTGCTATCTTTAATTTCAGTTTCAGTCCACGTGTAGTTCAGTCCAAATTTCCAATTATCGGCAAATGCCCAGTTTAAACCAGCTTCAATACCATAGACTTCAGCTTCTTCGGCATTCACAGGGCGAGTCACATTCCATGAGTCTGCTGTGCCACGGTTATAATCCATCACCCATGGCGTTCCAACCGATGCCATGAAAGCTTCACAGTCAGCTTTAGACCAATTAATACCCGAAGTCGTTGTGTTATCAGTATTACAGCTAATTTCCTTATTACCCGTCATAATCTTATCTTCGATTTGACTAAAGAAAGCCGTAACGTTGAAGTCAAAATTATGATTGGTTGAGAAATATGTACCAAATTCAAAGTTTTTACTGGTTTCAGGTTTTAGATTTGGGTTACCAAAAGTTGGTGTACGACCCTGACCACTGACATTGACCACACCGTCAGTTAAGCGTTCCAAACGTGGGGCTTTATAACCCTCACTATATCCGCCTTTGAAGGTCCAGTTTTCATGTGCATTCCATACCAAATATGCACGTGGCGTCCAAAAATCACCAAACGTATCGTGGTCGTCATAACGAAGACCAATTGTTAATGCTAGATTGTCGTTCAGCGACCAAGTATCTTCGGCAAATAGACCCAATTGCTCAAAAGAAACTTCTTTTTTTACACGTAAACCATCACTGATACTGGCTTCCCACCATTGACCGCCTAGAGTAATACGGTGGTCTTCAAAATGTTGAGTGGTAAATTTAGTATCAAAAATCGTATCTTCACTTTCTAACACACGAGGAGTGATGGCTGTTGACATCCCTTGTGCACGTGCAGGAATTAAACGTCCAACCGTTTCTGTTTGAGTATTGATAATACTTGACTCAAGTTTACCAATAGCATTATTCCAAGTATGTGCGAGGATCATTTTCTCACGGTTATATTCTTGAGCATCACCATAACCACCGTTTGCGCCAAGCGTCCCTAATTGACCTTTGCTATTGTCATACCATTGTTCAGTTTTTTCATATTCAACTGAAATATCATGGTCGCTGTGCGGTGTCAGGGTTAAGCGAGCACCGATAGTTTCTAGATCAGATTTAGTTGGGCTATTTCCGCCACTAAGTTCAGCACCAGTATCATCGTCATCACTACGTATTAAATCTGATTGATCACGTTCCGCTTTACGTGCACGGATTTGTAAGCCCAATAAATCTTGAATGATTGGCCCTGTTAAAAATGCATCGACAGCGCGTTGGTTACCAAAGTCTGAGTGATTTGGCAGTACTGTGCCTTCTAACGTGACCGAACCTGTCCATTCTGGTGAAACTTTTTTGGTAATGATATTGACTACACCACCAATTGCATCAGAACCATATAAAGTAGAAGCTGGTCCGCGGATGACTTCGATGCGTTGGATAGCCGAAACAGGGGGGATAAAACTATTATTCGACTCACCAAATCCATTAGGGGCAATGTCACCTGTACTATTTTGTCGGTGGCCATCAATTAAAACCAAGGTATATTCGGCGTCCATACCACGAATACGAATATTTAATCCGCCGGTTTTCCCTGCTGTAGGGCTAATATCGACACCTTCTACATCACTTAATGCATCTGCAACGGATGTAATTCGTTTATTTTTTAAGTCTTCAGCCGTAATCACGGTAATTGAAGCAGGAGCATTCTTGATCTTTTGTTCAAATCCCGCTGCAGAAACAACAATGGTCTCCATCTGTTGAGCTTGAGATTCGGCCGTTTCAGCATGTGTGAAACTCGCAGTGGTTACAATTGCCCCAATTAAAGCAGCGGAAAGTGGATTGAGATTAAAATTACTCATAAAAGAATTCCAAATATGGACGAGATAAATATATGAAAATAAATTAAAAAAATGTAGCATTAAGAATAATAGTGAGAAAGTTTCTCATTTGCAATGATGAGTTAAAAAATAATCAAAATTTATGCAAGAAAAGCTGAAAAATTCTAAAAATAAGAAGGGCATCCATGCCTGAATTTATAGTGTTATAATCCATTTTTGTATATCTTTAATTGTTGTCATATAATGTGGCACTTTTTTTTAAAACTGTTTTAACTAACAAATTATCGAGGAAGCCATGCAAGTAACTTCTGAAGCGGTTTCGGGCGTTGCCCGTCGTTTAAATGTATCTGTACCGACGAGCCGTATTAACGAGCAGTTTGAAGCTCGCTTGAAACGCACTGCCAAAACTGTGAAGATCAACGGCTTCCGTCCAGGTAAAGTACCTGTAAACGTTGTTCGTCGTGAATACGGTGCTGGTATCTATCAAGAAGTTGTAAACGACATCATTCGTGACACAGTATTCGAAGCGATCCAACAAGAAAAAATCAATGCTGTTGGTATGCCAAACATTGAAAAAACTGAAATGAAAGATGATGCTTTAGTTTATGAAGCAACTGTAGAAGTTTATCCAGAAGTTGAAGTTAAGTTCGAAGGCCTAGAAGTTGAACGTAAAGCAACTTCAGTTGACGACAAAGACGTTGAGAAGATGATTGAAAATCTTCAAAAACAACGTGCTTCATGGGCTGAAACTAAAGGCATGGCTAAAAAAGACATGCAAGTAACGTTCGACTTTGAAGGTACTGTTGATGGCGAGAAGTTTGAAGGCGGCGCTGCTGAAGACTTTAAACTCGTACTTGGTTCTGGTCGTATGATCCCTGGCTTCGAAGACGGCATCGTTGGTATGAAGAAAGGCGAAGAGAAAGTTATCGATGTAACTTTCCCTGAAGACTACCAAGCTGAAAACCTTGCTGGTAAAGCTGCTCAGTTCAAAATCACTGTTAAGCTTGTTGAAAAACAAAAACTTCCAGAAGTTGATGCTGAATTCTTAAAAATCTTCGGTCTAACTGAAGAAGAAGGCGTTGAAAAACTGAAAGCTGACGTGCGTAAAAACATGGAACGTGAAGTGAAAAACGGTCTTCGTAACCAAGTGAAAGGTGCAACTTTTGATGCGCTTGTCGCTGCAAACGAAGTAGAACTTCCAGAAGCAATGGTTGCTCAAGAAATTGACCGTCAACGTCAACAAATGATTCAACAATTCACTCAACAGTTTGGTGCTCAAGGCGCTAAAGCGTTTGATTCAAGCATGCTTCCAGATGACCTATTCAAAGAGCAAGCTGAAAAATCAGTTAAACTTGGCGTATTAGTAAGCAAAGTATTGGCTGAAGCTAAACTTGAAGTTGATGCTGCACGTGTTGATGCTTACATCGAAGACATGGCTTCTTCTTACGAAGATCCTAAAGAAGTGATTGAATACTTCAACAACGATAAACAGCAACGTGCTCAAATCGAAGCTGTTATTCTAGAAGACCAAGTTGTAGATCACATCTTAGCTTCTGCTAAAGTAACGGATACAACTGTGAGCTATGAAGACTTATTGAAAGAGCAACAAGCTCGTCAACAAGGCTAATTTCTAGCTTTCAAAAAAAGGCGCGTTAAGCGCCTTTTTTTATCGGATTTTTGCCCCCAAATAAGTTGTCCTGATTTCACAATGCTTATGAAAAAAATATCTGTTATTTAATTGGGAATCTTTTGCAATTTCGACAAATATCCCTCATATTGTGAATTATGGGTTGAGTCAGAAAAATTTAGGAATAAATAACGTATGTATGTTCCAACAATTGAAAACGCATTAGTGCCAATGGTGGTAGAACAGTCATCTCGTGGCGAGCGTTCTTTTGATATTTACTCACGCCTTTTGCGTGAACGTGTGATTTTTTTAACCGGTGAAGTTGAAGACAACATGGCAAATTTGATTGTTGCCCAAATGTTGTTCTTAGAAGCAGAAAACCCAGATAAAGATATTCATTTATATATCAACTCACCAGGCGGTTCGGTTACTGCGGGTATGGCGATTTACGATACCATGCAATTTATTAAACCTGATGTTGTGACTTACTGCATGGGGCAAGCAGCATCGATGGGTGCATTCCTGCTTAACGCCGGTGCTAAAGGCAAACGTTACTGTCTTGAAAATGCCCGTGTCATGATTCACCAGCCTTTGGGTGGTTTCAAAGGTCAGGCATCTGACATTGAAATTCATGCACGTGAAATTCTATTCATCAAAGAACGTTTAAATCGTTTAATGGCAGAGCATAGTGGTCAAGACTACGAAACTGTTGCTCGAGATACTGACCGTGACAACTTTATGACAGCGCAAGCTGCGAAAGAATACGGTCTTGTGGACGAAGTTTTATCTAAACGCCCATAAGTTTTAAAGAATTAATTATTGGAGTGAATATGTCCGAACATCCTCAAGGACAAAAGCATTGTTCATTTTGCGGTAAAACGCAGTCTGAAGTCGGGAAACTGATTGCAGGTGAGGACGCGTACATCTGTAATGAGTGTGTGGACGTATGTCTTGACCTAGTTCAGACCAGTCAGCAAGTTGAATCAAATGACTGGGCAACTCGTCCTTTACCAAAACCGCATGAAATCCGTGCTGCGCTTGACCAATATGTGATTGGGCAAGATGTTGCGAAAAAGACCCTCTCTGTTGCGGTATACAACCACTATAAACGCCTAAAAGTTGGCACCAGTGGTAAAAAACCAGAAGACGGAGTAGAGATTTCGAAAAGTAACATTATGTTGGTTGGACCAACAGGTTCAGGTAAAACGCTGCTTGCTCAGACACTTGCGCGTCTTTTAGATGTGCCATTTGCGATGGCAGATGCAACGACTTTAACTGAAGCCGGTTATGTGGGTGAAGACGTTGAGAACATTGTTCAAAAACTCCTTCAAAAAGCCGATTACGATGTAGAAAAAGCACAAAAAGGCATTATCTATATCGATGAAATCGACAAAATTACCCGCAAGTCTGAAAACCCATCGATTACTCGTGATGTATCGGGTGAGGGTGTTCAGCAAGCGTTATTGAAAATGATCGAAGGTACGGTTGCGTCGATTCCGCCTCAAGGTGGTCGTAAGCATCCGCAGCAAGAATTTATTCAAATTGATACTTCAAATATTCTGTTTATCTGTGGTGGCGCATTCTCTGGTCTAGAGAAAATCGTACAGCAGCGTCAGGAAAAAGGTGGTATTGGCTTTACGGCTGAAGTGCGTAAGAAAGATGAAACTAAAAAATTATCTGACTTATTCCGCCAAGTTGAAGCGACAGATTTGGTTAAATTCGGTCTGATTCCTGAATTTATTGGTCGTTTGCCAGTCATTGCAACCTTGGAAGAACTCGACGAAGAAGCATTGATGCAGATTCTGACTGAACCAAAAAATGCATTGACACGTCAATACCAATATTTATTTGAAATGGAAAATGTTGACCTCGTATTTGAAGACTCAGCATTGCGTGCCGTGGCTAAAAAAGCCCTTGACCGTAATACGGGTGCACGTGGTCTACGTTCGATTTTAGAAAATTCATTGCTTGAAACGATGTATGATCTACCAAGTCGTTCAGATGTGGGTACGGTTGTCGTCAATGAAGCGGTGATTAATGGTGAAGCGGAACCTGAATTTAAATCAGAACGTCAACCAAAGAAAACTGAAGAAGCTGCACCGAAGTCAGATTTAAAAGTTGTGAACTCTAAATCTGCTTAAGCGCTATTCGTCTGAAACGTGTGTAAATCCAAGATTTGCACACGTTTTTTATTTCCAAAAATAAAAGCAGAATGTTAATCTCAGCAGGATGGCGTGGATGCCTGAATGTAAAAAACTGAAAACAAAAGTGTAAAAATAAAAAAAGACGCAGTGAGGGATAATCATGCGTGAAGTTGCAATTCTACTTTTAAGCAGTGTAGCGCTGCTGGGTTGTCATGGAAAATCAGCCGTTGAGCAAACGTCATTGGCTTCGACATTAAAGCCTGTGGATCCTGAAAGTACACCGGGTCATATTGAGCAATATCGATTGGGTATGTTTACCATTGGTGGTTGGGTCAATCAGAAACAAGGCCGACATTTTCAAGAAGTAAAAGCTCAGCATGATCAAGCAGCGATCGTGTATTTATATCGTCCAGACAGTAACTGGAATCGTCAAGAAATTGTGGCCAGCAGCTTATTTCTGAACAGTGAGCGTATTCCAAGTTTATTGAATAATCATTATTACTGGGTGGAGTTACCGGCAGGGAATTACCGCTTATCGTCCAGTCGCCCTTTGGGGGTGAATCATTTTCAAAAGCCTAAATATTTAGACTTTGATGTTGAAGCAGGTCAAACTTACTTCATTAAATATGATGAAGAGAATTTATCCAGTAAAAGAACGGTTTCAGGGCCATTGCTGCTCATGCCTGAAAAAATTGGTCGAAATGAAATCGCATTTACAGAGTTGAAATCCAACAGTTTTAACTTTGTGGCAGAAGATCAAAACACTGGAAAAGTGCGGAAAAGTGCGCAGAAGTTGAAAGTACCTCATTATGATCCTGCGGAAGATGTGCAGTTGACCAAGCCTTTTAAACTGTGGAATCCATTAACTTGGTAATGTAATTAGCTCGTGTTTTTGAGTGTGTGAAAATATTAAATAGCGAATGTCATTCGACAAACAGCCTAAATATTGACATTAAAAAAAGCACCCGATGGGGTGCTTTTTTAGATCTTGAATGTGGCGAAATTAGTTCGCAGCAGCATCAACTACTGGGATTTTACCAATTTTTGCTTGCCAGATTTTTGGTGCAGTTGCGTGAACAGAAGTACCATTTACGTCAACAGCTACAGATACAGGCATGTCTTTTACAACAAATTTGTAGATCGCTTCCATACCTAAGTCAGCGAAAGCAACCACTTCAGCTTCACGAATCGCTTTCGATACTAAGTAAGCAGCACCACCAACAGCCATGAGGTAAGTTGCTTTGTTGTCTTTGATTGCTTCAACAGCAGCAGGACCACGATCCGCTTTACCAATCATACCGAACATGCCAGTTGCTTCAAGCACTTGACGTGTGAACTTATCCATACGTGTTGCAGTTGTTGGGCCAGCTGGACCAACAACTTCGTCACCGACTGGATCAACAGGGCCAACGTAGTAAATAAATTTACCTTTTAGGTCAACTGGAAGTTCTTCACCTTTGTTTAACATGTCAACCATACGTTTGTGCGCAGCGTCACGACCTGTATAGATTGTACCGTTAAGAAGCAGTGTGTCACCAGGTTGCCAAGAGTTCATTTCTTCTTGAGTGATGTTATCTAAGTCAACACGTTTAGACGTTGATGAATCCCAAGTTACCGCAGGGTAGTCTTCAAGGCTAGGCGCTTGAATATGCGCTACACCTGAACCGTCTAATTGGAAATGCGCATGACGAGTTGCAGCACAGTTAGGAATCATACCTACTGGTTTACCCGCAGCGTGACATGGGTAGTCTTTGATTTTGATATCAAGAACAGTCGTTAAACCGCCAAGACCTTGAGCACCAATACCTAAAGCATTTACTTTTTCGAAGATTTCGATACGAAGTTCTTCGATTTGGTTTTGTGGGCCACGACGAAGGAGTTCGTCCATGTTGATTTCTTCCATCAATGCTTCTTTTGCAAGCATCATGGCTTTTTCAGCAGTACCACCAATACCGATACCGAGCATACCAGGAGGACACCAACCTGCACCCATTGTTGGAACAGTTTTAAGTACCCAATCTACGATAGAGTCAGAAGGGTTAAGCATTGCAAGTTTAGATTTGTTTTCTGAACCACCACCTTTAGCAGCAACAGTAATATCAACTTTATTACCCGGAACGAGTTTGTAGTGAATTACAGCAGGGGTGTTGTCTTTGGTATTTTTACGACCAAAAGCAGGATCAGCTAATACTGATGCACGAAGAATGTTTGAGTTTTCAAGATAACCTTGACGTACACCTTCGTTAATTGCATCGTCTAGGCTCATGGTTAAATCAAATTTAACGTCTAAGCCCACTTCAAGAAATACGTTCACAATACCCGTATCTTGACAGATAGGACGATGGCCTTCTGCACACATACGAGAGTTAATTAAAATTTGTGCAATCGCGTCTTTTGCGGCTTTGTTTTCTTCACGGTCATACGCACGGCTCATCGCTTGGATGAAGTCCTGTGGGTGATAGTAAGAAATGAACTGAAGCGCATCTTTTACCGATGTGATCAAGTCATCTTGCTTGATAATAGTTGTCATACAAATATCTCTTGAGCGGGCTGATAGCTAGCGGGCTAAATTATAAGACAAAAATACAGTTGTGTGGGTATTTCGCTTAATCTTTGGCCGAAAGTTTAATAGGCTTAAACAGCGCCATGTTTCGCTGTCATCAATATCCTAAAAATGACGTTTTCACTGTCATATTTCATGAAATATTTGTCACATAACTAGAGGAGAAGATTTGTTTTTGTTTCTAAGATTATGAAATTAAATAATATTTATTATTTTTGGATATTTCATATTTGTCATATAACTGTCATAAAACTTTTACATAATGACGTCATCAAAGTTAGAGTGTGAAATATATGGTTACTCCAGTGTTGTCAGTTATTGGTTTTTCTCTGTTTATCGCAGCAACTTGGTTCTACGGTCAACAAGAAGATCAAGCCTAAAGCTTTATCTTCTTTTTTTGCTTTAAATTTTATAAAAATAATATTCTTCTTCAAATCTTCAAATCTTCAAATCTTCAAATCTTCAAATCTTCAAATCTTCAAATCTTCAAATCTTCAAATCTTCAAATCTTCAAATCTTCAAATCTTCAAATCTTCAAATCTTCAAATCTTTAGTTTCAATGATCAATTTTGTGTAAAAGTGCTTTAAAATTGAGTCTAAACGCGACAACATTTGATTATTTAACATATTGCCAAACATCAGGATCTTCATAATTTTCATCGATACGGTAGCCTTGTACTATAACTTCTTTTTCATCAATTTCTCTTGATTTTTTATTTCTTATCAGCTCATTTGCAAATGCTTGTTCTAACTCTTTTGAGGTCATTTTGTAAGTATCAATATTATTCTCTGAATCATCCATTGAATTTCTTTCATCATAACGAATCGTATTGAAAGCATAACGAACCATATATTGTTCTTTACCATCTTCAGTTTTTTGAGTTTGTTTTATACTCAGATCCAAAAGGATACCATTGGCATATAATCGGTAGCCAATAGAGTTCCCTCCAACTGTATTGATTATTTTTTTCCATTCTTCATAATTAAAGATATAAGTCGGGTCAATGACATCACCTGATTTCATTAGATATCGAATATTATCTTCCTTTGCTATTCGTGCAGAAAAACGATAGAAATAATTTTTCCATTCGGCCTGATTTATACGTTTCATTAAGTCAACATAAGCTTGGTGGGCTTGTTCAGGACGTACAAATTCTTCTTTGTTTAGCCCTGCATTAACATCAAGCCCTTGTATTCCATCCTCATTATTAAACGATGTTCCTAGAACTGAAAATACATGATCTATCACTAAGCTATTCTCACCATTTTCAACTTTAATCTGACCTAAGTTGGGCGGTGTAAAATCTAACTCTTTAAAACCTGCTCCAGATGGATGACTATCGGGATGCCCAAGATTATGTTGAGAAAAATCTTTAAATCCTTGTTTGCCTAAATGTAAACTAAAACGCAGTTGATTCATGACATTATTCTCTGTATTTTTTGCACTAGGTTGACAAGCTGAAAGGAGATAACCCACCATAAAAATAACAATGCAGTAATTAAATTTTTCCATCATTACTATCCTTTCCAACTGTAAAATTAGCTTTGCTATCGCCCCATTTCGCAATAATTTTTAGTTCTTCTTCTAAAAAGTATCTTCCTTTATCACTTTGCATTAAACGATGATATTTTTCTGCTGCTTTATTAATCCATTCCATACGGCTATCATAATTGGCGACTTTAGTGTTTGATAATGGTTCGCTGTATACTGTTTCTGGTACCTTATCAAGTACACCGGCGTGTCGCCCCTGATATTCTCTTTCCATGTTTTTGATATTATAAGAACTCGGCAGAATACTTTTCAATTTTTGGTAGATATTCAAAAGCACTTTTAATTTCTAAAGTGCTTTTAAGTTTTTAATTATGGGTAAACAATTTGACCAAGGAATGTTTATAACTTCTTCTTTAATATGAGTAAATTTGGAAACATCACGTTGAGTTCGGCATTGATTAAAAGAGGATGAAGACATGCTCAAAGCATAATGCCAAGGTGCAATATCCATAAATAGCCATAAGTTACCTTTTGCAAAAGTATGTACAGGATCACGAATTACCCCTAGTGGAATCCATTTATATCCCCATGCAGTTAAACCATGTTTAACAATGGCAGCTAAGATTATTTGAAGCAAATGCACCTAAGCCCATCCAATAGTAACGACCAACTAAATCCTTGTTTCCATGTTTTTCTTTTTCTAGATAAATATTGGCATAAACTGAAGCAAGACGTCACGCCCTAGCTTCATATCCAGGCTCTAATTTATGTAAATTTTTCCTTTTATTTTTTAAATTAGATATGTGTATCAGAGCTTTGATTGCTTTTTTCAAGCGAAGAATGAATACATTATTGGTCATGTACCAAATACTCAAAATTCAGCCATAGAATTTAAAAGAAATTTCTACTAATTCTGAGTCTTTTCAACATAATGGCAGTTATACAAAACAAAAAACCACCCAGTCTTTCGAAAGGGTGGTTAAGAACTCGAAACTAAAATTAAGCTTCTTGTTGTTCGGATTGAATCGCCGTTAATGCAATGGTAAACACGATGTCATCGACCAATGCGCCACGAGACAAGTCATTTACAGGCTTGTTTAAACCTTGCAGCATTGGGCCAACACTGACTACATTTGCAGAACGTTGAACTGCTTTATAGGTTGTATTACCTGTATTTAAATCAGGGAAAATAAACACATTGGCACGACCAGCCACTTTAGAGTCAGGTGCTTTAGAACGTCCCACACTTTCCACCGATGCAGCATCGTATTGAAGCGGGCCATCAATGAGTAAATCTGGACGGCGTTCTTTGGCAATGCGTGTTGCTTCAGCCACTTTTTCGACATCTGCTCCTGCACCTGAAGTACCTGTTGAATATGAAATCATCGCAATACGTGGGTCAATACCAAAAGCTTTCGCTGAATCTGCAGATTGAATCGCAATCTCTGCAAGCTGTTCTGCATTTGGATCTGGATTAATGGCACAGTCACCGTAGACATAGACTTCATCTGGTAACAGCATAAAGAATACAGAAGAAACCAATGAATAATCAGGTGCAGTCTTAATCAATTGGAATGCTGGACGCACTGTATTCGCCGTAGTATGTACTGCACCAGATACAAGGCCATCCACTTGATCGAGTGCAAGCATCATGGTGCCTAAAACCACGGTGTCTTGTAGCTGTTCGCGTGCTTGTAGATCATTGAGTTTGCCTTTACGCAGCTCAACCATTTTCGGCACATAGTTTTCACGAATCAGGTCTGGATCAATGATTTCCAAATCATGAGGAAGTTCGATATTACGTGCTTTTGCAACTTCAATCACGGCTTCAGGTTTTGCCAATAAAATACAGTGTGCAATGCCACGTGATTGACAAATGGCAGCCGCTTGAATGGTCCGTGGTTCATCACCTTCAGGTAGAACAATCCGTTTTTTCGCAGCAATGGATTTTTGTACCAATTCATGACGGAATGCAGAAGGGGACAAGCGTGGTTGATACGAACCATTCAATACTTCAGTAATCCACTCAGCATTAATGTGGCTTGAAACAAAGCGAGTCACTTGCTCTGCACGTTCTACGTCATCGACAGGAATTTCATTGCCTAAATTTGAAAGTTGTTGTGCCGTTTCAAAAGTGCTTAAAGGCGTATGTAAAATCGGTAAGCCTTGCTTAATCGCGGTTTGGCAGAAATCCAAAACTTGCGGGTTCGGTTGATGATGTTCAGTCAAAACCAAACCGGCAAGTGGAATACCATTGCTACTTGCAAGGCTAGAAGCCAACAACACATCAATACGGTCAGAGGCGCTGATAATCAGTTCACCTGCCACAAATTTGTGAAGTTCATGTTCAATATTCGACGCAACTAAGCTGCTATGTAGTACACGGCGATGAGCAGCATCGCCTTGGTTGATCCATTCCGCTTGAATATGCGTCGCCAAGTCAGACATGCGCGGTACGCTGAGCGTATTACTAAATGGAACGAGGCCAATAACAGGTAGCTGTGTAGAACCAATTTGCGGATTACTTTGTTGTAATTCGAGTACAAATTTATTGGTGTCACTAATTAAACGCAGATTTGGATCAAGTGTGACAGGAATTTGCGCAGACTCTTCTGGCAAGCCACGTGTGCGCATAAACAAAACACCCGCAGTACGTTCAGATGCAGCACCACCAAATTGGCGTAGTGAACTGTCAATTTTCTCAGCCGTTTTCGTGGCATTTTGAATATCTGCTGTGCTGACAATAATTACTTTAGCATCAAGAGCTTTTGCTAAAGTTGCGTTGAGTTCTGAGGCAAAGTTATCTCGGCTGTTTGGAACCAAGCCTTCAACAATAATCAGATCATGCTTTTTTGCAATTTCACGGTGCAAACGAACCGCTTCTTCGAGCAGTTCATCACTTTCATCATGACTGATTTGCTTCACGATGGTGGCATGATGAATAGGTTCTACCGTTTCACTATTAAATAAATGACGATAAAGAGCCGTTGTACGGTCCACGGTATCTGCGACATTTTCCTGTGAAAATGGTTTCAGAAAACCTGCTTTGACCCCTTGGCATTCCAAAGCATAAATTAAACCTAAGCATGCAGATGTTAAACCTACACCTTCCCCAGTTGGCACGAGTAAAATTGTTTTCATACGGTGTCTAAATTAAAGCTAAAAATTAATATTGAAGGCGAAGGGGCTGATGCGATTGCTTATGCAATCGCAGCTTCAGCATCAGACTTTTTTGTAGCAGACGCTGTCACCTCGTCTACAACATGCTCAGTTTCTTTGGCAATACGGCCTTCTTCATCGGTTGGAACAACCCAAATTTGTGGGCCAGTTCCGTGGTCAATACGACCTTCCGTACCGCGTTTTAAGTTGTCATTTAATTCTTTACTAAGGTTGAAACCAAAGTGCGGTAAGTATGAAACCGTTTTTTCACGAATGTAGGCAGAGTTTTCACCAATACCACCGGTAAAGAATAAACCGTCAATACGTGGTAGACCACAGCTGAGACCTGCTAAAGATTTTGCTAAACGGTAGCAGAATACTTCAATGGCAAGCGCGGCATCTTCGTTACCTTGTTCTGATGCTTCGATCAATGTACGCATGTCATTTGATAGATCAGACAAACCGAGTAGGCCTGATTGGCTGTTCAGCATTTTGTCGATTTTGTAGATATCCCAACCTAAGTTGCTCGCAAGGAAGCTGTGAATACTTGGGTCAACATCACCACTACGTGTGCCCATCACCACACCTTCAAGTGGTGTTAGACCCATTGACGTATCTACAGATTGACCATTCCAAATCGCACAAGTCGAGCTACCATTGCCTAAGTGAGCAGTTAACCAGCCACCTTGTTTAAAGCTGCCTGCCAACATTGAGCCACGCTCAGATACGTAGGCATGGCTAGTACCGTGGAAGCCATAACGACGTACGTTATGCTGTGTGTACAAGAATTTTGGTAATGCATAGCGGTATGCATGAGACGGCATTGTTTGGTGGAATGCTGTATCGAATACGGCTACTTGCGGAAGTTCAGGGAACAAACGCATGGTTGCTTCGATACCCACCAAGTGAGCAGGGTTATGCAATGGCGCAAGCGGTGTAGCTTCACGAATACGTTCAATAATTTCTGGTGTTAATAGCTCAGCTTTGGTTAATGTACCGCCGTGTACCACGCGGTGACCAATCGCTTGAGGATTATGGTGAGCCAAACGCTCTAAAATAGTTTCGAGGGCTTTTTCATGGTCAGCATGTGGAATAGACAGCTCAAGCGCAGCACCACCCGTAGTGACCCCTTTAATACGTGCATCAGCAGAACCTAGGTTCTCGGCCAGACCAAAAATACGATCTTCACGGCGCTCAGAAACTAACGCATATTTGATAGAAGAAGATCCGCAGTTAATTACTAATACTGATGTAGACACGTTTAAATACCCGAATTCTAATTGAAATACTTATCCATAATGTTGATCTGATTGCAGTTGTATTGATTGATGCAATTTAGATCTGTGATGATGTTTTATCATGGGTTTTTTTATCGTCCTAGATAGACTTTAGGAGATTAGACTTAAGCACTATCGACCCTGAGCACAATAATAATTAAAATTTATCAGTTCATAGTTTTCATTTATTAATAAAATAATCCTCAAAATTTATACGATTTAAGAGATATACATAGAACATAACATGCGGTTGCTGCGCTGTAATCCTAAAATTGTTGCAAAAAAGCAGGTAAATTGAACTTTTCTTATTCTTCTTAAGCATTTAATTGTCAAAAAATCTGTTTTCGATTCTAAATCCTGTGTGTTTGCAGGATTATATTTCAATATGTGAACCCTGGGTCTAGTTTTTTAAATCGCAATAAAAAAAGCTGTGCCTTTACTCAGAAAAGCACAGCTTTCATTGTCTTATTGGGTGTTATTGGCGAATTTGACCATCACCAAACACAATCCATTTTTGAGAAGTCAGACCTTCAAGACCGACTGGCCCACGTGCATGGATTTTATCGGTTGAAATACCGATCTCAGCACCAAGACCATATTCAAACCCATCTGCAAAACGAGTCGAGGCATTGATCATCACTGAACTTGAATCTACACGCGCCAAGAAATGACGAGCCAGACTAAAGTTTTCGGTAATGATTGAGTCGGTATGGTGTGAGCCATATTTGTTGATGTGCTCAATCGCTTCATCTAAGCCTGTAACGACTTTCACCGCCAAAATCGGGCCTAAGTATTCGGTGTACCAATCTTCCTCAATCGCAGGAACAATCGATTCACCCAAGATGCGCTGCGTTTCAGCACAGCCACGTAGTTCTACTTTTTTCTCAGCATAGAGTTCAGCAATGCGTGGTAAAAATTCTTCAGCGACATTTTCATCGACGAGCAAGGTTTCCATGGCATTACATACGCCATAACGGTGTGTTTTGGCATTGAGCGCAATAGGTAATGCTTTTTGCAAATCAGCTTGAGCTTCTACAAAAACATGGCAGTTACCATCAAGATGTTTGATAACAGGCACGCGTGCATCATTGGTGATACGTTCAATTAAGCCTTTGCCACCACGAGGTACGATCACATCGACATATTCAGGCATAGTAATTAATTGACCAACCGCAGCACGGTCTGGGGTATTAATCACTTGAACGGCATGTTCAGGCACACCTGCGGCAGTTAAGCCATGCTGAATCGCAGCCGCAATCGCTTGGTTAGATTCCAAAGCTTCAGAACCACCACGTAAAATAATCGCGTTGCCTGATTTAAGTGCTAAAGATGCGGCTTCAAGCGTTACATTCGGTCGAGATTCGTAAATCATGCCGACAACGCCTAGCGGCACGCGCATTTTGCCAAGCTGAATACCTGTCGGACGAAAGGCCATATCGGTTATTTCGCCAATCGGGTCAGTCAGTGCGATCACATCTTTTAGACCTTGGAGCATGCCTTTAAAGCGTGTGGGGGTAAGTTCTAAGCGATCAAGTAGAGCACTATCCAAGTTGTTGTTATGCGCTTTGGTCATATCCACTTGGTTAGCTGCCAAAATTGCAGTTTCACTGTTTTGTAAAGCAGTATAAATTGCTGATAAGGCATTATTTTTAGTCTGGGTAGAAGCCCCTGCGAGCACACGTGATGCTGTGCGTGCTTGCTGTCCTACCGTTTGCATATATTGTTCAATAGACTCTTGCATAGCGGTTTGATCACTTAGAAATTTCAACTCGATATTAACAGCCTGTGACTGAACAATGAAGCACTTAAGTGCATATTCGGTTACTCATATTGACCAGAATTAACATTTTGAAATTGTTTTTAGAACAAAAGTAGATAAGCGGCGGGGATATCAGTTGCTTGTAAAATGAACCTCTGTATAGAATGAAACAATAGCGACATTGAAGTCGTACAAATAACGATTAAAGAGCAGGACGCTAAGTCGAGCAGAGTCTCTAAATGAATTCCTGACAATAAAAATAAGGCAGGAATGGAGGAAAGGAATATGAATTCCATTATCCAAATGGATCCCACCGTACAGGAAAGTACGCATTACAGTTTTTTCGATCTGTATGACAAGCAAAGCTTTAAACAGCCTGCCAGAACAACATGGATTGATGGCTGGAAGGTCGAATATATGGCCATTGCACAACCTGAAACCATTCATCGCACACCGATTGTTATTATTGGTGGGGCATTTCAAAACTTTAATTCCTACAAATATTGTGTCGAACAACTATTTGCGGCAGGCCCTATTATTTTAATTGATTTACCCTCCATGGGCTCAAACCAGCAAATTACCAATGTCGATACTGCGGTGTCAGCAGGGACTTTAGAGTTGGGTGATCTGGCACAGATGTTAGGCGTTTGGTTGGATATCGTCGGGCTAGAAAAAGTATCCGTGATGGGGATGTCGCTCGGTTCAGTGGTGGCTGCAGGACTGGCGGATCAACGTCCTGAATTGATTGACCGCATGATTTTAATGGGCGTAATGCAAAAAACGCGCAAGAGCTGGCGCATGTTGCTTGAAGAATCCTTGCATTTGATGAAAGAACAGCGCATGGATGAATTTGGTCAAGCGGTGATTTTATATTTGGTCAATCATGCCAAACTGGATGTGACGCGGATGTCGCCGACAGCGAAGCGTTTGTTCTTTAGACAAATGGCTGAATTCACCAATACCGAACAAGAGCGTTATGATATTAACTGTAATCGTTTGCTGCGTTTGCAAGACGTGCCGATTCCACAGTGTGATGTTTTGGTGTCATGCGGGCAGTATGACAGTTTTACTTTGCCACATGAAAATGCAGGCTTTGCCTTGCAATGTCCGAATATGCAATTTGCCATGATTGCCAATGCGGATCATTTACCGCAGTTGCAACGCCGTAAGGAAACCATGAATTTGTTTGCAACTTATCTACGCGGTGAGTCTATTCAGCAGTTGGAAGGAATCATTCCAATGAGCCGAGAGCAAATGCAAAATATTGAACGCCGTGGCGAAGCGCGTGTAAGTGTACAACAGCCATTCACGCATTTATCTCATCGCCATTCAGACCTCGTGGTTGAAACTCAAATTACGGATTTAAATTATTTCGGCGTGTTGCTGAATGTACAGGCTGAAATGTTGGACTGCATGCACGCATATCCACGGGATTTGGCATTACATCTAGAAGATGAAGAAGGTGAGTTTAAAATTGAATGTCTCATCTTTGACGTTGTGGATACGCAGGTTCGAGCTTTGTTTAAGCATGGTAGTTTTGAGTTGGCAGAGCGTCTATTGCGCTTTGTACAACGCCAAAAAGAAGATGTGTTGTTATTAGAAGCCGTAAGTTAAAACATGAACAAGTAAAAAAAAACAGCGCGTTAGCGCTGTTTTTTTGTTTTGGCATGGACCATCCAAACCAAATCTCCACAGTGCTGCTCTGCATCGTGAAATGGAATCACTTGATCTTGTTGCTGTTGTGGAAAGTATAAGGCCGGCTGAACGACGTCTACTTCTTCAAATCCTGTATGACTGAAAAACTGCTGTAATTCAGCAGGGGATTGAAAATGAAAAGTAAAAGCGCTGCGAGACATGACTTTGAGTAATTTACTACTGGCCCAAATAAAACGTGCTAAACGGTTCTTGACGGGTTCAGGATAGATGTCGGTCAGATAATGTAATTCCTGAAATGAGGCGCCATATTCGGTGATCCCTTGCAATAACTTATTCAGTAGCGTTTGATCAAAATAATTAATTAGCCCTTCACTAATCACCACCAAAGGACGTTCAGGGTTGAAACTCTGAAAAATACGTTCAAAATCTTGTGTGAAAATGTCGCCTGTTAAGACCTCAGGGGCATGCGGGTCAATCTGTTTGAGTGCTTGTGTTTTGATCTTTGCCATATCTGGCAAGTCGAGTTCACGATAGTCAATTTCAGGATGCTTGGTGCGAAAATTCCAACCGCGCGGGGAGAGGCCACAAGCAATTTCAAGGACTTGTAGCTGCGGGTGTTGGGCAATGAGTTGATCTAAATGTTGATCGATCATGGCATGGCGCTGTTTGAGCGTCGAGCGCATGCTACCGCCCACATTCTTTTCTGCCCAGCTTTCTAAGGGGTGGACTAAACGTGCTAAAAATTTGCCTTTACGCGTAGCAAAAACGGGATGTGAAATCCCCATGCTGTACCAAATATAGCCGGTGTAATGTGCAGTAAAGGAAATGTGTCGATGTTCCGATAAACTTTGTGTCATGTCGTCCTGACCTAATGTTGTTTTTATTGGCAATTTTTGTATAGCACCGAAGCACTTATTTTGACTTCATCATAAATCAAAAAGGAGCACCTTGTCGTGCTCCTTTTTATGATTTTAAAGGTTGTGGATTAGCAGTATTGATTTTTAAAATCCACAATACGGTTACGCACGTTTTGCCAGTCCGCCCCGAGTTCAATGCTTTGCCCAATCTCAATTTGTGGGATTTTACCGCGCATACGTTCTAGGCGTTCTTGATTTGGAAGAGCCAAGTTTTGAATGCCATCAAGTGCAATGCATGCAGATTCACGGTTATTACATACAAGGCCCATATCACAACCTGCATTTAATGCTGCTTGGATACGAGCATCTGCGCCGCCAGCGACACAAGCAGCTTGCATGCTTAAATCATCGGAGAATAAAACGCCATCAAATTGGAGCTCTTGACGTAAGACTTTCTGTATCCAATACGGTGAAAATCCAGCAGGATTAGGATCAATATTTTCATAAATCACATGCGCAGGCATTAAGGCATCAAGCTGTGGTTGCAGTTGAATAAAGCTTTGCATGTCTTTTTGATAGATCTCTTCATAACTACGATGGTCAATAGCAGCAGCGACGTGTGAGTCTGCTTTCACTGAACCGTGGCCTGGGAAATGCTTACCTGTAGATGCCATTCCTGCACGTTTCATACCTTTTAAGAAAGCACTTGCCAGTGGAATGATATCTTGCATATTTTTGGCAAAACCACGGTCACCAATCACATCACTAACATCATTTAAATCCAGCACAGGTGCAAAACTGAAATCGATGCCGACCGCAAGGACTTCAGCTGCCATCAACCAGCCACATTGTTCAGCCAGTTCAACAGCTTTTTCAGGTTCAGTTAAGTAAAGTTCTCCAAACTTACCCATAGCTGGTAGGAGTGTGAAGCCTTGTTTTAAGCGTTGTACACGACCACCTTCCTGATCGACGGCAATTAAAATATCAGGACGAATTTGACGCATATGGTCGGTCAGGGCACGAACTTGTTCAGGAGATTCAATGTTACGACCAAATAAAATCATGCCGCCAACTTGTGGTGCCTGTAATAGTTCAATATCTTCTTGGGTGAGTTCTGTGCCAGCAATGTCGAGCATTAATGCGCCAATCATATTCGGTGTCCGTGTTGGAATTTTTAAGGAAAAACAATACCTGAATTCTGCAATGATTTGCTACACTTTGTCAGCAGAGAATATGATAAAACTACACGACATAAACATATTAAGTTGTTTAAGATTTTGAATATATTCAATTCAGGTCGAAAACCAACACGGTAATATTGGTCTTAATACCAAGGAAGTACAAATTATTTATGAAACTTCAAACATTAGCTTGTGCCGTTGCGATTGCGACAGGTGGATTCTTTTTCACTCATGTGGTGAATGACGCAATTGCTGCCAATAATACAGAAGCAGTGAGCGCGGGTACCATTCAGCCCACACAAGAACAAGCCTTGGTCTCACGTCAGCTTGCAACATTGGTAGACCGTCAACACTATTTAAATCAGCGTTTAGATGCCAATACCTCTAACCGTATTTTAGATTTTTATATTGATAGTTTAGACGCTGAACATACGTTGTTCTTGGCATCGGACATTGAAAATTATAAAAAACGTTATGGCCCAACTTTTGGCGCAAATCTCAAAGCGGGCAATTTAACAGGGCCGTATGCCATTCATGCTCAATATCGTGAGCGCCTAAAACAGTTCTACACCTATATGTTGGAAGAGCTGAAAAAGCCACAGAATTTAAATCAACCGAATAACTACATCGAAACTGATCGTGAAAAAGCACCATTCTTTAAATCGACAGAAGAGCAGCGTGCGCATTGGAATAAAATGTTGGTCTCTCAGCTGATCAATTTAACCATCAGCAAAGAAGAAGAGAAAGCCAAACAAAAAGCGTTGAAAGATGACCCAACACTGGCAAACGGTCAAGATTTAACAGGTCCTGAAGACTTAACACCTGTACAGACTTTAACCAAGCGTTATACGCGTCAGTTAGAGCGGATTAGTCGTTTAAAAAGCGATGATGTGCTTGATAAAACCCTTAATGCGATGATGTTAACCTATGATCCGCACAGTAACTATTTCCCACCTGTAGATGCGATGGAATTGAACCGTCAAACCACGTTGCAATTGGAAGGGATTGGGGTGTCGATTCGTCCTGAACGTGGCAACGAAGACTACACTAAAATTGAAACGATTGTAGAAGGTGGTCCAGCTAGCAAATCAGGACAAGTCAAGTCAGGCGATCGTATCGTTGGTGTTGCCCAAGATGGCGACAAAATGGTGGATGTGATCGGTTGGCCGAGCAATGAAATTGTCGGACTGATTCGTGGTAAACGTGGCACCAAAGTGACTTTACGTTTATTGGGTGCTGGTGCGTCCATGAATCAAGCGCGAAATGTCACGATTGTACGTGATGTAATTCAAGAAGAAGATGCAGGCGTGCGTTCACGCACCGTTGAAATTGAGCGTGATGGCAAAAAACATAAGTTTGGTGTGATTGAAATTCCATCGTTTTACTTAAACTATCGTGCACGTCGTGCGGGTACAGATTACCGTTCTGTGTCGGAAGATACCAATAAAGCTTTAAAAACTTTAGATGCGCAAAATGTTGAAGGCATCATCATTGACTTGCGTAACAACCCTGGTGGCTCACTTGAAGAAGTGGCACGTATGCTTGGTCAAGTGATTAAATCAGGTCCAGTGGTGCAAATCCGTGATGGCAATGGCAATGTCAGCGTGTTTGAAGATGATGATGGGGGCGCGCAAACTTATGCAGGTCCATTGGCAGTATTGATTAACTTGGCTTCGGCGTCTGCGAGTGAAATTTATTCTGCTGCGATTCAAGACTATGAACGTGGTGTGGTGATTGGTAGCACCACAACGGGTAAAGGAACAGCGCAGGTACAACTTGACTCTTTAGCCTATGGTCAAGCAACCTTAACGCAACGTAAATTTTACCGCGTGACTGGCGGCAGTACCCAGAATAAAGGAGTCGTGCCTGATATTAAGTTGGTTGATATTTACAATGAAGAGTTTGGTGAACGTAAAGCGAAAAATGCTTTACAGTGGGATACCATTCCTACAGCACCGTTTAAACGTGAAGGCTCGATCCAAGCCTATGTTCCCGATTTGATTAAGTCATCTCAGCAACGTGTCAGCATTGATCCGCAATTTAAATATTTAGAGCAACGTACGGCGATTGCGAAAAAGACAGAAGAGCAAAAGCGTGTGGTGCTTGACTTAGCGAAGCGTAAAGCCGAGCTGTTGGCACTAGAGCAAAAGTCTTTGGATGCTGAAAACCAACGTCGTAAAGTGGTGGGTCAAAAACCTTATGCCAATTGGGAAAGCTACCAAGCGTCTATGGATGCATTGGTGGAGGCACGTGCAAAAATGAAGGCGAACCAGCGTCCAGCACTGCCTGAAGAAGAAGTCTTTGTGACGGAAGCAGCAAACGTGCTAATGGACTATGCCAAATTACAAGGCAAAACGCATACAACAACAGCCAAAAAGTAAGTAATTCATCCATAAATAACATTGAGATGATTGCTTGAGTTTTTGACAGAAAAGATGAATTTATCCATTGAGAAATAGCGAGCTACGGCTCGCTATTTTTTTGTGAGTAGGGCGGTGTTCGATTTAAATCTAGAAAGCAATCTATAAATGATTCTAACTTATTCATTTTATTATGGTTAGAAACTGTTCTAAAATAAAAACCACCTGATGCATTTTTTATCAAAAGTTTAAGTTTTAGTGAACTTCATCAAGCTTTCTTTTTTTAAATTAATCAGTTGCTTAAAATCTTGAAAGAAAGACTTGACCATTATCGTAGACTAATAGATTCTAAGGGAAAATAAGTAAGTAATTGAAAACGTAACAAGTTAAAGGGAAGAGATAGATTGGGTAATTCGGTTAAAGAAAGTGCCACGATAACCTAAGCGGAACGCTTGATATGACCCATATTCATTATGATTACAATCTGGTCGTTGGTTCAATCGTAGTTGCATTATTAAGTTGTTACTTAGCGGTTTCACTCGAACAAATGTTGTTCCGTGGAACACGACCAAGATATGAAAATGTCATTTTATTATTCAGCGGCGCAATTTTAGGTGCTGCGATTTGGTGCATGCATTTTATAGGCATGATGGCCAGCCATTTGCCTTCAAATTATAGTTTTGATACCAGTCTGACCCTAACTTCCTATTTTATCGCCTTTGTCGCGTCCACTTTTGCCGTGTGGTTAACCACACGACTGACGCTACCATTTCCTCGTTTAATTTTAGGCTCCGTATTAATGGGCCTTGGCATTTCCGGAATGCATTACACGGGGATGCTGAGTTTAGACGTTCAGGGTTATGAGCAACGATACGAACCTTTAATTGTTATCTGTTCAATTTTAGTTGCGATCTGTGGCTCGTGTTTGGCATTTTGGCTAACGTTTAAAAATAAATACTCGCCAAAACGTAACATCATGAATGCTTTTGTTGCGGTCATGCTGACTTTTAGCATTGTTGCTATGCATTATATTGGTATGGCAGCTGTTGATTTTGTACCGCTAAACTCGATGGATGTATTGGTTGCGGCTCAAATTAACCATAATTTATTGCTATTTATTGTCTTATTTGTCACCAGTTTATTGTTGATGGCGGCCTTTAGCGTTGCAGTACTTGAGCAACGTTTAGAACATCGCAGTTTGCAATTGATGCGCGCAAATCGAGAACTGGCTAATCAAGCGGTACAGGACAATTTGACCCGTTTACCTAATCGACTATTTTTGGCTGAATATGCACATTTTCTATTTACAGAGCATCGCTTAAGACAAGATAAAATTGCTTTTATTTATATTGATATCGACCGTTTTAAAGCGGTCAATGATGTGTTTGGACACCATGTAGGTGATCAACTACTGATTCAAATTGCCACACGCATTCACCGTTTAATTAATGATCAAGCCAAATTGCTACGAATCGGTGGGGACGAGTTTCTGATTGTGCTTGAGTCAGCAAGCAATGACTCTGCCACAGCAATGTCTGAAAAAATATTGGAATTGATGCAAGAAAGCTTTTTGATTGCAGGTAAGGAAATTAACATTTCAGGCAGTATTGGTATTGCGATGTACCCTGAACATGGTGCGAACTTACAAGACCTACTGATCAATGCAGACACCGCAATGCTGAGTTCGAAGTATCAGGGGCGTAATACCTATTCATTTTTTAATTATACCGCCGACCAATTTGAAGAAAAAAGTCAGACGAAACTGATCAATGATTTGTATAAAGCGGTAGAAGAACAACAGTTTATCTTATTTTATCAGCCAAAATTTAATGCTGCTGATCGTGAAATTTGTGGGGTTGAGGCCTTAATTCGTTGGAATCATCCAACTCTAGGTATGTTGACGCCAAATAAGTTTATCAATGGTGCAGAAAAAACTGGACTGATTATTGCCATGGGCTATTGGGCGCTTGAAGAAGCCTGTAAGCAAATTCAGCACTGGGAAAAGCTGAATATGCCGCTGTATCCGATTGCGGTCAATTTATCAGCGATTCAGTTTGAACATAAACATTTATTTAGTACCTTAGAGTCGCTTTTTGCACGGTATGAAATTAACCCGTCACATTTAATTATTGAAATTACCGAGTCAACTGCGATGCATCATATCGATGCCAGTATCGTAACTTTTGAACATTTGAGAAAGATGGGGATTAAAGTTGCGATTGATGACTTTGGAACGGGACATTCAAGTTTCTTGTATTTAAAAGAACTGCCTGTAGATGAGTTGAAAATTGACCGTGAATTTATCCGCAATTTGAGCGTCGGTTCTAAAGAAGAAATTATTTTAGAAAGTATTATTCACTTGGCAATTCGACTGGGTTTAACGGTCACTGCAGAAGGTGTAGAGACAGAACAACAAGCAGAAATTTTAAAACGTTTAGGTTGCCAGCAGTTGCAGGGATATTTGTTAGGAATGCCGATGCCAGTGGCACAGCTTGAAGAAAGCATGAAAATGAAAGTTGAATAAAGGCCTCGTAGTCTGATCGCATTGCCAATGAGTGAGAAAAAAAAGACAGAGAAATGCGTTATATCGTCGATAAAAACAGGTCGTCATCCAATGTAAAACATCAAGACACACCACGCTAAGATTTTGACTCAACCCGATGTGGTTGATTATTTTTAATGGTCAATCTGATACAATATCGCCAATTTTCCATATTGATCAGATCTGATCTTTTGCACTGCGAGTTTTGCAGTAGGTGTCTTTCATGAGTTTTAAAGAAGAATTAGCGACACAGGTCGCTCAGCGACGTACTTTCGCTATTATTTCCCACCCCGATGCCGGTAAAACCACAATGACAGAAAAACTGTTGTTATGGGGACAGGCGATTCAGGTTGCAGGTATGGTAAAAAGCCGTAAATCTGATCGTGCGGCAACGTCTGACTGGATGGAAATGGAAAAAGAACGTGGTATTTCGATCACCACTTCTGTTATGCAGTTCCCGTTTAAAGACAAGATGATTAACTTGCTCGACACACCAGGGCATGAAGACTTTTCTGAAGATACCTACCGTACATTAACTGCTGTTGACTCTGCGCTTATGGTGATTGATGGTGCAAAAGGTGTCGAAGACCGTACGATCAAATTGATGGAAGTGTGTCGTATGCGCGACACGCCGATTATTTCATTCGTCAACAAAATGGACCGTGAAATTCGTGAGCCATTAGAACTGCTTGATGAAATCGAAAACGTTTTAAAAATTAAATGTGTTCCGATTACTTGGCCACTGGGCACAGGTCGTGACTTTGCCGGTGTATTTAACCTACTCGAAGAAAAATTCTACGTTTATAAGGCAGGTTTCGGTTCAACAATTACGGATATTGAAGTCCGTGATGGCTATGACTATGCAGATTTGCGTGAAAAAGTCGGTGATCTAGCTTGGGCTGCATTTGAAGAATCATTGGAATTGGTTCAAATGGCCAACGAGCCTTTAGACCGTGATGAATTTTTGGCAGGCCGTCAAACGCCAGTCTTGTTTGGTACGGCACTCGGTAACTTTGGTGTAGACCATGTTTTGGATGCATTTAGTCAATACGCACCTGAACCTAAAGCACATCCGACTCAGGACCGTAAAGTTGAAGCGACTGAAGAAGGCTTCACAGGTTTCGTCTTTAAAATTCAGGCCAATATGGATCCAAAACACCGTGACCGTATTGCATTCATGCGTATCTGTTCAGGTAAGTATGAAAAAGGCTTAAAAATGAAACATGTGCGTCTAGGTAAAGATGTGCGTATTAGTGATGCCTTAACGTTCCTTGCTGGTGACCGTCAACATCTTGAAGAAGCATGGCCGGGTGACATTATCGGTTTGCATAACCATGGTACGATTCAAATCGGTGATACTTTCACTTCGGGTGAAGATTTACACTTTACCGGTATTCCGCACTTCGCGCCTGAAATGTTCCGTCGCGTGCGTTTAAAAGATCCATTGAAGTCAAAACAGCTACAAAAAGGCTTAAAAGAACTTTCAGAAGAAGGTGCAACTCAGGTCTTTATGCCGCAAAACAGTAACGACTTAATTGTGGGTGCTGTAGGTGTGCTTCAGTTTGAAGTGGTGGCTTATCGTTTGAAAGAAGAATACAAAGTTGATTGTATTTACGAGCCTGTAAGTATCAATACGGTACGTTGGGTATCGTGTGATGACGAGAAAAAATTCAACGAATTTAAGAAAAAAGCACACGACCAATTGTCTGTCGATGGCGGTGGTCATTTAACTTATCTTGCACCAAGTCGTGTGAATTTACAGTTAATGCAAGAACGTTATCCGGATATCGTGTTCCGTAATACACGTGAACACTAAGTTGTTCTTTTACAGAAATAAAACAGCTTCTTCGTGAAGCTGTTTTATTTTGTGGTAGAGTTTTTAAATCCATACATTACGCAATCATTTGGTCGTTTAGGACATCATGAAAATATTCAAGGATGCTACAGTTTTTGCACTTTTGGGGAGTGTTTTGCTGCTCAGTGCATGTGATTCAGGAAAAGAAAACAAAGCGACAAAGCCGGCCGATGATGGTGCTTCTGAAGCGACCGTAATCAATCCAGATGTTTTGCCCTATTTAAATATTCAAGAGCAAGCTGCAAAAATTGCCAAACCGTTTTGTGAAAATAAAAGTTGTATTGATTTAGAGATACAAACCATTCAGACCGTAGATACGTGGTTGAATAGCTGGATTGAAAAGAATCAGGCGAGCGTCGTACAAGATCAGATTGCACTAAAGCAGAATATGAATCTCCAACAAGCTGTCGATGCGTATGTGAAAAAATCAGATGCTTGGCAGGCCGAGTTTAAAACCAATAAAGCCTATGAATTGGCGATGTACACACGAATTCCATATCAACGGAATCAATATGTGCTGCTGCAAATCGGTGTCGATACCAAACAGGAAAATATCACGGTCAAAGAGCGCTATTATTTTTTTGTGGCAGACCGTCGTGCGAAAAAGAATCTTAAGCCTTTAGATATTATTGATGCAAAGCAACAGCAAAATATGGATGCTATTGTGCAGCAAGCCTATAGCAAATGGTTAGATGAACAAGAGGTAGATGTCAAAAAAACGGCACCGAAAAAACTCTATTGGGGCCAAGCAGATTGGTTCTTTGATCAAGAAGGTGTCGGTTTGCATTACCGTACAGATGAAATTATCAAAGATAGTAAACAACTGGATATTTATCTCAGCAAAGCACAAACACAACAAGTATTGAAAGCTGACGTTTATCAGCATATGTTCTAAACAACGAAAGTATTTAATTTGATGAGATATTTACCGAGATAAATATCAATTATTCGAAATGAAAGGTTGAAGCAATGGTGCAAAAAAATAAAATTTGGGCAAGCTCAATATTGGCAGTTTCTGTTGCATTCACGGCGTGTCAGCCACAACAAGCTGAACCTGAAAAAAAGCCGGATCAAGCCAAAACTGAACAGCCAGATTTGAGTGCAAAACTGATTGGTGATGCGGAAAAATTACAACTGAATTTACCTGAATGTGATGGCGGGGTCTGTCCTGAAATTTCAGTTGAACGCTTAAACAGTAATCAAGCCTTTATTGATGAATTTATTGATGCGGAAATTCTAAAACAGTTAGGCGAAATCTTGTCTGTTTCGCCTTTAGAAGATAAGACGCTGAGCACTGATGCTCCCGCTGCAAGTGAAGTTCCTGCAGCGTCTGAAGCAAAATCTGCTTTGGCAAAGGTTGAAACGCCCAAATTAAAATTGGAAAAAGCCACGCAGCCTTATATGCAAGCGTTCTTAAATTTAGATAAAGAATTGAAATCTTTAAGTGCCAATCAGCAAATCAGTCTGATGATTAAACCTAAAATATTAAATGCTGAAAAAACCTTGGCAACAGTGGTTTTAAATACCAGTTCATATTTAGGTGGAGCGCATGGTTCTTCTGCACAGCAATATTATAACTTCGATTTAAGCACTCAAAAATTGGTGCAGCTCAACGACATATTATTGCCAAATCAACGTGCTGAGCTTGAAAAGCGGGGCTATGAAGTATTTAAAACTTGGGTGAAAGATGCCAAGTTGGCAGACAATATTCAAGAATATGAACAGATTTGGAAATTTAAACTGTCTGATAATTTTTATCTGAGTCAGCAAGGTTTAATTTTGCAATATGCCGAATATGAAATTGGGCCGTATGTGGTGGGTTTACCACGTTTGACCATTCCTTATGATCAATTGCAAAGTGTATTGAAAAAGCAATATCTACCTCCAGTTGAAGCTGCTGAAGCCTCAGCCGCAAAAGCAAATTAATTAGTTCAATGACTTACTCACTGTTTGATACGCATACGCATTTTGATGTTCCCGATTTTGACGCTGATCGGGAACAGTTGGCGTATGCTGCCAAACAGGCGGGTGTCGATGCGTTAGTATTGATTGGTTTTGTACAGTCACGTTTTCACGATTTGCTGCAAACCCAAGAGTTTTTAGATCGTTTATCCAATGCTCCCAAAAGCTATTTAGCTCCCGGCTTACATCCGTTTTATATTGAGCAACATCGTGCAGAACATTTGCTCGACGTGGAACAGATGCTAAAGCAGCATAATTGTATTGCTGTCGGTGAGATAGGTTTAGATACTTTTTTGAAACAGCATAAACAGCCTGAACTTTTTCAAAAGCAGCAGCAGTATTTTTCCGCACAACTTGAATTAGCACAGCAGTTTGATAAACCAATATTGCTGCATATTCGTAAATCCCATGCGAAGGTGCTTTCGATGTTGAAAAAGCATCAATTTAAGCTCGGTGGTATTGCACATGCATTTAGTGGTGGTGTTGAAGAAGCGAAGGCATTTACCAAGCTAGGTTTTAAAATTGGTGTAACAGGGCAAATCACCAATCCCAATGCAAAAAAATTACATCAAGTGATTCAGACTTTGGGTGTAGATCATTTGGTCTTAGAAACTGACTGTCCAGATATGACACCCTTATGTTGTCAGCATTCGACGGAAGGGCGTACTCGCAATACGCCGGTCAATTTGCCCTATGTATTGCAGGGGTTAGCTCAGAGCTTAAACCGTACTGAATCTGAGATTGCACAGATCTTATGGAGTAATTCATTAGAAGCATTGCATCTGGACGCTTAAGGGCCAATAAATATTGACACTGCTTGATTGAATCTAGTTTCATTCGCATCGTGCATGCAATGATGGTTTTCTAAAAAAAGGCGCATTATGCAATTTCTAAAATGCTTTAGACTTGGCATTATGCTGTTAAATTATTTTGAGTGAGTTTCACATGGCACAAGGACTATTGGCTGGCAAACGCTTTTTAATCGCGGGTATTGCAAGTAAGTTATCAATCGCATTTGGTATTGCGCAAGCTTTACATCGCGAAGGTGCAGAACTGGCTTTTACTTATCCAAACGAAAAATTAAAAAAACGTGTAGATGATTTTGCTGAACAATTTGGTTCAACTTTAGTTTTCCCATGTGATGTCGCAGTGGACGCTGAAATTGATACCGCTTTTGCTGAACTTGCTAAACATTGGGATGGTCTAGACGGTGTTGTGCATTCAATTGGTTTTGCACCGGCACATACTTTAGATGGCGATTTCACTGATATTACCGACCGTGAAGGTTTTAAAATTGCTCACGACATCAGCGCATATAGCTTTATTGCGATGGCTCGTGCGGCAAAACCTTTATTGGCTGCACGTCAAGGTTGCTTATTGACGCTGACTTACCAAGGTTCTGAACGCGTAATGCCAAACTATAACGTTATGGGTATGGCAAAAGCGTCACTAGAAGCAGGCGTACGTTATTTGGCAACAAGTCTTGGTGCTGAAGGTATTCGTGTTAATGCGATTTCAGCAGGTCCGATTCGTACCTTAGCGGCTTCAGGGATTAAATCTTTCCGTAAAATGTTAGACCTAAATGAAAAAGTCGCACCGCTTAAACGCAATGTCACCATTGAAGATGTCGGTAATGCAGCATTGTTCCTTTGCTCGCCTTGGGCAAATGGTATTACAGGTGAAATTCTGTATGTTGATGCTGGCTTTAATACTGTAGGTATGAGCGCTGATCTGATGGCAGATGCTGAATAATTCTCTTTAAGTTCCCTCTCCCTTTGGGAGAGGGCTAGGGTGAGGGAATAAAAACCTCTCCCCTTGCGAAATAGTGTTTCTCATCTCCTAGAAGGAGAGGGGATAAATAAAGCAATAAAAAAGACCGCTAAAAGCGGTCTTTTTTATATCTGAGATCAAGTAATTAAGCTTGGCCTTCAGCAGCAGTTTGCGCACGTTGCAAATTCGCTTCGAATTCAGCATCGAAGTTAATTGGTGTAAGCAATAATTGTGGGAAGCTGCCTTTAGTAACCATATCGTTCACTGCTTCACGTAGGAATGGGAACAAGATATTTGGGCAGTAAGCACCAAGAATGTACGGAAGACGTTCTTCTTCAACGCTATCGATCAGGAAGATACCTGCTTGAGTAACGTCAACGATAAATGCAGTGTCACCCGCATTGTTCGCTTGAACGACAACTTTCAGTGAAACTTCGAAGTGTGTTGGATCAACTTTTTCTGCAGAAGAAGAAAGGTTGATATTTAGTTCAGGCTGCCATTCTTTAGTAAATACTTGAGCCCCAGGTACTTCGAAAGAAATATCTTTAGTATAAATACGCTCTAATGCCAATTGTGGTTGAGCTTGTTGTTCTTCACTCATTGTTTATTCCTTAATATGAGGTGACGATTTATGTTTAAAATTAAGATAGCATGCCGTCGAGTTTGCCTTCACGCTCTAAAGCATAAAGTTGGTCAAAACCGCCAATAAACTGATCATTAATAAAAATTTGAGGAACGGTACGGTGGTTGGTGCGTTGCATCAATTCAACACGTACTTCAGGCGCTTCATTGGATAAATTAATTTCTTTATAAGCCACGCCTTTACGCTCTAGGAGCTGTTTTGCACGAATGCAGTAAGGACATACAGTTGTTGAATAAATCGTAACTTCAGCCATGTTAATCTCCTAAGAAGCGCTTATTTGCTTTTAACTAGAGGTAAGCCTTGAGCTTTCCAGTTGCTAATGCCGCCGTCTAAACGGTATGCATCTGCATGACCGACTTGTTGCAATGCAGAACCTGCCACTTGACCAAGGTTACATACAAAAACCAACGGGCGATCAGAAGTTTTTAACTCTTCAATGTGTTTTGTAATTTGGCTATATGGAATATTACGGCTACCGCTAATATGACCTTCGCGGAAGTCTTTCGCATCACGTAAGTCAATCAATTGAGCATTTTTAGCTTTAACTAAAATCCCTAAAGATTGAGGTGAAATTTTGCGACCATTACGCTGGCCTTCAAGAATAAAGAACAGCACGACCAATACAGCCAGCGTTCCAAATAAGAAGGGGTGATTCCCCATAAATTCGAACCAACGTTCCACAATTCACCTAACTACAATTTTAAATTGCCAAGAGTATAGCCCATAAATATGGTGATCAAAATCACCCCTTCAAGGGCATGAACAGAATAAAAATTAATTTTTTTGCTGCGCTTCCGTGATTTCGTCGATCAGACGTAAATAACTGTCTAATCGGCGCGGTAAAATTTCGCCATTTTGAGCCGCCATTCTAAGCGCACATTGCTTTTCATGTTTATGCGTACAGTTACGGAACTGGCAATAGCCCAAATGTGACTCGATCTCAGGGAAACCTTGTTGAACTTTTTCCAATTCTAGGTGCCATAAACCAAATTCACGGATTCCTGGTGAATCAATCAATGCAGAACCTTCACCAAACGCAATTAAGCGCGTAGAGGTGGTGGTGTGCTGACCGAGCGCGGAGTTTTCCGAAATAATATTGGTTTTTTGCGCAGCATCCGGAACAATGGCATTAATTAAAGTGCTCTTACCAACCCCAGACTGACCTACAAATGCGACAGTTTCACCAGAAAGTCGAGCAGAAAGTGTGCTTAAGTCACCATCAGATTGAGTTTGCATGACCTCATAGCCCAAGTCACGATATTCTTGTAATAGCGTTAAGATCGGATCGTTGTCTTTAAGTAAGTCTGATTTATTTAAGACCAATAATGCTGGAATATCGGCATCTGCACAGGCCACTAAATAGCGGTCAATCAGGCCTGGTGCTGGCTCAGGAAGCGGTGCAAATACAATCACAATCAGGCTGACATTGGCTGCGACAGGTTTCACTTTGTGATAACGGTCAGGGCGTGTCAGTAAAGATTGGCGTGGATGAATCGCGGTAATAATCCCTAAACCTGTGATCGGGTCGGCTTGCCATTTGACACGGTCACCCGTCACCAATAATTCGAGATTGGTACGGGTATGGCAGCGCCAAACACTGCCTAATTCGATGGGTTTCCAATGGGGTTCAGGTTCACCAGCTTGCACAATGGGTTTTTCAGGATGTTGGTCGGGTGTAGACAGCGCTTGAACTTCAAGTTGACGACCATAATGTTGGACGACCAAGCCTTCCAAATCTGCAGAAGTATCGATTTCTTCCTGACGAGATTTATGTTGCTTCTGAATGCGACGTTGCTGCTGTTCAGTCAGTCGGCGCTTACGAATTAAAGCCATTCATATCCTAAAAAACCATGAAAACTAGATGGCAAAAATAGCATGAAAGCAGGGTCTATTTACAGCGCAAGCCCAATAAATTTGCTACTATGTTCATTTTTACAGCCTAATAAGATTGCACATTTATGAGCAGCACACCTGATACACGCCTGATTTGGATTGACCTTGAAATGACAGGTCTAGATACAGATAACGACCAGATTATTGAAGTTGCAACAATTGTGACGGATGATAATTTAAATATTCTGGCGGAAGGGCCTGTGCTTGCGGTACATCAGTCTGACCGTGTGCTCAATGCGATGGATGAATGGAATACTCGCCAACATGGTCAATCAGGTCTGATCGAACGTGTACGTCGTAGTAAATTGACAGCACAAGATGCTGAACAGCAAACTTTAGAATTTTTGAAAAAATGGGTAAATCCAAAATCATCACCGATGTGCGGTAACTCAATTTGCCAAGATCGTCGTTTCTTGCATCGTTTAATGCCTGAAATGGAACAATACTTCCACTACCGTAATCTCGATGTATCATCAGTGAAAGAATTGGCGAAACGCTGGCGCCCAGAGATCATGGGGGGCTTGAAGAAAAATGCCTCGCATTTAGCAATGGATGATATCCGTGACTCCATTGCAGAGCTTAAATACTACCGTGAATATTTCTTTATTATGAATAAAGACTAAGGTTGTGAGATCGAAAAAGAGGCGAAAGCCTCTTTTTTTTATCTGAGATATTTTCTCTATCTTTGATAGATGTTGGCTTGATGAATCTCGAGAAAATTTGCAGGCTGAGCCAAATCGGTAAAGCCAAATTGACGATATAAACCATGTGCATCTGCCGTTGCAAGTAACATGCGTCTTAGATCTGGGGCGCCACATTTTTCAAATAAAGTACTCACAATTAATTTTGAATAGCCTTTGCCTCGATGCTCATCGGCGACATAAATATCGGCTAAATAAGCAAAAGTTGCATAATCCGTAATGGCACGACCAAAACCGATGAGTTCATCATCGAGAAGTAAGGCCACGGCCAAAGAGTTTTCAATCGCTTTTTTCACCACATGTTTTGGAATATCTTTTGACCAATAGGTATGGCTTAAAAAGCGATGCACGGTGTCTAAATCCATTTCATTTTTGTCATCGGTAATTTTTAAATTATTTGGCAGAGGATGGATGTTCATGGCAATACACACTTGATTTTTTGATCTATGGTTATATTTTTAAAGCAGATCTCCGTTCGCTGTAAATGTTTATTTTGATGGATTTAGACCTGATGCGAATGCCGCTCTGTTGTGCTGTCTGCTGAATTGCGTTTTATCAAAGAAAATAAGTAGCGAATTTGCTAAAATGGCGGCTGATTTAACACAGCCTTCTAACCTATGACTGAACTGCTCCAAGATGATGAATATGACCGCCGTTTTGCTGGCGTAGCCAAAATATATAGTGATGAAAGTTTTCATCATTATGAAAAAAGTCATGTCATGGTGATTGGGATTGGTGGTGTAGGCTCATGGGCGGTCGAAGCTTTAGCGCGTACTGGTATTGGTGAGCTGACCTTGGTCGATATGGATGTAGTTGCTGCATCGAATATTAATCGACAATTGCCTGCCATGAGCACGACACTGGGACATGAAAAAATTGAAGTGATGGCAGAGCGCTGCCGTGCGATTAATCCCCGAATCAAAATAAATTTGATTGATGATTATCTCACACCTGAAAATGTCAAAGAAATTTTGGCAGGTGATCCTGACTTGATTTTAGATTGCATTGATGATGTGAAGGCCAAATTTGCCTTAATGCTACATTGCCGTTTTAATAAAATTCCGTTGATCGTTTCGGGTGGAGCAGGGGGTAAACTTGATCCGCTGAAAATCCGTGTCGCAGATTTATCAAGAACAGAGCAAGACCCGATGTTAGCCAAATTGCGGACACAATTACGCGGCAAAGGCATTTGTAAAAAGCCGAAAGAAAAGTTTGGGATTACCTGTGTTTATTCGATTGATAATCCATTTTCCAGTGCTGATGTTTGTCCAAGTGCGGGCTTACGTTGTGGTGGATATGGTTCAGCAGTAGTCGTGACGTCCAGCTTTGCGATGGTGGCTGTGTCAGAGGTGCTCAAAAAACTTGATGCAAAACGAGCAAAAGCATGACAGCTATCTCATTTTGAAAAAAATAAAGCACCGAATTCGGTGCTTTTTTTGTATATAGAATTAAAATCAGACACAATGTTGGAATAATTAAAATATTGATTTTTTTGGGGCGAGTATGTGGTTTTTACTGATACTAATGTTGGGGATGGGAGCACTTGCGTTTTGGATGTGGAAAAGACCCGATCCAGTGAAACGCGATCAGGCTAAAGCGGTTGGGCATGACTTGTGGATAGACCAATTAGATGCGCAGCTGAAATTCGCAGAACGTTTAATGCTTGATGCACCAACCGACTTTACGCGGGCGTATGAGTTGTATCAAAATTTGGCCAAACAGCATGAAATTCCGCAGGCCTATGTCGCTATGGGACAGATGCATTTACAAGGTTTAGGCCGAGAAGTCAGTGTGGAAAATGCGCTGGCTTTATTGGAAAAAGCCAATAGTTTAGGCAGTGATGATGCTGCATATGTGTTGGGGCAAGTTGAAGAAGGTATCTATGGCGGTGTACCCAATCTTGAAAAAGCGCAGTATTGGTATCGACATGCGATTTCACGCGGTCATTTGGATGCGCAATATCGACTCGCCGAACTAAACCCAGAAGATCAGACACATGCCGAGCAACAACATTTAGATTTGTTACAAAAAAATGCGGACAATGGACATGCCAATTCACAGTATCAATTGGCACAGTTCTATATAAAACAAGCCACGCCAAATATTGCTCTGGGATTGGAATATTTACTGAAAGCTGCCCAACAAGATCATATGGCGGCTATTCAGCAATTGCAGCAGTTCTATGCTCAAGGAAAGTATCTTGCGCAAAATGATGAAAAGTCATTGCAATATTTAAAGCGAGGATTGCTACTCGGGCACCAGCAGCAGTTGTATGAATATTATCAAGCAGTATTGATGGGTAAAATCGATGTCGATCAGCGTCAGCGGGTTTATCATGATCTTTTGCAGCAGGCCAAAGAGCACAAAGTTGCTGCAGCCAGCCGATTATTAGGTATTGCACATTTTCATGGTTGGTACTTGGAGAAGCAGGAAACTTTAGGTTTTCGCTTTCTGACCGAAGCTGCTCAACTTAAAGATGCTGAAGCGATTAGTCTTATTGCCGCACTGTATTTTGAAAAGTATTTGGTTCGTGATGATCCGCAAAAAGCATTTGAGTTATATCAAACAGCGTATCAATTCAAACCATTATTCATTAACCAAGTCGGTTTAGCACTATGCTATCTACACGGGGTCGGTGTTGAGCGAAATATCAAGCAAGCGCAGCAACTTTTAATTGAAGCTGCTAGGCATTTAAATAATATGTCCATTACTTGTGTCGCGGATCAAAACTATGTGATTGGACGGTTTTATGCATTGCCAGAATATCCTTTACCACATCGTGATCAGTGTTTGAGTTATCTGGAAAAAGCTGCAGAACAAGGTTCGCAGGATGCTGCTTGGTATCTCTATCGTTTAGCCGTGGACAATATCTTGCCTGATCTACAATTTGATGATGCTCAAAGCCAGCGAGCATTGTTGAAAGCGGCAAAATTAGGTCATCCTGATGCACTTACGCAACTAGGTCTAGTTAATTTAAAAGGACAATGGGGAACACAAGATTTCCAACAAGCGTTGCAGTATTTCTCGCAAGCGGCGGGATTAGGAAATGTGACTGCCTTGTACCAACTTGGTGAAATGTCAGAACATGGTTTAGGTGTACAGCAAGATTTAACCCAAGCGCATAGCTATTATGCACAAGCGGCTCAGGGGATGAGTGCTGCGGCGTTAACGCGATTGGGCTATTTATATATTCATGGCATGGGCGTAGAGCGTGATCTTAAAATTGCACAGCAATATTTGGAAAAAGCGGCCTTGCAAGGCTATGTTGAAGCACAAGAACAATTGGAGAATATTCACGCATTTTTAAATACCAATTAATCGCGATGCAAAGCAGTAAGGTGGTATGAAGAGACCTGAAGTTTAGTTTGATGGTCTCTATATTTTTTTAATGCAGAAATAAATAGAGTAAAAATAACATAAAGAATTAATGTGGAAATTTGAATTTTTACTTACATAAAACCCAACAAAGCAGGCAGTTTATGCCTAGAAAAATATGAGTTTTTTTGATTAAATACCCCGCATATTTTATAAAAATCTGATTTTAGATAATAACGATGCTGAACAATATTTATTCTGCACTTGAGAAATTGGGCATTAGTCCACAAAAACGTGCCTTGCATATTCAATTTTCCAATACCACGCTGAATGAACAAGTATTCTTGCAACGTATTGATGGGGAACATGCCTTAAGTGAAGGTTTGAATGTTCAGCTCATCTGTCTCTCAACTTCTGCCACCTTAGAACTCAAACAATTTATTGGTACACAAGTCGCAATCGATCAGGTAACCGATGCGGGTCAACTTTTTCGTATTACCGGGATCATTACAGAAGCATTTCAAGGCCAAAGTGATGGTGCATTAACGCTATATAAGTTGACCTTAGAAGATGCAACGGCATTGTGGCATAAGCGTCGTAATAGCCGTGTGTTTATGAATAAATCGGTCAAAGATGTGGTCGAGATTATTTTTAAGGAATGGCAAAAAAAGAGCCCACTTTTTGCAGCGAGCTTAAGTTTGGACTTAAGTGGCTTAAAAAAAGAGTATGACGTTCGACCATTCATGATGCAAAGTAATGAAACCGACTATGATTTTATTACTCGCTTACTACGCAGTGAAGGCATTCATTGGTTGGTTGATGAAGCGCAGCATTTTGTCTCTTCCTCTTCAGCGCCACTCCAAGCCCAAAAGCTGCGTTTAATTGATGAAAATAGTCAATATCAGCCTCTAGATCGTCGCAATATCCGTTTTCATCGCAGCAGCGCTACAGAAAAGCAAGACAGCATGACCAGTTTTATTGGGCAACGCAGTTTGCAACCGACGTCGGTACATGTGCAGCGGTGGCAGGCGGATGTGCTTGAACAGGACGAGGGGGGGGGTGCAGTACAAAGCAAGCACCTACATAGTCAAAATCAAGATAATGCGAGCTTAAGCTTAGAGCAGGCATGGCATGTGAGCCCTGCATGGATGCAAGATCTGAATGGTGAAGATGCTGCAACTGCCTCTAATAGTGCTCAAGTTGAACGTCTCAATCAAAATTTTAGTGATTATTATGCGGCTCAAGCCAAACAATTTATTGCTAAAAGTACCGTGCGTGATACACAAGTTGGTTATTGGTTCAAATTGGATGAGCATCCAGAGATTGACCAGCATCGTGGTGCAGATCAAGAGTTTTTGATTTTATCTAAGTCTTTTTATAATCAAAATAATTTACCCAAAGACTTAACCGATCAAGTTACACAACTGATCCATCAAAGTCAGTGGCAAGTCAAACAAAGCGATGCGGATGAACGCCAAGCCAATACCTTGGCTTTACAACGTCGAAATATAACGACCGTCCCTGAATTTAATCCACTTACACATCGACCAGTAACACATCCCCAACGTGCCAAAGTTGTGGGGCCTGCCGGTGAAGAAATCCATGTTGATGAATGGGGGCGGATAAAAGTTCGTTTTCTGTTTACCCGTTCCGATGATCATGGTCATGATGGCGGTGCAGGTGCGAATAATAATGACACAGACTCGGCTTGGGTTGATGTGTTGACCCCGTGGGCCGGCGAAGGTTATGGCGCACGCTTCTTACCTCGAATTGGTGAAATAGTCGTCGTTGATTTCTTTGATGGCAATATTGACCGACCTTTTGTCGTGGGTCGTATTCATGAAGCGCAGCGTAGTCCCACTAAATTTGACAATAAAGGACAATTACCAGATACCAAAAAACTTGCGGGAATTCGTTCCAAAGAAGTGGCGGGAGAGGGTTTTGGTCAATTACGCTTTGATGACACCACGGGGCAAATTAGTACCCAGCTGCAAAGTAGTCATGGTGCGAGCCAACTGAACCTCGGTAAGCTCAGTCATCCAAAAGATAAAGCAGAAAGTGAAGATCGGGGTGAAGGTTTTGAGCTGCGGACAGATCAATGGGGGGCGCTACGAGCTGGACAAGGTTTATTACTTTCGACCCATAAGCAGAATCAAGCAGGTGGGGTACATTTAGCGAGCCATGAAGCCCATACTCAAATCGAAAGCGCATTGAATAATGCTAAAGGGCTGAGTGATGTAGCGAAAAACCAACAGACCGACCCGCTTGAAGTATTGGAGAGTCTTCAAGCCTTTATTGAGGTGTTAAGTCAGGATGATCAGCAAAAAGCTGCTGAATTTAAGTCGGCAGTCATGGTGTTGGCTGCGCCAAATTCGATTGCGATAAGTTCGAATGAAGATGTACACATTTCAGCAGTTAGTTTGATGAGCCACACTGCGGGAGAGAGTATGAATATTTCCACGCAAAAATCTTTAATAGGTCATGCAAGTAAAAAAATCAGTTTATTTGCTGCTCAAGAGGGTTTACGTGCATTTGCAGGGAAAGGGAAAGTTGAAATTCAAGCACAGGGCGATGGCTTGGATCTGATAGCACGTAAGGGCATTCAGGTTATTTCAACCGAAGATACGGTATATATCACCAGCCCTAAAGAAATAAACTTAACTGCGGGTGGTTCACAGATCAAACTGAATGGTTCGGGCGTGTTTCCGACTACGAGTGGGAAGTTTGAGGCGAAAGCGGGGCAGCATAAGTTTGTGGAAGGGGAAAAGGTGGAGGTTCCACCAATTAAATTAAATACGTCACCTTGTTTCTTAACATTTGAAATTGTCGATGAATTTGGTAAGCCAGGACAAGGTGTTGAATATGTAGTTTTTAAATCTGATGGTACGCAAAAAATTGGTAAGACTGATGCTAATGGTAAAACCGAAAGATTTGAAACTGATGGTCCTGAGCAAATAGGTGTGCATATTTCAGATAAAGACGCTTCAAAATATAAAATTATGCAAAATAACTAAATTGGATAAGAAAATGGATAAATATTACGTTATTGATAATAAAATTCAGCTTAATAAGCAGGGTGGCGGTGCGCTCTCTAAAGTAAAATACAAAGTACAAATATTACAAAATAACAAAGTAGTTAAAGAGATACAGGATGTAACTGATGAAAATGGGCAAACAAAAAATGTAATAGTAGAGAGTATTTGCCAACTAAGATTTTTTGTTTATGGATTTAAGAGTCCTTATTCAGCTAAAAGTGAATGGATGATCCCATTATTTTCTAAAAGTGATGTAAGTCATATTATTGTCATTGATGAAGAGAAGTTACTTGAAAACTCTAAATTTCCAAGTGAACAGAAATATGAATTAAGAAAGAAAGAATTAAGAAATACAATAAAAGTAATGAAAGAGAATTCTACGAAGGGAATTTTTTCAAACAATGGTATTGGAAAAATTAACTTTCAAAAATCAGTTTTTGAATTATCGGGTAGTAAGCCAATAGATCCAAAATTTGCAGAAATACTGAAAAATAAAAACTTAAGTAATAGTAATGGTTTGATTGAACCATTTGAGCGGTCACTTAAAGATTTAGGCAATAGTTATATTGAATATAAAAAGAAATGTACAAAAAAAATTTATAAAGCTAAGGTATTTTTCTTGAAGACGTATTCTGTTTTTCAGTTTATGAATTCACAGTCAAAACCTATATCTAATATTCAATATCAAGTATTTGAGAAAAATAATAAGAAACCAATTTTAAATAATTTTCCAAAGAGTGTTGAAAAAAATGGGGTAACAGGAATCGCATTCACAACCAAAAGTAGTCAGGTTAAATATAAAATAGGAAATCAAGATAAAGAGAGTGAATTTTTTGCCCCGATCACTTGTATTGATAAAAATCAAATTAATCAAATTCGTATAGGTGTAGCAATGGGCGGGAGCAGCCCGAATGAAAATACTACTGTCGGCTTAGGTAAAGCTAAAAAAATACCAATTGTAGTCAATCCTCATACTGATGAATTGTTAATATTACCTCCGGATGCTTTCGATACATTTGAAAAAATAACGCGTGACTTAGAAGATTCTATAAAAAATATACATCGTACAAAATATGAATTAGATGAAAAAATGAACTATTTATCTAGCTCTACTGCTAAGTCTACTGCTGAAATTGAAGAAATTGAAAAAAGATTAAATATTAATCAACAAAAAGCAATAGAAAAATTAAATGAAAAATTTGGAAATAAAGCAGATTTGCGAGAAGTTTTGGTTTTAGAAACAAAAGGAGATACTAAAACAGGGGAAAAACAACTATTAAGAAAATATTTAACGGCGAAGGAATATGATCAATTAAAGTCAAAGCGACTAAATGGTGAAGCAAAAATAAAAATAAAAACTGCAGCGATTAAATCTAGGAATTATGAAGAAGATGGTGATATAGAAATTGACTTACTCGATATGAAAAAAAGCTTCGATGATTTAAAAGAGCAACTAAGCGTAGAAATTTATAAAAAGAAATTTGGTGATGATGAAAAAGTTATCTACGACATGATAGGTGGGATTGGTGGAGAAATTGCAGAACAATATAAAAATAGTAATGGGGTCAATGTTAGTGTTGAATCGCAATGGATGCGCTTAGTTGCTGGAAATGGAGGTGAAGCTTCAATACATGCGACTAATAAAGGAACTTCAATTAGAGCAAAAGGCGATCTCTCTGCAAAATTTGTATTATTTGAAAAGCAAAAAGAATGGAGAAGCTTTTATCCAAGTGAAAATGGTTGGAATTTAGAGGTCGGAGATATGGCACTAGGTACTATTCGCTTTATTCGCGGTTGTAGTTTACATGGTTTTGCTGGTGCAAATATTGGATTGGCAGGTAATTTATCGGTTGATTTGCCAATGACTGTTGGTGCGCCTCAAGTTGTTTATCCTACGACACGGACACCGAGGCGTACTAATGCTACTTCCCGCGGAATTTTAGAGCCTACTGATACAGATTTTGACAAAACAACAGAAAATCAAGTGACAGCTGAAGTAAAAGCATTTGGTGGAGCCCAAATGGGTGTTACTGCTTTAGGCTCTATAGAGTGGTATAACGATAAGACAGAGAGTCCAGCTAAGTTTGTTAATTTGGCCTCTGCAGCACCGACGGTGGGTGGAAGTATTGGCGGTGGGTTTGAGGGGAAATTTCAAATATTTCTTGAAGGTGGAAAATTTAAATTCCGTGTGGCTTTGCATGTATGTTGGGGAATTGGGGCAAAGGGAGCTTTAGACTTTGAAGTTGATTTTAAGCAAATGTGGCATTTTGCGCTGTTTGTAAAAAGTCAATTATTACAAGCGTCATTTAAACAACTTGTATATATTAATAAATTAGCTTTCACTGCATTAGCGCAAATATTAGCTTATTGTATAGGGGCAAATCATCCTTTAACCCAAGATATTAATAAGTTAGTTAATAGATTTGATGTTTGGATTGAAGGTCTATCTTCCGATCAACAACGTTATAGAGCCGCTATGAATATCAACTCACCCGGCGGTTTAGAAGGTTTAGTCATTGCTTCACCTGAAACCAAGGGGATATTGATCTATGGGGTAACACACTGGACAACTCGCACTGCTTCTTTGTTTGATATGACGATTAGTATGAGTGGTTTAGATGTAGAAATTAACCGTTTTGTAACACGGAAAAATGCCATCATTAATATATTTAAAACCTGTATTTCTACTCAGGAATGGATGAATGTCATTCAACATGTGCATCCTCGTGCTGAAACCCAGTCCAAAAGTAATATGCAAAAAATTGAAGGGGATATTATTCGCTTTTTAAACTATGGTGAAGATGCCAGTATTGCTGAAGATATTATTATTGCACTCAATTCCGGGGGAGACTATGCAGGTGGTCGAGAAAACCAATGGTTAAAAGATTACCTTAAATACCGTAAGCAGGCAAAACCCATACAAGGCTACCCTTTGAATCATTTAATTGTAAAAAATCAAGATGATATGCAATTTAAGCAGTTGGATTATATGGGTGGTTATGCAGATAACGACGCAATTTTAGCTACAAATTTAGATATTTTAGCCCCATTTGAAGATCAGGAAATACAGCTCTATCAAGCATGAGTTTGATAGAGCTGTACGCTACGTTAGACTATAGAATCTTTTTAGTTTGGTTTACTACACAGCGTACAGAATTTTCAAAATTTGGATTGATTACCCCTTTAAACTCTTCGTCAAAATCGACGGGTTGGTTAGGGTGAGCATGGCTACGCCGTACAGTTAAACCTTCCCCCATCTGCAATGTTTGGCCATCTAGAGGTTTAGCACTACGGAGAACTTTCTCAGTTCCTGCTTTAGGGCCTTGCGGGTTTTTTTCTGGGGAGTGTTGATAGTAATCTGCTGCATACCAGTCGAGCATCCATTCGTAATTGTCTGTCGTTAAATCATAAAAACCTAGAGCTGAAGGTGGGTATTGTCCTACTTCAGAGATAAGTGACTTAGGTGCTTTATATTTTTTACGTAACTGTATACGTTGCTCAAAACTCCACACATTTACTCCATCTTCAATTTTACCGGTATTGGTTGGAAAATGAATCTTTTTGCCTTTATTGCGGGCTGCATATTCCCACTGGGCTTCGGTCGGGAGGTCTATGTCAAGTTTTAGCTGTATACCTAACCACTGGCAATAATTTCGTCCCTCTTGCCAAGAGACACCAGCAGACGAGTTAGGATATCTTGCTTTTGAAGATAAGGATTCAGTTGAACCTACTTTAGGGGTATTGGTTGCAGCGCTGTATATGTCTAAATCTGCATAGGTGGCTTTATAAGCAGACATGCTAAAGCTATCTAGAGTTACTTTGTGAACAGGTTTGCTATCAATCTTGCTGTCATAATGATCAAAATCTCCCATCATAAAAGTACCACCTTCCACAAAAATCATGTTCTTCTTGGTTTTTTCTAGCAATTTTTGAATTTGTGCTTGTAATTCGGGAGAAACATTTTTTTGATTAGTAGAAGGAGTTTGTGGCTCATTCGCACTTTTTGCACAAGCACTTAAAGCAAAAGTAGATAGTAAAATAATGGCTAAATTTCGATTGATCATATTCTTTAAAATTATAGAGTTGTTAAAATACTGCCAAAGAATAAAGCAATTTTAATATCTCAAAAAGAGAGTTTTTGTTATTTAAACCCTTTAGATGTAAAAAAAGCCCCTCAGGGCTTTTTTAATATAAATCAAGGCAACTGCTGAACCGGACTACCACCCAAAGCCTGCATCAAAGTTACATAAGCATTGTATTGACTCTGCTTGGTCTGAACCAAAGAAAGTCGTGCATTACGCGTAGTCTCTTGTGCATCGAGTAAGTTTTTCAGTGCAATCGCACCATGGCGATAACGCACTTCAGTTAAACGCTCGGTCTTTTCTGCAAGCTGTAAATTACGTTCTTGCAAAGCAACTTGCTGACTGAGCTCAGTACGATTGGACAGTGCATTTTCCACATCGGCAAAAGCCTGATACAAGGTCTGACGATATTGAATAATGGCTTTTTCATAATCTAAATCACTAATCGCAAGGTCTTTCTTCATATCGTTATATTGCAAGAAAGGCAAGCTTAAACTTGCACCCAAAGCCAAAGCAGGGTTTTGTAATAAATTACTCAAAGAGGTACTACTCGAGCCTAAACTGCCAGTCAAACTAATCGAAGGGTAGTAACTCGCTTTCGTTGCATCTTTATTTGCCAAAGCTTTACGTAATCTTAATTCGCTCGCTTGTAAATCTGGACGGCGAGACAACAACTCGGCTGGTAAACCCGCTGCAATCGTCGGTAATGCAATTCGAGGTAGGCGCTGCGGCTCTGAAATATTCAGTTGTTGCACAGGTTGATGCAATAACACAGCCAATGCAGTACGTGTTTCCACTTTTTGTTGGGCAATTTGGCTTAAGGTCGCTTTTTGACTTTGGACCGACTGTTCCGCTTGCGTTAGATCTAAACCTGACACAGCGCCAGCTTTATATTGCACCTTGACCAAGTCATAGGTTTTTTGCGTACTGGCTAAGTTTTGCTGCGCAATACTGTAGCGCTCATTTAAATAGCCAAGTTGCCAATATAGGTTTGCTGTTGTTGCAATCAAGCTTTGGGCAGTGGCTTGCAGGTCTTGTTCAGTTGCTAAAGCTTCCCATTTTGCGGCCTCAGTCTGGCTAGCCAAACGACCAAATAAATCTACTTCATAACTGACGCCACCACTGAGTGATACACCTTTTGAGGAATCATCACCTGAGTTAAGGTTAAAGTTATGTCCAGTCGAAACACCTGAACTCACGCGTGGCCCTTGCTGATTCTCAGCCAAACCAGCTTTTAGTCGAGCTTGCTGTAAATTAATACCTGCTACAGCAAGGTCTGTATTGGCCGCTAAAACTTGATTCACCAACTGGTTTAATTGAGCATCATTAAACAATGTCCACCATTGGTCAGCATAAGTATCTGCATGAACTTGCTGACTCATGGCTTTTGCATTTTGAAATTGCGTCGGGATTTGTGTTGCAGGAGCTTCGTACGGCGTTTTAACCACAGCGGCACAGCCGACTAAGCTACTTCCGAGAATGAAGGCACTTGCAAGTTTAGTTAAGGTCATTTGCATCATTAATTCCTTATTCGCGAGAAAGCGCATCGACAGGGTTAAGCTGTGCGGCATTACGTGCAGGAATAAAGCCAAACACAATACCAATCATACTTGAGCAGACAAATGCGGCAACGATAGACGTTGTTGAATAGGCCATTTGGAATGTTCCACCGGCAAAATGACTAATCAATTGTCCAATACCTAAAGATAATAAAACCCCAAGCACACCGCCTAAGATACACACCAACACCGCCTCAATCAGGAACTGCTGTAAAATATCACTTTGACGGGCACCCACGGCCATACGCACACCAATTTCTTGAGTACGCTCAGTCACAGAAACCAACATAATGTTCATGACCCCGATACCACCGACGATCAATGAAATCACCGCAATCGCTGAAACCAGTAAAGTCATTGTTGCAGTGGTTTGTTGAATGGTTTCACGGATACTATCGGAGTTCTGTGTAAAGACATCTTGCGCGCCATGACGTTGCACCAATAAGTTCAATATGGCGTTTTCAGCAGCGGCACTTGGGTATTCATCTTTCACTCGGACAATGATGCTACGTACGTTCGACTGCCCCAGCATACGACTCATGACCGTTGAATAGGGCAAATACACATTCAGGCTATCTGAGTTGCCCATCATGCTTTTTTGTTCTTCGATCACGCCAATGATACGGCTCGGCACACTGCCTAATAAAATCACTTGACCCACAGGGTTGGTGCCATCGGCAAAGAAGGTATTTTTAGTATTACTATCAATCACCACATCTTGCGCTTGCTCATTCACACTTTCTTTATCAAAAGGCTGACCCGAAGCGAAGTTCATTCCTTTGACATAGAAGAAATCTTCACTCACACCATTCACTGTGGTTGAAGCCTCAGTATCTTTAAAACGTGCTGTAACAGATGAATTGACTGAAGGACTAACGCCATCGACATAAGGCTGCTCAGCAAGGGCTGTCGCATCGGCTGGAACCAATGTTTTTACTTGGGAGGATCTGGAATTATCACCAAAGCCTCGACCTTGATACACCGTGATGGTATTGGTACCTAAACTGCTGATATTTTCTAAAATTTGCTTTTGTGAACCATTCCCAAGAGCCACAACAGAAACCACAGAAGCGATACCAATAATGATCCCGAGCATGGTTAAAAATGTACGCATACGGTGAGCATTCATGGCTAAAATCGCCATACGGAAGGCTTCACCTAAACGGTCAACGGCTGAGCGCCAGCTCGAGGTTTTTTTCTGTGTGTTTGGAACGAGTTGTTGTTTTTCTAAAGGTTCATCATCTGTTTCAGGCACATTGGGCTGATCTGAGATGATATTACCGTCAGAAATTTCAATAATTCGCGTCGCATTTTTCGCAACATTATGATCGTGAGTGACCAATATAATAGTATGACCTTTGGCATTGAGTTCGCGCAAAATCCGCATCACTTCAATACCACTATTCTTATCCAATGCACCGGTCGGTTCATCGGCAAGAATAACATCGCCACCATTCATGAGGGCACGCGCAATCGACACACGTTGTTGCTGACCACCCGAAAGTTGGCTCGGACGGTTTTGGGTTTTTTCACCCAGTCCTAAGTCAGTCAGCAGTTGCTTGGCACGTGCATTGCGTTCGGTTGCATCTGCACCGGCATAGATTGCAGGAACTTCGACGTTACCAGCAGCATTCAAATCACCGAGTAAGTGATAGCGCTGGAAAATAAAGCCAAAATATTCACGGCGCAATTGTGCTAATTCATCAGGTTCAAGCTCACGCGTTTCGCGTCCTTTGACTTTGTAGCTGCCATTTGTGGGTTTATCTAAACACCCCAAAATGTTCATGAGGGTAGATTTACCAGAACCGGACTGACCTACAATTGCTACCAGTTCACCTGGGTAAATCTCAAGATTGACCCCTTTTAGAATCTGGACTGTGCTTTCACCGGCAGGGAATTCACGAGTCAGATTCTTGACCTCGAGTAGAGGCGTCTGATTTTGACTCATCATTACATTCTCATTGGGCCGCCAGCACCACCACGGTTGCTGCGTTTCGCTGAATCATTAGAGGTATCTGAACCGTCGGCAATCACGACTTTGTCACCCTGTTTTAAGCCACGGATCACTTGTGCGGTCACACGGTTATTTAAACCGAGTAATACCTGTTGTGGTTGAGCTGAACCATCGGCTTGTAGTACACGAACCATCGCAACGCTGGCTTTACCTTGTTTGACCAATGTTTTTTCAGCTTCAGTCAGTTCTAAACGTTTAGGACGGTTTGGATTATCTTTATTCGATTTAGCTTCTGCGATGGCTTTTTTATCAGTAGATTCACCATTTGCAGATGCATTATTACGGCTACGTTGTGGACGGTTCGAGGTTTGAACGGCTGCGGCAGGTACAGTCAAGACATTCTTGGCTTCATCTAAAATGATATACACCTGAGCAGTCATATCAATACGCAATTTACCGTCTTCATTTGGGACATCAAATAACGCATTGTAGTAAACCGCAGTACTTGAAGACGAAGAGGTGTTGTTGTTACTTTCGGTGTTAATTGAGTTTGGCGCAGGTTCAACTTGGCGCAGGGTAGCATAGTGTTTTGTTTCACTGTCGCCCAAGGTTGTAAAATAGACGTTTTGACCTTCTTGGACTTTCATCACATCAGCTTCAGAAATTTCAGCTTTAATGGTCATGGTGTCGAGTTTTGCCAATTTCACAATGGTTGGCGCACTTTGGTTGGCGTTTACGGTTTGACCTTCTTCAGTCACAATCGCCACGATGGTTCCATCCATAGGTGCAACAATTTGTGTATAGCCTAAGTCTTCTTTTGCAGTCGCTAAAGTTAAACGTGATTGTTCGATTTGTGCATTAATGGCTGCAATATCAGCTTGCGCAGTTTTATAACTTGCTAGCGCAGATTCAAGTTCTGCACGACTAGTCGCGTCTTGAGCGTACATTGCTTGTTGACGATTATATTCAGCTTGGACTTTTGCAAGATTTGCTTGTTTAACTGCCAATTGCGCTTGTTGGTTTTTGATGCTGGCTTCTGCAGTTTTTAAATCATTTTCCTGACGTACAGAGTCAATACGGGCAATCAGCTGACCTTGTTTCACTTCATCACCGAGTTGCACATACATCTTTTTCACCTGACCAGAAACCTGTGCACCAACACTCACCATTTTGGTTGCTTCAAGTACACCTGTTGCAAGTACAGAGTTTTCAATGTCACCACGACTCACTTCAGCAGTAATATATTGCGGCTGAGTTTCTTTAGGTTTTAGGAAATGCCATGCAGTGACAGCGATTGCCAAAGCAACGATGATGGCTACGATCAATTTTGCTGGTTTTATTTTTGGCATGATTGGCAGTTAAAAGTTTAGAAAGATGATTGAATTATAAGATTTAAATACGGATAAATTGTGAATATTTTGAACAAATGTAAATGAGAATTATTCGTTTAGCTATTTTTTAGCATCCAGCGCTGAAAATACCGAAGATACATTTTAATAAAATAATTTTCGACCACACAAGCTGGCAATCGCTTGTTGCACTAAATGCTCAGGGTTTTCATGTCCCAAACCTTTGATCGAGGCATCTAAACGTAACAGTAGGGCAGGCCAAGTCAAAAACTCATTGGCATTTAAACGGCGTAAAGCTTGTTGATACAGCCCGACTTTGGTTTTCCAGATACCAATTTGTAAGGCATTTTGTGGTTGCTCAAACAGTTGCATAAGCAAGCGCATTTCCTTGCTGATACTCCATAAAATGAGTGACATTGGCTCACCAGAGGCAATCAAATATTGAAAAATTTTAATTGATTGCGCCAAATTGCCTTGCAGCATTGCATCATTTAAATCATAGGTGGTGTAGCGTGACTGATCTTGTAAGCAGGAGTACAGATGATCAATCTGAATCATTTCAGCTTCAGGAAAAGTATCTGCGACACGCATTAAACTATTTTTTGCAGCCAGCAAATTATGCTCATGATGTTGTTCTAGCCATTGCCAAGCATCATTGGCGAGTTGAATACCGAGCTTTTGCGCCTCGGTGGCTAAGATTTGCTGACGATCTTTAGGATAGTTTGCAGTCAGTGCAACATTGACCCCATTGGCATCAATGGTTTGGAAGAAACTGGTCTTTAAACTCGCACTGTCTTGCTTCGGCATGACCACGAGCAGCAAGTTGCTTTCATTTTGCTGCAAATAGCTTTTTAACAGTTTTAGCCCATTGGCATCGGGTTTAATGCTGCCATGTGCCTCAATTGCCAGTTGACTGGAAAATAATGACAAACTATTTAACGCATTAAAGACATTTTTCCAATCGGACGCAGAGCTAATGTCATAACGTTGACGCTCGATTTCTCGAGCGTTCCAACTCTTACGAAATGCATCCAGGAGATTTTGTTCAAGTAAAGGCTCTTGACCATGCAGCACCCAGGCACCTTGCGCTTCATCTACACGTTTTAATGCCTGAAGATAGTCAAGTTTCATGGATGGTTCTTACTCAGCTTTGGTCGGTGCAGTTAGTGGATTCGCTTTTGGTAAGCGGTTTGATGAAATTTGGCGCACGATCTGTTGTGCAATGTCATCAATAATCACTTGTTTTAAATATTTTTCTTCTTGGTCATCAGTGTTGACGGTTGCAACGTCATATTGGTAGCTACGTGTTGCCATCAATGTACGTGGTTCAGTCACAGGGTTGCCTTGAGCATCTTCAATTTGGAACGTCACATTCAAGCGCAGTAAAGTTTCAACCAATTTACCATTGAGTTCTAAACGTCGCGGAGTGTAATCCAACACATGTAAGACATAGGCATTTTGATTATTGCTCAATTGCACGCCTGCAGAACCTAAATAAATCGCTAACTTTTCATGTAAGTCATCCGTATCTTCAGGAAGTGCCAATCGCATATTGGAATAGGCCACAGGTACAGCAGCAGGGTTGGTGCCTTTTAAATGAAAACCACAACCGACCATGCCTGCGCTCAGGCCCATAGTTAATACAATTGCAGCAACACGTTGAACCAAGTGCATAAAGTGTCCTCTGTTTCCCGAAGGGATAATGTTGAAATCCTGTGTGGATTGTAAAGTCAAAGCCCGTTGACTCGCAACGGGCTTTGTTTGGGAATTGTGAAATCCTTTTGTTCCCTCTCCTCATAGGAGAGGGTTAGGGAGAGGTGAGTTTTATTAATTACCCTCATCCCAACCTTCTCCCAAAGGGAGAAGGAAATATAAGGAATTTAAACCACCAAGTTCACTAATTTATTCGGCACCACAATTTCTTTCTTGGTTGGACCAGTCAAGAATTGCTGAACTTCAGGTAATGCTTTTGCTTGTGCCAAAATGTCATCTTTAGAGGCATCGACAGACACTTCTAATTTGCCACGAAGTTTACCGTTCACTTGCACTACAATCGTTTGTGTATTGCGAGTCAGCGCAGATTCATCTACCGCAGGGAAGCGTGCTGATGTTAATTCGATACCAAACTCAGCCAATAAGGTTTGGCTTAAATGTGGTGCAAACGGAGCAAGTAAAGTTAGAAGGGTTGTGATTGATTCACGTGCAACGGCAACGTCGTTATCATCTTTTGCTTCAAACTTATTGTTGGCATTCAAAAGTTCCATCATCGCAGCAATGGCGGTGTTGAAGGCATGACGACGTGCAATGTCATCACCCACTTTTTGAATGGTTTCGTGTGTTTTACGACGCAAGTCTTGTGCAGCGGTAGATAGTGCCGCTTTGTCGATGTTTGCAGCAGAGTTGCCTTGTTCAAGGAAACCAGTTGCTAGGCGCCATACACGTTTTAAGAAACGGTTTGCGCCTTCAACACCAGCGTCAGACCATTCTAGTGATTGATCTGGTGGAGCCGCGAACATCATGAATACACGTGCAGTATCTGCGCCGTATTGGTCAATAATCGCTTGCGGGTCGATACCGTTATTTTTCGATTTCGACATTTTTTCTTGACCACCCACCACGACGTCTTGACCATCACCTTGATATTTCGCAGAAATGATACGGCCTTTTTCATCACGTTCTAAGTCGATGTCGGCAGGGTTAAACCATGTTTTCTTACCTGACTCAGATTCACGGTAGTAAGTATCTGCAAGCACCATACCTTGAGTGAGCAAGTTAGTGAACGGCTCATTACCTTGTACCACGCCTTCGTCACGCATCAATTTGTGGAAGAAACGTGCATAAAGTAAATGCAGAATCGCGTGTTCAACACCACCGATGTATTGGTTCACAGGTAACCAAGTTTGACCCGCTTCAGGTTTCACCATACCGTCAGTGAAATCTGGAGATGCATAGCGTGCATAGTACCAAGATGATTCTACAAAGGTATCCAAAGTATCTGTTTCACGACGAGCATCGCCACCACAGCATGGGCAAGTGGTTTCATAGAACTCAGGCATTTTGTTGAGTGGATTGCCTGAACCGTCTGGAACCACGTCCGTTGGCAATACAACTGGAAGTTGTTCTTCAGGTACTGGAACCTGACCACATTTTTCACAGTTGATCATAGGAATTGGACAACCCCAATAACGCTGACGAGAAACACCCCAGTCACGTAAACGGAATTGAACTTTTACATTTGCAAGCTTTTGAGGCTCAAGTTTTGCAAGGAATGCATCGAATGCGCCTTGGAAATCTAAACCATCAAATTCGCCTGAATTCACCAGTTTGCCTTCTTTAGAACCGTACCATTCCTGCCAAGTGGTTGCGTCAAAGGCTGCATCGTCTGCACCTTTGGCATCAATCACTTGCTTGATGGTTAAGCCATATTTGTTGGCAAATTCGAAGTCACGTTCATCGTGTGAAGGCACTGCCATCACCGCGCCTGAACCGTAAGACATCAAGACGTAGTTCGCGATCCAAACAGGAACTTCTTCACCTGTAACTGGGTGCTTCACAGAAAGACCAGTTGCCATGCCTTTCTTTTCAGCCGTCGCAAGATCGGCTTCTGCAACAGAACCCATACGGCATTCTTCGATAAATGCAGCAAGCTCAGGATTGCTTTCTGCCGCTTTAAGCGCCATTGGATGCTCTGCTGCAACCGCAACATAAGTCACACCCATGAGTGTGTCAGCACGAGTTGTAAATACAGTTAAACCATCTGCATAAACGTCAGGATTCGCTGAAGGGAAGGTAATTTCCATACCCTGTGAGCGACCAATCCAGTTACGTTGCATGGTTAAAACTTGCTGTGGCCAGCCGTCTTTTAATGTTTCTAAATCGTCAAGTAATTCTTGCGCATAGTCAGTGATGCGGAAGTAGTACATTGGAATATCACGTTTTTCGACCAATGCACCAGAACGCCAGCCACGACCATTTTCAACTTGTTCGTTTGCTAAAACAGTTTGGTCTACAGGGTCCCAGTTCACTGTTGAAAGCTTACGGTAAATTAAACCTTTTTTATAAAGCTGAACGAATAACCATTGTTCCCAACGGTAATATTCAGGTGTGCAAGTTGCAAATTCACGATCCCAATCTACAGAAAGACCTAACTTTTTAAGCTGATTACGCATGTAATCAATGTTTTCAAAAGTCCATTTTGCAGGAGCGACTTGATGGGCAATTGCAGCATTTTCAGCAGGTAGACCGAAAGCATCCCAACCCATTGGTTGTAGCACAGTTTCACCTTGTAAGCGGTGGAAACGGCTGATCACGTCACCAATTGTATAGTTACGCACATGACCCATATGCAGTTTGCCACTTGGATAAGGGAACATAGAGAGGATATAACGACGTGGTCCTTCTACTTGGTCGGCAACTTTGAAGGCTTTGCGATTTTCCCAGTCTTGTTGGACTGTAGGTTCAATCGCACTGGCTTGATATTCAGGGTCAATGTGAGTAGTCATAAACGTAAATAGAAATAACGGTTAAAAAGTTTGTGCTACAGCATAGCGCAAAATACGCCTAGAGTGAATTTTGCGATGCTGTGTAGATGTAAATAATTTAAGTCAAAATTGAAGGCTTTGGCGTAAATTATTGTGGTGCGGAGGCTACGGCTTGACCTTGGCGGAGCGCTGCATTGGCTTCGCGTTGTTGTTCCGCTAGCTGCTCATTTTGTTCATTCGACTGTTCGGCTTCACGTGAAACCTCTTCTTGGTTTTTTGCTGGAGTTGATTGCGTAGTCGTTGTTGCACCATAGGTATTCACTTTACCTTTACGCTGCGCATTTTTTGGCGGTGGCGTGGTGGTGTAATGCGTTGAACCTTTTGCATCCACCCACTTGTAATATTCTTTCGCTGAAAGGTCCAAACTGGTCAGGCAAAATGCCATGCTAGATAAAATACAGGCAGTGCGAGCAATCGTCGTCTTCATCATAAATTCAGTCCCAAAGTTAGAGTGATCATGCAAAATTATGCTGAAAATTTTGCGCTTTTTTGACAGCAGAATCTATGCATTTTTTAGCACAAAGGATAAAAGGGACATCGCGTGGGATGAATAACTTTGTGAATGATGAATTGGGGGATTTATAAGCAATAAAAATATTGGATTCTTATCATTTAACCTATGCAGCAACTTCAATGTAAAGCAATTGAATTAAAAACATACATCCATTCATTTAATTTATTTATTAGATTTATAAAAGTATTTTATTAAATACATGCTAACTGGTTATAAATAAACAAACTACAAAGAATACGAAGAAAGAGAGGGTGCTTAAAAAACAAACGGTCTGTAAGTAATCAGAAAAAAGCCGATTTTTAAACTTGACTTTAATGGTTGAAACTACAAAAATGCTGTCTTTAGTTTTATATGCCTTAGATCGATCACCCTTCGAATGAGTGCATTTTAGCAATGGACTTCTTCTCTAGCCGAGACGTTGAACAAAGCCAACAAAATATGTTTATCCCAACATGTTTTAGACCCCATATTGCTCAAACAGCAAGCAGGTCAGATTTTTTTCTTATTGCTATGAAAACTATGAAATTTGTGTGCTATAACAGAGCACACAGTTAATGAATTAACCACGACAAATGCCCTCCATTTGTGCGTGAAAAAAGATTAGGGTGAATCACGTTGGAACTTTTATCTGGTGGTGAAATGCTCGTACGCGCTTTAGCGGACGAAGGCGTTGAACATGTTTTTGGATACCCAGGCGGCGCAGTACTGCATATTTATGATGCGCTATTTCAACAAGAAAAAATCAATCATTACCTAGTGCGCCACGAGCAAGCTGCTGGTCATATGGCTGATGCTTACTCACGTGTCACAGGTAAAACAGGTGTCGTACTGGTGACATCTGGTCCGGGTGCAACAAATACCGTAACTCCAATTGCAACTGCCTATATGGACTCAATCCCAATGGTGATTTTGTCAGGTCAGGTTGCAAGCCATCTTATCGGTGAGGATGCGTTCCAAGAAACGGATATGGTCGGTATTTCGCGCCCAATCGTAAAACACAGCTTCCAAGTACGTCATGCAAGCGAAATCCCTTCGATTATTAAGAAGGCATTTTATATCGCTTCAAGTGGTCGTCCGGGTCCTGTTGTCGTTGATATTCCAAAAGATGCAACGAATCCTGCAGAGAAATTTGCTTACGAATATCCTGAAAAAGTGAAAATGCGTTCGTATCAACCGCCGCATCGTGGTCACTCAGGTCAAATTCGTAAAGCAATTGATGAATTGATTCATGCTAAACGCCCAATTATTTATTCAGGCGGTGGTGTGGTTCAAGGCAACGCTTCTGCACAGTTGACAGAACTTGCACATTTATTGGGTTATCCAGTAACCAGTACTTTAATGGGTCTTGGTGCGTATCCGGGCAATGATGAACAATTCATCGGTATGTTGGGTATGCATGGTACTTACGAAGCCAATATGACTATGCACAATGCAGATGTGATTCTGTGTGTGGGCGCGCGCTTCGATGACCGTGTAACCAATAATCCAGCGAAATTCTGTCCAAATGCGAAAGTCATTCATATTGATATAGACCCAGCAACGATTTCAAAAACAATTATGGCGCACATCCCAATTGTGGGTGCAGTAGAGCCTGTATTGACTGAAATGTTGGCTCAATTAAAGCAATTGAATGTGTCTAAACCAAATCCAGAAGATATCGCGGCTTGGTGGAAACAAATCAATGAATGGCGTCAAGTTCATGGTTTGAACTATGACAAACCAACTGATGGTTCAATGAAGCCACAGCAAGTTGTTGAAGCGTTGGATAAAATTACCAATAGCCAAGCCATCATTACTTCAGACGTTGGTCAACACCAAATGTTTGGTGCGCTTTACTACAAATACACACGTCCACGTCAATGGATCAACTCAGGTGGTCTAGGAACCATGGGTGTAGGTTTGCCATATGCTATGGCAGCAAAACTTGCCTTCCCAGATCAACAAGTAGTGTGTATTACTGGCGAAGCATCGATTCAGATGTGTATCCAAGAACTATCTACATGTAAGCAATATGGCTTGAATGTAAAAATTCTATGCTTGAATAACCGTGCATTAGGTATGGTTAAGCAATGGCAAGACATGAACTACGAAGGTCGTCACTCAAGCTCGTATGTTGAGTCACTTCCAGACTTCCCTAAATTAATGGAGGCGTATGGTCATGTAGGTATTCAAATTGACCATGCAGATGAACTCGAGTCGAAGCTTGCTGAAGCGATGGCGATCAATGACAAGTGTGTGTTTATTAACGTGATGGTTGACCGTTCAGAGCATGTATATCCAATGTTGGTTGCTGGCCAGTCAATGAAAGATATGTGGTTAGGCAAAGGAGAGCGCACACAATGAGACATATTATCTCTGTACTTGTAGAAAACGAAGCAGGTGCGCTTTCACGTTTGGTAGGTTTATTCTCGCAGCGTGGTTATAACATTGAGACATTAAACGTAGCGCCAACAGAAGATCCGACGCTTTCGCGTTTGACTTTAACCACGTATGGCGATGAGCATAAAATTGAACAAATCACCAAACAACTCAACAAGCTTGTCGAAGTTGTTAAAGTTGTTGATTTGTCTGAAGGTGCTCATATTGAACGTGAATTGATGTTAATTAAAGTCAAAGCACTTGGTTCAGCGCGCGCAGAAATTAAACGTACTGCGGATATTTTCCGTGGACAAATCGTAGACGTAACACCAACGACATATACCATTCAAATCGCAGGTACAACTGAAAAGATAGATGGTTTTATTGATGCCTTAGCTGAAAATACAATTCTAGAAGTTGTACGTTCAGGTGTTTCAGGTATTGCACGTGGTGAAAAAGTTTTAACTATCTAATTTTATATATTCACCTCACTCCTATGGGTGAGGTACTTGAAACGTGAATAATCAAACAGAATCACGGTATCAAGTTAAAGGAAACGAAAGCATTTTAGCGGAGACAGCAATGCAAATTTTTTACGATAAAGACACAGACTTATCTATCATCCAAGGCAAAAAAGTAGCAATCATTGGTTATGGTTCACAAGGCCATGCTCATGCGCTTAACCTTAAAGATTCAGGCGTTGACGTAACTGTAGGTCTACGCGCTGGTTCTACTTCTTGGAAAAAAGCTGAAAATGCTGGTCTTAAAGTTTCAGAAGTTCCTGCTGCTGTAGCTCAAGCTGACTTAGTTATGATTTTGACTCCAGATGAGTTCCAATCACAACTTTACCGTGACGTAATTGAGCCAAACATCAAGCAAGGTGCAACGCTAGCATTTGCTCATGGTTTCTCTGTTCTTTATAACCAAGTTGTTCCACGTGCTGACCTTGACGTAATCATGGTTGCTCCAAAAGCGCCAGGTCATACTGTACGTTCAGAATTCCAACGTGGTTCAGGTGTACCTGATCTTATCGCTGTTCACCAAGATGCTTCTGGTAATGCACGTAACGTTGCGCTTTCTTACGCTTCAGGTGTTGGTGGTGGCCGTACTGGTATTATCGAAACTTCATTCCGTGAAGAAACTGAAACTGACCTTTTCGGTGAGCAAGCAGTTCTTTGTGGTGGTGCTGTTGAATTGGTTAAAATGGGCTTCGAAACTCTTGTTGAAGCTGGTTATGCACCAGAAATGGCTTACTTCGAATGTCTACACGAACTTAAATTGATCGTTGACTTAATGTTCGAAGGCGGTATCGCGGACATGAACTACTCAGTATCAAACAATGCTGAATATGGCGAATACGTAACTGGTGTTGAAGTAATCAACGAACAGTCTCGTGAAGCTATGCGTAATGCGCTTAAACGTATTCAATCTGGTGAATACGCGAAGATGTTCATCCAAGAAGGTGCGTTGAACTATCCTTCTATGACTGCTCGTCGTCGTCAAAACGCGGCGCATGGTATCGAAGTAACTGGTAACAAGTTACGTGCGATGATGCCTTGGATCCAAGCGAACAAAATCGTTGATAAAGAGAAAAACTAATTTCTTGAATCAATTGATTTGAATACGAAGACCCACTCATTTTGAGTGGGTTTTTTAATATCTAAAGTTACGTGCCTTAAAAATAGAAAAGCATGCTTTTCTATTTTTACGTACCTTGGATCCAAGCGAACAAAATCGTAGACAAAGAAAAGAACGAAGTTCTGATATCTAAGTCAAAAAGCCCTTGTTTTTAACAGGGGCTTTTTTATCCCTTATAAAAGACGGCATCAAGGCTACGAGCCTCAAATGATGTAAGCGATACTTTTATCATTTTCGCGCCTTGGATCCAAGCAAACAAAATCGTTGATAAAGAGAAAAACTAATTTCTTGAATCAATTGATTTGAATACGAAGACCCACTCATTTTGAGTGGGTTTTTTAATATTTAAAGTTACGTGCCTTAAAAATAAAAAAGTAGTGCTTTCATTCCTTACGCGTCACTCAGAACAGTGTGCTGCCTCGTTGTACTTCGTACAAAACAATGTTTTGTACTCGTTCATACTTTGGATCCAATCGAACAAAATCGTAAGCAAAGAAAAGAATTTATTTAATTATCTTTTGAGTTTTATGATACAAGGAACCCAATATTAGCGTGGGTTAGAATAATGATTTTATATAAATATGTGAGTTTTGAAGCTGCTTTAACGATTTTGAAAACAAAATCTCTAGGTTTTTCACATTTAGAAGATTTTAATGACCCATTTGAATGCACTGGTTTTGGTTTTTATGATTTGGATGTACCGACATCGGTAGCAGTAGGGCATTCCGAAATCAGTTTTCTAGAAAATATGTGATTTTAAGTTTGACTAGAACTGCTTTAAATCTACTCATCTGGCCACATTATGGGGATAGTTAAAAAAGGTGTCGTGATCGGAATAGACACATGCAAAGCAGGCCTTGAAGATGGTGATCAATTTATTATTCCTTCAACAAAAGGGGAGTTGGGATATTTAAAAACAGCGCCGAAGCAGGCCAATGTGGCAAGTGTTGAAAAATTAATGTCTGTAGGAAATTCAAATATTTTAAATTGGGATAATGAAGAAGTTTTAATAAAGCATGGTTTGCTTTATAAAATGCAGGAATGGGCATACGAAGAGGAAGTACGTATTGTAAAGAATATTAGCGATGCTCAATTCGGGTATCACTTTTCTACAAAAACACATGCATATATCAATGACCAACTTTGGCAAAGAGTCCCAATTGCAAACGTGTCCAATTTATACGTTAAAATTGCCTGAAGAAGCCTTTTTTGAAGTATATGTTGGGAAAAATGCATATATTGATCTTAGAAGAAAGCAAGAGCTTGTGAAGCCAGTAATTGATCATAAGAGATCAGTGTGAATTGCTGAAAGATCTATGTGTTGAATCTAATATTGGTTTGAAATGTATTTCATTAGATTTGGAAACATGGGCTTTAAAAGCGACTCCAATTTAATCTGATAGTTTGAGTCGTAGGTAGTTTCAAAACTCCTATATTTGTGTCATCTGTGTTGAATTTAGGTTGTGATAGAGTAGGCATTATTCATGCTGCATGGAGTGTGTAATTGCAATGAAAATATCAAAACTCTCTCTTTTACTCGCTCTTTGTCTACCTGTGGTGAGTTTTGCACAAGATGCAGATATAACACTGTCTGAGTTAAAGCCTTTACCTGATGTTCGCATATCCATGCAGCGGATGCTTCGCTCGACTGAAGGGCGCTATTTCTTAGATTTGTATGCTGGAATATGGAATCCGCACGGGACTCTGACTGATCTGCAAGAGCCCAAACAAATTAACTTTAAAGGGACTCAAAAAGCAGATTTTATAGATCTGAATTCAGTCAATGTTGGGACTGAACAAAATGCGGCAACAGCTTATCGATTGGCAGGAACATTGAATGCAAATACAGGCTCGTTTAAAGCTGAGCTGACGGAACAAACGGCACCACCATCTACAAGTTATCTACAGTTTGAGCCTGCGTTTAAAGCTGTAGATAAACCTATCCTACTGTTTAAGTTTTATGGGGTGCAATCCGCAGACCAACCTTATGGTAAGTCTCTAAAGCGCGTAGATGTGATTAATAAATCAAATGGCAAAGTCTTGCAGTCATTACAAGGCTTTAATGCCTTTGGGAATAGTATGGGATTCCTAGATGTAAACTTTGATGGATACTATGATGTGGTACTCTCAGATACCTCTGAAGGTCGAAAAATAGAAGATAAGCGATTTATTTATTGGATGTACAATCCTAAAATGAAAAATTTTCAACGCTCACCACAATTGGAAAAAATTGCTGGCTTCCCAAAATTAAAAGGAGAGTTGCAGCAGATCGACTTTGGATCAGGTCAAATCTTTCGAGTCGATCAAGGATTGCTTTATCCAGTCAGTGAGTAAGTTAAATTTTTTAAAAAGCCTCATAACTTGGGGCTTTTTTTTATTTATAGAATTTTCTAAAGAAGAATGTAGGCAGTTTTAAAAGAGGTAGTCAGTATTTTGAATAAAAAATCAAAGTAAAAAGTGCGTTGAAAGAGAGGGGCTGAATTTCAATATGCGTGATAATTCATGTAATAAATGAGATTCTAAAAATTTGAAAAACAAAAATTTGAAATTTAAAGAAAGAAAATATGATTTACAAAAGCTTAACATTGGAAACTAAGACGTGTTTCAAAACCTGTAATTTAATACAAAGGTTCAGTATTTGGTGACGTAATTCTTGTATTGTGTTTCAAAAGACATACCTGAAAGTGGTGATTATACATTTGAGATTCTATTTAAAATTTAAATTTAATCGGTCTTTACTATTAGTATAGTTGAATATTCACGTAGTATTGGTTTGTTTGAAAATTATTTTGAACTATTTCACAAATATTTGGTGAAATATGTAACAGCCTATATTATTTTTAATGTTACTAAATTTAATAAAAACAATAAGATATATTATACCAAAAAATAGGGATATGAAAAAAATCCCCAAAATTTGGGATAAAGAGAAAAATTAAATAAAAATATAAAAATTAAAAATATTTAATATATTACAGCCACATAATTTAAATATTCGTAAAAAATAATATTACATGAATATTTGTGTGAATATTCCACATTAGGTTCTTTTTTTCTCCACATGATTAAGAATGAATCAGCACCTAGGGAAAGTAAGATTAATTAGTTTTTCTTAACAAATATCCTTTGATGCACATACTAATAAATCTCATATGAGAATGGAGAAGTGAAATGTCTACATCTAAAATTTTAACCGCAGTACTATCTGCAACATTGTTCGTAGCACTTCCAGCAACATCTGCAATCGCTGGTGGTAAAAAAGAATCTAAACAATGTGGCGGTGCGCCGTGTGAAGGCGAAATCGACATCGAGTTACAGATTCTTAAAGCATGTGAGCTTTTGGTAGGTAAAGACATCAAACTCGTTGAAGACAGTTATACGGGTGCTAGTGGCTTTACAGTTACAACTAACACTCCATATACATTAAATCTATCTACGCTAAACGCGGGTTCAAGTGCAGATACTTTTGTAAAACATGAAACCACTAGTGATAAAGTATTTACAAAAATCACGACTTCAAAAGGTGGTGTGAATTATCCAATCGGTTCTACACCTGTAGCTGGTATGAGCGTTGATAACTTTGCTGTATCTGTAGCTCCAAAAAATACAATTTCAGGTACTCAACGTGCTGGTACATACAAAGATACTTTATATATCAAAGTAGCTTACTAATCCAAATTTAGGGAGTTGATTCTACACAGTTAGGGTCAACTTCTTTTTATTTTTGAATTGATAATAATATTTAAATGTACTGGGGTGGGTATATGAAAAGTTTATTCAAAGTCGTTTCATTTAGTTTAATGACTTGCTTATTGAGTCCTCAAATATTTGCAGGTATTTCAATTAGCCCTGTGCAGTTATATTTAACCGATAAATCTAAACAACGCAGTGCGACATTTACTTTGGAGTCGAAAGGGGATGATGAGACACCACGTATTTTTGAGGCTCAAGCATTTAAATGGACTCAAAATGCCGCAGGGGAAGATGTTCTTTCACCTGAATCCAATATTATTATCAATCCGAAGAACTTTATTTTAAAACCAAATTCAAAACAAATGGTTCGTGTGGGTTTTACTCAATCTGTAGAAAGTATGAACCTACAACAAGAAGAAGCATGGCGTATTCTTTATACTGAGCTACCTCAAGTGACGAACTCTGAATCGAAAATTGCACTGTTATTAAGTATTAATGTGCCATTTTTTGTCGGCAAACAAGAACCCGCTTATTTGAAATTTATTGCTAAAAAATCGAATGGTCGCACCATTATTCAGGTTGAAAATTTAGCAAAATCACACATTCAAATCCAAAAACTTTATGTCATCGATAAAAGCAAGAAAACAGTCGCTGAATCTTCCGATATGAAATATTTATTGGCATTAGGTAAAAACCAATACGACATCGGGAGTGTTTCTTTACAAGGCGCTAGTAATTATAAAGTCGTTGTGGAAACAGATAAAGGTGACACTCCTTTGGAGTTTAATTTAGTTGAGTAGTGGCTATGAATAGAATTACATTGCTTCTATATTGTATTTTATGTGCTAATTCTGCTCATGCAGAAGCTGTTGATATGCCTGATGATTTATTTCCAACCAGTATTTGGGTAAACGAAGTAGACCGCAAGAGCGAAGTATTATTACTGACTGAAAATAACAAGTTTTATATAGAGTGCGCAGATCTTGATAAGCTGCAAATTAAAGTAGAAATTCTGAAACGACATGCAATTAAAAATTCATTTTGTTTGGTAACGGATCAAGATATTCATTCTGGATTTGATCCTCAATTGCAAGCTATCAAAATTAATCTTCCATCAAAATATTTCTTTGGGCTAGAAACGGATGCCTTAATCAGTCAGCCGATGCCTGCAAATTTTGGTGCATTTCTCAATTATGAAATGCACTTTGAAAATAACACTCAACATAATAATTTTGGTGTACTGCCTGAACTTGGGGTGTTTAAAGACAATTGGATTTTAAGAAATAATGCCTTTTATCGAAATAATAAAGGGGATGATTATCGTGAAGAAAAATTTGTAAGGTTAAATAGTAGTCTTGAGTTTGATTTCTCCAAAAATGCGACCAAGCTGATTATTGGTGATACGACCTCTGCCTATAGCGCATTAATTCATGGTGTGCGATTTGGTGGTTTGAGTTTTGGTACAGACTATACGTCACGTCCAGATTTTGTGTATTGGAATATTCCAAGTCTAAAAGGTAGTGCTGTTTTACCTTCGACTGTTGATTTATATATTGATGGCGTAAATATTTATCAGAAAAAGATTTCACCTGGAGATTATAACCTACAAACAGGTGCCAATATTGAAAGTGCTGGTACAGCGCAAATGGTTGTACAAGATGTATTGGGGAATACCACTGTTCGAAGTTTTCCGGTGTTAATTAGCAGTAAATTGCTCAAAGAAAATTTAAATGATTACAACATATCATTAGGGAAACTACGCTTCAGTTATGACGAAGAAAATAGCGATTATCGCGATTTTTTCAGTTCAGCCTATTGGCGTAGAGGTGTCACCAGTCGTACCACGTTGGGTGCAAGTGCTACCTATAGTGACAAAGTAAAAAATGCAGGACTGCTATGGACGCAAGCGGTCAATCGATGGTTTGTTTTAGACAGTATTTTTTTAGGCAGTAAAACCGATAATGACGATGGCTATTCTGCAGGTTTGGCTATCAGTCGTAATTTCGGGAAACTTAATTTTGGTGTGAGTTCACGCTACGCTACAAATGATTATCGGGCGTTAGGTTATGAAGATAATCATATTTTTCCAAAATTTGAAAATATGGCGTATTTGAGTTTTGCTAATTTTCCATTCTTTCAAAATTTAAATCTGAACTATATCGAACAAACCCAGTATGAATCTAATGATCCTTTATTTGAGTTAGAGGATCGCAAAATGCTCACTGTGGGTGTGAGTCGCGAAATTACACCGAATTTAATGTATACCGCCAACTATTTCCAAGAATTTGGAGATAGCGATGACTCAGGTGCCTTTATTACATTTTCTTATAATTTTGGTGGTGGTAAGCGTATTCAGGCTGATGCGGGTACCAATAAATCCGGCGGTGTCCGTTTCATTCAAAATGCATTCGGTGAATATGGTGCAAATTATGCGCTCGGTGTGGATTATCGTAATGATGAAACGGTATTAAATGCCTATGGTGGTTTGTCCACTGATGTTGGTGATTTAACCTTAAGTCATCTCTATAGTGAAAATGATTCAACAACACAGGTTGGCTACCGTGGCGCTATGGTGTGGTTGGGTGGTCAATACGCATTGACCAGTTTTGTCGATAATGCCTTTGCTTTAGTGAATGTTGGTGGTCGTGAAGATATTGATGTCATGCGTTCAATGTCTCCAGTCGCGAAAACCAATAAAAAAGGCTATGTCTTTGTACACGATATCGTTCCTTATATTAATTACGATATTTCATTTGATGAAAATCAATTACCGATCGAAAGCAAAGTTCCAAATGCTGCACATCGTTTAGTCGCATTAAGACAGCGTGGTTATAACATTAATTTTTCAGTATTTGATACACAACAAATATTGGTCAAAATATTGGATGAACAAGGTCATCAATTTGTTGCAGGAAGTGAAGTTGCAATTGATACCCCAGAAGCTGATGTTTATCCAGTGGGTTCAGATGGCACGGTAATGTTATATGGTTTGGTTGAAGGTTACTACAAGTTGACGGTGAGGACCAGTGGTGGTCGATCTTGCCAAACAGCATTAACAGTGCCGAAAAAGGTAGAAAACCAAACTCCTGAATTAATTACATTGCAGTGTAAATAAAGGAGTATTTCCAATGAAAAGTATTTTACTCATCTCAGCAGCGTTATTTAGTTCAATAACATTTGCTGCACCGAGTCGTTGTGAAATGGGACGAATCAGTGAAACCAATATGCGCTTGGCGAATTACTATAATAGTCAAGCGGCGAGTTCATTTAGTGTCGATTGTTCCGGTAAATACCGCATACGCTTTAATAGCCGTAATTTGCAGGATACTTCGGGCAGTAGTTTTGTGACGAATGGCCCGATTAAGCTCAAAACACGAATGACTGTTTCAGGTGCGATGGAAAATCTGTGGAATGTTTCTACAGAGCAAGGCGCTGGCAAAAATAACTATGTGATTGCTGTGCGTTTGGTGGAGCGAGTGAATGCAACGACACCTGCAGGAATCTACCGCGATACAGTCTTTGTAAATATGGTGTTTTGAGAGGCTTAGTGAGTGATTTTATTTCATGGTTAAGGTGATTATATGCAGAGTGCTAAGTTCATGTCGCTAGATTGAAGCTTGAGTATAGATATTAATGTGAGTCTCTAGCTTCAATCTAAGTAGCTCCATTCTCTGTTGCAAATATAAAGTTGGATGTGAATGTCTTGAGTATTCGAGATGTTAAAATATCGATATAGCGTTAAGAATAAATAATTCAGAAAAAGTTTTTCTTATTAGAGTTCATAGGTTTAATATGTGATCTTGTTTTTATTTTAGCCATTTTATTTCGGCTAACGGGGAAGGTCAGTATTGAATCGCTATCATTCAAATGCTCCAAGTTGCGCATGTCGGAAAAAAGGTTCGATGTGCTTGGCGTATTGCGTTCAAACACGTCTGACATTTTTAAATGTCCTCATTTCTCTAATTAAACCTTTAAAGCTGAAATTTACCGTTCTTTGTCTTGTATTTGGTGCAATTGGGCTAAGTCCACAAGCTATTGCCCAATCATGTCAGTCAAAATTAGTCAGTCAAGAAGTCGCTCAGGCGCAGATGCCAAGCGGAGAATTGACCGGGCATGAGCATTGGCAAACGATAGAAAAGTTACCAGATCGTTGGAAAGATCGTTGGGATAATTATTCTGGCACAGCTTGGTATCGCTTGAAATGGCAATACACGTGTCAAGATGCAGGCTCAGATCCGCTTTCTTTGATGGTGAGTTACATCAATATGGCAGGGCAAGTGTATTTGAATGGTCAGCTGTTTTGGCAGGATGATTCATTACAAGAGCCTTTGTCACGAAGTTGGAATATGCCTCGGCAATGGGTAATTCCACCCAACAGCCTAAAGCAAGGTCAGAATGAAGTGCTGATACGAGTGGTGGGCGTCAATGCACTGAATCCAGGGCTTGGTGAGGTTAGTTTAAACCGCTATCACGATAATACCAAAGTGTATGAAAAACATTGGTTGGCTATGCGAGGCTTGCATAGCTACACCACTATTTTTGAGTTTATCTTGGGGATCATTGCGGGGCTGGTTTGGCTGTTTCGACGCGAAGAGAACGCTTTTGGTTGGTATGCCATAACCAGTTTTCTTTGGGTGCTATACGTTGGGCAACTTTTAGCTACCGAGACGCTTTGGGGGCTATCAACGCTAGATTTCTATCGTTTGCATATCTTTATCTTTCTTTGTTTTACGACAGCGACTTGTCTCTATCCTTGGCGTTTTGCAGGACGAAAATTTCCACGTCTTGAAAAAGTCATGGGGATGACTGTTTTTGTATTGGGTTGCTTGATTTTTTTTACACCACAGTCTTTGGTACAACCTGTCTTAGATTTGAGTTTTATGGTGGGCTATGCTTGCTATATGCTGAATTGCCTGACATTTTCGTGGATTGCTTATAAATCAGGACAAGTTGAAGCCAAGTTGCTGGCAGGGATTATGTTGTTGATTTATGTCCCAATTGGTGCCCATGACGGTTGGCGCTTAATGATGAATGAAGGGGATTTGATTTCGGCATATGCTTCCCCGATAACAACCTTGGGTGTGGCGATTATTTTTGCACTACGCTTGACTAAAAGTGTGAGACGAATTGAAAAGTTTAATCAAACGTTGGCAACAACGGTCACTCAAGTAAAGGAAGAGTTGACGCATACCCTACAAAATCATTATCAGTTAGAAATGGAAAATACCCGCTTGCAAGAGCGTATTCAAATTGCACATGAGCTACATGATGGCTTAGGTGGCTCCTTGGTTCGTTCAATGGCATCGGTTGAGCAGAGTTCCAAAGATCTGACCAATTCGCAATTTTTATCGATGTTGAAAATTTTAAGAGATGATTTACGACATATCATTGATAGCGGTTCAAGTTTAGGCACCAAACTGCCTGAAACCCCATTGTTATGGATGGCACCCTTTAGGCACCGTTTTAATCAGTTATTTGATTAGCTCGATATACACGCTAAATGGTCAGTTCCTGCAAAATGGGAAGTGGATGTTACTCCAATGGAATGTTTAACCCTACAGCGTGTAGCCGAAGAAGCATTAACCAATATTGTGAAGCATAGTCATGCGACCGTGGTGCAGATTCGGATTTATTATGAAAACTCGGCATTGATAATGGAAGTAGAAGACAATGGTGTGGGGTTTGATGTGAATTTGGTCAATCAAGCCGGTTTGAGTGTGGGGCTTCGTAGTATGAGTGGGCATTTAGAGCGGATGAACGCAGATATGCAAATCACTTCTCGTGCGGGTCAGACGATTTTAAAAGTGATTAAAAATTACGGATAAATCATGATTTTGTAGAAGAAATTAGTCAATTTTTTTCAATAAACTGTCATCAAATAATCATCAAAATGCAAAAAACTGCTGCTTAAACTGTGACTATACATTTATAAGAAGCATGTAAGATCATGACAGAATCGGCTATTAATTTAGGGCGTATGCAGGATGAACCTGCGCGATTTCAGTTCCAATTTAAGCATATGCAATCACGAATGGATGTGCAAACGGTCTCAACATTAATCCGTCCAGGTCTAAAAATCGCCATTGTTACAGATACGTGGGCGCCAGAAATTAATGGTGTTGCACATTCTTTATTGCAGTTGTGTAAAGGCTTGCAGCAACAAGGCAACTCAATATTTTTAATACGCCCTGAACAGTCCGAAAGTTGTCAGGATTTCAGACCTGATCAAGAGTGTTTGGTTCGAGCGCAGTCGATTCCTAAGTATTCAGGTTTACAATTTGGCTGGCCGCAACTGATCAAACTCAGTAAAGCTTTAAAAAAAGCCCAAGTCGACATTGTGCATATAGTCACTGAAGGGCCTTTGGGTTTTGCTATGCTTCAACTGGCGCGTTCTTTACAGATTCCTGTGTCCAGTGGTTTTCATTCGGCCTTTCATGATTTTAGTCGCTTCTTTGATTTAGCGTTTTTAATGAAGCCCGTACAACATTATTTACGATGGTTTCATAACAATACTCAACTCACCTGTGTACCGAGCCAAGATACTGCAGATGCCTTGCATCGATTAGGTTTTAGTTGCCCATTGGTGGTGGTCGGGCGAGGTGTGGACCATAGTCGATTTTCTCCCTCACACTATCAAGCAGAACTGAGACAACAGTGGCAAGCAGATGAACATACCCGCGTGATGCTCTATGTCGGAAGGCTATCTCCTGAAAAAGAAGTGGATGTTTTGATTTCTGCCTACCGTTCGATGTTGGCTATGGATGCACGAACGAAATTGGTCATTGTGGGTGATGGGCCTGATCGTGAACGACTAATGCAACTGGCAAAATCCCTAGATGTTATTTTTATGGGAAGTTTAAGTGGTCAGGCTTTATCGGAAGCCTATGCCAGTGCGGATGTTTTTGTTTTCGCAAGTCAGGTTGAGACCTTTGGTAATGTGGTTTTGGAGGCGATGGCTAGCGGATTGCCGGTGATTGCATATAATGCTGCATGTGCCCAACTGCACGTGAGAAATCAGCAAACGGGATGGTTATGTCATTTATCTCGAACCGATGAATTTATTCGTCTCATGCAGCAATTGCCGCAACGCGCTAAATTAAAAACCATGGGCATCGAGGCGGCAAAAGACGCTGCTAAAATTGGTTGGCAATATCCTGTACAGCAATTTGAGCACGCGCTATATCGCGTGGTGGATCAAGCTATGATGAGCCAATGGAGCTAGCGCTATTGGTTGTATAGAAAAGTTGAGCATCTTCAAAAATTAATATTCATCGAACTGTCATCAAAGCATCATTGCACTGTCAAAAAGATAACTTAAGCTGAGTCAAACACAGATCTCAACTTGTAAAAATAACAACACAAATCTAGCTCAACCCCAACATAGTCAGGCTTTGACTGTAGATAGGAGATTAGCGATGAATTTTAAAAATGCAAAAACAAGAATGCTGCATCTCGATTTAAAAGGCTGTATTTATCTCAATCATTTTTCGCATCAACAAGTTGTCGCTGACATATTTAAAATGGTGAGTCGACTTGGTGATGGTGTGTTTTGGTATGTCATGTTGGCGACGGTCTGGATCGTGCAGGGCATGTATTACAGTGTACAAATCGTCTATGTATTACTGGGTGGTTTCGTCGGCACCTCGATCTATAAACTCCTCAAAAAGAAAACTGTGCGCCCAAGACCGTACCAAGTGCATCAAGTGATTCGCTTAGGTGAACGCCCTCTAGATCATTTTAGTTTTCCATCAGGGCATACTCTACATGCAGTCATGGCAACAACTGTGCTGGGCTATATTCAACCCATGCTGTTGGTCCTGATGTTGCCCTTTAGCTTATTAGTGGCATTATCTCGCATGATCTTAGGTTTGCATTACCCAAGTGATGTCGCTGTCGGTGCTGCTATAGGCGCTGCAGTGGGTGCGGCGATTATTCTCTGTGCACCTCTTTTCGGTTTGGTTTTATAGTTTGATGTGGACATCTCAATTGCAAAATCTGGTAATAAAAAAATTAAAAGGGTTTATCACGTCGAATTGCTGAAATTTGTTAAAGTAAGCCATCATTCTATAGACGATGTTAGGAAGACCCATGGGTTTACGCTGGACAGATACCATTGATATCGCAATTGAGCTGTATGAAGCTCACCCTGATGTTGATCCGCAATGGATTCGCTTTACTGACCTACATGCATGGGTATGTGCATTGCCAAATTTCACTGATGACCCCGAAAAGTCGACTGAAGGTCTGCTTGAGGGAATTCAGATGGCCTGGATTGATGAGGCAAGTTAATCCCTACATCGAAAAAAGCAATTTTTTTGTATAGCAAAAGCAGAAAATAGCGCATTATTCGGTATAATGCGGCAAATTTTTCACGTCAAATTGACTTAAGGAGCCTCTCATGGCTATTGAACGTACTTTATCTATCGTTAAACCAGACGCAGTTGCTAAAAACCACATCGGCGACATCTTTGCTCGTTTCGAAAAAGCTGGTCTTCAAATCGTTGCAACTAAAATGAAACACTTGACTCAAGCTGAAGCTGAAGGCTTCTACGCTGAGCACAAAGAACGTGGTTTCTTTGGTGACCTAGTTGCATTCATGACTTCTGGTCCAGTTGTAGTTTCAGTTCTTGAAGGCGAAAACGCAGTTCTTGCTCACCGTGAAATCCTTGGCGCAACTAACCCTAAAGAAGCTGCTCCTGGTACTATCCGTGCAGACTTCGCTGTAAGCATCGACGAAAACGCTGCTCACGGTTCTGACTCTGTAGCATCTGCTGATCGTGAAGTTAACTACTTCTTCGCTCAAACTGAGATCGCTCCACGTACTCGTTAATTCGAAGTATTCGAACCAGATAAGTGGTATACTGCTTGTCTGGTTTTTTTATTCTCTGAATAATTCTTCGCTCAAATACTGAGCATCTCCTTTGATCTTTAGACATGGTTTAGGTAATTACACATGAGTACTGAAGTAGTCGCTACATCAGCTGTTTCTGATGCACAGCAACAATCTCCATCCGCTCCGACGCAGCAAAATACTGTGGAGAAAGTGAATTTACTGGGCATGTCACGTCCGCAAATGGAAAAATTCTTCGAAGAAATGGGGGAGAAAAAGTTCCGTGCTGGGCAGGTGATGAAATGGATTCATCAGTTCTTCGTGACTGATTTTGCTGAAATGACCAATATTTCTGGTAAATTGCGTGAAAAACTAGAAAAGATTTGTGAAATTAAAGCGCCTGAAGTGGTGCATAAAAATTATTCAAAAGACGGTACTCGTAAATGGGTGTTCCGTGTAGGTGATGGTGCAGGTTCATTGGTTGAAACTGTACTGATTCCTGCAGAAGATAAAACCGGCGCACGTAAGACTTTGTGTATTTCGTCACAAGTGGGCTGTGCTCTGGACTGTTCATTCTGTTCAACCGGGAAACAAGGCTTCCAACGTGACTTGAGCCAAGCTGAAATTATTGGACAGCTGTGGATGGCAAACTTCTCTTATATGGAAGATGTGCCAGTTGCTGATCGTGAGCGTTCAGTGACCAATGTGGTGATGATGGGCATGGGTGAGCCACTGTTGAACTATGATGCTGTATTGAATTCAATGCGTATCATGTTGGATGACTTTGCGTATGGTATGTCGAAGCGTCGTGTGACTTTATCAACCTCAGGTGTAGTGCCTAAAATTGACCAATTGGCACAAGACATTGATGTAGCCTTGGCAATTTCACTCCATGCGCCAAATGATGAACTACGTAACGAACTTGTTCCGATCAATAAAAAATATCCGTTGGAACAGTTGATTGCAGCGTGTCAGCGTTATATCGCCAAAGATGGTAATGAAAGTTCGCGTAAACACGTGACCATTGAATACGTGATGTTAGATGGTGTAAATGACCATCCTGAACATGCACAGCAAATGTTAAAGCTGTTGAAAAACCTCCCAAGCAAAATTAATTTAATTCCGTTTAACCCGTTTCCGCATGCGCCATACGGTCGTTCAAGCCGTAACCGTATTATTTCTTTCCAAAAAACTTTGTCTGATGCCGGTTTTGTGTGTACGATTCGTCAGACACGTGGTGATGATATCGACGCTGCGTGTGGACAACTCGTGGGGCAAGTTGCTGACCGTACTCGTCGTGCGGAGCAATGGAAAAAGAAAGTTGCGCAGCAAAATGAGATACTGCGCTCACAAGGATAATAAAGAGGCAGCCAATTGAAAAAGTTAACGTATAAGTTCACTTTCGTTTCAGCTTTATGTGCATCGGTTTTGGCATTAACAGCATGTCAAACGCCTGAGATTGGGAAAAAAGACCCAGAGAAAGCCGTAAAAATCAGAACGCAATTGGCTGTTGAACACTTGAAAGCAGGGGATTTGGACTCTGCTAAACGTGCATTAGATCAGGCTTTAGAGGTGGATTCTCGCGATTCCCAAGCCAATATGATGATGGGTGTCTTACTACAACGAGAAGGCAGTCCAGCCAACTTAGAAAAAGCAGATAGTTATTTTAAGCGTGCAATTTCAGCAGACTCAAAAAATTCTCAAGCACGTAACAACTACGGTACGTATTTATACCAAGTTGAGCGTTATAATGATGCGATTGAACAGTTCAGCATCGCAGGTTCAACTTTAGGTTATGATCAACGTTTCAAAGCATTGGAAAATTTAGGTCGAATTTACCTGAAAGTGGGTGATGTGGCGAATGCTGAAAAATCATTCAAACAAGCTTTGCAGGCTAATCGTGATTCCTATGTTTCAATGTTAGAGTTGTCTGAAATCTTTTATTTGAATCAGCAGTTCCCTGCTGCCACACAAATGTATGAACAATTTGTACGTGCAGTAGGACAAAAAAATCAGGGTGCGCGTGCACTCTGGATTGGCATTCGAACCGCGCGTGCCAATGGCGACAATTTGGGTATGCAAGTACTGGTTAACCAGTTACGTGCTTTGTTCCCAGAAAGTCCTGAATACCAACGCTATTTGCAATTACAGTACAGTACTGAGGCCGTATGGAAGTAAATCCTAATTCACCGCAATCGAATGGTTCGAGCGTAGCTCCAAATGCATTAGGAAATGTACAACGCCCAGGTGAGTATTTACGTCAAGTACGTATTACGCAAAAACTGGAACTTGAAGCTGTCGCATCAGAACTCAATATTCCATTAAAAACACTGACTGCACTTGAGCAAGATGATTATAAGTCATTGCCTGAAGCGACCTTTATTAAAGGTTACTACCGCACTTATGCCAAATATTTAAAAGTTGATGCAACCAATATCATTCAACGTTTTGATGATATTTATGCTAACGATACGGGTTTGTTGCCAAATCACGCGTTAAACAATTCACCGATTAAAATTATGGGTAAATTACCCGGTTCTAACCGTGACCGTAATCGTAAATGGATCAAACGTGGTCTGATTGCATTGGCGGTGTTGGTGGTCATTGGTGCGATCGTGGCAGCGATTCAGGGCATGACCTCGGGCAGCGATAATGAAGACGCTGTGACCAGTGATGTCGCTTCAGAAGTTCAAGTCCTCGACATGAATGGTGGAAATGCAGCGGTAAGCGGTGATCAATTGACATTGACCTTCAGTAGCCCGACTTCAGTACATATTGTTGATTCGACGGGTAAGGTGTTGGCGACGGGTCGTCAAGCATCGACGCTCAACTTAAACGGTGAAACACCATTCCAAATTCGTTTGGATGATGCAACAGCAGTGTCATTAAGCTTAAATAATGAAAATATTTCATTGTCACCATATACCGTAAACGGCAAAGCAGATTTCCGTTTATCACGTTAAGGGACAACAGAGCAGACTGAACAATGATTGAAAATCCAATTAAGCGCCGTCCAACGCGTAAAATTAAAGTAGGTTCGGTGTATGTCGGTGGTGATGCGCCGATCAGCATCCAAAGTATGACCAATACTGAAACCTGTGATGTCGAAGCGACCGTGGCACAGATTCAGCGCTGTGTAGACGTCGGTGCGGACATCATGCGTGTTTCTGTACCGAGTATGGAAGCTGCTGAAGCTTTTGGTGAAATTCGTAAACGTGTGCAAGTGCCATTGGTTGCCGATATTCACTTTGATTATAAAATTGCTTTACGTGTTGCAGACCTTGGTGCAGATTGTTTGCGTATTAACCCGGGTAATATTGGCTCAGAAGCTAAAATTCGTGAAGTGGTAGCTGCTGCACAACATAATGACATCTCTATGCGTATTGGTGTCAATGCCGGTTCACTGGAAAAAGATATTCAAAAGAAATATGGTGAGCCTACAGGTCAGGCTTTGCTTGAATCTGCAATGCGCCATATTGATATTTTAGACCGTTTAAATTTCCATGAATTTAAAGTGTCAGTCAAAGCATCCAATGTATTCCTGACTATGGATGCTTACCGATTACTTTCTGCACAAATTGATAACCCATTACACTTAGGTGTGACTGAAGCAGGTGTCTACCGCACGGGTTCAGTCAAATCTGCTATCGCTTTAGGCGGTTTGTTGATGGAAGGCATTGGTGACACCATGCGTATTTCATTGGCCGCAGAGCCTGAAGAAGAAATCAAAATTGGCTTTGATATTTTAAAATCATTGGGCTTACGTTCAAACGGCATTAACTTTATTGCATGCCCAAGTTGTTCGCGCCAAGAATTTAATGTCATCAAAGTCATGCAAACATTGGAAGAGCGTTTAGAAGATATTCGTACCCCAATGGATGTATCGGTGATTGGTTGTAAAGTAAATGGTCCGGGTGAAGCCAAAGAAGCCGATATTGGTGTAGTAGGTGCAAGTCCGCGTTCACTGGTGTATCGTAATGGCGAAAAGAGCCATTTAATTGACACAAATCAGTTGGTTGACGAAATCGAAGCGATGGTTCGTCAACGTGTTAGCGATCTTGAAGACGCTAAAGCTAAAGAGATTATTCGCACAAGTTTTTCTGAGTAGATCATGAGTTCAATCGTCGCAATCAAAGGTTTTAATGACATTCTCCCTACGCAAAGTCCTGCATGGAGACGTCTAGAACAGCATTTATCTAGCTTGATGGATGCTTATGGTTATCAGCAAATTCGCTTGCCGATTGTGGAGCAGACTCATCTGTTCAAACGTTCTATTGGTGATGCAACGGATATCGTTGAAAAAGAAATGTACACATTCTTAGACAAAGGTAATCCGCCTGAGTCTTTGACTTTGCGTCCAGAAGGAACAGCAGGGTGTGTGCGTGCAATGCTTGAACATAACTTACTTCGTGGTGCTACACCGCGTGTATGGTATGTCGGCCCAATGTTCCGCTATGAAAAACCACAAAAAGGTCGCTACCGTCAGTTCCATCAATTTGGCGTAGAAACCTTTGGTGTTGCAACACCAGATCAAGATGCAGAATTGATTTTAATGACTGCGCGTTTGTGGAAACGCATGGGCGTTGCAGATAAAGTTCAATTAGAACTTAATACTTTAGGTGAGTCTGATGAACGTGCTGCCTATCGTGCGGCATTGGTTGAATTTTTAGAGTCACATAAAAATGACTTAGATGAAGATTCACAGCGTCGTCTAACCACGAATCCACTGCGTATTTTGGATTCTAAAGATGCAAAAACACAAAGCATTTTGGAAAATGCGCCAAAACTTCACGACTTTATGGGTGAAGAAACGTTGGCTCACTTTGCTCAATTGCAGCAGTATTTGACTGACGCTGGTGTTGGTTTTGTGATCAATCAAAAATTGGTTCGTGGTCTCGACTACTACAATAAAACGGTCTTTGAATGGACAACTACACACTTAGGTTCTCAAGGAACGGTATGTGCTGGTGGTCGTTATGACGGTTTAGTCGGTCAGCTTAAAGGTAAAGCAGACCAGTCTGTGCCTGCTGTTGGTTTTGCAATGGGTATGGAGCGTTTGCTTCTTCTACTTGAACAAGTGGAAGACAATACCCCAGTGCGTGACTGTGAGCTATTCTTGGTTTCAGATCCTGCAACTCAAGGTAAGGCATTGGTACTTGCTGAACAAATTCGTGATCAACTTGAAGCAGCGGGTAGCAACATTCGCTTAAAAGTTGGTTCACAAGGTTCAATGAAATCGCAAATGAAAAAAGCCGACCAATCGGGCGCTTTATTTGCTGTGATTTACGGTGAACGTGAGCAAGCAGCAGGGCAAGTGCTGGTGAAAGAGCTAGCTATTGCAGAACAACACGAAGTGAATGTGGCAGACTTTGTTGCCTTCATTATCGAAAAAATTTCTTCAAAATAATCCCTATAACATAAGGAAAAAGGTAATTTCATGAGCGCATTGAGTGAAGAAGAACAACTTGATAATTTAAAATCGTTTGCTAAAAAATATGGCTCTGCCATTGTTAGCGGCATTTTAATTGCGTTGATTGCCTTTTTCGGATGGGAATACTGGCAGAAGAAAACTTTGGCTGAATCGCAAATGCAAACAGCCAAAGTACAGCAGTTAATGGATGATGCTCAGTCGGCGACTGGCGACGCTTTTACACAACTTTCTGCGACTGCAGATAAAATTGTAAAAGAAGCGCCAGATTCGCCACAAGCCATCCAAACTCAGTTGCTTATGGCAAAATTGGCATATGATAAAGCCGATTATGCCAATGCTGAGAAAGCTTTGAAAAAAGTTGAAAATTCAAAAGTTGATGATGCAGGCTTAATTCAATTGGTGAAATTACGTTTGGCGTATGCACAATTGGCGCAAAAGAAATTTGATGAAGCATTAAAAACCTTAGAAGCAGTTAAAGAACCTGCTTTTCAAGCGACTGCAGATGAAGCCCGTGGCGACGTCTATGTTGCGAAAAATGATATCGAAAATGCAAAGAAAGTTTATCAAAGTGCATGGGATGCTTTGGTTGAGCGACAAGAAGAACGTCAAATTTTACAAATTAAACTCGAAAGTGTAGGCGTTTTAGTTGATGATCCTGAAATTGAACGTCCGATTATAGATACACAAGTGGAAGCAACTGAATGAATAGAAAATACAAAATTACCTGTGCGCTGACAGTTTTAACACTTGCTTTGGCTGGTTGTGCAAATAAAGGAAAAGTAGAAAAAGTAAAACCAAATCCTTTACCAAAATTGGAACAGGCAAAAACTTTAGCACCTGTATTTTCAAACAGTGTGGCTTCAACTGAAGAAGCAGATCCACTGCGTTTACGTATGGATGCAGATAATGGCGTTGTTTTTAGCGTAAATCCTAATGGTGAAGTTCAAGCCTACAAAGGCAAAGAGCGTTTATGGCAGAAGAAAATCTCTAAACAAGGTTTGACTGCAGGTGTAGAAGCAGCTGACGGAATTGTGGTTGTTGGTAATGCAAAAGGTCAATTATTTGCATTAGATCAGGCAACAGGTGAACAAAAGTGGACTGCGCAATTAACCGGCGCGTTACTTTCACCGTCGTTGATTCAAGCAGGTCGCGTTATTTCAGTTACCAATGATGGTACGGTATACGCAAACGATGTGGCAACGGGCCAACAAACTTGGACCTATAACTTGCCAAATGTGCAGTTTAGTTTACGTGGTATGGCAGCACCGGTATCACTCGATGCGCGTCATGTTCTCATCGCTTCTTCAAATGCCTATATCTATGTGATTGATGCATTGAGCGGTATTCCGAAAATGCAGCGTCGTGTTGCAGTGTCAGACGGTCGTTCAGATGTACAACGTCTCATTGATATTGACGGTGAACCGACTGTAGTAGGTCAATTTTTAATTACCACCAGTTACCAAGGCCAAGTGACAGCGCTTGATCTTGCCTCACAACAAGTGATCTGGAGCAATGATGCGAGCAGCATTCAGCGTCCTGAAGTTGCGGGCAATGGTGTCTTTGTGGCACAAACTGATGGTAAAATTGTGGCTTATGAAATTACCACTGGTCAAACATTGTGGGAAAATGACCAATTGCTTAATCGTAATTTGAGTAACCCAGTGATGTTAGGTCAAGACCTTGTGGTTGGTGATCTGGATGGTGTACTTCACTTAATCAACCCAGCGACAGGCGAGTTGGTTGGTCGTTCTAAAACCAGTGGTGAAGTACGTTCACTACGTGTAATTGACAACCAATTATATGTGTCGACACGTAAGGGTGCATTAAGCATTTGGCAGAACCGTTAATTTTTCTGCGGCTTATGTTAAAATAAGCCAAACCGTATTTTTAACGCGGGGGATTGAATCATCAATGCCCCGTGTTTTTATTTATTTTAGGCATTTATCCTATTTCCATTCTTCCTAAGCTTTCTGATGTTCAGACCAGACCAAACTGGCTGATCTGGAATAAAGGTTAATCTATGAAACCCGTAATTGCGCTCATTGGTCGTCCGAACGTCGGAAAATCAACGTTGTTTAACCAGATAACCAAGAGCCGTGATGCTCTCGTTGCTGACTTTGCAGGTCTGACTCGTGACCGTAAGTATGGTGACGCGACTTATCAAAATAAATCCTTTATCGTCGTTGATACTGGGGGTATTGGCGAAACTGAGGGCGGTATCGACTCGTACATGGCAGAACAGTCAAAAACTGCCATTAATGAAGCAGATATTATTGTCTTTGTGGTCGATGCGCGCGCAGGCTTATTGGCATCTGATGAGCAAATTGCACGTGACTTACGTACGCTAGGTAAAAAAGTTTATCTTGTTGCCAACAAAGTTGATGGTGTACATGCCGAAGCAGCTTTAGTTGAATTCTTCAAATTGGGTATGGGTGAACCACTTCAAGTGGCTGCCAGCCATGGTCGTGGTGTTCAGCAAATGCTTGAAGAAGTGTTGGCTGATGTACCTGAAGATGAAAGTGAAGAACAACACGATAAAGACACAGGCTTACGTTTAGCGATTATTGGTCGTCCAAACGTAGGTAAATCGACTTTAGTGAACCGTTTGTTGGGTGAAGACCGTGTGGTTGCATTTGACCAACCGGGTACTACACGTGACTCGATTTATATCCCATTTGAACGTGATGGCCGTAAATACACATTAATCGATACTGCGGGTGTACGTCGTAAAGGTAAAGTGGACGAAATGATCGAGAAATTCTCGATTGTGAAAACTTTACAAGCGATGAAAGATGCGCATGTTGTGGTTATTGTTGTCGATGCACGTGAAGGGATCGTTGAGCAAGACTTGCATTTGATCGGTTATGCGCTTGAAGCAGGCCGTGCGATGGTGATTGCCATTAACAAATGGGACAACATGTCTGACTATGACCGTAAACAGTGTAAATTAGATGTTGAACGTCGTTTTGACTTTATTCCATGGGCAAAAATTCACTTAATTTCTGCACTTCACGGTACAGGTGTTGGTGATCTTTATCCATCGATCCACCGTGCTTATGATTCTTCGCATTTGAAAGTATCACCTGCGAAAATCACTCAGATCTTGAATGATGCAACTGATGCGCACCAACCACCAATGGTTCAAGGTCGTCGTATCAAAATGCGTTATGCGCATATTGGTGGACAAAATCCACCGACTATTGTGATTCATGGTAACAAGGTCGATAAAACGCCAAATGACTATCGTCGTTACCTAGAAAACGTGTTCCGTAAAGTTTATAAACTTGAAGGTACGCCAGTCAAAATTGAATTTAAAACCTCTGATAACCCATTTGAAGGTCGTAAGTCGCAAATCGATGAGCGTACGGCGGCACGTAAACGTCGTTATGTTCAGAAGTTCAAAAAGGCGGAAAAGAAATTCAAACGCTAAGTTTAGATGAACAAAAAAAGCCTGCAGATATGCAGGCTTTTTTATTTCACTTTATTTATCTAAAAAGATGTAGAAATTAGTTTTTACACTTTTTAGCTTGGCGGTAAATATCAATATTATCCAGGTTGGCTTGAGCAATTTCCATGGCTTGCTGTGCGCTGCTGCTATCCTGTTGTGTATTTTTATTGCTAGAAAAAGCTGTCGCAAATTGTCCCATACGGGCCGCTGTTTCAGATTGACCTGAAAATGCGGATAGCGCGTTGCCAGCAAGACCAGCCCATTTTGAAACTTGATTATTTTGCTGTGCAGGCGCTTGGCTTAATGCCTGTTGCGATGCTTCCAATGTACGTTCAAAGGTCTTACGCTCAACGCTTAGGTCAGTGCAATCTAAGGTTTTTAAATAACTGGTGCTATAAACACTATTGTTGGTTTGATTAGCTTGATTGAAATTTGAGGCATAGCCACGGTCTGCTTGAGCCACGGCGTTAGCAGCTTCTTGACGGCTTTGATTCATACGAGCTTCAGCTTGGTCCATAATCGCGCCATTTTTGGCACCCATTACTGCAACAGCTGCATCCAATAAGCCTGCTTGAGCGAAACATGGTAGGACACAAAGTGAACTGATTAAGGTGATTTTTCTTAGCATCTGGTTTACCCCGAGTTTTAAATTAAAGTTATAAGAATCTAGAGTATTTTATCTAATTGAAGATGTATTTAAAATATTTATTATACTTAAGTATTTGAATATATTTATAATATTAAGTATTTCTTAAGTGGTTAGAAATATTTTTAAACTGAGTTTTAAAATCTCGATAAGTCAAAGGACCGATGCGCTCATCTGTATTGTGGTGTATTTTGTGTCGGAGAGTCGCATAAAATATAGCGTCATGGACGTAGTGTAAAAGATATTGGATCAACAACTTATGGCGAAAATTCAGCTTGAATATAGTGCAATTACTGACTTCTTTGTGGAGCCGCATGGCTTGAGTCGTCAAGAGGTAATTGCCGTGCGTAAACAAGCCATTTACCAATATCGCAATCAATTACTTGGGCAGCGGCTTAATAGATCAGTTGAAAATTCAGATTTTTCAAAGTCTGCGTTTGGTAAGCCTTTTCTTCCTGATTTTCCACACTTTCATTTTAATCATAGTCATAGCCAGCAGCATTATGTATTGGCCAGCAGTGAAAAAATCGCCAATATTGGTGTGGATATTGAAGATTTAAATCGAAAAGTTCGTTTTGATGCGATGGCTCAACATAGCTTTCATCCCGAAGAATTGCTTAATTGGGAGAGCTGTGAGCATGATCCTGATTTTTGGTTTAAAGTTTGGACCACCAAAGAGGCGGTACTTAAAGCGTCAGGTTTAGGGATTCGAGTGAACCTGAATGAACTGAATACACAGTGTCATCCTGAGCAGAATGGTGGGATGTGTAGCCATCCCGCAATTGGCACTTTTGCTTATCAGAATATTCAACTGCCGCATGTGATGTTGACGGTGGCATGGCAAAGTGAACAATCTTGCCGAGGCTTTCATTTGCCTAATATTGAGTTGAATGTCTTATAAATCGGTATGAAATAAAATCATCATGAAAAAAGCCCTGTTCTGGCTGAACAGGGCTTTTTTTTAAATTAATCTAAACTGGCTTTAGATTAGATTTTGCATTTTTTAGAACCTTGGTAGATACCAATGTTGTCGATGTTTGCTTGAGCAGCAGATTTGTTCGCTTGTTGAAGTTCAAGGTTGCCTGCATCAGAAGTATCTTGCTCACCAGCCAAGCTGTTTGCAATGTTGCCTGCACGAGCAGCTTTTTCAGAGTTACCACCGAAAGCAGCAAGAGCGCCACCCGCTAAACCAGCAAATTTGCTCAATGATTTGCCTGGCGCTTGAGCAGATGCTTGGATGTTTGCAATGTTTTTGTCAGCAGCTTCTAAAGAGCGCTTAGCATTCGCTTTTTCAACAGCAAGAGTTGCACAATCCATCGCTTTTAATTCTGAAGATGCGAATTGAGTTGTAGCAAAAGCAGAAATTGAAATAGAAGTAACAGTTGCAAGAACAAGTAATTTTTTCATGAAATAATTCACTTTTATTGTTAGAAAATAAACGCCCGAAAGTAATGGGCGGGTGAATATTATTCAAAAAAAGGAATTTTGTCCTGTTAAAATGTGACAATTGTGTAACTTTGTGTAATTTGCGTACAAATATGATTGCAAAATTAAATGATTAGTAACACGTTGCTATTTGGGTTTTTGTGCAATCCAAATATTACTTAAGCGGTTGACAAATTGCGGGCTAAACTTCGATAAATTAAACAAAAATTTAGCTTTCATCCCCACAGGTGTATGTGTGGCCATTAAGACCGTATCCTTTTTTTGTACCAAGGCATAAATTTGCTGAGCGACATCGCTCGGTTGAAGATTGATGCCCATTTTCTTAATGCTTTGGGCATCCATGTCTTGCACCATCGCGGTTTGAACAAATAAAGGCATCACATCTAAAACGCGAATATTGTATTTTTGCCATTCAATATCCAAGCTTTCAGTGAACCCACGTACAGCAAATTTAGATGTGGCATAACTGGCTAAATCAGCTTGTCCATAAATTGCTGAAGCTGAAGAGAGGTTAATCACACGAGCAAAATTGCTTTGTTTTAAATAGGGAAATGCCGCATAGCAACCGTTTATCACCCCTTTGACATTGATATCAATCGTACGGTGGTGTGCAGACAGTTCCGTATGTTCAAAGCTGCCTGAATGCAGAATTCCGGCATTATTGACTAAGATATTCAGCTGACCTGCCCATGCAACAAATTCAGCTAAAGCGCTTTGCCATTGCTCTGGTTGTGTTATATCTAAATGTCCAGCTTTGGCATGGCTACCGAGTTCGGCAGCTAAGGAGGTAACTTGAGATTGGTTAATGTCGTAGAGCCCAACTTTATAGCCTTGTTGTATGAACAGTCGTGCAATTGCTGCGCCAATCCCTTGTCCTGCACCGCTAATAAAAATACTTTGCATGTTATGCTTCCCTGAATTGAGTTGCTCATTCCTTGAGTGAATTTTGAGCATATCAAATTCTGTAATCGAAACAATGTACTGATGAGTAAATAGCTGGAGTTCACATGGAACAATTATTAGCAGTGATGAAAGAATTACGTGAAAAATGTCCATGGGATCAAAAGCAAACCCCAGAAAGTTTGACTCGTTATGCCATCGAAGAAGCCTATGAAGTTGAAGCGGCAGTTCGTTCAGGTCAGAGTGATGATGTGCGAGATGAACTGGGGGATTTATTACTACAAGTGGTTTTTCAGTCGCAGATGTATAGCGAACAAGGCGCATTTGATTTTCAAGATGTGGTGCAAGCCATTACAGATAAATTAATTCGCCGTCATCCCCATGTGTTTCAGGCAGAGCAATTCTCAGCACTCAATGCGGATGATGTGGCAACACTATGGAAACAGATTAAACAACAAGAAAAAGCAGGGAAATCAGTATCTAGATTAGATGAAGTTAAACATGCTCCTGCATTAAGCCAAGCAGATGAAATCCAAAAAAATGTGGCGAAAATTGGCTTTGATTTTCCAGATATTGAAGGGGCTTATGGCAAGCTTGAGGAAGAGCTAGGGGAGTTAAAAGAGGCCTTAGCAGGCAAAAAATCCGACGAAATATTTGATGAATTTGGTGATTGCTTATTTTCTCTAGTGAATGTTGGACGTAAGATTGGCATCTCAAGTGAGATGGCACTGTTAAGTACCATTCATAAATTTAGAAGCCGTTTTGCTTATATTGAAGCACAGGCCACATTACAACAAAAACATGTAGAAGACTTGTCCCTGACTGAAATGGATCAGTTATGGGAACAGGCAAAACAACAATTAAAACAACAGGCTGAATATGTACCACATCCTAAAGAATAAATACTCTACACAATTACTTGTCTTGGTTTTGAGTTTAATGGCAGATTTAACTTATGCTCAAAGCCCTTCGGGCTACGCGGAATGGAAAGCCATGCAACAAGCTCAAGATCAACAATTAAAAAAGCAATCTGAGGCCTCGAAGTCCAAAGTGGCAACTGCACCCAGCAATGCCAACTATTATTTGTCACGACCCAGCACTCAGCAAAATAGCCGATCAGATCAGGTACGCTTAAATACAGCCTCAGTCGATGAACTGCAAACATTACATGGAATTGGTCAGAAAAAAGCAGAAGCAATTGTGCAATATCGTAAAAGTAATGGCTTATTTAAAAGCATTGATGATATTCAACAGGTTAAGGGCATCGGTCCTGCGCTGTTTGCTAAAAATAAAGCAAAATTGGCACTTTAAGTGAAGTGTAAAAAAAAGAATTAGGTTAAGCTCAGCTTGAGCATCGAGATAATCAAATTGCCCTTTGATTGTGTTAGAGATATCATTAGCGACATCTTAAGAATTTTACGTTCAGACGTAGGAGACAGCGTCTTTTGCAAACTTTGCGCGCGTCCAAATGTGGTTTATCAACCGCACAATTACCTTCTTCCATTTTAGATGTGATTGATGCCTTAACTAAGGCAGGCTATGAAGCTTATATCGTGGGTGGCGGTGTCCGCGACCTAATGTTGGGTCATGCACCTAAAGATTTTGATGCCGTAACTAATGCGACACCAGCTCAGGTGAAAGAAGTCTTCGGGCGACGTTGCCGAATTATTGGTCGTCGTTTTGAGCTGGCGCATGTCTACTCAGGACGTGAACTGATCGAAGTTGCGACCTTCCGTGCGCCGCCTAAAAAAGCCGTGACTTCTGCTGCGGGCATGATTTTACGTGATAATAATTGGGGTACGATTGAGCAAGACTTTGCACGTCGTGACTTCTCGATCAATGCAATGTATTACCAACCACGCAAAGGTGAAGTGCTAGATTTTTGTCATGCAGTAGATGACATTAAGCATAAAACGTTGCGTTTATTGGGTGATCCACAATTACGTTTTGAAGAAGATCCTGTGCGGATGCTTCGGACTTTACGTTTTGCAGCCAAATTAAACTTTAATATTGATGAAAAAATTCTGGATGTCTTTACTCCAGAACTTACTCAATTGCTGCGTGATGTGTCTCCACATCGTTTATACGATGAGTCACAAAAGCTCTTTACCATGGGGCATCTCAATCGCGTCTTACCGATGCTGATCGATTTTGGTATTTGGTATCAGTTATTTGCAGATATCAAACCGGTCGTAACCCCATTTATTGAGTTGGCTGCAAAAAATACCGATCAACGTATTTCGATTGGGAAAACCATTAACCCTGCATTTTTCTATGCCGTGTTATTGTGGATCCCGTTCCAAGAACGTTGTACGTTCTATCTGAATAAAGGTGTAGTTCCTGCTGAAGCGCGTGCTCAAGCTGGTTTAGATGTATTGAAACGTCAGGCTACACGAACCATTATTCCACGCTTTGCAGAAACATTTATTCGTGAAGTTTGGGAAATGCAAACCCGTTTGCTGAATCCAAAACCACAGCAAATTGAAGCACTATCAGGTCATGCGCGTTTCCGTGCAGGCTTTGACTTCTTGCTTCTGCGTGAAAAATCGGGCGATACAAGCACGCAAGGTATGGGCCAGTGGTGGGATGCTTATCAGCAGATGAGCACTGACGAAAAAGAACTGGCAATTAGCCAATACAATCGTCAACGTGCCAAGAGTCGTCGTAAAGCGGCGCATGAAGATGTGGAAGCCAAAACTTCTACTCATCAGCAAGTTGAAATTGAACCGCTGGTGAATGAACCAGAAAGCAGAAGTCGCCGTCAACGTAAGCCTAAATCACATGCCAACAGTCCAGCGACAGTGTCAATCGTGGCAGCGTCAGCCAGTGGTGAAATTGGTGCAGATCATCCGATTTTAAAACGTAAACGTGTGAAACGAGATTTGACTCAGGTTATTTTTGGGCCAACACAATGACGCTGACATATATTGGTTTAGGCAGTAATTTAGGTGATTCTCTACAGATCCTTAGTGAAGCGGTGCATAAACTTGCAACACTCGGAAAAGTGAAAGTCTCAAAACTGTATCAAAGCCCGCCAATGGGGCCACAAGATCAGCCGAATTATTTAAATGCAGCGGTTGCATTAGAAACTGATCTAGCACCTTTGGCCTTGTTGGATGAATTGCAACGCTTTGAACAAGAGTCGGGGCGTGTACGCCTACGTCATTGGGGGGAGCGTACACTGGATTTAGATTTACTGATTTATGGTGAACAGCACATTCAAAATGAACGTTTGACGGTGCCTCATGTTGGTGTTTTAGAACGTGATTTTGTGTTGAAACCTTTGTTGGATTTAGATGAGAATCTACAGATTAAAGGACAATCATTAAAAGATTTACCTATTTTGAATAATCCAAATTTAACTGTATTGGATGCAGGAAACTGGGCCCATCTTTAATTTTTGTATGACCACTTGAGAAAGCCGTCATCTGAGGAATATTGAAATGATTAGTCTAAGTGACTTGAAAAAATTTAAAGCGGAAGGCCGCAAATTCTCCTGCCTGACTTGCTATGATGCGAGCATGGCAAAAGCAATGGAAGTTGCTGAAGTCGATAGTATTCTGATTGGTGATTCATTGGGGATGACCATTCAAGGGAATGACTCGACTTTACCTGTCACTGTTGAAGATATGGTATATCACACTGCTGCAGTGCGTCGTGGCAATAAACATGCGTTTATTTTGACTGATTTGCCATTTATGACCTATGCCACTTTGAATGACGCTTTGGTGAATTCAAAGACCGTGATGCAAGCAGGCGCACAGATGGTCAAATTGGAAGGTGGTGCATGGTTGTCAGAAACAGTTGAAGTATTGACCCGTAATGGTATTCCAGTGTGTGTGCATTTAGGGTTAACTCCGCAATCGGTTCATGTGTTTGGCGGTTATAAAGTGCAAGCACGTACACGCGAAACCGCGGATCAACTCATTGCAGATTGTAAAGCTGTGGTTGATGCAGGTGCAGCAATTTTACTTTTGGAATGTGTTCCTGCCCAAGTGGGTAAAGAAATTAGTGAATTATTCCCAAATACACCTGTGATTGGGATCGGTGCCGGTGCAGAAACGGATGCTCAAGTCTTGGTTCAACAAGATATGCTGGGACTGACGTTTAGTCACGTGGCGAAATTTGTTCGCAACTTTATGAAAGAGCAAGCAGGGGAAACAGCAATTGTGGATGCGTTTAAGGCGTATCATGCTGCCGTACTTGATGGTAGTTTCCCTGCCAAAGAACATACATTCCAAATTGAGCTGTAAGACATGAAAACTGAAACAACGATTCAAGGTTTAAGTGCATCGCTAAATCCAGCACGTGCTGCGCGCAAAATCATTGGTTTTGTACCAACGATGGGGAACTTGCATGAAGGTCACCTTAATTTAGTTCGTGAAGCACGTAAACTGTGTGATGTCGTGGTGGTGAGTATTTTCGTTAACCCAATTCAGTTTGGTCCAAATGAAGACTTTGACAACTATCCACGTACTTTGGAACAAGATCAGCACTTATTGGCTGAAGTGGGTTGTGACATTGTATTTGCACCGACCGTTGAACAAATGTATGGCAATAAACCGCGCTTAACCAATATTAGCGTGGGCGGTATTACCAATGATTTGTGTGGCGAACAACGTCCGGGTCATTTTGACGGTGTTGCTGTTGTTGTGACAAAACTCTTTAATATTGTTCAACCGAATTTTGCATTCTTTGGACAAAAGGATTATCAGCAACTTGCAGTGATTCGTCAGTTTGTACGTGACTTAAATATTCCACTTGAAGTGATTGGTGTGCCGATTACTCGTGCTGAAGATGGTTTGGCATTGAGTTCACGTAATGGTTATTTAAGTGCGGAAAACCGTGCGATTGCACCAACGATTTACCAAAGCTTGAAAACGGCTGAGGCAGAATTACATGCCGGAACTCAACTGGCAGATGTGTTAGCGAATATTAAAGCAACATTGACAGCAGCGGGTTTTGTTGTGGACTATGTTGAAGTACGCACACCTGAATTACAGAAAATTGAAGAATTTGATCAAGATGTGGTGTTGTTTATTGCGGCTAAATTAGGCGCAACACGTCTTATTGATAATATGCAGGTTAAATATACTGCAGTTTAAAACGGCTATGGGGTAGCAAGCGATGAAGCGCATTTTAATTGTTACAGGACAATCTGGATCTGGAAAGTCATCTGCATTACAGATACTTGAGGATTTGGGCTATTACTGTATCGATAATTTGCCATTGGCCTTACTCCCCGAAATTGTTGAAAAACTTGATTCAGAAAATAATCTTGAACAATTGGCACTGGGTGTGGATGTCCGCAGTACACGTGCAGATTTACAAGAGTTCGATTTGGTTTTTCAACAGCTACAACGCCATGGCTCAGTCGATATTATTTATTTGACCACGCGTGATCAGGAATTGATTGCGCGATTCAGTTCATCTCGACGTCCCCATCCGTTGGCAAGTCGTTTCAAAAGTTTAAATGAGTGCATACAGGAAGAAAAATCTTTACTGTTGCCGATTCAATTACGCTCGACAGTACATATTGATACTACTGATAAGAGCGTACATGATTTAAAACATACCTTGCTGTCTAAACTCGGACAGGCAGATAATTTAATTTTGATCTTACAGTCTTTTGGCTATAAGCATGGTATTCCACTCGATGCAGATTATGTTTTTGACGTCCGTCATTTGCCCAATCCGCACTGGGATATGGAATTACGCAAGTATTCAGGATTAGATGAGCCAGTTCGTCAGTTTTTACAACAAAGTGAACAAACCAATGAAATGTTCCAAGATATTTATAATTTTTTGGATAAATGGCTGCCGGCATTTGCCGAAGGACATCGTCATTACATGACGGTGTCGATCGGTTGTACAGGTGGGCAACACCGTTCGGTATATATCGTAGATAGACTAAAAAAAGCACTTGAGGCAAAATGGTCTATTCAGGTTCTACATAGAGAAATGAAGCACTGGTCATGATCGACACAACTGTTGACGTAATTAATAAACTGGGTTTACATGCGCGTGCATCTGGCAAGCTAATCGAAGTCACGACCAAATTTCGCTCGTCGATTCAAATTGGTAAGGGTGGAAAATTAGTAGATGCCAAAAATATTATGTCTTTGCTGATGCTTGGCGCAGGCAAGGGCACAACTTTACGCTTAGTGATTGAAGGTGCAGATGAAGAAAAAGCTTTGTCTGAAATTCAAGCACTGTTTGCAGCAAAATTTTACGAGGCAGATTAAACGTGGCACGTCGACCGAACCGCTATACCGAAGAAGACTTTGAATCCTTAGAAGGACGTGCAAGTAAAACTGAGCAAAAGAAAGCTGTACAACGTATGGCTGCTTTGGGCGAGGAACTTGCAAAACTGAATCCTAAACAGATTAAAAATCTTCCTGTAGAAGAGCGTCTGATCGAAGCACTACTTGATGCACAAACCATTACTTCACATGAAGCGCGACGCCGTCAGTTTCAACGTGTAGGTAAATTGCTGCGTAATGAAGATGAAACCATGATTTTATCTTACTTAACCCCGCAGCAAGGTGCGAAAAAAACAGCGCAGCTTCAACGCTGGACTGAACGTATGATTGCCCAAGGTGAACCAGTCATTAAAGAGTTCATGAAAGCACATAATGCTGCTGAACATCATCCCATTCGTCAGCATATTTTGCGTATTCAACGTGATATAGCCAAAAATGTAAGCGAAGAAGAACTGACTGCGTCGAAATTGAAATTGTTTAACTACATTCAACAAGTGGCTTTATTATCTGATAACTAATGCATGATTAGATAGCCAAGTGCTTAGATAGCTCAATGATCAGATAATTCAACATGATCTGATCATTGAAGCAAAACGTGAAGTTATAGACTTCACATCAAAAAAAGCGACCTGATTAGGTCGCTTTTTTTGGCTTGAATTTTTCAACATTCAAGCTTGGCTTTTGAGTTTGAATATTAACCAAATTCACCAACAGCGCGCTCTTTAGCCCATTCACGGAGAACGAACTTCTGAAGTTTACCTGTCGAGGTTTTTGGAATTTCGGTAATCACTACATCTTTAGGTACTTTGAAACGTGCAAGATGTTGTTTACAGAATTCGATCAGTTCTTCAGGCGTTGCTTCTTTACCTGCTTTTAATTCAATAAAGGCACAAGGCACTTCTTGCCAACGAGGGTCAGGTTTTGCAACCACTGCAGCGGTCAGTACAGCAGGGTGTTGATATAGAATTTCTTCTACTTCGAGCGATGAAATGTTTTCACCCCCTGAAATGATCACATCTTTAGAGCGGTCAGTAATTTTGGCATAACCGTCGGGTTGGCAGACCGCTAAGTCACCTGTATGGAACCAGCCACCGGCAAAGGCTTCAGCCGTTGCTTCTGGGTTTTTCAAATAACCTTTCATTACGATGTTGCCACGGAACATGATTTCACCCATGGTCTGGCCATCATGCGGAACAGGTAACATGGTTTCAGGATCAATGACTTTCATACCATCTTGAAGCGGGTATGGCACACCTTGGCGAGAATGCAACTGTGCTTGTTCTTGAATGGAAAGATCAGACCAACCTGCTTGCGATGCGCAAAGTGCCGATGGACCATATGTTTCAGTCAAACCATAGACATGTGTGACATTAATACCAATATTACGCATCCCTTCAATAATCGCTGCAGGTGGCGCTGCACCAGCAACCATCACTTCAACGCGATGGTCAAATTGCACTTTTTTCTCTTCAGGCGTATTGATCAACATTGAAAGTACGATTGGCGCACCGCAGAAATAATCTACTTTGTGTTCTGCAATCAATTTGAAAATCAGTTCAGGGTCAATTTTACGTAGACAAATATTGGTTCCGCCATTGGCTGCCATTGTCCAAGCAAAGCACCAGCCATTACAGTGGAATAGAGGAAGCGTCCACAGATACGTTGCACGTGGCGTCATGCCGCAAGCAATGATGTTACTCGCTGCATTGATATATGCGCCGCGGTGATGATACACCACGCCTTTTGGATTCCCTGTGGTACCCGAGGTATAGCTTAAACTAATCGCATCCCATTCATCTTGAGGTAAGTGCCATTCAAAGTTGGCATCGCCTTGCGCCAACCAGTCTTCAAATTCGATTTGTCCAATCGGTTGTGCTGTACCTTCAAATTCAGCATCTGCAACATCAATGACATAAATATCTTGATCGATTAAAGCTAAAGCTTCAGTGGCAACCTGAGTGAATTCAGGGTCAACCAACAGGACTTTGGTTTCAGCATGTTCCAGCATGAAGGCAATGGTTTTCGCATCAAGGCGTGTATTTAGCGTATTTAGTACAGCACCCGCCATCGGTACGGCAAAGTGTGCTTCAACCATAGCTGGAACGTTCGGTAATAACACAGACACGGTGTCGTTTTTGCCAATGCCTAATTGTTGCAACTGATGTGCAAATTGACGACAGCGGTTATACGTTTGGCGCCATGAAATATGACGATTGCCGTGGATAATGGCATTCTGATCAGGATAAATATAGGCTGCACGCTCTAAATAACGTAGAGGCGAAAGTGCCACAAAATTTGCCGGGGTCCGTGGCAATTCATCGTATGCGCTAACCATCGTGGTACTCCAAGTCCATGTATATTTGTTTTAAATCTGACTTAACAATAATTCAGTCCTTAGCTTCTCTGCATTTATGCTTTAGTCGAGTATTTATACTAAATTTTTAAGTGATTGAAATTGAATAAAATAAAAACAGTAAGGTGAAGAAAATGAACCCTATGGTTCTCAAAATTGATTTTTTAGCATAAATAATTTAGTTGAAAAATATACAGGTGTTGTTGGTTTTTTATACTGATTTGGCAGATATTTCCGTGTGTGATCCTCTTTGTTGATTCGGTTTGAATGATGCTTAACGAATAATGTAGAGCGCCTTGAATAGTCTTTGTGGGGGTATAAACGAATGATTTTTTCTTTAATTGATCGTGGCTTATTTACTGTTTTATAACAATAAACTTAAGTTTGAGAAGATGCTGAACTTCGTATAATCTAAGTAAAAAATCAAGATGGCTTGTGCATTAACATTGCAAAAGCGGAAATCAAAAATAAAACAATACGGCTAAATACAATAAAAAGTATGGCGACAAGGATGAATATGACAATTCAACACGACATTGCATGGGAAAATTGGTCAGGTGCTCAGAAGTCGATCCCGAAGTCATTTATACAACCGCAAAATCTTGAGCAATTAATGGATGTGGTGCAATACCATCCTAAGATTCGCTTGGTTGGCGCAGGGCACTCATTTAGCCCTTTGGCAAAAACCACAGATACCTTAGTACGTTTAGATCATCTCAAAGGCATTCTAGATATCGATGCTGAACACTGCCAAAGTACCGTCCAAGCTGGTACACGATTATTTGATTTGGGTGAGAAGCTCGCGTCTTTTGATCAAGCACTGATTAATCAAGGGGATATTGATCGTCAAAGTTTGGCTGGGGCTATCGCAACAGGAACACATGGTACCGGACTCGAATTACCGTGTTTATCGGCGCTGGTTACGGGTTTCGAATTATTAACCGCGCAGGGCGAATTAATACAATGCAGTGCTGAACAGAACAGCGAAATTTTCCAAGCAGGGCGTGTTTCACTCGGGAGTTTAGGCGTGCTGATGCATGTACAGCTGCAAAATCGGCCGATGTATAAACTCAAAGAACAAACGCGATTATGTCCGCTGAAAGACGTCATGCAGAATATGCAGCAATGGCAATATGAACATCGACATATTGAGTTCTGGGCATTTAGTCATGCCGATCAGGTTATTTTAAAAACTTTGGATGAGACAGAAGACAACCATCAAGCGCGGAAAGAACAGTGGTTAGATGACGATGTATCACTCAAATTTTGTGCAGAATTGACGCGAATTTTTCCACCACTGAATCCATGGCTACAAAAATTATTGGGTGTTTTTGTCAAACCCTCGATGAGCGTAGACTGGTCAAGTCGAATTTTTCCTTCTGCTCGAAATACCAAATTTAATGAGATGGAATACCAGATTCCGCTGCAACACGGGATGAATTGTTTAGAAGAAATTTTGCATACCCTTCGACGACATAAGGTTCCGATGTTTTTTCCGCTAGAGTATCGACTTGTACGTGGGGATGATATTTGGCTCAGTCCGTTTTATCAGCAAGATTCGGCCTCAATTTCGGTGCATCAGTTCTATAAGCAAGATTATCAAGTCATCTTTAAGCTCGTGGAGCCGATTTTTTTAAAATATGGCGGGCGTCCGCATTGGGGGAAATTGCATAGCCTAAATGCGCGGCAGCTTCAAAATGTGTACCCCAAGTGGCAGGATTTTTTAAATATTCGACAAGAATTAGATCCTCAGCAAAAGTGGCTCAGTCCAGAGCTACAGCAATTACTGATTGAATAAGCATCGTGGAAAGTTAAACGTTGAAGACCAATTGAACGATATGAAAAAAGGGGATGGCATGGATGCATATTTTCAAAAGTTGAATACGCTGCTAAAGCAAAACGGCACTGGGATGCCGCAGTTAATCGTGGATGTTGACGCATTAAATCACAACTTGGTGATCACTCAGCAGCAGATACCACACAGTCTGCATCCGCGCTTGGTGGTGAAATCATTGGCCTGCATGGCATTGCTTCAACACTGTGCTACACAGCTTCAGACACAGCGTTTCATGCTATTTCATTTTGCACATCTGAAAACACTTTTTGAGTCGATGCCGCAAACCGATGTGTTGTTTGGAAAACCGATGCCGATTCAGGCCTTGAACCATGCAGACAAGGCGTTTTTGCAGGCAACGCAATCGCAAGTGCAATGGCTGATTGATAGTGAACAGCGTTTAGCCCAATACCTCAAATTTGCTGAGCAGCATCAACTGTGTCTACGCATTAATATTGAGATCGATGTGGGTTTACACCGTGGTGGTCTGAAAACGATCGATGAGCTAAAGGCTATTTTGGATGTAATCGTTCGATATCCTCAACATTTAAAATTTTCAGGATTGATGGGCTACGACGCACATGTGGCGAAGATTCCACGACTGATTCAATCTGCTGAACAGACTTATCAACTGTCACAGCAAAGTTATCAACAATTCAAAGCTTATGTACAACAGCGCTATCCAACTTTATGTGATGAACACACCTGTTGGAATGGTGGTGGTAGTCCTAGTTTTAGTTTTCATTATCAGCAGAGCGTCTGTAACGAAGTCTCGTTTGGCTCGATGTTATTAAAACCCGCAGATTTTGAACTGAAAAATTTACAAGCTTTCCAAAGTGCCTTGTGGCTCGCCACACCAGTGTTAAAAGTGTTGCCGCGGACTGAATTACCACAGTTAGAATGGCTCAGTCGTTGGGCAAAATCTCAGGCTGTGTTTATTTATGGAGGCTATTGGCGAGGGGACTATGTTTATCCTCAAGGCAGTCAGCCCCATGCATTATATGGTCGAAGTAGTAATCAGGAACTTGTGCAAATTCCGCAGACAAGTAGCATAGACATAGATGATTATATTTTTTTACGCCCTGCGCAAAGTGAAATGATCATCCCTCAATTTGCACAGCTTTGGTTGTATCAATCAGATCAATTGATCGCCTTAGAGACATTCAGAGAATAAAAAAGCGTCCTTACGTTCTTTGGTTCAATTGTTTCGCAATTTTTTTTTACGTGCGTAACATCAGTTAAGTTGACAAAAATAACTAATCATGCGAAAAAAGTTTTTTTAGTTAACAGATGTTCACACATGCCTCGAATTGTTTCTGTACCACTTAGTTTAGAACAGCGAGAACGACTCATTTTTCTGGCCAAGCATGCAAAACATTGGCGTGAAAGACAACGTGCCCAAACTATTCTCTGGCTTTCTGAAGGTAAAAGTGTTGCGGAAGTTGCCACTCTACAAGAACGTATACCAGAAACCATAAGGCTACAACGCCGACGTTGGGAATTGTATGAGTTTGAATCGATTAAAGAAGGTCATCGCTCAGGTCGGCCCAATACATTGATCTCAGACTATCAGGCGAAAATCCTAGATTGGGTCAATACAAGTCCACTCAATGCAGAACAAATCCGAGTCAAACTACATGAAGAATACGAAGTGTCCGTGTCTGTTGAAACCATTCGTAAGTTTTTACGAGATTCAGGTATGGTCTTCAAGCGTACCCGTCATAGCTTGAAAAAAAAGAGATCCGATTGCATTTGAACAAGCAACACAGCAGATTGAAAAATTACGAGAGCAAGCGGCACGTGGTGAAATTATATTAGGTTATGTTGATGAAACAGGGTTTTCATCTACACCTGATAACCGCTATGCGTGGACAAAGATAGGTGATGTTCATGCGGTTGATGCAATAAGATTAAAACGAGTTAATGTCATGGGGTGTTTGCTTTCAACGGGGAAACTGGTGACAAGTTGTTTACAAGAGTCAGTTACAAGCACTTGGTTTTATGCCTATTTAACTGGAATAGCTCAACAAGTAAAACAGACTTATAACCTTCCATTGGTTCTTATTGTTGATAATGCCTCGATTCATAGAAGTAAAAAGATGGCTGATTACAGAGAGCTACTTAAAAGTAACTTTTCGACGAATTTGTATTTTATTCCAGCTTATAGCCCTGAGTTAAATCGAATCGAGATGGTATGGAAGCAGATGAAATATTATTGGCGAGATTTTCAAGTCATGACAGCTGATAAAATAGAGCAATGGGTGGAGAGAGTATCAAACCAATTCGGAAAAGAATACATGTTTACTTTTTAATGACAGCTTATGAATGAGAACGTGATTATTATGTTGACAGCATAAAGCGCATTTCAGTTGAAATCTGCTTGAATTATCAGGAGTCTTGTAAAAGGAGGCAGAAAAATCAACTTCCATGGGATTAGAGGTTTATTAAAGTTGGCAGGGCGTGTAAAATTTAGGTCGAATTTTATTTATCCACCGTTTTTATCTTTTGGGGGGTCTCCCTCGATCATAATCTCGCGGTGACATGCTCCATTGTACGGGGCATCACTCCTTAAGGATTTTTATATGCCAATTATCACTTTGCCAAATGGCGATCAAAAAGAATTTGATCATGCCGTGTCTGTGATGGAAGTTGCTCAAAGCATCGGTCCTGGTCTAGCAAAAAATACAGTTGCGGGTCGTGTAAACGATCGTTTAGTTGATGCGTGTGATTTAATTACAGAAGATGCAAGCCTACAAATTATCACGCCTAAAGATGAAGATGGTATTCACATCATTCGTCACTCTTGTGCGCACTTGGTGGGTCATGCCGTTAAGCAATTGTTCCCAGAAGCAAAGATGGTCATTGGTCCTGTCATTGAAGAAGGTTTCTACTATGACATCTGGATGCCACGTCCGTTTACTTTAGACGACATGGCAGCAATCGAAGAGCGCATGAAAAAGCTCATCGACCAAGACTACGATGTCATCAAAAAAATGACTCCACGTGATGAAGTGATTAAAGAGTTCACTGCACGTGGCGAAGAATACAAACTGCGTCTGATCGAAGACATGCCTGAAGAAACTGAAATGGGCTTGTACTACCATCAAGATTACTTGGATATGTGCCGTGGTCCGCACGTTCCAAATACCAAATTCTTAAAATCGTTCAAGTTGACTAAAATCTCTGGTGCTTACTGGCGCGGTGATGCGAAAAACGAACAGCTACAACGTATTTACGGTACAGCTTGGGCGGACAAAAAACAGTTAGCTGCCTACATCAAACGTATTGAAGAAGCTGAAAAACGCGATCATCGTAAAATTGGTAAAGCGTTAGACTTGTTCCATATGCAAGAAGAAGCGCCGGGTATGGTGTTCTGGCATCCAAACGGTTGGACTATTTACCAAGTGCTTGAACAATACATGCGTAAAGTTCAACAAGCCAACGGTTACCAAGAAATCCGTACACCGCAAGTGGTTGATTTCACGCTTTGGGAAAAATCAGGTCACGCAGCAAACTATGCTGAAAACATGTTTACGACTCACTCAGAGAACCGTAACTATGCTGTAAAACCAATGAACTGCCCATGTCACGTGCAAGTCTTCAACCAAGGTTTGAAATCTTACCGTGATCTTCCAATTCGTTTGGCTGAGTTTGGTTCATGTCACCGTAACGAACCATCGGGTTCATTACACGGCATTATGCGTGTACGTGGCTTTACACAAGATGATGCGCATATCTTCTGTACGAAAGAACAAATCGGTAGTGAAGTTGCAGACTTCATTAAATTGACTTTAGATGTATATAAAGACTTCGGCTTTGAAGAAGTACAAATGAAGTTGTCGACACGTCCAGAAAAACGTGTAGGTGATGACAAACTTTGGGACATGGCAGAAAAATCTTTAGCAGATGCTTTAGATGCTGCAGGCCTAGAGTGGGAACTTCAACCGGGTGAAGGTGCATTCTACGGTCCGAAAATTGAATTCTCATTGAAAGACTGCTTAGGTCGTGTATGGCAGTGCGGTACAATTCAATGTGACTTTAACTTACCAGAACGTTTAGATGCGTCTTATGTGACTGAAGATAACGACCGTGATCAGCCTGTAATGTTGCACCGTGCAATTCTTGGCAGTTTCGAGCGTTTTATTGGTATACTTATTGAACACTATGCTGGTTTCATGCCACCTTGGTTGTCTCCAATTCAAGCATGTGTGATGAACATTACCGATTCACAAGCTGAAGCATGTGAGTCAGTCGTCGCTAAACTTAAAGAAAGCGGTATCCGCGCGATTTCAGACTTGAGAAATGAGAAAATCGGCTTTAAGATTCGTGAACGTACTTTAGAGCGTATTCCTTACTTATTGGTTCTTGGAGACCGTGAAGTTGAGGAAGGTACTGTAAACGTCCGTACTCGCTCTGGAAAAAATTTGGGTACTATGTCAATTGATGCATTCGTTGACCTAGTAAAAGCAGCCGTAGCCGAACGCGGCCGGTACATTGTGGAGTAAAAGCGATTAAACAGCCTGACCGTAATCAACAGGGCGGAAAATCAAACCGTCCTGCCTTGAATGATGAAATTCGTGCAAAAGAAGTCCGTCTAGTAGACGAAAATGGCGAGCAAAAAGGGATTGTATCTCTTGCTGACGCTTTGCGTGCTGCAGAAGCAGTAGATCTTGACCTTGTTGAGATTGTTGCTAATGCTGAGCCACCAGTCTGCAAAATCATGGATTTTAACAAGCATTTGTTTGATCTAAAACAAAAGCAAAAAGAAGCGAAGAAAAAACAACATCAAGTACAGGTGAAAGAAATCAAGCTACGCCCTGGTACTGATGTTGGTGACTACAACGTTAAACTACGTGCCATTATCAAGTTCCTTGAAGAAGGCAATAAGGTAAAAATCACGCTTCGTTTCCGTGGTCGTGAAATGGCACACCAACAGTTAGGTTTGGCTCAATTGCAAAAAATTGAAGCTGACGTGGTTGACTATGGTGTTGTTGAACAAACCCCGAAAATGGAAGGCCGTCAAATGGGTATGCTGCTTGGTCCTAAAAAGAAAAAGTAAGTATCTCTTGATGAAAAAAGCCCTGCGGATGCAGGGCTTTTTTATGTCTGAATTTTGAATTATTCAGCTAGTCGTTGCTGGCTTGCTTCAACAATAGGAATATTGGCTTCAGTTGGGACATAAATAATTTGTTGAATACGACCATCTCTTAGTGCCTCACCAAAGGCACCAATAAATTCTTGCTTTCGATATTCGGGATATTCTTTGGCGGCTTGTCCCACGAGTTTAATGGCTTGGGCGCGCAGTTTGGCACTTTCAAGTTCAGCTTTTGCCACTTGGACCTGAATCATTTTCGATTGTTCAGCTTCTGCTAGAGCAGCCTGACCGTCCATGCCTTGTTTCCAGACTTTATAATGTGGCCAAGCAAACATCAGGAGCAGCAGTACAACCAATAAAAAGAATAAAACCACAAAAATACCGAGGGGATTGAGTGTGTTTTGTCGCATATAGCTCATAATTGAACCTGTATAAGTTGATTTTTTATTTGAGATTATTGGATTTGTCTTGTTTGGAATATATTGGAAAAATCATTTCTTAGCATAAAATATGAGCTAAATTATAAATACTGTAAAGCCAAAATTTTAGAGAATACTAAATAAATAAAGTGCATAAATGTCGCTGAAAAATTCAGTTAGGCTTAAGGCTTTTGTATTAAATTCATGTTATAAAATGCAGATAAAATTGCATAACCTGAACTAAAAACGAGAATATTCATAGGAAAAATATATGATTGACCTCTACTATTGGGGTACACCCAATGGACATAAAATTACCATCGCTTTAGAAGAAATGGGTTTGGAATACCAAATTTTTCCGATTAATATCTTGGAAAATGATCAATTTCAGCCAGACTTTTTGAGAATTTCTCCGAACAATAAAATCCCTGCAATCGTGGATCAGAATGGCCCACAAGGAGAGTCAATTTCAGTTTTTGAGTCTGGTGCGATTCTGCAATATCTTGGACGTAAAACAGGTTTGTTTTATCCAGAAGATGAGTTTGAGCGCGTTGAAGTTGAACAATGGTTGATGTGGCAAATGGGTGGTTTTGGGCCCATGTTAGGACAAAATCATCATTTTAGTCGTTTTGCACCTGAACGTATTCCGTATGCAACTGAACGTTATGTAAATGAATCTAAACGCTTATATAAAGTTTTGAACCATCAGTTGATTGGTCAAAAATTTGTGGCTGGAGAGTATTCGATTGCAGATATGGCTATTCTGCCTTGGGCACTGCGTCATGAATGGCAGCAAATTCAGCTGGAAGATTATCCATACGTGAAAGACTATATCGATCGACTGACGGCCCGTCCAGCGGTACAAAAAGCCTTAGCAATACACGTTTAAAAAAAGAGCATGGAAACATGCTCTTTTTTTTATGGAATGAATAGAAGCTTTTTCCACCAAGGTCTTTGGTTTTCTTTCAGGGTCTTGAGTGAGAAGGGTTGTAAGGCAACAAAGGGGGAGGCTACACCATTTTCGATATAAGGTTTGAACTTGGCACGTAAAAGTGACTGCTCAACCCGCTTATCAATGTGTGTAAGTCCAGAGCTTTTGATTAATTCAGCTTTTTGAACTTCGCCGGTGGCTAAAACATACAATTTAAAACTAAGGTCACGATTTTGATTGCCCAGATCGTCATTGTTGAAGTTAAAGATAGGTCGCTTTTGCCAAATCATTTGATCTTGTGTAATCAGGTGTTGTTTGGCAACTTCAGAAGGACTTTGTGCATATAAAGCGGTCAAAATTTGTAATAACACGATAAAACTTAAGCAAAGAATTTTTTTCATAAAGTGAGTTAAAATTATTCAATATTTGCGTGGCAGATTAGAAGTCTCATGTATAAAAGTAAAGTGCGGAAAGACTCACCTTAAGATTTTAGATAGGACGGAAGAAAATTCTAACGCTGTGTTAGAATGCGGCGCTGCCGAAAAGAACGCGTTGTTGACGGCTTAGTTGGACGATTTTGCGATGAAAGACTTTTTCTTAAATTTTACCCGTATTGTTGAAAATAACCCAAGAATCTATTGGAGTATTATTTTTGGTATTGCAGGCTGCTTAGTGCTATTTGTCGCTGAAATTGTGCATGTTCAAAATATTCTTGCAGATTTACATACCAAAGATCAAAACTTGATGCGGGCTGCGATTGAACCGATTTCTTCACAATATAAATGGTCGAGAATCGTTGTAATTGTTGCAGCAGTGCTTTGGTCAAATTTTGAATATTTGAAGTCGAAGAAAAAATTAGGTCTCTAAGCATTCGTTTCGATGTGGTCGTTTTTAGTTTTATTCTTCGCGGCATTTGGGGCTGCGACCTTACTTCCTTTACAGTCCGAAGCCGTATTGCTCGGCTTGTTGAGCTATGGTCAACACAATCCATGGCTACTGATTGTGGTGGCCAGTATTGGTAATATTCTCGGTTCTTGTGTGAATTGGTGGCTCGGTTTAAAAGTAGAACATTATAAAAATAAAACATGGTTTCCCGTGTCAGAGCTGAAAATGCAGCAGGCACAGGGTATTTATCACAAATATGGTTATTGGTCTTTGCTACTGAGTTGGCTGCCGATGATTGGAGACCCTATTACTTTAATTGCGGGTTTAATGAAAGAAAACTTCTGGCGCTTTGTGTTCATGGTGACCGTAGCGAAAACCGGGCGTTATCTCTGTATTTATCTTATATTTTTAGGTTTCTTCTGAGATAAAACAGGGCATTGAAACATTCAATCCCTGCTTGAAATGTTGAATCTATTACTTATTTACAGCCATTTACTTTAAATTGAATTTCATCTTTAAAGTTCGACTTTTTATAGATCCAAAGGGTGCTCGCAGTACGTTTAACCGAGATCTGACTATTTCTTAGTGCTTCAACGACTTTCTGATCGAGTGTATAAATGCCAGAGCCTTGCTTGATCTTGACCTTTTTTACTTGTCCGTGTTTATCCACTTTAAAGTTAAATTTGACTTTACGATCGTGCTGTTTCAACTCATGACTAGTGAGATCTAATTTTGGTTGAGATACATATTGGAATGGCGTTTTCTTATCTGCACTTTGTGCATTCCAAACTTTTGAATCAAAGTTGAAATCACATTCAGGCGTATTGCCTTTAACTCTCAAATTAAACGCTTGATAGCCAATAATGGCTTTGGCTTCACCATTTTCTAAATGTGGTTTGACTTTAGCTTTTTTGACAGCAGAAATTAAGATTCGGTCGAGTTGATCGACACCTGTACTTTCTTCAATACTTGCATCGGTAATGGTGCCTTTTGCATTTGCTGTAACACGAATAATGGCCGCGCGGTCACGTTGCTTGAGGTCTTCATTGGCATATAATGGTTTTGGGAAAACCGACCAATTTAAACGCGTGGTTAAATGCGCAGGAGCAACTTCAATATTCTGTGCCGGAAGTTGATGGGTTTTGGTTGAAGCACTAAACGTTGTAGAAAATGGAGCGCAGGCCAAAAGGGTTAAGCACAGATATTGTTTCATAAGTCTATTCTAAGATCACAAAGTGAGTGATGAATGCGTCGATATTGCTGCGCAGTATTTCCTGTATTGGAAATACTGGCAAGGTTTAAATGGAAAATATGCCATTATTTTTTTGACTGACGGGTAATGTCGATTCCAAATAAGTCACGGGTTTTTGCCCAACTGATTGCAACTACAGCCATGGTCATACAGCCACCAAAGATTGTCGCCATGATCGTGCCCATATATTTTGCAGCCAATCCAGATTCAAATGCACCGAGTTCATTACTACTGGAGACAAACATGCCATTGACCGCGGCAACACGCCCACGCATATTTTCCGGCGGATAGAGCTGTAAAATAGTTTGACGCACGACGACAGAAACACTGTCACATGCACCAGTCATTGCCAGTGCAAAGAGTGATAACCAAAGATTGCTTGAAAATGCGAATAAAATGGTAAATACACCAAAACCCGCTACAGCCAATAACATATTACGCCATGCATGATGAGTTGGAGGGAATTTGGTCAATGCAATCATAGTGATCAGGGCGCCAATAGACGGTGCTGCCCGTAAGTAGCCTAAACCTTCAGGCCCCACTTTTAAAATATCTTCGGCAAAAATCGGTAAGAGGGCAATCACGCCACCAAAAAGCACAGAAACTAAATCGAGTGAAATCGCCCAAAGGACAATTTTGGTTTTCCAGATAAATCGAAAACCTTCACTTAAACTATCTTTTAAATTGTCAGATTCAATTTTAGGAAAACTGCGTTTATTGAGTAGGTTAATGAGAACGAAGCAGACAGTTAGTAGCGCCGAAACACTGAGTAAGCTGGTTTCACGGCCTAAAAATGCCAACATAAAACCGCCAAGCATTGGCCCAATAATCACCCCACTTTGCCAACCAATCGTTGTCCATGTTGCACCATTGGCATAGAGCTCCCGCGGGATTAAAAAAGGTTTAAGCGACGTTGCCGAGGGATTATAGAAACCTCGGATCGTTCCAAGCCCAAAAATGACCGCATAAATACCCCAAGACAGTTGGGTGACATCAATTTGGCCGAGACCATATTGGTGAAATAACCCCCAAAGAATAAGTGGCATCGGTACAGAAACAAACAGACAAATTTTCATAATGGTCTGTTTATTGAAACGATCTGCAAAGTATCCTCCCCACAAAGAGAGAGCAATAAAAGGAATTGCTTCGGCTAAACCAATTAAGCCCAGTGTTAGCGGGTCTTTGGTGATTTGATACAGTGAATAAGCAACAATAATTTCTTGAATCAAAATGGCTAAGGTCAGACAAAATTGATTGAGCGTAACAATCGAGAAATCCCGATAACGTAGGGCTGCAAAAGCATCCTGTGCAGGTTTCATAATGGACATTAATAGTTGGCGTGCCGAGATTATATAAGCCCTATTGGACATCGCTTATAAAATCATCGGAAAATCTATATCAGAAAATTAATTAAGATCGATATTCGGTAGAAAGATTCGCTTTTGTTTTGAGCAAAGATGCTTTAGAATACTCGCTCCCTTACCTGCAGGGCGTCTTTGCAATGGTGCAGACGTGCCGAACAGGTGTTCAAAAGAGGTTCTTATGCCTAAGATGAAAACTCGCCGTGGTGCAGCTAAACGCTTCAAGCCAACTGCAAACGGTTTTAAACGTCACCAAGCGTTCAAACGACACATTTTGACCAAAAAATCTGCTAAGCGTATCCGTCAATTACGCGGCTGTGTAATGGTTCACGTAAGTGACGTTGCTTCAGTTCGCCGTATGTGCCCATACATCTAAGGAGATTATAAATGGCTCGTGTTAAACGTGGTGTACAGGCTCATCGCCGTCATAAAAAAATTCTTGCTCGTGCTAAAGGTTACTACGGCGCTCGTTCACGCGTATATCGCGTAGCGTTCCAAGCAGTAATCAAAGCAGGTCAATATGCTTACCGTGACCGTCGTCAAAAGAAACGTCAATTCCGTGCTCTATGGATTGCGCGTATCAATGCCGGTGCTCGTCAAAATGGTTTGTCGTACAGCCGTATGATCGCTGGCTTGAAAAAAGCTCAAGTGATTATCGACCGTCGCGTACTTGCTGACATCGCTATGCATGACGCAGTTGCGTTTGCTGCTTTAGCTTCTAAAGCTAAAGATGCATTAGCTGCATAAGTCTTTATGACTTAAAAAGGGACCGCTTTTAGCGGTCTTTTTTTATGGACGAATTTGATTAGACATCTTATTTTTTCGACCATATGGCTAAAAACACAATGATGCCAATTGTGATTGCGGCAAATTTTATAAACTCAAATTGTTTAAAAAGTAAATAAAAGCCATAAAGTAAAGCGAATAGCATGGCAAAAATTAAAACTAAAGAAAAAAATGCAACCCATGGTTTTTCAGGCTCTTTATCTGTTGAAGTGTTGGTGGCGGAAAGAGCTTGATCGGATGTTGCGTTGAAATAATTAACTTTGGGGTATTTTTTCTGTAGTTGTTTGAGTAAAGCTTTCTCTTCATCATTGACTAAATTTTCGCGGTTGAAATGATTGGCTGTATAGCACGTGACATCTGCATGGTGTTCTGACAGTTTGTACTCATAATCCAATAGTTGTGCATATTCTTCGGTTGTAAATAAATGGATCGGTGAGCTTTCGTTTTTTACATGTTTTAAATTTTGGATAGCAGCTTCGATTGAATTGAGCATTTCAAGCAGACTTAATCCAACTTGAGGTGAAGCTTGAGGATTCTCCAAAAGAGGGAGTGAGTCATCCAGAAGGCCATAATAATACAAATTATGGATTAGTTTAAATTGAGGCTGAATGTGGGTAGAAAACGGATGTTCAAATAAATCCAGTTGAATGCTATTTACTAAACTGCTCCAACTCGATTTTTTATCAAAGCAAAAGCAATCGTTCCGCTGTTGTTGATTGAGCTCAATTAATGTAAACAGTCCGAATGCGTCATGAAATTGTGTGGAACTTGCACCCCAAAACTCCCGAGGATCACCAATAGGGCTGATATCTAAAATTTTCGTTTCAGATTGGATTTGAACCAGTGCAAAGGCTTGATTTAAATTGTTGTGGAAAACAGCAAGAGGGTAGTTGGTTTTTACAAAGTCAAAATGAGGATGTTGATTAAGTTTTGCATGCTCAAAAAGAAGATCAAATGGATAAAGTGAGCATGTTCTAATCCGCTTTTCAGCCATATACATAATCAAATGATCAACTGAGTCATGTAGTAATGCATTGGTTTTAAAATCGCGAATCAAGAAAATGTCGCAAGCTTGGCCGCACCATGGGTGCAAAATCTCGTCATAGTAAATTTTCTGGTTAAAAAAGCGTTGAGCGTTATATTGCAAACCAAGAATAAATTGCTCGTAATGATCTATCATAATGAAGCATTTTTTTATTTTTCAATTGTAAGCTATCTTAGCTTTAATTTGACTTAAAAGGTAACTGCTTGATGCGCAAACAGTATCACTTCCGCCAAGTAGGTGATGATACGTATATTTGGGATGTACATCGTTTAGTAAAACTCAGTCAAAATTTTAAGATTCAGCAAATCCCTGTAAATGACATTCAAGAGTTAAATGAAGCATATTGGTTTCCAAAATCTGTACCGACCACACAGCAAATTATTGAACATCTGCAATTGGTAAATGATGCAGACTTAAGTTATCCCATTATTTTATGTGCCAGTGGTCGAGTGATGGATGGGATGCATCGAGTCGCGAAAGCCTGTATTTCTAATCAGTCACATATATTAGCCGTTCAATTTGAACAAACCCCAAAGCCTGATTTTATCAATATCGATGCAGATCTTTTGGATTATCGTAAAGAATAAAAGTTAACCTACAGATCCAATGCTGTTATCTTGGAGTAGATTCACCAGACTCAAGTAGATCATCATGACAATGAAAAGAATAAACGTAGTCGGTACATCAGCCACTGGAAAATCAACCTTTTCCAGAGCTTTGGCGGAAAAATTAAGGTTACATTATATTGAACTGGATAACCTATTTTGGCTGGATGATTGGCAGGAGTGTCCTGACGAAATCTTTTTTGCACGTATCGAAGCTGAAATTGCCAAAGCAAAAAATGGTTATGTTATTGATGGCAACTATACTCGGGCGATTCCGGTGAAATGGTCGGAAATAGATACGGTGATATGGTTAGACCTTCCGTTTCCAGTCAATTTATACCGCTCTGTAAAGCGCGCATTTTCTCGGGCTAAGTCCAAACAAGATCTTTGGCCAGATTCAAATAATCAGGAAAGTTTGTGGCGGATGTTTGGTCGAGATTCCATTGTCTGGTGGATGATTAAGACCCATAAAAAGAATCGTGAAAAATATCTACAGATGATGAATGCACCTGAATATCAACATATTCAATGGATTCGTTTAAAGTCTGCAAATGCAGTTGATGCATTTTTAGAACAATTGGACTCTTATGTTTTTGATATTTAAGTTTTGATGTTTTATCAATAAAAAGTGCAGTTAAGTTACAGAAATAATCTTTATACCGCGCTTTGCGACATGCCTAATGTATGGATAGAAAAGAACAAAAGGAAAATAAAATGTTGGCTGAAATAGTTGGTATGGGTCAAGGTAGCATTACTGTAGAGCTCGAAATGATTCCCCGCAAAGGTGAGGCAGTCAAAATCATGTATGGTGCAGACGCAGAGCTTGAGGGGGAAGTAGTCTCTGTCAGTCATTATATTAATCAACATGCCGATCAGCATCGCGTTCGATTAGAAATTCGTCCGTTTAATTATTTAACGACCTCATAATTTTGAGGTCATTCATACATAAGCATGTTCATAAAAAAGCCCTTCCATGAGAAGGGTTTTTTAGTGTTGATCACATTTATACAGTTAAAGTCCGAAGTAATAAGCCAATAAGCAAATCACTACCGTAATAATAATTAAGGTAATCACTCCACCTGCACCGGGTTTATGGGTTGGATTTGGCGTGTGTGCATGCTGAGGATTTGATTTTCTTTGCTCAGTTTTAAATCCATCCAGAGGAGAGCTTTCGACCACAGGAGTTAAACGTGCAGTTTTATAGTGATTGGCGACTTTTACGATAAATTTAGCCGTTAAATCTTCAGTTTTTTGAGCAAAATGGCGCAAATTTAACTGTTCTTCAGGTGTATAGATGCTGCCATCTGCATGATAGGGATGCTGAATTTTAGACTGAATGTGGCGGTTTAATGCATCTAAGCGATGCAAGCTGTCATGTGCAAAATCCGCTTGTGCATCCGTTGGCAAGAGTGCAAGTTTTGTAGATTCATTCGATTCGCTGCTTAGATCAGGCTGCGTACCATAATAAGGTGTGCCTAACACCTCCGGCTCAATAAAACCTTCCGCCGGTTTTTGCAAAAATAATTCTGCTTCAGTGAAGTTATGAATATCATCCCATTTTGGTAACTGCATATCTGCTTCGATGCGTTTAATGAGTTTATGGTTCAGCTCATAGCGCCAAAAGGTTTCTCGACGAATTTGCAGTTGTTGGGATGCCGGTGCTTCATAGTCATTTTCTGCGTTATACCACTCGGCAAGTTCTTTACCAAAAATCCATGCCTGCTTTTTATTTTTTTCGTGGCTCACAATAAAATGGGCAAAGGGAAGAAGTTCAACGTTAGCATTCGGATTTTGTTCATCATTCAGCAAGCTGGAGCTATGTAAACTTAAGCGTTGTACCCCTTGTTTTTTTAAGCCTTCGAGCCAAACTTGAAAATGTTGCGCCAACAAATGCTGCGAAAGTAGATCACGAAAATGGAAACTGTGCTGATCAAAAATACTGTGCTGCAGCCAGCGCTGGAAACTTAAATCCTGATTTAGGAATTCATTGCCGTACGTCACTAAAGTGAGTTGTTGTTTCCAGATTGGATCAAGTGCCATAGAGATAGGATCCCGTTGAAATTGCATTTATTTTATACTTTTTTTAAATCTTGATGCTATTGCAATTTTAACTTGCGAATGCGCTTCATCATAACGGCTAAAAACTGTTAGAATAAGGGGTTTATATATTTTTTTAAATTGTTGCTTTGAGAGTTACTATGTCACTGGAAGCCCTGACCACTGAAGCGCTCGCTGCGATTGCAGCAGCAGAGGACCTTGCTACACTCGACCAAGTGCGAGTGCAATTTACAGGGAAGAAAAGCCAGCTCGCGGAACAATCGAAGTCGCTCGGTAAAATGGACCCGGACGAACGTAAAGTTTTTGGGGCTCAAATTCATGCCGTTCGTGAAGCGATTACAGGCGCACTGACTGCTCGTCAAGCTGAATTACAAAAAGCTGCATTAGAACAAAAGCTTGCTAGCGAAACGATTGATATTTCATTACCTGGCCGTGGTCAAACGGTGGGTAGCATTCACCCTGTCACTCAAGTACAAGAACGTATTTGCCAATTCTTTACGAAATCAGGTTTTACCGTTGCGACTGGCCCTGAAGTTGAAGATGATTATCACAACTTTGAAGCATTGAATATTCCAGGCCACCATCCTGCACGTGCTATGCACGATACTTTCTATTTTGATGTGAACCATTTGTTACGTACGCATACTTCAGGTGTGCAGATCCGTACAATGGAAACTCAGCAGCCTCCAATTCGTATTGTCTGCCCAGGCCGTGTATACCGCTGTGACTCAGACCAAACGCATTCACCAATGTTCCACCAAATTGAAGGTTTATACGTTGCAGAGAATACGAGCTTTGCTGAGTTAAAAGGTTTGTTAGTGAACCTGCTTAACGAATTCTTTGAAAAAGATCTTAAAGTACGTTTTCGTCCATCTTATTTCCCATTCACTGAGCCAAGTGCTGAAGTGGATATTATGGATGAGCGCGGTAAATGGTTAGAAGTATTGGGCTGCGGTATGGTGCATCCTAATGTATTGCGTTCAGCGGGTATCGATCCTGACAAATATAAAGGCTTTGCCTTTGGTTTAGGTGTAGAACGTTTTGCAATGTTACGTTATGGCATTAATGACTTACGTATGTTCTACCAAAACGATGTGCGTTTCTTACGCCAATTTGCTTAAGACTTTTTAATAATCCTCTCCTAACCTCTCCTTTAAGAAAGGAGAGGGACTCCGCGAAATGAATGGAGTTCTCCCCACTTTGAAAAAAAAGGGGGGTCAGAGGGGGATTCTAGAGATTTGAATTACAGGTTTTATATCAATGAAAATTAGCGAAAATTGGTTACGCACGTGGGTGAATCCAGCCATTGATAGCGATACTTTATCTGACCAATTGACCATGTTAGGTCTAGAAGTAGATGAACTTGCACCAGCAGCAAAAGCATTTACTGGTGTTGTTGTTGGTGAGGTTTTGACTGTAGAACAGCATCCTGATGCTGACCGTTTACGTGTAACGACAGTAAATATTGGTACAGCTGAACCTTTACAAATTGTATGTGGTGCACCAAATGTTCGTGCAGGCATGAAAGCACCGGTTGCAACGATTGGTGCAGTACTTCCGGGTGATTTCAAAATCAAAAAAGGCAAACTTCGTGGTATTGAATCACAAGGTATGCTGTGCGGTGCGTCAGAAATCGATCTTGAAGACAAAATCGATGGTCTATTAGAGCTTCCTGCTGATGCGCCTGTTGGTGTAAATATCCGTGAATATTTAGATCTTGATGACAATGTCATTGATATCAGTATTACACCAAACCGTGGAGACTGTTTCAGCATTCGGGGTATTGCACGTGAAATTGGAGTGATCAATCAACTTCCTGTAACTGCCCCTGAAATTAAAGAAGTTGCTGCAACAATTACTGATGAGAAGAAAGTTGTTGTTGAAACTGATGGTTGCCCACGTTACTTAGGTCGTGTCATCAAAAACGTCAATACCAAAGCACCAACTCCTGAATGGATGGAACGTGCATTAGCACGTTCAGGTATCCGTCAACACAGTATTTTGGTCGATATTACCAACTATGTATTGATGGAACTCGGTCAGCCTTTACATGCATTTGATGGTGGTAAAGTTGATGGTGCGGTTCGTGTACGCCAAGCGACAGCTGCAGAAAAACTGACCTTGTTAAATGAACAAGAAGTTGAGCTTTCTGAAAACGTGATGGTGATTGCGGATGATCAAAAAGCACTAGCCATTGCGGGTATTATGGGTGGCTTGTCTTCTGCAGTCTCTGACAATACCACTGAGATTTTCTTAGAATCAGCTTTCTTTGATCAACTGTATGTTGCGGGTCGTGCACGTAGCTTTGGCTTACATACCGATGCATCTCAACGTTATGAACGTGGTGTAGATTTTGAGTTGCCGATGACTGCAATGCATCGTGCATCTCAGTTAATTGCTGAGCTTGCAGGTGGTGAATTTGGTCCAATTACCGTTGCAGAAAAAGCAGAATTATTGCCAAAACGTGAAGCGATTGAATTGAATCAAGCACAAGTTGATCAATTACTTGGTTATAGTGTTGAAAGTGCATTTATTACGGATGCTTTAACTCGGTTAGGTTGTAATGTGACCGTTAAAGCCGAAGGTGAGTGGACTGTAGTGCCACCATCACATCGTTTTGACATGACAATTTACCAAGACTTGATTGAAGAAGTGGCGCGTATTCACGGTTATGACAATATTCAAATCAGCTTACCTGTGATTGATGTGAAATTAGCCAAATACCAAGATCAATTTGAATTGGTACAACTTCGTCAAACAGCGGTCGCTTTGGGTTATCAAGAAGCGATCAGCTTTAGCTTTGCTGATGCAAAACTTGAAAAGCAATTGAATCCACAAGGTCAGCCATTGGCACTTGCAAACCCAATTTCTAGCGATCTTGCGGTCATGCGTTCGACTTTGTTATCAAGCTTGATTCCTTGCGTTCAGTACAACGTAAATCGTCAACAAAGTCGTGTACGTTTTTATGAGTTAGGTTTACGTTTTGATTATCAAGGTGCAAGCAGCATCCATGATCTTAAACAAATTCCAACGTTTGCTTTAATTGCAACGGGTTCACGTACCACTGAATCTTGGCATGGTAAAGCACAAGCAATGGATTTCTTTGACTTCAAAGGTGATGTTGAAGAAATTTTAAATTCAGCACGTTTAAATGTTGAGTATATACGTTCAGAACGTGCTTGGTTGCATCCAGGTCAATCTGCTGAAATTTTGGTTGATGGTCAGTCTATTGGTTACTTCGGTCGTTTACATCCATCTTTAGAAGATGAGTTAGATTTAGCGACAACTTGGGTTGCTGAGTTTGATCAATCGGCTGTTTTGCAAACTTATGTATCTAATTTTACAGAATTATCACGTTTTCCGTCGGTTCGACGTGATATTGCGCTTTTAATTAGTGATAAGATTAATGTTAGTGAAATTCAGCAACTTATCGAAAAAACGGGCGGCGAGCTTTTAGACGCAGTTTGGTTGTTCGATGTGTACACTGGTCAAGGCGTCGAGGAAGGTAAGCGTTCTCTAGCGTTTGCAATTCAATGGCAACATCCAACACGTACACTTGAAGATGCTGAAATTAAATCCGGTATGGATAACATACTTCAGGTGTTGGAAAACACTTACCATGCGACATTGAGGGCTTCATGACAGCATTAACAAAAGCAGAAATGGCTGATCATTTAAGTGAGCTCACGAGTTTAAACCGTCGTGAAGCAAAACAAATGGTCGAGTTATTCTTCGATGAGATTAGCCAAGCGCTAATCTCTGGGGAACAAGTTAAACTCTCTGGTTTCGGTAACTTCGAGTTGCGTGACAAACGTCAACGCCCAGGCCGTAACCCGAAAACGGGTGAAGAAATTCCGATTTCTGCCCGTCGTGTAGTTACCTTCCGTGCGGGACAAAAATTCCGTCAACGCGTAGGAACAGAGCAGATCGATTGATCTGCTTTTTTTTGCCTAAAATTATGGGATGATTAACCCAAGTCGATAGCGCATGGTTTTATGATGAGTTCATTATTTTTATGTTGCAACGATATCAGATAAGCGTTACAGATAGGTGTTATAAAACTCTGCTTAAGGATTATGTCTGAGATTGTTTAACGTTATAAAATCTAGCACTCTCTTTAAGAAACACAGAAAGAAAAAATAAATTTTGTGAGCAATGCGAGTAAATATCTAGGCTTCGTTATTCTGTGATTTGATATTTTTAACAATAGTATAGGCAATAAAAAAGAGAGCCAAAGGGCTCTCTTTTTGTACTGAATAATCGTATAGATTATTGAGCAGCAACTTCAGAAGCAGCAGCAGTAGCTTCAGAAGCAGCAACAGTAGCTTCAGAAGCAGCAACAGTAGCTTCAGAAGCAGCAGCTTCAGCTTCTACTACAGCAGCGTCAGATGCAGCAACTACTTCAGAAGCAGCAGCTTCAGATGCAGCAGCAGGAGCAGCTTCTTCAGTTTTTTTAGCACAACCAACGAAAGCTAAAGTAGTAGCAACTGCAGCAGCAATAGCGATTTTTTTGAATAACATGGCATCACTCTCTAAATTTGAGATTAAAAAATAACCTGCGTTAGTCTGTTATGTGCTTTTATTATGCCTAATTTTTATTAGGTATGAACAATGCAGAGCAGCCTAACTGGTCTGCGAGTATGCTATCACTGCACCTTTTTAAATGCTACTGGGAAGTTTGAAAAATCAGTCAAAAAAGCATGAAATTCGTGGAGTTTTTAACAGAAAATAACAATCAAAAAAAAGATTTATATTGGAGAAATGCTAAATAACACCCTAAAAATACTAGGGTTTTCTCTCATAATATTTTCAAAATCATCAACTTGAAAATAAGTTTACATGATTGCAATTCGATTGTTTCATTGTGTAAATAAAGTCAACCAAACAAAAAGGCCATCGTTATAGATGGCCTTCTTTTTAAAGAATCAAACTTAGTTTGATGCTTTGCGTTTCATTTGATCAAAGAAATCATCATTGGTTTTGGTTTCTTTCATGCGATCAAGCAAGAATTCCATTGCCGCAAGTTCATCTTGAGTATGAAGGAGTTTACGTAAGATCCACACTTTACGTAGATTGTCTTCAGACATTAGGCGTTCTTCACGACGAGTACCAGATTTCTTGATGTTCATCGCAGGGAACACACGTTTTTCTGCAATGCGACGGTCAAGCGTAATCTCTTGGTTACCTGTACCTTTGAATTCTTCGTAAATCACTTCATCCATTTTACTGCCAGTTTCGATTAAAGCAGTTGAAATAATAGTCAGTGAACCGCCTTCTTCGATATTACGTGCAGCACCGAAGAAACGTTTTGGACGTTCTAAGGCATGAGCATCCACACCACCTGTTAATACTTTACCTGATGATGGGATCACAGTGTTGTAAGCACGTGCAAGACGGGTAATTGAGTCAAGTAGAATCACAACATCTTTCTTGTGTTCAACCAGACGTTTTGCCTTTTCAATCACCATTTCAGCGACTTGAACGTGGCGCGCTGGAGATTCATCAAATGTTGATGCAACGACTTCGCCGCGAACAGTACGTTCCATTTCAGTCACTTCTTCAGGACGTTCGTCAATAAGAAGGACGATCAAGAAACATTCAGGGTTGTTACGAACAATCGATTGCGCAATGTTTTGCAGCAACATTGTTTTACCCGCTTTTGGCGGTGCAACAATAATTGAACGTTGGCCTTTACCAATCGGAGCAACCAAGTCAACTACACGAGCAGTTAAATCCTCAGTCGTACCATTACCTAATTCCATAACCAATTGTTCAGTCGGGAATAAAGGCGTTAAGTTTTCGAAAAGGATCTTGTTGCGTGAGTTTTCAGGTGTGTCGTAGTTAATTTGATTAACTTTTAATAATGCAAAATAACGTTCGCCTTCTTTTGGTGGGCGAATCGTACCAGTAATTGTGTCACCTGTGCGTAAGTTAAAGCGACGGATTTGTGATGGACTCACATAGATATCGTCAGGGCCGGCTAGGTAAGAACCCGCTGCAGAGCGTAAGAAACCAAAGCCGTCCGACAGAATTTCTAGAACGCCATCACCAAAAATCTCTTCGCCGTTCATCGCATGGCGCTTTAAGATGGCAAAAATAATGTCTTGCTTACGGTTACGAGCCATTCCTTCGAGGCCCATAAACTCGGCAATCTTGATGAGTTCGCCAATCGGTTTTTTCTTGAGTTCGGTTAAGTTCATAGGTGATCAGATAGAATCTAAAATTCTGAGGTACAGTTGGAAAAGGGAGCAACAATTTGCCGCAATCACGCAATAAACGATAGCAATTGATTTGCACAAAACAATTCAGAGATCTGATTCGTTATTTGAAGAGATATGTGAAAAACAATTCTGTTGCCGAGCGGCATTTTATGTGTTGTGTGTTGTAAGAAAATGACAGGATTTGAGATCCTTTATTTCTTGACTAAGCAATATAAGAGAGAATCAAGGATTTGTCAATTTATCGACAAAAAAAAATACGCTGCATCAGACAGCGTATTTTTATGCTTTATCTTAGAGAAAATATTAGATATTTTCTTCAATGAAAGCTGTTAATTTTGATTTTGGCGCAGCACCCACTTGAGTCGCAACAACTTCACCATTTTTGAACATCAATAAAGCCGGAATGTTACGGATGTTGTAGTTCACGGCTGTTTGTTCGCAAGAAGTTACATCCACTTTTACGATTTTTACTTTGCCTTCAAATTCTGTAGAAAGTACTTCAAGTACAGGCGCGATAGCTTTACAAGGAGCACACCATCCAGCCCAGAAGTCTACAAGAACAGGAGTATCTGACTCTAATACGTCAGTTTGGAAGTTTGCATCAGTCGTGTTTACGATATTGCCAGACATGGATTTTGCTCCGGAATTAATTTTTAAGTTGACTCTATACTTATAAGTATTACATAGCCAACTATAACAATGTAGGGGGTTATGTAAATTTTCAACCTGAATGGTGAGTTTGTCTAATGGATGATCACGATGCCGATGATCGTGTATTGCTATGGCGTGATACGCGAAAAATTATGAAGATCCGATGTTGAATCGCACAAATGGCTTTTAAATTGCATGTATGTGAATTAATCTAAGTGCAATTCTGAACAGGTCTTTTCAAATAATGTCTGATTTTTTAATTGATGAAGAATTACTTGCTGCCATCGATATGGGGTCGAACAGCTTCCACTTAGCCATTGCACGTGTCGATCATGGGGAAGTTAAAAAAGTTGCATCAATGTCAGAAAAAGTTCAACTTGCAGCTGGTCTCGATGAAAATAAGAATTTAACAGAGGCAGCTCAGCAACGTGGTTTGGCATGTTTAGCACGATTTGTTGGGCGTTTGAGTCCTGTTCAAGCCAATCGTTTACGTATTGTGGCCACCAATGCTTTGCGACAAGCCAAGAATGGTCATGAATTTATTCAAAAAGCCGCTGAAATCTTACCAAAACCAATTGAAATTATTGCTGGACGTGAAGAAGCACGTCTGATTTATTTAGGTGTTTCTCACACGATGGCCAATAGTGGTCGTCGATTGGTAATTGATATTGGTGGTGGTTCAACTGAACTGATTATCGGTGAGGAATTTGAGCCGATTCACACTGAATCTGTTCAGATGGGCTGTGTAGCATTTACTAAAGCATTCTTTCTGGATGGTGAAATTAGCCTGAAAAGCTTTGATCGTGCTGTGAATGCAGCGCGTAAAGAAATTGCAGGTATTGCCAATACCTACAAGGCAGCAGGTTGGGATACCGTTGTGGGTTCAAGCGGTACTATTAAGGCTTGTCGTCAGATTTGTGTCAACATGGGTTGGAGCAATGACCAAGAAGAATTGACCCGCGACGGCTTATTTAAACTCAAAGATAAATTACTCAAATACAAACATGTCAGTGAAATGGAGTTCGAAGGTCTAAAAGAAGATCGTCGAGCAGTTTTGCCAGCAGGGATTGCCATTTTGTATGCAGTGTTTGATGTATTGGGTATTGATAAATTGGTTTACTCCGATGGTGCATTACGTGAAGGTGTGATGTATGACCTTTTGGGGCGCTTCCAACATGAAGATATTCGTGATCGTTCTGTGCATGCATTAATGGGTCGCTATAATGCAGATACTAAACAAGCTGAACGCGTGGTGAATACGGCACAGCAACTGTTTAATGGTGTCGCTACTGCTTTGAACTTAACCAGTGATGACAGTGATTTACTGCGCCGCGCAGCTTATTTACATGAGATTGGTTTGGCGATTAGTCATAGTGGCTATCATCGTCATGGTGCATATTTGTTACAGCATTCAGACATTCCAGGTTTTTCACAAATTGATCAAAACCATTTGTCACATTTGGTTGCACACCATCGCCGTAAGTTACGTGGTGATGCACGTGTCGATGTGATGAAAGTCGGTGGTAACAAACTTGTGTACTTATGTCTATTGCTTCGTTTAGCAGTTTTACTGAATCATAGTCGTAGCGATGAGATGCTTCCTGCCATTGAATTGAGCGTGGACAATGCGCAACAATGGCAACTAAGTGTTTCTGGTGATGCCAAACAGTGGCCTTTGTTGGTTGCGGACTTGCATGATGAGCAGCTGCAATTTAAACATTGGGATATTGAATTGAATATTCAGTCGGAACAATTTATCAATTAACAGATAGTTAAGTTAGGGATAATGATCGACCTATGAAAAATAAAGCAGCTCAATCTAAAGCCTGGACTACGGTTCAGATCGCACGTCATCCTGAACGTCCGCAGTTTTTGGATTATGTTGGCGAAATTTTTACAGAGTTCGATGCTTTGCATGGTGATCGCCTCTTTGGTGATGATGGTGCGATGATAGGCGGTTTGGCTCGTCTAGATGGTCAACCAGTCATGATCGTAGGTCAGCACCGTGGTCGCAGTACCCGTGAAAAATTACAGCACAACTTCGGTATGAGTAATCCTGAAGGCTACCGTAAAGCGCAGCGCTTAATGGATATGGCGGAACGTTTTAATCTACCGGTGTTTACTTTTATTGATACTATGGGCGCATACCCAGGTGTAGGTGCAGAAGAGCGTGGTCAAGCAGAAGCGATTGCGACCAGTTTGGCACAACTTTCATCTTTAAAAGTACCTGTTGTTGCAACGGTATTGGGTGAAGGTGGTTCAGGTGGTGCATTGGGTATTGGTGTGGCTGACCGTGTAATCATGCTATCTCATAGTATTTATTCTGTGATTTCACCTGAAGGCTGTGCCTCTATTTTGTGGAAAACTGCTGAAAAAGCAGAACAAGCAAGTGAAGCATTAGCGTTAACTGCCGACAAATTGCAAAAAATCGGTATTGTGGAATATGTGGTGGACGAAGCTGAAGGCGCGCATTTAAACCCTGAAAAAGTCATGCAGGATTTAAAAGTCGTGTTGAAGCAGGCTCTGGAAGAATTGCAACCAATGGATGCAAACGAACGATGCGAAGCGCGTTATCAGCGTTTAATGAAGTTTGGCAGCGACAATTTAGGGCTGACTGCTTAAGTCAAATTCAGGCACTGCCTGAACACAGCACGTTTTTAATAGGATGTAGTGGTGGCATGGATTCCATGTTGCTACTGCATCTTATGTCGTTTTTATGCCCCGATAAAATTAGGGCAGTCTATATTGATCATCAACTTCAAGATGTGAGTTCAGCATGGGGCGGCTTTGTTCAGAAGCAATGCCAACTGCTGAATATTCCATGCATTATTCAAAAGGTTCAGGTTGAAGATGGTAATCTTGAAAATCAAGCCAGAGCTGCACGCTATCAAGCTTTTCAGCAGCATTTGAATCCTCAAGATATTTTAGTCTTGGCACATCATCAGCAAGATCAAGCCGAAACATTAATGTTGCGCCTGCTTTCTGGTGCTGGCGTGCAGGGTCTATCTGCCATGAAAAAGCTTGATAGACGTGATGATTTAACCATTTGGCGGCCATTATTAGATCTGTCTCATGAGCAAATTTGCCAATGGGCAGGGCAGCTTGATGTGCAAAATATTCAAGACAGCACTAACTTTGACACCGAATATGACCGTGCATGGAGTCGTGAAATATTGTGGCCAGTACTCAGTTCTCGTTTTCCTAAAATGCAACAGGCACTGAGCCGTACCAGTTATTTGATGCAAGATGCAGATGAAATTTTGCAGCAAGTCTTAAATGATGATTTAAAACAATGTGGTTCGGTAGAACTTTTAAATCTAGATACTTTACAGCAACTCACAGCGCCAAGACAACGTCAGCTTTTATCGAGTTGGATGAAAGGCCGAAGTCAGTATCGCCCGAGTTTTGATATGGTACAGCGACTGATGACGGAAGTGATTGCTTCACGAAAAGATTCGCAGGCAGCATTACACTGGAATGGTTTTTACTATGTACGTTTTCAGCAGCAACTTCATCGTGTGGCCAAAGCGGATTATCTTCAAACTGACCCCATTCAAGAGGTTGAGGTTATAACTTGTGTTGCAGGTCAGTCCCTCAAGTTGCCTACAGGCCATTTTGTGATTCAACCCTCAGAGCTTGGCTTATCACCTGAATTATTGGGGCAGCAACTGCAGATTCGCCCACGCCTTGGCGGCGAAAAAATTCATTTATATGGTCGTGTCGGAAGTTGGCCACTGAAAAAAGCCATACAGCAGGCGCAAATTTTTCCGTGGCAGCGTCATACTATTCAAATATTAAGCCGAGATAATGTTATGCTAGGTGTCTTTACGCCTCAGGGCTTTTGGTTAGCGCAGTCTGAATTTTGTACTCAAGCTGGCTGGCAACCAACATTATCTCTTAACGCTAAATCTGCAATATCGGATCTTCAATCATGAGCGCAATTTTAAATTGTAATATCAGTTTCATTGGTGGCGGCAACATGGCACAGGCATTAATTGGTGGCCTGATTGCGCGTGGTGTCCCGACAACACGTATTACAGTTTCAGATCCGGTAGAAAAAGTACGTGCACTTTTGGCTGAAAAAGATTTGCATGTAACAGATAACAATCTTGCTGCGATTCGTGATGCTGACATCGTTTTGTTTGCTGTAAAGCCTCAAGTGTTGGCGAGTGTTTTAGCGCCATTAAAAGGTCTACTCGCAGGTAAGTTGGTGATTTCAATTGTTGCTGGTGCGGAAATTGCAACAATTTCAAAATTATTAGGCACGGAGCGTATTGTTCGTGTCATGCCAAATACACCGGCTTTAGTTCAAACCGGTGCGCATGGTTTATATGCAGGTGAAGCGGTTTCGGCTGAAGATCGTGATCTTGCAAGTCAAGTTTTGGCTTCAACGGGTTTAACACTTTGGGTAAACTCAGAAGCGCAAATTGATGCGGTAACAGCAGTTTCTGGCTCAGGTCCTGCATACTTTTTCTATATGATGGAAAGTATGATCCGTGCAGGTAAAAACATGGGCTTGGATGAAAAAGTGGCTACAGCACTAACCTTGCAAACTGCATTAGGTGCCGCACAAATGGCAATTACCAGTGCTAACAGTCCTGCGGAGTTACGTAAAAATGTAACCTCTCCAAACGGTACAACACAAGCCGCGATTGAAGTATTTGATCGTGCTCAAATTTCACAAAATATTCAGGCCGCTTTAGCCGCAGCGCAAAAGCGTAGCCAAGAGTTGGCACAAGAGTTAAGCGAAAGCACCAAATAATTCGATTTGATTTAGGAAAGTTCAAGTATGGGCTCTGCTCAAATTTTTGGAATCATTATTAACGTTGCAATTTTGCTCGTATTTTTCCGTTTTTTAATGCAGCTTGCTGCCGTGAGTCCATATAACCCTGTGGTTTTGGCAACAGCAAAAGCAACAAAAATTGTCGATATCTTTAGCCGAATTTTCCCAACTTTGGCCAAAGGTCGAGTGAATACCGCAGCATTGGTGTTGGTGGTGATTCTGTATTTGTTAAAAATGTTTGGTTTGATGTATTTGTCTGGCGTGGCAGTGAATAGTCCATTCCATCTGATCATTATGACCTTTGTGACCATGATTCAGGATTTAATCCGTTTCTGTCGTTACTTAATTTTTGCATCGATTATTTTGAGTTGGGTCGTGATGTTTAGTCAGTCACGTTCGCCTTATATTGAAGTGGTTCAAGAATTGGCAGAACCGCTACTTGCACCATTCCGTCGTATTCTTCCAAATATGGGGATGATTGACTTGTCGCCAATTTTTGCGATTTTGGCATTGTTGGTTGCGGAAACCATTATGAAGCAAGTCGCAATTGCATTATTGACTGGTCTTTAATCTGAGCTAAGACGAGTTGAATAAAAAAGGACGCCGAGGCGTCCTTTTTTGTGGATTTAAATTGAGGTCTAAAACAAGAAATTTCTTATTTAGTAGCAATATCTCACCTCCATCCAACCTTCCTCCTAGAGGGAGAAAGGCGTGAATGAACGTGAATGAATTAGTGTGCTTCGTCCCAGTTATTACCTTGACCGACTTCCACAATCAGTGGAACGGAAATTTTCAACACAGACTGCATGACTTCAGCCAGTTGGGCAGAGAGTTCATCGGCAATTGCAGCATCAACTTCAAATACCAATTCATCGTGTACTTGCAGTAACATTTTGGCTTGATCTTTTGGTAAGATTTTATCGACTGCAATCATAGCCAATTTAATAATATCTGCCGCAGAACCTTGTAGTGGTGCATTGATCGCTGCACGTTCAGCGCCTTGTTTCACCATTTTGTTGCTCGCCATAATGTCTGGTGTATACAGACGACGACCTAAAATGGTTTCCACAAAACCTTGTTCACGTGCAACTTGGCGAGTACGTTCCATATATTCCAAAACACCAGGGTAGCGTTGGAAGTATTTACCAATATAGTTACGCGACTCTTCACGAGTGAAACCCAACTGACGAATCAAACCGAATTCTGACATGCCATAGAGCAGACCGAAGTTCACCGCTTTGGCTTGACGACGTTGGTTGCTAGTCACTTCGTCGAGTGGAATACCCAAAACTTCTGCCGCAGTCCGTTTATGTACGTCTTGTCCATGATTGAAGGCATCGACCAAGGCATGATCTTGCGAGAAGTGCGCCATTAAACGTAATTCGATTTGCGAGTAATCGGCTGCCAGTAAAATGCGACCTTCAGGTGCAATAAAGGCTTTACGGATTTGACGTCCAATATCTTCACGGACAGGAATGTTTTGTAAGTTGGGATCTGTGGATGATAAACGACCTGTAGCTGTTAACGCTTGGTGATAACTGGTATGCACACGATGTGTGTCATTATTCACTTGCTTTAACAGACCATCGGTATAGGTGCTTTTGAGTTTAGAGAGACCACGATATTCCAAAATTAAGTCGGTAATCGGGTGGTCGATTTTTTCTAAGACACTTTCACTGGTACTGTACTGACCTGTAGAGGTCTTCTTACCGCCTTTTAAACCTAATTTATCAAACAGAATCTCACCAACTTGTTTTGGTGAGCTGACATTGAAGCTTTGACCCGCAAGATCGGTAATTTCTGTTTCTAAATTTTGAATGGTATTGGCAAATTCCACACCGAGTTGGTCGAGGAAGTTCATATCCAATTCAATGCCGTTTTCTTCCATAGAGGTTAGAACACGAGCAACAGGCATTTCAATATTGTGCAAAATATTGATCAGCTCCGGGTGAGCTTGTAACTTCTTATCGAGTACTTCATATAGACGATAGGTCACATGGGCATCTTCTGCGGCATAATGGGCTGCCGTTTCAAGCTCAATTTGGTTAAAGGTTTTTTGTTTTGCACCTTTGCCCGCCACTTGTTCGAACGTCGTTGTGAGATGACTTAAATACAAACGTGCGACGTCATCCATCCCATGACGTGTAGCCACAGAGTTAAGGACATAAGAGGCCAACATGGTATCGAAATACCAACCTGCCAAATGAATGCCATGATTTTCTAAGACATGTGCATCATATTTGAGATGATGACCAATTTTTTGTACGTCATTATTTTCAAGTAAAGGTTTGAGTTGATTCAGGATCGTGTCGCGATCAAGTTGTTGCGGCGCACCTTCATAATCATGCGCAAGCGGCACGTAATAGGCATCCTGTGCATCTAAAGCTACTGAGAAACCCACAATCTGTGCCACGCGGTAATCGAGGCTAGTGGTTTCAGTATCAAAGGCAAAACGCTTTTCAGTGCTTAGACGTTTAAATAACACATCCCAATCTTCTTGAGTCAATACCGTGTGATAACGTGCTTCACCAAGTAAGTCATCAACACTGGTTTTGTCCGCTTGATCTTCCACTTCAGGTGCATTGGCTACAGTCGCCGTGGTGTTAATGGCTTTGGCTGCTTGTTTGTAGGTTGCGCCATTGGGGTTGTTCGGATGATCTAAAGACTGCAGTTGGTTACGGAATTCTAGTTCCGTATATAAATCACGCAGTGCTGGAATATTTGGATCGGCAAGTTTCAAATCTTCGTATTTAAGACCCATGTCGAGGTCACAAACAATACTCGCCAGTTGGTGATCAAGAGCAATCCCTTCGATATTGTCTTTAATGTTTTGACCGACTTTACCTTTAATACTGTCGACATTTTCTAAAATGCCGCCAATCGAGCCGTACTCGGTTAAAAGTTTCGCTGCCGTTTTTGCGCCAACACCGGGTACACCACGGATACCATCAGAGGCATCGCCCATCAGCGTGAGGTAGTCAATGATTTGATTCGGCCACACCCCAAATTTTTCAAAAACACCTTGAACGTCCATCGGTTTGTCTTTGAAGCTGTCTTCTAAAGTGACACGCTCAGTAACGAGCTGTGCCATGTCCTTGTCACCGGTGGAAATTAAAACTTGATGACCGGCTGCTTCAGCGCGTTTGGCTAAAGTTCCGATAATGTCATCGGCTTCAGCACCCGGCAACATATGCAGCGGAATCCCTAGAGCACGAATTAATGCATGAAGATATGGAATTTGTTGTGATAATTCTTCAGGCATGCTTGGACGGTCACCTTTATAAATCGGGGACAATTCATGACGGAAGGTTGGTTCAGGTGTATCGAAAATAACGGCCATGTGCGTTGGTTGGATGCGACGCATTAATTTTTGGATGGCAGAAATGGCACCTCGGATTGCATTGGTATGCAAACCGGTTGAAGTGGTTAATGGTGGCAGTGCATGGTAAGCACGAAATAAAAAGTATGAGCCATCGACCAAGACAAATGGTGGCATTGATAATTTCCTAATCCTAAAAACGGTTTTATTGTACGTGATTTTTTGCCCGTACGCTGAGTCTAGATTGTATATGTAACTTACCGAATCACTGATGAATAGTTTTAATCCATCCGTCAGGCTCATGTATCATCAAAACATTCAGGAAAATGACGAAGCAGGTATGCTGAAACAGAATAATGAACTCAAGATGATTTGGTTGATGACGCTGATCTTGGTAGGGATCGGGGCTTGGTATTTAGATGTCCGAATCCTGAGTTATATCAGTGGCATCGGTTTTATGCTCAGTGTGATGAATTATGTCGATGATTTACAGCACGGCGCTGATGCACTGAGCTCATCAAAACAACCATTTCAAGTGACATCAAAGGTTCCGTTATATATTGCATCGTTATTAACGGTCGTTGGACTGTTAACAGAATTAGGATATTTGGTTGCGATCGGGATTGGCCTGTGGGTTTATTTTTTTCTGCGCTGGCTGAAACGATTAGAACGTCAGCTGCATCTATTGCAAGGACGTGCGCTTCACTCGCAATCGATTCATGCAGCTACTTCAATATCAGCGTCGACAATAGATCGTCCTGAAAATTTTGATTCTGACGATACACCATCTGTACATCCCGCGACTGCAATTGGTACAGCTAGACATCAGGCAACATTCAATTCAACGCCTTCTAATACATCATCCAAGTCTGCACCAAATCTATCTAGTCAAATTCAGCAATGGCTTTTCCAAGGTAATCCCGTGTTAAAAGTGGCGGTACTGGTCTTGGTGATTGGCGTGGTGTTATTACTTAGATTTGCCACAGAGCATTGGCAACTTAGCTTGGCCATGAAACTGCTGATCGTGAGTTTGATCAGTGCTGGTGTTGTCGGACTGGGTTTTTGGCTGCAAACCAAAAATCGAAGTTTTGCCTTAGCGCTAGAAGGTCTAGGTCTTGCAGCGCTGTTTTTGACTTTATTTTTTGCCTATTACAATGTGGTGATTGCGGGCTTTGGCATGGCCTGTGTACTGTATGCAGCGCTTATGGCATTGACGATTTGGCTCAGTTTGAAACAGCAGTCGGTAGAACTGGCAATTATGGCAATGCTGATCGCCTATCTTGCTCCATTTACCTTGCCTGTTCGTGATGCAACTGCAACGGAATTTATTGCCTATTATCTTGTAATTAATCTGGCTGTTGCGGTCATGAGTACTTTAAGACCGTGGAAATATCTGAATCAAATCGCATTTTTGATGACGGTGATCATGGGTGGTGGATATGCTTTTTACCACGGATACAGCACCGAACGTCAGATGATGAGCGTGCTGGTTTTAGCCCACGCTGCGATTTTTATCTGGCTGGGTTTTCGTTTTAGCCAGTTATTGGCGAAACAGGATCTTGCGCATTTTCAGCTTAAACCTGCCTTGGATATTGCACTGATATTTGCCGCACCAGTGCTTGCTTATCTGGCATTGTATTTGATGTATTTTGAGGAAACGGTATGGCAGGCGGGGTATAGCTTGCTATTCGCAGCGCTTTTTGCCGTACTGTATAGCATCAGTAAACGCAGTGCGGTGATTCCACTGATTGCACAAAGTTATTTGAGTTTGACCTTAATTTTCTTGGCATTGATTCCACCGATAGTATTGAAAGAGCAGTGGAGTGTGGTTGGTTGGGCAGTTGAAGGTGCGTTGATATTTATATATGCCTTATACAAGCAGTCCAATATCAGCCGTTATTTAGGCATGGCGCTCTTGGTGATGGCGGGTTGTTCAAGTCTGTATTATTTGGTTCAACTGCCACATTTCCCTGCACAGATGTATTGGGGCGTGTGTTTGAGCTATTTGGCGGCCATTATCGTGACGCACGCTGTTCCTGCATTTCATAAACAGCTTTCAAGTTCGAGTATTGCCTTTCAATGTGTGCAAATGCTCTCAGCAACTACTATGTTCACCATGTTGCTCTTAGATTGGCTGCAGAGTAGTCATCAATTGGCCTTGAGTTTATTGATTGTCAGTGTGGCCTATCTGTTGGTGAATGAAGGCTTGTTAAAACGAAAAGCTTCGTGGAGTTGGTCCATCATTAAGTGGACCGGTCTAGTGCCTGTTTATGTGATGGGGCTGTACCAAGTTATTTCAGTGAGTGAGAACGGTCAGTTAATTTGGCATTCAACGATGGAGCAGATTTATTTTGCATTCGCTGGGCTGAGCTTGACGCTGCTTTGGATACGACCATTACTCGGTGTGCGTGAAGAAAAAGAATGGGTCAGTCTCGGAATTTTGAGTAGCTTGGCGTGGACCAGTCTGACGCTGATACCCAGTATGCCGTATATCAGTGTGGTAATTTTGCCGCTGATATTTTGTGCATGGTGTTATTGGCAAGCGCAGCAACCGGTCTGGAAAATGTTTTGGCAAGCGCGTAGCAGTTTGTTTTTGGCTCTAAGTTGGATCATCAGTTCGCAATTATTTAGTCAGCAGGCCTTTGTGGGATATATCTTGCCGATACTGAATCCTTTTGATGCAGTGAGTTTGCTGTTGTTAGCGGCTTTTTTATGGATGTTGAATCAACAGTTAAAAGCTGGTTTAGATCGTAGCTTGGCTGCCGTGTTGAGTGTCCTTGGGCTACTTTGGTTAAGTAGCTATGTCGTGCTTCGTGCCTTACATAGGTATCTGGATACGCCTTATAACAGTTTAGACATTTGGAGCGATGCGACCGTTCAACTGAGTTTTACTGTGCTGTGGGTGTTATTGGCTTTGGTGAGTATGCGCTTTGCCACTCAGCGCCAATTACGTTCAGTTTGGCTGCTCGGCGGCAGTATTTTGGTCTTGGTCACTTTGAAATTGGTCTTGCTGGATTTATCTCATGTCGGCACCCTCATGCGAGTGATTTCGTTTATGGCCGCAGGTTTTGCCATGCTTTTGATTGCCTATATTGCCCCTATGCCGAATGACAAGGTTGAACCATGATGAAATTCTTAAAGGTACGAGATCACTAAGCTGTACAGGTCGATGACTATAATAGTAGATGATAAAAAAGCCCTACATATTTGATGACATACAGGGCTTTTCATATCAAGTCGATAGACCATTATTTGAGTTGAGGCTCTCGTTGAATCTCTTGTGCATTGGCATATTGATCGACGTCGGCATCGCTTGCTTGTGTAGAAAGCGGGTGGTCAACAAAACCCATTTTAGGTACAGGAATTTCAATTTTATTTTCGACAAAGGCATTACGAATCCGTTCCTGCATTTCATCACGGACTTTCAGGAAATTTTCTCTTTGACACCAAATGGCAAAAAGCAATTCAATGGAAGATTCACGAAAGGCAGTGACGGTCACGGCAGGTTTAGGATCGGCCAAGACCAATGGATATTTACTAACGGCATCTAATAAAACTTCACGGACTTTGATGATGTCTTCATGAAAGTTAATTGCAAGGGTAATTGGAATTCGCCGTATTGGAAACTTAGACAGGTTATGTACAGGTGCCCGAATCAGTTGTTCATTCGGCAAACGGACATAGACATTGTCCTGCGTGAGTAATTTGACCGACAGTAAATCAATCGAGATTACTTCACCTTCAATGGTATGCCCGCGAATCAGTGTCAATTGAATGGTATCACCAACCTCAAAAGACCCTTCACCGATCAAGAACATCCCGCTGATCAGGTTGGATGCGGACGTTTGCGAGGCAAAACCCAGTGCGACCGTTAAAATACCCGCTGCACCCAAGAAGACGCTGAGTTTAAAGCCGGCTTCTTTTAAACTTGCCATTACAAAGATTAAAAAGATGAAATAGAAAATCCCGCGACGCCAAACCAACTGCTGATGGGCATTGAAACGCATACCCACAGTACGAATAAAGGTATTCGATATAAAACGGGCAATCAGAAAGCCGATGACTGCCAATAAAACAGCCACCAATAATTCTGTCAGCCGATCGGTATTGAGATTGGCGACCATTCCTTTTAGGCTGCTGGTGATTTCTGTCGAAATATTTAAATCTGCCATGGCTCGCCCTTAGAAAAATGAATCGAACATATTGAACAGCACATTGGCTGACTCGCGTGGCGGATGTAGATAAACAACGTCACCCGCTTGTGGTGGTGTACGGTTTTCAATTTTGACCCGCGGCGGTTTGTCATGACCTTCATGCACGACCCGAATTTGTGAAGTCCATAAACGTCCTGTACTTTCACTATAAAATAATGGCAAAGCCGGTACAGGGACATTCATACGGTCAAAGCGAATCTGTTGATTACTCACGTTATGAAACTCAATAGGGGTTACTGCACGAAAAGCACGAGGTTTGAGTTGTTTAAGTTCTGTACGACCATCCACTGCTGTGGCATAGCAAATTTCACCCATTCGATGGTTCGGACCAAACCAGGTATCTTTTGGTAGAATCACAGGTATATCAAACAAAGGTTCTCTAAGACCTTCGACAAAACCAGCAATCCAAAGCGGTGTGCTGATATATAGCGTTCCGCGCTGTCCGGCTGGAATATAAATTGGATCGACCGGTTTAATCACCACAGACCGATCTGCCAAACGTGGCATGATTTGAATTTTGTCATGCGTCTGGCGGAACATATAACGTTCCATTTTAATGGGTTGTGGAAAACCAAATTCGGGGTCTTGTATCGGATGCCATTGCTGCTCATAGTCAAACTGAAAGGTCGGGCGATGATATTCCATACGCCACTCTTGCATGCCGCGCGTCACACGAAACAATAAAGACCCAAACTGCCAACTGCGCGGGTGATTCAGTTCAAATTGATATTCCCCCCACCATTTACGTTTTGGGGATTCCTTTTCAGTCAAATCATTTTCTAATGGCAATGCGTATATCCCTTGTCCTGATAAATCCTAAAAACAGACTTCACGCTGTCAGATGCTTAGAGTACACTCAAAACAACTTTTTTCATCATTATAATGCGTGATGCAAGTACTTAAACAATTACAAATACCATATAGTTTTGCCAAACGTCATGGCGTATTGCTTCGATATGAGGGTGATCAAGCTTTTATTGTACGTCGTGACAGCACGCCACTGTTGGCTTTACAGGAAGCACGTCGCTATTTAGGGCATCCTGCACAATATCAATTATGTAGTGAGCAAGAGTTTAATCAATTACTCAGTGCAAGCTTTGCCGGAGACACCGGTGAGTCTCAACAAGTGGCAGCGGGTCTGGAAGATCATCCTGATTTACTTAGCCTTGCGGACTCTGTGCCAGAAGCTGAAGATTTGATGGATCAGGAAGATGATGCGCCGATTGTACGCTTAATCAATGCTTTATTGTCGGAAGCAATTCGTGTTGGAGCTTCAGATATTCATATCGAATCTTTTGAAAAAAAGCTGTCTGTCCGCTTACGTGTTGATGGTCAATTACGTGAAATTGTCCAGCCTCGTCGTGAACTTGCGCCATTGTTGGTGTCACGTATCAAAGTCATGGCCAAACTCGATATTGCGGAAAAGCGAATTCCACAAGATGGTCGTATTTCTCTGCGTTTGGCGGGCCGTGAAGTCGATGTTCGTGTATCAACCTTACCGTCTTCGTATGGTGAGCGTGTGGTGATGCGTTTACTCGATAAGCAAGCTGGGCGTTTAAATATGACCCATTTGGGCTTGATGCAACATGACTATGATCGACTGAAACAACTGGTGCATCGTCCGCATGGCATTATTTTGGTTACAGGGCCGACTGGTTCAGGTAAAACCACGACCTTATATGCGGCATTGTCTGATCTAAATGATGGCTCAAAAAATATTTTGACCGCTGAAGATCCAATTGAATATCAACTTGAAGGGATCGGGCAGACACAGGTCAATACCAAAGTGGATATGACCTTTGCTCGTGCATTAAAAGCCATGCTCCGCCAAGACCCAGATGTGGTGATGGTCGGGGAGATTCGTGATTTAGAAACTGCTGAAATTGCAGTACAAGCGTCATTAACAGGCCACTTGGTACTTTCAACGCTGCATACCAATACAGCAATTGGTGCTGTGACCCGTCTTAAAGACATGGGGATTGAACCCTTTCTACTTTCAAGCTCACTGATCGGTGTTGTGGCACAGCGTTTGGTTCGAACCTTGTGCCGTAATTGTGCGACTTGGCATGATGCCGATGATTTTGAAAAAGACTTATTTAGGCATCTCGATGCATCGGCTGAATTAAAATTGCCTCAACCTAAAGGCTGTGAACAATGCTCGCATACTGGATTTACAGGGCGTACCGCAATTTATGAAATCGTCCCGATTGATGAGCAAACACGTCGCCTCATCCATGGTAATGCTGCTGAGTTTGAGTTAGAAAATCATGTACGTGCAAATGCGGGTTCAATTCGTGATGATGGATTGCGTAAAGTTTTGGCAGGTAAAACCACGATAGAAGAGGTTTTACGTGTAACCAATGAAGCGGCTGAATAGTCGGTGTGAATTATAAAAAAAGCCCCGAAGCCTGTGCAAGGACTCGGGGCTTTGCTTTAGTTAATCTTTTCAAAATGAATAACAGCATCGTATGCTTTATCTGTCAGAGTGAGGTGAGTTGCATCACTGAGTTTCATTTCAATGCTATTGCTCTCTTTATATTTCAAAACATCATTATTCACTTCGGCCATACCGGATGAAGCACTAGAAATGCGCTCAGTATTATTTTTATCGAGCCAAAATTCGTCTTTAATTTGATAGTCATCGCCTTGTTTGCTGATTGAAAGTTTGCGAAGGCTCTCCGTGTCAGGTGTTTGTTTCCATTCCCCTGAAAAATCAGGCGCAGGTGTTTGGCTACATGCGGTTAAGGCCAAGCTTAGAAAAAGCATCGAAAAGTATGTTTTCATTGTAAAGTCCTGAAAATGATTTTAATTTTTTTATGGATGTATAGTTAATTATAGTTTGAATATTAAACATTTTTTAATTTTATTCATTAATCTTTCTATCGAATGTCTCATGATTTTTTATTTCTAATTTGAACTAAAAACAGCCCAAAAATATGGGCTGTACAGTCTTTCACTTACCACAAGCTGACAACTTTCTTCATCAATTCAGCACGAATAGGCGCGGTTGGGTTACCTGCATTGCGCTGCGTTTCATTTTCATAAAACTTTTGCCAAGTTTGAACCATCTCTAAAGTGACATCTTGAGTTTTAAGCTTTTCAACGTCGGCTTTGGTGATATTGGCTAGGCGCGCTGCAGCACCTTCTGAGCCTGTACCCCAACCAATGATGCCTTGACCATAGGCAGGTAAAGACATGTTGTTCGGTGTTGGCGGTAGCGCAAGACGTTGAATATCTGGATTGACCAAGGATTTAATTTGAGGATGGACTTTTTCAGACAGGGTTAATTCGGCAAAACTGAGTGTGGATGCGCTGAGTAGCAACGTACTGATAAGGAGAGGTTTAAGCATCATAGATCAACAAATGAATGTAAATAAGAATCGTTATATATTTTAGCAAGGTTTTGGCAACTGAATATTAATATTTAAATGTATTGGAAATGGATAAGGTTTATTTTGAGCTCAGCTGTAGATTTGTAGAAGTCAAAAAAGTTCAAAGCACTATTTTATAAGGAATTAAAACAGTGCTTTGTATAGATAGGTACAAATGGATTTAAGTCAAAACATTTAAAGTGACATTAATATTGTTTCGGGTCGCATTTGAATAGGGGCAAACAATATGTGCGGCATCGACCAATTTCTGTGCCTCGCTTGCATCCATACCTTCAAGATGAATATTAAGCGTCACTTCGATACCAAATCCTGTTGGAATAGGGCCGATACCCACATCACCCTCGACGTAGGCAGCAGGGGCGATCGAAATTTTATCTCGGTTTGACACAAATTTCATTGCACCTAAAAAACAGGCTGAATAACCAGCGGCGAAGAGTTGTTCGGGATTTGTACCATTACCTGTACCCCCCATAATTTTCGGTACAGCCAATTGAACATCTAAATGACCATCGGACGTCGTTGCACGACCATCACGACCACCAGTGGCTTTTGCATGGGCTGTATAAACTGCTTTTTCTAAAGTCATTTTTCTAATCCTTCAGATGATGGTTCAAATTCATATCGTGGGGGATTTTGTTTAAATAATATTCAGTTTTTTTGTAATTTTATACAGAGTGAAAATCAATATTGAAGCAAAACACGGTGCTGCATCAGTGGCATTGATGAGCGAATCTGTTGCTGCTCGTCTAAGTCGAAAGGAACCGTAAGTAGTTGAGCGCCTTCTTCTGCGGTGATTGCTAAAATTTGACCACGGCTATTGGTAGCTCCAGCATGCCCCCAAGTTTGACGTTTTGCACCATGCCAACCTTGTTGTGCGGCACCTAATACAGCACATTGACTATCCATAGCACGGGCTTGCAGTAAGAGCTGCCAGTGCAGTTCACCCGTGGTATAAGTAAAAGCCGCAGGCGCAGTTAAAATGTTTGCACCTTGGGTACGAAGTTTTAAAGCAAGTTCAGGAAAGCGCAAGTCATAGCACACCATCAGGCCAATATTGCCAAAAGGTGTTTTTGCGACCACAGTTTCAGTACCAGGTTCAAAAAATTTTGATTCTTGATAGCCACCGACAGCGTCACCAACTTGCACGTCAAATAAATGAATTTTGTCATAACGTGCTTCGGTACGTTCAGGGCTGATACACAGGCTGACAGTACGGACACGGCCATCTTGAATGATTGAACCATCTGGACGATAAGGGCATGGGAGTGTGCCCGCAATAATCCAAAGTTGATAACGATGTGCGAGTTGTTCTAATCGCTGCTGAATACTTTCAAATTGCGCCGCGGTTTCACGTTGTTTACCTGCGGCAAAGCAGACAAAATTTTCAGGAAATACAATGAGACTCGCACCTTGAGCCTGACTTAGTTGCATCAATGATTCGATCACTTTGAAGTTATCTTCAATGTCATTTTGAGAATTCATTTGTGCAACGGAAAGTAAAGTCATGCGAAGAGGGTCTCTGCTGTGATTAACCTAAATTAGACATTTTGCTGCTTGGGTTGCTCTAGATTGTCCTGCTCTTTTTGCAGTTGTTTGACCAAAGGCTCAAACATATTTTGGTTGCTATCATTTAGTTTCATCAGCGTTTTGTGTGCATCTAAAACCGTATTCAGCATATTGCTATGGGTAATGTGTTCTTCCATAAGTGCGCGAGTGCATACACTTGGATCACCACAATAATTCAAAATAACAAACACCTGACCTAAACCCATGCTATTGGCAAGCGTTGTGATATCAGAGTTTGTAGACAACATTACCGCTTGGATATGGTGAACTTGTTTGAGCTTCAAACCCAGTTTCGCCAAAATGCCAAGGACAGTACTATCGATAAATGTCGTTTGGGTTAAATCAACGATTGCACCGACGACATTTTGTTGCTGTTCAATTTTGTTTAATAACTTGTCTAGACTAATACAAGATTGGGCACGCACTTCGCCAATAAGCTTAAAAATATGCGTTCCGTTCAAGCTTGCATATTCAACATGACCTGTTGACATATAAATGCCATTTGCAGAGAAGGATAGTAAATTATCCCATAGGGGCACAGCTTACTCAAGTAGCCGAGTATGATCAGAAAGTCGTATTCGGTTTAAGTGATTGATTTCATGATTAATTGATTCGACGTAAACTTAGGATGGCAATATCATCAGCAACATGGTCTGGTGCTTGAAATGATTGATTTTGCAAGTGATAAACCAATTGACCTAGCTGTTCATTCAATCCACCATCAAAAGGTTCAAGTGCGCCATCCGAGCAAATTACAAAGCGTGAATAACGATTTAAGGTGAATTCAAACTCTTCAACTTCTAGGTCTTCAGTTAACCCGAGTGGGAAACTACTGGTATTTAAAATTCGTGCGGGAAGACCGGGTTCAAATAAAATGGCCGGCGGATAATGGCCTGCACTAGACCATTTCAAGACATGCGTATCGAGATTAAGTATTCCCGCAATCATGGTAATGTGCTTTTCAATATTTTCTTGAACCAACATGCCATTGAGCTTTTTGATGAGTTCTCTCGGGGTTTTTGAACGACCGTGGAAAGCAGCCATCCAAGAGGTCAGTAAACTACTCGTCACCCCATGACCAGATACATCTGCGAGATAAAACATGATTTCTTTATCGCTGATTTTCCAGTAATCGTACCAATCACCGGATAAATAGGCTGAAGGTTGGAAGAATGTTTCAACTTTATAGTTGTGGAGTTCGATTGGATTTGGCAGTAAGCGTTTTTGCAAATCTGCAGCAGAAGGGAGGTCGCGGCTGTCTTGATTGCGTTTGTATTGCGCATCAATTTTAGTGAGTGCTGCTTGGAGGTTAGTTGGAATATGATCCCAAACCCATCCTGCTAAAGCGCCTTGTTGCCAAGCTTGAGCTAATGCAGCACCTTCATGCTCAAAAGCGAGCACAATGGTGGGAAGTGTCCATTGGTGATTTAAAAAGTCGGCAACATCAGCAATTGCAATGATCGTTGGATCATACAAGTCTAGATCTTCAATGTTAATCATTTGTACGCTAGGAAGCGCATCAAGTACCTGATCTAAATATGGAATATCACGAGTAGGTTGAATGAAATACATAAAGAATTAGATGAATCCTTCGATAGACAATAAGTGTACTATAGCAAGCTAATGATGGCTGGAGGGAAAAACCACACCAGCCAATTGAAAAATTTTATTTATTCAGTTGTTACCGTGTCGGTATCATCTGAACTGCTATCATCAATGAAATCGGTAGAATCATCAGAAGAAACATCTGTTGAATTATCTTCAGATTCATCAATATCGTCATCTTCTTCATCAATAAATAAGTTTTCTTCAGCGATACCTTTTTTCTCAGAAATTGAATAATTCAGGCGTTGTAAATAGATGTCGCGAATTTGAGCGTATTTATCGCCTTGCAATACACCTTCAATATCCAGTAATTGAGCGCGAGTATCGATTCCACGTAAAGTTTGCTCAGACCAATACGCCACATCATGACCATCAAGCATATATTTCTGTGGACGTCCTTGACTATCTACAGCTAGACCGACGGTTTGGCGCAATGTGCTTGGACCAAGCACAGGTAAAACAATATAAGGACCAGAAGGAATACCGTAATATCCTAAAGTTGCACCAAAATTTTCATCTTCGGTTTCTAGGCCTAGGCGACTCGCAGGGTCAGCAAAGCCTAAAGTTGTCAGTGTATTAACAGTAAAGCGACCTAGACTTTTTGCGGCACGTGTCGGTCGTCCTTGGATGAGTTGGTTAAACGCATTCCAAGGTTCGCCTAAATTTTTACGGAATAAACGATAAGATTCACGAATATCCTTTGGAGTTTTTGCTACATATTGCACAGCAGCAGGGCGGGCAATATGGACATCTAAATAATCATTAAATGCGTAAACTTTCCGGTTGATCGGTTGGAAAGGGTCTTTATCTTCTTCTGATTGTGCTGCATTGGCATTTACAGATAATTTTTTTGCAACTTCAGATGACTTGACCATCGCAGCATGCGCAAGTTGTTGTGTTTTTGATTTATTGGCAGCTTCTGAGTCTTGAGCAACAGGTGCTGAAGCCTCGTCATTTGCAAATACAGGTGTTGTTACGACAAGTGACAATAATCCTGCATATAAAAAAGAAGTTTGGCGCATATATAGTCCTGACGCTTTTAGCGCGGCAAAATGTTTGCCGTATAATAAGTAAAAACGTTCAAATAATCCTGATTTATTACTATTAAACCAAATTTGATCAAAATATGAATGAAAAAATGTAATTTGAGCGAAAAATGTGCGCTCAAAATAATTATTTAAAAAAAGGTGTTGCGTTGGATGTGAAATGCTGTAGAATGCACATCCATCGGCGGTGATGAAGATTAAAACTTCTGATAAAACAATGACTTGGTTGAATTGATTGAGTTGGGTTTTATTTGATAAGTTTAAAAATAATTTGAATTACTGGTTGACTCTTTAGAAATAAAGAGTAATATAGCCGACCTAGCTTGCTGGTGACGAACCAACAAGAAGATCATTAAGAGATTATGAAGAACAACTTGTGTGGATTTTTACTGATTGATCAATCGAAATTATTTTCATTGATTGATGGTAGAAATTACTCGAAGTTTATTTGAGCAAATTTTTGTCAGTAATTGATGAGCCAAGATTGGTACACTATATGTACTATTGATTTTAAACTGAAGAGTTTGATCATGGCTCAGATTGAACGCTGGCGGCAGGCTTAACACATGCAAGTCGAGCGGGAATAGGTAGCTTGCTACCGATTTCTAGCGGCGGACGGGTGAGTAATGCTTAGGAATCTGCCTATTAGTGGGGGACAACATTTCGAAAGGGATGCTAATACCGCATACGTCCTACGGGAGAAAGCAGGGGATCTTCGGACCTTGCGCTAATAGATGAGCCTAAGTCGGATTAGCTAGTTGGTGGGGTAAAGGCCTACCAAGGCGACGATCTGTAGCGGGTCTGAGAGGATGATCCGCCACACTGGGACTGAGACACGGCCCAGACTCCTACGGGAGGCAGCAGTGGGGAATATTGGACAATGGGGGGAACCCTGATCCAGCCATGCCGCGTGTGTGAAGAAGGCCTTTTGGTTGTAAAGCACTTTAAGCGAGGAGGAGGCTACTTTGGTTAATACCTAGAGATAGTGGACGTTACTCGCAGAATAAGCACCGGCTAACTCTGTGCCAGCAGCCGCGGTAATACAGAGGGTGCGAGCGTTAATCGGATTTACTGGGCGTAAAGCGTGCGTAGGCGGCTTTTTAAGTCGGATGTGAAATCCCCGAGCTTAACTTGGGAATTGCATTCGATACTGGGAAGCTAGAGTATGGGAGAGGATGGTAGAATTCCAGGTGTAGCGGTGAAATGCGTAGAGATCTGGAGGAATACCGATGGCGAAGGCAGCCATCTGGCCTAATACTGACGCTGAGGCACGAAAGCATGGGGAGCAAACAGGATTAGATACCCTGGTAGTCCATGCCGTAAACGATGTCTACTAGCCGTTGGGGCCTTTGAGGCTTTAGTGGCGCAGCTAACGCGATAAGTAGACCGCCTGGGGAGTACGGTCGCAAGACTAAAACTCAAATGAATTGACGGGGGCCCGCACAAGCGGTGGAGCATGTGGTTTAATTCGATGCAACGCGAAGAACCTTACCTGGTCTTGACATAGTAAGAACTTTCCAGAGATGGATTGGTGCCTTCGGGAACTTACATACAGGTGCTGCATGGCTGTCGTCAGCTCGTGTCGTGAGATGTTGGGTTAAGTCCCGCAACGAGCGCAACCCTTTTCCTTATTTGCCATCGGGTTAAGCCGGGAACTTTAAGGATACTGCCAGTGACAAACTGGAGGAAGGCGGGGACGACGTCAAGTCATCATGGCCCTTACGACCAGGGCTACACACGTGCTACAATGGTCGGTACAAAGGGTTGCTACTCCGCGAGGAGATGCTAATCTCAAAAAGCCGATCGTAGTCCGGATTGGAGTCTGCAACTCGACTCCATGAAGTCGGAATCGCTAGTAATCGCGGATCAGAATGCCGCGGTGAATACGTTCCCGGGCCTTGTACACACCGCCCGTCACACCATGGGAGTTTGTTGCACCAGAAGTAGGTAGTCTAACCGTAAGGAGGACGCTTACCACGGTGTGGCCGATGACTGGGGTGAAGTCGTAACAAGGTAGCCGTAGGGGAACCTGCGGCTGGATCACCTCCTTAACGAAAGATTGACGATTGGTAAGAATCCACAACAAGTTGTTCTTCATGACGATGTATCTGAGGGTCTGTAGCTCAGTTGGTTAGAGCACACGCTTGATAAGCGTGGGGTCACAAGTTCAAGTCTTGTCAGACCCACCACTACTGACGAAGTATTTGAATAAAATACGGAAGCAAACAGAGAATCAGAAACATTGACTTATTGATAAGCTGGGGACTTAGCTTAGTTGGTAGAGCGCCTGCTTTGCACGCAGGAGGTCAGGAGTTCGACTCTCCTAGTCTCCACCAAATTTCAAGATTATAAAAGCAACGCTTTTACTTGAAATTTAAGCAAGAAGCTACGCTTCGCGCAGTATGTGATCATGCAGTGTTGAAGTTGTTTAGTCCTTAAGCGATCAAGTGTTTAGGTTATAGAGCTTAGCAACAAAGTGGCGTATGATTCGCTTCATTGTTATTAAGCTCTGTGATTTATCACAGTTTCCTGACCTGACGAAGGCTGGAAAAATCATTAACAGAATATATTTGAGTTGAAATAATTTGTTCATACTCGTTTGATTTAACCTAACAAGCAATTGTGAAAGTTGAATGAAATGAGTTACTAGCGAAATTAACTGAATCAAGCGTTTTGGTATATGAATCTAATTGAAGCTGTACAGTGATTAAGTTCACGAGACTCTAACTGTGGCAATTAAGTTTGCGACGCGAAATACAACTTGTATGTATTAGCGACTGTTTGGGGTTGTATAGTCAAGTAATTAAGTGCATGTGGTGGATGCCTTGGCAGTCAGAGGCGATGAAAGACGTAATAGCCTGCGATAAGCTCCGGGGAGGCGGCAAATATCCTGTGATCCGGAGATTTCTGAATGGGGAAACCCACCCGCTATAAGGCGGGTATCATAAACTGAATACATAGGTTTATGAGGCGAACGAGGGGAAGTGAAACATCTCAGTACCCTTAGGAAAAGAAATCAATTGAGATTCCCTCAGTAGCGGCGAGCGAACGGGGAAAAGCCCATTAAGTTATCTAAGCTTTAGTGGAACGCTCTGGGAAGTGCGACCATAGTAGGTGATAGTCCTGTACGCGAAAGGGCTTAGATAATGATGTCGAGTAGGGCGAGGCACGTGAAACCTTGTCTGAATATGGGGGGACCATCCTCCAAGGCTAAATACTCCTGACTGACCGATAGTGAACCAGTACCGTGAGGGAAAGGCGAAAAGAACCCCTGTGAGGGGAGTGAAATAGATCCTGAAACCGCATGCATACAAGCAGTGGGAGCCAACTTGTTTGGTGACTGCGTACCTTTTGTATAATGGGTCAGCGACTTACATTCAGTAGCAAGGTTAACCGATTAGGGGAGCCGTAGAGAAATCGAGTCTTAATAGGGCGTTTAGTTGCTGGGTGTAGACCCGAAACCGGGTGATCTATCCATGAGCAGGTTGAAGGTTGGGTAACACTAACTGGAGGACCGAACCCACTGTCGTTGAAAAGCCAGGGGATGACTTGTGGATAGGGGTGAAAGGCTAATCAAACTCGGTGATAGCTGGTTCTCCCCGAAAGCTATTTAGGTAGCGCCTCGGACGAATACCATTGGGGGTAGAGCACTGTTTCGGCTAGGGGGTCATCCCGACTTACCAAACCGATGCAAACTCCGAATACCAATGAGTACTATCCGGGAGACAGACTGCGGGTGCTAACGTCCGTAGTCAAGAGGAAAACAATCCAGACCGCCAGCTAAGGCCCCAAAATTATAGTTAAGTGGGAAACGATGTGGGAAGGCATAGACAGCTAGGAGGTTGGCTTAGAAGCAGCCACCCTTTAAAGAAAGCGTAATAGCTCACTAGTCGAGTCGGCCTGCGCGGAAGATGTAACGGGGCTAAAACTATATGCCGAAGCTGCGGATTTACACATTAGTGTAAGTGGTAGGGGAGCGTTCTGTAAGCCGATGAAGGTGGATTGAGAAGTCTGCTGGAGGTATCAGAAGTGCGAATGCTGACGTGAGTAACGACAAAACGGGTGAAAAACCCGTTCGCTGAAAGACCAAGGGTTCCAGTCCAACGTTAATCGGGGCTGGGTGAGTCGACCCCTAAGGCGAGGCCGAGAGGCGTAGTCGATGGGAAATTGGTTAATATTCCAATACTTCAGTGTAATGCGATGAGAGGACGGAGAAGGTTAAGTCAGCCTGGCGTTGGTTGTCCAGGTGAAAGGAAGTAGGCATGTATCTTAGGCAAATCCGGGGTACTCTATGCTGAGATCTGACAGCAAGCTGTACTTGTACAGTGAAGTGGCTGATACCATACTTCCAGGAAAAGTCTCTAAGCTTCAGTTACACTGGAATCGTACCCGAAACCGACACAGGTGGTCAGGTCGAGTAGACCAAAGCGCTTGAGAGAACTCTGCTGAAGGAACTAGGCAAAATGGTACCGTAACTTCGGGAGAAGGTACGCTGCTTTTGGTGATGGAACTTGCTTCCTGAGCTGAGAGCAGCCACAGAAACCAGGCCCCTGCAACTGTTTATTAAAAACATAGCACTCTGCAAACACGAAAGTGGACGTATAGGGTGTGATGCCTGCCCGGTGCTGGAAGGTTAATTGATGGGGTTAGCGTAAGCGAAGCTCTTGATCGAAGCCCCAGTAAACGGCGGCCGTAACTATAACGGTCCTAAGGTAGCGAAATTCCTTGTCGGGTAAGTTCCGACCTGCACGAATGGCATAATGATGGGGGCGCTGTCTCCAGCAGAGGCTCAGTGAAATCGAAATCGCCGTGAAGATGCGGTGTACCCGCGGCTAGACGGAAAGACCCCGTGAACCTTTACTGCAGCTTGACATTGAACTTTGATCTTACTTGTGTAGGATAGGTGGGAGGCTTTGAAACCGAGACGCTAGTTTCGGTGGAGCCAATCTTGAAATACCACCCTGGTAATATTGAGGTTCTAACTCTGCTCCATGATCTGGAGCGAGGACCATGTCTGGTGGGTAGTTTGACTGGGGCGGTCTCCTCCTAAAGAGTAACGGAGGAGTACGAAGGTGCGCTCAGCGTGGTCGGAAATCACGCGTAGAGTATAAAGGCAAAAGCGCGCTTAACTGCGAGACCCACAAGTCGAGCAGGTACGAAAGTAGGTCTTAGTGATCCGGTGGTTCTGTATGGAAGGGCCATCGCTCAACGGATAAAAGGTACTCTGGGGATAACAGGCTGATACCGCCCAAGAGTTCATATCGACGGCGGTGTTTGGCACCTCGATGTCGGCTCATCTCATCCTGGGGCTGAAGCAGGTCCCAAGGGTATGGCTGTTCGCCATTTAAAGAGGTACGCGAGCTGGGTTTAGAACGTCGTGAGACAGTTCGGTCCCTATCTACCGTGGGCGCTGGAAATTTGAGAGGATCTGCTCCTAGTACGAGAGGACCAGAGTGGACGAACCTCTGGTGTACCGGTTGTGACGCCAGTCGCATCGCCGGGTAGCTATGTTCGGAAGGGATAACCGCTGAAAGCATCTAAGCGGGAAGCCTACCTCAAGATAAGATTTCCCTTGGACTTTATGTCCACTAAAGAGCCGTTGAAGACTACGACGTTGATAGGTTGGATGTGGAAGTGCGGTGACGCATGAAGCTGACCAATACTAATTGCTCGTGAGGCTTGACTATACAACACCCAAACAGTTGTTGTATAAAAGCTCAATTGATTCGATATTAAGCAAAATAACTTGATTTAGTTAACGCTTAAGAACAAAATACTGCAACTCAGATATGATCTGTTAATAACTCATTTGGTAGAAAACTTAGCACGAAGAGCACTGCTCTGAGATTAGACTAAGCAAGTATCCATAACAGTTGTGCTGGCGACAATAGCAAGAGTGAACCACCTGATCCCTTCCCGAACTCAGAAGTGAAACCTCTTAGCGCTGATGGTAGTGTGGGGTTACCCATGTGAGAGTAAGTCATCGCCAGCTCATTATTCGAAACACCCTCTGACTAGTGCAGGGGGTGTTTTTTTATGTGTGGAAAAAAGATAAAAAGGGGCGATAATAAAGCGTTGGAAATCCAACGCTATAAATCGACCTAAAACGATAAAATTATCTTAACTGACGTCGTGCATGCTTTAATGCAGTTCTTAACCCTTCTTCTAAAGTTGGATGATAAAAGGGTTTATTTAAAATTTCATGAATGGTTCGTTCTTCTGAAATCATCCAGGCTAACATAAGCCAATGACTGCATAATTTGAATTGTGGGCGGGTATCCAACGAATATCATGGTCCATTCTGACCAAGGCTCACAGCACTGTAGTCGTGATTTTAGAGCGCTATTATTGATGAATAACTGCATCCAAAGCATGTCTAGACGAGGCCTTGCGCAGTATATTGCTCATGGGATAATGCAGTAACAGAAAGCTTCTTTCACACATTTAAAGGTCATGTGGTACATGGCAGTGTATTTTTGACCCGAAAAGAAGCCAATGTTGTCTTGTTTGACTATATTGAGATTTACTACAATCGAGTGAGAAGGCACTCTGCAAATGGTTGGTTAAGCCCAGAAGCCTTTGAGCAGAAATATTTTAAGAATTTAGAGGGATAGGTTGTCCACGATACTGCCTGGGATCATTATTTGGCTACCTTTATCGGGTAAATTTTATATTTAAAATATCAATATCCTAAATATTCGATTAAAAAAAACCTGCTTAAAAAGCAGGTCATAGATTTAGAGAAATGAAGTCAATTAAGCAAAAATATTACATGCTGCAGATGCCAAAATCCATAGAATCACCACTGCAACTACTGGCTCTACAATTTTTGACCAAGTCGGTACTTGTACTTCAGTTGTTACGTCTTCTTGTGTATGTTGTTGATTAACCATTTGATTGAACTCCTTCATTGATGCCTCTAATGATATCTCTTCTTGAAGATTTGGTTTAGAACCAAGGAGCTCTGTTAGGTTGTTTGTTGACCAAACCCAATCATCCGCTTGACCAGAAAGATGTTCAATTTGTCCGTTGAGTAATTCTCGAATACTTTGCGGTGAATGTGAGCCTGTATCATGAAGTTGTTTTAATTCATTTAATTGTAAATGAAAAACTTCTGTAGTTAGGTTTTCGAGTTCAGAGCGTTCTAATGTTGATGCATTTGAAGGGTTGGTGGTGAGATGACGTGAAACTTCCTGAATATAGAGTTCATCAGGCTGAGTAATTTCTTGATAAACCTTTTCACCATTAATGCGTAGCTGATGAATCAATTCACCTAAGGTTAAAGCATTAATTTCACGTAAATGTTGTCGTTTTTCTTCACGATTTAAATGACTTAAAAGCGTAGGCTTTTGAGATTCTATTTGTTCGACAAAATATTGTACTAAATCAAAAGCCATTATTCGCTTCCTTATTCTTTAATCGAGCAACCTTAAACCCGGTTTTTTCTTCGGTTGCTCTTGTTGTTCTTGGTCGTTTGATTTTAAAGCATTTTGATCATTCTGAATACCTTCATATTCTTGAGGATCGAAGAACATGCCTTGACCATTTTCACGTGCATAGATGCCTAGAACAGCAGAAAAGGGGATATAGAGGTTTTGCGAAACGCCACCAAAGCGTGCAGAGAAAGTAATCGTCTCATTACTCATGTGTAGCGCATGCGTTGCATGAGGTGCGATATTCAGGACAATTTGGCCATCTTGAATATATTGAACTGGCACCATCGTACCATTCTGTGTCGCATCGACAAGTAGGTAGGGGGTAAGTTGGTTTTCACAAATCCATTCATAAAGTGCCCGTGTTAAGTATGGACGTGTTGGAGTGAGTTGTAGTTCCTGTTCAGACATAATGCTTACTCGAATATTTATGGAAAATTAATTTTTTACTAAAAGCTCGCTATAGCGATTTTTTTCCTGCAATGTCATTGATTTGATAAATGCTGGACGGCTAAAGATGCGTTGGCAATAGAGAAATATAGGGCGGCATTGCTGTTTGGGAAGCTCAATACCCATGGCTTTTAGGCGCAGAAATATAGGCGCGAGCATACAGTCTAACATGCTAAATTGTTCAGACATAAAATAAGGATAATGCTGAAACAAGGGGGTTAGTGAAATGAGTGTATCACGTAATTGTTTTTGTGCGTTTTGCTTGGCTTTTTCATCGAGGGTATCGGGATGGCGAAGCATAATATCAGCCAGTCTTAACCAATCTTGTTCGAAGCGCCATACATATTGACGTTGCTCTGCACGAGGCATGGGTGCATCTGCATACAGTTTATTTTGACGATATCGGTCATCCAGATATTCGGCAATAATACTGCTTTTATAGAGTTTTAGGCCATTTTCAATCATCATCGGAAGTTGATTGTAGGGATTTAAACTTGCAAGATCTTCGTCTTCATCATCAGCAATAATTAAATTATGTTTGATTTGCTTCTCTGCAAGTACATAGCGTATCCAGTGTGAGCGAAAGTCATCCGCATGACTGTAAAGCGTAATCCCTTGAAGAGGTGCATTTTCGACTGACATAATCCGAGACGATGAGAAATGAATAAGATAGGATACTAAAATTAGACAGTAAAATCACGGGGACTTTAGCAATATCAATGCAGCTACAGTGAAAATTACAGTTTTGTTTTATTTGATTTTATCTGATAGCTTTTCATGTCATTCATTTACCTGATCGTCACCGCATGATGACCATTGCACTTGTACAAAAATTATTATTTTTAGCTGCTGTTATTTTTATGGGCATTGGCTTTTATACGGCACTCGCTGGAGGTTATGCCTCTGATTATGGAGCAGAGGATGATAGCCCTGAACAAAAAACAAAATCACCATCTGTACAATTACACTAACACTGTCGGTTATATGCTTAATTGCGAGTTTGAGTCTCTTGGTTTATCGGTTCGTTGTTATATTTGCATCATCTTCATAAAAATCAAGATATAAAAAAACCTTGGCATAAGCCAAGGTTTTTTGTCCGATTCGGTAAACGAATTAACGTTTAGAGAATTGAGGACGTTTACGAGCTTTACGTAAACCAAGTTTCTTACGTTCAACTTCACGAGCATCACGAGTAACGAAACCAGCTTGACGAAGAGCAGGTTTAAGAGTTTCGTCAGAAGCGATCAATGCACGAGTAATACCGTGACGGATAGCGCCTGCTTGACCACCGATACCACCACCAGCAACAGTGATGTAAAGGTCATATTTCTCAGTAGCTTCTAAAAGCTCAAGTGGTTGGTTAACAACCATACGAGCAGTTTCACGACCGAAATATTGTTCTAAAGAACGGTTGTTGATTACGAGTTTACCAGTACCAGCTGATAGGAAAACACGTGCAGTTGCGGTCTTACGGCGACCTGTACCATAGTTAGTAGCCATGTGCTGTATCCCTTAGATGTCCAAAACTTGTGGCTGTTGAGCAGTATGTGGATGCTCAGTACCAGCGTACACTTTCATTTTCTTGATCATTGCATAACCAAGAGGACCTTTTGGCAACATGCCTTTTACAGCACGTTCGAAGATTTCTTCTGGTTTGTGAGCAACTAATTTTTCGAAATTAGTTTCACGAATACCACCAGGGAAACCAGTGTGGCGATAATATTTCTTATCAAGTGATTTTTTACCAGTCACTTGAACTTGCTCAGCATTGATAACAACGATGTAGTCACCAGTGTCAACGTGAGGAGTATAAGAAGTTTTGTGCTTACCGCGTAAACGACGAGCGATTTCAGTCGCAAGGCGACCTAAAGTTTTGCCAGAAGCATCAACAACGTACCAGTCGTGTTGAACTTCAGCTGGCTTAGCGCTGAGAGTTTTCATTAAACCACTACCTATTATAGTTGGTTTGGACTATGGAAGCTGTCCAAACAAAAGGAGACGCGATTCTATACGAATACGTGAAGAATCACAAATGAAAATATAAAATTTCAAGCGCTGTATTGTAGTATATTTCTTCAGCAATAAACAGCAGATAATCCAGAAATTATAAAAAATGCGGGTGAATGTAAATCATGTCGAATTCTAATCTGTTAAAAACCACACCTGACCCCTTATTTTGGCGACATTGGTGGTATTTAATGGGCTTATGTAGCACCTTGATTTTAAGCCCAACTTTTTTGTATTTGGTGTCTTTGCATGGGGCGGATGGCGCAATCATCGTTTTGTTAATGATGCTCACTTTATTTTTCCTTAGTTATTTATTGGTTTATCTGTTGATTGGATTATTGCTTGTGGGCGGTATGTTTTTTGGCTGATAACGAACTACCCGCAGCATGTACCGACCGTTCAGCGCGGCATTGTAATTCTTATTGCACTGATTTGGATCATTGGCATTTCAGGTTTTGCTTTCGATTTCATTCCATACAATGTCGCACAACGCGGTTATTTTTGAGTTTTAGTCCGATATTTTTAGTCAATAAAATTAGGTCTGTCATGTGCATCACACAGTATAATAATGCTATTGCACACACAGGATAGACCCATGCTGCCTTTATATATCACGAGCGGTGAACCCGCAGGTATCGGACCTGATATTTGTTTGAGCTTAGCCAATCGAATAGATGAAAGGCCACTTGTGGTTCTTATTGATAAAGATTTGCTGCTCAAGCGTGCTCAACAGTTAAAGCTCGAAGTTGAACTGATTGACTATGTTGGGCAGGAGGGTTCGGCAGCTCTAGGTCAGCTTTATGTGGAACATGTACCTGTAACTACACCTGTTATTGCAGGTCAGTTAGATGTGAATAATGCAGCCTATGTGTTGGAACAATTACGTCGTTCTGCAGATTATGCGATGTCTGGCAAAAGTGTAGGTGTTGCAACTGCACCTGTGCAAAAGTCGATTATTAATGATGCCGGTATCCATTTCAGCGGACATACGGAGTTTTATCAAGAATTTGCAGGCGTTGATCGTGTCGTGATGATGCTTGCGACCAAAACGCTCCGTGTCGCATTGGCAACTACACATTTACCGCTTCGTGATGTAGCCGATGCCATTACTCAAGAACGTTTGCATCAAGTCATTGATATTGTAATTCATGATTTAAAAACCAAATTTAAAAAAGATCATCCGCATATTTTAGTCTGCGGTTTAAATCCGCATGCGGGTGAAGATGGCTATTTGGGCATGGAGGAGATTGAAGTGATCAATCCGGTGCTAGAGCGTTATCGCGCTCAAGGGGTGAATATGAGCCTGAGCTTACCTGCTGATACCTTATTTACCCCTGAAAATTTAAAAGATGCCGATGCGGTTTTGGCGATGTATCACGATCAGGGCTTACCTGTGTTAAAGTCGCAGGGCTTTGGCGAAGCCATCAATATCACTTTGGGCTTACCGTTTATTCGGACTTCAGTGGATCACGGCACAGCACTGTCACTGGCTGGAACTGGTCTTGCTAAAAGTTCGAGTTTACAGGTGGCGGTTGATTTGGCTTTAGAATTAGCAAGTGCGAAAAATAACGAAACTTAATAATAAAGGTTTGAATTTTATATGAATAATAGTAAAAAATTATCAAAAATAAAACAGGAAAATAACAAGATGCTTAGGGCGAAATCGATCATTCGCCCATTTTTTGGGATTGCGTTAGCGTTGATGCTGTCAGCATGCTCAACGCTCGCTACAGATCATCATTCTTGTGACTTAAAAGTATTATCGCTGCAAATTCCAAAACAGACGGAAGGATTTATACGTTTTGCATCACCGGCTGCCGTGGATGGCTTTAAACATAATCAGCAAAAATTTAATCAAGCGCTGACCGCGATGCATAAAAAATATGCGAATCGTGGCGGTGCTGATAAAATGCTTCAAGATGGGCAGGCAATCAATGCTAATATTGATCTGCTTGTACAGCATCAAAATAGCCTGAATGTGCTATATGAATATCAAATTCTTGTAAGTGAAACCATTCCAGGTATTCAAGCTGAATATAACCTTCTGGCTGATATGATGGCTAGAGCAAAAAATTCAGCAATGCAAGCGATTATTGCTAAAAATCAAGTCTTTATTGCGGGACGGCTGTTGGATTCTTTGCTGAATTTAACTGATGTGAATTCTATTCATCCAGACGATTTAGATGACTTTTTAGCAGATTTTGAAACTTTCAATATTTATTTGAAGGCTCAACTGAATGGTAATCCCGAACTCGGTGTAGAGCGCGTAAACAATGCTGAAATGCGTGAAAGTTTGCTCTCCATTCAGGCTGAAACTGAAGAAATGATGAAATCTGAAACAATGGCTTTGTTGAAACAAAGAGAGCCATTCCTTAGTGTAATTAAAGCGGCTCGGGATAATGTGACCAAGTCCGAAGAAATTTTTGCTCGCTTGAGTGAATTTGAATCAAGTCAGTAATCGTTGTAATAAACCTATGCGGAGAATTTTATGTATCAAATTAATGCCCTAAACCCAAAAGATGAAGGGCATCACACGCGTAAGCGGTTTGGACAGAATTTCTTACATGATCAACGTGTTATTGCCAAAATTGTACGTTCGGTAAATCCGCGTACTGGTGACAATATTGTCGAAATTGGTCCCGGCCTTGCTGCGCTTACATCGCCTTTAATTGGTGAATGCGATGCTTTAACTGTGGTTGAGCTGGACCGTGACTTAGCCGCAGGTTTGCCGGGCCGTGTGCCACATCCTGAACGTTTAACCATTGTTGAAACTGACGCGTTAAAATACGACTTTACTGAATTATTCCAAGAAGGCCGTCCACTGCGTGTGGTTGGTAACTTACCGTATAACATCTCGACACCGCTGCTGTTCCATCTCTTGGAGTTTGGCGACAAAGTCAAAGACATGCACTTCATGCTGCAAAAAGAAGTTGTGGACCGTATTACTGCTTCACCGAATACTAAAGAATATGGCCGTTTATCGGTGATGATCCAATACTTCTGTAAACCGACGTTTTTATTTGAAGTGCCGCCGGGTTCATTTAATCCACCGCCAAAAGTAACCTCTGCGGTATTCCGTTTAGAGCCTTATGCTATTAAACCGATTGTGGCGAAAGATGAAAAAGCGCTTGCGCGTTTGGTTTCACATGTCTTTACTCAGCGCCGTAAGACCTTGCGTAACAGCTTAAAAGGCATGTTGGTTGAAGATGGTTTTGAAAATGCAGGGGTTGATCCAATGGCGCGTCCAGAAACCCTAACACTTGCAGAATTTGTCGCATTAGCAGATCAAATGGTGGCTTAAATAATTATGACTCGCACTATTCGCTATAACTATGTCATTGGTGATGTTCAAGGCTGTTTTGAAGCATTAAAAGCTTTACTGAAAGAGATCAAGTTTGATGCAGACCAAGATTTTATATGGTTTGCCGGTGATCTCGTCGCACGGGGTGAAAACTCGGTAGGCGCTTTGCGGTTCATCAAAAAATTAGTGGATAGTGAAGTTGCGGCGACGGTACTGGGCAATCATGATCTGACTTTGCTGGCATGCGCTCGCGGTATTAAGGATATCAATCCTAAAGACAATATCGATGATGTGATTCACGCTTTAGAAAGTGATGATTTGATTGATTGGTTACGCAAGCAGCCGCTGTGTCTATTTCCGAATGAGCAAACCATTTTGACTCATGCGGGTATTCCTTTGAATTGGACTGCGCAGCAAACCGCAGACTTGGCAAAGGAAGTGGAAGCGGTGATTGGTCATGACGACTTTGATGTGGTCGATGCGTTTCTTCAAGTGATGTACGGTAAAGAGCCGAACCTATGGTCGGATGATTTGTCTGGTCATGCGCGCTTACGCTGTATTACCAACTATTTGACCCGCATGCGCTTAACCGATGCAGAAGGCCGTTTAGAGTTTAGTTTTAAAGATTCACTCGATGACCCTATGCCTAAGGGTTTTAAGCCATGGTTTGAGTTTGAGTCACAAGCAGCGCAGACCCATCAAATTCTTTTTGGTCATTGGGCCGCTTTACAAGGAAAAAGAATCTCAGCAAAAATCCAAAATGTGGATGGTGGATGTGTCTGGGGTAATCAGTTGATGGCCTATCGTCTGGAAGATCAAACCATGTTTACAGTCGATAACCCAGTGATGTAATGATTAAATGTAATCTAAGATATAAAAAAGGCCACATCGATGTGGCCTTTTTTATTGATCCGTATGAATTAATCAACGCGAATCCATGTTTGGTTACGGCCAAGTACTGAAACACCAATACTTGCACGTAAAGTGAGACGTTTCCCCGTGCTATTCAAACGAATTTTTGCATCGTAAAGTTTACCTGCCAATGGGTCGATAACACGGCCTTTTTCATAATTATTTGTGTCATTAACTTGTTTTAAACCTTTAATAATCTCCATACCGAGAATTGGTTGGTTGGTATAAGGCGCAGGGCACTTATTACAGTTTTTTTGCGGTGTATAGCCCGGACGTGGTGTAATTTTAATAATTTTACCGGTATAGGTATTATTTGATTCTTTGTGAATCGAAATAATCGCTTTGGCAGCTCCTGTTTTATCGTCAATTTGTTGCCACGTGCCGGCAATGTCATTTGCAAATGCGACATTCATCAAACCGAATGTGCATAGGCTGAATAATATTTTTTTAAACATAATCGCTTTTCCCCGAGAAGCATGATTTATGAGCACGTATGTTAGAAAGTTTATGAAAATAGTCAACTTTAATTTAAAAATAATTTGAAGATATTCGGAATAAGAAAAACCGCCATGTCGGCGGTTTTTTTACTTGTTTGAGGTTACTCTTGGCGAATCCAAGTTTGGCTACGACCAAGTGCAGAAACACCCATATAACCCCGTAAAGTTAGGCGTTTCCCACTGGCATTTAAACGGATTTTTGTGTCGTAAACTTTGCCTGAAAGAGGGTCAATAATACGGCCTTTCTCGTAGTTATTAGTGCCTTCAATATGTTTTAAACCTGTTAAGATATCAAGGCCTAAGATTGGCTTGTTTTTGTAGGGTGCAGGGCAGTTTACGCAGGTGTCGCGTGGTGTATAGCCCGGACGCGGCGTCACTTTGATGATTTTACCCACGAATGTGCCATTACTTTCTTTACGGATTTCAATAATGGCTTTTTGTGAACCTGTTTTATCATCAATTTGTTGCCAAGTCCCTGAAAGGTCTTGAGCAAAAGCTGAACCACTCATTACAGCAGCTAAGAATAAGAGGCTCACTTTTAATTTTTTCATCAGATATTCCCTGTAGGTGGTTCACCTATGTCAAATCAATTTACTGAATAAATTTAAAATTTATTCAGCGCGAATCCATGTCTGTGTACGACCAATCGCGGAAATCCCCAGATATCCACGTAAATGTAAGCGCTTACCATTGGCAGAAATTTTGCCTTTTAAGCTGTAAATTTTGCCTGCCAAAGGATCAATAATTTTCCCTTGAGAGTAGGTATTTTCCCTTTCAAGTTTCAGCCCCTTAAATACATCCATCCCTAAAATAGGCTGGTTGGTATAAGGTGCAGGGCAATTCACACATTTTTCCTTTGGTGTATAACCCGGACGTGGCGTCACTTTGACAATTTTGCCGGTATAGGTGTCTTTGGCATCTTTTCGAATTTCGATCAGTGCTTTAGGCGAACCGGTTTTATCGTCAATTTGTTGCCAAGTCCCTGTAAGATCTTGAGCATAAAGTGCAGAGCTTGTGACTACGGCACCGAATAATGCAGCCCATTTCAAACTTTTTTCGATCATATTAATAATCCTTTATCAATACACTTTGTGAGGGTTTATTGATCATACTAGGTAATATTTGAACTTAGAGCAACTACTCTAAGCATAAATATTTACATTTTATTCGGGAAAGTTGACATGTTGCACAAAAGTGACTTTACCAAAAATGTAACATCCACAGCACATCGTTCAATGTGTTGTGGCGTACCCTTGAATTTATATTAAGTTTATTTTTTATACAAAACAATCATTTAAAAGTGATTGCTCAGTCACATATTTTGTAGATAGAGTATGAAAGTTGGCAACCAGATTGCTGTGAATACTGCATTTACCGCCATGCCAAATGCCGCATAGCGCCCAGCAATGCTGCCGCGCTGCCAAGCTTGAGCTGTGCCAATCGCATGTGCAGCAAGTCCTAAGGCGAGTCCTGATGCACGTTCATCATGAATATTTTTAAGTATGATGGGTGAAAATGCTGCACCAATCACCCCTGATAAAATCACAATCAAAATCACCAAAGGAATCGGGGAATGCAACAGCGTGGCAATGTTGATGGCAATAGGGGTGGTCACTGCCCGTGTAGCAAAAGCCATAATGGTTGGATCTGACAAATGCAGCAAATAAGCCAGCCCCATAGGGAGGGCAACGGCACTGATACTGGCAAAGACTAAAATCCCGCCCACGGCTTTTAATGGTAAGTCATCGTAACGCATCGCTGCTAAAGGAATGGCTAGAGCCACCGTGACATAGCCGAGTAAGTTATTGAATAGTGGATTCACCTGCGCCATATAACTTTCATAGGAAATGCCAAACAGATAGAGCATACCAATGACGAAAAACATCCCAATCACAATCACGGGGATTTGCGGTAATTTTTTATTAATGGGTTTTGCGACAAGATAGGCGATCAGGGTAATGATGAATCCAGAGATGATTGAAAGCATGTTGATTCTCCTTATAGCCATTTCTTTGACATTTTTGCGTAGACCCACAGCGGTATGAGGGTACTGACAAAGAGAACAATCAAAAACATTGGAATTTCATCGCCTAAATGCATCATCATCAGCAATGAGCCTGCACTAATGGGTAAGAAGGCAAAGGCGCTTTCTTTCATGATTTTATTATTGGTATCGACCAAACTGGCCGGAATTTTGTTGAATTTTCTCCAAAATGAAAGCACGATCAGTAAGCTAATCAGTCCGACGAGATTGCCTAATTCGGGGTGATTGAATTGCTTCATGACCCAGACCGCGCCTTCACGGAAAAGAATAATTAATGCAATAGTGCCTATCCAGGCTTTCCAGTCGATGCGCTTGATCCAGTCCATTTTTGTCTTTCGTTAAAATTATACAAATCAAGTTTTAACCGATTTAATCTTTAATTTCAAATTCTTCAAGAGGATGTTGGAATTGTTGCGCACGTGTTCCCAAAATTTCATCAATGGGTAAATGCGCCTGTTTAATCAGTTGTTCTAACTTATGTGGGGCAATGATGACATGCAAAATTAAGTTGCCTTGTTCATCATAACTTTCATTTTGGATCACATTGAGCGCATAAAGTTGTGTTCTTAATTTACCATAAGCCGGTTTTAGATGGACTTCAAAGCTTTGAATTTGACCCATTAAGCATTCTTGAACCGCTTGGCGTAATAAGGGTAGACCTTTACCACTATGCGCTGAGACATAAACACGTTCCGGCTGATGAGGCTTGCCATAGATGATTTTAGGATCTTCACCACTGACATCAATTTTGTTATAAACGCGCAGAATCGGAACATCGACACCAATTTCTTTCAGTACTTTTTCGACAGCCTCGATTTGTTCCATCATGTCTGGACTGCTGGAGTCAATGACATGTAACAATAAGGTCGCCTCCAAGGTTTCTTCTAAGGTGGCTTTAAAGGACTCGACCAATGAGTGCGACAAATTACGCACAAAACCTACAGTATCTGCGAGCACTAAGTTGCCGATGCCATCCCAATGTAGACGGCGTAAGGTTGGATCAAGTGTCGCAAACAGTTGGTCAGCTGCATAGACATCGCTTTTCGCTAAATTATTAAATAAGGTCGATTTACCCGCATTGGTATAACCCACCAATGACACGGTTGGAACAGCAGCTTTTTGACGTGCCACACGACCTTGCATACGTGTTTGGCGGACTTTCTCAAGTTTCGCTTTGAGTTGTCCCATACGCAGCTTGAGTAGACGTCGGTCGGTTTCCAGTAGCGTTTCACCCGGTCCACGTAAGCCAATCCCACCTTTTTGGCTATCGAGATCGCCACGACTACGAATCAGTCGTGAAGCCATATGTTGTAATTGGGCCAATTCAACTTGCAATTTACCTTCATAGGTACGTGCGCGTTGGGCAAAAATATCTAAAATTAATTCTGTACGATCGACCACACGACAACGCATGATGCGTTCAAGATTACGTGCTTGGGCAGGGGTGAGAGCATGGTCAAAGATGACCAATTCGGCTTCATATTCTGCGACTACTTCTGCAATTTCTTCAGCTTTCCCTGAGCCGATAAATAATTTGGCATCAGGCTTAATACGCTGAGCATGCACATGTTGCAGAATATTGGCACCTGCAGATTGAGCAAGTAAGTGGAATTCTTCGGCATCAAGGTCTGCAAGCATTTGTACTGCCACACTGACTAAAATTACGCGTTCACCGCTCGCTTGATGTTGATTTAAATTTTCCACTCAGCACACACTCCTGTTTAAAGATTCATTTTAGGCGAAAATGCAGTGCGAGGGTTAATCTAAGTGAGGGATTAATGGCTAAGTTCTGTATGTAGTGCTATTCAATTAGAGAAAGCTTCGAAAGCTCAGCGCCAATAAGAAAAGCACACTCACATATATCAATGAAAAACAAGCAATGGCTTTTAACGCTTGCCATGAAGAAATAGGGGGATTGTCCGAATGTGAGTGATTCATAATACATAACCTTTAAAACCGATATAAAAATAATATTTGATTTTTAAAAACGATTAAAATAGGAAAATATTATCTTCGACTTCGGTTTTTATGATCAATGCAAAAAAACTGTCTTCGGTATATGATGATGAAAATTTACGCCAAATTGTGGCACCGTGTCCTTTTAGTGAACCGTTTATGAATCAACCTCAAATCGTCAATACACCGCAAATTAATGTGTTTTCAAAATTTTATTTGTATTGTAAAAAAGTCGGTGCAGCAGCTGTTGCCGTGACGCAGGGTTTTTATTTGGTTTATCGTCATCAATTGTATAAAGACCCGAATAACCCGCAAAATACTCGCTATGTGCAGTATTTTTGTCGCAAGTTATGCAAAGTATTCAACCTTGAAGTCAAAGTGCATGGCGAAATTCCACGTCAACCAGCCCTTTGGGTAAGTAATCATATTTCATGGTTAGATGTGGCAGTTTTGGGTTCTGGCGCACGTGTTTTCTTTTTGGCAAAAGCTGAAATTGAAAAATGGCCAGTGCTGGGTAATTTGGCGAAAGGCGGTGGCACCTTATTTATTAAGCGTGGCTCTGGCGACTCGATTAAAATTAAAGAACAAATTACAGGCTTCTTAAAACAAGATACGCCGGTACTCTTTTTCCCAGAAGCCACCACTTCAGATGGCAGCAAAATTAAAAAAATTCATGGTCGTATTTTAGGTGCGGCGATTGAAGCCGAACGTCCAGTCCAAATTTGCTTAATTTGCTATGTGAATCAGGACGGTGAACTCGATAATATTGCACCCTACGTCGGAGACATTAGCTTTGATCGACATGTCAAAAATGTCTTAGAAATGCCGAATGTCACTGCGCATCTGATGACATTGCCCGCAATTGATTCGGCAGGTCATACTGTTGAAAGCTTGACGCAAGAAGTGCAGCAAAAAATGAATCAGGGATTAGCAGAGCTTCAAGCCAAAGTTCTTAAAGCGCCAGTTCCAGTTGAAGCTAAATAATTTAATGATACAGGCTGCAAGGGGGATGCCTTTGCAGCACGATGCTTACATAAAGCCTTCGAGCGGCAACCAAGAGATAAATTTCACCCCTGCTTTTTGCCACCACTTGATTTTCGGTTCACGTGGATAAATACGCGTTTGACCATTTGATAGCTTAATTTTCCAATTGATTTGCTGGTCTGCATTGAGCACCAACTTATAGGCATATTTACTCAAATTTTCATCCATGGTGTAGTGGACGGCTTTGGCTAAACGTGGGCTATTCAGTAATACCCCAATTTCAGTATTTAAATATGCTGAGCGAGGGTCAAAGTTAAATGAACCAATAAAAACTTGTTTTTCATCAATTGCCATCAGTTTGGCATGCAGACTCGAACGGCTTAAACCTTTTAGACTAACTTTAGCTTTTTCCGCCAACTCTTTTGTATTGGTGTTGAGGTTTTCTGCATCAGGTCTAGACAGAAACTCATAGAGTTGAACGTCATGCTCCAAGAGATCTTGACGATATTTACTATAAAAAGCATGAACCAATGGCACGTCATTGGCCTGGAATGAGTTGGTCAAAACTCTGACTTTCACGCCATCAGCACTGAGGTTTTTCAGGCGTTCCGCCCCTTTTTTTTCGGGGACAAAGTAGGCTGAAACGATATCGACACTTTGTTCCGGTTTATCTAAACGGTTGAGGAGCTGAAAGTTGAGGTGCTCTTCTTTTTTGGCTTTAGATTTGATTTTGCTCGGGGAATCTTTGACCACTTCGGCTTTGACCCAGTCAAATTGGATTTTATTGTTGAGCCAGTCATCAAAGGCATGTGAACGGTTAGCTAAGTCCAAATAATTGACCACAGTGGCTTCTTGGTTATAGTCATCGAGTTGTTGTTTGAGACTGTCAAAGCGCAAACTATAGTGGCGTGGATTGACCAATTGACGTACTGGAAAGGCATAATCATCATTCCAATATTCGTCAAAAGAATGGATGATTTCATCGGATGCCGCACCGACCAACATGACGTCGACATCGGAAAATTGATAATTATCACTGACGTTATAGTATTGGTTACTCATATTGCGACCACCAATCAATGCGATTTGATTGTCTGCAATAAAGCTTTTGTTGTGCATACGACGGTTGATGCGTTTTAGATCCAACACCATATCGACAGGGCGGAAATGTCGGAAGCGGTACGGGTTATACAGTTTGACATCAATATTAGTATGTTGGTCGAGTGCCATATAAATGCCTTCCATTTTTTTTGCATTATTGTCATCGACCAATAAACGAATTTTCACCCCACGATCTGCAGCTTTGATCATGGCATGTAGGGCCAAAGCACCAATTTTGTCGTTATCCCAAATATAGTATTGTAGATCTAAACTTTTTTCGGCCTTATTGATTAGCTCGATTCGAGCCGCTAAGGCTTCTAATGGGTCATACAGAACGTGGTAACCGGTTAAGTTTGGATTTTGTTCCCGTAGCGGCAGCACAATTTTCGCAAGGCTAGTATCGTCAGTGGGAGTATTAAAGGCATATTCCACAGGTTGAGTTTGCTGTTTAGGCAAGGTACTACATGCAGATAAAGTCAAAACAAGGCTACAACTCAGCAAAACCGCCTTAGTGTGGTTGTGTATGAAGGGCAAATTTTGCTGTTTCGGTGTAGCTGAGTTCATACTGTTAGACATACTAAAAAATTTGATTTGAGTATAAGTGTCAGCTGTGAAAAGATAAATATAGTGACCGAGTTTTCTCGTTAGGCAAATTGTAGAGCAAATGTATGTGGGAATTAGATTCCGTAGTGATGTATTTTTATATCGGGTTGGCTGTGCTAGGTGTTTGGGCAATTTCCCAAGCTTGGTTAAGTCAGTCGCGCACGGAAACGATTCATCCGTTTAAAGCCTTCGTACATTTGTTGGCATTTTATCTCTCGTATTTACTTATCCCTTTATTCTTCTTTAGCTTTTATGCAGGCTGGAGTGGCTATTATTCACTACATGAAGCGATTTTTGTCGGCGCTGTTACAGGGCTTTTATGCTATGCCCGGTTTATCGAGCCGCACATGATTCAGGTGAAAAAATGTCAATATCAATTGCATGAAACACGACAATTATTAAAGCCAGTTCGCATTGCTTTAATTGGTGATTTACACATTGGTTTATTTTCGGGCCATGAACGTCAGTTAAAAATGATCGTCGATAAAATCAATGCACAAAATCCTGATTTGGTCGTGGTTGCAGGGGATTGGACTTATGAGCCAGAAAATAAGTTAGCTGAAGAACTGGCCGTACTAAAAAAAATTATTGCTCCGATTTATTCGGTGAATGGTAATCATGATGAGCAATATCCCGGTCCGCCTATTCAAGCGCTGTTAAAACATGCATTAGAAAGTAACCATGTGGTGGATATCGAAGGGCAGGTGGTTGAGTTTAATGAGTTTCGTTTATTAGGTGTTGGGGACTTATGGGCTGGTAAAGCCGATATGCGCTATTTGCCAGAATTGCCACAAGATAAACCTTGGATCATTTTGTCGCATAATCCTGATACCGTAGATATGGTACCTAAACTTCCCGGACGACCATTGATGTTGTCGGGTCATACCCATGGCGGGCAGGTACAACTGCCTTGGTTGACCGATTATGTAATGAAAAAAGTGTCGATTTTAGGCCATAAAAAAGGGCTATATCAGCATGACAATGCAGATGTCTTTGTCACTGTTGGTACGGGCATGGTTGGGGTGCCTTTCCGTTTTCTTGTGCCACCGACCATTGATATTATCGAGTTGGTTTAATCAAAAACTACCGTTCATTATCGCTAAACGGTTTGGTGAATGTTCTTCTTGATGTAGAGCTACAGGCCTTGTTTGGTTAATAAAATTGAATCGTGCCATTCATTTGCTGTTTGAAATTAAGTGAATGACCGTGTCTTGGAACAGATGATGTGTATTGCTACTCAGTGGGATCTAAGCTGCATTCATGACTTATATCAAAATGATGTCAACAAGAGAGTAGCTAATCAGGTCATTGACTCAATTTGAGACATAAAAAAGCCAGCAATAGGTGCTGGCTTTTTTATTATGTGCAGATTAAACCTGATTATTCACATCATCATTTTTAGTTTCGCGAATCATTAAGAACGCGATCAATGAAAGGATTGATGCTGCAGTGAGATAGTAACCTACTGCATATAAACCATAGCCAGTTGCAAGTTTAGTTGCGATCAGTGGCGCGAAAGATGCACCAAAAATACCAGCCATGTTAAAGGTTAAAGCTGAACCTGTGTAACGTACAGACGTTGGGAAGATTTCAGACAATACCGTACCAATTGGACCATAGGTTAAACCCATGATCGCAAGACCGATACATAGGAATAAGAACACCATCGCAGTACTGCCAGACTCAAGCATGCTTGAGAAGACTAAGCCAAACAATGCAGATACAACACATACCGCAATCGAAGTCGTTTTACGACCAAATTTTTCAGCAAATACAGCAGAAAGTGGAATGAAGGCAGCGAAACAAAGTGTGGCAACCAGTTGAAGTTTTAAAAATTCTTCACGTGTGTAACCAAGCTGGGTTGTACCCCATTGTAAAGCGAATACTGTGGTTAAGTAGAACACAACGAATGTACAAATCGCAGCAATCGTACCGAGAATTAACATCCCCCAGTGCTTAGTGATCACTTCTTTGAACGGAATATTTACTTCTTTTTGCTTATCCAAAACTTTTTGGAACGCTGGTGTTTCATGTAATTTTAAACGAATCCACAGACCGACAATAACCAATAGCGCACTTGCAATGAATGGAATACGCCAACCCCATTGCATAAACTCAGCTTCAGACATGAAGTGACCTAAGGTCAAGAATGAGCCTGTTGCAAGAATAAAGCCGATTGGCGCGCCCAATTGAGGGAACATACCATACCAAGCACGTTTGCCTTCTGGCGCATTTTCAGTTGCAAGCAGCACGGCACCTGACCATTCACCACCTAAACCAAGACCTTGACCTAAGCGACAAAGTGCAAGCATGAGCGGAGCAGCGATACCAATTTGAGCATAGGTTGGAAGCAAGCCGATACATACTGTAGAAATCCCCATGGTGAGGAGAGCGGCAACTAATGTGGCTTTACGACCGATACGGTCACCTAAATGGCCAAAGAATGTTGCACCAATCGGGCGAGCAATAAAGGCAATCGCAAACGTTGCTAAAGATTGAATTGTTGCGGTTGTTGGATCTGTACTTGCAGGGAAGAACAGATGCGGGAAGATAATTACAGCCGCAGTTGCATAGATGTAGAAATCGAAGAACTCGATTGTGGTACCTACAAGACTTGCTGTAAGTACGCGGAATTTTGAATTTGTTGGTTGCTGTTCAGTGGCAGCAGCACTTGAAGACGCCATGGTGGACCTTACACTTACTAAAAATAATTGAACTTAGTTTTAAAAGCGTAATCTTTTTAAAAAAGGCGTAATTTCTTAAAAAAATACGAAATACCAACTTACGGACTGCGGAATTAGGGTCACTAAAGAATGCAGTGTCAGTGGGTTATATCACGTAGAGATAAATCGACAGGAAATGTGATCCTGCACCTATCAATACAAAAATATGCCAGATAGCGTGTGTATATCTTACCTTTTTTAAGGCATAAAACAATGCACCGATTGTATAAGATAGCCCGCCAATGATCAGGTAGGTTAAAGCTTGATCAGATAAAAAGCGTTGCATATCATCCATTACCAGTACTGCAAGCCATCCCATCACCAAATAGGCAATCAACGAAATCTTTTGAAAACGATGAATGAATATTAATTTGAATAGTGTTCCAATTGCGGCAATGACCCACAGTGCAATGAGTAAATAATGCGCTTTTGCAGTAGGCAGTGCGATTGCCAGAAACGGGGTGTAAGTACCTGCAATCAAATAATAGATTGCGGTATGGTCGAGCTTTTTGTACCAACCACGGCGCTCAGGAGATTCTGCGAAGTGATATAGACTCGAAGCCGAAAATAATAACAGCATGCTGAATGCATACACCCAAAGTGCAAGCCATTGTCCAGTTGGAAGGTATGCACCTTTTAATATCAGTAGGATACCTGCGATGGCAGACAACGCTGCACCGAAAGCATGGGTATAGAAATTCAGTCTTTCTTCAGCTGGGTCATAAGCTAAAAGGTGGGGAGCATTCATAACGTATCTTTTATAATAATTTAAATATACAAGTGTATAATAATTCAATTTTGCTTTTGGTGTAAGAAGATTTAAAATTGTTTTGCAAATTTATCTAGGTTTATATTATGTCATCATTGGCTTCTTCCTCTACGCAAGAGCAGCAATTTTTAGCAGCCTTTCAGCAAGCCATTGAAACACAGCGTTTTGATCGCATGATCTTGAGTCAGTATAAAGGTGAATTAGACCAATTAGAAAAAATGACCTTACGAGTCATTTCGCTGCAAGGTGAGTCATTTCTTAGCTGTTTATATCGTTATAAAACCCAAGACATCACCAAAAATTATCCAATTGCATCTGCGTATCAACAAGTCGAAAGTTTATTAAGCTGTTGTAAGCAAGCCAACCTGATGACCTTGGATGAAGAAATTCAGCTCAAAAAAAATAAAAAGAAAGTGATGCTAAGCATTAGCAAAAAGCAGCCTGCTTTTGGGAAAAATCCTACGGAGCAGCAAGGGCATGATCGAGCAAAACATCGCTATGTCGATCAAAACAGTTATTTCTTACAGCCACTCGGTATTACGGATGCAAAAGCACAAATTATTCCGAGCATGGCACGTAAATGGAAACAAATTAATAAATTTGTAGAAATTTTTTCAGGTGCTTTAAGCCAGATCAAAGAAACCGATCAATCTCTGCATGTTGTAGATTTTGGTTCAGGTAAAGGCTATCTGACTTTTGCATTATATGATTATTTAGCAAAACACCAGCAAGTGCCTAAAGTGACAGGGGTTGAGCTAAATCCGAAAATGGTGGAATTTTGCCAAAGCGTTGCGCAGCAGTCGAATTTCAGCCAACTGGATTTTTTCCAAGGCGATGTTCGTACCTATGCGCCTGAGCGTTTAGATGTCATGATTGCGCTGCACGCCTGTGATGTGGCAACGGACTTTGCGATTCATACCGGCATTCGATTAAATGCGCAAATGATCATGTGTGCGCCGTGTTGTCATAAAGAACTGCGTCCGCAATTGAAAGCGCCACAAGTACTTGCACCGATGTTGCAATTTGGCATTCATGCAGGTCAGCAAGCAGAAATGCTCACCGACACGATTCGTGCACTTTTATTGAAAGCATATGGTTATGAAACCAAAGTTTTCGAATTTGTGGCGCTTGAGCATACCAGTAAAAATAAAATGATCTTGGCAACCAAACGTGCAGACTATGTCGAACCTGATCAAGCGGTATTGGCACAGATTCAAGCTTTAAAACAGATGTATGGCATTCAAAAGCATTCGTTAGAATTATTGTTGAATGATCAATGGGACCAACAAGATATTGGCTGTAAATGCTAAAGGATGACGGGATGCCGCAGTTAAATATTCAATTTGGTCTGTGGGAGCAACTGGCATCTGCAGCTCGGCCGATACGTGAACAGGTCTTTATTTTAGAACAGCAGATTTCGCCCGAAGATGAATGGGATGCAGAAGATGCGATTTCACTGCATTTTATTGTTCATGATGGGATGAAAGCCGTTGCAACTGCTCGTTTGTTGAAAAATAACAGTATAGGTCGTGTTGCTGTTTTAAAGGCCTATCGCAGTCAGGGTATTGGTAAAATCTTGATGCAAGCTATCATCGAACAAGCGAAATTAGAGCAACGTGAATATTTAAAACTATCTTCACAAGTGCATGCCATACCGTTTTATGCAGCTTTAGGTTTTGTTGTTGAAGGTGATGAATATTTAGATTGTGGTATTCCGCATCAAGATATGTATATGGCTTTGGCTTAAATACTTAAAATTGGACAGCTATAAATAAAAAAACGCTTAAAATTTTAAGCGTTTTTTTGCATAGATTGGGTCAAAGCTTAGTGGCCATGATCATTCGATGCAGTAGGTTCAGGGCTCATGTCATCCATATGTGCATGTTGTTCTTCAGTCATATGCATATCTGCTGCAGTCGGCGCAGAAGCTTCACGAGCTGCTTGATCAGCTTGCGCCTTTTTCAACGCTTCTTCTGACATCACAGGGGCATTTTTAAATGCATGCTGTTGAGTATTGTCTTTTTTCTGTTGGCTCGGCATATAGTCTGGTTCATTGGTCACAGCAAGCCAGAAAATACCCATGAATAGCGCACCTAAAATACAGAAGATAATCAGTGCTTTCCAGCCCCACGGTGATTTTTCAGGAGAAGTATGATCAGTCATAACAAGCTACTCAATCGGATAAAAAGAAATCAAAAAACTTGTTACTTTATAACATAAAACTGATGAGAGTTCGCGTAAATTCTAGGCTTGTTTGCAAACACGCGACTGAGAAGGAAAATAAAAAGGAGCCGAAGCTCCTTTTGATGTGATTGAACAGCAAAATTTGCATGCTCAAAATGAATAATTAAATCTGCTCAGCTTTCGCCACTTTGTCTTTCAGCAATTGCGGTGCTTTGAAGCGTTCGCCATATTTTGCTTCTAGTGTATTGGCACGTAATAGCGCTTTTTCCAAACCATATTGATTTAAAAATTGAAGTGCACCACCTGTCCAAGGGGCAAAACCAATCCCGAAGATTGATCCGACATTGCCATCAACAGTCGATTCCAAAACACCTTCTTCTAGGCAGCGTAAGGTATCGAGTGACTGTACAAACAGGAAGCGGTCAATCATTTCCTGTTCAGAAATAGCATTATCTTTCTGCCATTTGCTCAAGCCATCCCAAAGGTGCTTTTTACCGCCTTCAGGGTATTCATAAAAACCTGCGCCGGCAGCTTTACCTTTACGTCCGAACTCATGAATCATGGTTTGAATAACGTCATCCGCACCTGAGCGAGGCAAGTCGTTGCCTTCAGCTTGTAGGGCTTTACGTGTCTCGGCCGCAACATGCTCAGAGAGTATTAAAGACACTTCATCTTGAATGGCCAATGGGCCCACAGGCATGCCAGCTTTCAGAGCTGCCATTTCAATGCGGGCAGGGTGTACGCCTTCAGCCAATAGACGTAAACCTTCTTGCACAAAGGTGCCAAAGACACGGCTGGTAAAGAAGCCGCGGCTGTCATTGACTACAATTGGCGTTTTGCCAATTTGCTGCACAAAGTCAAAGGCTTTGGCTAAGGTTTCAGCCGATGTGTTTTTGCCTTTAATGATTTCGACCAATTGCATTTTATCGACAGGACTAAAGAAATGTAGACCGATAAATTTAGCTTGATCTTGAGATGCATTGGCTAAGCCTGAAATTGGCAAGGTTGAAGTATTGGATGCCATTACGCCATTGGCTGCCAAGTAACTTTCTGCTTCTTGAGTCACTTTGGCTTTCAATTCGACATTTTCAAATACAGCTTCAATGATCAAGTCGCAGCCTTGTAAATCTGCCACATTTGCAGTGGCCTGAATCAGGCCTAAAACTTGATCTCGTTTTTCTGCACTTAAACGGCCTTGAGTTACTTTTTTATCCAGCAGTTTTTGGCTATAGGCTTTGCCTTTTTCAGCAGCTTCTACAGAGATATCTTTAAGTACAACTGCAATGCCTTTTGATGCTGTGGCATAAGCGATGCCTGCACCCATCATGCCTGCGCCTAAAATACCAACTTTGGTGGCTTGCCATTTCGCGACGTCTTTTGGACGACTTGCACCAGACTTAATAGCGTTGAGACCATGCCAGAAGGTGCCGATCATATTTTTAGAAATTTGACCGGTTGCAAGGTAAGTAAAGTAACGTGATTCAATCGTGAGCGCCGTATCAACATCGACCTGAGCGCCTTCAACAGCAGCCGACATAATGGCTTCAGGCGCAGGGTAACAGCCCTTGGTTTTGTCACGTAGCATAGCGGGGGCAATGGCGAGCATTTGCGCCACAGCAGGAGTCGATGGCGTACCGCCCGGAATTTTATAGCCTTTTACATCAAAGGGCTGCTGTGATTTTGGATTGGCTTTGACCCACGCAATGGCTTTGTCCATCAGGTCTTCAAGGCTATCTGCAGTGTCTTGAATCAGCCCCAATGATTTGGCTTTTTCGACACCAATTTGCTTGCCTTCCATTAAGAGTGGAAATGCATTTTGCAGACCCAATAAACGGACCATACGTACAATACCGCCACCGCCTGGCAGTAAGCCTAAAGTTACTTCAGGTAAGCCAAATTTTGCCTTAGCATCATTCAGTGCGATTCGATAATGACAGCCAAGAGCTAACTCCCAACCACCGCCAAGCGCCGTGCCATTTAAAGCTGCAACAACAGGAATGCCACGGGTTTCGATATAACGCAGTTTGGCTTTCATCTCTTCAATCATATTGAAGAATTCAGTTGCATGCTCAGGTGTAGCTTGAATCAGTTCGTCTAAGTCGCCGCCGGCAAAGAAGGTTTTTTTTGCGGAACGGAAAATAATCCCTGCAATATTTTCATCTGCTTGCAGTTTGTCTACCGTTTCAGCCAGTGCCGTACGGAAGTCTGCATTCATGGTGTTTGCGGATTGGTTTGGAGAATCTAAAGTTAAAATGACGATATTATCGGCATTTTTTTCAAATTGAATTGCGCTCATTTTTAGTCTCCTTATACCAACTCAATAATCGTTGCGATGCCCATACCACCACCCACGCAAAGTGTTGCTAAGCCGCGCTTTTTACCTTGGCGTTCCAGTTCATCCATCAGGGTTCCTAAAATCATGGCGCCTGTTGCACCCAGCGGATGTCCTAATGCAATCGCGCCGCCATTCACATTGACTTTGGCAGGGTCCACCTTGAGTTCGGTAATAAAACGCATTACAACTGCTGCAAAAGCTTCGTTCACTTCAAATAGGTCAATATCATCAATGGTTAAGCCAGCTTTAGCTAAGGCTTTACGTGCAGCAGGTGCAGGACCAGTCAGCATAATGGTGGGGTCTGCACCCACCAATGCAGTGGCAAGCACTTTGGCACGCGGTTTTAGGCCTTGTTCTTTGATCGCTTTTTCAGAGGCAAGCAATACTACGGCAGCACCATCAACGATGCCCGATGAGTTCCCTGCATGGTGTACATGGTTGACTGCGCCGACTTCAGGATATTTTTGCAAGGCAATGGCATCAAAGCCCATTTGCCCCATCATGGCAAAACTTGGGTTGAGCTTGCCTAAGCCTTCTGCTGTGGTCGTTGGTTTAATAAATTCATCTTTGGCTAAAACTGTCACGCCTGCTTTGTCTTTAACAGGAACGACAGATTGGTCAAAATAACCATTGGCTTGAGCTGCTGCGGCTTTTTGCTGAGAGTTGGCTGCAAAGGCATCCACATCTGCTCGGCTATAACCGTCAATGGTGGCAATTAAATCTGCCCCAATGCCTTGTGGTATAAAATCACAGGCCATATTGGTTTCAGGGTCAAGCGCCCAAGGACCGCCATCTGAGCCCATCGGCACACGAGACATCGACTCTACACCGCCAGCCACCACAAGGTCTTCCCAGCCAGAACGCACCTTTTGCGCTGCCATATTTACAGCTTCTAAACCTGATGCACAAAAACGGTTGATTTGAACGCCTGCCACATCATTATCCCAACCAGCTGCTATGGCTGCGGTTTTGGCAATGTCTGCGCCTTGGTCACCAATGGGGGTTACACAGCCCAGTACAATGTCGTCAACTGCAGCGGTGTCAAATTGATGTCGCTTTTGTAATTCGTTCAATAAACCGGTCAGTAGGCTAATCGGTTTAACGGCATGTAGTGAACCGTCTTTTTTTCCTTTACCGCGCGGTGTGCGAATGGCATCAATGATGTAAGCCTCGCTCATAATCCTGTCCCTATGATCTATAAATTTTTATTGGTTTTTTGAGTGTACGGATTAATCAACCTAGTGCAATGATGAGAACGGGCGAGTCGTTTGATATTTTTGGTCAACGCTTGCCGCTGAATAAGATAAAAATCAACCTGCATATTGAAAGCGAGGATCGGTTAAGATCAGTTGCTATCGATTCAGTACATATTGAAGATCTGCTTATGCATAAAAATGTGAAGCGAGTGTTGAAAGGTCTGGCTTGGCTAGTACTAGTAGGCTGCTTAGGTTTTGTATGCTTGATCGGTTTTTATATTTATATGATCTATGGCATTCATCCCTCAGATGAGGGGACGGGCGGTTTAGCCTGTGAGTATGATCGAAATGATCATGTGACCAAGGCAGAAATGTATCGGATACAGGATGGCCAACGCGTGATCACGCCCGTCGATCCATTGCTTTGTCAAAAACAACGTGCAGATTTTCCGAAATAAAAAAACCTGATCGAGATCAGGTTTTAGAGAATGCTATTTTTGAATATTGCTTAGTGATAACCATGTAATTGGCGATATAGGCCTGGTGTTACACCGGTCCACTTTTTAAATGCACGGTGGAAAGTACTGGTTTCACTAAAACCGACTTGCTGTGCAACATCTTCAAGCGTTAAGTCTGGATTAAGCAATAAGTGAATTGCAGCATCACGACGTAAGGCATCTTTCACACCTTGGTAGCTCTTACCTTCAGCGGCTAAACGACGACGTAGTGTTTGCGGCGATAGATACAGCATTGAAGCAACATCGTTCAAGGTTGGCATTTCTTCGCCAATTTGACTCTTCAGCACATCACGGATACGAGATGTTAATGAATTGGTATTTTTAAATTTAACCAATAACTGTGCAGGAGCCGCTTTTAAGAATTCTTCAAGCGTTTCTTCGTTTTGACGAATAGGTAAATCTAAATAATCCGCTGCAAATGTAATTTCAGTTCGTGGTGTATCAAACTGCATGACAGGTGCAAAAAACAAGGCATCATATTCGTCAGCATGTTCAGGACGTTCATAACCGAAGTGAACACGCTCTAAAGGCAGACGACGTTCAATCAACCAAGAAGCGAGACCATGCCAAATCATCAGCATACTTTCTGTAATGAAATGGTCTGGGTCCATAGATTTTGGAATTTGAGGAACTAAACGTGCTTCGTGCTTATCACGTTCTAGTGTCACTGACCATTCATCACCAAACAGTTTGTAGAACTGCGAAGACAATTCGAGTGCATCACCGAGGGTTTTTGCATGAATAATCAATTGGCACATAATGGCAAAAGTACCCAAGCGGCGCGGTTGAATATCAAAACCGACATGTTCGTCTTGAGTCACCATCCACAACATTTTAATAAAACGTGTGTATTGTTCAGGTGAAATACGGGCTTTGGGTTGGCGTAGAAGTTCAGCCTCAATGCCAACATGAGACAATAAAGTTTCGACATCCATGCCGAGACGTTTCACACCAGTTAAGGCTGCGTTGACGAAATGGATACTGATCGTATCACGACTCATGTTTAATCCTTCAGTCTCTTTAATGTTCACAAATGTTTGACCTAAATGACGCTAAAAAAAGAAATCATGGCAATTTACAACAGCGGTTTTGCCATTTTTACATGGTAAATTGCCGAAACTATCAAGGTAAATGGCTGAACATGACATTGTTTTAATCATTTTATATTTCTACCATGGATAAAAAATCTACACAATTAGAGAAAAATATCCATGGAAGCTGCTTTAAAAGGATTGAAAGTACTCGACTTTTCGACATTACTCCCAGGGCCATTTGCGACCTTGTATTTGGCTGACATGGGTGCGGAAGTTGTGCATATTGAGTCACCGACGCGTCCCGATCTGGTTCGTTTGATGCCACCTTATGCCAATGGGCAAGCCACAGCGCATAGTTATTTAAATCGCAATAAACAATCCATCGCATTAGATTTAAAAGATCCGAAAAGTATTGAATTGATCAAAGCCAAAATTTCAGATTTTGATATCGTGGTAGAACAATTTCGTCCAGGTGTCATGCAACGCTTGGGTTTGGATTATGCAGTTTTGGCCGAAATTAATCCGCGACTGATTTATTGCTCGATTACGGGTTATGGTCAAACCGGACATTACAAAGACCGTGCAGGGCATGACATCAATTACTTGGCTTTATCGGGCATTTCAGGTCATAGCGGACGCCAAGACAGTGGCCCGCCACCGATGGGGATTCAAATCGCCGATGTAGCAGGTGGATCAATGCATGCAATTACTGGCATCTTAGCTGCGGTGATTGAGCGTTACCGTAGCGGTTTAGGACAATATATTGATATTTCCATGACCGATTGTGCCGTCGCATTGAATAATATGGCTGCAGCTGGCGTATTGGCTGCCAATGCGGTAACCGCCGCAGAAACTGCACATCTGAATGGCGGAAGTTTCTATGACTATTATCGAACCCAAGATGGTCGTTATCTGTCTATAGGTGGTTTGGAGCCACAGTTTTTACATGGATTGGCGCAAATTCTAGATTTACCCGCTTTAGCGACGCAAGGCATGTCATTTGATCCACAAGATCAGACTGAAATTAAGCATGCAATTGCCCGAAAAATACTAACCAAAACATGGGCTGAGTGGAAAAAGATTTTTGCCTCTCAAGATGTGTGTGTGGAGCCAGTTTTAAGTTTGGATGAAGCTCTAAATTCACAATTGGCCCAAGAGCGGCATTGGTGTGTTGAAGTTCCGCTACAAGAAGGCGACACAATGACACAAACTCAACTGGCATGTCCGATTAAATTTTCTAGATCAGCATTGATTTATACCCATGTGGGTAAAACTTTAGGTGCGGATAATTGGTTATGAATGGTATAAAAAAAGGTGATAAGTTGAACAATAAAACCTTTAAAATCTCTTAATTAGATAAATATCAATGTAAATATTGGGTGTTGTTAACAAAAAAATAAATAAATTATACAAATGTGAGAGTATTATATGAGCTATTAACACAATTGGTGTATAGGTCTCCAAATGAAAATAGCTGTGAGTAAACTTGGATCTTTATATCTTAGCCTCGGAATAATGCTTGCGGGTTCAGCAACCCAAGCGGCAACTACTGCAGATGCTTTCAGTTCTGAAAGCCCATGGATGTTCGGTGATTGGAACGGTCAACGAACAGCGCTTCAACAGAAAGGTTACGATTTTAGTTTTAGTTATGGTGGCGAATTAGCCACTTTGTTAGATGCGAAGCATGCTTCAAGTCATGGCACTGAATATGCGGACCAATTCGCGATCGGGGCACATCTCGATTTAGAAAAAATTGCGGGTTGGAAAGATACCGAAGCACAAATCAATATCACTGAACGTAATGGTCGTTCATTGTCTCAAACTTCAGATGCATTAAATGGTCATTTAAGTGCAACACAAGAAGTGTGGGGTCGTGGTCAAACTTGGCGTTTGACTGATTTTTGGATCAAGAAAAAATTCTTAGACCAAAAATTAGATATTAAAGTCGGTCGTTTTGGTGAAGGTGAAGATTTCAACAGCTTTGACTGTGACTTTCAAAACTTAGCACTTTGTGGCTCACAAGTGGGTAACTGGGTCGGTGACCAATGGTACAACTGGCCAGTCAGCCAATGGGCTGTTCGCGTGAAATATAACATTCAGCCTGAACTCTACGCACAAGTTGGGGTTTATGAATACAACCCTGAAAATCTAAAACGTGGTAAAGGTTGGAACTTGAGTGCCGATGGTTCTAAAGGTGCGATTATTCCTGCTGAAGTGGTGTGGACGCCAAAAGTAGGGACACAAAAGCTTCCGGGTGAATACCGTGCAGGTTACTACTACAGTACCGCTGATGCCGATGTCATTGATAGCGCAGTACATGAAAAAGATCACCATCAAGGTGGTTGGATTGTGGCGAAACAACAACTGACAGTACATAAAGACGATACCTCACGTGGCTTAAGTGGTTTTGTGAATGTCACTGTGCATGACTCAGACACCAACAATGTGAGTGATATGCAAAACATTGGCTTGGTATACAAAGGCGCATTCGATGCACGTCCTCAAGATGAAATCGCGATTGGCTTAGGTCGTATCAGCATTAATGATGATGTGAATGACGCCAATATTGCCAATGATGCACGTGGTCTACAAAGTGAAGAGTATGACGCAGAAATTTACTACGGTATTCATGCGGCAAACTGGCTGACTATTCGTCCAAATATTCAATATATCCGTCACGTCGGTGCTTACAAAAATGGTGAGAATGCGTGGGTCGGCGGTATCAAATTTCAAACAGCATTTTAATTGATGTCCGATTAGGGTTCTTATAAAAGCAATTCGGTAATTCTGAGAAAAATTACGATATTTCCCCCTTGAATTGTTTTTGTAACAACTTCTCTTTGCGACATAAAAACGGTGGTGCGTTGAATGTATTTCACGCACTAAATACAACATTCGACAATAGAGGTGGTCAACATGAGCAACCCATCTACTGGGACTGGGATGCGAACATTTACCGTCGTTGTGATGGCAATTTTCGCCTTGGTTCTATTGATTGGTGGTATCTGGCTGGCAGTCCTTGGCGGTTCTTGGTACTACATTATCGCCGGCCTGTTAATGCTGGCTTCAGCAATATACTTAAGAAAAATTCAAAACAGTTCTTTATACATTTATGCAGCGTTGATGCTGGGTACAGTGATTTGGGGACTTTGGGAGGCAGGTTCTGACTTTTGGGCACTTGCACCGCGTTTTGATATTTTAGGCTTATTGGGCCTTTGGTTACTGATTCCTGCCGTGACACGCGGTATGGAAAATGGCAAAACTGCGAAAATTACATTATCAGGCACACTGGTGATTGCGATTATCGTGATGATCTATTCAATTTTTAATGATCCGCAAGAAATTCACGGTGAAATTAAAAATGCACAACCTCAAACAGCCAAAGCGATTGAGGGTATTGCTCCTGAAGATTGGCCTGCCTATGGTCGTACACAAGGTGGTGTACGTTATTCTCCACTCACCCAAATCAATAGCGACAACGTTAAAGATTTAGAAGTAGCGTGGACTTTCCGTACAGGTGAGTTACCAACAGAAAATGACTCAGGTGAAACCACAAACCAAGTCACTCCGATTAAAGTCGGCAATGACATGTTTATGTGTACAACTCACCAACGTTTAATTGCACTTGATCCTGCGACAGGTAAACAAAAATGGGCATTCGATCCTAAACTTAAAGCGGACAATACCTATCAACATTTAACATGTCGTGGTGTGTCTTATTTTGACGCAGCAAATACCACTCAGTTTGCAAAAAGCTTAGAGAACAAACGCTCGACTTCTACTGAATGTCCGCGCAAAGTGATCTTGCCTGTAAATGATGGTCGTTTGGTTGCAGTCAATGCTGACACAGGTAAAGCATGTAGTGATTTTGGTCATAACGGCGAAGTCGATCTACAAAAAGATATGCCTTATCCGTATCCGGGCGGTTATATCCCAACTTCACCTCCAGTGGTTACTGGCACAACCATTGTGATTGGCGGTTCAACAACTGATAACTTCTCGACTAAAGAGCCATCTGGTGTCATCCGTGGTTATGATGTTAATACTGGTGAATTATTGTGGATCTTTGATACAGGGGCGGAAGATCCAAATGCCATGCCAGGCGAAGGTCAAAAATACTCTGTAGCCTCACCGAATGCATGGGCACCTTTAGCATATGACGAAAAACTTGACATCGTTTATGTGCCAACAGGTGTAGGCACACCAGACATTTTTGGTGGTCACCGTACGCCATTAGATGAACGCTATGCAAACTCAATGTTGGCATTAAATGCATCAACAGGTAAATTAATTTGGAATTTCCAAACCACACATCATGATTTGTGGGATATGGATGTACCATCACAACCTTCATTGGCAGATATCAAAGATAAATCAGGTAATACTGTTCCTGCGATCTATGTCTTAACCAAAACAGGTAATGCATTCGTCCTTGACCGTCGTACCGGTAAAGCGATTGTGCCAATCACCGAAAAAGCAGTTCCACAAACTGTAAAACGTGGTCCACAAACTAAAGGTGAGCATTATTCTGCAACTCAACCGTTCTCTGATTTTGATTTAGCACCAAAAGATAAATTGACTGATAAACAAATGTGGGGTGCCACTATGTTTGACCAGTTGATGTGTCGTGTGTATTTCAAATCATTAAACTACGACGGTATTTATACACCACCATCTGAAAATGGCACATTGGTATTCCCAGGTAACCTTGGGGTATTTGAATGGGGTGGTATGTCGGTGAACCAAGACCGTCAAGTTGCTGTGATGAACCCAATTGGCTTGCCATTTGTCACTAAGTTGATTCCTACAGATCCAAACCGTGAGCAAACTGCGAAAGGTGCGGGTACTGAACAAGGCGTGCAACCGATGTATGGCGTACCTTATGGTGTGGAAATCAAAGCCTTCTTGTCACCACTTGGCTTACCTTGTAAACAACCTTCATGGGGCTTTACTGCCGGTGTAGATTTAAATACACATGAAGTGGTCTGGAAAAAACGTATAGGTACAATTCGTGATAGTTTACCGAAATTGTTCCAATTACCTGCTGTGAAAATTGGTGTACCGGGTCTTGGTGGATCAATCTCGACTGCTGGTAATGTCATGTTTGTAGGCGCAACACAAGATAACTATATCCGTGCAATCAATGTAACGAATGGTGATACTTTGTGGGAAGGTCGTCTACCAGCAGGTGGTCAAGCGACTCCAATGACTTATGAAGCAAATGGTAAACAATATGTTGTGATCATGGCTGGTGGTCATGGTTCATTTGGTACAAAACTTGGTGATTACCTTGTTGCGTATGCGTTACCAGATAAAAAATAAGTGATTTTACATCGCTAAATAAAAAGCCCGATTTATCGGGCTTTTTATTGGCTGAAATTCTTTATGTAAATTTATGCTAAGTAATGGAGAAATAATTCAATATATTAATAAATAAAAAGTAAATGACCGGAATCCGCTATATCAGTGAAATTGCGACAGTCTTATCAATAAAATCGCTATTAAATATGTAAAAAACGCATTTTCTTGATAGATAAAATCTCGTTATGCTGTGCATTGTTATAATAGAAATTACTAGCTGTACGCCATGTATTTATATACTGATTTTGACCAGCAACTGGTTAATGAACGTGTTGCACAGTTCCGTGATCAAACGGAACGTTATTTAGCAGGTAAATTGACGGAAGATGAATACCGTCCACTGCGTCTTCAAAACGGCCTTTATGTACAACGTTATGCACCGATGCTACGTATTGCAGTACCTTATGGCCTGATGAATTCTAAACAATTACGTAAAATTGCGTCATTGGCTCAGGACTATGACCGTGGTTATGCGCACGTATCTACTCGTCAAAACATTCAGTTTAACTGGCCTGCACTAGAAAATGTGCCTGATATGTTACAAGAGCTCGCATCTGTTCAAATGCATGCGATTCAAACTTCGGGTAACTGTATTCGTAACACAACCACTGACCAATATGCAGGTGTGGTTGCAGGTGAAATTGCTGACCCACGCCCAACGTGTGAATTGATTCGTCAATGGTCAACTTTCCACCCAGAATTCGCTTTCTTGCCACGTAAGTTCAAAATTGCAGTTTCAGCACTGGAAGAAACTGATCGTGCGGCAACGTCTTTCCATGATATCGGTGTGTATATCGTGAAAAATGAAGCAGGCGAGATTGGCTATAAAATCAAAGTTGGTGGTGGTTTAGGCCGTACCCCAGTGATTGGTAGCTTTATTCGTGACTTCTTGCCACGTGAAGATTTGATTGCTTATTTAGAAGCGGTACTTCGTGTATACAACTTACACGGTCGTCGTGATAACAAATATAAAGCGCGTATCAAAATTTTGGTGAAAGCATTAACACCAGAAGTATTTGCAGAGAAAGTTGAAGCTGAATTTGCACATACCATCAAAACGTTAAAAATTGATGCTGATACCTTGGCGAAAATGGATGAGAACTTCACACCATTTGATTACCAAGATTATGCGGATGAAGATTTCGCAGAGCAATTTGCCGCAGAGCCGAAATTTAAACAATGGTTCAACATCAACACCAATGCACATAAAGTCAAAGGTTACCGCATCGTTACGATTTCTCTGAAACGTGCGGGTATTGCACCGGGCGATATGACTGTTGAAGAAATGAACCTGATTGCTGATTTGGCTGACAAATATACCTTTGGTGAGTTCCGTACGACGCATGAGCAAAATATTGCGCTTGTGGATGTACCACAAAAAGATTTGTTTGATCTATGGAAAATCCTTGATCAACATAATCTTGCACGTGCGCATATTGGGTTCTTAACCGACATCATTTGCTGCCCAGGTGGTGATTTCTGTTCATTGGCAAATGCGAAATCGATTCCAATTTCTGAAGCGATCTCTCGTCGTTTTGATGACTTAGACACCATTTACAATTTGGGTAAATTGGATCTAAACATCTCTGGCTGTATGAATGCGTGTGGTCACCACCATGTGGGTAACATCGGTATTTTAGGTGTAGACAAAAAGGGTGCTGAGTTTTATCAAATCACTTTGGGTGGTAATGCTGACCATGATGCATCGATTGGTGACATCTTAGGCCCATCATTTGCAGCCGAAGTTGTACCAGACATTATCGAAGAAATCTTAAATACGTATCTAGATCTTCGTGCTGAAGGCGAAGAGTTTATTGATACTTACCGCCGTGTTGGCATCCAACCATTTAAGGAGCGTGCATATGCTTAATACAGCACTACAAGTCCTCTCTAAAGATGGCTCGATTGCAGACAATACTTACCAAGTCATTGGTGAAGATGGTGTGTTGCCACAAGGTGACGTGGTTCTAACGGTTGAACAGTTAGATCAACTTGCGAATGTAACTGGTAAAAAAGCACTTTTCGTAACGGTTGATGCTTCACCTGAAACCAATGCATTCCCGCTTGACCAGTTAGATGCCATTTTCATCGAATTTGCTGGTTTTAACGATGGTCGAGGTTACTCATTTGCTGCATTGTTACGTCGCCAAGGTTTCCAAGGCGAACTACGTGCGACAGGTGATGTATTCAAAGACGTGTTGAACTACATGAAGCGTTCAGGTTTCGATACTTTTGTGGTGAAAGAAGGTAAAGATATTGCTGAAGCTGCTGCTGGCTTAGGTGATTTTACCAATCCATATCAAGCTTCAACTGCAGTGCCGCAAGCGCATTATCAAACTGGTGCTTAAGTGCCTCGATCAATAAAAAAGCCTCCATTCGGAGGCTTTTTTATTGATCGAAATACTTTTAATGAGTGATTATTCATTTTTAAGCTGGCAATTGACCATCCATTTAATACCGAACTGATCGGTAAATGCGCCATACAGCGCACCCCAAAAGGTCTTTTCGAGAGGCATTTCTATAGAGCCGCCTTTGGATAAGCCATCAAACAGTCGTTTAGCTTCAGCTTGTTCACTACTGTCTAAATTAATCGAAATATAGTGATTGCTGCCTACGGTAAAGGGTTGGTTGGTTTGTGCACAGAATTGTTCATTGATATCTGAGGCCATCAGCACGGTAAATTCGTTGATCGGTAGGGAAATATGCATAATCTTTTCCTGATCTGCATCGGACAGTGATATGCCTTCCTCAGCAGGCATATCACCATAACGCATCACATTGAGGAACTCTCCACCAAATACAGAACGATAAAAATTAAAGGCTGCCTCGGTATTGCCTTGAAAATTCAAGTAGTGATTGAGCTGCATAAAGGTCATCCATTTTTATTATGTCGACATTTATTTTAAGAGCCTTTGCTGAGCTGTATGTGAATAATTTATGTCTAAAATGTAAGCATAAAAAACCCCTCTTACAGAGGGGTTTTCAGTCCCCCTCCTTTATTAAAGGAGGGGTTAGGGGAGGATTAAAGAATATTTCCTCTAAATCACTCTTTGCGAAAGGAGTCTACAGAGCATTAAATCAATTCAATCGCCACAGCAGTCGCTTCACCACCACCGATACATAGCGCTGCAATACCACGCTTACCACCTGTACGTTTTAATGCATGGATCAACGTTAAAATAATGCGTGAACCAGTAGAACCAACTGGATGTCCAAGTGCACAAGCACCCCCGTTGATATTTACTTTTTCAGCATTTAATTTAAATTCATCAATTGGGCACATCGTGACCATGGCAAAAGCTTCATTGATTTCCCATAAATCTACGTCAGCAACATTCCAACCCGATTTATCTAGAACTTTTTGAATTGCGCCTACAGGTGCAATGGTAAACTCGGATGGATGCTGAGAATTTGATGCATAAGCCACAATTTTTGCGAGCGGATTTAAACCTTTTGCTGAAGCTTGATCTGCTGAAGTTAAAACTAAAGCAGACGCACCATCAGAAATAGAACTTGCATTGGCAGCGGTAATCGTTCCATCTTTAGCAAAAGCAGGGCGCAGCGTTGGAATTTTTTCGATATTGGCGTTAAAAGGCTGTTCGTCTTTATCGATAATCACATCGCCTTTACGACTCGAAACAGTGACAGGCACGATTTCGTCAGCAAAATAACCCTCAGTAATTGCAGTTTGTGCACGTTTAAGCGAGCGAATGGCGAAGTCATCCATTTGTTCACGTGTATAGCCTTTTGTGTTTGCCATATCCTGCGCAAAAGAACCCATGAGTCGGCCCGTTTCTGCATCTTCTAGGCCATCTAAGAACATATGATCTTTAACGTCACCGTGGCCCATACGGTAGCCAGCTCGTGCTTTGGTCAAAACATAAGGGGCATTGGTCATTGACTCCATACCACCTGCAACCACGACTTGAGCCGAACCTGCCTTAATCATATCTGCCGCTTGCATCACGGCCTTCATACCTGAACCACACAGCTTGTTGATGGTTACGGCACCAGTTGAATCTGGAAGACCAGCTTTACGCATCGCTTGACGGGCAGGACCTTGTTTCAGGCCAGCCGGAAGCACACAGCCCATAATGACTTCTTCAACATCTGTCGGTTGTAAACCCGCGCGTTCGATGGCTGCTTTAATCGTAACTGCGCCTAATTCTGGTGCAGTGACAGCGGCTAAACTCCCTTGAAAACCACCCATTGCTGTACGGGCACCATTCACGATGACGATATCAGTCATTACATGTCTCCATTTTCTTATACATTAATTTTTGAATACGTCAGCAGTATAAGTAAAATTGAACAGGAATAAAGCAAATTTAAAAGGCTGCTTTGGACTCACCGGTTCTCAAATTAGCAACTGGTTGGGTTTTCAAATCGTAAATGTCCCATTCGACTTAAGACTGCTCGGATCGGTTGAAGCGTTGATTTCGAACAGTAGTAGAAACTACCATTTGAACCATTGGGTAAACCGGAGCTAGCCTGAAAGGTTAGGCTCGGAATGTGTAAAGTCCCACGCCAAGACAGATCGCCATATTTTAAGTTGAGTTTGTCTTGCAGTAATATTTTTTCATTTGCATCAACTTGACGGTTTTTATTACTGTCAATAAATATGATCAGACCACTGTTCCAGTTGTTAGGTTGGCAAAGTTTAAAGTCAATACTAGGACATATCACAATATTGGAATGATAAATAGTGGCCTGAGCCCGTGCGAATGCATTGTGATTTTGAATAGTCGATTTGATGTTATTCGCTTCTCGCTGCGCCATTAAATTGTTGAAATGTGGTAAAGCTATCGTCACGATAATGACCATAATCGCGATTGAGACCAAAAGTTCAAATAGAGTAAAGCCGGTTTCTTTATTGTAAAGCATTGATTTAATCCAAAATTTAATATTATTTTTATATGTCTAATGTTATATGTGTTTTTAATGGCGATATTAATTTTGAGTATAGAATTTTATTACTCAATTTTAGATAAAGCTGTTAAAATGAAAATAGCAAGTGACAATAGGCGATTCACTGCTCAAAATTGAGTAAAAATTTACCGAATTACAACGGAAATTGTAAGTAATTTTGTCAATAATTTACTTGATTAGATTAATCAAGCACTTGGAAAAAGAATAAAGTGTTTGTATGATTCAGCGTAAATAGCTTAAAAAAAAACTGGGGTATTAAGAAAGCCTATCTCAGGATAGCCAATTTTTCGGCTTGAGCTTGAACAACAATTGTTATCTCTGGAGGATAAATCCATGAAAATGAGTCGTATTGCATTAGCAATGCTCGTAGCTGCTCCTTTAGCAGCTGCAAACGCAGGCGTAACTGTTACTCCATTAATGCTTGGTTACACTTTCCAAGATTCTCAACACAACAACAGCCGTGGCAACCTTACTGAAGGTCCAGAGCTACAAGACGACTTGTTTGTTGGTGCAGCACTTGGTGTTGAATTAACTCCATGGTTAGGTTTCGAAGCTGAATATAACCAAGTTAAAGGTGATGTAGACGTTGATCACGGCGAATACAAACAAACTCAAATCAACGGTAACTTCTATGCTACTTCTGATTTGATTACTAAAAACTATGACAGCAAAGTTAAGCCATATGTATTGTTAGGTGCTGGTCACTATAAATACAAATTTGACGACGCTGCTGCTCGTGGTTTAGGTGCTGATCGTGGTACTACTGAAGAAGGTACTTTAGGTAACGCTGGTCTAGGTGCTTTCTGGCGCTTAAACGATGCTTTATCTCTACGTACTGAAGCTCGTGCTACTTACAACATCGATGAAGATTTCTGGAACTACACAGCTTTAGCTGGTCTTAACGTAGTTCTTGGCGGTCACTTGAAACCTGCTGCTCCTGTAGTTGAAGTTGCTCCTGTAACTCCAGTTGCTCCAGTTGCTCCAGCTCCTCAAGAGTTGACTGAAGATCTTAACATGGAACTTCGTGTGTTCTTTGATACAAACAAATCTAACATCAAAGATCAATACAAACCTGAAATCGCTAAAGTTGCTGAAAAATTAGGTGAATACCCTAATGCTACAGCTAACATCGAAGGTCACACAGATAACACTGGTCCACGTGCTCTAAACGAACGTTTATCACTAGCTCGTGCTAACTCTGTTAAATCTTCACTTGTTAACGAATACAACGTTGACCCAGCTCGTTTATCTACTCAAGGTTTCGCGTGGGATCAACCGATCGCTGACAATAACACTAAAGAAGGCCGTGCTATGAACCGTCGCGTATTCGCTACGATTTCTGGTAGCCGTACTGTAGTGGCTCAACCTGGTCAAGCTCAATAATTTGAGTTTAACTTCGGTTAGAAAAAAGCGGCTCTTTTGAGTCGCTTTTTTTTATGTCAAAAAATTAAAAAAGAGACTTAAATTTGGCTAAAAGGCACTAACCAAAATGCCTTATTAACTTTTGAATAATCGTAGGATGTAAATGGATACATCTATTCAAAGGCAATAAAGCATGTAAAAATTCAAATTATTTGTATGTTAATTAATCATTTGTTCGCCTAAGAGCTTTAATTGAACATACACAGATTGTATTTATTTTTTTATAAAAGTAATTAAAAACAATTATTTACATTTGTCTTATCTACAATTTACAAAAAATTAATATTTATATTTCTCATTAAAAAAATATAATCATCGGGATTCATGATGAAGTTGAGAATTATTCTAAATATAATAATGATTCTTATTCAAATAAATTAAGCGTTCAACAATGATCAATTTTCCAAAAACTCATTTAGTCCGTGCGATTTCAATCGCGATCTTAGGGGTGGGCACATCTGCAGTAGTAAATGCAGCAGAGCGAACCGTGCTTGAAACAATTGAAGTTGAGGTACCTGCAGAAAAGCAGCTTGCAAATGGAAAATTGAAGGCGCAGACAGACCTTGGTGCTTTGGGAAGTAAAAAAATTGTTGATACGCCATTTAGCGTTGCTGCATATAGTGAAAAGTTAATTGAAGAACAGCAAGCGACCACCGTGGGTGAAGTGCTGAGAAATGATGCGAGTGTTCGTATCACAACAAACCAAGGCCATTTAAACGAAAACTTTAATATTCGTGGCTTTGATGTCAATCATGATGATATTGCACTCAATGGTATCTATGGTATGGCACCTTATGGGCGTGTACCAACTGAATTTTTAGATTCGGTTACTGTATTGAAAGGCCCAAATGCTTTAGTTGCTGGGATGTCACCAGCAGGTGGAGTGGGTGGTGTTGTCATTGCCAAAACTAAGCGTGCAGATCAGCAGAAGACCCAAGTTTCAGCGTCAATGGAAGATGGTGGCTTTTATCAATCAGGCTTTGATGTTTCACGTCGCTTTGGTGCTGAAAAAGAATTTGGCTTACGTGTGAATGGGGCTTATGGTCAAGGTGAGCACATCATAGAAGGCATGGATGATAAACATGCTTCAGGTGCAATTGCTGCAGACTATACAACGGATAAGTTAAAACTGAATTTTGATGCGTATGCTGTACGTGATGACCGTAATGGTGGTTCGCCTGCGATGGTGGCATTTGGTGTCAAAGATGCTCATGGCCATACCTATAATGGCGTGCTTGCTGCACCTAAAGGCGATACCAATTATTTTAGTAATTTAGAAGGTCATACAGATAGTGAGTTTGTAGGATTAAGTGGTGAATATGCATTTACACCTGATTTAAATGTGTATGCAGGTGTAGGGCATATTGAAAAGGCCTATAGCGGACACATTTTTGGTACGCGTCTTATCGTAGGGCAAGCTGATGGTCATGCTACTTCACAGTACTATCGTACAGGGTCATCTGAGTCGATTACATCAGCCAATACAGGTATTCAATATAAGTTTAATACAGGTGCTGTAAAACATGCTGTAAATGTTCGAGCTGATTATTTGACCAAAGAAACAGATCAGCATGTTGCGGCAACACAAGAGAAAATTAATTCAACTAATTTGTATGATCCTGATACGACTGTAGGGATGCCTTCTGCGTACCCAGTGGTTAAACCGAATTTAGATAATAAATATACTAGCTATACGGTATCTGATCAGATTTCAATGTTGGATGATAAGTTGCAATTTATTGTTGGTGCACGCTATCAGGATATCGATACCAAGAATTTACAAAGAAAGACTGGCTATCAAGATGATAAAATTTCGCCAAGCTTAGGTGTTGTGGTTAAACCATTTGGTGAGAATCTTTCTATTTATGCAAACTATGTTGAAGGTCTTTCTGAAGGTGTAACGGTGAATAACGTTGCAGATGCCAACAATAATGTCACCTTTGCGCCATTCCAAACCAAACAATATGAATTGGGTGCAAAATATCAAGCAGGTTCTTGGTTGAATACATTTGCCCTTTATCAAATTGAAAAACCATCGACGATGTCTTCTGATTATTCTGATGGAATTACCGGCATTAGTGTTAATCAAATCACAACAGATGATGCAGAAACACGTTCACGTGGCGTCGAATGGGCATTTTCTGGAGAGATTTATACAGGACTAAATCTGATGGGTAGTTTGGCGTATATTGATGCTGAATATACCAAAGCAGCGGTGAAAAGTGGCGTAACTAATCAAGGTAATACGGTATATGGTATTCCTGACTTTACCGCAACACTCAGCTTGGATTATGCAGTGCCGTATGTGGATGGTTTGAATGTCAATGCACGTGCAAACTACGTGAGTGAACAGTACTTAAATGAAACCAATACACTTAAACTGCCAGACTACACAATTTTAGATCTTGGTGCGCGCTATAAAACTCAATTAGGTGGTGTGAACACAACGTTCTTAGCGAATATTGATAACGTGACTGATGAAAAATATTGGGAAGGTACATTTAACTCAGGCTATGCCTTAGTGGGTGGTCCACGTACCTATAAAGTTGGCTTAACATTCGACTTTTAAATAACCAATACACGTCAATTCAAAAAACCACCTATTTAAGGTGGCTTTTTTTCAAACTAATTGAGCAAGTTATTAGCTTAATGAATGTCTAATTTAGGGAATATATTGCTTCACCACACCATCATCCAGCAGCTGCTGAAAATGCTCAACAAGACTGGTTTCAATATTGCGGTAGCTGATGCCTAGCTCGGACTTACTTTTGTCGGCATTGAAGTAGATTGGAAAACCCATATTCAGCTCAACAAAAGACTTGGAAAAACCTGCCAGCGGGCCAAACAATTTAAATGCGGCTTTAGGCAACTGGTTGCGCGGGAAGGGGAATTTTGGACCAAAGTGCTGGCGCAGAATTTTGCCCATTTCCAGCAGGCTGAGCGTGCCGCCGCTGATAATATAACGGCCTTTTGCATTTGGGTTAAAGGCTGCTTGCAAGTGTGCATCCGCAACATCACGGACATCTACAATGCCATTCCACATCGGCGGTACACCTGCGAGGGTCATACCGTTAGCAAACTGCTCAAGCACTTCAACGCTGCCAGACTTGGTCATCGCAGTTAGTGAAGGGCCAAGAACCAGCGCTGGGTTGACACAAACCAGTTCCCAGCGGTTTTGTGCTTTTTGCATATCCCAAGCTTTGCGCTCCGCCATGACTTTTGAATATGGATAGGGCTGATGGGTTTCAGAGCTGGTGGTGTTCCAGTGAGACTCATCAAATTGGTTATTTGCTGTTTGCTTAATGTCGATCGCATCGCCATAAGTTGAAGCAATACTGGATGTCACCACCACGCGTTTTACAGATTCTGTTTGGTTGACGCTGTTTAATACATTTTCTGTGCCTATTACCGCAGGCTCAATAATATCTTTTACTGCATCTTTATAATTGGTCACTACAAAAGGGGATGCCATATGGATCACAATTTCACAGCCTTGCATGGCTTCATCAAAGGCATGCGGTGTAAGTAAATTGGCTTCAAACAGTTTGAATGTGCCAGTACTTTGGTTTGCGATATTCTCTAAGTGAGCAAAGCTTTTTTTCTTATTCAGATCGCGTACGGTGGCGTGAACTGTATGTCCTTGTTCAAGCAGATTTTTAATGACCCAGCTGGCAATATAGCCTGTGGCGCCTGTAACGAGTATCGGTGTTGTCTTGGTATTCATGTTCTTCAACTTTAATTGACGCATTTTTTATCATATTGAGAATATTTAGTTTTGTCTTTGATTAATTTGAAAAAATATATTTTTATTATTGAGTTTAATGTGCTCTAAATTCAGCAGAAATCTCATGAGAGCGCTACAAAAGTGATTTTTTATTGATCTTAAAAATGCTCAGATGGGATGAGTGTTGGATAGATGCATATTCTTATGATTATGGGCGCAAAATCTCATAAATAAATGGACAAAGAGTCATATCCAACTTGTGAGCTTTAATTTAAAGCCTAGATCTTAGGTCTAGGCTTCTTCATTTCGTAATAGATGCAGCTTTTGAAAATTTTAATTTTGAATCAGAGATTTCACTTTAAATATGATAAAACCAAAGAATAAAGAAGATTTTGATTGGTATGTAATAAGTGAATTTTTCAGGTGATGTAGAGATTTTTGTATCCTGTCTTGGAACTAAAGAGTCAAGTTCAGATATTTTGAAAGCAGTTATTCTTGTTGCAAGTGAGTTTGACTCATTAGAGACTAATTTCGGTGGAGAAAAGCTATTCTATTGGCAATTTTTAAGAGAGGGGTTACGTTCAGGTTTAATGAACATCAAATACTAGATACCATTTTTATCTAAGTCAAAGAGAATGAAGAATATTACTTATACCCGTTTTTAGAAGATCTGATTATAGGTATTAATCATAAAAGTACGAAGCAATCTGTAGCCAATCTATTTGGCCCCCCCGAAAGAGAAGGTGACAGTTGGCTTAAATACAGAATATTTGATAACTATTTACATTTTGAATTTGATGATTCATTAGAGTTAAAACAAGTCACAATAGGCAAATGTTGAGACTATTATATTAATTTTTATGTATTTTTTAAAATTTAAGACCTAGACCAGTGCCTAGGTTTTTTCATTTCGTATAACAGCCATTATGTTAAATGGAGGAGATCTGACATAATTCTTGGCTTCAGTTAACTTTCTAAAAATCTTATGACTACACTTAATATCGAAAAGAAAGCAAATCCCCTTTTAAGTGATGAGGCTCAAGAATTGTTGTGTTTTGCAACAATTAGTGAATCTAAATCTTGGAAAGATGTTCTCAATTTGTATTTAGAAATTAAAGCAAAAAATGCTCCTAAGAAAGTGTTAATGCTTTTAGAAGATATAGGACAGTGTGAATATACGTCTATGCATGCTTCGATGGGAGATGGACTTTATTTTGATACATCGGAAATTATTGAAGAGGGTGAAGATGAAGATATAAGCTATGACAACACTCTGCCATTTCAGGTTAAGTATCATATTGATCAATTATTAAGATCTGAAAATAAGGTGAACATTCATGATCTACATGGAAAATTTAATTATAGTGATCAAGACCTATCTGTTTTATTAAAAATTAATGAGCAGCCTGAAAAAATTTTAGATGAAGTTATTCAAATTAAATTAGTTAATTCTGAAAATGATCATGAAAAATTTGCAGCACAGCTCAATGGATATTTTAGTTGTGATCTATCTCCTTTTGAATCTTTCAGTTTAATCCAATATTTGGATAAGAATTTTGATCTAGAATATGTTGGCTTAGGTGCGAGTTTATTATTTTTTATCAAGAAGCCAAGCTTTACCTTAGAGAAACTGGATTCTCTCTTCGAAGAATTAGATAACATTTATTCTTATAATCAAGAAACTAGTAGTAGGTTGAAACGACATTTATCAGATCATAATTATATGATCTTACCGTATGTTGATTCTCTAGATATATTTGATTTAGATGGATAATGAATATTAATTTCCCCTAAAATTAACATAATACACGCTATACGAATACTAACTTTTATTTCATATAAATCATTATTTTATGCTGATATGAAAAGCCCTATCATCACAGATTGGGCTTTTTTGTTGATTCTTCATCTTCCACGGTTATTTTAATGAAATCTAATGCTATAGCAACCAAAAATGTACAGATTAAATAAGAATAGATGTCCACGTGGTTATTGATTTGCAGAAAGACAAATAACAGGTTGGGGGAGCAATTGGGGGGTAAATTCACGTACAATATCAACTAATTTGCAGGTAGATATCCTGCCTTATCAGATGATTCTGTTCTCCCGTTGAATATTGGCATACATATGGCGCAAGCAAAGAAATCTTTTCCGCAGCAAAAATCGGAATTACATGCACGAAATCTGCACCGTAGTCGTTACGATTTTCCTCAGCTAATCCAGAGCTGTCCGGAACTTGCGCCTTTTGTCAGCCCAAATAAATATAACGATTTATCGGTAGATTTTTCTGATCCGCACGCTGTGAAAATGTTGAATAAAGCATTGCTCAAGCATTTTTATGGCATTCAATATTGGGATATTCCCAAAGATTTTCTTTGCCCGCCTATTCCGGGCAGGGCTGACTATATCCACTATTTGGCTGACTTGTTGAGTGCTAACAATAAAGGTCAGATTCCAACTGGACACAATGTTCAAGTATTAGATATTGGGGTTGGCGCGAACTGTATTTATCCGATTATTGGTCATCGGAGTTATGGCTGGAAATTTGTCGGTTCAGACATACATGCTGCATCGGTTAAAAGTGCTCAATTTATTGTGGAGGCCAATCCGAATCTGCGTAAAGGCATTCAGATTCGATTGCAGAAAGCAGCGAGCAATATTTTCAATGGTGTGATTAAACCCTCAGATCGTTTTGATTTGACCATGTGTAATCCGCCATTTCATGCCTCGCAAAATGAAGCCAATGCGACCGCAACGCAAAAATTAAGAAAACTAGGCAAGCCAGTTGATAGGACTAAGGTGGTGTTAAACTTTGGCGGTCAAAAAAACGAACTCTGGTGTGATGGAGGCGAAGAACGATTTGTCTGCCAAATGGTGCAAGAGAGTATTAATTTTGCTGAGCAATGCCTTTGGTTTAGTACGCTGGTTTCCAAGAAAACAACATTGCCAGTGCTTTTAAAGGCCTTAGCGAAGAGCGGCGCAGTGGATGTGAAAACTATTAAAATGACGCAAGGACAAAAAGAAAGCCGTTTTGTCGCTTGGACTTTTTTAGATTCAAAGCAGCAGCAAGCATGGAATAATGCACGTTGGACTTCAGCTTAAGTCTGTCTTCTTTGGAAATTTGGGTCATCGGTGTACTATTCCATGAATAGAGGCGAGGCAGTGCAAGTATGGCGTCTTGGATCAATCCGGCGATTTTTTTGCTAAACAAGACGCATTGTTAATTGTTACAAAAAACAGCATCTAGCGATTTTTTATTATTTCGTGTTCTAAATGCATGGAATATTCTGCAAGGGCTTCTTTTATATGTGAAAAATGCGCGGAATTGAACTGCAAATGCGTATGTTTATCATTTAAATTTTATATAAATCATAAACTTACAAAAATTATATTTTGCATTCATTTTGAAACTTGTCCATAATATTTGAAAAGGGTATGGAGTGAAGAAAATGCGTGGCAATCCAGAAGTCGTAGACTACTTAAATATGCTGATCGGTGGCGAACTGGCTGCTCGTGATCAATACTTAATTCATTCCCGTATGTATGAAGATTGGGGCTTAAGTAAAATCTTTGAACGTATCGATCATGAAAGCCAAGAAGAAGGCTCACATGCAGATGCATTGATTCGTCGCGTATTGTTCCTTGAAGGAACGCCGAATATGAATCGTGATGATATTGAAGTCGGTACAGACGTTGTGACCTGTTTAAAAGCGGATTTGGCGCTTGAATATCATGTTCGTGAGAAACTTGCACAAGGTGTAAAATTGTGTGAAGAAAAGGGTGACTATGTGACCCGTGATATGCTCCGTCAGCAAATGTCAGATACTGAAGAAGATCATACTTACTGGCTTGAAAAGCAAATGCGTTTGATCGAACTCATTGGTCTACCAAATTATATTCAGTCTCAAATGTAATTTAAAAAATATCCAAAAAACCCAGCTTCTGCTGGGTTTTTTATTGGGGCATGAAAACTATTGTTGTAGTCTTTTAATATCTGCCAAGACTTGCGCAGCATGTGTCTGTGTATTCACACTGGTATAATGATAAACAATAATACCTTTCGGATCAATGAGAAAGGTTTCACGTTTGGCAACTTTCAAAATCCCTAAGTTTCGTACAATACCTAGCTGAGTCGCCAGCTTATGCTGTTGGTCGGCAAGAATTGGAAAGGGAAGTCCGAGTGCTTTAGAGAACTTTTGATGTGATGCAACATCATCTAAGCTTGCGCCCAAAACAACCGCATTAGTTTTTAAAAATTGTGGATACAGGGTTTTAAATTGATTGGCTTCTTCTGTACAACCGGGTGAGTTGTCTTTGGGATAAAAGTACAGAACAAGCCATTTCCCTTGATATTGCTTCAGTTCGTGCCATTTTCCATGTTGATCTTGCAATTTAAAGTTGGGTGCCGGTGTGCCTACCCATTGTTTTTGTTTGTTTTGACTGGTGCTGAGTATAGATGTTTCGGCAACTGTAATTTGGGTAGTTGCTATTAAAGCACATGTCATTAAACAGATTTTAAGCAATGAAGAAACTTTCATAGAGCATCAGTTTATATTGTTCTTTATCCGATCTTAGCAAATTTTAAAGCACTGTAGGCAGGCTGATTTTATATTTATCAAAGTCGATTGCGAATGTCTTTTGGCAAATCGGTTGTTGTGCTGAAATGCCACTATCAAACGTGCTTTGAACTTTTATACTATGTGGAATCGTTTAATTTTAGAGTTTGTATTGAATCAACATATTTTACTTATTACTGGCTGGGGCGGCGGTAGTAAATTACTTGCTCCTTTACAGCAGGCATTGATCACACAAGGTTATCAGGTCGAATTATGGAATATTTTTGATGCCTTAAATCTAGCAGTGCTCGAACAGAAAGTTGAATTGGCGCAGCAATTTGATGTGATTATTGGCTGGTCACTTGGTGGTCAATTGGCGACGATTTTGGTAGATGAAATTCAAAAAAAATATCAACAACAGAGAGTGCTGATCACACTTGGCTCAAATCCAAGTTTTGTGGCTGATGAACAGTGGCCTGCTGCGATGGATCAAACCAGTTTTCAAAGCTTTAAACAATCTTTCGAGCAAGATGCAATTTCGACCCTAAAGAAGTTTGGTTATATGGTTTGTCAGGGTACTGATAGCAGCAAGCAAGATTTCATCACCTTGCAAAGTTTGATTCAAGCGCAAAATTTAGATGTGCTTCGAGCAGGATTGAACTGTTTGGAGAAGCTTAATAATGTCAGTATCTTGAAAAATTACACTGGTCATCAATACCATTTGTTTGCTAAGCAAGATTTTTTAGTTAGTTACAAAGTTGAACGCTTACTGCGTAATTTAGCTGTAAAGTTTTTGGAGACTGAATTGGTTTCTGGCTCACATGGCTTTCCATTGTTTCAATCTGAAGTCATAAGTTGCAAAATCTGCCAATATTTAAAGAAAATAGAACAAATCTCTGAATAGCTGGGCTTTATGGCAATTTATTTTTCCTTGCCGTGGGTTTAACATCTTGCCTCATTGATGTTTAAGCCTGATACATGGAGTGAGGGATGGCCAATTTAACCGATCTACAATTTGATCAGCAGCATATTTGGCATCCCTATACATCGATGACTCAGCCCCTTCCAACGTTTAAAGTGAAACGTGCGCAAGGGGCGATGATTGAGCTTGAAGATGGGCATCAATTGATTGATGGTATGTCTTCATGGTGGTGTGCAATTCATGGTTATAACCATCCCGAGCTAAATCAGGCAGTGACCGATCAACTGCAACAGATGTCACATATCATGTTCGGTGGATTGACACATGATCCCGCGATTCAATTGGCTAAGTTACTGTTAAAAATCACCCCGCCCAGCTTAGATAAAATCTTCTTTGCCGATTCAGGTTCTGTAGCTGTCGAAGTGGCCTTAAAAATGGCAGTGCAGTATTGGGCGTCTTTGCATCAACCGAATAAAACCAATTTTGTCACTCCACGTTCTGGCTATCATGGCGACACTTGGAATGCGATGTCTGTGTGTGATCCCGTGACAGGGATGCATCAGATATTTGGTTCCAGTTTGCCCAATCGAATTTTTGTTCCCGCGCCGCAAATTGGCTTTGACCAAGTGTGGAATCCTACGGATATTGCTGAACTAGAAAAGACACTTGCTGAACAGCATGAAAATATTGCGGGATTGATTCTAGAGCCGATTGTGCAAGGTGCAGGAGGCATGCGTTTCTACCATCCTGAATATTTGCGTCAAGCTAAATTACTCTGCGAAAAATATAATATCTTACTGATCTTTGATGAGATTGCGACAGGCTTTGGGCGAACAGGAAAGCTCTTTGCTTGGGAATGGGCCGCAGTTGAGCCAGATATTATGTGTATTGGTAAAGGACTGACAGGCGGTTATATGACCTTGTCTGCAACCCTGACTACGCAGAAAGTCGCGAATACGATTAGCCAAGGCGAAGCCGGCGTGTTTATGCATGGCCCAACCTTTATGGCAAATCCTTTGGCTTGCGCTGTGGCTGTAAAAAGTACCGAACTGCTGCTTTCTCAAGATTGGCAAGCCAATATTCGACGTATCGAAGCTCAATTGAAGTTTCATTTACCAGCACTTTCATCGCTTGAACATGTCAAAGATGTGCGAATACTTGGTGCTATTGGTGTGGTGGAATTGACCTTCAATGTCGATATGAAAACGCTACAACAGGAGTTTGTCCGTCGTGGCATTTGGATTCGTCCATTCGGTAAGCTAGTTTATGTGATGCCACCATATATTATTTCTGAGCATGCATTAAAAACCTTGCTAGAACACATGGTTGAGGTGGTGAAAAACATGGAGCAGCCAGCATGAATCTGCTAAACCATTTTTCAGATCAACTTGATCAACTAAAACAGCAAGGCAACTTACGTCAGTTCACTTCAAATCATCAGCACGATCGTTACATTAGTATTCACGATCACAACATGTTGAATTTAGCGTCAAATGACTATTTAGGTTTGGCTTCAAACCTACATCTACGTGAACAGTTTTTTGATGAAACCCCGAACGCACTACGTTGGATGAGTTCATCCTCTTCGCGGTTGCTGACGGGGAATTTTCCAGAATATGAGCAACTTGAATCAACATTAAGTGATGCCTTTCATGGTCGTGCAGCGCTGCTCTTTAATAGCGGTTACCACATGAATATCGGTATTTTACCTTCGCTCGCAGACAGTAAAACCTTGATATTGGCGGATAAGCTGATTCATGCCAGTATGATTGATGGCATCCGATTATCGAGTGCGAAATATGTACGTTATCGCCATAATGATTTGGCGCATCTATTTCAGCTTTTATGCAAATATCATGAAGATGAGGCTTTTGAGCGGATCATTGTGGTGACTGAATCGATTTTCAGTATGGATGGTGATGAAACCGATTTGGCTGAATTGGTACGGATAAAAAAACAATTTCCCAAAGTGATGTTGTATGTCGATGAGGCACATGCAATCGGTGTGCGCGGTGAGCGAGGTTTAGGCTGTGCTGAACAATATCAGGTGATGGATGATATTGATCTTTTAGTCGGGACATTTGGTAAAGCACTGGCTTCAATAGGGGGGTATCTCATCTGTCATGCGATTATTCGTGACTATTTGATTAACTCGATGCGACCGTTGATTTTTAGTACCGCACAGCCCCCGATCTGTATGGCGTGGACAGATTTTATTTTCAAGAACGTTTTAAATTTAAAAGCAGAGCGTCACCATTTACAGCAAATCAGTCAAAATTTGCAGCAAAGTGTGGAAGCCAAAGGTTTTGATTGTCCATCTACATCACATATTGTGCCGGTCATTATTGGCGAGTCGAATAAAACTGTTGCCAAGGCTCAAGCTTTGCAAGCGGCAGGTTTTTATATCATGCCTGTACGTCCACCCACTGTGCCGCAGCATAGTTCGCGCTTACGCATTTCACTCACTGCTCAGATTACACAAACTGATTTGGATCAGTTGACTCAATTGTTGTGAGTGACTTGTGAATAATTTTGAGATTGATAAATCCCAAGTGGCGTTACGCTTTGCTCAGGCAGGGCACAGCTATGCTGAACATGCCGTAGCACAAAAAGAGATTGCTCAACATTTATTTGAGTTGATGCAGCAGTATTGTCCAAAGTTGCAAAATCATCCTGTGGAAACGCTTTTTGAAATTGGATGTGGCTCGGGGAATTTAAGCCATTTAATGCTGGAAAATATGCAAATCAATCGTTTGGTTTTAAATGATCTATATGCAGAAATTCAACAGCATTTTCAGTCAAGTCCGCAGATTCAGTACAGACTTGGAGATATCGAACAACTTGAATTTCCACAGCATATCGACTTGATCGCATCGAGTTCGGCTTTGCAATGGGTAGGGAACTTTGCGGGCATTGTCGAAAAAGCCTTTCAAAGTTTAAATCCAGAGGCATATTTTTGTTTTTCGACCTTTGGACAGCAGAATTTACAGGAAATAAAAGCTTTGACTGGGCAGGGTTTGGACTACCTCGATGTTGATATGCTTCAAGTCATATTAAGTCAAAAAGGTTTTGAAATTCTGCATCTTTCAGAGCAGACAGCGGCATTATATTTTGATCATCCAAAGCAGGTTTTGCAGCATTTAAAAGCGACAGGTGTGACTGCGACAGCCTCACATTTTCGTTGGACGAAACAATCGCTCTTTGATTTTTATTCAGCATATCAACAGTTTTCTTTGCGTGATGAAACTGGGCAGATGCGTTATACACTGACCTATCATCCGATTTTTTGTATTGCACGGAGAATGCCATGACAGGGCAAGTTTATTTCATTAGTGGGATCGATACAGGCATCGGTAAAACATATACCACAGGCTATTTGGCTAAAATATGGAATGAACAAGGGGCGCGAACGATCACGCAAAAGTTGATCCAAACAGGCAATGTCGATATTTCTGAGGATATAGAACAACATCGTCAAATTATGGGTACAGGGTTGTTGGTCGAAGATGAAACCAAACTCACGATGCCTGAAATATTTAGTTATCCTGCATCGCCACATCTCGCCACCAAAATCGATGGACGTGACATTGATTTTGCTAAAATCGAATACGCTACAAAACGTTTAACTGAAAAATATGACAACGTTTTACTCGAAGGTGCGGGTGGGTTGATGGTGCCATTAACCACGGATCTTTTAACCATCGACTATGTTGTAGAGAAACAATATCCCGTTATTTTGGTGACATCAGGTCGTTTGGGCAGCATTAACCATACGATTTTAAGTTTGGAAGCACTAAAAAGTCGTGGCTTAGTGCTTTATGCACTGGCTTATAATTTAAATGATGAATCGCAAGATGCATTGATTTCTAAAGATACTGCTGAATATTTAAAAGCATATTTAGCGAAACACTTTCCAGAGGCGTTATGGATTGATGTTCCTGTATTGGCATAATGGGCTAACTCTTTATATTGACAATAATTGGGCGTATTTATGACGGATCATGCGTTTATAGAACTTGCGATTCAACTTGCGAAAGAAAATATTGAGCAAGGTGGGCGACCATTTGGTGCTGTGATCGTTAAGCATGGTGCTGTGGTGAGTACAGGGGTGAATCAAATATTAATCTCAGGCGATCCGACATCTCATGCCGAGTTAAATGCATTAAGACAAGCCGCCCAAAATTTAAATACGACGTCTTTGAAGGACTGTGTCGTTTATGCGAGCGGACAACCATGTCCAATGTGTTTGGCGGCTCTGCGAATGGCTGGAGTTGAAAAAATTGTATATGCTTATTCAAATGCTGATGCAGAAGCCTATGGTTTATCTACAGCAGAGATTGCCGAAAAATTAAGACTTGAACCACATGAACAGCAAGGGTTGAGTTTTAGTCAGTTAAAGCCAAACTGTGATCATGAGCTATATGATTTTTGGAAGCAGAAAAATACTTAATAAATACTATGTGTTTATTTCTGAGTCACTAACTGGATAGATTTCTGTGAATAATTAAAAAAGCCAACTGAGGTGATCAGTTGGCTTTATTGTTGGGGAGCAATTATTGATTTGCTGAGACCCCAATTTTTTTGACATTCAAACGTTGTGCTGCTGCCATCACCATAGCGACATCTTTATATTCTGTCATTTTGTCAGGTTGCACTTTTATCGTATCTTGATCTGCTTGTTGTGCAACACCAGCAAAAAGTGTTTCTAAAGCTTGTTTATTGGCAACGGGTTGACCATTCCAAAATAATTTACCCTGCGCATCAATCCGTAAAGTGACTGGCTCAGGCGGCTTTTCATTGGTTGGCGGTGGCGTACCGTTTGGTAAATCAATATTGATCGAGTTATTTGGAATTGGAATTGTGATAATAAACATAATGAGCAAAACCAACATCACATCGATCAATGGCGTCATGTTGACGTCCAACATAACATCATCGTCTTTATCGGAACCGACATTCATTCCCATACCTTGTCCCTCATCCGATTATGGTGCGGCAACAGGAGTCGTGACAAAAGCAATTTTGCCAATTCCTGCTGCTTGTGTTGCACTAATGACTTCATCAATCGCTTCATATTTTGTCACCTGATCGCCACGGATATGAACTTCAGGTTGCGGACGCTTTTTAGCTTCCGCTTGTAGTCGACTGATCAGCGTATCTTTATCTGCAATGTATTTTTCATTCCAGAAGATATCGCCATTTTTATTGACAGCAATCTGAATATTGATCGGTTTAGTTTCATAAGGCGTGTTCTTTTCCTCAGGCAACTTCACCGGAACTGTATGGATTGCAACAGGTACTGTAATTAAGAAAATAATGAGCAGCACCAACATAATATCAACCAAAGGTGTTGTATTAATGGCTGAAATTACATCATCTTCGTCACCATCTGAATTGACCATCATTCCCATGGCTGATGCCTCTCTTATTTTGTGTCGTTATTATTGTTTTTGATCTCACCGCTTAAAAGTACGGTGTGTAGATCTGAACCAAAGGTACGAACATTATCTAGAACTGCTTTATTACGACGCGTTAACCAGTTATAGCCAAGAACCGCAGGTACTGCTACAGCCAAACCAATTGCCGTCATAATTAGGGCTTCACCGACTGGGCCTGCAACTTTATCAATAGATGCTTGACCTGAAATACCAATTGCCGTTAAAGCATGGTAAATACCCCAAACTGTACCGAACAAACCCACAAATGGTGCAGTCGAACCGACAGTTGCGAGAAAAGCCAATCCACCACTTAAATGGCTTTGAATTTTATCGATAGCACGCTGGATTGAAATAGTCACCCATGTGTTGAAGTCGATACGTTCCAGCAGATTACCGCCATGTTTTTTGGTTGAATTAATGCCTTTTTCTGCAATAAAGCGGTATGCACTCGATTCGTCTAAGGTTTCTGCTGCGCTATCAATTGAAGCAGCATCCCAAAATTTAGCTTCGGCTTCTTTGCCTTGACGTTTAATTTTAGCTTGTTGAATAAATTTAGTGACCATGATGTACCAAGTTCCAATCGACATCAGGACCAAGATAAAGAGTGTCGATTTAGCAACGATGTCACCTTCACGCCATAGTGCTTCTAAGCCATACGGGTTATAGACTTCTTTGGTTGCTGTAGGCATTGGTGGCGGTGCAGGTGTATTTGTTGTATTCGTAGTTTCTACTTGTGTTGTTGCAGTATTTGCAGATTCTTCAGCAAATGCTGCTTGCAGTGGGAGTAATGTACTTGTTACTAAAACTGTAGCAGATGCAAAAATACGCGCAGATTTCATCATTTTATTCATTTATATTCTCCAAATTTTTGTAGATTCATTAATCAAGTTTAAATTCGTATTCAATATCAAACCAATCTTCAACTGGCTCACCATTTTTGAGTGCAGGCTTAAATGTACATAAGCTGAATGCTTTGCTAGCAGCCTTATCTAGAGATTTAGTACCACTCGATTTTTTGACCTTCACTTGTTTCGCACTGCCGTCAGGCCCAACCAATACAGAGATGCGGACAGTTCCTACTTCTTCTGCCATTGCAGCTTCACGAGGGTAATCTGGTTCTTTACATCCAACGCTTCCCTCAGATGCACCACGTGTTTCCCCAGCTGGTTTTGGAGCAGGGGCAGGAGCGGGTGCTGCCGCAGCGACTGGTGCAGGTGCTGCAACAGGGCTAGGAGATGGAGAGGTTGTAGGCGTAGGTGTTGAAACGGCTTTAACTGTTTGTGTTGGTGCAGCTTTTTCAACAACCTTTTGTTCAGGTTGAGGGTCTGGTGTTTTGAGCACTTCCTTAACGAGTTTTGGTAGTTCAGGTGGTTTTTCAATTGGTTTCGGTTTTTCTGGCTCAGGTTTTTTATCTTGAATAATGATTAATTCAACAGGTTCTTCTACAGTTTTCTCACCTTTTTTGGACAGGCCAGTAATTAATCCGTAGAGTACAATGAGATGCAGAAGAATGACTGCCCCAATTCCGATCAGGCGTTTGCCGGAATTATTTTCTAATTCGGAAAAGCTTTTGCCCATTACTACTCCTGAAATGTGAGACAAACAATCAATAGTGAAATTGGCACTTGAGATATAAGTGTTTTTTGCATTTTTTATGTTTGACTAATTAAATAAATTAACGCTACTAACACGGTTAGACGAGTAACCGTGTTAGCAAAGTTATGTTTTAGAAGAATTTATATGTACCACGTACAAAGTAAGTACGTCCTGTTGGATCGCTGTAGCGAGGGTCATAACCATACTGTGCATTGTTTGTTGCGTCAGATGCAGCTGGCTCGGCATCAAACATATTTTTGATACCTGCTGTAAGCTCTAGATTTTTAAAGCCTTTGTAAGTACCTGCAACGTTATACAAGGTGTAGTCAGCAACATCACGAGTTTCAGATGCGTCTTCATAACCGCGGGTGAATTGTTGTTCGAAACGCAATCCCCAGTTTTCATATGCCCAATTTAGGTTGGCCGTATGTTTCCAGCGGACAACTGCAGGGTCATCATAAACACCGACTAAGCCTTCCCATTCACCGCCTTTTTCAGTTTGGTAATCCATTTTGATGACATAAGTACCATCAATACCGAAGCCCCAACGTCCTGTAGGTGTATTTGGAGTTTGATAATTTAGACTTAAATCAACACCAGAAGTTTTTAAACCACCCATGTTTTGCAGTGTTGTATTTAAATACTGAATTCGGCCATCTGGTGCATATACAATTAAGTTACCGTATTGACTAAGATTGTCGAAAATCATGTCAGGTGTAATTGAACCAACAAGATCTTCAATTTCAATATTGTAGTAATCAGCAGTAAAGACTAAGTTTTTGATTGGTTCAAAGACGAAACCAGCTGTATATGATGTTGATTCTTCAGGTTGAAGATCTGGGTTACCACCTTGCTTGCGTTTGAATTGCATACCACATTGGTCGGCGTAGTTAACATCATTTGGCTTGCCCTCAGCATCACAAAATCTTGGATTGTCGAAGCTGGCACTAGTGTATGTTTCGCTTTGTGGAGCGTTGATTTCCCAAAGGCTTGGGGCACGGAAACCAGTGCTATATGACGAACGGAACATCAATTGCTTTGTCGGTTCCCAACGTAATGAAACTTTCGGGTTGAATGTATCGCCGAAATCACTGAAATCATCATAACGCGCTGCAAGTTGAGCTTCTAAGGTTGGTAAAATCGGAATGTGGAATTCTGTAAAGAATGCTGTATTTTCACGATCACCTTTACTGATTGGTTTATCAGGGTCTATACCACTACCAGGAACTAAAGCGACAATCGGTGAGTTTACTTTAGCCTCCCAATCTTGCTTAGTGAAACTACCACCGAATGCAAAACCAACTTCACCCGCAGGTAGTTCGAAAATTGGTCGGCTAATTGTGAAGTCAACAGAAGTTGATTCTAAACTCGCGACGTTTGTTTTACCTCTAACATCAAAAGTCGACCATTTCCCTGCATCTTCAGGTGCTTGTGCACCAAATGGATTAAGTGTTCCATCATTCAGCGCATCTTGTACTTTCTCCATGTTGAGATAGCCGCTCTTGAAGCTGTCACTTGATTCACCTTTGGCATATGTCACCCCGGCGTTCACATCCCAACCTAAAGCTTCACCTTCAATTCCGGCAAAGACACGATTCGATTCATTAATGGTGTGTGATACACGATTACCAGCTTGAGAACGAAGATAAAGGGCAGCTTCATCATCTTTTAAACCAGTTATACCTGGAGTTATGCCATTTCCAGGGTAGTATTTACTTGTATTCGGAATAGTTAGGCTACCACCCCAAACATCTGGAGCAATAGAAGTGGTGACTTCGCTTTTTGTATAGATGTATTCAGCAACAGCATTGATATTGTCATTGATTTTAATTGTAGCTTTACCAAGAGCAGATAGTGTTTCTTCTTCCGGAATAATACCAATCAATGCTTGGGTATTAAGTAAACAGCGTGTACCAGAGACAAATGTATTTGGTGCATTATTACAGTTATCGTTGATATACGGGTTAACAATACCAACGCCTGAATCACCGATATTTGCAGGGAATCCAGCTGTCGATCCAATTGCCATACCGAGTTCAGGAATTAAACCGCCACGTTTACTGACTTTACGATCTTTAGCCCAGATTGGGTCGGTTTTACGATAATCGATAACACCATAGACATTAAAACCTTGTTCATCTAAATCGCCATAACCACCAAAAATAGAGACGTCCTTTTTATCGCCTCCAGCTTCTTCAGGTGCAAATATACCTCCGCTAATACCAGCGCCTGTATATTGTTTTTTAGTGATAAAGTTGATTACACCTGCGATTGCATCTGCACCATAAACGGCAGATGCACCATCACGTAGGACTTCGACGCGGTCTACCATTGCCAATGGAATGATATTCAAATTGACTTCTGAAGTACTGAATGGACTATTTGCCAGACGGCGACCATTTAAAAGGACAAGTGTTTTATCGGTACCAATACCACGTAAATTTGCTGAAGAACCAGAGGTATTACTTTTACCAATATTCTGGGAAGTCACAAAGCCAGCCTGGTTAGCACTGACTTTATTCATCGCTTCTTCAACAGTGGTAACACCCTGTTTAATTAATTCTTCAGCTTTAATCACCGTAATTGGTGATGCACTCTGTGCTGCTACCCCTTTAATTGAAGAGCCTGTTACGGTCACTTTAGCTACTTTTGGCTGAGCTTTCTCTTCTTCGTCCGTATTATCTGCTGCATGCGCTAAAGATAAACACAGCATACTTAAACTAAGAGTACTTAATTTAAGTATTGTTTTGCTAAATGGTGTGCCCCCCACAGATTTAGCATTTTTTTTCTCTTTCATAGTAAAAGTATTCCTTTTTGTTGTAGTTAGCGATATTGCTTGATTCTTTTTAAGCAATTCAAGTGCCAAATTTATATTTAAATTTTATTTTCAAATATAAAATACTGATAAATATCTACATTGTTGGTTTTAAAGTGGAGAACTTTAAGATGAACGGTAAGTATATTTTTTTAAAGTTATCCTTTTAATTAGGTTTTATTAGGAATTTAACTTTTGATCAAAAAAAAATTTAAAAACATGATTGGGTGCAAATTAAACCTCAAAAAGTGTGATTTAATTCATATTTATGTGTTTGATTTATAAGGCTAATAAGATAAATAAATAAAAAATAAAAAATTATAAATTCAGTGGTTTAGTTGTCTTTTATCTGTCATTTCATCTGATCGTGATCCATTATGAATCAGGAATGTATTATATTTGTGCAGAATGTGCATGGATGAGTACACATCCAAGAGTTGAATTTTTGATAAAAACGAGCTTTACTCGGAAAGTCGCTATTAGTATAAATTTATCTTAAAAAATGAATTTAAAAGGATATTTAATTCAGATAACTTTCAACCAAGGAGTGGTGGCATGAATTTCGCTTTATATTAATTACTGTATTAAGTTCTACGTTTAAAACTTAATTTAAACTGGTTCATTTTATTTTAGTAAAGGTGGCTTTATTTAAAGTCTGCTTGCGGCTTTGTATTATTAAAAAATCATCAGAAAGGAAAAGGTTTGGAAACTAGAAAATTTAAAATAGCGCTCCTTGCATTATTAATTTCAACAGGGATGATGGCCGAGGTTCAAGCTTCTGCACAATCGAATAAAGTTTTAAATATTGCATTTGAAGCACCGGATGATGGTTTTGATATGGTCAAAACCTATAATTATTATAGTGGCAATATTGCGGAAGCCATTTTTGAACCCTTATTGAAATATGACTATCTAGCACGTCCTGTTGTTCTTGTTCCAAATACTATTGAAACGATGCCAAAGATTGAACAAGAAGGAAAAGTCTATACCTTCAAAATCAAACGAGGCATCCATTTTTCAGATGATCCAGCCTTTAAGGGAAAAAAACGCGAGCTAGTTGCGCAAGATTACATTTACGCAATTCAGCGAATTTTAGATCCAGCTAACCGTTCTCCGACTTATTCATTTATTGATGGCAAGATCTTAGGGGGGGATGCGGTCGTTGCGGATGCAAAAAAGTCAGGAAAATTTAATTACAATGCAGCAATTGCCGGCCTAAAAGCGATAGATCCTTATACTTTGCAAATTACTTTGACGCGCCCTGACTATAATTTCCAATATATTTTGGCCTATGTTACGTTTGGTGCAATTTCAAAAGAAGTTGTTGAATTTTATGGCAATAAAATTGCACAGCATCCTGTGGGAACAGGACCGTATCAGCTCAGTAAATATGTGCCACGTAGCAAGATCGAATTGGTTGCAAACCCGAATTATCGTGGTTTTGTCTGGAATTTTAAATCGACAGGCACAGCTTGGGATAATCAATTAGTCAAAGAAATGAACGGGAAGAAAATGCCGCAAATCGGCAAAGTTTCCGTCAGTATTATTGAAGAAGAACAGTCACGGTGGTTAGCATTTAAAACAGGGCAGCTGAATTTTGACAAATTGACCTCAAATGCAGTACCGCAAGCCTTAGATTCGCAAAATAAACTTAAGCCGGATATGCAAAAGCTCGGCATTAAGCATTATCCAAATAAAGATGCTGAAATCACCTACAGCATGTTCAATATGCAAGACCCGCTTGTCGGTGGTCAAAGCCTTGAAAAGATTGCTTTACGCCGTGCGATCAGCATGTCATACAATCAAGCTGAATCGATTAAACAGTTATATCAAGGGCAGGCCGTAAAGGCTGAAATGTTTTTGCCAGAAGGGGTGAGTGGCTTTAATCCAAAATATCGCAGCAGTTTGGGATATAACCCATTGCTGGCCAATAAATTACTGGATCAATTTGGTTATAAGAAAGGTGCTGATGGCTATCGAACCTTGCCCGATGGTAAAGCGTTGACCTTAAAAATAAATACTGAAAATAGCTCTCAATCGGTGATTCAATCTGAGTTGTGGAAAAAAAATCTCGATGCCATTGGGATACGGGTACAGTTTAAGGTCAGTAACTTTGCCGATAACTTAAAAGAAGCAATGCAATGTAAATATATGATGTGGTCTGGAGCGTGGATTGCAGATTATCCTGAAGGGGAGAACTTTGCTCAATTACTATATGGGCCAAATTCAGGACAAGGGAATTTAAGTTGTTATCAATCTAAAGCTTATGACGCATTATATAAACAAGCAATTGTGTTGAAACCTAAAGATCGTGAACCTTTTTATGAAAAAATGAACCGTCAAATTGAAGCGGATAACCCTTGGATTATCCATTCTACACGGATTCGTAATTGGTTAATTCACCCTGAAATTCAGGGGTATAAAACACATCCAATGATGAACATCAGTTGGCAATATCTCGATATTCAGCCTAGTAAAAAATAATTGAGTCAGGATTACAATGAAGCGAAATTCGAATTTTACGCTAACCAAATTTGCTACAGCGTGTTTGATGGGGGGAGTGTTGTTCAATGCGATGCCGACATTAGCATCGGCAAAGAATCCAGCAGATCCAAATAAAGTTTTACGTCATATTTTCCCTGTCGCAGAAACAGGTTTTGACCCAGTTGGCGTGCATGATCTGTATTCTGCACATGTGAATACATCAATCTTTGAAACCTTATATACCTATGACTATTTAGCATCGCCGGCAAAGTTGGTTCCTAAAACGGCGGCTGCGATGCCAGAAATCAGTGCTGATGGTTTGACTTATACCATTCGCCTGCAAAAAGGCATTTATTTTGCTGATGATCCTGTATTTAAGGGCAAGAAAAGAGAGTTAACCTCGGCTGATTATGCATATACCTTTAGACGGTTAGTCGATCCACAACTTCGTTCACCAAACAGTTGGCTACTCGATGGCCGCATTTTAGGCATGGAGAAGGTTTTAGAAAAGGCGAAAAAAACAGGTAAGTTTGATTATGATGCGCCCATTGATGGCATACAAACTCCTGATCGTTATACCCTTATCATTCGTTTAAATTCTCCAGATCAAAACTTTCCAATGTTATTGGCTCATCAACCTGCATCGGCCATGGCACGTGAAGTGGTCGAAAAATATCGAGACAAAGCGGGTTTTGTGATGGGTAAACCTGTGGGCACAGGGCCATATATTTTGACACGCTGGACACCTGGTTCACGAATTATTTTAAAGGCCAATCCCAACTATCGTGGCTTTGTCTGGGACTTCAAGGCATCAGATGCCAAAGATGAAAAGATTGTAAAAGCCATGCAAGGCAAAAAAATGCCGCAAATTGGCGTGATTGATATTCAGGTGATGGAAGAATCACAATCACGTTGGTTGACATTTGCAAAAAATGAAGCGGATTTGTTGGTACTAGATGGAGATTTGTCGGTACAAGCCTTAAAAGATGGAGAGCTAAAGCCTGAGTTGGCTAAAAAAGGCATCCAAATGTCGCGGATTTCTGACCCCTCTATCGACTATCACTATTGGAATATGCAAAACCCTGTGGTTGGAGGTTTTAGTAAAGAAAAAATTGCATTACGTCGTGCAATGGCGATGGCTTATTCAGCAGATAATCAAATCAAAATTTTGATGAATGGTGATGCACAAAAATTACAAAGCCCAATTCCACTCGGCGTTGTCGGCTATGACCCGAATTATAAGTCGAGTATTCCATACTCAGTTAAAGCGGCAAATTTATTGCTCGATCGTTATAACTATAAAGTCGGCGCAGATGGCTGGCGTACTCAACCGAATGGTAAACCGCTTACGATTGAAATGACGATATCGGGCAATAGTAGCCGTAGTCAGCAGTTGGGCGAATTTTGGAAGAAAACTTTAGATAGCATCAAAATTAAAATGACAACAAAGTCGATGCCATTTGCAGAAGCTTTAAAAGCCGAAAAACAGTGTAAAACCATGTTTAAAGCATCTGCATGGATCGCAGACTATCCAGATGCAGACAATTTTATGCAATTGTTCTATGGCAAAAATATCAATGTCACCAACAACGGCTGTTCAAAAATACCTGAATACGACCGTTTATATGAACAAACACAGCGTATGAAACCGGGACCAGAGCGGGATGCAGTCTATCGGAAAATGTCACGCATATTAGAAGTGTATATGCCTGTCCAAATTAATTATGCACGTTACCGTAGTGTGTTGTCGCAACCACGCGTGATTGGTTATAAAAAGCATCCAATTTTGGCAACAGAATGGATGTACATCGATATTGACCCGAAAAAATAAAATGGAACAAAACTGGAGAAATTATGAAAAATAAAGCTTTGAAACTCACCACCCTCAGTATGTTGATGATCGGCGCTAGCCAATTCGTTCAAGCCGAAGATTCAATACGGAGTACTTTGCCAAAGTTCCAAGCCAAAGAAATACCTGCGCTGTGTGATGCCAAAATTCAGCAAGTGAAAACAGATTTAGCGGCATTTGAGCAAAAAAAGATAAAAAATAATGCAAAAGCAGCACCTGTTTTGGCGGAGTGGGATCAAATTTTTGCCAAATTTGAAGATTTTTATGGACCAATCGGACTATATAGCAACGTCGATCCTGATGAGGCTTTACGTAAGGCTGCGGAAGATTGTGAAATTAAAATTATGGAGTTTCAAACTTCGGTTTATCAAAATCCAAAACTTTATGAGCAAATTAAAAAACTCAAAACCAATGACGAAATTGATAAAAAAATGCGTCAAGACATCTTGGATGGTTTTGAAAATACAGGGGTGCAATTTACACCTGAAAAACGTGCACGTTTGAAAGCTATCTTTGATGAATTGGCAAAAATTGAACAAGAATATGCGCGTAATGTACGAGATAATAAAGAAAAACTGGAGTTTACACCGGCGGAGTTGAAAGGCTTGCCAGACAGCTATATTTCGGGCTTAAAGAAAAATGAAAAGGGCAATTATTTGCTCGGTTTTGAATACCCAGAATACCGTCCATTTATGGAACTAGCAGAAAGTGATGATGCGCGTAAGCGTTACCAAACTGCATTCACGCGTCGTGGTACTGAGAAAAACTTAGTATTGTTAAAGCAAGCAATGGATTTACGTTATGAAATTGCGCAGCTCTTTGGCAAAAAAAGCTATGCCGAATGGGTGTTGCAACACCGTATGGCAAAAGACCCTGAAACAGTGAATAAGTTCTTAGCCGATGTTCATCAAACGGTGGCACCTTTAGAGAAAAAAGAAGTTGAGACTTTACGTGAGTTCAAAGCGAAAAGCCTGAAAATTCCACTCGAAAAAGCTGAAATCAATCGCTGGAGTGAGAGTTATTGGAGTGAAAAACTTCGCAAAGAAAAGTATCAAATCGATCAAGAAAAATTGCGTGACTATTTCCCAACCCAAGCATCTCAAGAATGGATTTTTGCCATTTCATCTGACCTTTATGGCATTGAATTTAAGCCTGCGAAAGTCGATGTTTGGCAGTCAGAAGTTGAATATTATGATGTAAAAGATAAAAAGACCGGTGAGCTGCTTGGTGGTTTATATATCGATAAATACCCACGTGAAGGGAAGTACGGTCATGCAGCTGTTTGGGGCGTAAAAGGTGGTAGTACCTTGACTAAGCGTAAACCGATTTCTGCTTTAGTGACCAACTTTAACCGTAAAGGTTTAAATAGTGATGAACTTGAAACCTTTGTTCATGAGTTTGGTCATGCTTTACACGGTATTTTGTCCAATACACGCTATGCATCTCAATCGGGGACTTCAGTAGAGCGCGACTTTGTAGAAGCGCCTTCACAAATGTATGAAGAGTGGGCACGTCGTAAAGAAACTTTATCTACGCTTGCAAATTACTGTAATCCAGCGTGTCCACCTGTAGATGATGCACTGATTAATAAATTAAAAGCAGTTCATAGCTATGGACGTGGTTTGCATTATGCACGTCAAGCCTTGTATGCAAAATATGATATGGCACTTCACTCATCAGATGCTTTGAGTGTTAAACCTTTAGATGTTTGGAAGAAAATGGAAGGCGAGACAGCTTTAGGCTATGTCCCAAGCACTGAATTCCCAGGACAATTCAACCATATCATGGGCGGTTACCAAGTTGGCTATTATGGCTATATGTGGTCTGAAGTGATGGCACTCGATATGTTGTCTGCTTTCGGAGATAACCTAAATAACCCAGAAGTGGGACAACGCTACCGTAAAACGATCTTGTCGCAAGGTGGTCAATATGAAGCAGAAAAATTGGTGCATGATTTCTTAGGTCGTAAACCTGATAACAAAGCTTTCTTTGATGAAATTACTGGACAACGAGTGAAGTAAGGACAACTTTATGCTGGCATATATCATACGGCGTATATGGCAGATGATCCCAACGATGTTGGGGGTTGTTCTGCTCATATTCTTCTTATTTAACTGGGTAGGTGGGGACCCTGCTTATATTCTAGCAGGCAAAATGTCGAACCCAGAGCAAATTGAAAACATCCGACAACAGTTGGGGGTTGATCAACCCTACTATGTCCAATTGTGGATTTTCATTAAGCAGATTTTAACTTTTGATTATGGAATGAGTTGGAGTACAGGTGAGTCGGTGTCAGATATTATTTTGACCCGTCTAGGACCGTCACTGACGATTTTAATTCCTTTAACCATTTTGCAAACGATCATTTCAATTGGTTTGGCACTTGCTGTGGCTTCAGTTCGTGGCACATTAACCGATCGTATGATTATGATGCTTTGTACGATTGGTATGTCGATTAGTATTTTGGTTTATATTATTGTTTTTCAATACGTTTTTGCATATCAGTTGAGTTGGTTCCCTGTTCAAGGCTGGAGTGATCACTTTAGCGAAAACTTATTTAAATACGGTTTACTGCCTATCTTAATTATGTTGGTGGTGAGTATTGCGCCAACTTTGCGCTTATACCGCAGTTTTGTATTGGATGAAGTCAATCAAGACTATGTTCGAACTGCGCGCGCAAAAGGTGTGGGTGAAAGCCGTATTTTAGGTGTACATGTACTGCGTAACGCCTCAATTCCAATTATTACCGATGTCATGTCGAGTCTACCGGCACTGCTGATAGGCGCTTTCCTGATTGAACGATTCTTTGGTATTCCGGGTATTGGTCGTGAAGTCATTATTGCTGTTGAACGCAGTGACTTCCCTGTCATTAAGGCGATTACAGTCTACGTTGCAGCGGCTACAATGATTTTTAACTTAATCGCGGATTTGATTTATAAACTTGTCGATCCTCGCGTTCAGTTGAAGTAGGTGGCCTATGCTAGGAATATTCAATAAGACCAAAGCAACGGCATCAACACCTGCATCGACTGGCTTGTGGAAGTTGGCGATGCGACGCCTAAAGGCCGATAAATTAGCGATGGTGTCGTTGTTCGTTGTACTGTGCTATTTCGTGGTGTTGTTATTGTCGATGACAGGCATGGTTGCATCCAATTGGAATAAAGAAGTGGCTGTTAGTTATGCACCTCCAAGTTTTATTGGGGCGGAACTCAATGAAACAGCCAAAACCAAAGCATCAGCAGAAGATATGGCATTGCCTGAAAATCCTGTTGATCCTTTAAAAGATGTAATTGCTGAACTGAATGCAGAGATTGCGACTGAGCAAGGTGGTGCCAATGCAATTGACTACTATGGAGTTGTCGATCCACTAGCAGAAGATATGAAAGCGATTGATCAGCAATTGGGTGGCCATTTGTTAGATCAACAAAGCGAGCTAAAACAAACTTTACCGTTTGGTGCGGATAAATGGGGGCAGGATGTCCTGCAAAAAACCATTAAAGGTGCTGAAACATCTATTATTGTTGGCGTGGTAGCTGCATTACTTGCTGTCGTGATTGGGACAATTTTAGGGGCAATTTCTGGGTATTTCGGTGGTTGGGTCGATGATATTTTAAACTGGTTCTATAACATTTTTACCTCGATTCCGTATTTGCTCTTGGTTCTTGCGATTGCAGCTGTACTACAGCAAAAGGGGATCTTATCGATTGTCCTCATTCTAGGACTTACTGGGTGGACGGGGGTGTATCGTCTGATTCGTGCAGAGTATATGAAACATACTTCGCGTGAATATGTGCTCGCTGCCAAAGCGATAGGGGTGAGTCATTTCCGACGCATCTTTGTGCATATCTTTCCGAACGTCAGTCATATTGCATTGGTGCAAATCTCGATTTTAGTGGTGGCCTTTATTAAGTCAGAAGTGATTTTGAGCTTCTTGGGATTTGGTGTTCCTGTTGGGGTTGTGTCATGGGGTAGCATGCTTAATGAAGCACAAAGTGAATTGATTTTAGGTAAATGGTGGCAGCTTATCGCAGCATCTGTAGCAATGGCGGTTTTAGTTACGGCATTTTCGATGTTTACTGATGCACTGCGTGATGCATTAGATCCAAAATTGAAATAAGGAGGAGTAAAGGATGACGGAACAAAATCAAACTGTTAAACCAACGCTCCTCAGTGTTCAAAACCTGAAAGTGAGCTTTAAAGCCGAAGATAAAAGCTATATCGAAACGGTCAAAGGAATATCTTTTGACATTCCTGCCAATACAACTGTGGCGCTTGTGGGAGAATCTGGCAGTGGCAAGTCGGTGACCTCGTTGGCAACCATGGGGCTGCTGCCACGTGATCAAAGCCGTATAGATGCAAGCAGTAAAATAGTTTTTGAAGGGCAGGATTTACTGAGTCTGTCTCCAAGAGAAATGCGTAATATCTGTGGTAAAGATATTGCGATGATTTTTCAGGAACCGATGTCGTCACTCAATCCCGTCTTTACGGTGGGTGATCAAATTGCCGAAGTATTACGACTTCATCTAGGTATGGGACGTAAGCAGGCAAGAGCACGGACTTTGGAATTACTGAAGGAAGTGGGTATTCCTTCTCCTGAAACGAAAATCGATGCCTATCCTAGCCAGATGTCAGGTGGCCAACAGCAACGTGTCATGATTGCTATGGCGATTGCATGTGAGCCGAAGTTATTGATTGCCGATGAGCCAACCACGGCACTTGATGTGACGATTCAAAAGCAAATTTTAGATTTACTCGAAGCCTTGCAAAAGAAACGTGAGATGTCGATGCTGTTCATTACGCATGATTTAGCCTTGGTAAGCGAAATTGCCGATCAGGTGATTGTCATGCGTCATGGAGAAATCCGTGAACAAGGCTTGGTCAATGAAGTGCTGGATCATCCTAAAGATATCTACACTCGAGCTTTGCTTAAGTGTCGTCCACAGATGTCAGAGCGTCCTTATAAATTACCGATGATCAGTGATTTTATGCGTCAAAATGGTGATGAGCTGATTGAGGATGTGCATTTATCTGAGGAAACCCGTAGACAACGAACGCGTGGTCTTACGGGTAACGAACAGATTATTTTAGATGTCAAAGACCTGAAAAAATCGTTCTATAGCCGCAAGGGTTTATTTGGTAAGGATGAGTATCAGGCGGTCAAAGGTGTCTCGTTTCAACTGGCGAAAGGTAAAACGCTCGGGTTGGTTGGAGAGTCTGGCTCAGGTAAAACCACAATTGGCCTTTTACTGATGCGTCTACAGGAAGCGACAGGTGGTCAGGCGCTGTTTGAAGGTCATGATATTTTGGCGATGAGTGACAAAGAATTTACTCAATATCAGCGCAAAATACAGATCATTTTCCAAAACCCATATGCTTCGCTCAATCCACGATTTACTGTGGGTCAAATTTTGATGGAGCCGATGCAAGTGCATCAGATAGGGAAGGATGATGCTGAACGCGAGCAAATGGCGTTTGATTTGCTTGAACGTGTCAGTTTGCCTGCCCAAGCATTTTATCGCTATCCACATGAGTTTTCTGGTGGTCAGCGTCAACGTATTGCCATTGCACGATGCTTGACCTTAAAGCCAGAAATTTTGATCTGTGATGAGTCTGTCTCTGCCCTAGATGTTTCGGTTCAAGCCCAAGTTCTAAATTTATTGCAAGATTTACAAGATGAATTTGGTTTGAGCTATATCTTTATTTCACATGATTTATCTGTGGTGAAATATATTTCTGACCAAATCATGGTGATGAACCATGGTGATATCGTTGAAATTGCAAACTCGGATGAGTTGTATCGATCGCCACAGCATGAATATACCAAACGCTTGCTGAGTGCGATTCCACAAACCACTGAACAATTTGTTTAGTGTTGGTATAAAAAACCGCTCAAATGAGCGGTTTTTTTATACTTAAGAAATTAAAATTTCTTAAAGCCTTTGTTGTTTCCGCTAAATGCACGACTTGGCACAGAGTCATTGCGACGCTCACGATTGCCAAAATTGTCGTTACGACGTTCACGGTTACCGAAGTTTTCACTGTTGCGATCATTACGGTTATTGTTGAAACCTTCGTTGCGACGCTCTGAACGGTTAAATCCATTGCCTTGGAAACCACCTTCAGTACGACCAGTACGACGTTCGCCACGGTTGTCTTGATAACCATTGCTTTGTTGTGGCTGGTTTTCGTCACTGTCACGACGTTGTTGGCGTAAGTAACCACCACGACGTGCTGCCATTGGTTTGTCTTGCATACGTTCAGTACGACGTTTAGCCATACCAAACAGGCCAGTACCTTGACGTGGTTTAAGCTCAACCGACTTGGTCAAGTTGTCGATATCTTGTTTATCTAGCTCGATCCAGCGACCAGTACGTAGTTCGCGTGGCAGAATTACTGAACCATAACGTGTGCGTAAAAGACGGCTCACTTTTAAGCCTTGAGATTCGAAAATACGACGAACTTCGCGGTTACGACCTTCTTTTACGACCACTTGATACCAACGGTTAATACCGTCACCACCAATTTCAGAGAATGACTCAAATTTTGCAGGGCCATCATCTAAAACAACGCCTTGTAACATGTTGTTTTTTAACTGAGGAGTGACTTCACCCATGACACGAACGGCATATTCACGTTCGATTTCGCTAGAAGGGTGCATTAAACGGTTCGCCAGTTCACCGTCATTCGTGAACAGCAATAGACCTGTAGAGTTGATATCTAGACGACCCACCATCACCCAACGATCACCTGTAATTTGAGGTAATTGTTCAAATACCGTTGGACGGTTTTCAGGGTCATTGCGTGAGCAAATTTCGCCTTCTGGTTTGTAGTAAATCAACACACGGCGACGAATTTCGTCTTCAATTTGGAACTGAACTTTACGACCATCGATGCGAAGCTCATCACCCGGTTCAATACGTTCACCCACTTGGGCAACTTGCCCATTTACGCTCACACGACCAGCGGCAATGACTTCTTCCATATAACGGCGAGAACCCAAACCAACGCGTGCGAGCACCTTTTGCAATTTTTCACTCATGACAGCATAACCTTAGAAATTATCATCAACAGTTCACCTATTTATGACTTCGGTGCATTCGCATCGAGGGCCATAAAAGCTTCCTTGGCATCCTGCAGGGGAGGCAATTGGCCCAAAGAGGTTAGACCAAAAGCATTTAAAAATTGAGGCGTTGTAACTAACAACGCGGGTCGTCCTGGGAGTTCACGAAAACCAGATTCTTTAATCCAGTTCCAGTCAAATAACGTACGTAAAATTTGACTATTGTTGGTCACCCCACGGATTTGCTCAATATCTGCGCGGGTTACCGGTTGATGGTAAGCAATGACAGAAAGAGTTTCGAGCAAGGATGGCGATAAACGAGTTGGTCGTTCAGGCCAGGTCTGTGCAATAATATTACGATATTTTGCACGTACTTGAAAACGGAAACCTTGAGCGGTTTCAACAAGTTCAATTGATCTGCCGTGTTGCAGCATTGAAAGTTGCTGCAAATATTGGCGTAATTCAGTTTTACTGAAACGGTCTTGGAAAGCCTCTTTTAAACGGGCAATACTCACTGCCGCTTCACTGGCAAAAATAATGGCTTCAAGCTGCATCAAAATTTCATGCAGATTATCTTCTGAAGTCACCGCAGTCATTTGTTTAAGTTCAGTGTTCATGCACGTGCTCCCTGAATTGCAAGCGGTGCTTCTACACCTGATGCGACAATTTGAACTTTTTGTTGGCGTGTCAGTTCCAATACGGCCATAAATGTCACGACAACACCCATGCGGCCTTGGCTTGGTTTGAGTAAGTCCGCAAAGTCTAATACTTCACCTGACTCAAGCTTAGTTTCAATATAAGCAATACGTTCTTCGAGTAAGACAGGCTCTTGCAAAATTTGGTGGGTAACTGGTTCTGGTCGATTAAAAACACAGAGTATGGCATCACGAAGTAATTGAATGTCATAGCCATCATTGGTTTCGACAATAGTTCCTAAACTGACATTGGTATCGAAAGTATCTCGATCCAATACCGACATTTGACCTAATCTTTCCGCAGCTTGTTTGATGCGCAAATAGGTTTCTAAACGGTCAATCAATTCTTGTTTAGGATCTTGTTCATGTGCTGCGGTCGATTTAGGTTTTGGCAATAATAGACGCGATTTTAAATCGGCCAATAGGGCTGCCATCACCATATAGTCTGCGGTTAATTCAATATCTAGAGATTTCATTGCATCCATATAGGACAAATATTGGGATGCAATCGGGGCAATATCGACTTGTAATAAGTCGAAGCCATTTTTTTGAATCAGGTAAATCAGAAAGTCGAGTGGTCCTTCGAAATGCTCTAATAGAATTTCAAATGCAGCGGGTGGAATGTACAAATCTTCTGGAATAGCTTCTTGCCACTCATCCAAAACACGAATGTGTGGAGCATCTTCCATAGAATTATGGACAGTTTGGTTCATTGCAATTATAGGCCACGCGAATTTTCAAAGGCATGCAGACAGCTTTCGCTTCGATCTCACATCGAAAGTAAAAGCACAAAAGTTATAGGGAATAGTGTAATGGAAAAATGCGTTTAAAGAAATTACTGAACGGTTGAATTGGGTAAAAAACTTAAAATTTATAGGGAATAGGCTTTATTTATACACATGTAAAATTTTAAAGCTGTGATATCGATCACATCTTGTGTTAATTGTAAAAAATACACTCATCAATCCATGAACTCATTTAAGCTGTGATATCTGGATGATGGGCGTCCAGCATGAAATGATTTGAATGAATTGACTAAAAGTATATTTGCTATGCCACAACAATATAATCAATGGGGTCAGGCCGTAGGGATGACGTTGGCGCAGTTTGAACTATGCCAGTTCAGATGTAAAACCGAAGTGGGGCAATCTGTTCGACTTATTCCGATGTTGCCCGATCAGCTTGATGATAGTCTTTTACAGCGGCTATGGCAGACAGTACAACAAGAACCCGATGAACGCTGTTGGACGTATTTGCCTTATTCTCAAATTCAAAGCATGCAGCAATTGCGTGATTATTTTCAGCAATCCTTTCATCTAGCAGGTTCGATGCATTATGTCATTGAAGTTGGTGATGCCATTGTAGGATGGGTTGGTTTGCTCAATGTACGCCCAGCACATGCTGTCATCGAAATTGGCAATGTCTATTTTTCAAGTTTAATGAAGCAATCAGCCGCAGCAACAGAAACCATTTATCTATTGTTAAAAGCGTGCTTTGCAGCAGGTTATCGACGGGTGGAGTGGAAGTGTGATGACTTGAACACGCCTTCGAAAAATGCTGCTTTGCGTTTTGGCTTTCAATTTGAAGGGTTGTTTCGTCAACATGTGATTGTGAAAGGTCGTAATCGTAATACCGCTTGGTTTGCGATGTTGGATCAGGATTGGCCAATGTTGTCTCAAGCTTATGCAGCATGGCTCGATACAAATAATTTTGATGAGCAAGGGCAACAAAAAATTCATTTAAAAGAATTTATGCAGCTTTATAGCGCTTGAGGAAAAGCGCACTATCAAGGTTTTGAGCCTGTTGGTAAGACTCTCTGCTCAAGTGCAAATTCGATGATGAGTTGGCACTGCGCTTGCGAGCAGAGATTTTGATTAGCTTTACGTTTAAACAGTGATTTGACCGTTGATGCATGCAGAAAATAACGAAAAACCTGCGGCGGTGTTGTCGCTATTGGTGAAATTAAATTTTTATCTATTGCCCTTAGTTGAGCCTTGGATTCTAAAGTCCAAGGCTCAGTGGCATATATAGCAAAATGATTGAGACTGCTTTGCTCGGAGACACTGAGGTCTGTCGCATTTTGCAGCTTGAGTAACATTTGAAATAAAGTCATCAGGTCGATTCCTTTATCGAAAGGTGCTTTAACCGCGTTTTGAGCAGAGGACTTTTACATGCTGTGCCTCTGATCGGTAACAGCATGTATTTAACAGTACATGCTATTCAAAGGCACTGACATCACCGACACCACGGCGAATCACTTCAGGGTATTCACCTGCAAGGTTTACAACGCTAGTGGTATTTAAAGTACCTAAACCGCCATCAATTAATACATCTATTCTTTTGCCGATTTGCAGTTCAATTTCGTAAGGATCATCAATCGGTTCTTTTTGGCCCGGTAAAATTAAGGTCGATGTTAATAAAGGTTCACCGAGTTCTTTGAGTAACAATTGGCAAATCGGGTTGCTCGGAATACGCAGTCCAATGGTTTTCTTTTTAGGATGCATTAAACGGCGAGGAACTTCACTGGTCGCAGGCAAAATAAAGGTGGTGACCGCAGGGGTGTTATTTTTCAATAAACGATACATGGCATTGTCGACTTTGGCATACGTGGCAATGTCAGATAAATCTGCACAAATAATCGCATATTGATGTTTAGCATCGAGCTGACGAATTTGGGCAATGCGTTCCATGGCATTTTTGTTCCCAATCTGGCAACCGATGGCATAGGCGGCATCTGTGGGATAAACCACCACATCGCCGGCACGAATCCGTTCAACGGCTTGCGTAATTAAACGGGGTTGAGGATTTTCCGGATGTATTCTTAAATGCAACATGTCGTTTTCCTCTTATTATTAAAAGCTCTAGACATTATGTCGCGGTCTATTCGCTTTGTGCAACGTGAAATGCAGTCAAATTGTATAATTTAATCAAGCATTTCACGTTGAAATTCATTCGCCTGTAACATTTTGCCAGCACGTGTACAGTGGCAAATGCATTGGATAAAGCGCCAAGCATCGCGTGGAAGTTTGGCTTCACCTTTAAAATAAGCCTGTAATTGTGCATAGACATTATCTTTAAAGCTGCTGCCATCTCCTCCTTCACCAGTGAGGTTATCGAGTGATACACGAAACTTACGTCCAAAGGCTTTGGCAAATAACCATTCGATCGCTTGGGGCTTAATTTCTACCTGTTCAAAGAGGGCTTGTTGCTCTTTACTACGACCATCAGGTGCATACCAATAGCCTAAATCGGGAAGTAAACGGCGTTGCTCGCCAGCAATAGTCCAATGGCTAATTTCATGCAAAGCGCTATTGAAATAACCATGAGCAAATTGAATACGGGCAGGGCCGTTTGAATCAGCAGGAAAGTACTCGGGCTCAAAGTCACCTTTCACTAAGCTCACATTCAGGTGGGAAAACCAATGATTAAAGTGTAAGATGAGCCAATCGACGTGTTCTGTTTCTGTGGAAAGTTTCTCCCAAGCCGAGAGTTGCACTTGGTCGGTTGAAATGTCAGAATCAAGCGTTGAAATTGTGCTCATAAGTGATGAAATATTCACTTCTGTTTGCGGCTGCAACAGATGCATAACTTAAGTTACCCAAATGGTCTGTCTAAATAAGTACAAAATTGTATCTTAATCTTTGACAGAGTACTGATGAATTTGTAGAATTGCCGCCTTAATTATGTCAGCAAATACCTTTCCGGCACAGATTGAGCCGTTTAAATGGGCTGAACAGGGCTTTAAATGGTCAGGAACACTGCCATTATCTCGCTTTGTTCGTATTGCTCGTGAAGCTGTTGGATCAATTGATGATCAATTGATTAACATAGACTGTAAGCTATCAATGGATGCTTATCATCGCATTGTATGGCTAGATGGTCATGTTGAAACAAATGTTCCAATGGAATGCCAGCGTTGTCTGGATACTGTTGAGATCCCGCTTGTTTCAAGTTTTCATCTAGCTCTTGTAGATGACGAGTCACTGATAGAGCGCTTGGATGAGGATGCTGATTTCATCGTTTTAGGTGAAAGTGAAGCAACAACCAAAGGTTCATATGATGCGCCTGCGACTGCTGATTTACTCTCACTGATAGAGGATGAATTGTTATTGTTGATGCCTTTGTCACCTAAGCATGACGCTTGTGAACATAAGCATCAACCTGCCGCTGAAGAGCTTGTTGAAGAAAAACGGGACAACCCGTTTGATGTTTTGGCAGGTTTGAAGGGTAAACTTAACTAATTTTTGTGTTATACTCTTGAGTATAAGACAATCGAATTTGTTCTGATCCATTTTTTCGATCTTTGTAAGGAGCCATCATGGCCGTTCAGCAAAACCGTAAAAGTCGCTCTCGCCGTGACATGCGCCGTTCACATGACGCTTTAACCGAGAATGCATTAACTGTAGACCAAGCTACTGGCGAGACTCACCGTCGTCACCACGTATCTAAAGATGGTATCTACCGTGGTCGTCAATTATTCGCTAAAGCATCTGCTGAATAATTGGTGATGTATTAAGCGTCAAGCTTAGTAGAAAAAATGGGAGCGTTAAGCTCCCTTTTTTTGTACCGATTTTTTGTTGCATTTGGCAATTACCAAGACAAAAATTAAGTGTTAAATTTCCGTCCCTGAAACAAGCTTACATGGGATTGTGTTGAATAAATGTCCAAATAGCATAAATTCACCAGTCTTGATAAAGGATTTTTTTATGTCTGCTAAACAACTCGAGCAAGCAGCTCAAGCTACTAAAACTGCATTCGTGTTCCCGGGTCAAGGGTCACAGAAAGTCGGCATGCTCGCTGAACTTGCAGAACAGTTTAGTAGTGTGCAAGCAACATTTGCAGAAGCATCAGAAGCGGCTGGCTTTGATCTTTGGCAAATTGCGCAAAGTGGTGAAGGGTTAAACCAAACAGAATTTACTCAACCTGTACTACTGACTGCCAGTATTGCTTTATGGCGTGTGTGGTTAGAGTTAGGTGGTGTTGCACCGAAATACCTTGCAGGTCATTCATTAGGTGAATACAGCGCCTTGGTTGCTGCGGGAGCGATGAGCCTAGGTGATGCCGTTAAACTGGTGAACCTACGTGGTCAGTTGATGCAAAGTGCTGTACCTGAAGGTCAAGGTGCAATGGCGGCAATTTTGGGTCTAGATGATGTCAAAGTCATTGAACTTTGTGCTCAAGCAGAAGGCCCAGGTTCAGTAGATGCTGCAAACTACAATGCACAAGGTCAAGTTGTCATTGCGGGTGATAAAGCCATGGTTGAAGCGGTTATGGCTGCTGCTAAGGAAAATGGCGGTAAGGCAATTGCACTTCCGGTTTCTGTGCCATCGCATTGTGCATTGATGAAACCTGCTGCTGAACAGTTTGCGACAGCATTGGAACAAACTGCCATTGAGCTGCCTACTATACCTGTAATACAAAATGTAGGCGCTGAAATCGCGACTGATGTAGCGCAATTACGTCAGGCGTTAACTGCACAGTTATACCAATCTGTACAGTGGACAAAGACCATGCAGTATTTGCAAGACCAAGGTATTCAGTACATTGCTGAATGTGGTCCGGGTAATGTCCTTGCGAATCTCGCAAAACGTTTGCCAAATATTGAAAAAGCATTCCCACTCGACACGAAAGGTCGTATGGAAGATGCACTGAATGCCATTTTAGTGGCAGAAGGGAAAATTGCATGACACAAGAACGCAAAGTTGCTTTAGTAACAGGTGCGAGCCGAGGGATTGGAGCAGCAATTGCTCAGCAATTGATTCAAGACGGTTATTTTGTTGTAGGTACTGCAACTTCAGAAGCGGGTGCGGAAAAATTATCTGCTGCTTTTGCTGAAAATGGTGCGGGTAAAGTTCTAGATGTACGTGATGCAACTGCAATCGATGCATTGGTATCAGACATTGAGCAAAACTTTGGTTCTGTATTGGTTTTGGTGAACAATGCTGGTATTACCAAAGATAATTTGTTACTTCGTATGTCAGAAGATGATTGGGATGACATTCTCAACATTCATTTGAAAGCCGTTTATCGACTTTCTAAACGTGTTTTAAAGGGCATGACCAAAGCACGTTTTGGACGAATTATTAATATTAGTTCTGTGGTTGCACATTTTGCTAACCCAGGACAAGCAAACTATTCTGCTGCAAAAGCAGGGATTGAGGCCTTTGGTCGCAGCCTTGCAAAAGAGATGGGAAGCCGCCAAATCACTGTAAATGCAGTGGCTCCGGGCTTTATTGCAACAGAAATGACAGAACAGTTAAGCGAAGAAATTCGTAAAAAGATGAGTGATCAAGTGGCTTTAAACCGTTTAGGTGAGCCGCAAGATATCGCAAATGCCGTAAGTTTTCTTGCTTCTGAAAAGGCAAGTTACATTACCGGAACTGTATTACATGTAAATGGTGGTTTATACATGAGCTAAGCGCTCAAGTATAAACTTTCAAAACGATTTAGATTCAATTAAACTAACGGCATTAAAAACGCCACAAGCAATGAGGAGAATTCCTGTGAGCGATATCGAACAACGCGTAAAACAAGCAGTAGCTGAACAACTTGGTCTTAAAGCAGACGAGATCAAAAACGAAGCTTCTTTCATGGATGACTTAGGTGCAGATTCTCTAGACCTAGTTGAATTAGTTATGTCTTTCGAAAACGATTTCGACATCACTATTCCTGATGAAGATTCAAACGAAATCACTACTGTACAATCTGCAATTGACTATGTTTCTAAGAAACTAGGTTAATTTTAGATTTCAGCGATGCTGATTTAAAAAGCCACCATTCGGTGGCTTTTTTTATGCTGAATATTTTGTTTTTACATTGGCTTACGTTTCTGTCACCAACAACAACTCAAAAGCGGTTATTTTTTAGCTATAAAAATAGAGTTTGAATAATAGTTAAATTATTTAAAACAGTAAAAACAACGGAGAAAAAAATGGGTCTTTTTGATTTTGTAAAAGGAATTGGTAGAAAAAATACAGCGCCTGCAGAACCTCAGGCAGCGCCAGCAACACCTTCTGAACCATCTGCACAAGAAATTGCCAATAAGTTATTGGGTCATATCAAAGCACTGGGCTTACCTGTAACTGGCTTGTCTGTGAGTTATAACGGGACTTCAGATCTAGCAACAGTGAAAGGTCAGGTGCAAAGCCAAGCAGATCGTGAAAAGATTATCTTGGCGGTAGGGAATATTGATCATGTGGCGCAAGTGGATGATCAGTTGACTGTAGCAACGCCAGAACCAGAAAGTAAATTTTATACAGTTAAATCAGGCGATAATCTTTCTAAGATTTCTAAAGAATTTTATGGTGATGCAAATCAATACAATAAAATTTTTGAAGCAAACCGTCCTTTGTTAAAAAATGCCGATGATATTTTCCCTGGGCAAGTGCTGCGTATTCCTGCATAAATATTTGTGTTTAAAGTAAAAAAAGCCATCTTGTGATGGCTTTTTTTTGTATGCGTGAATGGTGAAGTTGAATATAATGCGGCTGAAATAATTCAAAATAAGAAATCAATGAAACAAAAAATCATCTTTATTTTCTTGCTGTTGCTTGCAGTTGTTGTGTGTTTTTGTCTTTGGCTGCGGTGGGATGAGCGTATTGATCCTCGGGTGCTCAAGTGGCAGCAGTCTGAAATTTCTTATCATTCAAATTACACACAAGAGCCGTATTTTAACTTGCTTGGGCTGAATGCCGCAGATCGGTTTTCGGCATTGAATGTTGGGCGCTATCGTTATCATCAAGATTGGGCATTTAGTTTGTTGGGGCAAGAGCATCAGAATGTATTGGGCCAGCCATTGAATGCGAAACTAACACGTGAAAAGTGGTCAGAAGAACAGACGAATTTAGTTGCGGAGTTTCAGCAATTGCTGATCGATGATCCTAAGGCGGCTAGCGCATTTGTTGTTGGGTATCATCAGGTGCTCGGTGCGCTGATACAGCAAGAAAAGGTGCCGTTGCAGCGCTTTAACGCATGGTTGCAGCATGCAGACCAATACCGCAGTTTAAGTATGCCGAGCAATTCCGCATATCCAGACTTTAAGTATTTAAATCAGTTGGCGATCCTTTATCAGATCAATATTGCGTTAAATAAAGAGGATAAGCTGGATGCATATATGGCTGAATATCAAAGATTGCAGCAGATGCTTGAGCGCCCGATCTCATTGGTTGAAAGGATGCTGATTCAAAGCTGGCTGGCACGTTATGTTCGAATTATACGTAATGAGCAATTAAAGACTGGACAAGTTGTTTATTTAGAGCCTTTAAGTGCCAGTCAGTTAAGTTTGCGCTCAGCAGCGCAATTGGAAGCCTATGGCGTATATGCGGTGTTGAAGCAGGTGCAGCAATTATCGGACTGGAATACCTCGTTGATGTATTGGTTGTATTTGCCAAATCAAACTGCAAATCAATTGTTTAAGCAATATGAAGAGGCGGCACAGCTATCTGAGCTTTCTTATGATTCGTTTAGGATGCAGGCTGGTCAAAAACAGGGACAGTATTCATCTTGGCATATCAAAAACTATTTGGGCAATACTTTGTCCAATATAGAGGGGGTGCCTTGGGAGCGCTATGTGCTTGCAGGGCACATTTTGAATGATCGAATTATGATTTTTAATTTGTTGAATCAGGGTGCGACTGATTTAACGCAGTTGAATCAAAATAGCCACGGCCGACGTTTCTTTAAGAAGGAGGGTATGCTGTGTGCTGAGGTGCCGTATCCGCGTGAGCAATTTAGAGCACACAATTGGAATATTTTAGATAGCTGTGTGCAGTTGTAGTTTTTGTATATAAACATTTTGGTATAGAAATAAAAAAGCCCCAATGAGTAGGGGCTTTTTTACAGTCGTTTAGAAGCTTGGCTTCACGACCACTAAAATGATCACTGCAAATAAAATCAAAGTTGGCATTTCATTAAAATAACGCCAGAACTTATGCGATTTATAATGTGCATTTTCGATAAGCTTTTTACGGTAATAACCACATACAAAATGATAAATCACCAATAGTCCAACTAATCCAACTTTTAGGTAGAACCAAAGCGCTTCATGGTAGTGTCGAGTTGCATCACCCCAATCGACGAGGAAGTGCGCCGTGATCAGTGTAGTAATCATTGCAGGCCACATAATGCCGCGGTATAGCTTGCGTTCCATGATTTGAAAGCGCTGATGACTCGTAGCATCATCACTCATGGCATGGTAGACATAAAGGCGAGGGAGATAAAATAGCGCTGCGAACCAGCAAACAACTGCGATAATATGTAATGCTTTGACCCAGAGGAAAGCATCTGATGGAGCATCCATATATTGACCCTTAAAAGGGCGGTGGGTGTGTGCTTTGGCACCGAAGCGCCAAAGCAGCAAACTTTATATTAAGCTTCCCATTTTTTGAAAACGAGGCAAGCGTTTACACCGCCAAAACCAAAACTGTTACTCATCACAGTATTCAATTTTGCATCACGTTTTTCAAGTACGATATCAAAAGGTTTTGCACCTTCATCAAGTTCAGTCACGTTGATGTTTGGTGCAATAAAGTCATTTTGCATCATCAAAATAGAGTAAATCGCTTCTTGTACACCTGCAGCACCGAGGCTGTGACCTGTCATTGATTTAGTCGAGCTGAGCGGAGGAACTTGTCCTTCGCCGAAAGCACGTTCCATCGCTTTAAGTTCAGTAACATCACCAGCCGGAGTAGATGTACCGTGTGTATTTACATAGTCAATTTTGTCTACGCCGTGTTGTTTTGCTTCTTCAAGCGCCATCAGGACACAACGAGTCGCACCTTCACCTGATGGTGCAACCATGTCTGCGCCATCTGAGTTTGCTGCATAACCGACAACTTCAGCCAAAATGTTTGCGCCACGTGCTTGAGCATGTTCAAGAGATTCTAGTACAACGAAGCCACCACCACCTGCGATCACGAAACCGTCACGGTCAGCAGAGTAAGGGCGTGAAGCAGTCGCTGGTGTGTCATTATATTTTGAACAAAGTGCGCCCATTGCATCAAATAAAAGACTTTGTGACCAATGGTCTTCTTCACCACCACCGGCAAGCATTAAGTCTTGTTTGCCCAATTGAATCAGGTTGTATGCATAACCAATGGCATCTGCAGATGTTGCACATGCGCTAGTAATCGTGTGTGCAATACCTTGCATTTTAAATGCAACACCTACGTTTGCAGTAATGGTGTTGGTCATGTTACGTGGTACAAAGAATGGACCAACTTTACGTGCACCTTTGGTGTCTAGAAGTTCTTTCATTTCTACAACAGATGCAGTTGAACCACCACCTGAACCACCAGCAATACCATAGCGTGGATTACCGCCAATTTGTTCTGCTGTTAAGCCTGCATTTTCTACCGCAGCCAAAGCTGAGTTGTATGCATACATTGCGCATACGCCCATAAAACGTTTTAAGCGACGGTCAATACCGTCAAAGTTTTGTTCTGCAGCCGCACTGACATGACTTTTGAAATTAAGTTCAGCATAACTTGGGTTGAAACGTGTTCCAGAAATCCCGTTTTGCAAAGAATGAGTGACATCTTCTAATGTATTACCAATGCATGAGTTGATGCCCATACCAGTGATTACAACACGTTTCATCTACAGATCCTTTATAGGTAGTGTGTGAGCAAGCTATTGAAAGTATACGAAGGAAACTTTCTAAATAGACGAACTCATATAATTTGATTGGAATAATGATAGCAGAAAGCTTTTTGAATTCTTATGGCAAATCCTATGCCTATTTTTGACTGAGCTAATTTGCAACGATGCAGCAAAAAACTTAACTTAAAGATACATATTCAAGTTGTGATAAAGTTTGACTACACCTAGTATTTATCAAGAATTTCAAGAATAGTCTGAATGGGGTAGGGAATGGCGAAAACGAATAATAAACCAACGGCTGGTCTGCTCTCAAACGCCTTTGGAGTGGCTAAAAAGCTCAGTTCTACAGGGGTGTCTATTATCAATCATGTTGCACCCGAATCTGTAACTAAGGTCATTCAACCACAAAAAAATGGTCAAACCTTGGAAGGTCAGTCACGTCAGACGAGCGTATTTGATGTGAAAAAATATGATAATCCACAGCAAATCCTGCGTGAACACGTTCCGAATGTTTCTAGACAATTATTCGGTCGACATTTTAATACCGTAAATAATGTAGCCAATTTTGTTGCCCCTCAATTTAGCGACAAGATTTCGGACTATCTTTTTGATCGATTGAATCATTTTAGTTCGGATATTTCATCTGTAGATGCGGTGCTTGATGAAGCTGGGGTGCGTGATTTAGAAGAGTTGACACAAGATGTCGATCGTTCACGTCGCATTAGTCAGGCCTTGGGCGAGCAAAATAAATGGATTGCTTCAATTCAAGGGGCTTTAACAGGTGCGACAGGTGTCATCGGTTCAAGTATTGATATCCCTGCGTCACTGATTATGACTTTGCGAGTGATTTATCAAGTTGGACGTTCTTATGGTTTCGACTTAAGTAAAGAAAGTGATCAAGATATCGTTCAGTTTATTTTTAAACAGGTCGATCTCAGTTTAATTGCAGAAAAACAAACTTTGCTTATGGCAATAAAAGCTCTGAGTAGTACGCTACAAAATAGTGATTTACATCAATTGCAGCAATTGATGGGTTCAGATACTGATGCAGCAGCATTGAAAAAATATGTACTAGATGAAAATGGTCAGTTTAAGTGGGCATGGCTCAATCAAATGCCAAAAGTTTCATTGTTAAATCAGCTATCACGATTATCTCCTGTGGCGAGTGCTGGTGTAAGTGTGGTGTATAGTCGCCGTTTGGTGGATGAAGTGAATCAGAAGGCACAGCAAGTCTTTTCCAATGCGCGCCAATATATTTTGCAGCATCAAGATATCACCTTGTCACCATTGCATGCCTATGAGCGCTCTCTTGAGTTGCTTGCTCAAGCAACACCTAAATTACTAGAAGGCATTAAGGCGAAAGATATCGATTTGGCTGAACCAGTATTGGATCAGACCATAGATGTTGCAGGTCACGAGAGTATCCGCGCAGTAAAAGTCACTAAAAAAGCACAAGCTAAAACCGCTGATGCAGCCGAAGTGGCGGTAGCGCAGGAACAAAAAGTCTCAGAAGGTTTGGAGGCACTCGCAGAAAAAGTTGTTGAACCTCATGCACCCGTGGCTGCGCAAAAACCTGCTTTAGCTGAAACGGATGAGTTTGATGTGTTGGAAGCTGTACAGGATGATGATGTCCCCGTGGCTAAAGCTGCACCCAAAGCTAAGCCGCGTAAAGCCAAAACAGCAGCTATAGATAAAGTTACAAAAAAATCAGCAGATTCCTCGGAAAAATAACCTATTTATTTGTGGGTGGAAATTTGCGCAACTCACGATGAATAAATGTTTTCGATGATCGTATATTGTTGACCAATTTTAAGTCTTCGCTTACAATTGCATGCCCTCAAAAAGTAGTATTTTTTGGGGCTTTTTATTAACGGGAGAATTGCCAAATGGCAACAACAAATCAGTTGATCCGTAAGGGTCGTACAACTTTAGTTGAAAAATCTAAAGTTCCTGCGTTGAAGGCTTGTCCACAACGTCGTGGTGTTTGTACACGTGTTTACACAACTACACCTAAAAAACCTAACTCAGCAATGCGTAAAGTTTGCCGTGTTCGCTTAACTTCAGGTTTCGAAGTTTCTAGCTACATCGGTGGTGAAGGCCATAACCTACAAGAGCACAGTGTTGTTCTTATCCGTGGTGGTCGTGTTAAAGATTTACCAGGTGTACGTTACCATACCGTTCGTGGTTCTTTAGACTGTGCTGGTGTTAAAGATCGTAACCAGTCTCGTTCTAAATACGGTGCTAAACGTCCTAAGAAATAATCTGAAAAGATTAACTTCTTAGTTCGTTAGAACTGCAATCCTTTATCGTCTCGCTTGTCTGATTTCTGCATTTTTTGTGAAAATTCCAAGCGACGTATAGTAAGGCCAGCGAAAGCACATGACACTTTGTGCACCTGCTGGAGTAGCCTGAAGTGTCATATTTATTAGGTGTATTAAAATGCCAAGACGTCGCGTAGTTGCTGCCCGTGAAATCCTTCCGGATCCTAAGTTCAGCAGCCAAACAATCGCTAAATTCATGAACCACGTAATGCAAGATGGTAAAAAATCTATTGCTGAAAGTATCGTTTACGGTGCTTTAGACCGCGTTCAAGAAAAATCTAAAGTAGACCCAGTTGAATTTTTCGAGACTACTCTTGAAAAAGTTCGTCCTATGGTCGAAGTAAAAGCACGCCGTGTTGGTGGTGCTACATACCAAGTGCCTATGGAAGTACGCCCATCCCGTCGTACTGCCTTGGCTATGCGTTGGTTAGTAGATGCTGCTGCTAAGCGTTCTGAAAAAACTATGGCTTTACGTCTTGCTGGTGAGTTGCTTGATGCAGCTGAAGGTAAAGGCGCAGCGATCAAAAAACGTGAAGATGTGCATCGTATGGCTGAAGCCAACAAAGCCTTCTCTCATTACCGTTTCTAAGCGGATAAAACAGCCCCTATTCAGGAGGGTGACAAATCAGTTGTCACTGTTTTGTCATCGAATCGCTTTAAGTTGCTATGCAGCTTAAAGCGTCCTGTTTTAAACAACAAAATTTAGGAATGCTAGAAATCATGGCTCGTCAAACCCCAATTTCTCGTTATCGTAACATTGGTATCTCTGCGCACATTGATGCTGGTAAAACTACCACTTCAGAACGTATTTTGTTCTACACAGGTGAGAGTCACAAACTTGGTGAAACTCACGAAGGTTCTGCAACTACAGACTGGATGGAACAAGAGCAAGAACGTGGTATTACTATTACCTCAGCGGCAGTAACATGCTTCTGGAAAGGGATGGGTAACCAATTCGAACAGCACCGTATTAACGTAATTGATACCCCAGGACACGTAGACTTCACTATTGAAGTTGAACGTTCTATGCGTGTTCTTGACGGTGCATGCATGGTTTACTGTGCTGTAGGTGGTGTACAACCTCAGTCTGAAACTGTATGGCGTCAAGCAAATAAATATAAAGTTCCACGTATTGCATTCGTGAACAAAATGGACCGTACTGGTGCGAACTTCTTCCGTGCTGTTGAACAAGTTAAAACACGTCTTGGTGGTAATCCAGTGCCAATCGTTGTTCCAATCGGTGCAGAAGAAAACTTCCAGGGTGTTGTTGACCTAATCGAAATGAAAGCGATTATCTGGGATGAAGCATCTCAAGGTATGAAGTTTGAATATGGCGAAATCCCTGCTGAATTAGTTGATACTGCTAACGAATGGCGTACTAACATGGTTGAAGCTGCTGCGGAAGCATCAGAAGAACTCATGGACAAGTACCTTGAAGAAGGTGAGTTAACTAAAGAAGAAATCGTTTCAGGTTTACGTGCGCGTACATTGTTGAATGAAATTCAACCAATGCTTTGTGGTTCAGCGTTCAAAAACAAAGGTGTTCAACGTATGTTGGATGCTGTAATTGAATTCTTACCTGCGCCGACTGATGTCGAGGCGATTAAAGGTATCCTTGACGACAAAGACGAAACTGAAGGTTCTCGTGAAGCGTCTGATGATGCTCCGTTCTCTGCGCTTGCGTTCAAAATCATGAACGACAAATTTGTAGGTAACTTAACCTTCGTACGTGTTTACTCTGGTGTGCTTAAAGCAGGTAGCCCTTGCTATAACCCAGTTAAAATGAAGCGCGAACGTGTTGGCCGTATCGTACAGATGCACGCAAATGACCGTCACGATATTGAAGAAATTCGTGCGGGTGATATCGCAGCATGTGTAGGTCTTAAAGATACTACTACTGGTGATACATTATGTGATGAAAATAATGTAATTACACTAGAGCGTATGGAATTCCCAGAGCCAGTAATTGCGCTTGCGGTTGAGCCTAAAACTAAAGCAGACCAAGAAAAAATGTCAGTTGCTTTAGGTCGTTTGGCGAAAGAAGACCCTTCATTCCGCGTACGTACTGACGAAGAATCTGGTCAAACAATTATTGCTGGTATGGGTGAGCTTCACCTTGACATTATTGTTGACCGTATGAAGCGTGAATTCAACGTTGAAGCGAACATTGGTAAACCAATGGTTGCGTATCGTGAAACTATTAAAAAGTCAGTTGAACAAGAAGGTAAGTTCGTACGTCAAACTGGTGGTAAAGGTAAGTTTGGTCACGTATACGTACGTTTAGAACCACTTGCTGAAGATGCTGGTAAAGACTACGAGTTCGCTGAAGAAGTTGTAGGTGGTGTAGTACCTAAAGAATTCTTCGGTGCGGTTGACAAAGGTATCCAAGAACGTATGAAGAATGGTGTCCTAGCTGGTTATCCAGTTGTTGGCATCAAAGCGACATTGTTCGATGGTTCTTACCATGATGTCGATTCTGACGAATTATCGTTCAAAATGGCTGGTTCTTACGCATTCCGTGACGGTTTCATGAAAGCAGATCCTGTTCTTCTTGAGCCTATCATGAAAGTTGAAGTAGAAACTCCAGAAGACTACATGGGCGATATCATGGGTGACTTAAACCGTCGTCGTGGTCTTGTTCAAGGTATGGACGATTTACCTGGTGGTACTAAAGCTATCCGTGCAGAAGTTCCACTTTCTGAGATGTTTGGTTACGCAACACATATGCGCTCTATGTCTCAAGGTCGTGCGACTTATTCTATGGAATTCGCTAAATACGCTGAAACACCACGTAACGTGGCTGAAGGCATCATCGCTAAGTTCCAATCTGGCGGTAAAAAAGGTGACGACGAGTAATCTTTCGATTACTATAAGCCCAAACTAATTCATAGTTAAAAACCAAATGCTCATGCAGTATCCCTGCATGAGTAGTTTAAAAAGGAAGATCTCATGGCTAAGGCTAAGTTCGAACGTAATAAGCCACACGTTAACGTGGGTACAATTGGTCACGTCGACCACGGTAAAACTACTTTAACAGCTGCAATTGCAACTGTATGTGCAAAAAAATTCGGTGGTGAAGCGAAAGATTACGCTGCAATCGACTCTGCACCAGAAGAAAAAGCACGTGGTATTACAATTAATACTTCACACGTAGAATACGATTCTCCAATCCGTCACTACGCTCACGTAGACTGCCCAGGTCACGCCGATTATGTTAAAAACATGATTACTGGTGCTGCGCAAATGGATGGTGCGATCCTTGTTTGTTCGGCGACTGATGGTCCAATGCCACAAACTCGTGAACACATCCTTCTTTCTCGTCAGGTAGGTGTACCTTACATCGTTGTGTTCTTGAACAAATGTGACATCGTTGATGATGAAGAGCTAATTGAACTAGTAGAAATGGAAGTTCGTGAACTTCTTTCTACTTATGACTTCCCAGGCGACGACACTCCAGTAATCCGTGGTTCTGCTCTTGCAGCGCTTAATGGTGAAGCTGGTCAATACGGCGAAGATGCTGTAGTTGCTCTTGTTGAAGCTCTTGACTCTTACATCCCAGAACCAGAACGTGCTATCGACCAAGCATTCCTTATGCCAATCGAAGACGTATTCTCAATTTCAGGTCGTGGTACAGTAGTAACTGGCCGTGTTGAAACTGGTATCGTGAAAGTAGGCGAAGAAGTTGAAATCGTTGGTATTAAAGATACAGTTAAAACAACTGTAACTGGCGTAGAAATGTTCCGTAAACTTCTTGACGAAGGTCGTGCGGGCGAGAACTGTGGTGTTCTTCTACGTGGTACTAAACGTGAAGACGTTCAACGTGGTCAAGTACTTGCTAAACCAGGTACAATCAAACCGCATACTAAATTCGACGCAGAAGTATACGTACTTTCTAAAGACGAAGGTGGTCGTCATACTCCATTCCTTAACGGTTACCGTCCACAGTTCTACTTCCGTACAACTGACGTAACTGGTGCGATCGCGCTTAAAGAAGGCGTTGAAATGGTTATGCCTGGTGACAACGTAGAAATGTCAGTAGAATTAATCCACCCAATCGCAATGGACGCTGGCTTACGCTTCGCGATCCGTGAAGGTGGTCGTACAGTTGGTGCGGGTGTAGTTTCTAAAGTAACTGCATAATCACTAAATGTGTGTAAAAAAGCGCCTCTTTGAGGCGCTTTTTTTTATGCTTATTCAATGTGATAGGGGAATTGTCTGACAATATTTTTTAAAGCTGTCCTTTAGTGATAATTCACTGTCCTTAACTGAAATAATTACGCTTCAATAAAACCGTAATATGAACTCAAGAAAACCAATAAAAGTTTGAGTATTTCATAACTCAAAAAGGAGTTAGGCATGAACGCTAAAGTAAAGATTACTAATCGCGCAGGTGCAAGTTTCCCTGTACGTCGCATGAATTTTGATTTTGATGCGGTACCAGAGTACTGGATGAATGGCTCAGCAGGTTTGACACATTTTATGACCGCATTGTCTGCTTTATTTCCCGCGGGTGAAATGTTCTTTATTGATAGTGTGCGTGCAGTACGTAAACACCCCGCGATCGCAAATAATGAAGCCCTACAAAAAGAAATTAGTGCTTTCATTGGTCAGGAAGCGATGCATACGCAAGAGCATGAGGGTTTTAATGCTTCTGCACAAAAATACGGTCATGATGTCGAAACACTTGATAAGGCAACGGGTCGTGTTATCCAAGGTGTACGTAAAGTCTTTGCACGTATTGGTAAACCTGTTGGTATTACTCAAGAAATGGTGGATCTTACTGCAACTACGGCACTTGAGCATTTCACTGCAACGATTGCTTCACAGTTATTGGTAAACCCACATATTCAAGCCTTGATGACTGATGAAACCATGAAAAATATGTGGTTATGGCATGCGATTGAAGAAAATGAGCATAAAGCCGTGGCTTATGATGTATTTGAAGGTGTCTTTGGTCAGGGAATAAAGGCCTACGCACTCCGTACAGGTTCATTGATTGGCGCAATGGTGACTTTATTCTTCGTACAAAGTTATTTTGTCGCTCGTTTATTAAAAGAAGATAACAAGCTTAATTTTGAAGCATTAAAAGATATTTATACCTATGGTTATAGCCCTTCAAAAGGCATCATCACTGGTATGGGTAAAGAAATGCTGATGTATTTTAAACCAGGTTTTCACCCGAATGATTTAGATACTTCTGGTTTGTTAAAAACGTGGAAAGCATATTTGGGTCTCTAATCACAGCGCTGTGGTGACTTTTTCAGAAGGGCGATGTAAATCGCTCTTTTTTTTATTCAACTTTATAGACAAACTTTTTATAATGCGCATACCCTAGCTATAGAAAGATAAACGAAGATGATTCGTTTGATGCAAGACGCTGATGTCCAGCAGGTTTACGATATCGAGCGCCGCGTACAAAGCCATCCTTGGACCATAAAACAATTTCAAGAATCGATTGCTGCCTATCAAAGTACGGTGATTGAGCGACAAGGAAAAGTTGTAGGTTTTTGCATTTTACAACCCGTTTTAGATGAAGCAAATTTATTGCTGATGGCGATCGATCCGGGCCAGCAAGGCAAAGGCTTAGGTTTTCAATTGCTCGATGAATCTATTGCTTTACTCAAAAATAACCCCATTCAAATCTTCTTAGAAGTACGAGAAGGTAATCAACCTGCGATCCGTTTATATGAAAAAGCGGATTTTCATCAAATCGATTTGCGAAAGAATTATTATCCAAATGCCGATGGAACACGAGAACATGCCATTATTATGGTGAAGGCTTGTAGTGATGATTTTGCAGCTTTATTTAAATAAAAGTGGTGAAGCGTAGTCAGATTTAAAGAAAGCATTCGTGAATAAACGGATGCTTTTTTATTGAATATCTTTTGTTGATCCCTTTTATTTAATAATAGGATTATTCCAACCAGAAGGCAGGGTGGTCATCAGGGAATCCCCCAGTTGGCTGATTTCTTCTTGGGTCAGTGGTCGGTTGAGTCGACGCCATTGTCCATCAAGCAGAAGTTCCAGTGGAATGTACTGAGATTTATAATTCATTTTTTGCGAATCGGGCACCCAATAGCCCAAGTAGACATATTGCAGTCCAAGCTTTTGTGCATGCTCGATTTGTTTCAGAATGGCAAAAGTACCTAATGAGCGACGGCTTTCATCAGGATCAAAAAAGGTATATACCGCTGAAATACCATCATCGAGTGGATCACAGGTAGATACACTGATCAGTTGCTCATCCAACCACAGCTCTAAAAAGAAACTGTCAGTGCAGCTATTGATTAAAAATTTTTCAAATTGATCTTGGCTGGGTGGGTACATATCACCATCAGCATGCCGTTCATTGATATAGCGTTCGTACAGGGCATAATGCTTTGCATCGGCATCTTGAGGGCGGCTAATTTTCACCGTTAAATCTTGATTCCGTTTCCACGCTTTTTTTTGCACGCTGTTCATTTGAAATTCAAGAACAGGCACACGTGAGGACAGACATTGGCGACAAAGATGACATTCAGGGCGATAGACAAAATCACCACTACGACGAAAACCCATGCGGGAAAGTTCAGATAACGTGACCACATCAATACGATGGACAGGGTCAAGAAAGACCATCCGGGCAGATTTATTTTCTAAGTAGCTACAATCATGCGGAGGCGTGATGTAGTACTGTAATTCGTTCAACAGGGACTTCGGTTGATAGGAATTCATCGTAATATCCCTCTTTTATTGTCATGCGCTGAGACTTGCCCATTGCGCTATTGTTTTACTTGAAAATACACTGTCCTGATACTTTTTCCAATCGATAGAGGGTTGTTTAACAACATCTTGTAACGAATTAAGGTATTGTTGGCGAGAAAGTGTACTCGCACCTAAGCTTAAGAGGTGATCGTTGACCAATTGGCAATCAATCCATGGCAACTGATTCTCTTGCCCGATGAGCATTAAGGTGTAAAACGCCATTTTAGAGACATCTGTTCGTGTACTAAACATAGACTCGCCAAAGCAGCCATGACCAATATTGACCCCATAGAGGCCACCTACAACAGTCTCGTTTTCCCAAACTTCAATGCTATAAGCATAGCCTGCGTCAAACAGCGCAGAATATCCCTGAATAATATCTTCTGAAATCCATGTTTCATTGGCATAACTACGCGGCAAAGAACATGAGCGAATCACAGTTTCAAACGCATGATTAATGGTGATCTTATAGTCTATTTTTTTCATGCTGCGTAATAACGATTTACTCGGATGATAGTCATGCGGTCGAATAATGCAGCGGGGTTCAGGACACCACCAACAAATTGGATCACCTTCACTGAACCATGGGAAAAGACCGTGACTATAGGCTTCAAACAGTGTGGAAGGGGAGAGGTCAGCACCGATGCAAATTAAGCCTTCACCTTCGGGATCGCATTCAACAGGATCGGGGAAAGTAAATTCAGAAGGAGGAAGTATCGGCATGCCAAGCTTCTTATTGAGGTATACGGATTTTTATCATACATAAAAAAGCCGACCATCAGGTCGGCTAATTTTTAAAAATGTTTAGCTAAGCAAATGACTTAAGCAAAAGATTATTCACCGAGTGCATCAAGGTATTTTTCAGCATCGAGTGCAGCCATACAGCCTGAACCTGCAGAAGTAATGGCTTGACGGTAAATGCTGTCGGCAATATCACCCGCAGCAAATACACCCGGAATAGACGTTTGTGTTGCATTACCCGCAGTTCCGCTTTGAACTTGGATGTAGCCATCACGTAGGTTCAATTGACCATCAAAAATACCGCTGTTTGGTTTGTGACCAATCGCCACAAACATTCCAGTGACATCAACATTTTGAGTTGAATCATCTAGCGTAGATTTAATACGTACAGAAGTCACACCGGTGTTATCGCCAATGACTTCATCCACTTGGTGATTCCAAATAATACTGATTTTACCTTCTTTTTCTTTTGCAAAAAGATGATCTTGCAGAATTTTCTCTGAACGTAAAGTGTCACGACGGTGTACAAGAGTGACATGAGAAGCAATGTTTGAAAGATACAGCGCTTCTTCCACAGCAGTATTACCGCCGCCGACAACCATAACTTTTTGGTTTTTGTAGAAGAACCCGTCACATGTTGCACATGCACTCACGCCTTGACCCATGAAAGCAGCTTCTGATTCAAGACCTAAATATTGTGCAGTTGCACCTGTACAAATAATCAATGCATCACAAGTAAACTCTTCCATATCGCCTTTAAGCACGAACGGACGAACATTGAGATCTACTTCGTTGATATGGTCATACACAATTTCTGTGCCAAAACGTTCAGCATGCGCTTGCATTTGTTCCATTAGGGCAGGGCCTGTTAAACCTTCTGCACCACCTGGCCAGTTGTCTACTTCTGTCGTTGTAGTCAATTGACCGCCTAATTGAATACCTGCGATGAGTGTCGGTTTCAGGTTTGCACGGGCAGCGTATACCGCAGCGCTATAACCTGCAGGACCAGAACCTAAAATAATTAGACGTGAGTGACGAGCGCTCATCCGTAGAATCCTTTTTTTATATGATAATTTGTGGAATTATACGTCAAAGTTTGAAACGATTGTGTGAGATTAAAGTCGATATTATTGATCATCGAAATCGTTTTGAGCTATATAGAATAAAGTTAACAACTATACTTAAATTATCTTGCATCTTTTTTATTGAACAGGTGCATAATAACAGGTTTAGATTCAGCCCATTTTTGTTGTGGGTAATGACAAAAACATTCATGAAGAATTGGTTACAGGAACGTATATGACAGCGGTGTCGGGTGCATATGCACAGCGCTTAATAATGACATTATTCCTTGTTTCATTTGGGATATATCTGTTCCTTGCAACAGTCACATATACGCCATTTGATCCGGGATGGATGCATTTATCCAGTGATACTCAGCAAGTTTCAAATGCCAGCGGCGTCGCAGGTGCATGGATAGCTGACTTACTCTATGGATTTTTAGGTTGGGCAAGTCTGCTGATACCTGTCTATTTATTTCTCGAAGCAATTCAAGTGTGGTGGCCACGTAGTTTTCTAAACCGTCCATTTCGCTATGCCGCTCAGTTCTTTATTTTACTGGCAACTTCAAGTTTACTTTTCCTGTTTTGGAATGTCCCTGAAGATACTTTAGAAAATGCATCGGGCGGGATCATTGGCTATGAACTGGGTCAAAGTCTTGAACAAATATTAACGGTCTATGGTGCAGCAATATTTCTTATTGCATTTTGGATCATGTTGTTCACTTTGGCCTTTGGCATTAAGTGGAATAAGACATGGGCAACCATGAAATCCACACCAGCTTATCTGCAAGATTTGTTCTATCGTAATGTCCCTGAAGGCGATACCGCTTTTGACCGTACAGTGCCAACGACTAAAAAAGAGAGTGCTGCTGCGCATGCATCAAAAGTGGTTGCACCAGTAACACCAGCCGATGAACATCATGCGGTCGATGTCGATCCTGTGGTACGTGATCGCGTCGCTGAACGTTTATTTGATGATATTGCCGATAAAGAATGGGCAGACAAAGAATGGAACGCACAACATTCATCTGCAGTCGACTTGGCAGAGACTGCTACGCCATCTGATGAAGATTTTGAACATACCTTGGCGAAAGTGCATCAGCTTGAACAAGATCAACAACGTGTTGTTGCAACAGGTGAAGTTTGGCGCGCATTACATTCCAATGATGACCAACGTCATAAACAAGATATTGATGCTTTACTCAAAGCTGCGGAAGAAGAGCAGCCTGCCAATCAAACTGAATATTTCAACAAAACAGCAGATGTGCATTCGACTTCTCCGACAGAAGCAGCGCCAGCGGCTAAAAAATCAGTTGATTGGGATGATGATGAAATCTTTGATGAGCTACTTGCGGCTGTTCCAAATAGTAAAACAGCGACGGATGTGCATAGCCCATTTAATACAGCTCAAAATGAAAGTCCAGCAACGCATTCAAATGAATTTGCTACAGGTGCTGCTGCCACAGTTGCAGGTTTAGGTGTAGCTGCTGCACAGATTACACCGCTGACCACACCGAAAAATATCAGTGCTGAAACTGAATTTAATGATCTCGATGATTTGCTGGTTGAAGAAGCAGAGCCAGCGATAGAACAGTCACAGCCAGTTCGTACAACCAGTAGTTATGCGCAATCTACGCCTTTGGTTCGTGCTGAAATTAATACGCAGCCGCAGACTTTTGTATCTGATGATGAAAAAGCCTTAATCAGCTCGAATAAAGATGCTTTCCGTGAAGTGTGGCAAGAAACGGCGGGTAAACCTGAAGACATCGATTTAGATCTCGAAGATGATTTTGACTTTGATGCGCCTTTAACTGATGCTTCTGGTCGTCCAATGTCACGTGCGATGCAAGTGGCACAAAAACGCTTGGATTTACCGACTTTGCCGGGCTTGGAAATCTTAGATCCTGTAGATCCGAACAAGAAAGTCAATTTCACTGCAGAGCAATTGTCTCGCTTGTCTGAACTTTTAGAAATTAAACTGCAAGAGTTTAATGTCAAAGCCAAAGTTGTAGAGGCACAGCCGGGACCAGTCGTAACACGTTTTGAACTTGACTTGGCACCTGGTGTGAAAGCGTCTAAAGTCACCAATATTTCACGTGACTTGGCGCGTTCGATGTCTATGGCTTCTGTACGTGTGGTGGAAGTTATTCCGGGTAAACCGTATATCGGGATTGAAGTCCCAAATAGTTCACGTGAAATGGTTCGTCTTATTGAGCTGTTAGAAACGCCGGCATACCGTGATCCAAATGCCTTACTTAGTATGGCGATGGGTAAAGATATTTCGGGTAATCCTGTCTTGGCCGATTTGGCGAAAGCGCCGCATATGTTGGTGGCAGGTACTACAGGTTCTGGTAAGTCAGTCGCAGTCAATGCCATGTTGCTATCGATGTTGTTGAAATACACACCTGAGCAACTGCGACTCATCATGATTGACCCGAAACAGTTGGAACTTGCCAACTATAACGATATTCCACATTTATTAACGCCTGTTGTAACCGACATGAAAGATGCGGTGAGTGCATTGAACTGGTGTGTCAATGAAATGGAGCGTCGTTATAAGCTGATGTCCTTGATGAAAGTGCGTAAGCTGACTGACTTTAACCGTAAAATTGAAGAAGCAATGGCCAATGGTGAAGATCTGATTGATCCAACTTGGAAGCCAGATGACTCTGCAACCCAAAGTCGTGCGCCACGTTTACAGCCAATGCCGTTGATCGTAATTGTTGCCGACGAATTTGCTGACATGATCATGCAAGTGGGTAAAAAAGCCGAAGAAATGATTACCCGTCTTGCACAAAAATCACGTGCAGCAGGGATTCATTTGCTGTTGGCGACACAGCGTCCAACCGTAGATGTGGTGACGGGTTTGATCAAAGCCAATATTCCAACCCGTGCTGCGTTACGTGTCAACAGTAAACTGGATTCACGTACTATCTTAGATGCTGGTGGTGCGGAAGACTTACTGGGTCATGGTGATATGTTGTTCCTCGGACCGGGTAAAATTGAACCTGAACGAGTACATGGCGCGTTTATTTCAGACGATGAAGTGAACCGTATTTGTGATGCATGGCGAGAGCGCGGTGAACCGAATTATGTCGATGAGATCCTCACGCCTTATGATGAAGAGCCGACATCTCGCGGTTTTGAAGATGGTGATGGTGGATCAGACCGTGATGCGCTGTATGATCAATGTGTTAGTTTCGTTTTGGAAACACGTAAAGCATCGACCTCATCTTTACAGCGTAAATTCAGTCTCGGCTATAACCGTGCTGCACGGATTATTGATCAGATGGAAGAAAATGGCATCGTCAGTGGGATGGGGCCAAATGGTAAACGAGATATTTTGGTCTAAGTCCTAAAACAAAAAACCTGCTTCGGCAGGTTTTTTTATTTTTAGATTGTGAACTCTTCTTGGTAGAACATGGACTGGGCCAGTTCGATAAAGGCTTTACAAGCCGGGCTCATGAGTTTTTGATTTTTTACGGCGAGTCCAATCTGCCGTTGGGTATTTGGAAAGAGTGGACGTTTAACCACATGTGGATGTAGCGCCAACAGCTCAGTAGGCATCGCCATATCCGCAACAATAGCAATCCCTTCCTGTAAATTCACCATGTTTAAAATGGTTAGCAGTTGCGACATTTGATAGGTGATTTTAGGTTGTATGTGGTGTTGTTTAAGCAGTTTTTCCACATGGGACTGGCTGCCTGCGCGGGTCATAATAAAGGGGTAGTTTTGCAGGTCTTGGATATTTAAATGACTGTGTTTGGAAACTGAATAACTATCTGGAATCAAGGCAATGAAAATGTCTTGAATTAGGGGGAAAGTGAACAGCTGCGGCTTAGGGAGTACAGCAAAACCAACATCAATCTGACGTTCAGAAATCCAACGTGACACTTCTGCATCGGTACCTTCTTCGACATAGATTTCAATATGCGGATAGCGCTCCCGATACGCTTTGAGCAGCTCTGGAAGCAGATGAATCGAACTAGAAGAACCAAAAGAGCCAATTCTCAGCGTTCCTTGTTGAATACCATGTGCGGCATGCACTTCTTGTTGCATGATTTGTGCGGTATTGATGACTTCTTTAGCATGCAGTAATAACTGCTGACCAATATGAGTCAGGCTAATTTCGCCTTGTTCACGGCTAAATAAGCTGACATTCCAATGCTGCTCTAAACACTTTAGGGCATGAGAGACAGCTGACTGAGTAATTCCCAGCTGTCGAGCAGCGAGAGTAAAGCTTTGTTGTTCTGCGACTTTAATAAAGATTTCAAGCTGAGAAAATGTCATTGCCATGAGTAATTACTCATTTTGTTATGAGTCTAGATGAGGATTATATTGTGCTACATAAATGGTTAAAGATGAAATAGCTTGTTTATTTCAAGGCGTACAGCATGAATATCGTCGTCGCATTGTTTCCCCTCGTTGCATTAATAGCGATGGGCTATATGCTTAAATACACACAGTTTGTTTAGGATGAATTTTGGGCAAATTCAGAAAAACTCAATTACTACGTTTTATTTCCTGTGCTGCTATTTTTGAATGTATCAGCCGTGCAATTGGATATGAACACTGTTTCACGAATGTTGACAGTACTGGTTGCGGGCACCTGTTTGATCAGCATCGTGTTGTGGGGGATCAAGCAGTTTATGCATATCCCCGTGCAGCGTTTTGGCGTGTATATCCAAAGTCATATTCGTTTTAATACCTATATTGGTTTGTCGCTCATGGGTGCTTTATTTGGCTCCACAGGCATGCAGATGTTTGCCATGTTAATTGCCGTTGCCGTCCCCTTAGTGAATATTATTTCAGTCTTGGCGTTTTCAAATTTAAGTGTGAAGCAATTGGGGCAGACTTGTCAGTCCATCGCAAAAAATCCCTTAATTTTAGGCTGTGTTGCAGGGGTATTGTTTAATTTATCAGGCTTGAGTCTGTTTGAAGGCTTACCTGAACTATTAAAAATCTTGGCAGCCATGAGTTTACCGCTCGGACTACTTTCTGTTGGGGCAGCATTACAGTTTCAGCAAATGCGCGCCGATCTACGTCGTTTAAGTTTAAATACGATAGGGCGTCTCATGTTAATGCCATGTATTGCTTATCTATTGAGTACTTGGATGGGTCTGACTGATTTTGAGCGAATGATTTTAGTGGTCTTTTTTGCTTTGCCAACTGCATCATCGTCTTATATTTTGACACGCTATTATCAAGGTGATTCACAACTGATGGCGGCCATTATTAGTGTACAAACCATTGGTTTTGGCTTGATGTTTCCATTGCTCATGTTGATCGTGCATTAACCATGCTGAAATACTATCACGTTGATTTTAAATCAGATAAAAAAGCCCGCATCATGCGGGCTTTTTTTTGTTACTCGAAATTAAGCAAATTTTGCCAATACTTCGAGGAAACCTGCGCTTTGACGTGGGTATTGAGCAATCACGTCATGAATACGCTGACCTTCAGGATTAGTTGCGTTCACATCACGGCCATCGGCAACGAATTGGGTCAAAAGACGCTCATAGTCATTTGGACGCATATGTTTGAAAGCATGGTAAAGCACGTGAAAGTCGCCATTCACTCCTTCAGGAGGAAGCTGAGTAAGGTAGGCAAATACACGCTCATCTGACCATTCTTCGTTGAACGTTGCTGGCTGAGATAATGCCATCGCAATCTCCTTGCTGGTTTAAAATACAAAAAGGCAAAAATGAGTACGCAAGTAAAATGGTTTTATTCGCCATCTCTAAGTTAAGCGACTCATTTTATGGTTGGATCAAAAGTTATTTTTTTTATCCCGTTTACTCGAAGCAAAGCTTTTGATCTAACACAGGAATAAAACTAATCCAACCCACTCGAAGCAAAGCTTCTCGTCTTGCGGCTGGGTAAAGCAGCGCTTTACTGATCCAGCCTCACATTTTGCCTTGATTCAATTTACTTGGCTAATCAGAATTCAGATTAACGTTCTTCAGGCAAATTGATATTCATTTCAAGCATTTCAATATTCGCTTCAGAACGAACAGACATTTGAATGTGTTGCTCATCTACACCACGAACATAGCGGTTTACCACTTGCATGATTTCTTTTTTCATCATGTCAATCTTGTCTTGGCTAAGGCGTTTACCTAAACCATTTTCAGATGCCACGATGACTTTTAAACGGTCTTTTGCCGTTTGTGCGCTTGACGGTTTCTCGTCGCTGCTAAAAAGTTTGCTCCAAAATCCTGCCATGATTACGCTCCAAATAGACGTGCTAACCAACCCTTAGGTTTTACCGTAATGTGACGGTAAGGGCGCTCTTCACCAAGGAAACGTGCAACAAGGTCATCATACGCTTGGCCAGCCGCTTCTTCTGTAAACAGAATCACTGGTTTACCTTCGTTTGATGCTTGTAGAACGCTTTTACATTCAGGAATAACACCTAAAGTCGGTACGCGTAAAATATCTTTTGAAATGTCATCAATCGTCAACATCTCTTGTTTATCCGCACGTTCTGGATTGAAACGTGTAATACATAGATGCTTACGGATACGACCTTCGTTTTGTTCTACTTTTTTGGTTTTGCTGTCGAGCATACCAATAATACGGTCAGAGTCACGTACCGAAGAAATTTCTGGGTTCGTCACAATGATCGCTTCATCAGCATGATACATTGCTAAAATTGCACCACGTTCGATACCCGCAGGTGAGTCACAAATAATGTAATCGAACTCTTGAGAAAGTTCGTCCATTACACGTGCTACACCTTCATCTGTTAACGCGTCTTTATCACGTGTTTGAGATGCTGGCAGAATGTAGAGATTTTCAATATCTTTATCGCGAATAAGCGCTTGTTGTAATCGAGCTTCGTTATTCAAAACGTTTACAAAGTCATATACAACGCGGCGTTCACAGCCCATGATCAAGTCAAGGTTACGTAAACCCACATCAAAGTCGATCACAACAGTTTTGTGGCCGCGAAGGGCTAAACCTGTTGCAAAAGATGCGCTTGTAGTTGTTTTACCTACGCCACCTTTACCTGATGTTACGACAACAATTTTCGCCACCGAATCCACTCCTGTTATGGTTTAAATCCCCTTTTTTAATTAGGGGTTTGGTGATTATTTATACATTAAAATTGCAAAGCTTCAAATACTAGCTCTTGCTGGTCATTCAAATAAATATGTACTGGCTGTTTGACCACATGAGGTGGAATATCATCAGCGACACAGTAAGTCCCTGCTATTGAAACCAATTCAGCTTCTAATGAATGGCAGAAAATACGTGCAGCCGTGTTCCCACCAGCTCCGGCAATGACTCTACCACGAGCACTACCATAAATATGTATATTTCCTGAAGCAATTACTTCTGAACCACTATTAATCCCAGCATTAATAATGATATCGCCATGGTCTTGGACTAAACATTGACCTGTACGTAAGATTTCATTGTGATACGACGTAGCATGACGAATGGTCGGTACTTCGACTGCAGCAATTTTATCTTCGGTTTTTTCTTCTGCAGGTGCGGGTTCTTCAACCACTTGTTCGCGTGTCGGTTTAACTTGTTGTAGTTTGCGATCCGCAGGAACTACGGGAAATTGGATAGCACGTGCTTGGTCCGATAGCGGACCTTCAGTGACACCAATCGGTTGAATTTCAATACTAATAAGTAGTTGAATCAGTGCAATTAGTTCTTGATCAACCGTACTTTCAATCACGGCTAATGTTCCGGGTGGAAAAGCCTTTTGGAACATTGGAGTAAGTTGCTGGCGGATCGCATCATGATCATTGGTATCGAGGTGAATGCGAATCGCATTGACCATTTTGCCTTTTATCCGTATATCAGCCATATTGAATCCTTGAGACTTCTAACTATTACTTTTGTGCCGAAGTAGTTATGTTGTAAATAGAGCAAATCCTAGAACAATTTGCATGAATACTCTAGCGGAGTTCGCAATTATTTTTGACTAAGTGTTTATTCTGTAGCTTGGTCCTGTTCCTGCATAATCTGCTGCCACTGTTTTACTTTCACTTGCTTACGAATAGCCTCTAGACTTTCAAAAACCGCAGAGCGAACCAACTCATCCAGCTGGACATTATTTTCGATTTCAATACGGCTAACACGCTGTGAAATGTCTAAATATAGATTGGGTTTTTGAGCCGTCGATGTATTGGGATAAGCCAATGGGGAAATTAAACCTTGGGTAATATTTTCACCCAAACGTTGCCCGATACTTTGAATCTGCTGTTCAATGCGGCTGCCAACGATTGGCACTAAGCGCAATAGCTGCGTGAGTTCTGGAGTGTCTTCGATGGCCTGACTGACGATTTGTCCGACATTTTTGGCGATCAATTCACGTTCAGTACGTAGCTCTTTGCTTAAATTTTCTTGCAAAATCTCAGCTAAAACTTGGGTGAACATCTCACGGTGATGCTGCACAAGATTACTAATTAGGTCTTTATGGGTTGTACTGGTATTGAGCTCATGCTTAACACCATCTAACACGGTAAGTACCACACGATCTGACAGTTCTTCCATCACGACTCGATAGTAGAACAATGCCTTTTTCTGCCATGCAGAAGGCACGATTTGATAGCCCATTTCATACAGTCGATAAGCAATAATGCCCGCACGAAATAAACGCAGGAAACGTAAATGCGGCACAATAGCTAAAATTTCGTACCAATGTATAAACGGGAAGAAGAACCAGCGCTGATGGTGCTTGTTGATGATGGCAATCGCCCAGCGCACCAACAGTTCTACAATCAAAAAGATAATGAACCACGCTTCGGTAGTAATCACCCATGGATGTAAATGTTCACGGTAAAAACTCAGCACATCGGGCAGGTGGATACTGTTAAAGAACCAACTGCCAAGATTGCTCATGAGGAAAAAGTTCATGCACAGGCAGAACAAGTTAAAAACAATAATAAACACCATGAATATGTCATAAATCAAAAACAGTTTGAATGACCAACTGTTTGGATTGACATGATGATATTTAGATTTCTTGTTTTGCGGCATGCTGTTCTGCGACATAAAACTTCTTCTTAATTATTCAGTAACTGAGTATTTAGCTTTCATACGAGTAATGAGTTGGTCTTTCTCCGTCCACAGCTCATCTACCCAATGCTGAAATTTTTCACGGAATTCTGCATCATCTTCATAGTTGCCGCCATGCACCCACGTTGGAATTTCAATTTTACGTAAATCCACGGCGATACGCGGAACTTCACCGAGCCAAAATTCGCCATAACCTGGTGCACCATTTGGATAGACGATGGTCATATCTACGAGAGCATCAACTTGATCCCCTAAAATATTGAGTGCCAGTGCTAAACCACCCGCTTTCGGCTTAAGAAGGTTTTGATACGGTGATTGCTGTTGCGCATGTTTTTCAGGGGTGAAGCGAGTGCCTTCCAAATAGTTCAGCAGGGTAAAAGGCTGGCTCAATAACTGTTCACAAGATTTACGCGCTTCTTCCATATCTCGATATTTAAGTTCAGGATTTTTCGCGATTTGTTCTTTGCTATGACGTTTCATCATTGGGAAGCCTAAAATTTTAAAAGCTTGTCCAACAAATGGAATGAAAATGAGTTCCCATTTGGTAAAGAAACGCGTCAGTGGCATACGGGTTAAACCAAAATATTGGTTAACTGTTGTATCGACCCAACTCTGATGGTTACAGGTCATGAGATAGCGACCATGCAAATTTAAGTCGAGGCCTTCATCGATGGTGATATCCCATTTTGTGTTGGGTAAAACGTGATCAATTAACCAGTTATTGACCGTGAGCCAACTGTTGGTAATTTTTATGTTGGTTTCATCAACCTTTTTTGATTTTTTAAAGAGTTTGGTTAGACCAAGGGCTAGTACAGGAGGACCATGGAAAAAAGTACTGCCTGTCATAACTGAACCGACGGTAAGTCCTTTGCTAATTTTTTTTAGTGTCGGTTGCTTATTTGTTTGAGATGACATATAAAAAGTCCTAGCGGAAATTGTCCAAATAATGATTGATTCTAATAAATATAGTTCGAGTTGATTAAATAAAAAAGGGCATCTGCAGAACTGTGAAGAAATTGTGATGGAATTAACAAATAAATCTCGTATTCATATTACAAATTGTAACTAAACGTTTTATTATTAACAAAAAATCAATGGTTCAGCCATTTGTTTTACTTCATCATTTCAACCATACAACAAAACACAAAGAAGGAGGCATGCAATGCGTGCACTAGTAATTTCGGCAGTAGTTGGGGCAATGGCACTTACTGGTTGTCAAAACATGGAATATGACAAAGCAGCAATCGGTACTGGTCTAGGTGCTCTTTTAGGCGCTGGTATTGCTTATTCTAATGCTGATAAAGACAAAATGGGTCAAGCAGCTGCAATTGGTGCTGTAGTTGGTGGTGGTGCAGGTCTTCTTCTTGATAAGAAAGAAAAACGTCTTAAACAAGAATTGGCTGGTACTGGTGTTGACGTAGGTCGTAATCCAGATGGTTCGATCAACCTTGTTATGCCATCAGTAACTTTCGCAACTAACTCTTCAACTATTCAATCTCAGTTCCAATCTGCGTTGAATGATGTTGCTAAAGTATTGCGTGAAGACGGTACTGCAAACAAACTTGCAATCGTTGTACATGGTCACACAGATAACACTGGTACTGATGCGATCAACAACCCACTTTCTCAAAACCGTGCAAACTCAGTGAAAAACTACCTAGCGTCTCAAGGTATTTCTTCAACTCGTATTACTGCACGTGGTTACGGTTCAACTTCTCCAGTAGCGGATAACTCAACTGCTGCAGGTCGTGAACAAAACCGTCGCGTAGAAATCTCAGTTTACGAAACTAAATAAGTTTTAGTTCGAAACGAAAGGCCACCCTCGGGTGGCTTTTTTTATGGCATTTTTAATGACCGATAAAATACATTTTGCATTAGGCAAGATCGTTTCAGATGACTATAATCATCCTCGAATTAATAAGAGGAAAGACTATGTCACTGGCAAGTCAGTTGAACGACAAGCAACTTGAAGCAATGAAATACACTCAAGGACCCTTGTTAGTACTTGCAGGGGCAGGTTCAGGCAAAACATCGGTGATTACCCGTAAAATTGCCTATTTGGTGAAGCATTGTGGTATTCCTGCGCACCGTATCACCGCGATGACCTTTACTAATAAGGCCGCGCGTGAAATGAAAGAGCGTGTGACGAAGCTGATGAGCCGTGAAGAGGCAAAAGGGCTGTCGGTTTCTACATTCCATAACTTCGGGCTAAACATGCTCCGTTTGGAATTAAAAAATACACCGTTAAAAAATAACTTTTCTATTTTAGATGCAGATGACTGCAAACGCATTTTGATGGACTTAATGCATCGCGACAATTTATCCGGTGCAGAAAGTAAAGAGCTGATTGCCAAAGCCATGAAAATGATTTCAGATTGGAAAAACGATCTGATTCCACCTGAGCAAGCGCATACCACTTGTGAAACAGCAGAAGACGTTCAGTTTGCACATCTGTATCAACTGTATGAGCGTAATTTACGTGCCTACAATGCTGTGGATTTTGATGATTTGATTGTCATGCCGACGCGCTTATTACAAGAAAATGCAGAAGTGCGTGATCGTTGGCAGAATCGAATCCGCTATTTATTGGTCGACGAATATCAAGATACCAACACCGCGCAATATATTTTGGTGAAATTACTCGTGGGTGTCATGGGACAGTTCACCGCGGTAGGTGATGATGACCAATCGATTTATGCATGGCGTGGTGCTAAGCCTGAGAATATGGCTTTATTGAAGGAAGATTTCCGTAATCTGAAAGTGATCAAGCTTGAGCAAAACTATCGCTCGACCAGTCGTATTTTAAAAGCTGCCAATACAGTTATTGGCAATAACCCACATATTTTCGATAAAAAGCTTTGGTCAGATAAAGGCCATGGTGAAGTGATCCGCGTGATTACTTGTCGTAATGACGATGATGAATCAGAACGCGTTGTAAAAGACTTGATTACGCACAAGCTGATGAACGGTAAAAATTGGAAAGACTACGCCATTTTATACCGTGGTAATTTCCAAGCACGTGCTTTGGAGACACAGCTACGCCAAATGCAGATCCCGTATAAATTATCGGGTGGTCAGTCTTTCTTCGCTCGTGCTGAAATTAAGGACTTGATGAGCTACTTACGTTTGATCATCAACCCTGAAGATGACAGTGCATTTTTACGAATTATCAATACGCCAAAACGTGCGATTGGTCCTGTGACTTTGGAAAAGCTTGGCTTATTTGCGCAGGAAAGTAATTTATCCTTACTCAGTGCAGCAGGTGACCAGCGCTTAAGCATGGCGATTCCGAAAAAAGCCACAACCCAATTGGCCGAATTTGCGGACTTTATTTCGACCTTTACTCGTGAATTATTAGAAGATGATGAACCTGTTCCGATCATTCGTCGCATGATGATTGAAGCAGGTTATATCGACTATGTTAAAGAATCTGCAGCTACACCTGCGCAGGAAAAAACCAAACTGGATAATATTGAAGTGCTATATAGCAGTATTCAAAGTTTGATAAACCGCGCTGAAGATGTAGATGAAAAGAACATTGAAAGTGTGATTCGTAAAATGGTGCTGCTCGATATGTTAGAACAGCAACAAGAAGAAGAAGACACCGATAAAGTCAATTTGTTAACACTTCATGCGTCGAAAGGTCTGGAATTTCCATTCGTTTATTTGATTGGTCTGGAAGAAGAAATTCTACCGCATAAAAACTCCATTGCTGCCGACACGGTTGAGGAAGAACGTCGACTGATGTACGTAGGGATTACTCGTGCACGTCAAGGCTTAACTATGACTCTAGCAGAGCAACGTAAAGCCGGTGGTCAAATGCGACAAATGACACCAAGCCGTTTCTTGGACGAACTGCCACAAGATGAATTGGAGTGGTTAGGCCGCAAGAAAAAGCTGGCAGGGGATATCGATCCTAAACAGCAAGCACAGCATTATTTAGAAAATTTACGCGCGCTGATTAAGCGTTAAAGCTTAAAGCGTAGAATATTTTATTTATTTTTTGAAATTCGTTTTATTGAAACAGGAATGAACCATGAAAGTTCAAGTTAAAGTTCTCGACACACGTTTAGGTACGGAATGGCCAATGCCAACTTATGCCACAGCAGGTTCGGCAGGTCTTGATCTCCGTGCATGTGTAGAAGAAACCACCGTAATTGAACCGGGTCAAACTGTTCTGGTAAAAACAGGCCTATCGATTTATATCGAAGATACTAACTTTGCAGGTTTAATTCTGCCACGTTCAGGCTTAGGTCATAAACACGGAATCGTGTTGGGTAACTTGGTCGGTTTGATTGACTCAGACTACCAAGGTGAATTGATGGTATCTGTTTGGAACCGTAGCCAAACGGCATTTAGCCTAGAGCCGGGTGAGCGTTTAGCACAATATGTTTTAGTGCCAGTTATACAAGCTCAGTTTGATATTGTAGATGAGTTTGAAGCCACTGAACGAGGAGCAGGCGGTTTTGGTCATACAGGTAAAAACTAATTAGCGCAAGACTTTTGCTCTAGTGTGTTGACAAGTAAATGCCTAAAATCAAGTAGCTAATAAAAAACCATCCTCGTGATGGTTTTTATTTATATCATTTTATTTAAATTTTAATTTATTCAAATTCAAATCTATATTTAGAATATTTTGGATCTTATTAGGATTTTTAATTCTGATGAGTTTACTTGGTTTATATTTTAGGGGTGAGGGTAAAGAATAATCAGAATTTTGTGTATTGGTTTAAATTTGATCGATTTACTATATTTATACACATTTGAATAAATAATCAAAAATATTTGAAAAGTAAAATATTTAAGACTAAATGATAATTTGATATTTTTATTAATGTAAGATATTGATTTAATTTTAAAAATAAATTAGTGGATAAATGCGAGTGTAATTTTTAGATCAGTATTTAAATATTATTAATTGATTGTTTACTAAATTTGTTATAAAAAAGCTACACTTTTTTTCAGGATTTTATCCTTTAATTAAAACTTAAATTCTCAATAGAATTTTAGATTTTTTAATTAATAAAGATGTAATTAGAAGAACATAGTATGGGTTCACTGTTTAGTCACTTTCCGCAACATATTTTTCGTGCATATGACATTCGCGGGAAAATATCGCTCTTAAATGCTGATTTAGTTCAGTCAATTGCTTGTGGCTTAGTCAAACAATATTTAGATGTAGGGCAAAAGAGACTTGCTATTGGCTATGATGCGCGTTTAACCAGTCCAACCTATGCAAAAATAATTCAAAAAGTCTGCCATGAGGCTGGCCTTGAAGCGGAAATTATTGGCTGCTGCTCAAGCCCGATGTTGTATTTTATTGCGGGACAATTTCAAGGCAATGGCATTATGGTGACGGCGAGCCATAATCCTAAATCAGATAATGGTATCAAGTGGATTATCAAAGGTGAGCCACCTTGTCCGGAGATGATTCAACACGTTGCAGTCGAAGCACGAAATTGTTTTTCATCGGAACGTGTGCATTTGATGACTGAACATGAGCCACACGAAATCAAGCCTGAATATTGTTTGGCCTATCAGAAATTTATTTTAAATGACATTCATTTACAGCAACCACTTAAAGTTGTGATCGATGGCATGCATGGTTCAGCTGGGCATTGTGCAGCCTTATTATTAAATAAATTAGGCTGTGAAGTTTTGGCATTACGTTGCCAAGCTGATGGACATTTCCCTGATCATGCTCCAGATCCATCACAGCTCAAACATTTAACTCACCTTCGCCAAGCCATACAGTTGCAAAAGGCTGATATTGGTATTGCTTTAGATGGTGATGGTGATCGTTTAGTACTGATTGATGAAACTGGCAAAGTGGTTTCTGCAGATCGATTATTATGTTTATTTGCTGAAATTTGTTTGACTCAAAAACCACATGCAGAAGTGGTATTTGATGTGAAATGTTCAACGATGATTCGCGATACTGTGTGTGATCTAGAAGCACAGCCTGTCATGATTCGAACGGGCAGTAGTTTCTTGCGAAAATATATTTCCCAATCTAAAGGCAAAGCGGTTTTTGGTGGTGAATACGCAGGGCATTATGTTTTTAATGACGGCCGCGGCGGCGGTTATGACGATGGTCTATATGCTGCCTTAAGGGTCTTAGAATATATTCAAACTCAGGGGCTGACATTATCAGAAGCTTTGGCGAAATATCCGGAGCGCTTTAGTACCGAAGATTTATATGTCAGTACGCATCAGCATGATCCAGCGGAAGTTTTAAAGCAGGTTGAAGCCAATTCTACGCGAATTCCGGCACAAATCAGTAAAATTGATGGAATACGCCTTGATTTTGATGATGGATTTGGCATCATTCGAGCATCGAATACAGGTGAGTATTTCACTTTACGCTTTGATGCCAACTCATCAGCACGCTTAAAAGAAATACGAGATCTGTTTGTTTTCATGTTAGTTGAGCACTATCCAGACATTGCTCATGACATTCCAGATGCTCAATAAGGAGAGGCAAATGCCACATCAACATACTGGCATCGACAAAGCACAAATCCTGACGGAAGCTTTGCCGTATATTCAACGTTTTGCGGGTAAGACGCTGGTAGTGAAGTATGGTGGTAATGCCATGACCGATCCTGAGCTTGAGAGTTCATTTGCACGTGATATCGTATTGCTGAAAACGGTTGGTCTAAATCCGATTGTGGTACATGGCGGTGGTCCACAAGTGGATTCATTCCTCAAACAATTAGGCCGTGAGTCTGATCGTATCGACGGTATGCGCGTGACTGATCCTGCAACGATGGAAGTTGTCGAGATGGTCTTGGGCGGCAGCGTGAACAAATCGATTGTGAACTTAATCAATAAACACGGTGGCCGTGCAATTGGTTTAACCGGTAAAGATGGTAATTTGATCCGTGCGCAAAAATTATTGATGGAAAAAACTGCCGAAGATGGTTCAGTAAAACAGATTGATTTAGGTCTAGTTGGCGAAGTGGTTGGTGTGAAAACTGACGTACTTGAAATGTTTACCCAAAGCGATTTTATTCCTGTGATTGCACCATTAGGTGTAGACGAAGACGGCAATACCTATAACATCAATGCTGACTTGGTTGCAGGTAAAGTGGCGGAAGCATTGGGTGCGGAAAAGCTAATTTTATTGACCAATATCACGGGTGTTTTAGACGAAAATAAAAATCTGCTGACTGGGTTAACCACCCAAGAAGTCGATCGTTTGATTGAAACTGGCGTGATCTATGGCGGCATGATTCCGAAAGTTGGCTGTGCATTAGATGCAGTCAAAGGTGGCGTAATCAGCGCGCATATTGTTGATGGTCGTGTACCTCATGCAACATTACTTGAAATCTTTACAGATCATGGTGTGGGGACTTTAATCACCAATCGAACCAATGTGAAAAAAGCTTAAGATACTTAGCATTTTTTGATATAAAAAAGCCTCTTTTGAGGCTTTTTTATTATTTATCAGTTGGCTAAGTGAGATTTGAAAAGATCAAATAATGTATTTGCCCTGTTGGATTATAAAAACTCTTACAATGGCGCCGATTTTAGATTTACAACAACTAAAACTGTCATGCACAATAGAGAAATCATAGATTTACTGCTGAAATGATCGATATGTGCCAGCTGCTCGGAATGAATTGTGCGACTCCTACCGATATTACTTTTTCGTTTCGGGGATTTTCGCAGCGAGCAGGAATTACCTCAGATCATTGTGATGGCTTTGGTATCGCTTTTTTTGAAGATAAAGCATGTCGTTTATTTGTCGACAATCAATCTGCTGTAGAGTCTCCGATTGCTGAGCTGATCCGAAACTACCCGATTAAATCTCGCAATGTGATTGCACACATTCGTAAAGCGACACAAGGCAAAATTAATCTTGAAAACTCACATCCATTTAGTCGTGAATTGTGGGGCAGACAGTGGATTTTTGCACATAATGGCGACCTACATGGCTTTCAGCCTGAGCTCACGGGGCGCTTCAACCCCGTCGGCAATACCGACAGTGAATTGGCCTTTTGCTATTTGCTCGAGCAAATGGTAAAACGTTTTGGTTATACCGAACCTACACTCGATCAGGTGTTTGATCTGTTATTAGAAATTTCTCCGAAAATTGCAGAACATGGCACCTTTAATTTTTGTTTGTCGAATGGGCAGGCGCTATTTAGTTATGCGATTACCAAGCTGCATTGGTTGGTTCGAGAGTTCCCATTTCAACCTGCACAGTTGATTGATATTGATGTTGAAGTCGATTTTAGTGAAGTCACCACGTCTGAAGACCGTGTTGCCGTGATTACCACTGAACCCCTAACGCAAAACGAAGTTTGGACAGCATTTGAGCCGGGTGAAATGATTTTATTTCAACATGGCCGTCCGATACGTGCTGCAAAGACGGTTGTTGAACGTTTAGAACGTGAGCGGCTGGACCCATCTTTAAAACGCGTCACGCGTGCAGATCAGTATTAATTTTGAATGAAAGATATTCATTATAAAAATGAATATCTTACACTTTATTGAATTAAGGGTATTTTCTAAGATATTGAATTGATTAAAAAATATCTTAGCTTTATGCTCGGGATTAAATAAATTAACATAATAAAAACAATTGATTACAATATAAATGGCAGTATTTCAATTAAAACCAACCTTTTTACTTCATTTTTATTTAAGTCCTTTAATTATATGATGAAATTTACGTGATAAGTCCTTCATATTTATAGGTGGTCGTAATGAAAATGAAATGGGTTCCAGAATACAATACTGGTATCGATGTGATTGACGATCAACACAAACGGATTCTTGACTACATCAATGAAATTGATGGCATTGACGCAAATACAGATCGTGATCGTGTGAAACAAATTCTGGAAAACATTATTGATTACACGCAATCACATTTTACCTTCGAAGAATCTTTACAAGAAGAAGCGGGTTATAAATATCGTGTGCCACATAAACGCGTACATGATTTATTTATTAAAAAAATTGAATCTTACCGTGACCGTTTTGAAATGGGGCATGCGATTGAAAATGAATTACATGAAGTGCTTTCAAAATGGCTGATTAACCATATTCAGCACGATGATGCTGATTATGTCGGTGCGGTTAAAGAAAATATGATGGGTATCATCAAAGAAAAAGAAAAGAAAAAAGGCAAAAATTGGTTTGCACGTTTCTTTTCATAACCTCAAAAAATGAAATAAAAACAATTAAAATCTAATAATATTATTTGCGCAGCAAATCACCTTTAAGGTGATTTGCTTTTTGTTTTTGATTTTCAAGGCACAGCAAGGCAAAATAGCGCTAGAATTTTCAAAGGAATTTGTCATGCAGGACAATGCGATGTCGAAATGGTTATCGCCACTGATGGCGTTCTGTTTATCTTTTATCATTATTGCAACTTTAGCACCGGTAACAGGTATTCAAATTGAACGTCAGCTAGATTTCTGGCTGTTGTGGCTAGGTACAATGCTTATTTTAGCTTTACCGCTATGTTATTTGGAAATTGCTTTAGCAAAACGTTCAAAAACCACAGCAGTTCAAGCACTGTCTTCGCTAACACGTGATGCGGATGCTTCACCCAAATGGCGTGTAGTCGGTTGGCTTGCCGTAGTATTTATTCCATTTTTAGCAGGTGCCATGCTTTCAGCCGCATCGCAATATGTGGCAATTTTTACAGCTAATGGCTTTGCCTATAGCATGATTTTGGCTGTCCTTGCGGTCATTGCATTTGCATTGTCGTTTGTACCACGCCAATTTTTAGTGATTTTGACCGCTATTGGTGTGATTGCTGCAGTAGTCTTAGCGAATGTTATGGGAACTGCCTTACCAGAGTGGAAAATGACTGCGCTCGAATTTAGTGAATGGGGCAATGCAACTGTCTTGGCGCTCGTAGCAAGTGGTTTGGGGATGGGCTTGTACTGGCAGTCAAGTTTACCAGCCGTGAAGCAACAAGAGATTGCAAGCAAAACGGTATTTCCAATTTGGATCGCTCAACTTTTGGCAGTGGTTGCTTTTGCCTTTTTCGCAGCAAAAGCACAAGTACCTGCTTTAGCACTGGTTGTGGGTTTAGTCGCAGCTTCAGCATTGCTGATTCAAATGGCACGTGAACAATTACAACAACGCCAATTGGCCGTAGTGGTGCAATGGGCGATTTTATTGGTTGCGGTTTTTGTATGGGCACTGAGCACTGTTGTTCCAGTATTTAATATTGCCTTATTGATTTGGGGCTTAATTATTTGTCTGATTTATGCGATTTTCGCAGGGTGGATTATGAAGATTAGTCATCTACGTAAGTCAATGAACTTCAGTCATGAAACCTTTTATAATATTTGGCGTATTGCCGTACGTATCGTAGTGCCCTTGTCAATAATATTGGCATTGGTGGCTGTGATTGGGCAGTTATTCTAATGACTGCTCAGTTACAAGTGTGGGTGGCTTATGCAGGCGTTGAACAGCAGATATTAATTCCGCTGAGCTTTAATCCCGGTATGACGGTTGAAGATGCTATTGTGCAAAGTGGCATTCGAAAACAAATGGATTTACCAGAAGTATTAACACTAGGAATCTTCGGGGCGCGTGTAAGCGATTCATCTCAGTTACTTGAAGCAGGTGATCGCGTCGAAATCTATCGTGCGTTAACCATTAATCCGAAAGATATTCGTCGTAATCGTGCCAAGAAAAATCCCGTCGGCCGTTATTGTCGAGGCAATCGTTTCAAGCAATTGTACTTATAAAAAAAACCCCTAAATTTAGGGGGTTATTTTTATCTTAAAGCGACTATAGTGGTGGCGCAGTTAAAATCGCTTCTTTAGAACCTGGTAAGCCCGGTTGAGACTCTGGAATGGTTTCTAAGCCTTCAATTTTTTGAACGATACCGTTTTGGTCAAAGAAGATTTTTAAGTGTTGACCATGTGCAGCAGGAATCTTGGCTTTTTTAGCATATGTTCCTGGGGTATACTTATAAATGTAGTCCCAACGTAACGGATTCATTGGATCGGCAACAGTTGGACTACCTAGCAAAAAGCGAACTTGTTGGTGGCTCATTCCCACTTGAATTTTAGCCGCTTGTGCTTGAGTTAAAGGTGTACCTTGTGGAATATCAACTTTATAAACGCCCAAGGTTGAACAGCCTACGAGCAATGAAGTGACGAATAACGTCAGCATGATTTTTTGCATTTTGCTAAACTATCCCAAATTAATTATGATGCATTTGATCCAAGGATAGATCATACTGCATCTACACTTTGTTGCATATTCCAACTTTAATTTTGTTGAGAGACCTTTTTTCATGCCTATTTCAAATCAAGATTTACGTAAAGCTGGACTTAAAGTTACACTTCCACGAATTAAAATATTGGAATTGCTTGAAAATTCAAGACAACATCACTTAAGTGCAGAAGATATTTATAAGACTTTACTTGAACAGGGTGAAGATGTGGGTTTAGCAACTGTGTATCGCGTGTTAACACAGTTTGAAGCTGCAGGTATTATTCAACGCCATCATTTTGAAAACAATCATTCTGTTTTTGAGATTATGCAAGAAGATCACCATGACCATATTGTGTGTCAAAACTGCAATAAAGTGGTGGAATTTACTAATGATGTGATTGAGCATGAGCAACATCAAGTGGCAGAAAAATTTGGTTTCCAACTTACAGGTCACTCATTAAATCTTTATGGCTATTGTGATGCGCCTGAATGCCAAGAAGCATATCGCAAAAAATAATCCGATACGGATGAGAATGAATAAAAAACAGACTTCATGTGAAGTCTGTTTTTTATTTCCGAAAGCGTTTAAGCAAAATTAATGTTGACCATCAAAGGTAATATTTGAATTTGCACGCAGTAAATGCTCACCGCCTTCTTCAGACAATTTAATTTGTAGACGTAGGTCGTTCGGTGAATCGGCATGTTTGAGCGCATCTTTGTAGCTAATTTGCTTGGCTTTATAAAGGTCATATAAGGCTTGGTCAAAGGTTTGCATACCTAGTTCACGAGAACGCTTCATCAGGTCTTTAATTTCATGCACTTCACCCTTACGGATTAAGTCTGAAATTAAAGGTGAGTTGATCAAAATCTCAATGGCAGCACGACGTGAATTACCATCAATGGTTGGAATCAACTGCTGCGCAACCATTGCTTTTAAGTTCAAAGACAAGTCCATGAACAGTTGACTATGACGATCCGCTTCAAAGAAGTGAATGATACGATCGATGGCCTGGTTGGCGTTGTTGGCATGCAGTGTTGCAAAAACCAAGTGACCGGTTTCAGCAAAGGCAATCGCATAGTCCATGGTTTCACGTGAACGAATCTCACCAATCAGAATCACGTCAGGTGCTTGACGTAGCGTATTCTTTAAGGCAACTTCGAAAGAGTCGGTATCAATACCCACTTCACGTTGGGTAATGATACAGCCTCGGTGTTGGTGTACAAATTCAATCGGGTCTTCAATTGTAATGATATGACCTTTGCTATTTTCATTACGATAGCCAATCAAAGATGCCAAAGAGGTTGATTTACCTGTACCCGTTGCACCTACGAAAATGATAATGCCACGCTTGGTCATCGCTAATTCTTTTAAAATCGGCGGTAATTTCAACTCATCCATCGTTGGAATAACGGTTTCGATACGACGCAGAACCATACCTGGCTGGTCACGTTGTTGAAAGGCGCTGACACGAAAACGAGCAGATTTACTGGTATTACTAATGGCAAAGTTACATTCGCGCGTATCGGCAAATTCCTTACGCTGTTTGTCAGACATAATCGAATGTAAGATTTGACCGACAGTCGGGCCCGGTAACTTAGTCGAGCCAATTGGCAAAATTTGCCCATTGATTTTAATCGAGGGTTCAACATCGGCTGTAATAAACAAATCCGATGCTTTTTTCTCCACCATATAATCAAGTAAGCCGTTAAAATCCATAACGATCGCCCCAGAAAAATAAAAAAATTACAAGAAAGATTCGGGTTGTTTTGCTGCAGTCCGTGCAGTTTGCGTACTAATAATGCCTTTTGCGACAAGGTTTTTTAAGCTTTGATCGAGTGTGGTCATACCGTAGTTGGCACCCGTTTGAATCGCTGAATACATTTGCGCAACTTTGTTTTCACGAATCAAGTTACGGATCGCAGGAATACCGATCATGATTTCATGCGCAGCTACACGACCACCGCCATTTTTCTTGAGTAGGGTTTGTGAAATTACGGCTTGAAGTGATTCAGATAACATGGCACGAACCATGTCTTTTTCTTCAGCAGGGAATACGTCAATCACACGGTCAATGGTTTTTGCCGCAGAGGTGGTATGTAGAGTACCGAAGACCAAGTGACCTGTTTCAGCGGCTGTCAGTGCCAAACGAATGGTTTCAAGGTCACGCATCTCACCGACTAAGATAATATCCGGGTCTTCACGCAGTGCGGAACGAAGTGCTTCGTTAAAGCCGTGGGTATCACGGTGTACTTCACGTTGGTTGACCAAGCATTTTTTAGATTCGTGTACAAATTCGATCGGGTCTTCGACCGTTAGAATATGGTCATAACGGTTGTCGTTAATGTAATCGACCATCGCAGCAAGCGTGGTTGATTTACCCGAACCTGTTGGACCGGTCACCAGTACGATGCCACGTGGATATTCACAAATATCTTTAAAGATTTGGCCCATGCCAAGATCTTCAATGGTCAATACTTTTGAAGGAATGGTACGGAATACGGCACCAGCACCACGGTTTTGGTTAAATGCGTTCACACGGAAACGAGCCACACCAGGTACTTCAAATGAAAAGTCAGTTTCTAATTTTTCTTCGTAATCACGACGCTGTTTATCGTTCATGATGTCGTAAACCAATTTGTGCACTTCTTTGTGTTCAAGAGCAGGAAGGTTGATACGACGAACTTCACCATCCACACGAATCATTGGTGGCATACCAGAAGATAAATGTAAATCCGAAGCGTTATTTTTGGCAGCAAAGGCCAATAGTTCTGTAATGTCCATAAAATCCCCGAGATAAAAATTAAATCTTAATTATTTTGATAGAATAATAAGGCTTTCCCACAGCTTAACCAACACTTAGTTGCAGGGCAATGCAAAAAAAGATGAATGAAATGAGAACCCCGTCAATGAATATACTTCAAGAAGCACGAAATCAAGTTTTGCAGCAAATTGAGCAGGCTTGCCAACTTGCGGGTCGCTCACAGCAGTCGGTTGAATTATTGGCTGTATCAAAGACGCATCCTGCTGAAATGCTAAGAGAAATGTATACAACGGGGCAACGCTCATTTGGTGAAAATTATCTGCAAGAAGCGCTTCAAAAAATAGAGGCTTTGGCAGATTTAGAGATTGAATGGCATTTTATAGGTCATGTACAGCGTAATAAAACCAAACATTTGGCTTCAAACTTTGCTTGGGTGCATGGGGTAGACCGTTTGATTATTGCGGAGCGTTTATCAGGCCAGCGAGAAGCGACTCAAGCGCCTTTGAATATTTGCCTACAAGTCAATATTGACGCGCAAGATACGAAGGATGGCTGTCAGCCGAATGAAGTAGCAGATTTGGTCGCACAGATTTCTACGCTACCGAATTTACGCTTACGTGGACTGATGGTAATTCCTGCTCCAAACAATCCACAAGCTTTTGTTGATGCTAAAGTGCTCTTTGAGCATGTCAAAGCACAGCATACGAAACCTGAGGATTGGGATACCTTAAGCATGGGGATGTCAGGTGATATGACAGATGCGATTGCTGCCGGATCCACCATGGTTCGCGTGGGGACAGCATTGTTTGGCGCACGTGATTATTCAAAATAGGACAGAAGATTCAGCCTGCTTTCAAAAACTAGGCTTATAAAGTGTAAGCACAGCAGATAAATTTTCACAATAGATGAAACCTATGGGTTCAAAGTGAGCCTTTTAATTTGAACATTCCATTAAAGTTGAGTACAAAATAATCAGGATGTTTTTGATATTGAAGTAATTCACACTTGGACAAATAGGGAAGTTCATGACGGCATATTATCAGTTGATTCAACGCGACGTAGATGCGCAAGGCTGTGTCACGGCACATTACCATTCGACCAATTTAGCACAAGGTGCATGGAATGCACATGAGCAACACATGGCACCAGCTACAGGCATTATTTGTGCTGAATTAGACCGTTTTTCACCACGTCATGATATGCGTATCGGGCGCATTAGCCTCGATATTTTGGGCTTAATTCCTGCTGGCGAGTTTGAAATAATCACGCAAGTGATTCGTCCGGGAAAAACCATTGAACTGATTGAATCTGAAATGCGGGCTCAGGGAAAAACCTGCATTGTGGCACGCACTTGGCGCATGATGACGCAAAATAGCCAGTCCGTGAAAGGTTTGGAGGATGCTGATGTGACTGGGCCAGAAACTGCGCCGATTTGGGACGGTATCCGTCAGTGGCCGGGGGGATATATTCAGTCGATTGAAGCAAGAAGCCATGGGCGCCGTGCAGGTCAAGGCATTGTGTGGCTGAGAACACAGCATGACATGGTTGAAGGTGAGCCGACTGCTGATTTTGTCCGTTTAATGGGCATGGTTGATACCGCCAATGGTATTGTTCCGCGTCAGGATTGGCCATTTGGCTGGGGCTTTCCAAATCTGGATCTACAAATCCATTTGCACCGTTTACCACAGGGACAGTGGTTAGGTCTGGAAACCGTGCAGCAGTATGGAGCGGATGGTGTTGGTTTGAGTAGTTCTGTATTGCATGATGTCCATGGCCCATTTGGGCGTAGTGAACAGATTTTAACGCTACGTCCACTCGGGACGTAATGATCTAGAGAATCAAAAATTATAAAGCCTGCTTTAAGCAGGCTTTTTTTAAGATACGATTTGGATGGTGCTTGCACCTGCTCCGACAGGATTGACTTGAATTTGCACAGGGATTCGTTCGTGCATTTCTTGAATGTGAGAAATTAGCACGACTTTACGCCCTTGGTTTTGTAGCTGATCCAGAGCATTCATCACCATGTGCAGACTTGAAGCGTCTAGCGTACCAAATCCTTCGTCAATAAATAGGCTTTCAATTTTTGTTGTACCTGATGCCATGCTCGCAATGGCTAAGGATAAAGCGAGCGCGGTTAAGAAAGACTCACCGCCTGAAAGCGAAGAGACCGAGCGGGTTTCACCATCCATATCATGATCGACAATGGCTAGGCTTAATGAGTTTTCAAGGCGCTTTAAGGTATAGCGCTGTGAAAGCATCGCCAATTGCTGATTGGCATATTCAATTAAAATATCGAGGTTATATTGCTGTGCCAAATCACGGAATTTCTTGCCCGTTGCATCGCCCATTAAGCTCGAAATCTTATTCCAACGATGTTCCTCAGATTGGATCTGTTGAATCTGATCGGTAAATTGTTTTTGTTTGCTGAGGTTAGAAAAATGAACATCTAACTTACTTTTAAGTTGATCTCTAAGTTCTTGCTGTTCTGCAAGGGCTTTAAGATTTAGTGCAATGACACGCTCGATTTGTAAAATTTGTATTTCAGGCTGTGTTTTTAAATGCTGTTTCAACGTTTCTTGAATAGCCTGAATACCTGCTTGAGCATCTGAATAGGCACGTTCTGCATTTAAAACACGCTGTTTAAGCTGCTGTTCTTGTTCATATGAAATTGCACTAAGTTGCGCTAACAGCGTTTCACTAAATTCTGAATTTTGGCTCATCCATTGTTGAAGCGTATTTTCAACATGCCTCATTTGAGTGACTAATTGTGTTTGCTGGGTGAGGTATTCTTTTAAGCGACTTTGACTGGTTTCAAAGGCTTGACGTACTTGATCGAATGTTTGACGAGCCTGATTGAATCTCGTCTGTAACAGTTGTCTGTTTTGGTCAAAATCATTTAACCAATCATGTGGTTTTTCAACTTGTGTTTGGGTCATCTCAAAAATAGTTTGAATCGCAATATCACTATTTTTTTTGCCCTCAATTGTTAAATTTTCAATTAGATTTTGAGCCGTTTGAATTTTTTCCTGACTAAATTTAATTTGTTGCTGATAGTGCTCAAGCTGTTGTGAAGTTTGATTATATTGAGTATTTAACTCGTGGCGTTGCTTTAAGTAATTTTGACGTTGTTGTAGTGTGTGATAAATCTGTTCAGCCGCGCTTAAAGTCGACTGTTCCCATAATTTTTTTTCTACGTCATTCAACACAATGAGAATATGCTGAATATTGATTTCAGCTTGTTGCACACTGGATAAGTGCTGTGTGGTTTGTTGAATTGAAGTTATGAGTGCATGACTTTGTTTTTGAGCATTTTCATGTGAAATTAAGGCATCTTCAGTTTGTTTTTGCGCTTGTTGTGATTCATTGATTCTTGTCTGAATCAGTTGCGCCAAGGCTTCATGCTGATGTGAAAAATCAAAAGAAATATTTAGAATATTTAATTGTTGTTGAAGCGCATTTTTTGCCTGATCAAGTTGTATTTTTAAGGTCGCTAGCTGTTGCGCATTGGCATCCATTAACGCGGTTTGCTGAGTGGAGGTGGTTTGTAATTTTTGCCAAGCTTCGAAAGCCACTTTTTCCAATGCAAGTGCTTGTTGTTCTTGTTGCGTTTGTAGTTTCAGTAATTCATCAGAAAAAGCTTCTTTTTCTGAATAAGGATGATGGGTACTTCCACAGACTAAACACGCTTCGCCATCGACCAAATCTGCACGCAATTTTTCAATATTTTCCGTATTCAGTAAGCGCTGTTGTTGCAACATGTGTTGCAGTTTTTCACGCTCATTTTTCTGCGTTTGATAGGTAAGTTCGGCCGTTTTTAGCTGCGTATGACTTTGTTTAATTTGCTGAGCTAGTGTACGTTTCACCGTCATGAGATTGTTGTTTTCAGCATCAATATTTTGGAAGCTTTGCCATTGTTGCTGAACAACATTGAGCTGATTTAATTTTTGTAAAAGCTGGTCACGTTCGTAACGTAGTGATGAAATTTTCTGATTGAGCGCATCTTCTTGCCCAAATGTTTGCGTTAATTTTTCAAGTTGTTTTTGTTGTGTCTGTAATTGTGTATTGGCTTGTTGCACATTGCCATAATTTTTTTCAAATTGTGCATAACTTTGAATAAATCGTTGAGTCTGTGTGATATGCGCTGAAAGTGCATCATCGAGTGAGGCAAAGTGATTTGAACTTTCTAGCTGTGCCGTGTGTTGAGCAATATTGGTTTGCAGTTGCTCAAGCTGTTCCTTCATCTGTTTTTCATTGTTGATATGCGGAACAAGTTGGTTTTCAATCTCTTTAAAATCACCTTGCGCTTTGCGTAATTGATCTACCAATACAAGACGTTCAGCAATCCGGTCACGCACCAGTTTAATTTTGTCTTGATGTTGAATCTCAAATTGATGCTGTTGTTTTTGTTCTGTATCTATTTTTTCAAAGATGGTTTTTTCAGCATTGAATTGTTGTTCAATCTCTGAAAAATGCTGTTGTGCATGTGTCAATTGCGGCTGTAATTGTGCAATTTCAAGCTTGATATTTTTTTGTTGAATTACACTTGGGCGTATAGATGAAAAGCGTTCAAGTTGTTGCAGTTGTAGCTTTTCAGGCGCAAGTGCATCAAGTTGTTGTTGCTGATTTTGTAGTTGTTGCTGACGTGCTTGCACATCAGTTTCGTATTTTTGCTTTTGTTCATACCACTGTTGATTTTTTTCGAACGCTGATTTTTCTATTTCCAGCTTTTTATATTCTGTAGAAACCGTATTGAATTGATTCGTGGTTGTTATTAGATCTTCATCAGACAATATTTCAATATGTCCTAAAACATTTTCCAGCTCTTTACGCTGATTGGCAATTTGTTTAGTTTTTTCAAAGGCCAATTGACCAATTTTTCCGAAAATACTGGAATTGGTTAGATACTCCAATAGCTCGCCACGTTCATTATCACGCGCTTTTAAAAAAGCGGTCACTTCTGACTGAGCCAGTAAAACGGCACGGGTGAACTGTTCAAAACTGAGTTGAGTTATGCGTAAAATTTGGCTCTCAACCGCTTTGGTTTTATCCGCAACAACAGTGCCATCTGTTAAACATTTCAGTGAGCGCTGTACGCTTTGCAATTTACCGTTTGGGTTTTCACGGGCACGTTTAATTTCCCAACGTGCAGAATAGACTTTTTGGTCTTGAGCAATAAAACTGAGCTCGGCAAAGCCTTGGCCTGTACCACGGCGCAAGACTGTTTGCGGTGAGTTGGTCGGCAGCTCTGAACCATCTACATCGATGAGTTTGCCATCGCTGTCTTTTAAGCGCGGCACACGGTTAAACAGCGCCAAACACATGGCATCTAAAATAGTCGATTTACCTGCACCTGTTTTACCAATAATTGCCACTAAGCCTGCACTAGCCAATGGCTCAGATTCAAAATCAATAAAATGCTCACCCGCTAAAGATGCCAAGTTTTTAATGCGTATAGATAAAATTTTCATGGCAATTCCTTAAGCGTTCGCATCATCTTCAAGTGATTTTTGTGCTTCATCGACCAAACTTAAAAAATCTTTCATTACGGTGTCATCAGCACCGTAGCCCTGTTTTTCCCAAAGGTTTTGGAATAATTTTTCAGGCGTAGGCGGATCCAGGTTGATTGCAGCTTGTTGCTGATAATTTTGATCTGAATTTAAATAACGGCGGCTGATACGCACCAAACGATAACGGTTTGGCGCTAAAGCTTCTTCAAACTGCTGTCTTAAATTAGGTGCTGGCGGGGTGTCGGTATGATATTCAATTTCGACATATTCACGCTGATCAATATCTTCAATTTCACCGCTCGCCAAAGCGGATAACTGCGTTAAAACCTCCGTAATGCTGCCTTTGATGCGATGCAAATGCACGCTGCGCGGAATCGCTAAGGACTCTATTTGAAAGCGTGATTCATCCTTTTGATTCGGGTCAATACTGATCTCAAGCACTTGATGCTTATAATTGATTTCACTAAAGGACAGGGGAATTGGTGAGCCGCTATAACGGATATGAGCCTGTCCGACTTTTTGCGGTTTATGCAAATGTCCAAGTGCGACATAGTCAATTACATCATCAAATAGGGCAGTCGAAAGCGCTTCTTCATTGCCAATAATAATCGGGCGCTCTGAGTCCGACGTTTCACCGCCTTGCATGTGGGCATGTGACATTAAAATTAAGGCTTGATCTGAAGTTTTACGTGCTTTGGCTTCTGCAATTAATTGCTGATGCACATAGGCAATGGCGTTTTGGCTATTGGTGGTTTGATCATTAAAACCGGTAATCTCGGCAGCACGTAGAAAAGGTAAAGTCAGGCACCATGCCACTACATTTTTGTGTTCATCATAAATAGGTACCAGCAGTCGGTCTAAATCGAGCTGACCTTCAGTATTTTTATGGACCACGCCCACAGCTTTGGCATGGTATTTTTCTAATAATGGCTCAACTTGTTCAATACGGTAACCTGAGTCATGATTGCCTGCGATCATCAGGGTTTGCATGTGCGGGGCACGCACATGCGCATCGGCTAAAAATTGATAGAGCTGTTTTTGCGCTTTGGAAGCTGGGTTGATGACATCAAAAATATCGCCAGCTATCAGCAGGGCATGCGGCTGCTTTTGTTCTATTTGTTCGAGTAACCAATGAAGAAACTGTTCGTGTTCGTAGTCACGTGAGTGGTTATAGAAGAATTGTCCTAAATGCCAATCAGAAGTATGAAAAAAACGAACAGTCATGCAAGCCCCCAAAAATCAAAAAAATTGATTGGGGTCTAAAGTATCACAGATGTTCACATTTTCGAGGGTGATTAATCATTCATACGTCAAACTAAGTCGTTCTCGACAGTTACAAGGTCATCAATCTAAGCTGTTACTGTGCATTTGAATCGACTTGTACGAGGCCAAAGGTATTGTGGTCTGGGTCTAAGAAATAGCCTTGCCAACATTGACCAGGAATCGCAAATTTTTCCATGGCAATTTGACCACCCTGCGCCAAAATTTTCTCAGCGATATGGTCGAAATCTTCAACTTCAAAACTACAGGTAAATGCATTGGTGCCGCAGTGCGTTGGTGGAGTCTGAGCAGGGCGCTCTAAGAGGCCACCATGAATGCCTTGAGTTTCAATACGGAAGTATTGAATCGGTAGCCCTTCAACTGGGATAAATGACCAACCGAAAACCGCAGAATAAAAGGCAACTTCACGCTTTGGATCGGAGCTTTGAATTTCAAAATAGCAGAGCTGGTTCATTGTTATTACTCTTTGTTTGATGGATTGCACATTTCAAATAGCAGAGAGTTGAAATTAGGCTAAAAAATACCAAGAACTAGGAATATAAAATGTTGTTCTAATCCTGTATATAGATCAATTGTTGTACAGCAGGTGTATTACCTGCATTTGGGGTAGCAGGAGATGCAACATGCCAAATAATCCTTTTGATGAAGAAAAACTTGCAAATAATATGGTGTATAAGACTTTATTAGAGTCTACATTAGCCATTCCTTGGTGTATTGATTGGGACAGTAAAACATTTAGTTATATTGGACCGCAAATTGAAAAGTTACTCGGTTGGAAACAAAGTAGTTGGAAAACGGTAGATGATTGGGCATCACGTATGCACGAGGAAGACCGTAATTATGTACTGAATTATTGTGTTTCACAGTCGATGGCTGGTATAGATCATGAAGCAGATTATCGTGCACTTAAAGAAGATGGTTCATATCTTTGGATACGTGATGTTGTTCATGTCGTGCGTAAACCAAATGGTGATGTAGATTGTCTTGTCGGCTTTATGTTTGATATTTCCGAGCGGAAAAAACAAGAGGAACAACTACAAAAATTGCAACGTCAGCTCGAAGAATATTCATATAAAGATGGCTTAACTGGTATTGCAAATCGACGTTTGTTTGATGACTTTTACCAGCGTGAATGGTTAAACGCAATCCGCACGCAAAAGCCGCTGAGTTTAATTCTGATCGATTTGGATTATTTTAAACAATACAATGACTTGAATGGTCATGTGATTGGGGATACATGTCTGCGTCAAATTGCGAAAAGTTTGGAATCTTGTTGTACACGACCTCGTGATTTAGTCGCGCGTTTTGGTGGTGAGGAATTTGCTTGGATTTTACCAGAAACCAATGAGGCAGCAGCAGCAGTGATGGCCGATAGAATTATGGAGGCCGTGCGTGCTGCACGATTACCGCATAAAGCTTCAGCGGTGTCTGAACTCGTCACACTCAGCATGGGGGTAAAAACCATTATTCCATCAGATCTAGATAATCGAATGCAATTTTTGGATCAGGTCGATAAAAACCTCTATGTAGCGAAAAGACAGGGGCGTAATCGCTATTGTGCTGCATAACATGGCTTTGCTGTTGTGACTTATTTTAAAGTTGCAGCAAGTTTTTAGTCAGTCGATATTTTATCGGCTGATTTTTTTGGGTGTAGAATATAAAAATTAAATGCTGAATACATAAGGCACAAAATAAAAGACCGACGATTCGAGTGATGATGAAATCGTCGGTCAAAAAATCGATTTCAAATTTAAGTGATGGCTGCTGTTCATACTTAAATTCAAAATGAAACTTATTGCTTTTAAAAAGGTCACCGAAACATTGTGGATGCCGTCCAAATCATCGGTTGCTACAGACCTTGTACCCTATATAACGTAGCTGATTACAGATTGGTTGACATGAAAATGAAAAAAAATGCATTTTTTTTTATACTAGGTGTCAACTTCTTCTTGGGTTAGGGTCATGGTGTCTTTAACACGTTATTTTTTCTTGTTTTTTTTCATTTGTTTAATCATGACCTGTATTTGCGGTGTGATCGCAGCATTATTGCCACAGGGTGTGGGTGGTATTTTAACGGTCGTACCCTATCTGATTGCCATGATCGTGGTGTTATTTCGGTTTTTAAATAAAAATCAGAGAGCACCGACACAGGCAGAACGTAAAAAATTTACCCTAGGTTTTAGCCTGATTTTTTGGTTATATAATTTTGGTTTTGTACTTTTGGGTATCGCAATTTTTTCAAGAAAAGATCCTGAAATTTGGCAAAATTTAATGCTCTATGTTCAACATCCTCAGTTTATGAGTTTAATGGTGATCATGTTATTACTGATGGCTATCCCTTTGTATTTAATCACCTATTGGTTTTATGGTCCGCAAGCACAGCGGATGGCTTCTCAAAAGTTTGGCGCATAAAGCTTGATCATCTGGTGATCTTGTTCTATAGATAACAGTATTATTTCATATAGATAAGAACAAATTATGCATCAGCCCACAGTACTGCTGACGGGTGGCAGCGGTTTTATTGGCACACATCTCATCAAGGCACTTTTAGCTGCGGATTATAAAGTGATTGGGCTCAGTCGTAAGGCTGGGCGTATTTCTAAATCACCACATTTAACTTGGGTACAGCAGTTCGATCAAATTCCTCATGACAGAATTGATTATGTGATTAATCTTGCAGGTGAAAGTATCGGCAAAGGTCGCTGGACAGAGACGCGTAAACAGCAATTATTAGAAAGTCGGGTCAAAACCACAGAAGCGCTGTATCAATATTTACGTAAACGTAAAATTTTTCCGAAATGCATTATTTCAGGTTCGGCTGTTGGCTATTATGGTATTGATATTGAAGAACAATGGACAAAAGTGTGCGATGAAAATGCTGCACCACAAGCCATTTTTATGTCAGAGCTATGCCAAAGTTGGGAGCAAGTCACACGCCAATTTCCTGAACAAAATACCATTATCACACGACTAGGTGTGGTCTTGGCTGAAGGTGGCGGAATCTTACCGCAAATGCTGCGACCGATTCAGCTCAATTTGGTCAACAAAATAGGTTCCGGTCGGCAGCCTTTTGTGTGGATACATATACAAGATGTGATCCGAAGTATGCTGTTTTTAATGAAACAAGCAGAGAAAAAACATGCATTGCTTGAACCCACGCCAATCGATCCGCATATTTTTAATTTAGTTGCGCCTGAAAAATCGACACAGGCTCAATTTGCGCAGATTGCAGCACGTCAATTAGCGAAAAAGCCGTGGCTCAATGTGCCTGCAATTGTTTTTAAAATTTTATTGGGTGAGCAATCGCAATTAATTTTAAATGGTCAACTGGTTCAGCCAGCTGCTTTATTACAGCAAGGCTTTGAGTTTAAATTTCCGACGTTAAAAGAAGCCTTGCAGGATTTATTGGCTTAGTTGAATTTGACCTATTGACCATTATTCGACGCTTAACAATGCATCTTGAAACAGGCGAGTTGGACTATAGTTGTCTGCATTGAATGAAGGCGTTTCCCCAGTCATCAGTTCAGCCAATAACTGAGCTGAAGCAGGTCCCATACATAAACCATTTCTAAAATGCCCAAAATTTGCCCATAGATTGTCGAAATTTGGCATCTGCCCAATATACGGAATCCCTTCAGGGGAAGATGGACGCAGGCCAGCCCAAGATTTCACAATCGGAAAGTTGGCAAGCTCTGGCACCATGTCAAAGCATGATTCTTGAATATGCTGCAAGGTTGTATTTGTTGTCTGAGTATCAAAGCCACATTGGCGCATACTTGAGCCGCAAACCACATGACCGTCTTGGCGTGGAATCAAGTACATGACTTTATTCATGCACATGGTCGGCAACCAGTTCTGCGGGGTTTTAAAGAGAAGCATTTGTCCCTGTACGGGTTGTACGGGTATCTCAATGTCCAGTTGTTCACTCCACGCGGCTGACCAAGCGCCCGTGGCAATAACGAATTGATCTGCTGTATGTTGTGTACCATCTGCGGTGGTGATGGACTGGATACGATTGTCCGTACGGTTTAATTGGTGGATCAGACAATGTTCATAAATCTGAACTTTGGGATGCTGCTGTAAATAAGCCGTTAATGACTGCAAAAGTCGTGGATTACGGATGTTGGCTAATTGCGAAAAATAAATTCCATGTGCAAAGCGTGCTGAAATGTGAGGATTAATCTGCTCAATTTGATCGGATTGTAAATAATCAGCGTGTTGCATTGGGTCTTGGTGCAAACGGGAATAATCTAAGCCAATTTCAAAATCATCTTCATCAAAAATCAACATGCCAGTTTCATGAATTTCAAAATCAATCCCAGTCATAGGTTTTAATTTTTCATTCCATTTTTGGTAGCTCTGCTTGCCATAACGTGCGAGCGCATTGACTTCATTGGGATATCGCCAAGGATACATCGGGGAGAGGATGCCACCACCAGCCCATGATGCGGCAGAACCTGTGCGTTGTTGGTCGAAAATCGTCACCGTACAACCGCGTTCAACCAGTTCTAATGCGCTGAGTAAACCACTAATACCCGCCCCAATAATGGCAATATTCATGTTCTTTTAACCGATGAATGTATGAGTTTGATCTTAACTTCAGCAACGCCGAAGTTTTTCTTCCAAGACTGTTTTTTAAATTTTACAGATATAAAAAAGCCTTCCTGAACGTTACCATTTCAGGAAGGCTTTGCAGGTTATTTCATGTCTTTCAACATGAGTGCTGCATCTTCAGCAAAGTAAGTCCAGATCCCATCTGCACCTGCACGGCGGCAGCTCATAAGCGATTCGATAATCACGTTTTCAGACAGCCAACCATTTTGAATGGCACCTGCCAACATGGCATATTCGCCACTCACTTGATAGACAAATGTTGGAACACCGAAGTTATCTTTGACTTCACGGACGATATCTAAATACGGCATACCCGGTTTTACAATCACCATGTCGGCGCCTTCTTGAATATCGAGTGCGATTTCATGTAAAGCTTCAGCACGGTTACCGATGTCCATTTGATAGTTATATTTATTGCCACCTTTGAGGTTGCTTGAAGAACCTACCGCATCACGGAATGGCCCGTAAAAGCTAGACGCATATTTTGCAGAATAGGCCATGATGTTGGTATAGATATGGCCATTGGCTTCAAGCGCTTGGCGAATCGCACCGATACGACCATCCATCATGTCACTTGGTGCAACCACATCTGCACCCGCTTCGGCATGGCTGAGCGCTTGTTTAATTAAGCATTCAACGGTTTCATCATTCAGTACATAGCCGGTATCATCAATGATACCGTCTTGACCATGTGTGGTATATGGGTCGAGCGCACCATCAGTGATGAGAACCATTTCTGGTAGTTCTTTTTTTAATAAGCGGATGGTGCTTTGGACTAAGCCATCTTCATGCCAAGCTGCTTCAGCCGTTAAACTTTTATCTTCCTGTGGTGTAACTGGGAACAAAGCTAATTTTGAAACACCCAATTCGAGTAAACGTTCTGCCTTTTTTAGTAACAAGTCAGCAGATAGACGCTGTACGTTTGGCATGCTTGGAATATCTTGAGTTTGTTGCTGGCCTGGCAACACAAATACTGGATAAATGAGATGATTAGTCGTCAGTTGAGTTTCACGCACCATAGCGCGAAGCTGGTCATTTTTACGAATGCGACGCATGCGGGTAGCAGGAAAAGCTGGACGATTGAACGTATAGGTCATAACAATCTCATTGATCAGTATTAAACTTTGACTATTGTAGACGCATAATGAGGGTTTGGCGCACCCCGTATTATTTTTTTATTCAATGACAGCGATTCGAGTAGGCTATGACAGATGTAAATAAGAGTTGGACCGGTAATATTGACCTAAACTCGAAGAATGAAATCGATACTTTATTAAATAACATTGCTCAAGCATTTAACAGCTCCCCATTTTTTGTACACAATGCAATGAAAATGACGGTGATCGATGGTCAGATCGAAGCACGTGTGGACATGGCCAGTAATCTAATAGGAAATGTCGCATTCCAAATTTTACATGGTGGTGTTGCGGCAACTTTACTCGACAGTATCGGTGGTATCTCTGCAATGGCAGAATTGTATAAAAAGGCCACAGCTGAAGATCTAGCAGAAACGAGTAAAAAGGTATCTCGCTTAGCGACCGTCGATATGCGTGTGGATTATTTGGCGCCAGGACGTGGACAGTATTTCGTTGCACGAGCTGAAACCTTACGTTTAGGCCGTAAGGGTTGCACTATGCGTATGACCATGGTTAATGATGAAGGTAAAGCGATTGCAACGGCGATTGCATCGTATGCTTATTAAGCCATTTTTAAGTTAACACATTCAAAATGATGAAAAAATAAAGTCCAGTATTGGCAGCAGGGCATGATTTTATCCTGTTGCCGACGAAAAAAAGACTGACGAGTTACATTTTCTATTCTCAGGATATGATTTTTTAGCTTTAAAATGCCGGAAAATTGAAGAAGATAGACTTTCTCACGACACCATTATCTGACAGCAAAGTTGACATGCTTTGCAAAGCTCATGATGCCATGACCAAGTCTGCTAGATTTAGGACAAATCTATGACAGATACCGTTAGTAACCTGCCAGAAACCCCATCTACAAAGCAGCCCACCGATCAGGAATTAAAAGCACGCAGAAAAAAAGGCCTTGGTATAGTGGCTGTATTGATCGTGATTGCTTTGGTGATGTATTTGATTTGGTCAATATTTCTAAATCATTCCGTCAGTACCGATAATGCCTATGTCGGTGCAGAAACAGCGTCGATTACCTCGATGGTCACGGGGCAAGTGGCAGATGTTTTGGTGAGTGATACGCAGCAAGTGAAAAAAGGCGATGTGCTTGTTCGCATTGATGCGCGCGATGCTGAAATTGCCTTAGCTCAGGCACAGGCTGAATTACTTAAAGCAAAACGCCAATACAAACAAACTGCGGCGAATAGCAGCTCTTTAAACTCACAAATTTTTGTCAGTGATGATGCAATTCATAGTGCAAGCGCACAAGTCGCCAAGGCACAAGCCGATCTGAATAAAGCTCAAGATGAATTACAACGTCGTCAACAATTGGCTGCTTCAGGTGCGATTTCTAAAGAAGAATTAAGCACAGCGCAAAGTGCTGTGAATACAGCTAAAGCTAGTTTTGATGTGGCTCAAGCAGGACTTGCTCAAGCCAAATCTAGTCAAAAAGCGGCACAAAGTAATAAAGCTGCGAATGATGCATTAATTCAAGACAGCAATGAAAACTCAACCCCAGATGTTTTAGTTGCACAAGCACGTCTACAACAAGCTCAGTTGGACTTAGAACGTACACAAATCAAAGCACCCTTTGATGGTGTGGTGACACGTCGTAATATTCAAGTTGGACAACGCATTGCACCGGGAACGTCATTAATGATGGTAGTGCCAGTCTCTCAGTTATATGTCGATGCTAACTTTAAAGAAAGTCAATTGGCAGGGGTGCAAGCGGGTCAAAAAGTTGAACTGACGTCTGATCTGTATGGTGACAAAGTTAAATTTAATGGCATAGTCACTGGTTTTTCTGGTGGCACAGGTTCAGCATTTGCCTTGATTCCGGCACAAAATGCCACAGGAAACTGGATTAAAGTGGTTCAGCGTTTACCTGTGAGGATTCGTTTAGATCCAAAAGAGTTGGCAGAACACCCACTACGTGTGGGGCTGTCTATGGAAGCGACGATTGACTTGAAATCGAAGTAATTGCCTATGAATCAGCAAATGCAAATGACTGACCTGAAAGGTGGTCGTCTGATTCTCGCTGCCTTGGTCTTGGCATTGGCGAACTTTATGGTTGTGCTCGACATGACCATTGCCAATGTATCTGTGCCGCATATTACTGGTAGCCTTGCAGTATCGGCATCCCAAGGGACATGGGTCATTACCTCTTATGCTGTGGCAGAAGCGATTTGTGTGCCATTAACCGGTTGGCTCGCTGGGCGCTTTGGTTCTGTACGGGTTTTTGTGATCAGCCTGTTTGGCTTTACTGTATTTTCGATACTGTGTGGTTTATCGACCAGTTTGGAAATGTTGGTGTTTTGCCGAATTGGGCAAGGTTTGTTTGGTGGCCCGATTATGCCACTGAGCCAAACGTTGTTAATGCGTATTTTCCCTCCTGAAAAGCAATCCCAAGCCATGGGCATGTGGGCAATGACCACTGTAGTTGGCCCCATTTTAGGTCCAATTTTGGGTGGTACGATCAGTGATAATTTATCTTGGCATTGGATTTTCTTTATCAATATTCCTGTCGGGATCGGTTGTGCAATCGCAGCGATGCGCTTACTGAAAACGGCTGAAACTCCAACACAGAAATTGAAAATTGACCGCGGTGGTTTACTGCTGTTGGTGTTGTGGATCGGTGCCTTGCAATTGATGTTGGACTTGGGTCATGAACGAGATTGGTTTAATCATCCATTTATCGTGGTACTGGCACTGACGGCATTTGTCGGGTTGATCGTTTTTACGATTTGGGAGCTGACTGAGCGGCATCCTGTGGTGAATATACTGCTGTTTAAGTACCGAAGCTTTACCATTTCGGTCTTGGCTTTGGCCTTTGGTTTTGGTGCCTTTTTTGGCAGTATTGTCCTGATTCCGCAGTGGTTACAGATCAACTTGGGCTATACCGCAACGTGGGCAGGCTATCTCACTGCAACGATGGGCGTCGGTAGTCTGACCATGTCGCCAATTGTTGCGAAGCTTGCAACCAAATACGACCAACGTGCTTTGGCGAGTTTTGGTTTAAGTATCTTGGGCGGTGTAACCCTTATGCGCGCCTTTTGGACTACGGATGCAGACTTTATGGCTTTGGCTTTGCCGCAAATATTACAAGGTTTTGCCGTTCCATTTTTCTTTATTCCTTTGTCCAATATGGCCTTGGCATCGGTACTGCCACAAGACATGGCATCTGCGGCAGGTTTGATGAACTTCTTAAGAACCATGGCTGGGGCTATTGGCGCATCGATTGCTGTTACCATTTGGGATGATCAAACCAAAGTCGCACGCAGTGAAATGGTCAGTAATTTACATGCTACTGAGGTACAAAATACCTTGGTGAATCATGGAATGAGTTCAGAAGCTGCTTTGGGATATATCTCCAGTTTGGTGGATAAAGAAGCCTTAACGCTTTCAGCCAATCATGTGTTTTTAGTACTGGCGGGTGTCTTTATATTCGCTGCACTCATCATTTGGCTCTGTCCACGACCTAAAGCAGGTGTGGGTGGTGCTCATGCACATTAAATATTATCAAGTATAAAAAAACCGCTCGAATGAGTGGTTTTTTATTGCATACGGTGTAGATTGAAAAAAATTAAAGGTCCGAGCGCGCCCGTTTAAGTGCAGATTGCCACTGAGCCAAATGAAATTCACGTTGATCTGCATTCATTTTTGGTTCAAAAGCACGTTCTAATTGCCATGATGCGGCAATTTCATCAAGATTTGAAAACACACCCGCTTTGAGTCCGGCCATTGCGGCAGCGCCCCATGCAGTTGATTCTAAAAGTTTAGGACGCAGTACAGGCACATTTAAAATATCGGCCTGAAATTGCATCAGCATATCATTGCTACTGGCACCACCATCGACACGGAGTTCTTTAAGTGGACTAGACAGGTCTGACTGCATGGCGGTCAATACATCCGACACTTGAAAGGCAATGGCCTCTAAGGCGGCACGAGCTATGTGGGATTTATTGGTACCTCGTGACATTCCACAGAGGAGGGCGCGGGCATCACTATCCCAATGTGGAGCGCCTAGCCCAGTAAAGGCAGGAACCAGAACCACGCCATCGGTATGCTCCACTTGGCACGCAAGTTTTTCAACATCACTGCTTTTTTGAATAATCCCTAAACCATCTCTTAGCCATTGCACGATAGCGCCAGCCATAAATACACTGCCTTCAAGTGCATAAAGGGTTTGACCTTGAGCTTGCCATGCAAGGGTCGAGAGTAATTTATTATGGCTATATTGAACTTCGGTGCCGGTGTTAAAAAGCATGAAACAGCCAGTACCATAGGTATTTTTTGCTGTTCCTGCTTCAAAGCATGACTGTCCAAATAGCGCGGATTGTTGATCACCTAAAATGCCGGTAATGGGAATGTTTGCGCCAAGTAAACCTGTAGCGGTATCTGCAATATATTCATCTGAACTGATGATTTTAGGAAGGACCGACAGGGGAATATCAAATAATTCTAAGAGTTCTTCATCCCAAGCTTGTTGCTGCAAGTTCATTAGCATGGTTCGTGAGGCATTGCTGGCTTCAATCACATGCTCTGCACCTTGTGTCAGGTTCCACACCAACCAACTGTCAATCGTGCCGAAAGCCACATGACCTTGCTCTGCGAGTTCACGTAGACCTTGGGTGTGTTCTAATAACCAGACCAATTTCCCAGCACTAAAATAGGGGTCGATACGTAAACCGGTCTTTTTGTGAATGAGGTCATTGAGGTTTTGTTGAGTTAGTTGCCCACACCACTCGGTTGCACGGCGGTCTTGCCAGACAATTGCAGGAGCGAGCGGTTGACCTGTGCGTTTATCCCAAACCACAGTGGTTTCACGCTGATTGGTCAGGCCAATGGCTTTAATGTCTTTGGCGAGGATACGGGCAGAAGCGAGCGCTTGCTGTACGACGGCAATTTGGGTACTCCAAATTTCCTGAGCATCTTGCTCCACCCAACCCGAATGTGGGGTTTGAATATGGGTTTCCCGTTGAGCTGTAGCTTGAACTTGTCCATGTTCGTTAAAAATGATCGCACGACTTGAAGTCGTTCCTTGATCGAGTGCCAATAAATAGCTCATATATTTTTCTTTTGCGGTCTTGAAAAATAAAATATTAACGCAATTATGTAATTAAGCGCAGATCAATGTGTAATTGTTTCGAAATTGCATCGCAATTTTTTGCAGTTATGCTATGATGACGCTACTTTGGGGATGTTTCTGGCTTCGACGCTGGTGATGAAACTCATAGATGCATGTCGAGAGCGCATTTTCTCTCGTAAATCAAATTTGCATATTTTAGTCGCAAACGACGAAACTTACGCTCTAGCTGCCTAAGGGCAGCTTGTCCGCATCCCTGAATACTTGTGGTTAGGGGTCCCGACTGAAGCGAACGCACACAAGTCCGTATAAGATCAAGCCTTGGGGTCTTATACTAAATCTTAAAGGATCGCGATTTGTACCCTGTTCGTCGGGTCACAAAGAGCTAAATCAATAGACGATATCTAAGCATGTAGTATTCTCGAGCGTAGTGCTGGCGGACGCGGGTTCAACTCCCGCCATCTCCACCAAAATTCAAAAAAGTCGAACCTTCGGGTTCGGCTTTTTTTATGATTAATTAAAAACATTTTTTGGTACAACAATGACTCAAGTCCAGCTTCAAGAACTGCAAAAACAACTCTGGAATATTGCCAATACTTTGCGCGGTAAAATGGGGGCAGATGAATTCCGTGATTACATTTTGGGCTTGATCTTCTACAAATATTTGTCTGAAAAAATTCAAAATAATGCCAACGAAATTTTATCACCTGATCAAATTAAGTTTGCAGAATTGGTTGAAGATACTGAAATTAATCAAGCATATTTGAGTGCTGTTCGTGAAGAATGTCTTGCCAGTATGGGCTATTTCTTAGCGCCACAAGAATTGTTCCATAGTATGGCAACATTGGCTCGAGCAAAAAAATACATTTTGGATGATGTAATTAAAACCCTTAAGGCAATTGAGCAAAGTACGCTGCGTACAGATGCGGCAGATGATTTTTCGCATTTGTTTGAAGACATGGATTTAAGTTCGACCAAGTTAGGAAATACGCCTGATGACCGCAATGAGCTGATTAGCCGTGTGATCATACATTTAGACGATATTAATTTTGATCTGTCGAATACTGAGTCTGATATTTTAGGCGATGCTTATGAGTTTCTCATTGGTGAATTTGCTTCAGGTGCTGGTAAAAAAGCAGGTGAGTTTTATACGCCGCAAATGGTTTCGACTTTGCTTGCAAAACTTGTCACGTTAGGTAAAGAGCGTCTACGCAGTGTATATGACCCGACTTGCGGTTCAGGCTCTTTATTGCTACGTGTAAAGCGTGAAGTCGGCGATGTGGATGCGATTTACGGTCAAGAAATGAATCGTACGACCTATAACTTGGCGCGTATGAACATGATTTTGCATGATGTGCATTATTCAAAGTTTGAAATTAAGCAGGAGGATACTTTAAAACGTCCACAGCATATGGAACTGAAATTTGATGCGATTGTAGCGAATCCACCATTTTCGGCAAAGTGGTCTGCGAGTGAGTCATACTTAAGCGATCCGCGTTTTCGTGATTTTGGCAAGCTAGCTCCAAGTTCTAAGGCAGATATGGCGTTTTTACAGCACATGCTTTATCAGTTAGATGAAAATGGGACTTTGGCGATTGTACTGCCGCATGGAGTTTTGTTCCGTGGTTCGAGTGAAGGGCATATTCGTAAGCATCTAATTGAAAAGTTAAATGTGATTGATACGATTATTGGTTTGCCTGCCAATATTTTCTATGGCACGACTATTCCGACTTGTGTGTTGGTGTTGAAGAAAAACCGTGAGCATAGCGACAATATTTTATTTATTGATGCGAGCAACGAGTTCGATAAGCAAAAGAATCAAAACAAGCTCTTGCCTGAGCATTTAGATAATATTGTTGGTGCATTTGAAAATCGTCAGAATATTGAAAAATATGCATATGTGGCAAGTTTGCAAGAAGTTGCTGACAATGATTTCAATTTGAATATTCCTCGTTATGTCGATACTTTTGAAGCGGAAGCTGAAATTGATTTAGATGCAATAGCGAAACAGCTTCAAGCCTTAGAGGTTGAAAGCCTAAAAACTGATGCAGAAATTTCTAAGTTTTGTGCAGAACTCGGCATTGATTCACCTTTTGCGGAGGTGAAGTAATGGCTTCGCCTAAATTGCGGTTTAAAGAGTTTGATGGTGATTGGAGTTCTGTTTGTTTACTAGAAATTAGTAGTTTGGTGACAAAAGGAACTACTCCAAAACAATTTGTAAATGGTGATATAAACTTCTTAAAAATTGAAGCTATTACTGAAAATGGGTTTGATCTATCCAAATGTCAGACGATTAATAGTGAAATTCATAATAAAGAATTGAAAAGATCGGTCCTTAAAGAAGGTGATATATTATTTGCCATTGCCGGAGCTACGATTGGTAAAAATGCCATTGTTCAAAAGAAATTTTTACCTGCGAATACAAATCAGGCTTTAGCAATAGTTCGATTAAAAGAAGAATATAGCAATGTATTTGTATCAAAGGTATTGAACTCACCTTTGATGGAAAAATATATTGATTCAAATATTTCTACAGGCGCACAACCAAATTTGAATTTAAAACAAATTGGTGATTTCTCATTTGATCTTCCTAAAATTAAAGAACAAACAAAAATCGCTTCTTTTCTTTCCGCTGTGGATGAAAAGATTAACCTACTAACTCAGAAATATGAACTACTGAGCCAATATAAACAGGGCATGATGCAAAAACTGTTTAGCCAACAGATTCGTTTTAAAGCGGATGATGGGAGTGAGTTTGGGGAGTGGGAAAATAAAGCTTTAAGTAATTTTATTATAAAACATATAGGAGGCGCATCTTTAACACCAGGCGACTTTGTAGAACAAAGTAAATATGAGGTCATACCTAAAAAAGCTATTGTTCCAAATGGTTACTTGAACTTAGATAAAAATAAGCCAACATTTTGTAGAGAATCTTTTTTTAAAGCTAACTTAAAAAATACAGTAGATCATACCTATCTAATTACGGTTTTACGTGACTTAGTTCCTAGTGGTCCTAGTATTGGGTACATTGTTAGGTATTCAGAGAATAAACAGTATATTTTGGCACAAGGCGTGTATGGTTTTAAGCTTAAGGAAGAATTAAATAAAAATTACTTAATTCATTTTTCAAATACAAAAGCGTATCGGCTAGTTATGCAATCTATCATGGTTGGAAGTACACAAGTTCACATTAGGAATCAGGACTTCTTTGGTGTTGTAATACCTGTCCCTTGCATAGAAGAACAAACCCAAATCGCTAATTTCCTATCAGCCATTGATCAAAAAATTGAAGTCGTTGCACTGCAAATAGAACAAGCCAAACAGTGGAAAAAAGGCTTGTTACAGCAAATGTTTGTCTGATTGTTTATAGAGTTTCATAAAATTCCTGCATTTATTCAAATGCGGGATTTTTTTATTTAAGAAAGTACTGAAAGATTCCTAAAAGAAAAAACAGTGATCTGTATCATCAGTTTAGATGTTTATTTGATGAATTTAAAAGATTGAAAAATATAATAAATCTATTAGAATCAAAAGATATACATACCAATAGTTAAAAACTGAGCAGTATTATAAATGTCGACCCAAAAAGAACTTGAACTCGAAAACCAATTTATAGCGCACTTAACAACGTTAGGGTACGAACGTGTTCAGTACAGAAACGAAACAGCCTTACTCACAAACTTAAAAAATCAAATAGAAAAATTTAATGCACTGACTGCACCACTCACACATGAGCAATGGGGACAGGTGTGGAATTACCTGAGCAGTGAACATACGATTTTTGGCAAAGCCAAACTATTGCGTGGTTCATACCAGCTTAAATATGATGATGGTACGACCCAAACACTGCGCTTTTTAAGTGATGATGCAGAAAAAAATATTTTTCAAGTGACCAACCAAGTGACGGTCCAATACGGGGAGAGTGGCACAGAAACCAGCCGTTTTGATGTAACGTTATTGATCAACGGTTTTCCATTAGTACAAGTTGAACTTAAACGCAGTGGCGTAGAAATCGCACAAGCGTTTCACCAAGTGCATAACTACAGCAAAAATGCCTATACCTCTGGACAAGGTTTGTTTGGCTATATACAGCTCTTTGTCATTAGCAACAGCGTAAATTGCTTATATTATTCACACGGTACGCCACTGTTTGATTTTACATTTCCATGGGCCGATGAAAACAACAAAGCAATTAATGATTTGAGTAAATTTACCGAAGCATTTTTAAACGCACCACATATTACGAAAATGATCAGTAAATACATCGTTCAGCATCAAACCAATGAATGCTTAATGGTGCTACGACCTTATCAAGTCTATGCAGTTGAAAACATGATTCAGCATGTGAAAACCTCAACCGATCATGCTTATATTTGGCATACAACGGGTTCGGGTAAAACCCTCACGGCATTTAAAGCCAGTGAAATCATGCGTCAGTTGCCAGAAATAGAAAAAGTAATTTTTGTTGTAGACCGCAAAGACCTCGATAATCAAACCACTAAAGAGTTTAATGCCTTTGTTCCCGACTGCGTAGACCAAACGACCAACACCAAAACATTGGTCGAACAGCTCATCGGTAAACGGCTGAACTCACGAAAAAATGAAAGCAATATACTCACAGATAAATTGGTCGTGACGACCATTCAAAAGCTGAATAACGCAATTACACTCCCTAAATTCAGAGAATTGATCGCTGATTTGGCAGATAAAAAAGTCGTATTTATTTTTGATGAATGCCACCGCAGTCAATTTGGTGATACTCACCAAAATATCAAGCGCTTCTTTAAGCAGGCACAAATGTTCGGCTTTACAGGTACGCCTATTTTTCCTGTGAACTGTCAAAGCATTGGTGGCGTGAAATACACCACAGAATATCTATTCCCTAAACGACTGCATAAATATGTGATTGTCGATGCGATAGCAGATAAAAATGTTTTACCTTTTCAAATTGATTATGTGGGGCAATTTACCGCTAATCAGGTGAATGCTGGTGATGAAAAAATACAAGGCATCGATACTAAAGAGCTGTATGACAACCCTGAGCGCTTAGAAAAAATTGTACGTTATATTTTAAAAAATCATGACAAAAAAACGGCAAAACGCGAATTTTGTTCAATGTTTTGTGTCAGCTCAGTAGATGTCCTGCTTCAATATTATGCAATATTTGCCAAAGTCCAAGCAGAGTTGGTTGCAGAAGCGGACAAGAAGGAAGAAATTTATACCCCTTTAGTGATTGGTACGATTTTTTCTTTTGGAGCGCAGGACACGACAAACGACGCCAATGACTCCACAACAGGTACGATTTCTGAAGAAGAACTAGAACAGCCGAGTCAAGTTGATATGGGGCGTAAAGCACAACTTGAACGGATCATTGCAGAATTCAATACACGCCATCTGACTAGCTATAACTGCGACGAAGGATTTTATGAATATTATAAAAATCTAGGTGATCGAGTTAAGTACTTCAAAGTACCTAAACCACCTAAAGAAGTTGGGGAGCTTAAAGGGCCACCAATTGATTTGCTGTTGGTGGTGAATATGTTCCTGACAGGTTTTGACTCATTGCCACTTAATACGATTTATGTCGACAAGAACTTAAAATATCACGGTTTAATTCAGGCTTTTTCGCGTACAAACCGTATTTATAAGCCAACAAAAGCTTTTGGCAATGTCGTGTGTTTTAGAAATTTAAAGCAGGCAACAGATAAAGCTCTTTCTACTTTTGCAGACGACCAAAATTTTGAGCAAGTGATTGTGCCACCGTTGGATCAACAATTAGCAGAATTTAATAAGTGTGTTAGTGAATTAAGAAAAATAACACCTGAGTGTCAGTCAGTAGATGATCTAAAACTCGAAAGTCAGCAGTTGCAGTTTATTCAAGCTTTTCGTGATGTGATTCGTCTACATTCACAACTGAAAATGTATACAGACTTTGATGTTGATAACGCAGTTATAGTGCCGCAAGAACTTGAAGACTATAAATCTAAATATAAAGATTTATATGACAGAATAAATAAAGGTACAGCAGTTGAAAAAGATTCAGTGCTACGTGACGTGAATTTTGCTTTAGATTTTATTATTAGTGATTATGTAAATCAGGATTATATTTATACATTATTAAATATGATTGCTGCTGCGCCACCATCCTCGATTCAAAGGGCTAAACAGCAGCAACAACTCCAATCTTTACTCAGTAATGACCGAAAAATGTATAAAAAAATGGATTTGATTCAGAAGTTTATTGATGAACAAATGCCACGAATGCTGAATGGTCAAAGTGTTCAAGATGCATTTAAGCAGTTTTGGGATGCAGAAAAACAGCAAGCCTACGATGTTTTTTGTAAAGATGAAAATCTTGTGATGGATGAGTTTAAAAAAGTTGTTCAACGCTTTGATTTTACTGAACGTTTTCCGCACGCACATGAAATTCGTCCATTGCCAAAAAACAAGCCTTCAGCACTGGTGAGTAAAGTCTATTTTGAGGGATTGCATCAGAAAACCAATGCGATTTTAGAAAAATATGATTTACGGATTTAAACGTTAAGCTAAGTTATGAAAAATATTTGCTTAAAAGGAGGATTCTTTTTTTATGGAATTTAAGAACCTTATCCTGTTTATTCAATAATTGTATGATTAAATTTCTTAGAATAAATATGATTTAAAAACAAATCACAAAGTGAGGCGAAAATTAAATTTCGCGCCAAACTTCATTCTTATCTTTCAATGAAATCACAAAGTTAAATTTGTCATCATTACTTACCAAAAGGCCTTCTGGCGTTTGCATAATCACTTTTAGAACGGTACCAGTTTCAAAAACCAAAGGACTGCAATTTTCTTTATTTAATGTAATTGGTTTGAGTAATTCAACAATTGCACTTTCCATTTTACTTCCCCAAGCATAGGTTGTTAATTGAACTTAGCATATTATTGGTGAAGAAACATGTTTTGTAAATGACGTGAGCTACATCGCAGAAAATATTTTAGAGAATTCCATAACTTAAGTTTAAATAATGGTTAAATAAATTATGGTTTTTTAATCTATTGATATCAAAAATAATTTTAAAATATGACAATCTTTTTAACTGTAATTATATGTCCTAAGATGCGTCTTTTGTTCCACAAACAATGACCAGATCATCAAAAGGGCATGATTAATAATGAATTTAAGGTGAACTTCAGTTTTCATGCTTAAGCTAACAGAATGATGTGTCGTCTTGTATTTGATTGTTAAATTTCAGATTAAACAGCGTTAAATATTCAATCTGAACAAGAAAATTAATGAAATAAAACTTATCATCAGCAACTCAAACTAAAAACAAAGATTCAGGGAAATGTAGGACTAATGTTTAAATCTTTTTTTCCAAATCCAAAATGGTTTTTTGGATCATTCCTTATATGGTTCATAATTAATATCGCCTTATGGTATAGCGGTGGTCATAGTTGGGGGACGATGTTCGGTTTACCTGCAAATTATCATCTTGCAGAGTTGCCAATTGCTGTCAGCCGATTTTGGAGTCCCAAATTTTTATGGTTCTATGTTTGGTTTTTTGTAGCAACGGCGCTTTTTGCAGCCTTTTGGAAGATCAAATCAGATAATCCTTGGCAGCGATGGTCAGTGTGGGGAACCGCACTTATTCTATTTAATGTTTGGTTTAGTGTGGAATGTAATGTCGTGATCAATGCTTGGTATAACCCATTCTATGACCTGATCCAGAAAATGCTTTCAGGTGGTGGGGGCGAAGTGACGATGCTATATTCTGAGATACTGACTTTTCTCTATGTGGCCATGGTGTATGTCACACTGGCTGTATTGAACCTGTTTTTCGTCAGTCATTATGTTTTTCGTTGGCGTACTGCAATGAATGACTTTTATACTGCGCATTGGGAAAAACTGAGAACCATCGAAGGTGCCTCACAGCGTATTCAAGAAGACACGATGCGCTTTGCAAAAACCACAGAAGGACTTGGGGTTAGCTTAGTTGAATCGGTGATGACCTTAATTGCATTTCTACCTGTGCTGCTAACTTTATCAACACATGTAAAGAAATTACCTGTCGTGGGGGAAATCGCCTATGCATTGGTTTGGGCGGCAGTCCTTTGGGCGGTTTTAGGGACGGTTATTTTAATGCTGGTGGGTTATAAACTACCGGGTTTGGAGTTTAATAATCAAAAAGTCGAAGCGGCATATCGTAAAGAGTTAGTTTATGGTGAAGATCATGCAGATCGAGCAGACCCTTTCACATTAAAAGAATTATTTGGTAAAGTCCGATTTAATTATTTTAGACTATATTTTCACTATGCTTATTTCAACCTGGTTCGTATTTGGTACATGCAACTGGATAATATTTATGGATATTTTATTTTGTTTCCAAGTATTGCTGCGGGAACAATTACGCTCGGTATATTAATGCAAATTTTAAATGTCTTTGGGCGTGTACGTGATTCCTTCCAATACCTGATTTCCTCATGGACAACCATTATTGAACTGATTTCTATTTACAAACGTTTAAAAGCATTTGAAAAAACAATTAATAATTAATTTTTAATCTTAAAAATGACCTGTAATTAATTACAGGTTTTTTTTATGGTTTTAATTAATGAGAATTACAAATAAATAAAATCAATAAATTAAAGAGGTTAGATCTTATTTCATGATTTTATAAAAAGAATGTAAATAAAAATACTTATTATGTAATTTTGGTAATTTTACGTATATATATTGTATCTATATTGATGATTAATTTATAAAAATTACATTTTTGTTGAATTTTATCACATTTTATTTGCTTTTTTTTACATTTGAAGTGCAAACAAAATCACATATTTTGGTGTTGGTGTGTATTTGTTTGCAAATTCATTCTTTCTGTTTGGCGTGAAGCATCTTAACAATGTGATAAAGAAAAAAACTTTAATATTTTTTTTAACTTTGCTGAACTGTTATATGTCCATTCACATGCCTTTTGATTAATAAGATAAAGCTTGTGATTTAAAAAATTATATAAAACATATATTTATAAATAAGCCAGAGGGTAATTATCATGTTACAAGTCCAAGTTGTATCAAAAGAACATCATTCTGTTTTAGAAAACATACAAACGAGTAATATTTCATTAAAGGAGGCTTCTGTTGTTGTTATACATACTTCAAAAGAAAATGTTTTAAGTATGGAGAGAAGTGGAAATACTTTAATTATAAAAATGAAAGACGGACAGCAACTGATAATTGAGAATTACTTTACAGATAATGCGAATGAAAACAATGTTGTACTAGAAGAAGATGATAAATTATACCTATTAGAAACAAATCCAAATGAAGCTGGATTATTTGAAATTAACTATAATCCGATCGATGAAATTAATCCTTTACTCTATTCAGATTCAACAGTTGGTTTATGGACGTGGTTAGTTCCTTTAGTTACTGCTGGAGGCATTTTAGCTTGGGCAAATAATGATTCAGATAGTTCATCGGGTTCGGGCAACTCAAATCAAGCACTCGATGCGGCAGAAAAAGCGGTAAAAGCAGCAGAAGATGCAAATAAAGCCGCAAAGGATGCTTTGACCGATGCACAAGCGGATGGATTAATTACCCCTGAAGAAAAGACCAAGCTTGAGCAAGCACTTGCCGATGCCAAAGCCGCTGAGGATGCTGCTCAGAAAGCTGTTGACGCATTAAAAGACAGTACTGAAAAAGACGACTTACAAGATCGTCTCGATAACTTAACGGATATCGTGATTCCACCTGTGACCGATACAGATGGTAATGGTATTGATGATGCGGTGGATGCGCAAATTGCCGATGCAGAAGCGGCAGTGAAAGCGGCGGAAGATGCGTACCAAGCCGCAGAAGATGCCTTAGCGCATGCTGAATCAAATGGCTTAATCACCCCAACCGAAAAAGCTGCACTTGAAGATGCACTCAAAGCGGCACAAGATGCCAAAGCTGCAGCACAAGATGCGGTGAATGCCTTGCCATCTGCACCAGCAGCTGTTCAAGATGCCAAAGATGGTTTCCAAGAGCGTATTGATAACTTAACGGATATCACCATTCCAGCAGTCAACGATGCGAATGAAAACGGTGTCGATGACAGCACAGAAAATCCAGTGGATTTAGCCACAGAACTGGTTGATGCAGCGGAAGCAGCAGATCAAGCAGCTAAAGATGCACTGGCTGATGCCAATGCAGATGGCGTGATTACGCCAGAAGAACAAGCGGCCTTAGAAGATGCCTTGAAAGATGCACAAGATGCCAAAGATCTTGCACAAAATGCGGTAGATGCGCTTGATCCGGGTACAGCCAAAGACGACTTACAAGATCGTCTCGATAACTTAACGGATATCGTCATTCCACCTGTTACTGATGCAGATGGTAATGGCATTGATGATACCGTTGATGCGCAAATTGCCGATGCAGAAGCGGCAGTGAAAGCGGCAGAAGATGCGTACCAAGCCGCAGAAGATGCCTTAGCGGATGCTGAATCAAATGGCTTAATCACCCCAACCGAAAAAGCTGCACTTGAAGATGTACTCAAAGCGGCACAAGATGCCAAAGATGCAGCACAAGACGCGGTAAATGCCTTGCCATCTGCACCTGCAGCTGTTCAAGATGCCAAAGATGGCTTCCAAGAGCGTATTGATAACTTAACGGATATCGTGATTCCACCTGTGACCGATGCGAATGAAAATGGCGTAGATGACAGCACAGAAAATCCAGTGGATTTAGCCACAGAACTGGTTGATGCAGCGGAAGCAGCAGATCAAGCAGCGAAAGATGCACTTACAGACGCCAATGCGGATGGCGTGATTACGCCAGAAGAACAAGCGGCCTTAGAAGATGCCTTGAAAGATGCGCAAGATGCCAAAGAACTTGCACAAAATGCGGTCGATGCGCTTGATCCGGGTACAGCCAAAGACGACTTACAAGATCGCCTCGATAACTTAACGGATATCGTGATTCCACCTGTGACCGATGCAGATGGTAATGGCATTGATGATGCGGTGGATGCGCAAATTGCCGATGCAGAAGCGGCAGTGAAAGCGGCGGAAGATGCGTACCAAGCCGCAGAAGATGCACTTTCAGAGGCTGAATCAAATGGCTTAATTACGCCAACCGAAAAAGCCGAACTTGAAGATGCACTCAAAGCGGCACAAGACGCCAAAGAAGCAGCGCAAGATGCGGTAGATGCTTTACCGTCGGCACCTGTAGCTGTGCAAGATGCCAAAGATGGCTTCCAAGATCGTTTGGATGCGTTGACGGATATCACCATTCCAGCGGTCAACGATGCGAATGAAAACGGAGTCGATGACAGCACAGAAAATCCAGTTGATTTAGCCACAGATCTGGTAGAAGCAGCAGAAGATGCGTATCAAGCAGCAGAAGATGCACTCACTGATGCGAATACAGATGGCTTAATCACACCTGAAGAAAAAGCTGCTTTAGAAGATGCCTTAAAAAATGCGCAAGATGCCAAAGAGACAGCACAAAATGCAGTGGATGCCTTGCCAGGCAGCGCGGACAAAGATGCACTGCAAGATCGCATTGATGCCTTAACGGATATCGAGATTCCAGCGGTCACCGATACAGATGGTAATGGCATTGATGATGCGGTGGATGCGCAAATTGCGGATGCAGAAGCAGCAGTGAAAGCGGCGGAAGATGCGTACCAAGCCGCAGAAGATGCATTAGCGGATGCTGAATCAAATGGCTTAATTACCCCAACGGAAAAAGCTGCACTTGAAGATGCACTCAAAGCGGCACAAGATGCCAAAGCTGCAGCACAAGACGCGGTAAATGCCTTGCCATCTGCACCTGCAGCTGTTCAAGATGCCAAAGATGGTTTCCAAGAGCGTATTGATAACTTAACGGATATCGTGATTCCACCTGTGACCGATGCAGATGGCAATGGTATTGATGATGCGGTGGATGCAGCCGAAGCGGCAGTAAAAGCTGCGGAAGAAGCATATGCAGATGCGCAGACCGCGATCAGCAATGCAGATACAGATGGCAATGGCGTGATCACAGCTGCAGAACAACAAGCGGTACAAGATGTAATTGATACTGCGGCAGGCTTAAAAGCTACAGCTGAGGATTTGGTTGATGCTTTAGCAGCCGGTCCAGTCCAAGATGGCTTAAATGGTCGCCTAGATGCCTTAACGCCATTAACAGCACCAGCAGTCACCGATGCAGATGGCAATGGTATTGATGATGCGGTGGATGCGCAAATTGCGGATGCAGAAGCGGCAGTGAAAGCGGCAGAAGATGCGTACCAAGCCGCAGAAGATGCATTAGCGGATGCGGAATCAAATGGCTTAATCACCCCAACCGAAAAAGCCGAACTTGAAGATGCACTCAAAGCGGCACAAGATGCCAAAGATGCAGCCCAAGACGCGGTAAATGCCTTGCCATCTGCACCTGCAGCTGTTCAAGATGCTAAAGATGGTTTCCAAGAGCGTATTGATAACTTAACGGATATCACCATTCCAGCAGTCAACGATGCGAATGAAAACGGCGTTGATGACAGCACAGAAGATCCAGTGGATTTAGCCACAGAACTGGTTGATGCAGCGGAAGCAGCAGATCAAGCAGCGAAAGATGCACTTACAGACGCGAATGCAGATGGCGTGATTACGCCAGAAGAACAAGCGACCTTAGAAGATGCATTGAAAGATGCGCAAGATGCCAAAGACCTTGCGCAAGACGCAGTTGATGCATTGCCTGAAAGTACAGCCAAAGATGACTTACAAGATCGTCTCGATAACTTAACGGATATCATCATTCCACCTGTGACCGATACTCTCGCCCCAGATGCACCAGTGATTGATAGCTTCGATGGGACGACAGTAAGTGGTACAGCAGAAGCAGGATCAACGATCACGGTGTATGACGAAAATGGCACTGAGATTGGTAGCGGTACAGCAGACAGCACAGGCAACTACACAGTGACCTTGGCTACGCCATTGGCAAATGGTGAAGAAATCAGCGTGACTGCAACAGATGCGGATGAAAACGAATCCATTGCAGCGACGGACACAGCGCCAGACACTACAGCGCCAGATGCACCAGTGATTGATGGCTTTGACGGTACAACGGTTGAAGGTACAGCAGAAGCAGGATCAACGATCACGGTGTATGACGAAAATGGCACTGAGATTGGTAGCGGTACAGCAGACAGCATAGGCAACTACACAGTGACCTTGGCTACGCCATTGGCAAATGGTGAAGAAATCAGCGTGACTGCAACAGATGCGGATGAAAACGAATCCATTGCAGCGACGGACACAGCGCCAGACACTACAGCGCCAGATGCACCAGTGATTGATAGCTTCGATGGGACGACAGTAAGTGGTACAGCAGAAGCAGGATCAACGATCACGGTGTATGACGAAAATGGCACTGAGATTGGTAGCGGTACAGCAGACAGCATAGGCAACTACACAGTGATCTTGGCTACGCCATTGGCAAATGGTGAAGAAATCAGCGTGACTGCAACAGATGCGGATGAAAACGAATCCATTGCAGCGACGGACACAGCGCCAGACACTACAGCGCCAGATGCACCAGTGATTGATGGCTTTGACGGTACAACGGTTGAAGGTACAGCAGAAGCAGGATCAACGATCACGGTGTATGACGAAAATGGCACTGAGATTGGTAGCGGTACAGCAGACAGCACAGGCAACTACACAGTGACCTTGGCTACGCCATTGGCAAATGGTGAAGAAATCAGCGTGACTGCAACAGATGCGGATGAAAACGAATCCATTGCAGCGACGGACACAGCGCCAGACACTACAGCGCCAGATGCACCAGTGATTGATGGCTTTGACGGTACAACGGTTGAAGGTACAGCAGAAGCAGGATCAACGATCACGGTGTATGACGAAAATGGCACTGAGATTGGTAGCGGTACAGCAGACAGCATAGGCAACTACACAGTGACCTTGGCTACGCCATTGGCAAATGGTGAAGAAATCAGCGTGACTGCAACAGATGCGGATGAAAACGAATCCATTGCAGCGACGGACACAGCGCCAGACACTACAGCGCCAGATGCACCAGTGATTGATGGCTTTGACGGTACAACGGTTGAAGGTACAGCAGAAGCAGGATCAACGATCACGGTGTATGACGAAAATGGCACTGAGATTGGTAGCGGTACAGCAGACAGCACAGGCAACTACACAGTGACCTTGGCTACGCCATTGGCAAATGGTGAAGAAATCAGCGTGACTGCAACAGATGCGGATGAAAACGAATCCGTTGCCGCGACGGACACAGCGCCAGACACTACAGCGCCAGATGCACCAGTGATTGATGGCTTTGACGGTACAACGGTTGAAGGTACAGCAGAAGCAGGATCAACGATCACGGTGTATGACGAAAATGGCACTGAGATTGGTAGCGGTACAGCAGACAGCATAGGTAACTACACAGTGACCTTGGCTACGCCATTGGCAAATGGTGAAGAAATCAGCGTGACTGCAACAGATGCGGATGAAAACGAATCCATTGCAGCGACGGACACAGCGCCAGACACTACAGCGCCAGATGCACCAGTGATTGATGGCTTTGACGGTACAACGGTTGAAGGTACAGCAGAAGCAGGATCAACGATCACGGTGTATGACGAAAATGGCACTGAGATTGGTAGCGGTACAGCAGACAGCATAGGCAACTACACAGTGACCTTGGCTACGCCATTGGCAAATGGTGAAGAAATCAGCGTGACTGCAACAGATGCGGATGAAAACGAATCCATTGCAGCGACGGACACAGCGCCAGACACTACAGCGCCAGATGCACCAGTGATTGATGGCTTTGACGGTACAACGGTTGAAGGTACAGCAGAAGCAGGATCAACGATCACGGTGTATGACGAAAATGGCACTGAGATTGGTAGCGGTACAGCAGACAGCACAGGCAACTACACAGTGACCTTGGCTACGCCATTGGCAAATGGTGAAGAAATCAGCGTGACTGCAACAGATGCGGATGAAAACGAATCCGTTGCCGCGACGGACACAGCGCCAGACACTACAGCGCCAGATGCACCAGTGATTGATGGCTTTGACGGTACAACGGTTGAAGGTACAGCAGAAGCAGGATCAACGATCACGGTGTATGACGAAAATGGCACTGAGATTGGTAGCGGTACAGCAGACAGCATAGGCAACTACACAGTGACCTTGGCTACGCCATTGGCAAATGGTGAAGAAATCAGCGTGACTGCAACAGATGCGGATGAAAACGAATCCATTGCAGCGACGGACACAGCGCCAGACACTACAGCGCCAGATGCACCAGTGATTGATAGCTTCGATGGGACGACAGTAAGTGGTACAGCAGAAGCAGGATCAACGATCACGGTGTATGACGAAAATGGCACTGAGATTGGTAGCGGTACAGCAGACAGCACAGGCAACTACACAGTGACCTTGGCTACGCCATTGGCAAATGGTGAAGAAATCAGCGTGACTGCAACAGATGCGGATGAAAACGAATCCGTTGCCGCGACGGACACAGCGCCAGACACTACAGCGCCAGATGCACCAGTGATTGATGGCTTTGACGGTACAACGGTTGAAGGTACAGCAGAAGCAGGATCAACGATCACGGTGTATGACGAAAATGGCACTGAGATTGGTAGCGGTACAGCAGACAGCATAGGCAACTACACAGTGATCTTGGCTACGCCATTGGCAAATGGTGAAGAAATCAGCGTGACTGCAACAGATGCGGATGAAAACGAATCCATTGCAGCGACGGACACAGCGCCAGACACTACAGCGCCAGATGCACCAGTGATTGATGGCTTTGACGGTACAACGGTTGAAGGTACAGCAGAAGCAGGATCAACGATCACGGTGTATGACGAAAATGGCACTGAGATTGGTAGCGGTACAGCAGACAGCACAGGCAACTACACAGTGACCTTGGCTACGCCATTGGCAAATGGTGAAGAAATCAGCGTGACTGCAACAGATGCGGATGAAAACGAATCCGTTGCCGCGACGGACACAGCGCCAGATACTACAGCGCCAGATGCACCAGTGATTGATGGCTTTGACGGTACAACGGTTGAAGGTACAGCAGAAGCAGGATCAACGATCACGGTGTATGACGAAAATGGCACTGAGATTGGTAGCGGTACAGCAGACAGCATAGGTAACTACACAGTGACCTTGGCTACGCCATTGGCAAATGGTGAAGAAATCAGCGTGACTGCAACAGATGCGGATGAAAACGAATCCATTGCAGCGACGGACACAGCGCCAGACACTACAGCGCCAGATGCACCAGTGATTGATGGCTTTGACGGTACAACGGTTGAAGGTACAGCAGAAGCAGGATCAACGATCACGGTGTATGACGAAAATGGCACTGAGATTGGTAGCGGTACAGCAGACAGCACAGGCAACTACACAGTGACCTTGGCTACGCCATTGGCAAATGGTGAAGAAATCAGCGTGACTGCAACAGATGCGGATGAAAACGAATCCATTGCAGCGACGGACACAGCGCCAGACACTACAGCGCCAGATGCACCAGTGATTGATGGCTTTGACGGTACAACGGTTGAAGGTACAGCAGAAGCAGGATCAACGATCACGGTGTATGACGAAAATGGCACTGAGATTGGTAGTGGTACAGCAGACAGTGCGGGGAACTACAGCGTTGCAGTAGCGCCAAGTGTTGCCGATGGTGGCAATATCAACGTGACTGCAACCGATGTTGCAGGCAATGAATCTGATCCAACTGCAGGTGTAGCGGATACCAGTCTTGATTTAACAGCGCCAGATGCACCAGTGATTGATGGCTTTGACGGTACAACGGTTGAAGGTACAGCAGAAGCAGGATCAACGATCACGGTGTATGACGAAAATGGCACTGAGATTGGTAGTGGTACAGCAGACAGTGCGGGGAACTACAGCGTTGCAGTAGCGCCAAGTGTTGCCGATGGTGGCAATATCAACGTGACTGCAACCGATGTTGCAGGCAATGAATCTGATCCAACTGCAGGTGTAGCGGATACCAGTCTTGATTTAACAGCGCCAGATGCACCAGTGATTGATGGCTTTGACGGTACAACGGTTGAAGGTACAGCAGAAGCAGGATCAACGATCACGGTGTATGACGAAAATGGCACTGAGATTGGTAGTGGTACAGCAGACAGTGCGGGGAACTACAGCGTTGCAGTAGCGCCAAGTGTTGCCGATGGTGGCAATATCAACGTGACTGCAACCGATGTTGCAGGCAATGAATCTGATCCAACTGCAGGTGTAGCGGATACCAGTCTTGATTTAACAGCGCCAGATGCACCAGTGATTGATGGCTTTGACGGTACAACGGTTGAAGGTACAGCAGAAGCAGGATCAACGATCACGGTGTATGACGAAAATGGCACTGAGATTGGTAGCGGTACAGCAGACAGCACAGGTAACTACACAGTGACCTTGGCTACGCCATTGGCAAATGGTGAAGAAATCAGCGTGACTGCAACAGATGCGGATGAAAACGAATCCATTGCAGCGACGGACACAGCGCCAGACACTACAGCGCCAGATGCACCAGTGATTGATAGCTTCGATGGGACGACAGTAAGTGGTACAGCAGAAGCAGGATCAACGATCACGGTGTATGACGAAAATGGCACTGAGATTGGTAGCGGTACAGCAGACAGCATAGGCAACTACACAGTGACCTTGGCTACGCCATTGGCAAATGGTGAAGAAATCAGCGTGACTGCAACAGATGCGGATGAAAACGAATCCATTGCAGCGACGGACACAGCGCCAGACACTACAGCGCCAGATGCGCCTGTTATTACAATGGGCTATGATGACGCAGGGGCTGTAACGGGTCTGATAAATTCTGGTAGTACGATAGATGATTCGACTCCGACATTGTATGGAACAGCTGAAGCAGGCAGTGTGGTGTCTATCTATGTTGATGGAAGTACAACTGCTATTGGTACAGTGACTGCAAATGCAGATGGATCGTGGGTGTATAATTTGACAACGCCGTTGTCAATAGGCTCACATACAATTCAAGCAACAGCAGCAGATCAAGCTAATAATGAGAGTGGGCTTTCAAATAGCTTTGCAATTACAGTAAATGCGGAACAAACAACTAATGTAGCACCTGTAGTTGCAATTAAAGATACAAACTTATTAGGTTTGATTGGTGCGGATGTTGCGGGATTAATTGTATTTGAACAGCAACCGTTATTAGCAGCTGATGCTAATAATAATATTACGAAGTTAACACTTAGTGCGAGTAATGGGGTGTCACTGGCCAGCACTCTGAAATTTGTATGGGGTGGAGACAGTTATGCAGCTACAACAGGCTTGTTGGGAAGTCCTTATGAAGCTGCTGCTAATGGTTCTATCGGTTCAGCTTTGCTAGAGGAGTTAGGTCTTAAGATTAGTACTGACAGTACAAATACTTTCGTACTGCTTAATGCAACTGCAAACCTTGTGATAGAGTCAGCAGTTCCTGGCGGTACGATCAGTAATGATGTACTGAATGAGTTCTTGTCAGCAGTGCAGATTCAAAGCGGAGGATTGGCATCACTTGTTGATTTATCGTTGCTAGGATCATTGCAAATCACTGCAACGGATTCAAATGGTTTAACTGGAACGGCGAATCAATCCCAGTTGCTGAATTTAGGTGTATTGCCTGGATTATTGGATGGAGGAAATACATTTATCACTTATGGCTCAGCTTCTAGTGATATTATTGATAAGTCTGCAGAGACAACGAATCAGCGTCTGTATGGTTTTGATGGTGATGATACGTTAATCGGCGGTTCTGCTAACGACATTATTCGAGGAGGTGATGGTAATGATATACTCCAAGGCAATGGCGGAAATGACAAACTTTATGGCGGTGCTGGTTCAGATACCGCAATCTATGATTTGTTGAATACAGCAGATAAGACTGGCGGAAATGGTACTGATACGTGGGAAGATTTCCATGCTGGAAATGTAGCTACTGATCAAGAGGCTGATAAAATAGATATATCTGGTTTGTTAGCCGACCAAGATGTGACGTCTGCGAATATAGATCAATATGTATCTGTGCTTTATGATGCTACTAATAAAGTGGCAATAATAAGTGTTGATAGAGATGGTGATGGTAGTAATTTTGAAACAGCGCCATTGTTAGTTTTAACAAATCAGCAAAATGAAATTACTTTAGAAGATTTAATCCAAAATCAGCAATTATTATTCTAACTAAATAGTGAGAATAATGTAAAAAGAGCCTCCTCGGAGGCTCTTTTTTTTATTTTCTACATAAACACCACTAGATCCAAATAAAATGTGAAACTCATCAAATTAAAATGAACAACATGTGTATACATCTCATACGTATGCGATTTTAGTGATTAAAGCTATAAAAATAATAAATAAAATCAAGATTATAAAATTGTGAAAGATACTAAATTACGCTATTTTTTAGAGGTGAATTTTTTGAGATTTTTGCTGTGAATTTAAAGGCAATATTATGGGTGGGGAGTATTGGATTTGCATTACATGGTTGTACAACCATGCAGAGTTTAAACCCAAATTCATTTAATCATTATGCATCACCACAAGAAGTGATCAATCAAAAAGGGCTAAATAGCGCAAATGGAAAGGCGAAAGAATACGTCTATGATTGGGGGCCACAAAAGAAAAATATGGAAGCAGAATCACTCATACCCAAGCAAAATATGAGCAGTTACTGCCAAGCCAAAAATGGCAAATTTATTCAACTGAATAAAAGCAATTTGAACCAAGTCAAAAATGCATGGAGTCGTAAATTATTAGCGACCTATAGCAGTATAAAACAGGGCACAGGTGTATTTCAGTGTAGTCAGGCAGATGGACAGCGCTGGATGGTTGCTATTGAACCCGTTTCAGAGCGTAAATCAAATGACCGTTCTGAAACCCGCTTAGTCAGTTTGTATACAGCAATCATTGGACCCGATGAACGTCGCAAAAATTACAATAAACAAGAAGAAAACGTAGCTAAAAAAGTAACATCAAGCAAAGCAAAAGCAACGACAACAAAAAGCAATGCGAAAGAGGAAGCAAAAAAAGAAGTAGAGACTAAAAAAGAAACCAAAGCCAAAGAGCCTGAAAAAAAACCTGTAGTGAAACCAGTAGCAGAAACATCGCAGCAGATACAAATGCGCTTATATGTGAATGCACGACGTGACCTGAATGCCGGAAAAAATCAAGTCACCGCTTGTAATAATGCACAGCGCGCTTATAGCTATGGCAAATTAAATGGTGCAAATGCCAATAGAGCCTATGCTGAATCAGGTATGCTCGTTGCAAAATGCTTAACCTCAGTGCCTGCATATAGCAAAAGTTATCCAAACGCCAATGCAAGAGCCAAAGGCATCCTACAAAACTTAGCGACCAACTATAATCACGCAGGGGCAAAAAATATGTTGAATCGTATGAAATAAACTTCAACAGGATAAAAGCCATTTGGGGAAATAAGCTTTTATCCTGATCCAATGATGTACTCAGATAAAATTTTAAAAAATAATAAGGAAAAACCATGAGTTCAGTAAATGAAACTTATTTTAATGCACCATTATTTGACCGAGAATTAACAGAGATTACAGTCAATATCGAGCAAACACCCTTCTTTTTGAATGATCGTGGGCATCCAACATATTTAGCATCACTTGGGGCAGGAATTCATTTAATTACCGAGTCAGCCACCAATGCGAAAATGACGATGGGAAATCCCTACGATGTACCTTCCGAAATTTCGACTAAAATTACCAATTGGGGGGAGCAAATGGAGCTTGAATTTGAAGGGCAACACTTCGAGTTTATGCCATTGGTGGCAAGCAAAGAAACCGCGGCAGCTTTTGGTATCACCTTAGTTCAGGCAGATGAAGCGATTCAGATTCATTCAAATCAAAAACGACTGTCAGAGATTCATTATGAATACGGCATGATGGCAGGTCATTGTTTTGCCTATCTAGATGGCGGTAAGCCTGACTGTAGTGGAAAAACCTTATTTCCTTTTGTGGCTACTGATTTAGAACATCACGACTTTCCGCATACTTTTTGCTCGACCGATCAAGATCAACTGCCACTGGTCATCTCCGTTGGGCGTTATTTCCCAAATCTTGGCAAGATTTACTTGGCAGATTTATGGGTCAATCCCGGAGATGCTTTATATATTCCTGCGAAACCCAAATATTCGAATCCCGAGTTTATTGACCTACATAACAACCGTAATACAGCACTTGCCTGTTGGCGAGGTGACAGCAATAAATCGACATTGACTACCCATAGTTTGCTCGATACCCATGGACATTTTTACTGGTATTGGAATAGAAGACCGACGATTCATCCTCTCATCTATGCACCGACTATCAAAAATGAATAGTTGAGTTACATAGACCAAACAGCAAACACAGCACTTCATGATACAAAGGTGACTCAAGTTTTGGGAGTTTGGTCTATGGCTTACGGTTTATCTAAAAAATTACATCTACGTTTTTCACGACCAGCAGGTTTGGCTTTGTTGACGCTCACGATGCTTGGGACGACTCAGGTGAGTTTGGCGAGTCCGACGGTCGATCAGCTTAGTCAATGTTTAGTGAAATCGACCACTGCCGCAGATAAAACCACGGTTTTGCAATGGACCTTTTCTGCCTTGGCAGCGCATCCAGATTTAAAACAATACAGTAATGTTAGTGATGCGCAAAAAACGCAACTCGATAAAAATTTAGCTCAAGTGATGCAGCGAATTTTGGTGGAGCAATGTTCTACACAAACGCAGGCCGTGATTAAAGCCGACGGTCTACAGGCTGTAGGCGAAAGTTTTCAAGAGCTTGGTAGTATCACGGGGGATGAAATATTAAAGACGCCTGAAATTAAACAACAATTACAAGGCGTACTGCGTTATGTCGATTTGAATAAATTGGTGACCAAATTTTTAACCCCAGAAATTTGGAATAAGTTAGGTGTGGTTCGTTAATTTTATTTTGAGTAAATAAAAAATGCTCCTTTTATACAAGGAGCATTTTTTATGGATTCACCCTAAATGGATGATGATCCAATGCGTTTTAGTTTGCTGACTCAAGCATTAAATGGTAATCGTCGCGCCTAATGCTTTAACAAATTGCGCCATCCACGCAGGGTGAGCAGGCCAAGCAGGAGCAGTAACTAAATGACCGTCGGTCACTGCATCCGTGACTGCAATATCTGCATACTGACCGCCAGCCAGTTTAACTTCGGCGGCACATGCAGGATAAGAGGAACATGTACGGCCTTTCAGTACATTGGCTGCTGCCAAAATTTGCGCACCATGACAAACCGCTGCAATCGGTTTTTTCGCTGCGTCAAATTCGCGTACGATTTCAATCACACGTGCATTCATACGTAAATATTCAGGTGCACGACCACCCGGAATCACTAAGCCGACATAGTTATCTGAGTTAACTGCATCAAAGTCATAGTTAATGGTAAAGTTATGACCGCGTTTTTCGCTATAGGTTTGTTCACCTTCAAAATCATGAATCGCTGTGGCAATGTTGTCACCGGCTTTTTTGTCAGGGCAAACGGCATGAACGGTATAACCAAGACCAACTAAAAACTGAAAAGGTACCATGGTTTCGTAGTCTTCAGCATAGTCACCTACAAGCATAAGAATTTGTTTTGACATGATGTAACCCTCTGTTGAAATATGATTTATATCAATTTTTCATTTACCTTAGCATATTGAAATGACAGTTTTAAGCAGGCTGTAAATTCTTTAGTTGTATATTTTTATTTAGATTTATAAAAAGTTATGGATGGTTATAGTTCAAATTATGATGAGTCTAGTAGGCTAGCTGTTATCAATTATTAATGACTTTAGTGTTTTTCACATAGCTTTAAAAAGTTAAATATTTACCTCTCCCTTGTGCAGCAGTGCTGTTCATCTACTAAATGGAGAGGTAAGTAACAATCCATAACGGTATTAAATTAGCAATGGAAGCACCTTCTCCCACTGGGAGAAGGCGGGGGGTAGAGGGAAACTTAAAAAATTAAATCAGATCAGGATAAAATTTCTCAAATCCCTCATTCACCGCTTCACCTCGCAGCAAATAGCCTTTCGGTTGGATATAACTATAAATTTCCCGTGCGGGTTGTTCATGCCAGCCAATGTTAAAAGCACAGAGTTTTGGGAAAAATTGTAAATGACTATAGTTCAGATGGTTATGAATCCAATAGGCGAGTTGTTGCCAATTGCTTTGGTCTTTTTCATAAAGTTCTAGAAATGATGGAATGACAATACACGCCGTTGCCCCATAACCTTTTGCATCGGGATAGTCCCAAATATGACTGGCAAAGTTATTCTCATTACTTGCGCAATTATGTCCTTTTTCATTGCCGAGTTGGTTCACGCTTGGTGAACGGTAAGCTGAACGAGTGGCAATACGTCCAAACTTTTCTTGCAGTGGTTCAAGTAGTTCTTCGCAGAGTTTTGAGCCCATACGAATCGCAATGTCAGGATGGTCGGGGAAGTTGGTTATGCTGTACCAATTGGCGATTTCGCTATAGAGAAAGTCACGCATAAAAAATGACGTTGATAATTGAACGCGACCTAAATCTTCGAGTTTGGCAATTGAGGATACTTTTTTGATGGTCATTTTGTTTTTGGTGTGACGTGTTTGGATTGATTGTATGTTTAAAATTTTGAAAATTAAATAATAATCCTCTCCTTTAAAAAAGAGAGGGAATTTCTATTACAGAATCCATAACGGTATTTAATTAGCAATGAAAGCTCCTTCTCCTTTTGGGAGAAGGCGGGGGGAAGAGGGTGATTAAAAGTCACGCATAAAGAAAGACTTAGACAGTTGAATACGTCCTAAGTCTTCGAGTGTGGCGATAACAGAAAATTTGGGAAATTATATTATCGATTCTCAAGCTTGTTTTTTATATATTGAGACGTGTTATCAATATTAGGGTAAATCGTGCGTTTATTAATATTAAGTAAATCAAGCTCTTTTAATATGTCTTTTTTATGTTCGGGTTTAATTCTGATTCTATTAATTATGAAATTATCATCACCTTTTTCATCTATTGCTGCTTCTAAACCAAATAATAAAAATGAACCTGATTGAGCAATAATGCGTTCATGAGTTTTTTTGGCTTTAACACAAATTACTTTTTTTAAATCTGAAGTTTTGAAGTTCTGTAAAAAATAAGGTTTTTCATGTTGAATGTAATGTAAGTATTGTGTCGTAACAGGATCAGATGGATTCAATGTTGAGCCTGCTAGAATTTGTAATTGCAAGTTATTCTTTTGTGTACTATCTAATTTTACTAAGTTAGAGAGACAAGAAACTGTATCTGAATCGAAGAATTTAACCATTTTACTGGTAATACTTAGCATAATAATTTCAGAATCAACCAATTTTTTTGCAAGATATTGATTTTTCCCATCCTTGATTTTTGTTATATATTCACCTTCAATTGGAGGCTTCACGGATGGTATTAGGTCATGCTCATTTATATTTTCACAAGCAAAATATAAAGCTGTGAGAGGATTGCTAGTTACATCCAATAATCTTGTTGGCATACCGTAGTGTTGCATTCGTGTGAGTACATCTATACTTGAAATGTCTCTGTCAAATGAAAGTGGTTCAGCTGCAATTAATTCTCTATAGAGAAGGTTTTCGGCCTCAAGATAAATTTTCCCTTTTGTATTAAGCTCTCGAAATAATGAGGGTTGTAATTTGAATTTTTTTGCATTTCCATGTCCACGGTAAAATGTTTCACCTTGAAAACATTTAGGTAGTTTTGTTTCATTAATAGAAAAAACCTTTTTGATAAATTCAGGCACATTACTAATATAGTGGATATTATTGTTTTTATCATCTGAGATTTTATTTAGCCAGTTTAATTCATTATTTTTCTTAATAATACTATGGCTAAAACTGGGGGGAGTAATACTTTGAGGTTTTATTTGTTGCGGTAGTGGTTTTAATGCGAATATCAGTGATTCCACATCAGGGAAAAATTTCTTTTTTTCTAAAATGTCTTTGTTGAAATGTATTTGATATAAATTATAAAAAATATTTCCTTTTTTTATTGCCCAATGAGTTCTACTAGCTTCCCAACCATTAAAATTCAATGCTTCAAAGAGGTCATCATATTTAATTTCGGGGTCGCAATTTTTGAAATAAATTTTTTCCGTTATTAACTTAATTCCTGCACTGATAAATTGACCAAAAGTGTCGTAGCTTATTTCTTCTATTCGACCTAACGCAACGTAGTCTTTGAAATCTTCAAAGCAAATTACACATGGTAATTTTTTGACTAATTGTAATTTATCATTATCTAGTATTTTAAAAGCTGTACGAATATCTTCATCAGAATATTCCGTAAATCTACTAGAATGAAATCTGACACGAATTAGATTGTCTGGATTTTGTTCTAGACTATCTTCACTATAATTTTGTATAACATTGAAATAAGACATAAAAAACCCCGCATTAAGCGAGGTTTTTATAACATGAAATCAATTGATTAGGGAATAAATTAACCAATCAATTTCTTCATCAATTCATTGACTTGAACAGGGTTAGCTTTACCTTTCGCTGCTTTCATCACTTGACCCACAAGACCGTTGAAAGCTTTCTCTTTACCAGATTTATACTCTTCAACCATCTTCTCGTTAGCAGCAAGCACTTCCTTAATAATCGCTTCAATTGCGCCTGTATCAGTTTCCTGTTTCAAGCCTTTTTCCGCAATAATCTCGTCCGCAGTTTTGCCTTCTTCCCACATAAAGCCGAACACTTGTTTCGCAATTTTGCCATTAATGGTGTTATCCACAATACGTGCAATCATGCCGCCAAGTTTTTCAGCCGATACAGGAGAGTCATGAAGCTCTAAGCCCGCTTTGTTTAAAGCGCCTGAGAATTCGCCCATCACCCAGTTTGCAGCCACTTTACCTTGCGCAGCGCCACCAGCAGCTTTTACCACGTCTTCATAAAACTCTGACATTTCACGAGTTAGTGTAAGCACGTGTGCATCGTACTCAGTCACACCAAAGTCCGCGACAAAGCGTGCACGACGTGCAGCAGGCAACTCAGGAAGCGCAGCACGTGCCGCTTCAATTTGCTCGTCTGCAATGATCACAGGCAACAAGTCAGGGTCTGGGAAGTAGCGGTAATCGTTCGCTTCTTCTTTAGAACGCATTGAACGTGTTTCCATCTTCACAGGGTCGAATAAACGTGTTTCTTGGTCAATGGTGCCATCCCATTCTAGGATTTCCATTTGACGTTCAATTTCTACGTTAATCGCTTGTTCAATGAAGCGGAATGAGTTGAGGTTTTTCAACTCGCAGCGTGTACCAAACGGTTGACCCGGACGACGTAAAGACACGTTACAGTCTGCACGGAACGAACCTTCTGCCATGTTGCCGTCAGAAATACCTAACCAACGTACAAGGGTGTGAATCGCTTTAATATAAGCAACCGCTTCTTCAACCGAACGCATATCAGGTTCAGATACGATTTCAAGCAGTGGCGTACCTGCACGGTTTAAATCGATACCAGATTGACCTTCAAATTGGTCATGGATTGATTTACCTGCATCTTCTTCAAGGTGCGCACGTGTCACGCCAATACGCTTTACAGTGCCATCTTCAAGTTGAATGTCGATATGACCCAAGCCCACAATCGGGTTGTCCATTTGGCTAATTTGATAGCCTTTTGGAGAGTCAGGGTAGAAATAGTTTTTACGTGCAAACACAGACGCTTGGTCGATGTAAGCATCGATACCCAAACCAAAGCGGATCGCAAGATCAACCACTTCTTTGTTCAATACTGGCAATACGCCCGGCATTGCCAAGTCAACAAGGCTCGCTTGCGTATTTGGGTCTTGACCAAATGTAGTAGATGAACCTGAGAAAATTTTGGTATTGGTCGCAAGCTGAGTGTGAATCTCAATACCAATCACCACTTCCCAACCATCAATCAGGTTAGATTTTGGTTTAGCAGCGTTCTTAGCCATTATGCATTCTCCTCAGCAATCGCAGCGCGTTGTGTATGCCAATCCGTTGCTTGTTGGTACTGATGAACCACAGACAACAATTGAGATTCTGACCAGTAGTTACCAATCAGCTGTAAGCCAACAGGCAAGTTGTCTTTGTCAAAACCAACAGGCGCGTTAATCGCAGGCAGACCTGCCAAGTTCACTGCGATGGTGTAGATGTCGCCTAAGTACATTTCTACAGGAGACAGGTTTGCACCAATTTTATATGCAGTCGTTGGTGCAGCAGGAGCAGCAATCACGTCTACAGACTCAAATGCTTTTAAGAAGTCTTGTTGAATTAAACGACGTACTTTTTGTGCTTTCACATAATAAGCATCGTAGTAACCCGCAGACAGCGCGTAAGTACCAATCAAGATACGTTGCTGCACTTCTTTACCAAAACCTTCAGAACGTGAACGTTTGTACAAGTCCATCAAATCCACAGGATTTTCACAGCGGTAACCATAACGTACACCATCAAAACGCTGTAAGTTTGAAGATGCTTCAGCAGGAGCAATCAGGTAATACGTTGGAACATAGGCATCAGTCATGGTCAAATCAATCTCAACCAAGATTGCGCCCATTTCTTCTAACTTTTTCAGTGACTCTTCAACGCGTGCTTTTACGTCTGTATCTAAACCAGCAACGTTAAAGTACTGTTTAGGAATACCAATGCGTAAGCCTTTTACTGAAGTGCTGTTGAGGTTCGCTACATAGTTATCGACGTCTTTTTCAACCGAAGTTGAATCTTTCGCATCATGACCTGCCATCACGTTCATGAGGTAAGCACAGTCTTCAGCCGAACGCGCCATTGGGCCGCCTTGGTCTAAAGATGATGCATACGCAATCATACCGAAACGTGAAACACGACCATACGTAGGTTTAAGACCAGTCAAACCACAGAAAGACGCTGGTTGACGGATTGAACCGCCTGTATCTGTACCTGTTGCGAAAGGCGCAAGATCAGCCGCTACCGCCGCAGCAGAACCGCCTGAAGAACCACCTGGAACATGGTTTAAGTTCCAAGGGTTAGCCGTTGCGCCATAAAATGAATTTTCAGAAGTCGAACCCATGGCGAATTCATCCATGTTCACTTTACCTAAAGTGACAAGGCCCGCAGCTTTACCTTTCGCTACAACGGTTGCGTCGTAAGGAGAGATAAAATTGTCCAGCATTTTAGAACCAGCCGTGGTTTTAATGCCTTGGGTACAAAAAATGTCTTTGTGTGCAATTGGTATACCAGTCAACGCAGTTGCATTGCCTGCTTTAATTGCAGCATCAGCCGCATCTGCTTGCGCAAGTGCTTGTTCAGCTGTCACGGTCACGTATGACTTGACTTGAGCATCGATTTTTTCAATGCGTTTTAAATAGTGTTCAGTCAATTCGCGTGAAGAAAATTTAGCGCCAGCCAAACCTTCAGACAATTCACGAATTGATAAGTGATGTAAATCTGTCATGAGAAATATTTCTTTACGTTTAATTTGAAAAAATGTTGATCTGAATAAAAATTATTCAATCACACGCGGAACAAGGTACAAGCCATCCTGTACGGCAGGAGCAACTGCTTGATATGCTTCGCGATGATTGGTCTCAGATACCACGTCTTCACGTAAGGGCTGTGGATTGTCGAATGGACTTTTTAGTGGTTCAACACCGTCAGTATCGATGCCTTTCAGGGTTTCCATCATGCGTAAAATTTTATTTAAACTTTGAGCATAGTCAGCAGATTGCGCTTCATCTAGCGACAATCGAGCCAGATGGGCAATCGCTGAAACTGTTTGTGCATTTAGATCTGCAGAATGCTGTGCATCCGATGTAGACATAACATTACCTAATCAGTATTAAAAAAATTCAAAATATCGTGGCTTATAATAAGCGATTGACTTGTTCAAATCATCACATTTAGTTAAAGTTGCCACCTTGCGTCCATATAAAAGTTTAACTGAGAACGTCCCCGTGATTCTAAAACGACTAATTGGCTTGTTTTCGCCGGATCTTGCCATTGATTTAGGCACTGCAAATACACTTATCTATGCGCCAGGACGAGGCATTATATTAAATGAACCGACGGTGGTGGCAATTCGCCACAGTGGTTCACAAAAAATCGTTGCCGCAGTAGGTCTTGACGCGAAGCAAATGCTAGGTCGTACACCTGCAAATATTTCTGCGATTCGCCCAATGAAAGATGGGGTGATTGCTGACTTTGAAGTCACTGAAACGATGTTGAATCAATTCATTGGCAAAGTGCACGAAAAACGTTTGTTCCCACCTGCACCGCGTGTCGTGGTGTGTGTGCCATGTAAATCGACGTTGGTGGAACGCCGTGCAATCCGTGAAGCTGTATACAATGCAGGTGCACGTGAAGTTCGCTTAATTGAAGAGCCAATGGCTGCTGCAATTGGTGCAGGTATGCCTGTTGAGCAAGCCTGTGGTTCGATGGTTGTCGATGTTGGTGGTGGTACAACTGAAATCGCGATCATTTCACTTCAAGGTTGTGTCTATGCAGACTCACTACGTATCGGTGGTGATGTATTTGATGAGCAAATCATAAACTACGTGCGTAAAGCACATGGTTGTGTGATTGGTGAAACCACTGCAGAAAACATCAAAAAAGAAGTTGGTATGGCGCTTCCAGAAGAAGGTGCAAAATCTTTGGAAATCGAAGTCCGTGGTCGGAACTTGGCTGAAGGTGTACCTCGTGCGATTACCGTAACTTCTGATGAAGTGACTCAAGCGATTTCTGATCCACTGCAAAACATTGTGGCTGCGGTTAAATCTGCACTAGAGCAAACGCCACCTGAGTTGTCTTCAGACATCGCAGAACGCGGTATTGTGTTGACTGGTGGCGGTGCATTACTTCGCAATCTTGATAAGCTTCTTGCAAAAGAAACAGGTCTTCCTGTCGTAGTTGCAGAAGATCCACTATCATGTGTTACACGTGGTGGCGGTAAGGTTCTCGAATTCTTCGATAACCCAAATCATGACATGTTATTTGTAGGCTAAGAAAAGGACTCGGCGGGTGCAAACGCAACTGTTTTCAAGACAACCGCCATCTTTTCGCTCATTTATCATTGCGGTGATTACATGCTTGGTGGTGCTTTTCTTTGATTGGCGCATGCCACATGTAATTCAACCGGCCAGAGACGTCTTGTATGCGGCATATAATCCAATTTATGCACTTGCAAGCTATCCAGTGTTATCGCGAGAATGGCTGAATCAACAAACCAAGTCTGAAGCTCAATTACGTCGTGAAAATACCGCGATGCAAGCAGAGTTAATTCAGGCTCAAGTCCGTTTACAGAAACTTTCTGAACTTTCTGCTGAAAATACTCGACTACGTGGACTACTCGATACACCACTCATCATTGATGGTCGTATGGAGATTGCCGAAGTCATTGGTACTGATGCTGATCCCTTACGTCATATTATTGTGATTAACCGTGGAGCCAGCAGTCAGCTTAAAGTGGGACAAACTGTACTCGATGACAAGGGTATTATGGGGCAAATTATCAATGTTTACCCGCATAGTAGCCGTGTCATGTTGCTCTCAGACAAAGAGCACTCTTTATCCGTGCGTATGGAGCATACCGGTATGCGTGCAATCGTTACGGGTACAGGTGACTTAGGTCGACTTAAAATGGAATACGTACCAACCAGTGCGAATATCAAAGTCGGTGAAAAAGTCTATAGCTCAGGGCTAGGGGCACATTTCCCAGCAGGATATTTGGTGGGGACAGTCTCGAAAGTCAGTCGTCACAATAGTGGTGAATTTGCCCAAATTGATATCAATCCTGCTGCCCAATTGGCAGGTGGTCATCATGTGGTTGTGCTATTTTCCGATTCTTTAGCGATGGAGCAACCGCATGTCACTCGCTAAGCTTAGTCGTCATACAGAGCGCGACCCATTATTTCCGATTATCTTTTCCATCATTTTGGCATCCGTGCTGATGGTGTACCCGCTTTCTTATGACCTATCGGGTTGGCGCCCATTATTCATGATGATGATCATGCTATTTTGGGTACTCTGTCAGCCGACATGGTGCGGTGTTTGGTTTGCATTTGCCACAGGTCTATTTACCGACTTATTGACTGATGCGCCATTTGGCATGAACGCACTGAGTTTTGTGGTCATTGCATTTGTGACACGCTTTTTGACCCGTGAACGTCGTATTCTCACATTTGGTAATTTATGGATTATTGCTGCAATGGCAATTTTCGCGCATTTACTGTTTGTGTGGATTGTTCAAGTGATGGGTGGGGCACAGTTTTCATTTGCTCGCCATTGGCAGCCAATTGTTACTAGCTTACTCATTTGGCCAATCATGTATTACTTCCTGAGAAAATGGCGCATATAATTTTAGCTTCGAGTTCTCCTCGACGACGCGAACTTTTGCAACAATTAGGTCTGGAATTTGAAATTTTCAGTCCAGATATTGATGAGTCCGTGTTGGAAGGAGAACCTGTAGCGGATTATGTAGAGCGTTTAGCACGTGCTAAAGCTTGCGCAGTACAACAACAATTCCCTGATGCTATCGTTATTGCCGCGGATACTAGTTTAGGCGTAGATGAGCACATTTTAGGAAAACCAGCGTCGAAAGCACATGCTTTTTCTATGTGGGAAATGATCTCTGGACGAAAACATGATGTGTTTTCAGGTGTTTGTGTCAGTACAAAAGATCAAATATACAGTATAGTAGTGCGTACACAGGTTGAATTTCAAACGCTGAGTTTAGCTGACATGGAAAGCTATTGGGCAACAGGTGAACCAATCGGCAAGGCGGGAGCCTATGCTATTCAAGGAATTGCTGCGCGCTATATTCCTTGTATTGAAGGGAGCTACAGCAATGTCGTTGGGCTGCCTTTGCATGAAACCGTACAGTTATTACAGACAGTTAAGGCATTAAATTAACTGCTGCAACACAAGAATTTTTATAATGTTTTGAGTTTTGATATGTCTGACGAGTTGTTGATTAACGTCACACCGATGGAATGTCGTGTGGCGTTGATTCAAAACGGTACGGTCAATGAATTATTTGTTGAACGCACTGTGAAGCGTGGGTTAGTGGGCAATATTTATAAAGGGAAGGTTGTTCGCGTGCTTCCGGGTATGCAGGCTGCTTTTATTGATATTGGATTGTCGAGAACGGCTTTTTTACATATCAATGATATGGTCTGGCAGCGCAATCAACCGACCCCGAACGTTTTTGAGCTGTTACAACCGGGGCAAGTACTCACTGTACAAGTCATGAAAGATATGTTGGGTACCAAAGGTGCACGACTTTCTACTGATCTTTCTATTCCTTCCCGTTACCTCGTTTTAATGCCATATGGCAGTCATACCGGTGTTTCACAGCGCATTGAGTCTGAAGAAGAACGTGATCGCTTGCGTAGCATGATTGAACGCATTCAAAAGGAACACAACTTACCGGGTTCAGTCATCGTTCGTACTGCTGCCGAAGGTATTCCTGAATGTGAAATTGCGCAGGACATGGCCTATTTAGCAAAACTGTGGGAATACATTCAACGTAAACAACGCAGTATTGTCGTACCTTCTTTGATTTTTGAAGAGCTACCTTTACCTCAACGCGTCATCCGTGATTTGGCCAATGAAGATACTTCTAAAATTCAGGTCGACTCACGCGAAGTGCATGGCAAATTGCAAGAGTTTGTCCAAGAATTTGTACCGAGTATGCAAAATCGCTTACTGCATTATCCAGGTGAGCGTCCAATTTTTGACTTGTACAATGTCGAAGAAGATATTCAGAAAGCCTTACAGACACGTGTCGCACTTAAGTCTGGCGGCTATCTGATGATCGATCAAACTGAAGCCATGACCACGATTGATGTCAATACTGGCTCCTACGTAGGTGGTCGTTCGCTTGAAGACACTGTGTTTAAAACCAATATGGAAGCCACACAGGTCATTGCACGTCAGCTTCGACTACGTAACTTGGGCGGGATTATCATTATTGACTTCATTGATATGCAAGAAGCACATCATCGAGAAGAAGTGATGAGCCAGTTTGAGAAAATGCTTGAGCGCGATCATGCTAAAACCAAGATCACTCAAGTGTCTGAGCTGGGTTTGGTGGAAATGACTCGGAAACGCACCCGTGAATCTTTAGAGCATCTCCTTTGTGATTCTTGCCCGACCTGTCAGGGGCGTGGTTATGTGAAAACGGCTGAAACAGTTTGCTATGAAATTTTCCGTGAAATCTTGAGATATGCACGTGCTTATGAGTCACAAAGTGGTTTTACCGTGGTGGCACATCCGTCGGTGATTGACCGATTGTTAACTGCTGAAGCACCTGCGGTAGCTGATTTAGAGCACTTTATTAGCCGTGTGATCAAGTTCCAAGTGGAAAATTTATATACGCAAGAGCAATACGATATCATTCTGAGCTGAAATTGTAACAGAATATCGTTAAACACTTGTTACAACTGAGATTTTACTTTTGAACTGTTATTTTGAATACTAGACACATCAAATAGCCAAAGCCATTTTCCTGCATTGGACTTGAAAATGGCTTAGCAAAAAGAGGTGTACTATGGGTGTTAGTAAAACAGTAATGAAAAGTGGTCTTAAAACTGTTGTTGAAGCAAAAGCGATCCATTCAGGTTATATCGTGGATGAACGTGGTAATGAAGTTCAAATTACAGCGTCTATGATTCGTTCTGCTTGTCATCAGTTACTTAAACAGTGCCGAGCTATCAAAGCTTAAATATTGAAATATAAATAATGTAATCCAGAGGGTTAAAGTGCTAACGCGCAATTCTAAAATATTTAATGCGCTAAAATTTTATAAATAATGGAAAATAAACTTAATTATCAGTTCGTATCTACAAGTCATAATTAAACAATAACAACGGATTTGTTCACCTAAATTTTAGCTTATACACATAAATTGCTCCAAAAAATCACTCAAAGTTCAAATGATAAAAACCCGTCTAGATTGTTTAATTTAGACGGGTTTTTAATTTTTTGGATGGTTCAATCTGCTGATGAATTGATACAAAATCTAGAAACAGGCGGTTAGCTAACCGCCTGTAACTTTGGGGAATCTTGGTTCACAATAGTTTCAAATCGTTGAATTTCTTCTTCCAAATGCGTGAGTAAATTTTGCATTTTTGGCAGCGCATTACGACATGCGGTTAAACCAACTTCAAGCTTATCTAAATAGCTGGTCATGGTGATATTAAGCGCTTGACCATCCAAAACAATAGACGCTGGGTAGAGCGCTTCTAAACGTGCACCATTCCAATATAACGGCTCTTGTGGGCCGGGAACATTCGAAATGACCAAGTTAAAGGCCTGACGTTTTGGCATGAAGCCTGATGCAATATTTAAACCTGCTGCACTGTAGACAAAAGCACTGTAGTTTAAAATTTGATTCGAGTTCATCCGCTTAAAGCGCTCTTTGGCATTGAGCACACTACGACGCACAATCTTCAACCGTTCTAGCGGATCTTCTTTATGGGTTCCAAGATTGGCCAAAATCATGGTAATACGGTTTGACATATCTGAATCATCGGTACGCACAGATGCAGGCACCATGGCAATCAATGGCTTTTTAGGTAATGCATTTTGTGTAATTAAATACTCACGTAATGCACCTGAACAAATTGCGAGCACAATATCGTTAATTGTTACACCAAGTGACTTGGCAATATGTGACAAACGTGAAAATTCAAAAGACTGAGCAGCGAAACGACGTGAAGAACTGACCCGTTGGTTTAATATTGAACTCGGCGCTTGGAAGCTAGACACATAATCTGGGTTACGCCCCATATCTTTCATCACGGTTTGTGACAGTTCGTACAAAACTCGTGGAGTAGAGTCAAGTTGTCCCTTAATGGTCGATAACAGACCTTTCATACGACTGGCTTTAGGCTGCTTCAGGCGTTTTGCACGAGGGCCTTCTACACACCATGGTGGCACAATACTTTTAGCATCTGGGTCATGCGAAAGCGATTTTTCAACTAAACGCATACCTGCAATGCCATCGACCATCGCGTGGTGGATTTTGAAGTACATGGCAAAACGATTGCCTTCAATGCCTTCAATAATATGGCAGGTCCAAAGCGGTTTTGCACGGTCAATCAGCGCACTGTGTTCCTGTGAAATATAAGTCAAAAGTTCACGGATACGACCGGGATGCGGCAGTGCGATATGGCGGAAGTGATGATCTAAATCAAACTCTTCGTCTTCATCCCAAAAGAAGCCGTTGAGTTTATTGTTAAAAGGAGGAATAGGAATGGATTTTGAATTACGAATATCTGCGACTAAATCTTGAATAAAAGTATCTGGTGCATTGTCAGGGATCTGAAATAAAAATAGACCACCTACGTGCATCGGTTGTTGCCGTTTCTCTAAATTTAAGAATATGAAATCAATAGGATGTAATGGACGCATAGCGTTGATTGCCTCACTGCAATTTCTACAGCTGCTCATGTATGAGTAGCATTGTTAGAATTATTAAATTGTCATTTGCAGTATAGCGTTTTTACGTTGAAATGATACGGAATTATGTGTATCTATGCGTTGAAAAAAACCACTGCTATGCAGTGGTTTTGTGATCTTTATTTTTTCATGTTGCCTGCGTGTAAGCCGCATTCTTTATGGGTTGCATCTTCCCACCACCAGCGACCTTCTCGTTCGTGTTGATTCGGTAAAACAGGTCGAGTACATGGTTCACAGCCAATCGAGATAAAGCCACGTTCGTGTAGTGGATTATATGGAATTTCCATGAGACGGATATAGTTCCAGACATCAGCGCTAGACCAGTTTGCCAAAGGATTATATTTAATCAATTGCTTGCCCGGACCTGAAAAACCGGGGTCTGCTTGTACCACAGGAATTTCATTACGTGTGCCTGGGCTTTGGTCTTTACGTTGACCTGTGATCCAGCCATCTAAAGTGGCTAGTTTTTTACGCAAAGGTTGTACTTTACGGATACCACAGCATTCTTTATGTTCATCTTGATAGAAGCTAAAAAAGCCCTTTTCTGTTACCAGTTTTTGTACGACATCACTTTCTGGGAAACAGATTTCAATATCAATTTTATAATGTTTACGGACAGTATCTAAAAATTGGTAAGTTTCAGGGTGTAAGCGACCGGTATCTAAACTAAATACACGAAAAGGAATCCCTAAGTTCGATGCAAGATCAATCAGTACAACATCTTCTGCACCAGAAAAGGAAATCGCAACTTCACCTTGCTGGCTAAGCGCAAGTTTCATAATCTCAGAAGGTGATTTATCTGCATATTCAGATGCAAGTGCATCGACAAGGTCAATAGTAGGGATGGTAGTCATGAATGTCCTGGCTATAGGCTTGGAACGTTAAAACCTATATTAATTTATTTCAGAACTATTTTAATGGAAATGCTAAAACACACTTATCACTAAAAAATAGATACTTATGAAAAAAATAGATTTAAAAAAGAACAATGCATTTTTTTATTCTTCCGCTATGATAATGAAAAATTTTTTTCACATAACAGAGGGTAGAGTGCATGGAAGTCGTTTGTTTAGATCTAGAAGGGGTTTTAGTACCTGAAATTTGGATTAATTTTGCGAAAAAAACAGGCATTAAAGAACTTGAAGCAACGACTCGTGACATTCCAGATTACGATGTGTTGATGACTCAGCGTTTAAATATCCTAAAACAACACGGTTTGGGTTTAAACGATATTCAAGACGTAATCGCAGATATGGGGCCATTTGAAGGTGCAAAAGAGTTTGTAGAGTGGGTGCGTACTCATTTTCAATTGATTATTCTTTCAGATACTTTCTATGAGTTTGCACATCCATTAATGCAGCAACTTGGTTGGCCAACGATTTTCTGCCACAAATTAGAAACTGATGAAAATGGTATGATCTCAGCTTATAAGCTTCGTCAACCTGATCAAAAGCGTAAAGCCGTTCAAGCATTACATGGCTTGAACTTCCGGGTGATTGCAGCAGGTGATTCTTATAACGATACGACGATGCTTAGTGAAGCAGATGCGGGTTTCTTATTTGATGCGCCTGACAATGTGATTGCAGAATTTCCACAATTCCCACCAATTCACGGCTATGCTGCATTAAAAGAAGCGATTCGTAATGCTTCAGTGCGTGATATTCCCGCTTAAGTTTTTAAGCTAAAAGAAAGGGCACTTTAATAAGTGCCCTTTCTTTTATGGAATCTATCAAAAAATTAGAAACGGTAACCTATTTTCATGCCATAACCGAGTGCATGGTTATCTTCAAAATCGCCCACGATATCTGTACCACGTTTTGCTTTGGCATCACCTAACCAGAAATATTTTACGCCAGCTTGAATAAAATAGTTTTCAGCAGGGCTGTATTGACCACCTAAACCTACGCTCCAGAAGCCTTCAACAGGGCCTAAAGTAGTTACAGGGTTACCTGCACCAGAATCCCAACCTACAGATGCAGAACCTGACCATTTGCTACTGAATTTGTGACCTAAACCCACAGTTGCTGAATATTGATCATCAGAATAGTCAATTAGGTTTTGACTAATTAATGGATGTGATAATAATTCTGGGCTAACTACAAAATTATCCCAATGCACCCAACGTAAGTTCGCGAATGCTAATGTATTTTTTGCAATACCAGTTTGTAAATCAAGGTTAACTGATTGAGGGGTAATTGCTTCTACTGGACTATTAACAATTTTACCAAATGGAAGTTTAGAGGTTTCAGTAGAAGATGCATTATGTTTGATTTCTGATCGATATGTAATCGAAGCTTTTAAAGCAATTTCAGGAATTTGATAAGCAAATCCTGCCAGCCAGCCAAAAGCTTCTTCCTGTTCAATTTTAATATTATATCCACTTAATGCTTTATAAGCTGCACCATATAGTTTAATTTCAGCTTCTACAGTTTGCCATACTGGGCCTGCATAAATATTCCAGTTTTCAGTAGGTTGATAACCAATTAATGCAGTTAAATTATGCGTACGGACTTCAACTTTTGTTCCTTCAGTACCGTCAGAGAAATCTGAACCATCAACTTGATAGGTTGCATCAGCACCATAAGGTTGGTCATATAACAGACCTAGGGAAATTTTATCCGTTGCTTGAACTTTAATGGCTGCAGAAGGGAAATAGTAGTCATCTCCCATATCTTCAACTTTATTACCGCTGATATCTTTACCTTTAACAGTCGGATCAAGAACCGAAATACCTGCTTCTGCATAATTACCCGGTTGTAAAAATGCAGCAATAGATTGACCAGAACGGTCTAGACCAGCAGCAAGCGCAGGTGTAAGTGGAAGAGTGCTAAGTAAAATAGCCGAATAAATTTTATTGAGCTTCATGGTCGTTCCCTGATGCTTTATGTAACAAAAAGTGCAGGAAAAGTAACATATTTGAAAAAAGAGTAAATGCTCAACTTGGCAGAATAAATGAACTGAATAAGTTATAAATAGCAGTTGATTAGAGTAAAAGTACTATTTTCAGGTCTTAAGTGAATGAATTTTATTAAATAATTTTTTAGGGTGATGTTTTGGTAAATATGAGTTTAATTGCTTTAAATTTGAACATTTAGTTAACACTTGTATAAAAAAGAGGAGTTTTAAGTGCAAAAAGAGCCACTCCGAAGGGTGGCTCTTTTGAAAAATATTGGAATTAGAAGCGGTAACCCATTTTTAGACCATAGCCGATTGCATGGTTATCTGTGAACTCACCAACATTTGGGTTAGCAATTGTTAAAGTCTTTGCATCACCCAACCAGAAGTATTTCACGCCACCAGCAATAAAGGTTGCTGGAGTTGGGCTAAACTGTAGACCTAAACCAACGTTCCAATAACCTTCAGTTGGACCAAGTGTGGTAACAGGATTACCTGCACCAGAATCCCATCCTACTGAAACATTACCAGCCCATTGCTCATTGAATTTACGACCCACACCAGTTGTAGCTGACCATTGATCTTTATTGTATTCAACCAGGTTTCCGCCTACTAAAGCAGTATTTCCAGTCGCTGCACCCAACGTATCAATAATTTGGCCGAAGTCATTTGGACGGATTGCAAAACCATCCCAATTTACCCAGCGTACATTTAAGAATGCGACCGTATCTGCCATCACACCTGATTGTAGGTCTAAATTTACAGATTGAGGAGTTGTGACATCTGTTTTACCAGGGTCAAGAGTTAATCCAATACCACCTACTACTACTGAAGCTGGCAAATTATTTAGAGTTTCAGTGGCCGTTAGTTTATGTTCAATTTCAGAACGATAAGTCAATGAGGCTTTTAATGCAATTTCTGGAATTTGATATGCTAAACCTGCAATCCACCCGATTTCACTATCTTTTTTCATATCAGCATCATATGGAAGTGATGCTCCCCCTAGTAAAGCAACAGGGGCTCCACCTAATGCAGAATAAGCAGTACCTCGTAAGCTAACCTTACCTTTAGCTTCTTGGTAAACAGGTCCTGCATAGATATTCCAGTTTTCATTTGGTTGAAAACCGAATAAGAAAGTTAAATTTTCAGTAGTAACTTCTGCTGCTGTACCTTCCCCACCAAATGAAAAAGCATTGAGACCAGCATTTGGAGCAGAATATTCAGCTTCAGCACCAAATGGTTGATCGTAAATTACACCGAAAGAAAACTGATCGGTTACTTGTAGTTTTAAGGCAGCGTGAGGGAAGTAATAATCACTCGCCATGTCACCTGTAGCCTGATTTGCACCAGGGCCTAACGTTAGTGGGGTATTAGCTGTAGTACCTGATACAGAAGGATCCAATACAGAGATACCAGCTTCAAAATAGTTACCCGGTTGTAAGAACGCAGCGATAGATTGGCCTGAACGATCCATTGCTGCAGCAAAAGCACCTGTCATTGGTACAGTTGCTAAAATCATTGCTGTGCTAAGTGCTTTTAATTTCATTATACATTTCCCTTGGGCTATAAAGTCTTTTATGACAGTTTTTGTTGATGCTTTAAGCTTTCATTTAGGATGATTTCGACTTGTGCAAACCGAGACCATTTGTTACTCCATGTGACAAAAATATCACAATTAAAATAAGAGTAAATGCTCTAGAAAAAACTAATTAGTCTAAAAAAGCACCAAAATAGAGTTTTTGCACCAAAAAATAGCCTTATTTTGAAATAAGTATTTGAAAGTAAAAGAAATAAAATAATGGAGAAAAAATGATTTTTTGTATAAAAAATATTCTAAAAATATGAAGATTAACGCTAATTTTTTGAAGTATAGATCACATTTTGAAAGAGTGGTGCGCCCTGCGGGACTCGAACCCACGTCGGTCGCTTAGGAGGCAACTGCTCTATCCAGTTAAGCTAAGAGCGCAAGACGGAGGCTAATGTACTCCTATTTTAGCTAAAAAAAAAGTTATTGCCGAAACAATAACTTTTTAAATTACTTAGTCTTTATGAACTTCATTGGGGTCAATGTCGCTCAAATCTTTGGGATTAAGATAGTTAAACATTAATAACATGACTGTAATCCAAACAGGGATCATTAGAACAGATTCCATAAAGCCCTGAGTCCACATAATAAAGAGAACTAAAGCAATAAAGATCAGAACGATGTAGTTGCTGACTGGTGCCCAAAGTGCAGGATAAGACGTTGTAAAATTCAAAATACGTTTTGCACGACGGAACTGTAAGTGAGTCATGGTAATCATCGCCCAGTTCAGGACAAGTGCACCAACAACTACATACATTAAGTGACCAAGTGCATCTTCAGGTACGAAGTAGTTTAAAAGTACGCAACCGAAAATCAGGACTGCAGAAAGTAATACTGCTGGAATTGGCACGCCACTTTTATTGGTTTTAGCGAAAACTTTTGGAGCATTACCTTGCCTCGCCAAGCTGTAAAGCATACGGCTATTGGCATACATACCGCTGTTATAAACAGACAGTGCTGCAGTTAAAATAATGAAGTTCAGTAAATGTGCAGCCCAATCAATACCCAGTTGGCTAAAGATCATCACAAATGGACTTTTGTCTAGACCACCAAGTTCAAGCTGATTCCATGGCACAAGTGACAATAGAATAGTCAAAGAACCCACGTAGAAAATCAAAATACGAAATACAACTTGGTTAATTGCTTTAGGAATAGTTTCTTTTGGATTTTCAGCTTCTGCTGCCGCCATACCAATCAGTTCAATACCGCCGAAGGCGAACATCAAGAAAGCCAGCATGAAGAATAAACCTTCAAAACCATTTGGGAAGAAGCCGCCCTGACTCCATAAGTTGGTAAATGATGCTGTTGAATTGGCATCTGCAGTCAGTAGCAAATACAAACCAAATACGATCATCGAAATAACCGCAGTGACTTTAATAATCGACAGCCAAAACTCAGATTCACCATAAAACTTCACATTACCTAAGTTTACTAAAGTAATGATCACGAAGAAGAACAGTACAGATGCCCACGCTGGAATATGAGGCCACCAGTAGTTGATGTATTTCGCAACAGCGGTGAGTTCTGTCATTGCCACTAAAATATAGAGAATCCAGTAGTTCCAACCTGTTAAGAAACCTGGAAATTTCCCCCAATATTTATATGCAAAATGGCTAAATGAACCCGCTACAGGTTCATGGACGATCATTTCACCCAACTGACGCATAATTAGAAAGGCGATCAGACCGCCAATGGCGTAGCCGAGAATAATGGATGGTCCAGCAGATTGAATCACATGCGCTGAGCCCAAGAATAAGCCTGTACCAATTGCACCACCCATGGCAATCAATTGAATATGACGATTCTTTAAGCCACGCTTGAGTTCGGAGGAATTGGTAGTCAAGTTACTCTTCCCGAGAATGGTTTAATTTTGGTAATTGTAATGTATAGAGAATGAATAGCCTAGTAGCTCAAAATTTATGAAAAATATTTATATGTTTAATAACCTATTTTTCGTTTTAAATGCTGAATTAAAAATTTATGAATCAATAGATTAATTTTATTTTAATTGAAATTCTTATACTTGGCTTTATATGGAAAAGGTATCGAATGTTGTTTTTTTATACTTAAGTCATGTGATTGTTAAAACTTCAATTAAACATTGTATGATGCAAAAGCGCAGAAAAGAACGCTCTGCCAAAACACAATGATAAAGATTAAGGATTCAATAAAAATGAGTTTTGCTCCCCAAATTAAGATTCCAGCGACTTATATGCGTGGTGGTACTAGTAAAGGTGTATTTTTCAAGCTAGATGATTTGCCGCTTGCAGCACAACAAGCTGGAAAAGTTCGCGACCAACTTTTATTACGTGTGATTGGCAGTCCAGATCCTTATGGCAAACAAATTGATGGGATGGGTGGAGCAACATCAAGTACCAGTAAAACCGTTATTTTGGCAAAAAGTTCACAGCCTGAGCATGATGTCGACTACCTATTTGGACAAGTGTCGATTGATAAAGCATTTGTCGACTGGAGTGGTAACTGCGGAAACTTAACGGCAGCGGTTGGTGCATTTGCCATTTCAAATGGTTTGGTTGAGGCATCACGTATTCCTGAAAATGGTTTATGTACGGTTCGTATTTGGCAAGCCAATATTCAAAAAACCATTATTGCGCATGTACCTATTACTGATGGTGCAGTACAAGAAACTGGTGATTTTGAACTAGATGGTGTGACCTTCCCAGCAGCCGAAGTTCAAATTGAATTTTTAGACCCAGCAGATGATGGTGAAGATGGCGGCGCTATGTTCCCTACAGGGAATTTGGTCGATACCTTAACCGTACCCGATGAAGGCAGTTTCCCTGCAACATTTATTAATGCAGGCATTCCAACCATTTTCTTAAATGCAGAAGATATTGGTTATGTCGGCACTGAACTACAAGATGCGATTAACGGTGATGCTAAGGCATTGGCCCGTTTTGAAAAAATCCGTGCTTATGGTGCGCAGCAAATGGGTTTGATTTCAGATATTGCTGAAGCAGAACAGCGTCAACATACCCCAAAGATTGCATTTGTTTCAAAGCCGAAAGCCTATACATCTTCGAGTTCTAAACATATTTCAGAACACGATACGGACTTATTGGTTCGTGCCTTATCAATGGGGAAACTGCATCATGCCATGATGGGCACAGCGGCAGTTGCCATTGGTACAGCTGCGGCGATACCGGGGACGCTTGTGAACTTAGCCGCGGGTGGTGGGGAGCGAGAAGCTGTGCGTTTTGGACATCCATCTGGGACGCTACGTGTAGGTGCGCAAGCAATTTATGAAAATGGTCAGTGGGTCGTTAAAAAAGCCGTGATGAGCCGAAGTGCGCGTGTCTTAATGGAAGGCTGGGTGCGTATTCCTGCGGATAGTTTAGATTAAGTATTTAACATCTCATTTGAAATCAGCCTCTGCTTTGCAGGGGCTTTTTTTTGCCTTTATCTTTTATATGAATAAGCAAATCATGAATTGGTATATATTTTTATATAATATGAACTGCATTTAATATTAGAAAGTTTCTGTGATTTATGTCAGATTAATTTTGTTAGCATTTTGCGTAGCTTTACCCTGAAAAAAAGTAGCGAAACCATGCTTAAAAAAGACTTATTGACATCCTCCCCCCCTTAAAAGAGGGTGATTCCTACAGCTAGACGCTTATGCCCAAGCGCAAGAATGTTTAGAGCTGAGTTTATATCTCGATCATGAGCTGTACCACAGCTCATGCACTCCCATTCTCTTATTCCAAGATCTGTCCTACCTTTTGGACTACTTGAGGTGATCTCACCGCAGCACGAACAGATTTGGGTGGTATAGGCTTCTTGGACTTCTTTAAACAATACGCCTGCGTTCTCGCATTTATACTTGAGCATTGTTTTTAGTGCAGAGAATCCTGTATCCAAAACAGATTTTGCCATTTTGGTTTTTACTAATTTTTTAGCACTCAAGTCACCTACAATAATCAATGCATTTTCATTCACAAGCTTGGTGCTTGCTTTATGCAAATGATCTTTTCGACTATTTGCAATCTTGGCGTGTAATGCACGAACACGCTTCTTATTCCTGGCTCTCTGAGCAATACCTAATTTCTGCTCATATTTTCGATAGAATTTTGGATTTGAAATTACAGTGCCATCAGAACAGGTGGCAATATCTTTTAAGCCTAGATCAATACCAATCGCTTTGGTTGCTGTCGATTTATCTTGCTTAGGCGATTCAACAACAAGACATACATACCAACGCCCACGGCTATCCTCTACAAATGAACCTGTTTTTAACGTGTATTTGCTTAAACCGTAGCTATCCCAAAGCTTAAATTGGTGTTTTCCATACTGGACATATCCATTGGCATATTTGATAGCCACCTTTTTAAAGGGAACCCATCCCAAAGAGCGCCTCGCTGATTTTTTATTGCTGACACGCCATTTCAGCTTTGCCTTTTTAAATTGCTTTCTTCGGGTGACTAATTCTTCAGTTACAGCCTGAATGGTTTGACTATGTAAATTACATTCTTTGGATGTGCCTTTCGTATATTTGGCAATATCAAAAGCAGAGAGAAATTCACCTTTCCGCTTCAAATGCCTAAACCCTAAATCATTGACATAATTCCAGACGAAGTTCACTTCTGATGCTAGTTGGTCTAACACCTTGCAATGTTTGTCTTTTATACGTAATTTAAGGGTTTTCATGTACTTATATTAACAATCAAAACTCAAGGAAAATAGTCCTTAGTTAAATCAAACGACACTTCATGTCGTGTCGCTTATATCTCTGACCTGAAGGACAGAGTTTTACGCTCCATTTGATAAAATCGGATCTACCTACTGAACAATTGGCTGTATTAGAAGCGTTGCCTATGCCTGCTGCGTTATTTTCTGCGACAGCTGAGCTGATATGCGCCAATCAAATATTTAAACATCGATTTCAGTCAGACTTACAAGAGATCGTATTAAATCACGTGTCTGTGATGCAGCAAAAAACCAAAGCCACAAGTTCTGAGTTTGATTTACGCTGTTTTGAGAACGATAGCATTGAACCCTTTATGTATAGTGAAAACGAACGGCATTATTGGTTCACGCTCAAACCAAAGTTTCAACAAAGTGGCGATTTGGAACATGTGTTGTTGTGCTGTGCGGACATTACAAATTTAAAGCAATTCGAATTATCGCTGTTGAAACATAACCAACAACTCGAACAACAAGTTTATTTTAATTATCTGACAGGGATAAAAAATCGACGAGGTTTTGATTTAGACCTTTCTCAGTGGCAAAAAAGCTTCGCGGTTGAACAAGCCGATGAAATTTGTTTGATGATGCTCGACTTAGATAATTTTAAGCAAATCAATGATATCTACGGTCATGCGTTTGGCGATGAAGTTTTAAGAAAAAGTGCGCAGCTTTTAAGGATGCAAATTAGTCAACACGCAGATGCACAAATATATCGCATGGGTGGGGAAGAGTTTGCAATGATTTTGCCACGCACGGCTATATCGACTGCATGTTCGATTGCACAACAATGTTGTGAGCAAATCTATGCTTCTTCGATGAATTATGCGGATAAGGCTTTGCAACTGAGTATCTCATGCGGAGTGGCCTTGTGGGATGGTACGGAGTCATTTTTTGAAACATTGGCACGTGCCGATCAGGCTTTGTATCAAGCCAAGAAAGGCTCGAAAAATTGTACTTGTTTTAATGATGGACAAAATGTGGCGCTATTTGAGGAAACGACATTTAAAAAACCATCAGACTGTGGGAAAAACACATAGATTTAGGCCGTAACATAGAGAAAGATCTGAGAAAGCAGTATGATGCAACAGGTCAAAATTGACAGAAAACATTGGCAGTCGATTTGCTAATGAACGAAGCAGTTAAATATTTAAAGTATTTGAGGTGAATGTGTCTTCTTTAACAGACGTTTCCACACATGCCCTGACAGAAGCGCAGCAGCGTATTCAGCAGGATTTACTGACAGCGCTTGATGCATTTTCAATTCCAGAACCCTTAAAAGGGGCGGTGTATCATGCTGTGATGTTGGGTGGAAAACGCGTTCGACCGGCACTTTGTTATGCAACAGCAGCGTTAAAACCCAATACCAATTTTGCAGCCGTACGCCGTGCTGCTGTGGCGATTGAATTTATTCATTGCTATTCATTGGCACACGATGATTTGCCGTGTATGGACAACGATTTACTCCGTCGTGGTCAACCAACCTGTCATGTGGCTTTTGGTGAAGATACGGCTTTACTTGCTGGCGATATTTTACAATCGATGGCTTTTGAAGTTTTAGGCAGCCGTCTCTTTGATCAAGGCCCAGCCGTTGAAGCGCCGATCATCTTGAAGCAAATGCAAATTTTAGCGACTGCAACTTCAAAAATGGTCAATGGACAAGTTCTAGACTTACAAGCGGAAGGCAAGCATGTCAGTCAGGATGAACTAGAAAATATTCATCGAAATAAAACCGGCGCTTTAATTTCTGCTGCAATCATGATGGCTGCAGTGACGATATTTAATGGCACAGATCAAGCCATTCCTAAACTCCGTGAATTTGGTCTCGCGATTGGTTTAGCGTTCCAAGTTCAAGATGATATTTTAGATATTATTGCTGACACTGAAGTATTGGGTAAAACAGCGGGTAAAGATCAACAAGTGGATAAATCCACATACCCTGCGTTAATGGGTCTCGATCAAGCCCAAGCTTATGCAGAAGAATTACATGCACAAGCGCTTCAAGCTTTGGATTATTTTGCAGAAGATGCGGCAGAATTACACAAGATCACGCAGTTTTTATTAAAACGTCAAAGTTAATATGACGTAGTAATGACATTAGCCCACAACATTTAACATGTTGTGGGCTTTTTTATATTTTGTACATTTGGAACAGAAGTCAATAAACCATCTACGGAATATCTAAATGGATGACATGATAAAAAAAGGACGCTAGGCGTCCTTTTTTGCAGATATTAAAACTTAGAAATTAAATTTAAGTGCTATTGGTCTTAAATACTTTCTTTATAGATACGATCTGCTTCTTCAAATTTTTCAGTGACTTCAGCAGATGGTGCTTTGCCCATTAAGCTTACAATGATGATTGCAAGTAGTGAGCAGATGAAGCCCGGAATAATTTCATAAACGCCTGTATCGCCCCAGAGATTTTTCCATAGAATGACCATGACTGCACCAACCACCATACCTGCTAAAGCACCGTTCAATGTCATGCGTTTCCAAAACAATGATATGATAATCAGTGGGCCAAATGCAGCACCAAAGCCTGCCCATGCATATGCTACGAGACCAAGGACTTTAGAGTCAGGATTACCCGCCATATAGATCGCTAGCAACGCAATCATTAACACCATGATACGGCCGACCCAAACCAATTCTTTTTGTGAAGCATTTTTACGTAAGAATGATTTATAAAAGTCTTCAGTTAAGGTACTTGAACAGACTAAAAGCTGACAGCTTAAGGTACTCATGATCGCAGCTAAAATCGCAGCCAATACGATACCTGCAACCCATGGGTTAAATAGAATTTTAGTCAATTCCATAAAGACCGTTTCAGGGTTAGCTGTAACGACACCTGCCAGTTCTGGATGCTGTTGGAAATAAGCAATACCGAAGAAGCCTGCTGCAACTGCGCCACCGAGGCAGAGTGTCATCCATGTCATACCAATACGGCGTGCATTGGGAATCGATTTAACAGAATCTGCTGCCATGAAACGAACTAATATATGTGGTTGACCGAAATAGCCTAAGCCCCATGCCAATAATGACATGATTGCGACAAAACTTAAGTCAGCAAATACATCCATGGCTTGAGGGCGTGCCGCTTCCAGTGCCAGAGTGAACTGGGTTAAATCCGAGAACGACAACATGACCACGATAGGGGTAAGTAGCAAGGCAAAAATCATAAAGCCCGCTTGAATGGTATCGGTCCAACTGACAGCAAGGAAGCCACCAATAAACACATAGCTCACTGTTGCGATGGCACTGATCCAAAGCGCAGTGCTATACGACATACCAAACATACTTTCAAATAATCGAGCGCCTGCAACCATGCCTGAAGCACAGTAAATTGCGAAGAAAATCAAAATAATCACAGCAGACACGATACGTAAGATTTTCTTTTGATCGTTAAAACGATTTGAGAAATAGTCAGGTAGGGTCAGGGCATTATTTTGAACTTCGGTATGTACACGGAGACGACCTGCCACAAGTAGCCAGTTGAGCCAAGCACCGATGATTAGACCAATTGCAATCCACATTTCAGATAAACCTGAAAGGTAAATCGCACCCGGAAGACCCATGAGCAACCAACCGCTCATATCCGATGCACCTGCAGAAAGGGCAGTGACAAAGCTCCCTAATCGGCGGCCACCTAAAATGTAGTCAGAAAAGTTACTGGTCGCACGGTATGCAAGTAAACCGATCACGACCATGGCGACAATATAAAAGAGAAAGGTAATTAGGGTGGGATTCAGGGAGCTCATACGGTATCCGCTTTGGCGTTGGACAATTGCGTTTAATCAGGGGACTCAATGGGATTTGCCTAAGCCAAGTAGGTGAAATCGAACGATAAGTCCTAAAACGTCAAAAAAATAACGTGAAATTTAAACATAAATTCACAAACTTTGCCTTCTTTTTTGTTTTGGGCATAAAAATGGGCCGTATGTCACGACCCATTTTTATTAATGTGAAGATTTAGTTATTACGTCCCATCACACCACGAATGGTGTTGAGTACATCCGCAGGTAATACCACAGTTTTGGCATTATTAGATTTAGCCATATCTTGCATGGCTTTGACGTATTGTTCACCCAATAAGTACGCAACTGGAATTTCTTTATCGCCGACGGCTGAACTTACCATTTCAATTGCACGTTGAGAAGATTCTGCCAGTACCACTTGAGCTTCTGCATCCCGACGAGAGGCTTCCAAACGACCATCCGCTTCTAAAATAGCCGCTTGTTTTTCACCGTCTGCCTTGGTCACGGTTGCACGACGTTGACGTTCCGCTGCTGCTTGCTCTTCCATTGCCGCTTGCATGGTATGAGAAGGTTTAATGTCTTGAATTTCTACAGTTTTAAGCGTAATACCCCAGTCAGAGATATCATCAGAAATAGCAGCTTTAAGTTTAGCCTTAATATGATCACGCGATGAAAGTGCATCATCGAGGTCCATTTCACCGACAATTGAACGTAAAGAGGTTTGAACTAAGTTTTGAATCGCCCATGTGTAGTTTTCAATACCGTAAACTGCTTTTTCAGGTGTGGTTAAATTGATATAAGCCACAGCATTCATCAGCAGTACCGCGTTGTCACGTGTGATCACTTCCTGAGAGGGAATATCTAACACGATATCTTTGGTTGTGACTTTATAAGCCACTTCATCGACATACGGAATCACAAAGTTCAGCCCCGGATTGAGCGTGGTATGGTATTTACCTAAACGCTGAACAATCCATTTATAACCTTGGGGAACAATACGGACACCTTTAAAAATGGTGACGGCTACAAAAACTAAGAGCGCTAAAAAAACAATAGAAACACCAGACATGTCATTTCTCACTTATTTATGGATTGTCAGTGGGGTGGTTGCTGCTGTGCAGTTGGACGACTAAATCATTACCTAAAATATCGGTTACGCGAACACGGTCGCCGACTTGAAGTGCATCTTGGGTACGGCAATGCCATTCATCTGAACCTAAAACAGGCATTGGGAAGCGAACTTTAACGCTGCCATGATTGAGCTGGGTTTGAATCACCATACCCACTTGGCCAATTGTCGCTTCACGCGACAGACCTGCTTTGGTTTTATCAATGGATAAAGGCTTAATAAATTTGAACCACAAAAATGTGCAAAGCACGGCAAAAATAATCCAAACCACAATTTGGACATTAAAGTCCATGGATGGAAAGATCCAATATAAGATCCCAACCAAAATTGCAGAAACGCCAAACCATAGCGCAGCAAAAGACGGCAAAATCAGTTCAAAAAGCATCAAAGCGACGCCCAATACAAACCAGTGCCAAGGTTCTAAAATAAATTCCATACATCTACTCTTATATAAGGGTGAATTGATATAGATGAACCAGTATCTATATCAATGTAGCAGATGTATAACTCAATGAATATAAAAAAAATCGTTGAATTATATTTTCGCTTTTGGTGCTGGTTTAAAGGCCGCAGGGGACTGTTTAAAGTTATCGATCGCCTTAATAATGCTATTCACTTTGAGCTGTGCGGCTTTTTCACCTTCTAAAATCGTCGCATTGCTCGACTTCAAATCGAGTGTGCCAATATGTCCCACTTTCGGTTGAATCACGAAATTGGCATTTTTTAGTTCTTCATTAATACTTTGTTGTCCCATGATGTTAATGGTTTGATCGAGTAAACCAAACATGCTCACAGCTTTGCTACCGTCAGGACGCGCAGAAATATCAACAGCAATCACGATATCTGCACCCATATCACGTGCCGTTTTGACTGGAATTGGGCTGACTAAGCCACCATCGACATATTTCACCCCTGCAATGGTTGCAGGTACAAATACATTCGGAATGCTGCACGATGCACGTACCGCTTGGCCGGCATTACCACGGTTAAATTCAGTTTTACTGCCATTATCTAAACGGGTGGCTACAGCAGCAAAGCGCTTTGGAAATTGTTCAATTGATTTATTGCCGACGTTTTTATTAACAAAGTCTTGCAGTTTTTGCCCTTGAATAATGCCTTGGCTATTTAAGGTTAAATCACGAATATCGGACTCTTTAAAGTTCAGGGCCAATTGCTGCATTTGATATGGTGTTTTACCGCTGGCGTACAAGCTACCGACAAAACTACCCGCACTGGTCCCAGTCACAATTTTAGGTTTAATACCGTGCGATTCGAGCACTTTAAGCACACCAATATGAGCAAAACCTTTGGCACCGCCGCCACCGAGCGCAATCGCGATCACCGGTTCACGTGCTTTGGCAGGTGTAGGTGTCGTGGTCGCAGGCGTTTTGGTTGCAGAATCACAGCCAGTGAGTGCCAATACAAAGAGGCTAGGAATCAGGTATTGCAAAAGTTTCATGGGTGAAATCTGATGGTTAAATATACAAAGTGCATATCACATCAAAAAAATAGCCATTTGACTAGGGCTTTTTCCAGTGCTTTTGTAACGGCAAGGCCAACCATTCGGGATTTTTCGGGGAAAATTTCCCGTCATATATCTTCAAAATTTTTTCGAGATCAGTTTCAAAATCTCCACTGGGTTCAAAAACACCCAAGCAATGAATGGTTTTCTTTGCATAATCAAAGCTAAACATCACGATAGGTATCTGTGCTTCATAGGCAATATAGTAAAAACCACTACGGATTTTATCGGCTTTTTTTCGTGTTCCCTCAGGTGCCATTCCAATCCAAATTTGATCTGTCACTTGGACAATCTCAGCAATTTCACGTGTCAGTCCATGTGGATTTTCACGTTGCACAGGGATCACGCCGGCCCAATCCAAAAGTGGTTTTAAGGGGGTATCAAAAAGGGTGTTTTTACCAAAAATGGTTATTTTTATCCCGATTCCAAGCAAGGCGAGAAAACCATGCCATGCATCTATATTAGAAGTATGCGGAGAAATGATCGCCACAGCTTTGGCAAGGTTGGGAAATTCGCCGTCAAATTTCCAACCTTGTGCCAAAAAAAGTTTTTTAAAAATTGCGCGGCTCAGAGTGGAACCACGTGATGGAACTTGATCGGGCAAAACTGGAAATAATTGAGTCTTTTTATTCATTGCATATTCTTATATAGGTGAAATCCATTTTTGATGTGATGCACATTTAAAAGTACGGCATCAGCATTGACCTTTATCTTAGGTTTATGATTTTTTTAGATCATTGGCAAAATAGCCGTATTTTGACTACTCTAAATGTAACTTCAGCGCACTCAACATTTAGGAACTTATGATCCAGCTTCGTCAGCTCAATCTTTTACTGTTTTCTTTATATTGGGCGCAAGGGTTACCTGTCGGTTTTATGACGCATGCTTTACCAGTGATTTTAAGAGCGCAAGGTGTGTCTTTGGCACATATAGGTGGCTTTGGATTACTCATGCTGCCATGGTCGATCAAAGTTTTTTGGGCACCGTGGATTGATCGACATGGTTCAAGGTCCAAAGGGCATTATCGGAGTTGGATTATTCCAATGCAGTTGTTGTCCGTGGTGGTCTTGGTCTTCCTGTCATTTTTGCCGATCCAAAGTTTGAATGAACCGATGTATCTGCTGCTGTTTTTTGTGGCTTTACTCAGTATGAATTTGGTCGGTGCAACTCAAGATGTCGCAACCGATGGCTTGGCTGTCAATATTTTAAAAACTGACCAACAGCACTGGGGCAATACCTTTCAGGTGATTGGTTCAAGACTCGGCTTTATCGTGGGTGGTGGCGCTGTCCTTTGGGCCTTGGATTGGTTGGATTGGCAAGCCACCTTTCTGTTTTTAGCGGCATTGGTGTTCATCAATACGATTCCTATTTTTATCTATCGAGAACCTTCAAAGCCACCACTCAACATAAAATCTAGTCCAGAGAATGATAACAACCATAAACATAATTCAGGCTTGTTCTACGCTATACGCAAGTATTTGACTTATTTTACCCAAACCAAAACCCTCACACTGTGGCTCATAATCTTATTGAGTTTTAAGCTTGCAGATGGACTTGCAGGTCCTTTACTTAAGCCGCTGATGGTCGATTTAGGATTGAGTTTTAGTCAAATCGGTCTGTATGTCACTATGCTAGGTGCGGTGGCTGCTTTAATTGGGGCGGGGGTTGCTGGTCTAAGCTTGAAGTATATTTCTCGGGCGCAAGCCTTGGTTGTCTATTCGGTATTGAAAATATTCAGTTTATCGGCCTATGCATGGCTGGCTTTGCAGTTCGAGGCAAAACGGCCCGTCCATGAATGGCTGATCTATGGGATCAATGCTGCCGAAGACATGATTTCAGCCATGCTGCTCGTGATCATGCTGACTTTGGTGATGCAATATAGTCGTAAAGCATTTGCAGCAACGGACTTTACATTTCAGGTTGCCATTATGGCTACGGTGAGTGGGGGGCTGTATAGCATCAGTGGCATAGTGGCCGATCAGTTGGGTTATAGCACTTATTTATTTTGGATCACAGGTTTGGCTGCATTGAGCTTAGTCCCGATTCTATTTTGGGGAAAAGCATCAAAAAATGACCAAAATCACTTCTAAATCATGATTTTGGTTGTTTTTTATCAGCTAAAGCACTAAAAGAGCAATGCAAATATTATTTTAATAATTTTGTAATATGTTTCGCGTGTGTAATATCTGTTACAAAATAATTTAAGGAAAATTTTTGATGAAAACTAAGTTAGCAGCGGCTATCGCATTGAGCCTTTTGGCTGGGTCAACCTTTGCAGCACCAACCTTCTACGGTGAAATTGATGCGTCAGTTGATTATTTACCTGAAGATAATAAAACGGGTGTTTCAGATAAAGATGTCGTTGAAATCAGTTCAAACAGTTCTTTCTTGGGTTTAAAGGGCGATGAAAAACTGACTGACCGTTTAAGCGCAGTTTATGCAATTGAATGGGCATTTAACTCAGACGGCGAAGGCGATGACTGGTCTAAGCGTAACCGCTTCGTTGGTTTGAAAGATGCGAAACTTGGGACATTGAAAGTCGGTGCACACGATACACCATTAAAACAATTGTCTAGTCCAGTTGATACATTCAATAACTACGTGGGTAACCGTGCTGATGTTACAGGCATCATGACGGGTGAAAACCGTGTAGATAACGTTGTTGTCTATGAATCACCAGCATTTAAAATTGCTGAAGGTGCAATTAAAGTTAATGCATTGCTTGCAACAGGTGAGTCTTCAGGAATCAAGAGTGATAAAGGTGTAGTAAAAACTGCAGGTCGTGGTCTTGGCGATGCTTGGTCGGCGTCTGTTGTCTATGACAGCCCCGTTGTTGTTGCAGGTTTAGCCTATGACAAAGCCATTCCATCGAACTTTGGTGGTGTAGGGATCTTAAATGCTGAAAGTCCTGAAGTTGCAGGTACAAAAGCATTTGCTGCTGCAAATACCGTTCGTGCGATTGGTCGTGTAAATCTTGAGGGTGGTTTGGCACTCAAAGCACTGTATCAAACATCAGAGGTTGAGGCTGCTAAAGGTAATGATGTTGCAGCAGCAAATATTGATGATGCTCAAGGTTGGTTAGTCGGTGCAGAATACAATCTACCTTCTGCAAAAGCTTGGACAGTAAAAGCACAATATAGTCAAAATACTACGACCTATAAAGTGGGTGATGATTACGAAGCTCAGCAATTCATTGCAGGTGCGGATTATGCATTTAGCAAACAAGTGAAAGCTTATGGTTATGCGGGTTACTTGGCACTTGAACAAGGTCCAGATGAAAGCGAACAACCTGTATTGGGTACAGGCCTAGAATTTAAATTCTAAGACCTTGATTTAAGTTGTTCAAAAGGCGATGTTTTACATCGCCTTTTTTTATTTTTCTTGCATGGTTTTGATCAGTTTTAAGTGATTTTTAAGTTTGAATTTTTAGATTAGGGCATCAAAGATCAATAATTGATGCCAATATGCTTCAGGTCATAGCTAAAATACAGCAAAAAATTCCAAGACTTAGTTTAAGTCAATTTAACCTCGTGCTTGCCTTATGGCTTGGGGTGGTTTTGAACCTTACGTTTTATCAGCAAATCCAGCAGCTCACGCCTTATACGGGGCTGAAGGCCGGACTATTTTTAGCGGCAACCGTACTGGTGGTGGTGGCACTTTATAATGTGCTGATGCAACTCCTGCAATGGCGATGGAATTCAAAACTTTTGGCGAGTGTTTTGCTGATCATTGGTGGCTTGAGTGCTTATTTCGTCAATAGTTTAGGCGTGACCATTACATCTGACCAAGTGCAGAACATGATGCAAACAGATGTAAAGGAAGTGCAGGATTTAATCTCGCCACAATTTTTTATCTGGGTCTTTGGACTGGTTATTTTGCCAGTGCTATTGATCTGGCTTTTGCCACTGCATAAAGAAGCCCTAAGCACGGTGGTAGCCAAAAAGGGTTTACATATAGTGCTTTCGCTCATCCTCATGGGTGCTTTGCTGTTTGTTTATTTTGTCGATTATGCTGCGATCTTTCGTGAGCATCGTGACTTAAAAGGCATGCTCTCACCACAAAACAGTATCGCTTCGACATTTTCCTATTATCACAAAAAAGCACCGAAACAGAATTTGCCATTGCTGAACTATGGTGAAGATGCACATATAGTTGAAAACGTAAGCGCCAAAAGCTTACCAAAATTGATGGTCTTAGTGGTTGGTGAAACTGCGCGCGCGGAAAGTTTTTCACTCAATGGCTATGCTAAAAATACAAATCCTGAACTCAGTCAGCAAAATATTATCAATTTTAGCCAAGTCAGTTCATGTGGCACCGCAACCGCTGTGTCTGTTCCTTGTATGTTCTCGGGTATGCCGAGAACCGAATATGATGAACAGCTTGCAAGTCATCGCGAAGGTTTACTCGATATTGCACAGCGTGCAGGCTATAAGGTGACGTGGCTAGATAATAATTCAGGCTGTAAGGGCACATGCACACGTGTTGAAAAATATGAATTTCCTGAAGCGCTGAAGAAAAAGTGGTGTGATGCCGATGGCGAATGTCATGATGAAATCTTGGTGGATGGTTTGAAGGCATATTTGGCTTCGATCCCCAAAGCAGATCCAACTCCCCGTTTAATTGTGTTACACCAAATGGGCAGTCATGGCCCTGCTTATTTCAAACGAAGTACCGCAGCGTTTCAAAAATTTAAGCCAACCTGTAATAGCAATGCCATACAGGGATGTAGCTCGACGGAATTAATAAATAGTTATGACAACAGTATTGTCTATACCGACCATGTACTGAGTAAATTGATTAACACTTTAAAAGTGACTGACCACTATCAAACAGGACTGTGGTATTTGTCCGATCATGGCGAGTCGACAGGTGAGCATGGTTTGTATTTACACGGTTCTCCATACGCAATTGCACCGTCACAGCAAACCCATGTACCGATGTTGATGTGGTTTTCACCGGCGTGGCAAAAAAATAATTCAGCGCAATATACTTGTTTAATGGCAAAAAAAAGCCAAAAATTAAGTCAGGATAATCTATTTCCATCGCTATTGAGTTTGCTCGATGTGCAGACTCAAGTGATTGATGAAAAAAACAATATGTTGCAACAATGTACTTCAGTACAGCGCAGGACTTAAGCCATGCACAAAATACTTATTATTGAAGATGATTTCATGATTGCCGAATCGACTAAAACCTTGTTGAACTATCAACAGTTTGAAGTCGAGTGGGTGAATAATGGTATCGATGGCTTAAAGCTCATAATGCAAGGGGGAATTGATATCGTCTTGCTGGATCTGGGTTTACCGATGATGGATGGTATGCAAGTCCTGAAACAAATTCGTCAAATGCAGCCCAAATTGCCGGTATTAATCATCTCCGCACGTGATCAATTACAAAATCGTGTAGATGGATTAAACCATGGGGCAGATGACTATCTGATCAAGCCTTATGAGTTTGATGAATTACTTGCACGGATTCATGCGCTCCTTCGACGCACAGGGCTGAGTTCAGTCGAAGCACCACAGAAAATTTTAAAACATGGTGAATTGATTTTAGATATTGAGCAGCATCTTGCACGTTATAAAGGTGAATATGTCGATTTGTCTAACCGTGAATGGGCAATTTTAATTCCATTGGTTACGCATCCGAATAAAATTTTTTCCAAAGCAAATTTGGAAGATAAACTTTATGATTTTGACAGTGATATCAGTAGTAATACCATTGAAGTTTATGTACATCACCTTCGTTCAAAATTGGATAAAGACTTTATTCGTACCATTCGTGGACTTGGCTACCGACTCGGTTAAAACAGGATTAATCTTTCATGCAGCAGCACCAATCGTATTCACTGAAAAAGAGGCTGATTGTTTATGTATCTATTTTCAGTCTACTTTTGGGCTGTGTTCTGGTTTTTGCTGCTTATAAAACGGCACTTGAAGAGATTAACGAAATCCTCGATGCGCAAATGCAGAATTTGGCTGAACGCGTCGCTGCACATGATCCGAAGCCAACCAAAAGTCAGTTTGATCAACATAAGCGCTATCATGAGGAAGATTTATTCGTTGATGTATGGACTTATGAGTCGAAAGCACATCAAACGCATCATTTAAAACTGTTGGTACCGCCTGTAGAAGAAGCGGGCTTTTATACCCATAACACCCCACAGGACGAATGGCATACTTATATTTTACCCTTAGGTGATATGCAGATTCAGGTGAGTCAACAGGAATCTGTTCGTCAACATTTGGCAGTGGAATTAGCAGGGAATATGTTCATTCCATATTTGGTGTTTATTCCGTTTGCTTTGTTGGCATTGGGATGGTTAATCCAGCGCAGTTTAAAACCTTTAGAAGACTTTAAACAAGAGTTGGCAAAACGTGATGCATTTGAACTCTCTGCCATTTCACATGAGCAGTATCCTGAAGAAATTGCACCAACTATTCACGAGATGAATCATTTATTTGAACGTATTTTGTTGTCGCAACAGGAACAGCGTCAATTTATTGCCGATGCTGCACATGAACTCCGTACGCCAATTACAGCTTTAAATTTACAAATGCAAATTTTGCTGCAAAAGTTCCCACAAGACGAAGCTTTGCATAATTTAAGTAAAGGATTAATTCGGATTCAACATTTGGTCAGCCAACTTTTAAGTTTGGCCAAACAAGATGCCTCGGTGTTTGAGTTAGAGCGTAAACAGACATTTGACTTGAAACAAGTTGCGGCCAACTGTGTTGAACAATTGATTCATCTCGCAATGCAAAAAGATATCGATTTGGGCATGGAGCAGCAGCAGAGTATTGCTTTATATAGTCTAGAGCCGACTGTGCATTCGATTATTTTTAATTTGATAGATAATGCGATTAAATACACGCCTGTACAAGGGGTGATTAATGTGTCGGTAATGCAACAAGCAGAACTAGCATTAGTCGTGGTTGAAGATAGTGGGCCTGGTATTGACCCTGCTTTATATGAACAAATCCGTAAACGGTTTTATCGTATTTATAATCATGAAGAAGTAGGCAGTGGTTTAGGTTTGGCGATTGTGGATAAGGCCGCTGCGCATATTGGTGCACATTTAGATTTTGCGAAAAGTGAAACGCTAGGTGGCTTGAAAGTAACGATTCAGATTCCGCTAAAACCTTTAAACGCCTAATTTTTTTAATTTACAATTTGTTAATAAAGCCTATATCCATTCAAAGTGTTTATAGGTGTTTTTGACTTTTTCTGTGGGTAGATAGCGATAGCAAAATGTATAGATGACCGTGTTAAAGGCCCAAATAAACCATGCTGTCCATAGATTATGACTGAGAAAATGTGCACCACGCATCATCTGAGCCCAACCAAAACAAAAACCTAAAATGATGCCTGTAATTAAAAAGAAGTAAGCTCGTGCAGGTCGCGACAGCCGGTAGACAAAATAACCAGTCATTAAGGCAAAGCCAGTAGCAGCATGACCACCGGGAAAACAATGTCCATTGGTTGTATTAAATTTCCAGATAAAACCTTGCGCTGTTGCACTGGTCATATTCCATGGGCAAGCATGTGGTGAATGTGATTTGATTAAACCGATGAGTGCTGTGCTGAGTATGGCCACGATAAAAAAATAGCCCAATTCACGACGACGTGTTTTCAACTCATTATGTTTAAAACTCATCAACCATGCCGCTACGTAAAATACATAGACCGCGATTAGGATCTCTTTCACGTATTTATGATTCAGTACAGCAAGAGACCAATCATTACGGTATGGAAAGCCACCCTGAGCATCCATCCACGGTTGGATTAATGTTTGGTCGAGTTGCCCTGCGACAGGAAAAAAATAGCTTAAAAACAAAAAGCTGATAATCAAAAAAATAATTTGGTAGAGCAAAAAATGGCGAGATGAGGGCATAGCAATCGCTTTGTTATTGTTACATAAGCGCTATTAGATAAAACTCAGCTTAAATCAGTCTTAATACTGTAAACCTATCTATGAGATATACATATCTCAGATGTTGCATGAGTTGGAAATTGGGCTGTGCTAAAGTTTCGAAAACGTTTAAATGCTGAAAATTATGACTATTCGAGCTGTGCTTTTTGACCTTGATAATACCTTAACGCACCGTGACCAAAGTGTGGCAGCATACGCAGAGCATTTAGCAAGCTATTATCAGCAGCATTTGAATACAGTTGACGTAGCGCATATTAAAAGCATTGTTAATCGTATTGATAATGGGGGCTATCCCAAAAAAGAATTACTTACTTACCCAAGTATCGGTGCTTCTGTGGCTGATGCTTTACAGCAGGAATTGGAATGGCAGCAGCCCGTAGATTTTGATGAATTGACGCAATTTTGGTTTCAAAAATTTGGGCAGTTTGCTGTCGCGATGAACGGGGCTTTAGAGCTGTTAAAACAGTTGAAGCAACAGCAGTATAAATTAGCAGTGGTATCTAATGGGGGGCATGCAACGCGACTCAATATTTTAAATGGACTGGGCTTTGCGCCATATTTTGATGCTGTGATTAGTTCGGAATTGGTCGGGATCAGTAAACCCAAACCTGAAATTTTTCAACATACTAGTCAGAAACTTAAGGTAGATCCTGAGGCATGTTTATTTGTGGGTGATCATCCAGTAAATGATATTTATGGTGCGCAGCAGGCGGGCATGCAGGCCGTCTTATTGGAAGGTTTTCATCCTTTAAATGATCATCAACAGACGAATATTCGGCATAAAATTCAACAGCTCGATCAGCTTTGGCCCTATTTGAAATAAAGGCAGCATAAAAAAAGCGGCATCCAGTGCCGCTGTTTTTAGTCATTTTTAAAACATATTTTCATCCGAGTTGGCTGAAATACGGTGAATACTTAAATCAGCGCCACGGAATTCTTCTTCTTGATCTAGGCGGATACCCATTACAGCTTTTAATGTACCGTAAACGATAAATCCACCAATTAGTGCGATCGCAATGGCTAAGAATGTACCAATGATTTGCGACATCATTGAAATACCACCTAAGCCGCCTAACCATTTTTGCCCAAATAAGCCTACAGCTAGGCCACCAAAAGCTCCACAGACACCATGTAGTGGCCAAACGCCGAGTACATCATCAACTTTGAGTTTGTTCTGCGTGTAAGTGAATAATTTTACAAAGATCACTCCAGCAATTGCTCCAATGATTAAGGCACCTACAGGGTGAACCACGTCAGAACCTGCACAAATAGCGACTAAACCTGCTAATGGGCCGTTGTGAAGGAAGCCTGGGTCATTTTTACCTATGAAGTTTGCCGCCAATGTGCCACCGACCATCGCCATGAGAGAGTTAATCGCGACTAATCCTGAAATCGCATCAAGCCGTTGAGCACTCATTACGTTGAAGCCAAACCAACCGACAATGAGAATCCAAGAACCGAGTGCCAAAAAAGGAATACTTGAAGGTGGATGCGCACTGATACGGCCATCTTTTTTGTAACGACCATGACGCGCACCGAGTAAAAGTACTGCGGCAAGAGCGATCCAACCGCCCATGGCATGCACGACAACAGAGCCAGCAAAGTCATGAAAAGCTGCACCGAACTGATGTTCTAACCATGCTTGTAGTCCGAAATTACCATTCCAAGCCATACCTTCAAAAAAATGGGTAAACCAAAGCAACCAACAATAATGTTGCGATCGCTTGAGAACGCATTTTGGCACGTTCTGCAATGCCGCCAGAAATGATGGCAGGAATTGCGGCTGCAAAGGTTAGTAAAAAGAAACAACGCATTAAGTTATAGCCATGATCGGCTGCAAGCGTATCTCCAATATGGAAAAAATGGTGCCCATAAGAGATGTAATAACCCACAAAAAAGTATGCAATTGCGGAAATAGAAAAGTCAGTCAGAATTTTACTGAGCGCATTGACCTGATTTTTATGTCGTACGGTACCTAATTCTAAAAATGCAAAGCCTGCATGCATGGCAAGAACCAAGACTGCACCAAGAAGGAGAAAGAGGAGATCTATATTTTGCATAAGGTGTTCCAGTTTAGTGCGCTAGTTCACGAAAAGAACTTCAGTATATCGAGCGAAAAAAAATGGAAAAGAGATTGGCGCTAGGGAAATTTTGATTAAAAAAACTTAAAAATACATAAGACTCGATATAAAGCAAAGACTTGCATGGGTGTGATATTAACGCACTAAAGTGGTGCAATAGTGTTTTGCAATGAGAAAATTAAATGAATGATTATTAAGTGAAAAACTATGTTTTTTGAATCTGTTTAAAAAATGAAAAACAAATAGCGCCATTTCTGAGTTAATTCAGGGCAATTCATTATTTTGTATTTTTATCTGATTGATAGATGTTAGCGCGAGAATGAAACTGAAAATTGACGAATGATACATTTTTGGGAGTCTGTCTGAGCATCTTGGGGTCTTTAAAAGATGAAAGCTTGATGTCTTGCCTGAATTGAAATGATGCACAGATATTAACCCATGAAATCTCTGCTGCTGCACTTTTAGATGGCGAATAAAACATTGAAGGGTGGGTTTGAGGTGATGGTCGTTGGGTCTGACTGTATTTGATGACGTGTTTAATTGAAGAGGCACAGAATTTTAAGTTTAAGCCTTGAATGCTTAAGCTAAACGCTGTGTATTAATCGCTTCAGCCCAGCCACAACATCCGCAGCGCGGGCAGGTATCCTGAGCACCGTGAATGTACATGGTTTTGCCACAGTGCGTACAGGCATACAGCTGATGCATTTTGATATCTCGAACCGCTTTATAGGGTTTCGGAAATAGTGGCAGTCCATAACGCACTTGTTCAGGTGGGTAAAACAGAATACTAAACTTGCCATCACTTTCTAATAAACCAACTCGAACTTGTCCTAGATGCTCAACATTTTGCTGACGCATTTCAGAGAAGAATTCATCATGTGACATTTTACCTTGTTTAATCTTTTCTAAAACCAATTCACCATCTTCCACAATGTAGAGGGCTTTGCCTTCAATTAAATCTTCAAAGGGTTGGTATTTCATCATTAGCCAAGTGATTACGCGGTATAAACCAATCACCACCGTCATCACGATGAGAGCTTGTAAGATGGGGAGTTCCTCATCAAACATCGGATCGCCAGCAATTGAGCCTAAAGCGAGTAAGATCGCGACCTCAAAAATAGACAACTGACGAACGCCACGTTTCCCTGTAAGGCGTAAAAAAACGATAATTAAAACGAACATAATGATGCTGCGTAAGATAACTTCAGCAGCAAAGCTCCATGTCGTGTCATGGATGAAAATTTGAGTGATATCCATGTCTCATCCTTTTTAATCGTTATGTGTTTTAACTTAGCAAAGCGCTGGGCGATAAAGCAGCTCAATTGTGTTAATTTTTAAGCATTATTTGAAAATGGATTTCATGCTAAGGGTATTGTATGCATGAGATATTTGATAAAAAAAGTGCTTTAAAATAGTCATAAAAAAGCACCGACGAATCGATGCTTTTGATGTGGTCTGGCAATTTTTAAAGATGCTCAGTTATTTAATATGTTCTGCAATATCCGTAAAGATTACACCTAAACCATGTGCGCCAGCATCTGGATAGCCAAGACTACGGTCGCCTACAGTTCCCGCACGTCCCATACGCGCTACGATTTCTTTGGTCTTTTCAGCGCCTTGAACCGCCGCTTTTGCACCAAGTACAAAGTTTTCTTTAAAGGATTTATCGGTATGGGCAGACCAAGAATCTGCGCATGGTACAAGTGCATCAATCAGGGTTTTATCACCCACCACTGCGCCGCGTCCAAATGAACGCTCACCTGTAGTTTGAATGCCTTTGACCGCTGCTTGCAGCATCTCGGCAAAATCAGCGACAGTTAAAACTGATTTGCCTTGAATTGATTTCGCTGCCGCACGGAATGCTGAACCCCAGATTGGGCCAGACGCGCCACCACAATGTTCCATAATGATCATTGAGCAGTTCAGCATGAATTCATCCATCTGCTGCGCTTGAATCAGACTTTGCCATTCACGTTTTAATTGCTTAAAGCCTTTCGCCACGCTCATACCGAAGTCGCCGTCACCAGCATGCGCGTCCAGCTCACAGAATGGCACTTCATTTCTAATGATACAGGCAGACATCACATCCACCACATAGCGCATGTTTTCGATGGTGAATTGCTCATTGCTAATCACCGCATGTTCAGGCTGTGTTTCAACTTGGGTGTTTACTACAGCTTCGGCTGAAGAATCTTTGGACACAAAAGTTAAAGGCTGTGCTGCTGAACCATCCATTTTAAATGCAGGGGTATTGGCTGCTGCATCGAGGTAGGTTTTCAATTCATCATCGACAGCAAGCAAGGACACAGATGCACCATTCATGTCGATACTGGTCATGTAGTTGCCGACAAATGTGCGGTAAATTTTGATGCCTTTACGTGCAAGGTGTTCGCATACATCATGGTTAAAGACATACAACTCTTGCAGCGGTGTGCTACCAAAGCCATTGACCAAGACTGCAACTTCTTTCATGTCTGGACGGTCGAGGAATAAATCATCCACGATGCGCTGTGCCATTTTTTTGGATGGCAAGATTTTTTCACGGCGGATGCCTGGTTCACCGTGAATGCCAACGCCATATTCCATTTCGTCATCAGCCAAAGTAAACGTTGGCGTGCCTTTGGCTGGAACAGTACATGAGCTATAAGCAAAACCAAGGCTAATGACGTTGTCCGCAGCTTTTTGAGCAATCGCTTTTACGTCTGCAAGTTCTAAGCCTTTTGATGCTGCTGCGCCTGCAATTTTATGTACAAATACTGTGCCTGCAACACCACGACGACCGACTGTATATAGGCTGTCTTTAACCGCAATGTCATCTGCCACTTTTACATAGTCAACTTTAATGCCGTCTTCAGTCGCAAGGGCTGCGCCATTCTGGAAATTCATCATATCGCCAGAATAGTTTTTGATGATCATCAGCACGCCTTTGTCAGTTGCGACTTGCTGTAAGGCTTTATAAACCTGAATTTGCGACGGAGATGCAAATACATCACCACATACGGCAGCGTCTAACATGCCTGTGCCTACAAAGCCTGCATGGGCAGGTTCGTGACCGCTACCACCACCACTGATAAGTGCCACGTTATTGTGCTTTTCTTTGCGTGAAATGATTTTGTGCGACTCGTTAAATGCGAGTTCTGGATGGGCAAGAACAAAGCCTTTGCACATTTCAATTACGATGTTTTCTGCACCGTTCATGAGTTTTTTCATGGATGTACCAATCTGTATTTATAGGGGAGAATGTAAAAAAGTTTATTATTATCGAAAAACATAATGTTTGCTGACATAAAAGTGTAAAAAAGGGCAGTTGATCGATGAGTGTGGTGGAAAATTGACGTCTCAGTTGTATATATTCTTCGATAGAATCCCCTTCTTGCGAAGCTACGCTTCTCACCTTTTGCAAAAGGGGACTTTTTCATGTGATTAAATGAATTACGTGATAGTCCCTCCCTTTTTTAAAGGGAGGTTAGGAGGGATTAAAAATATTAAAATAGAAGAATAAAATGAAACCCTACAATAAAAACTTAAAACAAGCCGCAGGTGATTTACGCAATAACATGACTGATTTACCTCTCCCTAACCCTCTCCTGAGAGGAGAGGGAACTTTCACTATTGAATTAACCTGATTATTAAATTAGATGGTGCGCCCTCTCCCTTTGGGAGAGGGCTGGGGTGAGGGCTTGAATGTAGGCTTTAGTGCGATGGTAGTCAGCACTTTTCGCCTGAAGGATTAGAGGCAGATCGAGTGCGAGATGAAGCTTTGGCTAAAGGTGTTGAGATTTGATAATGGGCAGGTAATGGCGCAGATTGATGATGTGGTGGAAGTGATTTATCGGTATTGTTTGGAAGTATTTTCTAAAGAATCCCCCTAAATCCCCCTTTTGCAAAGGGAGACTTGATACGAATTTGATTGCGGTTATGGAGTCGCATAGTTCCTCCCTTTTTAAAAGGAGGCTATGAGGGATTACATACGAAAATTATAGAGAAAATAGCTTTAATAGCCCATTAATTCAAAATGTCTAAAAAACAGTCTGTTTCTTGCTTCAGGTATAAAATTGAATATTGTTTCTAAATTATAAATTTTGATAATTTTTTCGGCTAAATCAATTTGATGAAGGAAAAACAGGCTTTTTACTAACTCTTCTAAGAATATAACTTTTGACAAAATATTACTTAGAGAGTCTCTAATGTTCTTATATTTAGCTTGTTTTTGAAAAAGCTCATATGAAGAAATATAGTTCTCACTGTACTTATGTTTATCTATAGATAAGTAATATAAAGATTGTAAGTCCGAAACATAATTGTCTGATAAGTCTTTTTCTAAAAGTATCATTCCTTTCTTATGCAATGAACCACATCGGAAAAAATCATCTATAAAATTTGAATCTTTTTCATCCTTATCTACAGTTGTTTCTTTATGACTATAAACTTCTTTAAAGTCAGGAGAAAAATAAGTTATCCAGATGTCACATAGTTCTAAAATTTGGACATCATTCAAAAAAGCAAGAGGTTTTTTGATTCCGATTTTATGACTTAATTCATAATGATCTTTAATAAGCTTTATGGCTTTAGCTAGTTCATTATTAGAAATTTTATAACATTTTGTCAGTTCCTCTTTAATGGCTTTGAAGGAGTTATCACTCCATTGTTCGTATGGCGGAAGATGTGTAGTTAACTCAAATATTTGTTGGCGTGATAGGTTTTTTGTGAATGTCCCAAGTTTGTATTCATCTATCAACGAATCAATCAAATAAACTAAATCATCTAGATTATCTTCTAAATCTTTGAATCTTGTATTGAGAATATAACAGTTGATAACACCTTGTTCGACTAAATGTGTCTGATCATCATTGCTTCTAGGGTATCTAAAAGTTTGTCCTGTAGGATCAATACTTGCTATATCACATATTGTTTCATTAATTCGATCAATTAACTCTCTAAAACGGGTATCAAGCAAATTTGCATTTATTTTGAAATATGACCAAATATTCCCAATATCATGTGAAGTAATCAAATTAAAACAGGGTAAATCAATCTTTTTGATGTGAGCTAATAATCTAATTTCTTCAATAGCACCTTTAAGTCTAAGCTCAATAGAATGGCGCATATTAAAACAGATTGGATAAATCAAATGATCAATTTGTTCACCTTTGGAATTTAAAATGTAATTTAAAAGAAGATTAGCCGCTTTAGAATAGCCTTTTGAATATTCTATATAATTAGGTTGTCCATTATCCCCAACACATGCATTAGCCCATGTTGGCCCACTTCCAGTGAATGTTTTGTTGTCCATAAGTGTTTATTACAAAGTTTTTAGAATTTTAATGCAATATTATTGCATAAATCCCTCTTAACCTCCCTTTAAAAAAGGGAGGAGTTGTCACGTAATTCATGTAATCACATGACAAAGTCCCCCTTTGAAAAAGGGGGATTTAGGGGGATTAAAAAATAAAAGCCCTCACTGTGAGGGCTTTTATTAATGCAAATTATTGAACCGAATCATCCAAATTCGGTGCTAACCAACGCTTCGCTTCATCCAAAGTCCAGCCTTTACGCTTTGCATAATCCTCAAGCTGATCGCCTGCGATTTTACCCACGTTAAAGTATTGGCTTTCAGGGTTTGCATAGTAGAAACCGCTGACAGATGAAGGCGGCCACATTGCAAAGCTAGAAGTCAATTGCGTACCAATTTTATCGGTAGAACCTAACCAATCAAACAATGGCGCTTTTTCAGAATGCTCAGGACAAGCAGGGTAGCCCGGTGCAGGACGGATGCCCACATACTTCTCTTTAATCAATTCTTCATTGCTTAAGGTTTCAGACGCTTGGTTACCCCAGAACTCTTTACGGATGCGCTCATGCAAATGCTCCGCAAACGCTTCCGCAAAACGGTCACCTAAAGATTGCGCAAGAATTGCAGAGTAGTCATCGCCTTTAGCTTTGTACTCATTGGCCATTTCTTCTGCACCAAAGATCGATACAGTGAAACCGCCCAAGTAGTCTTCTGCGACACCTTTAGGCGCAATAAAGTCCGCTAATGACAAGTTTGGTTTACCTGTCACTTTATCAGACTGTTGACGAATGTGATGGAAGGTATGCGTAACCGATTGACCATCTTCGCTATACACTTCAACCGAATCCGCTGCTGAACGGTTTGCAGGGTAAATACCAAACACAGCACGAGCATCAAAACGTTTGTTGTCGATGATGTCTTTTAGCATGGTCTGTGCTTGTTCATATAAGTCAGTTGCTGCTTCACCTACAACTTCATCAGTTAAGATAGCAGGGAATTTACCTGCCAAACTCCAAGAAATGAAGAACGGTGTCCAGTCAAAGTACTCAACTAATGTTTCCAATGGATAATTGGTCAACGTTTGCGTACCAATGAAGTTTGGCTTCACAGGCGCATTGGCTGCAAAGTCAATTTTCAAACCATTTTCAACAGATTCAGCATACGTCAGCTTAGCGGCTTTCGGCTGTTTGTTAGCAATACGTTCACGCACTTTTTCATATTCAGCACGTGTGTCTTCAACAAATTTAGGCTTCATTTCTTTAGAAAGTAAAGTTGTTGCTACACCCACTGCACGCGATGCATCGGCAACATAAATCACCGCATCATTTGAATATTGTGGATCAATTTTCACTGCAGTATGTGCTTTAGATGTTGTTGCACCGCCAATCATCAACGGAACATTAAAACCTTTACGCTGCATTTCTTTCGCAACAAAAACCATTTCATCCAGTGACGGCGTAATCAGGCCAGACAGGCCAATGATATCGACTTTTTCATCAATCGCAGTTTGTAAAATCTTCTCGCAAGGCACCATCACCCCAAGGTCGATGATGTCATAGCCGTTACAGCCCAACACCACGCCTACGATATTTTTACCGATGTCATGCACATCGCCCTTCACAGTTGCCATCAGGACTTTACCCTTAGATTGGCCAGCTGTTTTTTCCGCTTCAATGAATGGGTTGAGCCAAGCTACAGCCTGTTTCATGACACGTGCAGATTTCACGACTTGCGGCAGGAACATTTTGCCTGAACCGAACAAATCACCTACCACATTCATGCCGTCCATCAGCGGACCTTCAATCACATCGAGTGGACGTTTAGCTTTCAGGCGTGCTTCTTCAGTATCTCCATCAATAAAGGTGGTGATACCTTTTACAAGCGCATGCTCAAGACGTTTTTCAACTGGAAGCTCACGCCATTCCAAGTTTTCCACTTGTTTTTGCGCAGCACCTTGACCACGGTATTTTTCAGCAACTTCAAGCAGCTTTTCTGTAGCTTCTTGATGGCTTTCACCTTGGTTTTGGTTCAAGATCACATCTTCAACCGCAGCTTTCAGTTCAGCATCAATATCATCATAAATCGCCATTTGACCTGCGTTGACAATACCCATAGTCATGCCTTGCTGAATGGCATGGTATAAGAACACTGAGTGAATCGCTTCACGTACAGGCTCGTTACCGCGGAAAGAGAACGATACGTTAGACACACCGCCAGAAATCATGGCATGCGGCAAGTTTTGCTTAATCCAGCCAGTCGCTTCAATGAAGTCCACAGCATAGTTATTGTGTTCTTCAATACCAGTTGCCACGGCAAACACGTTCGGGTCAAAAATGATGTCTTCAGCAGGGAAGCCCACTTCATTCACCAATACATCATAAGAGCGCTTACAGATTTCTTTTTTACGTGCAGCTGTATCGGCCTGACCATTTTCGTCAAAGGCCATCACAATCACGGCAGCCCCATACTGACGGCACAAACGCGCTTTTGCAACGAACTCGTCATAGCCTTCTTTTAAGGAAATCGAGTTTACAACCGCTTTACCTTGTACACATTTTAAGCCCGCTTCAATGATTTCCCATTTAGATGAGTCAATCATGATCGGCACACGTGAAATTTCAGGTTCAGAGGCTACAAGATTCAGGAAGTGCACCATTGCGCCTTCTGAATCCAGCATGCCTTCATCCATGTTGATGTCGATAATCTGAGCACCGGCTTCAACTTGCTGCTGTGCAACTTCTAAAGCTTCGGCAAAGTTTTCTTCACGGATTAAACGTAGGAATTTTTTAGAACCTGTCACGTTGGTACGTTCACCGACGTTTACAAACAGCGAATCTTCTGTAATGTTGAACGGCTCTAAACCGCTTAAACGGCAAGCGGGTTTGGTTTCTGGCACTTGGCGCGGCGCAATGTCTTTTACGGCATTGGCAATAGCACGGATGTGATCCGGCGTTGTACCGCAGCAGCCGCCAGTGATGTTAATCAAGCCACTTTCTGCAAATTCTTTAATAAAGGCAGCGGTTTGTTCAGGGGTTTCATCATAACCGCCGAAGGCATTTGGTAAGCCAGCGTTCGGATGCGCCGAAATAAAAGTATCGGCAACGTCAGCAATGGTTTTTACATGCGGACGCATGGCATCTGCACCTAGGGCACAGTTAAAGCCAATCGACAATAAATCACCATGACGCACAGAGTTCCAGAACGCTTCAGCAGTTTGGCCAGTTAAAGTTCGGCCAGAGGCATCGGTAATCGTGCCTGAAATCATCAATGGCAATTCATAGCCAAGCTGATTAAACACTTCTTTCACTGCAAAAATGGCAGCTTTACAGTTCAAAGTATCAAATACTGTTTCAATTAAAAGAATGTCTGCACCGCCTTCAATCAGGGCATGCGCAGCTTCAATATAGTTTTCTTTAAGCTCATCAAAAGTAATGTTACGAAATGCTGGGTCATTTACATTTGGCGAGATCGAGCAAGTACGTGAAGTCGGGCCAAGCACACCTGCAACAAAACGCGGTTTTTCAGGCGTTGAGTATTTTTCACAAGCTGCTTTGGCAATACGCGCTGCTTCACGGTTGATCTCTGATACCAAATCTTCCATGTGGTAGTCAGACATTGAAACTTTTGTGCCGTTAAAGCTGTTGGTTTCAATAATGTCTGCACCAGCATCGAGATAGGCTTCATGAATGCCTTGAATGATTTGCGGCTGAGTCAACACCAATAGGTCATTATTGCCTTTGAGGTCAGATGCCCAATCTGCAAAACGCTCACCACGGTAGTCAGCTTCTTCGAGTTTATGACGCTGAATCATGGTGCCCATTGCACCGTCGATAATCAGAATCCGTTGAGCGAGCAGCTCTTTTAGGGTGGCAAGCGTGGACATAAATAACCCCAATCCGATGGAATATAAAATCGGCAAATATATTAACAGAATTCATTGCAGTTTTATTGATATTCAATCATCTTCACAGCGCGCAATTATTAGCTTGTTGAATTAATGAGCAATATTGCAACTTGCTAATTTCATATTCCAATTTCATATAAATGTATGGAAAGCTTCATGAATTTGTCATATTGCTCAGGCAAGATTAAAAAACATCCAGCAGGGCTATGCAATATGACAAAAAAACATGACAGATGAAATATAAGCTGAAACATTGGGTTTCAAAGAAAATAAAGTTTAAATACGTAGATTAAATAACTGATTTACTTTATGAAAGTAGAGTGTAGGAGTCGGTTTTAAACACCTAAAAAAAACAAATAAAGCATGAAAAATTGCTTTATATGACACCGCTTTGTCATATAATTGTCATAATTAAATTGAACAATATGGGGATTTTAAAATCCTCTATTCCTGCCTGCATGAATTCTAAACAAACTCCCGTAGATTCAGCGCACACGTCGACTCCTCAAAAGTCCACGAATGTTCATGTGCCTACACCGAAATTCTTTATGCCGGTATTTTTAACGGTGATTATTTCAACGTTGATTTATATTGGTTTTCAGGTGACTGCCGATTTAGCGCATGTTCCGCCTTTAAGTCTTTATTCAATGATTTTATTGGGCACAGCCTTATTCATCGCACTTGGCTTTGAATTTGTAAATGGTTTCCATGACACTGCAAATGCAGTAGCAACAGTGATTTATACCAACGCCTTGTCAGCACCGGTTGCGGTAATGTGGGCGGGTTTCTGTAACTTCCTAGGCGTAATGGTTGCCAGTGGTGCAGTCGCTTACGGCATTATTGCCTTGTTACCTGTTGAATTGATTATGAATGTCGGTTCAGGTGCTGGCTTTGCCATGGTTTTCGCTATGTTGATCGCAGCGATTTTGTGGAATTTAGGGACTTGGTTCTTGGGCATCCCAGCGTCTAGTTCGCATACTTTGATTGGTTCTATTCTTGGCGTTGGCATCATGAATTACCTGTTAAATGCAGGTGGTGGTGCGAGCGGTGTAGATATGGAGCAGGTGCTTAAAGTGGGTAAGGCGTTATTGTTCTCTCCACTGATTGGTTTTGCATTTGCGGCTCTCGTTTTCTTGTTGGTGAAGCGTATTTTCCGCAAACAGCTAGAATTGTTTCAGCCACCAGAAGGCAACAAGCCGCCACCACCACTAATTCGTGCAATTTTGATCTTTACCTGTACAGGTGTAAGTTTTGCGCACGGTTCAAATGATGGTCAAAAAGGTATGGGTCTGATCATGCTGATTTTGATCGGATGTGTGCCATTGGCTTATTCATTGAATAAGAACTTAGATAATCAACATATTCAATCTTTCCATCAGTTATCTGCTCAAACTGCGACTGCGATCTACGCAGAGCATAAGGATATTCCTGATGCACAAGCACGTGATGTACTCACCAAATACATTCAAACCAAAGAAGTCAGCCCAGAAGTTGTGCCAGCTTTGGCAAGTTTGACCGATCATTTAGGTGAGCGTGTTGCACAGTATGGCGACTTAAAAGATATTCCTGAACAAGAAGTATCTTCGATTCGTAATGACATGTACTTAAGTACTACTGCTTTTAAACGTCTAGATAAAGCTGACCAACTACCAGCAATGGCAGAAGCTGAACAAAAGACAGTGAAGGAATATCGTAGTCACTTAGATTCGTTCTTACAGTACATTCCAACATGGGTGAAAGTCGCTGTTGCATTGGCACTGGGTCTTGGAACCATGGTGGGTTGGAAACGTATTGTCGTGACTGTAGGTGAGCGTATTGGTAAAAACCACATGACCTATGGTCAGGGTATGTCTGCCGAGCTTGTTGCTATGTCAACGATTGCTGCTGCGGATGGTTTTGGTATGCCTGTATCGACTACACACGTACTTAACTCTGCGGTTGCAGGTACCATGGTCGCGAATAAATCGGGTCTGAACTTTGCAACAGTGAAAACCATTCTATCAGCTTGGGTCTTCACTTTACCTGCAACGATCTGTCTATCAGGTTGCTTGTACTGGTTATTCTTGAAAGTGTTCTAAGCAACTCAAATTCCAGATATAAAAAAACGCTGCTTCGGCAGCGTTTTTTTATGGCTTTATCTCAGACATCACCGATTTTAACGAGATGACTGAGAGCCGAATTAGAACAATCAAACTAGCGAGTTGAAGCTTTGCAAAGTTCAACACTTATTTAAACCAATGCAATTATGCTTTTTTAAACAGCCCCAATACTTTTTTCACGGGCAATTTCTCTTCAGCAAAACCATACAGCGCTGCAAAAGGTAAGGCAGTACGCGCCAAATAAGCCACACGCCATAAGCCACCATGGTTGGCACCATGCATCATGAGTTCTAATGGATGGTCTAGCGCTGTTTCAGGGTTAGCAACCGATTGAGGGTTTCTCAAGTCGTGAATCCATAAAGCCGCCATGAGTGCATTGGTGGTTTCAGGTTGAAACGATTCCACATCAAATAAACTCGCACCATTAAATGCGGCTTTTAATAATGGATTCTTCGTCACTGAGCGGGTCGTGGTGGATGGCGCAATATTGATACTAACCCGCTGACCATTTTGACGTGCGACAGTTGCGCGCCATTGTTGGATACGTTTTGCGAGTGCGTAGTTTGGACCTTGTTCCACCACCAAACAGTCAGCGATACCATAGGATTTTCCATTGTCTGCTGTGGTGGTTTGCTCGTTATTTTGCTTAAAGAAATGCTGGCCTGTGACTTTGGCAATACTTTGTGTCAATAGTTTTTGTGCAGACGCACGGTTTTGAAATTTGGCTTGCGCTGCCGTAACAATTTCTTCTGGAACAGCATAGACATCGGTCGGAGTACACATAAACATCAAGCTAGTGTCGGCTTTTTGTTGGCTGACATAGGCCATGATGCTGTCCATTGCCATTGCAACACGAACATGCTTTTCACCATCTAAATAGGCAATTGCAGCCAGATCTAGTTGATGTTCACTTTTTGCAAGCCATTGTGCAATTTCAGGAATGTGTGTCAGTAAATTGGCGCCCAATTTGTGTTTTAGTTCTTGAATGGGTGTGTCTTCATGCACAGCGTCGAGACTTGGTGCATATAAAGTGGCATTACCGACCTGAACCGTGCTTAAGATTCGATCCCAAACACGTTCATTATTGAGGTCGATTGCCACAATATTGGCTTTCCATTTTGCTAACCACGTCAGTGGGCCAGCTTCGGAAGCAGCACCAAAAAGCACCATAGTCCGATCTGACAAATCGAACCATTCTGGGTGTGCAATGGCTTCACGTAATGCGTCGGCATGACTGGCTTCAATGATGCCAGCATCTTGCCATTTTTGAATCTGAGCCAGTAAAGCCTCACCTTGAAGTTTTTGACCATGATAGGGCACATACCACTCAGGCGCTGCGTCACTTTCACCTTTTAATTTCACGGTATGCAGCGGATGTGCAGTCAAAGCTACTGCATCTTTGAGCGTATACTTTTCTTGATTACGATAAAACTCAAAGACGTGATGCGCTTTATTTAAACCTTGCTCAGCAATGTTGATCGCTGCTTCAGATGATTGAATCCCTTGTTCAACCAAGGCTTTAAAATATTCAGGATATTTTTTACGCCAGTTTTTTTCTTGTTTTGCACGTACAGAAGAGTGATGGTCAACTGCAGCTAAGGCTTCAGCAATAATTTCACGACCAGTTTTAGATGTACTCGGCTTTTGGTTTGAAGCCGAAATGGGAAATTGAAGACCTTCAGTTGAACTCGACATGCAAAATATCTCAGCTAATTTTGTCATTAATATACAGATGTATACATTATCTATGCCAAATTAAAAAATAGGGTGGCATAAAGTGCCAGATTTATATGATTTGTCATGTGCTTTTGTGAACTTTCGTAGAATATACAGCGTCAATTTTTATTGTCGGAATTGAAAAAGCCTTCGGTTTGAAGGCTTAAAAGAAGAGGGCATTAAATCAATAACGGCAAATCAACAACGGCCTTTTTTAGCCTGTCCGGGCGGGCAAAAGTCGCCATGGCGATCTGGGTAATTATAAGGATAGTGATTACGATCTGGGTCGACCACGATACTGCCTTCACGAGTGTGAACGGCACAAGCACTCAACACGCAGGTCAACAGCAAACTTGAGAACATCAGGACTATTTTCATTGGAATTTTCCTTTTTTATTCTGTGTCATTTCAGTTTAAATCAGGGCAAGGGGAGATAGCGTTTCAATCTGCTGTGAAATTGTATAGCTCGATATTCAAAGTGCGGTGCTGTAAATGTGGGAAATTGGCTAAAGAAAAAAATTAAAGGACATTTCGATTTAACGCAGCACAATAAAAAAGCCTAAACTGAAACGGTTTAGGCTGTCATTTTACTGGTTAAATCAGACTGATTTTTTAGACTTAACGTTAGAAAGGAACGTTTAATAACTGACTTAAGAAATGCGGAATAAGCTTCGGTTCAAGAATAATCGTCATGATTACACCATACGCTGCGCCCCAAAGGTGTGCGCTGTGGTTAATGTTGCTGTTGCCACGTTTACCTGACCAGATACTGTAAGCCACATACAGCACGGCAAAAATAATCGCAGGAACAGGAATAAAGAATACAAAAATCAGTTTCCACGGCTCAAACAAGATATAAGCAAAGAGTACTGCAGATACTGCCCCAGAAGCCCCTAAACTTGCCCAATGGGTATCATGCTTATGTTTTAAATAACTCGGAATAATCGCAGCGATCAAACCGCCTAAATAAAACAATACAAAGCCCATGTCGAAGAAATATTGGCGATAAAAACTTTCAATCACGCTACCAAAGAAAAATAAGGTAATCATGTTGAACAATAGGTGCGCGCCATCTGCATGAATAAAACCATGGCTAATAAATCGATCATATTCGCCACGACTGAGGGCTGGCGGCCAAAATAACAAACGATTCATCACTTTCTGATTTGAAAATGCAATCAGTGAAATCACCACCGTAATCAGGATAATGGTCACGGTGTGGTTAAAGGGTAGGCCCAACATATATGACTATTCTACTTGTTAAAATTTATGCTCAATAATGCCATTAAATCTGCCTAAAGCGTGAACTTTCAGAATAATTCCGACAATTTTAGTTGATTTTTTTCTAATGCCCCGCATCTTAAGTTAAAATAGCGACTTCAGCTTGAGGAAATATTGTAATGTCGACTGAGAACAACAGCACAGCAGTTGCTGAAGAAATTCCAAACCTATTGATCACTCCAAATGCCCAAGAGTATTTGAAAGATCTTTTGGATAAACAAAATACACCGGGCATTGGTGTACGTGTTTTTGTGGAAAATCCGGGTACGCCACGTGCTGAATGTTGTATGGCTTACAGTGCACCAGAAGAAGTTGTGCCTACAGACTATAAACAAGACTATCCAGATTTCCCTGCATTTATTGATACCCCATCAATTCCATATCTTTTGGATGCGGTGATTGACTATAACAAAGACCGTTTTGGTGGTCAGTTAACTTTCCGTGCACCAAACTCTAAAGTGCCCCGTGTGGGTCCTGATGCCTCTGTAGAAGAGCGTATCACTTATGTTCTACAGTCAGAAATTAACCCTGGCCTTGCAGGTCATGGTGGTAACTGTGCACTGGTAGAAGTGGTTGAAGATGCAGAACATGGTTTAACTGCAGTGCTTAAATTCGGTGGTGGTTGTCAAGGTTGTTCTTCAATCGATTTAACCTTGAAACAAGGTGTTGAAACAACATTGAAGCAGCATGTACCTGAGTTAATGCGTGTTGTTGACCAAACGGATCACAGTAATACTGAAGGTGCTTATTTCAAATAAGTTCAGTATTTTTATAAAAAGCCGCAACCTTGCGGCTTTTTTATTGTCTAAATCAAAAAAACGAAGATTTTTAGATATTTCTAGGGTTTTTACATCAAAATGATAAGCGATATCACAAATATAAATGAGAATGATTATTAAAATTAATTGCAATATTGTTTGTGGTGGTTACAATGTGCAACACATTATTCTAGATTTCTCCATAAATACGTTTATTTGGAAGCACTCAATGACCAAACAACTATTAAAATCAACGCTTACACTTTCAGTTCTTAGCGCAATGGTAAGCCTCAGCCATGCGAATGAAGCAGCAGAAGCAGTCGATGAATCTGCAGTTAAAATGGAAACTATTGTTGTTACTGCAGCAGAACAAGTTAAACAATCATTAGGTGCTTCAAAAATTACGGCAGAAGATTTAGAAAAAATGCCGGTTGTGAATGATATTTCAGAGTATGTGCGCCGTATGCCGGGTGTGAATTTGACTGGTAACAGTGCCACAGGCCAACGTGGTAATAACCGTCAGATTGATATCCGTGGTATGGGGCCTGAAAACACGTTGATCTTAATTGATGGCAAGCCAGTAAATTCGAGAAACTCAGTACGTTATGGCTGGCGCGGTGAGCGTGATACACGTGGTGATTCGAACTGGGTACCTGCAGATGCTATTGAATCAATTGAAGTGCTGCGTGGTCCAGCTGCAGCGCGTTATGGTTCAGGTGCGATGGGTGGTGTGGTCAATATTAAAACCAAGAAAGTGACCAACGACGTGCATGGCTCTGTGGAGGTTTTTACCAATCAGCCTGAAGATGCTAAAGAGGGCGCAAGTCACCGTGAAAGCTTTAACTTAAGCGGCCCAATTCTCAAAGATGTCCTTTCATATCGTTTCTACGGTAGTTATAACAAAACCGATTCAGATGCTGCGGATATTAATGCTTTAATGAACAATGGCGCGCGTATGGCGGGTCGAGAAGGCGTAGAGAATAAAGATATTGCTGGGCGCTTGGCTTGGCAGTTGAATGATCAACAAGTCTTGATGTTTGATGCAAGTGTTGGCCGCCAAGGCAACCGTTTTGCAGGCGACAGTCAAAACAGTGTATTTGATCCAGCCGATCCAAACAAAGCACCAATTTTATCGGCTTTAATCGGTGAAGAAACCAATACCATTTATCGTGATAGTTTTGCATTAACTCATGAAGGTACGTGGGGTTGGGGTGATAGTAAACTCATTGCGCAATATGACAAAACTAAAAATAAACGCCTACCTGAAGGGACAGGCGGTAGTACTGAGGGACAAATTAATAATCTCGAGAATAAACAAACGTCACATCTAGAAACCATTCGTTTTAATGCAGAAGCCAATCTACCGTTCCAATGGTATGTCCCACAAGTATTAACTTTAGGCACTGAGTGGGTCGAAGATGACTTTACCGATACGGTTAATACACAAGCTGGCGCAGGCGGTTTTGGTGATGCGCTGACTTCAGGTGACCGTTCACAAATGGATTCACGGATTGCGTCGGCCTATATTGAAAATAATATGAATTTGGGCGAAAGCACCGATGTTGTTTTGGCACTGCGTTATGATAATCATAGTAAATCGGGAGATAGCTGGAGTCCAAGTCTCAATATTACGCAAAAACTTGGTGACTATTGGACACTAAAAGGTGGTGTAGCTAAGGCGTATAAAGCACCCAATATGTACCAAAATGCGGAAGGTTATCTGTTAAGCACTCGCGGTAATGGCTGTCCAATTGGGCTGAGCCAATGTTTATTACAAGGTAATGGTGATCTCAAACCTGAAACTTCAGTGAATAAAGAATTAGGTGTACAGTTTGAAAAAGACATCGTAAATGCAAGCTTTGCATGGTTCCGTAATGATTATAAAAATAAGATCGTTGCAGGGGATACACGTCTAGAAGAACTAGAAGTAAATGGAACAACATATAATGTACTGCGTTGGATGAATACGCCAGAAGCCTTGGTGGAAGGTGTTGAAGGAAGTATTTCTTTGGACTGGGGTGATATCACGTGGACCAATAACGTCACCTATATGATCAACTCTGAAGATAAACGTACTGGCAATCCACTTTCAGTGATTCCAAATTACACCATAAACTCTATTTTGAACTACAACATCACGGATCGATTAGACAGTAACTTTGTCTATACCCAATATGGTCGTCAAAAACCACGTCAATATGCAGAAACTAGTCTTGAAAGCAAAAATGGCTTGGCGATGGATAGCGTGAAAAGTTATGGCATTGCAGGCATTAACTTTGGTTATAAATTTAATGCGGACTTGAGTGCTCGTATCGGTGTGAATAACCTATTTGATGAGCAAAAACTGCGTGATAAAACGGTCAACCAAACATATAACGAGCCGGGTCGAGCTTACTATGCAAGTTTGAAATACCAATTCTAAGTATTTCCAAAAGAAAAGCCGCTTCACGCGGCTTTTTTTATGTTGGGATATTTAAAATTTTCAGTGCTTCACTTGAGTAGTAGAATTGTTCTAAATAGAGACGTGAACGCTCACGCAAATAACCCGACTCAATCATTTGTTGAACGATAGGATTGAGTAAGTTTTGAAGTTCATGCTGAATCAGTGCTTCATCAATATTTAAATCACGTAGCAATAAATCAAAAGGGCGTTCTGCATTGCGCACGTACCAAGCGTATACGCCATCATGCACTTGCTGTTTCATATACTCAGACTGTCGCATAAAGTCCCAAATTTCATGACCCATGGCAACTGTTTGCGGCAAGTCCTGAACTTCAACATAGTTCTTTAATACTGAAACTGGCAGCGCTTTAATTTTATGCCACAAATTGGCTTGAAAATGGTACAGCTTATGATCATCAAAGTGCTGATTTAACACGGTTTCACTCATTTGACTGAGCTTTAAAATATTCTTTTGTAAGTATTTGCTGACTGCATTATCTAAATTGGTATCAGTGACATTTTCCAGTACCGATTTCCCCATTTTCATAAATCGTGAAACACCGGGGACAGATTTCGCAATAACTGAGTTGTCTAAATAATCTTGTATCGCATGTTGAATCAACTGACTGATCATGGCTGAAAATGCAGGATTGTTGACCATGGTATGAATTAAACGTTGACGATGTCCCTGTTTACTCGCCACATACTGTGCAATTTTATCAATGGTCAACACAGGAATGATTTCGGCAATCGTGGTGCTGTCATTTGCAGGATGAATCAGTGCAAATTTGATATGTTCAGCAATTTGCTCAATCAGAAATTGACTTGCAGGGGTATTTAAAATTTGTTTCTGCAACAAGGCATTGATTTGATCAAAACTCCAAATCTGCTGCAAAGATTGTTTACGAAACCATTGATAAAAATGGGTGAATTCAGTGGCTACGATATCATTGTGTGAAAAGCTCTGATCTAAAAAGTTCAGTTGAGCGTCAATCAACTGCTCAATCATCGGGTTTTTCTGCATACTTTCCCTGAAGTCCCAGTGATGGGGATCTAAAAATGGCGAATGCTCAGTTTAACTGAATCAGTTTATCTACCAAAGGGTTTTTAAACTTTTGACTTTTCGCAAGGAAAGGCAAGTAATGGTCTGCAACTTGTTGTTCGGCTTCTAAGATTGGCATATGACCGACGTTATTTAAAATCACTGGGGTTTCCGCACGTTTCAGTAAAGACTTGAGTTCGCTAGCCACTTCAACATTAAAGATTTTATCTTGTTTGCCCCAAAGGATCAGGGTTGGTGCTTCCACCGTTCGTGTTAATCGTGCAAAAGTTTCAGGGGTGTAGATTCGATTGAGTGTGACGACTTGATCGATCATTTTACTGGTGAAGGGCGCACGCGCAATTAAGATATTTTCCTGCGCTTCTTTAAGCTGTGTTGGAACATTGGGCGGATTTTGCATGAGTTTATGCATAACATCATCTAAATCCCCCGGTTTTGAAACGATTAAATTTTTAAGTTTATACGGGTCACGGGTATAACTGGTATTGGCTTGTTTATAAATGCCCGCGCTGTTGAGTAAAAATAAGCTTTGGGTGTCAAAAGGATATTGAGAGGCATATACCGTGGCAATGGAACCACCCAATGAGTGACCTGCAACATTTAGTTTATCTTCAATATCTATTTTAAGGACAAACTGGCGTAGTTGTTCCGTGACATTCGGCACTGAGACATCAAAATCGACAGGGACATGGGTATCGCCATTGGCCGGAAGGTCAGGGATGATCACGTGATAGTTCGGTGTTAAATAATGCGCAACACGATTCCAATTATCACGTGTGCCGCCTAAACCATGAATGAGCAAGATGGTCGGTTTAGAGCGTTGACCGCCTTCGCTATAACTCCAATTCACATTGCCGACTTGAACACTGTGTGTGACTAAACCTGCCGCTTTACGCTCTTGGCTCAAATAATTTTGCACGATAGAGGGTACGGCAAAGTTTTTGCTGATGGGAGACGGATTTGCAGCCAAAGTGTTGTTGGCAGTAAACGTCATACAGCAAATTGTTGCTAGCTTGAAAAAGCCAAAAACGCGTAAATGATGTCCTTTCATTGACGTTTACCCCAGTTAAATCGAATCGATATATTTTTTAGATCATTTATATGACTATTATCAGAATGGGCTGAAATAGCGAAAGCGTATATTTATGAAATATATTGTAAATTAAAAATGACCTTTGTCATCCATTGCTTTTTTGACGTGGTTAAACTTGCGTTTTAATAATGTGAACCATTACAGAAAAAATATTTTTTTTTGATGAATGTAGACTAGCATTTTCTATCAAGTAGCATCGTCTTAGAAAAAATTCATAGCAATTGTTTTTGCAAGTGACAATCGATTCGACTGGGATTAAAATATTGCAACTTCGGATAAGGGTAATTAGAACATGCTAACAGCAGCAGAAGCTTTAGATCGTTTAAAAAAAGGGAATCAACGTTTTGTAGACGGTGAAACGAATCACCCAAAGCTTTTGACGCATCAACAACGTGCTGAAATGGCCGAAAGCCAAGAACCTTTTGCGATTATTTTAGGGTGTTCAGACTCACGTGTTCCTGCTGAAATGGTATTTGACCAAGGCTTAGGCGATTTATTCGTGATTCGTGTTGCAGGTAATATTGTGGCACCGTCTCAAGTCGGTAGCGTGGAATTTGCAGCAGAAAGCTTCGGTTGTCCTGTTGTAATTGTATTGGGCCATACACACTGTGGCGCGATTCATTCTACGATTGAAGCTTTAACTAACCCTGCGACACCACCATCAGCTAACTTGATGTCGATTGTGAATCGCGTTCGTCCATCTGTAGAAATACTCATGCAAACTGAATTGAAAGATGATCTTGAAAAACTTTCAATGCATGCAGTACGTTCAAACGTTTTTGCATCAGTAAATCAACTTCGTCATGGTTCAGCAGTCCTCGAAAACTTAATTGCGCAAGGCAAATTAAAAGTGGTGGGCGCTGAGTATTCACTCGAAACGGGTGAAGTGAGCTTCTACGATTTCTAAGCAAACTACAGTAAAGACAAGATTTAAAAAAAGGCGCTCACATGAAGCGCCTTTTTTAATGAATCGATTTTCACCAACTAAATTTATAAACTTGCTTTGATCAATGGATAAGCATTGTTCAGCAAAATTGTTTGCGCTTTGGCATTCGGGTGAATCTGATCTTGTTGCATTAAGTTTTTATGTCCCGCAACCCCTTGCATAAAGAAAGGCAATAATTTGACTTTGTACTGTTTGCTCAGCACTTGATAGTTATTTTCAAAAGCTTGGCTATATGCCTTGCCATAATTCGGTGGAATTTTCATTCCAAATAAAATGACTTTCGATTTGGCCTGTTGGCTTTTTTGAATCAGCTGCGCTAAGTTTTTTTGAATTTGTGCAGGGGGCTGTCCGCGTAAACCATCATTACCACCTAATTCAATCACCACAAGGTCTGGACGATGAGTTTGCAACAGTTTAGGCAGTCGTGCCAAAGCTCCACTGGTGGTTTCACCGCTGACACTTGCATTGACCACTTTATGTTGTTTCGGATACTGTTGGTCTAGACGTTTTTGTAATAAGTGGACCCAACCTTGCTGCACTGAAACACCGTAACCTGCACTTAAGCTATCGCCCAAAATCATAATGGTTTTGGCAGAGAGCAGCATCGGGCAGAACATCAGTGCAATAGCCAGCAAGTAACTCAATAGACGATTATTTTGAATGCGATTTTGCATATAGGGAAGATATGACCCAACTCACGACAGATGTTGACATCATGCCACAGGCGATTATTTCTGCACAGCAATTGACACAAAAGATACAACTTCCACAAAAACAGTTATCGATCTTTGAACAACTCGATCTTGAAATATTTGCAGGGGAACAAGTTGCGATTACCGGTCGTTCTGGTTCAGGTAAATCCACCTTGTTGGGGATTTTGGCGACCTTAGATCAGGCCAGTTCGGGACAATTACGGGTCTGTGGTCAGGACATTCATCTATTAAATGAAGAACAGCGTGCTCAAGTTCGTTTGGCCCATATTGGTTTTGTCTTTCAGTCTTTCCAGTTGTTGCCACATTTAACGGCATTGGAAAATGTCATGCTGCCGCTACGGCTACAAGCAAATTTTCAGGTCAAAGCCGCCGAAGAAAAAGCATTAAAACTGTTAGCAAAGGTTGGATTAGAACGTCAAGCGCAACAAGCTCCCAAAGTTTTATCGGGTGGTGAGCAGCAACGGGTTGCGATTGCCCGTGCTTTGGTGAGTGAACCCGATCTGATCTTTGCAGATGAACCGACAGGTAATTTAGACAGTGCAACGGCACAGGAAATTGAACAACTGTTATTTCAGTTAAATCGTGAAATGGGAACCACTTTGGTATTGGTGACGCATGATGCCGATTTGGCCCGTCAATGTCAGCGCCACTTTGAATTGGTCAATGGTCAATTGATTGAGCATCGAACAGGAGATGCTGCATGAATCTTTTGGCACTGTTTCGACCACTCTTACAGCTGAGTTTTAAAACCACGGGTGTGTATTTATTATTGATCGCACTGACCTTGGCGATCAGTGCCACCACTGCTTTAAAGTTTAGCAATGTACAAATTCAAAATGCAGTAGCGCTACAAGCTGCTGAAATGTTGGCAGCAGATTTGGTGCTGACAGCCAATGAACCAATTCCACAAGAGTGGAAACAACAAGCCAAAGCACTGCAATTAAAACAATCCAATGTCACGCTATTTAGCAGTATGGCGCACACCGATCAGCAATTTGTCATGGTCAATGTCAAGGCCGTTGATGCCGCATTTCCATTACGAGGTGAACTCGAAACAGAACCGAAACTAAACCGTTCCATACAAGCAGGTGAGGTCTGGTTAAGTCCTCGTGCCATGGATTTGTTGGGTGTTAAGGTTGGAGATCAGATCAATATTGCTGATGCTGCTTTTCAAGTCAGTGCCAAAATCATTCATGATACCAATCAAGAGCTTGGCTTCAGTGGTTTTTCACCGACAGTTATGATTGCGCAGTCTGAGGTGGCGAGAACCAATGCCATTCAAGTCGGGAGTCGGATTGAATATCGCCTGTTAATGGCAGGAGATGCACAAAATACCCAGCGCTTTGAAAAACTGTATAAGCAGAAATTTGGCGATCAAACAGAAAGTAGTGCTGCCAATTCAGATCAAGCGCAGGTTCAGGATGCGGCTCAAAGCAGTTTGAAATTGAGAAATGCCAGTGAAGGCAATACTCGCTTGATGAAGCCGATTGCAAACCTAGAAACGTTTTTACAACTGGCGAATATTTTAACCATTCTACTTTGTGGTATCGCCATCGCATTAACCAGTCAGCGCTATGTCCAACAAAATCAGGATGCCATTGCACTGATGCGCTGTATTGGGTCGACCAAACAGCAAATATTAAGTGCTTATTTGGCTTTACTGTTGGTTGTACTCGGGCTTTCAATCCTGTTTGGAAGTTTGATTGGTCTGGGATTGGGCTATGGCTTATTGCAACTGATGCTACAGCTGATTCCAAATTTACAATTAGAGTTTTCAGCTCTTTCCATGCTGCTTGGCCCGCTTCCCATTGCAATATTTACCAGTGCAATCGTGCTATTAGGGTTTGTTCTTCCAAGTCTTTGGCAATTATTAGGGACTCCGCCTGCACGAGTGATACGACAACAAGAGCGTTCTGTACGTTCCATGCTTTGGATGCTCAGTTTCGGCACACTCAGTTTGGTGGTGTTTTGTGTGGTTTTAACTGAAAATTTACAACTCACCCTGTGGCTGATTTGCGCAATCATCTTCCTGTGTATCGGCTTATATATGATGGTCTGGCTCAGTTTAAAGGCCTTGAAAAGTTGGGGGACGAAAATCTCAGCGTATATACGCACACCGTATCAAACGGCATTTCAAATTACCGCATTAGCATTGGGTCTAAGTCTGATTACGGTTTTAGCGGTATTACGTACAGATTTGCTGGAACGTTGGCAACAACAATTACCACAAGGGACACCTAACCAATTTGTCTATGGATTACCGCCATTTGAGTTGCAGGATTTTAATCAACAACTCAAGCTGCATGGTTGGCAAGGGACGCCGATGTACCCAAATATTCGTGGGCGTTTAGTTGCCAAAAATGATCTCCCTTTTTCGGATGCCTTAATTAAAAGCAATAATTCATTACGCCGTGAATTAAATCTTACGCAGGCTGCAACTTTTCCAAAAGATAATCAAATCATCGCGGGTAGTCAGCAGTTTCAACAGGTTAACGAAGTATCGGTAGAGGTGAAAACCGCACAAGAACTGGGTATTCAAATTGGAGATCGACTGAGTTTTAGCCTTCCTGAAGGGATTTTACAAGCCAAGGTAATTAACCTTCGCAGTGTAGAGTGGGAAAGCTTTAGTCCAAACTTCTTCTTTATTTTTTCTCCCCAAACTATGGATGAAAATGCAGGCAGTTATTTGGGGAGTTTCTATGTTCCACCGCAAGATAAAAGTCAGTTAATTGATCTGATTCAGCAGTTTTCGAATACCGTGTTTATTGATGTTAGTCTAATTTTGGATGAGATCAAACGCATCGTCAGTGTATTGGTTCAGATTATTACTATCTTGGCGCTATTGGTCAGTATTTCAGGCATTTTGGTCTTGATCGCATGTTTGAACTTATTTATGGATGAACGCAAAAAAGAAGTGGCATTACTGCGTTCCTTTGGCAGTTCCAAGCAAAAGCTAAAGTCGATGCTCAGTTTGGAAGTTGGTTTGATGGGGCTAATTTCAGGTGTCGTGGCGTGTATTTTTGCCGAAGTAATCAGTGCGATTGTCAGTTATAAAATGGAACTGGTCATCCAACTACATGCAGAAATTTGGTTGATCCTCCCATTGGTAATGACCTTAGTCTGTACATTGATCGGACGTTATCGCTTAAGTTATCTTTGCGACATCCCACCCTTAGAAAGTTTGCGTGAACTAAATAGTTAAGCGTGGAGAAGGTTAACGGTTGAGCTAATTAAAAGTGGAGCAAGAACCTAGTGCGTAGTTTGGATTTAGACAAGATTTGACGTGTTTTCAACATGTCTGTGTTGATAGCCACTGGGTTCATTCCACTATTTAATGTGCTGTGAGCGATTGCTTCATCAGCAGGATAAAGTGTTCCCAAAGCGGTAAAATCGGTTGGATTAATTGTTGGCAATGCAGATAAAACAGATAGCATCCGACAGTTGCGGCGATTAGACCGATGATTTGAATGATTAGGGATTGATGTAATTTTTGTCCCACATACCAAATGAAAGCCAAGGCAGCGCCCATCAACATGCCGCCAATATGCGCGGCATTATTAATCCCACTAATCATAAAGCCCATCGCGAGGTTAATTCCCATCACCATTAATAAGGTTTTTTTATCCAGATAAAATTGCTGTTTAGGTAACATAGGGAGCAGCGAAATAATCGTCAGCGCGGCACCCAGTCCCATCACTGCTCCCGATGCACCTGCACCAATACTTGGGAAAAGCTGCTGATTGGCTGCACCTTCGGCCAATAAAGCATAGCTGTCTTGAATGGTTAAATACCCACTCAATAAACTTCCCATCAGTCCGGCTAAAACATACAGACCGAGGAAGTAGAAACGACCTAACATTTGCTCGGCAACACTGCCAAAAATATACAAAGCCCACATATTCAACATCAGGTGAATCAGGCCAAAATGAAAAAACATACTGCTGAATAAGCGGATGGGTTCCTCTAAAAAGGTTAAAGGTGCATAATCAGCACCCCAACGCAAAGCATCCAGTGTGTCGGGTTGGCTAACGTTCATTCCATGCAACACTTGCCAGCCAAAGAGTCCAACATTGATGGTAATTAAGAGTACCGTGATCCACCACAGTTGGATTTGCAGCTTACGGGTTGATACAGCAGGAGGGCTGAGTTCAGACATGCTATTCTTGTACTGTGTCAAAATATTTAAAAATAAGCTTAACATGAAAAAACAGAATTTCTGGAGTAACACACTGACATGAAAGCCTTTATTGTTCGTACATTGTTAATTCTTGTCAGTCTTGTGCTTTTGGTGCAGCTTTGGATCTTTGGTAGTCTAGTGTGGTGGCGTACGCATCCTGTGGAATCCACGATGATGATGCGTTTAGATTATTGGTCTGAGCCATCGAAACCGATTAAACACGAATGGCGTGATTACGACCAAATCAGTGATTATGTCAAACATGCTGTTGTTGCCGCGGAAGATGGCAAGTTTTTACAACACAAAGGTTTTGATTGGGAAGGCATGCAAAATGCTTTAGAACGCAATAAAGATAAAGGCAAAGTAGTTGCAGGTGGGTCTACCATTTCGCAGCAATTGGCAAAAAACTTATTTTTATATAATAAGCGTTCATTTATCCGAAAAGGGCAGGAAGCCGTTGCAACATGGATGATGGAACGTATGTGGACGAAGCAACGCATTTTAGAGGTATATCTCAACTCGGTTGAGTTTGGGGACAATATCTATGGCGTAGAAGCTGCAACACAGCACTATTTTGGTAAAAGTTCACGGAGTTTGAGCCGAGAGCAAGCGGCATTTATTGCGGCTATTTTACCTAATCCAAAATATTATGATGAAAATCGACAAGATCGTAAGCTGAATTATCGTAAACGTATGATCCAAAAATATATGCGTTATAGCCATATCCCAGATTAAGAATGATCTAAACACTTGTCAAATGGCATGGCAGCGATTTGAATTACAACAAAAAGCTCATCTTTATGGGCTTTTTTTATGAAATTGTCACAAATTTGAAGCATACTAAACTGAGTACAGCACACATTTTTTAATATGGGTTTGAAATGAATACCGCAGCTGAAGTCGCGCAAGTACCAACTGAATATACTTATAATGATCGTTATATCAATCGAGAGTTATCGATTCTCGACTTTCATCTGCGTGTGCTCGAACAAGCGGTTGATCCGATACATCCATTACTTGAACGCATGAATTTCTTGCTGATCTTTTCACGTAACTTAGACGAATTTTTTGAGATTCGTGTTGCGGGAATGATGGAGCAACTAGACTTAGGCAATGAAAGCCGCAGTCCAGATGGCTTAACACCAAAACAAGTATTAGATGAAATTTCTGCGACAGCGCATGCGGCAATTGAGCGCCAGTATCGTATTTTAAATCAAGAAATTTTACCCAAATTGCGTGAAGAAGACATTTGCTTCTTGCGTCGTGGTGAGTTAACCCCTGCACAGTCGGCATGGGTAAAAAAATATTTCCAAGAACAGGTTGCTCCAGTCTTAACGCCAATTAGCTTAGATCCGGCACATCCATTCCCACGCTTAGTGAATAAGTCGCTGAACTTTATTGTGACTCTAGAGGGGAAGGATGCGTTTGGTCGTCAGATTGACTTAGCCGTTGTACCTGCACCACGTTCGCTGCCACGTGTCGTTCGACTCCCTGATGAGTTAACCGGTGGCAAAGAGCATCATGTGATGCTATCGGCAATTATTCATGAACATGTCTCTGATTTGTTCCCCGGCATGACGGCGACGGGTTGCTACCAATTTCGCGTGACGCGTAATGCCGATTTGGCTTTAAATGAAGATGTTGAAGATTTGGCTAAAGCCCTCAAAGGTGAGTTGAATTCACGTCGTTTTGGTCGCGCCGTTCGCTTGGAAGTGACAGAAAATTGTCCGCAGCATATTTATGAATATTTGCTTGATGAGTTCGATTTAGAAGAAGAGCAACTCTATAAAGTAGATGGACCAGTTAACCTTGCACGTTTACTGTCAAACTTTAAACGTCCACATCTACGTTATGACGCGCATATTCCTGTTATACCGAAAGTACTCAAAAAATCTGAAAACATTTTTAGTGCGATGCAAAAGCAAGATATTTTGCTGCACCATCCCTTTGAATCATTCGCACCTGTAATTAACCTACTGCGTGAAGCTGCACGTGATCCACAAGTTTTGGCCATTAAACAAACGCTTTATCGAAGTGGCGCAGATTCGGAGATTGTGCAAGTTTTAGCGGAAGCAGCACGTAATGGTAAAGAAGTCACCGCTGTAATTGAGCTTCGAGCACGATTTGATGAAGAATCAAATATTGCTGTAGCCAATGTATTACAAGAAGCGGGCGCAGTGGTGGTGTATGGCATCGTGGGTTATAAGACCCATGCCAAAATGATTTTGGTGGTACGCCGTGAAAATAATAAATTGGTGCGTTATGTGCATTTAGGTACGGGTAACTATCATGCGGGCAATGCGCGCATCTACACCGATTATGGCCTGTTAACCACTGATAAAGAACTCTGTGAGGATGTACATCGCATTTTCCAAGAGCTGACTGGTATGGGCAAAATGGCGAAGTTGAAAAAACTGCTGCATGCGCCATTTACCTTACATGCTCAACTGATCAATTATATTGATAATGAAATTGCCAATGCAAAAGCAGGTAAGCCTGCGCAAATCATTGTCAAGGTCAATGCATTAACTGAAGTCCAGTTGATCAATAAACTGTATGAAGCTTCACAAGCGGGTGTGCAGATTGATTTAATTATTCGTTCTATTTGTTGTTTACGTCCAGGTTTACCGGGGCTGTCTGAAAATATTCGTGTACGTTCTATTGTTGGCCGTTTCTTAGAACATACCCGAGTATATTATTTCAGTAATAATGGCGATGCACGGATTTACTGTTCAAGTGCAGACTGGATGGATCGTAATTTATTTAATCGTGTGGAAGCCTGTTTCCCAATTGAAGATCCAGCCTTGAAAAAGCGTATTTATCAATTAGGTTTAGTGAATTATCTAAAAGATAATCAGCAAGCTTGGTTGCTCCAAAGTGATGGGCGTTGGATTCGTACCCATGTCCAAGAGGGCGAGGAAGCACATAATTCACAGCATGTGCTTTTAGACGCATTTAAATAAATGTGTTGAACAAAAATAAAGGGAGCAATGCTCCCTTTATTTTTTTTAAATTTTCTAGATTGTTTTTGAATCGTTTATCTCAGCTAAATTTAGCTGTAGCTACAAATTTTTCTATAGATATTTTTGACAAAACCATCAATTTGATACGTTGAAAGTTTTAATTCATTGACCATCTGCTCTTGAGTCGCACTATGGCTGACCATATCCAAAATTTGATATTCTGCTGGATTTAGACTGAGCTGTTTCGGCGCTGCATTTTGCGGACTAAAAGTTTCACTCAATAAAAATTTAGCAAAACTAGGATGAAGGGCAGCGCCACCTCTTAAAATGGTTTTCAGTTGGTTATAAGTGTCTTCAATTGGTTGTTGAATCAACATATAGGCAGTTGCACCTAACTGAATCGCATGTAAAGTTAAATCTGCAGACTGTTCATTGACTAAAATGATGAGTTTACTTGAAGGATAGATTTTCTTAATTTTATGTATGAATGAGATATCAGACTGTTGCGTGACCACTAAAAAGATTAAATTTGGCAATTGATTGAAAATTTGTTGTTCTGCATCTGCTAAATTTTCTGAAAATGTAATGAGGTCTTCAGGATAACCGAGGTCTCCTAAGATGTTAAACAGCACTGTTTTTGAAGTCATTGATTGATGATCAATGATCAAAACGGGTACTGGTAATAAAAATTCACTCATCATACATTTCGCTCATTTATTATTTTTAATCAAATTGCATTTCCATAATGTGCATGGAAGTGAATTAGAAAAATATACCTAGAAGTAGTGATTTATACATCAAAGTATAATTAAGTTATTGTGATATAATATAATTTAATTAATGTATGGTTTTTGTGTTTTTCATTATGTTGAATGCAAAGATTTATAGTTTTTTCGTTTTTATTTTTAGAATATTGATTAAATAATCATCAGATTTCGATTCGAATTGAAAATAATAAATGAAATGTGAAAGCAGTATTTTGACAACTAATAAATTGAACTGTTTCTGATGTGAGTTAATATTCACCTATTGCTTAGTTATTTTAAACATGAATATTAGTGACTATTTAAAATAATGTGATTTATTTCTCATGTATGGTTATTTTATAGCACAAAACATAATTATGAAAAAAGCCCTTTGAAAATGAATCAGACGTACTTTATCTAAAATACCTGAAACTAGTGATTTTAACGAAAGTTATATTTTACTAAGATGTATTAATCTTCTTACTTATCTGGCTAGTGTGAAGATATTATCGAGGCGATGAATTGAGATATACATCAAGTCATATATTACCTTATCAGGCTACCTATTTGGGTTAGCCTTTTCTTTTTTCTAGATACTATATTTTTATTTTCAATTTTAAATTCATCTCAATATTATTATTTCTGGATTATTCATTTCTGCAAAATAAAAAAGAGAGCACAGGGCTCTCTTTAATTTTCACACTGATTAGTTAGTGCAGATTGTTAGTGATTTTCTGCAAGATTTGAAGCAATACATCAAATTCACTTTGAAGCGGCGTACTTTTACGCGTCACCAATGCTAATGTGCGTGTAGGGCTTGCTTCAATTTCTTTCACAGCCAAATCTTCATTGGCTTTGATCATATTGGTATGAACTGCAATTTCAGGCAATAAGGTAAAGCCTAAATCTGCGGAAACCATTTCAACCAAAGTTGGCAATGAGCTTGCTTTTAAACGATGGTCATTTTTACGTTCACCAATCGGGCAAGCACTCAAAGCATGATCACGTAAGCAATGGCCTTCTTCAAGCAACATTAAACGAGATAAATCTAGGTCGTCTAAAGATTTCGCTTGAGCTGCATTTTGGTCAGCTTTGTTGTACACCAAGAACAATTTTTCTTTGTTTACTTCTGCAACTTTCAAGCTACGTGTATCGAAAGGAAGAGCAAGTAGTACGATATCTAGATTACCGTGCTCGAGTTTCTCAACAATTTTTTCACTTTGTGCTTCATGTAAATGCAATTGAATTTTTGGTAGTTGCTTATGCACTTCTTCTAATAATGGTGCAAGTAAAAATGGCGCAATAGTAGGAATGACCCCTAGATGTAAATCACCCGTTAGAGGTTCGCTCATTTCACGACTTAAACGCATTAGGTCTTGCGCATCTGCCAATAGAACTCGAGCTCTTCCGACAACTTGTTCACCAAGAGGAGTTAAACGCACGTTTTGACGGTCGCGTTCTACCAATACGCCACCTAGTAAACGCTCAAGTTCCATGATCCCGCCAGACAAAGTAGACTGGGTGACAAAAGAACGACGCGCAGCTTCAGTAAAGTGTAGCGTTTCTGACAGTGTTACTAGATATGACAGCTGTCTTAAGGATGGTAATGCAGCCATAGTGTCCTAATTTATGATTTAAAGTGATCAGCAAACAAACCGCTAAGATATGGAATAAAATGCGGTGGGATATCATGCCCCATTCCATCAATTAATTCAAATTTAGCACCTGAAATAGCCTTTGCAACGGCCTTACCATGGCTTGGCGGCAGCAAACGGTCACGAGCTCCATGAACCACAATGGTTTTATGCTGAATTTGTTTATCTAACTGCAGCAGGGAACCTGTACATAATATTGCTAAAAACTGTTGAAGTACACCCGCTGGGTAAAAACTCCGCTTATAGAGTTTACGTGCAGTTTGTATCACTTCAAGCTGATTAATATAGCCTGGAGAGCCTATAATATTAAAAACTTTCAGGCTATGGTTAATAATGCCATCTTCATCGTTATATTCAGGTTTTTCAATTAGACTAAATAATTGCTTTGGAAATGGCGGTGGAAGTAAGGGTTGGATGTTACTGGTAAAAAGTAAGCTTAAGTTGTGCACTTTGTCTGGATAGCGTGCTGCCACGATTTGAGCGATCATGCCGCCCATTGAAGCGCCTAAAATATGGACTTTATCGAGTCCCATACGATCAATTAATAGTGCAACATCGTCTGCCATATCGTATAGATCATAGGGCGCACCCTGATTCTCTAGACCTAAGGCAAAACGTCCCATCAATTTAAAGGTGTTAAGACGTGGGCCTGGGTTACGAATTTTACTCGACAGACCAATATCACGATTATCAAAGCGAATAACTCGGTAACCTTGATCTATTAGGGACTTACAAAAGAAATCGGGCCAATACAACATTTGTGCGCCGAGTCCCATAATCAATAAGATTGCAGGATCTTCAGGATGACCACCCACCTCGACATGAAGTTCAATGCCATTGCCTAACTCTACGCGAGTTTCATGCATAAAAGAGGCATAAGGTGAAATATTAAACTGAAGGGCACTATTCATTTTTATTTTCCTTTAAAAAGGACGTCTATTATTATCAGGACGTCCTTGTATTTAAACCCTAAACTGAAGCAGGAATCAAGTCCGGAACCTGCTTAGTCAAAGTTAAGCGTTGCTTCCCAGCAGTTGCACCGAGCAGTACAAATCCACGTAATACGCCATCTTGATCGATCGCACGGGCAATCATGCCATCTTCAAGCTCTTCTGTTTCCCATTGGGTTTCTACATCAATTGGCGCAGGAAGGACAGTTAAAGGTGCAGCAGGTGTTTTCACGGCTACAGGCATGGCTGGATAATGCACAGCGGTATGCTCACCATTGAGGGTTTTTGCCAAAGCACGTGCTTGTTGCATGATTGGCATCACGTATGGCAGAAGGGTACCATTAACTTCAGCACAGTCACCGACAGCATAGATATCTGCCAAGTTGGTTTCTAAGCCTTTATTGGTTAATACACCACGACTGGTGTGAATGCCGGCTTGTTTTGCCAAGTTAATCTCAGGCTGTAGGCCAATCGCAGACAACACGACATCTGCCACTAAGCTTTGACCATTGGCAAGGCTCACTTGATAGTCACCATTTTCAATACGTGACACTTTGTCGACTGTTGTGCCTAAAACGAATTGAATGCCCGTTTCTTCTAAATTACTTTGGAATTTAGCGGCCACATGAGACGGCAGTAGACGACCTAAAGGTTGCGGAGCTAAATCGACCACAGATACTTTCGCTCCAGTATTTTGGAGGTCATTGGCAAACTCGCAGCCAATCAAACCTGCCCCTAAAATCACCACACGTTTATCTTCACGTGCTGCAAGCTGTTTGCGGAATGCTTTGTAGTGATCTAAATTGTTGACCACATGAATGTCTTCACTGCCATCACCCGAAATGGCTAAGCGAATTGGATTTGCACCGACGGCTAAAACGAGTTTTGAATACAGTTGTGTTTGAGTTTCGTTTTGACTTTCAATAGTGAGCTCATGTTTTGCTGCATCGATAGCTTTAACCCAACTCTTATTGATGATTTGCATATTGAGTTGAGCCGACATTTTTTCGGCATCCCCTAGAGGGATTTGCTCAGGAGTTTTATTACCAACGAGCGCATTGGATAATGTCGGTTTAGCGTAGTTAATGGCATCATCCGCACAGATCATAATAAGTTCTAGTTCAGTATTTAACTTTCGAAATTCACGTGCAACGGCATATCCCGCCATACCAGAACCAATAATGACAATAGGGTGCATACTCAACTCCAAACACATTTCATATTTTTTAAAGACAAAAAAAAGACCATAACGATGATGGCCTTAGATTCTATTTATTAGATTTCAACCATTTCAAAATCTACTTTTGAGACGCCACAGTCTGGGCAAGTCCAATCATCTGGGATATCTTCCCATTTCGTTCCTGCCACGATACCGTCTTGTGGCCAGCCTTCTGCTTCGTCATAAATCCATCCACAAACGATGCACTGATACTTTTTCATTCCATTCTCCAAAAACTGACACAAAATTAAGTCAGTAAATACTTCATAACTGTATAAGTTTATACCTTAAGGTTAAATCACCTTATACAGTAGACTCTTATGTTAAATTTTTACGCAGTTCTAACGATAAAGTAAAGTGGCTAAGAGTTTAATGAGTGAAATTAAAAGCAGAATGGCAGTGAGGGACAATAAATATCATCAAAACCCCAGATCTGTGAAAAATTGTCTGACAATATTTATGCCTATTGAAAGCTATATTGGAATTCATTTCCGTGAATTGGGTTCTAAATACCGCTTTTTCTATATTCATAGACTAAAGTCTTGCAGAAAAAAACTCTAAAATCTTTTATTTTATGATTAGGAAAATATATATTTGATATTTTTTAAATAAATACAATATTAATAATCAGTAACTTATGTAAATTTGCTGTATCTTAAATATGCATTTTAGTCGGGGGTTAGCTGTTCTTTTCTCTCAAATCGCGTTAAAATTCACACATTCCTTCCTTAATTTATTTTCTCCTATTATGAGTAATTCTACTGCTGCGGCATTGTGGTCTAACATTCGTACTGTCCAAGATTTTCCAAAACCAGGAATTTGCTTCTTTGACCTTACGCCGTTATTTATGAATAACATCGAATCGTTAACTGATGCCCTAATTGCAAGTATTCCAGCTGAGCAATTGGCAGAAGTAGATAGCTTTATTGCAGTTGAAGCGCGTGGTTTTGTTTTGGCAAGCTTACTTGCTCAGCGTACAGGCAAAGGTTTGGTGTTGGTACGTAAAGCCGGAAAATTACCACCACCTGTTGTCGGTGTTGGTTATAGCCTTGAATACGGTTTAGATCGTCTTGAAATGTCAGCTGAAATCGAATCACAAAAAGTAATTATTGTGGATGACGTATTGGCGACGGGCGGTACGCTTCGTGCAGTGAAACAATTGGCTGAAAAATGTAAACACCAAGTTTTAGGCGCAAGCATTTTCTTAGATTTGCCTGACTTGCATAAAGATTTAGGACTAAATATTTGGTCTGTTTTAGATGATAAAACACGTCCTGAAGCAGATGCAGCTTAAGCGTCAGTTTTAAAATGTAAAAAGCCTTGTCTAAGACAAGGCTTTTTTATGTCTGATAAAAGCGACATTGCTGCTTAAGGTTAATATTAATATTATGATTTATTTTTTTAAGTAATTTAATTCGAGATGTTGGATTAAATCATTAATATTTTCAGGGCATTGTAGGCGATGATGTCCGCCATCCATGACTTGAAGCTGCATATAGTCTTCGAGTTGTTTTTCTGCCTCATACATATCCAAGATTTCATCACCACGTTCGATATAGGCAATTTGTGGAATATCGTGATCCAAATCCATTTCATTGATTGCAGGGTAGTCGTCACGAAAGTCTGGATGCAGACTCGGGTTAGCAATCACACACGGAATACGATGAAACAGCGACATTTTTAATGCCCAATATGCCCCGAGACTATGCCCAACGATGATATCGGGCTTAATGGTTTCAATACTCTCGTGGTAAAAATCCGCAACAGTTTGAAAATTTAAGTTGCGATAGTCCACTTCAATGCAGAATTTTTGTTTTGCATTGATGGCATGGAACTTCGTAGATTCACGGGAAGAATCCAATCCATGTAAAAACAGAATTTTCGATAAGCAGGAAGTCATTGTTTTTCTACACACTGTTTTAAAACATTTTTGGATGTGTTGAATATTTTATTTTTCAACAATTTTATGACTTCATTGTAGAGAGAATTGTCAAAAAGAGAATTTAGCTTTTGGTCTAATTTATAGGCATTTAAAAGACTTTAGTCTTAAAGAAAATAGATTAAAAGGTTGAATTAAGTTATTGATATATATTTTAATGTATTGATAATTATAAGTATTTTTAAAGCTTTTAGTTATCATCTGATATCATTAAAATGTAGGTTTTCGAGCTTGAGTATTTAATTTTTATCTACTGCACATCTGTAAGGTAGGTTCTATGTCTACCTGAAGGTATAACGATTAAAACATCTTACTTCGATAAATTTCTACTTATTAAAAAAATGCGCGCATTGCTTACTGCTCAATTCAAAGGAAATCTGCTATGCTATGCAACTTCCGTTTTTTAACTATTTGAGACAGAGATGACGCAACATAACGCTCAATCGACTTCTGAACAAGCCATTTCCGAAAACGATTTAATTGCACAGCGTCATGCCAAGTTAGAGCACATCAAAGAGCACGCCAAGGAAACAGGTGTTAGCCCGTGGCCTAACACATTTAAGCGTGAACACTATGCACAAGACCTACAAGATCAATTCGCTGAAAAATCAAAAGAAGAAATTGAAGCAGGCGAAAAGGTTTATGTAAAAGTTGCTGGTCGTGTGATGTTGAACCGCGGTTCATTCATCGTAATCCAAGATATGACTGGTCGTATCCAACTTTATGTACCACGTAAAGAGTTGGATGCTGATGTTCTTGCAACTATTAAAGCACTCGATTTGGGCGATATTATTGCCATTGAAGGTTATATTGGTCGTTCTGGTAAAGGTGACCTTTATGTTCATATTGAACATTTTGAGCTTTTAACCAAATCACTCCGTCCACTTCCAGACAAATTCCATGGTTTGACTGATACTGAAGTTAAATACCGTAAGCGTTATTTAGACCTCATCATGAACGAAGAAACACGTAAAACTTTTGAAATTCGTGCAAAAGTGGTGTCAGGTATTCGTTCATATTTGAGCAATGAGCGTTTCATGGAAGTTGAAACACCAATGATGCATGTGATTCCGGGTGGTGCGTCTGCGCGTCCATTCGAAACTCACCACAACGCATTGGATATGCCTTTATTCTTGCGTATTGCGCCTGAACTTTACTTAAAACGTTTGGTCGTTGGTGGTTTTGAGCGCGTGTTCGAAATTAACCGTAACTTCCGTAACGAGGGTGTATCAACACGTCATAATCCAGAATTCACCATGATTGAATTCTACCAAGCATATGCAGACTACAAAGACCTGATGGCTTTGACAGAAAATATGCTTGAAAAATTGGCCATTGACATCTTAGGTTCGACTGATGTGCCTTATGGTGATGAAGTGTATAGCTTCAAAGGTCCATTCAAGAAAATTTCGATGTTTGATGCGATTCTTGAACACAACCCAACGTTCACTGCTGAAAATGTATCTGATCGTGAGTTCCTTGCAAACTTTGTTAAAAATGAACTGAAAGAGCAAGTAAAACCTGGTTTTGGTTTAGGTAAACTTCAAACCATCGTATTTGAAGAAACTGTTGAAACTGAACTTCGTCAACCGACATTCATCACAGAATACCCTGCGGAAACTTCACCATTAGCACGTCGTAATGATGATAATCCACATATTACCGATCGTTTTGAATTCTTCATCGGTGGTCGTGAGTTGGCAAATGGTTTCTCAGAGTTAAATGACCCAATTGATCAAGCTGAACGTTTCCAAGCCCAAGTTGCCGAAAAAGATGCAGGTGATGATGAAGCAATGCATTACGATGCAGACTTCATTGAAGCATTGGAATACGGCTTACCTCCTACAGCGGGTGAGGGTATTGGTATTGACCGTTTGGTGATGTTATTTGCGAATGCTGCAAGTATTCGTGAAGTGATCTTGTTCCCACATATGCGTCATAAAAACTAATTTAGTTTTTGAAATAAAAAACCCGCTTAATGCGGGTTTTTTATTGTTTCAATAGTAAAATTTAAAATATTTACATTAATTTTTAGACAAAAAAATACGCAATGATTGGGGTGTTCATTGCGTATAACAACGAATCTGTTTTCACAGGTTCGGTAAAGGAGAAATGTTATGAATTTAGGTATTCCTAAAACATAAATAGATAATAGAGTGAACGGTCAGTCATTTCATTGGTGTTCACGTTAAGTGATGTTACCTAACGTTAAAACTAAGGAGATTTTGTGAATACCTTCACAAAAAGTGCCGATAAAAAAGCCTTTCACATTGGAAAGGCTTAATTTTATAGAATTTTATAAATTTAGAAGTGGAAAACACCCAGTCCAGATTTAATTTCATCTAACGTTTGTTGGGTAATATCACGGCATTTATCGGTACCGGTTTTTAAAATATCCATGATGTAGTCAGGATCTTTTTGCAATTCTAAACGGCGTTCACGGATCGGGCCGATCAGCTCTTTAAGCACGCCTTCAAGACGCTTTTTCACGGTACCATCGCCTAGGCCACCACGACGATAGTGTTCTTTCAGCTCTGCAACAGCTTCTTTATCAGGATCGAATGCATCGAGGTAAGTAAATACGACGTTACCTTCAACTTGACCTGGGTCTTCAATACGTAAATGATTTGGATCGGTATACATTGCATTAACAGCTTTCTTGATATCTTTATCAGTCGCGTCAAGCACAATGGTATTGCCCAAAGATTTAGACATTTTTGCTTTACCATCAAAACCTGGTAAGCGACCGACATTAGAGAGTAAAGCTTTACATTCAGGAAGTACGTCACGACCAATTTGACGATTTAAACGACGAACAATTTCGTTGGTTTGTTCAATCATTGGAATTTGGTCTTCACCCACTGGAACGACAGATGCTTTAAATGCAGTAATATCGGCAGCTTGAGCCACTGGATAGCATAAGAAACCTGCAGGAATGTCACGCTCAAATCCACGCATTTGAATCTCAGATTTGATGGTTGGATTACGCTCTAAGCGAGAAACCGTCACAAAGTTCAAATATAACATGGTCAATTCATTCAATGCTGGTAAGCATGATTGAACGCAAATCGTGGTTTTAGTCGGGTCAATTCCTACAGCAAGATAATCGGTTGCGACTTCAATAATATTGCGACGAACTTTTTCGAAGTTATCGGCATTATCAGTTAAGGCTTGAGCATCAGCTAAAAGGAGATGTTGATGATGCGAATCTTGTAAACCTACACGTGAACGTAAAGAACCTACAAAATGACCTAAATGTAATTGTCCAGTCGGACGGTCGCCAGTCAAAATCACTGGACGATTATCTTGAGTACTCATTATCTGTTCCAAAGTGGTAGTCAAAGCTACGGCTGATTTTCAAAGAATGTCACCATTGTACGGCATTCTATTTTTGATTGTTACTGACACAGCACAATTGACTGAAAAATGGGTGAATATTTTGTTAATTATTAAAAAACTAAATACAATTTTAGCGTTAAATAGAATTAGAATATTAAAAAATGCCTAAAGGATAAAAATAATGGCGAGTAGCTTATTAATCTTACTCGATGATATTGCAACTGTGTTGGATGACGTTGCTGTCATGAGTAAGATGGCAGCCAAAAAAACAGCGGGTGTCCTTGGAGATGATTTAGCACTGAATGCACAACAAGTCAGTGGTGTCCGTTCCGATCGTGAACTTCCAGTTGTTTGGTCTGTCGCCAAAGGTTCTTTTGTTAATAAATTAATTTTGGTTCCGGCTGCTTTATTGATCAGTGTGGTTGCACCGTGGCTGATTACACCGCTTTTGATGATTGGTGGTTTGTTTTTGTGCTATGAGGGTGTGGAAAAAGTCCTGCATAGTTTGCATCATAAAAAAGCCAAAACAGAAGAAGTTGCTCGTGAAGAGATGACCCATATTGAAACGGATTTGGTGACTTTTGAGAAAGAAAAAGTCAAAGGTGCCATCCGGACCGATTTTATTTTATCTGCTGAAATTGTGGTGATTTCACTGGGAACGGTTGCAACCGCTGCATTTGGGACCAAGGTCATGGTGCTTTCGGTGATTGCAATTATAATGACCGTTGGTGTTTATGGTTTTGTCGCGATGATTGTCAAAATTGATGACTTAGGACTTTATCTCACGCAACAAGCATCACAATTTAAAAAGACCGTTGGACAAGGTTTGTTAGCATTTGCACCTAAGTTGATGAAGACATTGACCATTGTCGGTACGATTGCCATGTTTTTAGTGGGTGGTGGCATTATTACCCATGGTGTGCCATTGCTACATCATTTTATTGAAGGCTCTGTGGATTATGCAGAACATATTCCTACAGTTGGCAGTATTGTGGGTGCATTAACACCGACTTTAATCAATTTAGTGACAGGTTTTATTGCAGGTTTAATCGTGCTGTGCGTCGTGTCTTTAGTTCAAAAAGTATGGCCAAAGTCGCAAAAGGATTAATCTGTAAACGCACGGATATCAACTATTTTATATAAGGAAGATCACTATGCGCTGGAAAGGTCGAAGAGTTAGTTCAAACGTAGAAGACCGTCGCGGTGGTGGCGGTGCAAAAGCGGGTGGTATCAGTATTCTCGGTTTGGTTGTAGCATTTGTTGCGTGGAAGTTTTTTGGTGTAGATCCGCAGCAAGCTTATCAGGCGACTAAACAAGTGACTTCACAGGGTCAAACGGCTGAAGTCAAAGGTTTGGATAATCCAACACCTGAACAACAAGAAGCGATGGATTTTGTTGGAACGGTTTTGGCCGATACGGAAGATACATGGACTAAAGTCTTCCAAGAACAGTTAAATGCCCAGTATAAAGCGCCTAAATTGGTCATGTTTAATGGTGTGGTCAACTCGGGTTGTGGTACAGCACAAGCTGCAATGGGGCCGTTTTATTGCCCAGCAGATCAGAAGGTCTATATTGATACTGCATTCTTTAAAGATATGCGTACGCAAATGGGCATCACGGGTGAACAAAATCAAACTGAATTGAGTCGTCAAGATCAGGCGGGTGATTTTGCGCAAGCCTATGTGGTTGCCCATGAAGTTGGACATCATATCCAAACGATTTTAGGTATTTCTGAGCAAGTTCAGCAGGCGCGTGCGCAAGCGTCTAAAGCTGAAGGTAATCGTTATTCGGTCATGCAAGAACTACAAGCAGACTGCTTTGCGGGTATTTGGGCGCATCATAATCAACAGCGTACCCAATTTTTAGAGCAGGGTGATGTAGAAGAAGCGATGGACGCTGCACATAAGATTGGTGATGACTATTTACAGAAAAGTGCAACTGGGCAAGTGGTCCCAGATAGCTTCACGCACGGAACCAGTGAGCAACGTATGAAATGGTTCCAGACAGGGTTGAAATCAGGCAATATCAATAGCTGTGATACCTTTAACCAAGCCATTTAAAACAAAAAAAGGAGGATGCAAACATCCTCTTTTTTTCATTGAAAAATAGATTGAAACTTATTTATTAAGAAATGATTTAAAGTTTCGAACAATACGATAGCTGACATACAATGCGGCAAATGCGAATAAAGCCACGCCAAAAACAGTATATTTAAGGCCTGAAATATCGTTTTGATAGAACTGTTTTAATTGGGCATCGCTATAGCGTAATTGTTGTTTTTGTCCAGTGCGGCTATTGGTGAAACTCACATTTTGGATATATTGAAATTGTCCAATTTTGAGTAAATCGAGGTGTTGAATTTGTCGGGTGTGTTGCTGATTAAATTCATCGAGACAAATATCTTGTGTATAGTTTTCACAATTCAGTTTGGTAAGATAACCATTATTCGCCAGCATGATAAATATCGCACGATCGGGTGATTCATTATTGGAGACCAAAACCAATTGTTCTTTGGGCGTTGAATCGAGTGAGATGGTTTTTGCCTGACTAAAATAGTGCTTAGCACGTAAAATTTCCTGTGTCTTGCTATAGCAAGTGAGGATCAGGGCCGCAGTAATGATAAAGATCACCGCAGCAAAAAAAAGTCGAAAAACAGTTTTAATAGTCTGATGCATAGGAGAAATCATGTAGATGATGAAAATGCATAAAATCTATGCAGGTTTGCTATGTTAAATGATCTTGATAAAAGATGTGAAAAAAACTGAATTGATACACGGAATTTAGATAAAATTCGTTAGAATATTTTATTTTCAAATACTAAATAATTTAGTATTTATTTTCAAAATACCTATATCTCACTCTGTAGGCGACACAGCACCAAAATTGGGAACAAAATGGGAAATTATTTTTTTCTACAGGTTTTTACCGTTATTTTTGCACTTTCGATTGCAACCACGATTTTTAATAAACGTATCTTGGGCTTTCCACAAGCCATAGGTGTTCCCATTGTTTCTGCAATTTTTGTCTTTATTTTGCAATGGGGTGCAAGCCTGCTCAATGGCAATCAATTTGTGACGATTAATTTGCACAATATCGAAGAGGCCGTTCGCCATATCGACTTTTATGACTTTTTAATTAATGGCGTGATTTGTTTTATTTTGACCTCTTCTGCCTTGAAATTTAAAGTTTCAGATTTACGTTTGCATTGGAAACCAATCAGTATTTTGGCCAGTATAGCCTTGGTGCTTTGTGCGGTGTTCTTTGGTGTTGCTCTGTATGGTTATCAGTTCTTAATTGGTCATCATGTTGATTTATTGGTGTTGTTGTTATTAGGTGCTGCTTTAGGTGCGACCGACCCGATTGGGGTTAAAGGTGTACTAAGTTCGGTGCGTGCGCCACATCATTTGATGGTGAAATTAGAAGGCGAATCGCTCTTTAATGATGCCATGTGTATTGCCGTGTTTATGACCTTACTCAATGTCTTGCAAGGTGAACATTTTACCGTCATTGGTACGCTTGAAACGCTATTATATGAAATTGTTGTCGCAGTCATCATTGGTTGGGCATTTGGTTTAGGAATATTACGTTTACTCCGTGGTAAACATGAGATGGAATCCTTGATTTTAACCACTGCATTGTTGGCAAGTGGTTCTTATCTAGTCGCTTTATTCGCACATGCATCAGCACCAATTGCATGCGTTATTGGTGGTTTGATTGTTGGGAATAAATGGAAAGAAATCCTTCAAGATCGTGAAATTCGGGAAGTCAATCATTTCTGGCATACCGTGGAAGGGATCATCAATTCCTTCTTATTTACCCTGATCGGTCTTGAGTTATTTATCTTAGATTTAAGTATCAGTTTGATTTTAGGCGGTATGGTGGCGTTTATTATTTTGCATGCATCGCGCTTTGCAGCAAACTATTTATCCTTCGCATTTTTCCCGAGTTTCCGCAAAAAAAGCTATAACGGTAGTCTTGCGATTTTATCGTGGGGTGGGGTTCGTGGCGGTATTTCATTGGCCCTAATCCTTGCGGTTGCCAATATTCCTGAACTTAGTGAATACAGTAGTATTTTGATTGGATATACATTTATCGCAGTATTAATGTCGGGCCTCGTGTGTGGCTTAGGTTTACCTGCTGTGATGAATGCTTTTTATTACAATCCGAATGAAGAAACCAAAGGCTTCAAAGGTTGGTACCAAAGAATGTGCCATAAAATGAATAAAAAGGGCTTCCAATATATTGTGGGCGAAGATATCCATGGTAATGAAACCATTACGGTTTATAACCCTGAAGCGTTAATAGATACCAAAGCGGATGATGGTGTAGCTGCGGTACATAACCCAGAAAAAGTGCAAGAAGTTCGTCGTTTGGAGAACCCCGAAAACTTCTAAAACTGATTTGTTTGACTTAAAAAAGGAAATGCGAGGGCATTTCCTTTTTTATTACTAGTTGTATTCCACCAAGTAACATCAAAATGCGTGAAATTATGACTAGTCATTCATCGGTATTATTGTGACTTGCATCACACAAATAAGTGTTTGTTATTACTTGTATAAAGATGGATCTAAAATCTGAGCCTATTGATAAAAATAATACAATATTCAAGCAATTGTGCAAAATAAATATAAAGCGTGATATAACGCACACAATTAAAAATTCGTTTTTAATGAGTTGTAATTAAAGAAATTATTAAGCACCAACAATTCATTACAAAACTAAAAACATAAAAACGACCCTAATACAAATAAATGAGGTTTTACCCATGCCGCAAATTTCTGTCATTTCTAAAGAAAGTCATAAAGTTTTGGATCAAGTTGAATCCAATCAAGTGGGGCTTATCGAAAATTCTGTCATCGTCGTCAAAATCCCGAAAGAAGATGTTGCTTCAATTACAAAGAATGGTGTTGACGCAATAATCACCTTAAAAAATGGGGAAGTGATTACTGTACAAAACTATTTTAGTGAGGCGACACCAGATAATAGTTTGGTGTTTGAGGATGAAGACGGCACATTGTATTGGGCAAAATTTACAACAGCCAATGGTGATATTGCGGATGTTATTCAGTATCAACCTTTAGATGAAATTGAACCGCTGCTTTATAACGATTCTTTGACAGGTGTAATTTTACCGTGGATTGCGGGAGCAGGTGGCGCTGGTTTATTGGGTGCAGCTATTGGTGGTGGATCTGATTCTTCTGGTGGTTCTAAGGATACGACTAAACCGGACGCGCCTAAAGATGTGGTGATCACCGATGATGGTGAGCACGTCACAGGTAAAGGTGAGCCGGGTACTACGGTAGAGGTGAAAGATCAAGATGGCAAAGTCATTGGCACAGGCACAGTGGATTCATCAGGGAATTTTGATGTTGAACTTAAAGATCCATTAACCAATGGTGAAACCGTTGATGTCACTGTGACAGATAAAGCAGGCAATGAGTCAGAACCAACAGAAGCTACTGCAAAAGATACGACCAAACCTGATGCACCTAAAGATGTGGTGGTTACCGATGATGGTGAGCACGCCACAGGTAAAGGCGAGCCGGGTACTATTGTAGAAGTGAAAGATCAAGACGGCAAAATCATTGGCACAGGTACAGTGGATTCATCAGGGAATTTTGATGTTGAACTTAAAGATCCATTAACCAATGGTGAAACTGTTGATGTTACTGTGACAGATAAAGTAGGCAATGAGTCAGAACCGACAGAAGCGACTGCAAAAGACACCACCAAACCTGATGCGCCTAATGCAACTTTAAATGCAGACGGCACAGTAGTAACGGGTAAAACTGAGCCGGGCGCAAAAGTTGAAGTGCGCGATGAAAATGGCAAATTAATTGGTTCAGGAACTGCGAATAGTCTAGGTGAGTTTGAAATCCTTGTATCGCCAGCAGTGACCGATGGTGAAACTGCCAAAGTGACAGCGAAAGATGCAGCTGGAAATACTTCTGATCCAACAACCGTTACTGGTGGTAAGGATACTTTAAAACCAGCATCGCCTGACGCAACATTAAATGAAGACGGCACAGTAGTAACGGGTAAAACTGAGCCGGGTGCAAAAGTTGAAGTTCGTGATGAAAATGGCAAATTAATTGGTTCAGGAACAGCAAACAGTCTCGGTGACTTTGAAATCCCTGTATCACCTGCCGTAACCGATGGTGAAACTGCCAAAGTGACAGCGAAAGATGCAGCAGGAAATACTTCTGATCCAACTACCGTAACAGGTGGTAAAGATACTTTAAAACCAGCATCGCCTGACGCAACATTAAATGCAGACGGCACAGCAGTAACGGGTAAAACTGAGCCGGGCGCAAAAGTTGAAGTGCGCGATGAAAATGGCAAATTAATTGGTTCAGGAACTGCAAACGGTCAAGGTGAATTTGAAATCCCTGTATCACCAGCAGTGACCGATGGTGAAACTGCCAAAGTGACAGCGAAAGATGCAGTAGGAAATACCTCTGATCCAACTACCGTGATTGGTGCAAAAGATACGATTAATCCTGAAATATCTATTGAAGATACAACTTTAACTCAGGATTCAATGCCTACATTTAAAGGTAAAACAGAAGTTGGCACTGACGTTAGCGTTGTTATCAGAGATACTAAAGGCGAAATTGTTAATCAAGGAAAGGCAGAGGTCATCGGTGATCAGTGGAGTTATCGTGCTGATAAAACCCTGATTGATGGAGAATACTCAGTTGAGGCCATTGCTACAGATGCTGCTGGTAATATCGGTCGTGCCACAGACACATCATTTACAATAGATGCTACAGCACCAATTGTCACGATTGACGATTTTAAAGAACCTAATTTTATAGGTACTGTGAATGAAGATGCGAATATTCAAGTCCAAGTACAAGATTCAAATGGCAAGGATATTGCTGGCACGACAACGGTAAAAGATGGTACTTGGACATTTACTCCAGATTCACCTGTTGCCGAAGCTGATTATACAGTGACTGTGACTGCAACTGATGCTGCGGGTAATCAACAGACAGAAAAGGGAACGGTTAATACCACTTTACCGACGGTTGATATTGACGATTTATTTGGTACATCGAATTTTGCTGCAGCATTTTCTCGTGTCAGCAAATTAAGCGTGCCTGCAAACGTTCCGCAGACCAATCAAACGAAGCCAACATTCTCAGGAACTTCGACCAAAAGTGTAGAAGTGACGGTTTACCTGCGCGATGCCAATAATAAAGTTATCGATTCAGGCCTAGCGAAACTCGACACCGCTACAGGTAAATGGACCTACACGCCAGCGAATGAATTGCTCGAAGGCTATTATGTACTTGAAGCTGTATCAAAAGATGCAGCCGGTAATATTAGTAGCCCAGCATCTAAAACCTTCGTGATTGATATCACTGATCCAGTAATTGAAATTCAAAATGCAGTACTCACCAATGATGTAACTCCTGATGTAAAAGGCAAAACTGAAATTGGTTCTACCGTGACGGTTACAGTTAAAAAGCCGAACGGAGATGTTATTGAGACTGGTACCGCGACAGTGGATGCGAAAGGTGATTGGAACTATAGCGTTAAGGCAAATTTAACGGATGGTGCATATCAAGTTACTGCTAATGCAAAAGACAAAGCTGACAACATCAGTGATGATGTAAAGACCCAAGTGACTGTTGATAGTTTAGCACCAAAAGCGACGATTACGATTGCTGACAATGGCGATGTGAAGATCAGCTTCAGTGAAAAAGTTGTTGGTTTTGATGCAGACGATGTTCAAGTTTCTAGTGGCAAACTCAAAGACTTGGCACAACAATCCGATGGCAGTTGGACTGCTAAAGTCGTGGCGAATGGCAACGATGGCAGTGCAGCAACCGTGAAACTCGATATTGCTGCAGGCAGTTATAGCGATGCGGCAGGCAATGCAGGCCAAGCCGCGACAGCTTCACACAGTGTGGCAAGTATCGATAGCACAGCACCGAAAGCGACGATTACGATTGCCGACAATGGCGATGTGAAGATCAGCTTCAGTGAAAAAGTTGTTGGTTTTGATGCCGACGATGTACAAGTTACTGGCGGCAAACTCAAAGACTTGGCACAACAATCCGATGGCAGTTGGACTGCTAAAGTCGTGGCGAATGGCAACGATGGCAGTGCAGCAACCGTGAAACTCGATATTGCTGCAGGCAGTTATAGCGATGCGGCAGGTAATGCCGGTCAAGCCACGACAGCTTCACACAGTGTGGCAAGTGTCGATAGCACAGCACCAAAAGCGACGATTAGCATTACTGATAATGGCGATGTGAAGATCAGCTTCAGTGAAAAAGTCATTGGCTTTGATGCAGACGATGTACAGGTCACTGGCGGCAAACTCAACGACTTGGCACAACAAGCCGATGGTAGTTGGACTGCTAAAGTCGTGGCGAATGGCAACGATGGTAGTGTAGCGACCGTTAAACTCGATATTGCTGCAGGTAGTTATAGTGACGCTGCAGGCAATGCAGGTCAAGCAGCAACAGCTTCGCACAGTGTGGCAAGTATCGATAGCACAGCACCAAAAGCGACGATTAGCATTACTGATAATGGCGATGTGAAGATCAGCTTCAGTGAAAAAGTCATTGGCTTTGATGCAGACGATGTACAGGTCACTGGCGGCAAACTCAACGACTTGGCACAACAAGCCGATGGTAGTTGGACTGCTAAAGTCGTGGCGAATGGCAACGATGGTAGTGTAGCGACCGTTAAACTCGATATTGCTGCAGGTAGTTATAGTGACGCTGCAGGCAATGCAGGTCAAGCAGCAACAGCTTCGCACAGTGTGGCAAGTATCGATAGCACAGCACCAAAAGCGACGATTAGCATTACTGATAATGGCGATGTGAAGATCAGCTTCAGTGAAAAAATTGTTGGTTTTGATGCAGACGATGTACAAGTTACTGGTGGCAAACTCAAAGACTTGGCACAACAAGCCGATGGCAGTTGGACTGCTAAAGTCGTGGCGAATGGCAACGATGGCAGTGCAGCGACCGTGAAACTGGATATTGCTGCAGGCAGTTATAGCGACGCTGCAGGCAATGCAGGTCAAGCCGCGACAGCTTCGCACAGCGTGGCAAGTGTCGATAGTACAGCACCGACCATTACTATCGATGATCTAATCATTACAAATGATCAAACGCCAACGATCAGTGGAGAAACTGAGCCGGGTGCATCGGTCTATGTATATATTAAAGACCTTGCAGGTGTGGTGAAATTTGAAGGCCAAGCAAGTGTATTTGCAGACGGCGCATGGACATTTACACCTCCTCGTAATTTAGATGATGGTGAATATACGGCTGTTGCGATTGCAACGGACAAAGCAGGTAACACAGCTGAAGCGAATGACGGATTTGAAATCGATACGACTCCGCCAACTGTTGATATTGATGATTTTGATTTCTTTGCAGCTCCAGCAGTGGCTCCACTCGCTACATTTGCTATGCGAGCGACGACGTTATCCACACCGTCAATTCCACAAACCAACAACAATAAACAGACTTTCTCGGGGACATCGAGCAAGAGTACTGAAGTTCAGATCAATATTTATGATGCTGAAAATAAATTATTGGATTCAGGCTTAGCGAAACTCGATACGGCAACAGGTAAGTGGACGTATACACCATCGGTTGCTTTACCAGAGGGATTATTAACCTTAGAAGCCATATCAAAAGATATCGCTGGTAATATCAGTGCGCCGTCAACGAAACAATTTATTGTCGATACCATTCCACCACTTATTGATATTCATGATGTCGGTGTTATTACAGATCCATCTCCAAGTTTTAGTGGAAAAACTGAAAAAGGCGTAACTGTTAGCGTAAGTGTGAAAGATCAACTCGGAAATGTTGTCGAAACAGGACAGGCACTTGTTGATGCTCAAGGAAACTGGAGTTACCAAGCAAAATCAAACCTGACAAATGGTCTTTATCATATTGAAGCGATTGCGAAAGATGCTGCCGGAAACTCGAGTCAAAAAGTAGCGACGAGCACAACAATTGATAGCACTGCTGAAGTGAGTATTGCGGTTCAGGCAAATGCCGATGGTTCTGCAACGGTAACGGGTAAAACTGAACCTGGTGCAAGCGTTGAAATCACTACGCCAGACGGTCAAACCTATCCTGCAACAGTTGATGCCAATGGTCATTTCACAGCAACGATTCCAACACCTGCTGCGGAAGGAACTTATACCGCAACAGCAACCGATCAAGCCGGAAATCAAGGTTCTGCAACGGCAGATCTAGATGACCAAGTTGCACCGCAGATCTCTGATCTAGAAGTCGATGCAAATACCGATGGTTCTGCAACGGTAACAGGTAAAACTGAACCGGGTGCAAGTGTTGAAATTACTACGCCAGACGGTCAAACCTATCCTGCAACAGTTGATGCCAACGGTCAATTCACAGCAACGATTCCAACACCTGCTGCGGAAGGTACATATACCGCAACAGCAACCGATCAAGCTGGTAATCAAGGTTCTGCAACAGCAGATCTAGATGACCAAGTTGCCCCGCAAATCGCTGATCTAGAAGTCGATGCAAATGCCGATGGTTCTGCAATGGTGACAGGTAAAACTGAACCGGGTGCAAGCGTTGAAATCACTACGCCAGATGGACAAACCTTTCCGGCAACTGTTGATGCCAACGCTCAGTTTATAGCAACGATTCCATCACCTGCTGCGGAAGGTACATATACCGCAACTGCAACTGATCAAGCAGGAAATCAAGGTTCTGCAACGGCAGATCTAGATGACCAACTTGCGCCGCAAATCTATGATTTTAAAGTCTTATCAAATCCAGATGGCTCTGCAACCATTACAGGTAAAACTGAATCAGGTGCGAAAGTTTCAATAACTGATCCACAAGGCAAAGATCTGGATGTCACTGTCTATGCCGATGGTCATTTCATCGCACAAGTTCCTGCAACAGCAGCAGAAGGCACATATACAGCGACTGCTACAGATCAAGCAGGAAATCAAAGTTCTGCATCTGATGATTTAATAGATGCAACTGTGCCGGTAATTCCAACTGCGGAAGTGAACCAAAAAGATGGCTCTACTGTCTTTGGTAAAGCTCAACCGGGTTCAGAAGTGACGGTATATACATCTGATGCAAAGCAAAAGCTTGGGACGGCTGTAGCCGATGCAAATGGGGCATACAGCGTTCAACTTCAACCTGCTTTAGTGGATGGTGAGCAAGTAAAAGTCACGGCGAAAGATGTGGGCGGTGAATCAGCAGCAATCACAGCGCAAGCTCCAGATCTATTTGCCCCTGATGCACCGACAGCGAAAGTCAATGCAACAGGAACTGCTGTGGAAGGTGTGACCGAAGCTTTTGCCATTGTTACCGTATACGGTGGTAGCAAAGGTACAACCCCATTGGGTACAGCGACTGCGGATGCCAATGGTCATTATAGTATTGCACTTGTACCTGCACTTGTGGATGGCGAGCAAGTGAAAGTGACCGCAAAAGATGCAGGTGGCGAATCTTTAGCTACACCAGCATTGGCACCAGACTTGTACGCACCAGCAACACCATTTGCAGCTTTAGATAGTCAAGGTGCTGTGGTCACGGGTCATGCTGAAGCGGGTTCAGATATCACTGTGTATGCCGCCGATGCTAAAACCATTCTAGGCTCTGCAATTGCTGATCTTGAAGGCAATTTCAAAGTTGTCTTACAGCCAGCAGTGACAGATGGTCAGCACATTTTAGTGACTGCGAAAGATGATGGTGGTGAGTCTGCACCTCAAGAATTAATCGCGCCAACTGTTAGCATTCACGCAGCAGATAATCGAGTCAATGCTAACATCAACTTTGAATATCCAGTTGAAGAAGTCCGTACCAATAAACTATTCAATGTTTTTGATCTGATTAATATTGGTTCAAAAGTACATACAGGTTACTTCTCTATCGGGGATCAAGAAGTTGGTGAGGCAACGATCAGTGTACATACAGGTTCATTGATCAACCTGTTTGATAAAGCAGAAATGCGACTATTTGTGAAAAATGCCGATGGTAGCTGGAAGCTGATCGCGTCGAATAAAGACTATGGTTTATTAGATTTTATCGGCATCTTTGGCGAAGAAACGGCTGTACGCGCGAAAAACTTACAATCAGGTGAATATAAGTTTGAGTTTGTCGGTGGTTCGGCTATTGGTCTTGCAACATCGGTCAGTGCAAATCTATCGTTAAAAGTGTTTGATACTTCAGTAGAACCTGAAGTGAGCCATGTAGAAGAAGCCAAAGGAAATGTCATCTCAGATCATGATGCACTTTATGGTCAGGACGCTGTTCCAGCAGGTGCAATCGTCAACAGTATCAATGGCCAATTGATCAATGGTACGACCACAGTCAAAGGGAACTATGGCACATTAACCATTCATCAAGATGGCTCGTATAGCTATAAACCGAAAGCTGATGTCACAGCGATTGGTAAGGCAGAAGTGTTTAGCTATTCCGTGGTTGATCCGGTTTCGGGCAAAGCAAGTAGTGCTGACCTGATAATTCACATTGATACGCAAAGCGATTTGGCGTTGAACTGGAATGCAGCGGAGCCAAAAGATCATGCAAGTACAGTTGTTGCTACCAACAATATTGACATGATCGGTTTGGATGCATCGAATACGGTATCTACAGGTAATTCAAGTTCAATTAGCTACAGTTGGTCGATTGGATTTGGTGGCACGAAAGCAGGTTCGACCAAAATCACCGTTGCAGATGGAACTGTAGAAGACATCAAAGTTGATTTTGGTTCTTCACAACTGGTTTCATTACTGGGTAATACCACGATTAACGTCTACGACGAAAAAGGTAAATTAGTTGCGACTTCGGGTGCTTCGACTGTAGTTGATGTTATTGGTCTATTGCCAAATGGTAATTCTGTCACGGTCAATGGGTTGAAAGCAGGAACCTATACGATTCAAGCCGTAACCAATAAAGGCATAAGCTTGGGCGGCAGTGTATCGGCGGTCATTTCGCGGAGCATTATTGACCTTGATAGCTTTACCGTAAAATCTGCTGCGAACGCTGCAACCAAAGGCAATTTATTAACTGATAATGATGGATTTGGTGTTGATACTGTCGCTTCAAAATATACAGATTTGTATGTGTCTAAAGATGGTGGCTTAACCTTTACCCAAGTGAGTTCTACGGGTACAACCATTACGGCGAAATATGGCGAAATGGTGGTGAAATCAGATGGTAGCTACACCTACACTCTTAAAGATACGAATCTTACCTCAGGTGCAGCAGAACAGTTTACGTATAAACTGGTTGCACCAAATGGTGATATTTCAGCGGCAACCTTGACCATTAAAGCAGGTGTGAACTTCACAGGGAGTGTCGGTAACGATGAAATCACTAGCACTGCAGGCAATGATCAATTCAGCACCAAAGCGGGGATTGATACGGTTATTTATAAAGTATTGGATCAAGCAGATGCAACGGGTGGCAATGGACATGATACTTGGAATGACTTTAATGCGTCTGAAGGCGATAAAGTGAATATCAAAGCCTTGTTACAAGGTCAAAATGTCAATCAGTCGAATATTGATCAGTTTGTTTCGGTGAAATCTGATGGCAAGGGCAACACCGTGATCAGCATTGATCGTGATGGAACAGGGTCTAAATTTGGGGATAAAGTTGAATTACTCACTTTGAAAAATACCGATGTGACTCTACAAGATCTAATCGATCACAACCAATTACTGTACTAATCTGTCAAAATTAAGTATTAATCAAAGAGAACCTTCGGGTTCTCTTTTTTTATGCGGCTCAAAGGAGATCAGATGAAGCAGAGTGATGAATTGGCAACGCAAATTTTGTCGGTCATTCAATTGATACCGCAGGCGAAGATTGCCACTTACGGACAAATTGCCAAATTAGCGGGTTTACCGAAGCATGCACGACTGGTTGGCTATGTACTCAAGCATCTAGATGCAACATCAACGATCCCATGGCATCGGGTGGTCAATGCGCAAGGAAAAATCAGCACGCAGCGTTGCAATGAAAAAGGTGAAAATATCCAGCAGTTGAAGCTGGAAGCCGAAAATGTCTTTGTAGTGAATGGACGCATCTCATTGAAACAATATCAATGGATACCTTAAAAAATCCTTGCCTTAAACATAGAATTTTAATTTTATAATTGATGAAGTAGTCAATAAAAAGCCCTCTAGGATTAGAAGGCTTTTTTAAGCTATAAATCTAATGGCTTATTTGCGTACAACCAAAACAGGAATGTCTGAAGCACCTAGTACGCTTTGAGCTACGCTGCCCAAGAAGAATTTTTTGATCCCTGTACGGCCATGTGAACCAATAATAATCAAGTCCGCATGTGTTTCTTCTGCAGCTTTAACCAGTTCAGTATGCACCACTTGACCTTCAAGTAAGCGAGTTTCAACAGTGACACCTTCAGTTGAAAATTTCGCTTTTGCTTCTTCAAGTGTATTTAAAATCGATGCACGAGCACGTTCAATTAAATCATTGGTTTGTGCTGCTGAAATATACTCTGCAGCAATATATGGATCGAGCGTCAGTACTTGAACCACAGTAATTTTACTGCCAAAAGTTTTTGCAAACTCGACAGCTTTAGCCACCGCAGCATAAGAAGTGTCTGAACCGTCCACTGGAACTAAAATATTATTTAAAGCCATTTTATTTCTCCTTATCTGATCAATTGAATTTGGATGGAAAAACCTGAAAAAAAGCGCTATTTACATTGATCATAGTTTCATCATACGCTTTTTTATTTGGGAATAAAACCAAGTAAATTCATAAGGATATTGCGAAATTCGCAATAAAAATATTGCAAAAATATAGACTTGTTTTCACCTCGCTTAGCGATAGCAAAAATGCTCAATAATGTAAGCAGCTATGTCTAGGTTGTAAGACAATTTGGTGCTGAAAAAATTGAGCCTAGATGAATTCATCCAACAGCAGACATGGTTTTAATCACACTGTTTCTCTTGCTCTGTCAGGGTAATATGCAATGCTTGTTGCTCAAGCAAGCTTAATTTATGCAACGCATCTTCAGGGAAGATCTGTTTTTGCAGGCGTTGAATTTGTCGCGCTGATAAATGCTGATTGGCACAATACATCGCAGCTTCATTGGCGAGCGCAACACTAACTAACTTCTCCTGATCAGTGAAGTCGAGTCGAATGATGGGTTGCTGTGCTCGGCTAAGTTGAGCCATGCTGCGCTTTTGTTGCATGCTTAATAAAGGCTGTTTATTAATCCAAGTCGCCACATCACGTCGCACGCCATTGTAGTCAACAAAAATAGGCGAGACGATTTGGCAGCCCGTTAATGTCATGACAGCAAGGCTGAGGGTCAGACAGGTTTTTTTTATCGAATTGAATTGCATGATAAAACTCTAATTTTTAATCAAAAAATATAGTAATTAGGGCTAAAAATAGCATGATTTGCTTAAATAGTAACATCTTGAACTTTTCTTGTTTAAACTCTGAACAATTACAAACAAAAATGCTTGACGATAATGTGTGAAATCTAGATAATGCCACCACAGTTTACGGCTATGTAGCTCAGTTGGTTAGAGCACCGCACTCATAATGCGGGGGTCACAAGTTCAAGTCTCGTCATAGCCACCATTTTTATAGACCAAGCTCTCAGCTTGATCTCTTTTTTTGTGCCTAGAAAAAGTCAAATAGATTGAAATAATTACAGCACTAATAAAATGATCTATTTACGATGTTTATGTAGAAAAAAAGAGAACTCAAATCTTTGATGTTATGAATTGATGTCCTAACTTTTGAAATACACATCTCAATTACTTTTTATATTTACTGCTGTGTTTTTTGCGCCTATAAAAAAAAGCCCAGTGATAGAACTGGGCTTTTTTGATTTGAATTGAGTAATTAGATACCCGGTTTCCAACCATTCACGATCGGGTAGCGTCGTTCACGGCTAAATGCACGTGAGCTGATACGTGGACCGATTGCGCCTTGGCGACGTTTGTATTCGTTTAGATCAACCAAACGGATGACTTTTTTCACAATTTCAGCATCAAAACCTTTAGCAATGATGTCATCTTGGCTCATGTCTTCTTCGATATACGCATATAAGATGGCATCTAATACATCATATTCAGGTAATGAGTCTTGGTCTTTCTGATCTGGACGAAGTTCCGCAGAAGGTGGACGAGTAATTACACGTTCAGGGATCACTGGTGTTTCTGAAATGCTGTTACGGTATTTTGCTAGTTCAAATACAATCGTTTTATAGACGTCTTTAAGAACCGCAAAGCCACCGACCATGTCACCGTACAATGTACAGTAGCCAACAGATAATTCAGACTTGTTCCCTGTAGAAAGGACTAAATTGCCGAACTTGTTCGATAAGGCCATTAGCAACGTACCACGAGAACGCGCTTGTAGGTTTTCTTCAGTCGCATCAGTCGGTGCATCGCCAAAGAAAGGGAATAAGGTTTGCATAAAGCCATTCACAATTGGATTGATTTCGGCAATACCAAAAGTCACGCCCATATTCTTGGCTTGTTCAGCAGCATCTTCAACGCTGATTTGCGCGGTATAGGTATATGGCATCATGACCGCTTGAACTTTATCGGTGCCAATCGCATCGGCAGCAATCGCTAAAGTTAATGCTGAGTCAATACCACCAGATAGACCTAAAATCACGCCAGGGAAGCCTGAACGTTGTACGTAGTCACGTGTTGCGATTACAAGGCTTTGGTAGATTTCAGCCATGGTATTTAATACAGGGGTGATTGCACCTGTTTTAAAGGCTTTTTGTTCGGCATCGTATTCTGTGATATATAGATCTTCAACAAAACTCGGTGCTTGCAATGCAACTTCACCTGAATTGTTCATCACAAAGCTTGTGCCATCAAAGACAAGGTCATCTTGACCGCCCACTTGGTTACAGTAAACCAAATTGATGTTCAATTGTTTGGTCAATGCAGCCATGGTTTCAATGCGATGCTGTGGTTTACCAACTTCATAAGGTGAAGCATTTAAAACCAAAGCGGTTTCAACATTTAACTGAGCAAGCTGTTGAACAGTTGGTAATGCCCAAACATCTTCGCAAATCAACACACCAAACTTATGACCTAAATATTCAAAGACTAGGTGTTGATGACCTTCACTGAAATAACGTTTTTCATCAAAAACGCTATAGTTTGGAAGATTTTGTTTATTGTAAATCCCGAGAACTTGACCATTTTTCATGACAGCAGCAGAGTTATAGCGCTGACCATCTTCAGTTTGATTTACAAAACCAAAGACTAAAACGATGTCCTTAATGCTCGCAAATTGTTCAAAAGCTTGCTGTGTACGTTTATTTAAACTTGGACGTAATAATAAATCTTCAGCAGGATAACCAACTGTAGAAAGTTCCGGAAAAACAATAATATCTGCGTTCTGTTCTTTTGCAACATTGGCTTGTTGAAGCATTTTTGCTGCGTTTGATTCTAGGTTACCAATATGCGGAGAGAACTGAGCAAGTGCAATTTTAAAACTATTCATTCCAACTAAATCCTATTCCTATAGGTGAATACACTTAACACACTGATTTGTATTATTGTGATTATTCAGCGAGTGTATTTAGATACGAAAAATACTGCCGAAAGGCGAAAACAAAACACCATCATCGTATGATAATTCACTTGTTTTGATGCAAAGCAAAAAAATAAGGTGAGCCTATTTTATCTGAATTTAAGCGAGATACTAGAGGTATTCATAGCTTTTAAAAGCCTAGCTGAGCTTATGTGCCATAAAGTAAATATTAATGCTGTTTTTTTGTACTTAAAATAGCGTCAATGGCCTGGAAAAAGTGTGAAATAGAATGATCAGGCGATATTCAATTCTATCTAAAAATATTCGCCACAGAGCATTGACGCTTTACAGCTCAATTTGATGAACAAGTTCTGGATATAAAATAATATTTTTAATTCGCTTTAAATAGATGTCACGAGCAATGTCGCCTTGTTGCTCAATGTTGTAGTCAAAAAATGCTTTGTGTGGTTTGAGGGTATAGCGGTAAGGATTATATTTTTTAAAACTAAAGAAATACGCCATCTGTAAAACAGCACCCCGACCCAAAACATTGATCTGCTGCTGGTATTGATAAACATGGGCCATCTCATGAATAAACAGGGCGCGATATCCTAAAGACGCTTTGGCGTAGTCCGCTTTAAACAGTAAATTTCTTGCATGGATATACCCTTGAGGCGCCATGACCACATGCGCCGATTGCCAAGGTAAAAAAGGGTGATTCATCACTTTCACTTGCTCATATTGAATCAAATCACCAAACACACTGCGACACATGGATATTTCACCTGCCGTGAGTGATCGATATTTAAAGCCTTCAAGTTTTAGCAGCCGAATGAGTGTGTGAAAGAAAGGCAACATGATGAAAAGTGTTTATTGTTCCAAAGGAATGTACATTTTTACTATAACCTGAAAATACGGCATCACGCTGTAGCGCTGTATTTAAAAAGCGATATTTTTGCATCTGCTACAGCGAAAAATCGGTTAGGGCGTTACAATTTAGTTTTCGGTCAAACAGATAGTCAGATGCAAGCACGGATCAATACTTTAATTTCTGAAATCAGCAAAAATATGTATGAACGTGAGCAGATTATTGCTTTGAGTTTGCTGGCTGGTGTTGCGGGTATGAATACCTTTTTATATGGTTTGCCTGGCACTGCAAAAAGTTTGATTTCACGTCGAATCGCCTCTGCTTTTGAAGTCCATGACTATTTTGAATATTTGATGAATCGTTTCAGTACGCCGGAAGAAATTTTTGGCCCAGTATCGATTAAAGCCTTAAAAGAAGATCAATACATTCGTAAAACAGAACATTATTTACCACGGGCAGATTTTGCATTTTTAGATGAAATTTGGAAAGCCAGCCCTGCGATTTTAAATACTTTACTGACCTTGGTGAATGAGCGGAGTTTTAAAAATGGTGATATTGTCCAAAAAGTTCCATTGAATGTTTTGGTCAGCGCATCGAATGAAATTCCCGAACCGAATCAAGGTTTGGATGCCTTATATGATCGTTTTATTTTGCGTTTAGAAGTGCCGCCGATTGCCGTTGCAGAAAACTTTCATGCACTATTACAGGCCAAGCCGAGTCGAGTCAGTGTTGAAGTCGATGCAACTTTAAAAATAAAAAAAGCGGAGCTACAAGATTGGCGGGAACAGATTTATCAAGTGGAATTACCCGAATCGATTTTAAATCTGTTTGATCAACTTAAAACTCGACTCAATCATAATTTTGAAGATCACGTGGTCTATGTCTCTGACCGTCGTTGGCAACGTGTGGCTTATTTAGTCAAAACCTGTGCATTTTTAAATGATCGTTCATCGGTGATTTTGAGTGATTTATTAATTTTAAAACATTGCTTATGGAATCAGCCTGAAGACATTGCATTTGTTTCACAGCAGATAGATGAAGTATTGGCTGAAAATGGCTTAAATTATGGGTTGCAGTTCGAACAGTATGTGGCAGAGAAGGATGCACTTGAACAGCGGGTGCTCAATCATTTTTATTATACCGATGATGTCTATGAGAGTTATTTAATTCATGGCACTGATTACTTGCGTGCAGTGACTAATCTAGATCGACACTATAAAGATAAACTGTTGTATCTCGAACTGGATAAAATGGATACGAAAAAGGACTTCTTTGCCTTAGATGATACCGGTGAAGAAGTGCGTGGCATCGTATGTAATTTTAATGGTTCAAGAGTGTGTACGTTAAAAGGTGGCTATTACGGCTTAGAAGAAGTGGTGACGCCGTATATAAAACATACCAAAGGTAGTCCACGCAGCTCTCTTTCAGCACAAAGCCAATATGAGCTGTTACACGAAGTTCAACAGCTCAAAGCACAGTTTCAAACAGAATTGGAACTGTTAACGGAACGATTTAACAGTCAAAAACATCAGTTTAAATCGGTCTTTGTCACTGAACAGGATATTGAACATTTGATTCAATCTATTGAGCAGCAATTGGCGAGATATCAGTTGCAGTTGCAAGATTGTGAGCGCTTGGAACAGTTATGTCGCAATTAAAACCGACACGACAACAAACCCAATCGGCGCTCGATGAATTAAGTTCGCAGCTTTATGATGAATTAAAACAATCCAGCTTAAAACATTGGTTGGATGATCATAAAGTGGCAAAAAAGCTCGATCAAAAAATTCAGGAATGGGCTTTTCAGGCAAAATCGAGTTTAGATCAGCAGCATCCCTATGCAATGGCGCAGCAGCAATTGGAATATTGGCTTGCGTTAAAGCATTGGGAACAGGGTCATTTTGTACAATTCCACACTGAATATGCCGCCTTCATGCAAACCTTGGGGATTCCTGAATTCACTGAAATGTGGCAACAGAGCCAACAGTCGTTGCTGACTGAGCAGCAGCGTCAATTACAAATAGAGCTATTCAAAGGCAAATGGCAGCGTAAATTGACCGAAGCCATTGCGCATTGGGAGTTTGAGCAGCTCCGTTTACAACGAGATGCCTTTTTAGATGAAATCAAAGATTTTCTCGCGATATTGTCGAAAATGGTCAAGCACCATGACAGTGTCGGGTTTGAAACTGGGATTTTTCTGGACTATTCCAAAGGGCAATTAACTGAGCATGATGTACAGAACTTTGAGCAATGGGCGAATTATCTCGAGCAAGATCGGGCGCTTAAACGTCTATGTCAAATGATCGGAAGCGCACAGCCGAATATGCCACGTAAGCGGATTTCTGCTCAGTTAGAACAAGAACCACAGCAGCTTATTCACACCCCGATGGCGCAAGAGGAAATTACTGGAATTAAATTGGCACAAGAAATCAGTATGGCTTTACCTAGCGAGTTGGCGCTATTAGCCGATCCAGACTTGCAGGTTTTATTTGATTTGAAATATTTAGAATCTAACCTGATGAGTTTTAATCGACAAGGTCAGCAACAGGGACGGGTGATCGAAGACCCACGCCATACACAACGTCGAGTCGGACAAAAAGGCCCGATGATTGTCTGCTTAGATACCAGTGGCTCAATGAATGGGCAACCCGAACTGATTTCCAAAGCGATTTGTTTGTATTTATCTATTCGAGCGCTAAAAGAAAAGCGAGCGATGTATTTGGTTAATTTCTCGACCAATTTAACCGCGCTGAATTTACACTGTAACAGCGCTTTGGATGATGTCATTCACTTTTTAGGGCAGTCATTTCATGGGGGAACAGATATTATCCCTGCGATGAATCATGCCGTGGACATGCTGAAACAACCGAATTTTGTACATGCCGATGTGGTGGTGATTTCCGACTTTATAATGGGTCAACTGACTGAAGAACTCATGCAAGAGATCACACATTTGAAGCAGCAGGGCAATGGATTCTATGCTGTGGCTATCGGTAATTTTAAACTGGATCATTTAGACGAAAGCCTGTTTGATCATCAATGGGTCTATCAATCTGCGACTGGTGAAATGCAAAAAATCCAATAAACGTCACTCACTCAAAATACGCCATGACCTTTAATGACAAGCTTTTGAGCCATACAGCATGGATGTTTTAAAGATTGTCTGACAAAGAAAATATTTGAGCATTTTTGCAAATCTAGAGGTCGGTTTTACTAATGGCCTAGTGATCTATCTCACTTAATTTGATCCTCAATCTATGTGTTTTTACTTTAATCGACATGAAGTCAATGAACGGTAAACACCCAAATTGAGAGCAAAATCATGAGCGCTTTTCAACCGATAAAAAAAACGTTAGCACGCGTATTTGCAGGCCCTGTCTTTGACCCAACAAAACAGTCTGCCGTTGTTCCTATTCGTCATATGAAATTTGATTTTGAACCAGAAAAAATTGATCCAAAATTTTATATGAATGCAGAATTGGCCAGTGCCTATTTTGCATCTTTATCTATTTTCTTAACTCGTGGCGAAGATTTGGTGATTGATACTGCTCGATATCATCGCGACTTTATTCAAGATCCTGTATTAAGACAACGTGTCACGTCGTTGATTGGGCAAGAGGCCATTCATTCACGTATGCATGAAGAAATGAATGAAGCGTATCGCGCAAGAAATCTGCCTGTGCAATTTTTCAGAAAGTTAGAACACTACGTCTTTGCCTATGGTTTTGAACGTATGCCACAGCCAATGAAGTTATCCTTAATGGCAGCAATTGAGCATTTCACCGCAGTGCTTGCGGAATACATGATGAATCATGAAGAAATCTTTTTTAATTCAATAGATGAAAAGCAGCGCGCTATTTGGATGTGGCATATGTTGGAAGAGTCTGAACACAAAGACATTGCCTATGATGTTTATCAAGAATTATCAGGTAATTATGCTTTACGTATTGCTGGCTTTTTCCCTGCATTAATTACCATTTTGGGTTTGATTTCGATAGGCGCTTCGATTGTCCCTTTCTACAGAAAGCCATCAAATTTGATTAGCCTAAGCTACTGGAAAGATGTTCCGCGCAGTTTCCAACTGATTTTTGGTCTAAGAGATGGTGTTTATGGCAGCAGCCTCGGGCATATTTTTGATTATTTACGACCAAGTTTTCACCCAAATGATCATGACACTTCTGCATTTCTTGAATATTACAAAAAGCGTTTGCTGAACCCTGTTGATGGTGTGTTAACACCTTATTTTGTCAAAGAATTTACCCCAGCATTAAAACGATAAAAGGACAAAACCATGGGTCTATTTGGAAAAAAGAACAAGCCAAGTGAAAATGCCTGTGTGGTGGTCACTGGTGCAGGCAGTGGTATTGGGCGAAGTTCCGCTTTGGAGTTGGCTCGTCGTGGCGGAACAGTGGTCTGTGCCGATATTCATTTAGAGGCAGCGCAAGAAACGGTGGATCAAATTCAATCCACGACCTCATCAAATGCTTATGCGGTGTAGTGTGATGTAGGTAAGGCTGAAGAAGTTAAAGCACTGTCAGAGCAAGCTGAGCAGTTGATGGGGCATGCTGTGACCTTGGTGATCAACAATGCAGGCGTCGGGCTGGGTGGTAAATTTGATGAGCTGAGTTTAGATGACTGGCAGTGGTGTATGCATGTCAATTTGTGGGGTGTGGTGCATGGCTGCCATTATTTTGTACCCAAGTTGAAACAAAATAAGCAGGGGGGCGCGATTATTAATGTTGCTTCTGCTGCGGCATATACTGCTGCACCAGAAATGACAGCATATAACGTGACGAAGTCGAGTGTGTTGGCTTTGTCTGAAACTTTATCGGCAGAGCTCAGATCGGCAAATATCCGTGTGAATGTGCTGTGCCCAACCTTGGTGCCAACCAATATTATGAAAAATGGTCGCTTGCCCAATCGATATTCAGGCTTGGCTGATCAACTGCTGATGAATCATGCATTTACGACGAGCCACGATGTCGTCGATTTGACATTGAATAATTTAGATGCAGGGAAGTTGTATACCATTCCGCAACCTGATGCCAAATTATTTTGGTGGTTAAAGCGTCTATCCCCGCAAACCTATACCCGCTTATTGGGGGGGTTATCCCTTATTTAACAACTATATTAAAAAGTCGGGAGCAAAAGCATGAACATGCCGACACAATTACATGACGAAGATGTAAAAGCATTAGATCAAGAGAAAACTCAAACTAAAAAGGCAACAACGCAAACTAATGTACGTCGTACTGTAACGTCTTCTGCCAAAGCAAAAAAAGCAGTACAAGACCAATCAGAGTCAGAGCCTAGCCTAGAAAAACCAAGCGTAGAAAATCAAGTGCGTGTCTACGATACCATTGTGATTGGTGCGGGGATATCCGGTTTAGCTGCCGCTCATCAAATGAATGAACGGGGTTATACCGATTATGTGGTTTTGGAAAAAGCCAATCGCGTGGGAGGTACATGGCGCGACAACACCTATCCAGGTTGTGGATGTGATGTCCCTTCGGCTTTGTATTCTTTTTCATTTGCACCGAGTCATAAATGGAGTCATTTATTTGCTAAGCAACCTGAGATTCTGAATTATTTAGAAGATGTTGCGGAGCAGCATGCGCTTTATCGCAACATTCAGTTCAACTGTGAATTGATTGCAGCGGAATGGAATGAGGAGTTGAAACAATGGCAATTGGAGACGAGCAAAGGTAAGTATGCGGCGAGAACGGTAATTTTTTCCACTGGGCCGATTACTGAACCTCAAATTCCAAAAATTAAAGGTATTGAAAGCTTTGAAGGTGAAATGTTCCATTCTGCGCGATGGAACCATGCCTATGACTTAAAAGATAAACGTATTGCAGTGATTGGTACGGGGGCATCTGCGATTCAGTTTATTCCTCAGATTCAACCTATTGCCAAAAAAGTGGTGGTGTTTCAACGGACCGCGCCATGGGTATTGCCAAAAGCAGATTTACCACTGAATGACCGTGCGAAAGGCATCATTACCCGCTTTCCAACAGTACAAGAAACTTGGCGCAAAAGTGTGGCCGGTATATTAAATGGTATTAATTTAGGACTACGTAATCCTTCGCTTTTAGAGCCTGTGAATTATTTGGGTCGTCAGTTGTTAAAAACACAAATTCAAGATGCTGAATTACGTGAAAAAGTTACACCAAACTTTTCTATTGGTTGTAAGCGTCTTTTATTTGCCAATAATTTTATCCTGCTTTGCAGCAAGCCAATGTCGAACTTGTACCACATGGTTTAGTTGAAATAGAAGGTAATACTGTTATTGCTGCGAATGGTGAACGTCATGAAGTCGATGTCATTATTTGGGGCACAGGTTTTGAAGTTTCTCATCCGCCGATTGGGCAGCGTGTAAAAAATGCCAAAGGGGAGTTATTGTCAGAACTTTGGAAAAACAGTTCTCCTGAAGCGTTTTTGGGTACCAGTATCGCGCAAGTACCTAATGCCTTCTTGGTGCTCGGGCCAAATATTTTGGTTTATGACTCATTCATTGGGATTGCAGAAGCACAGGTTGGGTATATCGTCGATGCCTTGGTAAAAATGAAACAAGAGAAGATACAACGGCTTGAAATTAAGCCAAATGTATTGGCCTATCACAATGCAAAAGTGCAGACACATCTACAGACGACAGTCTTTAATAGTGGCGGCTGTAAGAGCTATTACTTAGATGCCAATGGGCGCAATTTTGCAGCTTGGCCGTGGTCACTGAAACAGTTAAAGCAGCGTCTTAAACATGTGGATTTGGCAGATTATGAGACTGTTGCTTAGAGACTTTGGTTTAATAAATGTCGCTTAACTCGATAAGCCAAAATGAAGCATCATCAATATTTAAACCTTTTGTTTACAGCCTAATTTCTACGTGGAATTAGGCTTTTTTTATGATGATATCTGATGAAAAAGTGTGAGATTTTTTAGAAAATGGCGATTTAAAATACATTAAGCAATATACATCATACTTTATAGCTTGTGAGGCATCGTTTTATCTAATGATTGAGCAGGAAAATTCAGTCAGATGGGTCTGTTCAATAGTGCAAAATAAATCTAGTAGCATAAAAAAACCGCCCCAAAGGGACGGTTTTTAGATTCACACAATTCTTCCGAATTAACGACCTTGGATATCGCGTTGAGTTTCGCCAGTGTAAAGCTGACGAGGACGACCGATTTTGTAAGGTGCGCTGTGCATTTCTAACCAGTGGCTGATCCAACCAACAGTACGTGCAAGAGCGAAGATTACAGTAAACATTTCTGTTGGGATACCAATCGCTTTAAGGATGATACCTGAGTAGAAGTCTACGTTAGGGTATAGGTTACGTTTGATGAAGTATTCGTCAGAAAGCGCAATACGTTCAAGTTCCATAGCCAAAGCAAGTTGTGGATCGTTGATACCAAGTGCAGTTAACACTTCGTCACAAGTCTCTTTCATTACTTTCGCACGTGGATCGAAGTTTTTGTAAACTCGGTGACCGAAGCCCATAAGTTTAACTTCTTTAGTTTTCACTTTTTCCATGAACGGAGCAACGTTTTCTACAGTGCCGATTTCATCAAGCATCTTAAGAACAGCTTCGTTCGCGCCGCCGTGAGCAGGTCCCCATAGAGCCGCGATACCTGCAGCGATACATGCGTATGGGTTAGCGCCAGTAGAACCAGCAAGACGTACTGTAGAAGTAGACGCGTTTTGTTCATGGTCAGCATGAAGCGTGAAGATACGGTCCATTGCTTTAGCAAGAATAGGGTCAACTTTGTAATCACGGTCTGCAGGAGTAGCAAACATCATGTACAAGAAGTTTTCTGCGTAGCTTAAGTCGTTACGTGGGTAAACGAATGGTTGGCCTACTGTGTATTTGTAAGTCCAAGCAGCTAAAGTAGGAACTTTAGCGATTAAGCGAATAGCAGTGATTTCGCGGTGGTCAATGTTTTCAACATCGAAACCGTTGTGATAGAACGCAGAAAGCGCACCAACAACACCACACATGATCGCCATAGGGTGAGCGTCACGACGGAAACCATTGAAGAAACGGCCAACTTGATCGTGAACCATAGTGTGGTTACGAACTTTAGCATCGAATTCTTGTTTTTGTTCAGCAGTAGGAAGCTCGCCGTTCAAAAGAAGGTAGCAAGTTTCTAAGTAGTCTGCTTTAGTAGCAAGCTGGTCGATTGGGTAGCCACGGTGTAGAAGAACACCTTTACCGCCGTCAATGAAAGTGATTTTAGATTCACAAGCAGCCGTTGAGACAAAACCAGGATCAAAAGTAAAGTGACCTGCGGCCAACACATCTTTAACGTCAATTACATCTGGGCCTAGAGTGCCACTGTAAATTGGTAAGTCAATTTCTTTGCCATCAAGCTGTAAAACGGCTTTTTTGCCAGTTGCTTCAGACATTCAATAGATCTCCTGTCCTGGTGAATGTTTTATCTGACTCAGTACTAATCTTTTAATGCGAGAATCAGACGGATCAAAAATTTGCTCTAAGATTAGAGGGAACTGAAATTTTGTCAATTATACTTATGGATATAAATTGAGGATCATTCATTGAAATGAAGCACAATTCATCCGCTTAAAAAATGAGTAAAATCACAGTGCCGACGCAGTATAATAAGTCAAATTGCAGGGGAGGTGCAGATTAAAAAAAGCCTATTGCCTTAATTGTAAGCAATTTTTAATTCTTAAAAACTCTGAAACAAATATGAATTACAAGACCGCTATTTCATTAAATTATTATAATTTTCGTAACTTACACACATCTGTGGCTCTAAATTGCTGTTTTCTTATTCATAATTAAAACGACTTAATCGCCCTTAAAAAAAAGTTCGTTTGGTTAAAAAATAGTTAATTAAACGCCTTAAACAGCCTAATAAATGATCATTTTTGTCATTGGAATGGGAAATAATGGTGTTTTATTGAACGGATTTGCTGTTGCTGAGATTTTTATGCACAGACTAAGTACTTATTTCGTTTCATGATCTTTGAGTTTTATCATTTGAGAAAATGATGCACATTTATTTTTATGATTAAGGCTTGGCGAATGTGCTGGAAGATTTTAAAATGTAGTGGGAAAAGAAAGATTTAGATTTGTTCATCTTTAGTCTAAAAGTTTAAATCACCATATACACACAAAAACAATAAATGAAATTTACATTTAACTGATTAAAACCAACAAGATAGTCTGATTTTTTTAGATAAATAAGGTATTTGTTTTTAGAAAAGTTATTGTTAATGATTCTTATTTGAGGATATTTTGCAAAATTCCTAATTGTCTTCGTTTGTGTTTTGAAAGTTCACGTTTTATAATTCCCTGTCGTTTATAAGATCAGACAGCTGCAGAGTTTATTATATTGTAATGTCTGACTATGCTAGCTTTCCTACGAATTAATTCCAACAAACTCCGGATGGAGTTTTTACTTACAGGATGCCCGCTGTGAAAAGCAACAGACCTGTCAATTTGTCCATGGGTCAAGTTTTAGACGTAAACTTAAAATCCCCTGTGGCTATTGCATCAATTTTACACCGTCTATCAGGTGTTATCGTATTTTTACTCGTACCGGTCCTTCTTTGGATTTTAGACAAATCTCTATCTTCACCTGAAGGTTTTGCGCAAGTTCAAGCTGTGTTTGATAGCTTTATTGTGCGTTTTGTCGTATGGGTATTTGTAGCCGGCTTAATTTATCACCTTATTGGTGGTATCAAGCATCTATTTGCAGATCTTGGCGTTGCTGAAGAACTTCAAAGTGGTCGTATCGCAGCTACTATTTCATTGATCTTGTCTGCAATCGGTATTGTTGCAGCATTTGTATGGATTGTTCTCTAATGAAAAGTGCTACAGGTTTAACAGGATCAGGTTCACGCGATTGGTTTATCCAACGTGTAAGTGCCGTTGTATTGGCTGTTTATACTATTGTTGTACTGGGCTGGATCCTTTGCAATAGCGGATTCACTTTTGAGCAATGGTATGGCTTTATGATGACAACACCAATGAAGATTTTATCTTTATTGTCTGTCTTATCTCTTGTTGCGCATGCTTGGATTGGTATGTGGCAAGTATTCACTGACTATGTGACTACTCGTCAAATGGGTCCTTCAGCAAACGGTCTGCGTTTAGTGCTGACTTCTGCAGTGATTGTTGCAGTATTTGCATACGCGATCTGGGCGATCCAGATTTTTTGGGCAAATTGATAGGAAGATATCATGGGCGCTATAACCCCTAAAGAAGATTACACAAATATTCCACACCAAACTTTCGATGCAGTCATCGTTGGTGGTGGTGGTTCAGGTATGCGTGCTTCTTACCAACTTGCTCAAGCTGGTTTGAAAGTTGCTGTACTGACTAAAGTATTCCCAACTCGTTCACACACTGTTGCAGCGCAGGGTGGTATTGGTGCATCTCTTGGTAACATGCAAGAAGATAACTGGCACTACCACTTCTACGACACAGTTAAAGGTTCTGACTGGTTAGGTGACCAAGACGCAATTGAGTTCATGACTCGTGAAGCGCCTCAAGTTGTATATGAGCTTGAACACCTAGGTATGCCATTCGACCGTAATGCTGACGGTACAATTTACCAACGTCCGTTTGGTGGTCATGCTGCGAACTATGGTGAAAAACCAGTTCCACGTGCATGTGCTGCTGCCGACCGTACAGGTCATGCTCTTCTTCATACGCTTTATCAAAGCAACGTGAAAATGGGTACTCAATTCTTCGTTGAATGGATCGCACTTGATTTGATCCGTAATGAAGAGGGTGATGTGCTTGGTGTGACAGCAATTGACCAAGAAACAGGTAAAATTGCAGTATTCCAAGGTAAAGCAACATTGTTCGCTACTGGTGGTGCTGGTCGTGTTTACCGTGCATCTACTAACGCTTATATCAATACTGGTGACGGTCTTGGTATGGCAGCTCGTGCAGGTATTCCATTACAAGATATGGAATTCTGGCAATTCCACCCAACAGGTGTTGCGGGCGCAGGCGTATTGTTGACAGAAGGTTGTCGTGGTGAAGGTGCGATCCTTCGTAACGATGCTGGTGAGCCTTTCATGGAGCGTTATGCTCCGACACTGAAAGACTTGGCACCTCGTGACTTTGTATCACGTTCTATGGACCAAGAAATTAAAGAAGGTCGTGGCTGTGGTCCTAAGAAAGACTACATCTTGCTTGATATGACGCATCTTGGTGCTGAAACAATCATGAAACGTCTTCCATCTGTATTTGAGATTGGTAAGAAATTCGCGAACGTTGACATCACTAAAGAGCCAATTCCTGTAGTACCTACAATCCATTACCAAATGGGTGGTATTCCTACAAATATTCATGGTCAAGTGGTTGTTCCTGTATCTCGTGAAACTGAAGCTTTGGTTGCGAACTACAACAAAGAAACTGGTGTGTACTCACACAATGCGGGTGACCGTGATTTCACTAAACCAGTGAAAGGTTTCTATGCAATTGGTGAATGTTCATGTGTATCTGTACACGGTGCTAACCGTCTAGGTACAAACTCATTGCTTGACTTGGTTGTATTTGGTAAAGCTGCTGGTGAACATATTGTTGACTATGTAACTAAACACCACGGTGATGAATATGCACCGCTTCCTACAACTGTTCTTGAAAAAACTTTGAATCGTGTTCGTCATCTTGATGAATCAACTTCTGGTGAAAATGCTCAAGAAGTTGCAGATGCAATCCGTGACATCGTTCAAGATCACGCTGGTGTATTCCGTACATCTGCACTTCTTGAAGAGGGTGTGAAACAGATTCTTGCGCTCGAACCACGTGTACGTAACATTCACTTGAAAGACAAATCTAAAGTATTTAACACAGCGCGTGTTGAAGCTCTAGAAGTTGAAAACCTGTATGAAGTTGCGAAAGCGACACTGATTTCTGCGGCTGCACGTAAAGAATGTCGTGGTGCGCATACAGTGGTAGATTTTGAATTACCACCTGATCATGCTGACTACCCATACGGTCGTCGTGATGATGAGTGGATGAAACACACTTTATGGTTCTCTGTAGATAACCGTCTTGAGTACAAACCAGTACGTTACAAGCCTTTATCTGTAGATGCTATTCCGCCTAAACCACGTACATTCTAATTGGGAGAAGTAAGATGAGTAGAGGTACTCGTACATTTAATATCTACCGCTACGATCCTGATAAGGATGCAGCTCCGTACATGCAAACTTTTAAACTAGAGTTGACTGATAAGCATCGTATGTTGCTTGATGCACTTCTAGCATTAAAAGTTCAAGACGAATCATTAACATTCCGTCGTTCATGTCGTGAAGGTATTTGTGGTTCTGATGGTGTAAACATTAATGGTAAAAATGGTTTGGCGTGTCTTTGGAACCTAAACGACTTACCAGAAGTGATCACAATTCGTCCACTTCCAGGTCTTCCAGTAATTAAAGATTTGGTTGTAGATATGAATCAGTTCTACGATCAGTACAATAAAATCCATCCGTTCCTAATCAACAATCAGCCTGCGCCTCCTAAAGAGCGTTTGCAGTCTCCTGAAGAGCGTGAACATTTAGATGGTTTGTACGAATGTATTCTTTGTGCATGTTGTTCAACTTCATGTCCATCATTCTGGTGGAACCCAGACAAGTTCTTGGGTCCTTCAGCATTGTTGAACGCATATCGCTTCATCATTGACTCTCGTGATACAGCAACTCAAGAGCGTTTGGCTCGTCTTGACGACCCATTCTCATTGTTCCGTTGTAAAGGTATCATGAACTGTGTATCTGTATGTCCTAAGGGTCTTAACCCAACTAAAGCAATCGGTCACATCCGTAATATGCTTTTAGATCTTGGTTAATAGATTTAGCAGTAAAAAGAAGCGCACCATTGGGTGCGCTTTTTTTGTCATATATAAAAATGATGATAGTGAAAGTTATTCGCTGTCATTGCAGAGTGCTATAAATGGATTTCATAGAAACGTAGTGAATTAAAAGTATAAAGTGATAGATAAATGGTTATTTATTGATGAAACGCTCGTTCAAGTCTGTCAAAAGGATTAGAAGATGTTATTATGTAACGTAGTAAAAAGAGAGAGGATAGGAATGTCAGCTCTCTTTTGTTTTTGTATATGAGATGAGGTAAAAATCGAACGTAGACTTTTGTCTTAATTGAAAGATCATTTTATATGTAGCACCATATCATAGATGAAAATACAAACAGTGTATTTCGCTAATTTATGAGAGGTATGTGTCAAAAAAATCAATTGAAATGCTCGAACGTGTTAGCATTTAAGGTATCACTATATGTAAAAAATGACTTTGAATTGGGTACATTTTTTCTACAATTTAAGCGCTGTAGAAGGTATATAAATGTTAATAAAGTCGTTTTAGAAAAGATAATTGCGAAAAAATTATTTTTTCTAAGATGATTTGCAAAAATTGCCCGATTTATGTCGGGTATTTCTCAATGAGTAATGATGCCGCTGAGGGCGTTATTGTTCATTAATCACATTGGGTAATCCTAATGTAGTGATAACGCCTCAAGGCTTAAGCCTAATGGGGACTAATGTCATATTACCAATTTGACATTACTAATCATGGGTTCGCTTAAAAAGCATCCTGAAATGTTTTGCAATAGGAAATGGGTCCACAAATGCAAGAAGTTGCTGACGCACTGCGTCTTGACACTGAACTTAGCGCTGACAGTGCAGCGTATATTGAAGAACTTTATGAGCAGTATCTAACGGCTCCAGACTCAGTAGAGGCTGATTGGCGTGAATACTTCGATAAATTCCCGAAAGGTGATCAACCACACAGCAATGTACGTGAGCAATTCCTATTATTAGGCCGTAATTCAAGCCGTGTTCAGCCAGTAGTGCAAAGTGCAGTAAGTTCTGAGCATGAACGCCGTCAAATCGGTGTATTACAGTTGATCGCTGCATACCGTAACCGTGGTCATCAAAACGCAAAATTAGATCCACTTGGTCTTGCAAAACGTGAAATCGTGCCTGATCTAGATCTTGCTGCGCATGGTCTAACGCAGTCTGACTTAGATACTGTGTTTAATACAGGTAACCTTGCAATCGGTAAGTCTGAAGCAACACTTGGTGAAATGGTTCAAGCAATGGAAGCAACTTATACTGCTTCAATTGGTGTTGAATACATGCACATTGTTGATACAAAAGAAAAACGTTGGATTCAACAACGCCTTGAAGGTACTCGTGGTCAATTTGGCTACACTGCAGACCAGAAAAAACACATCCTTGAACGTCTAACTGCAGCTGAAGGCCTAGAAAAATATCTTGGTAACAAATTCGTTGGTGCGAAACGTTTCGGTGTTGAGGGTGGTGAATCTTTCATTCCTATGGTGAATGAACTTATTCAACGCGCAGGTTCAGTAGGCTGTAAAGAAGTGGTTATCGGTATGCCTCACCGTGGCCGTTTAAACCTTCTTGTAAACATCATGGGTAAAAACCCAGCTGATCTATTTGGTGAGTTCGAAGGTAAATCTCTGCATAAAAAAGGCTCTGGTGACGTTAAATACCACCAAGGTTTCTCTTCAAACGTAATGACTCCGGGTGGCGAAGTTCACTTGGCATTAGCGTTTAACCCATCACACTTAGAAATCGTTGGACCTGTAGTAGAAGGTTCTGTACGCGCACGTCAAGTACGTCGTAAAGATATTGGTGGTGATGATGTATTACCAATCATCGTTCACGGTGATGCTGCATTTGCAGGTCAAGGTGTAAACCAAGAAACTTTCCAAATGTCACAAACTCGCGGTTATACCGTGGGTGGTACAGTTCATATCGTCGTGAACAACCAAGTTGGTTTCACAACGTCTGACCCACGTGATGCGCGTTCTACAGAATACTGTACTGACATCGCGAAAATGATCCAAGCACCGATCTTCCATGTGAACGGTGATGATCCTGAATCTGTATTATTTGTTTCTCAATTGGCACACGATTTCCGTCATACATTCCGTAAAGACGTTGTAATCGATATGTTCTGCTACCGTCGTCGTGGTCATAACGAAGCCGACGAGCCAGCTGCAACTCAGCCAATGATGTATCAAATCATCAATAAAAAAGCGACTACACGTACGCTTTATGCTGACAAGCTTGTACAAGAAGGTGTTCTTGATCGTGCTTCTGCTGATGCAATGGTTGAACAGTATCGTTCTGACCTTGAAGCAGGTAAACACGTTGCAAATGCGTTGGTACTTGAGCCAAATACAAAAATGTTTGTGGACTGGAAACCTTACCTAGGCCACGAATACACAGACAAATGGGATACCACTTTCCCAATCGAACGTCTAAAAGAGCTTGGTGCGAAAATGCGCGAGCTTCCAGAAGGCTTCGTGATGCAACGTCAGGTTGCTAAAGTGATTGATGACCGTCTGAAAATGCAGACTGGTGAAATGCCATTGAACTGGGGTGCTGCTGAAACATTAGCTTACGCGTCTCTTCTAGATGAAGGTTTCCTTGTTCGTTTAACAGGTGAAGACGTAGGTCGTGGTACATTCTCACACCGTCATGCAAAACTTCATAACCAAGTAGATGGTTCAACTTACATTCCATTATGTAACTTGAAAGAAAACCAACCACGTACAGCTATTTATGACTCATTATTGTCAGAAATGGCGGTTCTTGCATTCGAATACGGTTATGCAACGACTCTTCCGAAGAGCCTTGTCATTTGGGAAGCGCAATTTGGTGACTTCGCAAACTGTGCACAGGTTGTAATCGATCAGTTTATCGCGTCTGGCGAAACTAAGTGGGAACGTGTATGCGGTCTGACTATGCTTCTTCCACATGGCTTTGAAGGTCAAGGTCCTGAGCATTCATCAGCTCGTTTAGAGCGTTTCTTACAGCTATGTGCTGAAGAAAACATGCAAGTGATCACACCGACTACACCAGCGCAGATTTACCATGCGATGCGTCGTCAAGCACTTCGTCCAATCCGTAAACCAATGATCGTGACTTCACCGAAGTCTCTTCTTCGTCACAAACTTGCAACCTCTACATTAGAAGAACTTGCAAATGGTTCATTCCAAACTGTGATCGACGAAATCGACAACATCAACAAGTCAGACGTAACTCGTTTAGTGCTTTGTGGTGGTAAGGTTTACTACGACTTACTTGAAAAACGTCGTGAAAAAGAATTGAACAACACAGCAATCGTTCGTATTGAACAATTGTATCCGTACCCAGAAGCACGTCTTGCTGAAGTTCTTGCACAATATCCAAACGTTAAAGAATTGGTTTGGGCTCAAGAAGAACCGAAGAACCAAGGTGCATGGTTATTCATCGCTCCGCGTCTGTATGACGACGTGATGAAAGCGGGCAAACAAGTTCGTATTAGTTATGCAGGTCGTGAAGCTTCTGCTGCACCGGCTTGTGGTTCACCATATTTGCACGCAAAACAACAAGCTCAGCTCGTAAATGATGCTTTAGCTATCGTAGCTGAATAACAGGAGATTCTTAATAATGGCAACCGAAATTAAAGCACCGGTATTCCCAGAGTCAGTTGCTGACGGTACAGTTGCAACTTGGCACAAACAACCAGGTGAAGCAGTATCACGTGACGAAGTGATTTGTGATATTGAAACAGATAAAGTTGTTTTAGAAGTTGTAGCTCCTGCTGACGGTACGATTTCTGCAATCGTTAAAAACGAAGGCGATACAGTTCTTTCTGCTGAAGTGATTGCGACTTTTGAAGAAGGTGCTGCTTCTGGCGCTGCTCAAACTCAAGCTGTTCAATCAGAAGAGAAAGTAGAACAAGCTGCTGCGCAAACTCAAGCGGGCGCTGCTCCTGTTGTTGAACGTGCTCAACCTGTTGCTGATCAAGCTCCTGCAGTGCGTAAAGCATTGACTGAGTCTGGCATTGCTGCTGCTGACGTTGCTGGCACTGGCCGTGGCGGTCGCATCACTAAAGAAGATGTTGCAAACCATCAAGCTAAACCAGCTGCTCCTGCTGCTGCGCCATTAAGCGTTGCTGTTGGTGAACGTATCGAAAAACGTGTTCCTATGACTCGTCTTCGTAAGCGTGTTGCTGAACGTCTACTTGCTGCAACTCAAGAAACTGCAATGTTGACTACGTTCAACGAAGTAAACATGAAACCAATCATGGAAATGCGTGCGCAATACAAAGATGCTTTTGAAAAGCGTCATGGTGCACGTCTTGGCTTCATGTCATTCTTCGTTAAAGCAGCAACTGAAGCACTTAAACGCTACCCAGCTGTAAACGCTTCAATTGATGGCAATGACATCGTTTACCACGGTTTCTACGACATCGGTGTTGCTGTATCAAGCGACCGTGGTCTAGTAGTTCCAGTTCTTCGTGATACTGACCGCATGAACTATGCTGAAGTTGAAAATGGTATCCGTGCATACGCTGGTAAAGCGCGTGATGGTAAATTGGGTATCGAAGATATGACTGGCGGTACATTCACTATTACTAATGGTGGTACTTTCGGTTCTTTGCTTTCTACACCTATCTTAAATACGCCACAAACTGCGATTTTGGGTATGCATAAAATCCAAGAACGTCCTATGGCTGTAAATGGTCAAGTTGAAATCTTGCCAATGATGTACTTAGCGCTTTCTTATGACCACCGTCTAATCGATGGTAAAGAAGCAGTAGGCTTCCTTGTAACAATCAAAGAATTGTTAGAAGAACCAGCTAAGCTAATCCTTGATCTTTAATACTTCAGAATAATGCAATGGGCTTAGAGCGATCCTCTTAAGCCCATTTTTGGAGATACACATGTCTCAATTTGATTTAGTTGTTATTGGTGGCGGTCCTGGTGGTTATGAAGCTGCTATCCGCGCTGCTCAATTAGGCTTTAAAGTAGCTTGTATTGAAAAACGTATTCATAAAGGTAAACCATCTTTAGGTGGTACTTGCTTAAACGTGGGTTGTATCCCATCTAAAGCATTACTTGATTCATCTCACCGTTATGAAGATACCGTTCATCACTTAGATGACCACGGTATTACAACAGGTGAAGTGAAATTTGATCTTGCAAAATTGCTTGATCGTAAAGACAAAATTGTTAACCAGTTAACAATGGGTATCGATGGCCTACTTAAAGGCAACGGTATCGAATGGTTAAAAGGTACAGGTAAATTACTTGCAGGTAAGAAAGTTGAGTTTGTATCTCACGAAGGTGAAACTCAAATTTTAGAACCTAAATATGTAATCCTTGCATCGGGTTCTGTGCCAGTCAATATTCCAGTTGCTCCTGTAGACCAAGACATTATTGTTGACTCTACTGGTGCGCTTGAGTTCCCAGAAGTGCCTAAACGTCTTGGCGTAATCGGCGCGGGTGTAATTGGTCTTGAACTTGGTTCAGTATGGCGTCGTCTTGGTTCTGAAGTTGTTGTATTTGAAGCAATGGATGCATTCTTGCCAATGGCTGATAAAGCTTTGGCAAAAGACTACCAAAAAGTATTGACTAAACAAGGCCTTGATATCCGTGTTGGCGCTAAAGTTGCTGGTACAGAAGTCAATGGCCGTGAAGTTACTGTTAAGTACACTCAAGGCGGCGAAGATAAAACTCAAACTTTCGATAAATTGATCGTTTGTGTGGGCCGTAAAGCATATGCAGAAGGTTTATTGGCTGAAGATTCAGGCATTAAACTCACTGAGCGCGGTCTAGTTGAAGTAAACGATTGGTGTGCAACTTCAGTTGAAGGTGTATACGCAATTGGTGACTTGGTACGTGGTCCAATGCTTGCACATAAAGCAATGGAAGAAGGCGTAATGGCTGTTGAGCGTATCCACGGTCATGCAGCTCAAGTGAACTATGACACTATCATCTCTGTAATTTACACACACCCAGAAGCGGCGTGGGTTGGTTTAACAGAAGAGCAAGCGAAAGAAAAAGGCCACGAAGTTAAAACAGGTCAATTTGGTTTCGCTGCAAATGGTCGTGCAATGGCTGCTGGTGAAAACGCAGGCTTTGTTAAGTTTGTTGCTGATGCGAAGACAGATCGTCTACTCGGTATGCACGTGATTGGACCTGCTGCGTCTGACATCGTACACCAAGGCATGATCGCACTTGAGTTCGTATCAAGTGTTGAAGACCTACAGTTAATGACTTTCGGTCACCCGACATTCTCTGAAGTCGTTCACGAAGCTGCACTTGCAGTCGATGGGCGTGCAATTCACGCGATTCAGCGTAAACGTAAATAAGATGTAAAAAGAGCGGCTTAGGCCGCTCTTTTTTGTTTCAGATGGTTGTTTTAATTTGAATAATCATCTAAAAATAAAGATAAGAAATATTTTAAGATTTAAAAAGGTTAAAGCTGCTTTGACGGATGTCTGGGCTTTAATGGGTCATAACAAAGCGAAAAAAGAGTAAAAGGTTGTTCAATGAATCTACACGAATATCAAGCTAAAGCGTTATTAAAAAAATATGGTATGCCAGTCCAAGAAGGCGTATTTGTAACTACCGCAGAAGAAGCAGTCAAAGCTTTTGAGCAACTGGGTGGTAAGTTTGCGGTACTCAAAGCCCAAGTGCATGCAGGTGGTCGTGGTAAAGCAGGCGGCGTTAAAGTCGTAAAATCTGCACAAGAAGCCACTGATTATGTGAACCAAATGGTCGGCTCACGCTTAGTCACTTATCAAACAGATGCATTAGGTCAACCCGTCAGCGGTATTTTGGTATCTGAAGATGTTTATCCAGTAGAGCGTGAATTGTACCTAGGTGCTGTAGTTGACCGTTCTAGCCGTCGTGTGACCTTTATGGCATCGACTGAAGGCGGTGTTGAAATTGAGAAAGTTGCAGAAGAAACGCCTGAAAAAATTATTAAAGTTGAAGTAGATCCTCTAGTGGGATTGTTACCATTCCAAGCACGTGAAGTGGCGTTTGCTTTAAACCTAAAAGATGGTCAAGTGAATCAATTTGTCAAAATCATGTCTGCGGCTTATCAAGCATTCATTGAAAATGATTTTGCTTTATTTGAAATTAACCCGTTATCCGTACGTGAAAATGGCGAGATTTTATGTGTGGATGCAAAAATTGGTATCGACTCAAATGCTTTATATCGCTTACCAGAAATCGCAGCACTACGCGATAAAACGCAAGAAAATGAGCGTGAGCTGAAAGCATCAGAATTTGATCTGAACTATGTTGCCTTAGAAGGCAATATTGGCTGTATGGTGAATGGTGCTGGTCTAGCGATGGCAACCATGGACATCATCAAGCTATATGGTGGTCAACCTGCAAACTTCCTAGATGTAGGCGGTGGCGCGACCAAAGAACGCGTAATTGAAGCCTTTAAAATCATTTTGGCGGATAGTTCTGTGCAGGGTGTATTAATTAATATTTTTGGCGGAATTGTACGTTGTGACATGATTGCTGAAGCAATTATTGCAGCGGTTCAAGAAGTAAATGTGACTGTACCTGTGGTTGTTCGTCTAGAAGGGAACAATGCAGAGTTGGGTGCAAAATTACTTGATGAATCAGGTTTGAAATTGATTTCTGCAAATGGCTTGGCTGATGCTGCAGAAAAAATTGTTGCTGCGGTAAAAGGCTAAGGGAGTAGAGATCATGAGCGTATTAGTTAATAAAGACACCAAAGTATTGGTGCAAGGTTTTACCGGTAAAAACGGCACATTCCATTCTGAACAGTCAATTGCTTACGGCACAAAAGTGGTCGGTGGGGTGACTCCGGGTAAAGGCGGCACACAACATTTGAATCTGCCCGTATTTAATACCATGAAAGAAGCAGTGCGTGAAACGGGTGCAACGGCAACCTCGATTTATGTACCTGCACCATTTGTCCTAGATTCAATTATTGAATCGATTGATTCAGGTGTTGAGCTGATTGTGGTGATCACTGAAGGTGTGCCGACACTCGATATGCTAAAAGCTAAACGTTACCTAGAAACCTATGGCAATAACGCACGCTTAATTGGGCCAAACTGTCCAGGGATTATTACCCCAGGTGAATGTAAGATCGGTATTATGCCGGGGCATATTCATCAGCCAGGTAAAATCGGCATTATCTCGCGTTCAGGGACATTAACCTATGAAGCTGTAGCGCAAACTACGAAGTTGGGTCTAGGTCAGTCGACTTGTATCGGTATTGGGGGAGATCCAATTCCGGGCATGAACCAAATTGATTGCTTAAAGCTGTTCCAAGATGACCCTCAAACTGAAGCGATCATCATGATTGGTGAGATTGGTGGTACAGCAGAAGAAGAAGCGGCTGAATATATCCAGTCGAATGTTACAAAGCCTGTTGTTGGTTATATCGCGGGTGTAACTGCACCTAAAGGTAAACGTATGGGGCATGCAGGGGCAATCATTTCGGGCGGTAAAGGCACAGCTGAAGAGAAATTCGCTGCCTTTGAAAAAGCGGGTATGGCTTATACCCGTAGTCCTGCTGAATTAGGTTCGACCATGTACGAAGTGCTGAAAGGCAAAGGTTTGGTTTAATCGCCATACTTAAACATCAAAAGAGAATCTTCGGATTCTCTTTTTTTTTACGCAAAAAAAAGCGTATTTCAGCCGCTATGCAAAAGCCATAAGGGCATGGCTATGTGTTCTGCTTTGGGGTGCAGTGACGCTGCATAAACGGATGGAATATTGGTTGTTCAATAACTATGAAATGTAAAGAACACATAATAATCCGAATATGTGATGATTGCGGGGATGGTCATAGGTTTATGATTTTTAAAAATAATTTCGTATAGCGTGCAGTATATTGATTTTAGGGAAAATAACTAATTTAATTGAGATTTTTAATGGATCTTTATCATCAAAGAGCTTTTTTACTTGGATGAAGCCTAATATTTTCAATAGAAATTATTTTATTTGTAATTTTCTCAAGCCTTATACAAAGGATGGTAGATCAGGAATATGAGAAGGGGGAGCTTTAAAATTGGTGAAATTTGCTATCTCAGTGATGAAATTTTTTTAAGAAAATCTACATGAGCATATACATCTATAGTCAGCTATTATTTTTTAATTGATGGTTTGAAGTGCAAAAACCTTGTTAGGCCCTATTTTCAATTTAATAAGCAATTTCCAAGTTTTATAAAAACAATAGATAGAACAAAATGTTATCGAGCTGAATATATAGAAGTAAATATCTTATTCTGTAAGATGAGAAGGATATATCAATTAATTGATTTTAAATATTTTGTTTCATAATTTTATGCTGTTTGCTCTATAGCTTCTAAATGAGTATTTTATGAAATACGCCATTTGTTCATTGATTTAACATCAGGCTGTGATGCGAAATATAAATGTCAGAAACCATTAAAAGCGCTCTGATAAGACAGAAAATGTTGTTCATTTCTTTGGGAGATTGTATGCCCATAAGTACAAGTATCTAAGCCATAAAAAAGCAGTGCGGACACTGCTTTTTTAATTCATTTAGAATGTGTTGCTCAAGCAATCACTTCTGAATAAAGAGATTTGATGGAGCCCTATCTCAATCAAAAACTTAGTTTTTGCTGGTTTTTAAGCTCTGAGTTAAACCGTTAATATCGCCACCTTGGATACCAAGTTCACTCATCAAGCTATCAATTAGTGGGGCCTGGCTGCGGTAGCGTAAGGCACTATTCACCACTTGGTCTGATAAGGCAACATTGCCGCTGCCTTCGTGGTGAGCATCACCTTGGCAAGAACCTGCATGACCACCATTTAGACCATTTACTTGCAAAATCTTAATGTCATCAATGTTTTCCATTGGTTTAACACTTTCGCGAATGATTTCTGGTAAGTATTTCAGCATCGCTAAACGAATTTGCATTTCAACCTGTTCAGATGACAATACGTTGTTTGCTTCGTTCACTGCACGTGTACCTTCAGCATCAACTTGGTATTGTTTTTCCATCGCTTGAGCCAAGAGAACTTTTGCGTCAGCTTCACCTTTGGCTTTTAAGCGAACTTTTTCAGCTTCGGCTTCAGCTGCAATACGAATCGCTTCTGCATCATCTGCGGCTGCTTGTTTACCCGCTTCAGCCGCGACAGTAATGGCAATCGCATCTTTCTCCGCTTTTTCTTTCGCAGAGACCAATTCAACAGCTTTTTGACGTTCAGCTTGTTGGATTTGACGAACGGTAATGACTTCTTCTTCGGCTTTTACCGCTTGAGCACGGGCTTGATCGGCATGCGCTTTAGCTTCAGATTCAGCACGAGATTTTTCTGCAATAGCAATGGCACGGTCTTGCTCAGCCAACTCAATGGTTTTCTTTTGTTCCACTTGGGCTTGCTGAATAATTTGTGACTTTTGAATATTTTGATTTTCAACGTCACGTGCAGCAGTAATACGCTTTAAGTCAACTTCACGTTCAGCAGCAATACGCGCTTCTTCGGCTTCACGTTTTTTCGAAGCTTCTTGTGATGCAATTTCTGCAAGCTGTTCTGCACGACGAACTGAAATTTCACGTTCTTGTTGCAGTTTTGCATATTCTTCTTCACGCAAAATTTGTAGACGTGCTTGTTCTGCTTCTAAGTTCTTGGTCTTAATCGCAAGATCTGCATCTTGTTCAATCGCATTACGTTTACGACGACGGTCTTCAATGGTTTCTGTCAGTTTAGTTAAACCTTCAGCATCGAACGCATTTTGTGGGTTAAAGTATTTAAAGCCTGTTTGGTCTAAGCCAGTTAATGAAACAGTTTCAAGTTCCAAACCGTTTTTATGTAAATCTTCAGACACCACTTGCTGAACTTTTTGTACGAAGTCGACACGTTTTTCATGCAACTCTTCCATCGCCATTTCTGCGGCAACTGCACGCAATGAGTCAACAAATTTTCCTTCGACCAAATTCTTTAACTCATTTGGCGACATGGTCTTTTGACCTAACGTTTGTGCTGCGGTAGCAATCGAATCTGCGGTTGGTTTCACACGGACATAGAACTCCGCCATCACGTCGACACGCATACGGTCACGTGTAATCAGCGCTTGGTCATCTGCACGGCGTACTTCAAGACGTAGGGTGTTCATATTGACTGGAATAATTTCATGCAGCACAGGAAGCACAATAGCACCGCCACCTAAAATCACTTTTTCACCGCCGAAGCCTGTACGCACAAATGAAATTTCTTTACTTGAGCGACGATAAAGTCGAGCAATAATAAAACCAATAAAAATAAGTGCGGCAAAAATTATCCCGACTGAAACAAGGATACCGCTTGGAATAATGTCTAACATGGACGTTTATCTCTTTTGTTGTAGTTCAAGCTAACCCTCTAAAGTGCTAACAAGTTTGGTTTAAAAATCAGTATTTTGTTGACTCATCATGACTTCGAGATTTACAGAAGGAATGACGCGTTAAATGTATTTATATGGTGTTAGAAGAACTGATCGAGCATCAATTCATTCAAAATTTAGAGCATGGTGGCTTGAAAGCCTACATTTGTTTTTTGGGTTAAAACCACTGATTGACCTTGGCTGAAAATTTCATCTTGTTCAGGTTCAACCAAAATATAATGGGTCAATCCGTGTTGATCTTTGACTTTGGCTTGAGCAGGAGACTGGGGTCGTGCATCACCCAAAATGATCGTGGCCGTTCTACCGATCAATTCATCACTATAAATGGCAGTGGTTTCATCTTGGGGTAAAATACGGGCAATGAGCATTGCGCTAAAACGTACGAAGGGCATGCACAGAAAAATACAGGCTGGTGCAATAATCCATGCACTGAACATCATACTGGTCATTTGGTTAACGATGGCTTGAATAGCAAAGCCCAATAAACTATAGACACATAAGAAAATGATGAGCCATACAAACAGTGGAATACGACCCAAATACAACCAATCGAGCACACGTGTCACGATACCTGCATCGGCATCTACACCTAGCTCTGCATTATGACCAACATCCTCAGGTAGGAATTGATCTAAGAAGCCTTGAGAACCACCCCCTAAAATTGTTAACACAATCTCAAAAAGTCCAAACAAGAACATTAAACAGAGACTGATGCTAAACACGATATTAGACGGGTGAGTAAACAATTCCCACATTATATTTATCTCTATATTTATGCTTATAAAAAATCAAAAAAAAATAATTCTGGCTGAATTTTTTTCAGTAAATAAAATAACATTATCTGTCGAAATTGTGTAAAAAAATTACAGATCAGATTAACAAAAAGTCGGCTTTTATGTGAGCTATTACTAAGTTTTTCTTTAAAAATAGGTGATCAATTAAGTCAGGATTATCTAAATCTAAAGTTAATAGTATTTCTGCTTTACCCATTTAAGATTTAAGTCATTGTGATCAATCAAATTTTCAGTCTAATTGCAGATATATAAGTGGTCGTGCTTAACGGAGAAAAATGGCTTGTTAAAAGGCACAGAAAACAATGTTAGGAAATGTAAATTTATAACCGTCACGGCAGTGCTGAGAGCTTTACCGTGACTTTCGATGTCATATGGAGATTTGAACTGGTGTTCAAAAGAGCTATTTTTAGGTGGTTTTAACCGTTTTTATAACAATGAAGTTTGAATGCGTACTTTCATATCTAAAGCCGCTTGAACAATAAAGGTTTTCATCCACTTCACTTGTTCGCCCATCGGATTGGTTTTAATCGCAGTGTCTAAAAAGCCCATGCTTTCAAGTTGAAACAATTGCTTTTCGATCTCTTCTTCTAACTGGGTGCTATTGGCTGCGAGCGGGAAATGGATTAAGTGAAATGCTTTGGGAAAATTATAAAAAGCATAGAGCAGATTAAATGCGCGTTGATCGGCCTTTAAATTGCCAGCGCCAATTTCGTAGCCGCGATCTTGGTTACTGTGAGTCACCCCAATCAAAAATTCGAGTTTATTGTCCAAAAGTCGTAGGCCGAACTGAAGGCCAATTTGGTCAGCACTCAGCTCATGTTGGATAAAGTTATTCAGCGGGCTGCCGTCATCATTTAAGGCTTCTTGGAGCACAAGCATGTGTGAAGAATGCTGATAAATATAGCCAGCAAGACCTGCTGCTTCAATCAGCGACTTTAAGGTTTCAAGCGTATAGTGACTATATGGCATATCAATAACTATTGGAGAGTGATATAGCTACTTTAGGTAATTTGAGCGAGTTTGAATACCGATTGTTTAGAGGATTTAGCGATTAGTTAATCGATAAAAAATTGCGTAAACTTAGGGATCTCGGACTAGAATAATAATGAAATTGATAAGCCTATCGTATTAAATTAATTAAAATTGATAAGCAGTATCAGACAATTTGTATATGACGAATAAGAATATCAATATCACAAAACAAGCAATCGTTATGAAAGCTTAATCACTATAATGTATATATATCTTTAAAAGTGTAATAAGTACACATATTCTAAGCTGGTGTTGTCCATGTCATTAAATGAGGAAAGACTTACTCATCTTAAACAGCTTGAAGCTGAGAGTATTCATATCATCCGTGAAGTTGCTGCTGAGTTCGAAAACCCAGTCATGCTGTATTCAATCGGTAAAGATTCAGCGGTCATGCTGCATCTTGCTTTAAAAGCATTCTATCCTGCCAAACTTCCATTCCCACTACTGCATGTAGACACGGGTTGGAAATTTAAAGACATGATTACTTTCCGTGACAACATGGCAAAAGAGCATGGCTTTGATTTGATCGTGCATCAAAACAAAGAAGGTAAAGATGCAGGCGTGAATCCGTTCGATTACGGGAGCTCAAAATATACTGATATCATGAAAACTCAAGGCTTAAAACAAGCACTTGATAAATATCAGTTTGATGCGGCTTTCGGTGGTGCGCGCCGTGACGAAGAAAAATCTCGTGCCAAAGAACGTGTTTACTCATTCCGTGATACCAAACATCGTTGGGACCCTAAAAACCAACGTCCTGAACTTTGGAATCTTTACAACGGTAAAGTGAACAAAGGTGAAAGTATTCGTGTGTTCCCATTGTCTAACTGGACTGAGTTGGATATTTGGCAATACATCTACCTCGAAAATATTAAATTGGTTCCTTTGTACTTGGCTGCTGAACGTCCAGTGGTTGAGCGTAACGGTACACTGATCATGGTTGATGATGAGCGTATGCGTTTAAACGAAGGTGAAGTGCCACAAATGAAATCGGTGCGTTTCCGTACTTTAGGTTGTTACCCACTTACAGGTGCGGTTGAATCAACTGCAACAACTTTACCGGAAATTATCCAAGAGATGCTTTTAGCCACCACATCTGAACGTCAAGGCCGTATGATCGACCATGATGAAGCAGGTTCGATGGAAAAGAAAAAGCAGGAAGGTTACTTCTAAGAATCTCATAATCTCCCCCTAACCCCCTTTGTACTAAAGAGGGGGAACTCCCGAGAAAGAACGGAGTAAAGTCTCCCTTTCTTAAAGGGAGATTTAGAGGGATTAAAAAGATTCAGAAACCGATTTCAAAAGAATATGTGGAGCTTTGAGCAATGTCTCATCAATCAGATTTAATTAGCCAAGACATCTTGGCGTATTTAAAACAACACGAAAATAAAGACCTTCTACGTTTCCTCACTTGCGGTAACGTGGATGATGGTAAATCGACTCTAATTGGTCGTTTACTTTACGATTCAAAATTGATTTATGAAGATCAATTGCAAGCCGTGACTCGTGACTCTAAAAAAGTCGGTACTACGGGTGATGCGCCTGACTTGGCTTTACTTGTAGATGGTCTGCAAGCGGAACGTGAGCAGGGTATTACCATTGACGTGGCTTACCGTTATTTCTCTACAGAAAAACGTAAGTTCATCATTGCTGACACCCCAGGGCATGAGCAGTACACACGTAACATGGCAACTGGTGCGTCGACTGCCGACCTTGCGATCATCTTGATTGATGCGCGTTATGGCGTTCAAACGCAAACTCGTCGTCACTCATTTATTGCGAGTCTTTTGGGTATTCGTAATATCGTGGTTGCAGTGAACAAAATGGACTTGGTTGAATTCTCTGAAGCGCGCTTTAATGAAATTCAAGCAGAGTACAACGAGTTCGTAAACCAATTGGGCGACCGTAAACCTGCGAACATTATCTTCACGCCTATTTCTGCGTTGAATGGTGATAACGTTGTAAACAAATCGCCAAATACGCCGTGGTACCAAGGTCAGACTTTAATGGAGACTTTGGAAACTGTTGAAATTTCGCATGATACGAGCAAGCACGAATTCCGTTTCCCTGTTCAATATGTCAACCGTCCGAACCTCGACTTCCGTGGCTTCTGCGGTACGATTGCACTTGGTGAAGTAAAAGTTGGCGATACCATTACTGCATTACCATCTGGTAAGTCTTCGACTGTTAAAGAAATCGTGACTTTTGACGGTAACTTAGACAATGCTGTTGCAGGTCAAGCGGTAACACTTACGTTAAATGATGAAATTGATATTTCACGCGGTAACGTGTTGGTTAAAGCAGGCGAACAGCCATTAATTTCACGTTCTGCACGTGCCTCTGTGGTATGGATGACAGAGGCGCCTTTAGTGGTTGGCAAACTGTATAACGTGAAGTTTGGTACACAAACTATTCCTGCCAAAGTTGCGAAAATTAACTACCGTACCAATGTAAACACATTGGAAAAAACGGAAGTTGAACAGCTTGAACTGAATGCGATTGCAGATGTAACGATTGAGTTTGATGCGCCAGTGGTATTTGACCGCTATCAAGACAGCCGTTACACAGGTTCATTTATCTTCATTGATCGTTTAAACAACGTAACTGTTGGTGCGGGTATGGTTGAATCTGCGGTTGAATGGACTGCACACAACGAGCCTGTAACTGCTGAAGCGCGTGCTGCACGTTTAGGTCAAAAACCTGCTGCGGTAACTGTGACTGCAAAAGCCCTTGAAAATGCGCAAGCGATTGAAAGCTTGTTGATTCAGCAAGGTGTGGTTGCGATTGCGAAAGCAGGTTTAACTGTAGAGCAAGTTGCACTAGTTCGTGAAACTGGTGTGGTTGTGATTACAGATGCGACTGAAGGCACTGATGTGACTTACACAGTAGATACCGCTGAAGAAGTTGCTGAGAAAATTGTTGAGTTGGTTCGTCTGTAATAGATTGAATTGATTTAAAAAAAGACCCGCTTAATGCGGGTCTTTTTGTTGAAAAATAAAAATATAAAATGAATAATGTATAAAAATTGTGCATTGGTAATTTTATGTTTAAAAGTTTACGGTTAAAGAATTTTAGAAATTTTGAAGAAATTAATATAGAACTAAAAGATAAAAATATTATTTTGGGTTTGAATGATGTTGGTAAAAGTAATTTATTACATGCCTTAAGATGGGTTTTTGATAAGAAATTGAGACTAGAAGATATTCATTCAACAGATTTTCACAATAAAAATGATAAAGAACCAATTGAAATTGTTATAGGATTGGATATTTCTCAGGATGAGAAGGAGGATGTACAAAAACTAAAAGCCAAAGCACATGATGCTGTAACAAAGGAAGACTCTAAAAATTTTTATATTAAGTTGAAAATTGAAAAAAGAAAAGAAGAGGGTATTTTAAAAGAGTTTTATTGGGGAGATGATTTAAATGGTTTAAAAGAAATAAAAACGAAAGGGATAAATTATTTAATTTTAGATGATGTTTTTAGTGTTATATATATTCCATCACATGTTGAAACTATAAAAGTATTTAATGAAATCAAAAAGGAGATTTTGAAGGATATTGTTTCAACAGAAGATGACTTAAAAATAGGTAGTGAAATTAAAGAAAATTTTGAGAAAGTAAATGAAAATATCCAAAAGTTATCGTCGGTTGTGAAAATTGAGGATGAAATAAATGATAACTTACAGTTATTTGATGAAACTTATAAAGTAAAAATTACTTCACAGTCTGTAGTTGACGACTTATATAAACAACTTAAAATTTATACTATAGAAAATGACTATGATTATTTATACCCTACATCTGGAGATGGTAGGCAGAAAAAAATAATGTATGCAATGCTGCATTATTTTTTAGGAAAAGAAATTAAATCAAAAATTCCTTTGCTGATTTTAGAAGAGCCTGAGAATCACTTATTTTTAACTTCACAAATAGACTTGTCACAAACATTGTTTGAAGATTCTAATATAAAATATATTTTTTGCTCTAGTCATTCACCTGAACTTTTATATCATATAGGTATTGATTGTAATTTAATAAGGCTATATAGAAAACCTAATAAAACTGAGAGAATAACTGAAAGTAAATCTGCACAGATTGTAAAAGAATATAACGAATTAAAGAAGATGTATGCAGAGAGTTTAAGTAAAGGATATTTTGCAGACTGCGTACTATTGGTTGAGGGGTATTCTGAGAAACTTTTATGTGATGCAATTTTAAAGGCACAACTAAGTAGAAATCAATTCCAAAAAATATATGTACTACCAGTTTTAGGAACAAATTTTAAGCCTTATAGGAATCTTCTTATGAAATTAGGAATTAAAATAATAGTTCGAACTGATAATGATATCTATAAAAATGATATACATGGTTTAAAGAGGTGTTTAAGGTTAATTGGTGAAGAGATGGAAGATGATATTCCGGAATATTTAAAAGGAATTAAAAGTGAAGGTGAAGAAGTATTAAATGAAAAAAAAATTAAGCTATGTAAAGAATTTAGCCCAAGTATAGAAAGATTAAAGCTTGAGCATGATATTTATTTAGCTGAGATTGATTTAGAAAACGATTTATTAAATGCCTTGAAGGATAAGAAAATAACACATTGTTTAATTGGCGATGAACAGATTAATTTGCAAGATTTGAAGTCAGAACTTCAGGATAAAAAATGGCATAATATGTTTTTGTTTTTAAATCAAAATGAAAATCTATTTTCAATACTATTTAATGATTATAGATTCGAATTTCTAAAGGAAATAAAAAAATGTCTTCAATAGAATTTACTTTAGAACAAAAAAAAGTGTTAGATAGTGTTGATAATAACATAATTATATCAGCATGTGCTGGTTCAGGGAAATCTTCAACTTTAGTTGAAAAAGCTAATAGAGAATTAAGATTTAGTAAACCGTGGAAAAAAATAGTTATTCTTACATTTACAAATAAATCTAAAAGTGACTTGATCGGAAGAATTGAAAATACTTCAGTTTTGATTTCAACATTTCATAGTTTTATTTTTGAAAATATTTTTCCGTTTGATTTGAAAATCAGTGATCAATTGAAAGATATGTATAAAAATCAAGTTGATAATTATGATTCGTGGTTGGATGGGCTGTATAGTAAAAAATTAATTCTTGGCTCAAAAGGAAAAAATGATTTTGTTATGGAGCATGCAATAAAACTTTGTGAAAAGAAAAATGTTCAATCATTTTTGAAATCTAGATTTCATGCCATATATATTGATGAAGCTCAGGATAATAATATTCAGCAATATCAACTGGTTGAAATTTTTATCCAGCTTGGTATTAAGATTTTAATGGTGGGTGATGAAAATCAAACTTTGTATGAATTTAGGGGGGCTTCTACTAGTGCTTTTAATAAATATATTAATGATGAAAGATTTGTTAATTATGAATGGCTTTGTTGCATAAACATTCAAAAGCTGAGTTCTCCCCAATCCATTCAAATTTAAGACACAACTTGGGTGCGAGGTCTACCTAATTCCGTAAATCTATTCAGAACTGCCACACGCGCATGAATTTCATTGACCTGACTTTGAAAATGTCTTGCCGTCAGCCTATCACCTAATAATTTGATGCAATGCATCTTGGTTTCCACCAAACTACGACGGTGATAACCCGACCATTTTTTCCATAGGGTTCTACCTAAATGTTTAACCGTTTGAAGTAACTCATTTCGTTCTATTGAACTTATTTTAGAATCTTTCCAGGGCTTGGCATTCTTTCTGGGTGGAATTACTGCATGTGCTTGACGATCTGAAATCACTTTTCTGCAGCACTTCGTGTCGTACGCGCCATCGGTATAGACAGAATCTATTCGCTCATCTAGTGGAATTTGATCCAGTAAATCACCTAGTACTTGTGAATCACTGACATTATTTGTAGTAAGCTGAACGGCACGTATTTGCAGTGTTTCAGCATCTATACCAATATGCAGTTTACGCCATTGCCGACGGTATTCAGGCTGATGTTTTTTACGCTTCCATTCGCCTTCACCTAAAAACTTTAAACCCGTAGAGTCGACAAGTAGGTGTAACCCATCATGACTTTTCTGATAGCTTATCGCAATATCAATATGCTTTTGTCGTCTACAAAGGGTGGAGTAATCTGGTGCTGTCCAATTCAAGCCACAGAGTTTAATCAGGCTTTGAACAAAGCCAGTAACCATACGTAAAGAAAGACGGAATAGAGATTTGATCATTAAACAGCATTGAATCGCTGTATCGGAATAAGTTTGATTTCGTCCTTGCTTGCCTTGTGGTTGTGCATACCATTGCGTCTTAGGATCAAACCAGATTGAAATATTTCCTCGCTTGATTAAAGCTTGGTTATACGAGGACCAATTGGTTGTACGATAGATTTTAGGTGTAGGCTTCTTCATCTGGAAATTATATTACTGAAGAAGCCTTCAAGAATAGCTTTGTGCAACAAAGCCATTATGAATTAAAACGAAACTTTCGATGTCATCATATTATTAATGATATTGCTAATTCTTATAGTTTTCCTGAAACTCATGTACATCAGGATGGTATGGGTTATTTTGTTATAAGAATAGAACAATTAAACGCAGTTGTTGAAAAAATAAAAAACGAGTCAATAGTTTTTTTAAAAAAAACTAATTTTGATTTAATTGATTATGATGGTAAATTTTCTATCCTAAAGGAAATCTCTTTTTCACCTGATTTAGATGATATGGCTAAGAGGATTGTAATTTGCTTTTTGAAAATTAAATTCAAAGAAAATTATTATTTTTACAGTTTATTGGATGAATTACATATTGATGTTGATAAGTTTAATAAAAAAGAAGTTGATTTAATTAGATGTAAGGTTGAAAAGTATATTTTTGAAAATGATGATAATTTGGATGAAGTTTTCAGTTTGATCGGATTTTATGAGTTAAAGGATAAAATATATGAAACATATCGCTCATTAGAACAGTTAGTTGAAACAAAAAATTTTTTTCAAAATACTAATAAGCATGTAACTATGACCATTCACTCCTCGAAGGGATTGGAATTTGATAATGTTATTCTCAGAGTAGATGATTTATATCATAACGATAATTTTCAAAAGACTAATTACTATGTAAGCATGACTAGAGCAAAAAAAAGGGTATTTGTAATTTTTTAAAAACTAATTTAAGATATATCTTAATTAATCTTAAGGTGTATCTTTGCTATGTTAAATTCAGACCTTCTCGCACTAAGCGAAAGTCCTGTCAAAACCCGAAAACGCCTGTTTGAAGCAGGGCACATGAAACTATTGGTGCTGCATCTTATCTCCCAAGCGCCTAAGTTTAGTTACGACATCATTAAAGATGTCGGCGCAATCGTTGGCGGCGGTTACAGCCCAAGTACAGGTACGATCTACCCAACGCTCAACTATTTAGAAGAACAGCAGTACATCCATGCAGAACTAAATGCGGAAGACCGTAAACAATACAGCGTTACGCAGTCAGGCTTAGCGCATCTGGATGCCGAAAAAGCCACAGTAGAGAAAATTCTGTGTCGTTTTGATACCCGTAAGCAGATTCATAACAACGAACAATACGTCGACATCAAACGTGCGATGGAAAACTTAAAAGCATCACTGCGCATCAAAATTCAGCACTGTGAACTAACACCTGAACAGGTCTATGCCATTGCAGAAAAAATCGATCAGGCGGCAGTCGAAATCAGCCGTATGGAGGTGACACTATGAAACAGCATCAATATGAAATCACGCTCAAACACATTGCTGATGCGCAGGGCAATCCTTCGACTTATACCGAAGCGTTGCAGTTTAATGCCTACAACCATGATGACATGTTTAAGGTGCTGGAGCATTTGACCAAAGCGCAGTTATTAGATGATGAAAAGACCAAAGCCTTTGCTGTGGGTCTGAAACTGTTTGGTGAAACCTTGTTGGAAAATAAAGACCATCCTTTATTTAAAGATTTCATGCCGCATTTCGGCCAATTTATGAAAACACTAAAACAAACCGTAAAAGCCCAGAACGCAGCCCAAGACGAATAATAGGTATTTACAGATGAATCAACTCCCAAAATTTCATCCCAAACACATGACTTGGCTGATGCCTCTAATTCTGTCCGGCATTATGAGCGGTTCAATTTCCTGCTTTAATATGCTGATGAATAAAGGCTTAGTTGAAGGCTTTCTTGGTATTTGGCTGCGCGCTTGGGGTATGTCATGGATGGTGGCGTTCCCGCTCATTTTGATCGTGTTGCCATTGGTGCGTAATACGTTAATGAAGTTTGTACGCCTGCCGAATGAGTCTGCATCCAAATAAAAGGTACATCCGTTTAGTCATGAGTTGAATGTGACTGCATAGCATCTTGAATGATGGCTGTTAATTCAGTCAGCGATTTAACTCCTGCAATACGTTGAATGACTTGCCCGCGATAAAATACTAAGGTTGAAGGTAGTCCATAAACGTTATAGCGCAAGGTTAGTATCGGTGAGGAATCAATATTTACCTTGCCAAATTTGAGCTGTGCATGCTGTGCGGACATTTGACTTGCGCACTGCTCAAATACAGGGAAGTTCTGCACACAGGGCGCGCACCAGTCTGCATAGAAACGAATCACGGCAAAACCATCGAACCATTCATAGTCGCTGGCGTTATCTTCGTTATATTCAACAACCTGAACCATGTGCTGCCTATTATTAATTTGCTAAATAGTCAGCCAATTATACATAAGTCCATTGTTATTCAATCTGTATGCTTTCTATGTTCAAATAGTACATAGATAGATGAATAGTCAATAATTGAAAAGGAAAAACAATGTCACAGCAAAGCATGCAGCAGGTCATTATTACTGAACCGGGCGGTGTCGATAAACTGGCGTATGAAAGCGTTGCCATCCCAGATGCGAAAGCGGATGAAGTGTTGGTTAAAGTGCATGCCTTTGGTATTAACCGTCCAGACATTTTACAGCGTCAAGGTTTATACCCAATGCCGAAAGGCGTAACGCCAGTACCAGGTTTAGAGGTTGCGGGTGAAGTGGTTGCTGTCGGTGCTGATGTCACTTTGTTTCAAGTGGGCGATAAAGTCTGCGGTCTGACCAATGGTGGCGGTTATGCGGAGTATTGCGTGGTGCCTGAAAGCCAAACCATTCGTATTCCTGAAGGTGTCAGCTTTACCCAAGCAGCAGCAATTCCTGAAACATTCTTTACCGTATGGGCGAATGTATTCCAAATGGGTAAAGCCAAAGCAGGTGAAACGGTGCTGATACATGGTGGAACCAGTGGTATTGGAACCACGGCAATCATGCTGTGTAATGCCTTAGGCATGAAAACCTTTGCAACAGTCGGTTCAGATGAAAAAGTGGCAGCGATCTCTGATATCACGCATGCGATTAACTACAAGACCCAAGACTTTGAGCAAGTGATTAATGAAGCGACCAATGAGCAAGGTGTAGATGTTATTTTAGATATCGTTGGCGCACCGTATTTGGCGCAGAACCTCAATCTATTACGTCGTGATGGTCGTTTGGTCTATATAGCCTTCTTAGGTGGTGCAAAAGCCAAAGAAGTAAAACTGGGTCAAATCATGATGAAGCGTTTGACCATTACAGGCTCAACCATGCGTGCGCGTAATACTGCAGAAAAAGCAGAGATTGCCAAAGGCATTCAGGAAAATGTTGTTCCGTTATGGTCTAAAGGTGAATGCCTGCCAATGATTTACAAAACATTTAAGTTTGACCAAATTCAAGAAGCACATGCAGCCATGGATACAGGCGAGCATGTGGGTAAGATTGTGGTTGAAGTGATCTAAAGGATTATTTTTAAAACGCGATGTATTTGCAGGGTGTTTTAAAATAATTAAAGAGGGCAATGTCCCTCTTTTTTATTGTATTCCTATCTGATTTGACGCAGTAACATCAAAAGCACAATTTGATTCAAATAAAAGAATGATACGCGGTAAGGTCATCCGCAAGTGTATGAGACAGGGTTGTTTTTAATCAAAAATGTTTTTGCAATACTTTGAATAAGTAGACGCTAGTGAACGAGTTTTGTCGGTGAGGTGCATTGCACCGCAAGATGGTTTCCTTGCGAAGCTTCGCTTCTCATTTTGCCGAAACAAAAGTACCTCCAGCCGAAGGCTAATCCCTTTATTCAATCCCTAGATGTAAGACTCTGTCGAGTAGATTTAAATATCGGTAAATAATGTGAAATTACTTTTACGTGCGTAACATCTGTTGCTAAATTTTAGGCATAAAAAAACCAGCTTATCGCTGGGTTCTTTATTACACCATCTTCAGTAGTAGAAGAATGGTGCCCGAGGCCAGACTCGAACTGGCACGCTTTGTGGGCGGGGGATTTTAAATCCCCTGTGTCTACCGATTTCACCACTCGGGCTTAACAAGATTGGAGGCGGAGGTCGGAATCGAACCGGCGTACACGGAGTTGCAGTCCGCTGCATGACCACTCTGCCACCCCGCCATGTCTTGTTGATGCGTATATTAGCAAGCTCTGAAAAAAAAACAATAGCAGATTCATCTGTATGAGCATAAAAGCAGCATACAAGGTAAAAAATTTAAAATAATCATGTATTATGTGCAAAATTGATTCATATCATCACTTGGAGAAGTGCCGTGGCATTAGTTTTAGATGGTCGTGCATTGGCGAAGAAAATTGAAGCTGACTTGTTGACTCGCGTAGAAGCGCTAAAAGAGAAAACTGGTCGTACCCCAATTCTTGCGACTATTTTGGTAGGTGACGATGGTGCATCTGCAACTTATGTACGTATGAAAGGGAATGCTTGCCGCCGAGTTGGTATGGATTCATTAAAAGTTGAGCTTCCTAAAGAAACTACAACTGAGCAATTGCTTGCTGAAATTGAAAAATTGAATGCAAACCCTGATGTTCACGGTATTTTGTTACAACACCCAGTACCGGCTCAAATTGATGAGCGTGCTTGTTTCGATGCGATCTCACTTGAAAAAGACGTAGATGGCGTAACTTGCTTAGGTTTTGGTCGTATGGCAATGGGTGAAGCAGCATATGGTTCAGCGACTCCTGCAGGCATCATGACCATTTTAAAAGAAAACAACATTGAAATCGCAGGGAAACATGCGGTTGTTGTGGGTCGTTCTGCAATTTTGGGTAAACCAATGTCTGCGATGCTGCTTGAAGCAAATGCAACAGTGACTACTTGCCACTCACGTACTCAAAACTTGGCTGACTTTGTTAAACAAGCTGACATTATTGTGGGTGCGGTAGGTAAAGCTGAATTGATTCAAAAAGATTGGATCAAACCAGGTGCAGTGGTTGTTGACGCTGGCTTCCATCCACGTGATGGCGGCGGTGTAGGTGATATCCAATTGGTGGGTATTGAAGAAGTTGCTTCTGCGTATACACCTGTTCCGGGTGGTGTAGGCCCTATGACCATTACAACGTTGATTCGTCAAACTGTTGAAGCTGCTGAAAAAGCTTTAGGTTAATGTTGTCGGTTTTTCCTTCTCCCTCTGGGAGAAGGCTAGGATGAGGGTGCTTTTTATAAATAATCCTCTCCCTAACCCTCTCTTGCGCTTCAATTTAAAAGCAGTGCTTTAAATTTTGCTCAGGAGAGGGAACTTCCGATCTTAATTTAGGCTTTTATGACACTAAAACTCTGCATATTCGAAAAATAAAATTCTAATGAGCTGTACTTTCCAATTTCCCAAAGCCCCTGAACATTTACTTAAAGCACTGCATGAAGTCATTCCACATTGTGAATTACATGCTCAACAGTTGCCTGAAACCCCGATTTCTTTATGGTTGATCCCACCGGTATTTCCAACCGATAAATTGGATAATGAAGTCATTCGTCGTATATGGAATGATACGCCGTATTGGATTTTTTGTTGGGCTTCAGGGCTTGCAATGGCGCAGTGGTTGTTGGCTGAACCCCATCATGTCAAAGATAAAGTGGTGTTGGACTTTGGTGCAGGTTCAGGTGTGGTGGCGATTGCAGCAAAAATGGCAGGGGCGAAACGCGTGATCTGCTGTGACATCGACCAAGTGAGCCTAGATGCCTGCCGTGCCAATGCAGAGCTGAATAATGTCGAACTCGAATATTTGGATGATCTGTATAAAGCCGAACAAGTCGATATTTTATTGGCTGCCGATGTGCTATATGACCAATGCAACCGTTTCTTTTTGGATGAATTTTTAAAGTTTGCTCCAGAAGTGTGGGTGGCAGACAGTCGTGTGAAAAACTTTAGTCATCCTAAATATGAAAAACTCGATGAACGAAGCGCGACGACATGGCCTGATTTGGATGAATCACCTGAGTTTCGAAATGTGAGTTTTTATAAAACCCTATAATTATTGAACTCATAAAAAAGACGCTCAAAGCGTCTTTTTTTTGTCTTTTGAATAACATATTTTATTAAGAACAGGTATAGCGAACCACACGTAAGGTTGCAGGGCGAGCATCGAGTGCATCACGTGCGCCTAAGTTTTCAGAGTTACGTAGGTCTGGGGTGTTTGACAGTCCAAAGTTCGCACGTGTATTACCAATTTGACGGCCGTACTGGGTATTTTCCAAAGCAGGATTTGCAATTTCGTTCACGCTTAAGATTTGTAATTTATAGGTCTTTTGCGTATTTAATACTTTTTGGCAAGCACGTTGTAATTTATTGGCATCCAGTTGTTGGTTTTGGCGACCCGCTAAAGTATATGCAAGTGTTGCGCTATCTGCAGATTTGGACTCTATTTGAAAGCCTGTTTGACCATTAAAAGCACGTGGAGTGCTTTGGCAAGCAGCCATCGACATTGCAACAATACCCAAACTTAAAACTTTGTAAATATTTTTCATCATTCATTCGCCGTGTGTATTTGTATGCTCAGTATGCCATAGTCCGTCTGTCGACTCGATGGGAAAACCAAGAAAGCAAAAGAAGTTTGATTAAATCTTTGATGCAGCCGAAACGATGAGTAGATGGAAATTGATATAAAAAAAGCTCATCAAAATAGGCTTTGATGAGCTTAAGTGTAATAGCAGGGCTGAGCGAATTAATCGTCAGTGATCATGCTATGTTTTTTCGTATCTTTCATGAAGACATAGGTAATTAAAGATAAACCAATCATGAATGTAATGTAGTAGAAGAAGTAGTTTTCATGGCCTGCATTTTTGAAGCTCAAAGCTACAAGTTCTGCGGTACCACCAAAGAGTGTATTTGCAATGGCATAAGGCAATGCAACACCTAGGGCACGGATGTGTGCAGGGAACAACTCTGCTTTTACTACAGCATTAATCGCAGTATAACCAGTGACAATTACCATACCGCTCATGCAAAGCATAAATGCTGTGGTTGGGCTAGTCGTAGAACCGATACCATTGAAAATAGGAATGGTAAACAGCACACCAAGCACACCAAAGGCGATCATAATTGGCTTACGACCAATTTTGTCTGAAAGTGCACCGACAGCAGGTTGTAAAAGCATGAAGATGAAAATTGCAGCCGTGGTAATTTCAGTAGCTGTGGTTTTTTCAAAGCCAGATGTGTTGACCAAATACTTTTGTAAATAAGTGGTAAAGGTGTTGAACGCTAAAGTACCACCGGCAGTCAACATGATCACAGTAAAGGCTTGTTTAGGGTATTTGGTAAATAACGCTAAAGCACCTGATTTTGGACCACCATTTTTAGCTTGTTCTTGAGCTTCTTTAGAGGATTGAGTTTCAACTAAACCGCGACGAATCCAGAACACCACTATAGCGAGCAACGCACCGATGAAGAACGGAACACGCCAGCCCCATTCAGTTAAAGCTTGTTCTGAGAAATTGCGTTGTAGGATAATTAAAACGCAAAGAGCCAATAGCTGACCTGAAATCAGTGTGACATATTGGAAACTTGAGAAGAAACCGCGGTGGTTTTTACCTGCCATTTCAGTCAAATAGGTCGCACTAGAGCCATATTCACCGCCGACACTTAAGCCTTGGAGTAAACGCGCTAAAAGTAGAATAGCGGGTGCGAGCATCCCTACAGAATCGTAGGTTGGCGCACATGCGATCATCAGTGAGCCGACACACATCAACGATACAGACAGCGTCAAACCTGCTTTACGACCTTTACGGTCCGCATAAATACCCATGACCCATGCGCCGATTGGACGCATTAAGAAACCGAGTGCAAAGACTGCAGCTGCTTGTAAGAGTTTTACAGTATTGTCACCGTCAGGGAAAAATTGCGGTGCAAAGTAAAGGGTAAAAGCAGCGTAGACATACCAGTCGTACCATTCAACGAGGTTGCCGGCAGATCCGCCGAGGATAGATTTGACACGAGTTTTTCTATCCAATTGTTCAGGAACAACTGGCTCAGATGAGTTTGACACATCATTCTCCAAGGAATGAATGCAAAACATATCCATTTAAACTCTTTGGGAAAAGTTTAAATCAATATATTTTGTCGAAATGGGAGATGGAACTATATTTATTTAATTTATACTCCTGTTGTCGCAGAAAATCATGCGACTTTAGTCTATAAAATGCGATATTTTTGGCCAGATACATTTTTCACGACTAAATGAAAACAACAAAGCCTCATCGATTGAGGCTTTGATTGGAAAAACATGCTGTTTTTGATCAGCTTGATCAATAAGTCATCATCAAATGAACCTGATCAATGCTCCTGAATTTTGGAATGGTGTTTGGTCTCTTTCATAAAGACGTAGACCAATAGCGAAATAAAAATCATGATGGTCACATAGATGAAGAACCAAGACTCGTGACCAGCTTCTTTAAAACTTAGCGCAAAGAATTCTGCCGTACCACCAAAGATGGTATTTGCAAGTGCATAAACGGGGTACATCAAAACTGAAGGCTTCTGCAGCTGAACATGCAATATATAAAAGCTTGAAATAAAATTTTAAAAAAGATTAGGTTGAAAAAAATACAAATCAACTGCTTGTAATTATGTTTGCTTTGAATATAGGTTCTGACTTTAAAATGATTGATTTCATGCTTGAGCCAGCAAGCTTTTAAACGTACATTTAAAATATAACTTCTCATTTATTGAAGGATATAAAAAACTCAGCGTACAGATATCTTGATCAAAATAGGTACTTGATCAAAAAAGCATGATCAATGAGAAAAATAATAAAGCAAAGAAAACGAAGCATTGTTGAATAAAAAGACATAGCGGGAGGGAGCGATGAATACACAACAACAATCAATATATGACATGGTGGTCATTGGTGGTGGAATAAATGGTGTTGGTATTGCCTGTGATGCAGCGGGGCGGGGTTTAAGTGTTTTGCTCTGTGAAAAAGACGATCTCGCGAGCCACACTTCATCTGCAAGTAGCAAATTAATTCATGGTGGTCTGCGCTATTTGGAACATAAAGAATTTCGTTTGGTACGTGAAGCACTGGCAGAACGCGAAGTTCTCCTTAAAAAAGCCCCTCATATTATTCAACCGATGCGTTTTATCATGCCACATGAACCGCACTTACGTCCGGCTTGGCTGATTCGGACTGGATTATTCTTTTATGATTATTTGGGTAAGCGAGAACAGCTTTCAGGCTCAAATGGTATTGAATTTGATGTGGAAGCTAGTCCTTTAGCATCCAAATTTACCCGAGGGTTCGAATATTCCGATTGTGCAGTAGATGACGCACGTTTGGTTGTACTGAATGCGATACAAGCACGAGAACATGGTGCACAGATTCTGACTCGAACAGAATGTTTAAATGCATATAGTAAGGGGGGTATTTGGCAGGTATGTTTAAAAAATGCCAAGGGTTTGCAAAATGTGCAGGCTAAAGTATTGGTGAATGCGGCAGGTCCTTGGGTTGCTGACTTTATAAAACAGGGGTTAAAGCAAGAGTCACCTTATGGTATACGGCTGATACAGGGTAGCCATATTATTGTGCCAAAGCTCTTTGACGGTGATAAAGCTTTTATTATGCAAAATGATGATCATCGCATTGTCTTTGCGATTCCTTATTTAGAACAATATACCCTGATCGGCACGACAGATCGTGAATATCAAGCAGACCCAAATCGAGTAAAGATAAGCCAAGAAGAAATCGATTACTTGCTTGATGTGTCAAATGATCACTTTAAAACTCAATTGACGCAAACGGACATCATTTCAACCTATTCAGGTGTGCGTCCGCTGTGTGATGATGAATCAGATAATCCAGCAGCAGTCACGCGAGATTATACTTTGGCACTGACAGATGTAGAAGGTGCAGCATTGCTATCAATTTTTGGTGGCAAGCTCACCACCTATCGAAAACTCGCAGAAGCGGCGCTAGATCAGCTTAAAACTGTTTTTCATCATCGATCCAAAGCGTGGACTGCTGATGCAACATTGCCTGGTGCGGAAAATTTAGAATCGGTAGAGCAGTTGATGGTTGAAATCCAACAAAAAGTGCGAGGGGTTTCGAGCAGCTTAGCTAGTCGTTGGGCACATGCTTATGGAACACGTGTCTGGATTTTGCTGAATCATTTAACTTCGATTGATGAATTGGGGCAAAACTTTGGACATGGCTTGTATGCTCAAGAAGTGGATTATTTGGTCGAACATGAGTGGGCGAGAAGTTCTGAAGATATTTTGCAAAGACGGACAAAGTTATATTTGCAATTCAGCGCAGCTGAAGTTGATGCTTTGGATGAATACTTAATGGCAATACGAATAAAGCAAAAAGCTCAAGATGTGGCTTAGTTGATATAAAAAAGACCGCACAAGGCGGTCTTTTAAATCTCCCTTAATCCCTCTTTTAAAAGAGGGAAATTAAAGGCGGATTAAGCAGATTTTTTTACAGCTTCTAAAAGCTCGTCTTGACGTGCTTTAAGTGCTTTTGGTAAACGGTCACCAAGTTTGTTGAACAATTCAGTGTGGCTTTCAAGTTCTTTGATCCACTGTTCTTTGTCTTGTGAAGTTACAAGATCAAATTGTTCTTTAGTGAAGTCTGAACCAGTCCAGTTCAATTGTTCGTAAGTCGGTACGCGGCCAATTGGAGTTTCAACAGCAGTTGCACGACCTTCACAACGGTCAATGATCCACTCAAGAACACGCATGTTTTGACCGAAACCTGGCCATACGAAGTTGCCTTCAGCATCACGACGGAACCAGTTCACGTTGTAGATACCAGGAAGTTTGTTGCCAGCAGCTTCAGCTTTAGCAGCAACTTGTTCACCAAGCTCTAACCAGTGAGAGAAGTAGTCAGCCATGTTGTAACCCGCGAATGGAAGCATTGCGAATGGGTCACGACGAACGATACCTTGTTGACCAACAGCAGCAGCAGTTGTTTCAGAGCCCATAGTTGCAGCTTTGTAAACACCGTCAACCCAGTCAAATGCTTCTGAAATTAGAGGCACTGTGTCTGCACGACGACCACCGAAGATGAACGCAGAAATCGGAACACCTGCTGGATTTTCCCAGTCAGCATCAATAGAAGGACATTGACCAGCTGAAACTGTGAAACGAGCGTTTGGATGCGCAGCTTTTTCACCAGCAACGTGTGGCTGACCTTTCCAGTTAGTTAGGTTAGCAGGTGCTTCTTTAGAAAGACCTTCCCACCATACTTCACCGTTGTCAGTTACAGCAACGTTGGTATAGATCACGTCTTTGTGAAGTGTTGCCATACAGTTCGGGTTAGTCTTGGTGTTTGTACCAGGTGCTACACCGAAGAAACCAGCTTCAGGGTTGATTGCGTATAAGCGACCATCTTCACCTGGTTTGATCCAAGCAATATCGTCACCTACAGTTTCAATTTTCCAACCTTCGTAACCCGCTGGTGGAATCAACATCGCGAAGTTTGTTTTACCACACGCAGAAGGGAATGCAGCTGCGATGTAGTGTTTTTCGCCTTGTGGGTTAGTCACGCCAAGGATTAGCATGTGTTCAGCTAACCAACCTTGTTGACGACCCATAGAAGATGCAATACGTAAAGCTAGGCATTTTTTACCCAACAATGCGTTACCGCCGTAACCAGAACCGTAAGACCAGATTTCACGAGTTTCTGGGTAATGAACGATGTATTTTTCAGGGTTGCAAGGCCAAGCAACGTCTTTTTGACCTTCTTCAAGCGGAGCACCAACAGTGTGTACGCAAGGAATGAAGTCACCGTCAGTACCAAGTACGTCATAAACAGCTTTACCCATACGAGCCATTTTAGACATACTTACAGCAACGTAAGGAGAATCAGTAAGTTCGATACCGATGTGAGCAATATGAGAACCTAAAGGACCCATAGAGAAAGGAACTACGTACAAAGTACGGCCTTTCATTGAACCGTCAAATAAACCATTCAGACGAGCACGCATTTCAGCTGGAGCTTCCCAGTTGTTTGTTGCGCCTGCATCTTCTTGTTTTTCAGAACAGATGTAAGTACGACCTTCAACACGAGCAACGTCAGAAGGATCAGAATTAGCAAGGTAAGAACCAGGATGTTTTTCTTGGTTAAGTTCTTGCATAGTGCCGTTAGCGATCATCAAGTCGATATAACGTTGATATTCTTCTGCGCTACCGTCACACCATTCGATTTTTGCTGGTTTGGTTAATTTGGCAATTTCTTCCACCCAAGCAATTAGCTTAGGGTGACGAACGAATTCTGGTGCGTTCACTTGGGTCATGGTGAGGCCTATCTCAAAAATGTACTAACCGTACAAAGTATAATCTGCATCATGGGTTACATCATGCAGATAAAAGATGAAAAAAAGTGGCTGTATTAAAGCATAAAATCATAAAAAAAATAAGACTAAAGAAGTGGTAGATTTTTTTTGGTAGTTAATGCTTTTTAAGTTAAATATAAATAAAATACAATAACTTAATAGATTTTATGGCGAATTTTAACTTTATTTATTAATGTGATGGACAATATTTTATATATTTATTTTTAATAAAAACAAAAAGTTGCATTCAATTGATATTTGAGAATTATTATTGATTAAATAAATGGTGGTAATTCGATTTTTACATAAAGGCGCTATTATTTGCTGTTAAATTCGACAAAATACAATACTAAGCGGCCAAGATGTATAAAAAGTGATTAAACAAGCCAAGCCTTTATCTATTATCTATAATAAAAAATCAGGATTTCATGCTGCAAATAAAGATGAAGTCTACGAGGAGCTTGTGCGGATATTATCCGATCATAATTTCGAAATACAGTCATTTGAGCTTGGGCAGGAAGCGAGTTTTGATACTTTAATGAGCAAGGTGTTTGCGCGCCATCAAGACCCTGATAATTTGGGCGTTGTCGTTGCTGCAGGTGGTGATGGAACCTTAAATGCAGTTGCTCATCGGTTGATGCATACCGATATTCCAATGGGGATCTTACCTTTAGGCACATTTAATTATGTGGCGCGCGTACTCAATATTCCTCTCGATTTAATTCAAGCAGCACAGGTCATTGCGATAGGCAATAATCGACAGGTACATGTGGCGCAAATCAATGAACATATCTATTTAAACAATGCCAGTTTGGGCTTGTATCCTTTATTTATACAAAAAAGAGAGTTTTATAATCAAAAGTTTGGTCGTTTCCCATTGCATGCTTATACCTCAGGTTTGGATGTGCTGATTCGAGATCGTAAAGAGTTGAAATTGGAAATAGAAGTTGATCATCATATTTATCCAGTCAAAACGCCTTTGATCTTTTTTGGTAATAACCAATTGCAATTGGCCGATTTAAATTTGCAAATTGCTAAAGATGCAGCAGCAGGTAAAGTTGCAGGTGTGGTGGTCGCAAAAAGTGATAAGAAAACTTTATTTAAAATTTTATGGCAGTTGATCCGTGGCAATATCGACAATGCGCCAGATGTGTATAGTTTTGCCGCTAATGAAGTCACGATACATACTCAACGAAAAAAAATGACCGTTGCTGTGGATGGTGAGATTGTAGAAATGAAACCGCCGCTTAAAATTCGAGTGCAAAAACAAGCCTTAAAGATACGGGTGCCACATGATACTGCATCTGTCTGATCTGCATTTTGGCACTGAAAAGCCAGAGTGTATGCGCGCGATTCAGCAATTTTGTCGTGAAAATCGTATCGAAGCCGTGGTTGCCAGTGGAGACTTAACCCAACGTGCGCGCTATCGTCAGTTTTATGCATGTAAGCAATTTTTAGAAAGCTTAAAGCTGCCTTATATCGTTGTTCCAGGGAATCATGATATTCCGCTGTATCATTTATGGAACCGTGTTTTTAGTCCTTTCGCACGTTATCAACTTTTTTTTGGTGCCATGGAAAATGTACTGGAAACCGAACATTTTTATTTAATTGGGATCAATAGTATTCGTCGTCGTTACCATACGCGAGGGCATGTATCGCTCGAGCAAATACATCATGTCGACGAGTTACTTAAACATGCGCCTCCCAATAAAGTGAAATTAATCATAGCGCATCAACCTTTTTATACACCGCCCAATGACCCACATGGTGTGAAAGATTGTCCTGTTCAAGGGCATTTGGCACTCGAGCAATGGAGTCAACACGGTTTGAATGGTTTATTGCATGGACATTTACATGTTCCAGCCAGCTATGACCTCAATCAAATTTATGCTTTAGGTGTTGATCATCCAGTTTGGGATATTCATGCAGGCACAGCGACGTCATATCGCCTACATGAGAACCTTGCCAACAGTTTTAATGTCATCGATGAGCAGATGAATGTGCGACATTATTTTTATCATTCAAAGTTAAAAATATTTGAAGAAAATCTCAGCACTCATGTTTTAGATGAGCTTTAACCATTTAAATTTAAATTTTGAAGAAAAAAAATACAAAAAGATGAAAAAATTTAGAATTTGCCCTTGAAGCGTTTTATTCCATCCCCACAAAAGTGTCATATCAAAATTTTGTCGATGACCTAGGAAATAAGAAGTCATCTTCACATCGTTATCAATGACATTTTAAATGTCTATGGAGTTAGAAATGAGCAAGATTCGTCCTTTACATGACAACGTCGTTATCCGCCGTGTTGAGAAAGAAACTAAAACTGCTGGCGGTTTAATCTTGAGTACTTCTGCTGCTGAACAACCAGCTCAAGGTGAAATCATTGCTGTAGGTAACGGCAAAGTAACTGACAACGGTGTTCGTGCGTTAGACGTTAAAGTTGGTGACAACGTGCTTTTTGGTGCTTATGCAGGCACTAAAGTTAAAGTTGACGGCGAAGAGCTTCTTGTAATGAAAGAGTCTGACATTTTAGCTGTACTTGAAGGCTAATCTCAGAACTTTCGAACCGAATTCGATTTGAAAAATATATTAAAAATTTTGGAGTAAACCATGTCAGCTAAAGACGTAAAATTTGGTGATTCAGCGCGTTCAAAAATGATCGCGGGCGTAAACGTACTTGCAGATGCTGTAAAAGTAACTTTAGGTCCTAAAGGCCGTAACGTTGTAATCGACCGTTCTTTCGGTGCGCCGCACATCACTAAAGATGGTGTTTCTGTTGCTAAAGAAATTACATTAAAAGACAAGTTTGAAAACATGGGCGCTCAACTAGTTCGTGAAGTGTCTTCAAAAACCAATGATATCGCGGGTGACGGTACAACAACTGCAACTGTACTTGCTCAAGCAATCCTAAACGAAGGGATCAAATCAGTTACTGCTGGTATGAATCCAATGGATCTTAAACGCGGTATCGACATCGCGGTTAAAGCAGTTGTAGCTGAAATTAAAGCAACTGCTAAACCAGCTTCTGACTCTAAAGCCATTGAACAAGTAGGTTCGATCTCTGCAAACTCTGATACCACTGTTGGTAAACTTATTGCTCAAGCAATGGAAAAAGTCGGTAAAGAGGGTGTAATTACAGTTGAAGAGGGTTCAGGCTTTGAAGATTCTCTAGATGTTGTAGAGGGTATGCAGTTTGACCGTGGTTACATCAGCCCGTACTTTGCAAACAAACAAGATACACTAACAGCTGAACTTGAAAACCCATACATTCTTCTTGTTGATAAAAAAATCAGCAACATCCGCGAATTAATTGCTGTACTTGAAGCTGTTGCTAAAACAGGTAAACCGCTTCTTATCATTGCTGAAGATGTTGAAGGTGAAGCACTTGCAACTCTTGTTGTAAACAACATGCGTGGCATTATCAAAGTTTGTGCTGTTAAAGCACCTGGTTTTGGTGATCGTCGTAAAGCGATGCTTCAAGACATCGCGATTTTAACTGGCGCGACTGTAGTTTCTGAAGAGGTTGGTATGTCTTTAGACCAAACTACACTTGAGCACTTAGGTACAGCTCATAAAGTTACTGTTTCTAAGGAAAACACAGTAATTGTTGATGGTGCAGGTGTTGCAGAGCAAATTGCTGAACGTGTAACTCAAATTCGTGCTCAAATTGAAGAATCAACTTCAGAATACGACAAAGAAAAACTTCAAGAACGCGTTGCTAAATTGGCAGGCGGTGTTGCTGTAATCAAAATCGGCGCTGCAACTGAAGTTGAAATGAAAGAGAAGAAAGATCGCGTTGACGATGCACTTCATGCAACTCGTGCTGCAGTTGAAGAAGGTGTTGTAGCAGGTGGTGGTGTTGCACTTGTACGTGCTGCAAAAGCACTTGAAGGTGTGTCTGGTGCTAATGATGACCAAAATGTTGGTATCAACATTTTACGTCGTGCAATTGAAGCGCCGCTTCGTCAAATCGTTGCAAACTCTGGTGATGAGCCATCAGTTGTAATCAATGCTGTGAAAAACGGTGAAGGTAACTTCGGTTATAACGCTGCAACTTCAGAGTATGGCGATATGCTTGAAATGGGTATTCTTGACCCAGCTAAAGTAACGCGTTCTGCGCTTGAGCATGCTGCATCTGTTGCAGGTCTTATGCTTACAACTGAATGTATGATTACTGAAATCCCAGAAGACAAACCTGCTATGCCTGATATGGGTGGCATGGGTGGTATGGGCGGTATGATGTAATTCATACTGATCATCCGATCTAAAAAATCCCCGCTACTTGCGGGGATTTTTTTATAAAAATCCTAGTTAGAGTAAAACACTAATCAAGCTTTTTGGTGAGTTTAAGATTTACTTCAGGCATTTCTAGTTTTTCACCTTTATCACCACGAAGCTCAATAAAGTTTTCACCTACAAAGTAAATTCGATTGTCGCCCTCGGCATCAAGTTGAATCATCCCAGGTTGATCTGGCAAAAACTTAAAACTGCCTTTTACTTTATTTTCAGTGTTTGCAGGTTTGCCTAAAAACTCTTGGCTAAGCGCGTAGCTTTTATCGAGTTTGAGTTCAAGCTCAGTTTCAATCCCTTTGCAATCATGGCAAGGCAGAATCCCTTTATATTCACCTGCCCAATCAAGTGTATTTTCGGTGTTATCACCTGTGGCAATCGGGCTTTCTGAGGCAGCGTCCGTATTGGCAATGACATTATTATCTGGGGGTGTCGCAGTTTCAGATTCATTGCTGGTCTTTGAACATGCCGTTAGGGTTGCACTGACCATATAGAGAGCGAGCATTAGTTTTTTCATGAGATTTATACACCGTATGTACCCAATATAATGCTAAGCGTGACTTTTATTGCGCAAGAAAAATAGCCTATTCCTGTTAACAATTGTGTGTTTGGTTAATACATCAAAACAGACATTTGATTTTTAAAATTCGTAAATAGTGAAATATTGGTGATTTACCTAAAAGTGAACACTAAAGGACATTTATATATTAATTGGTGGATTACTGAACAATATAGGCTTTTATAATTATTTTGCGTTGTTAAACTCTGTGGCATAGAAAAAACTGTCGGTGCAAATTGTGTTTGAAAAAACAGCGGAAAAAAGTCTGAACTTAATGGGGTGGCAAATTGATAACCATTGGGATTTAAATATCGACCAATGTGTCATGATTGCAGCGCCACATACCAGTAATTGGGATGCACTTTATGCACGCCTTGCCCTGAAAGCTTTAGGGGTTAATGTTCGTATCACGATTAAAGACAGTTATATGAAATTCCCGTTTGGGCCTTTTGTACGTGCCATGGGCGGAATTGGTATTAATCGACGTCCAAAACAAGATGGTGAAGCTCGTCAAAGTATGGTTGAGCTGATGGCTGACTTGTTCAAGCATCATCCAAAATTGGTCATGTTGGTGACGCCAGAAGGGACACGCGCCAAACAAGAGAAGTGGAAAACTGGTTTTTACCATGTTGCTATGCAAGCGGGTGTGCCGATTGCTTTAGCCTATATGGACTATGCGCAGAAAAAGACTGGGGTGGGTAAAATTGTTTATCCTACAGGCGATTATGAAAAAGATATGGCTGAAATCATGGATTTTTACGCGCAAATACATGCCAAATTTCCTGAAAAATTCAGTGTCGATACACGCTATCACTAATCCAACAATCCAAAAAAAAGGACAGCATCGGCTGTCCTTTTTTATGTTTAGATTCTTCTATTTAGATTCTTCTGTTTAGATTTTTATATTGATTTTAATCATTAAAGTCGGGATGGATACCGCCCAGATTTTGACATGCCGCCTTATAAATAATGTATTGCTGATCAACTACATCAATGAGCGGGATACGAAATAATTTTTCGCCTTCTTTATAGCTGTCGATATATGACACGACCTTTTGTTTACTTGATGCCAGTTTTTCTTCATGAAAACTTGTAATCGAGCTATGAGTCATATGTGAACTTTCAATATTATTGCATTGAAAATGTGAGAGTAGTTTTTCAGCTTTTTTAATTTCGCTGGACGTGCCAAACATACAGCCGCTAAGCAGAGTCACACCTGCAAGCAGGATGAGCTTTTTCATGGTTTTATTTTAAGCAAAATTATGAGGTGCAATATTCTATTAATTTTCGTCAAAAAAATTAATCACTTTTTTACCATTTGGCTAATTTTTATTTAAATGTGAACTGTGTCATTGTTACAAGATGTGAATATCTAACTGAGAAGGGGTTTTTCTAGAATGACTTGGATAAATATCTTTAGGTTTTGAGTTATCAGCTTAAGATACTCATTGTCACCAAAAAGCAGCCTGAAGAAAATAAAAGTCCTAATACAATATGTTTAAATTGGCGTTCTGAAATGTGATAAAAAAGTTTGGCACCAAAAATCACGGGAAAAGCCATAATCACCAACAGCACAGCTAAATAGGGGAGATGTTCACGATGGATGATCCCTTGTAGCAGGTAGCTAATGAGTGTGACGAGCTGAATAGCTAAATTGAAATGTCGCAAAATATAGCGTTGTTCTGCTTTGGGTGTATTTTTCAGCATGAGCCATGCAGAGGGTAATGCACCACAAAAGCCTCCAAGACCACCCAAGATTCCAGCAATATATCCGATACTAGAATCCGCCCATTTCCCTGTCTTTTGGATGAATGAAAATTTTGGATTAAAAAATAAAATTGGGCACCAAAACATTAAAAAAGCGCCCAAAACCAATTTAAATGTATCTGGATTAATGCTGTCTAATAAATAGGTACCTAGCGGCACACCTAAAATTCCTGCAATTAAATAGGGATAAATGATATTTTTATTGATCGGAATGCTTTTGCGTTCTGATGATAATGAAATGAAGTGGCTATAAATTGAAGCGCAGACGACCAAGGGTGCTGCTATTTGCGGGGGGAGTATCCAAACCCAAAATGACATTGCGATAAGGGCGAATGCAAACCCTGTTAATCCTTGTACGAATCCCGCAAAGATGGCACCAAGAATAAAAATCAGCCAAGTCATTAAATTACAGCTTTGAAATACGTGGCGCTATTGTAGTGAATTTTTCTATATAAATGTGGCTGACTGAGTAAATGTAGCAAAATTGGACATCAAATCATGAATAGAACATGAATATTTAAATACAGCAGATGTACACAGACTTCCAATTAAATTCATTTCGATAAGTGAAAATGCTCTTCATCAAAGAGGAGTGCTACACATGCTTAAACAAGTTGCTTTGCTATCTGTGGTTGCAGTTACATTTACAGGGTGTGTCGTGGCGCCATTTGATGATGGCCGATACCAATCGAATCGATATGGCTATGCAAATCAATATGGTTATTCATGTCAATATGGTGGTTCATACGGACAGCGCTATGACTCAAGTCAGCGTTATGACCGTTCATATGGTCGAGTGAATAGCCCGCAACATCGACCAAACTCACCACGACCGAATTCGAATAGCCGTCCAGACGATATATATAAACCAAATGCGCATAAACCGAATGTACAGAAACCTTCATCTCAGCATCCGTCAAATGTGCAGCGTCCAAGCTCAAAGCCTCAGACGCCAGCTAAACCCAATACAAGCAAGCCCCAGCAGCAAAAACCACAGCAACAACGTCCAAAAGTGACGCCCGTGGATAAAGCTAAAACCCCGGGTGGATTTAATAGCCAGCGTCCACTTCGACCACAGGTTTAATGATTTTCAAGTAATAAAAAAGGACGCATTGGCGTCCTTTTTTGTGTGTATTTGCATTAAGCCTTTTTATATAAGCCTGCACGCACCGTTCCAGCTTTGGTTTGTTTGATTTGCTGCCAAGTGCTCGGGAGTTTTAACTGAGCAAGATCACGGTCAGCTTCGATATATATTAAACCATTGTCTGCAATGCACGGATCGACCAATTCAGCAAGTTCTTGCCATAAATCAAGACTATAAGGGGGATCTAAGAAAATCAGATCAAATTGATCTTTCAAGTTAGGAATGGCTTGTTGTGCCGTCATGTTTTTGAGTTGCACACGTTGTTTACTCACCCTTAAGAGTTCTAAATTGTCCATGAGAAACTTCGCTTGGGTGCGATCAGGTTCAATTAAAACGGCTTCTGCTGCACCACGTGAGAGTGCTTCAAACGACAAAGCACCTGAACCTGTACACAGGTCGAGAACTTTGGCATTTTGAACATCCCACATGAGCCAGTTAAATAATGTCTCGCGGACACGGTCAGGTGTGGGGCGTAAACCGTCAATACTGGCAAAAGGCAATTGACGACGCTTCCATTCACCACCAATGATTCTTAATTGATTTTTCATGAATTATTCCTCATCGGTTGCATGTGCGGCACTGGCAGCACGAGGTGTTGTATTTGCACTATTCGGTTGTTGAGTTGCACTATTATTCTGCTGTGCAGTTGGGCTCGCATTTGGATCGGCTGATAAAATATTCGAGCCACTTGGCAACTCACTTGGTTTTAGACCCGCAGTCATGAGACCACCGCTAATTTGATGGCTAGCAGGACGAATTGGATTCTTTTTACGTGTTAATAACCAGTAGTCAAACATTGGTTTCGCAATTTGAGCAGCAGAACCACCGTGACGACCATTTTCCCAAACGACGGCAATGGCAATTTCAGGTTTTTCCGCAGGGGCAAAACCAACAAATAAACCATGGTCAAGTTGACGCTCTGTCAATAAGGACTCGTTATAACGTTTACCTTGGGCAATACTTTTAACCTGTGCAGTTCCTGTTTTACCTGCTATTTGATACATTGGGGTACGAATACCACGACCTGTCCCTGTTTGTACCACATCAATCATGGCATCACGCATTTTAATCCAATCATCTGGCTTACCATTAAATTGAATGCGACCATTCGGGGCGTTATGAACTTTATGAACCTTTGCGCCTTTACTTTCACGCAAAACGTGAGGTGTAACATGAGAGCCTTGATTGGCGGTAATAGCAGTCGCCATCGCCAGTTGTAATGGTGTTGCTGTAAATGCACCTTGACCAATACTGACAGAAATGGTTTCACCTTTAAGCCAGTTGGACTTCCGTGTGCGGAGCTTCCATTCAGGATTTGGATATAGCCCCGTACTTTCACTTGGTAAATCTACACCGGTTTTTTCACCGAAACCAAACTGACGCATCCAAGTATTCATTTTTTCAATTCCCATGCGATAGGACAAGACATAGAAGTAGGTATCGCAGGAAATGACTTGAGCTTTGTGTAAATTAACTGAGCCATGACCAGTTTTTTTGTGGTCACGGAAACGATGGCTGTCACCCGGAAGCGTGAAATAGCCCGGATCTGAAATGGCAGTACTCCAATCCACTAGACCATAATGAATACCACCTAGACCAAACATTGGCTTAATCGTTGAACCCGGTGGATAAGCCCCTTGCACGGCACGGTTATATAATGGCTGATCGAGGCTATCACGCAGTTCAGAATAATCTTTGCTGCTAATCCCGGTAACAAATAAGTTAGGATTAAAACTTGGACTAGAAACGAGAGCAAGAATTTCTCCAGTACGTGGGTCAATCGCAACAATTGCACCACGTCGACCTGCAAGCTGCTCTGACGCGACCATTTGCAGTCCATAATCTAGGGATAAATATAAGTCATTACCACGAATCGGATCTTTACGACCTAGATGTCGTAACACATTACCAAAGGCATCGGCTTCAACCGACTCATTCCCCGGCATACCATGTAAAAGTTGTTCGTATGATTTTTCAACGCCAATTTTACCGATCAGGTTTGAGCCAGCGTATAAATCTTTATCAATCGATTTTAGTTCTTTGTCATTAATACGACCTACATAACCAATCACATGGGCAAACAGTTCGCCATGTGGATAATAGCGAGTCATTTGGGTCTCTATATTGACACCCGGGAATTGATATTTCACCTCACTAAAACGGGCGATATCATTTTCATTTAAATTCAGTTTAATCGAAACGCGTTCAGTCTTTTTAGAGGTTTTAATTCGACTTTTGAAACGTTCGATGTCTTCATCAGTCAGTTCTAACAGAGGCGTTAGGCGCTCTACCGTATCATCAATGTCTTCAACATCCGCACGGCTCATGGTTGCTGAGAAAACCGGATAATTATCCGCTAATAACACACCATTACGGTCATAGATATAACCACGAGAAGGTGCAAGCGGTTGCAATCGAATTCGGTTTTGATCGGCAGCAGTCGAAAAGGTCTCATAACTTTTGATTTGCAAATATGCATATCGTGCCACAAGCAACAGCATAAAGAAGGAGACAATCCCTATCGAAATCACCACGCGATTACGATAAATCCGCTTTTCTTGCTGGACATTTTTTAAAGGATAATGCTGCTTCATACGCGATCGACTTAAAGACTGAGAGCTAAAATAACGGAAGAGGCATATTCTAGCGCAACTGACATTTTTTTGATAAGTAAAAAAGACTCTGCTGTGATTGCAGTCTATATTTTGACTTTGCAGACATGAAAAATATGGGGCTTTGTGTATAACAGTTCATATTATTCTGCTAAAGTCGAAACGTATAAAAAAGGAATATTCCAAAAAATAATACTAAGGAAGTTTGTGAAAACAATGAATAAATTATATCCATTGCTTGCATTTATGATGCTCGGAAGCATCGCACATGCCAATGACAATTCATTTTTACCTGAGGCAAAGTTAACAGGTAAGGGTTATCAACCATGGAATGTTGGAGCAGGTTTTACTCAAAAAATTATTCACGTGAATGGTGAGTGGGTAAACCCATATGGCATTGCCTATGCAAAAGCTGGTGTTTTCTTGAACGATGATAAAACACCTGGTGGGCAAGTCGGCTTTCGTTACCCAGTTCATTTCACTGGCAAAGATAAAAATGGTTATTATATCGGAGCTTATGCGGGCCACATCGACTCCAAGAAAGTAGATGGTGAAGATGAAGCGCGTTTAGGTGGTGGTATCGATCTTGCTTATGTGATGTTGGGTGCCGAGCGTATTAGTACGTTTAGTGTAGGCTTGGGTGCGGGTGAAAAATTAGAAGACAAATCAGGTAATGTGATTGTGGAAACCGAACCGAGACTACAAATCTCATATACTTTAAGTTTTGGTTTGTAGTGAAAATAATCAACTTTATTTTATAACCGCACTCACTGAATAAAATTAAATATGGAAGTTATGCATGCTTGAGTACGTTAACGAATTGTGGCAAACCTTTTTGCAACGTCCCGATTTTTGGGCTGTGCTGAGTATTATCCCCGTTACCGCATTCGTTACCTGGGCACACGTTTGGATGGCACTGAAAATGGTGTTTTACCCGATTACTTTCTGGGGATTCCATTTAGGTCCATTACCCGTAGGATGGCAGGGGATTGTGCCAAGAAAAGCTGGACGTATTTCTGGCATTATTACGGATAATACATTGTCTAAATTGGGTTCCTTGCGTGAGTTTTTGGATGCAATGGATCCTGAGGACATGGCGCGCATCATTGGTGAACAAGTTGGCTTTGAGCTTGAACATTTGATTGATGAAGTCATGCTAGACCGAAATGCGGTGCTTTGGGAAAACCTACCGTATTCGATTAAACGTCGTATTTATGCCCAAGCACACAAACAGCTACCAAATACCTTAAAAGAACTCGTGACCGAACTGACCATGAACGTAGAGTCACTTGTTGATATGCGTGAAATGGTGGTGAGTCAAATGGAAGCAGATCGTCTCTTGATGGTGCGTATGTTTCTTAAAGTTGGCCAAAAAGAAATCAACTTTATTTGGCATATCAGTGCCTTGATTGGGATGTTCTTTGGTATCTTCCAGATGATCGTTTGGTTTGTGGTGCCTTGGCATTGGACGGTTCCATTTTGGGCAGCAATCTGGGGCTTTTTGACCAACTGGATTGCCATCTGGATGGTATTTAATCCCATTGAACCGCACCCCGTAAAGTATTTGCAATTATTTGAATTAACTAAAGATCGTAAATTCCCTTGGATTAAACCTGTGATTCCACGTATTGGAACGTACAATGTTCAAGGGGCGTTTATGAAACGCCAAGAAGAAGTTTCGGATGTATTCGCAAGTGTAGTCACAGAAGACCTAATTACGTTAAAATCTATCATGACTGAAATGATGTATGGCGGGAAGAAAGATAAGACTCGTCGCATTGTGAAACGTCATATTAATGAAATTATGGAGTCTCCACTGGTTCGTACCTCATTACAGTTGTCTTTAGGTCCAAAAGAGTACGCAAAACTCAAGACAGACTTGATCGATCGCTCAATTGAAATTACGATGGTGCCTGTATGCGACCCTGCGTTTAATGCGAGCCGTGCACAGAAAATCTTTCAAATGTTTAGAGACCGTATTCGTGAGCTAACACCGAAAGAATTTCAAAATCTATTACGTCCTGCATTTCAGGAAGACGAATGGATTTTAATTGTCTTGGGTGGTGTAACCGGTTTTATCGCGGGTACAATACATTTGTTTGTGGCTTTCTTATAATTAGATGCTGGAAGACGATCTGAATCTTGGGTTCAGATCACTACATAGCGTCATATACAATGTTTAAAATGAGGATGTTTTTTTATGCGCATTATATTACTCGGACCACCTGGAGCAGGTAAAGGTACACAAGCTCAGTTGATCTGTAAGCGCTACGATATCCCACAAATTTCAACCGGTGATATGCTCCGTGCTGCGATTCGTGAAGGTACTGAATTAGGTCTACAAGCTAAAAGCGTCATGGATAATGGCGGCCTTGTATCTGATGAGCTTATTATTGGTCTTGTAAAAGAACGCATTGCTCAACCTGACTGTGTCAACGGCTGCATTTTCGACGGTTTCCCGCGTACGATTCCACAAGCTGAAGCGCTTGAAAACGAAGGGATCAGCATCGATCACGTGATTGAAATCGATGTACCTGACGAAGAAATCGTTCAACGTTTATCTGGTCGTCGTCAACACCCTGCATCTGGTCGTGTATATCACACCGTTTACAACCCACCAAAAGTGGAAGGTAAAGATGACGAAACTGGTGAAGACCTTGTTCAACGTCCGGATGACCAAGAAGCAACAATTCGTAAGCGTTTAGGTTCTTACCACGCTGAAACTGAGCAATTGGTTGGTTTCTACCAAGGTCGCGCAGCTTCTGGCGAAAACGCACCGACTTATGACAAATTAAATGGTCTTCGTCCAATCGATCAAGTTCAAACTGATTTGTTCGCGATTTTAGATCAGTCTAAATAATTCAGCTTTTTTGAATTTTTGACAATCAAAGAGTCCTACTGCATAGTGGGGCTCTTTTTTTATGTGGCTTTTAGGGCGAATCTGTTATGAAATTTGCTTTGGTTATAATGGTCATCATCGCTGTGGCGGTGTTATTGGGCTTATTATTTGTCAGCTTTAAAATGTTGCGTAAGGTGCAAGTGGAAGAAGCAGAGCAAGCTAAACTGAACCCGAAGCAATATCGCTTACATCCAAAGCTGCAGCAAGAGTTTGATAAAAAAAACAAAGAACAAGATAAAAATTAAGCATCAACTCGATCAATTGATTCTTATAAATTTCATCTAGCCTGAAATTGAAGAGATTAATCTTCAATTTGGGTGGTTTTAATCGGTCTTAATGCGCCAAAGTCAAAACGGTCAGGCCAATTGCATACATCAGACACGATACATTCATCGCATTTGGGTTTGCGGGCAATACAACAATAGCGTCCATGTAAAATCAGCCAATGATGTGAATCGACGATAAACTCTTTAGGGATGACTTTGACGAGTCGGTGTTCGACTTCCAAAACATTTTTGCCGACAGCCAATCCTGTACGATTACCTAAACGAAAAATATGCGTATCAACGGCCATGGTTGGTTGACCAAAAGCAGTATTCAGCACCACATTTGCAGTTTTACGACCGACACCGGGTAAGGCTTCCAAATCTGCACGATTATTCGGAACGATGCTGTTGTGCTTATCAATCAGCATCTTGCAGGCTTTGATGACATTTTCCGCTTTAGAGTTATACAGGCCAATGGTTTTGATATATTCCTTCAGACCGTCAACACCTAGCGCATAGATAGCTTCAGGAGTGTTTGCCACTGGAAAAAGCTTGTCTGTGGCTTTGTTGACACTGACATCTGTGGCCTGAGCAGATAGGGTAACAGCCACTAAAAGTTCAAATGGACTACTATAATTGAGTTCAGTTTTCGGGTTGGGGCGTTGCTCACGTAAGCGTTCAAAAAAAGTTTGAATTTGCTTCTTAGTCATGTTTTTAACAGCCATGATTAAGCCCCTTGCAGTTGTGTTAATTGTTGCGTGAGCGTATGGAGTAACTCACGTTTTTTTGCATCGTCTCGAACACTCAGTTGTTTTTCTAATTTCTTAATTTGTGTTCGAATTTTAGCAAGTTCAATGGTGGTTTTTGCATCGAGCTGCACGACTGGCGTAGTTGGTTTTTCTACGACTTCAATGACCGGCACCGAGTCTGTCTGGGTCGAAAATTGGGCAAAAAGTTCCGTATCAATTTCTGCGCGTACAACAGGGCCTTTACGATGAATTCGGCGCTTTTCCTCACGCTGAATATGTGCATAGTAGCGGCGACGTAAATCATTCTGTTCTGCGATTCGAACAGGTTCAGATGGCACTTGATCAAGCTCTTCGACTAGGTCGATACAATCCACTGGACACGGTGGGATGCAGAGTTCGCAGCCCGTACATAAATCCGTCAAGACCGTATGCATCAATTTGCCTGAGCCAACAATGGCATCAACAGGGCAGGCACTAATACATTTGGTACAACCTATACATTCATCCTCACGAATCACAGCTTTAACCCGTTGCGGGCGTCCATCACTTTGGATTGGCCAAACGCTGGCTTCTGCTGTTAAGTGTGGACGATTTAATAACGCTGCTAGTGAATCTGCCACAGGTTGACCACCGGGTATACATTTATTGGCTTCTTCTCCTTCACTGATGGCTTTGGCATAGGGTAAGCAGCCGTCTCGGTGTCCACAAAGTCCACATTGAGTTTGTGGCAATAGGGCATCAATTTGTTGGATGAGGGAAATTTCAGAAGTCATGGGTAGTCGCGAGTACAAATGAAGGCAGAGAAAAACCAAAGAGGACGTTGAATTCTAGCATGTTTCAGTATGAATTGCTGTGCGCAAAAATGGGTCTATAGATGCATCATAAATGAGCAAAATAATTCATTAAAATATTCCTAAAAGTAATAATATTTATAACTAAAATATCTGAGTAATCAATTTAAATCGCTGTTCTTTAAAGAATTTAAAGATTTTTTAAAAAAACTATTGCTGATTAGTTACAAAAGATATTTAATATTTTGCGCCAAAATATATCTTTGATCAAAATTGTGATCAATTTTGATCCATACATCTGCTGAGGATTAAGTGTTGAAATATAACAGCCTTAACGACTTCCTAGACTACGTTAAAACACGTGATGAACATCAACCTGAATTTCTTCAAGCTGTTGAAGAAGTGATGACGAGCCTTTGGCCATTCATCGAAAAGAACCCACAATATGCTGACTACGGTTTGCTAGAACGTCTTGTTGAGCCTGAGCGTGCAATTCAGTTCCGTGTTTCATGGGTAGATGACAAAGGTCAAACTCAAGTTAACCGTGCTTTCCGTGTTCAATACAACTCAGCAATTGGTCCATTCAAAGGTGGTATGCGTTTCCACCCATCAGTGAACCTTTCAATTCTTAAATTCTTAGGTTTTGAACAAACTTTCAAAAATGCCTTAACTACACTTCCTATGGGTGGTGGTAAAGGTGGTTCAGATTTTGACCCTAAAGGTAAATCTGAAGGCGAAATCATGCGTTTCTGTCAAGCATTAATGATCGAATTATACCGTCATCTTGGTTCTAACACTGACATCCCTGCGGGCGACATCGGTGTAGGTGGCCGTGAAGTGGGCTACATGGCTGGTATGATGAAAAAATTAAGCAACGACACAGCATGTGTGTTCACTGGTAAAGGTTTAACTTTCGGTGGTTCACTTGCACGTCCTGAAGCAACAGGTTACGGTACTGTGTATTTCGCTGAGGAAATGCTAAAAACTCGTGGCGATAGCTTTAAAGATAAAGTTGTAACGATTTCGGGTTCTGGTAACGTTGCACAATACGCTGCTGAAAAAGCAATGTACTTGGGTGCGAAAGTGGTTTCACTTTCAGACTCAGCAGGTACTGTATACGTAAAAGACGGTTTCACAACTGAACTTCTTGCTGAAGTAATGGAATTGAAAAACGTTAAGCGTGGCCGTATTTCTGAATTTGCATCTAAGCACGGTTTTGAATATTTAGAAGGTCAACGCCCTTGGTCAATCAAATGTGATATCGCGCTGCCATGTGCAACTCAAAATGAATTAGATGAAGCTGATGCTGAAGCTCTTCTTGCTAATGGCGTAATCTGTGTTGCTGAAGGCGCAAACATGCCATCTACTTTGGCTGCAGTTGAGAAATTCGTTGAAGCGAAAATTCTTTATGCACCAGGTAAAGCATCGAATGCGGGTGGTGTTGCAACTTCTGGTCTTGAAATGTCTCAAAACGCAATTCGTTTGGGTTGGACTTTCGAAGAAGTTGACGAGCGTCTACACGCGATCATGAAAGAAATTCACCGCAACTGCGTGAAATACGGTACTGAAGAAGATGGTACTGTGAACTACGTAAATGGTGCGAACATTGCAGGTTTCGTAAAAGTTGCTGACGCAATGCTTGCTCAAGGCGTTTACTAAGTTCTCCGTAAGTTGAACTGAAAACCGAGGCTTCTGCCTCGGTTTTTTATGGCTTAATGTTTTGGAATATATTGAATTGTTAATTAGTGCTCATCAGGGTAAGTTGGATTTCGCTATCCATAACACTGAAGTGAAAATTTAAGGGTTGGTCGAGCAAACGTTTAATATGAAGCCCTAGCTGATGTAACTGTGTGCAGAACGTCAGAGTACTCCCTATATCTCCGGTAAAACGCAAAGTATGCTTTTCAACAACATAATTGCGGCCAATGCGATTACAGCCTCTAAAAAAATGTCATACGGACATTGTTGAATGTGAGAGTTATTTGGGCGGGTAGAGCCTTATTCTCTACGAGAACCCACGTCTTTTGAGTTAATTGTTCTGCTTCAAAATCACGTAAATTAGCAATTCGCTGTATGCCTTTAAAAATATAGGTCTGTTGATTATTATTCATCACGATTAATTCAGGCAGGGCATTTTGCTTTTGAAGTAGCTTTAGATTTACATCGCGAAAGAGTTGATTGAACAGCACATCGTTATTTGATTGCTTTGAACAGCCGATCAGTGTTTGCAGCTGTGAAGATTCAGTCTTCAAATGCTGTTGATTTAAATGATAATGTTTAGAGATTAAATTGCATCCCGCATAAAGGTGTAGCTGTTGTGCGGAAAAGTTAATGAGAAAGGGTTGTCGGCTGTCAGTTGGATTATGTTGCCATGTATAGTGCTGTAAAACTTGATGAAATTGATCTGAAGCTGGGCTGATAAAAGTCTCGTGTTGAAGTTTGGGTTGCCATACGCTATTACTCTGACAGCCAAACAATCCGAATAAAATACTAAAATACAATAAATTTTTCATCGGTAGTCTAGATCCTAAAGCGTACTGTGGATATAAAAAAACCGAGGCGATGACCTCGGTTTTCTTATAGGCTGTAACTTACAACGTACCTTTTACAGCTTCACGTTCGACTGACATATCAAAAATATAGGCATATTTTGATTGGTCAGCAGCGGGGTTTTTACGTTCAAAACGTTTTACGCGAATAATTTGGCGTTCTGCAGGAGTGTGCTTAAAGCCTTCAATTTGATCGTAAAATAAAGTCCAGTCTTTATCAACTTGTGTTTTTAGGCCTTTTTCATCGTATTTCACTTCACGTACTTGCAAACAAGTTTGTGGAGCAACGCCTGTACATTGTTTAGTTTCAGGGCTGATTTCAAGGAAAATCGTTTCGCCTTGCGAGTTGTACTGAGTTTCAGGTGTTAATTTTCCAGTGAACACCAGTTTCTCACCTGTTGCAGAGATAATGGTTAACGTTGGATTTTGTGGATCTGTAGTATTTAAAACAAAAGGTGCTTTACGGTCACTAAAGAGTGAAGATGCAAGTCCTTCTTGTTTCATCGCATGATCAGGACACGCCATCATGGTAGATGCAATGTTGCCTGTTACAAGTGTATTGTGTTCCACTTTCCATTGGGTTGACATGCTATTACAGCTGGTTGAAATACCCAAAGTGCCATTTTCTAGAAAATTTAAAACCAAAGGTTTTGGCGCATTTTCAGTGGTGGTGCTCCATTGATATGAAGCTAAAGTTTTATCAGCATTTTGTTGTTGTAATACGCTCACGGCTAAATCTCCAGCTTTTTGGATATCGCTTGATTGACATGCTGCAAGGGCTAAAGGGAAGAGGGCGATCGCTAAATATTTTAATTTCATTACGCTAACTGTTCTAAGTGAATTTCAGCTTGTAGCATAACCCATTCATTTTAAAAAAATATGAATACATTCAGCTCAAATAAGTAGCAAAATGTATCCATAAATAATAATTTGTTAACTTATTAATATAAATTATGAATAAGTCAAACTATTTCGTTTTATTCACGTTTAATCAAAACGATAAATATCCATACCCAGTGAACCCATACTAAAGCTACTGTGAACAATAGAGAAGCGAGGGCCTGCACCCATCGCAAAGAAGATGGGTGCAAAATGTTCAATGGTCGGATGGTTACGTTGTACAAACGGGATATTTTGCCAATCGAGAACTGCATCAAAATCTTGATGAGTGAGCTTATTGACCACAAAATTACGGAATGTAGACGCCCACTCAGGCACGGTTGCTGCACGTCCATCCCAAGCCAATTCACGTAAGTTATGAGTAATACTGCCCGATCCAATCAACAGGATTTGCTTGTCACGTAAAGGTGCAAGCGTTTGTCCAATTTTATAGATCTCTTGCGCAGATATGGTCATCGGCAGTGATATTTCAATTACAGGAATGTCGGCATCAGGATACATATGCAATAACGGCATCCAAACGCCATGATCGCGTGGACGAGTGCTGTTGGCATGTGCCGATAATCCTGCATTGGCAAGCAAATGAAGGATTTCTTCTGCAAGCTCTGGGTTACCCGGTGCTGGATAACGAATATCATAAAGTTCCGCTGGGAAACCACGGAAGTCATGCCAAGTTTCAGGACGGGCACTGGTACTTACTTCTAGTGTGTTACTTTCCCAATGTGCTGACATGATAACAATGGCTTCAGGTTTTGGAAGATTCAGGCTTAAACGTTCCAACGCAGGACCGACTTGCTCAGGATTGATGGCAAGCATAGGTGAGCCATGGGAAATAAATAAACCTGGAAGTGTTTGTAAATTCATCGCGGTCGTCGCTGGTTGTTTAAAGGAATATGATGATCATGCACTAAATTATTCAGCGTAACAATTCGGATAATTTCAACGGTTTGTTTCATTGTTGCAACGCTGTAATTGCTGTAGATGCTGGAGTCAGTTCGGATTAACCCGCACGATGGTAAGGGTGATTATGATTAATACTCATTGCACGGTATAGCTGTTCGATGAGCATGACACGAACCATTGGATGCGGCAAAGTTAGTTTAGACAAAGACCAATGCCATGCTGCAGCTTTACGTACTGCTTCAGAATGTCCATCTGGCCCACCAATGGCTAAAACCACATCATTGCCTTCAAGCATCCAGCCTTTCATGGTTTCAGCTAGTTTTTCCGTACTGAACTCACGACCACCGACTTCTAAGGCGATTAGCACTTCATTCGATTTCATGGCATTTAAAATGCTGTCACCTTCAATTTGACGGTATTTTAAAATGTCGGCTTCTGAGTCGTTCTTGCCACGTTTAGCCATAGGCAGTTCAATGATCTGCGTTTGAACAAATGGCTGAATACGTTTGAAATAATCTTCAAAACCCGTCAGAACCCATGCTGGCATTTTTTGACCGATTGTCAGAATACGAATTTTCATACAGCGCCTGAAAGTATACAAAAGAGCATTATAACGGTTCGCTTGCGCTTTGTATGTTCAGACACAATTTGCAATTGAAATCGTGTTCTGCTTGCTGTTTAAATACGCAGCATAAACAGATTAGATCAAAGATGAAAATTGGAATAATAACAATGAAAAAAACATGGCAGGACGGTAAATTATTTTTGCTCAAGCAAGCAGTAATGCTTTCAATTTTTGGATGGTGTTCATTTGCGGCGTATGCCAACAATATTAGAACAGCTGAACCAGATAATTTAAAAGTCTATTTAGAGCAAATTATTGGTAATGAAGCTGAATATCGTAACTATAAGAATATTCAAGAGTTAAACCGGGTGTCTGCTTGGATTCGTGAGCAGATGCGTTTATTTGGTGTGAATTGTCGTTTTCAAACCTATACCGTAAACAGCCAACCATACCGTAATGTGGTCTGTCCCTTAAATGCAGGGCATAGCAACCGAGTGATCATTGGCGCGCACTACGATGTATTTGAGGAGCAGCATGGCGCCGATGATAATGCTTCTGGCGTTGCAGGTGTACTCGAAGCTGCTCGGATTCTTTCGGCTGAAAAAGCGCGTTTAAAACAAAATATTGAGTTTGTATTTTATACCCTCGAAGAACCACCATATTTTAGAACAGAGTCGATGGGCAGTTTTATTCACGCAAAATCGGTAGCAAAGGAAAAGGATAAAATTTCAGGTGTGTATATTCTGGAAATGATTGGTTATTTTGATCCCAAAGTCACTCAAGATTATCCAGTTGGACTGAAATGGATTTATCCATCTCATACGAATTTTATTGCATCGGTGGGGAATATTCAGTCTCGTGACTTAACCTCAACGTATTGTGCGGCGATGGAGTCTTTGAAGCAACTACAATGTGAGCGCTTGATTTCTCCTTCATTTATTCAGGGTGTGGATTTTTCAGACCATATGAATTATTGGCAATTTGATATGCCGGCGATGATGATCACTGATACGGCATTTTATCGTAATAAGCACTATCACACTGAGCAAGATACCCTGGATAAATTAAACTTAGACAAAATGGCTCAAGTGATCGATGGTTTAGTAAAAACCATCTTAAATTTGAAATGAGTGTCTTTAAAAACATGACATAAAAAACGCAGCCCCGAAAGCCTGTGGACTGCGATAAAAGGTCATCTACCTGGAGATGTAGATGACCATCTTGTTCCAATGATCATCACGCGTTTACACGTGATTGGAACCAATAAAGAAACATACAGCGCGTATATCTCTCTACTATATATGTGGGATAGAGGGCGATATTTCAAGTAATAGCATTCAAATTTTGTAAGACTTTCTTATTGGCTATAATTGATCTTGATGTCGAATTTGAAATAGTAATCCAATCAAAAGTTGTAGCTGTTGTCTGGAGTCTTGTCATAGCGAAGGATTTGAATGAAATTTTTCGAATATGCAGTATGAAATAATGGATGTAAAAAAGCCCTGTCGAAACAGGGCTTTTTTTCTTTTATTGCGAGTTGCTAGCGCTTAGTGACGAGCAGCTTTGCCACCTTCAGTTGCTTTGACAATCGGTGTCTTTGCAAGAGGTTTAGGCATATCAACCAAGGCTAGTGGTAAAATCTCATCAATCGATTTCACTGGTTTAATTTCTAGACCTTCTTTGACATTGTCTGGAATCTCAGCCAAGTCACGAACGTTGTCTTGTGGGATAAAGACAAGCTTAATGCCACCACGGTGAGCAGCGAGAAGTTTCTCTTTTAAACCACCAATGCGCATTGCACGGCCACCCAGACTGGTTTCACCAGTCATTGCGATATCTGGACGAATCGCAATGCCTGTAAACGCTGAAACAAGAGCAGTGGTTAGGGCTAAACCAGCAGATGGACCATCTTTTGGTGTTGCACCTTCTGGTAAATGCACGTGTACATCTGTTTCTTCAAAGCGAATCGCTTCAATACCTAGTTCATCTGCACGGGTACGTACAACGGTCATCGCTGCTGTGATCGATTCTTTCATGACATCGCCAAGAGAACCTGTGGTAATGAACTTGCCTTTACCTTTCACTGCCGCAACTTCAATTGTTAGTAGTTCACCACCAACAGATGTCCAAGCCAAGCCATTTACACGACCCACTTCAGCTTCTTCTTCGGCCATACCGAAGTCGAATTTGTGTGGACCTAAGTAGTCAGGAAGATTTTTCGAATTCACTTCAATTTGAAGATTTTTCGCTTTCTTGCTCACTGCTTCTTTTACCACTTTACGTGCAATTTTAGACACTTCACGTTCTAAGCTACGGACACCGGCTTCACGTGTATAACGTTGTACGATATCGCGGATGGCTTCTTCGTGAACGGTTAATTCTTTCGCACGTAGACCGTTGTTCTTGATGGCTTTTGGAACGAGGTAACGTTCAGCAATATTCACTTTTTCATCTTCGGTATAACCCGGTAGACGAATCACTTCCATACGGTCAAGCAAAGCTTCAGGAATATTCATGCTGTTTGCAGTACAGATGAACATCACTTCAGAAAGGTCGAGATCAAGATCTAAGTAGTGATCATTGAACTTGCTGTTTTGTGATGGATCTAGGACTTCAAGCAATGCTGAAGCAGGGTCACCACGGTAGTCTTGCGCCATTTTGTCAATTTCATCGAGTAAGAACAGAGGGTTCTTTACACCAACCTTAGACAAAGATTGCACAATTTTACCTGGCATCGCACCAATATAAGTACGACGGTGACCACGGATTTCAGCTTCATCACGCACGCCGCCCAGCGCCATACGGACAAATTCACGACCAGTCGCTTTGGCAACAGATTCACCGAGTGAAGTTTTACCAACACCTGGAGGACCAACTAAGCACAGGATTGGACCACGAAGTTTTTTCACACGTGATTGAACAGCAAGGTATTCCACGATGCGGTCTTTCACGTCGTCTAAACCATAGTGATCGGCATCAAGAATATCTTGAGCTTTCGCAAGGTTAATGCTGACTTTGCTGGCTTTGTTCCAAGGCGTATCTAAAATAACTTCTAGATAGTTACGCACGACAGCAGCTTCGCTCGAAGCAGGTTGCATTGCTTTTAGCTTACGGAACTCATTTTCAGCTTTCTTGCGTACATGTTCAGGTAAATCGGCTTCAGCTAGACGTTTTTCAATTTCTGCAACGTCATCCTCACCACCGCCATTCATGTCAGAAAGTTCGCGTTGAATGACCTTCATTTTTTCATTTAAGAAGTATTCACGCTGATTCTTTTCCATTTGGCGTTTTACAGAATCATGTAAGGTTTGCTCAATTTGCTGTTCTTCTGACTGTTGTAATAAATACGTCATCAGCTCAGCTAAATGTGCTTCAAATTCATCATGCTCTAAGAATTTTTGCTTTACATCAATATTCAAAGGCACGCGTGTTGCTACAAAGAATAATAATTGCAGCAAATCATCAATTTTATTGGCTGCTGCAATCAATTCACGTGCGTTACGCAATTTTGCTTCTGCATATTGAGCAAATAAGGTGCGTAATTCTTCCACACGATTATTCTGAGTTTCTGAGTCAACAGAAACCGTCATTGGGCTTAATGAATGCTCGGCAGTCAGGTAATCATCGGTATCGATAATTTTTTCTAACTTGGCACGATATAAGCCTTCAATCAGTACTTTTATACAGTTTTCATCATTCTCATGATTCACAACTTGCACAATCTTCGCGACAGTACCGTATTGATATAAATTGTCGTGATCAATTTCTTCTGTAAGCGAATCTTTTTGTGCAACTACGAATACAAGATTGTCACTGTCACGTGCGACATTGACTGCATTGATCGACTTTTCACGACCCACAAACAGTGCAATTTGCATGTGAGGATATACAACCACATCTCGTAGCGCTAAGAGCGGTAATACGCTCGGAATTGTAGTTTCCAAGCTTTCTTCATTCATAATAATCTCAGACATGGGCACTCCTAATGAGTGACAACGGTGTTGCCATGTTTTTTATAGTGATGTGTATTTTTTAAATTACAAGGGTCATGCCAATTAAAATGTGTAAAAAATGACTAAATATGTGATTTTTAAGTGTAACTCAGTGTCAAAAATATCAAATTAACGCTTAAAACGTAAAAGATGGGAGGGGGTTAAAAGTGCATCTAAAGGCTGATCCCATGATTCTCTTTTTAGTGTTTCATTGATTAATTGAAAGTCATGTGCAAGACCTAGTCGGTAGGGCTTTGTTGGTGCAGTCGCTGATGTTTTATCGTAGAAGCCACCCCCCATACCAATACGTGTGCCGTACTTGTCGCAAGCCAGCAAGGGCATGATTAAAAGGTCAAGATGAGAAACATGCTTCCCACGACTTGCCATAGGCTCTTTCATGCCGAGTGGGTGATGAGAAAAACGTTTATTGATGTACTGATGTCGTGAGATTTCAACCCAAACCAGTTGCTGATTCATGTTGCAAATCATGGGTAAATACACCTGTTTTTGGTGCGTAAAACAGTAGTGGATGAGCTTTTGAGTGTGAATTTCACCGAATGCATGTAAATACACGCCTATATGCTGACTGCGCTGAAAATGACTGAGTCTGATTAAACGCTGTAGGACTTGTTGTTCAGCTTGTCGTTGGGCCCATAGGTTTAGGCTACGACGCTGCTTACGGAGTTGTTTACGAAGGCTGGTGGTGCTCAAAGTCATGATTCATTTCAAAGTAGCACAAAATTCTCAAGGCATTTTAACGCGTTCAAGCTTAAAAGTCCGAAAAAATAGGTTTTATCTTTTTTATATAAAGCGTTCCTTAAACACTAATTAGCTTAAGGAACGCGGACTTATTTAAAGTTTTTTTATACCAAGAATTTGCACATCAACACGACGGTCTGCTTGTAAGCAAGCTTTTAAGGCATTTCGATCTTGCACATCAAAACAACCATTGGTTACAGGCTGAGTTTCACCTGCTGAAGCGAAACTTAATTTATCAGCAGCAATCCCTTGGTTCATTAAGTAATTTTTGACAGTTAGTGCACGTTGCAATGCAAGTTGCTGATTATATTTTTCACTGCCTAAACGGTCGGTATGGCCGGTAAGCTTAATCATATCAATACGTGCATAGTGGTTATTAAGTTTAGTTGCTAGTTCATTCAAGCTTGATTTACCAGCAGGAAGTAAATCGGTTAATTTGCCACCATTAAATTTAAATAAAGAATCGGCAGCTAAATTTATATTATCTAAACTCGGTTCAATTGGTTTTATCACATTATTTAGAGCATTTTCTCTAATCAGGCAATTATTAATCGTAGTGCCATCATTATTTAATATAATAGGTTTGCCATTATTATCAACTGTAAGTAATAAGTTATTCAAAAGTGAATTTTCGTTTACACAATAGCTAACTGAATAATTTTCACAAAGATTTGTACAATTTTTCACCTTAAATTGGTATTCACCTTCTTTTAAATAAAAATCAGCAGAATTATTAATATAAAAATCACCGGCTTTAAAGTCATCTATATAGAGCTTAGTTGCACATTTTTGGTTCTTAGCTTGATCATCTGCGCATAATTTTTCATCACGTTGAACATGTATTTTGTATACATCAATCATATTGTTTTGAAACAATAAATTATCTGGTTTTGCATATTTATTTACGCCAGGAAAAGTTGAACATGCGACAACTGAGCGTCCACAAGTTGAAGTGACTGTGACACCGAATGGTGACATCGTACAGACTTACCCTGATGACACCGAATGGTGACATCGTACAGACTTACCCTGATGACACCGATCCATCCACAATTACGCCTGACCAAATTACGGTTAAAGATCCAAATGGCAAAGACATTGTGGTTGAGTTTGGTACACCTGAGACTCAACCAGACGGTTCAATTACGGTAACGGGTAAAGTGCCAGAGGACGTTGAAGGCAAAGTTACGGTTAATGTACCAGAAGGTTCATATGAAGACACTTCGGGTAACCTGGGTCTACCAGGTAAAGGCAACGAAAACATCAATATGGTTCCGCTTGTAGCAGAAGTGACGATTACACCAGATGGTAAGATCACTGTGACTTATCCTGATGATGTTGATCCATCGACAATTACAGAAGATAAAATCATTGTTGAAGGTCCAAATGGTCCAATCGAAGTACCATTTACGCCGCCAGTGGAACAACCAGATGGCTCATATGTGGTGACTGGTGAAGTACCTCCGGGTGTTGATGGTAACGTTACGGTAACTGTCCCTACAGATAGCTATGAAGATAAATCAGGTAGTCCGGGTGAGGAAGTAGATAAAACTGTCCCAGTGGACAATATCGCTCCTGAAGTTGAGACAACCCAAGTGGTTACGATAGAAGATCAAAGTGTGACATTAACATGGGCGCATTTTGGTATTTCAGATGCAAATACAGCAAATGATCAGCTTGTTATTACGGTAACAAATCTGCCAAAAGACGGTGTATTGACAATCGTAGATGCTGCTGGGAATAAAACACCAATCATCGTGGGTCAAACACTATCTTATGCTGATATTAATGTCGGAAAAGTTGTATTTGCGCCAGATGCTAACGAAGCTTCAGCAACTGACGGCGGAGTATATGCAGGCCTAGAATTTAATGTTTCTGATGGTAAACATGTGACTTCAGGTGAATTGGAAATTGTTGTTGATGCAGTGGCAGATAAGCCTTCTTTAACATTAGATTTATTAGATTGGAGCCCAACGGCAGTTAATTTAAATATTCAAACTTGGAATAATCTTAAAACTGTTACTGTTGATGGAAAATCTTATAATTTATTGCAAGGTAATGGTAATGGCATGCCAGCAGATACCTTGAGAACGGTTTTTGAATACTTAACCAGTTCGAAAAATACAACTCTTCCACCTGCAAGCACTAGTGAAACTACAAGTTTGGTTGATTCAAGTGTAGCAACCTATGAAGGCGTTGCAATTACAGGTTATGTGTATTTGGAAGCTGGGCATACTTATAGCTATAAAGGTAAAGCAGATGATAGTGGTATGTTGATTATTGGAAACCAAGATCCTGTATTTGTGAGTTGGGGAGGCTTGAGCCAATCGGTAGACCTTAGCTTTACCGCTAAAGAGTCAGGGTTCTATACCTTTGATTTCTACATGCATAACCAAGCAGGTGAGGGTAACTATGATTTCCAATTAATCGATCAGTCACATGGTGATAAGATAAGTTATTATCCTAGTCTTGATGCTGCTGTATCAGATCTGAATAATTTTTATCAACAGACTAATCCTTCTGTGGAATGGCAAGTATCTGACTTGATTCAAGGAAGTAGTACCGATAAAGATGAAAATGGTTTCCATAGACCATATTTCAACCTAAGTGGTGAAGTTGGACAGGATATTTCTCTTGGTCTACTTAATACTAGTTTGAATGATCTCGATAGTTCAGAAAGCTTAACACTGAATTTCTCTGGTTTGGTTGAAGGAATGCAAATTTACGCTGTTACTATAGATGGAACTCGAGTATTGCTTGGAACTGCGGATACAAATGGCAATTTAAGTTTTGTCGCTGATAGCATGAGTATCGAAGGTTCAAGCTTAGTGGCGATTGCACCAACAAGTTTGGTTGTTACAGGTAATTCTTTGAAGTTGAATGTGAAGCTTGAATCTATTGCAACTGAAAAATCAAATGGTTCAACTGCAAGTTCAGAACTAGAGTTCGGTGTAATTTTATATCCTGCTTCTGTAACAAACGCTGCACCTGAAATTGAAATTGAACCAGAAGTAGTCACTGTTGGTGCAGCTGTTTCGGGTCAAAAAATTGCTACATATGCTGCATCGGATGCAGATAATGACAGTCTGACTGTGACATTTGCTAATGGCTCGACAGTTAGTGCCGACGGTTTCTATCAATTATCAGTGGCTGATCAATCTGTAACCTTAACTCAGAAAGGTGCGGATCAGCTAAATTCAGGTGCTGTATTGCCTTCGATAAGTCTTCAAGTTACTGATGGTAAAGTTACAACTCCTGTAACTGGCAATGCTGAACTCATTGAGTTAAAAGCAACATTAACAAGTGAAATTTCGGTATCAGGGTCAACATCAGGTGGAACTGGTGGTGGTGCGTCAAGTTCAGTGATTAACGTTCCAAACCTAGGTACGATTTATAAAGATGCTGAAGGTAATTATGTTTCTGATGATCTTGTTGCGGGTGCGAAAATTGTAGATATTGCTGCACAGATGCAAGCTATTATCAATGATCCACAGTATGGTAATGATTTCAATAAAATTAACGAAGCGCTAAGAATCTTTACTAATTTGAAAAGTGAAATTAACGTTTCTGAAATTATTATTATCAATTGGGAGAAAATTAACAAAGTTCTGACTCAGAATGAGCTTGGGCTTAATTTCTCAAATAGTTTCCCTAAAGACTTTGGAGGTGAAAAAGGTACTCCGAGTGATTGGATTGTATTTGATGAACCGTATTCAGGTGCAAAATATCCAGTTAATTCAATGGTCTTGAATAACTCTGATACGACCAACTATATTGATGGTTTTAACTTGAGCATTACAGGTGTCCAAAATGTAAATAGCTTCCAAATTAATATGTTGGAAGGTGTACTATTTGCAGATGGAACTCAAATTGCTAAGACAGGTGAGAAAAATCAAAATGGACAGGATCAACTTGGTGTAGTAGCTCCTGAAGCAGGTACTCCAGAGAAAGTTTTACAATTTACTTTACATGCAGAAGTTTTAAATGATGCAGAGGCAAATGTGAATGTAAATGGTGTGAAATTTAAATCTGCTGCTCTTGATGCTTTAGTTGATGCCAAAGTTTCGGTAAATGGTATATCAGTAAGCAAAGATTCAGATGGGTATTATACTTATCAAGGCACTTCAAGTAGTCAAGTTGAAGATTTTGTCGTGAAATTTATAGTCCCTGAAACCTCAATTCAAGATGTAAATGTACTTACAACCCAGCTCGAAACAGAGTTAGGAAACAGTAACAATGTGCTTCCTATTCAGGAAACAGTGACTGCGACAGCATCGTTTGCGATGTTCTCATTAGAAAGTGAAAGTTTACTTATTAGTGATGATATTGTTTTCGACCTTCTTGCAGACGACAATTTGGGTGGTAATACATTAACAACAGTAAATGATTTTTCTATTGCTGACCAAATCGACATCTCATCATTACTTTCTGACGATGCAACTGAAGCGAATCTCGCAGAGTTTGTAACAGTAGAATATGACGAAGAAACTGATTCAGCTGTGATCTCAATTGACCGTGATGGCACATCAGGTACGGAATATGAATCACAAGATCTTGTAGTCTTGCTCAATCAAACCAACAAAGTCGAACTAGATGACCTAATCAACAATAATCAAATTATTTACTAATCATTTGATGAACTAAAAAAGCACCTTCGGGTGCTTTTTTATGCTTTGAAAAAGTGAATGCCAATTGAAGACTTGGTTTGAATCAACAACTCATCGGAATTAAAACAAATACGCTATATCTACACTTGTATATTTAATAAGCTTTCTTTGCGCTTAAAAAGCGACACTTATCTGATGACGTAGCTCAAAAGGTATGCATAAAAACAAATGAATGGACAATAAAAATGGAAAAAAATCTCTGGATCAGGACACTTCTTTGTATGACAGTTACGGTGTCGCCACTTATTTTCGCAGCGACAACCACTGCACCCGTTCCACCCAATAGCCAGCAAGTCTTTTTTGTCGGCAATAATTGGGATGGTACGGTTACAGTGATCAATCCTGCAAAAAACTATCAGAAAGTTGGTGTCATCAATATGGTGCCCGACAAAAAACAACGCCTCACTGAAATTTACCTCAACCCAGTAAAATTAATCGCTTATAGCTATATTCGTAATACGGCAGGAGAGGGAAATGATCAATTGGTCGATGACATGTATTCCACACCAGATGGCAAATCGGTGGTTGCATCACGCCCAAGTTATGCAGATGTAGTCTCGATTAACATTGCAACGGGGAAAATCAATTGGCGCACACCCGTTGAAGGATTTCGAGCAGACCATATGGCGGTTTCACCCGATGGGCAACAAGTTGCTGTTTCAGCATCTTCAGGGAATGTTGTACATGTACTCGATATCAACACGGGCAAAGAATTAGGACGTTTTGCGACGGGCGATAAACCACATGAAAATATCTATTTTGCCAACGGTACTAAAATTCTAAATTCAGCCATTGGAAATGTCGAAACAGCCATGGATGCATCTTGGCAAGATTTTACTAAAGGCAAACGCTATATCACGATCGCAGATGCTCAAAATTATAAAGTCCTTAAAAAAATCGATTTTAGACCTGCTTTAGATGCCGTGGGACGAAAAGATCTGTCTAACTCAGTTCGACCGATTGTATTTAGTAAAGATGAATCCAAAATCTATGCTCAGGTCTCATTTTTTAATGGTCTGGTCGAATATGATCTCAATCAAGACAAAGTCACGCGCATTGCACAGCTTCCGGGAAGTACAACGATTGCCTCAGATCGCACCAAATGGGTGAATGACTCACGCCATCATGGGCTTTCAATCAGTGGTGATGGTGAAAAACTGTGTGTCGCAGGAACCATGGATGATTATGCCACTATAGTAGATCGTAAAACTTTGACCGCGGCGAAATTGATTGCTGCAGGTAAACCGTATTGGGCAACGCAAAGCCCAGATGGAAAACGCTGTGTCATTTCTGAAAGTGCCACAGATGCAGTAACCGTGATTGATTTTGCAACAGGTGAAAAAGTCATCACAGTTCCAGTTGGCAATCACCCACAGCGTGTTCGTTTAGGTTATGCACCAGCAGGATGGGGCAGTCAGTAAAACAGTTTAAATCAAAAGAAAATGGAAAAATCAGAGTCAAATCGGCTCTGAATTTTTTAATTGAAGAATATTTAGAGATTGGATCATGTATAAGAAATGGATTGTTCTAGGCTTAATGGTTAGCTTAATTTTATTGTTGATGATTCAGTTTTTAAAACCACGGCAACAGCACATAGAGCAGGAACAGATTCAACTAGATAAACAAAAAGTTCTTAACCCGCTTACAGTACAAACCACTAAAAATGCTTTAAATGATCAAAGTTCAAAACAAATACAAGAAAGACAAGATAAGGAAACGCACATCCAGTTATTACAACAACGTGAACAAGTATTTCAAGAATTTCAGCAAATAAATACGCAAATGAGTCAGGGGCAGCAGCCGAATCAAAATCAAGTACTCGCTTTACTCGAGCAACAATACAGATTGGTTGAAAAAGGCGTCGTGAACGTGGATGAAGCCATTTCATCTATTCAATATTTACGCCAAATACTGCCTGAAATGGATCGATTTTTAGATGGGCAACAAGCCAAACTAGAACAACTTAAAGATTGAATAAGGCGGATTAAATAAGCTTTTGAAGGTGAACAAACTTGAATAAAAATTTTTAACTGATGTTACGCAGTAACATCAAAGCGCAATTTGCTTCAAATAAAACAACGATACGCGGTAACGTCATCCGCAAGTGTTTAAGACAGGACTACTTCTAATCAAAAATGTTTTTGTGATGCTTTGAATAATTTGACGGTAGTGAACGAGTTTTGCGGATGACAATGGTTTTGGGTACTTTTGCCGAAACAAAAGTATCTCCAGCCGAAGGCTAATCTCTTTATTTAATCCTTAGATGTAAGACTCCGTCGAATAGGCTTAAAATTATTTTAAAAATGCGAAATTACTTTTATGTGCGTAACATCAGTTTTTAAGAAAAGAACAGGAGTCGAATAGCGCAGAAATAGAATAGTGAATTTTTTAGAATATTTTTGAATTGAGTTGAATGCTGAAAATTCATTTAATGACTTGGAAGATAAACACTCCGAAGATGCCGCTGCAAATGTCGTGACCCTGAACCCGATGAGTTCAAGGTGGACGCGACGTACACTCGCTGGGTTTCCCACTCGAGGAGGGCATACGCTCAGAATATACAGAACACATCCATAAGTTTAAGTATCGGCAGGGGATTAGACCTAGCTGGCGAACACCTCAGAGATGTGCTCAGTATAACGAATTCAGCGTTATTGGCAAATCACCAAACACTGACAAAGTGTTTAAAATGAAGCAATCGGGCAAAGTATAATCACTAAACCACCGATTAATCAGTCAATTCTTCCACTTGTTCCAAAATATTTTGCAACAAAAGTTCGCAGTTTGCATATTCTTGCAAACTCTTATTCATTGACAGGACTTCTTGCATTAACTCAAGTGCGACCATAATGATCAGCTTACTCGGTTCCATACGTGGCGCTTTACGACGAAATTCATCGTATTTGTCATTCAGTAATTGTGCTGCGCGTTCTAAATCTGCTTGTTGGTCAGAGGTCGTCGCTAAACGGAAACTATGACCTAGAACTTTTAAATCAACTGCAATTTGTTCACTCATGATCAAACTTCCTCATTACTTTCAGTCGGATGTGCCAATTGTTGAATTTCTTGCGCATGTTGATCTTGAGCTGTACCTAAAATAGCTAAACGTTGAATAATCGCTTCAACTTTTGCTTTAGCATGTTCATTTTTTTGTAATAAACGTTCACGTTCTTGCTGCAAACCTTGAATTTCTTGTTGAGCATGACGCTGTTCATTTTGCATCTTTTCTTTAACGATACGTAACTCATTACGCTCTGCTAAAATTTCCTGAAAACGATTTTTTAGATCAGTACAGCTTTTTTCGAGGCGGCTGTATCGGTCAGCCAAAGCAGTTGCATCAGTATTTAGCTGTTGAAGTTGAGCACGTGAATCAGTTAATTGCTCATTCAGTGTTTCAATTTCTTCTTGTTTGGAGGTGATAATACCGTTCTTATGTACAATTTGAGCATGATGCTGCTCATTAGATGAGTTTTTCTCATCTTGTAAGGCACCATTTTCGCTTTCAAATTGCGCCAGTCGCGTTTTTAAAACGCTAATATGCGCTTGGAGACGCTGTAATTCTTCTAACATAACGTAGTCGCACAGTCTTGCAAACAAAGGTAATATATACGAAGTATAGAGATTGGATAAGCGAATGCAAGACGATATTTCAGGTTGGTCAGATTGGTCCCAGAATTTTTCTAAAATTGAAGAAATTTCAAGCCCAAGTGAGTTACATGGTTTACTCACCGGTATAGTTTGTGTGTCACAACCACCGAGTCGTGAAGAGTGGCAACAAATTTTAGCAACGCTTGATGTTGCTGAATTAGATGAAGATGCATTGGCATTGTTAACTGAAGAAGCAGAAGATGTAGCTCATTCTCTTTCAGATGATGAACTCGACTATCTTCCTTTATTACCAGATGATGATCACTTACTTGGTGAACGTGTGCAAGCCTTGGCAGACTGGTGTGCAGGTGTGGTTCTTGGTTTTGGTTTAGCGGCAGGACATCTGCGTACCAATGAACAAGAATTGATTGAGCATTTACAAGATGTCGCTTCAGTAGAATTTGAAGATTCAGATGATGATGAAGAAGGTGAAGAAAGCTATCAGGAATTATACGAATTTGTTCGTTTAATCCCAGTAAGCCTGTCTATGGGACGTACCAAAGTAGATGTTTCAGAAACACCGTTGCTACAACTGAGTGCTAAAAATTCATCGGCTCAAGCGGGCAATGTGGTTGAAATGTTCACTCCACACCGTCCAAGTTAAGGCATTCTTTTTGCATTAATAATTAATAGATGATGGACTCTATCTAAGGAGTTCATCATCCTATTAAATCAATCATAGTCCAAACGTATAAGAAGCATATCCATGAAGAAATTAACTCAAGCAGATTTTCAGGAACGTCGTGACATCCTTGCAGGTGAAATGGGCTTACGCAGCATCGCAATTATTGCCACGAGCAAAGAAGCCATGCGTAATCGCGACGCAGATTATAAATTTCGAGCTGATAGTAGTTTCTTTTATTTAACAGGTTTTGCTGAACCTGAAGCGGTTGCAGTGATTGAAACCTTTGATAGCGAAGAAGAAGGTTATAGCTACGCTTTATTCTGCCGTGAACGTGACCGTGAAATGGAAATTTGGAATGGTTACCGTGTGGGTGTAGATGGGGCAGTAGATGATTATGAAGCCGATGAAGCTTATGCAATTGATTTGCTTGATGAAGAAATTTTAGAAAAATTACAAAATAAAGATAAATTGTTCTATCGAATAGGTCAGCAAGCTGATTTCGATGCACGTGTTGCTAAGTGGATTGCAACAGCGAGTGGTGAATCACGCAAAGGTGCGAGTGCGCCTGCACAAGTGATTCAGCTTGATCGTATTATTGATGAAATGCGTCTGCACAAATCTGAAGATGAACTTGAAATGATGCAAATCGCATCGGATATTTCAGCAGAAGCGCATACCCGCGCCATGCAAACGGTTAAACCGGGCATGATGGAATATGCACTAGAAGCAGAACTGAATTATGTCTTTGGTAAAAACGGCTGTGTACCGTCATATAACAGCATTGTCGGTGGTGGTGAAAATGGCTGCATTTTGCACTATGTGGAAAATGACAAAGAACTCAAAGATGGTGATTTGGTACTGATTGATGCAGCGTGTGAATATCAGCTATATGCCTCAGACATTACCCGTACCTTCCCAGTCAACGGTAAATTCAGCCCTGAACAAAAAGCGCTTTATAATGTTGTGCTCGATTCGCAAATTGCGGCGATTGATGCCGTGCGTATCGGTAACTCTTATAAAGAACCGCATAACGTTGCAGTGCGTATTTTAGTTCAAGGCTTACTGGATCTTGGCATCATGCAGGGCGATATTGACGAAATCATCGCAAAAGAAAGTTACCGTCAGTTCTATATGCATGGTACAGGTCACTGGCTGGGTATGGATGTGCATGACGTTGGTTCATATAAACAAGACGGTGAATGGCGTGCCTATGAAGAGGGTATGGTGGTGACTGTTGAGCCGGGTCTTTATATTGCGCCAGATGATGAAACGGTTGATGAAAAATGGCGTGGTATTGGTATCCGTATTGAAGATGATGTTGTAGCAACTCAAAATGGTCCACGTGTATTAACCGCTGCAGTGGTGAAATCTGTAGAAGAGATTGAAGCACTGATGACGAAAGCTAAAGCTGCTTAAGTTAATACACTGATGTTACGCAGTAACATCAGTAAAAAAGCCGGTCAGATGATCGGCTTTTTTTTATCTATAAGCAGTCATATAAATACTAATCATACAGACAATGTTAATTAGCAATGTAGTTGATTTTCTGATGTTAAGTTTTTACAAAAATTAGATATAAGTCTTTTAAAATTAATCGTATAAATTTTTTATTTTAATCATAATTATGGGCGTTAGAAAAGCTGGGGTGGTTATTCCCTTTAATGGCAATCAACAGGATATAGAAAGACTGGTAAATGATTGGCTGGTTTATTTTGAAGAAAACTCAAAATCTGCATTAGATATAGAGTGGCTGACGGATCATGTTGTTTGTATCAATAGTGCCGGATTAGCGCATTTTGCTTTTACTGAACCTGAAAAATGGAGCAGCTTGCTGAGCAGTGGGTTACCGATTAAATGGATGATATTCTTTGATTTTGCAGACACAAATTCAAGCTATAGCTATGCGCTTTATAAAGAGGGTGCAGAAATTAGATGTGTCATTCAAGCGGAAGAAGATGAACTTTACATGGATGGGCAAATACAAGATTTTGAAAAAGAATGGTTAAACTTTTCAACAAGATATTTATACGAATATGTTGAAAATGGCAAAATTCAAAAAAAATGGATGACTGATTTAAACAGTTTAAAAGAAGAGATCAATGAAGATTTGGAAAGCTATTATCAATATTATTATTTTAGCGAAAAGGATCATTTAATTTATCATACTCAATTGGTTCGGCTGTTATTGATTGAACTCTTTAAAATCTATGTCGGTTTTGAAATCTTTGATAGTGATTATAATCCAGTAAAGAAAATAAAGTTTAAGTATAACAATCAGCGTACTTATGATGATTATTTAAGTTTAGCATCAAGAGGGGATATTGCAGCCCAAATTAAATTGGGTGAAATGTATGAAATGGGATGCGGCGTCGAAAAAAATGATTTAACAGCACAAGGATGGTATCAAAAAGCGGTTGATCAAGGGGATGATGCGGCGATGCTGAAGTTAGCAGCGCTGTTGTTCAAAAAACCATGTAAAACAGAGGTTCATATTGCTTTAGATCTACTGAATCAGTCAGTGGAAAAGGGAAATATAAACGCAAGAACGGCCCTTGCTGAAATATATGAAAAGGGCGAAATTCTTGATCAAGATTATAATCTAGCTATGAACTTGTACAAGCAATCGGCAAAACAAGGCTGTGCAATTGCCCCCTATAAAATTGGTTTAATGTATGAGCTGGGTAATGGTGTAAATCTAGACTTAAAGATAGCAAAGCGCTGGTATCACCAAGCGGCGAATGCTTTTAATCAAGATGCAGAAATTCGATTACAGAAATTAATCCAGTATTTTAATGCTTAACTTCCTAAGCACCTTATTTAAATTACTGATGTTACTGCGTAACATCAGTTAGGCAGAATAACAAGGCACTTTTTATGAAGGGCGATGTGAATCATTTGAATGAGGAAGCTGATGCTTGAAATTAAAATGATCTGTGGTTGAGCCGGAAATTTAATCGGCTCAGTCATTTTTATTGTGATTTTAAGTGATTCGCTATTTTTTGAGATGAATATTTACGGCGAGAGATGATTTATTTTGTATTTATTCAGTGCAAATACCCGCAACAAATTTGTATTTCATTATAAAAAATCATGCCCTTGATGTAAGATAAAATCCATTACAGATTATATGTATTTCGAGTGAATTTCCTAAATTCGAATACTTGATAAAAAAGGAAGTAAGCATGCAGCAAGAAGTCATCATTGTCGGTGGTGGTATGGTCGGTTTAAGTCTGGCACTCATGTTGGCCAAAGCCAAAATTGGCGTAAAACTTTTAGAAGCCATTAAATACCCAAATTATGATGATGCAAACCTTGCGCCTTATCACTCTAGTTTTGATGCGCGAAACAGCGCCTTGTCACGCCGTACGGTGCAGATTTATCAAGAACTTGGTCTGTGGGATGCTTTGCAAGAACATGCCACGCCTATTTTAGAGGTGAATATTACAGAGCAAGGCAGTTTTGGTAAGGCACGACTAAAAGCAGAACAAGAAAAAGTCGAAAGCTTTGGACAAGTCATTGAAAATGCATGGCTCGGTCGTGTGTTGCTCACAGAAGTCAAAAAACAACCATTAATCGAATTAATTGATGGCGTGCAAGTGACTTCACTGACGCAAGATGCAGACCATGCCTATATTGAAGCAAAGCGTGCTGAAGAACAGCTCAAACTACAATCTAAAATTGTGATTGCCGCCGATGGCCGTGATTCATTCTGCCGTAAAGCCTTAGGTATTGGCGCATCGGTGCATGATTATGACCAAGTGGCGATTGTCACTACGGTGCAAACCTCTAAACCGCATGCTCATGTCGGTTTCGAGCGCTTTAGTCCACTTGGCCCGTTAGCGCTATTGCCACTTCCGGGTGAATACCGCCGCTCAGTGGTTTGGCCTGTTCCTAAAGGAACTGAAGGCGAGTGGATGGGTGATGAAAATGATCAGCACTTCTTAGATGCCTTACAAGAAACCTATGGCGACCGTGCAGGTAAATTCCAAAAAACGGGTAAACGTTTCAGCTTCCCATTATCCCAAGTGCTTGCAGAAAAACAAGCTGTCGGCCGTGTAGTGCTGATGGGCAATGCTGCACATACCATTCATCCAGTGGCGGGTCAGGGTTTTAACTTATGTATGCGTGATGCCTATGTACTGCGCCGTTATTTAACAGAGCAAAGTACCCAAGGTGCAGATTTGGGTGATGCAGCTATGTTGCTGGATTATGAAAAATCGCGCCTGACCGATCAGCAGCGGGTGATTAAATTCTGTGATTCAGTTGTACGTGGTTTTAGCAACCAGAATCCAATTTTAAAACTCATTCGCAATACAGGATTAGTTGCCTTTGACACCATTCCGGGGATCAAGCCTTTGGTCGCGAATTATGCAATGGGGCTAAAAGCATGAGTTTCAATCAAACAGATGTACTGGATGCTGTGATTGTCGGCGGTGGCTTGGTCGGTGGTTTAACGGCATTGTTATTGGCGCAGGGCGGTGTGCAGGCTACGGTATTGGATGCGGCACCTATATTGGATGCAGAAAAAACCAAAAGTATTGCGAATCCTCGAGTTTTGGCGCTCAGTCAAGCCACTATTCATTTACTCAAGACCGTGGGTGTTTGGGAAAAGCTTGCTCGTCAGCAGCCTTATACAGGCATGCAGGTGTGGAATAAAAATGGCTATGGCGAAATCAATTTTGGCCATGCTACAGAGCAAACGCCATCAGTTGAGCAAGCTTTAGGTTCAATGGTCGAACCAAGTGTTTTGAATTTAGCTATTCAAGAAAAAATGCTAGAACAACTAGAAGACTACCGAACCCAAGTCAAGGTAAGTCGAGTTGAGCGTGGCGTTGGTGTATGGATCATTCACCTCGCAGATGGTACCCAGCTCAAAACAAAACTGGTGATTGGAGCAGATGGTGCAAACTCATTTGTCCGTGAGCAAGCTTTCATCGATCTAGATGTCTTGGACTATAAACAGGCGGGTGTGAGCTGTGCAATTAAAACCGCCCAACCGCATCAGCATGTAGCGCGTCAAATTTTCTTAGAAACTGGGCCTTTGGCATTTTTGCCGATGGCGAGTCTGAAAAAAGAAGAAAGCGGTTATTGGCAATCCATTGTGTGGACCTTACCAGATGATTATGTCGATGAATATGTCGCTTTATCCGATGTGGAATTTACTGCGTTGCTCACTCGAGAAAGCCATCACATGCTCGGCGAGGTCTTAGAAGCAACGCCACGTGCCAAATTTCCATTGAAGGCACGAGCTGCACAGCAATACGTTCATGATGGTCTAGCGCTGATTGGAGATGCGGCCCATGTGATTCATCCGCTTGCAGGACAAGGCGTGAATATTGGCTGTTTAGATGCAGCAGTGCTTTGCGATGTGCTTTTGACCGATAAAAAACGGGGTGTATGGGCACATGAACAAAGTTTGAAGCGTTATGAACATCGTCGTAAAGGGCAAAACGATGCCATGATGCATAGTATGTCCGCAATTGGTTGGTTAGAAACTACTACTTTTTCTCCTGTGGTGTGGGCGCGAAACTTTGGTTTAAAACAAGTGGAAAATCAGACTGTTCTTAAAGATGCGTTTATGACTCAAGCCAATGGTCTGAGTATTTTAAAAGATACAATCTACGCAGCTTAGGTCAAAGTCTGATATTTTTTAGACAGTCGTATAAACAAGGTTACGATTTTGATTAAAAAAGATACGATTTTTTGATTGTGGGTACTAGTCGAAATGCTCAGAGATTGCTAAATTTCTGTTAATTTAAAACCAGCCATTCGCTGGCAAACAGAAGTCATTCGCGGGGAGAACACAATGACTGATATGAACGATTATGATGATCCAGAAGATTCAGTAGTTGATGAAGATGAAGCACAAGCAGCTGAAAAAGGTGCAGGTGACGCAGCTGATTCTGCCTCTGACGGTGACACCTCTGAAGCTGAAACATTAACAGTGACTGCAAAACTAAAACAACGTCAGGCGCTTGAAGATGAAGTTGCGGCGTTCTTAGCGCGTGGTGGTCGTATTACCGAAGTCCCTCCAGACGAATCGGCAAAAGATTAAAAATGAAAAAACACCACGTCATGTGGTGTTTTTTTGCTTCATTCGCTTGTGCGAGGCTGAAGGTCATTCATTTTTAAACTAAGCATGTTTAGTTATGACGTTGTGTAGTTATTTTAAGTCGTCTTTGGCTTCATATATTTACGACTGATCGCGTAAATAGGATAGAACACAAAATGCAGTAATAGCAAAAACATACAATTGATAATGAATGCAGCAATATACGGCGGTGCATGCATGGCCGCCACAGCAGCAACAAAAGATTGAAAAAGTAATACCGCACTTAAAATGACATAAGCCCAATAGCTATGCCTATCCCAAAATTGGCTCAGTTTGAGTAAATTACCGACTACAAAATAGAGGGAACAATATCCACAGACCATCGTAATCGCGCTATGATCGGCCGTCATTTGCTCGCCACTAATATAGTGCGGATAGGGTTGAATGCCAGTATAAATAATATGTGCAAGAGCCGTGAGCCAAACCAGATTAAAGAGAATGAACACCAGCGGTTTTTTGACAGACAGATTTATGGACATGTTATAAGCAACTTTTTTTCATTCTATTTAAATTATTGTATGGGATAGCTTATAGAGCCCGTAGGTCCCATAAGCGGTTCAAATTAAAAATAAAAAAAATTAAGCTTAATCGTTCGCTTGGGTTAACTCTAAAGCGCGTTGATAGGCCACTTTCTTTTTAATCCCAGTTAAATCTGCAGCCAACTGAGAGGCAGCTTTAACGGACAAGTCTTGAAGTAAACGCGTCAACAATTTGTCTAACTTTTCTTGCTCTAGGTCTTTTTCTTCGGTCGCACCACCAATTACCAAAACGATTTCGCCTTTTTGCTGATTGTGATCAGATTCGACAAAATGAACCAATTCACCTAAAGACATTTTTTTAATGGTTTCAAATGTTTTGGTAATTTCACGTGCAAAGCCCACGGGACGATCGGCACCAAAGACATTCGACATATCTTTTAGGCAATCCACAATACGGTGCGGCGCTTCATAAATAATCATGGTTTGAGTTTCGTCTTTCAGTTTTTCCAGTGCTAAAAGACGTTGTGACTGTTTAGACGGTAAAAAGCCTTCGAAACTAAAACGGTCACTGGGTAGGCCGACAGCACTGAGAGCTGCAATGGCAGCACAGGCACCCGGCACAGGAATGACACGAATATTTTTTTCTTGTGCAGCACGAACCAATTTAAAGCCGGGGTCACTGATCAAGGGCGTACCTGCATCACTAATTAGCGCCATATTTTCACCCTTTTCGAGGCGTTCAATGAGCTGGTCTATTTTGTTGCTTTCGTTATGGTCGTGGCAGGCGGTTAAAGGCGTATTGATACTAAAATGTTTAAGTAATTGTGCTGAAGTTCGTGTATCCTCGGCGGCAATAATTTTAACCGACTTCAATACCTCAATTGCACGATAACTAATATCATCTAAGTGCCCGATTGGAGTTGCAACAACAAATAACTGAGCACTCATAGGTTTCTCCATGTTGGATAATAAGAACAAAATTTTGGGTCTTTGCCTTTTAAGCAGTCTGTTTACTGCTGCACAGGCAGACGTCTTGGTCATTCTACCTGAATCTGGCCCTATGGCGCGAGCCGCATCCAGTATTAAGCAAGGTTTCAATAGTGCATATCAATCGTCAGACTACAAAGTACCCATTAAGTTTGTAGATTCAAATCAAAAGCAAATTGAAGCGATATTGAAGCAACAGGTCAATAAAAAAACTCAATTGGTGATTGGCCCTTTAGCACGCCAAGATGTTGAAGCACTTGTAAAAGCAAAGCCTAAAGTCCGCGTGTTGGCTTTAAATGAAACGACGAGCCAAATTCCAAACGTCTGGCAGTACAGTCTATCAAAACGTGATGATGCTTTAGCACTCCAAAAAGTCTTCGAAAAAGACAAATTAGCGCAAGTGTTAGTGTTACGTCAGCCTGCAACTGAGGCAGAACATGAATTATTGCTCATGTCTTTAATCAGCCAAAGTTCAGTGCCGATTCATGTGGTTGAACAGCTCCCAACGAAGCTGGACAAAAATCAAGGGGTGCTGTTGCTGGGCAATAATGAATGGTTAAACAGTCAAAAAAAACTACCTAAAGCAAAACTATATACCGTTGCCAATGCGATTGAAGCCACAAAGCCCATTCCTGTAGGGCTGAAATTTTGTGATGCACCTGCATTGCATGGCGCGCGTTGGCCTGACCTGATCCGAGCTTATGAGGAAAACCCAGTAGATATGCCATATCAACGTCTTTTAGCTTTTGGCGGAGACACATGGCATATCGCAAAACAATATTTGCAAGAACCGAAATTAAAAAGCATGGAATTTCAGGGGCGAACAGGACTAATCAAAATTAGTCAAAACAATATTCAGCGTGTTCCTCACTGCTATGAGCGAAGTAAAAAAGGCATCGTAGCGATCTCACTATAGGGATGAAACGATGCAGCTAAACTTAGAGCAGATGAATATAGGACAGATGAATCTGGGACAGTGGGCAGAACAGCAAGCGCTACGTTTGGTTGAGCAGCAAGGCTATGTACAGGTGCAACAGAATTATCATAGTCGTTATGGTGAAATTGATTTGATCGTCACACGTGGTCAAGAATTGGTGTTTATCGAAGTTAAAGCTCGTTCTCATACCCGTTATGCTCAAGCCATCGAAAGTATCTCTATTCATAAACAACGTAAGATGATGAAGACTGCGTTGCATTTTTTAAATGAACAGTCACATTTTCAAAATTATTATTGTCGCTTTGATGCAATTTGTTTTGATTTTTATCAGCACTTTGCAAAAACACTACAGCAAGACTTTTCTAAATACCCGTATCATCAGCAATGGATTGAAAATGCTTTTACTTTTGATCAAGAGTTGATTAATCTTTGATAAAACAAACTGTGTAAACGCATAGAAAAATACGTGTGGAAATTTGAGGAGTCGTGCTGAGTGGTTAAGCGTATTGCAATAACGATGCTTTGTGTCGCAAGTTTATCTGGCTGTGCGAGTTTTATTTCGAATGGAACAGGATCAGCACCTGTAGGAACTGAAAGCGGCGCACGCTCATTGGGACAAGTTTTTATTGACTCTTCCATTGTTCGAACAGCAAAAATTAACTTATATAAATTAGATACTCGTTTTAAACAGTCACGTGTCAATATTGAAAGTTTTCATGGCAATGTCTTATTGACTGGGCAAGTGCCAGATAATCATTTAAAAGAATTGGCAGAAGAAAATGTCCGTTCAATGAGTGATGTCAAAACTGTACATAACTATATTACAGTGGGTAATCAGATCAGCTATAGCACCATAATGCAAGATACTGCGGTCACTGCGAATACCCGTGGTTTGATTATGAAAGCGCCTGTGGTATCTGACAGCAAAGTACACATTCATACTGAAGATGCTGTTCTTTATGTGATGGGCCGTTTAAACAGTGCGGAAATCACAGACTTAAATCAAATCTTGCAACAAGTGGGTAATGTAACGCGAATTGTCACTTTAATCGATAATATTGATCAGAACCCAAATCCACAGGCACGTTCAATTAACTCAAGTTACACCACACCTGCTGTAGGTAATGTGCAACCTGAAGTACAAACGCCTGTAGCGATAGATCCGGATGCTGTTGATCCAAATGCTCAATAAAATGTCGGAAATGATGCTGTAAAATATGAATCAATGGTCTCTGCGGCTTCAGCAAAAAATGGATTTGGCTAAATCTTTATACCGAAATTTTCGGTTATATGATTTTGGCAGTTATGCATTAAATCGACTGACACCCAAACAAGGATATCATGTTCAACACAATATCCCTTATGGTCTAAAAGCGCGCCATCGCCTAGATTTGTATCGCACGTCAGCACCTCGTCAGCAACGTCCACTCATCGTGTTTGTACATGGTGGAGCGTGGATGCATGGTGACAAAAAGGACTATGGATTCATTGGTGAAGCTTTTGCAAAAGAAGGCTTCGATGTTGCTGTCATCAATTACCATCTCGCACCTGAGTATATTTTTCCGGCTTCAATTGATGATCTTAGCCTTGCATTAAACTATTTGACGCAGTCTCAGCATAAGTTGCAGATTGAAGTGGAAAATGTGGTGTTAATGGGACATTCGGCAGGGGCATTTAATGTCATGTCTGCACTGTATCATCCGACGCCTTATCAGCTACAAGTGAAAGAGAATATTCGTGCAATTGTGGGATTGGCAGGGCCATATCATTTTGATTATAAAGGTGATCCGATTTGTGCAGATGCCTTTGATCAAAATGTACCGTATCAACAAGTGATGCCATATTATTTTGTTGAGCAAAATCAAGTGAAGCATTATCTATTCACTGCGGATAAAGACAATATCGTTGGCCATAGCAATAGTGAAGATTTTGATCGTCGATTAAAAGCCTCAGGCAACCACAGTCAGTTGATTCAAATCCCTCGTGTTGGGCATATCACGATGATTGGTTCAGTTTCGAGTTTATTTAGTCGCTTCTTTAAAACCAAAGCTGAAATCATGCGTGTACTCGATGAAATTAGTCCACCTTAATGTCTGTGGTTAAATGATTGAGAATAAAAAACCGCCAAGTATGGCGGTTTTTTATTTACTGCTTTTTTATTAAAAATAGCTGTTTACAACCATGCTTGGGTATCATCTGCAACCGCAGAACCATGGATGATATGCATAATCATCGAATGGGCGATACTTCCTTTGAACGGAATTTCAGGTAATGCATCAAATTTAAAGAAAGCCGCATCACTGATTTCTTCTTCTTGTAATTGAAGCTCACCTGAAGCATATTCTGCTTTAAAGGCGATCATTAAATTACTTGGGAAAGGCCAAGGTTGGCTTGCCAGATATTGAATATTTTTGACCTTTAAACCCACTTCTTCTTCAGTTTCACGACGAACTGCTTCTTCTAGAGTTTCACCGACTTCAACAAAACCTGCGATCAGCCCATACATTGCCCGGACATTTTTCGCATTTTTAGCCAATAAGATTTCATCTTCACCACGGGTAATGACGGTAATGACACAGGGGTTTACACGAGGGTATTGGTGATAACCGCAAGCGGGACAAACCATGGCATATTCTGTGGCATGGACTTGAGTTGCAGTACCGCAGTGGCTACAAAATTTATGATTACGGCGCCATTCTAAGAGTTGAATAGCACGGCTGGCTTGTTCAAATTGCTGAACATTCCAAAGTTGTAAAAGTTGACGAATAGGGATGAGCTGTAAGCCTTCAGGAATTGGCTCATTTTCAAGTAGATCACGGGCAATCACTTGATCACCCGTGCCGATATTTAAATCACTTGCGAGTTGCTCAACTTCGGGAAGTTGAAAGTTTTCATCGACCAGCAATTGCTGTTGTTTGAAGATATACGCAAGTGACAATTTAGACATTAGGCTGCTGCTGATTTCAGTTTTTCGCTACTGTCCAATGCTACCTTAAACATGCCCTGTAAAACAGGTTGTTTGTTCTTTAAATTGTCAATCAACATATCTGCGCTTGCCAATGAATCTAATGCTTGATTCACTTCATTTGCTTCAATCGCAGTTGAAGACTCAACACGTTTCAAAATGAATTGAGCTGTTGAGTTTAGTGCATTTTGAGCCGCATCTGCATTGAGGAACAACATTGCACCACCAATTTCACGGAATTGAGTTGCAGTCGCTTCAAGTTGTGTCAGATCTTGGTTTTGTAAATACTGAACCAAAGATTGGCTAGCAGCATCAATTAAAACCTTGGTCTCATTTAACAGAGCAGCGTGTGCTTCATCTAAACGGTCGAGTGAAATATTCATATTATTCACACGAAGTTGTAAGCGGCTAGAAGTGTGATGACGCTCAAGCACACCAATCGAGTTCATGGCAGACAAGATATTGTTCATCAACTGCTGGGCAAAGTTTTCATCTTGTAAAATCTCAGCATTACCTAATGACGCGGCTTGACGCGACAAGTCGTTATACGCTTCATTTAAGTTCAAGACTTTGAAAATATTTGCCAATTCGTTCAATTTCGCTTGAAGTTCTTGGGTTTTTTCAGGCGTCATATTTTGATAGTTAAATTCAATATCATTACGAATTTGCGTCATTTCAGTCGTAACCAATTCACCAATGGTATGCATGGTTTCGAAGTCAGGACCATATAAATGACGACTGAAAACTTGCAATTGGGTGTCGGTAAGAAGGTCTTCACCGATATTTAACTTGCCACGAATATGATGAGAAATGTCATCTTCTTGGCTAATGCTTAGACTTAAGACATTGGCTAAATCAGAAATGGATGCTTTAAAGCGCTCAGTTCCTGCAAAATATTGAGCCATATTGCGTTCAATGCTTACCAAGGTACGTAAACGAGCATCGGTAATTAAGATTTGATCAATTTGATTAAACGCAACAAAAACCAAGTTCCAGTATTGTTTGCTTGGATGTTTATCTGAAAGACCTGCTAAATACGTACCGACCAATTTAATCGCTTGCAAATCCAGCTCAGTTTCTTCTTGTTTAATCAATTTATTCAACGCCAACTTATACAGACGGTGAACGTATTTTGATTTTTCAAGTGCAGGAGCTTGAGGTAAGTCAAAGTCAGGAGTAATACAATCGAGTAGGGACTCAATGTGTTGGCCTTCCGACGTTAGAGGTTTACCCAAAGACAGTTCTAGACGATTAAGACTGTCCAGCAGGAACTGTGGAATTTTAACTTCACGTAGGCAGATAAATTCGATATAGCGTTTCAGCATGGTCGTGCCTTCGCTCAGTGCGATGACCTCTTGAGTGTTAATTTGCGCAGGATTCCCCATGATCTTGCGCATTAACTCTGCTGAATATTGAGCGATTTTTGCCAAACTTGGCATATCAACTAAAGCTAGTACTTGAGCACATTGTTCAAATTGAATCAGTGCATCATCAATCCCGAAAGGTAAAGTTTGATCTTCAACTAAGGTGCTGACTGCTGATTCGACTAACTTGATTGAGTTATCAACCTCATTTTTTATTATCAGCAAAGCCGTTGGATCAAAATGGATAGAGGTTTGGTAAGACATGTATCTGCACCTTTCCTAGATGTTTTATCTTGTTTATTAACCGCCCCTTAAGGCGGTCCATGTTTATGGTTTTACTATAGCGTATGTAAGAATTGTTTATATACAAAAAGTAACACGAAATTTAGATTTTATTTCGCAAAAAGGCAAGGTGTACCATGTTTTTCTTCAAATTGTTTGACCCATGTCTCATGGGCTTCAAGTTCATCTGCTGAAGGTAAAATCACAGGTAATTCTATTTCAACAGCGGCGCGGGTTTGCGAACCATCTTCATTTTGCGAGTGGGTCAGGGCATCGATATCAAAGGAAACCTGACCGCCCGTCATTGCTAGGTATACGTCAGACAGAATTTCCGCATCGAGTAAGGCACCATGGAAAGTACGGTCACGTTGTGGAATTTCGTAACGACGCACTAATGCATCGAGTGAGTTTTTCTGGCCTGGATGCTTGGCTTTGGCCATAGCCAAGGTATCGGTAACTTCGCAAACTTCAGATAAGGCCACAAAACCAGCACGTTTGAACTCCATATCAAGGAAGTTCATATCGAAGGTTGCGTTATGCGCAATGATTTCTGCGCCTTTTAGATAGTCAAATAAGACATCAGCAATTTCAGCATACAGTGGTTTGTCTTTTAGAAAGTCATCACTGATTCCGTGAATATTTTCAGATTCACCGACAGGTTTTTGCGGGTTGATATAAATATGAATTGAGCTACCGGTCAGTTTGCGGTTAATCATTTCCACCGCACCGACTTCAATAATACGGTCGCCATCTTGGAAATAGAAACCTGTGGTTTCCGTATCCAAAATTAATTGTCGTGGGCCAGATACATCGACGGTTGCTGGTGTAATGACAATCATTGGATGGATTTCAGCAGCTTGCTTAGACTGTGTAGAAGCATCTGGATTCAACGTTGAAGCAGTGTCTGTTGCTTGTTGTTCTATCGCAATGTCATCAATCTGCTCTGCGTCAATAGTTTTCTCAGCAGAGATTTCTTCTGCTTCATCCTCGCTATCAGCAAATTCAAGTCCAAACGGATCATTTAATAGCCAGTCAGGTTCAGCTTTTTTTTTAGGTGCTTCAGCTGTAGATGCTGCTTGTTTGATGCGTTCGAGGGTTTTTTCTGCGCCTAGATTGGCCAATTGATCAGCCATTTCATTTCCCGGATGGCCTGCATGCCCTTTAATCCAGTTCCATTCAATTTCCCGACCCTGACAAGTTGTATCCAGTAATTTCCACAGATCAGGATTTTTAACATCTTTCCAGTTTTTCTTTTTCCAACCATGTATCCACTCGGTAATGCCTTGTTTGACATAGTTAGAGTCTGTCCAAATAATCAGTTTTGCATCGGACGGACAGTGTTGAATGCCTTCAATTGCAGCAGTCAATTCCATACGGTTATTGGTGGTTTCAGCTTCGCCGCCGCAGAGTTTTTCTTCTCCAGTTTCACGGATGATATACGCCCCCCAACCCCCTAAGCCAGGGTTGCCTTTACATGCACCATCAACATAAAGCGTGATTGTTTGAGACATAAATCAAATCCGGAGAAAAACAAGCATTCAGAACCGTATATTGTATAACGCAAATGACAGAGAGAAATCCATTTTTGGCGATTTTTTTAATTTCTTGTAACATTTATACTGAAATAGCGTTAAATTAACGCCTTGTGTCTGTGTTCTGCTTCACTACAATGGCATATCTAAAAAATAAATTTTATATGAGTTGTCTGGATTTTTTTATGTATAAATCAACTGCGACTGTCTGGCAGCCTACGTTACCACAAATTTTTAAATTTACAGTCTTGGGTTCTGCGTTCGCAGCTCTTGGTCTGACGGGCTGTTCTTCATCGCAAACGACTAAGCAGAACTCAGCAAGTAAACAAGTTGGCTCAAACTTTCTCGATGCCAATAGTTTAGATTCACTCGAAGATTTACTTTCTGCAACAGACATGCGTGCCGTAGAAGGCGATCGCCTTTTAGTACTGAAGCATGGTGATGTCTGGAAGCGTATGACTGTGGGTTTCAAAATGGATTTGAACCACTGGGATACGCGAATTGAAGCGCAGCGTGGTTGGTTTATTTCACGTCAACCATATATTGATCGTTTAAGTGCGCGTGCGTCCCGTTATTTATATCACACGGTTAAAGAAGCAGAACGTCGTGGTTTGCCGACTGAGTTGGCGTTATTACCAGTGATTGAAAGTTCTTATGACCCAGCAGCAACCTCAAGTGCAGCCGCAGCAGGCTTATGGCAATTTATTCCAAGTACTGGACGTATTTACGGCTTAAAACAAACCTCAATGTATGATGGTCGTCGTGACGTAGTGGAATCAACGCGTGCAGCTTATGAGTTTTTAGGTGCGCTACATAACCAGTTCGGTTCGTGGGAATTGGCTTTGGCTGCATATAATGCAGGGCCGGGCCGCATTCAACAGGCGATTAACCGTAACCGTGCGGCAGGTTTGCCAACGGATTATTGGTCGCTAAAACTGCCCCAAGAAACCATGAACTATGTCCCACGTTTCTTGGCAGTTGCTCAAATTATTAAAAATCCAAGTGCCTATGGCGTAAGTTTACCGCCAATTGCCAACCGTCCACACTTTCGTGAAGTGGCTGTAGGGCCTGCAAATTTAAATGAAATTGCATCTATTACCGGTTTAAGCCGTGCAGAACTCTATGCACTAAACCCTGGTCATCGTGGCGATGTGATTGATAGCAGCAGCCCAATGCGGATTTTAATTCCTGCGGATGTGAGTCCATCAGTCGATGCGCGTTTGAAAAAATTACAATCAGGTGGTTCATCAGGTTATTGGGCAAGTAATTCAACTTATAACTTACCAAAAAATAATGTTGAAATAACACCGTCACGTGTTACTCCGCCGGAATTAAATAATAAAACTATTCAGCCCGCTAAAGTGACGCCACCTACGCTGACAGCACAGCCGACTGTGACAGCTTCTGCCAAACAACCTGTAGTCGCTGCAACGGTAATGCCAAGTGTTCCATCAGGAACGAAAGGCAAAACGCCAATAGGATCATCTGCTTTGGCTGCCTTTGCATCGAATAGTGATATTCCAAGTGCGCCGCGTATACCAGTCGCTGTAACACCTTCGACTCCTGTGAAAGCCGTGTCTGTCGAGCCACCACTCAGCGCAAATGAGCGTGAGCAAATCATGGCGGCTATTAAAGCTGAAGGTGAGACCAAAACAGTCGATGAGGTATTAAAACCAGTAGCGACTAAAGCAGAACAAGAAGAAGTCGTTCAGGAAATTAAAGCTATTGCGCCGAAAGGCACTGAAATTGTCGATCCTTACGATGGCAAGATTAAGTTGACTGCGATTCAGACCAGTCAATCAATTGCAGACCAACAAGGTAAAGAACTGACCAAAGGTTTCTCTTACCCGAAAAGCGTGGCTGAAAATACAGGTGCAGATTCCGAAGAAGCCAAACGCAACCAAGGTAAAAATGTCATTCGTACAGATTCTGAAATTGTAGTTGTACCACCTAAAGGTAAACGCAGTACTTATACAGTTTTGGCAGGTGACACTTTAGCGTTGATCGCGATGAAAAATGGCGTAAATTGGCGTGATATTGCAGCTTGGAACCAAATTTCGCCAGATTCGACCTTGTATGTCGGTACGACCATCTATTTATATGATGCGAAACCGATTGTGCAAAATAATGAAGAATCGAAAGCCAAGCCTATTGCAGATAGCTATGTGGTGAAAGCAAATGACAGTCTTACAGCTGTTGCGAGTCAGTTTGGTTTAAGTACGAAGCAACTCGCAGACTACAATGGTTTAACCACCACGAGTGGTTTATATGTTGGGCAGAAATTATCCTTAAAAGAAACGCCTGCATCTAAAGCAAAATTGGAAGCTGACAAGAAAGCAGCTCAAGTAGTCGAAAAACCTGCAAAAGTTCAAACCAAATCCTACACGGTAAAACGTGGTGAATATCTAAAACTTATTGCAGATCGTTATGCGCTGTCAAATCAAGAGTTGGCAGATTTAACAACTGGCTTAACGGCTGGCAGTAGCTTGATGGTGGGGCAAAAAATTAATGTGCCATTACAAGCTGTAGCAGAAGTTGAGAAGCTCGAAAGCAAAGTCGTGAATCGCATTGAAAATGTCAAAGTTGATCCTGCGTATAAAGTTGAAAGCTATAAAGTGCAGCGTGGTGATACCCTTTACAGTATTGCGACGCGGTCAAAAATCAGTTTGTCAGAATTGGCGAGTCTAAATGATATGTCGGTAAATAGTGGGCTGATGGCTGGGCAAAGCATTAAAGTTCCTGCAAGTTCAACTGTTCCGGATACATATGTGGTGCAGTCTGGCGATACACTGACAGGCATTGCTAGTCGCTATGATTTAGGCATGGACTATGTCGCAAATTTAAATGGTATAGAGCGTAGTTCTGGTCTACGCGTTGGGCAGAAATTAAAATTAACAGGTGATGTCGCACCGGTTAAAGTAGAAACCAAAGCTGAGGCGACCAAAATTGAAAGCAAAACCAATACACGAACGAATTCCGTTGATGCGACCGATATTCATGTGGTGAAATCAGGTGAAACATTGGGTGTGATTGCGAAGAAATATCATCTTCAATTACGTTATTTAGCTGAATTAAATGGCCTAAATACCAATAGTGCGATTCGTGTAGGGCAGCGTTTAAAAGTAGATGGTGAACTACCTGCTGATGTAGCTAGTAAAGCAACTGAAACCAAAAAAACGGAAGCTAAATCCTCTACGAGCAATGTGAAACCAACAAATACTGAAAGCTATACTGTGAAATCAGGCGAGTCTTTAAATTCGATTGCTAGTCGGACAGGCTTAACTGTGGCAGCATTGGCTGAGTTAAATAACTTGAACCCGCGTGCTGGGCTTCGTGTTGGTCAAAATTTACAAGTTCCTAAAACCATCAGTGAATACCGTATTAAACGTGGGGATACGCTGATTGGTTTAGCAAGTCGTTATGGACTAGATACATCAAAACTCGCTGAAATGAATGATATGCAACCGTCTGCTCAGTTACGTATTGGTGAAGTGATAAAAGTACCGAACTGAGTCCAAACATTAAGGAGTTAAGTTGAATGTATTCTGCTTCAACTTCGCGTTACGTGTTTGGTATGACTTTGAGCATACTTTCAACAGGGGCGTGGGCTGCTTTGCAGACCACGCCTTTTCTTGCCATACATAGTAGCCCTCAATATCATCAATTACAGGCAATGCCTTATGCCAATCCTCTTGCTCATAAAGGGGGATATATCACGAGTTCGAGTATTGGTAGTTTTGATAATTTAAACAGCATGAATGGAAAAGGGCGTTCTGTTGAAGGTATCAATTATCTATTTGATAGTTTGATGAGTTCATCTTTAGATGAGCCGGGTGTGATGTATCCGTTACTTGCCGAAAAAGTGACATTTGACCCGGAAAAAACTAATTTTGTTATTTTTCATTTAAACCCCAAAGCACGATTTAGTGATGGGAGTGCCTTAACAGCAGATGATGTGAAGTTTAGTTTTGATACATTCCAAACTAAATCAAATCCCGGTCTACAAATGTACTTAGCAGATTTGGACAAAACAGATGTTTTATCTAAATATCAGGTGAAGATGAGTTTTAAATCTGGACATAATACTGATATGCCCATGATTTTGGCGCAAATGCCGATTTATTCCCAAAAAGATTGGGCAAAAAAAGATTTTACTCAAATTACATTGCAGCCCATCTTAGGCTCTGGCCCTTACACGATTGAGAAGATCGATGCAGGTAGGAGTATTCGCTATAAGCGTAATCCTGACTATTGGGGGCAGAAATTAGCTGTCAATCGTGGTCGGTATAATTTTAACCATCTGAAATATGTATATTACCGCAGCCCAGACATCGCCTTTGAAGGCTTTAAAGCGGGTCAATTTACGTTATATGAGGAAAAGACCGCACGTAATTGGGTGGGAGCGTACAATTTTCCTGCTTTTAAAGACGGTAAAATTGTCAAATATCGCTTTAAACATGAACGACCGATTCCCACAAAAAGTCTCGTATTTAATACCCGTCGTGCGCCATTTAGGGATATTCGCTTTCGGCAAGCTTTAACTTTTGCTTATGATTTTGAATGGCAAAATAAAGCATTATTTTATGGGCAGTATCAGCGTTTGCAGAGTTATTTTAGTAATAGTGTGCTAGAAGCGAAGGGGAAACCCTCTATCCAAGAGTTGGATATTTTAAAACCGATGTTATCGCAACTTGATCCTATTCAAAGACAGGGGGTCTTATCCAATTGGCAATATCCCGTTTCTGATGGCAGTGGATTTAATCGAAAAAACCTTCTGCATGCACGCCAACTGTTATTGAATGCGGGTTATCTTTATCAAGACGGCCGATTGGTGGATGCAAAATCTCGGCCTGTGAAATTCGAAATCTTGATTCAGCAACAAGATTTGCAGCGAACCTTAATGCCATTTATACGAAATTTGAAACGTTTAGGTATTCAGGTGCTATTGCGACAAGTAGATGGACCGCAATACACCGAGCGTATGCGAAATATTGACTTTGATATGATCGTGGATGAAATGCCTCAATCGCTCACTCCAGCAGGTGAGCAAGCTCAACTTTGGGGCAGTCAAGCAGCCGATCAAGTGGGTAATTATAATTATGCAGGGATTAAAAATCCTGTGATCGATAAGCTCATTCAACAGGTGATCAATGCTCCAAATCGGGAGGAATTGATTATTCGTACGCGTGTTTTAGACCGCCTGCTCAGAGCGGGTTATTATCAAATTCCAATGTTTGGGCAAAGTGAGAACTGGTTTGCCTATTGGCATATGTATAAGCAACCTTATGTCAAACCTAAACTTTCTGCAGGGATTGACTATTGGTGGAGTGATGCAGCTCAAGCCAAGCAAATAACACAATATCTACGGCAGCAATAAATACACCTGAATGACAAGGAATGTGAAAGCAACATGGGCACATATATTTTAAAAAGATTGCTCCTGATTATTCCAACATTGTTTTTCATTTTACTGATTAACTTTGTCGTGATTCAGATTGCGCCGGGAGGACCTGTTGAGCAAGCTATACAGCAAGCAGAATCCTTTCAAGGTATGGGAAACACAGATGGTGGTGAAACTGCGACGACAGGCAGTAAATACCAAGGTGCAAAAGGCCTCAGTGAAGAAATGGTGGCAAAAATCGAAGCGCAATATGGTTTCGATAAACCATTATTCGAACGTTTTTGGCTCATGTTAAAGGGCTATGTAACGCTAGATTTTGGTACAAGTTTCTTTAAAGATAAGCCTGTGACTCAGCTGCTTTGGGAAAAGCTGCCTGTATCCTTATCCCTTGGCTTATGGAGTACCTTGCTGATCTATATGGTGTCTATTCCATTAGGCATTAAAAAAGCCCGTCAACATGGTCTGTTATTTGATAAAAGTACGTCTATTTTATTGGCTATCGGCTACGCCATTCCTGCTTTTGCCTTTGCCATTTTACTCATTGTCTTTTTTGCAGGTGGTTCATATTTTCAGTGGTTTCCTCTACAAGGTTTAGTTTCAGAGAATTTTGCTGAGTTAAGTGTATTTGGCAAAATTTCAGATTATTTTTGGCATATGGTGTTGCCTTTGTTTGCTATGGTAATTGGTGGTTTCGCTGGCTTAACTTATCTGACCAAATACTCTTTTATGGAAGAATTAAATAAGCAATATGTTCTTGCTGCTCGTTCTAAAGGTTTGACCGAATCACGTGTGCTGTATGGGCATGTATTTCGTAATGCAATGCTCATTGTTATTGCTGGTCTACCAGAAGCATTAATTGGCATCTTCTTTGTGGGAAATCTATTTATTGAAATTATTTTCAATCTAGATGGTCTGGGGTTATTAGGATTTGAAGCCATTGTACAGCGTGATTATCCAGTGATTTTTGGCACCTTGTTTATTTTTACCTTGATGGGGCTGATATTAAGATTAATCAGTGATGTCATGTATCAAATGATTGATCCACGAATTAATTTTGATTCGCAGGGGGCAAAATAATGTCTCCGATCATGCAAGCACGTTTTCAACGTTTTAAAGAAAATAAATTAGGCTTTACATGCTTTATCAGCTTTGCCTTGATTTTTATGTTGTCACTAGCTGTCGAATTCATTGCCAATGATAAGCCGCTCTTGGTCAAATACGATGATTCTTTATATGTACCCGTACTAAAAAGCTATCCAGAAACAGCTTTCGGTGGTGTATTCGAAACTGAGGCAGATTATAAAGATCCTGTAGTGCAGCAACTGATTGAAGAGAAAGGCTGGGCTGTGTGGCCACTGATTAAATTTTCCTACCAAACACCGAATTTAGAACTGGCTGTGCCCGTGCCATCTGCACCGACTGCACAAAATTGGCTTGGTACCGATGACCAAGGGCGTGATGTGTTCGCACGTATTTTATATGGACTACGTGTGTCGCTCCTGTTTGGTTTCGCATTAACTTTTGCTTCTGCAATATTGGGCATCATGGTTGGGGCGATACAGGGCTATTATGGTGGCTGGGTAGACCTCATTGGTCAACGGATTTTGGAAGTCTGGGGTGGATTACCGATGCTATTCATGGTGATGATTTTGGTCAGCATGTTTACGCCGAGTGTGTATTGGCTTTTTGTCATTATGCTGTTGTTTGGCTGGCCCACTTTAGTCGGCTTGGTTCGTGCAGAGTTTTTACGGGCTCGTAATTTTGATTATGTCCGTGCAGCACGAAGTCTTGGCGTCACAGATAGTACGATTATGTTTCGGCATATTTTACCAAATGCGATGAGTTCGAGTTTGTCACAGCTACCTTTCATGCTTACGGCAAATATTACTGCACTGACAGCCTTAGATTTCTTAGGTTATGGTTTACCGCCTGATGCAGCGTCATTAGGTGAGTTATTGCTTCAAGGGAAAAATAATCTGAATGCACCATGGTTGGCCTTGTCGGGATTCTTTACCTTAGCGATCGTGCTGTCTTTATTGATTTACATTGGGGAGGCGACACGTGATGCATTCGATCCTAGACGTCAATAATCATCAAGTTAATGTACCTCCCATCGTGTTAGCGGTTGAGCATTTACATATTTCACATGCAGCACAGGTCTTGGTTGAAGACCTGAATTTGAAATTGCATGCAGGTGAAACTTTAGCGATTGTTGGAGAAAGCGGTTCAGGTAAATCGATTAGCAGCCTAGCTATACTCGGTTTGTTGCCAAGTGATCTGCAGGTCACAGGCAGCGTCAGCCTGAATGGACAAAATATTCTTGGACTGAGTCCTGAGCAGCACCGAAACATTCGTGGACAGAAAATTGCCATGATTTTTCAAGAGCCGATGACGGCCTTAAATCCCTTACATCGTGTGGAAAAGATTGTTGGTGAGTCACTGTTGTTACAGGGATGGTCGAAGGCAAAAACACGACAGCGGGTTATAGAATTATTAAATGATGTGGGTATTCCGGATGCTGAAGATAAGTTACGGCGCTATCCACATGAGTTATCAGGCGGGCAGCGACAACGTGTCATGATTGCCATGGCATTGGCCTTAGATCCTGATATTTTAATCGCTGATGAGCCAACCACGGCTTTAGATGTCACTTTGCAAGCGCAAATCTTAAATTTATTAAAGTCGCTACAACAGCAGCGTAATATGGCGATGATATTAATTAGCCATGACCTGAATTTGGTCAAGCGCTATGCCGAACATGTGATTGTGATGAATCGTGGTCAAGTGGTGGAGCAAGGTAATGTTCAGGAAATTTTTGAGCAACCGAAGCAGGCGTATACCCAAAATTTATTAGACCATGATTTTGGTAAAGCAATACAGGTTTCGCAAACTCAAAAACTTTTAGAATTACGCCAGTTAGGAGTGAAATTCCCAGTCAAACAAGGCTTATTGAACCGCATCAAAAATTATGTCGTTGCTGTAGAAGCTTTGGATTTAACAGTGGCTGAAGGTGAGTCGATCGGTATTGTTGGTGAGAGTGGTTCAGGGAAAAGCTCTTTAGCACTGGCTATTGCTCGGCTCATAGAAAGTGATGGTGAAATTATGTTAAATCAACACGCCATCCATCAACTTTCAGAAAAACAGCTCAGACCTTTACGTCGTGAATTTCAAATCGTCTTTCAAGATCCATTCAGTAGTTTAAATCCACGGCTCAATGTAGAGCAAACCATTGGCGAAGGTCTGGCCTTACAGCATTTATCTGCAAATGAAATTGTACAGCGTATAGATGAAGCTTTGCAGAAAGTCGAATTAGCCAGCTCATTTAAGCAGCGTTATCCACATGAGTTATCCGGTGGGCAACGGCAGAGAGTCGCCTTAGCGCGTGCGTTGGTATTACGTCCTAAATTATTGATACTCGATGAACCCACATCGGCACTAGATCGGACGACACAAAAAGCTATCGTGAAGCTACTACGGCGTTTGCAGCAAGAATTTAATATGAGTTATTTATTTATCAGTCACGATTTACACGTGGTCAAAGCCCTGTGTCAAAAAGTGTTGGTACTGCGCCATGCCAAAGTCATGGAATTTCAAGACACCGCAGATCTATTTGCACGACCACAAACGGACTATACCCGTAAATTAATTGAAGCCAGCCAATACTAAAATCAAACTTATGGATATTTTGACAAGTGTCATTGTCAAAATATCCTTGACCTTTAGAAAATAATAATTAGAGTAAATACTCAGGACTTATTATTTCATTTTGGACATTGCCATGAGCCATTTAGCTGAAAGCTTTAAAATTCGTAATACCACATTTAAAAATCGCATCATTAAAGGTGCAATGAGTGAAGCATTGGCCAATACTGCAGGCCAACCCAATCACTTACATTTTGGATTATATGAAGCTTGGGCGAAGGGTGGTTTAGGCTGTGCCATTACCGGTAATGTCATGGTGGATTTTTGTGCTAAAAATGAGCCGGGGGTTGTGGTCGCTGAAACAGAGCGAGATTTGGCGCAGTTAACACAGTGGGCTGAGTTAGGTAAGAAGCACGGCATGGTGCAATTGGTTCAACTTTCACATCCGGGCCGTCAATGTCCTAAAGGTTTAAATAAAGAAACGGTTGCACCATCTGCTGTGCCATTTAGTCCGATGTTAGCTACAACTTTTGGAACACCGCGCGAACTTCGTGAAGATGAAATTTTAGATATTATTCAGCGTTTTGCACGTGCCGCACACATTTGTGAAAAGGCAGGCTTCGAAGGCGTGCAATTGCATGGTGCACATGGTTATTTAATTAGTCAGTTCTTGTCGCCACTGACCAATAAACGTCAAGATCAGTGGGGCGGTTCAAATGAAAATCGCATGCGCTTTTTGCTTGAAATCTATAAGGCAGTTCGTGCTGCGACGACAGATGATTTTATCATTTCGGTCAAACTGAATTCTGCTGATTTCCAACGCGGCGGAATTAGCGAAGCAGATGTGATTGAGGTTTTTAAGGCAATCGATGCCGCAGGGATTGATATGATTGAAATCTCGGGCGGTTCCTATGAAGCGCCAGCGATGGCGGGTGCTAAAGAAGAAAAACGTAAAGCCAGTACCATTGCTCGTGAAGCTTATTTCCTCGATTTTGCGGACAATATCCGTAAAGAAGTGAAATGCGCGTTAATGGTTACCGGCGGGTTTAGAACCGTCCAAGGCATGAATGCTGCACTAGACAGTGGAGCTTGTGATTTTATTGGTATTGCACGTCCTTTCGCTGTTGAAGTCGATTTGGCTGATCGTTTATTGGCGGGTCAGGATGTTCGTTATGGTGTGGACAAAATTAAAACTGGCATACCGATGATTGATAAAATGGCGATTATGGAAATTATTTGGTATGCCGCTCAGTTTAAATCGATTGGTGAAGGAAAACAGCCAAATCCTAAACTTTCACCGTTAAAAGTGTTTTTTAAATATCTCAAAGGCAATTTAACCGCGGTCATTAAAGGGCAAGTCAATTCACGTAAGTCGGCTTAGTCAATCATTGAATTATTAGAATAAGGGCAATCGGCATACATCCATGTTATGGTTGCCTTCATTCATATCAATATTACTTACAATAAAAATGTCTAAAATTTTAATATTAATAGTCATTCTTTCGGGGCTCAGTTCTGCTCTCTATGCCCAGTCTACATTTCAGACGGGGGATATCATTTTTCATATCTCAAAGTCACAACAAAGTTTAAGCATTCAAAAGGCGACACATTCGCCTTATAGTCACATGGGCATGATCGTAAATAAAAATAACCAAACTTGGGTGCTTGAAGCTATTCAACCTGTGCAATATACCGCTTTAAATCAATGGATCGCGCGTGGGGAGAATGCTCACTATGTGGTGAAAAGGCTCAAACAACCCTTAAATGTGCCGCAGAAAACGAAGCTAGTACAAAATGCAGAAAAGTACTTGGGCAAACCCTATGATATTTATTTTGAATGGGATGACCGTGCAATTTACTGTTCTGAAATTGTTTGGAAAGCTTATCAGCATGCTTTAGGAATCGAACTTTCGCCGTTACAACAACTTAAACAATTTGATTTAAAACAATATGAAGTGCAGCGTCTAATGCGGCAGCGCTATGGTCAAAATATTCCGCTAAATGAGCAGGTGATTGCCCCTAAGGCCATTTATGATTCAAAACTTTTAAAAGAAATATTTAGAAATTAAGGCAATAAAAAAGCCCAAGTCGCAATGCTTGAGCTTTTTAATGAGTGGTTAAAACCAACTCGAATATGGCGTCCCTACGGGGATTCGAACCCCGGTTACCGCCGTGAAAGGGCGATGTCCTAGGCCTCTAGACGATAGGGACAGTACAGAAAGCAAATTTTAAAACCGTTTATTTCAGTCTAAGTTTTTAGACTAAATAATGGCGTCCCTACGGGGATTCGAACCCCGGTTACCGCCGTGAAAGGGCGATGTCCTAGGCCTCTAGACGATAGGGACTTAATAAAATGTACTTCTGAAAATTGGCGTCCCTACGGGGATTCGAACCCCGGTTACCGCCGTGAAAGGGCGATGTCCTAGGCCTCTAGACGATAGGGACGTTTCAGAGGTGGGCGTATATTAGGGTGAAAATCGGGGGGTGTCAAACGCTTTTCTATAAATAAATTCAGTTTTTGTTGTTGAGTGCATAAAATTAAAACAATTTGCTAAAAATGTTTGAAAAATACATTATTTATGTCGGTTTTTTCAACACTTGTAAGATTGTAGCAATAACTTCTGGATGCGTTAAATATCCAGCAATATCGTGTGGGTGTTCAATCGATGTCTGAATTTGCTGGTTGATAATGGCGGGTTGAAAATCAAATGGTGCCTGACTCAGTGGAAAAGCGCTGAGAAAATCATCATGTGAATAAAAGTTTAACCAATCACCTGAAATTGCATCAGGTCGCTGTAAAGGCTGAGGTAAGTGGGCTTGGATGACACGAAAAGCCAAAGGTGAGCCCAAGGTAATAAAGCGCTGTATGTTGAGTTCAGGATGTAACAGTAAAAAATGATACGCAATCACGCTACCTAGCGAATGTGCAATCAACAGGGTGGGTTTCGTTTGATGTAATTGCTCATGCAGACGAGTATGAACTGCCTGAATAAAGTGTGGATTGGATAAATAGAGATAAGTTTCGACCAAAAATTTATGCAAAAGTGTGGCATGTAATTTTGGGAAATAATTCATTAAAACTGCAAAATCGCGTAGGGCAAGATCTTTGCCAAGTGCAGTGATCGATTTGAATGATTGACTAAATCCAATAGCATCATTGAGGGTGATGTCAGGTAGATTGTTTTGTACGGCATGATGCTCAAGTACTTTTGGTGATTTTTCTAGGAGTTCAGTGCGATGGATAAACGGAAAATGTGGCCACGTTTGAGGCGTCAAGGTGCTGGCTTGAAGCATATTCTGCAAATGATAACGCGTGAGTAAATCTCCATAAAAAGGCATGCGCATATGGTGCTGTATATATGATAAAAAAGTCTCTTGATGGCTTTGCTTTAAGCCTTGAGACAACAGTGCAAGCCAATGCTGTTCGAGCGAACGTGCAGTTTGTTGCTGTTGATTCATGCCATGGATAAAGATGATCTGCATATTGCACCTCATCGACGGATCAGTTTTTATTCTACTTTTATTAAAATATAGCCATAAAAAAAGAGCAACCGAAGTTACTCTTTTATCGTGTTTGGTATGACAACGCAGATCAATCTTTGTTGTGATACAAGGTGTAGTAGCTGATATAACACGCCACAATGAAGATCATACAGCAGATAAAGCCAGTTAACATTTCTGGGTCAAATACCATACTAATACAGGTAATCAGACAAAATACAAAACCGAGTATCGGCACGATTGGGAAGAGTGGTGCAGCAAAAGCTAAATCTTTTGCAGTTTTGCCTTCTTTATACCACTGACGGCGGAAGTTGAATTGGCTTAAACAAATACTCATCCATACCACCACCATGGTAAATGCCGCGACACCTAACAAGTTTTTGAAGATGGTTTCTGGTGCAAATTGCTCAGAAAGTAAGCCCGGCATACCACCGATCATGGTCACAATCACGGCAACATAAGGAATACCACGTGAGTTCACTTTAGAGAACACCGCAGGTAATTGCTTACTATAGGACAATGACCACATCATTCGAGATGCAGCAAATAAACCTGAGTTTGCAGCAGAAAGTAGGGCTGTGATAATGACAAAGCGGATGATGTCTTCTGCATAAGGAATACCAATGTGCTGGAATACTGTTACGAAAGGTGAACTACTTACACCTTCGGCAGATAAGCCAGCTTCTTGGTGTGGCAATAATGCAGTAATAACAACAATGGTACCTACAAAGAAAATCAACAAGCGGAAAATCGCCGTGTTAATGGCTTTAGGCACATTTTTCGCTGGATCTTTGGTTTCACCCGCAGCAACACCAATCAGTTCAGTACCTGAGAATGCAAAGTTCACAATCAACATTGTAGCGAAGATTGGGAACAAACCTTCAGGGAACCAGCCTTGTGCAGTGAGGTTGCTAAACAGCGGTGCAGCTTCATAGCCTCGATAGCCTAAAACACCAAAAATGGCCAATAGACCTAAAATAATAAAGGCTACAACGGTAATCACTTTGACTAAAGCTAGCCAAAATTCAGATTCAGCAAACCATTTGGTTGAAATCATATTCAAGCAGAATACAAAAGCACCAAAGATTAAGGTCCACATCCACATAGAGCTGTCTGGGAACCATTCCTGCATTAAAAGTGCAGCAGCGGTAAATTCAGTTCCTAGCGTTACTGACCATGTCAGCCAATAGAGCCAAGTGATGGTATAACCCGTACCCGGTCCGATATAGCGTTTAGCATAAGCGCCAAATGAACCAGATTCTGGCATATGTACAGCGAGCTCGCCTAAGCAAAGCATCACCATATAGGCGATAATACCGCCTAAAAAATACGAAATAATGGCACCTACAGGCCCCGTTTGTGCAATGACTTCACCCGAACCAAGAAATAAACCAGTACCGATTGCGCCGCCAAGCGAAATCATCACCAGATGTCGAGTACTCATAGCGCGTTTTAACGGCGCAGAATTGCCCTGATGCGAAGCATCATTCGGAGAATGTGATGACTGCATAGAGAAAAAGGAGAATCAAATAATGAAGCGAGTAATTGTAGAGAAGAATGCAATGATGATGCAATCAATTAATATAAATTATAGATAAATAAACTTTAAGTTTGTCAGAACTGACAGAAGAATTGGCGTCCCTACGGGGATTCGAACCCCGGTTACCGCCGTGAAAGGGCGATGTCCTAGGCCTCTAGACGATAGGGACGTTTTGAGGTGGGTGTATAGTACATAGCCCATCTATATTTGTCAAAATAGAGTTTCATTGTTATATTCTAAATGTATATAAATGAAACAAAAAACAGAATTTTTTTAATGAAAAATAATTTTAATGAGTTTATTTCTGGAATTTTATTTGAAATCAATCAATTTAATGTGGGCAAAGTCCATGAAAGATTCTATATAGTTTTATTGAATTATTTGCATTGGTTTGAAGTTTATCCAAATAATTTTTCTTCGTATATCAGTAAATCAGGGTTTGAAAGAATTATTGATGAACTTTTATTTAGGGATTTAGATGGGGAAAGTAGAATTACGTATAATCACCTCAAATCTTTAGATGATTCTCATTATTTTTTAGATATCCAGAGCTTTTTTAAATTATATTTAATCTTAAAGGTTCGAAGATATCAGTTGTCTAGTGATGATGTAGAACTTGAAAAATTAGAAAAAAAATTGGATGTAAGTTTTGAGCCAATGTTGTGGAGTAAAGACAAACAAGATTTATTGGTTATTAATCGTGATTTTCCTGAATTTAAAAAACAGATGAATTCAAGTCGGGTGCTTTTGCCACTTTCATTAATAGTTTTTAACTTTACTTTTGTTGAATTAATATCTAATACAAGTTTGAGAGTATCTATCCAAATATTTCTAGCAATAGTAGCTGTGTGTCTTTTAGCTAATGTTTCTAAAGGGGCAAAATCCGAAAAGGACTCATTAGAGTTGAAAGTATGGGATTATATCTTGGTGTTGAGCGAGGATAAAAACTCATTGACGAAAAGCAGTTGAACTATTTCTTTAAATTATAATTTGTACAGTGGTTTTTGTGGATTAAACTGCTCCCACAAATCATTTTTGAATTTATATGGAAACCCTAATTTTTCTCTCATAGGGAAGAGAAATAGTTTCATAAAAAAAGGTGGCTAATGAGCCACCTTAACTATTTTATTTATCGTGATATAACCAATAATAACCTGCATAACACGCCGCCATAAAGATCAGACAGCCAATAAAGCCTGAAAGCATTTCAGGATCTGCAGCCATACTTAAACCTGTTGCGGTACAGCAGACAAAGCCAAGAATTGGAACCAGCGGGAACCATGGTGTACGGAATTTAAGTTCTGACACGCTATGACCTTGTTTCAGCCATTGGCGACGGAAGTTAAATTGACTCCAGCAAATACTCATCCACACGATCACCATGGTGAAGGCAGCAACCCCCATCAAGTTCTTGAAGATGACATCTGCGCCAAATTGTTCTGACAATAGACCTGGTAAACCACCGATCATAGTGACCAATACAGCAATATAAGGCACACCAGTTTTGCTTAATTTGCCGAAAGCACGTGGTAATTGTTTTTGTGCGGACAGCGCCCACATCATACGTGATGCAGCATATAAACCAGAGTTAGCTGTAGACAGTAAAGCCGTAATAATGACAAAACGAATCAAGTCTTCTGCATAGGGAATGCCCATCAGGTTAAATACGGAAACGAATGGACTACTACTTAAGCCGCCATGTCCACCAACATTTAAACCTGCATCGGTATAGGTCAACAGGGAACTGATGACGATAATAGTGCCGACAAAGAAAATGATTAAGCGCCATACCGCAGCATGAATGGCTTTAGGCACATTCTTTTCAGGGTTTTCAGTTTCACCTGCAGCGATACCAATCATCTCCGTACCGTTAAAGGCAAAGTTCACAATCAATAATGTGGCAAACAGTGGGAACAAACCATTTGGCAGCCAACCATGTTCAGTCAAATTGTGGAACATTGGAGCTGATTCATAGCCTTGGAAAGGCACGAAACCAAAGATGCAGGTAAAACCAAGGATGATGAAAATCAACACTGTTGCAACTTTCACCATGGATAACCAAAATTCTGACTCTGCGAATGCACGTGTAGAGCTTAAATTAGAGATCAGTACACCCGCAGCGAAGATCAGTGTCCATAACCAAATAGAGGTTTGTGGAAACCATTCCTGCATCAAAATAGCCGCCGCAGTAAATTCTGTACCTAAGGTGGCAGACCAGCCCAACCAGTACATCCAAGACACCATATAACCGGTACCCGGGCCAATATAATTTGTCGCAAAAGCACCAAAAGAGCCAGAAACAGGTAAATGTACGGCAAGTTCACCCAAACAGAGCATGACCATGTAGGCAATTAAACCGCCAATAATATAGGCAAGAACAGCGCCTAAAGGCCCAGCTTGTGAAATAACTTCACCTGAACCCATAAACAAACCAGTACCAATTGCACCACCAAGTGAGAGCATCACAAGGTGTCGAGTCGTCATCGCACGTTTAAGCGATGGACTTTTACCTTCAGCAGACGAGTGTTGCGAAGGTTCAGAGGGAGATTGCATAGTGAAATGAAAATTGAACGAAAAGTATATTTTATGATTGAATGCAGTGAAATAATTGATAAATCGAATTTTTCTTATAATGTGATAATACTGATCTAAAATTTAAATCTTTAGCACTGACCATTGGATTAATGGTCAGGAGTTTGATACTCAGCTTCAGAAGTTGCAGGTACTTGAGTTTGTTCAGCTACAGGGGCTTTGGTGTCATCACGGCTCACAATATACAGATAGAGTGCAGATGGAAATAAGATGGCTAAAACCAAGAGCAACTTTTTAAACATAGGGTGTTCTTACATCAAAATAGATCAAGCTGAAGTATAAACAAAACCAGTCAGGCTGTAATTAATTAAAGTTTACGGTTTTTCTGTTCTAGATTGGATAGGATGACTTGGTAAATGTCAGGGTAGTGTTGTTTAAAGTTCCGTTGTTGCATGATCGTAATGGTTGAGGCATTTGGCTCGACACCCAGTTTTAAAATTTTTTGGGTTAACGCGAGCTGTGGGGAGCGACCATCAAAATGTGTATTCAGTAAGTTACCATCGGTATATTTTACTGTGAGTCTGATATTCAGGAGATAATCAAAAACATCAGGCAAACCAAAACCGGCAGCTTTGTAGAGTAAATTATATGTTTCTGCACGATAGCCACGGCCGTATGTTTGATGTGTTTTTAATAATCCTAATGCATTATAAAATTCTAATTTAGCAATAATTTCTTGTTCATTAATAGAACCATCGCCATTTTTTAAAATCCTATTGATGGTGTTAAAAGTCACATCGTTTGAGCTGGGTTTGCAATCAGCAGCAATCAGTCGCTTGATATCTTGAAGTGGAAGTATAAGATGTGCTGTGTCACACATTTTTTTAATTTCTTTATTTTTCATTTTACTGCTTTGAATATTTTTATTTTCAAATTCCTGCACTATGGCTGACCAACCATATATGTTTATAAATTTATAATAACGAGATGCATCATTTGTCATCCCTTTGATCTTTTTAAAGTCGTGAATGTTTTTCACTGATGGTGCATTGGTAGCGTGATTTTGTGGCACTGGAGCATTTGCAAAGCAATGCATACTCATTAGCAGGCAGCTGGTAATAACGATGTTTTTCATGGTTTGTGTGCTTTTAATAAATTGTAAACGTCAGGATATTTGGTTGAAAAGTCATTCTGTTCCATTTGTTTATAAACGTTACTATTGGGCTCGATTCCTGCATTCAGTAGTTTTTGAACGAAACTCACAGAAGGGTTACGGCCTTTGATATTGTCTAAAATTAAATTACCATCCACGCCCGTGTAATCGACTCCAATACTCAGCAAATAATCAAAAACGTCTTCAAGCCCCCAACCAATTGTTTTAGATTGCAAAGAGCTTTTTTCTTCATACGGGCCAAATTTATACGTAACGTGTGTTTGTAAAACATTTTCCGACTTGTAGAGTTTTAATTTTTCAATGATTTCGTTTTGATCTATTTTGCCTTCTGCATTGGTTAATGCGCCATTAATAATCATAGAGGATGAACGGCCATTGAGTGGTTTGCAATTTGCTTTAAATAAGCGTTTGGTTTTATCGGCAGTGCTTTGACTCAGTGCAATTTCGCAAAGTTTTTCTATTTCCCCTTTAGGCATTTTACTTTTTAGGATGGTTCCATTTTCAAAATCACGAACGATTGACTCCCAACCGTATTTACTTGCTGTTCGGTAATACTGTATTGCTTCTTCGCTCAATTTTTTGGTTTTTTTCGCTTGTATTTGAGTGTCATGATCGTTGGTTTCGGGAATAGAAGATTCTTGGTCATCATTCAATGCTGTTTGATTTGTCTGATTGGCATCATGCTCAACAGTATTTGAAGGATTTGTAGGTAGGCTGGCTTCGGGTCTAAAAATGTAGATGAAGATACCGAGACATACTATGCACAGGCCAAAGAGTAAGATTATTTTTTTCATTTTTTCGTCTATTTAAAAATGAATCAAGAGCGTTTTTAAGGCGCTCTTGATAGGGAAGATTAAAATTTAAATGTGACATCAGCAATGAACTGTCGCCCAATTTCAGATCTAAGTCTGTTGGTCGACTCACTAATACCTGGGGTGGTATAGATATTATGTCGATTGGTAATATTGTTAATGGTTAAACCGAATATTGCTTTGTAGTCTTTAGAGAAATTGAAATCATAAGTGGTACGCATATCCCAACTAAATCGAGGTCTAATTGTATCTGTGGCATAGGCTTCCAACAGGACACCATCATGCTCAACTTTGTTTTTTAGTTTATACGTATCTTTATATTCAGATTTGTAGCTTAAGAAGTTATTAATCTTTAATGGTAAATTTGAAAACTCAATGTCCCAACCAAAACGAGCCGTCCAAGGCTGATTGAAATTTTCAACAGGACGTTCATTAAATTGGATGAGGCTGCCGTTAAAGATAATATCGCGATCTTCAGCAGTCGTATTACTGTTAACGTTATATGACTCAGAATAGTCTAAATAATTTTTTTCTGATTCAGTGTAATCAAAGCCAAAGTTAAACCCGTGCAGAGAGTTTTTATATACGACTTGCAGCGTATTTCTGAGTGTGAGTGTGTAAATGTCAGCTTTTGCCTTACCACTATTACTATATTCAAAATGATCGATGGTGTTGCTGGTGGTTGGATCAATAAAACGATTTTTTGTGATTTCATCTTTGCTATCACGATTCACCCATTTCAGACCAAGGTTCCAGTTTTTAACTTGGCTATTAATGGCAAACACAATTTCGTCAGCATAAGGGGTCTTTAAATTGGCACGTTGAACATTGGAATTAGCTAATATTAAATCTGATAACCCAGTTTGAGTCCAATAGTCTTCAGTTTGATTTTTTGTGCGTTTTAAATTGTATTCCAAAAATGCAAGTTGATCTTGCAGTTCAGTGGCTAAGGTATAGTTTGCATAATATCGATTCCATCCCGTAGTGAAGGACAGAAGATCATTTTTTAGCGGTTTATAGTTAAAGGCAGTACGAGGTGCAATATTTAAATTTTTCGATAAGCTATCATAATCTGCACGTAAACCTAAACGCGCTGAAAAATTATCCCAAGTCGATGTGTTTTCAATGAAGGTATGCACACGTTGTTGGTCAATATTAACTTTACCTTTTTGATAATACTTGCCATTTGTTTGATATTGGCCTTGATAGTTATTTTCATCCGTTGCTTCATCACAAAGAATATCACCTGCCGTACAGCTAATGCCTGAACTAGATGTAAAAGTCTTAGGCTGATTATACATATAGGCATCGTTAGGCCGTTCCCATGCAACTTTAGAATAGTAATAGCCCATACCAAAGCTTAATTGTTGCATGCTGTTGCCAATCTGAATGGTATCAAACGTATTTTTTAGACTATACGAAAATGTATCTTGGTGTAATTCAATATCACTACTTGTGGTACCTTCACCAGGATTGGAACTCCAGTTTTTAGTTGGTGTTTGCTTCCAAAGAATGCCGGTAGTTGAATCATTTTCACGTGCTTGGCTTAGCGTTTGATAGCTAATATTTTGTTTTAATGTTGAATTATTGAGTTTGTTTTCTAATTCACCAAAAAATGTCAACGTTTCTGTATTGCTAATACTTTTTGAATTTATTCGCTTATCAACGAAATTTAGACTGTCCAAATCCCCTAAATCAAAGCCAAACTTCGCTTTGGTTGTGTCCGAAGGTGTGTAAAAAAGGGTAGTCCCTAAGTTGATATTATTACGCTCGCTTTTGACTTTACTGCGATCTTCTAAACCACTCATTACTGGAACGATGGATTCACGTTTAGAGGCATAACTATTGATGCCCCATTGTTCAGAGAGTTTGCTGTATAGATTCAGGCTTAGGCCGTGTTTTTTATATTCTTTATTATTTGATGATGTTGGATCTTCAAACTCTGCAGCTTCTTCTTCATCGGTAAAATGATAACGTGACCAATCACTTTCCGTGTAGTCGTAAGTAACGGAGCCGTGGATTTTGCCAATTTCAGTATTTGGTGCACAAGTTTCAGCATTAACTACACCACCTGTAAATTCGCCGTATGCTGCAGAAACATTACTATCGATCAATTCTAATTTACAAATTAAATCGGTATTTAGGGCAATCCCTTGTGAGCCACCATCAAGCTTGCCTGAATAGGAGTTGCCGCTTGCCAGAGGGTCAAGGTTATTGGTGGTATTGACGCCGTTAATTACAAATTTATTTCGGTAAGATTGCGCGCCATTAATAGAAATCTCGGATGGTCGTAGCTCAGCCTGTGAATCTGCAGAACGTTGTTCACGGCTAAACTGCACATTTGGATTAACTTTTAAAAAGTCAGTGATGTTTTTAGAGCTATTCGGCGTTTTTTCTAAATCTTCTTTGCTATAAACAATTTTACCAACTTCTTGTTTGGCTTTAACTTCAACCTCAATAGGTGTCATCGACACCGTATTGGTTTTGATTTCTTCAGTGACCTGGCTTTCATTTGCATACGCATGAGATGCTAAAGCAGTCAAAATTGCGATATTAAGGGGAGAATAGGCAAAGCGCATGGCTGTCAACAATTATGCAGATAAAAACGATAGCGATTATCATTAACTTTACAAAAATAATCAATAGAAATGAGAATTATTTGCAATAAATGTTTTTTTAATACACAGAAATTCAGTCAATGAGAATTAAGATAGAAATAGTGATGATTTAAGAATATTCATTCGTTATGAATATTAGAAAAAAGAAAGAGCTTGATAAGAAGTATTGGCGTCCCTACGGGGATTCGAACCCCGGTTACCGCCGTGAAAGGGCGATGTCCTAGGCCTCTAGACGATAGGGACGTTTAGAAGATGGCGGTATCTTATTGATCCGCCACCAGAGTGTCAAGTAGGTGAGGGCCGAGTTTGTTCAAAATATAGCAGAACAGTTCAGCAGTCTTTTGAGTGTCGTACAAGGCAGAGTGAGCCTCTTTACCATCAAACTCAATTCCAGCTTGAATACACGATTTAGCAAGTACAGTTTGACCAAACATCACCGCACTTAAAGTTACGGTATCAAATACGGAAAAACTGTGAAAAGGGTTTTGATTTTTTGTACCGGTACGGGCAATTGCTGCTTGTACAAAACCTAAGTCAAAATGCGCGTTATGACCGACTAATACCGCATGTGTGCAGTTTTGTTGACGACGTACTTCATTTACAGATTTAAAAATACGCTTTAACGCAGATTTCTCATCCTCTGCCATCGCCATACGCATTGGGTTAAATGGATCAACACCAATAAAATCTAAAGATCTACGGTCAAGATTCGCACCTTCAAACGGATTAATATGCGCATGGTGAGCTTCACCTGGCACAAATTTCCCTTCTGCATCATACACAATTGGAATGGCTGCAATTTCCAGTAAGGCATCGGTCTGTGAGTTAAAACCTGCTGTCTCGACATCGACAACAACAGGTAAAAAACCACGGAAACGTTGACCAACTACTGGTCGAGTTTCATCTGTCACACTTTTCTCCATTGAATGGTCTTACCCGCATATAACGGAATAATTTTTTCGCCATCCAAATAGTCTAAACTTTCAGGGATCACTTGATCTTCTTTTACCAAAGTAATGGTATTGGTATTACGAGGGAGTCCGTAGAAGTCTGCGCCAAAGTGACTTGCAAAACCTTCTAAGCGGTCGATTTTACCGACTTGATCAAATGCTTGAGCGTAGAGCTCAATTGCTGTAGGTGCACTATAACATCCTGCACAGCCACATGCATTTTCTTTAGCATCTTTTGAGTGCGGCGCGCTATCTGTACCTAAGAAAAACTTAGGATTTGCACTGGTTGCTACTTCAAGTAAGGTTTGCTGATGTGTTTGACGCTTTAAAATTGGTAAGCAGTAGAAATGCGGCTTGATGCCACCGACTAACATATCATTACGGTTAAACAATAAATGTTGCGGGGTAATAGTGGCAGCAACGTTACGGTCTTGTTCTAGAACAAAATGCGCAGCTTCACTTGTGGTGATGTGTTCAAGCACCAATTTTAATTTTGGAAATTGTTTAAGCAGTGGAGATAACACTTCATCTAAGAAGCGTTTTTCACGGTCAAAAATATCCACATGATTATGTGTCACTTCACCATGAAGAAGCAGAGGAACTTGATGTTCTTCTAGTTGCTCAATCACAGCATAGACCTTACTGATGTCGCTGACACCACTGTCTGAGTTTGTGGTTGCACCCGCAGGGTAAAGTTTAATGGCATTGACGTGTGCAGATTCTTTAATTTTTTTCACTTCACTTGGAGATGTATTGTCAGTGAAATACAACACCATGCGTGGGTCAAAGTGTACGCCTTCAGGTACATGAGCCATGATACGTTCACGATAGGCATTCGCTTCTTCCACTGTTTTAACCGGTGGAACAGTATTTGGCATGCAGATCGCACGAGAGAATTGTTTTGCTAAATCGGGAACTGTGCGCTCAAGTGCTAAACCATCACGTAAATGTGCATGCCAATCATCTGGCTGAAGAAGAGTAATCGTATTCACAGCGATCCCGGAACTTTGAAATAATACAAATGATAATGCATATAATGTGAAAATGGTAACGAGAATTCAGGACAAATGGTATTGTGGGTATAAATAAATTTTGAAAACTGTGGTATTTTTAAATCACTAAAAGAATTAGATAAATGCTTGGAAATGGAATACAAGTATAACCTTGCAAAGTTGCAATACGATAAGGAAAAAATAGAAGAACTGATTACACGGCAAACGCGTCGTGTCGGTGAAATTTTTCCGAAAAAACTCGAGCAACAATTTTGGTCGCTCAATTTACAACGCGCCCGTCATAACATCAGCCAATACTTTTGGATGGGTGTACTAACTTATTTTGTTCTCACTGTCCTGATTATTCCTGGGGATTACTGGATTATTCAAAAAGAACATTTTAGCCATGACTTTATTAAATGTTTATTGGGTTTGGTTAATGGCGCACTGTGCTTGCTGACGCTTTATGCCTTCTCGCGTTATAACATTCTCAAAGCTTATTTTGCCCATGCCAGTATGTTCATTGTATTTTGGGCTGTGCTATCGATGACATGGTTGACCATGACTGTATACACCGAAGCCTTAAAGCATCAAGCGATGATGATCATCTGCATGATTTATATTTTGGGATATATTTTGACAGGGGTTAAACCTATACACATGCTAATGGTTGGCATGTTGGCAGCAGTGATTACAATGCTGATGCTGTTTTCAATGTATGTACAATTTGATGCAATGGTTATGGGTCGTGTATTGATGGGTAGCTGTGTGATGGGCTTTGCTGTTAGTAAAATGCTCTGCGCACGTGAACGCATGATTTATTTAAATATGTTACGTGCAGATATCAGTGAGAAAATACATCGTATCCATACCACTGAGCTATTGCATCTTAGTCAGCATGACGAACTAACTAAAATATCCAATCGCCGCACATTAGATGAAATGCTTGATACTTTTTATGAGCAATCTAAACAAAACAATACAGCACTTGCTGTGCTGTTCATCGATGTTGACCACTTTAAAAATTATAATGATTTCTATGGGCATCAGAAGGGTGATGAGGTCATTTCAACGATTGCCAAAACGATTAAAAATGCCATTCGACATATGGATTTTGTCGCACGTTATGGTGGTGAAGAGTTTGTGGTTTTACTGCCTGAAACCGATGCGCATGGTGCTTATGCGGTAGCGTCAAATATTTATAAAGCAATCGATCGTTTAGAAATTCCACATGCCAAATCACAGGTTTCAAATCACGTCACTATTAGTTTGGGTATTACGGTATATCGTGCTGAAAATATGACGAAGGATGAACTGTTAAATATTGCCGATCAGGCGTTGTATCGTGCGAAACAATTAGGCCGGAATCAAATTTATTACCAATCGATACGTGCAATCAATGTCGCTTAAAGGTAGGTTTAAGTGATGCTTTTATAAAGCTTGGATATAAAAAACCGCGCAAATTGCGCGGTTTTTTTTGACTCAACAAATCTTATTTGTTTTTGTCTTTTAATTGAGGCACTGCAGAACCTGTACCCACTGCAAGCAAGCCAGCACCAGTGTAGATGCCAAGTTTTGCACGTGTATCAGTGATGTCAAGGTTACGCATAGTCAATTGGCCAATACGGTCAGCAGGACTAAACATAGAATCACCTTTCTCCATGGTTAAACGCTCAGCTTCATAAGTGAGGTTAGGAGATTCAGTGTTCATGATGGTGTAGTCATTACCGCGACGAAGTTCAATAGTAACTGTACCTGTAATCGCTTTAGCAACCCAACGCTGTGCAGTTTCACGAAGCATTAAAGATTGAGAATCGAACCAACGACCTTGGTAAAGAAGACGACCTAAACGAAGACCGTTAATGCGGTATTGTTCGATGGTGTCTTCGTTATGAATACCAGTCACAAGACGCTCGTAAGCGATGTGAAGAAGAGCCATACCCGGAGCTTCGTAAATACCACGAGATTTTGCTTCGATAATACGGTTTTCGATTTGGTCTGACATACCTAGACCATGACGACCACCGATACGGTTGGCTTCAAGAATGAATTCAACAGGGTTTTCGATGCGTTTGCCGTTTAATGCAACAGGGAAGCCTTCTTCAAAAGTTACAGAAACTTCTTCAGCTTTAACTTCTACGTCATCTTTCCAGAAAGCAACGCCCATGATTGGGTCTACGATTTTGATACCAGCATTCAGGTATTCAAGATCTTTTGCTTCGTGAGTCGCACCTAACATGTTTGAGTCAGTTGAGTACGCTTTCTCTTTTGACATTTTGTAGTCAAAACCGTTGTCGATTAGGAACTGTGACATTTCTGCACGGCCACCTAATTCGTCAATAAAGGTTTGGTCTAACCACGGTTTGTAAATTTTAAGTGCAGGGTTAGTCAATAGACCATAACGGTAGAAACGTTCGATGTCGTTACCTTTATAAGTCGAACCGTCACCCCAGATGTTTACGTCATCTTCTTTCATTGCTGTTACAAGCATTGTACCTGTAACTGCACGACCAAGAGGAGTCGTGTTGAAGTAAGGCATACCACCAGTTGAAATGTGGAAAGCGCCACATTGAATAGCCGCAATACCTTCTAATGCAAGTTGTAAACGACAATCAACTAAGCGAGCTTTAACTGCGCCATACGCTTCCGCTTTTTTTGGAATCGCATCGTAGTCGTCTTCATCAGGTTGACCTAAGTTTGCTGTGTAAGCATAAGGTTCTGCACCTTTTTGTTTCATCCACAAAAGCGCAGCTGAAGTATCTAGACCACCAGAGAAGGCAATACCAACTTTTTTGCCAACTGGGACATTCTGCAAGATAGTTGCATTATCAGTCATTGTTAATCCTAACGATATAAATATAGGCACCGAGAATGGGTGGCCTGAAAGAATACATATATGTGCGCGATTGTAGCACTTTTCTGCACGGTTTTTCTAAAAAATCATGAGATACAAGCGATGAGGTGGAAAAAAATGATCGTTGAAATCTATTGGTGAATACTTCATCCAGTTTTTGCGGGCCGAAAATGCGTTTTCTGAATGGAATAGGATGCAAATATAAATAAATCTATTTGATTTAAATAAATGGTCATACCAATATTGAGTTGATTTGGTTTTTATCCTTTTCGTTGAAATGAGACTGAAGTCAAACAAAGCTTGGTTATTAGACTAAAGTATATTTTATAAAGTTTATTCATAAATAATAAATATAAAACATATATTTAAAAAAGGATTGTTAAAAATTTAAACTGGAAAATAATGTTTTCGCATTGAATATTGGTCATACCAAAAATAAGAAAAGCTTGAATGGTTGAGTTGAAATAATTAAAAATTGCGGAGTATTTCAGCAATAGTATGAGTTTTTATGTCTTTAATATTTATATTGGTAATACCAATATGAAAAGACCACATGCTGATATTGCTCAATAATTAAATCTTAGTAAGCATTTCAAGGAGATGACAATGCTTCAATGGCAGCAAATATATGACCCAATGGGGAATATATGGATATCAAGTTTAATTGCGCTCATTCCGATTATCTTTTTTTTCTTGGCGCTTGCTGTATTTCGTTTAAAAGGCAGTGTGGCAGGTACGATCACCGTTGTACTGGCACTTTTGGTGTCTTTATTTGCCTATGACATGCCTGCGCTCATGGCATTGGCTTCGATGGTCTACGGTTTCTTCTACGGTTTATGGCCGATTGCATGGATCATTATTGGTGCGGTGTTCCTGTATAAAATTTCTGTCAAAACAGGGCAGTTTGACATTATCCGTTCTTCGATTCTTTCCATTACTGAAGATCAACGATTACAGATGCTGTTAGTTGGCTTTGCTTTCGGTACTTTCCTAGAAGGTGCGGCGGGCTTTGGTGCCCCTGTGGCGATTACTGCAGCACTATTGGTAGGTTTAGGCTTTAAGCCTTTATATGCGGCAGGTCTTTGTCTGATCGTAAATACAGCGCCAGTAGCTTTCGGTGCGATGGGTATTCCAATTATCGTTGCTGGACAAGTGTCTGGTGTTGATACGATGGAAATCAGTCAGATGGTTGGTCGACAGCTGCCATTTATGGTGCCGATTGTACTGTTTTGGATTATGGCGATTATGGATGGCTGGCGCGGTGTGAAGGAAACTTGGCCTGCGGTTGTAGTTGGGGCGAGTAGCTTTGCGATTGCACAGTACCTAACCTCGAACTTTGTCGGTCCTGAATTACCAGATATTACCGCGGCGATTGCCTCTTTAGTGTCATTAACGATTTTATTTAAATATTGGCAGCCTAAACATATTTTCCGCTTTGCAGATCAAGATGCGACGATGAGTGAAGATGTTGCTGCACAAAAACAGCAAAAATATAGCTTGGGTCAAATTGCAAAAGCGTGGTCGCCATTTGCGATCTTAACGGTGATGGTCACGATCTGGAGTATTAAACCGTTTAAAGATTTATTTACTAAAGACGGTGCCTTACATGATTTAGTTATTTCGATCAAAGTGCCATTTTTACATCAATTGGTTCAAAAGATGCCGCCAGTCGTACCTGAAATGAAGGACTACGATGCTATCTATAAATTTGATTGGTTTTCGGCAACAGGTACAGCAATTGTTATCGCTGCGATCATTACCATTATTTTCTTAAAAATGAAGCCGAAAGACGCGATTGTGACCTTTGGTGAAACCATTAATGAATTAAAAATTCCAATTTATTCAATTGGGATGGTCTTGGCTTTTGCATTTATCGCCAATTATTCAGGGATGTCAGCAACATTGGCATTAGCACTTGCACATACAGGTCAAGCCTTTACCTTCTTCTCACCATTTTTAGGATGGCTTGGTGTCTTCCTTACGGGTTCAGATACGTCAGCCAATGCGCTATTTGCTGCATTACAGGCAACCACTGCACAGCAAATCGGTGTACCAGAAGTATTACTCGTTGCTGCCAATACCAGTGGTGGTGTGACAGGAAAAATGATTTCACCCCAGTCCATTGCAATTGCATGTGCGGCAGTTGGCTTGGTAGGTAAAGAGTCTGATTTATTCCGTTTTACCGTAAAACACAGTATAACGTTCACAATCATGATGGGGATTTTAATCACCCTACAAGCTTATGTGTTCCCTTGGATGATTCCATAACACGCATTGTGTAACAACGTTAAGGAAAGCAGATGAAAGTCTCTGATAAAACTGTTCAAAGTCTTCGCGTATTGATTGAAGAAAGCAATATGCAAGTTGGAGATCGTCTGCCTGCAGAACGGAAACTGTGTGAACAACTTGGCGTCTCACGCACTTCTTTACGCGAAGCGATTTCTCAATTGACCAGCATGGGCGTGTTGGTCAGTAAAGTCGGTGCGGGGACTTTTTTAAAGCAATTACCAGCGACTTGGTCGAGTTATCAAATTGTGCAGCCCATCAGCAGTTTGATTAGTGAAGACCCTGCCTACCGGTTTGATGTGCAAGAGGCGCGCATTATTTTGGAAGGTGGTACTGCATGGTATGCGGCACAACGTGCTACAGCAGAGGACTTGGCACATATCCGACATTATTATGATCAGATCAATCATTTTCAGGCTTTAGGCAATGACGATGAAGCAGCGCGTGCAGATGCCAAATTTCATTTGGCGATTGCTGAAGCATCACATAATTTAGTGTTGATTCAGATGATGCGTGGTCTATTTGATCTGTTGCAATTTAATGTCGTTTTAGGTCGTCGAAAAGTTTATAGCGAAGCACACCGATTTGATCAATTGCATGATCAGCATTTTCAAGTCATGAATGCAATTGAACGTCGTGATCCTGAAGCTGCACGTAGAGCAGTCTGTGGACACATTGAGTTTGTAGTACAACAGGTGCGTATGATTGATGAAGAAGAAGCTCGTCGTCAGCGTGCCAGTCGATTAAACAGGATATAAGCATGATTATTTCTTCTGCCAATGACTACCGTGAAGCGGCACGACGTCGTTTACCGCCATTTTTATTCCATTACATCGATGGTGGTGCGTATGCAGAATATACCCTGAAGCGTAATGTAGAAGATCTATCAAAAATTGCTTTGCGCCAGCGTGTACTGAACGACATGTCACAGTTAAGTTTAGAGACCAAACTGTTTGATGAGACTTTGTCGATGCCAGTTGCATTATCGCCTGTGGGTTTAACAGGCATGTATGCACGCCGCGGCGAAGTTCAAGCTGCGGTCGCTGCAGATAAAAAGGGTATTCCATTTACACTGTCTACCGTTTCAGTATGTCCAATTGAAGAAGTGGCACCTGCGATTCAACGTCCAATGTGGTTCCAGCTCTATGTACTACGTGACCGTGGTTTCATGAAAAATGCTTTGGAGCGTGCTAAAGCGGCAGGCTGTTCAACCTTGGTGTTTACTGTGGATATGCCTGTTCCGGGCGCGCGTTACCGTGATGCCCACTCGGGTATGAGTGGCCCAAATGCAGCAATGCGCCGTTATATGCAGTCATGTTTCCACCCACATTGGGCGTGGAATGTCGGCATGATGGGACGTCCGCATGACTTGGGCAATATTTCCAAATACTTAGGTAAGCCTACAGGTCTAGAAGATTATATTGGTTGGTTAGGTTCTAACTTCGATCCGTCTATTTCGTGGAAAGACCTTGAGTGGATTCGTGAGTTTTGGGATGGGCCAATGGTCATTAAAGGAATTCTGGACCCTGAAGACGCCAAAGATGCAGTGCGTTTCGGTGCAGATGGGATTGTGGTTTCAAACCATGGTGGTCGTCAGTTGGATGGTGTTTTATCTTCTGCACGTGCGCTTCCACCAATTGCAGATGCAGTCAAGGGTGATATTAAAATCCTTGCAGATTCGGGTATTCGTAATGGTCTAGATGTTGTACGTATGCTGGCGTTGGGTGCGGACACGTGTATGCTCGGTCGTGCTTTTGTTTACGCATTAGGTGCTGCGGGTGGAGCGGGCGTTTCAAATCTTTTAGAACTGATTGATAAAGAAATGCGTGTGGCAATGACTTTAACAGGTGCAAAAACCATTGCTGATATTACTTCAGATTGTTTGGTACGTTTAGAGCGAGAGTTGGCTTAGCCGTTAACTTTTAAATGTCAAATTCGAGTTGTTTCTTAACTTTGATACGCGTAAATGTCATCTGCAATTGTTCGAGGCAGGCTTACATATTTAAAGTGATGTTTCTGCGAAGATAATATTTATCAGAAAGTATTTGACGAGTTTTGCGGATGACAATGGTTTTGCCTACTTTTCCCAAAAGGAAAGTAGGTCGAACCGAAGGTTAATTCCTAAATATAAACAAAACTGAAATTACTCCGCCGTTATGAATCCTTTAAAGCCTGAACTGTATAAGCATTCATCCATAGGATAACCAATATGCAACCCCATTCAGATTCACAGCAAACCATTCAAAAACTCATCGAGATTGTTGGTAAACAACACGTTTTAACTGACGATAAAGACACACGTTTATACCGCCAAGGTCGTCGTTACGGTGCAGGGAAAGTACTGGCTGTTGTTGCACCAGGGTCATTACTGGAACAGTGGCAAGTACTACAAGCGGCTGTTGATGCAGATTGTATTGTGATTATGCAAGCAGCCAATACAGGTTTGACCGGTGGTTCAACGCCTTTTGGCGATGACTATGACCGTCCTGTGGTTCTGATCAGCACGCGTCGTTTGATTGGCATTCAGGTCATTAATGACGGTCAACAAGTGATTTGTCTACCTGGTGCAACACTAGATCGACTTGAAAAAGAATTGGTGCCATTTAATCGGGAGCCACACTCGGTGATTGGTTCATCGTGTATTGGAGCTTCAGTTTTAGGTGGCGTCTGTAATAACTCAGGCGGTGCTTTGGTGCGCCGTGGTCCTGCTTATACTGAGCTGGCATTGTATGCTCGTGTCAATGATGATGGTCAGTTAGAGTTGGTGAATCATTTAGGGGTAAATCTCGGAGAAACACCTGAAGAAATTCTAAGCAAGCTTGAAACGAAAAATTATCAAATCGGCGACATTATTAATAACTCAGGCTGCTGCGCATCGGACCATCGTTATGGACATGATGTTAAACAAGTTGATGAAAATACGCCTGCACGTTTTAATGCCGATCCGTCTCGTTTATATGAAGCATCGGGTTCGGCAGGTAAAGTGTGTGTTTTTGCCGTACGTTTGGATACCTTTGAAAAAATTCCAAGTCAGGTATTTTACGTCGGTACAAATTCACATGATGATTTGACTGAAATCCGCCGTTTTTTACTAAAAGATTTGCCGCGATTGCCGATTGCAGGGGAATATATCCACCGCGTGGCTTATGATATTGGGGCAGAGTACGGTAAAGACACCTTCATGTTCATTGAAAAACTCGGCACAGCCAAAGTACCTGCTGCATTTGCAATGAAAGATAAGGTCGATGCGTACTTAGAAAAATTTGGTATGAAAGGACTGTCAGATAAAGTTTTACAGCTGGTGACCAAATTCATGCCCAATCATTTACCGAAACGGATGAATGCCTTCCGTGATCTGTATGAACACCATTTGGTTATTCGGATTGAAAATCAAGATGTCGAGCAAGTTGAAAGCTTTTTAAAACGGTACTTCCAAGATAAAGCCTCAGGTGATTTTTTCCACTGTAGCGAGGAAGAAGGACGTAAAGCATTTTTACATCGTTTTGCCGTTGCAGGTGCAGCAATTCGTTATCGGGATACGCACCGTTCAGAAGTTGAAGATATTGTAGCTCTGGATATCGCATTGCGTCGTAATGATCGCGAGTGGGTGGAAACCTTACCCAAAGCCATGGATGAGCAAATTATCCATAAACTCTATTATGGACATTTTCTCTGTCATGTTTTTCATCAAGATTATATTGTGAAAAAAGGTGTAGATCCTTTGGCAATGGAACATGCAATGTGGCATTTACTCGATGATCGTGGCGCTGAATATCCTGCAGAACACAATGTTGGACATTTATATGTGGCGAAGCCTGCATTAAAAAATCATTATCAAAAGCTGGATCCAACCAATAGCTTTAATGTCGGGATTGGACAAACCAGTAAGCTGAAACATTGGAAATAATGCTTTTAAAAACGACACGCCGTGATGTGATATATCACGGCTTTTTTATGAGTGAATAATTTATGCGTTACACGGTATTGACCATAAAAGCGAAGAATATTTTCTAAATTGTCATCCCAAAATATAAAAAAACCGCTAAAGTGTTATGCAACAAGTTGCAAAGCCAAAATAAGGATTCAGCATGACAACGACTAGCTATGCAAATATTTTAAAACCGCTGCATTTAGGTTTTACCACCATTAAAAACCGTGTGGTCATGGGTTCCATGCATAGTGGTTTAGAAGATCGTTTTTATAATTATCCAAAACTTGCTGCATATTTTGGCGAGCGCGCAAAAGGTGGTGTTGGCCTCATCATTACAGGCGGTATTTCGCCGAACCGTCAAGGCTGGTTGTTACCAGCCGGGGGAACAATGAATACCTTAGGCGATGTGGCGCCACATCGTTTAGTTACACACGCCGTGCATAAGCATGGTGCTAAAATTTTAATGCAAATTCTGCATGCGGGTCGTTATGGCTATCAACCATTTGTGGTGTCATCGAGTCCGATTAAATCACCGATTTCACCTTTTAAACCACGTCAGCTGAGTGATAAACAAATTTTATCGACCATAGATGACTATGTGAAATCCGCAAGCCTTGCACACAAAGCTGGCTATGATGGCGTAGAAATCATGGGTTCTGAAGGCTATTTGCTGAATCAATTCCTAAGTCGCCATGTGAACCAACGTACAGACCGTTGGGGGGGTGACATTGAAAATCGTATGCGCCTCGCAGTGGAAATTGTTAAAAAGATTCGTGCTGAAGTGGGTGAAAAATTTATTATTTGCTTCCGTTTGTCCTTATTAGATTTGGTGCATGACGGCAACACGATGGCAGAAGTCATTGCTGTTGCGAAAGCATTAGAACAAGCGGGTGTTACATTATTGAATACAGGGATTGGTTGGCATGAAGCGCGAATTCCCACCATTGTGACTTCTGTACCACGTGCCGCATTTGTCGATTACACAGCAGAAGTGAAAAAGCATGTATCAATACCAGTCATTGCATCCAATCGTATTAATATGCCAAATACCGCTGAAGAAATTTTAGCAAGTGGTAAAGCTGATATGGTGCAAATGGCACGTCCTTTATTGGCAGATGCTTTTTGGGTAAATAAAACGGCAACTAACCGTGTCGATGAAATTAATACCTGCATTGCATGTAACCAAGCATGTTTAGACCATACTTTTAAAAATCAACGCGTGAGTTGCTTGGTGAACCCACGTGCGGCACATGAAACTGAGCTGGTTTATTTAAAGGCCAAAAAACCAAAACGAATTGCTGTTGTGGGTGGTGGTGTGGCAGGTATGTCAGCTGCCACTGTTGCTGCGAGTCGTGGGCATGATGTCACTTTATTTGAAGCCAATGATGAGGTTGGTGGTCAATTTAACTTGGCAAAAGTTGTACCTGGTAAAGAGGAATTTCATGAAACCATTCGCTACTTTAAAGTTCAAATTGAAAAAACTGGTGTTGAACTGCGTTTAAATACGCGCGTTAACCGCGAACAACTTGAACGTGAAGGTTTTGAAGAGGTGATCATTGCTACAGGTGTTGTACCACGTCATTTGAAGATTGCTGGCAGTGATGCACCAAATGTACTGTCTTATGCTGAGGTGCTAAAAGGTGCAGCAGTAGGTGATAAAGTTGCAGTGATTGGTGCTGGGGGGATTGGTTTTGATGTCTCTGAATTTTTATTAAAGCCGCCACATCAGCCGCAGCCTCAACCATTGGTAGATTGGCAGCGTGAATGGGGTATTGACCCAAATCCGAACTATATCACCGAAGGTGGAATGCAAGCAGCTGAAATTGAGCCCCCTGTGCGAGAAATTTACCTGTTACAACGTAAAACTACACCGTTAGGTGCTGGTTTAGGAAAAACCTCTGGTTGGGTGCATCGTGCACAATTAAAGAAAAATGGTGTACGTATGTTACGTGGTGTGCAATACAAAGCCATTACTGAAGAAGGTTTGTGGGTAGAAACAGCGGGGCATGATCAATTACTTCGAGTAGATACAATTGTCGTTTGCGCGGGTCAGGAATCAGTAAAGCATTTGATGCCAGAACAAGGTGAGAAAACGCTCGCAAATTACCATATTATTGGTGGCGCTAAATTGGCAGCAGAACTTGATGCTAAACGTGCAATCCGTGAAGGGGCTGAACTAGCGGCAAAACTTTAATGGGCTGGTGAAACAATATTCATTTGAAAGGTTTAGTTGTATTTTTTACTTGTCAGATGGATAAAACCTCCGTATTATGGCGCACATGGAAGCGTGGCAGAGCGGTTTAATGCACCGGTCTTGAAAACCGACGAGGGCGCGAGTCCTCCGTGAGTTCGAATCTCACCGCTTCCGCCAAATTTTGAATTAAGCCCTTGTAATAACAAGGGCTTTTTTCTTGTCTATGATTTTACCCCACAACCTACCCCTCATAAAATTTTGGATTGAATCGGCTTTTTTGAGTCGTATTCGGAAGATGGTGGAATGCAGTTTAGAAAACTGTGTCTAAATCAAACTAAATTCTTATTCAAACATTTTTTTATTATAAATATTTTCACTCCCCATTTATTTAGCTTGCTTGACGCTCTACAGCGTGCAGATTATCCTTAGTCTGCTGACCTACATCGTCAGCGGGTTTTGACAGACCCTTACCTAAGAACATCAAAAAGTAATTTTTTGGTGGCGAACTCGTTCGTCCCTCCTGCGTTGCGGTAGGACGGGGGAGGGACGCCTTCGGGCGTGCTGATTCTTAGGTTCAGTCTGTCAACCCTTTCTCGTTCTGCCACCATCAATTGACAGTGGTTGTGGTGGAGCTCTATTACCTAAGGAGTACGCCATGCGCTTACATCAATACCGTCTTTTACATTTCTCTTTTTTCATGTTTGTGCCGTTGGGTGATTAGACCTGATGCCGTGCAGTCAATGCATAGCTGTGTCCATGACTTTCTAAGAATAAAACTTTTTCAAGTACATATTACCGATATGAAGATGAATCTCTCATGCTGTTTTGAGGGGCGTAGATTTGTGTGCTTTATCGTCTATAACACTTCAAAAAAACATAGATATTCATTCCAACATTTATGACATGGGGAACACTGTATCTGATTAAGACCAAGACCAGTGATGCCTATAAAAAGAGAAAATGATGATGTTTAAAACTTTCCTAAAAATGACCCTGATTTCATCACTACTTGCAGGCGCATCATTGGCGCAGGCAGGCTGGTTTGCGCAAGCCAGTGAAGCCTATTTTGTTCAGGCACGTCATACAGGCGGTGGGGTTTATCAATGTCTTTATAAAACCAATCCTGGCAACCGTGGTTGGCGTAATTTTACGGTGAACTTTCAAGGTGGTTGTCCACGCTTTGTTCACTTTAATGCGCAGAATGGTCAAGTCACTGTGCCCAACTAAATGAGGGGAACATTCAAATGAACCAAAAAACCATCTTGGGCTTGGCGGCAATCTTAGCCCTGACCCTGATCAGCATCGCAGGCTTCTACTTCTTTAGCCCTAAACACGCAACTAAAAAAACGGTTCTAGCCAGTACGTCTGAGGTCAGCTCTGCACAACCTTTAGAATCCACCAGTTCAGAAGCAGTATCCACTGAGATTGCAGCAGCAGAAATGGATGGGATCGATGTCAAAGAATTGACCACGGGAAGCAAGCGTTTGAGTCCATCAGATCATGAACCTGAATTGCTGAGTTTTGAGTTTGATCAAAACCTTAAGGCGGTGGATACCTTACTGTCGATGCTGCCTTATGATGAACTGCCTGAATTTGAGCAGGACAATATAGACAAGTATCAGCACTATATCTTTGCCAAAGCCGCAAAAGATACAGGCAAATCAGTGCAAGACTTTAGCTTGCAAGAACATGGCGCACTGGAGTCGGAGCAAGCGGGTAATCGCTACTACGTCTATAAATTTGATAACGGCACAGACTGTGAAATCCATCTGGCCAGCATTGATTTAAATACAGGTGATTATGGCGTGAGCTATAACTACTGCTAAGGATGAACTTGATGAAGCAACTTTTAAAACCCTTACTCTTCGCAGTGACTACAACGACAGGCATCATGTTGAGTGGCTGTAATGCAGGTCTTGATCCAAACACGTTTACGGTCGAACTCGATGTAATTGATACCAGTAACTGGTATGCCCAAAATCAATCCGCTACGGTATTGACCATCCGTTCCAATATTGCAGAGCCTATCGATGTCAGCGGTGTTTCTGTCAATCATGGACAATGCCGTTATGAAGGCTATCGTCGATCATTGGAATATCCGCAGCATTTTAAGATGGGGCAACGTTTAACACTGAAATTAACAGACTGTAGCTACAGTAATGTGGTGCAGGTTGATGTCGAAACAGATAAAGGCACTGCAAGCTATAGCTTTCAATAGCGACTCTCCTCGACAAAGCAAAATTTAAATCAAACCGTGTCCTCAATGGGCACGGTTTTTTTATGCCCTCAATTCAGCTTTTCGTACCCAATTCATTTAACAAGGAATATTCAATGTCCTTAATTCAATGCCCCTATTGTCAGTCCACCCATGTCAGACAGACTGATTCAAGTCATGCAAACGCCAACTATTTCGAACAACTGCAACGCTGTATTTCACCGACACAGATGGCGCTGTTCGGCATGCAGCTTGCCAAAAAGGCAGGATTCCCGCCTTTTACAGGTGCAGCCATCGGTGTTGTGGTGGGTGGTGTATTGGTTATTGTCAGTCAGTACTGCTATGAAAAATATTACAGCAATGCCGAGCAGTATCTCTGTTTGGATTGCCAACAAGCGTTTGCATGGGTGCCGTAATCGCATCTCTGACTTTACACGGTTACATCTTTGAATAGATGGATTGTTTAAACCCTTACAGCGCATTTCTGCATCTTTACATCTTTCACTTTTATTTAAGGAATAATCAAAATGGCACATCAAATTGAACAAATGGCGTATGTCGGACAAACCCCGTGGCATGGTCTGGGCAATCAACTTAGCCAAAACCAACCGATTGAAGTCTGGGCCAAGCAAGCAGGTATGGATTGGCGCATTGAATCATCCAATGTCAGCTACATGGCTCAAAACTCACGTGGACAAAGCATCATCATGCCGTATGAAGAACAACGGGTACTGTACCGTTCAGATACCCATGCTCCTTTATCGGTGGTGAGTCAGCGTTATCAAGAAGTCCAACCGATGGAAATTCTGGAGTTCTACCGTGATCTGACTGAGCAATCAGGCTTTGAACTGGAAACCGCAGGTGTCCTAAAAGGTGGGAAAAAGTTCTGGGCTTTGGCACGTACAGGACAAACTGCAGAATTGAAAGGTGGGGATGTCAGCAATGGCTATATTCTGCTAGCAACCGCATGTGATGGTACTTTAGCCACCACCGCACAATTCACCAATATCCGTGTGGTGTGCAATAACACCTTAGCGATTGCCTTACGAGGGCAGAGTTCCAATGCAGGCGTGGTCAAAGTACCGCACAGTACTAAGTTTGATGCCGACAAAGTCAAAGATCAACTCGGTATTTCAGTGAAAACATGGTACGACCACATGTATGAAATGAAACAACTCACCCAACGTAAAGTCACCCAGAAAGAAGCAGCGGCTTATTTTGATGCGGTATTTAACAACAATAGCCTAAGTGCGATGGAACAGGAGGATAACATTATTCAGTACTACCGTAATGTCGCGTCTCAAGCCAATCCACAACCCAATAAAACTGAACCGAATGGACGTGCCATGACCAAAGTCATGAATATGTTTAATGGGCAGGGACGTGGAGCAGACTTATCTTCAGCCAAAGACACCGCCTATGGACTACTTTGTGCGATCACCGAGTTTGTCGACCATGAACGTCGTGCGATGAGTACTGATCACCGCCTTGACTCTGCTTGGTTTGGTGCAGGGGCAGCATTAAAGCAACGTGGATTAGAGCAAGCATTATATCTTGCAGCCTAAATTTTATCTTGTATCCCTCTTTGCCACATCTTCGGATGTGGCTTTTTTTATGCCGTTTTAAAATCAATGATAGAAGGATAAACCCATGAATCAGATTATAAACCCAACAGTAACGTCTCAATCTCAGTATTTACCAACTATAGCCAATGACAAGCCTAAACAAAGTCAATCAGGTTCAAAACGCAGCTTAAATGCCAAACGTCTGATCAACACCAAACAACTGGACTATCAGGCATGGCTGGAAGTGCGTAAACAGGGAATAGGCAGCAGTGATGCCGCAGCTGCCTGTGGCTTGAATCCTTATATGTCGATGCTAGAACTGTGGATGATTAAAACAGGACGGGTACAGCAAAATATTGAAGATGAAAGCTCAGGGCATGCACCTTTATATTGGGGCAAGCAGTTAGAACCCTTGGTCGCAGAATACTACAGCATGCACACCAATAATAAAGTCCGTCGGGTCAATGCGGTACTGCAGCACCCTGATCCTGACAAAGCCTTTATGTTGGCGAACTTAGATTATGCCGTAGTGGGCAATGAGGAAGTACAAATACTGGAATGTAAAACTGCAGGGGAATATGGTGCCAAACTCTGGCGAGATGGTGTGCCGTTATACGTGTTGTGTCAGGTACAACATCAGTTGGCCGTTACAGGCAAGCAAGCGGCACATATTTGTGTGTTGCTGTGTGGACAGGAAACAAAAATCTACAAAGTCAGTCGTAACGAAGCCCTGATTGAACAGATCATTCAGGCGGAACGGTTGTTTTGGGAGTGTGTTGAAAATGACGTTCCGCCAGCAGTGGATGCCAGTGAATCGGCAGCCAAAGCTTTACAACAGCTCTACCCTGAACATACCCCACTGAGCTGTGTTGATCTAACGGAGGTTAAGCTTGCCAATGAACTGTTTGATCAGCTGATACAGGAGAAACAGCAGATTGAACAGCACCAAAGCCAATTTGACCTACTTAAACACCGTATTCAGGCACTGATGCAGGAACATGAACGTGCCGTATTTCAGCAAGGTTCAGTGACATGGAAGAAGAGCAAGGATAGTATTAGCCTGGACATCAAATCCTTACTTCAGCACCAACCTGAACTCATCCAACAGTACCCATTGCAGAAAGCAGGCAGTCGTCGTTTCAACATTTATCACGATTAGCTCAAAACTTAGAGTTAATCACTCAGCAAGAAGAAATCTGAAATCCCGTGCAGCCCTGCATGGGATTTTTTTATGCCGATTTTATTTTAAGCACACAGGGCAACACATCTAAACATCTCAACGACAGAGGAATTTCAACATGATTAAAGGTTTAGCAATCACACCACCCATCTTGGGACGGATCAGTATTGGCCGTGTAATAGAAAAGAATGGCAAGCGTCTGCCAGAGAAAGATGATCAGTTCACCATTACCAGTCAAATACAGGGTAAGGACGGTTGGATTAAACACCCCTTGGATGAGCAATTGCGTAGTCAAGCACCGAATCAAAAGCTGCGTAGCATCCCTGTACGTATGATCTTCAATGACCCTGAACTCAATCTTCGAGCTGAATATAGTTTATTTGACCGACAGACAGGTCGCCCGATTTGTGTGGGGAATGGTCAGACGTGTCAGCGTATGACATCACAAGGTGTAGAGCAACATCCTTGTCCATCACCCGACTTATGCCCACTTGGACAAGGTGGACATTGCAAGCCTTATGGACGCCTGCATGTCAATTTAGGCGAAGCCGATGAGTTTGGGACTTTTATTTTCAGAACCACTGGTTTTAACAGCATTCGCACTTTGGCAGCACGTTTGAATTACTACCATGCAGCATCAGGTGGTTTGTTGTCGTGTTTACCATTGCAACTCATGTTAAGGGGAAAAAGTACCACCCAAAGCTATCGTCAGCCCGTGTATTACGTGGATTTAACGTTACGGGAAGGCGTGGATTTGCAAACCGCGATTCAGACAGCCAAGGAGATTGACCAACAGGGGAAGCAGGCGGGGTTTGATCAGGCGGCATTGGATCAGATTGCACGGCAGGGTTTTGCCAATGCCAAGTTTGAGGTGCATGCAGAGGAGGGGATGGAAATGCTAGAGGAGTTTTATCCACACAATGACAGTGCTGTAGATACAGAGCATTCAGCGCAATTAGGCTACGTGCAAGAGATTCAGCAAGGTTTAAAGCAGAGTGTACAGGCAGTGAATTAGATCTGTTAGGACGCCCTCGAATTATTTTTTTCGGAGCGTCCTGATTAATTGAGCGGAAGACAGCTCGCTTAAATAATTTGAAGAGAACATGTCATGAATGCATTTGTTGGACAGGCCTTTCAAGTGAATCAATTGATTAACTTAAAACAAGTTGTGGAGTTAATTGGTGTGTGTCGATCAACCATCTATGAAATGATGGATGAGAATTCACCTTACTACGATCCGACTTTCCCAAAGAAAGTCAAAATCACCCAAAACCGTATCGGTTGGTCAGCTTATGAGATCCATCAATGGATTGAAAGTAAGTTAGCGGAACGAGAATAAGGGTAGCATCAGCTCCCTTATTTTTTTGTTTTCTTGTAGACTGAAGAAAACTTTAGCCTAAGTGTTATTAATGAAAACAATTGACTACTACAATAAAAATGCCGAAGAATTTAGCCAAGCTACATTACATGTCGATATGGCAAGTCTATATCAGCCATTCTTAGCAGAATTACCTGAAGTTGCTCATATCCTTGATGTTGGGTGTGGCACAGGACGTGATACTTTGGCCTTTATAAATAAAGGCCATAAAGTTGATGCAATTGATTACTCAGACGAATTAGTCAAAAAAGCAAAAGCATTGACAGGAATGGATGTACAACTCCAAAGCTTCTATGAGCTTAATGACGTTGAAAGATACGATGGAATATGGGCATGCGCATCTCTATTACATTGTCAGCGTGATCGATTAGCTGAAGTCATTGGAAAGTTATTAGAAGCACTTAAACCAATGGGCGTACTGTATATGTCTTTTAAATATGGCAACACAGATCGAGAAAAAGAGGGACGGCAATTCACGGATCTAGATGAGACTCAGGCCAAGGCACTACTTAATACACTGCACAATGTTGAACAGGTTCAGCAATGGATTACGCTTGATCAACGACCTGATCGGCAAGAAAAATGGCTCAATCTTCTTTGGAAAAAGATTGCCTAAACCATCTCTAGGGATAATGAATCATGTCAGAATATTGGTTAAGACCTTGGGTTGATTCATCGGCTTATGGGTGTGGCACAGTCGGGTTAAAGCGAGATGTAGAAAGTTACCAGATCATACCGTCTACAGGAAAAAAGACAGAGATGATCCGAGGGATGTATATTCAATATCCCGAAAGTATCTTTGCAGTATTTGTAGATGAAAATGAACAGCTGTGCGTTTTACTCAAAGATACCGTTATATCGTTAGCTGATATAAAAGCAATGCAGCTGGATATTAGATTAAGTAGACGGCAACTTATATTACACCTGCATGATGATCGTTTGATTCAATACAGATATCTCAGTATTTTTCGTTTGTTGCTTACACCTACAATCTTACTCGATATGATGTTTCTAGATATGTGGGAGCTGAATTTTGAATTACCGAGTTGGGTAGAGAGCAGTTTTCACAGAGGTGATGAGGGAATAAGCTTTATGAAAGAAGTCTGTTTGCGTCATCAGTAGACATGTTTTTTAAACATAAAAAGGCAAAATCGACTAACAAATATTTGCTGAATGTTAAGAACTTCAATAAACGTTTATGAGCAGTATTCAAATAAGGCAGGATGTTGAACATTGATAAAAATGCATGTACCTACTGCGCAAGAACAACTTAAGTTCCTTAAAAATATTCAGCTAATTTTACAATCAGGTAGTTTTAGCAGTACCTACAAGTTTGCCTTACTAATAAGCCTGAGCCGATTGGCGATCGAAAAAGGTGAGGATACAGGTGGGAGCTTATCACTTGAATATACCGATATCGCTGAGAAATTTATTGAGCTGTATTGGAAGCAAGCGGTGCCATATGTGTTTAATGATGAAGGGCAACTGATCTTAAATCAGAACAATGGTAAGCAAGCAGCGATTGTAAATCGGATTATTGAACTTCGGCAGAGTTACTCATCTCTTGGGCTGTTAAGACGAGACTCATTGGTGTGGTTGAAGCTAGTAAAGGATGTGGCAAGAACTGTCAAAGAGATGCCAGTACGTTACCTACAAAACATCAATGGCCAAAATTTTGAGTTTTTATATCAGCTTAATCAATGCGGTAAGCAACTCATTCTTTTATCTCAAGTGATGTACTGCTTACGACAGTTTAGCGAAATTATTGAAGAGCTTTGTCAGAAGCGTTGGATTGACTATATCCGTAAGAACAGCACCAATGCACCAATCTTAAATAAGCTTCCAAACCTTGAACAATTCATGTTTGAGCCGAGTCGAAACCAATTGAATGCTGTGGCGAATGTACTGGTTGAGCTACAAGACTGTAAATGCTTTTACTGTAATAAGCCAATGCGAAAAGGTAATTATGCAGTCGATCATTTTATTCCTTGGTCGATGTACCCATCGGACACAGGGCATAACTTTGTATTAGCAGATTCAAGCTGTAATTCTAAGAAAAGTAATTTACTTGCATCAGATGAGTTTTTGCATAAGTGGAAAGAACGAAATGAAGAACAGGATCTGATCATTGTTGATCGAATCTCTGTGCTTGGTTTTTTAACTGATAAAGAACGTTCGCATAAGGTGGCTGAGTGGGCTTATGCTCAGGGGAAAGAAAATAACTACGGTATCTGGAATATTTAAATTATAAAAAAAATCAAATGATTAAGAATATTTACTAACATTTATTAAAAATATTATTCAAAGTACGATTGACATCGTATCAAAAACGAGATAAATTTTAACCATAAAGTTTTAATCGTAAATGGGATACGATTAGAAGCGTACTTGGAGGTGTGTATGAGTAATAAGAAGAAGTTAATAGATATAGCATCTATTCAATCAGGATTAAGTGCTGCAAATCAGCGAGAGATGTCAGAGCCAGAAACAGGCTTTATTGAAGTTGTTTGCTTAACTGGAAATAACCTATTGGAAAATGGGCTAGTGAAATTGACAGACGGTGAGCTGAAAAAAGTTTATGTCGAGCAAAGTCGTTTGGAAGGTCATATCTTGGAGGATCGAGACATTCTACTTATGGCACGAGGAACCAACTTTCGGGCAGCTCTATTGACAGAATATGACTTGAATGTTCCTAGCATTGCATCTCCGAATGTATTTGTGATTCGTTGTGGAGAGAAGATATTACCTGAAGTGATAGTGAGCTTTGTTAATAGTGGTCATGGGCAGGCATTGATGGACGAGATTGCAATTGGATCGACTGTACGTAGCTTATCTATTGCAGGTCTTAAAAATTTAGAGATCTCTGTTCCTGAGATAGAGCATCAAAAATTAATCAGTTCTATTTTTTATGCAAATATTGAGGCTTTAACTCTACTAGATAAGCTTAAAGCGCAACAGCTTATTACTGTTGAAGCTAGTTTACAGCAATTGATGGTATGAGGGTTCAATCATGAAAACGAATCAATTTGATTTAAAAGCACGCATTAAAAAAAGCTTGGATGCATTGCATCTGTTCCAAAAAGCTGAATATGCTTCTGAATTGCTTACGCTTGCAGCTTATATTTCTTTTATTGATATTGAATTTGCTCAATCTATTGAAAAGCTCAGCAAGGCAAAAGTGAAAGAAGAGTTACTGAAATTTCTAAATAAATCTGACTTAAAGTTTGTGAATCACTTAGTCTCAGATAAAGTTGAAGAGGTTGAATTTTCTATCTTAACTCGAGCATTTATTGAAGCCTCTTCTGCTTATGATAATAAGCAAGAATATGGCAAGGCGCTTGCTCAGGAGTTGCCAACCTTATTGTCTAATGAATTTTATTATGAGTTTTTTACGAGTAATGAAAATTTAGCAAACCTCGTTTCAGCTATTCTTGATGGTCAACCTATCAAGCGTTTTTATGATGGGGCGTGTGGTATAGGCTTAGTTGCATCGCAGGTAAATGCTGAAGAGTATTATCTACGAGATATTAATCAGTTACCGATTGCTATTGTAGAAGTGATCTTTAAATTGGTAGGTAAAAAACTGGATTGCCAACTCCAAGATTCCTTAACTGAAAATGAGTTGTCTCATGCGGTTGATTTAGTTATTACTACACCGCCATTTGGGGGGAAAATTAATCCAAATGCAATTAAGACTACTCCGTATTTAAGACAACTATTTAAAGCAATGCCAACGAGTGCTTCTGATAGTGCATGGATTCAGCAAGCTTTATATCAGTTAAATGATACGGGTAAAGCGTTTATCCAAATTCCATCTGGGTGGTTGTTCCGCGGGGGGTATGATCTCGCTTTGAGAACAGAGCTTTTAGAAAATGATTGGATTGACACGATTATTTTGTTACCTAAGGGATTTATGCAACATACCAAAATTGAAACAGTTTTGTTGGTGTTGAATAAGGGCGAAAAACAACATGATGGGATCAAACTGATCGATATCAGTGACCATGTCAAACAGCGTGCCGTTTTACGTTCTGTTCTATCAGAAGAGTCGATTAAACATATTGCGTCAGTTTTTAATGGGCAAGATGATCCTGAGATTTGTAAGATCGTGACGGTAGATGAAGTTCGCTCAAAAGATATGAATTTGAGTTTCAACAAATATTTTATCAATCAAATTCAAGTTCCAAAGTTTGATTTAGCGAAAGAAAAAGCGAAATTAGAAATGCTTGAACATGAATATCAAGCAGCGAACACAAAGCTTACTCAGTTGCTAAGCCAAATTTAAAGGAGAGCTGTCATGTACGATACCAAGCATGTTCAAAAACGAGCACAACAGCGTGGCATTACCAAAGACATGATTAACTTTACTTTAGATCATGGTGTCATCCAAGGTGATCGATGGTTCCTGAATCGGAAATTGTTGAATGAAACAATTCATGAACTCGAAGCACAATTGAAAGTTGCCAAGCGACTCAGAGATAAAGGTGGGGTGGTTGTGGTCGCAGATGGAGAGGCTTTGCTGACGACCTATGATTTTGATAGCCGAAAGATGGCATATTAATGTGCAGTTAAAAAGTCTTAAGTACAGGAAATTTTTAGAATTAATGCTTAGCGACATTTATTGTCGCTAAGTGGGAAGATAGTCATTTGCTAGCGATTATTCAAATGTAGAATAGGGTTAGTTAAAGGCAAGTTATTATAAAATTTATATTTTTAGGTTAATACATGGATCACTCAGTTCACAACAAATTAGTTTCTTTTATCTGGTCAATTGCAGACGACTGCCTACGTGACGTTTATGTACGAGGTAAGTACCGTGACATCATTTTACCGATGGTTGTGTTACGTCGTTTAGATACCTTATTGGAACCAACCAAAGCTGAAATCTTAGCCGAAGTACAGGACCAACAAGCAGAGCCTGATTTTGTTGAACTAGATGATTTACCATTACGTCATATTTCAGGCTATGTGTTTTACAACACTTCGCAATGGACGCTTAAAAGCCTATTTGAAACAGCGACTAATAATCAGCAAATTCTACTAGCAAACTTTGAAGACTACCTACGTGGTTTCAGCGATAACGTTAAAGAGATCATCGACTGCTTTAATTTGTTTGCTCAAATCCGCCACATGGCAAATAAAGATGTTCTGCTAGATGTACTGGAAAAATTTGTATCACCATACATCAACCTCAGCCCATTTGAAACGCAAGATCCGAATGGCTATAAGCTCGGTGGCTTGTCTAACCTTGGTATGGGTTATGTCTTTGAAGAGTTAATTCGTAAGTTTAACGAAGAAAATAATGAAGAGGCAGGTGAACACTTTACCCCACGTGAAGTCATTGACCTGATGACGCACTTAGTCTTTGACCCAATCAAAGATCGTATTCCGTATGCCTTATCTGTGTATGACCCTGCCTGCGGTAGTGGCGGTATGCTCACCGAAGCGCAAAACTTTATTGAAGAGCGTTATAGCGATGAAGATCGTGACATCTTCCTCTACGGTAAAGAGATTAACGACGAAACTTATGCCATCTGTAAATCTGACATGATGATTAAGGGTAACAACCCTGAAAACATTCGTGTGGGTTCAACGTTGGCAAGTGATGAGTTTGCCTCAACACGTTTTGACTTTATGTTGTCAAATCCTCCGTATGGTAAAAGCTGGGCATCAGATCAAAAATACATTGTAGAAGATAAAAAAGTTATCGACCCACGTTTTAGAGTCGAGCTTAAAAACTATTGGGGTGCGCTAAAAGAAGAAGATGCAACGCCACGCTCAAGTGATGGTCAGCTTCTATTCTTGATGGAAATGGTCAGTAAGATGAAATCAACCGATGTCAGCCCAATCGGTAGCCGTATTGCCTCTGTTCATAATGGTTCAAGCTTATTTACAGGTGATGCGGGTGGCGGGGAATCCAACATTCGTCGTTATATCATCGAAAATGATTTGTTGAACGCCATTATTCAATTGCCAAACAACTTGTTCTATAACACGGGTATTACCACATATATCTGGTTGTTATCCAATAACAAGCCTGAATCACGTAAGGGCAAAGTGCAACTGATAGATGCAAGTTTACTTTACCGTAAGTTACGTAAAAACTTAGGGCAAAAAAACTGCGAGTTTGCATCTGAGCATATTGAAGAAATTTTAAATGTATACCTGAATGGACAAGATGTTGAGCGCGGTCTAGATGCCAATAACGACCCAATTGGCTTAGCATCGAAAGTCTTTAATAACAGTGATTTTGGCTATTACAAAGTTAATATCGAACGTCCTGACCGTCGTAAAGCACAGTTTAGTTTGGAGCGTTTACAGCCATTACGTTTTGATAAGTCATTGCTTGAGCCAATGGAGTATATGTTTGCTGAATATGGCGATGCGCTATACCAAGCAGGCAAGCTCAAAGACGTGGAAAAAGATGTTTTAGATTGGTGTGAGAAGCAAGAGATCAGCTTAAATACCAAGGCGAAAGCGAAGCTGTTTGATATCAAGCATTGGACATCGCTCAAGACGTTATTTGAGTCTGCTCAAGCGATTATGGCGCAAGTGGGTGAAGCTGAATCAAGCGACTTTAATGTGTTTAAAAATAACGTAGATAAAGCAATTAAAGCCCTTGATTTAAAACTATCTGGATCTGAAAAGAACAGTATTTTAAATGCCGTTAGCTGGTATGACGAAACGGCTGAGAAAGTACTGAAGAAAGTCGAAAAACTGAATGAGCAAAAGCTCGCACAGTTACTTGAGAAATTAGGTTGTGAAGAATCTGATTTAGCTGACTTTGGTTATTATCCAACAGGCAAAAAAGGCGAGTTCATCACTTATGAAAGCAATGCAGATATTCGTGACAGTGAGTCTGTGCCATTAAATCAGCGTATTCACCAATACTTTTTAGATGAAGTAAAACCGCATGTGGATGAAGCATGGATTAATCTAGATTCTGTGAAGATTGGTTATGAGATCAGCTTTAACAAGTATTTCTACCAACATAAGCCGTTACGTTCACTTGAAGATGTGGCTCAGGATATTTTAAGCCTTGAAAAACAAGCCGATGGTTTGATTGCACAGATTTTGGGTCTTTAAGGGGAAGCGGAATGTTTAAAAAATATGATGCTTATAAAGATTCGGGTGTGGAAGCCTTAGGCGAGATACCTAATGATTGGAATGTTTTAAGATTTCGAGATATTTGCGATTTTGGAAAAGGTTTAAATATTACTAAAGAAAACTTAGAAGATGTCGGAATCCCATGTGTAAATTATGGTGAAGTCCATTCTAAATATGGTTTTGAAGTTAATCCTGAAATTCACCAATTAAAATGTGTATCGGAAAACTACTTGAAAGTTTCACCAAAATCTTTACTTCAATATGGTGACTTTGTATTTGCTGATACATCAGAAGATATTGATGGATCGGGAAATTTTACTTACTTGAATAGCCATCAACTAACCTTTGCTGGTTATCATACAGTCATTGTTCGACCTAAAAATGATATTAATGTTAGATTTTTGGCTTATGTTTTTGATTCATTAACTTTTCGAAATCAAATTCGTAAAGCAGTCAAAGGTGTAAAGGTTTATAGCATTACGAAGACGATTCTTAAAGACACGACTATTTGGTTACCTGATGTTGATTGTCAGCATGAAATATCACAATTTTTAGATACAAAGGTTGGTGAGCTAAACCAAGCGATTGCAATTAAAGAACAGCAAATTGCTTTACTCAATGAACGTAAGCAAATTGTGATTCAAAAAGCAGTGACACAAGGTTTAAATCCAAATGTTGCGATGAAAGATTCGGGTGTGGAATGGATTGGGGAAATTCCTGAGCATTGGGAAGTTCGAGCAAATCGAACTATTTTTAAAGAGCGCAATGAACAAGGTAAAGAAGGCTTGCTACTTTTATCCGTTTCAATTCATTCAGGTGTCTCAAATGAAGAGATATCTGAAGAAGAAAATGTTCGTGGTCGAATCAAAATTGAAGATAAATCCAAATATATATTGGTTAAACAAGGTGATATCGCTTTTAACATGATGCGAGCATGGCAGGGTGGAATTGGTGCTGTTTCGGTAGATGGTATGGTCAGCCCTGCATATATTGTTGCAAAGCCGAATAAGTTGATGAATTCAGAGTTCTTTGAATATCAATATCGTTGTCCTGAATTTATTCAGCAAATGGACAGATATTCGAAAGGTATTACGGATTTCCGTAAGCGTCTATATTGGGATGGTTTTAAGCAATTAATGACAATTGTTCCACCCATTGATGAACAACAGGAAATTATTTACTACATCAAAAAATTAGATGAGCAAATAGCTTTCGCAATTGATGTTAAAAAACAGCAAATAGAAAAGCTTAAAGAATATAAAACCACGCTGATTAATGATGCTATTACAGGAAAAATTAAAGTGGTTTAATTCTTTATCTAGCTTTTAAAAATATAAAGTACCAATGCATGTAAGAGGGGTAACTGTGAACAAAAATTTAAACGAACTGGCTTTAGAAAAAAATATCGAACGTGCATTGGTCGGTATCTGTAAAGAAGACCTTGCTCAAGGCATCGCTCAAACCCAAACGGGTTTGGGTTATGTCATCGGGCAGGTGTCCGACTTTAATGCAGACTATGCCATTGATGAAAAACTTTTTTTCCAATTTTTGGAAAGCACCCAAAAAGACAGCTTAGATGCCTATAAAGCCTATAACAAAAACGACTGGAAACAAAAAATTCTAGGTCGTTTTGATAAGTTGATAAAAAAACATGGCATTGCCTATATGCTGAAAAAAGGCATGGCACTGGATGAACAGCATTTTCATTTTATGTACCCATGCCCATTGGCAAGCAGTAGCCAATCGGTCAAACAAAATTTTGCGTCTAATATTTTTAGTGTGACACGACAAGTACAGTATTCACTGAAAAACCGTCGTGAAGAAATTGATATGGTCATCTTCCTCAATGGCTTGCCATTGGTGACGATGGAACTTAAAAATGCATGGACCAATCAAACAGCACGTTATCACGGTCAAAAACAATATCGTGAAGATCGTGACACAACACAGCCATTACTGACGCCTGCACGTTGCTTGGTGCATTTTGCTGTGGATACCGATGAAGTCTATATGACCACCAAACTAGAAGGCAAAAAGACTTACTTCTTGCCATTTAACAAAGGTACAGCTTCAGGTGGACAAGGTAATCCTGTTAATCCAAACGGTTATAAAACAGCATACCTGTGGGAAGAAATCTTTGCCAAAGAAAGCTTGGTGAATATCGTTCAGCACTTTGTCCGTTTAGACGGTAAAGATTCAGATCAACTCAGCAAACGCACCTTATTTTTCCCACGTTATCATCAGCTTGATGTGGTGCGTAAAATCATTCGTGATGTGTCACAGCATGGCGTAGGCAAGCCGTATTTGATTCAACACTCCGCAGGTTCGGGAAAATCAAACTCAATTACGTGGGCAGCTTTTCAGCTCATTGAAGCCTATCCAAATAATGCAGTAGCAGCAGGCAAACGAGCATTGCATCAGCCATTGTTTGACTCTGTCATTGTGGTCACAGATCGTAAAATCTTGGATAAACAACTGCGGGATAATATTAAAGATTTCTCAGAAATCAAAAACATTATTGCCCCGGCGCTGAGTAGTGCAGAGCTAAAAAGTGCTTTAGAAACAGGTAAAAAGATTATTATCACCACTATTCAAAAGTTCCGCATCATTTGGGATAGCGTGACTGATTTAAGTGATAAAAACTTTGCCATCATTATTGATGAAGCACATAGTTCACAGTCAGGCGAAGCACATAACAGCATGAACCGAGCGATGGGCAATGAAGCGTTAAAAACTGCTGATGATGTTCAGGACATGCTTGTGGCAATGATGACCACACGTAAAAAGCGTGAAAATGTATCGTACTTTGCTTTTACTGCAACGCCTAAAAACACCACTTTAGAAAAGTTTGGTCAACTAGATGTTGCGACAGGCAAATATGTACCATTCCATCTATACAGTATGAAACAAGCCATTGAAGAAGGCTTTATTTTAGATGTGTTGGCAAACTATACGACCTATAAGAGCTTTTATGAGATTCAAAAGTCGATTGAAGATAATCCAATGTTTGAATCGAAAAAAGCACAACGTATTTTAAGAGCCTATGTGGAAGCATCACAACAATCCATTGATGCCAAAGCCAGCATTATGCTTGAGCACTTCATTGATAACGTGGTCAATAAGAAAAAGCTCAAAGGCGTCGCAAAGGGCATGGTCGTGACTCAAAGCATTGAAGCTGCAATCCGCTATTACTTATCACTCAAAAAATTGCTAGATCAAAAAAATAACCCATTTAATATCATGATTGCGTTCTCAGGTGAGAAAGAAGTTGATGGTACAACCTATACTGAAGAATCACTGAATGGATTTAATGATGCTAAAACAAAAGAAAAGTTTGATTTAGATGAAAACCGTATTTTGGTGGTGGCAAACAAATATCTCACAGGTTTCGATCAACCGAAACTGACCACGATGTATATCGATAAAAAATTGACAGGCGTACTATGTGTGCAGGCATTGTCACGTTTAAACCGTGCTGCGCCAAAATATAATAAACGCACGGAAGACTTATTTATCTTAGATTTCTACAATGAGATTGATGACATAAAAAAAGCCTTTGATGATTTCTATACCTCGACTTCATTGTCCGAAGCAACAAATGTCAATGTACTGAATGATATTAAAACGGCATTAGATGACACAGGCATTTACGAATTACATGAAGTGGTGAAGTTTAATGAACTGTTCTTTAGTGATGCGTCAGGCAGTGATTTAAGCCCTATCATCGATACGGTTGCAGCACGATTTGACGCGGAGAGAAAAGGCTCGTGGGAGCATGAACAACGAGTTGATTTTAAGGTTAAAGCAAAACAATTCGTTAAAATTTATGCACAAGTATCTTCAATCATGCAGTTCAATAAAAAGGAATGGGAGCAACTGTATTGGTTTTTAAAATTCCTCATCCCAAAATTGAATGTACAGGATGGTCGCTTAAATGGTATTGATGACCTGTTGGAATCAGTCGATTTAAGTACTTATGCCTTGAAGCGTGAGCATATCAATAAAACCATTACACTTGATGCCGAAGAAACGGTTTTAGATCCACAAAATTCAAATCCTCGTAATCCAAGCGAAGAAAATGATGATGAAACTTTAGATACGATTATTTCTAAGTTTAATGAAAAATGGTTTCAGGATTGGAGTGCAACACCACAAGATCAACGGGTGATTATTATTGATTTGGTGAAGCGTATTCAGCAGCATCAAAACTTTATGAAGAAGTATAAGCAGACGCAAGATCCACAAAATAGAGCACTTATGTTTAAAAAGATGCTGGATGAAATTATGGTAGTACAGCGTAAAAATATGGTGGATTTGTACAACCTCTACCGTAAGGATTCTGCATTCCAAGACACGTTTAGTCAGACCTTGGAAAACTTGATTGAGATGGAAGAAGTGTAAGGGTTTGTAGAAAGATAAGCCATGGGTTGAATAGCAACGGATTGGTTTTTCTAGATTGTCTCTTCTTCATCCTAGATATACTGATGAGATATTGATTTTAAGTTATTTGATATAATTTTCTAATTGTAATTTATAAAAATACTATGGGGTATGCAGTGAGTTTTTTGACAATAGCAGAATTTTTACAAAGTTATTATGTTATACCGATTGTAATGGCGATTTTCGTCTCCTTTGTAATGTATTTCTTTGTCAAACAATATTGGTTTCCTGCAAAGAGGTTAGCGCAGAATTTTGATGAAATTATTCAAAAATTGAAAGAAGATCAGCAGTCACATAAAGCTAAACATGTGCTTGACGAAATTTTTTCAGAAGATGGCGAACTGAAACATGCTTGGGAGAATTATAAGAACTCGCTACATGATATTCGTGAAGAAGTCGATGGTGAGTCAAAAATTATTGCCTCCCGATCAACTGTTTCAAGCGATGCTTTTTTTTCTCATATCGCGATTATTGATACGCCACTGAAAGTTGATTTCTATAAACACATTCCGGGCATTATTACCGGTGTTGGTATTATTGCTACCTTTGTTGGATTGCTATTTGGTTTGCTGGCTTTTGATCCAGCTGGCGATCCATCCAAAGTCCAGAACAGCCTTGCCTTACTTCTAGGTGGTGTTGGTGAGGCATTTATGGCATCTGGGCTTGCGATCTGTATTGCAATGTTCATTACTTGGAAAGAAAAGTATTGGCTAAGAGAATGCTATGCAAAGCTCGAGAAACTGACTAGCGTCATTGATTTGAAATTTGAACCTGATGAAACAGGTGAAGAGTATTTGGCGCAACTGCTAAGATCTAGCCAAGCGAATGAAACCAATGCACGTCAATTAAAAGACAGCTTGGTCAATGATTTAAAAGTCATGATGACAAACTTAGTCGAGGAAAATAAAAAGAATCAACTCGCATTTGCGAGCCAACTCACCGAGAGTTATGCCAAAACAAGTCAGGATATGGCGACGCAAATTGGTCAATCCATTACAGATACTTTGCAAGCACCGTTAGACAAGATTGCATCAAGTGTACAACAGGTTAGTGGAGATCAGGGTAGTCGGGTACAAGAGTTAATTACCGATGTTTTAACAGGGTTTATGTCCAAACTGGAATCTACTTTTGGTACACAAATGCAGGGTATGGGCGAAATGATGACCCAATCTGTATCTGCGATGAAAGAAATGCAAGTGGGGTTTAGTCAGCTCATTACAGAGATGAAACTCAATAGTGAAAGTGCATCGCAAAACTTGGAAATACAGATCACTAAAATGATTGAAGATATTCAGGCGAAGCAAAATGCGATGTCTGAGCAAATGAATCAAATGGTGGAACATTTATCGCAAGGTGCTGAAAAAATTAGTGAGCAGGGACAATATGCAATTGAGCAGTTAAATGGCAAGGTATCTGAGTTAATTGGCCATATGGGTGGCACCATGTCGAATGTAATGGCAGATATGGCAAAACAACGTATGGAACAAGACCAATTGGTTGCCAATAACCAACAAAAATTGCATGAGCAATCATCAGCATTGATTGATCACTTAGGTACAGAAATCAAAGAATTGATTGTGCATAGCCAACATGCTGTAAATGCATATAAAAACAATATGGATAAACTGACACAAGTGACCACAGAAAGTATTTCAGGAATGAATACTGGTGCAGAAAAAATGCGTCTTGCTGCAGATCAATTTAATACAGCAGGTTCATCGTTAACGACGGTTACAGATAAAACATCACAATTGATTTCAGAGGTCACGACAACATCCACCCATTTGACAAGTGCAAGCAGCAATCTGATTTCCTTGCTCGGTGATTATAAAAACTCACAAGATAGTGTGAATAATGCAATTGCGACACTTGAAGGGCTTATTCAACAAGCACAAACAGAAGTCGGTATGAGTAGCAAAATGCTTAATGACATGAATCAGATGACTTCTGCATTAAATCAAGTGAAGAAAGAAATGCAGGATTATTCAACGCAAATTAGTGACGTGATGGTAAAAAGCTTTGAAAGCTTTGGTAATTCAGTCGAAACAAGCCTTAATCACACTTTGGGCGTATATGACAATGCTCTTGATCAAGCCGTTAAACGCTTATCTACAGGTATAGAGGGGTTAAGTGGTTTCGTTGAAGATCTTGAAGAGCTTGTGACTCAGAAAAAACATTAATATTGGAGTACTTAAGTCATGTTTGGTAATCGGTACTCTAATACCTCACGATCTAAAGATGAAGGTGAAAAGCCATTCTGGATTTCTTTCGCCGATCTGATGACGGCTTTAATGACTCTTTTCCTTGTAGTTATGGCTGTGTCTTTAATGATTGTGACCAAGAAAATTAATGAAGCGACGCAAGCAGAAGACCAACGTAATGCGGATATTTTAAGTATTTGTCAAAGTATTCAGACCAGTGCGCGTTTAAAAGATGCTGGTATTGAAGTGGACTGTAAAAACAACCGTATAAATTTTGGGATAGCAGGACGTTTTGCACATAATGACTATCGTTTAAATGAGGTGGGTCGCAATCGCCTCAATACCATCGTGCCGATTATTCTTGAGGAAGCGAATAGTCCTTTAGGTGAAAAATGGTTTAAACAAGTTGTGATTGAGGGCTTTACTGATACGGATGGCTCTTATTTATACAATCTTAATTTAAGTTTAAGACGTTCAGAATGGGTGATGTGTAGCTTACTTGATCCAAAGTTTATTTCTGGTTTGTCTTTAACTGAGCAGGAAAAACAGCAAGTGAAACAGCTTTTTTTAGCAGGTGGTGTTTCATTTAACTCAGCAAAGGACAGTAAAGAAGCTTCGCGGCGTGTGGAATTAAGAATGCAGTTTTATGGCTTAAAAGAAAAGGAAAACGCTGAACCACAGCCACATTTCGTCTCATCTCCTGTTGAAACTTGTCAGTTGGCGAGGTAAAACGATGACAATAGAACGTTTGCAACATCGGTTAGAACATAGTTTAAGCCAGCTTTTCCCAAAAGAAACCACATATAGTAAGTTTGCTCAACCTGTACGTTTAACAAAAACTTTGCAGTTATTGGAGCGAAAATTTGATGATCTTGAAAATGCAATTCCAATAGACGTTAAAATATTCAAAACGATTTCGAAACTTGAGTATTCAGGATTTGAACAATTTACTCGAAGAGATTGGAAGAATTTAGCTTGGGCATTAAGTAAGATGTTGCCAGACACCCAAGAAAAACTTATTTTTAATGATATTGGCAAACGTATTGTTCAGCATTTTAATCAGGCAGAAGAGAGCATCATTAACTTGGTTTATTACCCATTATTGTATAGTTATTTTGCTTTAGCGAAAGAAGATGTTGTAGAGAAGCCAACAGTTTGGTTGACATTGCGAGATATATTGAATCGTCATAAGTTGAATGTTTATAAAAGTACGCAACGTCCAAAACAATGGATGACAACTTTAATTGATCATGCAGATATTTTATCTGATACACCAACCAAAGCATTTGTGAAACAATTCTTGCAAGACAATGAGACGGGCGGGATTCAGAATGAACTTGAAACTCTAAGAATTGCACCAAATAGTTGGTTTTGGGATGACTTAATTAAATCTTCTATTCAGTCCATTCGACAGATGAATGAAAAAGACTATTTTAAATTTATTGCACGTTTTATTACGCTTTCAGCGCAAAATAGCCTATATAGTCGAGATATTCTAGCTGCGCTGTTAGAACGTTATGCAAAAACATCTGAGCGTGACAATGTACATGAAACACTCAAGCAGATGGCGTTAGATCAATGGGGTAATCCACAATACGATTCTTCTGCGGGTTGGAATAATGTAAATCCTGATACAAAACGCATGGTGGTTCAATGGTTTGTAAAAGCTGATTTGGAAGCGTTCTTTAAATTATTCAGTCGAACCGCAGATGTGAACAGGTTTAATTATTGGATTAAATTTATAGATAAGATTAACTTCTCTCAAATTTTTTTAGGTCCTAGTGCATTAAATTCTCAGCAAGCGCAACATAAAAAGTTTCGTGAAATGAACCGTGGTCGATTGAAAGAGTTAATTGGCTCAACGCAGACAAATAATGCCTTTTTATTAAAAATTGATAATGTATATGTAGTGGATTTTGCAGATACAGGTAATGCTTGCTATGCCTATAACAAATTGCCATACAATGATAAAAAAGAAAGAATTTTTATTGGAGATCTTAAAAATAAAGATACTGTACTCTTTAGAAATGGATGGGGGGAACCGACAGCATTGAGTCATAGTGGGGATTGGGAAAGTAGGTTTGACGAGAAATTAGCGGAAATTGGTCTTTTTTCACGAAAGCCTTCAAACAATAACGATTCTTCAAGATATAAGCGTTCACATTAGGATCTAGCATGAGATTGGCATTTTGGAAAAGAAAGAAGTCTGCTGAGGTTATTGAAGCGCAAGTGCCACAAGCGCCAACACAGCCCTTAACCTACAATGACTTAGGTATTACGTTTCCGTCTTTACAAAATGCTATGACGGACGCAGATTTCTATTGGCAAAGTCTTGAAGAAGAAGCTTTAGCATATTTGACGGATGAGGGCTATGTCTTACCTTGGGAAGAACTATTCCAGATCTTAAATGATGAAGATCATGCAAGTGTGATTCATCTATTACATTTACCTAGTCAAGCCAATGTGCGTCCGATCATTAAAAGTGAAGGTGGTTTAAGCGATTCGACTTTTAAAATCATTTTAGATGGTTGGCTGAATGAACAAAATATTAAACTCAAAAATCAGCCTGAGCGTATTGGTGCCATCTTAATAATAGATGGTCAAGAATACTTGTTGAATGAACACAATTTTAAAGTCGTAGAGCAGCTAAAAGAATTTTCAAGACTACAAAATAAAGATAAAGCATTAAATCAAAAATATTGGGCCAAAATTAGAAATTTAGCACATAAAGCCAATGCCAATTTAGATGATTTTTTAAGAAAAACCATTGTATTGGCACCTGAAAAGTTACAATTAAATTTAAGAAAAAATCTGATTAGCCAAGAAGCGGTAGTCGAAGTACAGCCGGTATTCGATGAAGCGCCAAATGATTGGTTAACAACGTTTGATCAATATCAGCAGGTTCAGGATCAGTACAGTATTGGTTTACCAGATGGTGGCATTGCTCATGTGGTGATTGAGCCAGAGGTAAAACATGTACTGCAAGAAATTAAAAAAATGCCCAATCGGCGTGTGGCAGGTGAGCAAGCTCAGGCATTTTTACATAATCCCTTTGCACAATTGGGCGAAGATGCCCTAGATGTGGTGACACCAGAAAGTTTTGAAGCAGCCAAACAACAAGCTGAAATTTATAGCTACACCTTAAGTATTCACAAAAATTACAATGAATTAAATCTCTATACCTCAGCAACGCTCAACTTACTCGAAAATTCTGAAAGAGAGACAAACCCAATTGTCTTAGCGCTGAGTAATCTAGAACAAAGTGCATATTTCATTCAGGCATATGAACGCAATACGCCATTTTTTGTATGGGCGGGTTATGAAATTGAACGTACAAGTGTTTTAGACCAAGAGATAAAAACACTCAAGCAAGACTTAGAGACCATCCAAAAATATCAGGATGCAGCACAAGCACAGCAAGTTTTGGATTTATCGAACTATAGTGATCGAGTCATTGGCATTGGTGAAGCACCAAAGCTTAATTCAGAATTTATTCAGAGAAACAGTGGAGAATCAGGTTGGTTACCACAGCATTTAATTGATCTATAGCCAAATCCTAAAAACTATAGAACAATAGAGATATGGGATATTCAAAAGATTTTAAAGACAAAGTCATAGAAATTATGATTCGAGATGAAATGTCTGTGCGAAAAGCAGCACAGCATTTTAACATCTGTATACAAACGATTCAGAACTGGAAAAAGTCCACTACAAACAAACCTATTCCTGGCCGTCCAGCTAAAATTAGCAGAGAGCAAATATTGAAGGATGTTGAACAATATCCTGATGATTATCAGTATGAGCGAGCTGAACGTTTAGGAGTAAGCACTCATGCGGTATTTAATGCATTACATGCCGCAGGAATATCGCGTAAAAAAAGACGTTAAAGCATCCTAAAGCAGATCAAAATCAACGTCAGCAATTTCAAAATCTCATAGAGTGTTTAGAAGGGAAATTGCCTCTGATTTACATAGATGAAAGTGGTTTTCAAAGTGAAAGTACCAGAACTCATAGTTATAGCCTTCAAGGAACACGTGCTGAAGGTGAATTTAACTGGCAGTTGAAGAATTGCAGTAATGCGATCGGTGCAATTATCGAAAATAGATTGTTGACAGTTGGTGTGTTTAATTGTTCTGTGAATACAGAAGTATTTGAATGTTGGATTGAACAGGATTTATTACCTAAGTTGAAAGAAAGCAGTGTTTTGATTATGGACAATGCGACCTTTCACAAAGGGAAAAGACTTCAGGAGTTGATACGTTGTGCAGGCCATTACATTGTGTGGCTTCCTAAATATAGTCCAGATTTAAATCCAATAGAAAATATGTGGTCACGAGTCAAGTCGATTCGAACTAAGTTTAGAGTTAAAGATATTGATAAATTATTTAAAGATTACTGTAATGATTTATTTGGTATTTAGCTATATATGATCAGACTGATACTGATGCTCAACTAGATGACATGGTTACTGCACTTGAAAAATGTATTCAAGCTGCAGAACAGGATGGTTTAACAGAAGTGGCGTTGCCACATGCGGATCAAAAGTTGTCAATTGAGCAAAGCAAACAACTTTTAGAAGAACTACGTCAAAAACATCATGCACTGAATAACAAAGAAGTGAGGCAAGAAGAAAATTCTGCTCAGAAAAAAAAGAGAGATACGCTCTTAATTGCTAACAACATTGATGAGGCTGAGTATAGTAAACAACGTGCAGCACAACTTGCATTTGATCGAAACAATTTTCCTGCACCAAGATTGCCAACAAGTTTTAGGCAAAGCGAATTTAGTTTAAAACAGCATCAACGTTATGGTGTTGCGTGGCTACAGCATCTGCATCAATATGCGCCTGAAGAGGTCAGTGGATGTCTATTGGCGGATGATATGGGTTTAGGTAAAACCTTACAGCTGTTATGTTTTATTGGCGAATATTTGGAAAATGCCAAAAATAAAAAGCCTGTACTCGTGGTTGCACCTGTTTCATTACTTGAAAACTGGGAAGCAGAAGCGAATCGTTTTTTTAGTCGCCAATTCCCTAAAATTTTAAGCTTATATGGTGATCACCTCAAAACAAGAAAAATTCCTAAACATTTGATATCCGCCCAGTTGCGTGAAAATCATGGTATTACGCATCTGTTAGAAGAAGACTGGCGTGGTGATGCAGAGATTGTGTTAACCACTTATGAAACCTTACGTGATTTAGAATTCTCTTTGGCACGGGAAGACTGGGGAATCATGGTGTGTGATGAAGCACAAAAAATTAAAGTCCCAACCTCAATGGTGACTAAAGCGGCTAAAGCACAAAAAGCGGATTTTAAAATTGCTTGTACCGGTACACCCGTGGAAAACTCTTTGACAGATTTATGGTGTTTATTCGATTTTATTCAGGAAAACTTACTTGGTCCGTTAAATGAGTTTGGGAAAAAATATCGTAGACCGATAGAAGATGCTGAAGTCAGTGATGAGAAAGTCTTAAATGAGCTGAGAGCATTGATTGATCCTCAAGTCCTAAGACGAATGAAAAATGAGGTGGCTGATTTACCACCTAAAACTGAAGTAAATAGTTGTAAAAAAATTCATATTTCTAACTTACAAAGAAAATTATATGCCGATGTGGCTCAACATTTTCATAAGTTGTCGGCCGAGGGAAATCGTGGTGCCATGCTAAGTAGCTTACACAAATTGAGAATGATTTGTGCACATCCTTTAGCAGAAGATCCAATGGCAACACTCAAAGATTCACCAAAAGTAGATTGGTTGTTCAATACCCTGCAGATGATTCAGCAAAGGAATGAAAAGGCCATTATTTTTACGGAGTTTAGAGAAATCCAAGTATTTCTGAAGCGCGTTTTAATGGAACGTTTTGGCTTAAATGTAACGACTGTAAATGGGGATACTAATACAAGCAGTAAAAGTGGGTTAACTAGACAAAATTTAATTGATAAGTTTCAAGAAAAGCCAGGATTTAATGTAATTCTTCTTTCTACTACAGCAGTAGGGTTCGGGGTAAATATCCAAGCGGCAAATCATGTTATTCATTATACACGTAGCTGGAATCCTGCTAAAGAAGATCAAGCAACTGACCGCGCTTATCGTATCGGTCAGCAGAAAGAAGTTTATGTGTATTACCCAACGATCTATGCACCTGATGGGGAGGAATTAGAAACTTTTGAAGTCAAGTTGGATAGACTTTTAGGGAGTAAGCGTGTACTTGCAACAGATATGCTTCAACCGAAAATGGATTTGAGCAAAGAGTTAATGCAATTAATAGACTAGTGTGATTGTTTACAGAGCCTGTAAATAATTTTGTGTAATTGCTTTTCATCATTTTAAATGTACTAAATCAAACCTGATCTGACAGTTACCGATATTTGATTGAGGCTGTCAGATTAAGTCTGAACTAATACACTAAGGTCAGACGAAATAACCCGAAAGCCGAAACTTTCAGGGTTACGCGAATGTTATTAATCATAAAATAATTGATTAATATGAACTTTTTTCGACTTTAAACGTTGTGTTGGTGTACTTAAACCGAACCCAGTATTCAGGACCAATCAAACTGTATTTTAAAGTGGTAAGCCGCATCCCAATGTAGTTCTGATTTGTATCGTAAAAATTGGATTCTATACCATAAACCAAAGGCTCTACCCCTGAGTTCATGCAGGTAATATCACTCCACCCAATACTGGTTTTACCTTCTCGGAATACAAAAGGTTCAACATCTGTATAGAGCTGAGATTCAGCAAAAGGGGTAAAGTCGGTATCTTCGCGTGCTACAAAAAATATGAGCCGAATACTCCTAAAACCTCGAATAGTCGTTTCCTGTTTCGACAAAATACCTAGAGTGTGATTCTCAGCATTGTTAGCCCAGACTGCTTCGATAATTTTACCTGACGTGGCACGCAGCATATCCTCAACAGTCACAGGACTAAATGTTTTCTGATCCATTGAAAAATCATCAACATTCATAAACTCAGCCGAAACAAGCAATGAATGAACTTGAAACATTGGATTGTTACATAAGACAGCTTCTTCAAAACGATTATAAGCCTTTCTAGAATTGCCAAATGAAGAATCCCAGTGATTTTTCAAGCTCATAAAATCTCGTGTTTTAGATCTCACTTTTAGATCCTGACAGAACCCATCAACAACTGCTTCAAACTGTTGATACAATCCAAGTGGAAAGTCAATGAGTCTGTGCTTGTATAGTAAATCAACCATCAGCTTTATCTCTGGTCTGATGATCACATCTGAAAATTTACCTGTCAGAAAAGGATTAATCGGAATATCCTGAATAATCTTGAGTAAATTAACACCCTTGGGCGTTAGATAAACATGAGGCACCAGATAGTCGTAAGTTGGTTGTTTGGAGATAATCTTAAAAGTCTTATTTTCAGTAATCATGAGATACAACTTCAGATAATCATCCAAGCCAACAGGAGGGCGATTATTGGGTATATAGCCAATAAAAGGCTGGATATACGCTTGAGTGATATGGTGAGTACTGAGTAGAGATGCATAGGATTCGTCAGGCTGTAATCTAATCATGCTTCATCTCCCGCAAAGGCATTGAGTTCTAGGTGGTTTTTTCTCGGACGACCACGAGTCTGTGGTTTTAAAGGCTGACTAATCTGGAAACGTCGTCCATTTTTCATGTTGCTGAAAATGAATAACTGGCTGGTTTTACAGAGATAATCAAAGCCATCTTCAAGCCACTTTCTTTTCTGCGATTGGTTGTATTCAATCGTGCCTAAAAAACAGTTTTCATAAGTATGCTTCCGCATATTACAGATGTAGGCATAACCTTGATCATTGGTCACTTTTTTCCAAAGCTTTTCAATACCTTGTGCGAGGCTAATGTCTTCCTGATTTTTATTCCCATTGAAAAACCAGAATGTATGCAGATGGAATCCACGTCTTGGCGTATATTCAAAACGAAAAATATAACCGATGGCTTGTTTCAACACAGGATTATGCCGCTTGTTTTCTAATAGTTGTTCAACACACTTTTTAAATGCATCAAAATCATTTTTAGATAAACAATCTTCAGCTTTGAAACAGGTTTGCAGTAATGTTTCAGGTTTATGCTTGAGATATAAATCAAGTCGAACAACGACTACACGCGAATACCGTTCAATTAAAGAGTTGAACATTTCGATCATTCGAGACTTATTTTTTTTCAGATTCTTCCGCTCATCGTAAACTTTGCGTCTGATGTTCGGGCGACGAAAAAAGGCACGAATTAATCCAATAAACTTATTTATTGCATTAATGTACGGGAGCAAATTCTCCTTTAGACTGGAAGGTAAAGGTGTGCCATTACGTAGAAGCTCTAACTCATCCTCTGACATCTGGCTTAGTGCATAATCAAATGCCTGAATATCAAGACCGCTGATAATGTCTGAAAGCGTAGAATAGTTTATAAGTTCTGCAATATCAGAAGGTAAATTACTCATTTGAGCAGGGTGTTTGACGGCAAAGCCATACCGACCATTCGATAGTATTTTCGTTTCAGTTATGACTTCAGGGAAGTTACGTTTTTTGAACTGTTTGACCAGTTTAGCTTTCCCTATAGCAGGAGCTAGGATGTTATCCTGTGAATTTACTAAAAAGGTGGTTTTATAACCATCGTTGACTGGAGTAGTTTGCAGTTCGGTTTCAAATTGCTGGAGCCATTGGTCATGCGTTCCCATATAGCGACCAGCATTTGCTGTGATAATGTTCATATTGATTGCGCTTAATTTAAAAAGTTAAAAGCGCAACTGTGATCAGTATTCTGGGTATAGACATCCAATGGATACTGTTTAGGGCAGTATCCATGATGGGATGTAGATGGGTTCAGCTAATTTAGAATGAGCATTAGTCGTATCTACTTCACCAGTATTGCCAATACATCAATAACTTGTCGGGTAACATGAACATTGATGTAGCTGAATACTTTAAAACTACTGATCATCTATAAATAGATAGAATATTCTTTGATTTATAAATATAGAGTAATAGTAAATATATAAGACCGTAATTCATTGAAAATTAAAATGATAGCCTAGCCATACTTATAATTTCAGAATGCATTGCACAGCTGCATTATGTTTTGAATTTACAAGTACAGCGTTAGCTCTCAGTATTCACGTGATTGCGTGCTGAAATTTTACTTTCAATCCACTCTTCAACTTCAGAGAGTAACCACCGTGAGGCATTGTTAAGCTTCAACGGGCGGGGAAAGTTAGGATCGTAGCGTTTAGACCGTCGGTTCAGTCGGTCATAAATAGACGACCGAGATAAACCGATGAGTTTAATCAGCTCAGTTAGACGCAGCATTTGAATTGTGTTTTGGATAGTAGACATTTAGATTTCCTTCTATAACGTTGGTTCAATCTGGAAGGTGTTGGACCAACGAATAGACGGTACTAAAAAAATTTTATGTTCGTGGAAAAGTGCGTGACCAGTTTTTAACGTTTTTTATCATTTTTGTCATTACATTTTAATAGGCTGCATAAGCCTAAGTATAATTCTTCATTCTCATCAATAATTTTTAGTGTGTTTCCGAAATAGTTTTTTGTTTTATCTTCACAATTATCATCTGTTTCTGTTTGTTGATTATCAACTTTTTTTTGATATTTATCTCGTAATGTTTCTAATTTTTTTCTTAATACAATTAGCTCAGACCGTTCATGCATAGATATATTTGGTTCGAATAAATGTAACAGTTTGAGTGTTTGTTTTGGTGTTAATTTTTTCTTTAAATAAAGTGACTTAGATTGATTCAGTAAATTATTTTTTTTTGGTTTTTTTTGAAATTTTTGCTTTAAAATATAATTAATCTTATTAATTTGTAGTTGTAAAATTAATATTCTACTTTTATGTACTACCTTAAATTTTTCTTTTACATCTTTCTCAGCTAAATCATCTATATGCCCAATTAGAAGATTGAGTAATTCATAAATTTTATTTAAGTGCTCTTCAGATTCATTAAAATTACTTCTTTTTAAAGAACTGCTTTTAAACTTATTTTCTTGTTTTGGAAGTATTATAGTTGATTTTTTTAGTTGAATTTTTTCGTAAGGCGTGAAACCTATTTCATCCCAAAGTTGTTCAGTATTATTCTCATATTTTTTAATTAATGAACTTACAAAGGAAATGTACATATTTTTTTTATTGGACTTTTTAATTTTAGATAATTTGTTTTTTTTAATTTTATCAATTTTATTTTGAAAGCTTTCAGGCAACACCTCGATAATATAACAATCGTAATGTTCTGAGTATTCTTGGAATAAAGTAGTATAAGTAATATTGGCTTGCATATAATTTTTAGTTTCGATATCGGAACGAAAATTTTTTATGCCTTGAATAATTTCATGATAATGTTTAGGCAAATATTCAAAATCCAGTTTCTCAGCTATATCATCACCTTTTTTACAAAGCACTTTATCTTTATCTTTATTTTTACAAATCTCACAAGGAGCTTCATCATTATCTTTTGGACAAGAAATAGGTTTTTTGACAGTATCCCTACATAACCTTTTTACTCGATCTTCATCTGATTCTTTAAACATACCTTGATCATGTAATATGTAGATTGCTGTTTTAAGAATTTTGTCATGAATAAGTTTGAAGAAATTTAAAGGTGTAGCAGCTTGAATTTGATAAAAAGATTGGCAAAGTAAACTTTTATCAAATATCGTATACTTGAGTTTGACTAAGTTTAGAGGATCTAGTTTTATTTGATTATGTATCTTTGAGCGGAATTCTAAACTAGAATAAATTTTTTCAAATATATACTGTTCCAAATCATTTACAATTTTGATTTGGTCATCAAAAGAGAGATTTTCAGAACGTTCTTCTACGGTGTCCATTATTTCCTTACACTCAATATTTTGATTGAACATTATTGTAAATTTTAGTCTTTATGCCCTGATCCAAAGTGTACATACTTATGCGTTATTTCAGTACGGAGTTTTGGGTAATTATTAACTATATCATCAATATACACGAATAAAATATTCTGTAAATATACAGGGGTGAGTTGTAGTTGAACGGGTAATTTTATTATGTGAATTTTAAATTAACACTGATCATAATTTATAACAAAACTGAGCCCAACATTTCCTCAAACCCTTTCTTTTCTCTAGATGTACTCCACATATGTAAGTTTCTTCAAACTCACTAAGGAGTATATGGGCGAGTATGTATTTGAAATTTCACGAGGGTAGTGGGTTTAATCAGTCGACTAATTAAGGAACGTGGAGCGAAAATTGTGTGGTAATGCCCCGGATTTTTTTGGGACAAACATCCACTGGATGAACAACTTCGAGCTAAAGCTCCCAATCAAAAACTCTACTTCGATAGCCAAGTCAATGAGATTCACGCTCGCGTAGCCGTATTAAATAAATTTACAGAATCAGGCCGACCGCATACTCAAGTTGTCACTTAAATTTGTCTGGATTGGGAGAGGTATAGCCTCCGTATCTTTGTGCAAAAAAGCCATTCTTTATAAGAAAAATTTATTGTTTTAATTTTTTCTTGACACTCTGTTGGGATTGTATAAAAATCACACTTAACTAAACGGTGTCGTTTAGTTAAGTGTGATAAATGAATTAACTTAATACTAATAATTTTTAAATGGATATTTCATTATTTTGGATGGTTTATACCACACATAAATAGTTTTATTTTTTAAAGTGATTAGTATCACTGTTATTAAACAATCTCAGTATAGAAATAAGGATTTTTCTATGAAGTCATCTTTTAAAGTTTTGTATCTATTAAACATTATAACTTGCACAAGTATGTCTTATGCTGCAATCCCGAGTGTAACGTTACCTAATGGCATTAATTTAGGAGCAACCAGTTTTTATGATGGGTTTGGAGGTAAACCTAATGATTCTATTTGGCAAACCTATATTGGCTATTCAAATGCAGGCAACTTGAAAGATAGTCACGGAAATAATGCTTTACCAGGAAAATCTTCTTTAAAAACAACAGTAATAAACAATCAATATGTTTATATGTTTGATACTCAAAAGACAATACTTGGAGGTCATCCAGGTTTAGATTTAATTGTTCCATTTATACATTTAGATGCAGATATGAATGGTCCTGTTCAACTTAAAGATAAGCCTTTTGGTATGGGAGACCCAACGATTGGGATAGATATTCAACATGATCCAATTTATTTTAAAAACAATCCAATATTTTCTGATCGTCTAGGTGTTGGTATTACAATTCCTGTTGGTGAATATGACAAAAATAAAGATATAAACCCAGGTGCAAATTTTTCATCTATATTTTTATATGCTGCAATGACATTTAATTTTAACGAAAATATTTCCCTTAGCTTAAGGCCATATTATTACTATAATTTTAAAAATACTTCACCATCAAGTAGCATACCACTTGATGATAATATTAGAAATACGCAATCAGGTCAATTTTTAACTACTAATTATAATCTAGGATATAAGATGGGGGAGCATCTTACCTTAGGTATAAATGGATATTATCTTCATCAATTAACAAAGGATAAAATTAATAACGAAACTATAGATAATTCAAAAGAAAATGTTTTTGCAATTGGGCCAGCTTTTATGCTTGATTATGGTAATAATAAATTTTATGTAACATCCCATAAAGAATCTAAAGTTGAGAATAGATTTGAAAATTCTGAAAATGTTATATTTAGATGGTTATATTTGTTTTAATGTTAAATTTGCCTGATGATTTTATCAGGCAAATTTAATTTATATTGAATGATTGTGATGGGCTTTGTTGCACAAACCTATCTGTAAAGGGTTTTTCAGCGATATAATTTTCAAATGAAGAAGCCTGCACACAAAATCTACCGCACAACCAATTGGCCCGCATATAACCGAGCACTTATGAGTCGCGGAAATATTGCCATTTGGTTTGATCCTGCTACGCAATGGTATGCGCCATCAAAAGGCAAACAAGGGCGAAATCAAACCTACTCCGACGCAGCCATCCAATGCTGCTTAATGATTAAATCCTTATTTCGTCTGTCTTTACGTATGGTTACTGGCTTTGTGCAAAGTCTGATTAAACTTTGCGGATTAAATTGGACCGCACCAGATTACACCACGCTTTGTAGAAGACAAAAGCATATTGATATTGTAATCAGCTACCAAAAAAGTAGCGATGGGCTGCATCTACTCATGGACTCTACAGGCATGAAGTTTCTAGGTGAGGGCGAATGGAAGCGCAAGAAACATGGACCTGAATATCGTCGCCAATGGCGTAAACTTCATATTGGTATAGATGCTAAAACCCTACAAATACGAGCAGTTCAGCTTACAACCAATAATGTCAGTGATTCACAGGTGCTTGGTGATTTACTTAATCAGATTCCACAAGATGAGCAGATTGACTCTGTTTATACCGATGGAGCTTATGACACCAAGCAATGCCGTCAGGTCATTGCAGATCGGCAAGGGCATGCGGTGATTCCACCTAGAAAAAATGCGAAACCATGGAAAGATACAAAGAGTAGCTCGCTAGAGCGAAATGAATTACTTCGAACAGTTAAGCGTTTAGGCAGGACACTATGGAAAAAATGGTCAGGCTATCATCGGCGAAGTTTGGTTGAAACTAAGATGCATTGCATCAAATTATTAGGAGATAAACTCAGTGCAAGGAGTTTTGATAGCCAAGTGAATGAGATCCATGCACGTGTAGCAGTTCTTAACAGATTTACGGAATTAGGTCGACCACTTACCCAAGTTACGCCTTAAATTTGGCTCAATTAGGGGCGCTTTGCATTTCAAATCTTTGTGCAACAAAGCCATTGTGATGCAAAGCTATGATTTATTAATTTTTAAAGTGAAATTCAGCTTAATTATTATTAACTTTAATGATATGGCTCAAGGAAAATGCTGCTAAAAAAAATTTAACAGCATTTTCTACAGAATTTTTACACTTATTTGATGTAGGTGCATCATCTAACCCCCAAAGTTGACGTTCAACAAGTTCAGCATCACACATTGCTTTGAAGTATATGCCTGCCTGCTGTACATCTGCTATATCTATTATTTTTTTATTAATGAATATTTGCAATGTTTCACATATTGAAAGATGTATGTTGCGTGGCCCATTTTCATAAAAAATTCGAGTTAATTCAGGCTGCCGACCTGATTCACTAATAATTAATCGATTTACTGCAATGATATCTGGACGTGTCATTAATTCTAAATATGCCATTCCTAAGCGATGTAATGCTTCAACAAGATTTTCTGTTTTATTTGCAAATGCAAAAGATTCACGCGCACCAATGGCAGCTTCATTAACAACTGCTTCAAATAAAGACTCTTTGCTTGGGAAATAGCTATATAAAGTTGCTTTCGAAGCACCAGCCTCCGTTGCTATTGCTTCCATGGATGTTCTTCCAATTCCTTGTTTTATAAATAAATCTTTTGCAGTTTTCACAAACAAGAGTTCTTTATCCTTAGTTTTTTTTCGCATATCGTAATGATCCAATTAATTTTGCTTTGGTAAATTAATTCAAAAAATAGACTACATTTATGTCCAAATTAAGCTTGACATTAATTAATAGGTGTATAAAAATCACCTTTAACTAAACGGTTTCGTTTAGTTAAAGGTGGCGCGTGTGATTGCATCATATATGTTGGTAACTCAAAAATGTTAAGCAATTCTCCCGTAATATTTAATATGGGTAGCATTTTATAGATGTTGCTCATTTGCCAAAGTAATTAAATGGAAGAATGAAAAAATGATTTTTTCATTCTAAATATGATTTTTATGATATCAAAATCTTACGAAATTTAGGCATGTAAATTATTGAGTCAATTTCTACTATGCATAATAAATAGTAACTAAGAAATTAAATATTAAAACACAAAAAATGAGTTTTCCTAAATTGTGTTTTTAATATTTTCTAGATATCAATAAATATAGGAAATACTTCTATGAATAGTTCGCCAAAAAAATGGATTAGGGCTGAAATTGAGACACTAGATCCAGAAAAAGATTATGTGAGAATCTGGCAACTTGCGACTTGTTATGATTCCAGTGAATTTATGTCTAATTTGATGTATGCCTTAACATTTCCTAATTTTGTTGTTACGGAATGGGGGGCAGAAGTTGTCTGGCGAGATAAAGGTGGGAAAGTTGTAGAACGGGCTAACTCTCGGGTAGAACAAACTCAAAGCACAAATGCTTTATGGTGGTGGTATGGCCCTCATGATGAACGCACAAAAAAATCTGTGGAAGGAATTAATAACTTGCATGCATTTTGGGCTAAGAAATATCCTGGAAACTTTTCATATCAAGAAGACTATATTTATGTTTGTGCTTTCTCAGCGATATTAGGTCATCGCTTTCGACTTCGCCTAGGATTACCTGGAGTCTCGGAAAATGAAAAAATAGCTTCTCATAAATTTTGGGGGGAAATGTGCAAGTTATTTCGAGCGGAAAATAATATACCAGTAGAGGGATACCCAGAAGATTTTGAAGGTTGCATTCGCTTTTGTGAAGACCTCGAAAATACGCCAAGACCTCAGCCTGAACAAGGGAATTTAATTGCATCAGCAATTTATGAACAATTTGTTCAACGTCACTTCCCTGAAGAATTACATTGGTTAGGTCATCAATTAATTCGTAGCCTTGCTTTACCGTCGACTTTGAAAACAATGCAAATTGATCCTCCTTTACCAATGGCGCAAGAAATCCTTCCTAAAATGCTTGCCTTTATCCTTTGGCATAAAGATACATTTGAGGATGATCCTCCGCGTAGTTTTATTGAAATGCGCGAAGAGATGAGTGACGAGCAACGAAACACTTTTAAACAGAAAATTCGTGATTTGGATAAAAAATTTCCTGCACAGTTTTCGGCTCTATACAAAGATGATCCAAAATTTACAGGCTGCCCATTTCATTCAGCTTTACCAAAATATGAAGGTGAAAATGAATTTAAACCTGATGACCAAATAGAGAAAATTGAATCAACTGTCGCTGGTAAGGTCGGATTGGAAAGTGCCAATTAAACTATTTGAAACTTTTAATTGATAATTAATGTTTCATTGTTATCTGATGGTGAGACAGAGTATTACTTTTATTTAACAGGATGTTAGGAAATTATTATGTCATTAATCACTCAATCGATTTGGAATGGAAAATTATTTAATGGTACTTGGTTTGATACAGAAAATCATTATAGCGTTGAAGAAGTTGCAACGGGTGAAACGCTTGGTAAAATTGGATATGCAGATAAATACAATGTTATTGAAGCAGGGAAGCAAGCCCAAAAAGCGCAAAAGGATTGGTGGGCTCTAAGCTATCAAGAACGGCAAACTGTATTTGAACGAGCTGTAGAAATTGTAGTTGAACATCAGGCTGAATTAGTAGAGTGGATTGTCAAAGAAAGCGGTTCTATTGGTTTGAAAGCTAATTTTGAAGTTAATATTGCCTTACAGGTTTTAAAAAATTGCGTTGCTTTGCCAAGCATGGATCAAGGAACCGTTCTCCCAACTTCGAATGGAAAGGTTAGTATTGCCAAACGTCTTCCATTAGGTGTGGTAGGCGTAATTTCTCCATTTAATTTTCCATTATATTTAGCTATACGTGCTGTTGCACCAGCCTTGGCTTTTGGTAATGCTGTCATCCTTAAACCGGATGAGCGCACTGCAGTATGCAGTGGTTATGCTATTGCAAGAATTTTTGAACTTGCTGGTTTGCCTAAGGGGTTACTGCATGTTTTACCTGGCAATGCTGAAACTGGAGAGGCTATAACCATTGATCCTAATATAAATAGTATTCAATTTACTGGTTCAACAGCAGTAGGCCGTACTATTGGTGCAAATGCAGGTAAAACTTTAAAAAAAGTATCACTTGAGTTAGGTGGTAAAAACTCACTTATAATTTTGGAAGATGCTAATATTGAATTAGCTGCTAAAAATATTGTTTGGGGTGCATTTCTTCATTCGGGACAAATTTGTATGACATCAGGAAAGATACTGATTCATCAGAATATCTATACAGAATTGAAAAATAAGGTTGTTGAGAAAGTTAAGGAATTTGTTGTAGGTAACCCAACTCAAGAAAATGTAACAATTGGGCCATTAATAAATGAAAAGCAAAGCCTGCGAGTTAAACAATTAGTTAATGATGCAATAGAGCATGGAGCAATACTAGAAATTGGTGGAAACTCTAAAGGCGCCTTTTTTGAGCCAAGCGTATTATCTGCAGTCAAACAAGATAATCCTATTTTTAGTGAAGAAATTTTTGGTCCAGTAGCTGTATTAATTCCATTTTCAACAGACCAAGAAGCTATAGATTTAGCAAATATGGGGGATTATGGGCTATCGGCAGGTATTATTACCTCTAATGTTGGTCGCGGTATGAAATTAGGGCAACAGCTAAAAGTTGGTCTATTGCATATAAATGATCAAACTGTGAGTGATGAAACTTTAAATCCATTTGGCGGGTATGGTTCATCTGGAAATAGTACACGCATTGGCGGTCCAGCGAATGCAGATGAATTTACTCAATGGCAGTGGATGACTATACAAGCAGAAGCTCCAAACTATCAATTTTAAATGCTGTACTAGCTCAAACCTGATCTGACAGTTACCGATATTTGCTTAAGACTGTCAGGTTAAATTTGAGCTAAATTCTTTTCAGCCCAAATACATTTTCCATCAAGTAATGTAGCAAATGGTGTTCTGCCATTGCACACCTTACCCTGATGGGTTCGTTCAGTATTATAGAATTTCAGCCAACCGTCTAGATCAAGCTGTAACTCTTCTAATGAGCTATAGAGTTTCTTTCTAAAAGTAATCTGATAAAACTCCTGCAAGATCGTCTTATGGAAGCGCTCGCAGATCCCATTTGTTTGTGGTGAGGCTGCTTTCGTTTTAGTGTGATCAATATCATTCAGAGCCAAATAAAGCTCATAATCGTGATGTTCAACTTTACCGCAATATTCGGTGCCTCTGTCGGTCAAAATGCGAAGCATTGGCAATTCTTGTGACTCATAGAATGGTAACACGCGGTCATTCAATAAATCTGCGGCTGTGATTGGCATCTTGGTTGTGTACAGCTTGCAGTGAACCACTTTGCTATAAGTATCAATAATAAGTTTTTGATTTAAATTACAAATATAATTTTACTTGTCCAATCCATCATTGGACGACACTTTGATAGCAATAATCGGCCCAATCAGTCATTAAACTTTTACGTTTCTCTAAATACGCACCACGTAAGTATGCAGCTTCAACTTCATCAGGTAGCTTGTGTGCAAGAACATGCTCACAAACTTCACGAGGGTAAATCGTTTTATCGGCCGACCAATCACGGAAAGTTGATCTAAAACCATGTGTTGTAACCACGCGATTTTGTTTTGGATCAATATAGCCTAAGCGATCTTCTTTTAGCTTCTGTTCATGCATCCGTTTGATTAGTGTAGTCAAAGACATATCAGAAAGCATTTGTCCATTGCGCGGAACAGGGAAGATGAAGTCTTGTCGCTGAGTATATGGTTGAATTGATTCTAATAAAGCGATTGCTTCTTGAGATAAAGGCACACGATGTTCCTTTTCTGCTTTCATCCGCTCTTTAGGAATAATCCAGACCTTATTCTTAAAATCGATTTCCTGCCATTTAGCTCCAAAAACCTCACCAGACCGACAGGCAGTTAAAATTGCAAATTCCAGAGCTTTAGGTGAAATTCCTTTTTTCTGTCTCAGGTGCTGAATAAACTCAGCTACCTGTTCATAAGGTAATGATGGGTGAGGGCGTGATTCCTGCTTTAAGTTACCCAAGATTGGTTCAAGATTGCCTTTCCATTCAGCAGGATTATCACCAACAAAATATCCCATGGCCTTAGCATAATCAAAAATGGTTTCTATACGACCACGAATACGTTTAGCTGTTTCGTTCTTCTCAGTCCAGATAGGTCTAAGAACTTCGGCAATATCGACTTTAGTAATTGTACCAATACTGATATCACCTAAAGTTGGGTAAATATAGGTTTCTAATGTAGAAGTCCACTGTCCAATATGCTTTTCATTTTTCAGTTCACGGGCTTTATTAGCAATAACGACTTTTGCACACTCAAGGAATGTTTTGTCACGAAGTTTCTGAACATACAGCTTTTCTAGTTGTTCTTGTTTATGAGCAATTGGATCAATGCCACTTCGTATTTGTAATCTTAATTCAGTTGCTTTGGCACGGGCTTCAGCTAAAGAAACTTCAGGGTAGGGACCGATTCCAATATCACGGTGATGTGGTTTTAACTTCCCATCTTTATCCAGACGTTTTCCCACTACTGCACGCAAAATCCAGACACGGGAGTTACCTTCAACATTCAGGCAAAGGCCATCAACGCCCCCTACAGAATGTCGCCCAGTCTTCTTAATTTTTGCTACACTGAGTGCAGATAGCTCTTTAGATTTCTTTGGCATGTCTTAATTTACCCCACAACCTACCCCTCATAAAATACTGGAAATGGTAGGATTGGGCAAGATGGCTTAGGACGATAAAAATATTAAATAATTGAAAAATATATGTTTATAATATTATCCAGGATTGCTTAGGACTACTGTTAGACGGACACCGCTTCCGCCAAATTCAAAAAAGCCCCTGTAGTGATACAGGGGCTTTTTTTTGTTTTAGATTTTAATTTGAGACGGCAATCTTACTTACTAGTATTTTAAGCAATGCTAAAAATGGATATCAGACTTAAAATTCAAGTCAGAAATTAATGCAAGGGTTGTCAAAGGTTGAATTAAAAGTAAGAGAAAAGAATGTTTATAGATTGATAGTGTTGAATTTATTTTTAATGGCCTATTTATTTAAATCTTTCACAAGCATTGGGCAGAGCTATGATCGCTTATTTTGAAAAAATATCAATTGTATTTTATTTGATCAAATGTTTAGAAGTGTCACGCCCCCTTGGCAAGGGGTAAAAAAGTGCTATATTGAAATCACAGTAGGTCATAACCAAGACGCTACTAATAGGTTGGACGGATCAATGACAGCTCGTTGAGTTTAGTAATGTTTAAGATGTTTTTGAATATTACAGACAAGAAATCAGCACTAGCCTTCCAACATAGAGCCCGCAGCAATGCGGGCTTTTTAATGTCTTTCAAAATGTGAAAATATAGTGTTTTTGTCAAACAATAATTAAATAGTCAATCTATGTTATTGATATATATTTACTAAAGTAAAATAAGTTTACATTGCCATGAAATCTAACATTTACAAAGCAGGTTGTTGCGTAAAGGTGTGATATAAAAAATTCAATTATTAAAACAAGTAGAGACGTCACTATGACACAGATGATCGATATTAAAGTGAAGGACCAATTTAGTCAGGTTTATGAAGCACAAGCTTTGGTGCGTAATCCTTCAGAAGAAGATTCAAGAGGGCTGTTTCATCGCATTGAACATATCATTATTGCAGGTGAAATCATCCTACCCAGTATCGAACTACTTTTTGAAAGTCAAAAATCGGACAGTATTTACAAGCTTTTAGAAGCTTAAATTGAATGAATAAAAAAAACTCACCTTATGGTGAGTTTTTTTTATTTTAGAGTTAAAAATTTAAGTTGTTTGATCTACTTTAAATTGATTCAAAATATAAGAGAGTAACTGATATCGCGTCATCGGATTGCTAGAAGACAGTTCAACGTCTTGTTTACGCACTTGAATTTCTTGAGTTAAAACTCCAGCTTGAAAACGTTGCACGATCATATGATCTTTTGATACATCATGGTCGGTCAGCACTAGTTTGGGTCCAAGGTGCAGATGTCCAATCGCATCTAGACATTGTTCAAGGCTGCTATATAGGTTGAAAAGGATGAGTGCCTGATCATTAGAATAATTGGCTAAATTCATTTTTATTATCCATGGTCAAAAATTATTGAGCAGGAATAGTGTATATGAATTGAGCAACAATAATCTGTATGGATTATTTTTCATTTAATGTCTATCTAGGTGACTTTGTTTAAATCATTGAGATAGCTTAAATCTTTATGAAAAATAAGTTGGAATTCGCTTTAAATTAAAGAGGCTTGAATACCAATGGGACATCGTAACGGGCAAATTCTTCAATGATACTGTTTAAAACCAATTGAGCTTGAGGTTCCGCTGCTGTAAAGGTGAGTTCTTGGTTCGTTTGACTGTTGAAGCATTCAACTTGTTCTATACGCCAAATTGTTTCAATGGCTGTATTTTGAATGACCACACGTCTAGGCTGTAATTCATCACTAATTTTTCGTGGCATGACATAGGTAATGGCCAATTGAACATTAGGCAATTCGTCTTGTGAGGTTAAGAAGGTAAATACCCAATTGCCAATTTTGCTGAGTTGCATAGGATTATCGAAAGAATCAAATTCTAAACAAAACTGTTGTGACATTGACATGCTCAAACGCTAGGAGGTCGGTTTTATTCTTGCGATTTTTTACTGTTGATTGACATTAGGGGAAGGTCGTATAAAACAGCAGTTAAAACCATAAAAGAAAAAAGTGAATCGATAAAGTTAATAAAATTCAATTCTTTATATTGATATGTGTGAAGAATAACTCACCTCATTAAGTTGTTTTTTGAATGAGAAGTGAGGAAAAGTCTCTAAGTCAAACCAGTTGTTGCAGATTTTTTATACTGTAATTAATTTGCTGTAATGCATGTTGTAAGAGTTTAGGTTGAATATTGGATTCATTTAGACAGGTGATCCATTGCATCTGACAGGCTTTTAATTCTGCAATGTCCGTGGCCTGTTGAATATTAAGCATTAATTTTTTTGCCATCAGCCCACAATAACGCTGTAAGTAACTGCACATAAAATTCTGTAACTCATCAAAATCGTGCTCGATGAAATCAATGATTTGTTCTGCTAATACAGGGTTGTTTGATGTTATGTTTTCAGGTATAGCTTGATTAAATTGATGGGGTATAAAGCCCATTGCATCCATTGGCAGGGAGTCAGTTATTTCGTGCTGTGAATGAGTATGAGGAACTTCCATCGTTGGCATTGAAATTTTATCAAGTGTGACATTTTCTTGCGCTATGCTATCAGATGTCTTTGTTGACGCTATTTTAGGTGTATTAAAAGCAGAAAAATCTGAGCTTTGAAGGCGTTGATGATCATGTGCTGTAATTGGCTGAATCAGCCCAAGTTCCATCAGTTGCTCGAGCAAGGACACTTCAGCAATCCGCTGCTGATAATGCACTGGCATTTGGTTAAAGTCATCACTACCAATTAAGAGTAGCAGACGACGTTGTCTAGCATTTAATGCGAGCTGTCGGTCTTTTAAAGTTTGAAAACCCAGCTCAGTTTTTTGATAGTTGAACATGCCTTAATTCCATAGCTCAAAAGAATTAAGGCAATCCTATGCAGTGATAATGACAGTAATATTAAGAAAATATTAAATAATCAATGATTTATAGAGTAATGACAGCAGAGTTTTCTAAAGCTTTGCGTAAATATGGGTCTAAGTCATCTTGACGTAATAGCCATTGCACATAGTCCGCAGGTAATTCTGCAATTGCGGTACCACGGTGTTTACCAAAATTAATACTGCGTGGAATGCGAGCATCTTCCGAAGCTTCGTATAATTCTTCGATGCTGTTGATTTTTAAGTGATGCACAATATGCATCAAAATATTGGCAGTTAAAATAATATCCATATCTGCGCGGTGAGCTTTACGGATCATTTCACGGGCTTTTTCACTGCCTTTGGTGATCATATATATCAAGGCAGAAATATTATGCGCTTCTGCATCAGGCCATACTCGACGAGCTAGGGCAAGGGTACAAATGGCTTTAATTTTTGAACTATCTACACCGCATTTTTCGAGCGCTCGAATATCGTAGTCAATATTATGCCCAATGATATATGTCGTCTCGGTTGGAAGTTCAAAACTGCTGTAGTGGGGCTGACCTTCAAGATCTGATTCTAAAATATGATGTACAGCCATCGCTGCAAAAGAAATAGCTTCATCACAACGATATAGTTGATCAAAAATTTTAGATTTATCTAGGGTAATTTTGGCATCTGCCACCTGAATTGGAGCATAGGCAATCTCGATGGGTTGTCCATTTAGTGTATGGGTTTCTGTGTCGAGAATGATGGCTTGCATGTCCAGTTCCAGCATGTTGAATAATGTTTATGAATGTACATGATCACATCCACACTGACAAACCCATGCTGTGATTATTTGTAGGAATATTATGAAGATGGCTGCGCAGTGTTTAAATAATCTGCTTTTATCGCATCTGCCGAAATAAAACCTTTACAGCGGGATAAAGCTAAACCATCTTCTAAATCGACTTATTTTAAAGGCTTTTGTCCATCGTGATATCCAAAAATGTCGCTAAGTGGATTAAGCACTAGAGTATGTTCACGATCAATGGCATGGTGGTTTTTCGGCTTTACTTTTGTGCATATGTTTGTGTAGTTGGCAGGGGGTACAGCATTTTTGTTGATTTTACATTTTGCTTTAACCTACGAATAAAATAGCCCAATCTGTATCCAATGATCAGAAATATAAGTTCAGCCATTTTTCTGAGATCGGGGTGGCTGATGTATTTGAATGCTATTAATATATATCGAGCTAAAACAAAGTTTTAGTTCTATATTAATTTGATCAATTAAAATAAGAGTAATTGCTTAAAAATTAGGCTTGAACAAAAGTTTGTTCCATGTATTTAATGATTCATCTTCAATGAAAAATTGACTTTAAAACAACAAACAAAAGGATCATGGAATGAAAATGCTGCGTTTAACGGTTTTTGTCAGCAGTGCGCTATTTTTAGCAGCCTGCGGTAATGATAGTAATGACCAACAATTTAGTAATCCTGAAACAAACGCTGATCTCAATCAGATCAAAAATCCAGTGGTAACTACAACTGCCTATAGTCAAGACAATATGCCTGCTGTGAGTGCAGACAGCCGATTGATGACCTATAAAATGCTAGGAGTAGATGGCAAAGTTGTTCAAGCCACAGCCTTAGTCTTTACCCCAAAAACAGTTGCTCCGGCAGGTGGTTGGAAAATTGTGGCTTGGGCACATGGAACGACCGGTGTGGCTGATAAATGCGCTCCGAGCCGACAAGGTTTGCAAGGTACTGAATACTTATTGCAAATGTTATTGGCAAAGGGTTATGTCGTTGTGGCACCCGATTATGAGGGATTAGGTGAACCTAGTGGACGTGAAAACCATCCTTATCTGAATCTAAAAAGTGAAGCCTTTTCGATTACCGATGCCGTTGTCGCTGCTCGAAGTTACTTAACCAGTCAAGGTAAAACGGTGTCGAAGGATTGGCTTTCGATCGGACATTCTCAAGGTGGTCAAGCCGTATTAGGTGCAGCTGAATTCGCATCGCGTGCTGACTTAAATTATAAGGGAACGATTGCCATAGCACCTGCAAATAATCTTGCGCTCATTCTTGACGCAGGCGAGAAGTTAGCTGTAGGTAAACCTGCAACCGTGCAAAGTATGATTTATGCACCTTTAGACAGTTTTACTGCGCAGATCATTGCGGGTATGCAAGGGCATAAAAACAGTGTGGATTATTCAAAAGTATTTAGTGGACATCTGGCTGCGATTGCACCTCAGGCTGAAACAGTGTGTTCAGGCGAGTTAACCAAGTTAATTCAAGATGACATGCTCAGTTATGCGAGTCAGAACACGACTTTGGATAACTATGGACGCACGCAGTCTGATTTCTTAACTTTAAAGCCAATCCAAAACTTTATGAGTGAAGGTTCACAGCCTTTAACGACAGCGGTGAAAACGCCGATCATCATTTATCAAGGTAAAGCCGATCAGACCATTCCAGCAGATGCGACTAAATTTATGATTAGCCTTGCTAAGCCGGGAACATCGATTGACTATCGTGAGCAAGCGACAGCAGATCATATTAGTATTTATACCGATAATCTGGCAAATTTTGTGCAAGATGTAGAGACTCTCATGCCAAATCAATAAGTTGATTTGACTTAAATAGTGCTCGTGCAGATTCAACACGGGCATTATTTATTTAAAAACAGCACAAACTTCCCTCTCTCATTTCTAAAACTTCATGCTACAATACGCGCCAATCTTAGCACGGCTTAAAAGCCCTAATTTAATAGGACCTCGCTAATGTTTGCCAACACCTCTATTGCTCAATTTGACCCTGAATTAGCTCAAGCGATCTCGAATGAAGATGCTCGCCAAGAAGCGCACATTGAGTTAATCGCTTCAGAAAACTACTGTTCACCTGCAGTAATGGAAGCTCAAGGTTCAAAACTTACTAACAAATATGCAGAAGGCTACCCTGGCAAACGCTACTACGGCGGTTGCGAGTATGTAGACGTGATCGAACAATTGGCCATTGACCGTGCTAAAGAATTGTTTGGTGCTGATTATGCAAACGTTCAACCACACGCTGGCTCACAAGCAAACTCTGCAGTTTACCTTGCGCTACTTAACCCAGGCGATACAGTTTTAGGTATGAGCTTGGCTCACGGTGGTCACTTGACTCACGGTGCTAAAGTTAGCTTCTCTGGTAAAACTTACAACGCAATTCAATACGGTTTAAACCCAGAAACTGGCGAAATCGACTACGAAGAAGTTGAACGTTTAGCTGAAGAACACAAACCAAAAATGATCGTTGCTGGTTTCTCTGCGTACAGCCAAGTTGTTGATTGGCAGCGTTTCCGTGATATCGCGGACAAAGTTGGCGCTTACCTATTTGTAGATATGGCTCACGTAGCTGGTCTAGTTGCTGCTGGCGTTTACCCAAGCCCAGTACAAATTGCTGACGTAACAACAACGACTACTCATAAAACACTTCGTGGTCCACGTTCTGGTTTAATCCTTGCGAAAGCAAACGAAGAAATCGAGAAAAAATTACAATCAGCTGTATTCCCAGGTAACCAAGGTGGTCCTTTAGTTCACGCTGTAGCGGCTAAAGCGATCTGCTTCAAAGAAGCAATGGCGCCTGAATATAAAGCTTACCAACAACAAGTTGTTAAGAATGCGCAAGCAATGGCTGAAGTTCTAATCGAACGTGGTTATGATGTTGTTTCTGGCGGTACTAAGAACCATTTGTTCTTATTATCTTTAATTAAACAAGACATTACTGGTAAAGATGCCGATGCTTGGTTAGGTGCTGCTCACATTACTGTGAACAAAAACTCAGTACCAAACGATCCACGTTCTCCATTCGTGACTTCTGGTATCCGTATCGGTACTCCTGCTGTAACAACACGTGGTTTTGGTGAAGCTGAAGTACGTGACCTTGCAGGCTGGATCGCTGACGTTCTAGACAACAAAGGTGACGAAGCTGTGATTGCTACAGTGAAAGAAAAAGTTGCTGCTGTTTGCGCTAAATTCCCAGTTTACGCAAAATAAGTCTGACTTGAGAAAGCCCCCTCAAGGGGGCTTTTTTTATGTCATCAGAAAAATTCAAAAGTTATCTAAACATTTATATTTCTGATATAACGGAATAAGAGATAACAAAAAATTTGCCCATCGCTATAGATCTGCTGGCAAGGTCGCAAAGGAACTTTATATGAAAAAACCCAATATTATTCTTTCAGAACAAGATTTACATCGCTTAGAAACCATGTTGGAGCATCAGTCTAAGTTGACGCCGACGATGGAGCATTTGGAAGATGAGATGGCGCGCGCTGACGTGGTTGCTCCACAAGATGTCCCTGCCAATGTGGTGAGTATGAATGCCAAAGTTCTCATTAACATTGCACCTGCCACAGAAGCAACCGAAATTACACTGGTCTATCCACATGATTTTCGTGGCGATAAAGGTCAAGTCAATGTTTTGGCTCCAGTGGGCGCTGCCATTTTAGGTTTGGCTGAAGGGCAGGAAATAGAATGGCCGCAGCCTGATGGTCACACCATGAAAGTCAAAATCATTAAAGTGCTCTATCAACCTGAGCGTGAAGGGAATTATCTATAATTCCGCTGTGATAAACAGATATAATCCGCACACAAAGCCATCGATACCGATGGCTTTTTTATTTTTTCTTTATTGCATTTTTAGATATGAAATGTGCAAATGTTGTTAAGCAGATTTCATTACAACCATAGCAGTTTAACTTGGGAAAACTGTCAAATAATTGACAGAGTCATGGGCACGAAGTCGGCACACTTTATTTCAACAACACCATCGTTGCTTAATAATTTGAAGAATAAGGTAGAGCCCTATGACACAATTAGAATCGAATCATTACAATCCAGACTATCAATATCAGCATATTGAAGTAAAACCCGTAACCGGTCGTATTGGTGCCGAAATTTCTGGCATTCAGTTGTCTGGAAATTTAGACAAAAGCGTGGTCGATGAATTTAATCATGCACTATTAAAATATAAAGTTGTATTTGTGCGTGGACAGCAAGATCTCACAGATTTAGAACAAGAAGCCTTTGCACGACTCTTAGGTAATCCGTTGAATCACCCAAGTGTGCCGCTCAAAGATGGTACAGCACATACGTTGTCAATTGACTCACGTGGTGGGCGTGCAGATTCGTGGCATACTGACATTACATTTTTACCCAATTATCCCAAAGCCACAATTTTAAGAAATGTAGTTGCACCTGAACATGGTGGCGATACAGTTTGGGCCAATACCGTGACGGCTTATGAAGATTTAAGTCCGGAGCTGCAAAAACTGGCGGAACAATTACGCGCGGTGCATAGCAACAGTTATGACTATGCGACGCCGAAAGGTCAGTACAATGAAGAAGGTCGCCACTTATTCCGTACAGCGGTAGAAGTAGAAACCGAGCATCCTTTGGTGCGTGTACATCCTGAAACAGGTGAAAGAAGTTTGGTTTTGGGGCACTTCTTTAAACGCTTTAGTGGATATAGTCCGGCACAGTCACGACGCTTATTTGAATTGTTTCAAGAGCAAATCGTGCAATGGGAAAATATTGTGCGTTGGCGCTGGGCGGTTGGTGATGTTGCGATTTGGGATAATCGTGCAACGCAGCACCGTGCCATCAATGACTATGGCGATGAGCTACGTATTGCATCACGTGTCACCATTGAGGGTGATGTACCTGTCGATGTAAATGGTCAGCCGAGTACGGTGTTGAAAAACATTCAAAACACCGACATTTCAAACTTGCGTTCTGAAGCTGGCCGTATTTATGAGAAAGCATCTTAAGTATGAGAGCGTCATTTAAAACAGCATAAAAATAGATAAATAATGCGAAAAACAATGGTTTTACATTTTTCAGCACTTGCCTAAAATCGATGAGATCTTAGGCATTTTTTTATAGACGTGAGCGATCAAAAGAACACAGCCCAACAGCATTTGTTGCAAATTTTAGTAATGAAGACATCTTTCAAGGCTTTAGCGATCAGACTTTAGAACAGCTTGTACAACAGGTGAAATATTCACGTTTTCATGCACAGCAGCACATCTTAAAACAACAACAAATCGTGCAAGATATTAATATTTTGCTTTCAGGTACGCTACAAATTGGTTGGTTGCAAAATAATGGTGAATTGATTGTCAATGACTATATCCGTCGCCAGTCGGTATTTAATTTTGTCGCAGTCTTACAACAAAAGCCTTTGAATTATGATTATTTTGCTGCGACACATGTTGAGGTGGCAATCATTTCTGGAACAACGTTTTTAGCGGTTTTACAGCGTGACCCACAGGCGCTTTGGAATGTCGTGCAATCTCTCAGTCGACGTATGTATTTGATGTTTGAGCATAATCGTTATTTGAGAACGGCAACGCTAGAGCAGCGTATTGCTAGACATTTGATTCGACTTTATGAGCAATATGGCTGTCGGCAGGAAATTCCCCTGAAACTCAGTCAGCAGGAATTTGCAGAGTCTTTTAATATTTCACGCCAAACGTTGAATAAACATTTACAGCAATTTGTTCAAACACAGGTGATCGCGTGGAATTATGGACAAATCGTGATCTTGGATCTTGAGCGTTTAAGGCGAATGAGTGAACTTGATGAATAACTAGATTTAAAATTTGACGAGAAGCCATGATCGCAAATGGCTTCATTAACCTTACCTAGATTAGTGCTTACTGATTTTATCCAAATATCCCATCATAAAAGCAGAAAAAACAAAGGTTAAATGCATGATGATGTACCACATGATTTTGTCATTGGGGATGTTTTTCGCATCCATAAAGATACGTAATAAATGAATCGAAGAAATTGCCACGATTGACGCTGCAACTTTGAGTTTTAATGAATTGGCATCCATGGTGCCTAGCCAGTTCAAGCGATTGGTCGATTCATTTATTTTCAGTTGGGAAACAAAGTTTTCATAGCCAGAAAACATCACCATCACAATCAGTCCGCCCACCATAGTCATATCGACCAAAGAGAGGATGACTAAAATCAGGTCAGCTTCTGAATATTCTAAAATATGCGGAAGGACATGAATGACTTCTTGGAAAAATTTAATCGCGAGCAGTAGCAGTGCAAAGGATAAACCAAAGTACACGGGAGCCAGAATCCAACGTGCTGCATACATTGTGTTATGGAAAAAACGTTCCATTTAAGCCTCTAAAATTATTGATCTAATATTTGGTTCTAAGGTATATGAATTAAATTTTACGATAATTTTGATAATAATTCATGTAGAGTCAGTTGTTTAATTTAAATCTAGATTGAATCTTTGGGTGTCTTAAGCTTGAATTCATCAGTGTAGGTCATCATATCCATTGAAATAATGCCGTATGGCTGCATAGGCGGATCTATATGCGACGGTTGAATTTAATGACGAAATTTGACTGATGAAATAGATGTATTTTTTGCAAAATACTACAAGACTTTTATGGCAAAACTTGTAGTATAAAAATGATTTTATTGAGTTTAATTGGCTATGTCACAAATTGATGTATTGGTGCCGTTAAAGGATATTACGGTAGATCGGGCGGAAGTGCTTTCGATTAAGCGGAATGACCTTGTGCCATTACTGACCGATCAATATCGTCTAAATCATTATGCAGATCAATTAATTCAAGCACAGTCGGTGCTGCTAGATGGTGTTGACCCTCAGTTGACGAAACAACTTAGTCAAACCATTGAGCAGTTGATTCAAGCTCTAGCCAATTCAAAAAAATATTTAAAAACACGCAAATTTAATGCCTTGCAAAAATGGTTAGGCATCGATTTGGAATATGGTTCAGGACAAGTTGAATATTATAAAAATCTAGATCAATTACTTGATCGGGCAAATCATCTGAGCCAAAAACTACAGTTAGAAATTCAAAAGTCCCAAGCACGTTTTAATCAACTACAAGGCTTACGTGAGCAAATGGCGCGCTATATCGTCGCGGCTGAAGAGTTCTTGCTGGAATACCCTCAGTTTGTGAAAAATCAGCATCCGCTTGATAACTTTGCTGAACGTTTATCGAAAAAGGTGAATACCTTGCAAACCTTACAAGCCAGTAATGATATTGCCATTACGCAAATGCAGCTTTCTCAGCAGCTTTCTTTTGGATTATTAGATCGATATAAGGAAGCTCAGCAGGTGTTGATTCCAGCATGGCAATATCATGTGAAACAAAGTCGTCAAAGTAACTCGACAAGTTCATTGGAAAAGCTTGATAATAGCCGTGAAAATTTGATTAAAACTTTAAAAAAATCATTAGAGAATTCCTCTAAGTCTTAGAAATATAAGGTGAGTTATGACCGATTTAGATGCCAAAAATTTACCCGTTGAAGTAAGCAAAGAATTGACTGAAGAAAAATTTCAGCAACTCAATTTGCAGGAAATTGGCTTACAAACTTCCGATTTTCACGAAGTCGAAGCTGCACGTAAGGAATTGGCAGATTTAAGTCATAATAGTGTTGCTGAATATGGTAAAAACATTGCCACCAAGACGTCGACCTATACCGATGAATTATTAAATTTGGTGCAAAATAAAGATCTAGATGCGACAGGTCAAAAGCTCAATCAGGTGGTACAAGTCGCACAGCAATTGAATACCACGAGCATTTTAAATAAATCTAAAAGCTCAGGATTTTTTGGTGGTTTACTGAGTAAATTTAAAGGTGCCAAGCAAAGTTTTGATCAGCACTTTAATACCACCAAAGAGCAAATTGATGCTTTGGTCAAAGAAATTGAAACTTCGCAAAATGGCTTAAAAGCGCGTGTAAATACCTTAGATAAAATGTTTGAAGGCGTGCAAGACGAATATAAACAATTAGGGGTGTATATTGCCGCAGGTAAGTTGAAAGAGCAGGAAATTCAACAGGAAATTGCGAGCTTAACGACACAAGTTCAAGATCAAACGACTACGCAAAAAGTTTATGACCTCAACCATTTGGCCAATAATCTTGAAAAACGTGTGAGTGATTTACAGATCTTGCAACAGTCTGCGATGCAGACCTTGCCGATGATTCGTATTATTCAATCCAACAATTTGATGTTGGTTGATAAATTTTATGCTATTAAAAATATCACCTTACCGGCTTGGAAAAACCAAATTAGCTTGGCGATTTCATTGCAAGAACAAAAGAACAGCGTGCAATTGGCAAATAGCATTGATGATGCGACCAATGACCTGTTAAAACGCAATGCAGATTTGTTGCATCAAAACTCTGTCGATACAGCGAAAGCCAATCAGCGTTCAGTGATTGATATTGACACACTTGAACATGTGCAAAATACCCTCATTAAAACCGTTAATGATGTGATTCAAATTCAGAAAGAAGGTGTACAAAAGCGTGAAGAAGCGACGACACGTATTCGTGCCTTACAAAACAATTTGAATCATTTAGTAATTGAATCGAGTGGTTCAAACCCTTCTTCATAAACGGTGAGGGAGGTGAAAATATAATCTGAAGGAGTATGTCTTTGCCTCCCATTGATGAATATGCGCTAAATCCGCAGCAACTGGAAACAGGGCTTCAAACCATTAAGAAGCGTCAACGTAATTTAACGTTATTGACCTTAACCAGTGTTTCTGTGCTGATCGTTTCAGCTGTGATGTTGTTTATTCAGCATGATATGGTTTATAGCTTTTTTGGCCTAAGTTCTAGCGTACAGCAACTGCATATTCCCGTCAGTGCAGGTGATTTGACATATCAACTTGGTGAGTCCTCCGACTATTTTTTAAACTTTTTATCCTTTATTGGTTGGTTATTTCTCAAACTCATCGTTTCATTTATTGGCGCATTTTTCTTGGTTGGATTTCTAAGGAAATTTCAATTTTTTAGAATTCGCTTCCAATCATTTGTATTGAAATTTGTCGGCTGGATTTTATCGTTTATCGTGCTTTGGTCAGGCTTAACTTATGTGCAATATGACCTTAATCATGATGACCGTGCAGCAGATCAAAAATTGGTACATTATGAAAAAAATATTCAAGAAAGCCAGCTGGCTTTCGAGATGGAAGATGCACAATTGGCAAAACCCGTGCAAGCCTATTTACTTGCACAAGCTGCTTTGATGCATAAGCCTGTAGATCGTGCGACAGCAATTCCTTTGGTGCAATCCTTAATCAATGCCGAGCAACAAAATCCAGCAAAATTCCGTGAATACGGTTTTCAGCCTGAACAGCTCTGGGCAATGCAAAATCAGCTATTTGATAAAACCATGACACCGATGGCGCAAAGCGTGGAAAAACAAGTTCAGCAAGCCAATGTAGTAGAAGTTGTTGTACGTTGGGTGTTGATCGCCGTGATGGTACTCACGCTGGTTTTGAGCTTAATTTTGTATCTACTATCTCAGCATTTCAAATCACGGATTAATCGAATTGAGCAGGGACTTCATTAACAGGCCTATTTTCTTTTTAGATCATTGCATTGCTCAGAATAAAAATCCCCATCACATTGTATGGGGATTTTTGATCTTGGGTAGATTAACTTGCGCGATGAAACAGTTGTCGAAGTTCCTGTGTAGAAAAAGTCTGATCATTCACTTCGCCATCCACAAGGTAAAAAGGAATGGGGTGCTGTCCCTTTGATTTTACATATTGTGTAATTTCATGCTGACGGTCTGCAATATCTTTATGTTGAATTGAGCGCAGTACTTTTGAGCCATCTAAACCAATGCCTTCAATGATGCTTTTTAAAACCTGAATATCAGCAATATTTTGACCGTGTGCAAATAATGCATGGAATAGGGCTTGAGTCAGGGCATATTGATCCAGAATATTGTCCAAGGCCAATATAGCTTGATGAGCCAGTTGACTGTTTGGCATACGTTTCATGTACTCAATATTGACAATCACGTCTTCGCTATAAGCGGCGAACTTCGTCATTTCGAGTTTTCGCTTTGCTGCACTCGCACCATACTTATCGGTTAAATACTGCAGCACATCTAAGCCTTGTTCAGGAATTTCTGGAACGCGTTGAATCGGTAATAGCTCTACACGGGTTGCTGTATGTTCATTCCAGTTTTGTTTTAACTTTTGAAATGCGACATAACTCATGGGATAAACAATATCAAAGACAAATTCAATTTTCATTATTCTGCTCACTATTGATTTTATACATGTAGATCGATGGCTGATTAATGCAAGGGATAGATTGCTGCTGTATCGATGGCTCTTTAAAGCAGTCAAATCATCTGATATTTCATTTGATTTAAAGCCGACTTGCTGAAATGAAACTTAAAGCTTTATAAAGGTTTTGTAATTGATCAGGTCGTGCGTATGTCTTGCATAGGCTTGGTGTAATTTCAATAAAAAAGAAAAAAATGAGGGATTTATCACGATATATATGTACGAAATAAATCATTTTAATGTTAATATAGGCCCATATATTTATGATTTAGAAAGAAATTTAATCATTTAATTTGAAAAACCGATTAATTTTATAAAAACAAACCGTTTCACCTATTTAATGGTTTGTTCTATCATTCTCTCATCAAATAAATTTACTCCTCTGGAGACGTTAGCAATGTTAGATCAAAATACTTCTGCTCAATTAAAAACCTTACTTGAACGCCTTGAAGGCCCGATTGAAATCGTCGCGACTTTAAACGGCACTGACAAATCAGACAAAATTAAAGAATTGGTAACTGAAGTTGCTGCCTTATCTGATTTAGTGACTGCACGTTTTGACGGTAACAACAGCCGTGCGCCAAGCTTTGGTATTGCAAAAGCAGGTGAAACACCACGTGTATTCTTCGCAGGTCTACCGATGGGCCACGAATTCACTTCTTTGATTTTGGCATTGTTACAAACCTCTGGTTATGCACCGAAAGTTTCTGACGAAGTACTGAATACCATTAAAGGTTTAGGTCTTAAAACTGACTTTGATGTGTTCGTATCACTCAGCTGCCATAACTGTCCTGACGTGGTTCAAGCCTTGAACCTAATTGCGATCTATAACCCAGGTACAACTGCAACCATGATTGATGGTGCATTCTTCCAAGACGAAGTCGAAGAACGCAAAATCATGGCTGTACCAATGGTATTCCAAGACGGTGAGCACATTGGTCAAGGTCGTATGACCTTGGAAGAAATCATTGCTAAATTAGACACCAACTCTGCCGCAAAAGATGCTGAAAAGTTAAATGCCAAAGAAGCCTTTGATGTTCTTGTGATTGGTGGCGGCCCTGCGGGGAATACTTCTGCAATCTATGCAGCACGTAAAGGCATTAAAACAGGTATCGTGGCTGAACGCATGGGCGGTCAGGTCATGGATACCATGGACATCGAAAACTTCACGTCGATTCAAAAGACACAAGGTCCTAAGTTTGCTGCTGAAATGGAAGCACATGTACGTGAGTACGGTGTGGACATCATGAACTTGCAACGTGTATCTGACATCAAAGGTGCTGACCAAACAGCCAATGGTCTAGTTGAAGTAACTTTAGAGAATGGTGCAAAACTTGAATCTAAAACAGTGATTCTTTCAACAGGTGCACGCTGGAGAGAGATGAATGTTCCAGGTGAGCAAGAATACCGTACTCGTGGTGTAGCTTACTGCCCACACTGTGACGGTCCATTGTTCAAAGGTAAACGTGTTGCAGTGATCGGTGGTGGTAACTCAGGTGTCGAAGCGGCGATTGACCTTGCAGGTATTGTGGAACATGTAACACTTGTTGAATTTGATACTAAGCTTCGTGCTGACCAAGTCCTTCAAGACAAGTTAAACAGCTTACCAAACACCACTGTGATCATGAATGCATTATCTACAGAAGTAGTCGGTGATGGTTCACAAGTGACTGCATTGAACTACAAAGACCGTGCAACAGATGAAATCAAAACGATTGAATTGGCAGGTATCTTTGTACAAATTGGTTTGTTACCAAACACTGATTTCTTAAAAGAAACAGCTGTAGAACTTTCAAACCGTGGTGAGATCGTAATTAACGACCGCAATGAAACCAATGTAAAAGGTGTATTTGCTGCTGGTGACTGTACAACAGTACCGTACAAACAAATCATCATTGCAACAGGTGAAGGCGCGAAAGCTTCATTGTCTGCTTTTGATTACATCATCCGTTCGGGTCAATAAAAGAAAGGCCAGTGTGTTTCGAGAAACACGCTGGCCGCGCTGAATGTTGTCATTTGAATATTATTTTTCTTAATATTCTCGTTTTACAGGAACTTTGGATGCTAACACCGGAGTTCCTTTTTTTGTCTGCAAAATTAGGATTCAAAAATGTCCCCACACATTTTGAATCCTATTCGTTGCCCAGCTATTTTTGTTTTACAACCTTATTTTTATACTTTCCCCAAGGTTGTTTCTCTATAAAATATAAAGCGGAGTATGCAATTAATATACCAATCACATCACGAATTTAAGATTTAAATAAATTCAAACCTTTAAACTTCTCCATTAACTGCTCATCTGTCTCCATGTATTCAGGATGAGGCACAATGCACTCAATCGGACAAACTGAAACACAAGTTTGGTGCGCATAGAAACCGACGCATTCAGTACAACGTGCGACATCGATTTCATAAATCTTTGAGCCTTCATAAATGGCATCATTGGGACATTCAGGTAGACACATGTCACAATTGATGCATTTGTCTGTAATCAACAAAGCCATAAAGTAAACTCAAGCCTGATAAGCTAAAGTTGAAGCCGAAATATCCACTGTCGAATTGGGTAAGTTACGAATCAGTAAGGCGTATCGCATATCCACATCGGCAGGTACAGGAATATCCACGATATGACCTGAACCTTTGGCATCGTCAATTAGATTACCTTTTTTATCTTTCATTTCAGTTAAAACGAAGGTGATGTTGCCTGAAGTGGTCATCAGTTCTAAAGAATCACCTACAACAAAACGGTTTTTCACTTCGATTTTAAGAGAGTCACCATTGCGTTCTAAGACTTCACCTACAAACTGTTGATGATCAAAACGTGAAGAGCCGGTTTCATAGTTTTGATATTCACTATGTACATGGCGGCGTAGAAAACCTTCGGTATAACCACGGTTCGCAAGACCTTCAAGCTGAGACATGAGAGCAGGGTCAAATGGTTTACCAGAAAGGGCATCATCTATGGCTTTACGATAAATTTGAGCGGTACGCGCACAGTAGAAATAAGACTTGGTACGGCCTTCAATTTTTAAAGAATGAATGCCCATTTTGGTTAAACGGTCTACATGCTGTACAGCACGCAAGTCTTTCGAGTTCATGAAATAAGTGCCATGTTCATCTTCTTCGGCAGCAAACATGTCTTCTTCATTGCGTTGTAATAAAACCGGCTCGCCGAATTGGTGTTGTTCTAGGGCGTGTTGCTCATCGGCATCTTTATTATTGCAGCATGATGATTCTTTAATTTGTGTGACGGGAATAACATCACCAGTTTCATCTTCAACTGCATCGTGAATTTTATAATCCCATCGGCATGCATTGGTACATGCACCTTGGTTTGCATCACGTTTATTCATATAGCCAGAAAGTAAGCAACGACCGGAGTAAGCCATACATAATGCACCATGTACGAAAACTTCAATTTCCATATCAGGTACATTGTGTTTAATTTCTTCAATTTCTTCGATTGATAATTCACGTGACAGAATGACACGTGTCAGTCCCATATTTTTCCAAAATTTAACCGTTGCCCAGTTCACCGCATTGGCTTGGACAGACAAATGAATGGACACTTCTGGAAAATGTTCACGCACCATCATGATTAGACCAGGGTCAGACATGATCAGTGCATCAGGATTCATGGCAACCACAGGTTCAAGGTCACGGATGAAATTTTTCAGTTTTGAGTTATGCGGTTGGATGTTTACCACCACATAAAACTTTTTCCCTAAGGCATGAGCTTCTTCAATGCCAATTTTTAAATTGTCATGGTCGAAAGCATTATTGCGCACACGTAAGCTATATCGCGGCTGACCTGCATACACGGCATCTGCGCCATAAGCAAAAGCGTAGCGCATATTTTTTAAAGAGCCAGCAGGTGAGAGGAGTTCGGTTACGTGTTGAATCGTCATGTCAATAAAGGCATAAAAAATTTATGGCTTTATTGTAGTGATCTAAAAAAAGGATTCAACCAAGTATTTTAGTTGGGTTTTCAAGATATTCCGTTTTCCAAATGTTTTAAAATTTGGCAATCATTAATTTGACTGGTTTCATTACAGCTAGCACGGAGCTTACTTAACTGTATTTTAAAATTTTCTAATTCTTTAATTTTTTCAGAAACTTGACGAATGTGATTATCAATTAATTCATTCACAGCATGACAGCTTTGCGTAGGGGATTGCTCAAGTTCAAGCAGGGTTTGAATCTCGGTGAGAGAAATATCGAGGTTTCGACAGCGCTTAATAAAAACCAAACGTTTGTACATTTCTTCATCATAATAGCGATAATTGTTGTCTGCGCGGAAGCTAGGTTTCAGCAGTTTTTTCTTTTCATAAAAGCGAATACTGTCAATGCTTACCCCAGATTTGGTGGACAATTCTTTAATCAAATAATGTTTTTGTACGTTCATGCTTGACCTTGGAGTGAGTCCATAGTTTTGAATAAGAGTAATACAAATCCATTGATTTTAAAATTGGAGCACATTTATGGCATGTACATGTAGTCATGAGCCAGCACCAAACAAACCCAACAGTAAATTTCGTATCGCACTTTGGATTGCCTTAATCATTAACGCCATGATGTTTTTGGTGGAGCTGATTGGTGGGGCTTATGCACATTCTTCTGCGCTTTGGGCGGACTCGCTGGATTTCTTTGGTGATGCTGTTAATTATGGAGTTTCATTAGCCGTGCTAGGCGCCAGTTTATATTGGCGTGCAACAGTTGCCTTGGTTAAAGGTTTTGTCATGGCAGCGTTTGGGATCGTGGTGATTGCCAAAGTGCTCTATGCCTATGCCAATGGGATCGCTCCTGAACCGATTACCATGGGTGTGATTGGTATTTTGGCGCTAGTTGCTAATGTCATTTGTGCATATGTTTTATATGCCTTCCGAGAAGGTGACTCCAATATGCAATCCGTTTGGCTATGTAGCCGTAATGATGCCATTGGTAATGTCGCAGTGATCTTGGCGGCTGTTGGGGTATTTGGTACAGGCAGTCTATGGCCAGATTTGATTGTGGCTGTAATCATGGCGATCTTAGGTTTAACGGGTGGTTATCAGGTGATTCGAAAAGCACTGCAAGAGCGTAAGCAAAAAGATATTCTGAGTACCCCTTGCTCTTAAATTATTCCTCTTAAATTCACCGTTAATGGCATTCATTTCAGCAAGGTTTTAAACGCAGATAAGTGGTCGTTAAGTCGCTAGTTGAAATAAAATTAGCAGTCAGTTTTATACTAAAATTCCCTGACTGCTAATTTGATAAATCTTCTGAAATCAGACTGTATTTAATGGGATGCTGAGGTTTTATCTACAGACTCCAATTAAGTTATGCTTTACAATAGCGCGCGAAAATCATGTTTAAAAATTAGGTTTTCTACCTTAAAAGCTTTATGTTTAGGCCCCATTGGTGCATCAGGTAAATTAAATGTCGAAAAAGCAAGACATCATTAACGTTGCGCTCCAACTCTTCAATTCTTATAGCTATAACTCGATTGGTATAGATCGAATTATTGGGGAATCGGGCGTTGCTAAAATGACGTTTTATAAATATTTCCCCTCTAAAGCCAAATTAATTGAAGAATGTCTCGTGATTCGAAATCTTAATTTACAGGAATCACTTGAAGCTGCTATTGCAAAATGTGATCCAGAAGACCATCTTTCGCATATTAAAACTATTTTTGCTTGGTACGATGCTTGGTTTCATACTGCAGATTTTAATGGTTGTATGTTTCAAAAAGCAGTAGAAGAAATATCTAAAGTTTATCCTTCGTCATTGCAACCTGCGATCGACTATAAAGAGTGGCTTAAATCAAAACTAAGTACTGCCTTGCAAAATCTGGGCATTCAGCAAACTGAACAACTCGCTGCATTTTTGAGTAGTATTTTGGATGGCATGACCATCCAAGCCCAAATTGACCCCAACCAAGTGCATTTAGCAGATTATTGGAAGCGAGTTGAAACCTTAATTCGTTTGGAGTTGACCGCTTAAATTTGTTTGTAGGCATCTAGGTATAAAATCTAGCGACGACTTATTTGTATTGATTAACAATCAATTTTTTTTCACATGACTTAAGATTCTAAGAAAATAAAAAGCGCGATTATTTGGGGTAATCGCGCTTTGCTGACAATTGTGCGTTCAAATCATTCACTTTGTTAGCTTAAGTCAATGATTTGATTTTCGAACGTTTTATACGTTTTCTCTCCTTTATATTTTTACCCTCTGAATGCTAAATTCATTCGGTTTTTGCAGCAAAATAGACAGACTTGTCTGTTTTTTTGAATTATAGGGGATCTTAGGTGAATTACAAGACAGGAAAGAAAGGATTGTATGTTTTTTAATCTGGCTTAAGTTTAAATTAATCCACTATTTTTAAAGATAATATTAAAAATTTGATCATTAAGCTCGATGTAAATTAGATGATAAAACTATTTTTACACTTGTGTGCATGACGCTGCTCGTTGGATGCAAGAGCATGGTCTAAGACCATTTTGTGAATATTTTATATGCAAAAAGTATTTAGTGAGTGGGTTCTCAGCTTTTTATTTTTAAGTGAATTTTTGAATCGTGGATTTTACATAACGAAACATCTTCTATGGTTTTAAGCATTAATTTTATTAAAGAATTTGACTAAACTAGCAGCAAAATTATTTCCATGATTACAATTTAGAATTTTTATTATGTTAGGCAAAATATTTGCTGTATTAGAACAATTGGGTCTATCCGCCCAAAAACGTGCCATTCATGTGCAATTTTCCAACCCTGCGTTGAATGACGAGCTTTTTATTCAACGTATTGATGGAGAGCATGTTTTAAACCAAGGCGTGCAAGCGACTTTGATTTGCCTATCTACTAATGCCCTTATTCCACTAAAACAATTTATTGGCGCACAAGTTGCCGTTGATCAAGTGACCGATCAGGGCGAACTCTTCCGCACCACGGGTATTATTACCGAAGCCACCCAAGGGCAGAGTGACGGTTCACTCACGCTATATAAACTCACTTTAGAAGATGCAACATCGCTGTGGCATAAGCGCCGCAACAGCCGCGTATTTATGAACAAATCGGTGCGCGATGTCAGTGAAACTCTCTTTAAAGAATGGCAAAGCAAAAGTCCGCTCTTTGCTGCCAGTCTAACGCTAGATCTAAGCGGTTTAAGTCAGAACTATGATGTACGACCTTTCATCATGCAGTCGAATGAAAGCGATTATGACTTTTTAACGCGACTTTGGCGCAGTGAAGGCATTAACTGGCTCATCGATGAAGCACAGTTGAAAGTGCCGCATTCCTCAGCGCCAATTGAAAAACAAAAACTCCGCCTGATTGATGACAATAGCCAATATCAAGCACTCAGCCGTCGTAGTATCCGCTTTCATCGCTCTAGTGCCACAGAAAAACAAGACAGCATCACCAGCTTGATCGGTGAACGTAGCATTCAACCGACTGCGGTCCATGTGCAGCGCTGGCAAGCCGATGGACTGAGCCAAGAAGAAGGCGCAGGTTCAGTTCAAAGCAAACATCAGCATAGCCAAAGCCAAGACAATGCCAGCTTAAGTCTAGAGCAAGCATGGCATGTCAGCCCTGCATGGATGCAAGACTTAAAAGGCGAAGACCAAGCTACGGCTTCATCTAACAGCCAGATTGAAAAATTGAATCAAAACCTAACGCGCTATCACGAGCTACAATCGAAAAAATTCAATGCACAATCGACCGTGCGTGATACCCAAGTGGGTTATTGGTTTGAATTGAATGAACACCCAGAAATCGATCAACACAGTGGTGCAGACAAACAATTTTTAATCACAGAAAAAAAATTCTATAACCAAAATAACTTACCTAAAGACCTCTCTGAACAAGTCAATCAACTGATTGAACAAAGTCAGTGGAACATTAAACCCATCCATGAACAGGCCGAGCGTCAGGCCAATCAGCTCACATTACAACGCCGCAATATTGCGACGGTTCCTGCATATAATCCACTCGAACACCGTCCAAGCACCCATCCGCAACGCGCTAAAGTTGTCGGGCCAAGTGGTGAAGAAATACATGTCGATGAATGGGGGCGTATCAAAGTCCGCTTCTTATTTACCCGTGGTGATGACCACAGCCATGATGGCGGTGCAGGCAGCAATGACAATGATACGGACTCTGCATGGGTAGATGTACTGACTCCATGGGCAGGTGAAGGCTATGGTGCACGTTTCTTACCACGTATTAATGAAATCGTGGTCATCGATTTCTTTGACGGCAATATCGACCGACCATTTGTGGTGGGGCGCATACATGAAGCACAGCGCAGTCCGACCCAATTTGATAGTAAAGGTAAACTGCCAGACACCAAAAAACTGGCTGGAATAAAAAGTAAGGAAGTCCAAGGTGAAGGCTTTGGACAACTGCGCTTTGATGACACCACAGGACAAATTTCGACACAATTACAAAGTACCCATGGTGCTACCCAGCTCAACCTCGGTAACCTCAGTCATCCCAAAGAAACCGCAGCAAGTGCAGGACGAGGGGAAGGCTTTGAACTGAGAACCGACCAGTGGGGCGCAGTACGTGCAGGACAGGGGCTCCTTGTTAGCACACACCGACAACAACAAGCAGCAGCAATGCACCTCGACGCACAAGCGGCGAAAGAACAAATCGAAGCCAACTTAAACAGCAGTAAAGCCTTAAGTGAAGTGGCGAAAAACCAACAAACTGACCCACTTGAAGTCTTAGATAATCTGAAAAACTTCCTTGGCCAAATCGAAAAAGGCAGTAAAGAAAAAGCTGATGCCTTTAAACAAGCCTTAATGATTTTATCTGCACCAAACTCCATTGCTGTGAGTAGTCAGGAAGATATTCATCTTTCAGCGGATGGGCAGATCAGCCAAAGTGCAGGCGATAGCATCAACCTCAGTAGCCAAAAATCCTTGATTGCCCATGCACAAAACAAGATCAGTCTATTTGCAGCACAAGAAGGCTTACGTGCGTATGCGGGCAAAGGCAAAGTTGAAATCCAAGCCCAAGGAGATGGGGCAGATCTGATTGCCCGAAAAGGTATTCAAATTATTTCCACGGAAGAAAATGTTGATATAAAAAGTCCAAAGGAAATTATTCTTACCGCTGGTGGGTCACAACTTAAAATTACTAGTGCCGGGATATTCTCAACGACTGCGGCAAAGTTTGAAGTAAAGGCGGGGCAGCATAAGTTTGTAGGTGGAGCAAAGCAAGCATTACAATTACCGAAACTACCCCAATTAGTCCTTGCTCAAGGCCCTTTCTCTGGGAGGTTTCAGCTTTTTAAAACAAATGGCCGAAATTTCGAAGGTTACAAATATTCTATTAAAGATAAGAGTGGGAATGTTTTAAAAGAAGGCATAACTGATGATCAAGGTTTTACTGATCAAGTTGTAACTGAAATAAGTACAAAAATTGAAGCATATAAATCAATTATGAGAGAAAGTGAACGTATTACAGAAAATTGGGAAATTAAATTAGACTCGATGGCTAAACGTACAGGGGAAGATTAATGGCAGTTCCTGTTATCTTGGGGATTATTAAAATTGCTGGCTATGCGATTGCAGCCTATGAGCTTTATCATGTAGGAATGAATATATATACAGAAGTTGAAGCATATAAAGATAATATTAATAAAGCTAAAGATGAAATGAAAAAAATGATGAAATCTTTAGATTTGGAGATTTCAGATAATATTGATAAAAGAACAGAATTAGCTCAACTTAATGCTATAACAGGATCAGATAAACAACGTCCAGTTACAAAAAATCCTTCAGGTCGAGGTGCAAGTGTAGCTGGTATTCCTGCGGCCATTATGCAAAAAATTCCTTTTAGACCTGTAATTAGTAAAGTATGTGAAACAGCTGATCAATTACCAATGGTGCAATTACGTGCAAAGCGGGGGCAAAAATTTAAGGATGTTATTCCAAAAAGTAAAGTAGATGTTGTTGCTAAACTACTCAGTATGACTGCTGAAGAGTTTGCCGATGTTTCAATTGAAGAATTTACCATTGTTCGATTAAAACAATTGGCTGTTAATTTCATGATTGAATGTATGGATGAACTACTGACATGGCGGGGGCCTTTAAAAGCTGAAGTTTGCTTTCCTTTTAATGCAAGAATGAATAAATTTCAAAATCCACCTATGGATATGGCAACACGTTTAAAACGCGCTGGTAGTGATATTAATCCATTTTGGCCTATGCCAAGTCGTGCACGTGGCACAATTAGTGCGGATATTGCAATTCCAGAATACAGAGCTGAACCACTTTCGCTGACGAATATTTTTGCTTTGGTAGAAATTAAATTTCAAGGAGATACAATTCAACAAAAGCAATTTGATGAATATGGAAAATTAAATAATCAATCTAAAGAAGCAAAAAGGGTAAGTGGAGTCACGGTTAGTGAGGGTTTTAAACTATCATTATTTCGGTATCCTGAAGACAAGTCACCAGAATCTAACGATGATAAATCACAAGGTAATTCATCTAATAATCGTCGTGGAAGAAATTAAATAGCTTAAATAATTAGGATTTATAGATGAGCACATCAACTTTATTTTTGACTGATCAAGAAATAGAAGAATTAGTTCGAGATATTCCTCTTGATACATCAATAATTTATGGGGAAGAAAAAAAAGAGTTCGGAGTTTGCCCTTATATTACATTTTATATTGATCAAAAAAAAACAAATGCGCAAGAATTTTTGATAAAAGTAATTGATATTTATGAGAAATTTGAATTCGAAATAATTGATAAGCCATTTCATTTAAGATTTCGATGTGATACTGAAGTTTGGAAAAAGGCAATTTCATGGATTAGAAGTCGTGAAGAAATATCAGCTGAAATGGCAAAAATTTATAAAAAATATTTCATTTACTATTTAGGTGCAACATCTGCACAATCTCAAGATCAAAGTCCACGTTGGGCTTTAAGTGCAAAGATTAGAGACTCTAGTGAGCGCTATTCTAGTCTAAAATTAACTTTTGGTGATCAATGGTATAGATCCAATAAAGATATTTGGTACTCATTTGTTCAAAAATGTCTAGAAATGCTTAACCCAATTCAAGCATATAGTGGATATGAAATTGGAAACACAAGTCAATTTGCATTTGTTTCTCCTGAATTTGAAACAGTTGAACGGACTTTCACGGATTATTTTTACGGGCTCGATATTGATCATCCTGGTATGGAGTTTTCTCATGAAAATATGTTTATTGCAGAAGATCGGGATGGTTTAGGTGGCGGTATTCGTACCCCAACATGGTGCTTTTTACTTTCTCCCTACTGGCTAGAGAAACTAGGCTTGAGTGAAGAACAAATTCGTGAAAAACTGGATGATCCACGAATTGAAATTACTAAAATTATAGACCTAGAAGATTCAACAAAATACAGCTTATGGATACGTTTGGGAGAGCTTTCACTTTATCCAGTTGAAGAAGGTGTTCCTGATTTATTGGTGATGGCAAATGAACTAATTAAACCGATACGTTGTGATAACTTAAAACTGACCACTTTAGATGCGTGGTCAGATGATCCAAATCCACGTTTTGATGCCGTAAGTTCAAAGCAATGGATTGCACGATTTGATGAAGACAGCACTTGGCCTGAATTAAAACGAGTGAAAGTTGAAGTTCAAGAACCAGAAAGAATAGATATTGTTATTGCCGGTAGCCCATGTCCTCACGCAGGATATTGGTATACTTTTGCTAAAGAAAACTCACGTCAATATTTTAAACAAGGTGATATATTCCCTGATTTTGAAAGTGATTGGGGTGATGTGTACTGGCAGTTTGATGGTGAAGAATGATTTATGCCCTTCGGGGCATTATTTTTGGAATAAGAATGATTTTTGATAAAAAGAAAAGACAATTATTTTTAACAGATGAAGTTTACAATAGAGTAAATATATTTTTAAAAGAATTACCCATTGAAATTTTAGAAAGTAAAAAAATATATGAAGACAGTCCATCTGATATAAGAAGATTAGATTATTACTTATCACTACATTCTTATGATTTATTAAGTCTAAATTTTACTGCTGGGTTTGATATTTCTACACTTAGAATTCAATTAGAAGATGTAATTACGAAATATGAAGAATATACAATAGCCTTGCGCAAAGACGAGGAGGATGAAGATTGGGCACCATTTTATTTTACAGCTATAGATGAGTACGAAAGATGTATGCAGTTGATAGGACTGTGTTATCTATTACACAGAAGGGACTTATTACCTCGTATTGCAGCGATGCAGGACAAAATTTACCATGAGCAAACAGACCAATTAGATACACTGTATGAGGACTTTTTATCATTTGAGTTGACGGATAGATATGATGTAGATCAATGGTTTTTTGATAATCCATATCGCCCATTAATTTTTAGTAAATATAGAGATACTAAAGAAGAGAGTATTCAAGATATACAGGAATATTTGAAATTATGGTATCCCGCATTTGAAAGTGCAGCTTGGCATGATACCCATAAAATGGATGAAGGTTTGTACTTTGGCTATTGGGCTATAGAAGCTGCTGCTTATGTTTATTTGTTAGATTTAGATGATAGCGAAATAACGCATATGATTTATCCAAAAGATTTGGTTAAATTTGCCCGAGAATTTGTACCTTCCGAGAAGGATATAAGTAATCCTAGTACAAAAACTCTAAGATGCGAAGCAGGCCAAATTTGCCCTCAAACAGGTGAATGGTATAGTCCTGCGAATAACATGGAAAAACGTTATTTTAAACAGGGTGATGTTATGCCTGAGATTAAAGATAACCCTTGGGGTCTAACGATTTGGTATCTGACTGAATAAGTAGATGGCATTCGGGGCATTTTGGAATGGATATGGACGTCTATAAAAAACAAATTCGACAAATTTTTCTAACTGAAAATACTTATATTGAAATCACGAAGTACTTATTAAACTCTTATCATAGATTGGTTCAAAAAAAAATTGAGTATAATGGATCCTTAAATGATCTAAGACGGTTAAATTATTATATCGCTGAAGAAGCTTATCAATTATTTAGTTTACATTATACAATTGGTAAGTCGATTCAACCTCTCAGAATAGAATTAGAAAATATAATTACGAAATATGAAGAATATACAATAGCCTTGCGCAAAGACGAGGAGGATGAAGATTGGGCACCATTTTATTTTACAGCTATAGATGAGTACGAAAGATGTATGCAGTTGATAGGACTGTGTTATCTATTACACAGAAGAGACTTATTACCACGTATTGCAGCGATGCAAGACAAAATTTACCATGAGCAAACAGAACAATTAGATACGCTGTATGAGGATTTTTTATCATTTGAGTTGACGGATAGATATGATGTGGATCAATGGTTTTTTGATAATCCATATCGCCCATTAATTTTTAGTAAATATAGAGATACTAAAGAAGAGAGTATTCAAGATATACAGGAATATTTGAAATTATGGTATCCCGCATTTGAAAGTGCAGCTTGGCATGATACCCATAAAATGGATGAAGGTTTGTACTTTGGCTATTGGGCTATAGAAGCTGCTGCTTACGTTTATTTGCTAGATTTAGATGATAGCGAAATAACACATATGATTTATCCAAAAGATTTGGTTAAATTTGCCAGAGAATTTATACCTTCCGAGAAAGATATAAGTAATCCAAGTACAAAAACTCTAAGATGCGAAGCAGGACAAATTTGCCCTAATACAGGTGAGTGGTATAGTCCTGCGAATAACATGGAAAAACGTTATTTTAGACAGGGTGATGTTATGCCTGAGATTAAAGATAACCCTTGGGGTTTAACGATTTGGTATCTGACCGAATAAGTAGATGCCCTTCGGGGCATTATTATTGGAATAAATATGGAATTTAATAAGAAGATTAGGCAAGTTTTCTTAACAGAAAATATTTATGATCGCTTGCATGGATATTTCTTTGAAATTTCTAAAAAAATTGAAATTAAAAAACAATAATATAGTGGTATCTTGGAAGATCAAAGTCGTCTTTCACTATTCTTGGCAAGCGAAACATATCAATTTTTTTCATTAGAATATACAGCAGGTCATGATATTTCTAAAATAAGGTATTTTTTAGAAATAATAATTGAGAGATATGAAGCATATACTTTTGCTTTAAGAGAGTATGAAAATGATAATGATTGGGCACCATTTTACTTTACAGCAATAGATGAGTACGAAAGATGTATGCAGTTGATAGGACTGTGTTATCTATTACACAGAAGAGACTTATTACCACGTATTGCAGCGATGCAAGACAAAATTTACCATGAGCAAACAGAACAATTAGATACGCTGTATGAGGACTTTTTATCATTTGAGTTGGCAGATAGATATGATGTAGATCAATGGTTTTTTGATAATCCATATCGCCCATTAATTTTTAGTAAATATAGAGATACTAAAGAAGAGAGTATTCAAGATATACAGGAATATTTGAAATTATGGTATCCAGCATTTGAAAGTGCTCCATGGTATGACTTACATAAAATGGAAAATGGAGGTTATTTTGGCTATTGGGCTATAGAAGCTGCTGCTTACGTTTATCTGTTAGATTTAGATGATAGCGAAATAACACATATGATTTATCCAAAAGATTTGGTTAAATTTGCCCGAGAATTTGTACCTTCCGAAAATGATATAAGTAACCCATGTGCAAAAACGCTAAGAAGCGAAGCAGGACAAATTTGCCCTAAAACAGGTGAATGGTATAGTACTGCGAATAACATGGAAAAACGTCATTTTAAACAGGGTGATGTTATGCCTGAGATTAAAGATAACCCTTGGGGTTTAACGATTTGGTATCTGACTGAATAAGTAGATGCCATTCGGGGCATTTTGAAATGGATGCGAATGTATATTGGCAGTTTGCTGGTGATAAATAGGATAAATTTTCCTTTTGGTTATTCGTTTCTAATGGATAATATTTTTAATTTTCTTTGATTATTATTTTTAATTAAATAAATTAAAACCCAATATTTTTAAAAGGATAATGATGAAAGTTTTAAAAACGAATTTAATGCTTATTATGCTTTCAGCAATGAGTTTAATAGGGTGTAATACTCATTCAACAAAAACTTATGTGTTGACGACAACATCTTATGGTTATGATGCAAGTTATATTCCTTATATTGTTGAATTAAATGGTGAAGAGTTGGGTGGCGGATTTGGTAGTGGAACGAAAAGATCAGCAGTGTTAACAGGGTCCCAATATGTAAAATGGGGTGAAACAAACAGTTCGCGTAAACATAAAGCTATAAATGTTCCTTTATTAATTTCTAAAGACTTAAAAGATAATAAATATTTAGCAGTACATTTATACCCAGATGATAGTGTTGAAATTACTCTTTCAAATGAATTACCTCGTGCTACAAATAAAGGTTTAGAGTGGAGAGCAAAAATTATTGATGACTTGAAGGAAAAAGAAGAAAAATAGCTGTATCAGTCATGAGTGGCATATAGATAAAAAAAAGCGCATGATGACATGCGCTTTTAATTTACATCTAATTATTTTTCAACGAATGCACGTTCGATCACGTAGTCGCCTAGAACGCCCATCTTAGGAGATTCTTTCAGACCGTGCTGGTCAAGCAGGGCAGCAACGTCGTCTAGGAATGCAGGTGAACCGCAAAGCATTGCGCGGTCAGTTTCAGGGTTGAAACGTGGAAGACCAATTTTTTCGAAAAGTTGACCAGATTCAATGGCAGTAGTTACACGGCCCTGAGTATGGAATTCTTCACGAGTTACCGTAGGGTAGTAAACCAATTTTTCTTTCGCGCCTAATTCACCAAAGAATTCGTGGTTAGGAATTTCATCTAAGATTAAATCTTGATAAGCCAATTCCGAAATGAAACGTGTACCATGTACAACGATGATTTTTTCAAAACGTTCGTAAGTTTCAGGGTCACGAATTACAGAAAGGAACGGTGCAAGACCTGTACCTGAAGAAAGTAGGTATAAGTTTTTACCAGGGTTTAAGTCATCTAGAACCAACGTACCTGTAGGTTTTTTAGATACTAAAATTTCATCGCCAACTTTTACTTTTTGTAAAATAGACGTTAAAGGACCATCTGGAACTTTAATAGAGAAAAACTCTAATTCTTCTTCATAGTTTGCGCTTGCAATAGAATAAGCGCGCATTAAAGGCTTACCATTTACTTCAAGGCCGATCATCACAAATTGACCGTTTTTAAAACGTAACGCAGTATCGCGAGTGGTTTTAAAAGAGAATAAAGTGTCATTCCAATGGTGGACGTGAGTAATCTTTTCGACGTTAAAAGCAGCCATTAAAGGTCTCAATAAAATTATCAAATTAGAACAGCTTACTATTCTAATCTAAAATCATTCTCGATAAACTGAATATATTTAATTGAACTTATCAGAAAAAGTGATTATGTCTGAGCTTAAAATGCCAATTATCGGGTATATGAAATCTCCCTACCGAGAAAAATTTGGTATTCCACGTCAGCCGAATTTGGTGCAAGTCGAATCTTATATTGAAATGGTGGAACCTTATAACGATTTATTGGCTTTCGAAGGGATTGATGATTTTAGTCATCTTTGGCTGATTTGGCAGTTTCATGAAAATAAAAATGCAGATTCGACAAAATTTCGTCCGCAAGTTCGTCCTCCGCGTTTAGGTGGTAATCAAAAAATCGGGGTATTTGCGACACGAAGTATGTACCGACCGTCACCTATGGGCTTGTCGGTTGTGCAGCTCAAAGGGGTGAAAAAAGTCGGAAAATCGGTACGTGTCTATGTTGTCGGTAGTGATTTGTTGGATGGAACACCAATTTTAGATATCAAACCCTATATTCAATATTCAGATGCAGTTATGGATGCGCAAAGCGGTTATGCGCAGGATGAGCCAGAAAGAAAATCTGTGATTTGGTCAGAGCACGCTGAGCAACAAAAACAGGTATTTTTGAATAATGGCAATTTAACCGAACAATTAACAGCAGAACTGGAACAAGTATTGAGTTTAGATCCACGTCCTGCTTATCAGCATGATGTTGAACGTATATATGGCATGTTGTTTGGCGGTTGTAATGTGCGTTTTTGCGTAGACACTAATAAAATAGTCGTACACGAAATTCTAAGTAGTTAAAAAGATCAGGTTTTAAACCTGATCTTTTTTGAAATCGAATTACTTTAATTTAGAGTATTTATCAATTTCAGTACTAGCGATATTGTTAAATAGCGAGCATTCATTTTTGATTGCTTCTACATAGTTAGTTTCAACTTTTGCTTCCAGGCTATCCTTTCCATAATTTTGAATCGCCTCATCTAAGTCAGCTTGATAGTCTTTAATATCATTAGCCAATGTGTAAGTGGTCCCTGATTTATAGTATGAGCCATAACGATAATTTTGATTAAACTGCACATAAGCATCAAAATCATAATTTACAGGTTGATTTTTCGAAATATAAACTGGATAAGAAGCTATGTTTTGGATGGTATAACCGTCATCTAAATATTCAGTAGGATCAAAACCATTAATGTTGTCACCAAGGAGTTCAACATAATTTTTTGAACTTGATGATGTTTTCAGTCTTAAGCAAGTTGAACCTTGAGGAAAAGTTTTTCCTTTTAATTTTGAATAATAGAAACTAGGGAATGTGCCCAACTTCGTTGCTAACGTAGTATCTGCACCTGAAAGATAATTAAATGTGTCTACGTAATAGCCAATTTCTTTACCTGTTAAATTTACCACTTCGAAATTTTGAGTCAGTTTCAGACCATTGAAGTTTTGACTAGATGCTGGTGTGAAAATCCATTGGCTATCATTTTTAGAAATTAAATTGGCAAATTTATAACCATATTCGGTTTTGTTCAGCACTGGTGTATAAAGGCCTTCGTCTGTTAAATAATCAGAAATTATCCATTTCAAGTCATAATTTTCATTGTTATTGCTTAAATAATCAACATTGAAATAAATAGTATTATTTTGAATATTGAAATGTGTTTTTTCGAATAAATTGTCGCTTCCATCCCAATATGATGATGAGTAGATTGACCATTTATTATTTTCGGAACTAGTTTCAGCTCCATTTCCTGATCCAGTTTCAGATGAAGTAGAACTATTGTCTGAAGAGCCGCCGCCGCAAGCGCTTAGAATTAAGGAACTAAAAATGGCTAGGCTTAAAATTTTAAATTTCATGTTACCCTCTTTAATAAATTATGAATTACGTCACTATTATTTGTGACTGTTGCATATAGTATAGAAAAACATAAAAAAGGGAATGTTAAAAATTAACTAATTAAAATTAATGATTTAAGTTAAATTTTTCTTAATAATTTAAGTAAAAAATATTGCGTTTTAATCAGCTGGTTTTGTTATAGTGAACCTATGTTTGGGGAACATAGAACAATGACTTTTAATTTTGAAATTGACACTTCTTGGTGTTTAGACCAATTACAAAAAGATGGACGTATTACTGAACGGGACAAAATACTGATTCAAACCACGCACCGTCAGCGTGAGCAGTTGAAATGGCATCCTCTACAATGGATTGCCAATTTTAATTTAGTCGATCAGAGTCATCCGCAGTCTACCTTAACATTGAATAGACTTTGCCAATGGTTGGCAGAAAAGTCTGGAGTACCGTTTTATATTATCGATCCTCTAAAAGCTGATGTGCCTGCTTTGACAGCCATTATGTCTCAGGAATTTGCAGTACGAAATCGCATTTTAGCGGTTGAATTACAAAATGAGCATGTGCTGATTGCAACGGATCAACCTTATAAAAATGAATGGATTGCCAATTTAGAGAGAACGGTATTACCACGCAAGATTCAGCGTGTATTACTCAGTCCAGACCAACTACAGCGTTACTTGGTTGAATATTACCAAGTGAGTCGTGCGGTCAGTAATTCGCAAAAATCATCGAGTTATGACCGTGAAAATAAAGGCGTTGAAGCACTATTACAATTAGGTGATACACAAAATCCAGATGCCAATGATCAGCATATTGTGAAGCTTGTGGATTGGGTCTTACAGTTTGCCTTCGAACAAGGTGCAAGTGATATTCACCTCGAGCCGCGTAAAGATACAGGAAAGGTGCGTTTTCGTATCGATGGCGTATTGCATACCATCTACAACATGCCAGCAAATACACTGACAGCTGTGGTTTCACGAATTAAGATCTTAGGACGGATGAATGTGGCGGAAAAGCGTAAGCCGCAAGATGGACGTTTAAAAACCCGTACACCCAAAGGCCAAGAAACAGAGCTACGTTTATCGACGCTGCCAACAGCCTTTGGTGAAAAGTTAGTCATGCGTATTTTTGACCCTGAAGTCTTGGTACGTAGTTTCCAACAGCTCGGTTTTGAAGGGCGTCTGTTGGATGATTGGAAGGCCTTAACCAGTCATAGTCACGGTATTATTTTAGTGACCGGTCCGACGGGTTCGGGTAAAACCACCACGCTTTATTCATCACTCAAACAATTGGCAACCGAAGAAGTGAATGTCTGCACCATTGAAGACCCGATTGAGATGTTAGAGCCAAGTTTTAACCAAATGCAGGTGAATACAGGGATTGATCTAGGCTTTGCCGATGGTGTACGGGCTTTAATGCGTCAAGACCCTGACATTATCATGGTCGGGGAGATCCGAGATCATGATACGGCAAATATGGCAATCCAAGCTGCATTAACAGGTCATTTGGTGCTTTCAACTTTACATACCAATGATGCACCATCGAGTTTGACGCGATTACATGATTTGGGTATTCAGCCTTTTTTAACGGCAGCGACTATTTTAGGGGTTTTGGCACAACGTCTAGTTCGTCAACTGTGTCCACACTGCAAGCGTGAGACTTTTATCAATGAACAAGAGTGGAAACATCTGACCTTTGATTACACGATTCAAATGCCTGATTTTGTCTACGAGGCGGTGGGCTGTGATGAATGCCGTCAAACGGGTTATAAAGGCCGTGTGGGGATTTATGAATTTATGCCACTCAGTATTGAAACCAAGCAATTGATTGGTGCCAATGCAGATCTAACCCAATTACGTACACAGGCACGTAAAGAGCATGTCGAGCCATTACGAATTGCAGGTGCGCGTAAAGTACTTGCAGGGGTGACGACTTTAGAGGAAGTTCTGCGTGTCGTACCGCTCAACTAATGGTTCGATCAAATAAATAAAAACGTCTTTGCAGCTTAAGATTCGACTCATCTTGCTTTGTTTAAATAGTGCTATCGAAATAGACAAAGTAAGAGAGACCGAAGATGACAACATTCACTCAATTGGTATGTGTTTTAGCATTTGCAGGTGTGGCATCGGTTGCAGTCGCGAATACAGCAGTCAATCAGGCTGCAGTTGCACCGATGAAAACCACATCGGTGAAACATGCCTTAGGCTTAAAAGATGATAGTAAAGTTCAATTGAAAGGTTATGTTGTGAAATCGATGGGCGATGAAAAATATCAGTTCCGCGATAGCACAGGCAGCATTACAGTGGATATTGATGATGAACTTTGGCAAGGCAAAGCGATTTCAGCTAAAACACCGGTAACGCTCATTGGAGAAATCGACATTGATTACAAACCGACGAAACGCGTTGAAGTTGATGTCGATCAAGTAAAATTTTAATTTAGCCTGTTATTCATTTCAGTGCTGCTCCATAAAAAAACCACGGCTTGCTGTGGTTTTTTTATGATATGAGTAGATATGAGCAAAAGTTCGATACACTGAAGTCGGAACTATAGAAATAGGGTAGGTAAGATGCGAATTTTATTGGCAGAAGATGATGCATCCCAAGCCGACAGTATAAAAACATGGCTTGAAATGGATGGCTATAGTGTCGATTGGGTTGATCGCGGCGATCACGCTATTTTGGCTTTAGAACAACATCAATATAATTGCATACTTTTAGATCGTGGCTTACCAAAAGTAACTGGTGATGAAATTTTAAAACGTATCGTACAGTTGCATCCGCTTACACCAGTTTTATTTATTACTGCTCGGGACAGTATTGCAGATCGTGTTGAAGGTTTAGATCTGGGAGCCCATGATTATTTGGTGAAACCCTTTAGCTTGGAAGAGTTGTCAGCAAGGGTACGTACCCAATTACGCTTGCATCATCAACAGCGTGATAATTCTCTGACTTTCGGGGATTTAAGTTTAGATGTACAAGCCAAAACGCTGCGTAAAAATGCGGAATTGATTACGCTGACATCGCGTGAATATCAAATCTTGCATAAGATGATGTTGAATCCTGAGCATATTATGACGCGTAGCCAACTCGAAGAATCACTCTATGCTTGGGGCGATGAAGTTGAAAGTAATGCGATCGAAGTTTTTATTTACCAATTGCGTAAGAAGATTGGCAGTGATTACATTAAAACCTTAAGAGGTTTGGGTTATCGCATGAATCTTCCGCAACAAAGCTAAGTCTATGAGTGATAAAAAAAGCATTTCCTTACAGTCGCAACTGATTAAAACCTCACTGCTCAGTGCAATTTGGGCGGGAGCAATCTCCTTGTGTCTGATGTTGGGATTTGGTCTTTATCACATCATGAATGTACACGATGCCCTGATGGACGAAGTGGCAGATATGCTTACTGCTACTGATCTAACGCTGAAGCAAGACGAACAAATAGATGAGCTGAGTGAAGAGTTTGATATGCAATATCAACTCATGCAAGGGTCGCAAGTCTTAACCACATCGGAACAACACACAGCATTTGAACATCAGCCCAATTTAAAACAAGGGTTGCATTATCAATGGAGAGAAGGCGCGCTTTGGCGTAGCTATGCACTTCAGGACGATGGATTAAGCGTACAAATCATTCAACCGATGAAAACACGGCTGAGGGAAACGCTGCAAAGCGTACTAGGCTATGCAGGGATTCTGTTGATTGTCTGGTTGATCCAATGGCTCTTACTGCATATTTTGATTAAACGTCAATTGAAAGTTTTACAGCTTTTTTCAAAACAAATCGCTGAAAAAAATGTAGATGACTTACAAGCCATCGTCTTACCTGAACCTGTATTACAGGAAATAGAGCCGATCCAAACACAGCTGAATTTTTTATTAAACCGATTAGATCAAGCCTTAGAGGCGGAACAACGCTTTACCTCCGATGCCTCACATGAATTACGCTCACCGCTGTCTGCGATTCAAATGCGACTTCAGGTATTAAAACGAAAATATCCCGACATTCAGCAGGATTTATTGAGCATACAGCACGATGTTAATCGAGGAACACGCGTGTTGGAAAATCTACTAATTTTGGCACGGCTCGACCCGACGCAATCGGAGCAATTAGATAAAAAACAAGACGACTTAGAACAGCTGAGTTTACAAGTCCTTGACGCTTTACAGCCTTTTATTGAAGAAAAGCAGATCGAATTGAAGCTACAGACCCAGTCTGTACAGTTTGAGATGAACGCAGAGTTGATGTTTAGCTGTCTACGCAATTTAGTCGATAACGCTATTCGCTATAGTCCTACGCAAGGACAGGTCAAGATTGATTTAACGGTAACAGCACAGCAGGCGGTTTGGACGATTGAAAATCAAGGTGCAGGACTGACAGCCGCAGAATTGCAACGTATTGGCGAGCGGTTTTACCGCGTATTGGGAACGAAGACGCAAGGTTCAGGTTTAGGTATTTCAATTGCCCAAAAAATTGTACAGTTACATCAAGGCCATTTAAATGTGGATGCATCTGAACTTGGTGGCTTAAAGGTACAACTCACTTTTCCAATCCGTTAAAAACACGATTTGCTCTAAGGAATTTAGCGAAAGAGTGTTGTGAGAGGAAGATGAGTGTTGCGATTTAAATTAAGTTTGAGTAGCTATAAAACTTAATTTAACTAAGTACAAAACTTAAAAAAGCAGTAAGCGAATGGCTTACTGCTTGTGTCCACGATTATTTTTATTGCGCTGATAATTATTATTTTTATCAGAAATTATTTGGTCAAAATAAGGCGATTATTTCGTGTTAAACGTAGTCGATATTCTTCACCTGCATGCATAATGCGAATTTCACGTCCTAAAGCAAAAAGGTTGTTTGAATGTAGCATTGGCAGTGAGTGGTGTGCTTCATTGCTACGAGTAAAAAGGCTAAATGGTGCGTTCATTCCGTCGACTCCGTGGTGTATTTCTGAATGGTTTAAATGATAATCATTATCGAATAGGCCTGTCAACGGTAATTTTAGGATTTTATAAAAAAGATAAATTTGCTTACACTTAGATATCAATTGGAACAGAGTAGAGAGCAGGGAACTATGTCTAAACCGCAAATCGATGTCGCCATTGCGATTTTATTGCATCAAGACAAAGTACTGGTGGGTTGGCGTGAAGCAAAACAACATCAGGGCAATAAACATGAGTTTCCGGGCGGTAAAGTCGAGCAGGGTGAAAGTCCTGAACAGGCTTGTCGTCGTGAAATTTTTGAAGAGGTTGGAATTGGTTTACATGACTGGCATGCTTTTGATTTTATTCAACATGAATATGATGATGTCATTGTGAAATTACATTTATTTCATGCCACCGTCCCGCATGCGTTGCTGAATGAAATCCAAAAGCCATGGGCCTGGTATTCGCGTCAACAACTCATGAGTTTGAATTTTCCAAAGGCCAATCAAGCTATTTTGCAGCGTTTATATTGGCAGCAACAGATCAAAATCACCGCCGATTTACCAACACTTGAAACGCTTAAAGAGACGCTGTTGTATTATTGGCGAGTCGATGCCAGCGCAGAAAATGCAGAGGCATTAAATCAATTACCTACCGTGATTTTAAAACAACTGATAATTAATGAAGATCTATGGTCATTACTCTCTACAGAGGTGCAAGCACATATTTCGGCTTTACATCTTAAGCAGCACCAATTGCTGAAAAAAAATAAAGGTGATTTACAGCTTGGGAAGCGCTATATCGCAGCTTGTCATGATCAAGTTTCTGCGCTGCATGCGCAAAAAATTGGCTGTGAGGCTATTTTTATGAGCCCAGTTCTGGCGACACAAAGTCATCCAGAGGCGCAAGGTATGGGATGGGCGCATTTTTCTGAGATTGCACGAGGCATAGAAATCCCTGTTTTTGCTTTAGGTGGCATGCGTCCTGAATTATTGTCTATTTCACAGCAACATCATGCTTATGGGGTGGCAGGTATTCGCAGTTTTTAAATTAAAGTGTGTATTGAATTAAATTTGTATTTAAAGTCGATATTTTAGACTTAAAGTAACTATTGGAAATAAGCTTACTTTTAGTATGTTTTAAATAAAAAAGCCTGATCTCAATTAAGATCAAGCTTTTTTACGGGGTGCTTAAAGAGCTTTAATTGCTTGTTGTGCTTTTTGAATGGTGCTGCTTTTCTTTTGCATTTGACCAGCTTTTAAAACAACATTCCAAAGCTGTTGTTTCATCGGCTTGGTTTGAGCATAGCTTAATCCACGCAGTGCCAACGATTCTGCATTCGCAGGTTGATTTTTTCGATTGGCGATCATTGCCAAATATAAAAAAGTTTCCGCAGATTGTGGTGCCAAACGCTGTGCTTGAGTTGCAGCACTTTCAGCTTCATTCCATTTTCCATTGGCATAAGCGGTTTGCGTAGTTTGCATCAATTTTTTGAATGCAGGTAAGTCACGACCATCATCAAACTTTTGAATTTGGGTTTTCTGCTCAGGAATAACGATGCGTTGACGTTTAATTTCTGGATGGTCATATGGCGTAATAATGACCCCAGAAGAGTCATGGATATCTGCCTTTTTTTCAGGTGGAGCAGGCGGCTTTTGCTCAGGTTCGACTATGGTTTGGCAACCAGCCAAAATGATCGTCAAAACGCTCAGAATACTGAACGTTTTTAAAACTTTAATGTTTTGCAATTTAATTTGTATACTCTCCACTTGAGATGATGCGAGGTTGATCAGATGAACCCTGATCATTATCGACATCACTTTCACGAATGTAGTCACCTAAACTATCATTTTGTTCCTGAGTTGGCTGCGTCTCTTCAGTATCAACTGTGTAAGGTTCTACTTCATATTGTGTCGAACCACATGCCGTCGCTTGATTTGGAATAGAGTTGCGCGACAGAGGAATATACATCGCACCTGTACAATGCTGTGCAGATAAATTACCTGAATAACGGTCTAACCAATGCCACTGTACGCTGTCTGGTTGACGTAAATTAACTGGCTTTTGACGTAACTGCTTCATCACATTGGTCCAAACCGGAAGTGCTCCTGACGAACCAGTTAAGCCTGTAACTTTGTTGTTGTCTAAACCTAACCAAACCACACTTAAATAATTACCTGAATAACCTGCAAACCATGAGTCACGCGTATCATTGGTTGTCCCTGATTTACCTGCAAGTTTGAGTGAAGCTGGTAATGATGCATAAGCAGAACGGCCTGTCCCTGAACTCATGACTTGTTGTAAACCATAGTTCAAGATAAAGGCTGCATCAGGTGCAATAGTCGGTTGTACCGTTAAGCTATAACGATCTAATAAACGACCATTGGCATCGACCACTGAACGAATAGCTTTCACTGGATATTTGAAGCCACCGGTTGCAAAGTTGCCATACACACTCATCACTTCCATCGGTGACATATCGATAGCACCAAGGTAAATCGAAGGGTAGCTTGGAATATTAGAAGTCACACCAAACTTTTTCAGATGGTTAATAAAAGTCGACATACCGAACTCTTGACCTAAGCGTACCGCAGAGAGGTTATAAGAGTTTGATAGGGCATCGACCATTGGTACGACACCATGTGCACCACCACTATAGTTTTTCGGTGTCCAAGCTTTGCCATCACTTTGAATGCTGATAGGACTGTCTTCGATTTGACTCGCCCAGTTATAACGGTTTGATTCTATCGCACTGAGGTAAATCACAGGTTTTAGCAATGAACCGACTTGACGTTTAGCATCCATTGTACGGTTAAAGCCAGTAAAGTCCTGCGTTGAACCGACTGCTGAAACCAATTCACCATTTTCAGGATGAGACACCAGTACCGCGCCTTGTAATTCTTTCAAGCGTGCTGGATTGGCATTACTTAAACGTGCCACAGATTCTTTAAATGCAGTTTGTACACGGGTTTGTGCAATCGGGTCCATCGCGGTGAAAATACGCAGACCTTGATTGGTCAAATCGCTTTCTTGGTATTCAGTACGCAGTTGACGACGCACGATATCCATATAGTCTGGGAAGCGAGAAGGGCCCAATGTTGGTTTTGTAATGACATTTAATGGACGTGCAGACTCAGTTTCATATTGTTCCTGAGTTAAATAGCCCATCACCACCATATTGTTCAACACAATATTACGGCGTTTAATCGCACTTTCAGGGTTTTTCCACGGATTAAATAGAGTTGGACCTTGAACCAAACCGACTAAATACGCCTGCTGAGCAATATTTAGTTCACGTAGGGGTAAACCAAAATAGAATTGTGAGGCTAAACCATAACCATTGATGGAATAGTTACCGTTTTGACCTAAGTTCACTTCGTTTAAATAAGCTTCAAGAATTTCATCTTTGTCATAGTGAAGTTCAATCAGCATGGCCATTAAGGCTTCGTTGGCCTTACGCTTAATGGTTCTCTCAGGCGATAAATAAAAATTTTTCACCAATTGCTGAGTGAGGGTCGAACCACCTTGACGTTTTCCGCCTGTGACATTACTCACAATGGCACGTGCTGTACCACGAATCGAAATACCATGATGTTGATAGAAATTGCGGTCTTCGGTAGCAATTAAAGCTTGGATTAAAGGCTTAGGCACTTTATCAAGTTTGATCAGCACACGGTCTTCATTGTGCTGAGGATAAATACCACCAATTAACATCGGCTCTAAACGGGCAATACCACTACTTGAAGGTTTAGTCGCACTTACTTCAGTGATTTGATCTTCACCAAAGGTCACTTTAAGGACTTGTTCCGGGTCGACACTATCACCAAAGTCAAAACCACGCGTATGGATATAGGTCACATTGCCAGAAGTAACGTAACTCCCTGTTTTCGCATAGCTATCTTGAGCGTTATAGCCCAAAAGTTTCAGTTCTTGGTTGAGGTCTGCTTGGCTTACAGGCGCATTGGTATAAATTTCTAAAGGACGTGCAAATACCTTGGCTGGAATATCCCAACGTTGACCTTCGAATTTGTCCCGTACAATATTATCTAGACGAATAAGATAAATGCTGAACACGAGAAATCCGCCGATAATCAACAGCGAAAAAATCAGTGCAATTATGCCTATGCCACGTTCAGACTTCATAAATAGTGATAAGACCCTGAGAAATTTTGCTAATCATGCGAAGCTTTTCAGTATTTTGCAATATTTAAACTGTTATATGTATGCAAAATATTGGAAGTTACTTCACTAAAGTCGAAACTTTAAAGTTTTTTTAAATCATTTCTGTTAGTGATATGATACCAATGAGGCGAAGCGGAGCAAAAGCGCAGGTGCAAATTTCACATAAATCATTTCGAAACATTGGGTTGATTGGTCGTCCAGACAAATCATCAGTGATCGAAACCCTATGTTTGATCCACGATCATATTTTGAGTTTGGGATTACATCCTGTATTTGATACGCAAACAGCGCAGCTGGTTCCCAACAATAATACTCAGACGGTCAGCCGTAATTTATTGGGTGAAGTTGTCGATTTGGTGATCGTTGTCGGAGGTGATGGTTCATTGCTTCATGCCGCACGTGCCTTGGTGAAATATAATACCCCTGTGATTGGGGTGAACCGTGGTCGTTTGGGCTTCCTGACCGATATCAAACCGACAGAAGTGATTTTCAAGTTAGATCAAGTGCTCAAAGGTGAGTTTCAGCTAGACCGACGTTTCTTGCTAGAAATGGAAATTCGCTCGAAAGGTGAGTCGATTTATGATGCCGTGGCTTTAAATGATATTGTGCTGCATTCAGGTAAATCGGTACATATGATCGACTTTGAACTGAATATCGATGGCCAATATGTGTACCGCCAACACAGTGACGGTTTAATTGTTTCCACGCCAACCGGTTCAACAGCTTATGCATTATCTGGCGGTGGGCCGATTGTCCACCCAAGTATGGATGCGATTGCCTTAGTGCCAATGCATCCACATACTTTGTCGTCACGGCCGATTGTCGTAGGTGGACAAAGCGAAATTAAAATTTTGATTCGTGAAAATCGTGTTCTACCAATGGTCAGTGCCGATGGTCAACACAGTGTATCATTGGGTGTAGGCGATAGTTTACATATCCGCAAACATCCATTTAAGCTCAACTTATTACATCCACCTGGTTATGACTTCTATATGGCATGTCGTACCAAGCTAGGCTGGAACCAAGATTTTGACTCATTAAAGCAGGATTAATTATGAATATTGAACAGATGCTTGCCGTACTCGATCCTGAAATTGTTGGTCGATTAAAAACGGCAATTGAAATTGGTAAATGGCCAAATGGCGTAGCGCTGACTCAAGAACAACGTCAAATTTGTATGCAAGCGGTGTATGCATGGGAAATTAAACATTTGCCAGAAGATGAGCGTAGTGGTTATATCGACCGTGGGACCAAAGAAGAAGATGAGCATTGTGACTCGCATGTGGAAGAACCTGAGTTCAAGCCGATTCGTTTCGTTTAATCTATTTTCTTTCTGATTGAAAAAGCCAGCTTAATGCTGGCTTTTTATTGGCTTGATGCATGCCTAAATTTTTTGCTTCATACTGCTTATTTAAACGTGACGATTTGCCCACATGGTTTTGGCAGTTTGCATTGCATCATCAAAACTTGCGACGGCGCCCATGGTATACAGTGCGATTCCCATGGTTTCGGTGACCGCGATTTCACCATATTCATGTGTCTGCTGACCGTCCCAAACGGCTTTAAAAACGGCCAAATCGAGTTCTTCTTCGACTGGACTGCGGTTGTCCGTCAGTTTAGGCAACTCATGTTCATACATTTCACCCTCTTTGATGCCACAAATTAAGGTTTTTGCATCGGGGTTACGTTCGAATTCACCACCTTCACCCTTAATGACAGCACTATTTTGATAACCCAATTGGAATGCCGCACGTTGGTGTGATCCACGATAGGCCGGATGGAAAATCGCTTGCATGGTGGCTTTGGCATTAAATGGATTTATCAGACGCGCAAGGGTGTGAATTGGGGAACGTAAGCCCATGACATTGCGTAGTGAAATTAAATCACTGAGTATTGGTGAAATCACGTCGAGCGGAATATAAGCAAAATGACGTTGTATAAGCTGCTGTTCCACATCTGTATCATTTTGGCAAATAGGAAAACCCAAATACTCTAATACTTGTTCTGTATAAAGGCGGTTAATGGTATGACCTGAAGCGCCATGCATTACGACATTGTAGCCGTGTTTTGCCAGCGTTAATGCGGCCAATAAAAACCAAGGATAATGTTTGCGTTTACCTGCATAAGATGACCAATCTAAATCGACATCAAGCTTTTTAAACTTGAGCTGATCACGTGTGGCTTGGACAAAGCCTGTCAGTTCATCGACAGATTCTTCTTTTACACGCAATAACATCAAGAAAGCGCCCAATTGAACGTCTAAAACCTCATCTTTTAAGATCATGCTGAACGCTTGGTAGGCTTCATCATAAGTGAGAGAACGTGCGCCATTTTTACCTTTACCCACGATACGGACAAATTGCGCAAAAGGATGTTCAAAATCTTTGTAAATATTTCGTTTATTGTTCATGCAAATACTGGGCTTAAAATTAGGACTTAAGGATAGTTTACTTCTATAGTTGGTATTTTTCAGCCTGATAACAGGTTTAAAAAAGGATGTCTTTAGACTATCGTCTAATAAACTCGGTCTATTATTTAACCGAAATTAACATTTGTGGCAGAACAAGCCTTTAAAAAACAGGTAAAATTTAACCTACTTTAGTATGTGTTTCATCTCCTGATCAATGCGCTGATTTTATATCAGGTCCTGATGTGATTATTTAATCACCATACATATTTCGTTTTTCTGTATTTGGCTAAGTCAAATACCTTTGGTGCTCTTTTGTCGAAGACAAAGGGGTTTTGGGCTGTTTATTTTTTGAAAATAGACAAAAACTGAATATTTCTTTGAAGCAGAAATATATCGTGAAGTAATGTCATGGCTAAAAAACCAATTTATAAGTCACTATATTTTCAAGTGATCGTTGCCATTATTGCGGGTGTATTGGTGGGTCATTTCTCACCAAGTGGCACGCAAATTATCAATGGTACCGAGCAATACGTAAAAGGCTGGGGTGAATTGTTCTATCCACTAGGACAAGGTTTCATCAAGCTGATTAAAATGATTATTGCACCTGTGATCTTCTGTACCGTGGTAAGTGGTATTGCAGGTATGGAAAGCATGAAATCTGTGGGTAAGACAGGTGGGGTCGCTTTACTATACTTCGAAATCGTTTCGACCATCGCACTCATTATCGGTCTTGCAGTGATTAATATTGCAAAACCTGGTGTAGGCATGAACGTAGATCCAGCATCTTTAGATACTGCAGGTATTTCTAAATATGTTGAATCTGGTGCAGCACAATCTACCCAAGAATTTTTTATGAATATCATCCCAAACACCGTTGTTGGTGCGTTTGCTGAGGGTGAGATTCTTCAAGTTCTATTATTTGCCTTATTATTTGGTTTTGCATTGCATAAACTTGGTGATGCAGGTAAGCCTGTATTGAAGTTTATTGATCAAATTGCACATGTATTCTTTAACATTGTAAACATGATCATGAAGCTTGCGCCAATTGGTGCCTTCGGTGCGATGGCTTATACCATTGGTAAATATGGTATCGGTAGTTTGGCGCAATTGGGTCAGTTGATCATCTGCTTCTATATTACCTGTTTGCTGTTTATTTTCCTTGTACTTGGCTCAATTGCACGTATTTGCGGTTTCAGTATCCTCAAAATGATTCGTATGATTCGCGAAGAACTCTTGATCGTACTAGGTACGTCATCTTCAGAATCTGTACTGCCACGTATGTTGAAAAAACTCGAACTTGCAGGTGCAGAAAAATCTGTAGTGGGTCTTGTTATTCCAACAGGTTATTCATTTAACCTAGATGGTACGTCTATTTACCTAACCATGGCAGCAATCTTTATTGCACAAGCGACCAATACACCGCTTGATATTTCGCATCAGATCACATTGTTATTGGTTCTACTCATTTCATCTAAGGGTGCTGCGGGTGTGACGGGTTCAGGCTTTATTGTTATGGCTGCAACATTGTCTGCTGTGGGTCATATTCCTGTAGCAGGTTTGGCATTAATTCTTGGTATTGACCGTTTCATGTCAGAAGCACGTGCATTAACGAACCTTGTAGGTAACTCATTGGCAACGATTGTGGTTGCGAAATGGGTGGGTCAATTAGACAAAGAAAAACTAGATTTTGCTTTAGCAAATCCTGAAGAAATTGACCGTCAGATGCAAGAAGAAGGCAATGCACATCATGCATAACGCTGATGCTGTGATGTAAAAGATGTAATTAAAAAGGAAGCTTCGGCTTCCTTTTTTTATGTAAGCCCAAAGCCAAATTTGAACGCTTTAGTTTTTAGGCATGACGGCTGTTCTAAACTGCAATAGGATGGAGTTCAACAAAACAACAAACTTAACCAAGGAAGAAACACATGCTGGCTTATGATGCAGACTTAGAATTATTTCGAGATAACTTTCGCCGTTTTATGGCAGAGCATGTCGCACCACATTATGAGCAATGGGAACGTGAAGGCATTATGCCGCGATCAGTATGGAATGCCTTGGGTGAAAATGGCTTTTTATGTGTCGATGTGCCTGAAGAATATGGCGGCTATGGCGTCCCAACGCATTATTCACTGATGTTAGTTGAAGAATCTGCTCGCGCAGGTTTTAGTGCATTATCGACAGGTATTTCATGCCATTCTGAAATTGCAGCGCCTTATATTTTGCACATTGGTTCAGAAGAACAAAAACAATATTGGTTACCGAAAATGGTCACAGGTGAGGTGGTCGGTGCTATTGGTATGACAGAGCCGGGAGCAGGTTCGGACTTGCAGTCTATGCGCAGTAGTGCAATTTTGCAGGGTGATCATTATCTGCTCAATGGCTCGAAAACTTTTATTTCAAATGGTCAACATGCAGACCTTGTGGTATTGGCTGCGAAAACTGATCCACAAGCACGTGCCAAAGGTGTGTCATTACTTTTAGTCGATACACATTTGGATGGATTTAAGAAAGGTACCAACCTCGACAAAATTGGTCTGCATGCGCAAGACACTTCAGAGTTGTTTTATGACAACGTCAAAGTGCCAAAAGAGCAACTTTTGGGTCAAGCTGGACAAGGCTTTGCTTACTTGATGCAAGAGTTACCGCGTGAACGTACCGCAATTGCCTCGACTGCAATTGGTGCGATTCGCGGTTCCATTGATGTGGCAACGCAGTATGTTAAAGAGCGACAAGCGTTCGGACAGGCGATCGGACAGTTCCAAAATACTCGTTTTGTCTTGGCACAGGCTAAGATTGACGAATTGGCTACAGCGGCATTTTATAATCAAAATGTTGAGCTTTATATGCAAGGCAAACTTGATGTTGAAACTGCAGCAGCCCTCAAGACCTTCTCTACCGATATGCAAATGAAAGTGGCCCATAATCTACTTCAATTATTTGGTGGCTATGGTTATATGACCGAATATCCAATTTCACGCTTTTTTGTCGATGCACGTATTCAGCAAATCTACGGTGGCACCAATGAAATTATGAAAGAAATCGTGGCACGAAGTATTTTAGGTCGATAAACAATTTATCAGGCTGAAATTAAAATAGCGAAGTGAAGACTTCGCTTTTTTTTGACAATGTATTTTTATAGAGACGATGTATTTCTACAGATTTGCGTGTTTGAATTAGATTATGCGGTTGAGTGTAAGTGAATATATTGAGACCTATGATAATGACGGTTGCCCCAAAACTTGCAGACAGACTTCAATAAATTCAGGGGTATCTAAAGTACTGCGAGACGATATATACAGGTTATTATCATTCACGACCGATTGATCCGACACCACCACACCTGCGTTTAGTAAAGCAGATTTCAGCGTTTCAGATTGGGCGAAATGGCGACCTTGTATGACACCAGCTTCTAATAACAACTGTGGACCATGGCAACTGCTCAAGATCGGCTTTTGGCTATCTGCAAAATTACGTACAAAATAGATAAAACGGTCATCTAAAGCGAGTTTCTCTGGGGAATAACCGCCGGGAATAAACAAGGCATCAAAATCATTCACAGAGGCGTCGTCGATACTTCGGTCAATGGTGATCTGGGAACGGCGTTTAATGCCGTGAACGATTTTTCCAACCTGATCTTCGATATTGATAATGCTGTGCCGAGCGGCTCGAAATGCCTCTACAGGCTCAAGATACTCAATATCTTCAAAATCGTAGGTCACTAACACTGCAATTTTCTTGTGCATACTTGTACCTATGGGTCTGTTATTTTTTTTCTGATATTTAGACTACAAAGCAATGATAAAAATTACCTGTGTCTTTTGTAATAAATGCGTCAATGACTGTAAACACTAGATGAAAGTGCCTATTAAGTCACTGAAAAAACGATCAATGACCAAGTGTTTATACAGATCATCTTTAAGTTTCAAATTATTTCTATGCCATGAAAGCCAAGTTTTGAATTTTTTATTTTGCTGCAGGTATTGAGAGCAAAATTTAAAAATGAAATGACCAATGAAACAAATTGATTGATGGGCTTATACAAGGAGATGGATCTGATGCAAATTTGGAGGAAAAGAGAAGGTTTATTTATTGTGCTGCTCAAGATGAATGATCAATAAAGCCGTCAAAAGGTAAGATTTGCCTTAATTATGGCTTTACCTATCAGTTTGGCTGTTTTGGCTCTTAAGTTAAGCTGATGAAGCTTTAATCAACTGTATGTTTTTAAGGCTGAAACCATCAAAGTCGTATTGCGCAACATTTGAAAGCTAACTATTGTTATACTGTTTGCAAAATTTTTTTGAAGGGCGACATAGCAATGATCAACGATGATCAAAACACTCCGACTTCTCTGGACTTAGCTCAAATTCGTGAAGATATCGACTCTGTTGATATGCAGATTCAACAACTTATCAATCGTCGTGCGAAACTAGCTGAAGCTGTGGCAAAAGCAAAATTTGCTGCAGAAGAGAATCCATTGTTTTATCGTCCTGAACGTGAAGCGCAAGTTTTACGTAAAGTTATGGATCGTAACGAAGGCCCATTGTCTGATGTGACAATGGCACGTTTATTCCGTGAGATCATGTCGGCTTGTTTAGCCCTTGAAGCACCGCAAAGTATTGCGTTCTTAGGTCCAGTTGGGACATATACACATTCGGCGGTGTTGAAACACTTTGGTCAAGACGCTGTTGTTCGCCCTCTTCCAACGATTGATGAAGTATTCCGCGAAGTAGAAGCAGGCAGTGCGCACTATGGTCTTGTGCCTGTAGAGAACTCATCTGAAGGTGTAGTGAACCACACCCTAGATTGCTTCAAATCTTCACATCTGAATGTTATTGGTGAAGTTGAGCTGCGTATTCATCACCAGTTCCTAGTGTCTGAAAACACACGTAAAGACAGCATTAAACAAATTTATGCTCATCAACAAACTTTGGCGCAATGCCGTGGTTGGTTAGATGCTCATTATCCAGGTGTAGAACGTGTTGCACTCAGTTCAAATGCAGAAGCTGCACGCCGTATTCGCAATGAATGGCACTCAGCAGCAATTGCTTCTGAAGTCGCTGCGAACATTTACAACCTTGAAATTTTGCATAGCAATATTGAAGACAATCCTGAAAATACTACTCGTTTCTTGGTGATTGGTCGTGAGAAAGTACCGCAATCGGGCAATGATAAAACTTCATTGTTGATTTCTGCGCATGACCGTGCAGGGGCGTTGCTTGAAATTCTTGCACCATTTGCAAAACACAATATCAGTTTGACCAGTATTGAAACACGTCCTGCCTTGCCTGAAAAATGGGCCTATGTTTTCTTTGTTGACCTTGAAGGCCATGTAGAACAAGACAATGTCAAAGCAGCGATTGAAGAAATTCGTCCATTGGTTAAAGAAATTCGTGTATTGGGTTCATATCCGATTGCTGTTCTTTAAGATCACAACTGTGATCAATTCCATCACGAGTTGATCACCTTCATCATTTGAAAAAACTGGAAGTGTAAAATGACGTTTGTCCCAGCCAATGAAGGCATTGCAAAGCTAAAGCCTTACCAACCAGGTAAACCAATTAGTGAACTTGAGCGTGAGTTGGGTATTACAGATATCGTAAAACTCGCATCAAATGAAAACCCATTGGGTTGTTCTGACAAAGTGAAAGAAGCGGTTGCTGCTGAACTTGCAGAAATTGGTCGATATCCGGATGGTGGCGGTTTTATTTTGAAAGACCAAGTTGAAAAACAATTTGGTATTGCACATGACCGCATTACGTTGGGTAATGGTTCAAACGATCTTCTAGAAATTTTCGCTCGTGCTTTTGTTTCAGAGCAAGACTCTGTGGTGTATAGCCAACACGCATTTGCTGTGTATGGTCTGGTGACTCAAGCGATTAATGCTGAAGCGATTGAAGTGCCTGCAAAAGGTTTTTCACATGACCTAGATGCAATGGCTGCGGCAATTAAAGACAATACTAAATTGATTTTTATTGCGAACCCAAATAATCCAACAGGTACATGGTTTGAAGAAGCTGAATTTGAAGCGTTCATGCAAAAAGTACCTGCAAATGTGATCGTGGTTTTAGATGAAGCTTATGTGGAATATTTCCCAGAAAACTTCAACAGCTTAAAATTCTTAGATCAATACGCAAACTTAATCGTTAGCCGTACCATGTCAAAATGCTATGGCTTGGCTGCGCTACGTGTTGGTTTTGCTTTGGCTTCAGTTGAAGTGACGGATTTCCTCAATCGTATTCGTCAACCATTTAACGTGAACCATCTTGCGATGGTGGCTGCAGTTGCTGCACTTAAAGATGAAGCGTTTATTGAAAAATCACGCGTAGTGAACAAAGCGGGTATGGCTCAACTTGAGTCAGGCTTTGATGCTTTAGGTTTAGCGTATGTGCCTTCACGTGCCAACTTCATTTTAGTAAATGTAAAAGCAGATCCTGCACAGACTTTCAATGCTTTATTAAAAGAAGGTGTGATTGTTCGTCCAGTTGGTATCCCCGAGCATTTACGTGTATCAATTGGGACTGAAGCTGAAAATGCTAAATTCTTAGCGGCATTGGCTAAAGTTTTGGGCTTAGAGGCTAAAGCTTAAGTCATGTCTGTGCCACTATTTGAAAAAGTTGCTTTTATTGGGCTTGGGCTGATTGGCTCAAGCCTAGCTCGTGTCATGATTGCTGAAGATTTGGCTAAAGAAATTGTGGCGTCTACGCGTTCACAAAAAACTTTAGAAGATGCAAAAGCTTTAGGACTTATTCAGCAAGGTTATAGTGATCCTGCCGAAGCGGTCAAAGGTGCAGATCTCGTTGTCTTGGCTTTGCCTGTACGTGCGACACAAAAAGTCCTTGAAGCGATCAAGCCTTATCTATCCGAACAGACGATTATTACCGATGTTGGGAGTACCAAAGGCAATGTCGTTGATGCAGCGAAAGCAGTCTATGGTGAGCAATTACCTGCTGGTTTTGTACCGGGGCATCCGATTGCTGGGGCTGAACTGACAGGTGTGCATGCCGGTAAAGTAGATTTATTTGCTAATCACAAAGTGATTTTGACACCTTTACCTAGCAGTGCAGATTGGGCTGTAGAGAAACTGATTCAATTGTGGCAAGCTGCCAAAGCGGAAGTGATTTGCATGGATGTGGAAAAACACGACGAAGTGTTGGCCCATACCAGTCATCTTCCGCATTTGATGGCATTTAACTTGGTTGAGCAACTTGCGAACCGAGAAGACAATTTAGATATTTTCCGTTATGCCGCTGGCGGTTTTCGTGATTTTTCACGTATTGCTGCAAGCGACCCACATATGTGGCATGACATCTTTTTTGCCAATAAAAAGGCAATTTTAAATGCGGTAGATGGCTTTGAAAAACAATTGGCTATTCTTCGCAAACTGATTGAAGATGAAAACTCACAAGCGTTGATGGGACTGTTGGGGCATGCACAAGCGGCACGCCAACATTTCAATCACATGCTCGCAAAGAAACCACTGATGGAGAAAAATAAAGTGACGACACAGCAATTCAAAATTTTACCGGGTTCAAAGCAATTCCAAGGTAAATTTACTGTGCCAGGTGATAAATCTGTGTCACATCGCTCTATCATGTTTGGTGCTATTGCAGAAGGCACAACGCATGTCACTGGTTTCCTTGAAGGTGAAGATGCCTTGGCAACCCTCCAAGCATTCCGCGATATGGGGGTGAGTATTGAAGGCCCTAAAAACGGCGAAGTCACCATTCATGGTGTAGGCATGCATGGTTTAAAAGCACCTGCTGGCGCTTTGTATATGGGTAACTCAGGCACTTCAATGCGTTTGCTTTCAGGCATGTTGTCGGCACAAAAGTTTGATTCGGTGATGACGGGTGATGCGTCATTATCAAAACGTCCAATGGAACGTATTGCCAAACCATTACGTGAAATGGGTGCGCAAATTCAAACTACAGGTGAGCGTGGTACGCCGCCCGTGTCTATTTCCGGAAGTCAAAACCTGAAAGGTATTCATTACGACTTACCAATGGCATCTGCACAAGTAAAATCCGGTATTTTGTTGGCTGGTCTTTGGGCGGAAGGTGAAACTGTTGTCACTGAGCCGGAACCAACACGTGACCATTCAGAGCGTATGCTTCGTGCATTTGGTTATGACGTGAAAACAGAAGGCAACCGCATTTCACTTCAAGGTGGCGGCAAGTTAGTCGGTACAGACATTCAAGTACCCTCTGACATTTCATCTGCAGCATTCTTTATGGTGGGTGCAGCGATTACTGAAGGTTCAGATGTCACACTCGAAGCGGTTGGCATTAATCCAACACGTACAGGTGTGATCGAAATTTTAAAACAGATGGGTGCTGACCTGACTGTTGAAAATGAGCGTATCGCTGGTGGTGAGCCGATTGCAGATATTCGTATTCGTGGTTCACGCACGCTTAAAGGCATTCATATGCCAGAAGATCAAGTGCCATTGGCGATTGATGAATTTCCAGCACTGTTTATTGCAGCGGCATGTGCAGAAGGTCAAACCATTTTGACCGGTGCAGCTGAACTTCGAGTGAAAGAGTCGGATCGTATTCAAGTGATGGCAGATGGCCTAAAAATTATGGGTATTGACTGCACGCCTACTGATGACGGCATCATTATTGAAGGTCAAGGTAAAACGGGTGAGTGGGGTGCAATCTTCACAGGTGGTCAAATTGAGTCACATCATGACCACCGTATTGCAATGAGCTTCTCAATGGCAGGTTTACGTACTTCGGGTGAAATTAATATCGTGGGTACAGAAACCGTTGCGACCAGCTTCCCGACATTTACAGAGCTAGCCACTCAGGCCGGTTTAACGATTGCCGTAAGTGAATAAATAATTCACCAAAATTGTATATTTATTCAACAACAGCCAAGCAAATGCTTGGCTGTTTGGTTTTAATTGCTTATGCTAAAACCATACAACAAGAATGTCTTTGGATAGATACATGAGAAAACTACAATTCACCGCGCATAGCGAGTCAAATCGAGTTGAAAGCAGTGCTGATACGCAAACTCAGGTTGCTGAATTATTGGCAAATAAATTAGAGCGTTATGGCTTTCAAACGTTATCGCAAAGTGGTGATCAGATTGCAGTCAGTGTCGATCAACATGAATTGCCACTTTCAGTGACATGTCAGGGGCAGGATGAATCAGGTCGTCTAGTCTGTGAAATTACCTCTTATCCAGATGAAGACCAAGATTGGTTAGATCGTATTACTGAGCAAAGTCTATTGAACCAATTGGCTCAAGCGGTCGAAAACAGTTTAAAAGAAGAAGACTCGTATAGTGAGTTTCAATGGAAACAAATGACGAAATGAACTGAAAAATTGAATTAAAAATCATCTATAAAAAAGCAGCATAGTGCTGCTTTTTTATTTTTTAACGGAATGTATCGAACAACGTTATAGACATTCAATATTGATAGGATTAATAGTTCGATTGCTCTTTTTCACATAGTCACACATTTTTTCTGACTCTTGTTCATTGAGTCCCCAAAACACGATCACACCACGTTGATCAGTCAATTTGCTATCGCTTAAATAAATATAATGGGTGTCATGATAGTTTTTATCGAGCATATCTTTATATTTTTGATCGGTAAAAGATGAACAAGACGAAATATCTGCTTCTTTACATACCGAGTCACTCGAACAGCGTTGCTTAAAGGTTGAAATCATATTCATGGTGTCAGTACTGTTAAGTTGGGCTTCACACACTTGGCTGTTGGGAAAGTCATAGACCATCTTTAAGCTAAAATCACGACCATCGACATTCATCTTGTATGATGCAGTCAAATAGGCTTTGGGACCATCGTTCACAGCAACCGTAGACGCTGGCAAATTTGTCGTTGTGGATGGGGTTGAATTAAAATAATAAACCAAAGCTGCAATGCCTAGACTTAAAATCACAGCAACAATAAATTTCATTTTTCCCTCTAAATTTTATGTTCATTTTTCTGGGTATTATTTCTGCAGTCGGTCATATAAACAAGTAAATAATTGGTTTTTCGATAAAAAAATGTTGCGTAATAAAAATTAAACTAGCGACGAATTAGGTCATTACATGTTGAATAGGTAATGATGGCCAATGCACTAAAAAGATGGATAAATCGAAGTGCTGTAGGTGAATTTATCTGAAATATTGGTGGGGAATAGAGCGGTCACTAGACAAAAAAAAATGAGCCAGTTAAGCTGACTCATATTTGGTATTGTTTATACTAAAAAGCGTGAAATCGCAATACGAAGCTGTTTGAGATAACCCGTAAAGAAGTGGTTTGCACCTGGCAAAACCGTGATTAAATGGCGCTGTGGTTTGGCCCACTGAATCAAGTCAGATAACAGTGTGACATTATCTTCTTCACCATGAATAAATAAAATATCACCCTTAATATGCGGTGTCACATAGTGACGTACACCTGCAACTGTTGTGGTTGGTAAGCCGCATAAAATAGTCTGTACAGGCTGTAATTCTACAGGCAAAAGGGCATAGCATTTAGTCATGACATTTGCACCAAAACTAAAACCGCCTGCATAAAATGGCAGGTTCGGATGTTGGTTGCGAGCAAATTCAATGACTTGCATAGTGTCTTTAGTTTCACCATTGCCTTCGTCATGTATTCCTGCACTTTGGCCAGAGCCGCGGAAACTTGGGCGATAGACAACATAGCCACGTTCTAAGAACATTTGCGCTAAAAGCACAGGTACTTTGTGCTGTGGTGTGCCACCTTGCAATGGGTGAGGGTGTGTAACTACCGCGAATCCTTTCACTTCACCCTGTGGATAATCAACAAAAATTTCAAGCTGACCAACAGGCCCTTGAATGAACAGTTGTTCTGACATAATGACTAAAATGTGAAAGCGGGAGAGTCGCATAGTTTACAGATTATGTTTATCAAAAACACAGATTGGATTTGAAAATACTCTACTGTTATAGTTTGTTTAATTAAAAATTAATCAGGATGTTTATGCTCGCTTTAATTTCTCCAGCAAAAACTTTAGATTACGAAACCGCTTTACCGACTGAAAAATTCACTCAACCACGGCTATTAGATCATTCTGAAGAATTAATCTCAGTCGCACGTAAATTGTCGGTAAGTGAAATTTCAAGCTTGATGAGTGTCAGTGAGAAAATTGCGACTTTAAATGTTGAGCGCTTCCGAGATTGGCAGCCTGATTTTGATTTTGCCAATGCACGCCAAGCAATCTTTGCCTTTAAAGGTGATGTATATACCGGTTTAGATGCTTATAAACTTACAAACTCAGACCTTGAATATGCACAAACCCATTTGCGTATGCTCTCGGGTCTCTATGGTTTATTGCGTCCGCTTGATTTAATGATGCCATATCGTTTAGAGATGGGGACCAAGTTACAAAACTCACGTGGACATAACCTATACGAGTTTTGGGATAATACAATCACCAATCTCATCAATGACGATTTGGAAAAAGCCGGCTCTGAACTTTTGGTCAACATCGCTTCAGATGAATATTATAAGTCGGTCAAAGAATCAAAAATTAAAGCCGAAATCATCAAGCCAGTTTTTCTCGATCAAAAGAACGGCAAATATAAAGTCATCAGCTTCTATGCCAAAAAAGCACGTGGCCTAATGGCGCGATATTTGTTGGAAAATAAAATTGAACGTATTGAAGATATCAAGTCGTTTAATACCGATGGATATTATTTCGATGCTGAGAGTAGCTTAAAGGGCGAATTGGTCTTTAAGCGAGATGAGTAACAAGCTGCTTAAGTTCAAGATTCAAAATTTTGAATCTGTAAAAAATATGAATAGCCGCTGTTTTTAAGTCAGCGGCTTTTTTATCTTCTTCACTCGGGATATAACGGTGGGTCTGTGAAATTGATCGTGCTTTAAATTTCGTATATGAAATGATCTACAATTTGAGGCTTTTTGAGGAAAAGGATTTAAAAAAACATTCAGCGATTATCTTGTCTATCAGTCTAAAATATATTACAAAGTTAACATTGATCGAACAAATAGCTTATTAAATGACTTAATAAGATATAAAATTGTGAAATACGTCACTTTTTTGTTTAAGTTTTTTGTTATTATAGCCAAATATTTAAACATGAATAAAATTTTGTTATGAAAAAAATACTGATACCAATTTTTATACTTAGCATTGTGTTCTTAGGGTTTAGTGTTTATAAAAATGCAGAGTTAAAGCGACAGCAAGAAATTAATCAGGTGTTCAATGATGATTTGAACGCATCACCTTATATGCGCTAAAAAAAATCAATCTTGCTGCTTTTGAATTGAGCTCAAGCATGATCTTGAAGAGTTCGTCTAAATATTGATATTTTATTTTTACATATAATAATTTGAAACTTTATAAATAAAACAATGTCTTAAATTTACTAAATTGAAAAGCGATGAAAATGTGGAAACATTAAAAAATCAATGTGTTATAATTTGCCGAAATTAATTTGATCAGTATTTATTGATATTAAATACGAATTAAATGACATAAATAGAGGAGCTGCATAGGTTTATGCAGCTTTTTTGTTTGCAAATTTCAACATTTGTACTGTGTTGTATGCTGTTGAAAATAGGATTTTTTAAAGCCTACAATCTGCCGAATTGGCATATTCGTTGCTTAGGCATACACAAAATTAATGATGAATACATGACATGATTAATTTTGTGGAATGCTTATATGCATAAAGTTTACTTCATAGGGGCTAGGTCATGACGACTCCTAATCCATCTTCCGAGAACATGCTTGAACGTCTGTTTAAACTGAGCGAAAACAAAACCAGTTTCAAAACAGAAGTCATTGCAGGTGTAACTACTTTCTTGACAATGTGTTACATCATTATTGTCAATCCAATGATTTTGTCCGAAACGGGTATGGATCATGGCGCTGTTTTTGTCGCAACCTGTCTAGCAGCAGCCATTGGCTGTTTGGTGATGGGGCTTGTTGCTAACTATCCAATTGCCTTAGCACCCGGTATGGGCTTAAACGCTTACTTTACCTATTCTGTATGTTTGGGTATGGGCGTGGAATGGCAAACTGCTTTAGCAGCTGTTTTTGTCTCTGGCCTTGTTTTTATCGCTATCAGCATGTTCAAAATCCGTGAAGCGATTGTCAATGCGATTCCAATGTCGCTTAAACTGGCGATTGGCGGTGGTATTGGTTTGTTCCTTGCACTGGTTTCTTTGAAAAATGCCGGCATTATTGTTGATAACCCTGCAACATTGGTTAGTCTGGGTGATTTAAAACAGCCGTCTGTCTTGTTGGCTTTACTTGGCTTCTTGATGGTTGTGGTTATGCATCACTTCAAAGTACGTGGTGCAATCATCATCAGTATTTTGGTGATTACTGCAATTTCAACCCTGTTGGGCTTCAACGAATTTAAAGGTGTTGTAGGTGCTATTCCTTCAATCGCTCCAACATTCATGCAAATGAACTTTGAAGGTCTATTCACCGCAAGTTTGATTGGCGTGATCTTTGTATTCTTCTTGGTCGATTTATTTGATTCTACAGGTACATTGGTCGGTGTATCACACCGTGCAGGCTTATTAAAAGACGGTAAATTACCACGTTTGAAGAAAGCATTATTTGCTGACTCATCTGCAATTGTTGCGGGTGCGGCATTGGGTACGTCTTCGACTACGCCTTATATCGAATCATCAGCAGGTGTTGCTGCCGGTGGTCGTACAGGTTTAACTGCGGTTGTGGTTGCTGTATTGTTTATTTTGGCATTGTTCTTAGCACCACTTGCTCAGTCTGTACCGGGTTTTGCCACTGCGCCAGCATTGTTGTTTGTTGGTGTGTTGATGATTCAAGGTATCGTTCATATTGAGTGGGATGATATTACTGAAGCAGTCCCTGCATTTTTAACAATTGTGTTTATGCCGTTCACGTATTCAATTGCAGACGGTATTGCAATGGGCTTCATTAGCTATGCATTAGTTAAATTGCTTACAGGTAAAGCGAAAACTGTACCGTATATGGTCTGGATTATTGCTGTACTTTGGGCATTGAAATTTGCTGCATTTGGCGGTTAATACTGTCAAACAGCGAAAGGGTGTAAACTCAGTTTGCACCCTTTTTTATTTTTATGAGGATAAGAGATGGATCAACTTGAGCTGATTCGAGCTTTGCCAAAAGCAGAGCTACATGTGCATATTGAAGGGACATTTGAGCCTGAACTCATGTTTGCAATTGCCCAACGCAACAATATTGCAATCCCTTATCAATCAGTCGAAGAATTAAAAGAAGCGTATAACTTTCATAATTTACAGTCTTTTTTAGACATTTATTATGCAGGTGCAAATGTACTGATTCATGAGCAAGATTTTTATGATTTGGCATGGGCATATTTTGAAAAATGTGCAGAAGATCATGTGGTTCATACCGAAATGTTCTTCGACCCACAAACCCATACAGACCGTGGTGTTGCTTTTGAAACTGTCTTGAATGGTTTACAGCGTGCTTGTGATGATGCCAAAGCAAAACTTGGCATTAGCTCACATCTGATTATGTGCTTCTTGCGTCATTTATCTGAAGACGCAGCATTTGCAACATTAGAACAAGCTTTACCATATAAAGATCAAATTATTGGTGTTGGTTTAGATTCGAGTGAAGTGGGTCATCCACCATCAAAATTCGAACGTGTTTTTGCAAAAGCCCGTGAAGCAGGTTTTCTTATCGTTGCGCATGCAGGGGAAGAAGGTCCAGCAGAATACGTATGGGAAGCCTTGGATTTGCTGAAAGTAAATCGTGTTGACCATGGTGTACGTTCAGAAGAAGATCCTGCTTTGATGCAGCGTTTAATTGCAGAAAAAATGCCATTAACCGTTTGCCCGCTAAGCAATTTAAAGCTCTGCGTGGTCAATGATATGGCTGAGCATAATATTCGCCGTCTATTGCAACAAGGTGTGCATGTCACTGTGAATTCAGATGATCCATCGTACTTTGGTGGTTATATGAATGATAACTTCATTGCGATCACCAAAGCACTTGATCTAAGCAACGCAGAGTTAAAGCAATTGGCAATTAACTCTTTTGAAGCATCATTTATTTCAGATGCTGAAAAACAAGCTTGGATTAAAAAGATTGAAGCGTTGAATTAATAATCAGCGTATAATCTCAGGCAGTGAATATTCACTGCCTTTTTTATGTTTAAATCATGCTTTTCTCTCATTCAAATCGCTCTATATTTGCCTCATCGATTACATTTTTAGCCTCAGTATTGATTTCATCCGCTGCTATTGCAGATAAATCAAGTTTAAGTCAGCGTATGCTAAAGCCCGTGATTGAATATCAATGCTCGCAAGAATTAAATACTTCTAAAATTTGGAAAGGTGCTGCGTTGTTTATGAGTGCTCAACAGAAAAAAGACAATCAAGCTGCGATTTGTCAGTGCGTGAGTGAACATGCCATGGATGATATCGGTGCGAAAGATCTGATGACTGCTGCTGTGAATGAAACTGAAAAGAATAAACTGATTTCTAAAGCGGTTTTGAATAGTATGCGCGGCTGTGCTCAGCAAGTGCTGAATTAAAAGATAATGCTTAAAAAAAGCCACATGATGTGGCTTTTATTTTGTCTTTATTAGGGTTTTGGTTGTCGTGTCATACTTTTGAGCACATGGTCTTTATCAATAAAATGATGTTTCAACGCTGCCAAAATATGACCCACTAAGAGCAAGCCTGCTGCCCAAGAAATCCAAATATGTAGAGGTTTCACGATGGCTAATAATTCAGGATTATCTTGTACCAAGCGTGGTATTTCAAACAAATACAAGACAGGGGCCGGGTGACCTGCGCTCCAACTAAATAAGCAACCTGTAATCGGTAAAGCTAGTAGTACAAAATACAGTGCTAAATGACCCAAATGTGCCAAGGTTTTCATGCCGGATGACATGCTGTCAGGTAAATCTGGAGCGGGGTGGGTATAGCGCCAAAAGATTCGTATCACCACCAAAAAAATAATCGTAGTCGCAATATTTTTATGGAGGGTAATGACTTGTCCTTTAAAGCTGCCATCGACGTCATAACTGAGAAAATTGCCACTATAAAAGCCAATTAACCATGCCACGATGAATATGATCGCCATCAGCCAATGTAAGACCTGAGCTGTTCGAGTGTAGTATTGTGTGTTATTGCTCATGTTGATTATTTAAGCGTCCAATCTTATGCAGATTCTAATACAGACCACAAAAATATGCGTCGTTTAAAATCGGTACACAGTGTTGTGAATATGCAACACAGGCTTTGATGATTAACTACACAGTTACCGAATTTATTTTAAATAGTCATATCAGATGGTGTGTGATTTGGGGCACAATATGCGCGTTAATTAACAGAACAAAGGATATATTCGTGAAAAAATTAGTTGCTGTTCTAGCGCCATTAGCGCTTGTTCTTTCTGCATGTGCTGCGACTGGTACAACTGGTACAAGTACCTCTACAGGTACAACTTCAGCAAACAGCTTGGCAATGATGGCTGTTAAAGTGGGTGTTCAAGCGAAATGCGTGACTGAGCTAAATAACAACAGTTACTGGAAAACAGGTTCAAAATTATTAACAGAAACTCAAAAATCTGAACTACAAACTGAAGTGTGTTCATGTGTAGGCGAGAAAGCGACAACTAGCGTGACTGCAACGGATTTGGTTGTAGCAGCAATGGATAAAACTTCACAAGCAAATCTTGCGGCTAAAATCGTGACAAATACTTTAAATGCTTGCGTGATCGAAACATTTAAAAACTAAGATTTAGAACAATTTATACGACCCAGACAATGGTTTTGCTGAGTATCAGTAAATCCAAATTAAGGGTCGTATTTTATTTTGAGTGAGAGATATATGAAAATTGCTGGTGCAGATGAAGCGGGTCGCGGTCCATTGGTGGGTTCGGTTGTTGCGGCAGCTGTCATTTTAGATCCAAATAACCCGATTGAAGGTTTAAACGATTCTAAAAAACTCACTGAAAAAAAACGTGAAAAGTTATTTATTGAGATTCAAGAAAAAGCCTTGGCTTGGGCGATTGCTGAAAGTTCTGCACAAGAAATTGATGAGATCAATATTTTGCAAGCATCATTACTTGCAATGCGTCGTGCAGTGGAAAAACTCAATGTACAGCCAGAACACGTGTTGGTCGATGGTAATAAAGTCCCAACCGGTTTAGCAATGAGCTGTGATGCAATCGTGGGCGGTGATGCGATTCATCCAGAGATTTCGGCTGCGAGTATTTTGGCAAAAGTGACTCGAGACCACGAAATGGTTGAACTGGATGCAAAATATCCACAGTATGGTTTTGCGAAACACAAGGGCTATCCAACCAAAGCGCACTTCGAAGCGATTGCACAGTATGGGGTGATTGATGAACATCGCCGCAGTTTTGGCCCCGTACGTAAAGTTCTAGAAGGGCAGTAATTAAGCTCAGTTGAACTTATATAGTAAACGCATGTTCTAGATAAATTTAAAGCGGCCTAATGAGCCGCTTTATCATTTAACAACTTAAATCTTAGCGATTATAGTTGTTTTGTGAATAATCAGTTTCTTCAAAAGATGGCTGATATTCTTGATCAATGTTTTGGAGATGTTCGTGCATTGCGCGTTCATGTTGAATTCGTTGGTAAATTTCTTCACGATGAACAGATACTTCTTTTGGAGCATTCACGCCAATACGAACCTGATTACCTTTAACACCAAGTACAGTCACGCTAACTTGGTCTCCAATCATTAATGTTTCTCCGACACGACGAGTCAGAATCAGCATGTTTCTCTCCTTGCAAAATGCAAAACCTGCAAATGATCTGTTATGTAAAATTCATAACTTGTAAAAGCAAAAAAATTTAGCAGTGCATCTGAAACAATCATTGTGACAGTCGCAAACTGAGTAAATTTTAAAATCCTCAGGTTTAATATAACAGAGCCACTATAAAAAAAACTATAGTGGCTCTGAATTTTTACGATGTTTTTCAAAATCTGTCTAACAATGACAAATTTTGACACACAGCAAGGTTAATTAAGCACGCGCGCTTGATTCACCTGTTTCACGGTCTAGACCGAATGCAGTGTGTAGAGCACGTACAGCAAGCTCTAAGTATTTCTCATCGATAATCACTGAAATTTTGATTTCAGAAGTCGAGATCATCAAAATGTTAATGCCTTCTTTTGCAAGAGCAGTAAACATTTTGCTTGCTACGCCAGCGTGTGAACGCATACCAACACCAACGATCGATACTTTAACGATGTCTGCGCGAGTTGCAACTTCACGTGCACCAATTTCTTGTGCAGTCGCTTCAAGAATGGCTTTCGCTTTTGGTAATTCACCGCGGTTAACTGTAAATGTGAAATCAGTTGTGCCGTCTTCTTCAACGTTTTGGATAATCATATCCACTTCAACATTGGCATCACCAATTGGTGAAAGGATGTTTGAAGCAATACCCGGTTTATCCGGTACACCAAGAATAGTTAATTTAGCTTCATCACGGTTGAACGCGATACCTGAGATGATTGGTTGTTCCATGTTGTCTTCCGCTTCAGTGGTGATTAGTGTCCCGACGTTTTGTTTAAAGTTTTCGTCGAATGCGCCATCATCGTCATTATCAAAACTTGATAATACGCGTAAAGGCACTTGGTATTTACCTGCAAATTCTACAGAGCGAATTTGAAGGACTTTAGAACCAAGTGATGCCATTTCAAGCATTTCTTCAAAAGAAATACGATCAACTTTTTTCGCTTTTGGAGCGACACGAGGGTCAGTGGTGTAAACACCATCAACGTCTGTGTAAATCTGACATTCGTCAGCTTTAAGTGCAGCAGCCAATGCAACACCCGAAGTGTCAGAACCACCACGACCTAGAGTCGTTGTGTTACCTTCGGCATCAAAGCCTTGGAAACCTGCCACAACAATGACACGTCCAGCGTCAAGGTTTGAAGTCAATACATCCGTATCAATCGCTTCAATACGCGCCTTGGTAAATGCGCTGTCGGTTTTAATACCAACTTGACGACCTGTAAGTGATTTAGCTTCAACACCAATAGAGTTAAGTGCCATTGCTAACATAGAAATCGTTACCTGTTCACCCGTAGACACCATTTGGTCTAATTCGCGTGGATCAGGTGTTTCGGTAATGGCTTTCGCTAAAGCAAGTAGACGATTGGTTTCGCCACTCATTGCAGATACAACAACCACAACTTTGTGACCGTGATCATGCCAACGCTTTACACGACGAGCAACATTTAAAATGCGCTCTGGAGTACCCATTGAGGTACCGCCATATTTTTGAACGATTAATGCCATAACTATCCTTACCAAGTAAATAAGTCTAAAGACTTAAAGCACTTACACATATTTTAAGACCGCACTTGAGCGCGATTTTAATATACCACGTAGCTCATGAACTCCAAGGTAGGAGGAGTTCAAATAGATACTTTGTGTCTGCAGGGGATTCACATGAACCCAGCCTTTTAGACTCCATTTTCATCATTTAGCCAGAGGTTGAATATTGGTTTCAACATGATGATTGAGTTTGCGCTTTCACGCATCAACAGTGTTTAAGCAGGATCCAGCATTAAAAAACACACTGCTTAAACCTGTTGATTTGCTCAAAGGAGGTGAGTCACTTTGAGCTATAGGACTTTTGGTCTTATTTTGCAGCTAACCATGCAACGAGGTCAGTCATTACTGCTTCAAGTTTGTCGCTATAAGGCGCACCACCTTGAGCCATATCAGGTTTACCACCACCTTTACCACCAAGCTCTTGACCAAGGTGTTTGATGATGTCACCTGCTTTTACAGCAGCAGTGTATTCTTTAGCAACCGAAGCAATCAGGCTCACTTTGTCGGCATCAACCGCTGCGATCACGATCACAGCATTGTCTAACTTAGATTTCACACCATCGTGCAAGTTGCGAAGTGATTTCGCATCTACACCTTGAACCGTGGTGATTAATGTTTTACGGCCAGCAATCTCTTGAACTTGACTCAATAACTCAGCGGCTTGGAAGCTTGCCAATTTTTGGTTCAATTGTTCAATTTGTTTTTGCAAGCTAGATGCTGTGTGAGACAAAGCTTCAACTTTTTCTAAAGTTTGATCTTTTTGCGCTTTCAGCAAATCGTTGATTGCATGAATGTCACGATCTGCTTTTTGCGCAGCTTCAACAGCTTCAGTACCCGTAACGGCTTCAATACGACGTACGCCTGCAGCAACACCGCCTTCAGAAGTGATTTTGAATAGACCAATATCACCGGTGCGTTTTACATGAATACCGCCACAAAGTTCGATAGAGAAGTTTTTCTCATCTTTGGTTGTACCCATTGAAAGTACACGTACTTCGTCACCGTATTTCTCACCGAACAACATCATTGCGCCTTTTTCTTTGGCCGCATCGATGTCTAAAAGTTCAGTTGAAACAGCAGTGTTGGCAATCACTTCGGCATTGACAATGCGTTCAATTTCTTGAAGCTGTTCAAATGAAACAGGCTGATCATTGGCAAAGTCAAAACGTAAAAGTTCGCTGGCAACCAATGAGCCTTTTTGCTGTACGTGCGTACCCAAAACTTGGCGCAGCGCTGCATGCAACAGGTGAGTCGCAGAGTGGTTGCGCGATGTTGCTGCACGGATATCTGCTTTAACAATCGCTTCAACCGCTTGAGCCGCTTTTAAGTTACCCATGGTCACGATGCCTTGGTGTACAAATGCGCCGCCTGATTTTTTGGTGTCTTGAACTTCAAAAATACCAGTTTCGTTTTTGAAGATACCTGTATCGCCAACTTGACCGCCACTTTCTGCATAGAACGGAGTTTGGTTTAGAACGATTAGTGCTTCGTCACCTTCAAAAACTTCATCAACTTGTTCGCCGTCTTTGTAGATTGCAACAATTTGACCTTGGCCTTGAGTTGCGTCATAGCCGTCAAATTGAGTCTCGCCTTCAACTTTGACAATTGAGTTGTAGTCGACAGCAAATTTACCAGCATCACGCGCACGTTGACGTTGAGCCGCCATTTCGACTTCGAAACCAGCTTCATCAATCGTTAAATCACGTTCACGTGCAATGTCTGCTGTTAAGTCAGTCGGGAAGCCGTAAGTATCGTAAAGTTTAAATACAGTTTCGCCTGGAATCACTGAACCTTTAAGTTGAGCCAATTCGCCTTCAAGCAATTTCAAACCTTGCTCTAAAGTTTTTGCGAATTGTTCTTCTTCTTTCAAAAGCTGAGCTTCGATACGTGCTTGCTGTGCAGCAAGCTCAGGATAAGCAGCGCCCATCACGTTGATGAGTGGTTGCAACATTTTATGGAAGAATGAACCTGTTGCACCCAATTTGTTACCATGACGTACTGCACGACGGATAATACGGCGAAGTACATAGCCACGGCCTTCGTTAGACGGGTTAACACCGTCTGCAATCAAGAAGCAGCAAGAACGTGCATGGTCAGCCACAACTTTAAGTGAAGCAGGGTATTCAACTGGTTTGTTTTCTGCTTGAGCTTTTGCTTCAAGTTCAGTGGTATCTAAACCAATGATTTCAGCAGCAGCTTTAAGTAGGTTTTGGAATAGATCGATTTCGTAGTTTGAGTTTACATGCTGTAAAACTGCAGAAATACGCTCAAGGCCCATACCTGTATCTACAGAAGGTGCAGGAAGGGCATGCAGCACACCATCAGCAGTACGGTTGAACTGCATGAATACGTTGTTCCAAATTTCGATGAAACGATCGCCATCTTCTTCAGGAGTGCCCGGTAAGCCGCCCCAAATGTGGTCACCATGGTCAAAGAAGATTTCAGAACATGGACCGCAAGGACCTGTATCGCCCATTGCCCAGAAGTTATCTGAAGCGTATTTTTCGCCTTTGTTGTCACCAATACGGATAATACGTGAAGCGTCTAGACCAATTTCTTTGTTCCAGATATCAAATGCTTCGTCATCTGTGTGGTAAACAGTGGCATAAAGTTTATCTTTTGGCAGACCTAACCATTTTTCGTTGGTTAAGAAATCCCAAGCAAATGTGATGGCATCACGTTTGAAGTAGTCACCAAATGAGAAGTTACCCAACATTTCAAAGAATGTGTGGTGACGTGCTGTATAACCAACGTTGTCTAAGTCGTTGTGTTTACCGCCGGCACGGACACATTTTTGTGAAGAAGTTGCACGAACGTAGTCACGTTTTTCAAGACCAAGGAAGCAGTCTTTAAACTGGTTCATACCTGCGTTTGTGAACAATAATGTTGGGTCGTTGGCAGGTACCAGAGAACTCGACGCGACACGTGTATGCCCTTGCGATTCAAAATAGCTTAAAAAAGCTTCGCGAATTTCAGCTGATGTCATAAAACGAGTACTCACAACCAAGTCTCTCCTAATTTCGATTTGGTAATAGCATATCAAGCAAGTCTTACAAAATTTTAAAGCTGGCTTGAGATGCTGACATAAAATTTAAAAACGCTAAATTATAACGGAAAAAGGTGTAGTGACCAATGATTTTCGGCTATCTCTATGACTTTTTATATGTTTTAAATTTGGCACCTATATTTTTAGATTTTTAAACCTTTGGAACGTTAAATGTATTCATTGAATAATCTATTGTGAGCACTGTTTGCAGCGTTTTATTTATATGTCTTGAAAAGCTTTAAAAGTTCAAATTCAACATGTTGATGAATGCTCTACATGAAGGTGCATTGCTTTTATATTTTTCAGTTCATTGGGAAAATTGAATGTTTATATCCAATTTAATCATAGTGTTTGGACTTGATCTTGGTGCTGTACATTTCTAGTGAAGCTAATATTTAGATCTATACAGGTGCTAAAGTTTTATAAAAATAAAGCCCAATAAGCATTAAACGAATAAATGATAACGTTTTCATGTTGAAATCCATTAACATATAGATGCTTTATTTTTGTTTCAAAACGAAGGATTGGTCATGCAGCGAGTGGCAATTAATGGATTTGGTCGAATCGGACGCAATGTATTACGCGCTTGGTTTGAAAATCCAAAAGAATTTCATTATGAAATTGTTGCCATAAATGATGTCGCTGATGTGGAAACCATGGTGCATTTGTTTAAATATGACACCACGCATGGTCGTTTTGCAGGCCAAGTCGAAATTCTTGAACAAGATGGCGCTATTTTTCTAGATATCTCTTGTGCTCAAGCGCATCTCAAAGTGCAAGTTTTAAATGAAGCACAGCCGAGTCTTTTGCCTTGGCAGCAACTGAATGTCGATGTGGTACTCGAATGCACAGGTTTATTTAGATCGCGAGAGGCAGCCACACAACATATTGGTGCAGGTGCCAAACGTGTAATTATTGGTGCGGCGCCGTTTGACAGTGTTGATGCTGCGATTGTGTATGGTGTTAATCATCATGAAGTCAAAGCGACGGATCAAATTATTTCGAGTGTGTCGTGTACCACGCAGGCTTTGGTGCCTTTAGTCAAAATTATTGATGATGCCTTTGGTATAGACACAGCACTCATGACAGAAATTCATGCTGTGACTGCGGATCAGTCTGTATTGGATCATGCACATCGTGACTTACGTCGTGCGCGAGCTTCGGGTCAAAATATTATTCCAACGACTTCTTCAGCTCTAGGGGCATTGAAACGGGTGATGCCGAAAATGGAAGATCGAATCGATGGCTATTCGATTCGTGTACCGACTATCAATGTTGCTGCAATCGATTTAAGTTTTGTGTCCCAATCGCTTATCACCAAGCATGAGTTAAATGCAGTGTTAAGCAAAGCTGCACGTTTTGATTATCATGAAATTATGTCAGTAACCGATGAACCTTTAGTCTCAAGCGATTTTAATCATTCACCCTATTCATTGATTGTTGATTTGAATCAAACCATGGTGGTAGGAAAACAAGCAAAAGTTTTCGCATGGTATGACAATGAGTGGGGCTATGCGAACCGCTTACTCGATTTATGTGAAAGTTTTCATTCTCTATAAACATTCAAACTTATCCGATATAAAAAACATCTACTAGCTTGTATGTGTTTTTTATTTTCTAAAATTAGATGAAAAATCATGCGTAATGACGTTGATGTATCTCGAAAATATTGAAAAACTTTAAAAAATATTCAAGCACAGCCGATTTATTGTTTAAGATGAAAGTCAAAGAAATATATAAAGAGTATTGAACATGATGTTGATGTTACTTTGGGGATTTATTTTATTATTGGCGCTGGCGGTTATTTTTTTAATTTGGCTACAGTTTAATCGTGACGTATCGCAATCTACCGCGCATGAAACCTTGCCACTCGAGGAAAAAGTGGTGCATCTAGAAGCGAACTTGAAAAAGACCTTGGAAATTATGCAAGACCTTGCAAAGAAAATGCATATCCAGCAAGAAGTTTTAGATCAGACCACTCACAAATTACAGCAAGTTGAATTGCAAAATGCAGAGTTGGTGAACCTTTTGACAAAAGTGGTCAAGACAGACCAAAGCTAATCAAAAAAATACAAAAGACTGCCCACACCTCGATATCTGCATGAAGCATGTGATCTCAAGGTATGGGTATTTTTTATCCAATAAGATGATTCCTAATATTCATCATCATTGGGTTTAAATCGTAGTTCTTTCGTTATTCAAAACATGATCGCGTATTACTTAGTTAAATCAAAATTTGTCTTAATACTGCTGCTGAAAGCATGCTAATCACAACGGTAGGCAATAACGAAAAACGTGATGCTGCAAATAGGGTAATGGCCATCGCGATCAGATCAGCAGGATTATCTTTAACAAAATAAGGCGCGATCACTGAGATCAACACACAGCCGGGAACAACTTCCATAATTTGACGTTGTTTGTTGGTGAGGCTACGGTTTTTCAGTAACACATAACCCAAGATACGGGTCAGGTAAGTGGTTAAGGCTATAAATAGGATTGCGATCAATGTGCTAGTGTGGATCATGCATCATCTCCAATCAGGAAAAATGCAGAAGCAATACCCGTAACTGCGCCAATCGGAACATACCAGCCCGCTGGGAGATACAAATACGCCAGAGATGCGGCAATCAAACTGACCAGCCATGGACGCGCCGCTTTAAAGCCTTTCCACATGCCACGCAGTAAAACAAGAAATACAGCAGGGAAGGCCATATCAAAACCAAGTCGAGTAATATCGCCAAGTATCGGCCCGATCATTGCCCCTAGCGTGGTAAAGCCAACCCACATCAAATATAGAGCACAGCATAAGCCTGCATAGAACATCAAACTAAAGGCGCGCTGAATTCCCAAAACATTAGATTTTTTTTGCGCATCAGCCAAACCCACAGCCCAACTTTCATCGCACATAAAAAATAAAGCGGTATAAACCTTACGATTCGGTAGATGTCGTAAATACGGGACAAGGCTCGCCCCCATTAATAGGTGCCGACTATTCACTAAAAACGTAATAAACATCAGCATGAGAATATTAGGAGGATTGGTCCAAACTTGCAAAATGGCAAATTCAGAACCACCTGCAAAGTTAAGACCAGTCAAAAGCGGTACTTCTAAACTAGAAAAGCCTTTATGTGTTGCCTGAGCACCCAAAACTAATGCAAAAGGAATAATGCCCAGCAGCATTGGAATAGATGTTTTTAGACCTCGTTTAAACTCCATAGAATGCTGTGAATGGGTGTGATTGAGTGTACTTTGTCTAAACATCAACATGACGTTTTCCATGAAGCGAGATCGAAAGCAATATTTTATGGATATCTGAGCAGCATTTGGCAGCTATTTTATGGAAGATTGCTTTTATTGTGTAATGAAATTACTAAAATAAAGATTATTGTGAAATTTAGTGCCTTTATTGATGGATCAGAGAGATAAACGCATTTTGCAAGCATTACAGCAAAATGGAAAACTACAAAATAATGAATTGGCCCAACTTGTTGGTTTATCACCTTCGCCGTGTTTGAGACGGGTTAAGCAACTAGAAGATGAAGGCTATATTGAGAAATATGTGGCTTTACTGAATCAGTCAAAATTGAATTTAAGTTTAACGGTATTTGCGCGGATTTGGCTAAAAGGTCAAGATGCAAAAACCGTGAATGATTTTGTCGCAGCGATTCAAACGATGCCTGAGGTCGTTGAATGTCAACTCATGGCAGGGGATTGTGACTTTTTCTTACGTATCGTCGTGGCAGATTTAGAAGCCTATCGAAAGTTTCAGATTCATCATTTAACGCAGATTGCCAGTGTGCAAAATGTAAAAACAGAGATACCTTTACAGGCCGTTAAACAAACTACAGCGCTTCCATTGGATTGATGTTCGTGTCTTAAATTAAGTTATTGAGCCTGATCATATTTATAACTTTGTTTAAAACTTCATCTATAGAAAGTAGGATGCTTATTATTTTTTATCAAATGGTTAAAAAAATAACGTTCACAGGATTTTAAAATATAAGCATAAACATCAATTTAGTTGTAAAAGTTAAAGCTGTATATGAAGTAATGAATGCTGAAGCATCTTTTATGAAAAAGTCGTGTGCAAGCGTAAAACTATCGTGCTAAACTAGGAGAAATCGGGTGTGCTCCCGATTTTTTTATGCGGATTTGTTCCGCGCTGACAAGAATTTAGGTTTACAACATGCCCATTTCAGAGACATGGTTATTACCTGATGGTGTAGCTGATGTACTGCCAGAACAGGCGCAAGTGATTGAATCTTTGCGTCGTGAAGCATTAGATTTCCTCGCATCTCGAGGTTATCAGTTGGTGTACACGCCATTCATTGAATACATCGAATCTCTATCTTCTCTTTCAGAATCGAATCAAGATTTAGACTTAGCCACTTTTAAAGTTATCGATCAGTTGTCTGGTCGTTTACTTGGTGTGCGTGCCGATATGACACCACAAGTGGCTCGTATTGATGCGCATGTACATCCTGTCGAAGGTGTAGCTCGTTATTGCTACGCTGGGACAGTGTTACATACTAAGCCTCAGGGATTTAATACCACACGTGCACCATTACAATTAGGTGCAGAACTTTTTGGTTCGGACAGCATTGATGCTGACGTTGAGTTGATCGATGTCATGATTAACTTGCTTCAAACAGCAGGTCATTCAGACGGTATCCATCTAGATTTAGGGCATGTCGGTTTATTCCGTAGCTTGGTTAAGCAAGCAGGTTTAAGTAAAGCGATTGAACGTCAGCTTTCTGACTTGTATCAACGTAAAGCTTTGCCTGAGTTGGCTGAGTTCACGCAAACACTTCCTTTTGGTCAAGATTTTTATACCTTGGGTCGTTTCTCAAGTGACTTAGACTCGCTTCAAGCAAATTTAAGTGCTGAAGTTTTAAATAACGAAGCATTTAAACTTGCATTTGATGCAGTGAAATCGACACAAGCCGCAATTCAGGTGCGTTGGCCAGAGCTACATATTGGTATCGATGTTGTAGAACTTCGTTCATACCATTATCACACTGGTTTAATGTATGCCGTTTATGCGCCAAACCGTGCTGCACCACTGGCTCAAGGTGGTCGCTATGATGGTATTGGTGAACATTTTGGTCGTGCACGTCCAGCAACAGGCTTCTCTTGTGACTTATATGCATTAACTGCGGGTCAAGTTCAGAGTGCTAAAGTTTTGGTTGCACCCAAAGGTATTGACGCAGATTTATTAAATGCAATTGCATCAGCACGAAACGAAGGTTTCAGTGTGGTTCAATTGTTAGGTAATGATGATTTAAGCTCAGTTTCATCTGCAAGCCATCAATTGGTGAATGCAAATGGCGAGTGGACAATCAAACAAATTTAATCGCGTGATGTGTATCTCACATAAACGTTTTTCAATTTTAACAGCATGATGCAATGAGGCTATTATGGGCAAGAATGTTGTGGTACTTGGTACCCAATGGGGCGACGAAGGTAAAGGTAAGATCGTCGACCTGCTCACAGATCAAGCGGCTGCGGTAGTTCGTTATCAAGGCGGACACAACGCAGGTCATACACTTGTGGTTGGTGGTAAGAAAACTGTATTACACCTCATTCCATCTGGTATTTTACGTGAAAACGTATTGTGCTTAATTGGTAACGGTGTTGTTCTTTCTCCTGAAGCACTTATCCATGAAATGGATGTTTTAGAGAAAGAAGGCGTGCCAGTTAAAGAACGTTTACGTATTTCTCCAAACTGTCCTTTAATTCTTCCAAACCACATCGCACTTGACCAAGCGCGTGAGAAAAAACGTGGTAATGCGAAAATCGGTACTACAGGTCGTGGTATTGGTCCAGCGTATGAAGATAAAGTGGCTCGTCGTGCAGTACGTGTTGCGGACTTGGTACGTGGTGGTGATCATCTTAAAGCTCAACTTGAAGAGCTGCTTGAATACCATAACTTCCAATTGACTCAATTCTACGGCGTAGACGCAGTTAAATTAGAAGACGTAATCGCGCTTTGTGACGAATGGCGTAAAGTCATCGAACCTATGGTGATGGACGTTACTGGCGAACTTCATGCTTACCGTAAAGCAGGTAAGAAAATCATGTTTGAAGGCGCGCAAGGTTCACTTCTTGACGTTGACCACGGTACATACCCGTATGTGACTTCTTCAAATACAACTGCTGGTGGCGTAAGCTCAGGTTCAGGTCTTGGTCCATTACACCTTGACTATGTATTGGGTATTACTAAAGCGTACACAACTCGTGTAGGTGCTGGTCCGTTCCCAACTGAACTTGTTTATGATGCTGCTAACGATGTTGGTGATGCGATCGGTAAACACTTGGGTACAGTAGGTTCTGAGTTTGGTGCGTCTACTGGCCGTCAACGTCGTTGTGGCTGGTTCGATGCTGAAATTCTACGTCGCTCAGTAGAAGTAAACTCACTTTCTGGTATTTGCTTAACTAAACTAGACGTTCTAGATGGTTTAGAAGAAGTGAAAATCTGTGTAGGTTACGAAGCGGCTGATTCTGGTTGTGTAGGTTCTTCTGATGCGCTTGCATTTGAAACTTTAAAACCGATCTACGAAACTATGCCAGGTTGGTCTGAGTCTACTTTCGGTGCGAAATCACTAGATCAATTGCCACAAAATGCAATTAACTATGTGAAACGTTTAGAGCAATTGATTGAATGTCCAATCGACATCATTTCAACTGGTCCAGACCGTGATGAAACAATCGTATTACGTCATCCATTCGACGCATAATGTGCTGTTGAATTAAGATGTCAAAAGCCTCGCGAAAGCGGGGCTTTTTTTATAGGGCGAAGAATAAAAATTCAAAAACCGACAGGTATTATTAACTGATAAACGCAGTAACATCCGAAGTGCCATTTGATTCAAATAAAAGAATGATACGCGGTATGGTCATCCGCAAGTGTTTGAGACAGGACAACTTTTAATCAAAAATGTTTTTGCAATACTGTGAATAATTTGACACTAGTGAACGAGTTTTGTCGGTGAGGTGCATTGCACCGCAAGATGGTTTCCTTGCGAAGCACGCTTCTCATTTTGCCAAATGAGAAACAACGTTTCGTAAGAGGTACCTCCAGCCGAAGGCTAATCCCTTTATTTAAGCTCTAGATGTAAGACTCCGTCGAATATACTTAAAAGTATTTAAAAAATGTGAAATTATTTTTACGGAGTAACATCAGATATTAAATTTAAATCATGGAAAAATAAAGATTTTGAAAAAAATAAGTATAAAAATATTGAGTCAGTCAATTTTTTGTATATATTTGACACTCTTTATAAATAACTAGAGATCATGATGAATTATAAAAAATCTTTGGCATGCTTTGCCGTAGCAGCTTCTTTATCAGGTTGTACAACAATTGCTGATCTTGCAGGTGCCGATTCTGCATCTTTGAACTTACAGGCAACACAGTCTTATAACGCAATGCTGAAAGACGCACAGACCAAACAAGTGCTCGATACCAAGTCTGCGACTTATCAAAAAGTAAACCGTGTTTTCTGGAAAATGAAACCATTTGCAGATCAGATGAATCAAACGGGTCAGGTTTTTGATTGGAAAGTTGCCGTGATCAAGTCTAAAGAAATTAACGCCTATGTGGCACCAGGCGGCAAAGTTGTTTTCTATACAGGAATCGTCGAAACCCTCAAACTGACGGATGATGAAGTCGCAGCAATCATGGGTCACGAAATGGTTCATGCTTTAGAAGAACATGCAAAAAATAAAATTGGCGCTTCAGCACTGACCAATCTTGCGGTGAGTATCGGTTCACAATATGTAGGCAATGCTGCAGGCGGCTATGGTGCAACCTTGCTTGATTTGGGTAGTCAGTTCGGTGTGGGCTTACCGTATTCACGTAATTTGGAAAGCCGCGCGGATAAAGGTGGCCTAGTGATGATGGCAAAAGCTGGATACAACCCAGAAGCAGCGATCTCGTTGTGGAAAAAAATGAATGCAAATGACAACAGTGGCAATGATGCACTGAGCAAATTTATGTCTACACACCCAAGCAATAATGACCGTATTGCTGCTATGCAAAAAATGATGCCAGAAGCACAGCAATATTATAAAAATGCGACACCTTCGAGTGTACGTCGTTAATATCGGCTGTTTTCAAGACTAAAGTTGCATTTTAGTACGCTATACACATTGTGTTGAGTTGCTAAAATGCAATTTGAATTAGGAAGAGAAGTGCAGGATGCAAAAGAATATTTCGACCACCATTTTTTATTCTTTATTATTTGCGATGGGGGGAGCACCCACTATTGCTATGATGATCATTCGTGCCCAAACTCAAGATCCACAATTAATTTATCAAGCCCTGATTGGGTTGTCGGTGATTATTGCCTGTATTCTTGTGCCCATAGTTTTGATACAAAATGCTGTCCTATTTTTTAAGCGAAAAAATGTGCAGTTAGAAGAAAAAATTAAGCCATTAATGCATGTGTATTTGGGCTTGAATGTGGTTTGCTTAATCTATTGGTTGGTTCTTCAATTTTCAGCTTAAAAAAATTACATAAATACTATTATAAGTCGCTATAACTTCGTTTTAAGCTCCAAACCATAAGAATATAATATCCATAAATTCACTTATATTTTAATGGTCTGGAGTATCCTTAATGAAAAAAATAATTCTAACGAGCCTGTGTATGGCCGGTGTAATGACGATTTCGGGCTGTGCGACAGTGGCAGATATGGCAGGAGCGGATACTGCTACATTGAACGCGCAAGCAACACAAAGTTATAACAAAATGGTGGCGGATGCGCGTTCTAAAAATCAGTTAGATACTTCATCAAGTACGTATAAACGAATTAATTCAGTATTCCTCAAACTTCGCCCATTTGCAGACCAAATGAACCAAACGGGTCAAGCGTTCCAATGGCAATTGGCAGTCATGAAATCTGATCAAGTCAATGCCTTTGTAGCTCCAGGCGGTAAAGTTGTATTTTATACAGGTATCGTCAATAAACTGAATTTAACCGATGCAGAAATTGCAGCAGTTATGGGACATGAAATGGTCCATGCTCTTGAAGAGCATGCAAAAAGTAAATTGGGAGCGCAAGCCTTAACTGATCTTGCATTGAATATTGGTTTAAGTGCGGCAGGTAATAATGTCGGTCAATTGGGTACTGCGGCCGCGCAGTTGGGTAGTCAAATTGGTATAGGTCTGCCTTATTCACGTTCTTTGGAAAGCCGTGCAGACCAAGGTGGCTTAATGTTAATGGCACGTGCAGGTTATAACCCACAAGCGGCGATTACGCTTTGGGAAAAAATGAATAAGCTTGAAGGTGCGGGAGGTTCATCATTCTTATCAACGCATCCATCAAACTCACAACGTATTGAAGCGATGCGTAAAAATCTACCTGCAGCGCAGCAGATTTATAACCAACGTCGTTAATTCATAAGAATTAATTATCCGTTTTAAAAAAGCAGGCCGTGGCCTGCTTTTTTGTATTTAATAGTTTGAAAAGTTCTTATATGGCATACCTATATCAGGCGCAATAAAAAAGGCAAAGTAAAAACTTTGCCTTTTTGCACTAGAGATCAGAAGATCTTAGTGGTGGTGACCGCCTGCACCGTGTACGTGACCGTGTTCAAGTTCTTCAGCAGAAGCTTCACGGATTTCAACGATTTCAACTTCGAAAGTTAAATCTTGACCAGCAAGTGGAAAGTTCGCATCAACAACAACGTTGTCGCCTTCAACCGCTTTAACTGTCACGATTTGAACGCCGTCATCAGTTTGAGCTTGGAATTGCATACCTGGTTGGATGTTGTCCACGCCTTGGAACATTTGAGCAGGAACTTCTTGAACGAGATCAGGATTGTATTCGCCATAACCTTCAGCAGCAGGTACAGTTACAGTGAATTTTTCACCAACTGTTTTGCCTAAAAGAGCTTTTTCAAGACCTGGAATGATGTTACCAGCGCCGTGCAAATATGCTAGTGGCTCACCTTGAGATTGGTCGAGAGTTTCACCCTCTGCATTAGTCAATGTGTAGTGGAAAGAAACCACAGAGTTATTTGCAATAGCAGTCATGTTATTGATCCATTCAATTTTTTAAGGGTTACATCATAAAGTGAAATTGCACTTTTGTAGACTAAATTTATCAAAAAAATGCAATTTTTAAATGTTTATGATGATTTTTTCATTAATCGGGGCAAATCTGTAAATTTCAATGCAATTTAATTTTAGGCGCAATTTTTCGTGTAACAAAATCTTTAGCCGTTAATAGTCCTGCATGTGCATAGCCGTAAATTGTAGCTTGATGCATTCGATACAGTGATACGTACATTGATTTGGCAACAAAGCCTTGAACATTGACCTGACCTAAAAGTTCACCAACCGCTTTATGCTTGCTTAATGAGACTAGGGAGCCTTTGTCTGAAAATACGAACATTGGGAGTTGTTGACCACGGATACGCGCCTTTAAACAATCCACGAGAAATGACGCTTGTTGGCTAGCAACTTGAGCGCGTGGGCCGAGGACAGGCTCATCTGCACGCGGTTGGCAATGTGCACAATCACCAAACGCGAAAATATCTGGGTGTGCCTTAGTTTGTAATGTTGCATATACACTTAAACGCCCCATGCGGTCTTTTTCAAAGCCTTCAAGTTTAGAAATTACTTCTGGTGTTTTAATGCCTGCCGCCCAAACTTTTAGTTCGGCTTTAATTTTGCTTCCATCATTAAAATAAACATGTTCAGCATCGACTTTTTCCACACGTTTAGAGGTTAAGACCTCAATTTTCATGCGTTGTAATTGCTGCTGTGCATGCTCGGCCATTTTTTCAGGCAGTGCAGGCAGAATCCGATCAGCACCTTCAATTAAATTGATCTGTACGCTTTGCGGATGAATTTTATTTAAACCATATTTATAAAAATTATGTTTGGCTTCAACTAATTCTGCTGAAAGTTCAACCCCCGTTGCACCTGCGCCAATAATGGCAATTTTCAACTCACGTGCTGTATTACTATTTTGTGCATCCAAATATAATTGTAAGAGATCTTGTTGGAAGATTTCAGCTTGTTGTAGGCTGTCCAAATAGTGGCAATGTTCATACACGCCCGGTGTATTGAAATCGTTGGAAACTGAGCCTAAAGCAAGAACAAGGGTGTCATAACTCAGTTGCAGTTGTTCTTGAGTAGATTCATATTTTCCTTGTTGGACTTTGCTGAGCTGAATGGTTTTTTCAGCAGGATGAACATTTTCAAACTTAGCCAAGACAAACTCATAATGATGCTTCGCAGCATGCGCATAGTAGTTGATTTCTTCTTCGCTGACTGACATCGTGCCTGCGGCAATTTCATGTAAAAGGGGTTTCCAGACATGCGTGAGTTTCATATCTACGAGGGTAATGCGCGCTTTCTTTTTTTTCCCGAGTAAGTCACCGAGTTGCGTAACCAGTTCTAAACCACCAGCACCACCACCGACAATGACAATATGGTGTAACTTGGAGTCATCAGCGTTATTCATTGAATTACCTATTTTATTATTGTTGAAAAAAAGAAGATGGCACGAGTATGCCATCTTCTTTATTGCACAAATAACGAATTGTCTTACAAGTTACATAATCACATCATTGACCTAAAGGGTAGGTTTTAACTTCTGCTGCATCCGTATTAAAGATGCTAAAAAGGCCTTTGATCCACATCATAAAACGCTCAAAAATATTGGCTTCTTCAATTTGCACGTCATCTTCGATATCAAAGGTATTGATCAGCTGATTATTTTGATAAACAGTAACGGTGGCTAATTTCATTACTTCAGCCAAAGGCGCAGTGAGTTCTTTTTCATTTACTTCAACACTCAGTTTAGTCTGTGTTTCATGAAGTGGTTCAATGGCTTGAATTTGGCCATTGCCAGTATTTAAAAGAATACGTTGCTGCGTAAGGTCAAACGCTTTTAAATCGATGGCATAAGCTTGATCATAAAGTGAAGTAGTAATCAGCTTAGGTTGTTGAGTTTCCACCTTAAACATTTTTAAGGTTGATTTAACCACAGGTAATTCTGCAATTAATTGCTTATCTTTGATTGCAACTTCATTACGTGTATAGGTATAAGCCAAGTTCATGAGGTTGTGTGCTACTTCTGCACGTTTTAATCCACTTTTTGCCCCTAATACCACAACAATCAAACGACGTTCTGGCGCGTCAGGATTCGCGATCAAACGGTTGGCTGTTAAAGCTAAATTATAACCTGCAGCTTTAGTAAAACCTGTTTTTAAACCATCCACAGTAGGATCTTGTTTGAGTAAAATATTAGTTGCATGGTGGAAACGGTGATTATAACTAAAACTTTGTTGTTTAGAATAATTCAAATACTCAGGTGTTTCGGTAACAAGTGCTTGCCCTAAACGTGCAAGGTCAGCCGCCGATGAATAATGTTCTGGCATGGTAATACCGGCTGGATTTTGAAAATTGGTATCATTCATGCCCAAAGCTTTAGCTTCTTTGTTCATGCGTTCAATAAATTTTGGAATATCACTAGAAATGCGTTCAGCTAAAGTCACAGCGGCATCATTGGCAGACATGACCACAAGACCTGCTAAAAGCTGATCAACTGAAATTTGTTCGCCTGCTTTGAGATACATTTGTGATTCATCCCATTGAACCACTTGTACAACTGGGGTTGCGGTTAGGATTTCATTTTTCTTTAAATGACCTGCTTTAATTTCCTTTAAAGCAATATAAGCCACCATCATTTTGGTAAGTGAAGCAGGGGCACGCTGAACATGGCTATTATGTTCTGCAATCACCTGACCCGACTGAGGGTCTAAAATGGTCCAAGCTTCAGCTTCAACGGTTTCAGGGACAATATTTAAAAGGGCAGCATTTGCTATCGTGGAGCATAGAAAACTAAGCAGCGCGATGAGGTAGATCACGTGTTTCAATGAGGTTCCTTAACCAACCATTCCGTTGGTGGTAAAACGAAAAAATTTTTAGGCATGCTATGCCTTTTTTTTTCTGCTGACTAGTCATAATTGTAGACAATTGCGACAGTTCCGCATTCAGTTGTAAAAAATGTTAATCTAATTGATAAGTTATCTTTTACTAATTTTATATCGCCCATTATGTTGCATTATCAAATCGAATTTGACGATTATCGTCAGCATCTAGTCCATGTCACTGCACGTTTCTTGGCAAATCCAACACAGGTGCTTTCTTTGCCAACTTGGATTCCCGGAAGTTACTTAATTCGTGAATTTTCGAAGCATATCGAAGCTGTTCGAGCTTATGATGAAGATGGGCGTTTGTTACAAATTGAGAAATTTGAAAAAAATAAATGGCGTTTATTTAATACTGATCATGAGTTGATCACGGTTGAATATGATGTATATGCCTTCGATTTGTCGGTCCGTGGTGCTTATGTTGATCAAAGCCGTTTATATGTCAATCCAGCTTGCGCATGTTTAGGTTTAGTTGACCAAGAACATACAGCTATTGAGATTGAAGTATTCTTGCCACCAGAGTTAAAACATTTCCAACTTGCGACTGGATTGAAGTCAAAAAGTTTAGTGAAAGGTCGTTATACCTTATATGCAGATAACTATGCTCAGTTGATTGATGCACCGTTTGAGCTTGCGGAACAAACTCGTTTCAGGTTTGAAGCCAACGGCATTCCACACGAATTTGTGGTTTCGGGCAAACATGCCATGAACGCGCAGCGTATGCAGCAAGACATCGAAAAAATTTGTTCGACAGAAATTTCCATGTTTGGTTCAGCACCATTTAAAGACTATACCTTTATGACCATGGCAACGGCCAATAGCTATGGTGGTTTAGAGCATCCAAATAGTACAAGTTTAATTAGCCCGCGTGATGATTTGCCAAAAGCCAATGAACCTGTAGAGCCATCGGCAGATTATCAACGTTTCTTAGGGTTATGCAGCCATGAATATTTCCACTCATGGTTGGTAAAATTTATCCGTCCAGAAAACTTTGTGAATTATGATTTGAACAAAGAAGGCTACACTTCTTTGCTTTGGATTTTTGAAGGTTTTACATCGTATTATGATGATTTGATTTTACTGCGTAGCGGTGTGATTAATCAGGATTCATATATCAAACTTTTGAAAGCACAAATTGATCGCTATTTACAAAATCCAGGTCGTGAAATTCAAACCGTTGCTGAGTCAAGCTTTGATGCATGGGTGAAATTCTACCGTCAGGATGAAAACTCAAATAATGCAGGTACAAGTTACTACAACAAAGGCTGCCTCGTGGCGCTATGTTTAGATCTTGGCTTACGTCTACGTGGTTCAAGTCTTGATGCCCTAATGCGTAAATTATATGCAAATGCGCAAAATGGCATTCAAGTGAATGAACGGACTATTTTCAATTTATGTAATGAATTAACGGGTGATGATTGGTTAGAACAAATCAATCACTTGATTAATACTACAGATGAATTGCCGTTAGATCAGTTGTTCCCTGAGTTTGGCTTAAGCTATACACTCAAAAATGACAAATCATTGCCATTTGGTTTAAAACTGGCTGATAAGCCTGAAGGTGTGTTGGTTCAGTCTGCTCGCCGTGACGGTGCAGCTGCAAAAGCTGGCTTGTCTGCGAACGATGTGATTATTGCAATTGATGGTCTAAAAGCAACCGTTAAATTGGCAGAAAAATATGCCAAGCAAGATGGCAGTTATACGGTGTTGGCATTCCGCCGTGATGAGCTGATGAGCTTTGAAGTGAAAGCGGCAGGTTCAGAATTAACTGAAGTTGAACTTAAAGTGGAAGATCAGGCTAAAGTTGAGAAGTGGTTGAAGGCTTAATTTGATAAGTATTTAATTTTCATGTAAAACCCATACTTAGGTATGGGTTTTTTATAAGAAAATGAATAGTAAAAATTTAATAATTGGAATTTCGATAACTGTAATTTGGTTCTTAGTGATAGTACTGTTTTGCTTTCAAAACAATTTTGTATTTACCAATAGAGAGCTGAATTCACTAGGGGATTTTCTCGCAGGTATATTTGCTCCAGTTGCTCTTCTTTGGTTAATACTCGGGTATCTCCAGCAAGGTAAACAATTAGATCAAAATACCAAAGCTTTGGAACAGCAAGAAAAAGCACTTAAACTTCAAATAGAAGAGATGAAGGAGAGCGTTAAACAGCAAGGGTATCTTGCTCAGCTACAGTCAGAACAATTGAGAATGAATCATAATTCATGCCAACCTTACTTAGAATTATGCACTCCAAAATTAGAAATTCTTAATATTAGAGATCTATTAACTAATAAGCCTGAAAAGTTATGTTCATTAATTTTTAGTGTTTATTCGAGAATTAATGAATCAAGAATTGTTTTATTAATGACTTTGGATGACACAATTTATCAGCGTGAAATGAAAATATTAGTTGATGAGTCTATTGAATTTAAATTAAGGCTAGATTGTTTGAATGACACTTATACTAATGATTTTTTATCAGGAAAAATCAATGATTTGGATTTTAAATTTAAGATGAGATTTCAGAATATTTATGGATTAGAAACTGAAAATATTTATTCATATAGAATATTAAGACATGAAACAGGTGAGGTTCAAGTATTAAAGCCATCACTGAGAGATTCGTTAGTAGCAAGTAAAGTTGTATAAATTATGCTTCAAAGATTCATTTTTATTGAAAAAAAGCTCACTGGTGTAAGCTTTTTTCAAACTGATTTTTAAGAAATAATATCAACGTCCGTTACGACCGCGGCCACGTGGGGCTTTAGTATTCGGACGAGTTGTACCATTGGTACGGCGTTTTGGTTTTTCGCTCTCATCCATTTGCCAGATACGTTTTGTACCTGACTTTTTCACTGAGCCATCTTTATTCTTACGAACCATTGGCTTACCACCTGTACCGCCTGGTTTTTTCACATAAGAGCGCGAACGGTAAGGTTCTTCTGCAGGTACATTTTGAAAGTCAGGGTACAGTAAAGGCTCAATTTCTTTGGTTTCACCTGGTTCTAAACCCAATTGAACTAAATCGATGGCACCAATACGTGTACGAATTAAACGTAAAGTCGGGAAACCTACTGCTGAAGTCATACGACGAACTTGACGGTTACGGCCTTCGCAAATTTGGATTTCAACCCAAGAGGTTGGAATGTTTGCACGGAAACGTACAGGAGGATCACGATCCCATAACCATTCTGGCTGTTGCACTTTAATGGCTTTGGCTGGCAAAGTCATACCATCTTTTAGCTCAACGCCTTTACGTAATTGTTCAAGCGCTTCTTCTGTGATGTCGCCATCGACTTGCACTAAGTAGGTTTTGAACTTTTTATTTTCAGGATTGGTGATGTACTGATTTAAACCACCATGATCGGTTAAAAATACCAAACCTTCGGAGTCCATATCTAAACGACCTGCAATACGTAGACTAGGATCGTCCACGAAGTCAGATATGGTCATATGCGCTTCGTCTTTACGGAATTGGGAGAGCACGTCATATGGCTTGTTTAAGATGACGATTTTCATAGGAAATAACTTCTATTAAATACAATAATTCAAATTGGTTAAGATTTATTCAATAGGGAAATGCAGCTATTTCCCATCTAAATCTCAAAAAAGGTAGATTTGCTTTAGAGTATTATGCGTGAAGCGCAATTAAAAGTCTTATCAAACAGCAATTATTTTTCACTCGCTTCTCAGGGAGGATCATAAAAATGGGTTATCAGAAGATCGTCGTTCCAGTGGATGGGACAAAAATTACAGTAAATTCAGACTTATCATTCAATGTTCCCAATAATCCAATTATTCCATTTATTGAAGGCGATGGTATTGGTGTTGATATCACTCCAGTGATGAAAACCGTGGTGAATGCCGCAGTACAAAAAGCTTATGGTGGAAAACGTGCCATAGAATGGATGGAAGTCTATTGTGGTGAAAAAGCCAATAAAATTTATGGCACCTATATGCCCGAAGAAACCTTTGAGGCTTTACGCGAATTTGTGGTTTCAATTAAAGGGCCGTTAACGACGCCTGTCGGTGGCGGTATTCGTTCGCTGAATGTTGCATTACGTCAAGAATTAGATCTCTACGTCTGTGTGCGCCCAGTACGTTGGTTTAAGGGCGTTCCTTCACCTGTTCAGCATCCTGAACGTACAGACATGGTGATCTTCCGAGAGAACTCAGAAGATATATACGCTGGGATCGAATGGAAAGCAGATTCACCTGAAGCCAAGAAAATGATCAAATTTCTTAAAGAGGAAATGGGCGTCACCAAGATTCGCTTTGAGGAAAATTGCGGTATCGGGATTAAGCCTGTATCTAAAGAAGGTTCTCAGCGTTTGGTGCGTAAGGCCATTCAATTCGCCATTGATAACGATAAGCCGAATGTCACTTTGGTGCACAAAGGTAATATCATGAAATATACCGAAGGAGCGTTTAAAGAGTGGGGCTATGAAGTCGCAGTTGAGCGCTTTGGTGGTGAATTGCTAGATGGCGGTCCTTGGGTCAAAATAAAAAATCCGAAAACGGGTAAAGAGATCGTGATTAAAGATGCGATCGCAGACGCTTTTTTACAACAAATTCTCATGCGTCCGACCGATTATTCAGTCATTGCTACCCTGAATTTAAACGGTGACTATATTTCGGATGCCTTGGCGGCTGAAGTTGGCGGTATTGGTATTGCACCGGGTGCCAATATTGGTGGCGCGGTACAAGTTTATGAAGCGACACATGGCACTGCACCTAAATATGCGGGTCAAGACAAAGTAAACCCTGGGTCTATTATTCTGTCTGCAGAAATGATGCTGCGAAATATGGGCTGGACTGAAGCGGCAGATCTAATTATTAAAGGTATTGCGGGGGCGATTGAAGCCAAAACAGTGACCTATGATTTTGAACGACTCATGCAAGGTGCAAAACTCTTGCGTTGTTCGGAGTTTGGACAAGCCATCATTGAGCATATGGACTAAGTTTATTTGCCAACCTAAGTGTAAAAAATGCTAGGTGAAAAAAGGACTGAATGATTCAGTCCTTTTTAATGGGGAATAATTAAAAACATAGAATCATAGCTTCTCAATACCATTAAAAAGAACGAGATAAAAAGATGACTTCACGCAATCAATCAGATGGTCTGGCATGCTTGTCATGTTACTAAAAGTTTAAAACAGCACTATTCGAGTGAACTTAGGTAATGCAGAAAATAGAGGGGGGATTGATTTCAAATTAATTATTCGCCAGTGATTTTACAATGACGTAATTCGAAACATTTATCGGCTTGGATCCTTGAAAATTAGCGGTACATTGGTTGCTGTCCTTTAGTAGATGTACATCTAGTAACAGTACATTGTGACACTTATGATGATAAGGAGAAATGAAATGTCTCGTAAACAGCATCAACAAAACCAACAAACTGATCAACAGCAGCAGCAAAATGATCAGCAACAGCAACAGCAACAGCAACAGCAACAGCAACAAGACCAAAAGAAACAGAAACAACAGCCGCATCAACGAAATCAGCGTCAACAACATCATTAGTAGGCTAAAGACTTTGTGAATCAAAGTTCATTTGGCCGAATGGTTTTTAATTGATCGAAATTTAAGTTTTATACGTAGACGAGAAGGAGATGAATTTGTCTAAGAAAACCAAATCACTTAAAAAGGAAATTAAAGCGAGGTTGAACAAAATTTCAAAGCATAATTCTGCTTTGAAAAAGTTAAAGAAAAAGCTGAAAAAAGCTTAGTCCATTCACGATTTATCAAAAAGAAAAGACCTATTTAAATAGGTCTTTTCTTTATATACATGATTGGTGATGTAGTTGAATGTCTTGTGATCTACCTAGACGAGATGCTTACTTAATTTTGCAGTGCGAGTGAACCAAAAGAGTTGTAGTGTTCCAATGAAGAGCACGCATGCGGCCAAAATAAATTGCTGTGAATAATCAATACCGATTCGCTGTAAAAAACTAAAGCTTAAACCACCGATCAATTGAATAGATGCAAAGCACAGAGTTGCAATGCTCCAGAGCTTTTTATAGGCGCTACCATAGATTTGCAAAATGGTATAAGAGGTGAGAAAAACCACTGCTGGATTGAGCAAGCCTGTCGCAAAAGAAGATAAAAAAGTAAAAAGTGGATGGATATTAATAATCGCTATAAAAATCGCGAAGACATAACAGCTATATAAAATTTTAAGAGCGCTAATATTTCCCAGTTTTTGTGCTAGGCAGTAAGCAACAAATGCCCCTAAAGCACTCCCTAGACCATATAAAATCCAATTGAAATTGATCCCGATCGGGCTGAGGTGTAGGGTGTGAGTTAAATAGTCAATCCAAAATAATGAATGGGGCACGTAAGCAAAAGCACTGGTGCTATACACGATTAAGAGACAATAGAATATCCCATCAACTTTATGTTCTGCAGCTGAAATCGTGGTGAATGTTGTGAGCTGTGATTTAAAACCTTTTAAAAGCACGCTGAGTAAAATACAAATCAGGCTTGAAAAAGAAAATAAAATCAACCAAGCCCACTTTGTCGGCATTTGTTGGATGTAAGGCAAAAATAGCGTTGCCATTAACACCCCTAAGCCAATACCACTGAAACCAATAAAGTTGATTTTAAAGCGGTCTTGAAGCTGTGAACATTGGGCCACAACACTTGGGGAGAGGATCATTAGTAAGCCGCCGCTGATCCCTGAAATAACGCGCCAAGTGCTATACCAAAGTTCTGAAAAACCTGAAAATGCACAACTGAGTAAACTGAGTGTCCCTGCAATAGCTGCGAGTTGGATATAATTCACCATGCTTTTATTTTGGGGTAATTTCATGGCCCAAAATGCACCGATCAAGTAGCCGAGCAAATTGGCACTGCCTAAGATGCTGGCAAAACTTGGGCTCCAACCAAATGCTTCACGGGTTGAAGGGAGGAGTGCGGTATAGGAAAAACGTAATATCCCGATGCCTAGGCACATGCTTAGACAGAGAAATAGGCTCAGTTTAATTTTGTTAGAGAACATCCTGTACTCATGTATTTTTATGATTGGTTAAAAAATAACATGAATAGGCTATAGAAAAATCAACAGATCTTAAAGTTTTGACTAAGGTCTAAGCTCAAAATAAATTATTAAAAACTTAACTATTCAAAAAGATAGCTGTGGTGTGAGTACAGTAAGAAGTCAAATTTAAAGATACAGTAATAAAAAACCGTACACGGCGTACGGTTTTTTATTTTTAAAGCACTTATGAATTAACGCATTTTCGCCAAGAAACGACCTAAACGAGTGAGTGCTTCACGTAGTTCATTTTCAGCAGGCAAGAACACCACACGGAAGTGATCAGGTGTTGGCCAGTTAAAGCCCGTACCTTGAACCAAAAGTACTTTTTCAGCACGGAGGAAATCCAACATGAATTTCTCATCGTCTTGAATTGGGTAAATTTCAGGATCCAATTTAGGGAAGCAGTACATTGCACCCTCTGGTTTCACACAAGATACACCTGGAATATCATTCAACATTTCCCAAGCAATGTTACGTTGTTCATATAAACGGCCGCCCGGACGGATGAGATCATTAATTGATTGATAACCGCCTAAAGCTGTTTGAATCGCATATTGCGCTTGGTGGTTGGCACACAGACGCATCGACGCCAACATGTCTAAACCTTCAATGTAGTCGAGCGCACGTGATTTATCGCCTGTAATTGCCATCCAGCCCGAACGGTAACCTGCAATTCGGTATGCTTTCGATAAGCCATTGAAAGAAATACACAACTGATCACCTGCCAATGACGCAACAGAAACATGTTCAATACCGTCATAAACGATCTTGTCGTAAATTTCATCAGCAAACAAAATTAAGTCGTATTTCTTCGCAAGAGCCACAATTTGCTCAAGCACATGACGTGGGTAAACCGCACCTGTTGGGTTGTTCGGGTTAATCACCACGATACCGCGGGTATTCGGGGTGATTTTACTTTCCATGTCGGCAATATCTGGATACCAGAAATTTTCTTCATCACATTTATAGTGAATGGCAGTACCGCCAGAAAGGTTAACTGCTGCAGTCCACAATGGATAATCTGGCATTGGCACCAGCATTTCGTCGCCATCGTCGAGCAAGCCTTGCATTGCCATCACGATCAGTTCAGATACGCCATTTCCGACATACACGTCATTGACGTGCATGTTTAAAATGCCTTTTTGCTGGTAGTACTGACAAATTGCTTTACGCGCAGGGAAGATGCCTTTTGAGTCGGTATAACCGATTGCATTTGGCAAGTTTAATGCCACGTCGTTAATAATTTCTTGAGGCGCTTCAAAACCAAAAGGTGCGGGGTTACCAATATTTAATTTAATAATTTTATGGCCTGCCTCTTCCATCTCATTGGCCGCTCGCAACACTGGTCCGCGAATGTCGTAGCAAACATGCTCGAGCTTAGACGATTTCTTAATTTCGCGTGGGGTGTTAAACGTATTCGGCATTTTTATATTCTCGGAAAGAGTGGAGGTCACTTTTGCATAACGGTATAAATAGCTTTTAAATGTCTCGGTCGTTACTAAATCGAGATGATGTTCGTCTCTGAGTAAAGCAACTATTTTTTCATGCGTAAACCCTGCCTGTTGATATTGTTTGATCACGGGCAGCAGATTTTTAAAAATTACGCTCTTTTTCTGCGACATTTTTTAATCCTGAGCAAGAGTAGCGCTAAGATTATCACTAAAGTTGCTCACAAAAAAGCATTTAATTTGGCATTTTGCTTACCATTGATTTAGATTTGCTTACCTTTTGCTTTTTTGGTCATTATATAGATTTTGTAAATTGTTGAATAAAGACTAGAAATTTAAGAATGAATGACGTAAATATAGGATTATCCTATTTTAAATACCACGATATAAAGGGACGTCATCATGGGAAAACTCAATAAAACAGAAAGAGAATGGCAAAGAGAATTGTCACCAGAAGAGTTTCGCATAACGCGTCAGAAAGGCACGGAGCAAGCTTTCACTGGAAAATATTGGAATACTAAACAAGCTGGTACTTATGTATGCCGTTGTTGCGGGGAACCGCTTTTTTCTTCTGAAACAAAATACGATAGCGGTTGTGGTTGGCCGAGCTTTTATAAGCCGATTGAACCTGCTGCGGTGGAAGAAAATGTAGATACGACACACGGTATGGTCAGGACAGAAATTGTTTGTCATCATTGTGACGCACATTTAGGGCATGTTTTTGCTGATGGCCCACAGCCGACTGGATTACGTTATTGTATTAATTCGGCATCCTTAGAATTAGAAACAAAAGAAAAAAATGATGAGGAAACTTATCCATGACCACCATTCACCAGTTTGAAGCAGAATTACTGGACGGAAGTAATAAATCCTTTGCAGATTATAAAGGCAAGGTTTTATTAATTGTAAATACCGCTAGTAAATGTGGGTTTACTCCTCAATTTGCTGGTTTGGAGAAAATTTACGAACAGTATAAAGATCAAGGTTTTGAGGTTTTAGGTTTTCCATGCAACCAATTTGGCGGACAAGATCCGGGTTCAAATGATCAAATTGGCGCATTTTGTCAAAAAAACTATGGCGTATCTTTCCCGATGTTTGCCAAAGTGAATGTAAAAGGCCCAGAAGCGCATGTGATTTTCCGTTATTTAACCAATAACTCGAAAGGCGTATTGGGAAATGGCATTAAGTGGAATTTTACGAAGTTTTTAATAGGGAAAAATGGTCAGGTCTTGAACCGCTATGCACCCACGACAAAGCCTGAAACCTTGAATGAAGATATTGAAAAAGCTTTGGCTCAATCTAAATGATGTGAATCATTGGTGGAACTGAGGTTGATATAAAGGCGCGAAAGCGTCTTTTTTTTTTGGATGTTTTATACTGACGGCTCTTTATTTGAAGGTCATAACATTGTTTAGGCAGATGGTTAAACGTCGAATTTGTGTTTTAACGGTTTTTTTACCTATATGTGTGGGTACAGCTTGGGCAGATAGCAATTTGAACGCTTCTGAATCTGCAGAAACTTCTGTTGATGTCAGCAATCTAGACCGCACGACAGATGCTCAGGTCAATGCATTATTGCAATTATTAAAAACACCTGTAGAAGAATACCAACCTACGCGTGTTGCCGATGTAATTGATCCACATGTCAAACCGAAAATGTATGAAGTCTCTTGGGTGAATGCACCGCAATATGTGCTGTCTACGTCTGAGATGAAAACATATAAGCATCCTGTCAAACTACAGCTCACTGTGATTGCTACAACAGGCTATATTGGTAGCTCAAAACTCATTGCAAGTTCAGGCTCTAAAAGCTTTGATCAAAAAGTACAAAAATCCCTATTGGTTGCGCGACTTGAACCTATTCCGATGGTTGATAAAAACCTTAGTTATACCGTTGAACATGAATTTGCTATTCATCCACCTCAATAAGCCTATAGCAGAAGGCATATGTTAATTATTGTTCTAAGCTCCCCGAATGATCTGTAATTTTCGGGTTTACATCTGATAGATGAAGCTTGCAGATTAGTTTCATGAGTGGCAATTAAATGACTTAATCCTTGTGTATTTGATGAATGAAATCGCTCTTCGGCAATCAGGTGAGTGTAATTCGTTAAGTTGAGCTTAATAAAAAATTACAATTAAAAAATAAAAAGTAATAAATAAAAAGCATCGTAAAAGATGAAATAAAAGAATAAATGCTAATTATTATCATTTATTATGTGGGCGTATTTTCTAGGATCACTCTCCCAATGTTAAAAATGAAGCAGCTCTGTGTGATGATGGCGTGTGCTACACAAGGGTTCACATATGTTTATGCGAATGAAATCGCTGAAAAGGAACATCCCGCTGCCAATATGGATAGTACTGAAGTTCAAACGCTAGAAGCTATTAATGTGGTCGTGAGTGCGGATGCTTCTGCAAATGGCTTGATGAAGCCTTATGCAGGGGGGCAAGTCGCGACGGGCGGTAAAGTGGGTATTTTCGGTAATCAGAAAAATTTAGAAACACCATTTAATATCACCAGTTATACCCAGCAATATATTCAAGACCGCCAAGCGAAAAGCGTTGGTGACGTGCTACAAGCTGATGCAGGTGTGCGTACAGCCAAAGGTTATGGGAACTTTCAAGAAGCTTATTTTATTCGTGGGTTTGCATTGGCATCAGATGATACGGCATATAACGGCCTGTATGGCATATTGCCACGCCAATATATTCCAACAGAACTGTTTGAGCGGGTAGAAGTCTTCAAAGGCGCTTCGGCATTTTTAAATGGTGCAATCCCAGGTGGAACAGGCATAGGTGGGTCAATTAACTTACTTCCGAAACGTGCCAGTAATGATCCCTTAACACGTGTGACGGTGGGGACAAACTTCAATGGTGCCTATGTGGCATCGGATGTATCACGTCGCTTTGGGACAGGTGATCAATTTGGAGTGCGGGTCAATACCGCTTACAATGATGGCGGAACCGAGATTGACCAAGAAAAGAAAGCACTTGGATTGGCTTTGATTGCTGCGGACTACAAAGGGGAGCGTTTCCGCCTATCTAGTGATTTGGGATATAACAATAACCGCCTTTCAGAAAATCGACCAAGTTTACGTTTAACCAATGCAGTTACACAGCTTCCGAGTGCTGCTCAGTATGCTAATTATCATGGTCAAGCATGGACTTATTCAAACGAAGAAGATTTATTCGGAAGTGTACGAGCAGAATATGACTTAACCGATGCAACAACAGCCTATGCCGCATATGGTTTCCGCAAATCAGAAGAAGCCGGTGTTTACTCAAGCCAGCAATTAAGTGATACCGCAGCAGGAACAGCAAAACTTTCTGCATCGATGATTCCACGTAAAGATCGCAATCATTCAGCAGAACTGGGTGTGAAAACTAAATTTGAAACAGGTGCTTTAAAACATCAAGTGGTCGCTTCTGGTTCTTTATATCGTGCAGATAAACGCTATAGCTATGGATATGCCACCAGTTTGAATGATAATTTTTATGATCCGATTTACACCGAAGATTCAAACATTGACAAATGGTTGGGGGGAGAAGGGACTTATCCAAAAGCGGGTGTCAGTACGTTGAAAAGTTTTGCCTTGGGCGACAATATTTCGATGTTAGATGATCGTTTAACGCTCATGCTGGGTGCGCGTTATCAGGAAGTTGATCAAGACGTATATTCTTACGGAACCTATAAATACAATATTAATAAAAATCAGCTTACTCCGGCATTGGGTGTGAGTTATAAATTAACGCCTGAATGGTCTATGTATGCCAATTACATCGAAGCTTTGGTTCAAGGTGAAGCAATTTTGGATAGCGAAGGTAATAACTTTATTGCTGATCCATTTGTGTCGAAACAAAAAGAACTGGGCGTGAAATATGAAAATGGTTTGATTGGTGGAACATTGAATTATTTCTATACAGATCGCCAAAAAGCCTCAGTGAATAGCTCGGGGACTGCACAAATCAGTCAAGCGACGAATATTCACCAAGGGCTTGAATTTAATGCCTATGGTCAATTAACAGATTCAATCAAGATATTGGGCGGTGCAACTTGGATTGATACCGAGCAAAAAGACACATACCAAGGTTTATTTGATGGACATCGTGTGATCAGTGTGCCGGAGTTCCAAGCCAATGTCGAAGCGGATTGGAAACTACCGATTGAACAAGATGTTAGTGTAAATGGGCGCGTTGTATATACGGGTTCAACTTATGCAAACAATGCCAACACTTTGAAACTTAAAGATTGGACACGTATAGATTTGGGTGCAAACTATAAAACGCAAATCAAGAATGTACCCACCAGTTTGAATTTTAGTGTGACCAATGTTTTAGATAAAGACTATTGGGCTTCAGCCTCGGTGAACGATTATACGTATTTGTCACTGAGCGAACCTCGAACATTTAAATTGAGTGCAACATTTGATTTCTAATAGTGTTCAATGATTTCTCAATGCTTGTTTCTAAGTAATTATTGCTAGATGATTAGCGCTGAATGATTGTTAAGAAATGACTCAAATAAAAATGCCCCAAATTTGGGGCATTTTTTGTTTTAAGCAAAACGCTTTAAATCAATTAAAGTACTGTTTTTAAGCGACGAATCACTTCTTCACATTGGGCAATATCGGCAACAAGGGCTAAACGGACATGGTTTTCACCCGGATTACCTTGTGCTGTATCACGCGATAAGTAACGGCCTGGAAGCACTTTAACGTGTGCTTTTTCCATGAGCATTTTGGCAAAGCTTTCATCATTATCGACTTTTAACCAGTAGTAAAACCCAGCATCAGGTTTTTGTAATGGTAGTAGGTGACCCAGTTCGCGTTGGAATAATTCAAATTTTGCACGGTACTGTACGCGGTTTTCTTCGACGTGTGCTTCGTCATCCCAAGCTGCAATTGAAGCTAACTGGTGTTGAACAGGCATCGCAGCGCCATGATAAGTACGGTATTGTAAATAAGGTTTTAAAAGCGCAGCATCACCTGCAACAAAGCCAGAACGCATACCCGGTAAGTTAGAGCGCTTAGACAGTGAGTGGAATACCACGCAGTTTTTATAGTCATCACGGCCTATTTCAGCACAAACTTCAAGCAGACCAACAGGCGCTTCATCAAACCAAAGCTCTGAGTAGCATTCATCAGATGCAATCACAAAATTATATTGGTCAGACAGAGCAATCAGTTTTTTAAACTGTTCTTTAGAAAGTACCGCACCTGTAGGATTACCCGGTGTGCAGACAAACAGTAAAGCGGTTTTTTCCCAAACTTCAGCTGGTACAGCGTCAAAGTCGCCAAGGTAGTTATTTTCTTCTGTACAGTTGATGAAGTAAGGCTCTGCACCCGCAAGTAAAGTTGCGCCTTCATAGATTTGGTAAAACGGATTTGGCATCACCACATAAGGGGCATCTTCACGTTTAACCAAAGCTTGTACAAACGAGAAGATCGCTTCACGTGTACCTGATACAGGCAGGACGTTGGTGTCTGCACTGATGCTATTGAGTTTAAAGCGACGGGTTAACCAATTTGCAATACTTGTGCGAAGCTCAGGTAAACCCTTGCTGTTTGGGTAAGTTGATAAGTGTTGAAAATTATCAATAATGGCCTGTTTCACAAACTCCGGTGCAGGATGCTTTGGCTCACCAATCGATAGGGGAATCAAAGGCAACTCTGCGGGTTTCACATCCTGAAATAGCTTATTTAGCTTTTCAAATGGATAAGGGTGCAATAATGACAAACTGGAGTTCATGGAATGGATACCGATCAATTTAAGTTAATGATGACTACAAACCTGATTCGAAGCTTCATCGAGTGCTGACTTTAATTGTGCAGCAAACGTTTCTGCTTCTGAATCGCTCATAGGTGAGCCATCTTTTTTAGTGACATAGAAAATATCTTCAGCACGTTCACCGAGCGTCGCAATTTTCGCAGAGTGAATATCTAGGCCTTGCATCATAAATAAACCACCGACTTTAGCAAGTAAGCCCGGATGGTCAAGTGTCGCAATTTCAACCATATTTTGTTGAAGCGCTTCATTAAAAGAAATACTCACGGTATTTTCAATATCAAAATGACGCAGTTGACGTGGAATACGACGTTGCATCAGGCCTGGGTACTTGTCAGATTGGCTCAAGGCTTTTTTGAGCGCTTCAATAACGGTTTGTTCACGTTCAGGATCTGTTAATAAGGTGCCAAAACGGTCAAGTACAACATAGGTGTCCAAACTAAATGCAGTGGATGCTGTGATAATCCGAGCATCTTGAACGTCTAGATTCATTCTGTCCATAATTGCCACTGTGGTCGCAAACAAGTTAGGTTGATCTTGAGTGTAAATAAAGATCTGTACCGCATCTTGTGCAAATTTACGATGTGCTCGCATCATCACCAATGGTTCTGCATTATTGCCATGTTTTAAAATGGCGCGTGTATGCCATGCGATTTCATCGGCAGATTCTTTTAGGAAATATTCATCACCGAGTTCTTGCCAAACAGTTTCTACATCGTAGAGCGCAAAATCATTGACTAACAGTTCGCTGGCCGCAAATTTAGTGTCTTCAATCAGCATTGGATAGTCTACAGGACGACCTAAACCTGAACGAATCACATCACGTGCTTGTGTATACAGTTGACGCATGAGTGATGCACGCCATGTATTCCAAAGCGTCGGATTGGTTGCGTTGATATCGGCAACTGTTAAGGTGTAGAGATAGTCGAGATGCTCCATATCGCCCATTTTCTCAGCAAATTCTTTCACCACATCTGGATCGGAAATGTCTTTTTTCTGAGAAGTAACGGACATCAATAGATGGTTTTGAATCAACCATGCGACAAGGTTGCACTCACGTTCAGTAAACCCATGGGTACGGCAGAAATCAATTGCATCCGCTGCACCAAGTTCACTGTGGTCACCACCACGACCTTTGGCGATATCATGGAAAATTGCTGCTAAATACACAATGTCGCGGCGCGCCAGTCGTTGGAACACTGAGCTAACGACAGGGAAGTCTTTAGCAAATTCAGGCTCTTTAAAACGGTTTAAATTACGCAGTAATAACAGGGTATGGGCATCGACAGTATAAATATGGAACAAGTCGTATTGCATGAGTCCCATGATTTGCCCAAAGGCAGGAATATAGTTGCCGAGCACGCCATAACGTTTCATCGCCACCATGGTGTCGTATAAACGGTAGGGTGAGCGAATGATCGCCATAAATAAGGCTTGATGTGCAGGATTGTCACGGAAGTTTTGATCAATACGTTTTGCCGCAAGAGACAATAGACGTAAAGTTCGGGCACGAATCCCTTCAATTTCTGGACGATTCGCCAAGAGGTAGAAAATTTCTAAAATAGCACTTGGATTTTCAGAGAAAATTTTATGATGCTGCACCGCCAATTTGCCATCGACTAATTTGAAGTTGGCATTGATCTCTTCAATCTTACGTTCATAGTCAGGCAAGCGTGGCGTGATGACCGATTCATTGAAATAAGCCAAAAGCATTTCATTCAAAGTCGTCACTTGCTGAGCGCTACGGTAGTAACGTTTCATGAACTGTTCGATTGGATAATTCGGTGATTTGCCTTCTTCACGCTGATAGCCAAATTTAGCGGCAATGTCACGTTGATAATCAAACAGTAAGCGGTTTTCGTCGCGCTTGGTTAAGCGATGTAAATGATGACGGATTTCCCAAAGAAAGCTTTCTGTTTCTTCAAGAACGCCAAGTTCAAACTCTGAAATAAAACCTAGATGTACAAGGTCATAGATGCGATTGACACGGAAATGACGCTTTGCAATCCAACCGATTTGGTTGATATCGCGGATACCACCGGGCGCATTTTTAATATCGGGTTCTAAGTTGCTTTCGGTATTGTTATGTTGAGCATAGCGTTTGGCTTGCTCTTGCATTTTGGCATCATAGAAGGTTTTATCCGTCCATGTCTGTGACACGATACGGCGTGGCCATTTGGCTAGGTGTTCATTGCCCACAATCAAACGTGCTTCGATCAGCGCTGTTGCCACGGTTAAATCATTGGTGGCTTGAGCAACACAATCGTTAATAGTACGTACACTGATGCCCGGTTTGAAATTACCAACATCCCAAAGTGTTGAAATAAAGCTGGAGATGAGTTTTTCTTGTTCTGGGCTGATTTCATCTTCAGACAAAATCATGATATCGACGTCGGAGTATGGCAGCATTTCACGGCGACCATAGCCACCTACAGCAAACAAACCGAGATCGGTTTGGTCGAGTTCAGCATGTGTCCATAAGAACTTTAAGGCTTCATCGATTAGATTCGATCGAGCCAAAATCACATCACGAATCGACTGTCCATTTTCAAAGCATTCCTGTAGCTGATTTTCAACATCTGAGCGCCATTGGTTAATCGCCTGAATGTCGTGGTTACTTTTAATGTAATTCAGCAGAGGAAGCGTATTGATCATGAACAGTGGTCCGTTAAGGTGTTACAAACTTAGTTTTGTTGAACACTGACTTGTTGTGCAGCATGTTGAGCAAGTTCACGCGCATGATCTGTGGTTTCAGCACGTGCTGTTGCTACGCCCATACGGCGACGTTTAAAGCCTTCTGGTTTACCAAAGAGGCGTAAATCGGTGTCTGGATTAGCCAAAGCAAGATTTAAGCCAGTAAATGATAAATTGGTATCATCCACGCCTGCATAGATGACTGCGCTCGCAGCAGTACTGTGTCGAGCAGTATTCACAGGCAGACCAAGAATGGCACGTGCATGCAGTTCGAATTCGCTTTGGAATTGCGATGCAAGAGTGACAAGGCCTGTATCGTGTGGACGAGGTGATACCTCACTAAACCATACTTTATCGCCTTTGACAAACAGTTCCACCCCAAAAATGCCACATCCACCTAATGCAATGGTTACTTTATTGGCAATACGCTTGGCTTCCTCTAATGCAAGAGCAGTCATGAGTTGTGGCTGCCAACTTTCTACATAGTCGCCAGCGTCTTGGCGGTGGCCAATTGGGTCGCAAAATGATGTTTCAATTTCACCTGTTTCTGCATTTTTTGCACGAACAGTCAGCAGGGTGATTTCAAAGTCAAAGTCAATTTGTGATTCCACGATCACAGTACCTTGATTTACACGTCCACCTGTTTGTGCATATTCCCAAGCAGCATCGACTTCATCAAAGCTTTTTACACGTGACTGTCCTTTACCCGAAGACGACATGACAGGCTTAACAAAATTTGGATAGCCAATGTCATCGCATGCAGCACGAAACGCTTCAAGGGTATTGGCAAAGCGGTAGGCTGAAGTCGGTAGTCCAAGCTCTTCGGCAGCTAGACGGCGAATCCCTTCACGGTTCATCGTCAGATTGACAGCTTTTGCAGAAGGAATGACAGTGGCAATATTTTGTTCTTCAATCTCGACCAAAACTTGAGTCGCAATAGCTTCAATTTCAGGAACAATCAAATGAGGCTTCACTTGAGAAATTAAAGCTTTAAGTGCCTCAGGATCTGCCATATTTAAAGTATGAGAAAAATGCGCAACTTGCATGGCAGGAGCATGGTCATAACGATCGGCAGCATGAACTTCTACACCCAAACGTTGCAATGAAATCACAACTTCTTTACCGAGTTCACCAGAACCTAACAGTAAGACTTTATACGCTGAAGACTGAAGTGGAGTACCAATAGTGACGCTCATGTAAATCATCCATGCTTGATTTTATGGGAATTTAAGCATAGCAGAACTTGTTCGAGAGATAAGCGAGTGTTCACATAAATAAATGATATTGTCCAACAATTTTTTTTATATCTTTATGGGGTGCGTTCGTGTAATTATTTACCTGTGAAAATCTTTAAAAAGTGGTATTTAGTTGTTTTTTATTTAAATTCACTTTAAATATACCTGCATTTTTTACAGATGCAGGGAATGGCTCAATATCCAAATTTGCACATTGAAGCGCACAAAGCTGTATAGATGTTTGGCGGAAATTGGGCCAGTACAGCAATCCGAGCAGTGGTGCGACGCATATGCATAAAATAAATATCATTCCAACTAAAACGGCAGTGAAATGAAGCGCGTCTGTAGCCACCGACAGAAGGTGAAATGATGAATTGAGCCATGAACTGAGGCTGAAAATGCACAATAGAAAAATCAATAAAAAACCGGACAGCTGCGGAAAATTGCTGAATAGGCGGGGCATCGATATGTGTGAAAACATCAGGCGACGTGGATGTAAGTGCAGAATCTGCTGTGTGCAGTTATATAAGCCCACAATCTTTTGTTGCTGATTTTTCTCTATATAAATGGCGCGGATCTGATCTGCTGGTTGGCAATGTACAGCGCAGAAATTACCACTGAACAGCTGGCTTTGAATGAAGCATTGAAAATATGTACTTTCGATGGGTTTTTGCAGTCCCCAACTCAATTCAGATGGTTGTCTGGAATGAATATAAATTTTGCCTTGAATAAAATGGTACTTTGCCATCTATGGGGTTTCGCTAGATTTTTTATGTTATATGCTGACTATCTCATAAATATTGCAGATTAAAAAGCACAGGATAAATAAGCATGTGCTCGAGATTTTATTTGGATTGTCGCTGACACGGCTTTAGAGATGAAAAGGTATATAGGTATAGACTAAGCCGTAAGTCAGTGCTGCAGTGAGCGTGGCTGGTACAATTTTCTTAAACTTGAAATACAAACCTGCAAGCACAGCAAATCCAACCAACATGGCAAAGCTTTTATTTGGGGCTTCAAGCAGAGGTGGTAAGGTTGCAACCACCAACATTGAACTAATTGCAGCGATACCAATCGAGCCCAAAGCGATTTTTAGCCATAAAGAACCACGCTGCTGTGAACCTTGCTGAAATTTCTGAATTACAAAAAATGGCCCAAACCGTGATGCAAAATTCGCAATTCCGACCAAGATCCCGACCAGGATAATTTCTAGATTCATGATGCTTCACCCATATGCTCAGGATCAGGTTTTTTTAAAACATAATGTTTGAATAAACCGGCAAAAATACCAGAAGAAATACCGATAAAAATCGCGGCAGACAAGTCAATAAAGTAGCAGGCAATCGCAGAAACAATAATTGTAACCGTGACCACAAATGTATGTTTTTTCTCAAATGCGGCAAGTAAAAAGCTTAAAAACAATGCAGGCAGTAGAAAGTCGAGTGCGGCTTGTAAAAATTGTGGAAGGTTGCTGACTTGATCGGCAAATAAACCGCCTAAAAATGAGCCTGTTGCCCAAGACAGCCAACTAAATAAACTGAGTCCTAACATCCAAGATTCTGACCATTCTTGACGACGTTGCGACAGTTTGATCATACCTGATGCAAAAACTTCGTCGGTTAAACCCCAAGCCCAAACTGCCGTTTTCTTTAAGTTAAGTCGATCTTGAATCAAGTTTTGTAAGGCAGGGCCATAGAGTAAATGGCGGATATCGAGGGCAATTACAGTAAGAGCAGTCATCCAAATAGATGTTCCACTTCCCAGTAACGCTACGATGAGAAACTGACTGGCACCTGCATACATAGAGCATGATAAAAATAAGGCTTCCCACGCAGTGAAACCAAATTGAGTCGCAGAAACTCCAAATGCAAAAGAAACAGGAAGATAGGTAAAGATAATGGCTTGACTATCTTTAGCACCTTGCCAAAAACCCGCAGGCTGAACTGTAGGAAGTTTGTGCTCAGACACGACACACCTTTGAAAGAGTTGAACAACAGGTCAAATGATGATTGAGTATTGTACTCGAATTCACTAGCATATTGCCGAATATGTTTGCTGAAATGAGCCAGATATGCAGAGGTTAAAGATGCGTGGGATACTGATTGTTTCATTATTGAGCAGCACGGTGTTGTTACAGGCCTGTGGTAATGATGGAGCTGAACAAGCTCAAGTCGAAATTAAAGCAGCACCAAAATTAACCAATGATGCAACGGAGTATGCTGCCAAAGCTTGGGCATTTATCAATGAAGTTGATCCGATTGTTTATGCAAAGCAAGTCGATCAGATGGAAGAGAAAGTCCGTGTTCCAGCGCGTAAATTGAGTACCGAATGGCGTATCAATGTCAAAATGACCGATTCTGTGACTGAAGGTAAATATGCACTGTGTCGTAAGGCTTTAACAAGTCTGGAAATTTGGGCACGTGAAAGTATTGATCAGAGTTCGACTGTTGCACAGAAGCAAGCTGATTATGAGCGTGATAAAAATCAATGCAAAGGTGCGATTGAAAACCCTGAACTCGGAAATACCGATCCGAAAAAAGTAGGCGTTTAACCCGATCAAAGCAGTGAAGATTCACTGCTTTTTTTTTGGAAAATATCAAAAAACAAGAATAAATCTATAAGAGAGGATTGGAAAATCCTCCTCAAAGTATCGCTATTTCATATAAAAATTAAATCAGACTGCTGTCTTGGTATTGAGTTAAATTCCAAATTGTATGGTTGTTTTTTGAAGTCAAATAGATAAAAAGCATTGATTATTAAGTACATAATTATTTTTTATAAAGATTCAGTGATAAAAAATACTCCATTTTAGAACGCCAGTCGTCTGTCCTTCCCTTTAATTAATATCTTTAAAATATTAATAATATAAAGTATGGATAATGTGATAAAAAATTAAAATTATCATTATTTGATAAAGTATGTAAAAATTACTACGTAAAAGATGAAGTATGTAAGTTAAATTAAAGACGTTGAATAGGTGATTAAGATGAAAAAAACATTAATGAAGTTATCGGTTTTGGCTGTTTTGACTACAGCGGTCAATGTACAAGCAGCGACTGAAGACAAATCAGAAGCATCAACTCAAGAAGTTGCAGCATGTACAAATGGTTTTGACAGTGTAAATGTTTGCCAATTATTGTCGTGATCAAAACTCGATAAAGCGAAGTGCCACAAATAAAAGCAAAATAACTATAAAGAATCATTCTGGTGCAATTAAATGCACTTATTTGAATCACAAATGTCAGACATCATGCACAGGAAGTGCATGAGCAATCTGATGTAACTGCGCTAGATCTAAAATTTCAATTTGTTTAAACGCAACACGAAGCACCTGCATTTTTTCCAACTGCTGAAGCTCCTGATTGACTGATTGTCGTGAGCAATTCATCAGTTGCGCAAGTTGTTCCTGCGAGATGTATATGGTGTGTTGCTCAATTTCCAAATGATTTCCATATCCATTTAAAATAAACAGCAGACGCTGTGCGAGACGTTGACTTAAACTTTGCGTTTGTAACGCTATGAGTTCCATAAAGGCATAGCGAAGCTTTTGACTGGTGAGCTGGGCAATATGAAACCAAAACTCAGGGTGTTGTTGTAATAATTGCTGAATTGCTTGAGCCGGTAGGTGTAATAATGTGGACTTTTTGGTACAGATGGCATCGTGAGAACGTGGTAATTGGTCAACCAAGGATATTTCGCCAAACCACATAATCGGCTCAGCTATGGCGGCAATCGCTTCTTTGCCATGAATATCAATATAGCCTAAGCGAACTGCGCCTTCTAAGACCGCATACATACCATTAAAACGCTGTCCTGATAAAAAAACACGTGCGTCTTTTTCGAAAGCTAAGGTTAAGGCATGGCGGCAGATAAAGTCTTGGAAGGAAAGATTTAAGCCTGAATACCATACATTTTTATTGAGTTGATGCACATATTGAGCGTCCAGCACAGCATATCCTTATTTTTTGGTCCAACTTGTCTATTAGCTGACAACTTTATTGATGCATTTTTTATATAGTGAAATGAGTGAATGAACAAGGAGTAAGTTAATGAGCAAACTTGAAAGACTGTTAAGCCAATATGCAGCATATCATTTAGATCGAAAAAATGTGCTGACGCATTTTGTGGGTATTCCGCTTATTGTATTTTCGATTATGTGTCTAACAGCACGAGCAGGGCTAATGATTTCAGGTTTTGAACTGACCCTTGCATTGTTGTTGATTATTGCCAGTGTCATTTATTACCTGAGTTTAGATAAAATTTTCGGTTTGATTATGCTTTTGGTATTTGCCGTCACGTATCCCTTAGCCTTAATGATCGCAAAAATGAGCCTTATGTCATGGCTGATTTGGAGTGTGGGGATCTTTGTTGTGGGTTGGATCATCCAATTTATCGGTCATTATTATGAAAAGAAAAAGCCTGCGTTTATGGATGATGTTATTGGCTTGGCAATAGGACCTTTATTTGTTCTAGCTGAGTTTGTGTTTCTACTCGGCTTTCGTAAAGAGCTTGAACAACGCATGTTGACAGAAGCAAGAAGACAGCGCGCAGAGATGGATGCAAAAGCATTACATATTGCTCACCCATAAATGAGTTGAATAAAAAAGCCGGATAATTCCGGCTTTTTTTGTGCTATGTGTTAATTCTCAACTGTTTAGGATTTCACAGCAGCTTTATGTTGTTCCGCTGCGACCTTTTGTGCAGCGATTTTTGCTTTTGCGTCAGTATTTGCAGCTTTGGCAGCATGGGCTGAAGTTTTAGCTTCTGATTTTGCTTGTGTTGCAAGATGCTGTGCTTGAGCTGCATCATGTATTGCTAATTTTTGATTATGTTTCACTTTACTCTGAGCCAATTGGCTGGCTTGTTTTGTATTGTGTCGAGCGACTTTTGCATCATGCTGCGCAACTTGTGCTGCATGTGTAGCAGTACGGTCCTGATGTTTTGCATCTTTAGCAATGGAAACACAAGTACCATCTTTATGATTTGCACCTGTACCACCTGTAAGTGTGGTGCCTTGTGGACATGCAAACGCAGTTACACTAAGCATTGTAAAGATACCTGCTGTTAGAATTTTGCTGATTTTTTTCATTGCTATTGTTCTATGAAAATAGGCATTAGTGCCTATGAGTAAATTTATAGCAGAACGGTAGAGATTTAAGTCGTTGCACTGTGGTGACTCGGCAACCAAATCATGTATTCGTGTCGATATAATTTTGTTTTTAAGTAGGTTTTAAGTTTTTAAATATGCTTATTTTTTAGCTTGAGCTTTTGCCTGAAATTAAAAAAGCCAGCAAATTGCTGGCTTCTTATGAGTACTGTCTTATACGTTAAAACGGAAGTGTAAAACATCGCCATCTTGAACGATGTATGTTTTACCTTCTAAACGCCATTTACCTGCTTCTTTAGCGCCGGCTTCACCGTTGTATTGAACGAAGTCGTTGTAGGCAACACATTCAGCACGAATAAAGCCTTTTTCGAAGTCAGTGTGAATCACACCTGCAGCTTGAGGTGCAGTTGCACCAATTTTTACTGTCCAAGCACGAACTTCTTGTACACCAGCTGTGAAGTATGTTTGAAGGCCGAGTAAGCCATAACCTGCACGAATAACTACGTTTAGACCAGGTTCTTCCATGCCTAAAGCTTCAAGGAATTCCGCACGGTCTTCGTCTTCAAGTAATGAAATTTCTGCTTCGATTTGGTTGCAAAGTGGAACCACAATCGCATTTTCTTCAGCAGCTAATTTTTGTACTGCTTCTAAGTGAGGGTTATTTTCGAAACCATCTTCTGCAACGTTGGCAATATACATGGTTGGTTTAAGGGTTAAGAAGCCATAACCACGCACCAATTTACGTTCATCTTCATCAAGGTCAGCTGCACGCGCAGGTTTACCTTCATCCAGTAAAGGTAAGATTTTGTCTAAAACAGCTTTGGTCGCAATCGCTTCTTTATCGCCACCTTTTGCAGATTTTGTTAGACGTGTAATTGCTTTAGAAACAGCTTCTAAGTCAGCAAGTGCAAGTTCAGTGTTGATTGTTGCGATATCGTCAAGTGGATCAATTTTGCCATTTACGTGAATGACATTCTCGTCTTCAAAACAACGTACAACATGTGCAATAGCATCCGTTTCACGAATGTTGGCTAAGAATTGGTTACCAAGGCCTTCACCTTTAGATGCACCAGCAACGAGACCTGCGATATCCACAAATTCCATCGTGGTTGGGACAACACGTTGTGGGTTTACAATTTCAGCAAGTTTATCCATACGTGGGTCAGGTACAGGTACGATCCCAGTATTTGGCTCAATTGTACAGAATGGGAAGTTTTCAGCAGCAATCGCAGCTTTGGTTAATGCGTTGAAAAGCGTTGATTTACCAACGTTCGGCAGGCCGACAATACCACAGTTAAAACCCATGAAATAACTCACAAAGTATTATAAAAAAATTGTGGATGATTTTACATGAAAGCCATAATAAAGTCAGGTGATATGGGCAGGAGAATGTATATCTTATTGAATCGCGCAGAGATAGAGATGAATTCACGTCTGAATAATGCTTGAGTTGCACTACAGATGCAGAATAGGTGCAAAAATGACATTGTGTTTCAATAACACAGTGACTAAAGTATCCCTATAAAATTACTGGGTTTTATAAACTACAGTTACAACAAAAACTTGGAGCATTTATGCGAACTCTCTACCAGTTTCCACTCTCACATTTTTGTGAAAAGGCGCGCTGGTTACTCGATCATAAAGAGTTGGATTATGTGGCTCATAATTTAATGCCGGGTGTACATCGTGCATTTGCACAGCTTAAAACAGGGCAAAACAAATTACCGATTTTACGTGATCAAGATCATTGGGTTGCAGATTCAACTCAAATCGCCTTTTACTTGGATGCGACCTACCCCGAACATAGTCTGATCCGTCCAGATGTCAAACTGCGTGAAGACGCTTTAGAAATTAATGAACTCTCCATTGAGTTAGGCCAACATGTGCGCCGTTGGGGGTTGGCACATGTATTAAATGAAAGTGAAGAATCACTTGATATTTTAATTGGTGAAAAGGGCTATTTACGTCAGTTTGAAAAATATTCCAAGCCCATTATAAAGGCACTGGTTTCTAAAGGTTATCAATTAGATACGGATAAGGTTGCGGCTTCACGTGAGCGATTGGACGAAATTGTGGTTGATTTAAATCAACGTCTGATCGAACAAGGTGGGCGTTATTTTGTAGGCGACCGATTAGGTTTGGCTGATATTGCAGTGTGTTCAATGTTGGCGCCGATATTAGAGATTGTTGGAACGCCGTGGGAAAAAGAGCATGGCGAAACCCTGTCAGAAGAGTTTAAAGCTTACAAAGCCTATTTGAGCGATTTGCCTTTAGGTCAATATGTGCAACGTATATACCAAACAGAACGTAACGCACGGGTAGATTGGCGTGGTGTATAAGCCCTTTAAATGAAAACTTTGCGTCATACTGCTTTAAAAAAGCGAGCCTAACAGCGCGCTTTTTCATCAGACATTCAATCCTTAAATATAGCTTTGTTGTTGAATATCCAAAATATTCAGCACTGGACTGATACTATCGGCTTGTAAAGTATTCAGCGGTATAACAGGGTAGAAGATATTGCCTAGCGCATCCTTAATACTTGGGATGATGGTGGAGATATCAAAATCACCTTGAGCAGAACCTAAATTTTCCAATAGGTCATTAATATTCGGTAATTGGCCCGTGAGGTTTTCAGTCAATTGGTTGAACTGATCCGTGATAGAACCAAGATCAATTTTTTCAGGAGCAAGATTGCCAAGTAAATCGCCAATATTTGGAATGGTCAGTTGATCGAGGAACTGAGTCGCTTCACCATTACTGTCCATCAGAGCAATGACTGGTTTCAATGAATCAATCACTTGATTTAAATCAGTTGAAAGCGTCAGTAAGGATGGATTGTTGACCACATCCAAAATGGTGCTCACGCTATTTAATACATCATAAATCGCTTTGACGGTTTGAGCCTGATCCGTATCGATGACATCGCTTTTTGCCAGTAAATCTAGAAGCGGATTAAGTCCTTTGATCACCCCTGAAATGGTCTCAGGGATATTGCCTTGGTTGGCTGATGAAATGGCGGTCACTAGATTGGTCACACTTCCAATCACTGTCGGTAAAGCATGACTCAATTGTTCCATATCAATAGATGAGTTGTCTTTATTGATTGAAGCTAATAAAGGTAGGAGGGCACTCGTTGCACCTTGTGCAATTTGCCCAAAGTCGATGTTTCCAGAAGACGAGCTCCCAATCATCTGAATAATGGGTTGCGCATATTCTAAAACTTGACTGAGTGTATTGATAATTTGTGTTGCATCCGTTGACCCTGTTGCGCTTCCAAGCATAGCAAGCAGTGGTTTTATGGCATTTACAGCGCTACTAATATTGTCAGGAAGATTGCCTTGGTTATTGGTGCTACTCAGTAAACTTTGCAAGCTGTTGACAATGGTAGGTAAAGATTGAACCAACTGATTCATCTCTGTTGAGCCAGCGTTGCTACCTAAGTTTTGTAGGAGTGGTTGCAGAGTTGTCATCAATGTCTTGAGTGCATCCGAATTTGAACCATTATTGGATGTAAGACTTTGAATCGTGCTAATCACTTGCGGAAGCGATTTAGTCAGTGCGCTAAAATCAAAAGACTTTGTGCCACCTAAATTACCCAATAATCCTGTCAGTGTATCCGTGATATTGGTTGTAGGTTTAAGTGGGCTAAGTAGGTTACTGACCGTGCTGCTAATTGTACTGAGCTGTAGGGAAGGACTTAGTACAGAACTTAATTTTGAGCTGAGTGAACTCAGTGATTTAATTGCCATGTTTATTCTTCCGTTTTTGTTTTTTTGTATATTTATGAACCGCCGCTATTTTTTAATGTAATTACCAAACCAAGTAAATAAGTGAAAAAAATGAAATGTGAAATAGAGCGCACATTGAAAAATAAAGTAAAAATAAAAAATTGAAAAATATAAATAAAATATCTTTCCCTTTTATCTGAAATTGATTTATTCAGATCAATGGAATACATCGAGAAGCTTTATTGGTAGGTTGTCTAAAGACGTTATTTAGAATATAAAAACTAAACTTTGATGAAAAAACATTCATTTAAACACGATATATATGAAAATTATTATGTTCATAATGCATATGAGCTTTATTATTTTTAATAAATCATGCTATACATGAGAAAACTTGCACATAAATGCTGATTTTAAAACTTAAAATAACATTGAAAATGACAACAGGTGTTTGATGAATCTGGATCATCAGCACTGTTTTCAAAAATGGCTGGAGTAGACTGATGGAACTAGACCGTTTTGATAAACAAATTTTAGAAATTTTGACCCATGAAGATGTCAACTTAAATGAACTGTCAGAGCGGGTGAATTTATCGGTCAGTTCAGTTCATCGTCGGATCAAACAATTGATTGATCACAATATTATCAGTGGTCTAAAACGTGAAATTAATTATCAAAAATTGGGCTTTAGTTTGCATGTGCTGCTACAGGTGTCCTTAAGCAAACATGATACAGATACTTTTGCTAAATTTTTAGAAGCATTAGAAAGTATTCCAGAAGTCATTAATGCATTTTTGGTGACAGGGCAGTCTGCCGATTTTATTGTGGAAGTCGTTGCACGGGATATGGAAAACTATAGTGAAATTTTACTCAAGCGCATTGGTAAAATTGAACACGTAGTTGCATTACATTCGAGCTTTGTAATTAAACAATATAATGTTTTTAACTGTAATGGCTTATTAAATAAGGTTTAAATGCAGCCCTCATATATAAACTCAAACAGTTGAAAGCTAGGCAATAAAAAACGCACCGAAGGGTGCGTTTTATACTTCACTCGATTGAACTATAGAGCTTCTAACTCAGCCATCACTTCATCGGTGAATTCAACGTTCGTATACACGTTTTGAACGTCGTCAAGATCTTCAAACATATCAATCATTTTGATGATTTTTTTCGCTTGTTCGATATCTGAAATTAACGCTTTAGTTGAAGGGTTCATGACCACTTCGGCGTTATCAGATTTTAAACCTGCTGCTGCAAGTGCATCCTGAACCTCACCGAAAGTTTCAGGTGTGGTGATAACTAGAATTTCATCTTCATCTACTTCAATATCTTCAGCACCCGCTTCTAAAGCGACGTCCATGATTTGATCTTCTAAAGAAACATCTTCAAAAGTAATCTCACCACGTTTGGTAAACATATAAGCCACTGAACCTGCAGTACCTAAATTACCATCAGTTTTCGAGAAGCAATGACGAACGTCAGGAACAGTACGGTTCAAGTTATCCGTCATTGTTTCAATGATGACAGCAACACCACCAACGCCATATCCTTCGTAGGTTACTTCTTTTAGATCGGTATTTTCTTCACCGCCCACACCACGTTGGATCGCACGGTTAATGGTGTCACGTGTCATGTTTGCAACTAATGCTTTTTCAACAACAGCACGTAAACGTGGGTTAGACGCTACATCACCGCCGCCTAAGCGTGCAGCTGTCACGATTTCACGGATAAATTTTGTGAATACTTTAGCGCGGCTCGCATCTTGTTTTGCTTTACGATGCTTAGTATTAGCCCACTTGGAATGACCCGCCATGCGAAATATGCTCCTTGTAGATTGGCCTTATGCCTATCAAATTGAGCAAATTCTACCATAATGGCTTTTTTGTGTGAAAGTACTGGATTTCATGAATTGAGTAGTTGAAAAAAAAATATCCAAATTTGAGAAAATAATGCGAAATGTCTAAACGCCCGTACTGTAATTTTTCTTATGATGAGAATCGGGCTAAAAGGGGGAGTCTGATCCTGTTATAACAGGAAGATATAAATGTACAATGCGTGGAGCACGATACATTTATATCTTTAAATACGTAGTTCGTTAAAACGTGAATGGCGCTTAGTCTTTATTTTTAGGTTCTGGGATCACGATATCTAAACCTACTTTATCTTTATAGAGTTGCTTAATTAAAGCTAAATCGTGATCGAGCTCAGTCGGGTAAATCTTGCCAAAAATACCACCTTGTTTGGTTTTTGAGTTGGCATACATTAATACAATCGGCACACCTGCTGCTTTAGCAATATACCAAAAGCCTGTACGAATTGGTTTTCGTGTTTCACCACGTACTGCACGGGTCGCTTCTGGAGCAATGACTAAATTAAATTTTTCATTGGCTTCAAAATGCTCAACCATTTGAGTCACGATGTCTTTATTGGCTTTACGGTCTACAGGAATCCCGCCAATCGCTTCAAGAACAGGTTTAAATGGACCTTTAAAGAGTTCTTTTTTAATCAGCGTGTGAATTTTGATGTCATAAATTTGGCAAAGGGCCAATGAAAGTACAGCATCCATCATTGAGGTGTGTTCAAAGCCGACGATCACTTGTTTATTTTCTAAAACATCAGGTTCTACGCGGTATTTCCAGCCCGCCAATTTAAATGCGGATTCGCCAATAAACTTTTTCAACATAGTCGGTGATACGGTGATTTTAAAAAGGTGTAATTTCTGCTTGTTTGGATCATGAGTCAAGAGGATTTAAGTGAGCTTTGATCTGAATTGTGCATATATTACAAATCGGAATAAGAAGGGCGGATTGAAAAATTATACTTTTTAGCAATAAATCGGTTAAATTTTATATAGCAAAGCTATCATCATAGATAAAAATACTCTTAAAAATTTGCTAAATATGGCTAGGCACCGTCAGAAATTCTTATTAGACTTTTGTCGTAGGTTAAAACTTTTAACCTGTTGGTCTTAACTCGTTTTCTAACGGAGAACTCAAGCATGATTTATTTAACTGCTGTGTTATTCGCTGTTGCTATGTTTGCTTTGATTGTTATTTGGTCAATTGTTGAGTTTTATTTGGACTTAAGAAAGCCTGAACAGGTTGAGTCTTAATATTTGCCGAAATTTGAAGGCCCCGTAGTTGATTTATTCATGCCATATATTTTATATAATAATTATATTTAATTAATAGTAAAAAGATATTAATGTAGTTTTGTTTTTGAATATCGACCTTTTATCTTAAGAGAAAATTCTAATTTGATATTTTTTAGAATTTCTATATTAGATATTCTTGAGCAGGTTTCAGAAATGGCTATTCCTTGTTGTAAATAATCTGCTCTGTTCTTGTAATTATAAATTAAACATTAAAACGATATTTCATCTTTTATGAAATTTTGACTAATTATTTCAGATATTTAAAGCTAACTAAAAACACAAAAAAATTATCTTTGTAGGCTTGGCTTATATTGAATAATTTGATTAAATGTTCGGGAAATTTAAATAAAATTGATGTTTGATAATAACAATGCTGAACAATATATACTCTGCTATTGAAAAATTGGGCATTAGTCCACAAAAACGTGCCTTGCATATTCAATTTTCCAATACCACGCTGAATGAACAAGTATTCTTGCAACGTATTGATGGGGAACATGCCTTAAGTGAAGGTTTGAATGTTCAGCTCATCTGTCTCTCAACTTCTGCCACCTTAGAACTCAAACAATTTATTGGTACACAAGTCGCAATCGATCAGGTAACCGATGCGGGTCAACTTTTTCGTATTACCGGGATCATTACAGAAGCATTTCAAGGCCAAAGTGATGGTGCATTAACGCTATATAAGTTGACCTTAGAAGATGCAACGGCATTATGGCATAAGCGTCGTAATAGCCGTGTGTTTATGAATAAATCGGTCAAAGATGTGGTCGAGATTATTTTTAAGGAATGGCAAAAAAAGAGCCCACTTTTTGCAGCGAGTTTAAGTTTGGACTTAAGTGGCTTAAAAAAAGAGTATGACGTCCGGCCATTCATGATGCAAAGTAATGAAACTGACTATGATTTTATTACTCGCTTACTACGCAGTGAAGGCATTCATTGGTTGGTTGATGAAGCTCAATCTTTTGTAACATCGTCTGTGACACCCATAGCAGCTCAAAAGCTACGTTTGATTGATGAAAATAGCCAATATCAAGCTTTGGAGCGACGTAATATCCGTTTTCATCGCAGTAGTGCGACTGAAAAAAATGACAGTATGACCAGTTTTATCGGTCAGCGCAGTCTGCAACCGACGTCGGTACATGTGCAGCGGTGGCAAGCGGATGTGCTTGAACAGGACGAGGGTGGTGGTGCAGTACAAAGCAAGCACCTACATAGTCAAAATCAAGATAATGCGAGCTTAAGCTTAGAGCAGGCATGGCATGTGAGCCCTGCATGGATGCAAGATCTGAATGGTGAAGATGCTGCAACTGCCTCTAATAGTGCTCAAGTTGAACGTCTCAATCAAAATTTTAGTGATTATTATGCAGCTCAAGCCAAACAATTTATTGCTAAAAGTACCGTGCGTGATACACAAGTTGGTTATTGGTTCAAATTGGATGAGCATCCAGAGATTGACCAGCATCGTGGTGCTGATCAAGAGTTTTTGATTTTATCCAAGTCTTTTTATAACCAAAATAATTTACCCAAAGACTTAACCGATCAAGTTACACAACTGATCCATCAAAGTCAGTGGCAAGTCAAACAAAGCGATGCGGATGAACGCCAAGCCAATACCTTGACTTTGCAACGTCGAAATATTACGACCGTCCCTGAATTTAATCCACTTACACATCGACCAGTAACACATCCACAGCGTGCTAAAGTTGTGGGGCCTGCCGGTGAAGAAATCCATGTTGATGAATGGGGGCGGATAAAAGTCCGTTTTCTGTTTACCCGTTCTGATGATCATGGCCATGATGGTGGTGCAGGTGCGAACAATAATGACACAGACTCGGCTTGGGTTGATGTGTTGACCCCTTGGGCTGGCGAAGGTTATGGCGCACGCTTCTTACCTCGAATTGGTGAAATAGTCGTCGTTGATTTCTTTGATGGCAACATTGACCGACCTTTTGTCGTGGGTCGTATTCATGAAGCGCAGCGTAGTCCCACTAAATTTGACAATAAAGGACAATTACCAGATACCAAAAAACTCGCGGGAATTCGTTCTAAAGAAGTGGCGGGAGAGGGATTTGGTCAATTACGCTTTGATGACACCACGGGACAAATTAGTACGCAGTTGCAAAGTAGCCATGGTGCAACACAACTGAATTTAGGTCATTTAAGTCATCCTAAAGAAAAGGTTGAGAGTGAAAGTCGGGGTGAAGGTTTTGAGCTGCGGACCGATCAATGGGGGGCAGTACGAGCTGGACAAGGTTTATTGGTGTCGACTTATAAACAGGAAAAGGCCAATGGTGAACATTTAGATGCAGAGATTGCAAGAACACAGCTGGAGACGAGTCATAGTAATAGTAAGTCTTTAAGTGATATTGCAAAGCAACAAAAAACAGATGAAATTGAATCTGTTGAACAGCTCAAAGCTTTTGCCAGTGAAATAGAAAAAGATATCGCTAAATTTAAAAAAGCCATTCTTTTACTTAACTCAGTGGATGGTATTGCACTTAGTACACCAGAGGATATTCATTTATCTGCAACAGGTATGATTAATCAGATTGCCGGTGATAGCATTAACCTGAGTACGCAAAAAAATATTGTGGGACAAGCTTTAGGTAAGGTTAGCTTATTTGCAGCTCAAGGTGGTATTAAAGCAATAGCAGCGCAAAGTAAAGTCGAAATTCAGGCACAGTCTGATGCTTTGGATATTTTGGCAAAAAAAGGAATTACGATTTCTTCTACTGAAGACAAAATAGAGATTAGCAGTCCTAAAGAGATTGTGATCACAGGAGCTTCTTCCCAAATTACTTTAAATGGCTCGGGAATTCTTGCTAAGACAGGCGGTAAATTTGAAGTAAATGCAGGGCAGCATCTATTTAAACCTGCATCGAGTGCAAGCAAGTCTACACAACTTCCTGCTTCAAACCCTTTGAAAGGTGCCTTAGAACTTCTTAAAAGTTATGGGGGGCAAGATTTCTTTAGTGGCACCGGTTTTAAAGTGATTGATGCTTTAGGTAAACAAGTTTCAGGGAAACTCGATGGCAATGGCTTTGCACAAGTTACAGGCATTGCACCGGGACCCGCGAAAGTGGAGTTTGATAAAGATCCACGCAGTGCGTGGGATCAGTCTAGTCACTTTAATCGCAACTATGATTGGGCGGAAAAAGTGGTACCAGGCGCTTCGGACTTTTTACAAAATACATTGGGTTCGTTGGGGCAAAATTTAACATCACAGTTAAAAGATAATCTCTTTAATTTAAATGCCGATTCTTTAAAAAATATCGGAAAAAATGCATTAAAAGATCTAGGTGGACAGGCATTAAATCAATTTAAAGACCAAGTCACCAATTCCGCACTATCTGCAATTTCATCGAAACTCAACTTGGGACTTTCTGCTTCACAAATGGCAAGTTTGGGTCAGGGTGCACAAGGCTTATCCAGCGTATTAGGTGGAAGTGGAATGAGTAACGGCATCGTTTCTGGGTCAACTGCTGCCGCAGTTCAGAACTCACAAGCAACCATTGATAAGGATATAGTGGGCCGTAAAATTTCTTATTCCACACGCGCATTGACTTATACGGAAACCATTCGAGAAGGCTCTGCAACGCCTACGAATGTGACAGCTGCACCAGTCGCAGTGCCTAAAGTGCCTGAAATAAAAGTAGCGGAAGCTGCACCAGAAAAAGCGATACCTGTCCTTGCTAGTGATGATGATTGGGTGGACCGGAAACAATATTCAAGTCCTTACCTCACTTACAGTGAAACCACACGACCGAAAAAGAACAATGGTTAGTACTTCATAAGAGCGACAGCAAAACACAATTTTAAATATTTAGAATTTGAGTAATAGGTTTTTACATGACAACTGAGCAAAATGTTCAACAAGAACAACAGACAACAACTAAGCCAGCAGTTGAACTGGCGATTTTTAACTTAGAGAGTGTGACGCATACAGAAGATCATAAGTTTATTGCACATCAAATTGAAAACTATTTAAAGCAATGTGGTAATACCAACTTAGGGCAGTTGAAAAGTCTTGCTAATGTACCAACGGTTGCCAATATTTTTGCACTTTCAGGTTCAGTCTTAGATTTACTATTGTTTTGTACTGAGCAAAAACAAGGTGAGTCAGGAGTACAGCAAGGCGCTTTACTTTGTATGAACTTGATTGGTTTATACTTAGAACCCAAAGCCGAAGCTCATGTACGAATGGCTTTACGTCCTTTATTGGGACTCATGGCTGAATGTTTATATCCGCAAAATGGTAAAGTCAAAGAAGCCGATATCCGTCGCATGTCTTTGCATTTAAATGCGCAAATGGCAGGGGATATAGAAAAATTCCTGACTGAAACACAAGCTAAATTACCTACCTTGCTTTCAGGTGCAAGCACATTGGGTATATCCATACTCTCAGCCTTTGCAACTGAAACGAAATCAGGACTGGTATCACCAACCATTAATTTTGGCGCAACTGCCGAAAAACGAGATCCAACGGAACAATTTAGTAACTGGACGAAACCGCTGATTGATCTGACACAAACCAGTGCGCTTGCTAGTTTGATACCGAAACTTAAAAAGCCAACAGGGGTCACATCTTTACAGTTGGAAGCACAACAAGCACAATCGCTTTTACCGAATCTAATTCAGCAACAAGCAAATACAGGTACAAAATATAGTATTGCTTGGTTGATACAAGAAACCTTAAAAGCCATCAAAAAACAAGGCAATAAAGCCAGTGCCAGCGTTCCTTTAAATCAAACTGGTGAGCATGAGCAGCATACAACAGGTGATACTTTAGAGTTTTTAACTTTACAGGCCGATGCACTGAATAATCCGCCTTGCCAAGGAGCTGACTCACAATCTAAGCACAGTATCAGCTATTCCATTGGCGCAGAACGAGTCAATCATACTGATTTCTACTTACCCAAAGTGGGCTTTAGCTTCAGCCGTCAATATAATTCGCAAATGCATGAGTTTGATGGCAGCATGATGGGCGCGCGTTGGATGATGCCTTTTTCGAATGTCATTAGCCAAAATAAAAATGGCTACTTATTTATAGACAGTAATGGGCGCAAGCATCAGTTGCCTGAGTCAATCCTGTATGAAGCTTATACGGTACCTTATGAGGGCTTTACGGTAGAACCTTTAGAAAATGAAGACTTAGTCCTAAATTTTGGTTCAGCTTGGAGTTTTCATTTTCATAGTTTCAATGGTGGAAAGCACTATCAGTTGATTCAGCAATTCAATGAAGAAACAGATGAAAAAGTTGCTTTAAGTTATTTACTATTTGAACAGCAGGCTTATCTGCAAAGTATTGATTTTCAACTGAAGCGAGGAAAACACCAGCTCAAGTTTGCCTTTAATGAACAAGTGAAAATCATTGCTGCCTTTGTGGATGAGCAAGCAGAGCCAGTTTCACGCTATAAATATGATACGCAAGGTAATTTAATTCAGGCAGTGGATCAAAATGGCCATGTACGCAGCTATGAATATAATGATGCGCATCAACTGACTCGCTATACCGACCGTACTGGTCGTGGGCAAAATATCCGTTATGAATCAAAAGAGGCGAATGCCAAAGCCATCGCAGAATGGGCAGATGATGGTAGTTTTAAAACACGTTTGGAGTGGCACCCGAGACTGCGCCAAGTTGCTGTGTACGATGCTTATGATGTGCCAACCTATTACTACTTTGATTTAGATGGTTTTACCTATCGCACACGCTTAGCTGATGGCCGAGAAAAGTGGCTCTCTCGTGACAGTCAAAAACGCATTACCCGTCAAATTGATTTTGCAGGCCTAGAAACCGAACAAATTTATAACGAGCAAGATCAGTTGGTTAAAATTGTACAGCCGAATGGCGGTATGATCCGCTTTGCATATGATAAAGCAGGGAATTTAACTGAGACTAAAGATCCAGAAGGGAATATTTGGAAAAAAGAATACGATGCGGATGGTAATGTCACCAAGGAAATTAATCCTTTAGGTCATAGCACGCAATATAAATACAACAACGATAATCAAGTTATAGAAATCATTGATGCCAAAGGCGGCGCTAAAAAAATTCAATACAATGATTTGGGACAAATGACCGCATATAGCGATTGTTCAGGTAAAGAAAGCGCATGGGAATACGATGAAGAAGGCGCACTGACGGCCCAGCAGTCTGCTAATGCGCAGCAGATTAAATATATCTACAGCTCAGAAGGTAAAGACAAAGGTCAGCTTAGAGCAATTGTCTATCCTGATGGTTTAAAAGAACAATTTGAGCATGATGAAGAAGGGCGCTTGCTCAAGCATACGGATACCAAAGGTTTAAGCACGCAGTACCGTTATAATGCTGCGGGTTTGCTCGAACAGCGTATAGATGCGAACCGTCATCAAATAGGCTACCAATGGGATCAGCAAGGCCGTATTCAAAAGCTGATCAATCAAAACCATGCAGAATATTTATTTGAATATAACCGTTATGGTCAATTGGCACGTGAACAGGCTTTCGATGGCGAAGAAAAATATTATAGCTACAATGAAAACGGTCAGCTGTTCCAAATCCGTCAGCCGAATGTGTTTACTCAATTTGCATATTTTGCTGATGGTGCAATCGCTTCAAAAACTTATACCCATGTACAAACTCGTGTAAGTCAAACAGAAGAATTTGAATACAACCTGAATCATCAGTTGAGTAAGGCGACGAATAAAGACAGTCAAATCGATTTTTATCGCAACGCGCTTGGCCAATTGGTTCGTGAGCATCAGCATTATAAAGTGCCGCATTTAACTCCGCTGACGGCTGTGCTGCGTTATGAATATGATGTGCTGGGAAATTTAACTCAAACGATTCGCCCTGATGGACAGGTTCAAAGCAATTTGAGTTATGGTTCAGGGCATATTTATGGCATTGCGTTAAATAAAAAAGACATGGTGGCATTTCAGCGCGATGATTTACACCGTGAAACTGCGCGGATGCTCGCCAATGGATTGGTTCAAACCAAAAATTATAATGATGTGGGTTTACTCAGTTCGCAGCTGATTCAGCCAGAGCAAGAGACTTTAGGGCGAGTACAGCATCAGGCGGAACGGCAGTATCATTATGATCAAAATTATCTACTCACGCAGGTGGACGACAGCCGTATAGGCAAGCTGAATTATCAATATAATGCGGTTGGCCGTTTGATACAGAGTCAAAGTGTGCATAAAACGGAAAGCTTTACTTTTGACCCTGCGGGGAATTTAATTGACCCGATTGCCACGCAGGCGTCTCAAGTGAAAAGTAATTTGATCGCTCAATATCAGGGTAAAAACTATAAATACGATGCGCAAGGCAATGTGATTGAAAGCAGCCATGCAGGTAAAACATTAAAACTGACGTGGGATAACCTGAACCGTTTGATCCAAAGTGAGCTTAATGGTCAGGCGACTGAATATGGTTATGATGTATTTGGAAGGCGTTTATACAAGAAAAATCAAAATGCGCAAACCCTGACCTTATTCGGCTGGGACGGTGACCTGATGATTTGGGAGTCACAGCAATCTAATGACGTTGAAGAAAACTACACTAAGCATTATGTCTATGAACCGCAGAGTTTTGTACCGCTGCTGCAAACGGGCTATACAGGTTTTATCAAGCTTTTAGAAACTCCAGATTATGCTCAATTTCAGCATGAAGAATATTCAGTTTATAAAGATCCGATATGGAAAAAGGAAACACGAAAAAATAAAGCTGAATTGGAGCGGGTGCTTTTTTATCACTGTGATCAAGTGGGTACGCCGCAAACATTAACTAATGAATTAGGTGAGTGTGTTTGGGAAATAAAACAGGATGCATGGGGTGAAGCTATAGAAATAAAAGCCACTAATGCATTGCTTGAAGACACTAATATTCGTTTCCAAGGCCAATATTACGATAGTGAAACAGGCTTACATTATAACCGTTACCGTTATTATGAGCCGCATAGTGCAAGATATGTGAGTAAAGACCCAATTGGGTTAAATGGAGGAATGAATACTTCTGCTTATGTAAGTGATCCAACCCAATGGGTTGATCCGATGGGGTTAACTGAATGGACTGGTTCAAGTTATCAAGTTAGTGTTCTTGCCGGAACAGGAATTAAATATGATTTAAGATCCCAATGCCTAAATAATGAAAGAGGTGTCGCATCAATAGTTGTTGGTGGTGGCTCATATGGGCGGGGGGGCACTTTAGGAGCGGCAGGAAGTAGATCAGTAACTTTTCATGACCCATATGATGGTGTTTATAAAGACGCATTGAATGGTGGGTGGGGAGATGTAAGTGCTAGTGTTGTATTATTTAGAGGTATAGGTTTTGGTAAAACTGGTTTAGGTGAAGCATCTAGTGATGGCTTAATGTCGACATATGATAGAGGAGTCGCTGCTAGTGCTGGAGTTTCAAGTGGACATGTTATACCTAGTTTATCTAGCTATAAGGTTGAAGCTTGTTTTACAAATGACCCACGTGGGCCCATTTGTAATGGTCGAAATGGTAGATGTGAAAAAAGTGTACCTAAACCAAAGCCTCGATCATATATCGATCCCAAAACCATTCCTGAGTATGATCCTCGCTCTCATGCACATATTCCGCCAAATAATGTCAACATTAATGACATTTTTAACAAAATGAGTTTTTAAGAGGTTATGTACAAAATGCTGAAAAAGAAATTATTAGTGAGTCTAGCTGTAAGTATATGTATTACTGCTTGTAATGCTTCAAATACATCATCTGATTTAAATATGACATTTGAACAAGCTGAGCAGTTAAGATCACAAGCAGAAGCTGCACCATCAAACTCTGATGAAAAGAAAGAATATTATAAAAGACTCGAACCTATTTATGAAAACTTGGCAAAAGAGGGTAATAGTGATGCTCAACTAATATTGGCAGATATTTATTTTAAAGCGCTGAGTGGAACTTATGATACTAAAAAATCATTTGAGTGGACAAAAAAATCGGCAGATAATGGAAATGTCTCCGCTATGTATAATACTGGTTTTAAGTACTACACTGGAACTGGAGTTCAAAAAAGTATAGAAAATGCAAAAAAATATTATCTTAAAGCTGCTAAGTTGAATGATGTTGATGCAATGGGCTCTATAGGCTCTATTTATATTGAAGAAGGAAATATTGAAGAAGGGTTAAATTATTTAAAAAGTGCAGCCGAAAAAAATGATGCTCTTTCATTATTTGAGTTAGGGTTGATATATTGCGAAGGTGTGGTTGTTAAACAAGACTATAAAATTTGTAATAATTACTGGGAAAAATCTGCATCATTAAATAATGCTGAGGCTGCTTTAAATTTGGGTATTAATTTGATAAATAGTAATGGTATCACTAAAGATGTGGATCGAGCTATTAAGTATTTTGAATTAGCTAGTAAAATGAGTAAAGGACAAGCATCTTATAACTTAGGGGTCATATATTCATCTCCAGATTATAATAAGTTAAATGAAAGTTTATCTCAATTTTACTTTAATAAAGCATATGAGCAAGGCATCTCAAGTGCTAAAGAAAAGATAAAACAGTAAGTATTCAAATAATTTTCTGTAATTTATAAGAGATAGCATAATAATGCTCAAAAATAAAGTTCTGTTTATTTCCGCTATAAGCATTGTTATATGTAGCTTAATTGCTTGTACAAATTTGAATAAACAAGACAAGTTCCCTACGCTCGAGGAAGAGTGTAAATTAGCAGGAAGTAGTAGTAAGCAGTGTGAAATTCTTAATTTAAAAGATTTATCCTTAGATGAAAAAGAGAATCTAATGGGATGGGTCTATCTAAATGGGTTAGATAATATCAAACCTAATTATGATAAAGCTTACTATTGGTTTGAAAAGGCTGCAAAAGCTAATAACCATGAAGCTATAAATTCATTAGGTATGATTTATTTTGCTGGGTTAGGAAAAGATAAGGATTTTCAAAAGGCTGAAGAATGTTTTTTAGAAGCAAATAGGTATGGTAACAAAGATGCTAAATTGAACTTGGCAGAACTATATAGAGTTAAAGATTTTGGTCGATCACCAGATTTTGAAAAAGCAGAGCGTTGGTATTTATTAGGAGTCCAAGATAATCCTTCACGGGCATATGAGGGGTTGTCAAAAATGTACTTGGATCAGGAAAACTATGAAAAGGCATTTAGTTTCTCTGGAAAAGCTGCTGAACTAGGTAATCCTGAAGCACAATATAATTTAGGGGTTTTCTTTGAGCAAGGCGTGTATGTAAAAAAAGATAAAAAGCTAGCTGAGTTTTGGTATGAAAAAGCAGCTAAGCAAGGACATTTGAACGCAATTAATAATTTAAATATTCTTAGATAAAAATAAATGGAAAGGCTTCATTATGTAATCATTTTTATCATAATGAAGCTTTATTTTCTGGGGTTATATGAAAAGATACTGTTTGATAGGTTTTTTAAATAAAATTATTTTCTTGTTTTTGTAATTAAAGAGAAAAGTATTAGCAGGTTTTTTTATTTCTTACCAATTATAGTCATTTATGGCTTTGTTGCACAAACCTATCGTTAAGGGCTTATTACACAATATAATTTCCAAATGAACAAGCCTGCACCTAAAATTTATCGTACCACCAATTGGTCTTCTTATAATCGAGCATTAATAAATCGAGGAAATATTTCAATTTGGTTTGACACTAAGACCCAGTGGTATGCACAATCACAAGACAAACATGGACGAAATCAAACTTACTCCGATACTGCTATTCAATGCTGCTTAATGATTAAATCCTTATTCCGTCTATCTTTACGTATGGTCACTGGCTTTGTGCAAAGTCTGATTAAACTTTGTGGATTAAATTGGACCGCACCAGATTACAGTACGCTTTGCAGAAGACAAAAACATATTGATATTGCGATTAGTTATCAAAAAAGCAGTGGTGGGCTTAACTTGCTGGTAGACTCTACCGGTCTAAAGTTTTTAGGTGAAGGTGAATGGAAAAGGAAGAAACATCAGCCTGAATATCGTCGTCAATGGCGTAAATTACATATTGGTATAGATGCTAAAACTCTCCAAATACGTGCAGTTCAGCTTACAACTAACAATGTAAGTGATTCACAGGTACTTGGTGATTTACTCGATCAAATTTCCTTAGATGAACAAATCGATTCTGTTTATACAGATGGTGCTTATGACACAAAACGATGCCGTCAGGTCATTGCAGATCGGCAAGCGCATGCGGTGATTCCACCTAGAAAAAATGCGAAACCATGGAAAGATACAAAGAGTAGCTCGCGAGAGCGAAATGAATTACTTCGAACAGTTACACGTTTAGGCAGGACATTATGGAAAAAATGGTCCGGCTATCATTGCCGAAGTTTGGTCGAAACTAAGATGCATTGCATCAAATTATTGGGGGATAAACTCAGTGCAAGAAAATTTGATAGCCAAGTCAATGAGATCCATGCACGTATAGCCGTGTTAAATAAATTTACCGAGTTAGGTCAACCACATACCCAAGTTATGCCTTAAATTTGGCTCAATCAGGGGCGCTTTGCATTTCAAATCTTTGTGCAACAAAGCCCTTTTGATAAACAACCTAAATGGCTTCAGAGTGTGGAGTATGAATGTCAGGTCGCGGAAGATGACCCGTACATCGTTGATGCATTTACGACTTATCGGTTAGATACTTATTTTCGTGTTATTAAATCTTGATTTTTATACTTAATTTTTAGCCATTTAAAAGTAAAGTGAAGTTAAATTATATAGATCACAAATCCTATAAAGAAAAGCTTTCTATATTACAGTGCAGCTTATTGCAAAAAAGAAATAAAAAACCCATGAATCATTACAATTCATGGGTTTATATATCAAATCATTGCAAAGTTGTGCATATGATTACAAAAAATTGGTGGGCCCACACAGACTTGAACTGTGGACCAACGGATTATGAGTCCGCTGCTCTAACCAACTGAGCTATAGGCCCTATATTCTGAATGTGTTATTTATCAACAAGTTCAGACGCAAAGCATACTAGCGAAGATTTTTTTAAAAGACAAGCCTTTTTCTTCACGGCTGCACACTAACACAACAAATTGGCTGTAGTTGCAGCAGTTGAGCTTGGATTCGACCAAAATGCACAAAGTGTCGAATCCTATCGTGATGTAAATCACGACAAAAGTTATCAAACAGTCAAAATAACCTTATAATAATGCCCATTCTTGTCAGTACCGTGCTCAACAGCGCATAGATTGGTACTGGCCTCACATTTTTAAGTCAATGTCCTACAGTTATTCGGCTTATGTTTTCATTTTTATGTGTTGCACTGACACATAAGAATATTTAGGTGCCCACATGGAAATTAAGGTTAATTATCTCGATAACCTTCGACAAGAAGCCAAATTTGATGACTTCACGGTAATTGCCGACCAACCTATTCGCTATAAAGGCGATGGCTCTGCTCCCGGACCATTCGACTACTTTTTAGCGTCATCAGCATTATGTGCAGCGTATTTTGTAAAAGTGTATTGTGCGGCGCGAGACATTCCGACAGACAATATTCGTTTATCTCAAAACAATATTGTTGATCCTGAAAACCGCTATAAGCAAATTTTCAAAATTCAAGTTGAACTACCTGCGGATATTTCTGAAAAAGACCGTCAAGGCATTTTACGTTCAATTGACCGCTGCACGGTTAAAAAAGTGATTCAAACTGGTCCTGAGTTTGTCATTGAAGAAGTAGAAAGCATTGATGCAGATGCACAAGCTTTACTTATGCCAAATTTAGCGTCAGACAGTACCACGTTTATTCCGGGTAAAGATCTGCCATTAGAAGAAACCATTGCCAATATGTCAGGTATTTTGGCTGGTTTAGGCATGAAAATTGAAATCGCGTCATGGCGTAACATCGTGCCGAATGTTTGGTCTCTACATATTCGTGATGCACAATCGCCAATGTGTTTTACCAATGGTAAAGGCTCAACCAAAGAAAGCGCATTAGCTTCGGCTTTGGGTGAATTTATTGAACGTCTCAATTGCAACTTCTTCTATAACGACCAGTTCTGGGGTGAAGAGATTGCCAATGCTGACTTTGTGCATTACCCAGATGAAAAATGGTTCCAACCCGGCCCAGAAGGCGAGTTACCTACTGAAATCTTAGATGACTATACACGTGAAATTTATAACCCAGAAGATGAGTTATTAGGTACACATCTATATGACACCAATTCAGGAAATATAGCACGCGGTATTTGCTCTCTTCCATTTGTCCGTCAGTCCGACGGTGAAACAGTGTATTTCCCATCAAACTTGATTGAAAATTTATACTTGTCAAACGGGATGAGTGCAGGGAATACCTTGGCTGAGGCTCAAGTGCAATGTTTATCGGAAATCTTTGAGCGTGCGGTCAAACGTGAGATTTTAGAAGGTGAATTGGCTCTACCAGATGTACCAGAAGAGGTTTTAGCCAAATATCCAAGTATTGTTGCAGGTATTCAAGGCTTAGAAGAACAAGGTTTTCCTGTATTGGTAAAAGATGCTTCACTTGGTGGTCAGTACCCTGTGATGTGTGTAACCTTAATGAACCCACGTACAGGTGGGGTATTTGCATCTTTTGGTGCGCACCCTAAACTCGAAGTGGCTTTAGAGCGTAGCTTAACCGAACTTTTACAAGGCCGTAGCTTTGAAGGTCTAAACGATCTACCAAAACCAACGTTTAGCTCAAATGCAGTCACTGAGCCAAATAACTTTGTAGAACACTTTATTGACTCAAGTGGTTTGGTGTCTTGGAAATTCTTTAGCGCACAATCAGACTATGATTTTGTAGAGTGGGATTTCACATCTGAAGGTGAAAATGCCAATGCGGAAGAAGCTGCAGCGATGTTTGCGATTCTAGAAGACATGGGCAAAGAAGCGTATATGGCGGTCTATCAGCATCTTGGTGCTACGGCATGTCGTATTTTAGTTCCGGGTTATTCTGAAGTGTATTTGGTTGAAGACTTGGTTTGGGATAACACCAACAAAGCTTTGGACTTCCGTGAGGATATTTTAAACATTCATCGTCTAGATGAAGACGAGTTAGTGTCATTGGTTGAGCGCTTAGAAGAGCTTGAAGTGGATGACTACACGGATATTGTGACGCTCATCGGGATTGAGTTTGATGACAATACCGTATGGGGTCAATTAACGGTTCTTGAGCTCAAACTACTGATCTATATTGCGCTACAAGAGTTTGAAGAAGCAAAAGAGTTGGTCGAAACCTTCCTTCAATACAACACCAATACGGTCGAACGTGGTTTGTTCTATCAATGTATGAATGTGGTTTTAGAAGTTGAATTGGACGATGACTTAGATCTCAATGACTATGAACATAATTTCCGTCGTATGTTTGGTGACGAACGTATGGATGCAGTGATTGGTTCAATGGATGGCAGTCTTCGCTTCTACGGTTTAACTGAAACCAATATGCAACTTGAAGGTTTAGATCGTCATTTACGCCTGATTGATAGCTATAAAAAATTGCATGCTGCACGTGCGAAGTTTGCCAGCCAGAACGTTTAAATCTGGGCTTGTGAATAACGTTACTCATGTGATCATCTATTTGAAAAAACTCTCCTAAGGGGGAGTTTTTTTGTGCGAAATTTGCTGAAAATTAATCTATATCTGTGATGTTGATATTAATAAAAATCCTTATAACTCAGGTGAATATAAGGAAGGCTTAAAAATAACCGATTATCCGAAATTGTGTCATTTTAAAGTAAAGATATTTGACTCATTGGAAAAATATGATAATAAATTAGCTATGGCGTGTTTAGGCATGATCATAATATTTCAGGACGAAATATTTAGAAGCACATTAATAAATAAACGGGAGTTTTAACAACATGCTTCAATTATTCAGAAAACTATTTTGCATGCATATTTACGAATACGAGCAAATGGAAGAAATCGGTTCGCACAAGGAATGTCGTAAGTGCGGTGTGACAAAGTAATGCAGAGTCTCAGCCGAAAAAAAGTGAGCGAAAGCTCACTTTTTTAATGCCGGTCAATATTGAAATCATTAAAATAGAAATACATTCACAGTTTTTATGCAGATATGAGTAAAGATTTTCAAGCCGAACGTTATACCGTCGATGCCAATATGGCAGATACCATTGCATGGTTATTACAACATCAGGATTGCTTTGAATCTTTTCATTATGATGTGATTCAGCAGCAATTGGTGGTTCAACATGCTAATGGTCAAGACATTATTCGTGAAGGGGATTATTTAAATGCAGGCTATGGCATTTTAATAACAGCACATAACTTTGTTAAGTAAACGATATATTTTCCCTATTCATGGTGATTTAGCCATTTCATTTGTTCGCACCATCTCTTGCATTGCACTTTGATACCTATCACTGATCATTCAATTGAACTAAGCCCCGAACTTCGGGGCTTATTTTAAGCCATTTGCATGGCATCAGTTGAAAGCTGTGCAGCAGTTGGTTTGGGCTGTTCAGCCACTAAACCGAGTTTGCTAAATAAAAGCTGATCTTTGCCTTCGCCTGCATTTGGCGTGGTCAGCAGTTTTTCACCAGAAAAGAGTGAATTTGCACCTGCCATAAATGCCAAAGCTTGTTCTGAATCACTCAGAGATTCACGACCTGCAGAGAGTCGAATATAGCTTTTTGGCATAATGATCCGTGCGACTGCAATGGTGCGAATCCATTCGATGACATCGAGTTTCTCAACCTCTGCAAGTGGGGTACCTTGAATAGGGACAAGGAGATTAATCGGCACGGATTCAGGATGAATCGGCAGCGTTGCCAACTCCATCAAAAAGGCAATACGGTCATCACGGCTTTCACCTAAGCCCACAATTCCGCCGCTACAGATTTTCATTCCAGATTGGCGCACATAGTCTAGCGTCGTTAAACGGTCATCATAGCTACGTGTGCTAATGACATTGGGATAATACTCACGGGAAGTATCGAGGTTATGGTTGTAATAATCTAAGCCTGCCTCATGTAGGCGCTCTGCCTGAGATTGATTTAGCATGCCAAGGGTCATACAGGTTTCAAGTCCCAGTGCTTTGACTTCACGCACCATTTCTAGCACATAGGGCATATCCCGTTCATGTGGATTGCGCCATGCAGCGCCCATACAAAAACGTGAAGAACCTGAGGCAAGTGCAGCTTTCGCTTCATTGATGACTTTTTCCACAGCCAGACGTTTTTCAGCTTCTAATCCGGAGTCATAATGTGCAGACTGAGAGCAATATTTGCAGTCTTCAGGGCACTTACCGGTTTTAATCGAAAGTAAGGTGCTAACTTGAATATGATTGGCTTGGAAATATTCACGGTGAATGGTCTGTGCTTGGAATAATAAATCCATCAATGGTTGTTGATACAACTCTTGTATTTCTGGATGTGTCCAGTCATTTCGGTAGCTCATAAATGATCCATATTTTCTGCCTGATGCAGATCATCATACGTAAAATTTGCAGACTTCCAAGACTATTTTGTAACATTGAAAGTTGGCTAAAATGCATTGAAATGACTTTTTTAAAGAACTTTTGATATTTAAGATGCTTACAAAGTTGTGTTAAATGACAGCACAATCGCAGCAATGTTTATTTTGAACTAAAAAATTAATTTTCTTTGATTGCGTCACTAAGTTTTAGCTTAAAAGAAAACTTTGTAAGGATCTGGAAAATATAGAATCAAATCCATTAAAGCATCTTTGAGTTTTGTTCTGCAATTGCCCAATCAATATGAACTTGCACAATCGCGTCATGTTTTTCGCGAGAATTTTTTAATGATTGCACAATATTTGAACTATATGGTGCATTGCCTAAGCCAATAGCGATATTTCGCATAAAGCTTTGATAGCCTGTTCGTCGGATAGGACTGCCTTCCGTACAGCTTAAAAAGGTGGCTTCATCCCATTGCCACAGATCTAATAAACTCACTTGGTCGAGACCATGACGTGGATAAAAGTCCTCAATTTGAGTTTTATGCGCAAAGCTATTCCATGGACAGATAAGTTGACAGTCATCACAGCCAAACACACGGTTGCCAATGCCACGGCGTAATTCTTCAGGAATGATGCCTTTATATTCGATGGTTAAGTAGGCAATGCATTTACGTGCATCTAACATATAGGGCTCAACGATGGCCTGAGTTGGACAGATATCAATACAGGCTGTGCATGAACCACAATGTTTGGTTGCGGGTGAGTCAAAAGGCAAATCGAGTGATGTAAACAGCTCACCTAATACAAAAAATGAGCCTGATTTTTTATGGATCAGTAAGGTGTGTTTGCCTGTCCAGCCCATGCCTGCATTTTCAGCTAAGGATTTTTCAAACACTGGTGCAGAGTCGGCAAAGGGTCTAGATTCAAAATCTCCGATTTTTTCACGGATAATATTCGACAAAGTTTTTAAACGACCACGCATGACTTTGTGGTAGTCACGACCTCGTGCATAGCGTGCAATGATGGCTGCATTTGGCTCATCAGGAACATAACGTGGTTTTGGGGTTTCGACCAAATAATCCATGCGGACACAAATGATACTGCGGGTGCCGGGGACTAAAAGTGCTGGATTGGCACGTTTTTCAAGGTTTTCCTCTAGGAATTTCATATCGCCGTGATAACCACGTTCTAAATATTCTTTAAAACGAGGGAGTTCCTCTTGAGCATCTGGCTTTGCGATGACACAATCAGAAAAACCTAAATTTAAGGCTTGTGCTTTAATCCATGCTTTTAGGGTTTCTGGATCATATTGATCGACAGGAATTTTTTGTGCAGGAGTTGAAGCGGCCATAATCATAACAAGGAAAAACAATGCGTCTGCAAGTTTACCATAGCCCTGTTTATCTTAGCCAAAGTATTCAAGCTTGGGAGCAGCGTTGGTTTGCTCAGCACAATAGCAGTTATGGTCTGATGCAGCAGGTCGCATGGTCGATTGCTCAGCAACTCATTCCAATGTTAAAGCAGCAAAATTTAAAAAATATTGCCGTATGTTGTGGGCAGGGTAACAACGCAGGTGATGGATATCTTACAGCGCAATACCTACAGCAAGCAGGCTTTCAAGTCGATATCTATGCCGCTGAAATTGGAGCATCGAAGGACTTACATTGTGCAGTACAGGAAGCATTAGATCACAAGCTCAAGATCTATACACATTTTGATTTTCAGCGTGATTATGACGTCTACATCGACGCATTATTTGGTATTGGACTCAATCGTGAACTTTCTAATGAATGGCAAGCCATTATTCAACGATTGAATGCATGCATGGGACTCAAAGTTGCGATTGATATTCCAAGCGGATTACATGCCAATACAGGGCAGCCTTTACCCATCGCATTTCAAGCCGATTATACATTTACGGCATTGGGTCTAAAAGCAGGGTTATTTACAGGCCAAGCGAAGGAATATGCAGGTGAAGTTTCGGTGATAGCATGCATACCGACTGATATTAAGCTTGAGCCACTTGCGTATTTGTCACCGCAGAAAATCACTTTACCTGAGCGACAAGCTTTTGGTCATAAAGGCAGTTATGGCCATGTTTTGGTTGTTGGTGGACATGCTGAAATGGGTGGGGCGGTGATTATGGCTGCTGAGGCTGCATTCCATGCAGGTGCAGGTAAGGTCACGGTTGTTTGTGATGCACGACATCACACCGCAATTTTGGCGCGCGCACCGAATATTATGCTACGCGATATCAATGCTTTAAATACAGAAGCGATTCGGCAACTGATCGATCATGTCGATGCGATTAGCTTTGGCATGGGGCTTGGTCGTGACAATTGGGCACAACAGCAGTTTCAGTCATGGTTTCCATTGATTCAGCAGTCAACCTTGGAAATTGTTTTGGATGCAGATGCCTTGTGGTTTCTAGCTGAAACACCTGAAAAATTGAATACACGCACCTATGCAACGCCACATCCGGGTGAGGCTGCAAAATTATTGGGTCTATCTACTGCAGAAGTTGAAGCGGATCGTGTACAAGCAATTCAACATTTAAAAGAAAAATTTCAAGGTCAATGGGTGCTTAAAGGGGCAGGCAGCTTGATACTTGAAGATCAACTTTGGATTTGCACCGTAGGTAATGCAGGAATGGGGACAGGCGGTATGGGAGATGTGCTTGCGGGGATGATTGCAAGTTTAAAAGCACAATTTCATCAGCAAATTCATCTGCATGAAATCGTAAGCCTGCATGCTTTAGCAGGTGATGTATTGGCGAAGTCGGGGATGCGTGGTTTGCAAGCACAGGATATGGCCCAAGCGGTTTATCATGTGGTTAATCATTCAGGAGTTGAAGACTAAAATGCATGCAGTTAAATTGCGAATTCAAGGTAAAGTGCAGGGTGTTGGTTATCGTCGTTGGTTTGAACAGCAAGCGATTGCACTTGGTTTAAATGGCTATGTGAAAAATCTAGCGACGGGCGAAGTTGAAGCGCTGATTATTGGAACTGAAGACGCCATTCATAAAATACTGAAACACAGTCTGGTGGGGCCTTTACGAGCAGACGTGACTAAAATCGATCAGCAAGAAATTCCAATGCATGAATTAGACTATAGTGGTTTTAAAATGATTCGCTAAGTTTGATCACTAGATTGAGTGGGCTTTTGAAAACAATCTGAATTACTGAGCTATATGATTTGACGAATATTTATCGACGTCGAGTGCTTACACGGCTTCGGCCACGAGCCATACCACCTAAGGCATTCAGTACAGCCATTTTACTCATACTACCAGACGCATGCGCATGACAAATTGCGGCAGCCAAAGCATCGGCTGCATCCTGCTGGGGTTTGATGCTTAGGTTCAGAATGCGCATAACCATCATTTGGACTTGTTCTTTATCAGCAGCCCCATAGCCGACCACAGATTGTTTGATTTGACGTGCAGTATATTCAGCGACTTGTAAATCTAAATTGGTTAAAGCGGCAATGGCAGCACCGCGTGCTTGACCTAATTTTAAGGCCGAGTCAGGGTTTTGAGCCATAAATACTTGTTCAACCGCAGCTTCAGTAGGCCCGTGAAACTTTACGATGCGATCAATACCAGCAAAAATACGTTTTAAGCGTTCAGGCATTTCTGTCGTTTCGGTACGAATGGTGCCAGCATCGACAAAACGTAGTTTAGAACCATCCTTTTCGATGATGCCGTAACCAGTTAAGCGCGACCCAGGGTCAATACCGATAATTAATGACATGTTTGCCTATTTGCCCTTTAAAAATAAAAATATGCCCATATTGTTACATAAGCGTGTCAAAAAAGCTTGATAGTGATTGAGCAGTTGAACGCAACACCTTAAATTAATTTACTGAGATTTGTTTAATTTTCATGAAATTATTTCTTCTGATTTTAGCAGGCTTGATCCTGGAAGTGTTTGTCTGGATCGGTGTGGGCGACCTCGTCGGCAGCATGTGGTATGTCTTTTTCTGGTTCGTGGCGGCCTTCTTTATAGGGATGAATATTATCCGTAAATATTCATCAGGTCTGATGCCTCAAATGCAGCAAATGCAAGCAGGTCAAATGAGTAATGATCCAGCTTTAACTGGAAATTTACCAAAAATTTTGGCTGGTTTCTTATTGCTGTTACCGGGTCTAATCTCAGATATTATGGCATTACTTATTTTGATTCCACCTGTACAAAATGCCATGAAAGCAGTCATGATGAAAACAATGATGAAGCGTCAGCAAGCCATGATGGAAAAAATGATGGGTGGCATGATGGGCGATATGGGAGGCATGGGCGGTGCTCAAGGTCAGAACCCATTTGCAGATATGATGCGTCAAATGCAAGATATGCAAAATCAGCAATCAGGTCGTGATTCATCCGTTATTGATGGTGAAGCTCGTGAAGTGACGCCAGATGCGAAACAAATTGAACTGAAAGATGTCAATAAAAAATAATTAACTCAGTATGAAAGGCCGAATGTGTATTCGGCTTTTTTTGCGTAAATTTTGATACGGCCTAAAAATAAACCTTGTGTTGCCAACAAAAAAATTGAACAAGCGATATAATCTTCACGTTTTAATTCAAATGAATCAGCTTGCATGTCACTGTTATTCACCATCTGTGCGCTTCATTTTATTGCGCAGTTGAGTCCCGGTCCAGATGTATTATTAATTGCTAAAAGTGCAGCATCAACAACGCGTGCAAATACCTTAAAAATTATTGCGGGGATCTCTGTCGGGATTGTGGTGTGGGTCGTTTTAACCTTATTGGGCTTTACGGTTCTGGTTGAGCAATTTCCATGGATACAACAAGTTTTAATGGCTGTTGGTGGATTTTTCTTGGCGAAAATGGGTTGGGCGATGTTTAGTGGTGGGCTTAAAAGTTTAAATCAAACAGCCAATTTAGAAGATGGGCAGGCCTTAAGTCAGCAGAATACTGAAAATTATTTCTTATTAGGTTTATTTACGAATTTAGCCAATCCGAAAACACTGATCTATTTTAGTAGTGTGTTCTCACTGGCGTTGAGTTCATCAGCCAGTAGTAACCTAAAAGCACAGCTTGCTGTCATCATTCCGATTCAAACTTTTATTGTGTTTAGTCTGTTTATGATGATTATGTCTTTGCCTAAAATTAAAGCACTCTACCAACGTTCGGGTAGTTATATTGATGTGGTTTCAGGGGTGTTATTTTTAATTTTTGCGATTTGGCTGTGGTTCGACGCAATTAGAATGTTCAATCTTCAATAGCTGCAAACATATTGCTGTCAGCAAAGCGAAAGCCAAGTATTAGAACTTGGCTTTTTTTATGTGCCAATTTTATTGCTCTGGATTGGTTTGATCTTGGTCTTTGGATGGTGCTGTATTTGATGGATCTTGTGCATCATCGGTAGTTTCAGCATGATCACGATAACGGTTCGGTTTGAGGGTGGTTTCGGTATTTTCAGAGCCTTTGTATGATCGGCTACGATTGGCGCGTTCACGCAAACCACCTTTTTTGATTAACTGCACCATCGTCTAGAACCTCATTGCTATTGCCATAGTTTAAAGAATTTTCCTCGTGAAGATAAGTGAGCAGGGCGATGCTAGCGCATAAAAAAGCCTGAAATCATTCAGGCTTTCATCATTTTAACTTATCTCTTTGAATGACTTTAAAGCAACTGGATAATAGTGCTTAAATTCAGCTTAGCTAAAATTTTACACATTGCCAGCTTGTTCATAGGGCTGTATTTGGCTGTTGTAAAAAAGCTTAATTTTTACCATCTTGCTTGAGTACTTCAAAGATGTTGAGTTGGGTTGTCGCTTCAGTATCGTGCTGTTGCAAATACACTTGGACACTCTTAAATAGAATGGCAACAGCCAAACAACTGAGTATGCAAAATATCCAAAAGCCATATGGGCTACGGATATTATGCGAGCCACATTCGGAACATTCTTTATCGCTTGAAGCCAATACTTTATTGCAACAAGCACAGTGATATTGATAGTGCATTGCTTTTCTCCATTTAGTCGAATTTGACCAACATTCTTGTTGTTATTGTCAACCATCAATCCGTGATGATTGTTTTATCTTAATGTGCAAATAAGCTACTGTACAAGTTTTAAACGGTTTGTTTTGCTCATTATTGTGTAAGTGAAAAGCGTCATAGAGTTAAATATTTGTTTTATTAATAATTTATAAATGAAACAAGAGATTAATTTTCAGACATAAAAAAAGCCAGTTCGAAAACTGGCTTTTGCTGTTCTGTCTAAATTGAATTATTGACCAGAGCGGATGATGTAATCAAAAGCAGACAATGATGCTTTCGCGCCTTCACCTGTCGCAATGATGATTTGTTTGTAAGGTACTGTTGTACAGTCACCAGCAGCAAATACACCTTTTACATTGGTTTCGTTGCGCTCGTTAATTACGATCTCACCACGGTTTGAAAGTTCAACTGCTGTTTCTTTTAAGAAATCAGTGTTTGGTAACAAACCGATTTGTACAAAGATACCAGCCAATTCAATCGTTTTGATTTCATCAGTTGCACGGTCTTTGTAGTTCAATGCAGTCACTTGTGAACCATCACCGACTACTTCTGTAGATAATGCATTCATGATCACAGTGGTGTTTGGTAAGCTGTTTAACTTGTCTTGAAGGACTTGGTCAGCACGAAGCTTAGTATCAAATTCAACAAGTGTTACATGTTCCACAATACCTGCAAGGTCAATCGCCGCTTCGACACCTGAGTTACCACCACCGATCACTGCAACACGTTTACCTTTGAACAATGGACCGTCACAGTGTGGGCAGTAAGCTACACCACGAGTACGGTATTCTTGCTCACCTGGAACATTCATCTCTCTCCAGCGTGCACCTGTTGAAAGAATCACTGTTTTAGATTCAAGTTTTGCACCATTCTCTAAAGTTACTTCAACTAGACCATTGGCTGTTTGGTCAGCACCTTTGATGTCAGATACACGTTGCAAGTTCATGATGTCCACACCGTACTCACGTACATGTGCTTCCATTTCAGCAGCAAACTTAGGACCTTGTGTCTTTTGAATCGACGTGAAGTTTTCGATGTCCATGGTATCCATGACCTGACCGCCCATGCGTTCAGCCACGATACCTGTTTTAATGCCTTTACGTGCTGCATAGATTGCAGAAGTATTCCCCGCAGGGCCGCCACCAATCACAAGAACATCAAAGGCTTCTTTGGCATTTAACTTTTCAGCATCTTTTGCGGCAGAGTTGGTGTCTAATTTAGCAATGATTTCTTCCAAGGTCATACGACCTTGACCAATGTGCTCACCGTCTTGGAATACCATTGGTACAGCCATGATTTTGCGTTCTTCGACTTCGTCTTGGAAGAATGCACCATCAATCATGGTTGCAGTTGTACCTGGGTTGTAGATCGCAATCAGGTTCAAGGCTTGAACCACATCAGGACAGTTATGGCAGCTGAGTGATACGAACACATCAAAGTCAGTTTTAAGACCTAGACCTTTAATGGTATTCAGTACTTCGTCAGAGACTTTTGGTGCATAGCCTGAGGTTTGTAACAATGCCAAGATCAAAGACGTGAATTCGTGGCCCATAGGCAAACCTGCGAAGAATACACGTGGATTTTCACCTGCTTTTGCAATACCAAAGCTTGGCGCACGGCTGTTGTTACCGTCAAAACGTGCTGTCACTAAATCAGATAAAGCAGCAACTTCAGTTACTAATTCTTTAATTTTGTCTGATTTGTCAGTGCCGTTTAAAGTCGCGACGATTTCAATCGGGCCTTCAAGGCGTTCAAGTAAGGTTTTTAATTGAGCAGAAGTATTTTGATCTAACATTGCTAACGTCTCCAGAGGAGTAAATTTATTTGATGAGAGAATGATAGAACAAACCATTAAATAGGTGAAACGGTTTGTTTTTATAAAATTAATCGGTTTTACAAATTAAATGATTAAATTTCTTTCTAAATCATAAGAATATACCGATGTGAATGCAGTCAATATTGGGCCATTATCGAGAAATGCAAGTTAAATAGTGGAAAAATAAATGAATTCATCGCGCTTTAAGCAAGACAATGCTAGAGTCAACCCTATTGTATTGAGAACTTTTTAGGGAAATGGCATGCAGGTCAAGCAAGGGATTTATCAGCATTATAAAGGTCAGTTGTATCAAGTCTTTCATGTTGCAACACATAGTGAAACGCGTGAAAAAGTTGTGGTCTATCAGTGCTTATATGACGACTATTCAATGTGGATTAGACCATTAGAGATGTTTATGGAAACCGTTGAAATTGATGGTGAAGTAATTCCACGTTTTAAGCTGATCCAAGAAACCCACTGAGCAGATATTTAGCCCTTCAATTTATAAATATGAATGAAATAGTAAAAGGACAGAATCATGAGCATGGATGCAAATTTTAAAAACTATATGCAACAACTCTATGCAGACTTTAGCGCTCACGATGCTGCGCAAAATCACCGACTTGCGCGTTACCGAAATATTGAGCCTGAGTCTGCACTGTTTTTAGCTATGCAAATTCGCTTAAAACAAGCCAAACAGATCTTGGAAATTGGAACATCTACAGGCTATTCCACGCTGTGGTTAGCAGATGCTGCGCAGTCTACACAAGGGCGGGTCGAAACCATTGAAATTGATGCAGCGCGCATTGAGAAAGCTAAACAGCATGCGGAAAATTTAGCTTTATCCGAATACATCGAATTTCATCATGGCGATGCACTGCATTTTTTACAGCATTCAAATCGTCGTTATGACTTCATTTTATTAGATGCAGAACGTGATGCGTATGTGGCGTATTGGTCATATTTAGCTGAATTGATACAAGTTCAAAATGGCGTGTTGATCGTGGATAATGTGCTATCACATGCCAATGAGGTCGCTGAATTTATCCAACGTGTTGAAGCGGATGATCGTTTTATCAGTACGACCTTAAATGTGGGCGCAGGGCTCTTTATGGTGACTTGGCGCAACTAAAAATCAGGGCATTCAGCCCTGATTTGATCAAATTTTTTTTAATTAGTAAAAATACTGTTGCTATAGCGCTGAGCTTGTAGCGGTTTAACCCTGTAAGCTTACTCGTGAAAAATGTAGATCATATTCTAAATATTTGTGGACAAATGCCGTTTTATCACTACATCGAAGTAAATTATCATAAATAAAAGGTGAAACTGGATAAAAGAGATCCCCAGAACCATTCGCATAAAAAATTTTTAAGTAACGTGAAGAAGAACTGTATTTCCAAGAAGTTACCACAGTTGTTGTCATAAGCCACCCCCTTATTGCGTTGTTATAGTCATACTGCAGTTAAAGGTTTATCTCATTTGAAATTAAGACAAATTTAGGGCGTGGAGTATTGCAGAATTGTTAAAAATAATGTTTTATCTCACATTTTTTTCATTTCTTTATCAACTAATTTGATAAAAATAATGCCAATTCAGAGAAATGCCATAAGCGTCATTATCGCTTGTTGGTGTCGAGAGAGTTAAAAACTACGGCATTGTTCTGATTTATTGCCTTTGACTTGGTTGTTGCTGCCATTAATTGAAAAAGCATTTTCAAGACAAATTAAATTACCTGCGATTTCGTTATTATTTAGCACAATATTGCCGTTATTTTTCTTTAATTTCAGGTCGCCTGAAATTTGGTTATTGAGGAGTTGGATGTTTTTCCCTGTCGTAAAATCGACATTGCCATTGATATTGTTATGATTGGCAATGATCTTGGTAAAATTTTTATTCGATTCAATATTGCCTTTGATGTGGTTGTCATGTAGTTCAACACTGGCGCCATTTTCTAAAATCACATTGCCATGAACAATTAAACCCTCAAGCTGACAATTTTTTTTGACTTTAATATCTTCACGAATACTTTGGTTTTTAATTTCACCTTCGCAGTTCATGGCAGCAAAAGTTGTAAACGAACATAAAATTAAACTGATCGAGACGAAATATTTTTTCATGGGCTTACATCTTCCTGAAATAAGCAATTGACCTAAAATTCATGTTAAAAATACTGAAATACTGGCAAAGATGTAAGCCTAGACAATCAAGTTTGCGGCGCATTTTTATTATATTTGTGTAAGTTCTAACTTGATGAATATCTACAGATATGTGGATAGTGCTAGTACGTTAAAGTTGTATGAATAAAGTGTGAACTGCGTAGGGTGTATAGAGGTATATACTCGCAGATAATAGGCATAAAAAAACCACGCTAAAAGCGTGGTTTTTAAATCAGTTCAATCTAATACAGATTAGATTTTACCAACTAGGTCGATTGAAGGAGCAAGAGTTGCGTCGCCTTCTTTCCATTTAGCTGGGCAAACTTCGCCTGGGTGAGCGTGTACGTATTGAGCTGCTTTAACTTTACGAAGAAGTTCTTGAGCATCACGACCGATACCACCAGCGTTGATTTCAACGATTTGGATTTTACCTTCTGGATCGATAACGAAAGTACCACGATCAGCAAGACCGTCAGCTTCGATTAATACGTCAAAGTTTTTAGCAAGAGTCCAGTTCGCATCACCAACCATTACGTATTGGATTTTTTTGATTTCTTCTGAAGAATCGTGCCAAGCTTTGTGAGTGAAATGAGTGTCAGTAGAAACTGAGTAGATTTCAACACCTAGTTTTTGGAATTCTGCATAGTTGTCAGCAAGGTCACCAAGTTCAGTTGGGCAAACGAAAGTGAAGTCAGCTGGGTAGAAGAATACAACAGACCATTTACCTTTAAGATCAGCTTCAGTTACTTCGATGAATTGACCATTTTGGAATGCTTGTGCTTTAAACGGTTTAACTTCAGTATTAATTAAGCTCATCATTGTCTCCATGATTGAGGTTTGTTTTTGATTTCCAATAGGGTACAGAAATTTTTCTTATTGCTGAAATAGTATTTTTACATAACTAATATCGGAAAATCCGAATTAGTACACTCCAGAACTATTTCAGCAATAACGATTATTTATCATTATTTCATTCGATATAAGCCATATCAATGCCATATAAAGTTGAAAGTAAAATGACAAAATCATCTTTTCAAAGTCTGTAACCAACATGATGCTTGTGGCATAAGATTTCAAGGGTGATCTCTAAAAAAGTTATAAAAAATATTTCAAATTATAGAATTTGTTCATATAAGATGGCATGAACATAAAATGATTCCAGATTTGATCAAGTGCTTAGTCAATTTTTTCGTATCATTGCCATTCTCAGTCTTGCACTTGCATCACTATGTATTCTTAAAGTTGAAGATATAGGTACAAATTTATGTATCTATGAATACTTACAACCTCAAAAAGCGACCTATTTTAATGAACTATTAGGAACTTCATCAGATGATCCTACGCTATTGAGTACCATGGGAATCGTTGGAATCTTCTTTTTTTTCCCACTGTTGCTATCATTTAGACGTGCTTGGTATGTGGTTATATTATGGCTATATGCGATTTTTCAATTCATCATCATTTTAATGATAGAAACTGCTTCAATTTCAAAAATTATCTATGACAGTATTGTTTATTGTCATAATGGTTGGTTGTTCGCATGGGTGATCGGGCAGAGCATATTTATTGTTTTTAGTTTCGTTTACATTTTCTATGGCACTGAAACTAATGTATAAAGCTTTCAAATGGATTGGCTTGAGTTGCCTATTCTAGTCAGCATGTGGCTTTATTATTCTGTACTGGATGAATCAAGAATGTGCTTTCATTTCAAGGTGCTAGCCCGAATCAAATTAATTATTAGGCTGAAATGAATGGTTCTTCATCGGATGAACCTCTTTTATTTATTTTTATTGCGTTGATTTGCATTTTATTTTCAATTTTTTTTTGTGCTTAGCAAAATCTGTTCATTATTTCTTGATCATCACTTTCACTTTATTGATGTTTTTAATTGTGCCATTGAGTATATTCTATACAGTGTCATTTTATCAGCCATTACATGGCAGTATTGAAGCATGTGGCAATTATTGGTTATTGGCCGCAATTTTAGTTTTTTATCATTTTATTCTGTTCGGCTTTACCTATTGGTTTCAGGCACGCAAAAAATAGATTCATCTTTCACTATTTTTACATACAGCGTAAAATATTCGGTTCTATTTTAATTATTAGGATAATGCATCTGTGCCAAGTCAGTTAAATGTCGATCAATTGGTCATGGTTCGTGATCGCCATCGCTTAAGTCGGCTGAAAAAAGGCAAAGAGGCCAATCCTGAAAAATTTCAAGATTTGTTTGAAAAGTCGAATGCGAAAGTGCGCGAACGGATTGCCCGCATTCCCAATATTAAATTAAATCAAGACTTACCTGTTACGCAGTATGCGGACAAACTAATTGAAGCGATTCAAAAGCATCAAGTGATTATTGTGGCAGGTGAAACGGGTTCGGGTAAAACCACACAGTTGCCTCAAATTGCCATGCTTGCAGGTCGTGGTTTAACAGGTTTGATTGGCCATACTCAACCCCGTCGACTAGCAGCGCGTAGCGTTTCGCAACGTATTGCCGAAGAAGTGGGCGAAAAGCTAGGGGAGTCGATCTCCTTTAAAGTTCGTTTCAATGAACAAGGTTCACAAGATTCCATCGTGCGTTTGATGACTGACGGTATTTTATTGGCTGAACTGGCCAATGACCGATTCTTAAATAAATACGACACGATTATTATCGATGAAGCGCATGAACGTTCGCTAAATATCGACTTCATCATGGGCTATCTCAAACAGCTCTTGCCACGTCGTAAAGATCTCAAAGTCATTATTACTTCCGCGACATTAGACGTAAACCGCTTCTCTAATTACTTCAATGGGGCACCTATTTTTGAGGTGGAAGGTCGAAGCTTCCCTGTAGAGTTGCGTTATCGTCCGATTTCAGAGCTGAGCATTGTCGGCAGTGATGATGATGAATTTGACGATTTTGAAGAAAATTTACCCCGTGCCGTGGTTTCGGCAGTAGAAGAATGTTTTCAAGATGCGCAGGAAAAAGGTCATCCTGAACATGCCGACATTTTGATTTTTGCCAGCACTGAACAAGAAATTCGTGAGTTACAGGAAACACTGCAAAAGTTTGGGCCACGTCATACCGAAGTTTTACCTTTATATGCTCGATTGGCTTTGGCAGAACAGCAAAAGATCTTTAATCCATCGGGTGGTGGGCGACGTATTATTATTGCCACCAACGTGGCAGAAACGGCTTTAACCGTACCGAATATTCGCTACGTAATTGATAGTGGCTTTGCTCGGATATCCCGTTATAACTATCGCTCACGTGTACAGCGTCTACCGATTGAGGCTGTATCGCAGGCGGCAGCAAATCAGCGTAAAGGTCGTTGTGGTCGTATCGCACCGGGTGTCTGTATTCGACTATATTCAGAAGAAGACTTTATGAGTCGTCCTGAATTTACTGAGCCTGAGATTAAACGAACCAACTTGGCCTCGGTTATTTTGCAAATGCAAAGTTTGGGCTTTGGTGAATTAGAAGACTTTGATTTTATTGAGCCGCCAGATCATCGTTTGGTGAATGATGGTCGTAAGCTGTTAATTGAATTAGGTGCTTTAAAAGAAAAATCGGCGTATGCATCGCCAGTTGCTTCGGATAGCCAAGCAAAACAAGGCACAAAACATGCGAATAATAAAAATGGTGCTTTAACCAAAATTGGTCAGCAAATGGCGAAAATGCCAATCGACCCGCGTCTTGCGCGGATGATTTTGGGTGGAGCGCATTTTGGCGTATTAAATGAAGTCTTGATTATTGTCGCTGCTTTAGCGGTACAAGACCCACGTGAACGTCCTGCGGATAAACAAATGCAGGCCGATCAGAAACATGCTTTGTTCCGTGAAGCTGACTCGGATTTCTTGTTCTATATCAAATTATGGGAAGCTTTGGTTGCTAACCGTGACATGAGTGAGAATAAGCGTCGAACCTTTGCACGCAACCATTTCCTTAGTTGGTTACGCCTCCGTGAGTGGAAAAAAACCCATGAGCAATTGGTGGATTTGGCTCAGGGCTTAAAACTGTCCTTTAATGAAAAGAAGGCCAATTATGAAAATCTGCACCGTGCGTTATTAACGGGTTTACTTTCATTTATTGCCAACAAAACCGATGAACGTAATGTGTTCATGGCAGTGCGTCAGCAAAAGGCACGCATTTTCCCTGCATCAACTTTGCATAAAACCAATACACCTTGGGTCATGGCTTTTGAGATGGTTGAGACCTCTCAGGTATATCTTCGTACATTGGCGAAAATTGAACCTGAATGGATTTTATTGGCTGCAGGCGATTTATTGAAGCATTATTATTTTGAGCCGCATTGGTCGAAAAAAGCTGGTGTGGTGAATGCTTATGATCAAATTTCTTTATTTGGTTTGATTATTGAGCCACGTCGTCAGATTAATTATGAAAAAGTGGATCATCCGGCGGCGCATGAAATTTTCCTACGCGATGCGTTGACGACGGGACATTTGGGTATTACGCCGCCGTTCTTAAAACACAATTTATTAAAACTCGAAGAAGTTGAGCGTGTTGAAGATAAACTGCGTCGTCGTGATTTGGTGGTGGATGAAGAAACCATCTACCAATTTTATGCTGCAAAAGTGCCTGAAGAGGTGGCAAGTCGTCGTAGTTTTGAAGACTGGCGTGCAACTGTAGAACCGAAAAATCCACGGCATTTATTTATCGATGATGATGCGCTTTGGATGAATGACCGTCCAACGACCCAGCAATTTCCAGACTACCTACGAAATGGTGAACTGCATTTGGCTGCAAGTTATCGTTTTGACCCAAGTCATGATGAAGATGGTGCAACGGTCAAAATTCCAGTTCAAGCTTTGCCGCAAGTGGATGAAAATATTTGGTCATGGGGTATACCTGGTTGGCGACAAGACCTGATTGAAGCCTTGCTTAAAGCATTGCCTAAGGATAAACGCCGTCACTTGGTGCCAATACCAGATACAGCGCGTAAATTAATGGATCGTGTCGATGCCGTGCATTTGCGCGAGCATATTTTTAGTTTCTTGGCGTTCCAACTACGTGGTGAGCAAATCACAGATAAGGACTTTTCTTGGGAGCGCGTTGAGCAATATCTGCTGCCTTTAATCAAAGTCATTGATGAAAAAGGCCGTGTGATTGAGCAAGGTCGTGATCTAGATGAACTCAAAGCACGCTGTCGTACGGAAACTCATAGCCCAGTCAAACAGTTAAAAGGTGAGTTTAAAACCTTCCCTGATAATTTTGTGTTCGAAGCATCACAAAAAGTCACGGGTGTGGTGGTGAAACAATACCAAGCGCTTGTTCCAGTCAAAGGCTTTGCAGAGTTGGATGCCAAAGATGAATCGGGTGTGGTGATTCAGACTTTCAATGACCAATTTGAAGCAGTCAAACAACACCGCGAAGGGATCATTCGTTTGGTTCATATGCAGTTGGGTGACTTAGTTCGTCAGTTGAAAAAACAGATATCTAAACCCTTGGCATTGGCTTATTCACCGCTAGGTGACAAAGCCAAACTAGAGCAAATGTTAGTTTATGCCACACTTCAGCTTGCAATAAATGAGCTACCTGTCAATGTGCAGGAGTACCAAAACCTGATTTTAAATGTAAAGAAATCTTTCTTAACCCATGGGCAACAAGCATTAGCCGTTTTAACTGAAACCTATATTCAATGGCAGGATATACGTCGGAAATTATTGGTTTTAGATGATTCTGTGTTTGGAAAGAATATTGATGACATTGAAGATCAGCTCGATTTGATGCAACTTTCAGATTTTGTTTATGGCAAAACTTCCGATGTGTGGCTCGAATTTCCAAGATATTTGAAGGCATTAGTCTTGCGTTTAGACCGCTTGCCAAATAACCTACAAAGGGACAATTCTGCCATTGATCAAGTTGACCCATGGATGGAAAAATTATTTAAGTTTAAAAATGACACTCGCCTTAAAGAATTGTATTTCATGGTTGAGGAGTTACGCATCTCTATTTTCTCTCAACCAATGAAGACCAAGATGCCAATTTCTCCATCCCGCTTGCAAAAAGTATGGGATAAGCTCGGAATCAGTTAAGATATAGGTAATTTCTAAAAGGAGTTTTACATGGGCATCCGCATTACGGGTACAGGTCTTTATCATCCAGAAGACGTAATTACTAACGAAGAGTTAGTTGAAGCTTTAAATGCTTATGTGGAACAGTACAACAGCGACAATGCTGAAAAAATTGAAGCCGGTGAGCTAGAAGCGCGCCGTGGTTCAAGTGCAGAATTTATCGAAAAAGCGTCTGGCGTGAAAGCACGTTATGTTGCTGAAAAAAGCGGTATTTTAGATCCAAAACGTTTACGCCCAGTGCTACATGAACGTCCAAATGATGAAATTTCGCTACAAGCGGAATGGGGTGTTGCTGCGGCTAAACAAGCGATGGAAAATGCAGGAGTGACTGCAGAAGACATCGATGTAGTGATTTTGTCTTGTTCAAATATTCAACGTGCTTATCCAGCCGTTTCAATTGAAATTCAAACTGCGTTGGGTATCCAAGGTTATGCTTACGATATGAACGTTGCATGTTCAGCTGCAACTTTTGGTATCAAACAAGCTTATGACGCGATCAAATCAGGCGCTCGTCGCGTGTTATTGGTGAACGTTGAGATCACATCTGGTCATACAGATTTCCGTATGCGTGACTGCCACTTCATCTTTGGTGACGTTGCAACGGCTTCGATCATTGAAGAAACTGAAACCAAAGCTGGTTTTGAAGTGTTGGATATTGACCTGTTTACGCAGTTCTCAAACAACATTCGTAACAACTTCGGTTACTTAAATATGAGTGAAGTCGATGCTGACATCGACAACAACCGTTTCCGTCAAGACGGTCGTAAAGTATTTAAAGAAGTGTGTCCATTAGTGGCGAAAATGATCACCAAGCAATTGGATGACAACAAAATTGCGGCAACAGATGTAAAACGCTTCTGGTTACACCAAGCAAATGCCAGCATGAATGAATTGATTCTGAAACTGGTTGTGGGCAAAGAACATGCTCAGCCAGACCTTGTGCCAATTATTCTTGATGAATTTGCCAATACTTCATCAGCAGGTGTCATTATTGCGTTGCACCGTACAGCGAATGAAGTAAACCATGGCGAATACGGTGTACTTTGCTCATTTGGTGCAGGCTACTCAGTAGGTTCTGTACTTGTTCAAAAACATGATGCTGCCTAAGGTCGGCACATTTGCAGGTTGAACATGATGCAAAATGGATAAAGCGTTTAAGCGCTTTATCCCGCATGTATTTCACGCCAACTTTTTTAGGCGCTGAATACATCGATGCATCTAAACCTGCAATGTATGTAGGGAATCACACAATTTACGGTGTACTCGATTCACCAGTGATTATTGATTATCTCTACAATGAACATAAAGTGGCTGTGGTTAGTATTGCTGATCATAGCCATTTTTATTTGCCCGGTTGGCGTGGCATGGTCAAAAAGTTCGGTGCAGTCCAAGGTATTCAGGACTATGTCAGAACAGTGATGCAACAAGGTTATTCCATTTTAGTTTTTCCCGGTGGCGGTCGAGAGGTTTTGAAACGCAAAGGCGAAGCCTATCAACTGATCTGGAAGCAACGTTTTGGCTTTTTAAAACTGGCGCAAGAATTTAATTATGATATCGTGCCTTTTGCCGCTTTAGGTGGGGATGAAGTCTTTGAGCTGGGTTTTGATGCCAGTGTGATTGTTGAACATCGTTGGTTTAAACAACTATTAAAAATACAAAAAATCGATAAATTATTACGTCATGGTGATGTGATTCCGTCTTTACCCAAACGAATTATCCCCAAGCGCATTCCATTCTATTTTCAATTTTTACCCCGTCAAAGTTTGAGTCATATTCAGAGTGTGGAAGATTTAAAGCTCTATCGAGAGGCACTACAACAAGATATTTACACTGCGATAGAACAGCTTAAAAAAATCCGTTCAGAACAACATTCTACAGATCAATAATAGTGACTACTCTTCAACTTCATCCATTTTTTATTCGTCACAGCTCAAAATCATGGTGAATTTTGTCACAACAATAGCTTTTAGACTTTTTTATTGAATGCCTTTGTATTGACCTTTTGTACAGCTATTTGGCTGATTAATGGCAGTAGTCGGAGCATTAAACTTTGACTATAGTGAAGGTTGAAAAATAATCAACGAACGTTAGGGCGGAAGATGGAAAAGAAAAGCTTGACCCCGCAGCTTGAGCATATTGCTCGGCAACTTATTCGAATATCTCCAAGTTTAAAGCAGTTGTATCAAGAGCAAATGGATCTTGCTACAGCACTCAATTCACAAAATATCTTTAAAATTGAACAAGAGCAGCACCGCATTCAACTGTGTAATGGACTGTGGACCTTACAGCTACAAAGTCGTGAATCGATTGGCTATCAGTTTCCTAGAAGTCCATTTAGACCCATCAAAATTGTTGAATTGCATTCGACCGTGCCATGTATTGAAGTAGTAGAAGATTTCTTATTTCATGAATTGTATTTTTTTACTGGCGACCTAAAGCCGCAACATTCACTCTTGCTCAGAGAAAAAGCACAGCAATTTAGACAATTGATCTTACAGTCGATTTTTCAACATCTAAATGGGCCAGCGCGTGTTCAGCAGTTTTTAGCACAGATGACAGCAGTTGAAGCGCAAATTTTTGATCAGTTGATGCAAGAGCAGCAGATTTATCAGACACCGCTATTACAAACCTATATCGAATGCCAAATCTGTCTACCACATTGGTTGATGCAAAAGATTGAGCAGATGTTCGCACTCAACTCACTTACAGAAGCTGAAATATTGCCGATACAGCTCTTGATGGATAGTTTGGACGAGATTTGTTTTGCTACAGCACAATTTTTAGATCCGACCATATACAGGATCATGAGTTTGAGTTATGAAGATCGGTTCAATTTACAAGAATTAAATGAACATATAGAAGATATTATTTTGTTGCTCGACCATGCATATGAGCGTCCCAATTTGTTGGGTTTTATTCGTTTGATGCATCGAGATGTTTGGGCAGAGCAGGACATATTAAGCCATAGTAATTTTGTGCAAGCCACAGCAATTTGGCAAAAAAAATGTGGAAAACTCCCTTTACTCGATAACAACCGTGCAGTGCGATGGATGTTCAAGCAGTCAGCCGAAGTGTTGGATTGGCTGAGTCGTAATTTTCAACACAGTAATGTACGTGTGGCTGTGACGGCATTGAGTTTCGTCGATACGCAGCATATTCATCCAACATTGATTCTTGCGACCTTACAACACTTTCAATTTGTTGCAGCGCGCTTATTTATTCAAAATTGCCATACGATTGCGCATGAACAAGATTGGTTTAATCATGAAAAAAATCTACAGTTTGTTTTACAGCGAAAATATCAGCAGCATGATGACCATCGTGTTGTCATCAGCCCATCGATTTTGTATTTAGATGAATGGTTGATTTTAATGCGACAGGTGTTAGGCGCGGAGGATCAGGCCATAAAAAAAGTCTATCTACCTTTGAGCCGTATTATGCAGGCCTATCTGCAACATTTAGTACGTTGTACGCAGCATTTACCACAGGCTTTGATGGATTTTATTCGTCCAGAAACCCAAGAAAATCGCCAGTTTTTAAGTATGTTACGACAGCATAAAATTCAACTGCAGGATTTTCGAAATTTATTTTATTTAAAGCATGCTAATTTAAGAGTATCTGTATTTGATGCCTATGTGCGTGATTATGTCAGTGCGACTTATTCTACAGGTCATACAGTCCCAAAAAATATTACCTGGAATGGAGTCTTTCATCAGGCGGTACATTGGCATGCCAAGCAACAAAAGCAGGAAGTGTTAACTCAATTAAAACGCCAATTTGCGACAACGGTCTGGCAGCCGTTTACAACTGACGACAAAATATATTTTCAAGATTGGGTCTTTGAAGAGTTAAAAACCATCGATCGAATTATTGATGAATCTATTCAGTTTAAACATTGTTTGGCATCAAGTTATAGCGCCAGTATCATTGCAAGAGTATATGTAGCTTTTCATATGTATCATCCCATTTTGCATGTTTCGATGACTTTGGGTTGTCATGTGCAAAACCAGATTTTGGTTTTTGATCAACTCGAGTATTCAAATAATACCCAAGCAGAAATAGAAAAAGTTAATATCGCCAAAGAATTTTTAAATAGGTTCAATAGCTTAAAGTAAGATTGGCAAAATACGGATTTAGTAAACTATGTTGTGCGCTTAACTTTTGAGTCAAAAATCGTTAGGCTATAGCCGTTCTTTCACGGTATAGGTCTTATGAAACAAGAAACTGCACTCAAGCTGCTCAAAGCAGGCGAAAATGTGTTTTTAACAGGTTCGGCTGGTGCAGGTAAAACTTATACTTTAAATCAATACATCAATTATCTGAAAGCGCGCAAAGTGCCGGTGGCAATTACGGCTTCTACAGGGATTGCTGCAACCCATATGAATGGCATGACAATTCATACATGGGCAGGGATTGGGATTAAAGATGCGATTTCCGAAGATGAGTTAAAGCGCTTAAAAGAACGTAAATATTTAAAAGAGCATTTGGAAAATGCCCAAGTTTTAATCATCGATGAAATTTCGATGTTGCATGCCAAGCAATTAAACTTGGTGAATAAAGTTTTAAAATTTTTTAAAGACAGTGAAGATGCTTTTGGGGGGATTCAAGTCATTGTTGCAGGTGACTTCTTCCAGTTACCCCCTGTGGGACGCAAAGGTGAATTAAACCGTGACAAGTTTTGCTTTATGTCTGAGGCATGGGTAGAAGCGAAGTTTCGCGTGTGTTATTTGACCGAACAACATCGTCAGGGTAATGACTATCTCAATGATATTCTAAATGCGATTCGTGCTCAGCAAATTACGGGCGATCATTTGCATGCTTTAAGGCAGACAAGTTCACAAAATATAGGTGAAACCTTTACGCGCTTGTATACCCATAATATGGATGTAGATAGTATTAACTATAAACATCTAAATGAAATTGAGCAAGAATCTCGCCAGTTTGAAGCCCAATGTGATGGTAATGATAAACTGATCGAAACCTTAAAATCTTCAGTGCGTGCGCCGGAAACTTTGACCTTAAAGAAAAATGCCAAAGTGATGTTTGTAAAAAACAACTTTGACGTGGGCTATATCAATGGCAGCCTCGGTGAAGTGATAGGTTTTGAAGAAGATGATGAATATGGCATCTTGCCTAAAGTAAAACTTACGGACGGTACGACCTTGGTGGTAGAACCTGAAACATGGTCTGTCGATAATGATGATGGTAAAACCATTGCCAGTTTCCAACAAATTCCACTGCGTTTGGCCTGGGCGATCACCATTCATAAATCTCAAGGGATGACCCTTGCAGCGGCTGAAATTAACTTGACGCATACTTTTGAAAAGGGTCAGGGTTATGTGGCATTGTCTCGTTTAAAAACATTAGATGGTCTGCGTTTACTTGGCTTTAATGAACAAGCCTTAGAACTCGACAGTTTGGCGATTAAAGCCGATCGACGCTTTCAGGAACTTTCTGATGAAGCGGAAACCAATTTTGCAGAGGCTGATTTAACAGTACAACACAAAGCCTTTATTCGCCACTGTGGCGGAACACTGAATGAAGTGGAAATCGAGCGCAATGAAAAGAAAATTGCCAAAACTGGAGCAAAACAAAGCTTTGCCACAGCGACTTTAGATCAAACTCGGGAGTTGTTTGAGGAAGGTTATGAAATTCAAGATATTGCAGTGGAGCGTGGTTTAACGCCAGCTACGATTATTAATCATTTGGCTCGTCTGCAAAAAGAGCAAGGCTTGGATATCTCGGTGGCACATCCGGGAGAAGACGTGGTTGAACAGGTGCGTAAAATCTATAAACGCTTGGCGAAGCGACAAGACCCAGCACATTATAATGATGACGGAACGGTTAAGCTGCGCCCAATTGTGGAGTTGACCAGTCCACGCATGGGTTATGACCAAGTTCGTTTGGCTTTATTATTTGTGGAATAACACATTCTTTGGATTACATGCATTTAAAGCCAGATTGATCAATCTGGATTTTTAATAAGGGGCATCGTGTTTATTTTCATCCTTTGCATCTGCTTAAAAACGATGAATTGGTGATTAAAGTTCCAAATAAAACTTTAAATGAATAAAACTTAATAAAATAATGATAAGGTGAGTATAATTCATTAATGCTTTGCGAAAACTATTCGATTGCAAAGTTGCTCCCAAGTTTAGTTGAGAACAATCATGTTGGAATTACGCCATCTCAAAACCTTATTGGCACTCAGAGAACACGGTTCTTTGGTCGCTGCATCTAATGATCTGTGTTTAACGCCTTCTGCGCTTTCACATCAGTTGAAAGAGCTTGATCATTGGTATGGGGTAGAGGTGGTGAACCGACGGACACGTCCTGTGACCTTTTCGAATGTTGGGCAACGTTTACTACGCCTTGCCGATGACATTTTGCCGCAAGTTCAAATTGCGCAATCGGACATTACACGTATTGTGCATGGTCAAACTGGCCGAATTATTTTTTCTTCAGAATGCCATAGTTGCTTTGACTGGCTGATGCCGTTATTGAATGTCTACCGTCAGCAATACCCCGATGTAGATTTGGACTTTGCATCTGGCTTTGAAGCCAATCCGCATGAACTATTACAAACGGGCGAGTTTGATCTTCTGATTACTGCAGACCCGATCAATTTAAAAGGCGTGGAATATTTCCCAATCTTTGAATATGAATCTCGTTTGGTATTGTCCAATACACATCCATTGGTTCGTGCGACAAATGTGACTGTTCAAGAATTAGCAGAAGAAACGCTGATTACCTATCCGGTTGATAAACATCGTTTAGATATCATGGCGAAATTATTTTTACCGGCCAATATTCAGCCTAAACATGTCCGTACCACAGATTTGACCCAGATGCTGATTCAGTTGGTTGCAAGTGGTCGTGGTATCGCGGCATTACCTGATTGGGTCGTGAATGAATATGAACAAAAAGGTTGGGTGACCTCTCGACGTTTAGATTGTGTTTCACCTGAAGGTTTAAGACGAACTTTGTACGCCGGTTATCGTACCGAAGAGGCTGAAAAAAGCTATTTTGAAGGCTTCCTAAAACAGTTGGCGAAATTCTCACAAAAGCGCAATCAATATTATTCCAACTAAGGAGGATCTATGACACAGAGTCTTTTTGTATGCGGGACATTACGTCTAGGTCAGCCCAATGCTCATGTGATGGAGCACATAGGTGGCGAGTGGAAGAAAGGTGTGGTTTGGGGTGAGTTAGAACATAAAGGCTGGGGTGCGGCGATGGGCAGTCCGGGCATCCGTTTATCGAAGGCAGGTCAAGCCATTGAAGGCTATGTTTTTATCTCTGAAAACTTAGCAGCTCATTGGGCTGCTTTAGATGAATTTGAAGGTACTGAATATCAACGTGTTGCTGTCGATGTACAACTGGAAGGCGGAGAATGGATGCAGAGTGAAATTTATGCATTGAAATAATATCCAGGGGGAGAGTCGTAAAATACGTGGGCCATCCATACATCATGACTTTCCCCAACCTTCGATATGTGTATCGATGATTCTGCTTGCTCTGTTGTTTCCTTGAGTGCAATTTTTTAAAGAGCCGTATCTAAAAGAGTTGTATCTAAAGTGCTTGAATGCACAGAAATCACTTTAAGATCGCTATACAAGTGGATGAATAATTTTTAGAATTGAGCTGTATCTCACATTGAACCCTGTTTGAACTCAATCATGCCCAATTCTATAGAACCCTCACCAACTCAACTCATGTCTGTGATTCAAACTCAGACAGCTATTGCCAAACTGGGTTTAGATCTAAATGCAGTGATGACCGTAGTGGCAGAACAGGCGCAGCAGATTACACATGCTAAAGGTGCAGTTGTAGAGTTGGCTGAAGATGGTGATATGGTCTATCGTGCAGTGTCTGGCGGGGCGAGCCATTTACTGGGTTTAAGACTTCATATTGAAAACAGCTTATCAGGTCTATGTATTGCGCAAAAACAAACACTGTATTGCCAAGATTCGGAAACAGATGCACGGGTAGATCGCGTGGCATGTCAACGTGTTGGATTGCGTTCGATGGCAGTAGTGCCATTGATTCATTGTGATGAAGGTGTCGGTGTTTTAAAGATTTACTCTGACCAAGTCGATGCCTTTCAGGAAGCCGATTTACATATATTGAGTTTGATGTCAGAGTTGATCGCTGCGGCGATGTACCATGCGACACGTTTCGGTGCGACAGAGTTATATAAATTGGCGACTCAAGATAGCTTAACCGGCTTAGCCAATCGGGCTTTGTTTGTCGACTTTTTACGTCAAGGGATAGAAAAAGCACGCGTGCAGAAAAAAATACTGGGTATCTTGATGATTGATATGGATGGTCTGAAGCCGATTAATGATCAGTTTGGACATCGCATTGGGGATGCTGCACTGAAAGAAATTGCACAGCGCATTTTGCGTGAAACACGTCAAGATGACTTGGTCGCACGCTTGGGTGGCGATGAATTTGCTGTGATTTTAACCAATATTGCCAACTTAGAACGTGCGCAAACGGCGATGAATCGAATCGCAGAAAGTTGCGGACTGCCATTTGCATTCGAGCAAATGAGCTTGAAAATTGGTGCCAGTATTGGCATGGCTTTATTTCCAGAGGATGCCGAATCCATCGATCAATTGGTCGAAATGGCAGACTTGAAAATGTACGCCAATAAGCGTGAACGGAAACAAGTAAATATTGAATAACTCACTGCTTAAATAATTCACTAATTGTTATGCAGGTGAATTCCTTCACTACCGCCAAATTATTGAAAGTATCAGAAAAAACATTTTTGATGGGAATACGTGTTGTCTCAAACAATTGCAGATGACATCACGGAATATTATTGTTTAATTTAAATCAAAGTGCGCTTAGCATGTGACGGTGCAAGATGATTAAATAATTGAAAAATCATCTAAGGTCATTTGTTTTTTGACTCAAAATAATATTTTGAATTGTTAAGCTGTGCACTATTGCATGGCGAAAAGAGCATGACAATTCAATGAAAGGGATGTCAAAAGATTTATTCATTATTGCGGCAGGTTTTATTGCTGCAATGCATATCGGGAAACTACCGCCCGCAATACCTGTATTACAACAGCAACTCGGCATTAGCTTTATTCAGTCTGGTTTATTGCTCTCACTAGTACAGGGTGCAGGAATGTGCTTTGCATTGTTGATTGGTAGTTATATCCAAAAAATTGGATTTAAACTGTGTATCTTATTGGGCTTAAGTCTATTGACGATAGCAAGTGCATGGGGGAGCTTTGCACAAAGCTTTGATGTCTTGTTGCTACTGCGTGTCATAGAAGGATTTGGCTTCTTATTGGTGACACTCACAGGGCCTGCATTTATCCGTCAGCTTGTACCGCTACAGCACATCAGCGCAAAGATGGGACTGTGGAGTGCTTATATGGGCGGAGGTATGGGCATAGCCTTATTGGTTGCGCCATTTCTAATTGCTCAATATGGTTGGAGTGTGGTTTGGCTCAGTTTCGCTATGATTACTGCAGCATTACTACTCTGTATCGCTATGTTTATTCCACAGCCTAATGTGGCGCTGAATACCACACCTGTCATCGGTCTCATTCGGGATACTCTGAAACATCCTGCGGCATGGCTTTTGGCGCTCATTTTTGGGACATATGCAGGGCAGTGGTTTGCATTGGTGGGTTTCTTACCGATGATTTATGCACAAAACCAAATTTCAGCTGAATTGGCAGGTGCTTTAACAGCCAGTGTTGCCGTTGCGAATGCAGTGGGTACATGGGGGTGTGGACTGTTATTACAGCGTGGTTTTCAAGCTAAAACTTTAGTCCAACTGGGTTTTGCTGTCTTGATCATTTGCTCCTTAGGATTTTATCTCTTTAAAGACGTGTTACCGTTTTTACTGCAATATTTAACGGTGTTCAGTTTTTCGCTTTTTGGAGGCTTGGTTGCTGCGACGGTCTTTGCGCAATCACTGCATTTTGCACCTTATCCTGCGGCAATTAGTACGACGGTCGGCATGATTTTACAATGTTCTGCAATTTCCCAATTTGTTCTGCCACCTGTGATTGCCACTGTGGTTTCACAGACTGGCGCGTGGTTTTGGGCGGGGATCTTGATGTCAGCATTATCATTCGTTGGAATCATGCTTAGTCGACGTTTATTTCAAATGCAGCATGGCTCAAATTAAAATTTTGTTAAACCGCTATGTCAGCAACGGCCTTATTGTTTAATCCCAATCAGTAGCGACAAGATGCCTGCTGCAATGAGTGGGCCGACAGGTACACCACGCAGCATGGCAACACCTGCGACTGTCCCAATCAATAGTCCGGCAACCACATCTGGCTGATTGGACATCAGTTTGACACCACGTCCGCCTAGCCATGCGACAAAGATGCCAATGGCGATTGCGACGAGGGATTTCCAACTTAAAAAGGATTTTAAAATCGAATCACCGGGTATTTTTCCGCTAGCGATCGGCGTGAGTACGCCAATGGTTAAAATAATAATGCCAATGTTTAAGCCATATTGTTGCAGATAGGGGAAAAATTCACTTAAAGGCGTGATGCGGAAAATAATCAAGACACCTGCTGCTATGGTGATCGCTGTATTGTGGCTAAAGATGCCACAAGCCAATAACACCAATAACACGATCAGATTTAAATCCAACTGAGACATAGGATATTCGTGAGAAACTTCAATAAATAATCAATAGTGTAGCGCAGAAACATTAAAAACTGGCGTTCAAGATTATTTCCGCTATTTTTCCTGCAAGTTGGCTCGTGGTTCAGTATAAAATAGCAATATATGGTGTTTATTAGGTTGTTCTATGTTTTTGGAAAAAATGCTGCAATCACAAGGTTTTGGTTCGCGTAAATATTGCCAACAGTTGATTAAAAATGGTGCGGTCGAAATACACGGTGAGATTGTAGATAATCCAAAGCAAAAGCTGGACTTGAATGATTTAACTTACAGTGTGCATGGACAGGACTATACCTATCGTGAGCATATATATATTGCGTTAAATAAACCTCAAGGTTATGAATGTTCGCATCAGGCAACCCATCATTTTAGTGTTTTTGAATTATTTGATGATGTGCTGTTAAATCGTGGTTTGCAATGCGTAGGGCGGCTGGATCAAGACACCACTGGACTGTTGCTGCTTACGGATGATGGTCAATATCTGCAAGCACTGACACACCCTAAAAAGCATGTTGCCAAAGTGTATTCGATGCATACCGCAGATCCTGTGACGCCTGAGCAAATGCAACAATTGCAACAAGGCGTGGAGCTGCGAAACGAAAAAGGCATTTTCGCTGCAACCGATGTACAGCTATTGGCTTCACATCAATTGCAAATGACTGTCCATCAAGGGGTATATCATCAAGTGAAGCGGATGTTGGCGGCTGTCGGCAATAAAGTTGAAACATTACATCGTGCTCAAATAGGACAATTAAAGCTTGAAGATATTGCTGAGGGTGAATGGATCTATTTGAATGCAGCGCAAATTGAACAATCGAAATTTCGTGAAAATCTAAATTCACAGTAATAGGTACAGGGCTTTGATACGTCATCATTTGAAGGATGAATGTGCGGTATTAAAGCCCTTTAATATGTCTGCTATCTACTGATCGAAAGATTCGTTTTTCAACATGCTTTGTTGATGTATTTTAATGCTGAGCAATGCATTAGCGAATAAAGTAATGATAAGTTTGAAATTCATCGTCTTTAATGAAGCCCATCGATTCATAGAGCTGATGTGAGTGATAGTTATTTTTTTGAGTTTCGAGGCTGATTCGAAGCGCGCCTTCATGTTGAGCAAAGAGAACCGCAGTATCGATCAATTGTTTGGCTGAACCTTGACGACGATATATAGGGCTGACATAGACATCATCTAAAATATAGTAAGTTGAACAAGCCACAGATGAAAAGCCTAAATACAGTAAGATAAACCCAGTAATCACCTCATCTTTTAAGCAAATAAAAATTACGCTTTCATTATTTTCAAAACGTTGTCTTAGAAATTTATATGAAATATCAAGATTAGAAGAGGTGCCATAAAATTGGCGATATTCATCAAATAAAACAGCAAGTGGATGAAGGTCTGCTTCTGTTGCGCGTCGAACGATCATTTTTTCTATACTCCATGCTATTTTTATCAGTCTTGCATGAAGCATATCGAAATTTCGAAATTGGTTGATTTATAAATTGTTTATAAATGCGACAGTGTTAAGTTTTGTCACCTTCACCCAAAATTGCATTGAGCTCTTCAAACAAGTCGAGATGATCATCATCTAATAATGGATCATTATTTAAAATTTCTAATTCAGCAGGGCTAATTTCAATGGTTGAAATAGCTTGGGCTTCTTGTTGTTTTAATTTGCGTAACTTAATCAATTGTTCAATATTGATATTTTGGTTTTCAATAGAGAAGGGGATCGATTTGGTTAAAACAACTTGTTTAAAGAATAGTCGTACAGCCTGTGCAGGTGTAATGCCTAATTGTTTAAACACGGCAAAGGCCTGTTTCTTTTCCTGTGAATCGAGACGGATTTGGTAGACTTCAGTTTTTCTCATATTCTTAGAAAGCTTTTAAATACTTAACTTTTCGCATTTATTCTAATCAAAACTGTTATAAATTCAAGAAAGTTTGGCAGTATTTTATCAATTTAATGTAATGACAATCGATTTACAGTGTCAATTCATAGGCAGAACTGAATTGAAAAGCCTGCTCTGTCACAGGATCGATAAACTCAAGCTGTTTCGCAAGTAGTTGTAAAGGTTGGCTGAAATCGTCATCTGCCTTATGTTGTACTACTGGATAAAAGGGATCATTTTGAATTGGAATGCCCAAAGCATTTAAATGTACACGAAGTTGGTGTTGCTTGCCGGTATGGGGCTTTAATTCATACTTTGCATGGTTTCCATGCTGCTGGATCAGCTGAATGAAGGTTTCGCTGTTAGGTTCACCATCTACTATTTGCATTGTATAAAAAGGTTGACCTTTTTCCATGCGATAGCGAGTTGTGATTGGGAAATTTAATTCATCTCGATAAGCTGCAATGGCATGATAAGTTTTTTGAACTTGGCGCGTGGCAAACATCTGTTGATACAGCCCACGGCTTTCGACACATTTGGAAAACAGCACCACGCCTGCAGTTTCACGGTCTAAACGATGAATCGGCGTTAGCTGTTCAAGCTGCGTTTGCTTTTTGAGTCGAACCAATAAGGTTTCTTGTACATACTGACCGGTTGGACTCATGGTGAGAAAATGTGGCTTATCGGCCACAATGAAATGATCATTTTCAAATAAAATCTGATGTTCAAAAGGAACATGGATTTCATGCGCTAAGAATCGATAATAATAAACATGACGATTGGCTTCAAAAGGACTGTCTAGTGTTAAAACGTCACCATTTGCGGCATAGACCAATCCATCCTTAAATCGTTGTTGCCACTCTGCTGCTAGGATATGAGGAAATTGCTCACACAAATATCCATAGACGGTAGAGGCATGTGTGTGTTGACCGTCAAGGAAGACTTTGCTGGCACTGACACCATTGATCATCGGGGGGGTAAATTCAAAACTGTGCATGAAGAAAGATCTAAAAACTGAGCAAATAAAGCAGAGAACACATCATGAAAAATGCTCAATCTGTAGTGTGAACATATCCATTTTAGCCAGTGCGATGCTATCATATTTAATTCTTATGTACATGTTGTGAGTAATATGCAGTATTCATTCAGTCTGGAACTTAATAGTGAAGTCGATACCCAAAACTTAGCTACCGTACTGGCGACGCATTTTACGACGGGTGTAGCGTATTTAATTGGTGACTTGGGTGCAGGAAAGACCACGTTAACACGTTATTTTTTACAACACTTGGGTCATCAAGGTGCGGTAAAAAGTCCAACCTATACATTGGTTGAACCTTACAATATTCAAGGACAAGATATTTTTCATTTTGATTTATATCGTCTGAATGACCCTTATGAGCTTGAACTTATGGGTATCCGTGATTATTTAGAAACGCCGAACGCCCTATTTTTATTTGAATGGCCATCTAAAGGGGGCGACGAAATCCCTGAGGCTGATTTAATTATTAATATTGAAAAGTCTGCGGATGAAACCACCCGTACAGCGACTTTAAGCTCTTCTTCAGAAACTTTGCAAAACGCTTTGGAGCAAAAATTTAACCATGCTGAATGAAATCAGTGCCCGCCGCATTCGAACGCTTGATCCTGCCTTAGCCAACCAAATTGCCGCAGGGGAAGTGATTGAACGTCCTGCTTCTGTGGTCAAAGAATTACTGGAAAATGCCATTGATGCAGGGGCGACTGAGCTGATTGTTCGTATTGAACAAGGCGGCAGTACACTGATTGAAATAATAGACAATGGTCGGGGTATTCACCCTGAAGATCTACCTTTGGCGGTCATGCGCCATGCCACAAGTAAAATCCAAACTGCTGAAGATTTGCATGCCATTGTAAGTCTAGGTTTTCGTGGGGAAGCCTTGGCTTCGATCGCTGCGGTGTCTCGTTTGACATTGACCAGTAGCCAAAATGATGACGGTGTAGGCTATCAGGTCGAAGTAAATGGCACCGCATTTGATTCGCAAGAAATTCAGCCTGTGGCAGCGACGCAAGGCACCACCATCCGTGTGCAAGATTTATTTTTTAATGTGCCTGCACGGCGTAAGTTCCTCAAAAAACCGGGGACTGAGTTTGGACATATCGAAGAAATTGTCCGTCGTTTGGCACTGACCCATTTTGATATACGTTTTGTCCTTGAGCATAACAATAGCATTAAGCTGAACTTGCCTATTGCAGACAGTGGTGCGCTCCGTTTTCAGCGGGTACAACAATTATTAGGCCGTCAATTCACAGAAAATGCGTACTGGATGGATGCTGATAGCGTCAATATGCGTCTTAGTGGTTGGTTAGGTCATCCTTCAGATGCACGTGCGCAAGCCGATATGCAATATGTCTATGTGAATGGACGTATCGTAAAAGACAAGACCGTTTCACATGCACTTCGCATGGCCTATGACGGTATTTTGCATGGACATCAACATGCGGCTTATTTGTTGTTTATGGAAGTTGATCCTGAAAATATCGATGTGAATGTGCATCCAACGAAGCATGAAATACGTTTTCTAAATCAGCGTGAAGTACATGAATTTGTCCGACATTTTGCCAAATCGACTTTAGCGCAATTTCAAACCGCGACCGCCGAATTGTCTTCTGCAATGAAACTCGACGGGCAGGCACACGAAAATATTATTCCGCAGCCGCGTCATCAGGAACAATTTTCATTACATCAATCTCAGCCAGTTGCAGAGCAAGGCTCAAATTTTGTCAGTCCAGAGATCTCAGGCGGACTCACTGACTTTAGTTCACCTGCAACAGTGCAATATGCTTCTAATCATGCGCCAACAGGGCAGGAAGCTTATACACAGCAATATTCAAATGCGTCGAACAATAGTGCTGGATATCAGTCAAATTTAGCGGGTTCCAGACAGCTCAATAATGCATTGCAAAGTTATTTGGCGCCTTTACGTCAAACTGAGTCGTTAAATGATCCGGATACCGCATTGGCTGAACATATTCAGCAGAAAGTCGATGAGCATCCTTTGGGGATTGCCATTGCGCAATTGCATGGTATTTATATTTTGGCCCAAAACACCGAAGGTTTAATCATTGTTGATATGCATGCGGCACATGAGCGCATTGTTTTGCAACAAATGAAAACTGCTTGGGATAAACCTGAGTTTTGGACATCGCAGCAATTGCTGATTCCTAAAGTCGTGAGCATCAGTAGGATGCAAGCGATGCGCGTCGATGAGCTCAAAGAACAATTGGCACGCCTAGGTTTAGAAATAGATCAATATGGCGATGAGCAAGTTATTGTCCGAGGTGTTCCTGCCATTTTGCATAAAGCAGACTTTGATGCGCTGATTCCAGATTTATTAAATGATTTAGACCCAAGTGATCAGGTTGCAGGGTTACTACAAAAGCGCGATCAAATATTGGCAGGCATGGCCTGTCACGGCGCTGTACGCGCACACCGTATTTTAAGTCTATCTGAAATGAATGCATTACTGCGTCAGATGGAACAAACTGAATTTGCCAGCCAATGTAACCATGGACGTCCGACGTGGCGTGCGTTTCCATTGGCACAGCTAGATAAACTTTTTGCTCGGGGAGAGTAGTTTTACATGTCAAATCAATTGCCGGTCATCAACTTAATGGGACCAACTGCAAGCGGTAAAACCGCCTTGGCATGTGAATTATACGAGCAAGGTGGATTCGAATTAATTTCTGTCGATTCTGCTTTGGTTTTTCAGGATATGGATATTGGTACGGCCAAGCCGAGTAAAGCTGAGTTGGAGAAATATCCACATCATTTGATTGATATTATCAGTCCGCTAGAAGTGTATTCGGCAGCGAACTTTGTGGAAGATGCCTGTGTGCTGATTGATGATATGCATGCACGAGGTAAAACACCGATATTAGTCGGTGGTACGATGTTGTATTACAAGGCTTTATTGGAAGGGTTGTCTTCAAATTTACCAAGTGCAGACTATGCTGTACGTGCTGAAATTGAAGCCAAAGCTGAGTCGCAAGGTTGGGATGCTGTATATGCAGAATTGTGCAATGTCGACCCATTGGCAGGTGAAAAATTTAAACCGAGTGATAAGCAACGGATCATTCGTGCGCTCGAAGTTTTTAAGTTAACCGGTAAACCCATTACGCAGTTACAAGCTGAGCAACCTAAAAACGTACCATACCGATACAATTTTCATAATTACGCATTATTGCCCGACCGATTAGAATTACATGAGCGTATAGCTCGACGTCTAAAAATAATGTGGGAAATTGGATTTTTAAATGAAGTGAAAGCTCTCATTGAAAAATACGATTTAGATGAAAATTTACCCTCTATGCGCTCAGTTGGATATCGTCAAGCTTTAGATTTTTTGAAAAATAGTGATCAAAGTAGCGAAAAACAGCGTGAAATGGAGGATAAGGCACTTTTTGCAACACGACAACTTGCAAAACGTCAATATACTTGGTTAAGATCTTTGCAAGAAACGCATAAATTTACTACATATTTAACTGCGCAGCAGGCTCAAGAAGACTTGCGAAAGTGCTACGGATAAAGCAAAATTTACAGACTACCTTTTTGATAATTTTTAATTGAAAAGTGAAGGTAGCTTTTGCGCTGATTTTTATTATTTTTTGGAGTTATAACATGTCTAAAGGTCAAACTTTACAAGATCCGTTCTTAAATTCTCTCCGTAAAGAACGTATTCCAGTGTCGATCTTCCTTGTAAACGGTATTAAATTGCAAGGTCATATTGAATCTTTCGACCAATACGTTGTTTTATTAAAAAATACTGTAAGCCAAATGGTTTACAAACACGCTATTTCAACTGTTGTTCCAGCACGTAACCCACGTCCTGCTGGTGCTCCTGCTGGTGCTCAAGGCGCTGCCGGCTTCGGTGGTCAACAAGGCGGCTTCGGCGGTCAACAAGGTGGCTTCGGTGGTCAAGGTGGCTTTGGTGGTCAAGGTGGCTTCGGTGGTCAAGGTGGCTTCGGTGGCCAAGGTGGCTTCGGTGGTCAAGGTGGTTTTGGCTCTCAAGGTGGCTTTGGTGGTCAAGGTGGCTTCGGTGGTCAAAGTGGTTTCGGTGGTCAAAATGCTGGTTTTGATGGCGAAACTAAATTTGAAGATGCTCAAGACGACGAAAACAACAATCGTTAATTGAATTAAAAAAACCTCCCAAATGGGAGGTTTTTTTTGCCTATAAAAAGAGTAGATGGTTTAAATACTGGTTTTTTAATAATTACTACAGCGCTGAATGATGATAAAAATCGACATAAAAAAACCAGCCGAAGCTGGTTTTTTGTTTATTCACTTATTTCTTTTTACGATCTAGAGCAGGGTCTTTAATTTCAACATAGGCATTGTTGCGAATTTCACGTAACCAGCTGTCCAGTTCAGTGTCAAATTGACGCTCACCTAAAATCTGACGTGCCATACGTTCTTGTACTTCATGTGTCATGTCTTGTTGACGTGTATCGGTCACTTGCAGGATGTGCCAACCAAACTGAGATTGGAAGGGTTTGCTGATTTCACCTTTCGCAGTTGATTTCATCATCGCTTCAAATTCTGGAACCATAACACCTGGGCTAACCCAACCTAAACTACCACCATTGGCAGCAGAACCTGTGTCATTCGAGAATGTTGAAGCCAAGACTGCAAAATCTTCACCTTTTTGCAGGCGGTTATACAAGCTGTCGATCATTTGTTTTGCGTTTTCAGGACTCACCACTTCAGATGGTTGAATCAAGATATGGCGAGTTTGGTATTGAGGAACAATGGCTTTTTGTTCGCCACCTTTACGGTCGACTAATTTTAAAACATGAACGCCATCACGTACTGAAATCAGTTCAGTGGTTTGACCGACTTTTAAAGGTGCTACACGTGCAGCAAGCTCATCTGGAATATCAGATAAGTTGCGGAAGCCCATATCTGCACCGTCAACTTTAATGTCTTTAGTGCTGTATTTGCTGGTAATTGCTTTAACATCGTTGCTTGTTGCAAGTTCTTTACGAATGTCTTCAGCGATTTTAACGGCATTATCACTGCTAGCAACGCGTACATGTAAGACATGAACTTGATTACCTAGTGCTGCTTGACCTTGTGGTGAGCTTAAGAAGTTTTTCACATCTTGGTCACTGATTTGAATGCGAGAAGTGACCAACTGTTGGCGTAGGCGTTGTAACGCGATGTCTTCAGCGATACGTGCACGTAAACCAGCATAGGTATTTGGCGCAACAGCATCTAATTTTTGCTGAAATGCTTCTAAGCTTGGAGAGCCGGCATCTTTCGCAACTTTAAGTACGGCTTCATTGAGCGATTTTTCATCCGCTTTGACGTTATAGCGTTTTACTTGTTCAAGCTGTGCTTGGCGTGTAATCAGTTGTTCTAAAGCTTGTTGCTGCAAATATTCAGTCGGTGGGACGGTTTGTTTTTTTACTTGAAGTTGGTGAGTGATCTCGGCAATGCTTTGATCAAGATCACTACGTAGAATCACGCTATTGTCAACGACAGCTACAATTTCATCTTTAGGTTGCGCAGCAGCAAATACAGATACAGAAGTTGATAGGCAAAGTGCCAAGGCTGACGCTTTAAAAATTTGTTTTAACTGTTTTGTCTTCATTAACGTTCTGTCCAAGATTGATTAATATTGTTAAAACCCAACACTCGGTTTTCAAGCAAAGAGGTTAATTTATTGTTGAAGCCACCTAAACCTTTTAGAGTGAACTCCGCCATAATGGCACGTTTTGGTTTAACATCTGAAGATGTTACATCATCTAAATCGTTATAGTACGAACGACCATAAACTGAAACACCCCAGCAGCATGACTCGTAGTTCACACCAAGTAAATATTCACGCGCAATACTGTTGTCGAGGTCATATTGTGCATGACCGATAAGACGCCAGTTATTGTGAATAGGTTGAATAAACGATGCTACTGCTTGGTCATAGCTGTCTTGGCGGTTCGGAATGTCTTTACGATGGAAATAACCGACATTGTATAAATTGCCTTTATTTCCTGTGTAATACATTTGAATATCGCGCTGAGCATTATCACCATTCGCCATCCATGCAGAATTGGCATTCACACTGATGCTGTCAGATAGCTGGCTAGAAATGCTCACGACAGGGCTGGTATGGCGTTCGGTATCAAATTTATCAGAGACGTTGTTTAGCGTGACGCGGCGGTCTTCGAAATAGAAACTTTGACCAACGCTAGCTTTTAAACGCTCAAGACCTACATCATCAAATAAACTATAGCTTAAGCCTAGAGATGCGAAGTTGTTGTCTTCTAAACGGTCATTACCGTAGAAACGACGCGGGCTAAACAACTGGTCATAGTTAATTGACGCTGTGGTTGAGTCAAAGTTCGGGTTAGTGTCTTGGTTTTTGTATGGAGAATACGCGTAGAAGAAACGTGGCGTTAAAGTTTGTAGATAACGACCTTCGCGCTCCATCACAAGACCCGCATCTAAAGTAAATTGCGGTACAATGACCGATTTACTTTCACTACTAGAGTGATTGTTATTTGTATTGGCACGATCAACAGTATCTTGATCATAAATCGTGTTTACGTTACGAATAGACACTTCTGGAATTACAAAAGACCATGGGTTACGATAGTTATAACGCACACTAAAGTCGTTATAAATACGTGCACCACTTGGCTCATACATTGTCGCATCACTATTGTTTTGCGGAATATTATCGCCACGCAGATTCTTTTTAAAATATGCTGTATCGTTGTTAAATTCGTACTGTAAGCCGAGCGGATTACCAGTCTTGTAGTTCAGTAGGAATTGCGGCAAGCGCGCATACGGACGGTCTTCATCACTGACAGTTTTATCCAGTGTTTGGAAGTCTTCAACTTTAAGCTGTGCTTTTAGGCCGGGGATACCATTTTTATAATTGAGTTCCCATGCACGGCGTAAGTTCAGGTCAGTTTTTGAGTTTGGATTATTATTGAGATCTGAGAAATAGTCTTTATCAGATGCATAGTTATATTCTAAATTTGTCGTGAATTGATCGTTAATTTTCCAGTTATGGAGGAAATGTAAGTCTTTACGATCTTGATCGTCATACTTTTGGTCGGATGGTAAATAACCACCCCACACCATCCCTGAACCAAAGTTTTTGGTCAAATAACGGAATTCACCTTCCATCATTGCGCCACGGTCTGCAATATAACGTGGTGTTACCGTAGCATCATAGTTTGGCGCAAGGTTTAAATATACAGGTACTGCAAGCTCAATACCACCGTCATTGGTAAAACCAAAGCTTGGGGTCAAAATACCTGTGGTACGACGGTCATCAATCGGGAAGTTGAAATAGGGCACAGCCATTACAGGAACATCTTTTACATAAAGTGTTGTTCCTTTGGTTTCACCACGACCAGTTTCTTGATTCAGCTTAATTTTGTCTGCTTGAATTTTCCACGTTGGTTTTTCATCGGGTGGACAGGTGGTATAAACCGCATTTTCTAATTCAAGGGTTTCGGTTGAAGTACGCGAAATTTTTTCAGCACGACCATGCGCATGCTGCTGTTCAGCAATAAAGAAGCTGTTATTTAAATCACCTTGTTGGGTTTTTAAATTGTAATCAATAGAGTCACTTTGAGAAATCAGCCCTGACTGTGCCATTTGTACGCGGCCAGAAGCATTGGCATGGGTTTGGGTTTTATCAATTTTGATTTGATCGGCACGAATTTGACGACCTTCTTGGTCAATCAGAACATTACCTTCAAGAATGGAATCGCCATTCGGGTCAAAATGACCATAGTCTGCGGTAATGGTAGAGGTTGCGTCTTCTGGGGCAACAGCTTTTGTTGTTGGAGCAACTGGGGTAATCCAGGTGCCTGTACAAAACGCAGAACTTAATTGATTGGTGTTGCGAATCTGTGCTTCAGGTGCAGATTTATCGACATAATATTGTTCGAAGAACTGCTGCCCAGGGTAAGCTTCTGAAATGCTTTGTTTGAGTTGTTCTGTATCGTCATCCGTGGACGGGTTTGAAACAGGTGCTGCATAGCTTGGTAAAGAGCTACCACAAAGAAGGGTTAAGATCGCAGTCGCTAAAGGATTGAATTTAAACTGTTGCTTCATTTGTCTCATTAACCAAGTATGCTTAATCGCAATTAATTATTGTCGCATCATAGAGAAAAAGTTGATAAGTAGCTACACTTAGCACTTTAAAAACTCAGCCTGTATTAGAATTTATCGCAAATGAATACACAACGTGAACAATTGATACAAACATGGATTTCATCTGTACTTGGTTCAGATCAATTTGAAATTAACTTTCTAGCAGGCGATGCAAGTTTCCGTCGTTATGCACGAATCAAATTGAATAATAAAACATTTATGCTGATGGATGCACCACCAGAAAAAGAAGATTGTGTGCCTTTTGTGTCGATTGATGAATTTTTTGATGCACATGGCGTGCGTGTACCACATATCGTGGCCAAAGACCTTGATCAAGGCTTCTTATTGTTAGAGGATTTTGGTGATGTTTTATTGTCCACGTTGTTGAATGATCAAACAGTAGACGCACATTATGCTCAAAGTTTTAAACAGTTGATTCAATTACAGTCAATTGATGGTACTGCTCATTTTCCTGCATATACCTATGAAAAGCTGATTTCTGAAATGGAGCTGTTAACCGATTGGTTATTGCCATCTCTACAAGTGCAGCCTACTGAAGAAGAATCGGCACTGATTAAACGTACCTTTGCTATCTTAGCCAATGCTGCATTGGCTCAGCCTCAAGTGATTGTGCATCGTGATTTTCATAGCCGTAATTTGATGGTACTAGATGGTGAGCAAGATCAGGGCGTGATTGATTTCCAAGATGCTGTGATTGGTGCAGATACTTATGATTTGATTTCTATTACACGTGATGCTTATGTGCAGTGGAATGCAGATCGCGTTTATGCATGGTTTAAAACGTTCTATGATTTGCTACCTTCATCGGCTAAAGAAGATCGTAGCTTTGAGCAATTCAAACAAGACGCAGACCTCATGGCGATTCAACGTCATATCAAAATTTTAGGTATTTTTGTGCGCTTATTTGAGCGTGATGGTAAATCGGGTTATCTCAAAGATTTGCCGCGTGTGATGTGGTATTTACTTGAAGAAAGTAAACCGTATGCAGAATTACAACCTTTTATGCAATTTATTCAGGCTAAAGTATTGCCGAAATTTGAAGCCAAATACGGCACTTATGAGGTTGTTGCATAATGAAAGCCATGATTTTAGCGGCGGGTCTCGGAAATCGGATGCGCCCTTTAACATTGTATAAGCCAAAGCCTTTGCTTGAAGTGGGTGGAAAACCACTGATTGTTTGGCATATAGAAAAGCTAAAAAAAATTGGCGTAACTGAAATCATCATCAATTCTGCATGGCTTGCAGATATATTGATTGGTACTTTGGGCGATGGCTCGCAGTTTGGTGTGGATATTCGCTGGACACGTGAAGCAGAAGGCTTGGAAACAGCCGGTGGTATTATTAATGCCTTACCTTTGCTTGGGACAGAACCGTTTATTTTAGTCAATGGTGACGTTTGGACGACCTACGATTTTTCAGCCTTGCTCAATGTTGAGCTAAAAGATGACTTGGCACACTTGGTCTATGTGACTAACCCAACGCAACATCCAAAGGGTGATTTTATCTTGGATGCAGGGCGTAGTTATACCTTTGAGCAAGAACATACAGGCGAGGCACTCACCTATAGCGGGATCGCAGTTATACATCCAAACATGTTTGATGGATTGGAAGCGGGTAAGCGTCCGCTCGCACCATTATTGAAACAAGCCATGTTGGATGGAAAAATTTCTGCAGAGAAAATGCAAACTGCGTGGGTTGATGTTGGCACACCTGAGCGTTTAAGTGATCTAGATCTACAGATTCGCCAAGGCATGTACGATTAAGTGCATATTCGCTAAGCGTTAGCTACTGTTCCACGGCTTAGAAATCGGTATACTTCAGTTAATTTTTATTGAGATGTCTTCTTTATGCATCCTTTTTTTCAAGACTTAAAGCAAGGTAGTCAAAAGCTTGGCTTAGATTTGAGTGAAGAAGCATTAAATCTATTGCTGAAATACCAAGATGCCCTAGTGCTGTGGAACAAAGCGTATAACTTGACCGCTATTCGTGATCCTAAAGAAATGTTGGTTAAGCATTTATTGGATAGCTTAAGTATCCTAAATGATTTGCCTGCAGGTCGTTTATTGGATATCGGTACGGGTGGTGGCATGCCGGGCATGATCATTGCACTGTGTCAGCCTGAACGTGAATGTGTGCTTTTAGATGCCAACGGTAAAAAAATTCGATTCTTAAAACAATTTATTGCTGACTTAAAACTAAAAAATGTCATTGCGGTACAAACACGTGTCGAAAATGAAGACAGCATTAATGAACTGGGTCAGTTTGATGTGATTACCAGTCGTGCTTTTGCATCGTTAACCGATTTTGTGGATGCGTCTAAACCGTATATGCATGAGCAAAGTATTATTGCGTCGATGAAAGGCTTAATTCCTGAAGAAGAAGTTGAAACACTGAAAAGTGATTTCAAGATTGATATCGTTGCATTAAAAGTTCCACGACTTGATGAGCAGCGTCATTTAATTTTTCTTAAACGTATTTAAAATTTTCAAAGGACTGGGGTTACCATGGCTCAAATTATTGCGATTGCAAACCAAAAGGGTGGCGTAGGTAAAACCACAACGGCTGTGAACTTGGCTGCATCTTTAGCCATATTAAAAAAACGAGTTTTACTTGTGGACATGGATTCACAAGGCAATGCCACGATGGGTTCGGGCATTCAAAAAAATGATTTGTTGTATTCAGTCACGGATGTCTTACTTGGTGAAGTGCCGATTGAAACCGCTATTTATAAAGCGGAAGTGGGCTATAAGGTTTTAGGTGCAAACCGTGACTTAGCTGGCGTTGAGCTTGCAATTGCAGATCAAGACGGTCGTGAGTTTATTTTACGTGAAGCATTGGCAAGCGTCGAAAAAGACTTCGACTATATTATTGTCGATTGTGCACCAAGTTTAAGTTTGATCACTGTCAATGCACTTGCAGCGGTACGTGCTGTGCTGATTCCAATGCAGTGTGAATATTATGCCCTAGAAGGTTTGGCTGACCTAACCCAAACCATTGACCGTATTCAGCAAGCTTTAAACCCAGATCTAGAGATCGTGGGTGTGCTTCGTACCATGTACGATGCGCGTAATGCCTTAACACGTGATGTGTCTGCTGAGCTTGAACAATACTTCGGTCAGAAACTTTATGACACGGTCATTCCGCGTAATATTCGTTTGGCTGAAGCGCCTGCGCACGGTTTACCAGTGATTTATTTTGAAAAAAGCTCGAAGGGTGCAGTTGCTTATTTGAACTTGGCAGCTGAGATGTTAAAAAAAACCAAAGTAAAAAAAGGAACTAAAGCATGACCGTAAAAAAACGCGGACTGGCTAAAGGTCGTGGTCTGGATGCCTTACTCGGCTCAATCCAAAAAGAAAAACTACAGCTTGAAGCAAAAGCTTTAGATCATGGACAGTTAAAACAAATTGATGTGCATTTATTGAAACGTGGTGAGTATCAACCGCGTCGTTTCATTAAAGAACAAGATTTACAAGAACTTGCTGCATCGATTGAAAAGCATGGTGTCATGCAGCCAATCGTGATTCGTCCTGTCGAAGATGAAAAGCATCCCTACGAAATTATTGCTGGTGAGCGTCGTTGGCGTGCGGCTCAGCTTGCAGGTTTAACCGAAGTTCCTGCCATTGTTCGTGACTTGAGTGATCAAGTGGCAATTGCATTGGCATTGATTGAAAACATTCAACGTCAAGATTTGAACCCAATCGATCAAGCCATGGCTTTGCAACGCTTCCATGACGAATTTGGTTTAAGTCATCAAGAGATTGCTGACACGGTCGGTAAAGCACGTACCACGATTAGTAACTTGCTACGCCTCTTGTCTTTAGCGGATCAAGTCAAAGACTTTATGCAGCAAGGTTTGCTCGATATGGGGCATGCACGTGCGATCTTGACGTTAAAAGCCAAAGATCAGCTTAAAGTTGCTGAAATGGTGATTGAAAAAAGTATGTCTGTACGTCAAACCGAACAATTTGTTCGTGATTTGAATGCACCAAAACAACAAAAAGCTAAACCAATTGTTTCATCAGACATTCAACAACTGACACAACGTCTCTCTGATCGTTTCAGTGCAGACGTGAAAATTGATCATAATAAACAAGGGAAAGGCAAGCTGGTGATTAGCTACCATACTCTTGAAGAGCTAGATGGCATTTTAAATATTTGTCTAGCTGAATAATTTTTAAATTCGATTTATTGGGGAAAATCAAATGTGGGAATTAGTCAAAGCGGGCGGGTGGTTAATGATCCCGCTCGTCATTTGTTCGATCTTTACGGTAGCCATTACCATTGAGCGCTTTATTCGTTTAAAGAAATCAATGGTGTTACCAAAAGACTTGATGATGAATGTAAACACATCGGTGAAAGATGTGGTGCAGCAGCTAAAGCAAAGTCCAACTTTACAACAAAGTACATTGGGTCGTGTATTGGGCGCAGGTTACGCTAGTAAAGATCAAAACGAGCAATATGCACGTGCGCAAATGGAAGTCACAGCGTCACAAGAAATTGGTTATTTAGAAAAAAATATCAACTTTTTGGGCACTTTAAGCGCTGTTGCACCTTTACTAGGTTTGTTGGGTACGGTGATCGGTATTATTGAAGCATTCTTAATGATTGATATAGGCACCAATAGTGATCCAGTGTTGATGATGCCGGGTATTTCTAAAGCCTTGATTACCACTGCTGCCGGTATGTTAATTGCTGTACCTGCATTATTTGCGCATCGTTATTTCCAACGTTTGGTTCAGGAATATGTGGCTGAGTTAGAACAGCAGTCGACATTATTTCATGCCGCTTTGTTTTATAAAAAAACACCTGAAGTAGAAAGTCAGGACATTCAGAAAGCCAGCTGAGTGGAGACTGCGCATGAAATTTAAACGTCGTCAGGTTGAAGATATTCATATCAACCTCACACCGATGATTGACTGTTTGATGTTCATTTTGGTGTTCTTGTTGCTCTCGACCACCTTTAACCAGATGAGTCGAATGAACCTGACTTTGCCAGATGCACAGGGTGTTCCACCTAAAAACTATGATCAAAAGATTGAAGTTGTGGTGGATTCAACAGGACATTATTCTGTCAATGGTCAGTCATTGGCGAGTAAAGAAGTCTCTGATTTGAATACTGCAATTAAACAGACAGCCAATGATCGTCGTGATTTAATGTTTGTGATTGCCGCAGATGCAAAAGCAACACATCAGGATGTGATTCGGGTGATGGATGTTGCAGGTCAACTTGGATTTGTGAATATCAACATCAGTACCAAAGTTCCAACTCGAGGTTATTAGTGAAGCACGATTTTAAGGTCTATTTACGCCTATTAAGTTATTTAAAACCTTTTTGGGGAATCGGCCTGCTGGTTTTGCTTGGTTTCGGTATTAATGCTGCGACAGAAGTTTCTGTCGCAAAATTATTGGAACGCATTATTGAAGCCATTCAAAACAAAGATCAAAGCTTTACAACCTTATTTCCACTCTTGGTGGTTTTATTGATGTTCTTCCGTGGACTCGGTTTGTTCATGGGGGGATATTTTACCGCAGTGATTTCTCGAAACTTAATCTTTAATATTCGTCAGCAAGTGTTCGCAAAACTCATGCGTTTGCCTTCGCAATATTATTTAGATAATTCGAGCGGTCATATCACTGCAAAAATTATGTATAACGTTGAACAGTTGACGGCGGCATCGTCTGAGTCACTAAAAACGATTGTACAACAGGGTTTGATTACCATCGCATTATTGGGTTATTTGCTGTATACCAACTGGCGTTTAACTCTGTGTATTTTGATTTTTGGCCCAATTATTGGGCTGATTATCCGTAAAGCGTCGAAGCGCATGCGTAAATTATCCATGCAAGTACAAAGTACCATGGGTGATGTTAACCATGTGGTGCAAGAGACTGTGCAAGGCAACCTAGTGGTGAAGGGCTTTGCAGGGCAAGATTATGAACAAAAACGTTTTTATGAAAGCTCAATGGAGAACTTACGCCGCGGCTTAAAAATGGTTGTGGTGCAACAACTCAATAGCCCAATTGTTCAGCTGATTATGTCGATCGCGCTCAGTATCGTGATGTATATCGCGCTACGCCCTGAGATTTTACAAGATACATCAGCAGGTGAGTTTGTTGCCTATATCACTGCCGCAGGTATGTTGAGTAAGCCGATTAAAACCTTAACGGATGTCAATGAAAAACTGCAACGAGGCATGGCGGCAGCTTATTCAGTTTTTGAATTGCTCGATATGCCAGAAGAGGTGAATAACGGCACGCTGAAGCCTGCTTTAAAAGGCGAAATCGAATTTAAAAATGTCAACTTGATCTATGCCGATGGTCACCATGCGATTCATGACTTCAATTTAAAAGTCAATGCAGGACAAACCGTTGCATTGGTTGGACGTTCGGGTGCAGGTAAAACCTCACTGGTTAATCTGTTGGTACGTTACCAAGAGGTGTCATCAGGACAATTGTTGCTAGATCAGCATGATATTCACGACATAGAACTCAATAGCTTGCGTACTCAGATTTCGATGGTCAATCAGCAAGTGGTTTTGTTTAACCGTACAGTACGTGAAAATATCGCTTATGGTCAGCTCGAGCATGCAACAGATGAGCAAGTCATTGCTGCTGCCAAAGCTGCATTTGCACATGATTTTATTATGGATTTACCGCAAGGTTATGACACACCATTGGGTGCCCAAGGTTTAAATCTATCTGGTGGTCAACGTCAACGGATTGCGATTGCACGTGCCATTTTGAAAAATGCACCGATCTTAATTTTAGATGAAGCGACTAGTGCGCTAGATAACGAATCTGAATTTTATATTCAGCAAGCATTTGACGCTGCGATGCAAGATCGTACCACGATCGTGATTGCGCATCGTTTATCGACCATTGAAAATGCAGACTGTATTGTAGTGATGGATAAAGGGCGTATTATTGAACAAGGTTCGCATACAGAATTGATGGCACAACGTGGTGCATATTACCAACTTCATCAGCGTAATTTTGAGGAAAATTAAGTCATGTCTTTTGCACAATTGATTCAGGATGCTTGGAATGAACAGGCAAAGTGGCTCATTGTGTTTAGACCTTTGTCATGGCTTTATCGTGGCGGATTTTTACTTAATAAAAAACTCTATCAATCAGGTATTAAGCAAAGCTATAAAGCGCCTATTCCAGTCATGGTCATTGGAAATATCACAGTGGGTGGGAGTGGCAAAACTCCCTTGCTCATTCACTTGGTCAGTTATTTAAATAGCTTAAACCTGCGTGTTGGTGTGATCAGTCGTGGCTATGGTGGTCAAGGACCATTTCCGGCTTATGTCGATTTAGACTCGACGGTTGAAATGGTGGGTGATGAACCTAGCTTAATTGTTCAATCTACTGGCGTGCCAATGGCGGTCGGTCCAAACCGCCAGCAAAGCATTGAGTTGCTGCTCTCTAAGCATGAATTGGATTTGATTATCTGCGATGATGGTTTACAGCATTGGGCGCTTCAACGTCAGTTGGAGTGGATCGTGCTGGATAATAACCGTGGTTTAGGCAATGAAAAATTATTACCCGAAGGTTATTTGCGTGAACCGAAAAAGCGTCTTGCCAGTGGAACGGTCATTGAGCATTCAGCAGATCCAAGTTCTCCACTGAATATGCACCTAGAAGCGGCGCAGCCTTATTTGCTCAATAAAGATCTTGTGACGACATTTGATGCAAATAAAGATTTTTATGCCGTAGTGGGTATCGGTTTTCCGCAACGATTTTATAAAACCCTAGAAAACATGGGGATTCATCAATTTCAATGTCATGAATTCCCAGATCATTATGAATATGAACTGAGTGATTTGCAATTTGAAGATGCCAATCCCATCATTACCACTGAAAAAGATGCAGTTAAAATTTTAGCGATCCTCAAAAATAATCCAGATTTTAAAAGAGAAATATGGGTTGTTCCTGTAGATGCAGTGTTGTCACCTGCGTGTTATGAAACTTTGCATGCGCAGTTGAAAAAACTGGGTCTGAAACTTCCCGAAGGCATTTAATTTATGAAACATATTGTTATTCCTGCACGTTTTTCAAGTTCACGTTTACCGGGTAAGCCTTTACTTGAAATTCATGGTCGTCCGATGATTTTACGTGTGGTCGATCAAGCCAAAAAAGTTGCAGGATTCGATGATCTTTGTGTCGCTACAGATGATGAGCGTATTGCAGCAGTGTGTCGTGCAGAAGGGGTTGATGTGATACTGACCTCTGCAGAGCATCCATCAGGGACAGATCGTTTAAGTGAAGTTGCATGCATCAAAGGTTGGGCGAGTGATGACATTATTGTCAATGTGCAAGGTGATGAACCTTTGCTTCCCGCTCAATTGGTAAAACAAGTTGCACAATTACTTGTTGATCAACCGACATGTTCGATGTCGACGCTCTGTGAGCCGATTCATAGTCTAGATGAGTTTCAACGTGACAGTATCGTCAAAGTGGTGATGTCAAAGCACAATCAAGCGCTGTATTTTAGCCGTGCGACTATTCCTTATGACCGTGATGGTGCAAAGCAAGCTGAACAAACCTTGCATGATCAGGCTTATCGTCATTTAGGCCTATATGCATACCGCGTAAAACTCCTACAAGAATATGTCACTTGGGATATGGGTGTGCTGGAAAAATTAGAAAGCCTTGAACAATTACGCGTTTTGGAAAATGGTCACCGTATTGCCATTGCTGTGGCAGAAGCGAACCTTCCACCGGGCGTAGATACTCAAGCTGACCTTGATCGTTTGAACCAAATGGATGTTTCGAACTTCGAATAAGGTTAAACGATTTATGCAAAATGAAATTGTGGCGCAAGTGTACCCTTGGCAGAAAAATACATGGAATACATTAACCAGCCGTTTTCCGCAATTGGGACATGGCGTGCTTTTGTATGGCAAAAAAGGCTGTGGTAAAGAGGCATTTGCAAAACAATTTCTTGCATGGGTGCTGTGTCAAAAACGTGATGAGCGAACTGAGCCGTGTGGTGAGTGCGGGAGTTGCCAGTGGTTAAAGTCAGATACACATCCAAATTTTGTCCATATCAGTACAGATGAAGACAATAAAAAGCAAAACGCCAAAATTAAAATCGAGAAAATTCGTGATTTATTGCCTTTTGTACAGCAAACCGTAGACGGTTGGCGAGTTGTGTTGATTGAGCCTGCTGAAGCATTAAACATTGCATCATCAAATGCATTGCTGAAAACATTGGAAGAGCCGGGCGAGCGGATTGTGATTATGTTATTGGCAGAGCATTATTTGAAATTGCCGGCAACCATTCGCAGTCGAATGCAGCACTATGCATTGGATCGTATTGAACCGGAACAATCACAGCAATATTTACAGCAGCATTTGCCCGATAGTGGTGAAACCCAGCGCAAAGTTCTCATGAACTTAGCTAGTCAAATGCCATTACAAGCGATTTCATTGGCAAGTAGTGAATGGCTAAATATGCGCCAAGAGTTTCTACAAGATTGGCAAAAACTTGTGACACAAAAAAATATGCCGATGGCAATTGCGACCAAGTGGAATAAAGCTCTGAGTTTTAGTGATTTTAGTCAAATGTTTGAATACTTGTTGTCCGATATAATTTGTGTCAAGCTAAATCAATCCATAAAAAATATAGATTTGGATTTTGGGGTGTTGGCAGAGCAATATTCGCTCGAAACACTCTTTGGGATTTATACAGAATTACAGCAGTCTAAGCGGTTCATCGAGCAGAACGTACAGGGGAATCTGGTCGTAGATGAGCTTTGCATCAAACTGATGAATGTTTAATTAAGGGGAAACATCATGCAACCACGTATGGGCGGGATTGTTCACGCTAATATTCCAGATGTGGAAACACTTTTTGCGAGCTACATGCCTTATGTCGTTGGTGGCGGTTTATTTGTGCCATCAAAGCAAGCTGTGAAAATGGGTGATGAGGTTTTCTTATTGGCGACTTTGCCTGAACAAAGTATAAAAATTCCTTTGACAGGAAAAGTGATTTGGATTTCGCAAAAGCAAAATGGCATTAAACCACAAGGCTTTGGAATTCAATTAAGCGGCGAAAAAGGCGTTTATTTCAAAACAGAAGCAGAACGTTTACTTGCAGGGCTTAAATCTGAGGGGCGTAGAAGTTACACTATGTAGTTACAACAGTGAAGACTTGTAGGTACATATTGTGTTTGTAGATACCCATTGCCATTTAACCATGCTTGACTTAAGCCCTTATGAGGGTAATTTAGATCTTGCATTGGATCAGGCTCGTCAAGCCGGGGTCTCAAAATTTATGAGTATCTCGGTTGATCTAGATGACCATATCGAACTTTCAAAAATTGCTTCACGTCATGCCGATGTGGGTTATTCCGTTGGGGTACACCCATGTGAAGATCCTGCAACGATGGCTCGGGCAACAGAAGAATATCTCATTGAATTAGCACAACCTGAAAAGGTTTGGGCGATTGGTGAAACAGGGCTGGATTATTTTCATAGTACAGACTTTATTGCAGAGCAAAAAGAATGCTTTGCCCGCCATATTCACGCATCACAAGCTGTAAAAAAACCAGTGGTTGTTCATACCCGTTCTGCAAAGCATGATACGGTGGATATTATCCGTGCAGAGAAATCTACTCACGGTATTTTGCATTGTTTTACTGAAGATTGGGAAACGGCAAAAGCTGTCTTAGATTGTGGATATTACGTGTCATTTTCAGGCATTGTTTCTTTTAAAAATGGACAAGATTTGCGTGATGTGGCCAAGCAAGTACCACTGGATCGAGTGCTGATTGAAACTGATAGTCCATACCTTGCACCGATGCCCTATAGAGGAAAGTCTAATGAACCAAAATACGTTCCCTATGTAGCCAAAGCCTTAAGTGATGTATATGATAAGTCAATTGAAGAGATGGCTTTCATTACAATGCAAAACTTTGAAAATCTCCTCAATCTTAAGTAAATAATTTGAATTGATATAAGAGTAAGAGAGTATAGGGTGAAGATGGATCGTCAAGCTCAGTTTAGAGCAAGAGAGGCATTAATTTTCCAAGTGGCAGAGCAGCTGCTATTGGAAAATGGCGAAGCAGGGATGACACTAGATGCGCTAGCGGCAGAACTCGACTTGGCAAAAGGGACGTTATATAAACATTTTCAAAGTAAAGATGAACTATATATGTTGCTCATTATTCGTAATGAACGCATGTTATTGGAAATGATTAAAGACACCGACAAAGCTTTTCCTGAACACCTTGCTTTCTTTATGTTGCATCACTTACATCACCCAGAACGTACAGTGTTGTTTCACCAAATTGAAGAGCGTTTATCGACAACGGGTGTGGGTATTCAACACTTGTTTAGTGAACTTTATCAAGTGCGCAAACAGCGCCTACGATTGATCATCCGTATGACTGAGCGTTATTTGGAGTCGATTCAAAGTAGTATGCCAGTACGTGATTATCTTGCTTCAATTTGGTCACTTACACATGGCGCTGCAGCAATTTTGAACTCAAGTTTTTATCAGCGTTATTTGGGTTCAAGAGATACCTTGCGGGTTGCTTATATTGATCAAGCCTTGGCCTTACCAAAACAAGTGCATGTGGTCGCTTAATTCGCTTAAAGGCTGCTTATGAAAATAGCATCACCATCATCGGTTCGTGGCTTCACCCTCGTAGAATTGATGGTGGTGATTGTGATTATGGGTATCATGGCCTCATTGGTGCTTTTGAATATCGGTGGGACAGATCAACGCAAAGCCATGCAAGCACGCGAAGTGTTTGTGATGGATCTGAAAAGAATTTTACGCGATGCAAATGATCAAGCTTTGATATTGGCCTTACAGCAAAACGCTGGAACGGGTGTCAACACGCAAAGCTATGCGGTACAAGAATATTTACCAGAACAAAAACGTGTAGAAAATAGTATTTTAAATCAGAATAATAAATGGCAAAACTATAAAGATTTTGAAACCCGAGTATTGCCTGAAAATGTCTCTTTTACGATTCAGCCTTTAGATCAGCAGTATGCAAATGCCAATAATGATGATTTGTTAAATACCAATGCACCCAAGTTGATTTGGTTGGGCAATGGTGAGGTAAAGCCTGTGCGTATACAGTTTTATTTTGAAGAACGTCCCATTGGTAATGAAATCGAAATCGATCATTTAGGGAAAGTTAATGCGGGCTAAAGGGTTTACGCTACTTGAAGTCATGGTGGCATTGGCGATTTTTGCGACTGCGGCAATGGCTTTGTCTAATGTTGCGATGCAATATACACAGTCGACAGCACACGCAATTTTAAGAAATAAAGCACAATTTGTCGCGTTGAATGAAATCGCTAAGATGGAAATCAATCGTGAATGGATGACGGGTACTGCATCTAAACAAGTCACTGAACAAGGCGAACAATGGCAAATTGACAAAAAAGCCCAAGCCACCATTAGTCCAAATGTACAACGGATTGATATCCAAGTGAGTTTGATGAATGCTGAAACAGGCGATGTTGAAGCAGGGATTAGCAGTTTGGTGTTCTTTAACTATAAGGCTCCGTTGGATGAAAATAATAACTAGAAAAAAACGTACATCTCAAGATATGCCTGTGCTTGTACAGCAAGGAATGAAGAATCAAGCAGGATTTACCTTAGTTGAGCTTTTGGTTGCGATTGCTATTTTCGCAGTGCTGTCTGCTTTGGGTTGGAAGGTTTTTGATTATGTCTCGAAAGTGAAGGAACGAAACGCAACCCATGAGGCAAGGCTTAGTCAGTTGCAAGATGCCCATCAGCAAATTCTCAGAGACACAGTACAAGCTGTGCCCTTAACTGCCAATATTAATGGAGATATTCAACCAGCGTTAGTATTGCAAAATGGCCGATTTAATTTCAGTAAGACAGGTGTCACTGATCCATTAAATCAGGGCATTGCACCTGACGAGCGAGTGGAATATCAATACAAAGCTGATGAAAAAAAATTGTATCGGCTAAAATTTAAAAATCTCAACCAAACGGGGCATGATCAGCCAGATTCGAGTGTTTTACTGGATAATATTGAACAATATAAAATCACGGTACTCAATCCAAATGAGTTGGACAGTTGGCCAGATTCAGCTGCAGATATGAATAATGAAAAAACCATACAACTGTTACCACGCGGCATTAGGATGCAACTCACAGTCGATGGGACAGACTATGAATGGCTATTCAGTTTGTTAAATACTGATTTTTTATTGGATAAAAATAAGAATGGTTAACGGTCAGGTTGTGGGGTCATTTGAAGTTCGGAGTTGCTTATGAAACAGCAACGCGGCATTGCTTTATTAACCATCCTGATGATGGTGGCTTTGGCAACCATTGTTGCAGCAGGCATCGCAAAACAACAAGCCAATACTTCTGAAAATACCGCCTACGTGATGCGCCAAAATCAATCGATGTTATATGCGAAAAGTGCCGAAGCATTTTTTGCCGAACTTCTGGTAAATGATGCTGAAAATGCAGGGCAGGTGGATCATTTACAAGAAAATTGGGCTCAGCCCATGCCTGCTTTTCCAGTGGAAGGTGGAACTGTTGCAGGTGTGCTCCAAGATGAATCTGGCAAATTTAACCTCAATAGTTTGGTTTCAGAGGAGGGTGTGGTAAATGACAAAGCAAAGTTATGGTTTGAAAAAATATTGCAGCGTGTTGGTTTACCCGCAGAATTAAGTCAAGCTGTGATCGATTGGCAAGATGAAGATGATGAGACCTCTGGCCCGATGGGAGCTGAACTGGCGTACTATCGTGGTTTAAATAATGCGGCACTACCGCCAAATGCAAAATTTCATAGTGTGGAAGAGTTGAAATCAGTCCGTGGTTTTGAAGGTGCTCAATATAAACTGATTGCACCCTATGTGAGTAGCTTGCCCTCGCATGAAACAACGGTAAACATTAATACCGCTCCTGCATTTTTGTTGGCAACCATGGATGATCGTTTAGATGTCAATGCAGTCGAACAAGCTTTGCAACAAAAAGCTGCCAAATTTGAACATTTTGAAAATATCAATGATTTATGGGCAATGGAGCCATTTGCACAGGTGAGCACAGAAAATCGAGAAGTTTTAAACTCACAATTGGGTGTGCAGTCGAACTATTTTAAAGCGCAAATTGAAATTATTTTAAATGAAAGAAAGCGTCAATTTACCAGTGAGTTAGTGCGAAAAGATAAAGATGTATATGTGGCTTTTCGCAGTATGGCACCATTTTAGGTCTTAAATATCGCTAAATTTTCATGATGCCTTTTCCCAATTGTGCTGAACAGCAAAATTAATGCCTCTTGTTAGACTTTTGCATTATAATCTCTGAGAACCCATAGATTATTTGATTGCATTACGACATATGTTAATTCGTAAGTTATTTAAGTTTGAAAACGCGCATATCGTGCGTAATTGCACGTCAGACCGCTGCAAACGTTCCATTCATGGACACAGTTATAAAGTCGAACTATTACTCAAAGCGTCGAAACTTGACCATGGACAAATGGTTTACGATTTCGGTTTGCTCAAAGGGGTTATTAAAGACTTATTTGACAGTTTTGATCATGCGATTTGTTTTTGGCAACATGATGATGCCGAGTATATTCGTGCCTGCAAGCAGTTCAGCGCACGTTGGGTTGAACTACCCGTATCGCCTTCAGCAGAACAGTTTTCACGGATCTTCTTTTACTTGGCACAACAAGTTCTAAAATCAACAGAAACTCAAAATGGTGAGGGTGATGTTGAAGTGTATTCTGTGATCGTACATGAGACGGACACAGGTTATGCGCAAAGCTTTTTAGAAGATATCGACAACGCACAAATGGGGCTGTTGCAGTTAGATCAAATCGTCTTTTCCGAACAGGTTCAGTCGGAATGGAACGATTCCCAGATGTATGAAAAATTAAAACAGGGTCAAAAATTTTTAAACCCTGCAGTTGATTTACAAGTTAAAATTTAAGTAAATATTTGGTTTTATTAGGATTGGTTAACAGTGATGTCTTTAACAGAAGAGCAACAAGCAAAACTCGCTAAAGTGCAGCTTGATGCTAGCTGGAAATATGGCCTAAGTGAGTTTTTGCTTAGCCCCCGCATGGATGAGTTAAAAGACTTTCTGCTACAACAAATGAAACAGGATAAAGTGATTTATCCACCGAATCCGCTGATTTTTAATGCCTTAAACACGACGCCTATGGCGAATGTAAAGGTGGTGATTTTAGGCCAAGACCCGTATCATGGGTCAAATCAGGCACATGGCTTGAGTTTTTCGGTACAAAAGGGGGTTGCATTACCACCTTCTTTACGTAATATTTTCCATGAGTTAAATACCGACCTTGGGGTGCCTGTGTCAAAACATGGGGACTTAACACGCTGGGCAGAACAAGGTGTTTTGCTTTTAAATGCGGTACTGACTGTTGAGGCTGGGCAACCAACTTCACATCAAAAACGTGGCTGGGAGGATTTTACAGACCATGTGATTGATGTTTTAAATGAGCAACGTGAGCATATTGTCTTTATTTTATGGGGGGCATATGCACAGCGTAAGGGACAACGCATTGACCAAAATAAGCACTTGGTGCTAAAAGCCGCGCATCCATCTCCTTTGGCTGCAAACCGCGGTGGTTTTTTTGGTTGTAAGGTGTTCTCAAAAAGTAATAATTATCTTAAACAAAATGGCATTGAGCCAATAGACTGGCAGCTGGACGCATGACTTATTCTCCCGTTTCAAAAAATTATCACCCAGATCTGATTGTGGAAGAAGCGAAAAAGGGCTGGCGCATTGTTCGCCTGAATCGCCCAAAATCGCTTCATGCATTAGATGAATCTATCTGTACAGCATTGCTTGAAGTCTTTCAGGACTTTCAACATGATGATGCTGTTAAAGCGATTTGGTTGGATTCCACTACGCCGAAAGCATTTTGTGCAGGTGGCGATGTACGCAAATTGCGACAATTGGTGGTCAATGATGAAGTTGAAACGGCGAATAAATTCTTTGAACAAGAATATGCCCTAGATTTGCTGCTGCATAACTATGCAAAGCCGATTTTGGTTTGGGGCGAAGGTTATGTCATGGGTGGTGGTTTAGGTCTATTTATGGCCGCACCTTTCCGTTTGGTGACACCTTATTCGCGTTTAGCAATGCCTGAAATTAATATCGGTTTGTATCCAGATGTAGGTGCGACGCGTTTCCTAGCTGACCGTGGTGCTATTGGTTTGTTTACGGGATTAACAGGCTCGATTATGACCGCAGCAGGTGCTTATGGTATCGGCTGGGCAACGCATATTTGCGATGCACAGCGTGATAACGTACTTGAAACTGTCATCAATATTGATTGGGATCATTATCCAGCGGGCGATTTCCGTGCCATTGATGACACTTTAAATAGTATGCATCGTCCTGTGGGGCCTGGCCCATTACAAAATTCTTTGGATGTGATTCAAAGTGTGTGCCGTGGGCATAATTTTGAACATGACTATGAATCAATTATTGGTTTAAGCGATGCACGCAGTGATTGGCTACGTCAAGCCAGTGAAAATCTACAAAAAGGTTCACCTGCAACAGCAGCATTAACATGGTTATTGTGGCAGTGGGGCAAGCAAGTGCATTCTTGGAATGAAGTGTTTGAACTGGAAACCCAAATTTCGGATTGGAAAATTCGTCATGCAGACTTTGTGGAAGGTGTGCGCGCCCGTCTAGTCGATAAAGACTTATCTCCAGAATGGAAAAAAGGTACAGATCTTTCCCTCAAAGGAATTCTGGCTGATGAGCCTCCTGTAACCAATATTGACAGTTGGAATGCGCTGTTAAGACAGTATGGTGTAATTTAATTAATTGATGTCTGAACCAAACTTATATAGTGATGAACATTGGATGCAGCTTGCTTTTGAGCAGGCTGCACAAGCTGCCGAATTGCAAGAAATTCCTGTAGGCGCAGTCATTGTGAGTCAAAATCAAGTCATAGGTGCAGGGTTTAATGCGCCGATTTCTCTGAAAGATCCCACCGCACATGCGGAAGTACAAGCTTTGCGTCAAGCTTGTTTAAATATCGATAATTACCGGTTACCTGACGATGCAACCTTATATGTAACTTTGGAACCATGCACAATGTGTGTGGGCGCTTTGGTACATTCAAGAATAAAACGAGTGGTATTTGCGACGACTGAACCTAAAGCAGGTTCTTTGGTCAGTTCGCGTCAATTATTAAATTCAGGCTACTATAATCATATCTTTGAGTTTGAGCATGGTTGCCTACAAGAGCAATGCTCCCAACAATTAAGTGATTTTTTTAAAATGCGTCGTGAACAAAAACGACTGATGAAGTTACAGGAAAAAGCCACTTTGACTGAACTTAATTTAAAAAATCAAGTAAACTCTACTGACAATTAATATTGTCAAATAAAATAGGGTACACCATGAAATCCATTCAAGTAAAAAAAGAATTTAATGCACCGGTCGAGCAAGTTTTTGACTTACTTTCAAAACATTCGACCTACAACGTGGCTTTTGCGCCGATTCAAGTGGTGCGTGTTAAAGATTCAGCAGATCCTGAACGTCCTGATGGTGTAGGTTCTGTACGTCGTATGGGCTTTGGGCCAGTGAAGCCGTTACAAGAGCAAATTACCTTGCTTGAGCCAAACCAACGCATTGAATATAAGATTATTAAAAACCCACTGGTGAAACATCATTTGGGCGTGATTCAATTCGAAGCGATCGATGCCGGGCGTACTTTAGTCACTTATACGATTGAATTACAGGCGCGTGCGCCATTCGTTAGTCAATTAATCCTTGCGCAACTGAAGTCAGCGATTAAAATTGGTTTTTCAAAACTTGCAAAAACCGTATAAACAAAAGTGGAAGAGCAATGACAGTTCAAATCATTACAATTGATGGCCCAAGTGGCTCAGGTAAAGGAACATTGGCAGCAAAAATTGCGGCACATTATCAGTTCCACTTACTCGACTCAGGTGCGTTATATCGTCTGTTGGGATTGTCATTGCATAAGCAAGACTTAATTGATGCATTAGACTCAAAGCTCGATGAATGCGTAAAAATTGCAACAAATTTAGACATACAATTTGTGACAAATGAAGCAGGTGTTTCGGTGCTTTTAGATGGTGAAGATGTCTCAAAAGTTATCCGTACTGAGAGAGTTGGAGAGTTTGCTTCAAAAGTTGCTGCAATTCCTGCACTTAGAACTGCGCTTTTAGAACGTCAGCATGCCTTTGCTCAAGCACCTGGTTTGGTTGCAGACGGCCGTGATATGGCAACTACGATTTTTCCAAATGCTCAAGCCAAGATTTATTTAACGGCTTCTGCTCAGTCCCGTGCGGAGCGCCGTGTAAATCAGTTGCAGGCTATGGGCGTGGATGTTAAAATAAACGACATTTTAGCTAATATCGAAGCGCGTGATAAGCGAGATATGGAACGCGCAGTCGCTCCACTCAAGCCTGCGCCAGATGCTTACTTCATTGATAGTTCAACTTTGAGTATTGATGAAGTATTCACGCTGATGACGAATTACATCGATCAGCAATTAGCAAACTAAAGAATTTTCAGCAGAAGCATAGCTTGATCAGTCTTATACGGACTATGTAGACGCTTAATTAAACCGGCCTTGTCTGATCCAAGACCGCTGACTTTACTAGGTATATCATGACCGAATCTTTTGCAGCCCTCTTTGAAGAAAGCGAATTAAACCTCAACGTTGAAAAGGGTGCTGTCATCCAAGGCGTTGTAGTAAATATCGACTCTGACTGGGTAACAGTTGACACTGGCCTTAAATCAGAAGGTATTGTTGACCGCGCTGAATTCTTAAATGAACAACGTGAACTTGAAGTTCAAGTTGGCGACACTGTTGACGTAGTTGTTGAAGCTCTTGACAACGGTATGGGTCAAACAGTTTTATCACGTGAAAAAGCTAAACGTGCTGAAACTTGGACTAAACTTGAAAAAATCTTTGAAGACGGCGAAATCGTTACTGGTGTTATCTCTGGTAAGGTTAAAGGCGGTTTCACTGTTGACATCGGTCCAGTTCGTGCGTTCCTTCCAGGTTCTTTAGTTGATACTCGTCCTATTCGTGATACTACTCACTTAGAAGGTAAAGAGTTAGAATTTAAAGTAATCAAACTTGATGCTAAACGTAACAACGTTGTTGTATCTCGTCGTGCTGTTATGGAAGCTGAATCTTCAGCTGACCGTGAAGCTCTTCTCGCTCAGCTTGAAGAAGGTCAAACAGTTACTGGTACTATTAAAAATCTTACTGACTACGGCGCGTTCGTTGACCTTGGCGGTATTGATGGTCTTCTTCACATCACTGACATGGCTTGGAAACGTATCAAGCACCCTTCAGAAGTTGTTGAAGTTGGTCAAGAAGTTACTGTTAAAGTACTTAAATTCGACCGCGAACGTAACCGCGTATCTTTAGGCCTTAAACAATTAGGCGAAGATCCATGGTTAGCGATCATGAACCGTTACCCTAAAGGTTCTATCGTTAAAGCTCGTGTAACTAACTTAACTGACTACGGTTGCTTCGCTGAAATCGCTGAAGGCGTTGAAGGCTTAGTACACGTTTCAGAAATGGATCACACTAACAAAAACATCCACCCATCTAAAGTTGTTCAGATCGGTGACGAAGTTGACGTTATGGTTCTTGAAGTTGATGAAGAGCGTCGTCGTATTTCTCTTGGTATCAAACAAACTCGTGCTAACCCATGGGAAGAGTTTGCTAAAGAACACGACAAAGGTGAAAAAGTTTCAGGTACGATCAAGTCAATCACTGACTTCGGTATCTTCATTGGTTTACCAGGCGGTATCGATGGTCTAGTTCACTTGTCTGACATTTCTTGGAACGAACAAGGCGAAGAAGCTATCCGTCGTTACAAGAAAGGTGACACAGTTGAAGCGGTTATCCTTTCAGTAGACGCTGAAGGCAACCGTATCAGCCTTGGCATCAAACAAATGAACAGCGATCCGTTCAACGATTTCTTAGCTGCTAACGAACGCGGTGCGCTTGTTAAAGGTACTGTAACTGCAGTTGACGCTAAAGGCGCTACTGTTAAGTTAGCTGACGAAGTTGAAGCGACTCTTAAAGCATCTGAAATCAACCGCGACCGCGTTGAAGATGCAACTAAGTTCCTTGAAGTTGGTCAAGAGGTTGAAGCTAAAATCATCAACGTAGACCGCAAATCACGTTCTATCAACTTGTCTATCAAAGCGAAAGACGAAGCTGAAGAAAAAGAAGCAGTAGCTAACTTGAACAAGACAGCTACAGCATCTTCAGACAATGGTCCTAAGACTATTGGTGATTTGATCAAAGCTCAAATGAACCACTAAGTAAGTGTTTGAATTGTATTATTAATGTAAATTAGTTAATATATTTTACACAATTACTGTAACGGTAGCGTAGTAAGTGATTATTACGCTACCGTTTTGTATTTAAACAGGTTATTATCAGGAAACTGATCCTAGGTAGCTTGATAATTAAAGAGGTCGCAGATGACTACTGAAGCACTTAATAAGTCTGACTTAATAGAGCGTATTTCTCTTAAAAACCCACACTTAGCTGAACCCTTAGTGGAAGAGGCTGTTAAGATAATGATCGATCAAATGATCGAAGCGTTATCTACAGACAACCGAATTGAAATCCGTGGTTTTGGTAGTTTTGCATTACATCACCGTGAACCACGTGTGGGTCGTAACCCAAAAACAGGTAAATCAGTAGAAGTTGCAGCAAAAGCTGTACCGCACTTTAAACCTGGTAAAGCTTTACGTGATGCGGTAAACGAATCTGCAAACTAATTCAAAACATTGTTAGGGGTGTTTATGCGTTACGTATTGGTCGTAATTTTACTGGTTCTATTTGGATACTCATTGGCTTTGGTTCTGCAAAACGGAACTGAACTTTCAGTCGATTTGTTATTTACACAAGTGCCTGCAATGCGTTTAGGGCTTTTATTGCTATTAACCTTGTCTTTAGGTTTGGTTTTAGGTCTTTTATTGGCAGTGCAAGTATTCCGAGTATTTCAAAATAACTGGGAAATTAAACGTCTACGTAAAGATATTGACCGCCTACGTAAAGAGCAAATTCAAACTGCTCAACTGGCTGCTGCTGAAGCGGCTGCACATACGCGTCATGAAAAGACAGTTTTAGATATTGATGCAAATGAGCGTCCTTCTAACCCGTTGTAATTGGGTTTTTGAAGTAAATTAACTACTTTTATGAGTAGATTTAAATTTTTGTATTTAACACTCCGGTGGATCATCGGGGTGTTTTTTTATGGGCTGAAAAAATAAGCCATATATCTTAAATAAAATAATGAGATAGCTAAATTCAAATTAATCATTTCAATTAACATGAGTTTTATGACTTTCTGATCAAGTTGAATCCATCTATAATGCACTAATTTTGTTAAAATGAAGGGTAAGTCTCTTGAGTATCATCGTTGCACTAGATGCTAAAAGCCAATATGACGCACTTACAATTGCAGAGCAGTTAGATCCTGCATTATGTCGAGTTAAGGTTGGTAAAGAGTTATTTACCCATGAGGGTTCAAGTATCGTTAAAGCATTGCACGATAAAGGTTTTGAAGTATTTCTAGATCTTAAATTCCATGATATTCCAAACACCACAGCACAAGCAGTTTGTGCAGCTGCGGATATGGGGGTGTGGATGGTCAATGTCCATGCATCAGGTGGCCGTAAAATGATGGAAACCTGTGTAGAGCGCCTGAAGGCGGGCAATTACAATACTCAGCTAATTGCTGTTACGGTTTTGACATCAATGGGTCGTGAAGATCTTGCGGAATTAGGCTTAGATGTGGAACCTTTTGAACATGTGAAGCGTCTTGCGACTTTAACGAAAGAAAGTGGTTTGGATGGTGTAGTTTGTTCGGCACAAGAAGCGAAAATGTTACGTGAAACTTTGGGTGCTGACTTTGCATTGGTAACACCGGGTATCCGTCCTAAGGGTTCTGCAGCGGATGATCAAAAACGAATTGTGACACCTAAACAAGCCATGCTTGATGGTTCTACACATTTGGTGATTGGCCGTCCAATTACTAAATCGGATAATATGCGTCAGACTTTAAAAGATATTTTGGCGACTTTGTAAGAATCCCACCCGACCTCCCTTTGAAAAAGGGAGGAGAAAGTCCCTCTTTTTTAAAGAGGGATTTAGGGAGATTAAAATCGTTAAAGCACCGCCAATATACTCACCAATATAGGTGCAAGGACAGAAAGGATAAAGCCGCTGACCATAGCATGTGGAATAAAATCATTACCACAGGCTTGTTTGACCATAGGTAGGGTGACATCCATAGCTGTTGCACCCGCAGATGAAATTGCAGAGCGTGGGTAACGCCAGCCAATAATATACATAAATACAATCGCAAAAATTTCTCTGAATAAATCATTCATCAGCGCGATACTGCCTAGATGCGCATTTTTTAATTCAGTCACGACGATGCCTGTCATCGAATAGAAACCATAACCTTGTGACAGCATAATCAAATCTTTCAGGCTGATTTGTGGCAATAGATAGGCAGCAGCAAAAGCGCCCAAAAGTGAACCGACGATACAGCCGAGTGGAACAAGTAGAATTTTCCAATTTAACCAAGAACGATCGAGCGGTGAGTAGGCGAGATCAAGCCCAATCAGAAACATGAAAACTAAAAGTAGATCCCAAGTACTCATATGTGGCTTAAGATTAAAATGTGCTGCCATTTCGGCAAAAGCATAACCTAAACCTAATGCAATAAAAGCATAGCTAATATTGATGAGTGAGCTTGTTACCAACTGCATGGACACTTTGCCATGACTGGGTTTATAGCCTAAAAGCTTAAACAAAATATAGCAGCAAATAAAAGCACCCATTGAGGTCAATAGTGCAATAAGTACTGATGAAGAGAGGATTTGCAGAGGTGCTGGAATAGTGTGTAATGTTTCAGAAAATTCGATCGCAATCGCAAATAACAAAATATAAGTAAAGTACGGCAGGAGTTTAAAGGCGATTTTTTCAAGCCAAGTGGGTAGGCGACGTGCAAGAATAAAACCAAGCCCTAAACAGGCTAAGAGCTGGAAAATCAACCAGAAAGATTGCATACAAAAATAGGCAGATAATGAATACCTGCCTATTATGACCTGTTATTGCTTAAGCTGCATGACTAGATTTTGTTTTACTGAGGAGTCGAAAATCGGCTGGATTTATTTTTCGAGTAGCCAGCCAATATTTCCATGTATAAGTTGGCCACAGTGCAAAATTTTTACCGCCATTTTGCTGATACCAACTCACGCAGCCTGATTGCCATACCGTACCATCAAGCATGTCTTGTACATGAGTGTTAAATTGATCTTGAACCTGATCTTTAACAGCGATGGCTTGAACATTAGATTTTGAAACCAATTGCATCATTTGTAAGATGTAATCGACTTGTGCCTCAATCATAAATACCACTGAATTATGGGCAAGCACAGTATTGGGGCCTAATAATTGGAACAGATTTGGAAAGCCTTTGGTGCAAATGCCATAAAAGCTTTCTGCGCCAGCCTGCCACACTTGTTTGAGTTCTTGAGCATTTTCACCAATACATTCAAATGATTTTAAATAAATTCTTGGATCGGTAATAAAGCCTGTGCCATAGATCAGACAATCGATTTCACGGGATTTTCCATCTTTGGTAATAATGGCATTTTCAGTGATTTCTTGTATTGCATCACTGACCAATTCCACATTAGGTCGATTAAAGGTTGGAAAGTATTTATTAGAAATTAAAATGCGTTTACAACCCATGATGTAGTTTGGCGTTAGTTTCTTGGCAAGTTCAGCATCTTTCACTTGATACTTAATATACAGTTCTGCCAGTTTTTGCGCATACTTCATGGTGGTCGGCTTAACAATTGGCACGACACGTGATTCGTTGGTCCAATACAGGCGAGCACGGTGAATTTTTCGAAACCAATCATATTTTTTAAATAGTAATTTTTCTAAACCATGATAACTACGCTCATCTCGTGGAATGACCCAAGCCGCGGTACGCTGAAAAACATACAGTTGCTTTGTTTGTGGTGCGATTTCAGGAATGTATTGGATGGCACTGCCGCCTGTACCAATCGATGCGACCTTTTTACCTGCTAATGAATATTGATGATCCCATTGAGAAGAATGGAACACTTTACCCTTAAATTTTTCAATGCCTTGAATATGTGGAATTTGTGGGACATGTAAAGGGCCTGATGCAAAAATCACATATTGAGCGGTAATTTTAAAGCCATCTTTGAGTTCTAAATGCCAGTCACAGGTTGATTCATTGTATTGGCTTGAAAGCACTTCACTGTTAAAGCGACAGAATTGTTTTAAATTATATTCACGGGTAACGTGTTGGATATAGTCATATATTTCCGGCGCTTCAGCATAACGTTTTGACCAATCTGTTTTGGGTGCAAAAGAAAGCGAATACATATGTGATTGCACATCACACGCAGCGCCAGGGTAGCGGTTTTCACGCCAGGTTCCACCAAAATCATTGGCTTTTTCGAGGATCAGAAAATCTTGATTGCCTTGTTGTAAAAGTCGTATCGCCATAGCAATACCACCAAAACCACCGCCAATGATGGCGATTTGTGTATGTATTTCAGAATTGGCTTTTGGGGTTTGCACTGTTTTTGTTTGCGCTTCCTGCATCATTTTTTTAATTCCAAGCGAGATTACAAGCTAAGCATACTTGAGTTCATGATCAGAACAATATGATTGAGATGACAGAAAAATTGATCGAAACGGCAATGTTCATAATTGCAAATTTGTAGTAAAAAAGAAGAAATTTAATGTCATTTTACGATTTATGAAACGATCCATTCTAAGCCTGATGTATCTTGTACAAGGAATGCGTAAAGCAGGCGTAGATGTCGATCAACGTTTGCAAACTATCGGGCTGCGTGTCGATGCACTCGATCCTACTTCGGTGATTCATCCGAGTTTGGAGTGGGATGTACTGAAAGTCATTGGTAAAGATGTAGAACCTGAGCAAGGGTTATTTATTGGTCAGCATTATACGTTGGCGGGTTATGGTCCGTTGCTGATGTTATTGGTTACTAGTGATACTTTACGCCAAGCTTTAAATCAGGGGATTCGCTTTCAACAGTTGACGCATCTAACTGGGCGTTTAAGTTTGCAAATCAGTCAACATAAAGTGGCTTTATGCTATCAACCGCAAGATGTGTATGCGCCACTGGGTGCATTATTAGCACAGTCAGAGATTTCAGGAACGTATAAATTCATCCGTGATCTGTACAAAATGATGGGGCTATCTACGCCACAAGTTCAAATTGATTTGCCGTTTGCTGAACCCAAAGATCCCGAAAAATTAAAAATGTTCACCGATTATTATGGCTCTCAAGTTCGTTTTGGCGCGCCATTTGCGGCATTTTGGTTTGATGAGGATGTTCTAGATATTCGTATTCCATCCGCTGATATTATTACGTTTCGATTGTATGAGTCGAAGTGTATTGCGGAGTTAGAACGTTTAAGCGCCGATGAAGATGCGCCATCATTGGTTCAACGGGTACAAGATTATTTGGAATTACAAAGTGGTGCGATGCCAAGTATGGCAGCAACTGCTCAAGCATTGAACTTGCCGGAAAGAACTTTACGTCATCAATTGCAACAGTTAAATACCAGTTATAAGCAAATTCGTGAAGATATTATTAAAGATAAAGCACTCCGTATGATTGAATATAATGAATATTCAATTGAAATGATTGCAGAATTGCTGGGTTATTCAGAACCTGCGGCGTTTAATCATGCGTTTAAACGTTGGTTTGGGCATAGTCCGAGACAATATAATAAATAGCCAATGCGCTTTACTGCCAAAGTGTTATATCTTCGAGTTTATTCTTCGTTATAATTCATTTAGCCCAAAAAAGTATTTAATGATATGTCAGATTTTCAGTCACCACACAACACCGCATTTACTCCGATTTCACCGGCTGAGCGTTATGCTCAAGCCTTAGCATCTGGTCAGTTTTTACCAGATCAGGAACAGGCGCAAGCGGTGCATGAGTTGGATCGAGTTTGGCAAGAATTAATCCAACGTTTTAAGGCTTCTAAAAAAGCGTTTCGTCGTTTCCGTCGTCAAACTGCACCTAAAGGGGTGTATATGTGGGGCGGTGTAGGACGTGGTAAAACTTGGCTGATGGATCAGTTTTATGATTCTGTGCCATTTCGACGTAAAACACGTATGCATTTCCATCACTTTATGCAGTACGTACACCGTGAATTAAATAAGCTTTCAGGTCAGCGTAATCCACTCGACCTTGTTGCCGACCAAATTTATAAAGAAGCGGTCGTGATCTGCTTTGATGAATTCTTTGTATCCAATGTCACGGATGCGATGATTTTGAGTGATCTATTCCAAAAATTATTTACGCGTGGGATCACCCTTGTTGCAACATCTAACATCGCACCAGATGGTTTGTATAAAAACGGGATCCACCGTGACCGTTTTATCCCAACCATCGAAATGGTAAAAAAGAACTGTGTGATTTTAAATGTAGACTCAGGCGTAGACTATCGTTTACGTGTATTGAAACAAGCGCAGTTGTTTAAGTCGCCTTTAACACATGAACATAAGTTGTGGATGGCACAGCGTTTTACAGCATTAACGCAAACCCAAACGGTTTCACAAGAGCCAATTATTATTAATCAGCGTATTGTAGAAACCATTGGTCATACGGAAGATGTGCTGTGGTGTGAATATTCTGAGCTTTGCCTAAAACCACGTAGTCCAGCGGACTTTATTGAAATTGCCAATATTTATAATACAGTCTTGGTAAGTAATGTGCCGCACATGACGGATTATTTGTCTGAAGGGACACGTCGTTTTATCTATTTGGTCGATGAATTTTATGACCGTGGTGTGAAGTTGTTGCTTACTTCAGAAGATACGATTATTGAATTATATCAAGGTGAAAAATTGGCATTTGAAATTGAGCGTACACGTTCGCGCTTATTGGAAATGCAATCTGATGATTATCTACATACCTCTCACCGTCAAATCAATGCACCAGAATCTACGGCAGAAAATTAAGCGTTTCTGTTGGAATGAAAAAAGAACGTCTTGATGGCGTTCTTTTTTTTGATTTTTAGTTTTAGATTACATGCGTAGATAAGAAAAAGTATAGATCGAACAATCGACTTTAAAAGCGAGGTCGGAAGATAAAAGCATCATTTAATAAGAAGAAGGGTTGTTTAATAATTCATCGATAAAAGCGTTAAATTTAAACTGATTGGTTGAAGTTGTAGCATCGACAACGGCAGCAATTCATGGCTTAATCGAGTGAGTTTGTTTGACGCTTGGGTCTGTTTGTTCAGTTTTAGAACAAAATTCTGCACTTAAGTCTAATTTCGACATTTCAAAAACTTTATACACTGTAAAAAGGTATTCAGGCTGATGATGACGTCGTATTTCTGATCTTTATTATGTTGAATGATGAGGGTATTTCATTACATAGAAAATGATCATTATTTAGGAATGTGATAGTACTATTCAGCAAAGTATAAATGGGTATACTAGAATCTCTTGTTATAAAAAATAGCAATATCAGGAAAGACAATGACTGCACGTATTCAAAAAGGCAAGTTAGCGATTGCTAAAGAACTTTACGATTTCATCGAAAATGAAGCACTACCGGGTTCAGGTTTAGACAGTGAAACTTACTGGAAAAACTTTGAACAAGTCGTTGTCGATCTTAGCCCAAAGAACAAAGCACTATTGGCTAAGCGTGACGACATTCAAGCTAAAATTGATGAATGGCACCGCAACAACAAATTTGAACTCGAAGCTTACAAAGCTTTCCTTACTGAAATTGGCTACTTATTACCAGAAGTAGAAGATTTCCAAATCAGCACAGAAAATGTAGACGAAGAAATCGCATTATTGGCTGGTGCGCAATTGGTAGTACCTGTGCGTAATGCACGTTACTGCTTAAACGCTGCGAACGCACGTTGGGGTTCACTCTACGATGCGCTTTACGGTTTTGACGTGATCTCTGAAGAAGGCGGCGCGGAAAAAGGTAAGGGCTATAACCCAGCTCGTGGCGCAAAAGTTATCGAATTTGCTAAAAACTTCTTAAATGAAACTTTCCCGCTAGCTAATGGTTCGCATGCAGATGCAACTAAATATGCGGTAGAAGGCAAAAAGTTAGTTGTAAGCCTAAAAGATGGCTCAACTGCAACTTTAGCGAAAGAAGCTCAGTTTGTTGGTTTTAATGGTGACGAAGCTGCACCAACTGAAATCGTGCTTTTAAACAATGGTTTACATGTAATCATTGAAGTTGATGCGACGAGCCCAATTGGTTCAACAGATGCTGCTGGCGTTAAAGACTTAGTTCTTGAAGCTGCGGTAACCACAATTCAAGACTTAGAAGACTCAATTGCAGCAGTTGATGCTGAAGAGAAAGTTGAAGGCTACCGTAACTGGTTAGGCTTAATGAAAGGTACACTTTCTGAGTCAATCGAGAAAAATGGTAAGACCATCACGCGTACATTAAATAAAGATCGTACGCACAAAAATTTAATCGGTGGTGAAACTACGCTTCACGGTCGTTCATTGATGTTGCTTCGTAACGTAGGTCATTTGATGACAAACCCTGCGATCCTTGTAGATGGTGCTGAAATCTACGAAGGCATCATGGATGCATTGATCACACCGTTATTGACCTTTGCAGACATCAAAGGTGAAAACGAAAACAAGAACTCTCGTAAAGGTTCTATGTATATCGTTAAGCCAAAAATGCACGGTCCAGAAGAAGTTGCATTTGCAGTTGAATTATTTGAGCGTGCTGAACAAGCGCTTGGTCTACCTGCGAAGACTTTGAAAATCGGTATCATGGACGAAGAACGTCGTACTTCTGTGAACTTGAAAAACTGTATCGCGCAAGCGAAAGATCGTACGATCTTTATTAATACAGGTTTCATGGACCGTACGGGTGATGAAATCCATACTTTCATGGAAGCAGGTCCATTCGTTCGTAAAGGCGAAGTGAAGTCTCAAATCTGGTTCCCTGCATATGAAAACCGTAACGTGATGATCGGTCTTCAAGCCGGCTTACGTGGTAAAGCGCAAATCGGTAAAGGCATGTGGCCAAAACCAGATATGTTGCTTGATATGTATAAAACGAAAATTGAGCATCCAGAAGCTGGCGCAAGCTGTGCATGGGTTCCGTCTCCATCTGGCGCTGTTATTCACGCGATTCACTACCATCAGTGCAATGTTTCTGAGCGTCAAAAAGAGTTGTTGAATACTCAACCGCTATCTCTAGATGACTTGTTAACGCCGCCTTTAGCGACAGATACAAACTGGTCTGAAGAAGAGAAAACCAAAGAACTCGAAAATAACCTTCAAGGTATCTTGGGTTATGTGGTTCGTTGGGTTGATTTGGGTGTAGGTTGTTCAAAAGTTCTAGACATCAACAATGTTGGTTTGATGGAAGACCGTGCAACTTTACGTATTTCTTCTCAACACGTTGCGAACTGGTTACGTCACGGTATCGTAACTGCTGAGCAGGTTGAAGAAGTATTTAAGCGCATGGCGAAAGTTGTGGATGAGCAAAATGCCAACGATCCACTTTACACGCCAATGGCACCAAGCTTTGATGGTTATGCATACAAAGCTGCTTATGACTTAGTATTCAAAGGTGGCGAGCAGCCTTCTGGTTATACAGAGCCGCTTCTTCATGCTTACCGTTTAAAATTAAAAGGTTATACAGGTGACTAATCTGTAAATCAAAAAAAGCCTCTTCGGAGGCTTTTTTTATTACTTTAGAAAGTTAGAATGTCGACATAAAAAATGAAAAGGAAACGCCATGTATTTATGGAATGTAAATCGGTTGGTGGATGATATAAGACTGAATAAAGTCTCAGAAACCCATTATAAAAACTACTATATTGCCAGCTCAATATTGATTTTCTTTAGCTACTTAGCACTGACGTTAACCCCAGAATCCAAACCTACAGAAGCTTGGGCTTCGTTTGTTTTACAAGTTGGTCTGCTGATTAGCTGGGTGAATGCCATATTTAAAGCCAATGGCGGCGAGCAAGGCCGAGATTTTTTAAAGCGCTTTATTGCATTGTATCTGCCGGTGACGATTCAGAGTTTAGTCCTCTTTATCTTGATCGCTGTGGTTGTCGAAGGGCTGTTACCTATGTTGACCCTAAACATGGAAGAGGCTGCACTTGAGCAACTCACCACAGTTAAAGACCTGAGTTTTGAAGTCATCATTAGCTGTTATATTTATTGGCGGATCTATAAAGCCATGCAGCAGATTAATCATCCTGTTTAAGTTGTAGCGCTGTACAATAAATTATTGATAAAGTTTCTTCCTGTTTTTCTCATAGCTTTTCGATGCTGAAGCCTTTACATTGGGATGAATGATAAGATGGGATGGAAACGATGTCAGCTTATACCGCATTAGATTTGCAATATATTGGTGGGCAGTGGCGGGCAGGGACGTCAACGCGCCACATCAAGAATATCAATCCCTTTAGCCAAGCAGAAATTTTTGAATTGCGGGCTGCAAGCAGTGTCGATGTAGACAGTGCTTATAGTGCTGCAGAAGCTGCCTTTAAATCAGAAATAACCAAGTCCATTGAAGTACGTCAGCAAGTCATCACTAAATTAACTCATACCATTCAGCAACGAAGAGAAGAAATTATTCAATGGCTGATTGATGAATCTGGTAGTACACGTTTAAAAGCCAATATTGAAGTTGATGCAGCGGTTGGCATTATCCAAGAATCGCTGAGTTTTCCTAAAAAAATGCAAACCGTGGAGCTAGAGAGTAAAGACCCGAGTCGAAAGAGTTTTGTATTGCGCAAACCTTTGGGTGTCATTGCGGTGATTAGCCCGTGGAATTTTCCATTTCATTTATCGATGCGTTCTGTGGTGACTGCGATTGCCTGCGGTAATAGTGTGGTGTTGAAGCCTGCAAGTGACACGCCAGTGACAGGTGGAACGTTGCTCGGAAAATTATTTGAAGAAGCGGGCTTGCCGCATGGCGTGTTAAATGTCGTTGCAGGTAGTGGCAGTGAAATTGGCGACTATTTTGTAGAGCATCCTGTGCCTAAAATGATTTCATTTACAGGTTCAACTGAAGTGGGTCAGCAGGTCGGGGTGAAAGCACTAGGAAGTTCACGGATTAAGCGTTTAGCGCTAGAACTTGGCGGTAATGCGCCTTTAGTGATTTTAGATGATGCCGATTTAGATTTAGCCGTTGAACTGACCGTGATGGGGCGTTTTTTGCATCAAGGACAAATCTGCATGAGTACCAATCGAGTGATTGTGGATGAATCCTTGCACGATGCTTATGTTGAAAAATTGATTCAGCGGGTAAAAAGTATTGTGGTCGGTGATCCAAATGCTACTGAAACCCTCATAGGGCCTATCATCAACAAGGCGCAGGTTGATAAATTAAAAACCATTATTCAAAATGCTATTCAGCAAGATGCAATTTTAGCCTATGCAGGCGGCATTGAAGGTCAATTGGTTGCACCGCATATTTTTACCCATGTGGATGCACACGCTGATATTGCATTGGAAGAAAGCTTTGGGCCAATCTTGCCGATTTTAAAAGCGCGAGATGAAGCACATGTACTAGAATTGGCGAATTCAACCCGATTTGGTTTATCGAGTGCGGTATGTACGTCAAACTTAGCGCGCGGCGGAGAGTTTGCTGCCAAACTAGATATAGGCATGACGCATATCAATGGCATCAGTGTGGCGGATCATTCTAATGCACCCTTTGGTGGTGAACGTAATTCAGGGCTTGGTCGTTTTAATGGTGAGTGGATATTTGAGGAATTCACCCGCACCCATTGGCAAACGTTCCCTGCTTAAAATACTCAAAGTGAAGTCTGTTTAATCTTGTGTAATAGACTTCACTGCAGGTTCTGTTACGCAGGACATTTTTAGTTTATTTCCATGAAATATCAGGCAGAATATAGTCCCAAAAACGGCTCCAACGTGTTTTGTAATACAGAAAAGCGCCAATATCCTGACTTGAACAGTTATCTTGATAGTACATTTTGTGATTCATCAACAGCATAGGTTTACGCTGCAAGGCCGTCATATACAGCTTGACCTGAACCTTGTAATTGTAGATTGAATGATTAGTGGAAATAGATTCGGTTTTCATTTTTTGGATATTGTGAATATACACATCAAACTTCAAGCCATTTTTGTAATCTGTTGCCTCATGAATTGTTCGATCTGCAATTGGAATAAGCGGATTGTTATCACTAAACGCTAAATATGCGTTATGTATTTTGTTTCCTTGTTGATAATTAAACTGAAGAGCTGAATTTGCAGTAGTGAAATAGGGGAGCGCATCTTGAGGATTGATTTTAAACGTGCCTGTACAATTAGTCCTGACACGCCCTCCATCTTCGTTCAAGGTAAACCAGCCAAATTGATCTTCCAATTCCGTCGTATGGGCTTCATCTACGTCAGGAAAAATCACGCCAAACTGATCTCTTTGTCTTTGCTGATTTTGCATCAAGCGATAACTATTTTGAGCACGTTTTGCAAAACGGATTTCAGGAAACATCTCTGGAGATGTAATTTTAAAATCAGAGACATTGATCATTTCACCATCAGGCAGGATGACCAATGAAAATTGTTGTTCTTGGGTGTTGGGAAGATTTTTGACCGTCACCCAATGATGTGTACTGATCATTTGCTGATTGCGTAAATGCTTGTACTGAATGCGGTACTTGCCTGCAGGAATCTCAGTCTCATTGATTAGGTCTTGTTTAAATGGATATTCGTTGAGATAGAGCGCGTCGAGACTAAAAGGTAGAAATGAAACGGTATGTACAGAGACTTTTGCGGCATGTGCGGTTGGATACAGGCACATACTTAGAATTAAGACGATAAAGCGACTTCGGTCTAGATTTTTCATTTATTATAAAGATTGATTTTTTGCGGATTATGGCAAATATGTGTGCTAATTTCAAACCGATTACCTTATCGCAATTAAAGTCTCAAAACTTGCCTGAAATCAGCTTTGAATATCCTGAGGAAGTCTATCCAAATTATGATTTGCCGCTACTCTTTAAGCCTGAGCAAGGGCTAGAGTGGCGAAAAGTGGGTTTTGGCATGGTGCCTAAATGGGCCGAAGACAAATCAATTGCACTTAAAACCTATAATGCCCGAAATGAAACTTTGTATCAAAAGCCTACGTTTATTAATGCGATTTCAAAATGTAAGTTTGGCGTAATACCCGTGTCTGAGTTTTATGAGTCAATGTATATTGATAATAAGCCGCAGCGTTGGAGTGTTAAGCGCAAAGATGGAGAAGCGTTTTATATTGCTGCCTTATATGACATTTGTAGACAAGGTGATGAGATTGTACGTTCAAGTACCATGATTACGATGGACGCTATTAAGCATGAGATGATGAAGCACTTTCATGAGCCGGGCAATGTAAAACGTTCGGTGATTGTAATTCCGCATGCGAGGTTGGAAGAGTGGCTGAGTTGGAAATCACCCAACATCCAAAGTTTTGTACAAGGTTTTCCTATTGATGAGTTTGAATGTGCACACGCACCCAAAATAAAAATCGAAAAAATCAGTCCCCAACTGAATATTTTCGATTGATATTTCGGTGATGCAAATGCTTAGCGAGCTAAGTTTTTAAAGATATGCTTTAAGCTTTCCATGGTTTTTTCAATTTGTAGGGGTGTTAAGCCTTCAAAAGATTGCTCTAGAACGACATTCGTTAGATCGTTAATCTTCTGCGTCATAGCAGTGCCTTTATCGGTTAACACGACGCGGGTAATACGCGCATCATCTTCACAAGAATAAGTATCTACCAAGCCTTCATCTTTTAAGCGATAAACGATCTTGGTTGTGGTCGACATTTTAGATACGACCATTTCAGATAAATCTGAAACGCTAGCATGTGGTTTAGACTTGAGTGCGAGCAGGATACGACGACGTGAATTATCAACGCCATACTTTTTCAATGCATGGTCGACGTTTAAAACATATTGTGAATGCACCTGAGTAACCCAGTAGAAAGGAAAATTTTCTAAACTAAAGTCATCGGTGGATGGTAAAAATTTTGAATACTTTTTTGTCATAAAGGAGTCCCCTGAATATTTGTTTTAATTTTATTTAATGTTTTAACATTCTATTGAAAAATAGAGGGTAATAGCAAGAGTTCACAATAAAAAAATAGAAAGTAGAAGATATCTCATTTTTAGATTATCTAAATAGATTATATTGATATTCTGTCTAAATGCTTAACAGAAATTAAAAATAAGGTTAAGTATAGAGATAGTGTAGTGAAAATAAATAAGTTTTTAATTTGAATTGAATATTAATATTTTTTACCAAAAGGTAGAAATAAATAATTCATTAGATTTGTCATACAATCTATTACAAGCGTCCTTAATTACATTTAATTAAAAGTCAGGTGAATTCATACTTTTTTAAAGTGGAAGAGGAGATCTCAAAAAGTAGGTTTTAACATCTAGATGTGTATTTTATATCGCCCATTCGATTTGTAATGCATTCAGCGTTTCTTAACATTTTGTCATATAGTTGATGCGAAAAAATATGCTTGAATACATTACAAATGCGCAAGATTGTGCATAATGGAATGGTCTCTAGTTACACAGGTTAAATTTATGGATCCGTCGCCGTGCGTTGGTCTGCTTGAAGATATTTTCACAATCCAGAATGAGGAAGAGAGCTAATGGAATTTTTGTTAGATCCCGGAATCTGGGTTGGTTTACTTACATTAATTATTTTAGAAATTGTACTAGGGATTGATAACCTAGTCTTTATTGCCATTTTGGCAGAAAAACTCCCTCCAGAACAACGTGACAAAGCTCGTGTACTTGGTCTTTCACTCGCATTATTAATGCGATTAGGATTGTTATTTGCAATCTCTTGGTTGGTCACATTAACAAAGCCCCTGATTACCGTTTTTGATTGGACATTCTCTGGTCGAGATCTCATATTATTGTTCGGTGGATTGTTCTTAGTTTATAAGGCAGTCACAGAGCTGCATGAGAAATTAGAAGGTAAACCAGAAGTTCAAGTGACAACAAAAGTGGCATATGCCAGCTTTACAGCAGTAGTTGCGCAAATTGTTGTCTTAGATGCGGTTTTCTCTTTAGACTCTGTCATTACAGCGATCGGTATGGTCGACAACATTTATGTCATGATGGCTGCAATGATTGTGGCAATGGCAGTGATGTTACTTGCATCTAAACCGCTAACGGCTTTTGTAAACCGACATCCGACCGTCGTGATCCTATGTTTAAGCTTCTTATTGCTTATCGGTATTAGTTTGATAGCAGAAGGTTTTGGTTTCCATATTCCGAAAGGCTATATCTACTCAGGTATTGGTGTTGCGATTGTCATCGAAGCCTTTAACCAGTTTAGTCAACGCAATGCTCAAAAACATGAAGCGAAAATTCCATTACGTCATCGTACTGCGGACAGTATTTTAAAACTGATGGGTGGGCGCTTAGAATCCGATCAAGTTGGTAATCAGGCGCAAGAAACCTTTGCAGACGAAGAGCGTTACATGATTGGGGGGGTGTTGACGCTTGCAGAGCGTTCAGTTGCGTCGATCATGACTCCCCGTAATCAAATTTCTTGGGTGGATTTAAATGACACACCTGAACAAATTCGTGAGCAAGTCCTTTCAGTGCCGCACAGTTTATTCCCTGTGTGTCGTGGTAGCTTGGATAAAGTGATTAGTATTGTCCGCGCGAAAGAACTTATTGATGTTCTAGACAGTGAAGATGATCTAAAAGCATTGATTAAACGTCATCGTCCGATCTTTATTTTCCAAAAGATGAAGGTGATTGATGCGATTAATACCTTGCGGACTTCTAAAGGCTCTTTGGTGCTGGTTACGGATGAGTTTGGGGCGGTACAAGGTCTGATTTCACCACTCGATGTGTTTGAAGCGATTGCTGGTGAATTCCCTGATGCGGATGAACAACTTGATTTGATTAAAATCGATGATGAACATTGGAAAGCTTCAGGCATGCTCGATCTGTATCAGTTAGAACTTGAATTGGAAATGCTGGATTTGATCGAAGAAGATGATGGTTATATCAGTGTTTCAGGTCTTATTTTAGATCAGACCCACGGCAATGTAGAAGTCGGTACTGTGGTTGATTTTAAAGGCATTCAATTTAAAGTCACGGCAATGGATGAAAACCGCATTAAAACGGTTGATATCTATTACCAGGCCTAATGCTCAAATATTAAAAATGACCCTAAGACAGCTTTTCGAAGCTGTCTTTTTTTATGACTAGAAAGTATAAGAAATCCTATATAACGAGGGCTGCAATTCACGATGTTAAAACGTATTATATTTACATGATGTAACAGTCAAAAAACGCTGCAACTTTTGAGCTTTTAGAGGGTTAAAGCGGTTCAAAAGTAAAAAATATTGATAGGGTTGATTTTAAAAAAGCAAGAGGGTAAATAGCGATTCATTTTTAACTTGGGGTTTTAATCATCATTGATGATCTATGAATAATTTTATTTCATTTAAATACCGCTTCGGAAAACTTTATAACTAGGGACTTTGAAAAAACATCAAAGTTAATCCATTAAGAAAATGGGTGTTGGTATGGCGATCACTGAGAATATCATTGATTTTTGCAAACTCACGACTGAAGAAAAACATGAGTTGTTTCAACGGCTCTGGGAGTTTGATCAATGTATTTTCCCAACTTCTAAGATTGAACAACTCTATCAATACATGCATGACCCCGATATTGTTGCATTACCAATCATTCAGTATTTTGAGCACGATAAACTGATCGGGCAAAATATTGTGCGTATATTAAAAATTATGCATAACAATCGGCCGATTTTTATTTTTAATTCACGGGCAGGGGTATTGGTTGATTATCGTCGGAAAAACCTGACCTTAAACTCGGCGATTAAAGTGGCGATGCAGCATCAGATTCGATTTCCAGCGATTCCGATGTGGTTTGTGGCTACATTTGCACAACCAAAGGTATATACATTATTTGCCTCGCGCTCTGTTAAGTTTTATCCAAGGCATGGTGTCCCGATGCCCACAGAGTATATGGATGTTTTAAATAGTTATAAAATCCGTCAGCATGATGTGCAGCATCGGGCTGAGGATATTTTTGTTCATCGTTGTGATTTACCGAAGGTGACGCCTGAGCAGTTGGTGCGGCTACGGAAAAAATCTGATGAACATGTTCAATTTTTTATGCAGCACGTGCCAGATTATTTTGATGGCATGGGTTTAATGTGTATTTGTAAATTAAATGTTTCAACCATCTTTGAAGCAAGTATGAATCTGGCAGTTGGGCGGGCAGTTTAATGATGGACATGGATGTGTTATGCGACAAATGACGATATATCGATTATTCGGTTTCGGTGCGGCAATCTTTTTAACGGCTTGTCAGCCTGCAGAGCAAAAAGTACAGGAACAATCGCAGAAATGTGTTGCCCCCGAAAAACTGGTTAAACAAATCTATGATCAAGAGTTGAAATTACATGCTTTGAGTAAAGATCAACTTGCTGCCTATTTTGAGCCATCGTTAGCGGAGCGTATGCAAGCGGAAATTAGCTGTAAACAGTCGCAACAAGCGTGTAATGTGGATTTTGATATTTTTACGGATAGCCAAGATCCGCAGCAAGATTCGAAAAAGGGTATTCAACCTAAACTGAGTTTTGATGAAAATAAAAATGTGGTTCGCGCTGAGTTTAAAATTGGTGATGAAGCCAAAGTATTAAATTATGAAATGAGTGGTGGAGACTGTTCAAAAATCAAAAATATCGTCTATGCGGATGATTATGACCTCGACATGATTTTGAGTAATCCAACAGAAACTATCGAAGATTCAGAAATGTTTGATGCCAATGCTGCAAGTGACAGTATGGCACAGTAAATTTTTTGTCGCATATTAATTAGTACAAAACAGTATGAATCCCTGAACAGCTTGAGTCCTTTACTTAAGCTGTTTTTGTTTTTCTCAAGCTATCTTAGCTTCATAGTGCATAAATTTGTATGTTGGCAAGTTGATTGAAATCGTCTTCATTGAGATTATAAATTTCATCTAAAAATGCAACATTAAAACTGCCGACGCTTGAACTTAGTTCATAGGCTTTTTGACCCGCAATCGCAAAGTGCAAATGTGCAGCGACCGTGCCAGCAGTAACTGTTTCACTTACGGCGCAATACGCCGCTGTTAATGCACCTAAAGCGCAGCCCGAAGCCGTTACTTTGGGTTGTAAGTAAGAACCGCCATTAACCTGTATCACCGCATTCATTTCTTTCGATAAGATGAAATCCGATTCGCCTGAAATTGCCACACATTCACAGTGTTCTAACAAGGGCACAGTATTTAAGTAAATTTCTGCACTATTGAGCGTGCTATCGACACCGCGTGATTCACCTTGATTCCCTGCAAGACCACTGATTTCTGATGCATTGCCACGGATAATGCTTGGCTTGTACTGGAGTAATTGGTCAACCATTTCAGATCGCCACGGCAAAACGGGGCCATAACCGACAGGGTCAAGCACCCAAGGTTTATTTAAATTTTGTGCTGTTTGTGCAGCAATTTGCATGGCTTGCATTTGTTCAGACGTTGGCGTGCCTAAATTGATATTTAATGCACTGGCAATCGAGGCAAAGCTTTCCGCTTCAAAGGGATTGTCAATCATTGCAGGTGAAGCACCCGCAGCCAAAAGGACATTGGCCACATAATTGCTCGCAACTACATTAGTGATGATATGCACCAAAGGTTGTTTGGATTGAAGTTCAATCCACGCATTAATAACGCTTTGCAAAAGCGGGCTATTTAAGTCAGTCAATTCACTGTTCATGGTCGTTTCAAAATTTTCAGATTGATTCATCGTTTTCTCCCTTAGCGGGTGAAGTAATGGTCTTGATGTTTACAATTACGGCAGAACAGGGTCACATAATCTGCGGCATCATAATCGACAGAGAGTTCTTGTGAACCACAGTACATGCAACGCTTTGTGGAATAAAAATTTAAGCGAGGTTCGATTTTTTTCCAAGCATGACGTATCGGTTGCACAAAGATACTTTCATCGAGTCCTAAAAAGTTAAAGAGCAAAATTTCACTCATTTTACTAAACGGTAATTGTGGCGGACGAGGGAGAGTAAAGGTTTCCCATTTTTCCTTTAAGCCACGTTCACGATATTGCTGTAAGGTCTTTTTTAACAGATTGGTATTAATGAAATTTTCATTACGCACTTGCAGAGCTTTTTGTTTATGTAGGTATTCGAGTGCTGACTGAATCATATAATAAATCTGCCCAACCGCTAGATGGTCGAGTAGGCGATAACAGAACACTTGAAAGCTTTTATTCCCTGCAATTTGAATACCCCATGTCTTACAGTAAAACTGCATGAATTGCACAATTTCTTGAAAAAGTAGGAGATACAAGCATTCTTTCACTTCGTCAGCACTTTTAAAGGGAACACCCAAGGCTAAATTTTCATAAAACCAATGACGGAGTTGCTGCGCTACGCTAAAAAGACTGGGCTCTGAATATCCATCCAGACGGACATTGATATAATACTGTTCAGCTTGTAGTGCATCATCTTTCACAATCAAAATTTGCTCATGCACGAGATGCTTTTTGAGTGACTGTTGAAAGAGATAATTCGGGCTGATGTTGTGGTATTTAATAGCGTCCCAGTCGATAAATTCTTGATGCGCCGTATGTTCTTGGACGTGATTATCCAATAAAGCCAGCAAAAAAAGTTTCTGTAAAAAACTCAGTTCACTTAATTCACGCTCAACGATATCTTTATTTTTAAGTTTACGCTGTTCTTGTAAGCGGGTTTCTTTCAGTAGTTTTTTTCGCGCGGCCTGACAGTTTTCACAATGGCAGTTATATTGCTGTTCTGGAAATATTTGATGATGACAGTGGCTACACTGGTAAAAATTAAATTCTTGCTCATCTAATTTTTCAGCATCTACCCAATACATAGATGCACGACACAACGGGCATTGCGTACTTTCATCCATTTGTTTGCGTAGAATATTGAACATGTTGCCAGCGTTTCTTGAAAGGTTAAATTGATTATACACATCTCTGTTTAAAGACGGGTTTGCAATTTCAGTTGCGGCAGCTCAGGCGATATGTCGACAAATAAAAAAAGCTGCATAGTGATGATGCAGCTTTTAGTCAGAATGGATTATTAATAGGCGGCTGGGCATGGAATCGATTCGTCCTCCTCTCCAAGTTGTTTGGCTTGTATTAAAGCTTGCACTTTTTTAGACGCGACTTTTTTAGTGCCTAATGCACTATATGAATTAAGTAATGAACTGACCTCAAAGGCTTTGAGTGGGATCCCTTCGCAGGTCATAAACATTGCAATTACCTGATGATCGATATTTGCAGCATCAAGCGCTTGCAGGGTCTTCATATTTTCAATACGGATGATGTGTTCTTTAATAAACATAATGCACCTCTTTTTGTTTTAGCCTGAATATTTTGCTTTTGGCAATTAAGTAGATGCAAAACGCATGCTCAAATGTTTTGAGTAGAGATTTTAAAGCAGATAAACTGTATATGTATTTTCTAAGATATTGAAAATAAGACATTAAATGAAAAGTAACAAAATAATATTGATGTATATTGCTATCTCAGATGCATTCTCAAAATGCTTAAACTGTTGAAAAAGAAACATCTTGGTGCATGGTTTAAACAGAAGTATGCAATCAAATCCAAATGAGAAGACTGAGATTATTTGAGAGCTTAGGTGCTTTTTGGAAGGAAACAGCTAAGCGATTGGATTTGAAAAGTATATTTGTATATATTGAGCTTATAATTCTAATGATCTAGGCTTCTAGGATTGAAACCAAGCGGAATCTACTGAACTTGATACACAGTATGATTCAGCTGGATTTCTAAAGGTTTTGATCTTTTTATCCTTTCTTTGTATGGAATACACATGTCAGACGCACTTAAAAACAGCAATATCACTCGCATGCAATTATATAAGCAGCCACAGGGTACGGTTGGCGCGCTGATTATTGGGCATGATCAAACACTAGAAAAGACGATCGAGTTATTGGGCCTGGCTCAGCAACATCAAGTATCTAAAATTTATGTGGCGGGTGCGACGGAAGAAATTCAGCAATTCCTCACCTCAAAAGTCACGGCATTTCAATTTTACTTTGCAGCAGACTACTACAGTGCACTCGATTTAATTTTCGCAAATCAATAATCCTCTAAGTCTTAAGCAGGAAAGTTTGAGCGCAATAATTTGAACGTACAGATGGATTAAGCACCTGTACTTTCTCTTTCTAGTATATAGGCGCTTTATTTATTTTAGGTAGATAAAAAAATTTGCACATTGTTATAGCTGTACTCAACTCAGGCATTTATTTTGCTTAAACATGGCGAAAATATGTGCCAGCCTTTAAATTATTCTATAAAGATGATTGAAAACAACATGCGCTGAGCCCATATATAAATCATTGTAAATGCGAAGACAGCTTATGCATCTTGTCGTATGATCAAGTCATTCACAATGTGTTCAAAAAGCTGATGAAGCAATAACTAAGGAATAGGACGAGATATGAATATTGCGGCAAATCCAGTGGTCGAAGCAGACCAAACTGTTTATTTAAAAGACTATCAAAAACCATCATTTGTCGTAGATAGTATCGATCTTGATATTCAAGTCTTTGATGACCATACCAATGTAAATGCAAAATTAGTGATGCAGCGTCAAACGGCAGGGGATTTGGTGTTATTGGGTCGTGATTTGGAACTCAAATCAATTCGCTTAAATGGTCAAGTTTTGCCAGCAGATGCCTATGTGGTCGATGCAGAACAACTGGTGATTTCAAATGCGCCTGACCAAGTTGTCATTGAAACCGAAGTTGTGATTCATCCTGAAAGCAATACTCAGCTCGAAGGCTTATACCAAGCGGCAGGCGATTTATTCGTCACTCAAAACGAGCCTGAAGGCTTCCGTAAAATTACCTATTATCCTGACCGTCCTGATGTGCTATCGGTATTTACTACACGTGTTGAAGCGGATAAAAAATTCCCTGTATTACTTGCCAATGGTAATTTGATTGAAGCGGGTGAAACCGGGGAAGGTCGTCATTATACCGTTTGGCAAGATCCAACCAAAAAACCATCGTATCTATTTGCTTGTGTGATTGGTGATTTGGCAGTACTCAAAGACTCTTATGTGACGTCTGAAGGTCGTAATGTTGCTTTAGAAATCTATGCAGAAGAAAAAGACATTCCAAAATGTCATATTGCGATGGAAGCTTTAAAGCACTCGATGCGTTGGGACGAAGAGCATTATGGTCGTCCTTATGATTTAGACAATTATATGATCGTGGCAACCAGTGCATTTAACATGGGTGCAATGGAAAACAAAGGCTTGAATATTTTCAACACCTCTTGTGTGCTTGCTGATGAAGAATATACAACTGATGCAGCGATCATGCGCGTTCAATCGGTGATTGCACATGAATACTTCCATAACTGGACGGGTAACCGTATTACCTGTCGTGATTGGTTCCAACTTTGTTTAAAAGAAGGTTTGACAGTATTCCGTGATCAGTCGTTCTCAGAAGATTTACAATCTGCTGCGGTACAACGTATCGATGACGTTGCAGTGTTAAAAGCACACCAATTCCCAGAAGATTCAGGCCCGCTTTCACATCCACCGCGTCCAGATCATTTTGTTGAAATTAATAACTTCTATACAGCAACAGTGTACGAAAAAGGTGCGGAAATTAACCGTATGATGGCGACACTCCTGGGCAAAGAAAAATTCCGTGCAGGTACTGACGAATATTTCAAACGCCACGATGGTCAAGCTGTGACTGTTGAAGATTGGGTGGCAGCACTGACAGCAGGTTCAGGTGTAGATTTATCGAGTTTCTTGATTTGGTATAACCAACCGGGTACACCAAAACTTGAAGCAAAAGGTGAGTATGATGCTGCAAATCAAACCTATACTTTAAGCTTGAAACAAAGCTTAAAAGCGCATCCGAAATATCCAAATTTAAAAGCTGTGCCTATTCCTGTGGCTTTGGCATTGTTTGATGCGACGAGTGGTGAACAGTTAGTTCTCAGCTCAGATGCATTGGTTGAAAATGGCATTAAAGATGGTGTGTATTTATTTGATACCGATACTGCAACCATTACATTTAGCGGTGTAAAAACCCAGCCTGTTGTGTCTTTACTGCGTAATCTCTCTGCACCTGTTAATCTTGAATTTAACTATTCAGATGAAGAGCTTGCTTTCCTGATGCAGTACGAGCCGAATGGTTTTAACCAATGGCAAGCCAGCCAAACCTTGTTAGAACGTATTTTGTTAAATGGCCATGATGCCGACATCTATGTTCAAGCTATTCAAAATACATTACCAGCATTGGTTGAGCGTGATCCACTACTTGCTTCACGTTTATTCGATGTACCGACAGAGGGTTATTTAGGTAGCCGTATTGATGCCGACTACAGTCCTGCCCAAGTGCAAGAACAGCGTGAAGCACTTTTAAGTCGTGTGGCACGTGAGTTAGATGCTTTCTTTAAAGAGACTTATGCAACTTTAGACCCAGATGCGCAGAAAGAATTTTCACAAGCTATGGGTGTTCGTGCATTGAAAAACATCATGTTGAGTATGATGGTACGTCAAGGCGATGCATCCGTATTTGAATTGGCCTATGAACAATTCAGCTCTACAGGCAATATGTCTGAACGTCTTGGTGCTTTAAAAGTATTGGTTTGGAATGATGCACCACAAGCACAGCAAGCTTTAGAAACCTTCTATACACGCTTTAAGAATGAAGCTTTGTCGATGGACCAATGGTTTATGTTGCAAGCGGCACATCCGAAAGCAACTGCGGAAACCATTAAGGCACTGACTGCTCATCCTGACTATGACTTGAAAGTACCGAACCGTATTCGTGCGGTTACTGGTGGCTTAAATAGCAATCCTGTCAACACTTGGAGCTTTGGTGTGCAGCATATTGTTGAATTGGCAAAACTCCTCGATGAGAAAAATCCAATTGTCGGTTCACGGTTACTGCAAATTTTGTCCCGTTGGTACACGTTGGCAGAGCCGCAGCGTAGTGAAGTCAAAGCCGAACTTGAAGCGCTTAAACCTGTCGTGAAATCGAAGAATGTATCAGAAACCTTAAATAGCATGTTAAGTGTTTAATCATTCAACCTCTCTGTACGATTGATTTGAGTTAAATCAGTCGTACTGAAATGAGCCTGTTGCCATGGCTATGGCAGCAGGCTTTTTTTATATCCAGTCTTTTTATCCAATCTTTAGCTAGAATTGAAAATCAATCATGTTTAGATGGCTGAAACTCAAAAATTTTCTCTGAGCATTTATTTAAATTACATAATAATTGCAATATAAATCACATAATGGCGCTACAATAAAATAGGTCTAACATATGAATGACTGTATGCGGTAAGGCATCCAAGTTCATGAATGTTTAGATTTTTTATCTATTTCATTGTGCAAGATTTTGAGGCGGGTCATGTTAGTTAAGGTTGATGAAGGTTTTTATTTAAACTCACATCATATTATTGCAATTCGAATTAATAGAGATTTGCTTGATACCTTTGTTGTTTCGGTAGAATACACACCCAATAGTGTGCAAAACACAGGTGTATTTGAAAAGAAATTCAATGCGCGCCGCGATGCAGAACAATACCTACAGACTCTGAATCAAATCATTGGTAAATCGTAAAAGCTAAAGTGTATATCGTGGATATTGTCTAGATTGAAAGCGATATGATATGAATTACACTCAGATTGATATCTAGCAAAAGGGATGAAGCGCATCCCTTTTTTTGTGCTTATCTGAGCGAAATTGATGGGAAGTATTGAAAATAAATCATTCTATCGATACAACTCGATTTGCACGTCCAATATTTTCCTGACATGCTGTAGCCATCCAAAATGAGTTAAAACTATATGCGAATCAGTATTGTGGGTGCAGGTCGTGTTGCACATCATTTGCTCAATGTGCTTCATCCACAACATCACATTGTGCAAGTTTATGCGCGAAATCTCGATAATGCAGAAAAACTTGCAGCAAGAGTAGGTGCAGAAGCTATTCATACCCCAACTAAGTTGAATGCTGAGATTGATCTTTTGATCATTGCGGTGAGCGACCAATCGATTGCAACCGTTATTCAGCAAGTCAAAGCCTATCTGCCACAAGTTTTGATTGTGCATACGTCAGGTAGCACCAATATCACGGTACTGACCCAACAGCATTCGCGAGCAGGGGTGTTTTATCCTTTACAAACCTTTAGTTTAGATCGAGATGTGGACTGGATGTCGACACCGATCTTTGTAGAAGCGGCCGACTCTGCAGATTTGACGACACTTACAGATTTAGCAAACAGCATTAGCCAAAGGGTTTATCAATATGATTCGGCACAACGTTTAAGTCTGCATCTTGCTGCGGTGTTCGCATGTAATTTTAGTAATTATTGTTATGACATGGCAAAGCAGGTTGTCGATGCAAAATACGTCGATTTTAGCTTGCTTTATCCATTGATTTTAGAGACAGCCAATAAAGCGACTCAGGCTGAACCGCGTAACATGCAAACAGGCCCTGCAATGCGTGGGGATCAAAATATCATGCAGATGCACGCCAAAATGCTTGAGCAAGCTGATCAAGTCGATCTGAAAGCTGTCTATGAAATGCTGAGTCAGCAGATTCTTGGACATCATCAGAAATAAACAATCTATAAAGAACAATGAATATTTATTAGCATTAGAAATGCATGTCAAAGAGGATGTTACATGGCAAAAGATTTTAATAGCCCGCAAGTGGTCGAAATTTATGATGCGCATATACGAAAATTAATTCCCGGCTATGAACTTGTCCATCAACAGATTCAGGCGGTGTTGAATTGCCATGTCGCTGAAGATGCCCGTATATTGATCATTGGATGTGGAACGGGCTATGAATTGGGGTATCTCATGGCCTTGAATCCAACATGGTCATTTACCGTTACAGAATTGTCTGAAAACATGCTGAATCAAACACGGCAACGTGTTGAAGCCGCTGGACAGTTGCATCGCGTCAATTTTGTTTTGGGCAGTCATACAACTTTTGAGCAAGTGAGTTGTTTTGATGCGGTGCTGGGTATCTTGGTGACGCATTTCATTGCGTTGTCAGAGAAAACGGTCTTTTTAGCAAAAGCTTTTGAATTGCTTAAACCGCAGGGCATTTTTGTAAGTTTTGACTTGATGCAAACTCATTCGCGTTTTGAGCAGCATGTACTGCCTGAGTTTTGCAAAATGCAGGGTTTATCTGCATCGCAAGCGACAAAAATGATGCAACGTTTAGAGGATGATTTTGAGCTGATTAGCCAGCAGCACTATCAAAGTTTACTAACGGAAATAGGCTTTGATCAAATCAACTGTTTTAGCCAAATCTTCAGCTACGTAGCTTACTGTGCTTTTAAAACGGCTATAGATTAAAATAATAAAGTCCAAAATTGGGTGTATTAAATTCATTGATCATTTTGGATAGATATTGTTGCTATCTTGCATGAGTAACGTATGCCTCAAAATTTCGATCAACAGTTTCATCCTTTTTGCACAGTAGCACGCTCATTATTTTAAAAAAGAAACTTTTCAGTCAGCGTTAAATCACTTATTGTGCATTTATAAAAAGAATCAATTGGATGAAAATAATGTCTAAAATGGAATTTGATTATATCGTGATTGGTGGCGGAAGTGCGGGATGGCCTCAGTGAAGATCCGAATATATCTGTGTGCTTACTAGAAGCAGGTGGGCAAGGTGATCAGTGGACGGTCAATATTCCAGCTGCATGCGTGGTGAGCTTACCGACTAAAATCAATAATTGGGCCTTTGAAACTGTGCCGCAAGCTGGCTTGAATGGTCGTAAAGGCTATCAACCGCGTGGAAAATGCCTTGGCGGTTCATCCAGTATTAATGCCATGATTTATATTCGTGGACATAAAAATGATTATGATCAATGGGCGGTACAGGGCAATACTGGCTGGTCATATGATGAGGTCTTGCCATATTTTATTCGCTCAGAAAATAACAACCGAATACAGAATGAATTCCACGGAAATGACGGCCCTCTATCCGTCACAGATGTACAAAGTGACAATATTTTCCATCAACGCTATACCGAAGCGGCTCGTGCACAAGGCCATAAAGTCCTCGATGATTTTAATGGCGCAGAACAAGAAGGCTTAGGGGTTTATCAGGTTACGCATATCAATGGAGAGCGTTGTAGTGTGGCACGTGCGTATTTATTTCCACATTTAGATCGGCCAAATTTAACTGTATTGACCAAAGCAACAACGCATAAAATTACCATAGAACATCAAGTCGCGACTGGCGTAGAAGTACACCATGCAGGGCAAATGAAACACCTAAAAGCCAGACGTGAAGTCTTGCTCAGTGCTGGAGCGATGCAGTCACCGCAGATTTTAATGTTGTCGGGTGTGGGAGACCAGGCTGAACTTCAAGCTCATGGCATTGAAGTGAAACACCATTTACCGGGTGTAGGAAAGAACTTTCACGATCATCCAGATTTCATTTTTGGTTATAAAGTCAAAGAATACCAAGGCACATTTGGCGTATCTTTACCGGGTTCAATTGATATGTTTAAGCAGATTGGTCGCTATCGTAAGGAACGACGAGGCATGATTGCTTCAAATTTTGCAGAATGCGGTGGTTTTCTAAAGTCTTCACCCAATTTAGCAATGCCAAATTTGCAATTACACTTTGTCGTGGCGTTAGTAGATGACCATGCACGGAAATTTCATGCAAGTCATGGTTTGTCGTGTCATGTGTGTCTGCTCAATCCAAGAAGTCGCGGTACGATCAAATTGAGTGGTTCTAGTGTAAATGCTCCATTATTGATTGATCCAAACTTTTTAGGGGATGAGCAGGATTTAGAAGATTTGGTACAAGGTTTTAAGTTGACGCAGCAGTTAATGATGTCGCCGTCTTTATCGAGTCATTATCAGCAAGATTTATTTACCTCACTGGTCAAAACAGATGATGACATACGTGCAATCTTACGTCAGCGTGTGGATACGGTTTATCACCCTGTCGGTAGTTGTAAGATGGGCGTAGATGAGATGTCTGTGGTTGACCCTGAATTGAAAGTCTACGGGATTCAAAACCTTCGTGTAGTCGATGCCTCCATCATGCCTTCTGTGGTGAATGGCAATACCAATGCCCCAACAGTGATGATTGCTGAAAAAGCCCTGGATATGATTCGTCAAAGTCAGCTCCAAGCGCAAGTAGCCTAGGTGTAAGCAGTTTTCCTGTGATTTGAAACAACACAGAAAAATCTTAGATCAAAAACAGCAATAAAAAACCACCGCTAACGGTGGTTTTTTGCTTTATTCCAAAGTTAGTTTACTTTTTTGAAGATGAAGTCATTAATTTTATGGCCTGCTTCAATTCCGCGACGTTCAAACTTAGTTTGCGGACGCCAATCTGGACGAGGGTAGCTATTGCCTTTACCTGCAAGGTTTTCCAGACGTGGACGTTCTTCAAGCACTTCGATCATCCATTCAGCATACGGTTCCCAGTCAGTCGCTGAGTGGAATGTGCCGCCGATTTCTAATTTTTCTTCAACCAATGGCATACGGTCATGAGATACAAAACGACGTTTGAAATGACGTTTCTTCTGCCATGGATCTGGGAAGTATAATTGCACAGTGTTAATACTGTTATCTGGCATTTCACGTAGCACTTGGATGGCATCAGCATCTAATACTCGAAGGTTAGTTAAACCTGCAAGACCTGTTTCATACACACATTGAGCGATACCGGGAACATGTACTTCAATGCCGACAAAGTTACGTTCTGGGTTTGCTTTTGCCATTAGTACCAAAGAACGACCCATACCAAAACCGATTTCGACAGTTAGTGGGCGTTCAGGGTGTTCAAAATGCTGACGCAAATCACCAACAGGGTATTCCAAAATTAGATGACCATATTGTTCCAGCGCAGTACGTTGCGAAGTATTAAGTGGCGCAGAGCGGCGCATAAACGTCACGATTTCACGGTGTTCGTTTAGGTTATCCAGATCTACAGCGTGCTGGTCTAATTGATCGTTCGACATAACTTTGGCAAATGTAAAAAATTCGAATGCGATATTTTAAGTCCTGAGTTGCACAAGTCAAATTTTTTACCGTGAATAAATCCGCTTTTTGCTCAATCTTACCGATTGGAGCCGTGCTTCGCATTTGCCATGTACAGTGAATTACTTAGCTCAAAAGTCATGAATTAACATTAATCTAGGCTGTTTTTTCATAAAGATCTTCACTGTCAGCACCATCAGGTTTAAATGGCAAAATGGCCTCAATAACGGTACAACCCGGCTGTGACTGTATTTTAAATTCACCACCGATACGATGGATTCGTGTTTGCATACTATGTAGACCAACATGTAGACCTTGTTCAACATCGTTAGGGTTGAAGCCTATACCATTATCTTCAATACGTAATACCAACTGAGTTTCTGTTTGGCACAAACTGAAATGAACTTTACTTGCTTGACTGTGTTTTAAAATATTGGTGAGGGTTTCTTCTGCAACGCGAATCAAATTGAGACATTGGGTCGCAGAAGGTGAGTGAGTCCATTCGGCAGCAATTTTCCAGCTCGAGCTCATATCTAATTCTTCAAAGAGCTGTACAAAGCGATGGCGAATCGGTGCCGCCCATTCGATCGGAGTGTCTGGAACTTTCGTCCCTATACTTGAACCCGAATCGATAACTTGTCTTAAATCATTTCGGAACAGTTTAAGCATCGACATGATTTGTGGTTTTTCAATTTTATCATTTTGTTCTAACAGTAAAATTGAACGGACAATTGATCCGCCTAAACCATCATGTAAGTCATGAGATAAATGAATTCGTTCTTGAAGTCGTGCATTTTCAAGTGCGAGTTGATGTTGTTGACCAAGTGAAGTGGCGAGTTTCAGTTCTGCACGTTGTACATTTTCATTTAAGGTCTTATTAAAACGCTCAATTTGACGGGTGTGTCGAGCTAAACGCAAAGCCAGTACACCGCCCAAGACGAGGGTGGTCACTGGCCCGGTATAGGGCGAGAGCGCATGGCCTTCCATGGTCATCATAAAGTGCGCATCATGTACTGCAATCGGTAAATAAATCAGATACAGCGTTGCAAGCAAATAGGTTTCAGCCATTTTGGCTTTATACGCCAAGTACGGATAGCTAATACATTTGGCCACAAAGACCAAAACAAAGAAGCTAAAACAAATTTGGATGACGGTCTTTAAATAAGCCTCTGGCGCAAAACCAATACAGAGCGCTGCGATAGTAGCAAGGCTTAATAATAGTTTTTGAATTTTCGGGAAGGGATGGTTTGCAAAATACCACGCACCAATACAGCCAAATACCGTATAAAAACAGAAAATAATATTTTGTAGGCGGTCGACCTGTACGGTGGTTAGAAATGCAATTGGCCCATTAAAAATAATACACAGGCTATAAAACACCCAAGCCATGCCTGTAATGGTTAACCATAAGTAAGCTCTTTCATTAGGATTGGCGAGCCATGCTAAAAAAAAGAACACAGCCACGACGAAATTAATCATCGTATTCAGTTCGACTAATTGTCGTTGTTCGAGTAACCAAATTTTAAAGGTGTCATAGACTTGCGGGTATTCCCCAATTCGAACTGAACTGAGTCCTGATTTTTGGGTCACTGAACCATACACTTGCACCCAAATGGTATTTACACCTTGCTTTAAACTCGAGCTAGGCAAGTTCAATAGTCTAGGTTGATGTTGGCTTCGTGAAAAATGTTCTGCTGAAATGTAATCTTGCCAAAGTAGGGCGTCGTTGATATAAACCCGTCCACTTTGGGTGATGCCTTGTATAGCGATAGCAATGGGTTGATTTAACTGATGGAAATTACAGTTCAACTTAAATTGGATTTTGTACCAAGCGATACCATGATAATCCGGCCAACGCTTATTCCAAGTGTCTGGAAGCTTTTGCAGATTTTGCCAACCTGTACGTGGGCGCTCTTGCTCGACAGCGCTTTTAGCTGTGGCAATATGGGTAATTTCAACAGGACAATGACTGCTTGAGATCTGTGGGGTGGCATTGGCAAAACTGGGTATAGCGATACAACATAGCAGGCAAAATAGACTCGCTAAGACCAGCAGCCGATTTGCTTGAATGCAGTGTCGTGACCAAAACCAAACCATCAAAATTCCCCCAATTTTGTGTATCCACAATTTAAAAAAATATATAGAAAGTCACATCAAATCTTTGTTTTATTTTTGATAGTTATAATTTTATGAGATGAATTATACAGTTAAATCGAATGAATGGTGAATTTTTCTCTTTTTTATAGGCTTAGTATTATATGTAATGTCATTACACATCAGAGCTTCGATTTTTGAAACCCTTTGCTATATACATCCTGCATAGGGTTTCAATAGGTCACACTTTATTGAAAATTGATTTGATTCAAAGTGAATATTCAAAAATCCATTAGTCACTGACACGGTCAAGTAAAGTGCTACTTGCTGCATTTAAGCCAAAGACCTCTACTTGAATGTGTTTTGACTCAAATTTTTGCACGACATTTTTTAAAATATTGACTGAGGTAATATCCCAAATATGGGCATGGCTCAGATCAATTCGTACATGACTAACAATCTCCTGAAAATCAAAAAATTGATAAAAACTCTCAGAGCTACTAAAGAAAATTTGCCCATAGACCGTGTAACTACGGACGTTGTCTTTAAGTTCTGATATGACTTTTACCGAACTTTCTAATTGATTGATAATAAACAACGCAGAGAGGAGCACACCAACCAATACGCCAAGCGCCAAGTTATGTGTTGCAAGCACCACGATCACCACAGTAATCATCACGACATTAAAAGACATTGGATGCTTTGAAAATTGCTTGACTGAATTCCATTGGAACGTAGTGAATGACACCATGACCATAATTGCGACTAAGGCAGCCATTGGGACATAGGCCAACCAGTCTTTTAAGAACACCACCAAACACAACAAAAATATACCTGCAACCAAAGTGGAAAGGCGAGTTCGCGCGCCAGAACTAACATTAATAATCGACTGCCCAATCATGGCACATCCAGCCATGCCGCCCATAAAGCCACTGACAATATTGGCAATCCCTTGACCACGACATTCCTGATGACGATCTCCTTCAGTTCCAGTGACTTCATTGATCACTGTCGTGGTCATCATGGTTTCTAATAGGCCAACTGTTGCTAGGGTGATGGAATAAGGGAAAATAATCGTGAAGGTTTCAAGATTGAAAGGAATTTCAGGAATCAAGAACATGGGTAAAGTCTCTGGAAACTTACCCAAATCACTGACAGTACGCAGGTCAGCACCTAAAAATAATGCCAAGCCACTGAGGACAATAATGCAAATCAGCGGAGATGGAATGGCTTTGCCAATTTTTGGTAGATATGGAAACAGATAAATTATTGCAAGCCCTAAAAGCATAAAGACATAGCCTAAACTATCCATCTTTGACATTTCAGGAAGCTGTGCGACAAAAATCAAAATCGCGAGTGCATTTAAAAAACCATACACCACTGACTGCGAGACAAAGCGCATGAGTTTTGCCACTTTAAAATAGCCAGCAATGATTTGTATGACACCAGTTAAAACCGTGGCAGCCAAAAGGTATTGCAAACCATGATCTTTGACCAATGTGATCATAAGTAAGGCCATCGCACCCGTAGCAGCTGAAATCATTGCTGTACGACCACCAAATAAGGCAATGGTGACGGCGATACAAAACGAAGCGTACAAACCAACCTGAGGGTCAACCCCAGCAATAGCTGAAAAGGCGATCGATTCTGGAATTAGTGCCAGTCCAACTACTAAGCCAGCGAGCACATCGGTACGAATATTGGAAAACCATTGTTCTTTTTTAAGTTGTAACACGGTAACTTTTCATCAAATCTTAAACGCGGCTATGTTAAAACAACTGAGTATAAAAATGCATAACAGATTGACTTGAAATCTTCTTGATTATGGACAATAGTCAATGAGTATATGTGTTTCAGCATTTACGCTTTTTTGCAATTTACAGGTTTGATCACTTGAAAGTTTGACAGAAGAGATTTAAAACATTGAATAGTACATAACAAGGATCAGATATGAAGCTTTATTATTCTCCAGGTGCATGTTCATTAGCATCACATATAATTTTAAATGAAATTAATGTCGATTTTGATTTGGTCCGTGTTGACCTAAAAAACCATAAAACAGAAAAAGGGGGGGATTATTACGAGATCAACCCAAAAGGTTATGTACCTGCATTAGAAATTAACCCAGGTTTGATCCTGACCGAGAACGTGGCCATTTTACCGTTCCTTGCACAGCATGATCCAAAACAAGATTTAATTCCGCCATCAGGTTTAGGTCGTGCCAAAGTTTTAGAATGGCTTGGCTATTTGAACTCAGAATTACATGATGCTTATGCCGTATTCTTTGGTGCTCCACTAGATGCAGACGCTAAAGAAAAAGCTTATGCAGAAATTGATCGTTTATTGACATACATCGATAAAGCGATTGGTGAATCAGATAACGACTATTTGGTCGATGATAACTTTGGCCCAGCAGATGCTTATCTCTTTGTACTGACAAATTGGTCAAATGGCATCGGTCAAGATTTAACGCCATATAAAAATATCATTGCTTTACGCAACAAAGTTGCAGAGCGTCAATCAGTTCAAATTGCGATGCGTGATGAAGGTTTAATTCCTTAAGTTAAGTTTTGAAATTGAATAAACAAACCGCCGAAATTGGCGGTTTGTTTATTGCTAGATTGGCATTGCTCAGGTTCAACTTAGTACTCGAACTGTGTATAGAAATCATCAAAGTTAATATTTTTAAGCGTCAGTTGCTGTGGTGATTTGAAGGTTGACCATTTGGTTTGAGTTTTGGCATCTTCAAACATATTGCCGCCTACAATTTCCTTACGTTTTAAGGTCGAAAAATTATAGCTTTTCGATGTTTCTTCACCAGAAGCTCGGTGAAAGCTACTGTAGTCAAAACCAATCAGGTCAAAGCGTTGATTTTGCCAACGGAAGGTATAACTATGTCGGGGCCATTCCCAGCCACCACAAGCCATAAAATAACTAAAATGAACGAGTAAATTGCCTTTACTGATTTGGATGTCTTCTGCTTCAGCAAGTGGGTCAAGTAAGCATGAATTGGGTTGCTGAGCGACAGGGATGCTATTGTTTTCAACGATACGTTGATATCCCTTTGCGGTTTTAAAAAACACGATGAGTTTTCGTGGATGGTTATGAACGACTTTGCCATCGTCATCATAGGTCGCTACATCGACTTTTTGCTTTTCCACGATCATCGCAACATCTTGCATTTGATCTTTGTTTAGGTCGCCAGTCGTAGTCATCAAAATGTTCCAACCTTGAGGCGCAAGTGATTTGGCTGTGCTAGGCACTTGGGCAGACAGCCAACTAGATGCGGCACAAAGACTCAAAGTACAAAATATATGAGATTTTTTCATTGTTATCAGGTTTTCAAAATCAAAAAGAGGACTCAAATGAGTCCTCTTTTATACCGTGAATGAGTTCTTATTTAAAGAAGTATCCGGTTTCAGGTGAACTGGCATTTGCCATGCGTTTACGAGGCATACGTCCTGCTAGGAAAGCTTCACGACCAGCTTCAACAGCTTTTTTCATCGCTGAAGCCATCAGAACAGGGTTTTGAGCTGCTGCAATTGCTGTATTCATTAATACGCCATCACAGCCCAATTCCATCGCTATCGCTGCATCACTTGCTGTACCGACACCAGCATCGACCAAGACAGGTACTTTGGCATTGTCTTTAATGATCGAAATAGTATGTGGGTTGAGAATGCCTAAACCTGAGCCAATAAGGCTACCTAAAGGCATAATGGCTACACAGCCCATGCTTTCCAGTTCTTGTGCCACAATTGGGTCATCTGAGGTATAAACCATGATTTCAAAGCCATCGTCAATTAATGTACGTGCAGCTTTTAAAGTCTCGGTAATATTTGGATATAGGGTTTTCTCATCCCCTAAAACCTCAAGTTTAACCAAATTGTGACCATCTAAGAGTTCACGCGCCAACATGCAAGTACGGATCGCGCTGTTCGCATCGAAACAACCTGCTGTATTTGGCAAAATCGTATATTTCTCAGGTGGAACCACTGAAAGCAAGTTTGGTTGGTCTGGATGTTGACCAATATTCACACGGCGAATGGCAACGGTCACAATTTCAGCACCACTGGCTTGAATGGCCTGGTCAGTTTCCGTTAAGTCCTTGTACTTACCTGTACCAACTAAAAGTCGTGAATTAAATGTACGTGAACCAATGATAAGGGGTGTATCTTCCATGGGAGCTCCATTTTAGCCGCCACCTACGGCATGAATAATTTCAATATGATCTTGCTCAGTAATTGGGGTTTGTTCCAATTTACTTTTCGAGATAATCATTTCATTTTTTTCAACAGCGAAGCGTTTGCCTTCCAGTTGTAATTGTTGAACCAATTGCAAGAGGTTGACACATTCGGTTTGTGTAGCTTCGCCGTTTAAATAGATTTGCATTTGCGGATTCCGTTCTTGCTGCCTTACCTATTGAGTAAGACCAATATCTGCTGTTGATTATTTTGCGTATTTAAACGCATTCCATGCCAATATGAGCCATCCAGCAATCATCAGCGCTCCACCAATCGGGGTAATGGCTCCGAGACCACGTGGTAAGCCTAGAGCCATCACATATAAAGAACCACAGAAGAAGAAAATACCAACTTGTATAAGGAGGAAACTAGCTTTAATTGGAAGTTGGGGAATGACTTTGGATAAGATCGCGAGGGCAAGTAAGCCTAGTGCATGATAAAAGAAATAGTCCGTTGCAGTTTGCCACCAAGCCAATTGGGCTTCAGTCGCGCGCGCTTTTAATCCGTGTGCACCAAAGGCACCAAGCATCACAGCAAAAGCTAAGTTAAGTGCGGAAATGGCAATCCACATGTGCATTCACCTTAACAAAATTTGCGCATAACCATAGCATATTTAGTACCTTGGGTTAAAGCAAAAATGCCCAAAGTTTTTGTGTTGCAGTTTGTCATTCGACAATATTCAGGCATAAAAAAAAGAGCATCGAAATGCTCTTTTTTAGTATGACTGGGAAAAGCCTTCAACTTAGTTTGAAGACATTGCGACTTTAATTTTTTCCATCGCATTTTTTTCCAACTGACGAATACGTTCAGCAGATACATTATATTCCGCCGCCAATTCATGCAGTGTCGACTTTTCGTCATCTAACCAGCGACGTTGTAAGATGTTACGTGAACGATCATCCAGCTGATCCATGGCTTCATGTAAAGCTGAAGTACTTTGTTCTTCGTAGTCTTCATCTTCCGCTAAACGCGCAGGGTCGTAACGGTTATCTTCGAGATAAAGGGCAGGAGCAACATGAGTCGAACCTTCATCGTCATCATCACCTTGAGCTTCAAATGCAGCATCATAAGCGGTTAAACGGCCTTCCATTTCCAAGACTTGTTCGGGTGTCACATTTAAGTCATTGGCAATTGACTGTGCTTCAGCCAAAGTTAATTTTTTAGACGACTTTTTTAAGCTACGTAAATTAAAGAATAATTTACGCTGCGCTTTAGTGGTCGCAATTTTGACAATACGCCAGTTACGAATCACATATTCATGAATTTCTGCTTTAATCCAATGCACAGCAAAAGATACAAGACGTACGCCCATGTTTGGGTCAAAACGTTTTACCGCTTTCATTAAGCCCAAGTTACCCTCTTGAATCAGGTCACCTTGTGGCAAGCCGTAGCCTGCATAGCTACGTGCGATATGCACAACAAAACGAAGATGCGACATTACTAGCATTTTAGCTGCGTCTAAATCTTGGTCATAATAATAACGCTCGGCCAGCTCTTTTTCTTGTTCGGCCGATAAAATTGGAATCTGATTAACAGTACTAATATAAGCACCAAGATTCACCCCAGGTGCCGATAATGACAGGGGCATCAATTGATTGCTGCTGTCACTCATGTTTTCTCCTTGAGAACTAAAAATGGGTAAGCCCAATAACTAAGATTCATCTTAATCCAATATTTCCGTAAATTATGGAAAATTGGGTATAGAAATGTAAACTTTTATTCAATTATGAAGCAATTTAGTTTAACTGAATCTTTTTAAGATTCAATTAAGTAATGAAACTCAGAATCTGAAATTTTGCGCATTTCACAGTTTAACTGATGTATTTGACAGTATCGTGATACATCTTGTTGGCTGTGCGGATCCGATGACTTTAACAATAAAGATTGGTCTGGACTTTTCTTTAAAGCTTTTTTCAGCATCAATAGCGGCATCGGGCAGGGTTTACCCATGGCATCTACAATTAAAAGCGAATTTTGGCTGTCACTCACGAAGCAGATCCAACATGTTTACATTTCAATGGAAATATTAGCAAATACAGTGCCAAATCCCAACCTAAAATAGGCAAAAATCCTTTGTGATTTATAACTCAAACGATGTGAAAAAATAAGAATATTCAAAAGGAAAATAGATCAAAAAAATCTATTATTTGCGGTAAACCCGTGTTAAGCTCGTTGCGTTGTTAAGATTTTTGTTGGCTGTGAAGCCTCTTAACTCTTGATATATTTGGATGTAACCGGGATTTTGTTGATAGTTTTACAGAATGATTACAAGCTTAGAAATAAAAATATTTTTTTTAACCTTGTTTGGTCTGCTGTTTGCAACACCGGGTGGTCCTTCTTTTTTAAATACGATAAGGATTAACTTATGACAGCTCGTGAACAAGGCGTTGTTAAATGGTTCAACGACACTAAAGGCTTTGGCTTTATTCAACGTAACGGCGGCGACGACGTATTCGTTCATTTCCGCGCAATTATGGGCGAAGGCCACCGTTCACTTCGTGACGGCCAACGCGTAGAATTCAGCGTTGTTAAAGGTCAAAAAGGCTTCCAAGCTGAAGAAGTACAACCTTTAGACTAATCGTCTGAATGTACTCAAAAACGCTCCAATGTAAATTGGGGCGTTTTTTGTTTATAATGCTTCAGCAATTTTGTGATTATTCATTTAGGGCACATCTATATGTCATCAGGTTTTGAAACCTTAAATTTACATCCGAACCTTAAAAAAGCCATTGATGCTTTGGGTTTTAAGGATATGACGCCTATTCAGCAAAAGGTTTTAAAATTTACATTGGCTGGACATGACGCTATTGGTCGTGCTCAAACTGGTACTGGTAAGACTGCGGCTTTCTTGGTCAGTGTGATCAATGACTTGTTGAATAATCCAATTAAGGAACAGCGTTATCGTGGTGAACCGCGTGCATTGATTCTTGCACCAACGCGCGAACTTGCTTTGCAAATTGAAAGTGATGCAAAAGAATTAGTGAAATACACTGATCTCAATGTCATGACTTTGCTCGGTGGGGTAGATTTTGATAAGCAAAAAAATCTATTAAATCGTAATTTTGTCGACATTATGGTGGCGACACCGGGTCGCTTAATTGACTTTGTTGAACAAAAAGAAGTTTGGCTCGATCAAATTGAATTTTTAGTGATCGATGAAGCTGACCGTCTTTTAGATATGGGCTTTATTCCTTCAGTGAAACGTATTGTGCGCTTTTCACCACGTAAAGAACAACGCCAAACGCTAATGTTCTCTGCAACATTTAGTTATGACGTTTTAAATTTGGCACAGCAATGGTTGTTTGAACCAGTAACTGTTGAAATTGAACCTGAGAAAAAAACTAATGCAGATGTAGAGCAACGTGTCTACATGGTGGCGAAGTCTGATAAATATAAATTATTGGAAGACATCTTACGTGATGAACCAATTGAAAAGGTCATGATCTTTGCCAACCGTCGTGATCAAGTGCGTAAACTTTATGATCATCTCAAAAAAGACGGTTATAAAGTGGTGATGTTGTCAGGTGAAATTGCTCAAGATAAGCGTTTGAAAATGCTTGATCAGTTCAAAAATGGTCAACATAACATCATGATTGCAACAGACGTTGCGGGTCGTGGTATCCATGTCGATGGTGTTTCTCATGTAGTGAACTTCACACTTCCTGAACAGTCTGATGATTATGTTCACCGTATCGGTCGTACAGGTCGTGCAGGTACTCGTGGTGTGAGTATTAGTTTCTTGTCTGAAGATGATGCTTTTTCACTGCCTGAAATTGAAAAAGCCATTGGTCAAAAATTACCTTTAACCCGTTTAGACGGTTATTGCTAATTTTGCTTCTAAAAAGCCTGCAGATTTGCGGGCTTTTTTATTTCATGTCGACTATTTTATTTTGAGTTAATGACAAAACAAAATCACAGACTAGCGTTTTAGTTTGCACGGCAACTAAAGGTTAGTACGGTTTGGTAATCATCATCTTTGCTGATGCTACCACTATTTCCAGTAATGGTGCCAAGTACGCCAGCCGCCGCCTGAATCATTTGACCTGTCTTTTCATCGACCACGCCTTTTAAAACTCCGTTGTATTCTTGCTTTTCATCCACCACGACAGGGGTCGCATTTTTACCACAGGTACTATTTGCAGCTGCAATTGCATTATTTTTTGCCGCTAAACTGGTTTTACCTACGGCAGTCACTTCATATTGATTATTTGGTTTTTGAATCGCTAAAGATTTTGTTGGCGTAGATGTACATGCAGCTAAAAGCACAGTTGCGCTTAGCGTGCTAACAATGGCAACAGTTTTGTTGAATTTTTTCATGCGGTGCCCCGAGTTAGAAACAATTTGATTTATTTGAACATAAAATTTCTTATAGAACAGGGAACTGCTGTACAAGTTATGCGGTTTTTTTATAGTAAATCTGTGAATAAAGCTGACTTAACAAATAAGCACCGAGTCTGATGTAAACATTCTAGAGTAAGTTATTGAGAATATGCTAATCTTGAGCAAACGTTTTAAAGTACAGTGTATAGATGTCAATTCTAAAATCAGCAGTTGATACAGTTCATCAAAATATTCATCAGCGTCAGTCGATTGGTCATTTAATTGAACCTGCGCCGAATGCTGAGCAATTGGAAAATGCGTTTCAAGCCGCTTTAACGGCGCCAGATCATCATCGTCTTAAGCCTACGCGTTTCGTGATTATTCCTGAAACTGAACGTGAAGCATTTGGTGAGTTGCTTTCACATGCTTTAGCCGATACTGGACAAACAGAAGAAGCGCAGTTGGAACGTGTGAAACACCATCCATTTCGTGCGCCACTATTGGTTTTGGCTTTAACTCAATTACAAGATCATCCCAAAGTTCCGCATTTCGAACAAATCTTAAGTTCAGGCGCAGCAGTACAAAACTTTTTGCTCTCTTTACAAGCACAGGGCTTTTCAACCATGTGGCGTAGTGGGGCGGTGGTTGAATCTAAATTGTTTAAACAAGCCTTAGGCTTAACGGAAAACGATTTGATTTCAGGCATTATTTATATCGGTACAGCAGTGAAAGCAATTCCACCTCGTGCTGAAATACAGTCTGCTGACTTTGTAAGCCATTGGCATAAAGCAAACCAATAAAAGTGAAAAATAGATCGATTGATGAAGTTCGATCAGTAAAGAAATTAGGATAAAAGAACAATGTCAGAACTTGATTTTGCAAGTCTTGTTAGCCCTGTGTCAGTTGACCAAAAAACTGCACTACGTGTTACGGTGTTGGGTGGTGGGAGTTTTGGTACTGCGATGGCCAATACCGCAGTACGTAATGGCTGTGACACCATGATATGGATTCGTGATGAGGCGGTAGCTGCGGACATTAATGCAACACATATTAATAAACGTTACTTGCCAGATTTTCAATTAGAAGCAAGTTTGCTTGCTGTTTCAGATTTAGAAAAAGCAGTATGTAATCGTGACATTATTTTGGTGGCCATTCCGAGCCATTCTTTCCGTAGTGTTTTACAGCAGATCAAGCCTTTTATCACGTCACAAGCAGTGGTGTCTTTAACCAAAGGTATTGAAGCCAATACCTTTAGCTTTATGAGCGATATTATTCGTGAAGAACTTCCTGAAGTCCCTTATGGTGTGCTTTCAGGGCCAAACTTGGCGAAGGAAATTGTTGCAGGACAACCAGCAGGAACAGTGATCGCAAGCCAATCTGAGCTGGTTCGTTATGCAGTTCAACAAGCGTTACACAGTGCGTTGTTCCGTGTATTTGCCAGTGATGATGTGCATGGCGTGGAATTGGGCGGTGCTCTGAAAAATATCTATGCAGTCGCGATGGGTCTAGCTGCGGCTTATGGTGTCGGTGAAAATACCAAGAGTATGATTTTGACACGTGCTTTGGCAGAAATGAGCCGCTTTGCAGTGAAATTAGGCGCAAACCCATTAACCTTCCTAGGTTTATCTGGTGTCGGTGACTTATTTGCAACTTGTAGTAGTCCACTCAGCCGCAATTACCAAGTCGGCTTTGCACTCGGTAGTGGTAAAAGCTTAGAACAAGCCACCAAAGAACTCGGACAAACTGCGGAAGGGATTAATACGATTGTGCAAGTACGCGCACGTTCTGAAGAGCTCGGTGTGTATATGCCAATTACCAGTGCATTGTACGAAGTGATTTTTGAAGGTGCGCCGGCCCTGAACATTGCATTGTCATTGATGAAAAATGGACATCGCAGTGACGTTGAATTTGTCTTGCCACATCAGCAAGTTTAAGTTTGCTGATTAATATGCAATACACATAGCTTTGTCATACTGGCTGTATATAATGTGCGGAATAGAATAAGGAAATTTTATGCAACTGACATTGGTTAGGCATGGCGAAGCTGCTCCGCCAGTAATGGGGAATGATGAAAAGCGTCCTTTAACAGCGCGCGGACAAACTCAAGCAGCAGAAACAGCAGCGTATTTGAAAGATTTAATTCAACCGGACGTATTTGTAGTGAGTCCGCTACTGCGTGCGCAGCAAACACTTTCATTTTTGCAAACACATTTTCCACATGTGCCTGTGGTCATTTGTAATGCCATCAAACCAGAAGATGATGCCAAAGTTGCAGTGGAGTGGTTGTCACATTTACCGTATGAGTCTATTGTGGTGGTGTGTCATATGAACGTTGTGGCACATATGGCCAGTGTTTTGGTCTCAGAATATTTTAATCCCTATGCTTTGGCAGAAGCGCGTATTTATGAACAAGCGGTCATTGCTCCAGGATTGTCGACACAAATAAAAACGTTTATACCATCAACATAAAAACCAATTAAAACGGCAGAAAAATTAATGTTGTATTTATGGATGCCCGAAGCCAATGGGGTTTGGCAATGGTCAGAAGGGGATTTCTGGAAGCAGTCATCGACACTTGAACAGTTAATTCAGGAAATTCAGCCGTATGCGGGAAAGGAAGCGGTTGTTTTCTTTCCAAGTCGTGATGTACAAATCATTCAGCAAAATTTTCCAAAAAACCAATATAAAAAACTTGGCCCAGACGGCGTAAAATATTTACTTGAGGAATATGTCATTTTGCCTTTGGATGCAATGAAAGTATTGCATCATTTTCAAAGTCCAGATGAATTAACGGTCATGGGGATTGCGCATAGTACAGTCGAAACGATGCAGCATGCTTTGACACTAATCCCTGTGAAAGTCATTTCGTTATTACCTGACTTTTTGGTCTTGCCAAGTCCAGAAGCAGGGCAACATGTTTTGGCAAATGTCAGTGGTCATTTATTGGTCCGAAATAGTGAATATGTCGGTCAGTCTGTTGATGATTTGGCATTGTACTTAGATTATCAAATTGGTCAGCCGAACTATAAGATTTCAAATCTAAGTTCAGATCAGACGCATAGTCTTGAAGCCGCTGTAACGCATGATCACATTGAATCTTTTCATTATGAATTACCCAATATAAAAAAACCGAAACAACATCCACTCAATGTTTTGCCGAAAGCCAAAGCCAATACGGGTGTGAGTGGCTATTGGAAAGCATGTGCAGCTGTTTTGGTTGCGGCTCTAATTACTCAGTTTAGTTATGATGCAGTTCGCTGGTATCAATACAAAAAAGTGGCCAATATCACTGCGGCACAAGCGATTGATCAGTTTAAATATTGGTTTGGTCAAAGCTATCCTGTCACTGAACAAACGCTGAAAAGCCAGTTCGAATCACAATTGCGTCAGAGTCAAACGGGCAATGCACAGGCTTTGTCTTTACTGAGCCGTGTTGGTCCTGTTCTAATGCAAAACCAAATTTCTGCAAATCGTGTGAGTTATGAAGCCTCGATGTTGAATATGGAGCTAAAAGCCAATTCGGCAGAAGTACTACAAACCCTAACCAATCAATTAAAACAACAAGGTTTTAAAGTTGAATTAGGGAATATTCAACCAAGTGCCAATGGCGCGATTGGATTGGTGAAAATACAATAATGACAAAAATGGAAAACCTACAGCAACGTATAGATGGGCAAATTGAGCGCATCACTGATTATTTAGACCAACTGTCAACACGTGAACGAGTCATGGTGATCTTTACCACGATTTTTGTTGTAGTGGCAGCGATTGGTTCGGCACTGTTTTATATGAACAAAGCTGCAAATTTTCAACAAAAGCGCGTGAATGAACTCAAAGATACTGTTGTTTGGATGCAAAGTAATGCCGTCACGATGAAACCAGCAGGTGATACACAACTGAGCGCGTTGGAAAAAGTTCAGCGTGTATCGCAACAACAGGGTTTATCCGTGGCATCTCAACAAGTCGGTGAGCAAATACAGATTGCAGTGATGCATGAAAATTATGCAATTCTGGCCAATTTTTTGACGCAATTGGTTCAAATGGGCTTAAGTATTGAAAAGATGGAATTAAGTTCTGAAGCGGGACAGGTCAAATTAACAGCGAGTGTACAATAATCGGTAAAAATAAAGATCTGCTAAGCATGGTGTTTTATTTGTGCTGTGCCTATAATATGCCGACTTAAAAAGCAGTAGACTTTTATAGATATGTTGTATTCTCTAGCCCGCCCTTTGTTGTTTACTTTAGCACCAGAGCGTGCACATGAGCTGACATTATCGCTGTTGAAATCTTCTCACAAGATGGGAATGATGCGTCAAAACGTGGCGTCTAAACCAGTGACATGTATGGGAATCGAATTTCCGAATCCAGTTGGTTTAGCAGCCGGTCTTGATAAAAACGGTGCTTATATCGATGCGCTGGCGAGCCAGGGCTTCGGCTTTATTGAAATTGGTACAATTACACCACTTCCACAATCAGGTAACCCTGAACCGCGTTTATTTCGTTTACCGAAAGCAAAAGCCATTATTAACCGTATGGGCTTTAATAATGATGGCGTGGATCAGCTGATCGAAAATGTCAAAGCTGCAAAATTTAAGGGTGTACTTGGGATCAATATCGGTAAAAATGCAGTCACACCTGTTGAAAAAGCAGTTGACGATTATCTGATTTGTCTAGAAAAAGTTTATAACTACGCTTCTTATATTACGGTTAATATTTCATCTCCTAACACAAAAAATCTTCGCAGCTTACAAAGCGGTGATGCTTTGACTGAACTGTTAGAGACACTCAAGAAACGTCAACTCGAGTTGGCGGATGAAAATCAACATTATGTACCCTTAGTACTTAAAGTTGCACCAGATCTAGAACCAGAAGACATTAATTTTATTGCCCAACAATTGTTAAAATTTAAAATTGATGGTCTGATTGTTACCAATACGACTTTGTCACGTGAAGGTGTTGAAGGCCTTCCATATGGTGATGAAGCAGGTGGTCTATCCGGTGCGCCAGTCTTTGAAAAAAGTACGGCATGTTTGGCGGCTTTTGCTAAAGTATTAAACGGTCAAATTCCATTGATCGGTGTAGGTGGTATTTTGTCGGGCGCGGATGCTGTTGCGAAACAAAAAGCAGGAGCTAGCCTTGTACAAGTGTATAGTGGCCTCATATATACAGGTCCGACACTTGTAAAAGACTGCGTAGACGCATTGTAAATATCATGAATACCATTGATATCTTTATACTGATTATTTTGCTCATTGGAGGGCTTAACGGTTTGCGTCAAGGATTTGTAAAAGCCTTTGCGAACTTCATTGGATGGATTCTTGCACTTGTCATTGCGGCAAAGTATGCAACCGTCCTTGCACCTTCGATGACATCTTTAAGTACAGATCCAGTGGTACAGAAGATTGCCGCGTTCGCATTTATTGTATTGTTGATTGTAGTCATGACTTGGGTCGCGACATGGTTATTGAACAGTATTTTGAAAACATTAAAGCTCGGTCCTCTAAATCGACTGGCAGGTGGTGTTTTTGGAAGCTTAAAAGGATTGTTGGTGGTGCTGATCACTATGCAGGGGCTAGGTCCTTGGGTAGAAAGTTCACCACATTGGAAACAATCTAAAATGGTTCAGTCATTATTGCCATATGCGCCTTGGGCAACCGAATTGTCCAAAGATGCTGCAAATCAAGCACTTCATCATATTCAGTCTGAAGATGCTCAGAAATCTTCAGACCTCCCATCTGAGTCGCAGAACAAGCACGGACGTTCTGGATCGGGTGAGTCAACAAATAATCCTTTTTATTAACCCTAGCTTGTCTGCGAGGTTGCTATGTGTGGAGTAGTTGGTATAGCTGGTAAATCACCTGTTAACCAAATGTTGTTTGATGCGTTAACGATGTTACAACATCGTGGACAGGATGCAGCCGGGATCGTAACTTGTCAGGATGGTCGTTTATTCCTGCGTAAAGATACGGGTATGGTACGTGATGTGTTCCACACACGTCATATGCGTGCATTACAGGGTAATTATGGTATTGGCCATGTTCGTTACCCAACTGCTGGTTCTTCAAGCAGTGCTGAAGCTCAGCCATTCTATGTAAACTCACCTTATGGCATCACGCTTGCACATAATGGTAACTTAACCAATGCTGCTGAAATTCATGATGACTTGTTCACGACTGACTTACGTCACATGAACACCGATTCAGACTCAGAAGTATTGTTAAACGTATTTGCTCACGAATTGCAAAAACGCGCAAAACTTACACCAAGCGCTGAAGATGTATTCCACGTGGTTTCACGTGTGCATGAACGTTGCAAAGGTGGTTATGCGGTTGTTGCTATGATCACCGGTCAGGGCCTTGTGGGTTTTCGTGATCCAAATGGTATTCGTCCATTGATTTACGGTTCTCGTGAAACTGAAAATGGTATGGAATATATCATTGCGTCTGAATCTGTCGCAATTACCGCGCTCGGCTTTAAGGTTGAGCGCGATATTGCACCGGGTGAAGCAATTTATATTACTGCTGATGGCGTGATGTCGACCAAGCAGTGTGCAGTAGCCCCTGAATATCGTCCTTGTATCTTTGAATACGTATATTTTGCGCGTCCAGATGCAACCATTGACGGTATTTCAGTTTACAAAGCACGTTTGAAAATGGGCGAAAAACTTGCTCAGAAAATTCTACGTGAATGGGGCGATGAGCACGATATCGATGTCGTGATCCCAATTCCTGATACTTCACGTACTTCAGCGCTAGAGCTTGCAAATACTTTAGGTGTGAAATTCCGTGAAGGCTTCATGAAGAACCGTTATATCGGTCGTACCTTCATTATGCCGGGTCAGCAACTTCGTAAGAAATCTGTGCGTCAAAAGCTTAACCCTGTAGAGCTAGAGTTCCAAGGCAAAAACGTACTTTTGGTCGATGACTCGATTGTACGTGGTACGACTTGTAATGAAATCATTCAAATGGCGCGTGATGCAGGTGCGAAAAAAGTATTCTTTGCATCTGCTGCACCGATGGTGAAATATCCAAACGTGTATGGTATCGATATGCCTGCCAAATCTGAACTGATTGCGTCTGAACGTAGCGTTGAAGAAATTCGTGAAATTATTGGTGCTGATCGCCTAATTTTCCAAGACTTGGAAGATCTAAAATCTGCTGTTCGCACCAAGAAAGTCCCTGAGTTACAGGACTTTGATTGCTCGGTATTTGATGGTAAATATGTGGCAGGCGGTATTGATGCTGAATATTTGGCAGCTTTAGAGCGTAAGCGTAATGACTCTGCAAAAAATGAAAAGCCAGCCTATATTGATGTTAACATTGATGCGGCTTCTGTGGATTTAACAGGTGTTCGCGAAGAATAATCTGCTGAAAACACACTGAAAAAGCGGGAATTTCCCGCTTTTTTCATTTATGATGAGCAAACAAAAGACAATGTAGCTTAAGGGTATTACATTGAGACGTGTGGGTTATGATTTTATAAAAAACAAAAATATGTTTTGGCCTGTCACCATGTGTATGGCGGCAGTGTTTTTGACCGTCGCAATTATTAATGTAATTGTCGGTTTAATTGTGGATTATTATGATTCCACTCAGTCTATCTATTGGCATGTCCTTAGCCCATTTTTAGTGGCAGCTGTGCTGCTGAATATGTTGGTTTCAGTTCTCTATGATTTTTACACCTTTCGCTTAGGTGGTTATTCACTTGCCAAACAGTTAGGTGCGCGTCGTCTCAGTCTGATAGAAAGTATTCCTGAAGAAAGTGTTGCACTGCGTATGACAGAGCAATTGGCAGATACCTTTCTAATCGATACTCCTGCACTTTATGTCTTACCCGATGAAGTGGGTGTAAATGCACTCACCGCAGGTTTTAGCCCTCGAGATACATCGATCATTTTAACCTGGGGTGCATTACAAACCTTAGATGAGATGGAAATGTATGGTTTGCTGAGCCATGAATTTAATAAAATCTTGTCAGGGGAAGCTGCGGAAAATACCCGTTTGAAAATCTTTTATAGCGGTTTGACGACCTTTAGTCAGTGGGGTAGTAAAATTGCAAAACGTGGTTTCTATAAAAATGGACAAGCACGGGACAATAAGTTTGAAACCCTCTTTGTAGCGATTGGCGCGGTCATTTGGTTGATCGGAAGCTTGGGTGTTTTGATTTCCCGCTTTATTAAATATATCTCTTTGGGTTCTCGAACCTATCGCAATGATCAGAAAACCAAACGTCTGATTCAAAATGATGCCAATATTCAAACCTTATTAAGGATTTATGTGCATCATTCAGGTTCGCAAATTCATAGTGAATATGCGGAATCGATTTCTCATATGTGTTTTGCAAACTCACTCAGTCCGCAAAACTGGATGAATATTCATCCGAGTATTGAACAGCGCATTTTTGAATTAAATCCAGCGCTCATTCATGACCTGCAACTTGAAAATTTAAAAAAACTGCGAAACCAACCGCTATTTTATTTATTCCGTTCACTGGAAGAAGCTAATCCAGATGTTGCAACACCATGGAATTCGCCACAACCATTGCCTTTACTGCGCTTATCACCGATTAGTTTTGCGATAAGAGATGCAATTAAACCGTTGAACCCCGAGATTCGTGAAAATTGGCAGAGACCTGAATTAATCCAACGTGCCTTACAAACAGCAACGGGTTCGCGTGAGGTCATGGTTGCGATTTTAATGATTCGTCAGTATCGAGAGTTTATTCCGACTGAAGCTGAGGTGAGTCGTGCGATTGTAGATGCCTTATTGAATCTTGATGGTCGTGTACATATCTCAATTTTTCATGAAGCATGTAAAAATATTGGTGCCATGCCTGCGACAATTTCACGGCAGTTCTTAACCAAGCTGGCCAAGATTATTCAAGAAGATGGTGAAATTGGTCTACTCGATGCCTTGCTACTTGAAACAGTGAAATATGAGTTAAATCTTTTGCCTGCACATACACCTACATCATTAGAAGATGTAAAACCGAGTATTGTGCGTTTGATTGATGCCTTGTTGCATGTGCAACAAATTAACAGTGATAACCAGCTCGAAGTACGTGAAAAAATCCTCAATCGAATCTTAACGAAAGAAGAACTAGAGTTTTATCGTGATATTTCTGATGAGCCAATTGATTTGGCTGAAATCCTGAATGATATTTCAGGATTGTTGCTGCGTGAGCGTTTAAGCATCCTTGGGGTTGCAGAAGTATGTCTATGGAATGATCGAATTATCACGCAAGATGAGTTGGATGTTTTGCAGTTGCTATATTGGCGTATTGGATTTGAATCGGCTGAAATGGTTGAATTAATGCAAAAGAAAAATAGTTTAATGATCGTATAATTGTTTATAGCTGCTTGATTTATGAATAGATTGTGGGGAGAATCAAAAGTAGCTTGAGCGATTCTACTAAATCATTAAAGAAATAGAGTGGTCTAATTGCTTTATAAAAGTTCAACAAAAAAGTGTGAATCCCGTTAGAATATCAAGCCTTGAATAGGTGAAAATGAAAGCATGATTGGGCATCAGCGAAGCATAATGGCGGCAATGGGAATTGATGTATGGATTCCTCAGGCGGCACCGTGTCAGCAATTTAGCTCAAATATTTGGCGAGATCAGGCGGCTCCTGAAATAGTCTCTGAAATCCTACTCAAAAATGCGCCTCAGCCAACGCCTGTTCCATCACAGACTGAGCTTAAAAAGAACGTTGATGTTGTTATAAATCAACCTGTAGAAGCACCTAAAGATGAACCTAAGGGTGTTGAGCCTGTTGAAGTTCGTCCGATTGTTCAAATCCCTTCGTTTAACTTAGAAGCCATCTGTTTAATGCACTGTGTCATTGTCATTAATGCCACAGAATTAACTGCAGAGCAGCAAGTTTTGTGGAGCAATATTCAGCGCGCAGTCAGTGCAGATTTCTTTGCTTTACAGTGGCCGTTTGGTTGGGTGAATTTGCAAGATGGTCGTGGTGCAGCATCTTATGTGCAGGGCTTTATCGATGCGATGAGCTTGGATAAAAATGTCATTTGCTTAGGCGATATTCCGCATTTAGAGCATGCGAAGGTGTATCCACTGGCATCTTTACAGCAAATGATTGAACAGCCTTTATTGAAAAAACGCCTATGGCAATTTATGCAAAACAAGGCAGGACAAAATACTTAAATTACGTAAATGGAAAATTTATGCAAAAAAAAGTAGTGGTTTTTAGTCAAATAGATCAAGAAATAATCCAACGTTTAGAACAGCAATTTAAAGTTTTCCAAATTAGTCCTAAATTGGGCGATGTGAATCAGCAAATTCTTGAGCATTCAAAAGATGCTGACGCCATGATTGGTGCGGGACGTTTGTTGAATGCCTCAAATTTAGCGCATGCATCACAATTAAAAGTCATCTCAAGTGTAAGTGTCGGTTATGACAACTATGATTTAGCATTTTTAAATCAAAAAAATATCTGGTTGAGCCATACTCCGCATGTATTGACGGAAACTACAGCAGATTTAGCATTTACCTTATTGATGAGTGCAGCACGTAAAGTGCCTGTATTGGATCAATGGACCAAACAAGGGCAGTGGAAGCGTACAGTGGGCCCTGAGCAATTTGGCATGGATGTCTTTGCTAAAACTATTGGTATTATTGGCTTAGGACATATTGGCGCAGCCATTGGGCGTCGTGCTCGCTATGGCTTTAATATGAATGTACTCTATCATAATCGCCGAGAAAAAATTGAATTGGCTGAATCGTTATCAGCGCAATATTGCGATTTGGATGATTTGTTGCAACGTGCTGACTTTGTGGTCGTTGCAGTGGATTTAAATGCAGAATCGAAAGCTTTAATTGGTGAACGTGAGTTGGCCTTGATGCAATCGCATGCGGTATTGGTGAATATTTCACGCGGTTCAGTAATTGATGAAGCCGCTTTAATCGATGCATTAAGTCATGGTCAAATTTTTGCAGCAGGCTTAGATGTGTATGAGCAAGAGCCACTTCAAGAATCGCCATTATTTACATTAGCCAATGTCGTGACATTACCCCATGTGGGTTCAGCTACAGCGGCAACTCGTAAACGTATGGCGGAATTGGCTTATCAAAATCTAGTGGATGTTTTGGTACATGAGCGCGCGCCACGCTATGTGGTCAATCCAAAATTTGAATAAACAATCACAACAGTTTTCTCCATAATTCACCAAAATTCAATGCTATATTCGATGAAGTACGAATATGAAATTTAGAGAATAGACCTTGAAAAAGATTTTACTGGCATGTGGTCTCGGGCTTTGTTCGACATTGGCGCAGACGCAGTCCGTAGATTTTAGTTCATCCCCACAATTTTCTGTGCCTGAAATAGGTAGTGGCGTCGGCTTGTTGGATCAACAAAAAGAGCGTGCCATTGGCGAGAAGGTGTATCGTGAGGTGCATCGTCAACTTCCTGTGACTGAAAATCCGTGGATGGAAGATCGTCTTTTATCTGTCTTTACGCATATTTTGAGCCAAACCCAACTCAACCAACCGGTCGGATTGTTATTAATTAATGATCCACAAATTAATGCTTTTGCTGTACCAGGTGGCTTGTTTGCATTAAATGCAGGATTAATTAATTCAGCACGTAACATGGATGAAGTGGCAGGGGTGATGGCGCATGAAATTGCACATGTATCACAACGTCATTACAGTCGTTCGCAAGAAGCCTTTAAAGGGCAAGGTTTATTGTCACTAGCTGGTATTTTGGTCGGAGCCTTGGTGGCATCGCAGGCAGATGGTGATGTCGGTGCGGCTGTAATGATGGGCTCACAAGCTGCTTTGATGGATAAACAGCTAACCTATAGCCGAAACCAAGAACGTGAAGCAGACCGTATTGGGATGCAGTATATGTACCGTGCTGGATACAATCCGCAGAGCATGGCTGATTTCTTTGAAGTGATGCATCGCTCTACGAGTCGAGTGAGCTTTCTGCCTGATTTTTGGTTGACGCATCCATTAACCACGGAGCGTATGAGCGAAGCGCGCTTACGTGCCAATCAGTTGCCTAAAGTTAAAACCAGTTTGGTTGATCAAGATTTTGAAATTCTGCGTTGGTATAGTCGAGTACTATCAGGTCAGGCGACTGAATTGCAATTAAATGCAATGGTGGCACAAAAGAACTATGCAGCTGAGTTGGCTTTGGTGAGCTTGCATATTAAACAAGGTGACTTTAGTGCTGCTCAAAAGTTATTAAATGAAGCAGCAAAACAAAATGCTTCGCATGCACTTTTTACTATTTTGCAGACCGATGTGCTGTTGGGTCAAAACAAAGCGGCTGAAGCCGTGAACGCTGTGAAAAGTTCGGCAATCATCATGCCTGAAAATCGTGCATTAAATTATAAATATGCAGAGGCTTTGATTCGAAACAAAGAATATGCGCAAGCACAACTGATTCTACAGCGATTTTTACAAGCAAATCCACGCGACTTGAGTGGTTGGCGACTGATGTTGCAAATGGCTGATGCAGACAAAGATGCAAGCTTCCGTTCGGTCAATGTGCTGCGATATCGAGCTGAAGTGGAGTATTGGGGTGGGGATGAAGAGCGCGCGATTAAATCTTTGCTACAGGCGCAGCGCATCGCCAAAGACTCGAAAAGTCTTGCTGCGAAAATCAAGCAACGTGTAGATGAAATGCAAAATGAACGGAAATTAAAAATATAAAGATTTCAAATGTGATGCACTTATCTATGTCGATTATAAAGTGTAAATTGTAGTTTTAGTGGCTTGGATTAATCAGTGTAAACTAGCTGGATGTAAAATGTTTTATGATTAAGAACTTACAAATGAAAAATATGATTTTGGCGGCCTGTCTGTTGGGCTTAGCAACGAATATTGCAGCTGCTAGCGCAGAGCAATATGTGATTGCTGTGAATGATATTAACGAAAAATATAAAACCGATGTACGCCAATTTTTTAGTCAGTTAGACCCACAGCAACAGGGATTTAAAGCAGACCAGCAAGTGAAATACTGCGGTATTGTTCAGACTTATGTAAATGATCTATATCGTGCTGCAGACGAAAATCGTGCATTTTTAGATCGTGAGTACCGTAATATGAATAAGCAGGATGTGATTCAGCAGGTGATCGCATCAAAAGAGATGCAATTATTAAAAAAATATAATGTGCAATGTGCCCTAAATTAAAAATAAATTTATAAGCATTTTAAATCATCACGAGAAACTGAATAAAAATGAAACTCGATGATTTTGGTATGAGTCATGGCAGAATCACGCTTCAGTTGATTCAGCGCCACGATGCAAAAGCACTTTATGAGGCTATTTGTCAAAGTATAGAAACCTTACGAATGTTTCCTGCAAGTTTGGCTTGGTCCTTACAAGAACCTAATTTAGATGCTTCATTGGCATTTTGTGATTCGAGAGTGTTGGCAGCGTTAAATCAGGAAAATTTTGTTTATGTGATTCGTGAGCAACAGTCGCATAACTTTTTAGGTGTCATGGATATTCATCAAATCAATTGGATGGAAAACCAAGCTGCCGTTGGATTTTGGGGAAATGTTGAATTTAAAGGGCAGGGCTTGATGACAGAAGCTTTGCAGTTATTTGTGGATCAATTATTGAATGATCTAGGATTTCAACAATTAAACGCTTTTGTAGATGTAGAAAACAAGCAAGCACGACGTCTATGTGAACGAGCAAATTTTAAATTGATTGAAATCGAACAAGCTGCAATTCAAAATCCAGTAGATGGAAGTTGGCGAGATATTTGTAAGTATGAAATCGTTAGATAAGAAAGAAAATTATAAATGATGAATAAATTTGAATTTGGATAATTTGGCTATTTAAGTCATCAGCGTACTTAAATAGACCAAATCAAACAATATAGATGAAAGATTAAGAGAGTTTCGCTTTAATTTTAGCTGAAACTTGTGCAGGATCGGCACGTCCGGCTATGAGCGGACGTAGAGAGTTCATCACCTTACCCATATCTTTCATGCTAGTAGCTTCTTGCGCAGTAATTGTTTGCGCAATGATGGAATCAAGTTCTTCCTCAGTCATAGCTTCTGGTAGAAATTGAGATAACACCTCAATCTCGGCTTGTTCCTTACTAGCTAAATCATCTCGATTTGCACCTAAAAAGGCTTTAACCGATTCTTTGCGTTGTTTGATTTGCTTTTCAATGACCGCAAGAACTTGCTTATCGTCAAGCTCTATGCGCTCATCGACTTCGATTTGCTTGATTGCTGCCTGTAGACTACGTATTACCGTTAACTTGTCCATTTCTTTAGCACGCATAGCGGCTTTTAAAACTTCAGTTATTTGGTTTTTTAAAGTAGTCATTTATCTTGTCCAGGTTAGTCAATCAATCACAAATTAATCTTAGTAAAGGCGAGTAGTACGTACTGATTCGCGAGCCAATTTCTTTTGGTAGCGTTTAACAGCAGCAGCTTTTTTACGTTTACGTTCTTGAGTTGGTTTTTCGTAGAATTCACGTTTACGAACGTCAGCAAGAACACCCGCTTTTTCGCATGAACGTTTGAAACGACGGATAGCTACGTCTACTGGTTCGCCTTCTTTCAATTTAACTTGTGGCATGAAGAATCCTCATTAAGTTATGGATAAGATCTCGGGTCGAATTACCCTTGATCACAAGTGAAGGTCAGTATTTTACTCATTTACATCTCATATCACAAGTCTATAATAGGTTTCGCAATATTTTGAAATGGGCAAAAGGCAGTTTAATGATCGTTTTAGGCTTGGAAACTTCGTGTGATGAAACAGGACTCGCACTCTACGATAGTGAGCAAGGATTACGCGGACAAGTATTGTATAGCCAAATCAAACTGCATGCAGAATATGGTGGTGTGGTACCTGAATTAGCTTCACGTGACCATGTGCGTAAGTTAATTCCGTTATTAAAACAACTGCTTGAAGAAAGTCAGATAGATAAATCTGAAATTGATGCAATTGCATATACTCGTGGACCGGGCTTGATGGGTGCCTTAATGACTGGTGCATTGTTTGGTCGCACGTTGGCGTTTGCACTGAATAAACCTGCAATTGGTGTGCACCATATGGAAGGTCATATGTTGGCGCCTTTGTTGTCTAAAACTCCACCAGAATTTCCATTTGTGGCACTTTTAGTCTCTGGCGGACATACTCAATTGATGGCTGCTTATGGAATCGGTCAATATGAATTATTGGGTGAGTCGATTGATGATGCAGCAGGTGAGGCATTCGATAAAGTCGCTAAAATGATGGGGCTACCATACCCAGGTGGTCCAAATATTTCGAAATTGGCGATGAATGGCGACATCAATGCCTTTGAATTTCCACGTCCAATGCTACACCAAGGTTTAGATTTTTCATTTAGTGGGCTAAAAACTGCCGTTTCAGTTCAATTGAAAAAAGTTGAAGGCGAAGGTCGTGAGGCGGATATCGCTGCATCTTTCCAAGAAGCGTTAGTTGATACTTTGGTGAAAAAATCAGTGAAGGCCTTAAAACAAACTGGTTTAAAACGTTTAGTCATTGCTGGTGGTGTAAGTGCGAACAAACGTTTACGTGAGCGCTTAGAAGCTGACTTGGCAAAAATCCGTGCAAATGTGTTTTATGCAGAACCTGCGCTTTGTACAGATAATGGTGCAATGATTGCGTTTGCTGGTTATCAGCGTCTTAAAGCCGGTCAGCATGATGGTTTGTCTGTTACGACGACACCGCGTTGGCCGATGACGGAATTAAGTAATCCAAACGAAGCGTGAAAATCGTTTAAAAAGGAGGCTAAATTAGCCTCTTTTTTTTGGGGAAATGAAAAAAAATTATAGTGAATGTTATGTTCATCTATCTGAGTCTTTTGTTATGCTAAGTTTTCAACTTAACTAAAAAAATTAAAGATGAATAAATTATTAGCACTAGGATTTATGGTTATTTCTTTGTCTGCTTGTAGTACGAAACAAGAAACAGCAACTGAGCTAAAGAGTACTTTTAAGAACTCTTTTGAATGTCAGACATTGTTAAAGGAAATTGTAAATCAGCATTTTAATTTACGTGGTATTCCAACAAGTGCATTGAAATTTACTGTATCAGCAAAATCTGAAAATGAAGAACAAATTCAAATAGATGCCTTGAAAAATGACGTATCAGAAGCAACCTCAATAGGGAAATTCAAAGTCTTAAAAAATGAAAAGCAAATTTTTGATTCAACTTTTGAAGATACAAATATGATTAAAGTTAATTTAAAGGAAAATATAAGTGTAATTGATATATGTTTTTCACAAGCATAGCGCAATTATAAACTCAAAATATTAGGCATCAGAACCTTATATGTGAATCGCTCAACTCAATTTAGCGAAATAATGAATGTTCAGAATTGTGGTCACGCGATTTATTCACTAAAAAAGTTAAAATATAGTTCGATAAACTTAAAAGCAGCCAATGATGACATAGCTGCTTTTAGCTGAAATTGTCTGACTGGCTTTGCAGAACTTATATTTTCAGATCATAAAAATATTGTAGACGTTATTTTGCCAAGGCCTTTAGATTTTCAGAGCCAATCCAATGCTTTGAAAACTGATAAGCAGCACGGCCTGAACGTTGCCCACGACCTTGACACCAACGCAGTGCTTCAGCACGCGCTTCATCTGTCCAAGGCATTGCAGCTTTTGCCAAATAGTGTTCCACAATTTCGAGATATAAATTTTGATCCATTGGGTAAAACGACAGCCACATCCCAAAGCGGTCAGAAAGAGATATTTTTTCTTCGATCGCTTCTTGTGGATGGAGCTCAGTATATTGAGGCACATCTACCTTGGTTACAGGTGTGTTTTCATGCATGAATTCTGGCAATAAATGACGACGGTTACTGGTAGCATAAATAATAAAATTACTTGAACCTGATTGTAATGAACCATCCAAAACACTTTTTAAACTGCGATAGTTTTCATCTTCAGCATTGAATGCCAAATCATCACAATATACGATAAATTTTTCAGGGCGATTTTTAATTAAATTTTGGATTTCTGGTAAATCAGATAGATCATCACGCTCAATTTCAATTAAACGTAAACCTTGGTCTGCATAATGGGTGAGCAGAGCACGGACGATGGATGATTTACCTGTACCACGAGAGCCAGTGAGTAAAACATCATTGGCAGGTAAGCCTTTTAAAAACTGTAAAGTGTTTTGAATCACTTTTTCTTTTTGACGTTCAATTCCTTTTAAATCTTCTAAATACATGACTTTGGGCTGTTGAATGGCTTTAAGCTGTTTATCTTGCCATTTAAACGCGATACTCGAAAAATCGGGTGCTTGTTTAAGCTCAGGCAAACTGTGCTGTAGTTGTAAGAGTACAGTAGATAGCGATTGAAGGATGTTGTCAGGTAAATCAATTGTAGCCATGATAAGTCAGCTTGTCGTGTCTTGTTGTTGGTTAGTATATGACAGCAGTGTACATCAATAATGCAGTTATAATTGCTGAAATATGTCAAAGTTTAATGATTGTTCTGGCAGATCTGCGCTATTCGAACAACCAAAAAGTTGTTATAAATCTAGCCGAGTGAACAGTTTAAAGTGTGCTGAGGGATAGTCATGTTGTTTACAGGGTTTTCAAAAAGTATTAATCCACATCAGGCATATCGGATAAAAAAATTAAAGCGTCAGCTCGACCGTGCTGAATGTTATGAAGAATGGAAAGATATCGCACTTAAAATAGATGAAGAATCGGGTGCGCAAGAATGGAAATTCGATAATAGTTCACCGTATTTTGATGCAGAAATTATTACTCATCGTTTAGGGTTACTGAGACGATATCGTGCTCAGAAACGTACTCGAGATTTGATGTACATTTTAAGTGAAGGTTTAACTTATGATGTGGGCAATATTGCTCATCCTTTACTGTTTACAGAAGCCTACGTCGGCACCAAAAAAATTATTGAAGACTATGTTGATGAAGTGAGTAAAAGTTTGGCATTTATCGCATCTGAAGAGTGCGTTTGTCTTGATGCTGCACAAAAAATTGAATTTTTTGAACAAAGCCAAAAAGCCTATGGTCAACCTGTTTTGATGTTTTCAGGCGGTTCAACTTTAGGTTTGTTTCATACCGGTGTGTGTAAAGCACTGATGGAACAAGACCTCATGCCCAAAGTCCTGTCAGGTTCCAGTGCTGGCGCCATTATGACCGGGATGTTGGGTGTATCTAAACCGTCAGAATTTACCAATTTATTAAATGGACAAAACTTCTTTAGTGAGGCATTTCACTTTCGTAAATTGACTGAGTTAGTGCAGGGTAATGGCGGTTTGGCAGATGTAAAATATCTGAAAAAGTTTTTGGTTGAAAACTTAGGTGACTTAACTTTTGCCGAAGCATATAAGCAATCAGGTCTACATATCAATGTGGCAGTTGCGCCTTATGATGCATCACAAGATGCAAGAATTATGAATGCGTATACCTCCCCCGATTTGTTGGTATGGAGTGCGGTGTTGGCATCTTGTGCAGTGCCTATTCTATTTCCACCGGTACGACTGACCAGTAAGCGTTATGACGGGCAATTTACGCCATATATGTCGGCTACACGTTGGGTGGATGGTAGTGTGCGCAGTGATTTCCCACAGGAGAAAATGGCACGTCTATATAATATTAATTATAGTATCGCCAGTCAGGTCAATCCGCATATTGTGCCATTTATGCAGGATGATGCTTCACGTTTTCGTAAAAGCATGTTGAGTTGGCCTGAGCGGATCGTTCGTCGTCAAGGTAAGGTGATTAGTAAAGGGGTGATGGATTTTGCCCGTGAGCGTGCAGGAAGTATCCCACCTGTAAGACGTTTGCTTGATCATGGTTATGGCGTGGTGGATCAGCGTTACTATGGTGATGTCAATATTGTGGGGAAATATGGCTTAAGACACTATAGTTATATGCTGCAAAATCCTCGACCCTACCTGTTTAAAGTATTGCAACGTGAAGGTGAAAGAGCCACTTGGCCGAAGATTTCATTAATCGAAACGCAAGCTCGCATCGGTAAGACCATTCAGCATTGTTTGGAATTATTAAATTATCAAAATGAACCCAGTCAACGACATGCAGAGTTTATTGCGGTTTAAGTCCACAGATTTAACGCAAATCATTTATGAGCCAAAAACCAAATCTAAAAGTTTGGTCTTTGGCCGTCGTCTATATCAATTTCAATTTTACCAACAACGTTATTGGCTCAAGGCACAAGTCAGTGACAGCAGCCCTGAACATGCAGCCAGTTTTGGTCGTGAAATTGAGCTGTACCAACTATTTAGTCAAGCGTCTACACAAAACAGCATCACGCTACCTTTTCAAGTGATAAAACAGTCGCATCTCAGTATTCAGCAAGAGTCTATTGACCAACTATTAATATTGCCGAATGCTGAGCCTTGGTTCGTACAGCCTGCATCGAGTTTGAGCATCGAACAGGTGAGGCAAGTGCTATGGCAAGCACTCGATGTGGTTGAACGATTAAGCTTGCACGGTTGGATACATGCAGATTTAAAACAAGAGCATTTTGTGGATTGGCAAGGGCAGTGCAGACTCATCGATTTTGAGCAAGCGCTACCTTTAGAATTTGATCAGTTAGATGCCTTAACTGCGACACCACGTTATATGGCTCCCGAACTTTTCCATGGACAAGCGAAATCTTTGCACAGTGATATCTATGCTTTGGGGATTATTTTCTTGGAATGGCTGACATCACAGCGTTTAGAGGCGAAAAACTATGAAGATTGGGCCTATTTACATTGCCAACGCTTAAAGCTTGATCTGCCAATGCAATATCAAGGGTTTACTCAGCTATTGCAACACATGTTGATGAAGCAAAAAAATGACAGATTGGTGGATTTTTATCGCTTAAAAAGCGACTTAGTTGCTGAATTTGCTTAAGAAAAATACAAAAAAAGCACTATTGTTTTTTATTTAAACAAACAAGATGCTTTTTTATAAAAAAGGCTTGTCATGTAGGGGTGATCTCTATAATATACACAGCCATCGGGGACGTGGCGAAATTGGTAGACGCACTGGATTTAGGTTCCAGCGCCGCGAGGTGTGAGAGTTCGAGTCTCTCCGTCCCCACCACTGAATTACTAAACATGAGTTTAGTAGTGAAGGTCACAGAGGATTGGTGTAATGGTAGCATGACGGTCTCCAAAACCGTTCGTCAAGGTTCGAATCCTTGATCCTCTGCCAAGTTTTAAAAAGTCTGACATTGTCAGCAATCCTGTTGGGGACGTGGCGAAATTGGTAGACGCACTGGATTTAGGTTCCAGCGCCGCAAGGTGTGAGAGTTCGAGTCTCTCCGTCCCCACCACTTAATTTATTAAGTTGCCAAATAAACAGGTTTTTAAAACAAATTAAAGTCTGACATTGTCAGCACCCGAGTTGGGGACGTGGCGAAATTGGTAGACGCACTGGATTTAGGTTCCAGCGCCGCGAGGTGTGAGAGTTCGAGTCTCTCCGTCCCCACCATTAGATTAAGCAAGGTTTTATACCTTGCTTTTTTGTTTTTGAAATTCGAAAAAATCAGTGTCTTAAACATGGTCTTTTTTGAAGACTAATTCTAATAATAAAATCTAATGAAAGATGATGAACCAAGAGATACAGCAAGATGTCTAATCTTGTTTTTTTATTGTCTGAAATTTCTCTCGTTAAAATGAATCAGTAAAACAAAGGTGAAAAAAAGCCCGAATATACGGGCAAATTTTGAAATGTGGATTCGAATCAATCGAATTAAATCATTTATTTCTAATCGTTCGAATAAATTATAAAGAAGATTACGCCTTTAAATGATCTTCAAACTCTTCACCCAGCTGCATGGCCAAAGCATTACCAGACAAATCTACAGTCACTAGACCGTATTCTTTTTTAAAACTGAATGTAAATCCACGATTATCTGCCAGTGTGCGAACAGAATATCCTAACTTTTCTAACCAAAGACGGAAGGCAACTAAATTTTTTGCTTTAACCACTTTTTTCACGAGCGAACTCCTTATCAATCATTAAAATATTAAATAGGGGTGTCAAAATATTTTTTAAAGGGGAAATGGAAAACTTTTATTTAAAATATGAAATTTTGATGGATAAATAAACAGATTATCGGCTTGTAAACTGTATAAATTCATTTAACTCGCTGTTTTATAACAAGCTAAACTTAATGTAAGTAAATATAACGTATTTTAAAAATTTAGGTTTTAACTGCTGGCTTAAAATCTATCCTATGCCTATAGAGAAGCTGTGTGCAAAATAAGCGATGACTTAACTAAGAAAGTATAGTGGATTAGGTGTGCAGTATTGATTGCAAATAAAGACTTGTTCACAGCCAAATTAACTGGATAGGTGAGCATGCAAAGTTATTTCACATCAAGATTTGTCGAAATGCTTTTATACTATGTCCCATCGATATAAATAGATTGAACGCATGCAGAACATTGAGCACGATGTCAAAGCAAAAATTGAACAGATGCAACAAGCGGGACAGACGCCTGTTGCGGTGATGCTTGGACATGAAGATTGGTTGGTCTTTTCGGAGCAATCGAAAGTGATATATACACCATTTGGTAGTGCACGACGTTATCAGCCGGCATTAGGTGGTTTATTGATGGTACGTATCGATGAAATGCAAGCGGTTCGAGTTGTGACTCAAGCTGAATTGGATGAATTTGCTGCCACCAATCAAATTTTATAAATATAGAATGATAAATCGTCCCGAAATATTCATCACAAATAAAACAGTTTATTTGTGATGAAATCTAAAATGCTTATAACTCGCAATCCAATTAAAAATTGTCTTTGAGTTCTCTTAAGCGCTGAAACGCTTCAACACTTTCTGCACGTAAAAATGGATTGGTTTCTAGTTCTAATTCAATGCTGCTTGGCAAAGTACATTTCCCGAGCATGCGTAGGGATTCAACCTCATCAAACCGCTGTTGTATGGCAAGGTTGTCAGGTTCAACATGCCGCGCAAACTGCGCATTCGATAGGGTGTATTCGTGAGTACAATACACTTGAGTTTCAGCAGGGAATGCGGCTATACGGTTCAAGGAATCGTACATTTGTTGAAAGGTGCCTTCAAATACACGTCCACAGCCCATAGCAAATAATACATCGCCACAGAAAAGTGTATGAATGTCATCGATAAAATATACGATATGACCGAGGGTGTGGCCGGGCGTTGCTGTTATTTCAACTTCAAGACCATGAAATTCAAAACGGTCATTATGATCGAGAGGATAATTCACCCATGGAATACGGCTCAATTCTGCACGGGGACCGTAAACAGCAATGTTTTTATCCTGAATAAGTTCTGGTACGCCACCGACGTGATCTTTATGCCAATGCGTTAGCCAAATTTGCGTAAGATTGAGTTGATGTTCCTGACAATAGCGCTCGACCAAGGCAGCTTCAGTAGGATCTACTGCAATGACATCATGGCTTTCGGTGTGTTCAAGCAGCCAAATATAATTTTGCAGTGAATTTTTGACATCCAATGTATGTATTTTAAACGTCATATCCATTCATTCAATATTTAAAATTAAGTTAAAGTTAGCATGAAAATGCTCAAAAGGTATGATTATCGATTTTCAACCCTAGGTAAACGACAGAGTTCATAGCACTATTTTAGTCTGGTGTCTCGTCTACAGATACGGGATTACCAATGGTATAAAAGTGCCCGCCAGCAACATGGTGTAGGCTTTTCCATTCATCTGCTACTTCATGATAATACCAATGTCCGTTACGGAAGACGCGGTCGTCTGCATAGGCAGCAATGACTTCGCCAATAAACAGATCGTGCGCTTGTTGATTGTGAGGTTCAGGAATAAGTTTGCACAGTAGCCAAGCAGCACAACCTTCAACTACAGGAATATCTGAGTGATTAAATTGAAATAATTCTACGCCACATTGGCGCAATTTTTCTGGCGCATCACGTTGGCTCATCATGCCAAGTGCATAGACCAGTTTGAGTTGTTTCAGTGTTGGTACTTGTAAGGCGAAATAACCTGAATTTTCAATAATCTCACGTGTTTTAGTTGATTTATCCAGTACTACCGTCACTTTTGCAGGGTTGAACTCTAAGGCGCATGCCCATGCTGCAGTCATCACACCAGTATGGGTTTGATCCTGAGCAGAGACGAGCACAGTCGGGCCATGATTTAAAAGTCGGTATGATTTTTCTAAAGGAACAGGGTGAATATGCGTTTTCAAAATTGTACCTATATTTAAGTGCATCTAAAACTTAGATGTTTTATTAAAAAGTGTTGTTACATAGCATATAACGCATGAAATATTTTCAAAAGCCTTTAATATAAATCACTAAATCAGGAGTTCTATCAATGAAAATGTATCAAGTGGACGCATTTACCCAAGTGTTATTTAAAGGCAACCCAGCGGCGGTTTTGGTGTTGGATGAATGGTTAGATGAACACTTGATGCAACAGATTGCTTTGGAAAATAATCTGTCTGAAACTGCATTTGTGAAAAAAATCGACAGCAGCAATTATGAAATTCGTTGGTTTACGCCGACCACTGAAGTGGATTTTTGTGGACATGCGACATTGGCCAGCAGTTATGTGCTTTTTGAGTTTTATACTGTAGAAAAAAACATCCAATTTCATGTCAAAAATCTCGGTATTTTTAGCGTAAATAAAGCTGAAGATGGAAAAATTCTGATGAATTTCCCTGTGCGTCGGGCACAGGTCGTGAGCGAATATCCTGAAGAGCTACGTCTAGGGTTGAGTCAACCTTTTAAGCAGGTTTATCTGAATGCGCAGGCGTATATCGTGGAATACGAAACGGCTCAACAGGTTTTGGATGAACAACCGAATTTTGAAATTTTAAAACGACTCGGCAAAATCCGCACTGCAATTACAGCGCCGGGTACGATCACTGATGTTGCAATCACTGCGGCAGCCCAGCAATATGACTGCATTTCACGCTATTTTGCACCGGGTAATGGCATCAATGAAGATCCTGTTACGGGTTCTATTCATACCGGAATCGTGCCTATTTGGGCAGAACGTCTACACCAGCGTCAGATCTTGGCGTATCAAGCATCAAGCCGTGGTGGTGAGTTACATTGTCAAATGCTCGAAAATGACCGTATAGAAATCTCAGGCTATGCTTGTTTATATATGCAGTCTGACATTTATATCTGAACATAAATCAAATACATGCTGTCTCATTCTGCAGCATGTATTTAATAAAAAGTAACTATTAATCCAGAAAAGCTCAGCATAAAATCAAAACCAATCTGATCGACAGCACTGCGCTGATCGATGCTAAATATAAAGGACACTTGAATTACATGCGTATTAAACATTTAACGCTTTCACTTTTTTTTGCAGGTTTAAGTACAAGCCTCTTTGCTCAACCTGTATTGGTTAAAACTGAACAAGCCATTGAAGAATATAAATTAGATAACGGTTTTCGTGTGGTTTTGGCGCAAAACGATAAAGAAAGCAAAGTGTTTATGAATACGGTGTATTTCACGGGTTCTTTAAATGACCCTGCGGGCAAAGGTGGTTTGGCACATTTGCTCGAACATTTGGCCTTTAAAGGCACTGAAAATGTCAAAGGTGATGAATTTCAGCGTCGCTTAGACCAATTCACGCTGATGACCAATGCCAGTACGGATTATTATTCAACGAAATACACCAATGTGATTCGTCCTGAACAAAGTTCGATTGACCAAGTTTTGCATTTGGAAGCAGAACGGATGGACAAATTGGTACTTCAGGAAAAATTTGTACCGACAGAAATTGATATCGTTAAGCGTGAACGTGAAATTCGTTTAGATCAGCCATTTTCAGTGTTAATCGACCAAGTTTTAAAAGAAGCCTATGGCAATCAATCTTTAGGTCGTTTACCGATTGGTGATTTGAAAGAACTTCAATCGATCAATATGAACGAATTAAACCAGTTCTATCGCCGTTGGTATGCGCCAAATAATGCAGTGATGGTGATTTCTGGTAAGTTTGATAAAGCGGCTGTATTAAAACAAATTGATCAACAATTTAGCCCAATTGCCGCACGTCAAATTCCTGAACAGGCCAAAGTCCCTAAATTAGATGGAACGAAATTAAAGCAACGCGAATTTACTGTTCATAAGGGTAGTGACTTTGGCAAATTTAATATTTATTTAAATGGTGCAGTCGAACCGATTAAAACTGCTTTGGCGGTATCTCCAACTTTGTATACCTTACAGCCAAGTGGACATTTGTATCAAAGCATGGTGGAAACAGGGACAGCAACCGCAGTTCAATCGACCACATGGTTAGATAAAGATTTTAATTTGGTGTTAATGGGGGCGATATATGGCCCAAGTCATGATGCAAACAAAGTGGCAACCAGTCTTGCACAAGGTGTGGAGCAGAACAAAGCCTTTAACGATGTTGAACTGAACCGTGTTAAAAGCTTGACTCGAAATATGGCTGACAATGTTAAGAATAGCGCTACGGCTCTTGGCGAACGTCTCAGTTCTTATACTGTGGCTTATAACGGGGACTGGTCTCAATATTTCCGAGACTTAGATAAAGTACAAAAGCTGAGTGTAAGCGACGTGAATCAAGTGTATAAGGATTTTCTAAAGCCTGAATACCGAGTCACAGGAAATATTCTACCAACACCTGAAGACCAAAAGAAAGTACAGCAACAGGTTGCGTCGAAACCTGCTGAAACTTTAGATCAGCAAGCGCCTGCAGAAGAGCCGTTGAAAGATGCGAGTGTTTATCGTGCTGAAGTGAAGCAATATGTTGCAGAGTCTAAGCAATATTTAAATCAGAAAGAAAAGCAGATTCAGCGCGCTAAATTTAAAAACGGCATTCAGTATGCGTTGTTTCCAACTAAAACCCGTGATGACAAAACCTATGCCACGATTGCTTTGGATTTTGGTACAGCACAAAGCTTAATGAACAAAGGGGAGTTACTAGATTTGACAGCTTACCTCATGTTCCGTGCATCTAAAGATCAAAGTTTGCAGCAAATTGCCGATAAAATTATTGATGTTGGTGGTGGTGCAACGGTCAGTGCAAATGATAATGGTCTCATGATTCAGGTGGTTGCTCGCAAAGAAAAATTTGCTGACTTTTTGCAATATGTCATTGATGTTATTAAAGCGCCAGCATTTGAACAATCACAATTTGATTTAATCAAAGCGCAAAGTTTGTCGAGTTTGGATCGACCTTATACAGAGCCTGATACCGTTGCAGCAATGACTCTGTCGCGTATTGTTGAGATCTATCAGCCGGGGGATATTCGTTATCACTTCGAACCTGAACTTGCGAAAAAACAAATTGAGTCGGCTACACGTGATCAAGTGCAGCAGTTACATCAGAAATTCTTTAAAACACAGCACGCACAAATTGCGGTAACAGGTGATTTTGATACCAAGCAAATAGAAAAAATTCTGAAAAAAGAATTTGCAGATTGGAAAACGAGCGAGCCATATCAACGCTTAGAGTCTACATTTACAGCGTATCCTGCACAGAAAGTGCATGCATTGTCTGAACAGCGTGAGTTTGGTAGTTACCAAGCCATTATGACTCTACCTGTAGGTGTAGAGCATACCGATTCTCCTGCGTTACAAGTATTACGCCACATACTTGGTGATTCACAGTTGTCTTCACGTCTAGCTCAAGAGTTACGTGAAAAGAATGCTCTGGTTTATGGTTTTAGTGCAGACATTAATTTTGATGAGTGGGTGAATTCGGGTGTCCTGAGTATTGATGCAAACTACACTGCAGGTAAATCTGCACAAGTTTCTCAGTCTGTTCATAAAGTTTTGCAAAACTTATTGAAAAATGGCGTGACGGAACAGGAAGTAGAAGCAGCCAAAGCTAGTATTTTGAAAAAGCGTTTAACTGCACTTGAAGATGACCGTCGCATTCATAGCATGTTAATTCCACAGTTAGAAAAAGGTCGTGATTTAAACTATCGTGAAAAGCGTGATCAACGCATTGCTAGTTTGACCAAAGCGGATGTTAATGCTGTCATCAAAAAATATATTCAACCTGAGCGTTTGGTTGAGGTGATGGCTGACCAATATGGTCAAGCTGTAAAATCTACTCAAAAATAAACTTAATAAAAAAATCCTCCATCTGGAGGATTTTTTTGAGCTACATAGTATGACTTGATTGCAAGATTATCTTAACGAACTTATAGACGGTAGAACTGACGGGCATTTTGTTGGAAGACTAAAGTCAGTGCATCAGGATCATAACTCGCGACCGCATCTGAAAAGGCGTCAATAATATTCACCAAGGATGCACTCACACTATCCATCGGGAAGTTAGAGCCAAACATCACACGGTATTTCCCAAAGCATTGTAGAGCATGAGAAATAAGCGGAAAGGCGCAATCGAAAATCTCTTGTTTGGATGCAAGGCGTTGTTCTTTATGAAACTGATGACCCAGCACCGGCATGAATAATCCAGACATTTTGGTATAAACATTTGGGCAACTTGCCAGTTCAGCTAAATCATCTTTCCAACGAAACAAGATATTGTCACGTGAAGTTTGGGTTAAGCCTGTATGTGAGCCGACAGGTCCAAAGGCACCGACAGGTGTCCCAAAATGATCCAGAACGATAGATGTTTCAGGGAAAGCACGTGCTAAAGCGGTTAAATCACGAATTTGGTCTGAATAAACCCATGCATCAAAACTTAAATTCATTTGAGCAAGAGCTTCAAAACCTTTCATAAATTTTTTATTGGTATAGAGATGCGGCTCATTGGTCCATGCATGAACTTTTGGGTCTTCATGTACAGCTGCCATTTTTCGTATGCCACGAAAATGTGGGGAGGCTTGTTTATGCATTTTAAGAATTTTCTTAAAACTACTGTCACATGGGTCTGCAGTGCCGACTATGGCGCCAAGTTTAATCTTTTGAGCATTAAAATCTAAGGATTCAATAAACTTGGTTTCACCAACTACCCCTTTACCTTTATGGTCATGCCAGCTCGCTTCTACATGTACGATTTGATCGACCTGATAATGTCCTGCATCTTGCTTATAATTTTCAGGCAAATACGGTGTCGTCACATGTTTGGTCAAACCAACTGTGTCAATTAACTCTTGCGGCTTAACTAAGCGCATCATTTTGTCGAGCAAGTAGGGATGTTTACCCAATAATTTCACGGCAAGTGAAGCGGCATGTGGGGTATTGTACGGATCCCATTGATGTATATGTGAATCCACGATGGCAAAATCGAGCGTCTGCATTGCTATCCTTGTCCTTAAAACCATGTCCATTTCTTGCGTATTTCATTGTATTTCCGAATACGCGAGGCACTGAAAATAGTTTGAATGATGAAAATACAACGTTATAACTGAATATTAAATCAAAGCTTTGTGAAAGAGAAGTTGTATAAAAAAAGCCCCGAAGGGCTTTTGATTAATGCTGATGATCGTGGTCGTGATCATGCTTATTTGCATGGAATTCTTCGTTATGACGGAAGCGAAGATAGTTTTCAAACTGTTCGCAATATTCATCATAATTATCTTCAAGCATCATTTGAAATTGTTGAAGAATATAAGACATCACTTGATCTTTGGCATCACGCATTTCTTTGCCATCTTTGAAGCCATTTGCAGCAACCCAAGTATTAAAGCGAGCAGTACCAAATAACATGGCAGCACTTACTTGACCGCGCATTTCTGCAGGTTTGACTTGAGAACCTTTTTCAACACGACAAAATTCATTGGCTTGTTTAATAAATTCATCCGCACGTTCAAAGAAAGCTGCATTCAACGCTTCTTCTTCGGTTACATCAGTAGCTTCAATCTTTTGAACCATGAATGTGTCCTAGCATAAAAATCTAATGCAGTATTATAGGCAAAGCCTTGCAGAAACTAAACCTTTGACTTAATCTAAAAATAGCCTAAGTAGAATGGAATGCTCCATGCAAGATGCAATCGCAGTGCAAAGTCTGAAAAGTGATATTGGATTACTTCGACAAAATGCTTGGCCGCCCTCAACCTTAGCCAATGTAGAAGGGCTGCCCATTTATTATGGTACACAATCTGAAGTAGCCGAATATTATGCGCAGTGGACTGGCTTAATTGAACGTGCTCAGGAATTATTTCAGCCTTTTATGGAAGATGAAGTCCTCGATGCAGTCCATTTGCCGAGTCATTTGAATCTGCCGCTTTTTTATTTTCACGTGGATCGTATTCGAATTAACAAAACACGTGCGAAAGAATCTAAAACCTTTCGTGGTATTGCCAGCTTAGTTGAAAAATGTGGGCAATTTGAAGCAGGTCAAATTCAAGCGATGCGGCTATGGCTAGACAGCGATGATACGGCAGCTTTGGTCGCACACCGTGAATTTATTGACCTCAGAACCTATGTATTTCAACATGGACAAAGTGAATACACCCGTACCCGTTTTTATGTGAATGGCATTGTACTCAGTGTCGAAAACGACTTTAAATTGGTGGATGCCCGTGATAAACCACGTAAAGCTCGTAGTGATAGCTATAGTGACCCATTAGCAGATAACAATACGTGGAAAATCTTTGGGAAATATCGTTAATCAAATGTTTTGACGACATTAGTTAGAGCGTGGACTTAGTTCGCTGCACAAGGAAGCTTTGGATTATTTAATCCACGCCCTAATGTGAAAATAGCCACTATGGCGAAGGCGACAAAGATCATCACCGAATACAATAAGGTATTGGCATTAAAATGATCGACAATATAGCCACCAAATAGAGAGCCACACGCAATCATGAGTTGGAAAATACCAATAAACAGCGGCATGCCTTTTTCAACAGCTTCAGGGGCATGTACAAACATCCAGATATTGGCCGTTGTAGGAAATGCACCAAAGGCGAAACCCCATAATGCGGTTAAAAGATATGCACCGAATAAGTGAACTGCAAAGTGTGGAAAGCTAAAAAATACCACGATAAAACTGAAGGCGACAAAAACAAGGGTATAGCGGACATTGATGTTACTGCTATAACCCGCAAATAAATTACCAAAGAAACCTGCGATGCCGTAGATCAATAATAATGAACTGATGGTGGTCGCATCAAAGCCTGCATGATTCTTAAAAAATGGGGCGAGATAGCTATAAGAAGAAAAATGAGCAAAACCAATTAATAAAATAATAATCAGGCCTTTACGTGCTTTATCATGTTGAATCAGTGCAGGTAAATCACTAAATCGAATAGCCGAAGTGGGTGGAAGTTTTGGGAGAAATTTGATTTCTAAAACTAAAATGACGATGCCAATCGCTGCAATGATTTGAAACGCACTACGCCAACCTAACCAGTCACTCAACCATGTACCTAATGGAACACCTAAAACCGTCGCTAAGGTAACTCCTGCCATGACGATCGCAGTGGCTGTGGCTATGGCGAGATGACTGGGTGCGATACGTCCACTCAAGGCTATGGCTGTTGCCCAAAATCCACCGATAGCGATGCCCAGTAGAAAACGGCTAAACAACAACAGTGCAAAACTTTCTGCGAAGCCAGTTATAAAATTAGCAATGACCATAATCACGGTTAAGGCAATCAGTAAGATACGACGGTCAAGTTGCTTCACAGCAATAGAAAGCAGGGGCGCTGCGACCGCACCCATAATGCCAGGGAGGGTAATCACCCAACCTGCGGTACCTACACTAATCTTTAAATCAAGAGCAATGGCATTTAACACACCAATAGGTAAAAACTCACTGGTGACTAGTGCGAAAGCTGTAATGGCAACCGTGAGGATTGCAAACCAATTCCCTTGATTGGGAGAAGATTCATCAGGCTGCTGCGTCAACTGTTTATCTGGTTTTAAAGCTGTAGCATGCGGATTCATAGCGTTACACCTTAATTATTTAATTTAATAGTGACTGTTATAAAAATAAATTATTTGATTAAATTGTGAGCGTCAATTATTTTATTAGTGAACGTTATAAAATATAAATGTTAGCTTATGATGAATGATTCAAAGCAAGAAAATCAGCACGCTAATCCAGCCGATTCGGTCAAGAAGCGTGGACGACCTAAATGTTTTAATGAACAGCAAGCCTTGGAAAAGGCGATGATGTTGTTTTGGCAATTTGGCTATGAAGGAACGTCCATCAGTGATTTAACTCAAGCTTTGAATATCACCGCACCTAGCCTATATGGCACATTTGGCGACAAAACGGCGCTTTTTGAAAAATGTATTGAATACTATAGTGAACACGAAGTTCAGCCTGCAGAAAAAATTCTACAAGCAGGTCAAACGGCTAAAATTGCGATGGAATTGTACCTATATGACAGTATTCAGCATTTGGTACAAGCCAATAAACCTAAAGGTTGTATGGTGGTGGTGGCAACAATGAATTGTTCACAGCAAAACCAAACCGTACAAGAACAGCTCAAACAACGTCGTGCCTATACTAAAACAAAAATTATGGATCGGCTCGCTATAGGCGTGCAAAATTCGGAAATTGAAAGTTTGGCTCATGCAGAGCAATTGACTGATTTTTATATGACCTTATTGCAAGGGATGACCATACAAGCACGTGATGGTATGGCCTTGACGCAATTACAGCGTATGGTGAGTAATGCGATGAAATCATGGGGATTATTAGCACAAGGTCAAATCAGTATGGATTATGAATTAAACTCCCAATAGCAGCGTAGCCTTAAGGCAATTTTCTTAGTTTTTTAAATGACTGTTATACAAAAACAATTTTTTGACGCTTATTTGCAGGGATGAATTTTAATGTCGCCCAATTCCATCACACTGATATAACCATCAACCGCAATTAAATTGTCACTTTGACTCGATAGAGTTAGACATTCTCCAGACTTGACGCTGGATAGTAGCTGACCTTGCTGCGGATTCAAGTTCATACTGTAAATACTCAGTGTGCCAGCATCGGTTTTGATTTGGTAAGACTCATCACCATAGTCCTCATTATTATTGCGCAGGACTTTAAAGGTTCGTCGTGTCTGATCAAAGTTTTGAGTTGGAGAAAGCGGCTTTTCTACTTGTAAGGATGCCGTGCGCCTTAATTCGGTGCTTTGCATAGGCTTATGTTGTTCACTACAAGCACTTAGTAATGGGAAAAGGATAAATATAAGTGAAAATGAAAATAGGGGATGAATTACAGGTATGTGACTATTCAACATAAAACCACCCTGAATCTAATTTTTCAGATAGCTTATTTTAAAAGTTTTTATCCAGAAAACAAAAATAATAGCTTCTCAAAATATTTCAATGTAACTGAGTCAAACTAAAGAAATGATGAATTGAAATTAACCGACTTTGAATCTGAATGTTCAACAAATGAATATCTATATGGCAATGTGGGATGCCAATAAAAAGGGAGACTCATTGAATCTCCCTTTTTGATTTTACTTAATGAGTTTTCGACTCACAAGGAATTGTTCTGTCGCTTCTAATAGCTTATCAGCATAAACCTCTAGTTTTGCAGTCAACCAACCGAGAACAAACCAATCGCTAGCTTCCAGCTCTGTTTGCTGAATATACTGTGCAGAAGAGGAAAGGACTTGGTATTCCTGTGCCGCAACTTGTGCATCATTGAGTGCTTTACTGTATTTCTGCAAATTTTTTACATCGTAAATCGACGTCAAAATTGGGAAGCTAAATTTAAGCTCTTGTATGCGTTGAGAAAGCACGTCTAAGCTTTCAAAATTGTTAATGTCGGCATCATTTAAAGCCTCTTGGAGGGCTTTATATTGGTTTTGCAGGGTTGTTTGAGCATACCATTTAAAATCGTGTTGCTGCGGTGCATCCTCCACTTTCAAACTAAACATTAAAAGCTCAAGATAATGATGTACATTTTGAGTCGATTTAACCAAATTGCCTAACTTCTCTTTGCAATACAAAATATCTTTAGTTAAATTTTCTGAAGTCGTTGGGTTTTGTAAAAAGCCACCCAAGGTATTTTGCATGTGTTCAAAATGGTGTAATTGTTCAAATTGCTGCTTAAATGCACCCAATTGCATAGCCCATTTTTCAACGATATCACTGTTCCAATCTTTAAATAGCGAAATGGTTAATTGTAAATGATGGAGTGCTTTCTGAGCTTGTATAATGTGCTCAGCCTGAGCCACACCTGCAGAAATTGCGGCAATATTAGGCAGAAGGTGCTGCATTTCCTGTGCGATTAAAAGTCGTAAGTTTTTTGCGGCAGTATCTTTTTTACTGAGTTGAAATTCTTTAGCTTCAACTGCTGGACTCACAGTTTGATTCAATGCCAGCAAGTTACCAATTTCCGCTTTACTGCGAACGTCTAACCACAAATGGTACTTTTTAACCCATTCAAAACTAAAGGCTAGAAGCGATTGAATAGAGCCACTTTTAAGTTCAAATTCAACTTCGTGAACCTCTGTTTCTGTGCTGTTGCTACGGATACAGCCGACATCTAAGCTAACTTCGATCTTGGCGTCTTCAAACTCTATGACGCGATAAGTTCTCAGAATATCTGTTTCAAACTGAAGTTGTAGAGAATCTTGCTGATCACCTAAAGTGGTTTTTAAAACCGATTGAACTTCAGCTTCATTGGCATAGACCGATAAATCTAGGGCAGGGGCTTGTTCATGCTCGCCCAAATCTAAGTTATGTTCAAACCGTTCAATGTGACTTTTACCTGCAGCTTTCAGGGTTTGAATCCAGCGCGTTCCTTCTAAACGTTGACGCAAAGCTGCATGCTGCTGTGCCATTTTTCGATCTGGGGTATCAAAATATTTAGCTTTAAGTTGAATTTGTTCCGATTTTTTTGGATCGAGTGCTTTTAATAATGCAGTTCGACGTGCTTCTGGAATCTGGAACTTTAATTCAACTTCAACCATGGTTTTCTGTCCTGATGTTACAACTTCATAATCTGGCATGAAGCGATCTCTAAATTTTTATAAAAATGAAAAACTAAATCGTACGTAAATTTTCTATGAGCTAAACGCGTTTCGATTGTAGCGAAAAACAGTTGAGAAGTAAGACTTGACTGATTTGAAAGCGCTGATTTTGGCCAAAGAAAAGTTTTAAAAATGGATATTCCTCAATTGTATAATTCACAATAGTTCAATTTTCATTGGAACAAAATAAAATTTTACGCCTTTAAAGTGGGCGAGTTTTGAGCTATGTTGATTAAAATAAGTTCAGGATGAGCACAAAATGAATTCACAAGTACAACCCGAGTTTAATCGAGATTTAAAGCCCGAATTTCAGTTACCTATTCGTGACTACTCGCAATTTTATCGATTTTATTTGACTGAACATCGAAATATCATGAGCCGACGTTTACATGCCACAGGCAGCAGTATAGGACTCTATTTCTTTGCAAAAGCAATTTTAAAAAGACAACCGAAGTATTTTGTTTATGGCCTGGTTTCAGGCTATGCCTGTGCATGGGTCGGACATTTTTTCTTTGAAAAAAATAAGCCAGCTAGTTTCAAGCAACCTTTGTACAGTTTTATTTCCGATTGGCGCATGCTGTCTGATATTGTGAAGGGGAACTTAAGCTTAAAAGACCGCAATTTAGATAAGATTGATAGTTAATTGTTTATTAATCAAACGCTTAATTTTTATGGATATGGGTGTGATTTTTTTGAGTAAATGACTTGCAAAATTAGAGTGATTAGTCTAATAATGTTCATATTGTTTATTTACTCCTTATCTAAAACATGAATAGTCGATAAACCCCAGTTTTCCGAGCCTAGAGTGACCTTCTCTAGGCTTTTTTTATGGCCTTAGAAAAGTCTATTGTTTGAAATATATAACAATAAAAACTTTTATAAAATAGGTTAGACTTTTTGATGCTCTGAACGCTCCCCAAAACGTTTCTTACCGAGCACCAAAAAGTCTAATAGGTTACACATTTTTATTTTTATAAAAGTGTTGTGTTTTTATGCGCTGCGTTTTGAGTTCTTCTGGTGCACTATTAAATAATTTGTATCAGTTTTGTTCTATACCTGAAAATAGGTATTTTTTGCCATTTTCTATAGAAAATTTAATTAAACATTTATATAAGTAGTCCTGTGAAAAGGAATATAACTTTCTCAGCAGCAAAGCATTAAAATTTTATGTCCCAAGCAACATTTCACAGACCTAATCGTTATAATATTCAAAAGTTTTAAGTTGTGATTGAACTATGCGTGGTTTATACCTCATTACCAATGATGATCCTATCGAATTGCTTTTAGCCAAGCTTGAAGGCGCGATGGCAACTTATGAAGTTGCTGTTTTGCAATATCGCCGTAAAAAAGTGGCAAAGGAAGATCAGGCTTATGAAATTGAATACATGAAAAATATGTGTAATCAGTACAAAGTGCCTTTTGTTATTAATGACGATCTAGAAACTGCAGTTCAATATGGTGTGGGTGTCCATTTAGGGCAAGATGACGGTTCAATTGCTGAAGCTGTAGCACGCTTACCTAAAAATGTTTTGATCGGTCGAAGCTGTAATAACTCTTTAGAGCTGGCTGAGCAGGCGATTGCAGACGGTGCAAACTATGTGGCTTTTGGCGCTATTTTTGCAACTGAAACCAAGCCTGAAGCAGGCAATATTGGCTTAGAAACGCTAAAACAAGCCAAAGCGAAACTAAATGTACCAATTTGTGCAATTGGTGGTTTAACTGTAGAGAACTCCGCTGAAGTGATTGAAGCGGGTGCTGATCTTTGTGCTGTGATTAGTGATGTATTAGGTCGTTCAATGTCTGCTGTAAGCAGTCGTGTTTATGAATGGTCTGAGCTTTTTGCTGAACAAGCTTAATTTTATTTTTTAGATTGAATAAGTAGAGAATTTTTATGAGCTTATCTGCTAAGCAAGAACAATTATTTAAACAAGCCAGCAAGCATATTCCTGGCGGCGTAAACTCTCCTGTACGCGCATTTAATGGTGTAGGCGGTACACCGGTATTTATCGAAAAAGCGCAAGGCGCATATCTCTATGACGTAGACGGAAAACGCTATGTCGACTATGTCGGTTCTTGGGGGCCAATGATTTTAGGCCATGCTCAGCCAGATATTATTAAAGCGGTTCAAGACGCGGCTGTTGATGGTTTAAGTTTTGGTGCGCCAACTGTACATGAAACCACTTTGGCGGACATCATTTGCGAAATTATGCCGTCTATTGAATTGGTTCGTATGACCAACTCAGGGACTGAAGCGACTATGACCGCCATCCGTCTTGCTCGTGGCTACACCGGCCGTGACAAGATTGTAAAATTCGAAGGCTGCTACCATGGCCATTCAGATTCGCTTTTAGTGAAAGCGGGTTCTGGCCTACTTACTAAAGGTGAGGGTGAAGCGACTTCTGCAGGTGTTCCAGCTGATTTCGCCAAACACACTTTAACACTGCCGTATAACGATATTGCGATGCTTAAAGAATGCTTTGCAAAATTCGGTTCAGAAATTGCAGGTGTAATTGTCGAGCCAGTTGCAGGCAACATGAACTTGGTGAAACCTATAGAGGGTTTCTTGCAAGCAATTCGCGATGTGTGTGATGAGCATGGTTCGGTCTTTATCATTGATGAAGTAATGACAGGTTTCCGTGTCGGTCTTGGTGGTGCGCAAGCGCATTATGGCGTAACGCCTGACTTGACCACATTAGGTAAGATCATTGGTGCTGGCTTGCCAGTCGGTGCATTTGGCGGTAAACGCGAAGTAATGGAATGCATCGCGCCGCTTGGTAAGGTATATCAAGCAGGCACACTATCAGGCAACCCACTTGCAATGCGTGCTGGTATTGAGATGTTTAAACATTTGCGTCAGCCAGGCTTTTATGAAACCTTAACTGAAAAATTGGCAGGCTTACTTGCTGGTTTACAAGCTGCTGCAGACGAGGCGGGCATTCCGTTCTTTACGCAGCAAGTAGGTGGAATGTTTGGTATTTACTTTACAGATCAAACTGAAATCACTGGTTTTGATTCAATTTTGAAATGTGATGTAGATGCGTTCCGCACTTTCTTCCATGGCATGCTGAAACGTGGTGTTAACCTTGCACCGTCTGCATTTGAAGCAGGGTTCTTCTCAAGTGCGCATAGCGATGAAGATATTACATTTACCATTGAAATGGCAAAAGAAGTTTTTGCCGAAATGAAGTAATTTTCATTTAAATTGGTAATTTCTGCTTTAGAATAAAGCCCGCAGCCTGCTGTGGGCTTTTTTTGTTGTTTTAAGTTCAGTTTTTTAAGAAAAGGATTTTTAAATGAAAACCAAGCATTATTTAACTTTGGCAGATGCAGAATTTTTACTAAACACAGCACATGCTTATGCAGTAGAAAATGGCTTTAATGTCAGCATTGCGGTAATGGATGAAACAGGTAATTTGTTGGCAATGAAACGTATGGATGGTGCATCGCCAATGACAGCAAATCTATGCTTAGAAAAAGCCAAATGTTCTGCGATTAGTCGCCGTCCTTCAAAATTATTTGAAGACATTATTAAAGGCGGCCAGATGGGGTTTTTGACTATGGATACCTTTTCGGGAATGTTGGAAGGTGGTGAGCCGATTTTGTATGAAGGGCAATTGGTGGGTGCAATGGGCGTGTCTGGGGTAAAGTCATTTCAAGATGCAGAAATTGCACAAGTGGCGATTGAGAAGTTTTTAGCGCAAGTATAAAACTTACTTAGAGATTTTTAAGTTTAGCTATATTGAAAATTCATAGTTTCATAGCCAATGATGCGTCGAACATGAATAATCACAAAAAAACCGTTCCAGTGCACTGTTTATTGGAATGGATTTAGTTAAGTTATTGATACTTATATGAAAATTTTAAGAGTTTCGTATAACGTTTATTATGTTAATTGTAAAAATAATTAAAAGTTTAGGAATACTAGTAGAATGCAGCTAATAGAAATAGAACCTTATTTTTGGGAACTATATGAGGATAGCGAAAATATATATCTCAATGTTTTTATAAATATAAGTGCAATTTCTTGGGAGAAAACTATCTGCCTAGATGAACAAGCGATTCAGCAGTATCAGACTCAAGGAAAAAGTTTTATTGATGGCTTAGCGAAAAGAATTGAAAGTAGCCAATTTGGAACAGATTATGAAAGATTTTACTCATATCTAGATGCTTCTAAAGAACAGAAAGAGGAAATGCTTCAAGCATTTAAAGAATATAGGGCTTAGCAAAATTAAATCCATTTAATATAATGAAGATTGTACGAAATGTTTATGTTTACATAGGTAAATAGCAAAGAACTTATTACTTTTGTGTATCTACGCTAGCATAAGTTTAATTTATGAATAATTAGTTGACTCATCTCCCATGCTGTACCCCATGCCTAAAAAAATCCAATTTGCACCTTCTCAAGCGAAATGGCAGCTGTCATCAACACAGTCGGCATTGGTGCTGGTTGGTTTACAAAATTTACGCATGCAGCAGGGCATACAAGATACGCAGCTGATGGAAAATTTGATCCAACTGACCAATAAAGCCAAAGCCTTAGAGATTCCAATTGTCGATTTATATGGTGATGATTTACTTCAAGGCATGCAGCAGCTCGGTGAATATGCAACAACACACCCGCAGCTCATCTTTGCAGGGCAAATCACGCCTATGCTGAAACAGATCTTGCCGCATCTATACAGCGTGACAGAGCAAATCTGTATTGTTGATGACGCAATTGTGCTAAGTAATCAGGAACAGCATATTCAGTGGGTGGACTCCTTGTCATGCCAAGGTATCCATCATATGAGTAGTTATAATTTGATGCGGCTTTGGAATCTGTCAGCGCCAACGGAATTCGTTTTGTCAGCCAAAGGCATATTATTGGCTATTGCAGAGCAGTTAAATATGGACGCTTTGGAAATTGACCCATTACAAGATTTACGTAGCTATGGATTGGATTCTGTGGCGATGGTGAGCTTGATTGGATTATGGCGTGCCAATGGTGCAAATATTCGTTATGAAGACTTTTTAGCAGATGCAAGTTTAAAAGCGTTGTTGGAAAAATTGCTCAGTTCTTGATAAAGACAGGGAATTGGGAAAATTTTTGTCTTAAATCGGAAAATACCTTGGGAAAAGAGGTTTTGTGCATTGTAATTGTTGGCTAAGCTTTTTATTATTGCCGCCTTGTTTTTCGAGATCAGAACTGGATTGAACTTTGAGTAATTTTCTAACCGAACACCTGATACATCGTGACACTGACTTTATGGTGATCCATAAACCAGCAGGTTTACTCACAGTTCCGGGAAAAACAGCAGATTTACAAGACTGTGTTATCAATCGATTATTACAAATTGAGCCGAATACTTTGCTCATCCATCGTTTGGATCGTGATACCTCAGGTATTTTGGTTTTTGCATTAACCCGTCAAGGGCAAAATCGAATTTCACGCCAGTTCCAAGAACGTCAAACTTCAAAAACATATCAGGCATTGGTTGCGGGTACGCTCGAAGGTGAAGGTACTGTTGATGTACCCGTCGTGTATGACCCAGAACATCCGCCAATGCATATTGCCGATCCTGCACATAATAAGCCTGCACTTACGCATTGGAAAGCCACTGAACATTTTGAGATTCAGGGGCAAGCCGTAACACGTGTAGTTTTAACGCCTATTACCGGTCGATCACATCAGCTTCGTGTTCATATGCAATATTTAGGTCATCCTATTGTAGGTGATACTTTGTATGCAACACCTGAGCAACAGCAGCTGATGCCGCGCTTATGTTTACATGCTGAGCGCTTGAGTTTTAACCATCCTGAAACTGAGCAAACAGTGGAATTTCACTGTCCTGTACCATTTTAGGAAAATCATTTAAATCCCTAAGAATTCTGCTCACTATTTAGTGGGCTTTATGTCAAAATATATTGCTTTATGGTCTAGATTTTTGCTCAAATAACGTTCACAGTTTGAGCATAATATTTTCAGACCGAACTTGAGAAAAAGGTGGAAAAATTGCAGCAGTTTGCTATTGGTCAACGTTGGTTATCAGATACAGAAACGGAACTGGGTTTAGGTGTTCTTATTGATGTTGATGAGCGATCGGTCAGCATTTTATTCCCGAAAAGTGATGAAACTCGTGTCTATGCCCGTCACAATGCACCTTTATCTCGTATTGTTTTCAATGTAAATGACGAAGTCCAAGACCAAGAAGGTCAAATTTGGATTGTCGAATCGCTTGAAGACCGTGGTGGTGTGGTTCGTTATAACGCGGTACGTAAACTGGCCGACGGTACAGAAGAACGTAAAGCACTGAATGAAACACGTATTGGTGCAAGTATTCAGTTAGCAAAACCATTAGACCGTTTACTTGCAAGCCAAGTAGACTATAAAGAATGGTATGACCTGCGTATCGAAGCATTGCTTCTTCAAGCCAATATGAAGTCTAGCCCTTTACGTGGCCTAGTGGGTTCACGTGTGGGTCTCATTCCACACCAACTGTATATTGCGCATGAAGTGGGTAAACGTTTTGCCCCACGTGTATTACTTGCTGACGAAGTCGGTTTAGGTAAAACCATCGAAGCCGGTCTGATCATTCATCAGCAACTCAAAACGGGTCGTTCAGAACGTATCTTGGTCTTAGTACCTGATTCATTGCAATATCAATGGATGATTGAAATGCGTCGTCGTTTCAATCTTGAGTTCTCATTATTTGACTTGACGCGTACAGCTTCGATTAAAGAACACGATCCAGACCTAAACCCATTCTTAACTGAACAATGCATTATTGCGAGTGTTGATTTGATGATCGACCATGATGACTTGCGTGAACAAGCGCTTGAAGCTGGTTTTGATTTGCTCGTGGTCGATGAAGCCCATCATTTAATGTGGTCAGAAGAAGAAGGCGGCAATGACCGTTATGACCTTGTTGAAGAACTTGCTGAAAAAACGCCGGGTGTCTTGTTATTAACCGCAACACCTGAACAATTAGGTGTGGAAAGTCACTTTGCTCGTTTACGTCTACTTGATCCACAACGTTTTAGTTCGCTTGATCGTTTCTTAGATGAAGAAGAGCAGTATCACCAAACAGCTAAAATTGCTGAAGTGCTGATGTCTGATCTGCCACTCGAAGAAGGGCATTTGGCAGCGATTGAAAGCCTATTAGGTCATCGAATTACTGACGAGCCAGAACAACGCTTCCGTGCCATTCACGAATTATTAGACCGTCATGGTACTGGTCGTATTTTATTCCGTAATACCCGTGAAGCGATTCAAGGCTTCCCAGGTCGTGACTGTCAGCCTGCACCATTACCTGCACCAGAAAACTGGTCTAAAGATGGCAAACTACGTGAACAAATGTGGCCTGAAGAAGCGCAGCTTGATGGCTCGTGGATGGAAACTGACCCACGTGTGATGTGGTTGATGGAACGTCTGCGTACAGACCTGAAACACAAAAAAGTGTTATTGATTGCACGCAGTGGTCCAGTGGTTGAGTCTTTAGAAAATGTACTTCGTTTGCATGCGGGTATTCGCACAGCGATGTTCCATGAAGGCATGAGTTTATTAGAACGTGACCAAGCAGCAGCTTACTTTGCTGAAGAGTCATACGGCGCGCAAATTTTACTCTGTTCAGAAATTGGTTCTGAAGGTCGTAACTTCCAGTTTGCATCGGACCTTGTGTTATTTGACTTACCTGCCAACCCAGATGTACTTGAACAACGTATTGGTCGTTTAGACCGTATTGGTCAAGAAAATCGTATTCAAATTCATGTGCCTTATTTGGTTGGTACTGCTCAAGAGCGTATGTTCCGTTGGTATAACGAAGCATTAAATATTTTCTGTAATATCTCGCCGACAGCGCAAACCTTACAAGAAAACTTCATCGTCAATCTGAAAGATTGTTTGTTGGCAGATAAAGGCCAAGAGTTTGAAGATTTGCTCGAAGCGGTGAGTGTACAACGTGAAGCACTTGAAGCTGAACTTCAAGAAGGTCGTGACCGTTTACTTGAGTACAACTCTTGCCGTCCAATCGTGGCGCAAGAAATTGTGACTGCACTTGAAGACTACGACGACAATACAACCTTACCAATGTTCATGAAGCGCTTCATGGCGTCGACAAACATTGATTTTGATGAGCAAAGTAACGGTACCGTGATCATCAAGCCAACGGATCAAATGCAAGTTCAAGGTCTGACTTTGGATGAAGAAGGTATGACGGCGACGTTCTATCGTGACCAAGCACAGATCCGTGAAGATGCTCAGTATTTAACACTTGAGCATCCATTCACTGAAAGTGTGATGGAAATGATTAATACACAAAGCTTTGGTAGTACCAACGTTGCTGTATTGAAATCGGCCGCTTTACCACAAGGTTCTGTGTTAATGGAAGTGTGGTTTAAAGTCGATGTGGTTGCACCAAAAGCATTGAATTTGCCGTCAAGTTTGCCACAACAGTTGGTTCGTGTATTACTGAGCGAAAAAGGTCAGGATTTATCGCAAAAAATTGCACCTGAAATTTTACGTCCTTATTTACATCATCTTGATGGCAACAGTTGCCGCCAAGTGGTTAAGGCGCGTCGTGATGTCATTGAACAGCGTTATACGCAAGCGCTTGAAATTGCTCGTGGTGCATTACCGGGTTTTAAACAACAAGCCAAAGAAATCTACGGTAGCAAATGGCAGTATGAAATTGACCGTTTGACTTATTTGAAGCAGTTCAACCCAAGTATTCGTGAAGACGAAATTGCACATTTACAAAAACTGCAAAAAGAAGGTTTAACACTGCTTGATGGTCTGGCGGTTACACCAGAAGCAATTCAAATTATGGTAGTGGTTAAGCCATAAGTTAAGAATCTTCAAAAAGCACCTTCGGGTGCTTTTTTTTATGGCTAAAAATATAACTGCAAAATTAATCACGACAGATTTACGCTAAATCTAAGTTTTGTATTGTTTATTTTTAATCTAAATTGTCGACATCGGCATAAAAAAAGTAACTATTCTTCAGCAATTCTACAGCTTGATCAAAGTCTTCATGTTCATCCAACATATAAAATATGGCTTCGAGCTTTGTATAGTCCGGATGATTTTTTGCTAACTGAATTTGGATCGTACATTGGTCTGCTTGGCTGCGTGTTGCATAATGAGCAGTAAGTAAATCAAAGTTGATGTCATTGCATAGCGGCTGTTTTAAGGCAATGGCACCACAATAAGCATGTATTTCAGGTAATAAACGTAAGACTAAATCAGCCTCTTTGCTTTCCGCCACGATGAGCTCTGGGTCTGCGGTCTTACACAAGGCGAGTACTTCAGTTAAAAGGGTTGAGTCATCTAGTGTATGGTCTAACACGATGACTTTTTGGGGTTGGGTTAAATCAAAGTCATTTATTAAAATCATAAAACCTCCTGAAAATAGAATGGTTATGCTTTATTTATCTGCGCTATTTATATGAAGTTGTGCTACGTATTGAGTCTAAATATTTATAAAAATAGTTTTGAATAATGTGTTTAGTCTAAGAATGTTCTAAAGTTAATCATGTCGTAGAAATGCAACGTTTTTTGATTCGAAGTTCAGTTAAATACTGAAATTGTAAAATGGGGCGCTTTGCTTCATGCTCATTGCTAGACCCAATATACATGCTTTGATTAGTAAAAGAATCGGCATCGCGACATAAATTGTCGTTATTGATATCGATTGAATCCTGAAAGTGAAATGATTAAATGTATTCGGACATATAGCGATAGCATCATAATCAAATGATTGTTCACGAACTGTCTTAATGTCGTGTTTTGATGCTTTAGTTAAGTAAAGTTTTGGCTTGGTTAAATTTATACGTCGATGCTAGCGAGTTGAGGGCAGTTCCGTTAAAATGCTTCAAATTTCAGCAGTTCGTTAGAAGAAAATAAAAATATGAAATCCTTAATTACCTTAGGTAGTAAAACGTCACACGGTGGTGTAGTTTCAGAATGTGAACCTTCATTTGTGATTAATGGTATTGCGGTGCATTTAAACGGTATGAAACATTATTGCCCGAAATGTAATTCGACTGTGGCTGCGATAGCGGCAGATCAAAGTACAACGGTAAAGGGGCGAGGTGTTGTGGTTGCTGGAGATAAAACCACTTGTGGCGCAACATTTTTACCGAATCAATCAATGGTTGGTTCACAAAAATAATCTGCAAATTGACTTTGGGGTCATATAGATAAACTCATTGAGTCCTGTTTAAATCGTATAGATCACTTTATGATGGGTCATCATCAGCTGATTAGATGAGTTTTAGGTGAAAAGCGCGATCCATTTTACCCATGCCAATGGTATTCCTGCTGCAAGTTATCGAAAGTTTTTATCCTACTTTGCACCGCAATTTGATGTGAAGGCGATTCCGCTGATTGGTATGGATGAGCGCTATCCGATCACCAAAGACTGGCGATATTTGGTTGATCAAGTCATAGCAGATATCGAGCACCAATTTCCAAAGCAAAAAGTGATTGGGCTTGGGCATTCTTTTGGTTCTTTAGTCACCCTTATGGCGGCTTATAAACGTCCAGACCTGTTTTCACAACTGATTATTATGGATCCACCTTTCGTAATCGGCCCTAAGTCCGCCATTTTTGAGGGCATGCAAAAATTAAAGCTCAAAGCTGTCGATAAAATTACCCCTGCAGCAATTACACTGAAGCGCAATGATCATTGGTCAAATTTGGATGAAGCCTATACGGCACTACGGAATAATCGTTTATTTAAAAGTTTTGATGCGCAGTGTTTTGAAGATTACATCGCACAAGGCATTCAAGCTGATGAAAAACGCGGTGGCGTGACCCTCAGCATTCCAAAAGCCGTGGAAGCGCAAATTTTCCGTACAGTGCCTGCATGGTGGTGGCGTACTCCACGGAAAGCCCCTCAAATGCCTGTACACCTTATCACCGCAGATAACAGCCATTTTTATAAACAAGGTTTGCCTGACGGAATGAAGAAAACCTATGGTATAGATTATAGTGTAGTTGAAGGCGGGCACATGTTTCCACTTGAGCAGCCGAAACAGACAGCGCTACACGTCATGCAGTACTTACAGCATTAGAAAATAAAATTTGCTCATAAAAAAGGAGACCTGAACGTCTCCTTTTTTTCTCACCGTTAATTTTTAGCGAATCTGGGCTTCGTCTAAATGGCGAGCACCTTCCAAGATCATACGAATCATAATCATGGTTTGTTCGGCAACTTCTTTGCGTTGTTCTGTCGGTAGATCAATGACTTTTGCACCCATGTTAAACACCAATTGGGTAATACCACGTGCCACGATGTCAGGATGAGCCAATTTGCTTTGATTTAAGCGTTCTAGGACGATTAAATCTTCTCTTAATTCTTGTTGGAAATAGTTAAGTTGACGCTCAACTGCATTTTTATAAGAATGCGAACCAGTATAGCCTTCACGGAGTAACAGGCTTAAGTTGCCTTCATCGGCATCTAGCTGCTGAATAAATACTTCAACTGAACTACGAATAATACTGCTTTGGCGTGATGCCTGAAGGCGTGCTTCATGCAAAATTTGACGTAACACACCACCAGCTCGATCAATCAACTCAATGGCTAATTCATCAATATCTTTGAAGTGACGATAAAAACTATTTGGAGCAATGCCAGCTTCACGTGCAACTTCACGCAAACTCAGTGATGAAATACTTTTTTGTGGACCAATTAAATTAAGCGCTGCCTGAAACAGTTCTTCCTTGGTAATTGTTGCTTTACGACCTACAGTGCGAACTGCAAGTGGAGTTTCAGCTTCAGAATGTAAATCTTCCTGGTACATGTTAACCATATTCGTCTGTGCAGACTGAGTCATATTTTTTAATAGATTAAAAACATTAACATATTATAGCGTCTGCTAATAGCTTTTGTGAAAATGTCGATTAAATGCACAAGCGTATATACAAATATATATACATATGTATAATAATTAAAAACCTCCCATGAGTTGTATTTGATTATGCATGTACTCGAAAAAGCGAAAAAGTCTTTAAACGCACTCAAAGACAGTGTTGTAGACGTCAATGCGGTAAATTTCTGGTTGCAGAAATTTAATCCGTTATGGTCTGGTAATCAGGCTCTCGGCAAAATTGTACAAAAAGAAAATGCAGCAAATGAGATGGTCAGCCTAACTATACAGGTGAACCGTTTGTTTAAAATGGGTGAAGCTGGTCAGCATCATCCTGTTTTTGCTCGTGTAAATGGGATCCGTTACGAACGTACTTATAGTTTGACTCAGTTAGATGATCAACACGTATTGCTTAGCGTAAAAAAAGTGAATACGGGTATTGTGAGTACTTGGCTGGTAGAACAAGCACAAGTTGGTGACATCTTAGAATTTGGTCAGCCTTTTGGTGATATGACTTTGGTGTCAAATTCTACACCCTTGCTACTATTGGCTGCGGGTAGTGGTATTACGCCAATGTTGAGTTTGTTGAAAGGGATGAGCAAAACTAAGCAAATTGCGGAGCAACCAATTCAGTTAATGTATTGGGTTAAGTATCACGATGATGCTGCATTCAAATTACGCTTCGAAGCTTTGGCAAATCAATATCCAAACTTTAAATTTCAAATTTTCTTTACCCAAGAAGAAGTTGCTGATCCACGATTAAATGCCGCTCACGCTGCTCAATTTGACACCATTGAGTACAGTACAGTGTTTGCATGTGGTCCATCGGGTTTCGTCACTCAGGCCGAAGCGTTATTTGATCATGCACAATGCTTTATGAGTGAAGCATTTAGCATGAGCCCAATTGCAACGGATGACATTGGCTTTGTGAATGTCACGCTTACACAATCCAATAAAACCGTCAGTATCCCAAAAGGCCAATCAATTCTAGCCAGTCTTGAACAGCAAAATATCAAACCAAATCACGGTTGCCGTATGGGCATTTGTAATAAATGTGCCTGCAACAAAGTTGAAGGTTCGACTAAAAATATGGTCAATGGTAGCCAAAATACAGAGCCGGGTAATTTACTCAAAATTTGTGTGAACTCAGCACAGTCAGATCTTGTTATTGATTTATAAGGTAGAAAAAATATGAACATGCCTGTAAAAATTGAATATTTTAAAAATCCTAAAAACCGTGAGTTAACCCAATCGCAATTAGATGAACTTGCGCGTGAGCTTGACGCGATTAAGCAAGAAGTTTTAGATGACTTAGGTGAAAAGGATGCGAAATACATTCGCCGTGTGTATTCGACCATTCGATATTCATCTATGGCGGGTCGTGCATTATTGTTTGCAGGTTGGTTTCCGCCAGCGTGGATTTTAGGCACAGGTCTTTTAGGTTTTGCCAAAATCATGGAAAACATGGAATTAGGTCATAATGTCATGCATGGTCAATATGACTGGATGAATGATCCTAAATTCAATGGTCAGACTTATGAATGGGATATCGTGGGTACTGCAGATAACTGGCGCCAAACTCACAATTTTAAACATCATACCTATACCAACATTAAAGGTATGGATGATGATATTGGTTATGGTCTCGTTCGTTTGTTCCCAGAACAGCGTTGGAAGCCGGGCTATCTATTACAACCGATTTATAGTATTCCATTTTGCTTATTGTTCCAATGGGGTGTTGCCATTCAAAACCTTGAATTGGGTAAATACTTTAAAGGTCGCAAAACAAAACAACAGACCAAAGAAGAATGGAAGCCAATGCAAGCCAAAATCGGCAAGCAATTATTTAAAGACTATGTGTTCTTCCCGCTTATTGCAGGGCCTGCAGCATTACCTGTACTCACAGGGAACCTCGTTGCGAATGGTCTTCGTAATATTTGGACGTTTAGTATTATTTTCTGTGGTCACTTTACCAAAGATGTTGAAGTTTTCCCGAAAAAAGTACTTGAAAATGAAAGTCGTGGACATTGGTACATGCGCCAAATTCGTGGTTCTTCAAACCTTACCGGTTCAGAAGCATTTCATATTTTGACAGGGCATTTAAGCCATCAGATCGAACACCATTTATACCCAGATGTTCCTGCGCGTCGTTATCGTAAAATGGCGCCAAAAGTACAGGCCGTATGTGAAAAATATGGTTTGAACTATAACAACGCAAGCTTAGTGAAACAGTACGGCAGTGTACTAAAACGTATTGTGAAATATGCGTTTCCATTTAAAAAGTAATAAAAGCTACGCTTGAGTTACTGGATCAAAAAAGCCATGCATTTGCATGGCTTTTTTATATTAACTTTGGGGTAAATATTTACTTCACTTTTTGATATGTAATTTGAGGATCTTAATCAAATTCATATAATTTCCTTTTTTAGCCATACGAATGACCAATTCAATTTCTTCTTTCGTCCACATCTGGCGAGTGGCTGAGAAGGCAAATTGAGCAAGGAGTACAAATGGATTTTCGCCAAATTTAATATGGAGGCCTTTGACATATTTCGGTGGATTGAATTGATTCATATTCTTTTCCCGCTTTTAATATTTGACCGCATTATTTCTAATTAATGAGAAAAATAGCACACTATAAAGCCAAAATAAAAGCAGAATTTTCAAAATTTAATCATATATTAGAGCGACTTAAATTTAAGTTTGTGATTGTTAACTTTGATTAATAAAACAAACTAAATCACTCGACTTTAGTCGAGTTCCGGTAGGCGCTTATCCTGTCCATTCATGAAATGGTGGGTGGCCAATTCGAACATAGCGAGGTCTTCATCACTATTTCCATAGGCATAAACATACTCGTAGTCTTGAAGGTTAAATTGCTCCAAAACGCGAATTTTCTTTTGCTCACCACTACAGTCTAAGGTTTCATATAAACCAGTCAGTTTTTGGTTATTGGTTGCAGTTTCAGTACAGATCAGTTTGACCCCGAGCTTTTCAGCCACAGGTTTAAGATATAAATCGACGGATGCAGAAACCAATACAACTTCATGACCGCGTTTTTGGTGTTGCTGTAATTGTTCATACAGTGAAGGATTGAGTTCTGCCATCAAATGTTCAGCATATTGCGCTGCTTGATTTAAAACCTGCTCATGATTGGCTTGGCTAAACATTGCAGCATAAAGGCGAGGACGCATTGCATGTGCAGGATATAGCTTGAGATAATAGCCTTGAATCCAAGGGAGAATTTTAATCCCTTGGCGCACGATATGCCGTTTAGGCAGGGAATAGAAGATGAACCCTGTAAAACTGTCTTTGTTACACAGGGTTCCGTCAAAATCAAATAAGGCTAGAGTTTTAGATTTTTGATGCGGCGCATGCATGTTTGATAACGTCCATCGACTCGTGTGGCAAACCAATTGGTATTGTAATCACGGCTTAATTTCGGCCCCGAAATTACGACTTCAGGCATCATGGCATAAAACGGTTCTTTACCAGTCTTTTCTTGGTACAACTTTTTGACCGCTTTATACGTCAAAGTATCTTCAAAGTCCTGATCTTTTTCTTTTTTAAGATCTGAACGAATTTGACGTGGCGTCGCGATCACATTGTTTTCTGCAAAAACGGCAATCAGCGCGGTTTCAGACTGGCTTTTAGCTGAACGTGGAGAACCATCTTTATTATAAAGTAAGAGGTCACCATCTAAATCGAGCTCAGCAGGGGTTAAGTCATTCAACATGCTTTGGAATGCCGCATTACGACTCGAATAACGACCCGAGTTATAATCTGCAAAACGATAAATCGGTTTGTCATATTCAGCCGGGTACATCATTAAACGGTGAATGCCGTAATACAAACCGCCATATTGGCTATACATATCTGTACGTAGTGCCGCAATATTTCCACCTTGGCGCTTATGGTCTTTGGCATAGCCTATATGGACCTGCATCGAACCTAAAGTGGTAATGGGGTTGAGCTTTTCACCAATATCTTGTCCAACCAATTTCGCCGCGCCTGTTAACGCACTCACGTGATAGTGTTTAGACATATAGTCAAAAATTTCACGATATAGCTCGTCTAGCTCACGTTCAGTTTGAACGCGGCGCATTTGGCTCAAATAGTTATCTTCAGGACTCGGCTGATTTTTTAACACATCTTGGAAATAGCCAGCGACTGTACCACCGATGCCATCACCCAATTTATCTTTAAACTTTTCTTCAAGACGATCTTGAACTTCTTTAACGGCTTTTTCACCGAGCCCCGGCACATGTGGGTCAGCAACAAAATTGGACTCTTGATCGACCACAGCAACAATCGTACAGACATTTTCTTTCGTGGTCGGAATACCGAGCTGATCACTAATGTCGTAGATATCATTGGCCCATGACAGACGATCATTCACGCGAGGTGGAATGGCTTTTTTAATCTGTTCCGCTTCCATAGTGGGTTCATCTTTGCTCCACCATGAACCATTACCACAGGCAGTCAAGCCAATGGATAAAGCCAGTACAGAAAGGGATTTAAAGCATAATGTGGTCGAAAAAGTTTTGTTCATATTTTCCAATAAACTCAGCCATATGGGGGCGACAAAGCAGGAGCAGTATACTATGCAAAATACATAAGTAATGAATAAATATGTATATGCCTCATAGGTGACTGTCAATCTATTTATGGAGATCTACACGTGTAGAAACAAGCAGTTTGGTTGGGATGATTGGAAAAAGAATGCTTTTTGAGCTAAATAGATGAATATTCCAATATCATTTTCAACAGATTATAAAAAATGCAGGTATATACTAGCTGAAATCCATAAATTTTTTAAGGGGATTATTATGCCAGCTAAATTTTTCAGTCGTTTCTTGGGTTTGATTGCGTTAGTTATGGTATTGGGGGCAATCATTATTAACTTTGTTGTGGCTAAACCGATGGTGGAATATTGGATCTTACTCTTACTACCTTGTTTTGCCGTTCCAATTTTAACCTCAGTGATGATCACGAAGGATGAAAATCTTTAACATCATCGTTCAGTAAATCTATTTTTCAATCCAATAGATGAACACTAATCAGTCTTTGCAAAAAGCTCACATCGGGTGGGCTTTTTTGTTGATGTGTCCAAAGTCTTTTATACTGTGCAAATGAGAAATTTAAAACGCCAGCACAAATTAACGGTATCAACCGTGATTTGGTCAACGGAACAAGATGCCGTGTTGATCGAACATGCAGATTTAGCTATGTCTGAATTAATCCAGCGCTTGGGATTTAGTGAAGAAGACATTTTACAAAGAAAAGAAGTATTAGGTTTAAACCGGCGGGCACGTCAAATTCAACGTTTATATTTTAAATAATTGAAGTCAAATTCATTGAAAGCTGCGAAAGACTTAAAAATGCCTGTGAATTTAAAAACCCACTATCTGTGGGCTTTTAAATTTTTGCTCAATTATTTTGCAACAGCTTCAGAAGCAGGTGCCGCTTCAGTTGCGTCTTGAGCAACTTCAGTCGTTTGAACTTCAGATGCAGCAGCTTCAACTTTTTGTTCTTCAGCAGCAAATGTAGTTGCAGCCGCCGTCGAGATAAGTGCAGCAAAAAGTGCTTTATTTAAAGTTTTCATGATTCAATCTTCAGTCTATTTTTGGAAAAATAACTTAATGTATTAATCATGAGAAACGTGTAATTAAAATAGATTGTTCTGTGTCCAAATTGTGAATTTCAACGAAAAAATTATCAAATTAAATCAGTATTTTGAAGTCTATCACAAAATAATATGTGCCATTCAATTGCCGTTTATTATTTGAAAGCTTTAAAAAGAAAAACCCGAATAAATCGGGAAGTATATTTTACGTTGTTATTACAGCGAAACTTACCCACTTTTCGCTTAATTATAATTTATCGCACAATTATGACGCCATGATGAAACGGAGGTTATTCAGCAGGGCATTCAATTTTGAGTTTTTCTTTGTAATAGTCCTGTGCAATCTTCAAATCATTCAACATTTTATCTTGAGTATAGTCTTGGGCTGCGAGTTTGAGCATGGCAGGCATGTAGTTAGTTTTATATTCATGAGGGTAGTCATGACATAAGACTTGTGTTTTTTCCTTAATAGATGTGCTTGGGGCATCTAAAACATCAAGGTATTGACTGATTTGCGCATCTGACTGCTCAAATTGTTGAGTCGCTTGTTCCGTTGTTTAATCAGCGTTTTGGCTTTCAGCTGCAGCTACCTCGTCATTCGGTTGTTGGCAGGCAGTCAATATGGTAGCGAAAAATATAAAAGAGAGAATTTTCAATTTTTTCATAAAGTTCAACTCACTGATGTGAATTTATAGATTTAAGTTTTCAATGATTTTAGCAGTATCCCTCTATAGTAACACCTGTACAGGCAGATCTGCTGAAAGTCTGATGTTGAATCGATAGTGTGTTAGCTAGAAGGTATATGCATAACTTTCAACGACTCTTAAGCAAAAGCGTAGAAATTTTTGTTTGGAATTACTAGGGTGTGTTGACATTTACAGCCGATAAATTGAGCTAAAGAGGCAACCATATAAATATACAAGCTAAAGCAACAGCGCTTTGATAGTTACGTTTTAGCTTATCGTATCTTGTGGCAATTCCTCTAAATTGTTTTAATCTACAAAATGCATTTTCAACTAAATGTCTGATTTTATACATATACCAGTCCATATCATCATTGCTAGATTTGGCATTTGATCTTCGAGGAATGTTTGCTTTCGTATTACTTTCTCTAATTTTCTTTCTGAAACTTTCTGAATCATAGCCTTTATCTGCACATAGCATTTCTGACTCTGTTAAATCTAATTTTGATACAAGATCAGGTGCAACCTTAATATCATGTGAAGTTCCATCTGAAATAATAAATTCAATAGGATTACCATTTGAATCGATTGCTAAATGTATTTTTGAACTATTACCACCAATACTTTTGGAAATACTTTGATTCTTAATACCAGCTGAATGTTGATGCGCTCGTACATGGCTCCCATCGATAAAAATCCACTCTTTATCAGCATGCTGGCTGAATAATTTAAAAATATTCATAAACTTACTATTTTTAGACCATCGATTATATTTCTTAAAAATAGAATTTGATTTACCAAACTCTTGAGGTAAATCACGCCAAGGACAGCCTGTTCTAATTCGAAATAAAATCGCTTCAATAAAATTCCGTAAATTTAATTTGAGATAAATATTAAAGTGACGGAAAATAGCAAGTAACTTGGACCAGTGTTGATCATTTAGCATTGTTCGAGGCATAGCGAGTGTAAAATTGGGTTTGGCGATTTAATTTTACTATCTCGCTATTTTTTTAATCAACAAATGTCAACAGACCCTAAACTATCGCATTGCAAATTTGCCGTCCAATTCCGAAGCTTCAAATTCCTCAATTTAAGCGTTGAACGATGTTGATGTTCATTGTCATCATTCAATTGCATAATCATTGCCATGAAACGTTTTTACGCTCAACAGATTTTGCGAACATACATTTGAATTTAGCATTGTTAAAAGTGGATTCGAAGATTTCGAATGTGGTTCGGGTATCATTTGCTAAATATAGCTAGAGGTTAAAACATTGAGTCAACATCCTGTCATTCAAGAATTATTCGATCGTCCCATCGAGAGAAAACTGTGGGTGGCACCTATGGCAGGTGGGTTAGATTACGTTACTATTTACAATAACATCCAATTTAACGAGCATCAAAAGTGCATTATCTAACCAAAATTATTAACGGAATAACAATTTGCTTCCTAGCATCAGTGAACTGCTATGCTAAAGATGAACCATCAAATGCTCATAATGTAATTGAATTTAAATGGTACGAAGCCAAAAATAATTACAACAGAATAATCAGAGAGTCTAGAGAAGCCAAAAGGAATGATAGTGATTGTGAGGAAAAACTGGATAGCTGTGATAAAGATATGAAAAGCTATCTTTATTACCGGAAACCATTAGCTGCCGCAAAAGCTCGCTTAGATGCAGCTGAAAGCAAGCTATATGAGAAAATGTCATTAGAATTTGATGCAGATAATGTTGGTGTTCAGAAAGATTAATACTTTTATAAGAAGCGGCGTAATCAGAAAAGTCTTGTCGCGTTAAAGAATAGATATTCTTTTCAGAAATATCTAAACTAGCGATATGCTGTAGTGCTCCTGTTTTTGTCCTAGCAAAACTGTCCGCCTCATCCAAATACTGAAATATGAATTCTCTGAGTGTTTTTGCTTAAGTTGCACCTCAGGGTTCAACATTTTTTCAGGGTGCAATTCAATTTCTGCCTCTGCGCGTTTAATCCACTCATCAGCCAAAGACTTTTAGCTAAATGTTTTGGATTGCTTGAATTCTGGGTAGCCTTGAAGTTGTACGCGGACTTGAGCTCTATACCGAGTTGTACCGTCTTTTGTTTGTCGCTTAGTGACTGTACCTATGAATTTGCAACATTGAAATTTCGTGATGCAAATAGGTGCAACTAAAGAGCATTAAAAGTCAATACGGAGCGACTAAACGAAGTTAAACGAGGTTAAAGATTTTGAGTAAAAACAATGTCATTCAAGAATTGTTCGATCGTCCCATCGAGAGAAAACTGTGGGTGGCACCTATGGCAGGGGTTACAGATCGCCCATTTCGTACACTTTGCAAATACTTTGGTGCAGGTCATGCGGTCAGTGAAATGATGACGGCAGATAAGACACTACGCATGAGTAAAAAGAGTCTTTATCGTGCCAATTTTGATGGTGAAATAGCGCCTATTTCTGCCCAAATTGCAGGGTCAGATCCAGCTGAACTGGCTGAAGCCGCTCGCTATCAAGTGGCAAATGGTGCGCAAATTGTCGACATTAATATGGGATGTCCCGCGAAGAAAGTCTGTAATAAGTTAGCAGGTTCAGCGCTGCTCAAAGATGAAGACTTAGTGGCTCGCATTTTAGATGCTGTGGTTGATGCAGTTGATGTGCCCGTGACCTTAAAAACCCGTTTGGGCTATCTCAATGGTCATGAAAACATTATGCGCGTTGCGAAACGTGCCGAAGAAGCTGGGATTGCTGCATTGGCGCTTCATGGTCGTACACGTGAAGATATGTATCTGAATACGGCGCGTTATAGCTTAATTAAAGATGTGAAATCGTTGATCAATATTCCTGTGATTGCCAATGGTGATATTGATACACCTGAAAAAGCCAAATATGTATTGGATTATACTGGTGCCGATGCAGTCATGATTGGTCGCGCAGCTCAAGGTCGCCCATGGATATTCCGTGAAATTGGACATTACCTGACGACAGGTGAGCATATGGCTGCGCCAAGTATTATGGAAGTTCGTGACGTATTGCTCGGACATTTGTCTGAATTATATGGTTTTTATGGTGAATATTCAGGTTGTCGAATTTCACGTAAACATATTGCTTGGTACACAAAGGGTTTACGCTCTAGTAATGAGTTCCGCCAAAATATGTATAAAGTTGAATCTACAGCAGATCAATATAAAGTCGTCGAGAACTATTTTAATCACTTACTCGATCATGGTCAGATCATGAGTGATGTTCAAGTTGATCAGGTCAATTTGCTTGAAACCAAATAACTTAAAGCCAATCGAAATGGATCTGTGCAATGTGATACAAAGTAAGTCGATTTAAGCTAGTTAGATTTATTTGAAATAGATTTAACTAACTTTATTCAAATGATCTAAAACAAATATTTAAATTGTGCATCGATGACAGCCTAAATTGCACATAAAAAGCCCTCAATGTTGAGGGCTTTTTATTAGGCATTCATGTTTAAATGATGCGTTGAGCGAGGTCTTAGTTAAAGCGCATTTCTAAAACCAATTGATTGATCAAGTCGGGTGCTTCCAATTCACGTATTTGAGAGACATTGGTTCCTGCCCAAAATGCACCATATTCATGTACGCCATGCTTGCTGGCTGCTGCATGTAATTGTTTGCCTAAATCATAGCTATATGGGTAAGCCGGAACGGTTGGGCGAGTCGGCGTATCAATATCTGTGTGCCAGTTATTGATAATGCCACGTGCAGGCCGGCCTGAAATACTTGATGTAATCTGCGTGATGGGCGCATCAAATAGTGCTTTGCGATAAGCCTCATTTGCATTTGATGTTTTGCATTGCACAAAAGCAGTGCCCAGTTGAACAGCATCTGCACCCAACTCCATAATTTGATAGGCCTGATGTCCATTCATAATGCCACCAGCTGCAACAACGGGGCATTGAATATGGCGTTTCAAGAGCTGAACTAAGTCACGAGTTTTAACGCTGCTATCGAAGTTTTCATTGAAAATGCCACGGTGACCACCAGCTTCAATACCTTGAGCAATCACGATATCAATACCCGCAGCTTCGATCAGTTTAGCTTCTGCTAAATTGGTTGCAGAAACTAGAGTCAAAATACCCGCTTGTTTTAAGGCCTGAATTTGATGTGGGTGCGGAATGCCAAAATGAAAACTCACCGCTTTAGGGCGCGTTTCCAATACGAGGTTTAGAAACTGGTCATTGTCTTTAAAGCTTGGATAAATACAGTTGAGTGCTTCTGGAGCTTCTGCATTATATTGGGCAAAGCGTGATTTAAATTGCATGATCCATTTGGCAGCAACTTGCTCATCGAGTTCTACAGTGTCATGACAAAAGAAATTGACCTGAAAAGGTTGGTCAGTAAGTTCTTGAGTTTGTAATATTTGCTGACGTGCATTCTCAACACTGCTTGCACCTAAACCCAGTGAACCAAGCCCACCTTGATTTGACACTTCTGCAGCAAGCTCAGATGTAGAAACACCTGCCATCGGGGCAAGAAATATAGGGTGTTTGATGCCAAGTTTTTCTAATAAAGTCATGTGCATACTCCAATCACTCTAATTACTTTGCCCAAGCGAGTGAAATTAAGCAAATAATATTCGTTATTTCATATCGAAATGGCCTGGAGCCTGCACCAATGCTGTGCTTAAAATTAAGCGACACCTCATGTCGTATTGATGATGTATGACCCGACTTTTGAGGTTGATCCTATTAAAATTAATGCTCTGATCATTTTAAATTTTAAAACTCTCCCATGTCTGAACGTATCCGTGAAAAACTGCAAATTTTAGCCGATGCTGCCAAATATGATGTCTCATGTTCTTCGAGTGGTAGCAAGCGCCAAAATAAAGACAAAGGTCTGGGTAACACTGGAAACGGTATTTGCCATAGCTATACCGAAGATGGCCGCTGCGTATCATTGTTAAAAATTCTATTTTCCAATGTCTGTATTTTTGACTGTGCATATTGTGTGTCCCGTCGGAGTAACGATGTAAAGCGCGCAGCATTTACGGTACAGGAAGTGGTCGATTTGACCATGAACTTTTATCGTCGGAACTATATTGAGGGGCTATTTTTAAGTTCGGGGATTTTTAAATCGGCGGATTACACCATGGAGCGCATGTTGCAAGTGGTGAAAAAGCTGCGTTTAGAAGAAAATTTTAATGGTTATATTCATCTGAAGACTATTCCGGGGGCATCTCAGGAAATCATTACCGAAGCAGGTTTATATGTAGACCGTATGAGCATTAATTTGGAAATGCCGACAGAAGATGGTTTAAAAAAATTTGCACCTGAAAAAAGCCATGTCGAAGTTCAAAAGGACTTAGGTATCGTCCGAGATCGTTTGATTCAATTCAAAGATGAACGAAAAATAATACGCACTGTACCTAAATTTGTACCCGCAGGACAAACGACGCAAATGGTGGTGGGCGCACATCAAGAGTCTGACCGTGATGTAATACTGATGGCAGACCGTCATTACAAAGAGTTTAAGCTTAAGCGTGTGTATTACTCAGGTTATATTCCCATTAATGAAGAGGAGCGTGCGCTGCCAGCTGTGGGGTCTGCGCCACCGTTATTACGAGAAAATCGGTTGTATCAAAGTGACTGGTTGATGCGCTTTTATGGTTTTGAAGCGACGGAATTGGTCGATGAAGAGCATCCAAATTTAGAGCTGGATATTGACCCAAAATTAGCGTGGGCACTGCGTCATCCAGAGCAATTTCCCGTGGATATCAATCGTGCAGAATATCAGATGATCTTGCGAGTGCCGGGTATTGGTGTGCGTTCTGCTCAAAAAATTGTTCAAGCACGACGATTTGGGAAAATCCATATCGACCAATTAAAACGTATGGGTATTTCCTACAATAGAGCACAACATTTTATACGTTGTGAAGATTCTCCCAAATTTATTCGAGATCAACAGCCACATCAAATACGTCAGCAGATCTTGCAAAGTGGTCAGTCGAAATATACGCAGCAAGTTTCTCCACAATTGAACTTAGGATTTTAGGATACAGTCGTGAGTATTTATGTCTTTGATGGCACGATGACAGGATTGCTAAGCTGTATTTTTCGGGCCTTTCAATTTAAGCAATTTGACATTCAGATTTGTACAGATGGGCAAGTGCAGGCAGGTCTTTTCGCCGAAGTCATTGATGTGGCTAGTCACGATGAACAAGCACAGCGGGTATGGCAAGGATTAAAGCTTAAAGCATCTGAAAGTGCTTTGAAGCAGTTTTATTATGCGTTTTTATCCGAGCAGCAGCGGGCTTTTCAACATTGTTTTAATTTTGCGATTTATGTGTTCCAGCAACAGCGTGATGTGTCTAAAAACTATGGTCATGCTGATGTATTAGGGATGAGTCAGTGGGCGAAGCAAGTGGGGCGTGAAAAGCACCGAATGGAAGCTTTTGTGCGTTTTAAAAAATGTCAGGATGGCTTGTTTATCAGTTTAGTCTCACCTGACTTTAATGTATTGCCTTTGATCGAACGGCATTTCAAATCACGCTATCAAGATCAACGTTGGCTGATTTACGATGAAAAACGCAATTATGGCATTTATTATGATTTAAAACAGGTGCATCAAGTGGATATGGATGCCACAACCATAGATAGGCAAATACAATCAGGCCATAGTCAATCCTTTAATATCGAACTGGATGATGATGAGGTTTTGTATGATCAGCTTTGGAAAGATTATTTTAGAAGTGTCAATATTGAAGCCCGACGTAATATGAAATTACATGTGCAGTATGTGCCACGTCGTTATTGGCGTTATATGAATGAGAAAGCGATTTAAGTGTGAATCATCTAGTTGTTTTCGGGCATAATGATTGCGCTTTTGATTGTTTAAGTGAGACTTTGATGAAATTATTTCTTGTTACAACCGTTCTGACGGCAATGACGCTCACGGCGTGTTCTGCAAATGAACAAGAAAAGAAAACATTCAATCCGCAAAGTTATCAAGTTGCCGATACAGCGGGATTACAACAACGCTTTGAACAATTAAATCAGACTCTAGCAGCTGATTTCAGCCAACTAAAAAAAGTAGAAAGTATGGCTTTTTCAGATCAATCCGCTTTAGATGTTCAGAACTTAAAAACTTTAAATCAGCATTTTGTTGCCAATACCGCTTTAAAAAGCTCCAAAATTGCCTATTGCGAAGTAATGAATCATTATTTTTCTGAAATGTATCATCTCGGACATGTGAACTTAGCCTTGGTGAAAGACGTTAAACTGCCAAATGCCGCAAACGAAGATTTGAGTCAGGTATTTGCGAATGCAGACCAATTTTATGATTTTATTATCAACCGCTATACTACATACAAACAGGCACAAGAAACTATGCAATATGGTTGTAATCTAAAAGCAGCTCTGACAGATTAAAAAAGCCCCTCATTTGAGGGGCTTTTTATTTCACAGAAATTAGCAGCCTGTTAGTTTTTCAGTTTGTGGACGTTCGCCGGGGAAGAAGATTGGACGTAGTTTGACGCCAATACTGTTCCCAATGAAGGCAAATACTAACCATAACCAACCGTGTAAACTACCTGAAGCAATACCGCTGAAATACGCACCAATGTTACAGCCGTATGCTAAACGTGCGCCATAACCTAACATCAAACCACCGATAACAGCCGCTAGCAGTGAACGTTTTGGAATATTAAAGTTTAGTGCAAATTTACCAGCTAGGCTCGCTGCGAGTAAGGCACCGAGCATGATACCGAAATTCATCATCGACGTGATATCAAACCATAATGATTCGGTGAGTGCTTTGGCATTTGCAGGCTGCTGCCAATATGCCCAAGATGCAACATCGATGCCCATGACACTTGCTGATTTTGCGGCCCAAACGGCTAAGGCAGAGGTCACGCCCCAAGGACGGCCTGCAAGTGCGAGTGTGGCAAAGTTCAGTAAAGTCAGGATAATTCCGCCCCAAACCAATGGCCATGGTCCACGTAGAAAACGTTTCCAGCCGTGTTGCATTGCTTGCGGCTCAACCTCAAGCTGACCATGGCGTTTCTTTTCAAAGTAAACTGTTGCTGCGGCAATCAATATAAAGAGCACAAAGTTTAATGCCAGTGCAGGGACTACACCAAAGCTTTTGACTAAAGAAATCGGCTCAAAGTGGGGAAGGTCAAACCACCATTGAATATGTGAAGTTGCAATCAATGAACCTGTACAGAAGAAGATCAGCGTTACAATCATGCGTGCACTACCTGCGCCCACAGTGTACAGGGTACCCGATGCACAGCCGCCGCCAAGTTGCATACCAATACCAAAAATAAAGGCACCGATCATCACGGACATTGAAACAGGATTAACGTTACCTTTGACGGGGTTGCCAAATAATTCACCCGCACCTAAAGCAGGGAAGAAGAGCAGTACAGCCAATGCCAACATGATCATTTGTGCACGCAAGCCACGACCACGACGCTCTTTAATAAAGACACGCCAACTCGAGGTGAAACCAAAAGACGCATGATAAAGGGTCATACCCAAAGCACCACCAATTAAAAATAGTAATGCTTGGTTAACGCCTACAATCAGATAAGCACCAATGGTAACTAAAATTAATAAAACAAAAGCCACCCAAATCGATATATTGGATCGATTGGCTGGCGCAGCAATAAAAGACATGGAAAAAAAAGCTTAAAAAATGTATCTCTATTTTACGGTTTTTATATATTGTAAAAATGAATATTGTTGAAAAATCACACAATCATTACTGTGTATAATTGATTTTCAATATTTGTAAAACTGATAAAAGAAACATTAAACTGGATTTACATTAAATAAAGAACCAATCCAACTTGAAAATAGCATGGCTGCAATGCCCCAGAGTGCAACACGTAGACTGCCTTTCAACATAGAAGTACCTGCTGCATAACTGGCTAAGGCACCGAGTAGTGCTAGAGAAATCACGCCAACGGCCATAACGGTTTTTTCAATATGCATGTCAGCACTGATCAAGATCGCAACCATCGGAAATAGTGCACCAATTGAAAAGGCTAAAGCCGATGATAGCGCTGCTTGAACGGGTTTTGCTGCTGTATTGTCATGGATTCCAATTTCATCTCGGGCGTGGGCTTCAAGTGCATCATGTGCAGTTAATTGGACTGCGACTTCATGGGCCAGTGTAGGCTCTAAACCACGTTGAATATAAATTTGGGTAAGTTCTTTAAGTTCTAGCTCAGGGTTCTTTTGCAGTTCTTTATGCTCCATGTGAAGATCTGCTTTTTCGACGTCTTCTTGAGATTTCACAGAGATATATTCGCCCGCCGCCATAGAGGTTGCACCAGATATGAGTCCTGCAATGCATGTAATGAGTAAGGTATGGCTAGAAGCACCACTTGCAGCCATGCCCATAATTAAACTAGTGACGGAGATAATGCCATCATTTGCACCGAGTACAGATGCACGTAGCCAACCTGTACGTTCCATAAAATGTTTTTCGGCATGATGTGAGTAAGACATTATTTTCTCTAAGTTTGTTATTTATATGACCTCATAAGATTGACCTGACATCAGTTAAATTTCAAGTTAAAAATAGATTGAAACAGTAAGTTGAATAAAATACAGATGTAAAAAAAGCACCCGAAGGTGCTTTTTTATAAAATGCTTATTGCTGCGCTTTTTCTTTCACGTCAGCTGCACCTTGTTCAACAGCACCTGCTGTTGCAGCAGTTGCGTCTTTAGCTGCTTCTTTGGCATTGTGTGCAGCAGCTTCAGCATTTTCTGCAGCATTTTCGGCTGCTGTCGCAGTTGCAGTTGCAGCATTATCAACAGCAGTCGCTGTCGCAGTTGCCGCATCTGAAGTTGCATCAGCGATGTCATGGCCTGCTTGGTCAGCAGCGTTTTCTAAGTGTTCACCAGTTGTTGCACCTGTTTCTGGCGCTTTGTCTTTATTACAGCCAACAAGTGCAACAGTTGCAGCCAAACCTAAAGCAACAAGTAATTTATTCATTTTGATCTTTCCTTTTTTTGTTATGCCCGTAGCATGGGCTGAATTTATATTAGCTGAAAAAATATTCAAAAATCGATCAAAAATTGTTGATTTAGTGTAATTTTATCCAGCTTATTTTGTAGTTTGAAAGGCTTTATATCTGCTTATGGTGTTAAGGATTTTGAGTAAATAATTCTTCAATTGAAGTCACAAGTAGATAGAGAAATTCACTGTCTTCATGGCGCCATAAATATATTTCTTCCCCCAATTGTGTATCGTCTATCGTACGCATCAATAAATAATCGCCATCGCCGTTATGTGTAATAGCAATGCTGTTTTCAGGGAAGTCTTCTATTTCACTTATGGATTGATGTTCTACGGCTAGATGATTCATCGTACGTTTTATTCTTTTCACATCGCTGGTGTCTTGGAAGGGAAAAAGCCACCAAGCTTCGATGTCATCATCATCTTCAAATTCATCCGCATTAGAAAAGCTAATGCCGAATTCGCCACCATTTTCAATTTGCATTTTGGCTTTATATTTTTCTGGAAACTTAAATCCTAATTGTTCTTCAGTTGCAGTAATAAATTTTAAGTCTAATGGAAAGGGCATGATGTTGTTCTTAAATTATTTTGGTGTTTTATGAATAAGCTAGGCGTAAATTTTAGTCAATATTTTTTACACTCGTTATTTTTATCCTAGATGTTTTAGTTATGGACATATGGGCCATAAAAAAGCCTGCAATCAATGCAGGCTTTTTTGAGAAATTAATCTACTAAGATTAAAGACCAGCAGATGCTTTAAGCGCTTCCACTTTGTCAGTTTTTTCCCATGTAAATGCGGTATCAGAACCTTCACGACCAAAGTGACCATACGCAGCAGTTTGTTGGTACATCGGTTGGATCAAGTTCAACATACGAGTAATACCGTATGGACGTAAGTCAAAGTGTTCACGTACAAGTGCAATAATCAAATCTTCAGATACTTTTGCAGTATTGAATGTGTTGATCGAGATAGATGTTGGTTCTGCAACACCAATCGCATATGACACTTGAATTTCACATTTGTCAGCTAGACCAGCAGCCACAATGTTTTTAGCAACATAACGGCCTGCATAAGCAGCAGAACGGTCAACTTTTGATGGATCTTTACCAGAGAATGCACCACCACCGTGACGAGCCATACCACCATAAGTATCTACAATGATTTTACGGCCTGTTAAACCACAGTCACCTACAGGGCCGCCAATGACGAACATACCTGTTGGGTTGATGTGGAATTTAGTGTCTGCATGGAACATTTCAGCAGGAATCACTTTTTTCACGATTTCTTCAATTACCGCTTCTTTCAATTGAGCTTGGGTAATTTTTGGATCGTGCTGAGTTGAAAGTACAACTGCGTCTAAGCGAACTGGCATGCCATTTTCATAAGCAAATGTTACTTGGCTTTTTGCATCAGGACGTAACCAAGCAAGTTTGCCTTGTTTACGTAGTTCAGCTTGTTTTTCCATTAAGCGATGCGCATATGAAATAGGTGCTGGCATAAGCACATCGGTTTCACGGCTTGCATATCCAAACATTAAACCTTGGTCGCCTGCACCTTGATCTTCAGGTTTTTGACGGTCTACACCTTGAGCAATTTCAGGTGATTGTTTACCGATCATGTTGATCACGGCACAAGTTGAACCATCAAAGCCAAGATCTGAATGATGATATCCGATACCATTTACGGTATTACGAACAATCGCTTCAAAGTCAACATTTGCAGTTGTTGTGATTTCACCGGCAAGTACAACCGCACCCGTTTTTACAAGCGTTTCACAAGCAACCCGTGCATATGGGTCTTCTTTTAAGATTGCATCCAAAATAGCATCACTGATTTGGTCAGCCATTTTATCCGGATGGCCTTCGCTTACAGATTCCGAGGTAAATACAGCGTACTCGCGCATAAGTCCTATCACAGTTAAATTTAAAGACGCAATATGTTACATCGAGAAAGCGTTTAGGACTAGCTTAACATGACCAAATTGGATGAAATTAATTCATTTCAATGACTTTTTAATTGATATAGGCATCTAAAAAATTGATATGAGCTATGGATTTATCAATTTAATTTTTTATGATGAGAAAAATTGAGATATTTTGTTTTGGCACAAGCAACAATGTGATTAGGCGTTAAAATGCCTAAAGTGGCATTTCAAGTGAATCAATTATAAGAAAAAATCAAATCAATATCCTGAGATTTATCAATATGAATGTCATGAACTGACAGAATATGACTGTAAACGACAATTATTCGTTTAATTTGAAAAATAAAACACAATAAGTACGCGCTTTTGAGACTTGGTACGCAAATTGCCTATTTGTCATTACGTTGAATGGGGAAACGTAATGAAACAGTCTGGTTTTACACTCATTGAAATCATGATGGTAGTGGCAATTATCGGCATTTTGGCTGCAATTGCTACTGTATCTTACAATGGCTATGTCGCTCGGGCGCAAGTAGCTGAAGTATTAACAATGATTTCACCCTATAAATTGAAACTGATTGAAAATTATTCAGAGGAACAAAGCTGTGTAGATTTGAATACAGCGCTGAATGAAAGTATCAGTACCAAGTATATTGCAAGTAGTGAAATTACTGATGTGGCAGGAACGTGTTCAGTGGTTTTTACGTTTAAATCAACAGATGTCAATTTTGCTCTTCGCTCAAAGCAGATCTATTTTAGTATTCCAGATGGTTTAAACGGTGCTTGGAATTGTCAATCGGATGATATTTCGCAGCGAAACTTACCTGCTACATGTCGTGGTATATAAATATTGAATGTGAAACCGTGAGTATATTGGATAAGTGCTGATTTCAAAGGGATGAGTATGCTCTTAGAGTTTAATAAACATTCATAAGTTTCTTTATTGATTATATTTCATATTTCTAATGGTCATTTATTTGGATCGGCTTTGGCTGCTATTTATATTCACAATTTCCATTCGATGTATTGGACTTTTATCAATTACGAAGCGTTTGCTTTCGCCACTAAACTCTAAATATGCATTGCGCTGTCATTGATTCGCCATATAAAAGCGTAACTGTATACAAAATAAACGACATGCATAGGCTTGAAATTGAGCAATAAGCGCCCAAAATACAGGTGGTGCAGGAATAATTAGCGAAAATTTGCCCCTGAGGCTTTACCCATTCCGCTTTTTTTAAGACAATATGCGCATCTTTGAATTCTTATTCATCTTACTCTTTTAAACCATTTGTTTGGACTCTGACCTATGACAACCCCGCTTAACGAACGTCGTATTGCAAACGCAATTCGTGTATTGGCAATGGATGCTGTGCAAAAAGCAAATTCAGGACATCCAGGTGCTCCAATGGGGATGGCAGATATTGCTGATGTGGTATGGCGTGAATTCCTCAACCACAACCCTGCAAACCCACAATGGGCAAACCGTGACCGTTTCGTATTGTCAAACGGCCATGGCTCTATGTTGCAATATGCGCTATTGCACTTAACAGGTTATGACCTGTCTATTGAAGATTTGAAATCATTCCGTCAATTGCATTCTAAAACTCCAGGTCACCCAGAATTGGGCTATGCACCGGGTATCGAAACAACGACTGGTCCATTGGGTCAAGGTATTGCAAACGCTGTAGGTTTTGCACTTGCTGAAAAAACTTTAGCGGCTCAATTCAACAAAGAAGACATCACAGTTGTAGATCACAACACTTACTGTTTCTTAGGTGACGGCTGTTTAATGGAAGGTGTTTCTCACGAAGCATGTTCATTGGCTGGTACTTTGGGTCTAGGTAAATTAGTTGTTTACTACGATGACAACGGCATCTCGATTGACGGTGAAGTAGAAGGCTGGTTCTCTGATGATACAGAACAGCGTTTCCTTGCATACGGCTGGCAAGTACTTAAAGTTGACGGCCATGATGCAGACGCAATCCGTGCAGCAACTGTTGAAGCAAAAGCTGAAACTGCGAAACCAACCTTAATTATCTGTAAAACCATTATTGGTTTAGGTTCACCAAACAAACAAGGTAAAGAAGATTGCCACGGTGCGCCGCTTGGTAATGATGAAATCGCTTTAACTCGTGAAGCTTTGGGCTGGGCAGAAGGTCCATTTGAAATTCCTGCTGATGTTTATGCAGCTTGGGATGCAAAAGCCAAAGGTACTGCTTCTGAATCTGCTTGGAACGACACATTTGCTGCTTATGCTGCTAAATATCCAGTAGAAGCAGCTGAACTAAAACGTCGTCTTTCTGGTGATCTTCCTGCTGACTTCGCAGCAAAAGCGGATGCTTATATTGCTGAAGTAAATGCTAAAGCTGAAACAATCGCTACTCGTAAAGCTAGCCAAAATGCCATTCAAGCATTTGCGCCGCAGCTTCCAGAAATTCTAGGCGGTTCTGCTGACCTTGCAGGCTCTAACCTGACTTTATGGAAAGGCGCAGAAGGTGTTGAATCTAACCCAGCGGGTAACTACGTTCATTACGGCGTACGCGAATTCGGTATGACTGCGATTGCTAACGGTGTTGCACTTCATGGCGGTTTCGTTCCTTATGTAGCAACATTCCTGATGTTTATGGAATATGCGCGTAATGCAGTACGTATGTCTGCATTGATGAAACAGCGTGTGATTCATGTGTATACCCATGACTCAATTGGTCTAGGTGAAGATGGTCCTACACACCAACCTGTAGAGCAAATTGCATCTTTACGTGGTACACCAAATCTGCACACTTGGCGTCCATGTGACACTGTAGAAGCGTCTATTTCTTGGAAATCTGCGCTGCTTCGTTCAGAAGGCCCTACAGCGTTAATCTTCTCTCGTCAAAACTTGCCATTCCAAACTCGTACAGCAGATCAAATTGCTGACGTAGCGAAAGGCGGTTATGTTCTTGCAAAAGAAAAAGGCGAATTGAAAGCAATCATCATTGCGACTGGTTCAGAAGTTTCATTGGCAATGGATGCTTACGCACAGCTTGAAGGCGTACGTGTTGTTTCTATGCCATGTGCTGAAGAATTTGTAAAACAAGATGCTGCTTACCGTGAAGCGGTTCTTCCAGCTGCGATCCGTGCGCGTGTTGCTGTTGAAGCTGCGCATGTGGACTACTGGTGGAAATTTGTAGGTCTTGATGGTCGTGTAATCGGTATGACGACTTACGGTGAATCTGCTCCAGCAAAAGACTTGTACCAACACTTTGGTATTACTGCTGATGCTGTTGTTGCTGCTGTGAAAGAAATTACCGCTTAATCTGTAAAGACTAACCGTAATAAAGACGCCCCAGAGAAGGGGCGTTTTTTATTGCAGAGATTAAATTTATTTTTTAATTGTGAAATAACGATTTGTAACGAATGAATTAAAGCATTGGTTTAAAATTAATTCATTCATGCAGTATTCAGCCACGGGTGCAATGTTGCCCCAAGTGAGGAAACGATGAGCCTTTATGATCAGATAAATGATGAAATTGTACTGATGGATGCTGGTGAACAGAAATGGATTGGCACAGACTTAGAGCTTGAAGCCATGGTTGCAGTAGAATTGATGCTGCAAGATTTGCAAGAAGACAAAGTGATTAAGATTCGCCGTAAGAACCATGAAAAGCATACAGGTTTAAAGCAGGTAGATCGGATCTTGGTTGAAAAGCTATAAGCTGAATGGTTAAAAAGTCCGAATCTTCGGGCTTTTTATTTGTCTATTGTATTTATAAAACAGATAAGAAAACGTTCTTTCAAGACTCATCATGTTTAAAAAGAGCGCATAAAATACAGTGTTTTCAACACAAAAAGCTTTATTTCAGTTATAAAAATCCAGTGATCATTTAAAAAAGACATTGAACGTGCAAATACAAATTAAAAATTTAACTGAAATTTCAAAAAACCAATGGCAGCCGCTCTGGGAGCTGTATTTAGAATTTTATAAAAGTCAGGTGGCAGATGAGGTGACTGAGCGTACATGGCACAGGTTACATGCTGCTGACTGCGAACATATGTATGGCTTTGCAGCTGTGATTGATCATCAAGTGGTTGGGATCGTGCATGTCATTGAACATGAGAGCTGCTGGACATTGCAGCCTTATGCCTATTTGCAAGATTTATATACGCTTGAAGAATATCGCGGGCAGGGTATTGGCAAGGCGCTGATCGCGAAAGTGAAAGAATATTGTGATCAGCAGCAGTGTGACCGTGTGTATTGGCTTACGCATCAGGACAATGAAACTGCGCAAAAGCTGTATGATCAAATCGCGAGAAAAACCGGATTTATCCAATACCGCTGTCATTAACTCAATGTAAAAAGCTATTCTAAATGAACAGCAGCTCTTGCGTGAAGAGCTGTTGGATCTGAGCATTTAAGCTGAAACTTTAAAGTTTTTAGCTGAGTCAGCATCTTGCTGAATGATCCATTCTCCACCTACGCGGAATGATGATGCTGAGGCGTAGGTATCTTCCATAAATTGGAAAAAGCTGATTAAACCGTTTTGAACTTTGGCTTTAATTGAAAAAGGCGAGGTGAAAGTATTTTTTGCATAGACTGAGGTGTAGGTGAATTGACCAAATACAGCTACAGTTTCATCTTCAGCGATCATATCCGTGATTTGAAAGTCGTCGATATTCCAGTAGGTCCCAACGTTGGCAAAGGTATAAATATAAATGTCTCTGCCTGTGCCAGACCCAGCCCACGGCTCAATTTGTTTAAGTTCTGGGTTGCTGAAGTTTAAGGAAACATATGCCGCGTCTTCTGCAACCAGCAGCTGAGTTGCATTTTCGACGAGTTCTTTTGAAGTATTCATAAGAAATGCCAAAACGACATCTTTGGGCATTTTAGTATTTAAGGCTTTTTCAATAGCCAGCGATTGTTCTGTCATTTTTGGGTACTCAGATTTTTATGATGTCTAAAAATCTTAAGTGGATTTGTTTAGAAAGCCTACGACTCTGATAGGTTGATGTTTCCTAAATTTAGGATAAATAACTCATGGATCAATTAAATTATTAATTATTTGAAATATATGGGAAATTTAATAATTGAGAGTGGTTGTAGATGCTGCTACAGATTTTACAAAACTATCGTTCTAAACATGCAACAAAACGTTTTATCTTTAAAGCTGTAATACGGCTAAAAATCTATAGACTTAATGGTATTCGAAAGTGAGATAAAAACATGAACTTTAAAGCATTAACAATCGGTTTGGCGGTAGCATCAGTTACAACAATTTCTATGGCAAAACCTGTTGCCTATCAAATTGATCCTACTCATACAGCAACAGTATTTACTTGGAATCATTTTGGTTTCTCAACGCCTTCTGCAAATTTTAGTGACATTCAAGGGACAATCAATGTCGATAATGCAAAACCTGCAAATTCCTCTGTGAATGTGACGATTCCATTATCAAGCTTAAATACCAATGTCAAAGCATTAGATGATCATTTAAAAACAGCAGATTTCTTTGATGCTGAAAAATATCCAAATATCACGTTTAAAAGCACAAAAGTTCAAGCCATCAGCAAAACTAAATACAAAATCACGGGTGATTTAACAGTTAAAAATGTGACTAAACCAGTGGTATTGGATGCTGTATTGAACAAGCAAGCCGTTCACCCAATGACTAAGGCGGAAACGATTGGTTTCAATGCAACGACTTCTTTTGATCGTTCAGCATTTGGTGTTGGTGCATATGTACCGAATGTAGGCGACAAAATTACGGTAAATATTACGACTGAAGCCGCTGTATCTACAGCAAAGGCAGCAGCGAAATAAGATTTAGCTCCCTCAGCTAAGTTAGGAAAGCACCCATTTGGGTGCTTTTTTATGTCTTATTTAACTGGTGTGTGATCAATCGCGATTGAGCAGCAATAGGTAGCCAAAACTGATGAAGATTCCACCGGTAATGGCGTCAATTTTTTTACTAAATTTTTGATAGTAATGGGTCATTTTAGGTGCTGAGAATAAGACCGCAACCAATGCAAACCAAATCAAACTTTCAATAAAGACTAAAGCCAGTAAAGAGCTTTGATCAAAAATACTGACCTTTGCACTGATTCCAATAGAAAATACACTACTGAAATAAACCAATGCTTTTGGATTGGCCATATTGGTCAAGAAACCTTGGAATAATAGCGCCAAAGGCGTTTTTTTCTGTACGGCTTGCTCGGTTGGTCTTGTTATTGTGCCGAGGTCTTTACTCCATGCAGATTTTAATAACTGAGAGCCTAAATATAAAAGATATAAGCCACCCAAAATCATGAGGCTTTGTTGTAACCAAGCCATTTTTTGAAATAGAAAATGTAAGCCACTTATTGCACAAATTGACCAAACTAAAATACTAAGTGATATACCTAATGCGGCAAATAATGCATGTGATCTGGATTGTCGAATAGCACTTTGGGTGACAAAAAAGAAGTCAGGGCCTGGGCTGATGAGAGCAAAAAAGTGGATGAGCGCAATGCTGAGTAAGGGAGTCATTATAATGGCTTATACGTTTTGAAGTGCAACCGTTATAAGCCATTTAGCATTAAATTAATAGCTGTTTTAAAGCTCAAGCTGTTGTAAAAATTGTTGCAAAATAAGGGGAGCAACACGTTCTAAATGAGGTGCTTGTTGTTGGCTTTGCATGCGCAAATTTGGGATGTTAATTTGTGCTTTATGCAGTTCACATGTATGCCCAATTAGCCATTTTTCCATGGCCTGTGTTTCTGCTTCAATATGAAACTGTAGAGCTAGAATATTGGGCCCATAGCTAAACGCTTGATTTGGATAAATTGCTGAGCTGGCGAGTAACTGTGCATTTACAGGTAAATCAAAGGTATCACCATGCCAATGCAGTACAGGCACTTGATCTAATGGCGCTAAAATATTGTGAGTAATGGCATCAAGCTCTAAGGCACTCCAACCGATTTCTTTGCTATGACCTGCATAAACTTTCGCTCCCAATGCATGCGCAATTAGCTGAGCACCTAAGCAAATGCCTAAAGTCGGTAAATTACTCTCTAAACGTACTTTAAGTAAGTCTAGTTCTTTTTGTAGGAAAGGGTAGTCATTAGTTTCATAAACTCCGATCGGGCCGCCCAAAATGATGGTAAGCCCTGTATGTTGCATAGCTTTACTGAGGTCATCGACACCAGCTTCGAAGTATCTCACCCGATAACCCAGTTGATAAAATACATCTTCCAATGAACCCAAATCTTCAAATGCAAGGTGTTGAATGACGTAAATGGTTTCGTTTAATGCAGTACTCATAGGGATTTTTCAGGATTAAAATTTCAAAATAGAATGTAGCTTGAATTGTCGGAGATTAAAAAGGAAAACTGTAAATTTTTCACAATTACGAAAAGAGATAAATATAGAAGTTGGCTTGAAGCTTATTTTTTTCTTTGAGTGATTAGGTTCGATGATTGAACTTAGTATTTAAAACCTTGGTGCTGTGAAGTAAAGGATTTCCGAAAGGCTTTATTGGCAAAATTTATGAGAAAAAGTGCATGATATTTTGATAAAGCTTTGGTTTAGTATAAAAAAAAGATGAAAAACCAATGGAAAAGCGTTTAGAGATGCGTATGATGAAATCTTCGACAAACAACAGTTCATTTTTCTTTTAATATCATCACATAGTTAGATAACTGATTTTAAAAGTAAAAAAATATAAGCCAGGGAACTTGTATGCAGTCAAAACATAATCGAGATGCCAGTCTCTTGCATGCGATACATAAAATTTTATTGAAGGAATGGGACCCGTTAGGGATTCGCCGTATTCCTGCTTTACGTGATGAATATGATGATTATTTGCCCAATATTTTTAAATTAATTCAAGAGGATTCAAGTGAATCAGAAATTTTTGAATATTTATGGTGGGTTGAGCAAAAGGTCTTAGAGAAAAAAGGGCAGAAGGAACATACCCTAAAAATTGCGAAAATGTTGAAGGCAATTGAGCGCTAGTTTGCGGTCGTGTACGCATAAAAAACCGATTCGTTGTCTGTATCGGTTTTTTATTTTAAATCTCTTAGAAGTCTCTTAGAAACGGTTTAGAATTTCTTTTCTAAGGTAAACATAAAGCTTGGAATTGCTTCATTGATACGAGATTGGTATAGCGCGCCAGAACTTTGTTCTTTTAACACTTCTTTATAATCTGAGCTGAGAATATTACGTGCATTCACCGATGCAGACCAATTTTGATCAAAGCGTTTAGTAAAACTCACATCCATATTGACGCGTTCATTGCTGGTGCGATTGTACGGTTCGTTACTCAGCGCACGTGTATATTCAGGGGTATAATTGAGGTTCACACTTGTTGCAATACGCCACGGTTGATAGTTATAAGATAAACCAGCACTTGCGGTATAAGGTGCAACATCGCTTGCCAAACGGTCAGAGCCGTCAGCTTCTTCAATTTTTGCACGTACAGTTGATAGCTGAGCATTCAACATAAATGAATGACCATTCTCCGTTTGCTTCAGTGCATAACGTCCAGCAATTTCCACACCATAAGTAGTTGCACTGTCTTGGTTATATGGGCGTTCGACAAAACGGCAATCGGTATTTCCTGTTTCGCAACGACCGCCTGTAGCATTTTCTAACAGGATCGATTTTTCGATATAGTCATTAATTTCTCGATAATAAGCAGTGATATTTACGCCGCCAGCAGGGGTGTTATAACCTAGGGTTGTTTCGTAAGCATTGATGGTTTCAGGCCGTAAGTCAGGATTACCACCACGATCAGGGTTGTTTAGTGTCCCTGCATCGCTATCTGTAGAAACTGAAACAGTCGGCATCAATTGATTGCTACGTGGATTTTTAAAAGCCTGACTCAAGTTGGTTTGGAGTGACCATTGGTCATTAAAGTCAAAACGGTGTGCTAATACAGGACTCAAATGCTGATCTTGATAATCCACTAAACCTGAACGATCAATCCACTCTTGGCGTACACCTAGAGTTAAGGTTTGGCGCGGCATATATTTCCAACTTCCTTCAACATAAGCAGCATACAATTGTTCATCTAAGGTGTCTGCAATATTGCTTTTAAGTTCATTACTACGTAGATCGGTACCAAATTTTATTTGGCGTTTTGAGTCGAACTTTCGGACACCGTCGTAGCCCAAGCCATATTCATTAATTTGTTCATCAATATACGATTGAGAATCTCTATACTCTGTTAATTCGGTTTCATTTTGCTGCTCGATTGATAAGCGAATTTTGTCTGAATTTCCTTGGTCTTTACGCTCATATCGCGTGTTGAGTCGAATGCTGTCATTTTTATCTTTTTGGACTTGGGAGCCACTTGTGCCTTCGCTTTCATTGTTGCGATAAAACATTTCAGCGACCAATTTTTGTTGATCATCAAGTTGATATTCAACACGTGGGGTGAGCATTTGCGACGTACGATTGGTGATGCGTTTTTGAGTTTTCGTTCCTGTTGCATCTTGTGTACGGGTGAGTGTATCTGAATCATTCCACATTTGGCTCCCAGATAAACTATAGATCCAAGGGTCTGATCGACCATCCATTTGAAAGTTTAAATTGGTGCGTTCTTCTTCACGTGTATTTGACTTTGTTAGACCATAACCAGCACGTACAGATCCACTCAAACGCGTGCCATTCAATGGTTCTTTTAAAATAATATTAATGATAGCAGATGAAGCAACCGAGCCTTGAGCTACACTTGGTTGTTTGGTGATTTCAAGGCGTTCGATCATTTCGGGTGTAATGCTATCAACAACTGACATGCCACCACGAGGACCACCTTGTACAGGTTCACCATTGATTAAGAACACGGGTGCGCCACCACCACGAAAACGCATACCGCCAGCACCTGCACCACCACGTGGACCACCGCCAGCACCGGGGAGTTGAAACCCTGCAGCACGACGCAGTGCATCATTGATGGACTGATCGCCAAATTTCAACATTTCATCACGGCTTATGATGGTTTTTGCGACAGCACTGATATCTGGGTCTTTGGGCTTAGTGATTGCTGTTGGAACTTCAAATGTTAAAGCTTCCATTTGCTGAACTGCTGCAGATTCTTGGGGATTTTGAACAGTATCTGCGGCCCAAATTGATGTTGAGATCGTAAGTAATGCGTAACTTAAGCTGCTCAGTTTGAGTGTGGTGTGCGCGCCGTGCATTATTTGGTTGTCCAAATGTAATTTTGGCAAAGAATAACGGAAAATTATGGAGAAAAATTGAGGAAAATAACCAAGATGAGCATTTCATCAGATTATTTTTTAACAGGTAGGCGAAAGGTCATATTGCAATAAGGAAAGCCTTAATCTTTGAGAGGAAATTAAGGCTTATTAACGTCGCTACAATATAATAAATCACTGATGTTACACAGTAACATCAGAAGCGTACTTTGCTTCAAATAATAAAGATACGCGGTAATGTCATGCGCAATTGTTTGAGACAGGACGACTTCTAATCAAAAATGTTTTTGCGATACGTTGAATAATTTGACGGTAGTGAACGAGTTTTGTTGGTGAGGTGCATTGCACCGCAAGATGGTTTCCTTGCGAAGCTTCGCATCTCATTTTGCCGAATGAAAAACAACGTTTCGTAAGAGTACCTCCAGCCGAAGGCTAATCTCTTTATTCAATCCCTAAATGTAAGACTTCGTCGAATAGATTTTAATTTATTTTAAAAATGCGAAATGACTTTCATGTGCATAACATGAGTAAATAAATCTAAAAATAAGCCGTTGAAGAAAAATTTAGACATAAAAAAACCCTCATCTTTCGATGAGGGTTTTTCGTATTCTGGAGCGGGAAAGGAGACTCGAACTCCCGACCCCAACCTTGGCAAGGTTATGCTCTACCAACTGAGCTATTCCCGCAATGAGGTGAATTATAGAGAATTTCACACAACTGTCAACTCTCTATGCTTCTGTTTGCTTAATTAATCAGCACGGCGCCAAATAGTGCCTTGACGAGTATCTTCAAGAACAATCCCTTGATCTAACAAAGATTGACGAATGTCATCTGCTTTGGCAAATTCTTTGGCTTTTTTCGCATCTTTACGTTGTTGAATTAAATTTTCAATCTGTTCTTCTGATAAGCCTAATGCTTCCTGACCGATATCAGATTTCAGGAAATCATCCACATTGTGTTGCACCAAACCTAAAATATTGGTCAAGTGACGCAATGTCGAATAATACACAGCCGCTTGTTCAGCATTTTCATCTTTTACGGCACGGTTCAATTCTTTGTTGACTTCAAACAATACCGCAATTGCTTCTGCGGTGTTGAAATCATCACGCATAGCGGCATTAAAGCGCTCAACTAAAGCATCATCCAAAGTTTCTACGGTTTTTTCACCATAGACTTGCTGATAAGCTTTAAATGAATGATAGAAACGGGAAAGGGTATTTTTCGCTTCTTTTAAAGCAGTGTCAGAGAAGTTTACTGGGCTACGGTAATGTGATGACGCAATAAAGAAGCGAATCACTTCAGGGTGGAATTTATCCATCACATCACGAATAGTGAAGAAGTTACCTAAAGACTTCGACATTTTTTCGCCATCGACATTAATAAAGCCGACATGCATCCAGTAATTAACATACTGTTCGCCAGTAGATGCCTCAGATTGCGCAATTTCATTTTCATGATGCGGGAAAGTTAAGTCTGAACCGCCACCATGAATATCAAAATGGTTACCTAAGCAGCAGGTCGACATCGCTGAACATTCAATATGCCAGCCCGGACGGCCATTGCCCCAAGGCGAAGCCCAAGAAGGTTCATTTTCTTTGGCATGTTTCCAAAGCACGAAGTCAAAAGGATGTTTCTTTTCTACTTCTACATCAACGCGTTCAGAAGCACCAGCCTGCATATCGTCAAGTTTACGACCCGAAAGACGACCATATTTGGCAAACTTTTCAACTTCAAAATAAACATCGCCATTTGCAGAGGGGTAGGCTGTACCTTTGTTAACCAAGCTACCAATCATATTCTGCATTTGATCGATATAGTCTGTTGCACGTGGTGCTTCATCAGGTGCTGCACAACCTAAATTGGCAGCATCTTCGTTCATGGCCTTAATAAAACGGTCGGTTAAAGCAGTAATGCTTTCGCCATTTTCATTGGCACGGGCAATGATCTTATCGTCAATATCGGTAATGTTTCGAACGTATTTAACGCTCCAGCCCTGACTGCGCAGGAAACGGATAATATAGTCAAATGCAACCATAACTCGAGCATGACCAATATGACAGTAGTCATACACAGTCATTCCACAGACATACATGTCGATATGTCCTTCTTTGCGAGGTACGAATTCTACTTTTTTACGTTGCTCTGAGTTATATAGAACAAAAGGTTGCATAGGTCTTCAAATTGTTTCTACCAAAAGATGGCTCATCTTAACCTAAGCATTTTTTTTCATAAAGTTAAAACCCAAAAAAGCAGATATTTTTTAATGCGTGATGTCTTTGCTCTGTTAAAAATATAGAGTTGAAGGATCATTTGATTCGGGCTGAATCTCATGCGAGTGCTGAATTCAATTTATTTGTCCATAAGATAAAAATGAAGAAATGCATCTTTTCTGCATAATTCATGAAATCTTATACATTTGGAAACGTGCTATTTGCATAGATATGATAAAATTGTGAAAATTTTTTATTTTGAAAGTGAGAGCGCACCTCTCACGGCTTAAGGTATAACAACTTTGAATCCACCAAATATGCCGAATCAAGTCGATTTTCAGAAAGTCGCATTAGAAACTTTGCGTATTGAAGAGCATGCTTTACAAGTATTAGCGACGCAAATAGATGATCGTTTTAGCCAAGCCTGCGAAATCATTTTACAGTGCAAAGGGCGTTTAGTGATTACTGGTATGGGCAAATCGGGGCATATCGGTCGTAAAATGGCCGCTACGTTTGCCTCGACAGGTACGCCATCTTTCTTCATGCATCCAGGTGAAGCTGGACATGGTGATTTGGGCATGTTAGTTAAAGGTGATGTGCTCATTGCAATTTCAAACTCAGGTAAGAGTGATGAAATTATGATGCTGATGCCATTGATCAAACATTTGGGCATTCCTCTTATTACCATGAGTGGCGACAATAAAGGCCCAATGCCACAAAATGCCGATGTCGCATTGACCTTGGGTAATATTCAAGAAGCATGTCCTTTGGGTTTAGCGCCGACCTCCAGTACCACTGCAACATTAGCCTTAGGTGATGCCCTTGCAGTTGCATTATTGGATGCACGTGGTTTTACATCAGATGACTTTGCACGTTCTCATCCTGCAGGAGCGTTGGGTAAGCGTTTGTTATTGCATGTAAAACATCTCATGCATACAGGTGAAGACTTACCCAAAGTGTCGCCAGAGACACCTATGAATAAAGTCTTGTACGAAATTTCAAATAAGCGTTTGGGTCTCACCACAATTGTCGATGAAAACGATATCTTATTGGGTATCTTTACCGATGGTGACTTACGTCGTTTGATTGATAAACAGCAAGGCTTTGATGTGAATATGAAAGTCTCAGAAGTGATGATTAAAAATCCGTTGACCATTTCACAAGAAGAACGCGCGGTACATGCTTTAGAACGTATGAATGAAAAGAAAATTACACAATTTGTAGTTGTTGATGATGCCAATAAAGTGATTGGGATTATCAGCATGCATGATCTGATTCAGGCTGGGGTAAATTAAGAAAATGGCATCGTATGTATTGCTAGAACAAGCGCGTCACATAGAAGCACTAGTACTGGATGTAGATGGAATTTTAACTGATGGATTTGTAACGTTGACCAATAGCGGCGATGAAATAAAATCCTTTGATATTCGAGATGGCTTAGGCATGAAGTTGGTGCAAAAAGCGGGTATCAAAGTCATCATTATTACCGGCCGTAAAAGTAATATTGTTGAAAAACGCATGTCTGACTTAGGTGTCGATTTGGTCTTTCAAGGTCGTGAAGACAAAGGTGTTGCACTGACTGAAGCCTGCGCACAGTTTGGTATTGATCCTTCAGATTGCCTATACATGGGTGATGACTGGCCGGATCTTTCAGCCTTTGCTATTGCAGGGATGAAAGTGACCGTACCGAATGGACATTTAGAAGTACGTCGCCGTGCAGATCTTGTCACTCAGGCGATGGGTGGACGTGGTGCTGTTCGTGAAATTTGCGATATGCTTTTAGTGTCTAAAGGTGTATACCAGGAACTACTTGAAAAATATGCAAGTGCACCTTATTAATAAATTGATGCAGTCATTGGATTGAATCTCCGCTTATGGATACTAAAGTTTTATACGTGACAGCTGTGGTCATTGCTGCTGTAAGCGGTGGTTTTTACTATTTCGGTGGAAAGGGTAATAAGCTTCAGGCGGACTCTTCGAAAAGTATGACTTACTCAGCTGAAAACATTAACCTGACGCAGACTGATGAGCAGGGAAAATTGTATATTCGTGCGCAAGTCGATCGACTTGAGCAGGATTTGCAAAAGCAAACGTCTCATTTGGTCAATCTGAAAGCATCAACCTATCAAGATGGTACTGTCGATGCCACATTCTTTGCCAAACAAGCCAATGGTATGGACGATAACCAAAAAGTCGTTCTGAGTGACAATGTGGTTGCAACGAGATTGATGCGTGAAGGGAAAATGGAGTTTCGTACAGAGGAACTAACTGCTTTTCCAAAACAGCGTGTAATAGAAACGGACAAAACTGTAACGGTGATTTCACCACAAGCCGAATTTGTCAGCCAAGGTTTAAAAGCAAATTTAAACGACGGTCAATACGAATTTTTTAATATTCGAGGAAAGTATGAACCATAATTTTAATCGAAAAACTGCAAAAACTTTCCTAAAACGTACAGCGCTACTCGGTTCACTGGCGTTATGTTCAGTTGCAGCTTTTGCTTTGCCTTCAGATCGTAATCAACCGATTTCATTGGTTGCCGATCGTGCAACGTTTAATGAAAAAACCGGGATTACGACGTATACCGGTAATGTCATCATTGAACAGGGTTCGATGAAGCTTCAGGCAAACTCAATCGTTGCGAACTTAAACAGCAAAAAAGAGATCAGTACGATTACAGCAACGGGTGGGCCAGCACATTTCCAACAAAAAACTGACCCTGCCAAAGGCTATGCAAAAGGCCAAGCACAGAAAATCGTCTACAATGCTGAAACAGGTATTATCACCATGACGGGTGGGGCTTTGTTGCAACAAGATGGTGCCAGTATTCGTGGTAATAGCTTGAAATACAGTATGAATAAAGGCGATATCGTAGCTGAAGGTACGCCAAATAAATCTGGATCTTCTTCGGGGCGTGTTCAAATCGTGATTCCACCGTCAAGCACTAAGTCCTTCCCAGGAGCACGTGATTAATGGAGCAAACTTCGCAAGTTCAAACTTTATGTATTAAACATTTAGCCAAAAACTACAGTAAGCGTTGGGTGGTAAAGGATGTGTCCTTTAGCATGCAAAGTGGTCAAATTGTGGGTTTACTTGGTCCAAATGGTGCAGGTAAAACCACAAGTTTCTATATGGTTGTTGGTCTAGTGCGTATGGATAAAGGTGAGATTCATTTAGATGATCTTGATTTGTCTGACTTGGCAATGCATGAGCGCGCACGTAAAGGTATTGGTTATCTACCTCAAGAAGCATCTATTTTTAGAAAATTAACCATTTCTGAAAATATCATGTCGATTTTAGAAACCCGTAAAGATCTAAATAAGCAACAACGTCAGCAACGTTTAACGGAATTGCTTGCTGACTTTAAAATCACACACATCAAAGATTCTCTTGGTATGAGTGTGTCGGGTGGTGAGCGTCGTCGTGCGGAAATCGCGCGTGCGTTAGCGGCAGACCCTAAATTTATGTTGCTCGATGAACCTTTTGCAGGGGTCGATCCAATTTCAGTGGGTGATATCAAAGACATTATCCGAACATTGAAAGATCGTGGTATTGGTGTATTAATTACCGACCATAATGTGCGTGAAACCCTTGCGATTTGTGAGCATGCCTATATCGTGAGCGAAGGTTCAGTGATTGCAGAAGGTACTCCAGAAGAAGTCCTTGCAGATGAAACGGTACGTAAAGTTTATCTTGGTGATGATTTTACCGTTTAATTGAATAAAATAAGAAATTTCCTGTTGAATGGCGCTAGTTTCATTCAGCGGGTTTATGTTATTGTCTGAAATGACAAAAACTGAGCGATTAATCTAAAAAATTAACAAGAATTCAGTATACTTTAAACTAAAAATACGACCTGCAAAAATCATGCGATTACGAAAGATGAATGGTCCAGAAGTTGGGCGTCCGCGTAAAAATAAGTGCAATTTCTTTTGTATATTATTATTACCCTTTTCCATTGGTTCAGTGTATGCAGCAGAAACTGGCACTGCGCAAAGTACCATTCAAAAGACATTAGATAAGATTTTTTTACCTAATAAGCCTAAACCTTCTGCCGAAAAAATTAACATCACCGAACTCAGTAAATATAATTTAGATACCTCACGTGTCCAAGAAATGCCCGCCGTTGCTTATGGTCGAACGCAACAAGGCAACTATAATCCAAACACGGTAGCGAAGAATCTAAGTTTTATTGATGCGATACATATCGCCGTGCAAAGACGTCCAGAAATCACGCAAAGTATTGCTACAGTTGCATCGCAAAACGCCAATATTGACCTTGCGAATGCTGCATATTATCCCCAAATTTCAGGTGGATTAAGTACCGCAGATCTGACCAAAGGCGAGCGTGGACGTCAGTTGGTGTCTTTAAATGCGACGCAGATGCTATATGACTTTGGTAAAACCAAAAGTGCTGTCGGTATCGAAGAAGCAAAAATGTTACAAGAGCAGGCCAATGTGCTTGTGAATTTGGATGAAGTTTCTTTTGATGTTGCAAATGCCATTATCAACATTAAACGATATCAAGAAGTTGCTAAAATTGCGCAGCAACAAATTGCCGGTGTGAGTCGGATTGCTGAAATTGCCAACCTACGTGCAACCGCAGGGATCAGTAGTCAAGCAGACCCTATTCAAGCCAAGTCAAATTTAGAAGCTGCAGAATCAAATTTAATCGTGCAAGAAACACAGCTTCGACAGTACCAACAGCGTCTGCGTACCTTGTTAGGTTTTGATGTGAGTCAGATCAATTGGGTGATACCCGATCGGATCTTAACTGCAGCGGCATTGTATGATGATCCTGACTTCAAGATGATTCCGAGCATGATGCAAGCTCAGGCTGGAGTTCAAGTTGCCAAACTGCAAAAGCAACAGTCAAAATTAAGTGCTTATCCAACACTCAATGTCAAAGGCAGTCTGAGTCAGGCGGTGAATGGCCGTAATCCAAATAATGATGAAGATGATGGTTTATATAATTCAATCATGTTGGAAGCCACCAGTAATTTTTACCAAGGTGGTGCAATCGCAGCGCAAACACGTGCCGCAAGCTATGCAGAAGAAGCAGCAAAAGCACAAGTAAATACAGTGTATTTGGATGTGATTGATCAAGTCCGAATGATTCGTGAACAAATTGAAAATAAAAAGCGTCAAATGTCGATATTGGTGCAGCGCCGTGAAACAACGGTAAGAACCAAAGAGCTGTATCAAGAACAATATAAATTAGGAACTCGAACGGTTGTCGATCTACTGAATGCCGAGCAAGCCATACATAGTGCCGCACAAGAAATTGTGACATCGCAATATGATATCTACTCAGCACTTGCACAGTACATCCAAGTGACAGGGCGTTCACGAAATATCTATGAACTTAATAATATATCTATTCAGGGGTTTGAAGTTCAGCCATGAGTAATACAATAAATTATCAACCGTGGCTACAAGCGGTTCTGAATATTGCAAAGCATTATCGAATTGAACCCTCTGAAGAACGTATACGGTTGCAGTTGGATTGGGATCAACACAAAAATGCCGATGAACTGGTTGCAGTCATGGCACGCCGAATTGGATTAAGTGTTCGAAAAAATAAATATGACATAAATCTGCTCAATCCATGGCGCTTACCGGTATTGGTTGAGTTTATTAGTGGTGAAGTGGGTGTGGTAGAACGCATCGACGTAGACGGTAATGCCAGTGTCCAATTGAGCGGAGATGAAGGCCTATCTCAAGTCTTCTCTATTGAACGATTGAGTCATGGCGTTCGCAATATTTATATTCTGCGTCCAGAGTCATCTGTACCCGATGCACGTGTTGATGAATACATCAAGCCGTTTGAAAAAAATTGGTTCTGGTCGATTGTTTTAAAAGACTGGAAACGCTACATCGACATTATGTTTGCTTCATTAATGGCGAATATTTTGGCCCTAGCCACTATTTTGTTCTCAATGAACGTGTACGACCGCGTTATTCCATCTCAATCTGTACCGACTTTATGGGTACTTGCCGGTGGGGTGTTAATTGCAGCGATATTTGAGTTTGCATTACGTGTTTCACGAATTTATTTGTCGGATATTATTGGTAAACGTGCCGATTTGAAAATTTCAGATCGTGTATTTGGTCATGCATTAAGAATTAAAAATAGCGAACGCTCAAAATCTACAGGTACTTTTATTTCACAGATTCGTGAATTAGAAGGGGTACGCGAAATGGTCACCTCGACGACTGTTACTGCGATTGCCGATTTACCGTTTTTCTTCTTGTTCCTGTTCATCTTCTGGTTAATTGGCGGCAATCTATTTTGGGTTATGCTGTTGGTGGTTCCTTTGATGATTATTCCAGGGATTTTGGCGCAAAAACCATTGGCTAAACTTGCACAAATGGGTATGCGCGAGTCTTCGATTCGTAATGCCTTATTGGTTGAATCTGTGCAAGGTATGGAGGATATCAAATTACTTCGTGCTGAATCACGTTTCCAAAACCAATGGAACCACATGAATGAAGTGTCTGCTGATGTCAGCATGCGTCAACGTAAAATTGTAGGCTTAATGTCGGCATGGACGCAAAAAATTCAGGGTCTAACGTTTGCAATTGTTGTACTTGTCGGCTGTTTTGCTGTGATGAAAGGTGAAATGACCACAGGTGCTTTGGTGGCTTGTTCGATTTTGTCTTCACGAATGTTAGCACCGATTTCTGCACTGGCAGGGGTATTAGGTCGTTTACAACAGGCTAAAGTGGCAAAAGCCGGTCTGGATGAGCTCATGAAGAAACCTGTCGATCAACCGGATTATTCTCATCTTATTCATCGACCATCAATTAATGGTCATTATGAACTCAATGGTGTGTCATTTAAGTATGGTGAAGATGACCCACGTCCAAGTCTTTTAATTCCAAAACTGGAAATTAAGGCTGGAGAAAAAATCGCAATTTTGGGCCGTAACGGTGCTGGTAAGTCGACGCTACTCCAATTGTTATCGGGTATGCAAACGCCAGTACAAGGCAAAGTTAAATTAGATGGGATTGAGCTGTCTTTAATTGACCCCGCAGATGTACGCCGTGATATGGGGCTATTGAACCAAAATGCACAGTTATTTTATGGTACGATTCGTGAAAACTTGACCTTGGGTGCTCCGTTGGCTACGGATGAACAATTGATTGAAGTACTGAAAATTACGGGTGCAATTCACTTTGTTCAAGAGAAAAAAGAAGGGCTAGACCATATCATTTTAGAAGGTGGTGTAGGCTTCTCTGGCGGTCAACGCCAAGCTTTGTTGCTTGCACGCTTATTGATTCGTCAACCCAATATTCTATTGCTTGATGAACCTACAGCAGCCATTGATGACGTATCTGAGAAGCAGTTGATCGATCATTTAAAAGGTTATTTACAAAACCGAACTATGGTGGTGGCAACACATCGCCGTGCGGTACTTGAGTTGGTTGACCGCATTATTGTGGTGAATGAAGGTAAAATTGTCATGGATGGGCCTCGTGATCAAATTCTGAATCAGAATGCTCAGAAAAAAGTAGCTGGGGCTTAAATCATGAGTGAAAATAAACAAGAAATACAACGCTCGACCAAAGTCAGCTTTAAAGAGCCACCATTACCGAAATCGAGTTTAATCATTTGGATTATTACGATTGGTCTGGCAATCCTTTTAGTTTGGGCTTGGTTGTTTAAATTAGAAGAAGTCTCTACAGGGACAGGTAAAGTGATTCCATCTTCGAAAGAACAAATTGTTCAGTCGCTTGAGGGAGGGATTTTAACCAAGTTGAATGTGAAGGAAGGTCAAATTGTTGAACAAGGTCAAGTCCTTGCGCAACTTGATCCAACACGCTTCGCATCAAATGTTGGTGAAACCGAGTCTTTACTTGTGGCATCACGTGCGACAGCAGCACGTTTACGTGCAGAAGTGAATGGTACACCATTAACCTTTCCTGAAGATGTTCAAAAGATTCCAGCTTTAGTGAAGGAAGAAACCGCTTTATATCATTCACGTCGTGCAAACTTGGAAGAATCTGTTGCCGGCTTAAAACAAGCTTTGGTATTGGTTCAACAAGAATTGGCCATGACTGAACCTTTAGTTGCTAAGGGTGCAGCAAGTGAAGTTGAAGTACTTCGTTTAAAGCGTTCAGCGAATGACTTACAAAATCAGTTAAATGATGTCCGTAACCAATATTTGGTGAAATCACGGGAAGAATTGTCGAAAGCCAATACAGATATTGAATCGCAGCAACAAGTGGTGAAAGGCAAATCGGATACGCTGAGCCGTACCGTTTTTAAATCTCCAGTTCGTGGTGTGGTCAAAGAGATTGATGTGATGACATTGGGCGGTGTGATTCCGCAAAATGGTAAATTGATGACCATTGTACCTTTGGATGAACAGCTTTTGGTAGAAGCACGTATTTCACCACGAGATATTGCTTTTATTCGTCCGGGTCAAGAAGCCTTAGTGAAAATTACGGCATATGACTATTCGATCTATGGTGGTCTAAAAGGTAAAGTGACCGTCATTTCACCAGATACGTTACGTGATGAAGTGAAACAAGATCAGTTCTATTATCGTGTTTATATCCGTACAGATAGTGATAAATTAAGCAATAAAGAAGGTAAAAGTTTTAGTATCACTCCGGGTATGGTGGCGACAGTTGATATCCGTACCGGCTCGAAAACTGTACTTGAATATTTAATCAAGCCATTCAATAAAGCCAAAGAAGCACTTCGCGAACGTTAATAACGCAGTGCCAATCAAGCCTCCAGTTTTGGGGGCTTTTTTGTGGATGTAAGTCTTTCAAAAAACGCTATAATGTCCTTTGATACAGGATCTAAAGACGTTATGCCATTTACACTCGCCGCACAGTTTGAATATGAAGAAGACATTAAAAAAAGTCGTTTTCAAGCCATCGCAGTTCCTGTGGAAAATGAACAAGCCGTTAAAGAATTTCTCGAAGCCAATAAGGATATCTCAACAACACATCAGTGTTGGGCATGGAAAATTGGACATACCGTACGTTTTAATGATGATGGTGAGCCTTCAGGCACAGCAGGTCGGCCCATTCTAGCAACCATAGAAGGGAATGACCTAACCAACGTGTTGGTCTTGGTTAATCGATGGTATGGCGGAATTAAGCTCGGGACAGGGGGATTGGTACGTGCCTATGGTGGCTGTGCAGGTCAATGCCTTTTACAAGCTGAAAAAATTGAACTTATTGAGAAGAAAAAAGTGCAATTTAGTTGTCAGTTTAATGAATGGGCAATTTTCCAATATGAACTCAATCAGCAGCAAATTGAATTTCAGGAAGACTATACAGCTCAGGGCGTAAATGTACTTGCATCATTGCAAATTCATCAAATCCAACCGCTACAGTTAAAGATTCAAGATGTAACTCGCGGACGTGAACAATTGCATATCGTTGAGGCTGCTGAAGATGAATGAACAAGATCCATTATTGAAATATCGAGAGCAACATAAGCATCGTTTGAATTATATGCCTTGGTTATATTGGTCACTCAAACCAAAAAATCGTGGTTGGGCTGAAGCTTGGCAACAGGAATATCAAGACTATCTCAAATCGATGGAAACCGTTGAAATTGGTGAAAACTGTTTTATATCGCCATTGGCTCATATTTTTGCCGAACCGGGACGTAAGATTGTTATTGGAGATAACAGCTTTATTGCGGCGGATTGCACTTTGCATGGCCCAATAGAAATAGGCAATGAAGTGGCGATCAATCATCACTGTATTTTAGATGGTGGGCGAGTGGGCATCAAAATTCACGATCAGGTTCGTATGGCGGCATATTGCCATTTATACGCTTTTGATCATGGAATGGATGTTAATCAACCCATTTATCAGCAGGCTGTACGATCACAAGGGATTGAGATAGAGCGTGATGTTTGGTTAGGGGCGCATGTTGGAATCAAGGATGGCATTCACATTGCTGAGCAGGCTGTGGTCGGTATGAACAGTATGGTGACGAAAAATGTTGAAGCACGTGCCATTATTGCGGGTAATCCTGCAAAATTCATTCGATATCGTGAATAAATAATCACCAAATAGGTCATAAATCATTTTTATGCTTACACAAATGCATGCACAGTGAAACAGAGTTGTGATAAGTTAAAAATAACAAACAACATTTTATAGCCAAGCAATAATAAAACGAGGGCTAATCATGAAACGAGTTATCGCCTGTATCGACTCTTCTCCATGCATTAATGCACTAGCTGATGCTGCTGCTTGGGTTGCTAAACAAACTCACCGCGAGTTGGTTTTACTACAAATACTTGATTACTATCCGGCAAGTTATCACTTAGGTGAAATCAGTGGCGTGATTGGGTTTGAAAGTAATGCTATGCTCTTGAAAGAACTCGCGGAGTTAGAACAAAAACAAAGTGATTTAGCGTTAGATTATAGTAATAACTTGCTCAAACACATTTCTGAAATGATCCAAGATAAGCATGGTATTCAAACCACCCATATTCAGGAAAAGGGCGACTTCTTAGAGCAAAGTTTTAATGTGTTGCAAGATGACGATATTGTTTTAATTGGTCGCGTGGGTGAACGTTCAGCAGAGCGCAATAAGCCGCTTGGTAGTAATGTTGAAAACTTTATACGTGGTGCAAGTTGTACAGTTATGACTGTAGGGCCAACGTTTAAACCACCGGCTCGTTTTATTTTTGCCTATGAATATTCGCCTAAATGCGTTGAGTTAATGAAGCGTGTGGCACAAAGTGACCTACTCAAACTTTTACAATGTCATTTGGTCTATGTTGGAGATCACCCACAAATCTTGGATGATCCAAAAAATTATTTAACCAATGCGGGGCTCGATGTGGTGACGGAATACCGCTATGGCGATGTTTCGGAAAATATTCTGGACTATCAACAAGAGCATGGTATCCAGTTAATCGTACTGGGGGCATTTAGTCACAGTAAAATCCATCAGTTCTTCTTGGGCAGTATTACCACCAGTATTTTCAGAAATTCGAGTGTTCCACTGTTGGTTGTAAAATAAGATGAAACAACAAATAGGTGATTTAATAGACGGACAAATGCGAGTAAATAAATAATAAGTTGTTGTGTTAAAAATAATCAGAGTTATCCTCATAAATTGTGGATAACTCTGTGTGTAGTGTTTGTAAGTAGTTGTTTTAAAAATAAAATATTGTATTGATTGTTTTTTATACCTTTATTCGAGGTGGCTAAAAAACACCTCGATTTAGATTATTTAACGATTGCAATCGCAAAACCATCATGACCTTTACAACCTACAGTTTGAAGTGCCGTGCAGGATAAAATTTTCGGATGATTTTGCATGGCTTTGAACATATCTCGGATACCTTCAATACTTGGCTTGTGGTTTTCGGCATTCAGAATCTCACCTGCACGAATCACATTGTCTAAAACAATCACTGTACCTGAATGAGATAAATTTAGGCTTAATTCTAAATATTCAGGGTAGCTCTGTTTGTCTGCATCGACAAAAATAAAGTCAAAAGCTTCAGTATCTTCAGGAAGGGCACGTAAAATATCTGCCGCGCGACCACATTTTAGTTCAATCGTTTGTGCAAGCTTTGCATTATCAATATTTTCTTGACCCAGGGCAGCATGTGTATCACGACCTTCAATGGTTAGAATGTAACCATCATTAGGTAAGGCACGTGCTAACCATATGGTGCTATAGGCTGCAAAAGTTCCAAGTTCTAAAACGCGTTTACACTTGTTCATTTGGATTAACATTTGAAGCAGCATGCCTTGATTAGCCGCTACAGCAAGATGATCAGGAAAGCCACGTTCATCCGTATGTTGAAGTGTTTGGGTCAATATTGGATCTTCAGGAATTAAATGTGAATCGATGTAAGCATCAATGTCTGTCCACATTTGTTGCATGTTGTCGCACCTCGTGATTGATGCAAGCATTTTAAACCTTTCCACCAACATCGCAATTTATTGTTCTATATTTGAATATTTTATGTACAAAAAAGCCCTCCGAAGAGGTCTTGATATGACGATGTAATGTTTTAGTAATTACACATTGAAGAGCGACTTGAGTGATCAGGTCCCCAAGTACGGTAGCCTTGAGTATCAATATGAATTTGTCCGCTGGCATATAAACCTAATCCCATATTGAGACTCTGCCCGTGTTGTGACCAAAATTGGCATAAACGGAACTTGGTATTTTCAATATAACTGTAGTCTTCGGGCTGCGGGTACGCAGGTCCAATACGGAAATCAATCGCCGAGTTGTATAAGTGACGAGATGAACTTGCACCACCGGCACATTGGTTCAAAGGCAAATCACGATAAACCGAAGTCACTTCAAAGTCCGTTAAGATATTGGCCGCAACTAAATATTTAAAGACACGTAAGGTTGCAATTTGGTTTTGCCATAATTCACGGTTAGGCACCATATATTCTGAGCGACCACATTTTTGCCAATCACGTGCAGTACGCATCAGCTCAAATGAAGGAATGATATTGCCTACACCATTTTTCTCTAAAAAGACTTCATAGTCTCGAACGCGACGTAAATTATCAACAGACGCGACCCATGAGTTGTATGCATAAGGCACCACTTTAGGCGGGGCTTGTCTGATGGTCGTCACTTTTTCTTGAGGTATGTAAATACGTTTACCGTCGGGAGTTGTAATAGTGTGACCTTGTTTTTGTGGTGTAGTTGTACAACCAATGAAAACAAGAGGGAATATTGCAACAGACAATAATCCCTTGAGTAAATGCTTCATTATAGAAATCAATTATTTATAAACTCGTTCTATTTTAATCCAATTTTATTGAGAAAATTTGAATAATTTGCAATGAAATGTGTGCTTTAAGTATAAAAAAAGATCAGCATGTGCTGATCTTTTCATGAAAGCGTAAAATTACTTTTCAAGATATTGTAATTTATCAGCTTTACCGTTCCATTCTTCACGGTCGGCAGGTTGATCACCAATTTGAGTGATGTTCGGCCATTTTTGAGAAAGTTCAGTATTAAGTTCGATAAATACTTCTTGACCTTCAGGTAACTCATCTTCAGAGAAAATCGCGTTAGCTGGACACTCAGGTTCACATAGCGCACAGTCGATACATTCATCTGGATTAATAACAAGGAAGTTTGGACCTTCATAGAAACAGTCAACAGGGCAAACTTCTACGCAGTCTTGATATTTACATTTAATACAGTTTTCAGTGACAACAAAGGTCATGGCGACAGCTACCTAAAAAATATGGTTCTAATAAACTAATGGTGTATTTTAGGCAAAAAATAGGGTAACTAACAATTCCTTTTATTGATAATTATTATATGCAGTGCTGTTAAAATCACTAAAAACTGAACAATTTATGTAAATTTCACAATGAATGAGAATCATACTCAAAAACTGATTAAATTACATCTGTTTATCAAACAATATTTTTAATGTGTATTTTAAGCATGAAACATTTAACAACATTAATTTTTTATCAATTTATTGTTGAATAGCCGCAGTAGTAGATAGCAAATATTTACTAATTTACACATTTACATGGCGTCAATGCAAAGAACACCTTCATAGGTGTTCTTTGCATATCTCATCTATCGCTTCTGCTCAATTTAGATCTTAAGTAAATCCTTTAAGGCGTAAAGCTGTTGTAGTGCTTCGCGTGGACTTAAGTTATCTACATCTAAATCTGCTAAGGCATCAAGTACGGGCGATGTTTTTTCAACTTCCACCACGCGCTCAATGACTTCGGGCTCTGTGAGTGCCGAGAATAGATCGGTTTGTACAGCAGTATTGAGTTGCTGTTTTTGCTGAGTTTCTAATATACGAAGGCGATTTTGCGCTTCTTTGATCACTGCTGCGGGAATACCCGCAAGCTTTGCCACCTGTAGACCATGACTTTGACTCGCCGGGCCTTGTTGGACTTTATGTAATAGGATCAAGTTGCCATTTAGCTCACGAGCAGTTACATGATAGTTATCGATATTAGCGTCTTTGCCTAACTCGGTGAGCTCAAAATAATGCGTTGCAAATAGGCATAAACATTTAATGCGACGCGTGAGATCGAGCACACATGCCCACGCCAAAGATAAGCCATCATAGGTACTCGTACCACGTCCGACTTCATCCATCAGTACCAATGATTGATTGGTCGCATGATGTAGAATCTGTGAGGTTTCAGTCATTTCCACCATGAAGGTTGATTTGCCTGTAGACAAGTCGTCGGCAGATCCTATACGGGTAAATATCCGATCGATCGGCCCTAATACGGCAGATTGGGCAGGGACAAAGCTACCACAGTAGGCTAATAAGCTGATTAAGGCAGTTTGGCGCATAAAGGTCGATTTACCGCCCATATTTGGCCCTGTGATAATCGCCATGCGGTGATTAAAGTCCAAACTGGTATCATTTGGAGTAAATGCTGATTTGCTCAGAGATTCCACAACTGGGTGACGTCCGGCTTTGATTTTGATCCCAACTTCAGGGCTATATTCAGGACGTGACCAATTTCGTAATCGAGCTTGATGGGCAAAATTAGCCAGTAAATCAATTTGCGCTATAGCGGCGCTCATCATTTGTAAGTTGCCAATATCTGCACGTAATTCATCGAGTAATAGTTCAAAAAGCATTTTTTCGCGCGCTAATGCACGTGACTCACTTGAAAGCACCTTATCTTCAAAGGATTTCAGCTCAGGGGTAATGTAGCGTTCAGCATTTTTAAGGGTTTGGCGGCGTATATAATGATCAGGCGCTTGCTCAGCCTGCGCTCGAGTGAGTTCAATATAGTAGCCACTGACACGGTTATAGCCAATTTTTAAGGTTGAAATTCCGGTTTGTTCACGCTCTTTAATTTCAAGATCAATGAGGAATTGTCCTGCATGGTCACGAATTTTGCGTAGTTCATCAAGTTCAGTGTCGAAACCCTCAGCAATCACATTTCCATCACGTAAAAGCACTGGCGGGTTTTCTACGATGGCAGACATAAGACGCTCATGTAAGCCGTGAAAATCACCCATTTCATCATTTAACTGAGCGATCAGCTTAGATTGGTGTGACTGAATGATCGGTTCAAGTGCATGTCGAAGATAGGGAATTTGTGCACAAGTTTGACGTAACTGAACTAGGTCTCGTGGTCGAGCGCTGCCGAGCGCTACACGAGATAGCACACGTTCAATATCACCAATTTCTTTGAGAACTAAACGTATCGGAGACTCATGATAGCCTTGCAGCATCGCTTGTGAGGCATCTAAACGCGCATCCAATAAAGCGGTATCTCGTAAAGGCTGCATCAAGGTACGACTCAATAGGCGGCCGCCCATCGCAGTTTGGCAATCATTGATTAGTTGGAACAGGGAAGTGCCATGTTCAAATAGGGGATCAATCAGTTCTAAGTTACGACGAGTGACGGGGTCGAGCGCCACAAAATCACTACTTTGTTCGAGTTGAATGCTGCGGATATGTGGTAAAGCAGTTTTTTGAGTCACTTTTGCATAGTGAATCAAAGCCGCTGCGGCAGCTTTCGCCAAAGGTAAATGGTCAATACCAAAACCTGAAAGTGTGGCAACTGCAAATTGGTCACACAGCGTTTTTTGTGCGTTATTTAAATTGAAGTCGACGTTTGGACGCTTGGTAACAGGGCAGTCTAATTGACGTTTAATTTGTTCGACAATATTCGGATCAATAAGATCTTCATCAATCAAAATTTCGCTCGGCATTAAACGTGAAAGTTCGATTGCCAATTGTTCCAGCTGATAGTCCATTTGCTGAACTTTGAAAATACCTGCACTGAGGTCTAGTAAAGCAATCCCGATCTGATTTTGTTGTAAGCAGATCGCGACTAAATTTGAACTTTGATGAGAGGCAATCAGTGCATCGTCTGTTAATGTTCCCGGGGTAATGATACGGACAATTCCTCGCTCAACCGGCCCTTTGCCAGTTACTTCACCAATTTGTTCGCAGATCACCACCGTTTCACCTTTTTTTACAAGGCGGGCTAAATAGCCTTCAGCTGCATGGTACGGGACACCAGCCATAGGAATAGGCTCACCATTGGCTTTACCACGATGTGTTAGTGTAATTCCTAAAAGTTTTGCTGCTTTATGCGCATCTTCAAAAAAGAGCTCATAAAAATCACCCATCCGATAAAACATCAGTGAATGCGGATTTTGCATTTTGACTGACATGTACTGTTGCATCATTGGGGTCAGCGTTGAAAGGTCAACTTTGGAATTATCAGCTTGCATGAAACGAAATACCTTAAAATAAAAATTTGTGCGCTGCTAAACGAAAAACACTGTTTTGATGAAAATTGGATTTAGAAAAAGTCCTTATATTTATATTGTCTCTTCGTTCAAAACCACAGGTGTACGTTAACAAATCGTGTTGCTGATTCTAGCAAAAAAAGTGACAGGAAAATGCCAGAAAAGGTTTGTCTGCATGTAAAAAAAGCAGTCAAAATATTATTTATAAACGCTAAAAAAGTCTGTGTGTAAATTCAACAATGGATAAATTAACAATGCGATAAACTGACTCAAACATCAAGCTGCGCTTCAGCCTGAGCTAATCGATATTGGTTGCGACCGCTACCTTTTGCAAGGTAAAGTGCACGATCGGCAGCCTATATAAATTTCTGAATTTGATCAGATTTGGATGGAATGATCGTTTCCGTACCGATGCTAATCTTCACAAATTTAGACATATGGCTGGCTGGATGTGGAAGTTCGAGTGATTAAATTCTGCGTAATAAATCGGCTGCCAAAGGTTCAATTTTCAGCTTCAGTTAACACCCTAAAGAGGAGTAAAAAACCTTCGCTGCCATAGTGTGCAGCTAACTCACCATTTCGATTGGTGATTTGAGACAAAACCTCACGGTAGAGCGGTTGATAAATGGATTATAAACTTGACGTAAAATATACTTAATTTTATATAGTTATGATTTAACCCCCAATTTCATCCAGATGAAGTGACTTTAAGCCTTATAATTTCATAATTCGATATGCTCATAAAATAATTAGGAAAAGCGCACAATATTTTGTCTTTATTTTACAATAATTTATCTCCAATATAAGGTTTATATAAAGTTTAACGAGTGCCTATGAGTTTTAAAATGATTAAAAAAAAAGCTTATATAGTAATTACGTGAATAATGGCATGTTCAAGTAAATGCAGAAATAAAAAAAACCAATCCTGAGATCGGTTTTAAAATATGTAGATCGATTTAAATGCTGTATTGCCTTATGGTTTATAGAGGCCAAGTTCAATCAAATGCAAACGTAATATACGGCGTAGTTCGAGTACAGCTTCAGGGGTTTCTTGAATCGAATGACCCCCTTTAATGATTTTTTCTGAAACAGCACCCTCTAGATGAGCACTAGTGTATGGTACAATATCATCCGTCATAATATTTTTATCTTGACTGTTGGTGTTATTTCCCATAATTGAATGAAACTTCAAACCCTTACGCGGCTGAATATCTTCAGTGAGCGCGATAAATTTTGATTGATGACTTAAGTCACTTGGTCCATTTTGGATCAAGCCATGGTCAATTTCACGAAATAAATCTTTCAGGTCTTCTTCTTGAGTTAACACATCACCCATAGCCGATAAAAAAGCTCCTGGGAGTTTAATAATTTTTCGAGCGGCTTTGGTAAACCAGCGATCTGCATATTCTGTACCACGATGAGGTGCAGCCAAAAAAATTGCACGGCTGAAATTAGGAATATCATCAATCACCATACGTTGCTTCACGACTGGAATATTTCGGTACTGATTTAATTGACGTGAATTCATCATTTTCAAAGCTGCTTGCGTGGTATCGGCTTGGCTGACCAGTAGTCGTGCAATAATGCCGCCCATACTATGACCGACTAGAACAGCATCTTTTTTAGCTGCGGCATTGGCGTCTACTTTGCTAAAGGTCTGAGTCAAAATGGAATAAATTTGGAAGCGGCTTTCAATAATCGGCATATTCGTTGAATAGAAGACTTGCCACACTTGATAATGTTCACGTAGCACTGAATCGCCCATAATATCGTTAGTCAGACGAATCCATGCTTCAGGGCTGCTAGCAAGACCATGTACCAAGACGATAACTTTCTTGTCAGGATTATATGGTTCAAGCATGTAGAGATGCGGCATCGTCAGTTTTTCATCTCGGTCAATCAGTGATAAATAAGCTGCCTTACCCAAGTTATTTTGTGCTAACCAAAGACCATATGGAGCAGAAAAATTGGCAGCAAGCGCATAGTTTTTATTGGCAATATTGACCTGTTCATACTTATACGGGTCGTAAGCTTTAATTTGAAACTCATGTTGATTCAAAATTTGATCAACTGTAGTTGCAGCGCTTAGTGGTTCAGCCGTTAAGGTTGCAGCTAAATAGCGCGCTTGATGGATATTAGGATTTGAACCAGACGGATATTTAAAATCAATCGGATTGATAATATATTTGGCTTTGCCTGTTTCAATCGTATGTTCTTCGGGTAAAACCACAAGAAATTCGGAGCCAAAACCATCTCGACGGGTAATTGAACGTAAACCTGAGAAGTTAAGATTATAGGTTGACATCAATTGTTCAATTTTACGATTTTTGAGTTCTGGGTAGTGGCTGAAGTCTATGTGATAGGTGGTTTGTCCGACTTTAATCTGTTGGGTGACTTCTTGCGGCTTATAACGTAGTGCATAGCTGCTAACCAATTTGGCAATCCCTTGATTATAGAAATCACGGATTTGAACTTGACGGTTATCAAAAATACGATCAGCAGGCGCACGTTTGGTTTTAAACATGTACGCATAGCTATAGCGAATACTTTTATCGAGAAGTATCAATTGTTGATCTAAGCACTTATTATAAGTGTCTTGTTCAATTTTTTGTTTTTCTTCAGATTTGTGACTACTGAGCACACCTAACTTGCAGGCTGAAGAAGATTCATATTCTATAGCTTTAGCTAAATATAATTCACTTGCTGTAGAAAGTAATTGTTCATCTTGAATCTGAGGAATTTGTTGTAACTCATCAACACAGGCTTTCGGGTCTTCTGTGCAGGCTTTGGCTTCCCGACCTGTCATCGACAAGACATTTAAACTGGCTTCGCTAAGTTTGTTTCGAGAAATAATACTTTCACGTTCATTGGCAATCGAAACATTGAGTTTTTGATTTTTGACACTGACGACCTGACATCCACTCAGTACGCTTGTACTTATGATTCCAAGGAGCAGTATTTTTTTAATATTTTGCTGCATAAAGAGGCCGCGCATAAGGTTAAGTATTTTCAAATCATACGATAATTGTCAGGATTTTCAATTCACCTTAAATGAAAAAAGACCGTTAGAACGGTCTTTTTTCAAAAGAATTTTTTAAATCGTCAGATTTAAGACGCAGCTTTAGGTGGATTTAAAACTTGCCAAACATTCCAGCGACCTTGCTTTTCAATTTCTTGAATTAAACGATCAGCAACTTCTGCTTCTTGTGGATATTTAACTTTATAGTTCTTTAAAACCTGAATGGCGTTCTTTTTTTGTTCCATGGCAATATAGTTATTTGCTGCAGAAAGATACGCTTCTTGAACACCGGCTTTCATTGCTTTGTCTAAGTATGGAATCGCTTCACGTTGACCACCACCTTCAGATAAACCGAAACCGAACCAGAAATTTGCTTCAGCATCATCTTGGTTGATTTTTAAAATACGCTGTGCATAAGTTAATGATTTAGTGGTGTATACAGAACCCAAATCAAGGTTACGTGCCATCACACTGGCTTTAAATGCACGAACTAAAACATCAAAAGAAGCGTTGTCTTTAGATGCAAGGGTATCTAATTTTTGCGTCACTTCTTTAAGTTTAAGTTCAAACCCTTTACGTTCTTGGCGTTGAACAAAACGAGGTGGATAGTGACGTGCTTTACCTTCAACAAGCTGTAAGAAATCATCAATTTCAGTAATGTCGATTTCATTATCACCCGCTAAAGCAGCAAATTTCATTGAACGTACTTTGCTGTCTACAATTGGAATAATCAGACGGTTTTCTTCAAGTGTTAGTTGTTTAGATGGGTCGGTCGGGCTAGTTACCACCATCTTAGTCACAGGCTGTGCTGCAGCTTTTTGTAAATTTAATTCAAAAGGAGGTGGTGCATCGTAGTTAAATGGGTTGAGTGCGTAGAACGGTGGAGTCAGTTCAGGCTCTACAAAAATCATGGCATCTTTAGGAGCATTATTTTTAGTTGGGGCGCTTCCACAAGCGGCAAGGGTTAAAGCAATACAAGCAACTGCCAAGGGCTTAAGCGTCATATGATTCATCCATTAATTTATTTTATACAAAAAAGCACGTTGGTCAGTCTAAAAAAACTCTGAACAACATGCAAGTTAAAGGCAACTTATTATGATTGCTTTTGGTTAAGCTTTAGATTGATTACTTTGAGCTTCGCATTCGCGGCGCACATCTTCAATGATTTTAAGTTCTTCCTGACTAAAAGGTTGTTCATTAAGCTGTTGCTTTTTGAACGTTGGGTCAAGGAGAGACAAACGCTGACACAAATTATTCATACGTTTTTCATTGTGCTGAATACGATCTAACAATACACGCATACCTTCTAACATTGGGTCAGTTTGGTCTTGTGTTGCAGCATAAGGCTGAAAACCAATACTTTCTGCATAATCGCGACGACGGGTTTCCGCTTCATCTTTTGGTCTATCTTTGGTGATAAAGCGTGCTGGATTGCCCACAGCAGTAGTATTTGCAGGAACTTCTTTAGTCACGACGGCATTTGAACCGACTTTGGCATTTTTACCCACCGTAAATGGGCCCAAGATCTTTGCACCAGCGCCAACCACTACACCATCTTCCAGAGTTGGGTGACGTTTGCCTTTGTTCCAAGTCGTGCCACCTAAGGTCACACCATGGTAGAGGGTGACATCATCACCAATTTCAGCTGTTTCACCAATCACCACACCCATACCGTGGTCAATAAAGAAACGACGACCGATTTTCGCACCCGGATGAATCTCAATGCCTGTGGCAAAGCGGCTAAAAGAAGACAATAGACGAGCTGAGCCTTTACACTCTTTTTTCCAAAGTTCATGTGCCATACGATGCATGATTAAGGCATGAATTCCTGGATAAGTCGTTAAGACTTCGAGCGTATTTCGTGCAGCAGGATCGCGCGCGAATACAGCCTGTATATCTTCTTTGAGCTGCTTAAGCATTAGATTGATCCTCATTGTCTGTAGATTTTTTCCATGTTCCGTTATTTAAAGCCTGTACTCGGCTAAAGATGCCACGTAATAAGTGGTATTCCATACGATCTAATTGTATACGTCCAAATAGGCGACGCAAGCGTAAAGGTAATAATCTTGGATTTTTTGGATCCATAAATTCAATCTCTGCCATCATTTTTTCAATATGCGGGTAGAACTGTTCCATCATTTCATGGGTCACCAAAGGTTCATCCCATTCCATATCGATGTCATCTGTCACATGCATATTGGCATCAGGATTTGCCGTTAACTCAGTATGTGCAAGGGCAGCCATACGCATTTCATAGCAAATGACTTGAATCGCTTGGGCAACATTCAAGACGCCATATTCAGTATTCACTGGAATAGTGACATGGTAGTTGGCCATTGCCAATTCTTCATTGGTCAAACCACGGTCTTCACGGCCAAACACCACGGCAATTTCTTGTTGTTGTTCACAGACCGCTTTGAGAGACATTTCAGCAGCAGGGCGAGCATCAAGCAGTGGCCATGGGATGGTACGACTACGCGCACTGGTCCCAAAGACAATATGACAATCTTTAATGGCTTCTTCTAATGATTCAACGATTTCAATTTGATCAATTAAATCGACAGCACCGGCAGCCAAAGCATTAATGTCAGGATGCGGGTAAGTCTTCGGTGCAACTAAGACCAACTTTGAAAGTCCCATGGTTTTCATGGCACGTAATGCACTACCAATATTTGCGGGTAATGTTGTATTCACCATGACAATACGCACATGGGAGAGATGTGCTGAAACCGCAGCATTGTCAGTTTGATTCATGATATTTCCAATATGTTTATTTAAAAAAGCAGTTCAAACAGCGTTTAAACTTTAAGAAAATTGATTGGCTTCTGCTTGGTATAAATCCATGGCATCATCCATGCTCATCCCATCTGGCGGTGGCGGAACCTGCGCAGGAATAGAGGCTTGTTCATAACTTACCGCTTTGGCTGCTTTGGATTTGACATGATATTCGACATGCAAAGATTCTTTACCAAAGTAGTCACGCAGCTTAGACAGTAATTCATCCAGTGGGGCAACTTTCCAGTTTAAGCCCAAATGAATGTCAGCCGTCGCATATGGGTAGTCAATATATAACTGCACAGGAATATGCGTACACATATCGACATTGCAGAAAGGCAGTAGAATATTTTGGATATCGCGTGAGAGCGTTTTACTAAAATGTTCCGGCGTTAATTTGATTTGAATCGCATTGGCACGTTTTTGACGGATTTCGTTCAGACTGAAGGCTTTAGTTAAGCGACCCATAGGGCGGTCAAAACCTTCACGTTCATAAATTTCACCTTCAATCACCACCACTTTTTCGTTTTGAATCACGTCTTTGAAGCGGTTAAAACGTTCGTGATTCGCAGACACTTCAATACGTGCTGTACCATCATCGAGTGTCACCATCATACGGTTCGGGAAGTTGGCTACATCGACGACTAAGCCTGCAAATACTGTAGTGACACCGCGACGTGTAGGCGTAAGCTCATTAATGCGCTGTGAAATAAAGGCTTTTAGCTCTGGGCGATACACATCAATCGGGTGACCTGTTAGATAAAGCCCAAGAGTATCTTTTTCACCTTTAAGACGAACTTCATCTGACCACGGTTTAACAGGTTTAGCAGGTTTACGCTGAACTTCTTCAACTTCACCAAATAAATCCATCATTCCTGTTTCGCGGTTTGTACGGGCTTGGTCAGCCGCTTGTACAGCTTCTGGCAATTGCGCCATCAAGTCAGCGCGCTCTAATCCTAAACAATCCAATGCGCCACCACGAATCAATGCTTCAAGCGTGCGCTTATTGATTTTTTTTAGGTCAATACGATGGCAGAAGTCAAACAGATCTTTATATGGGCCATCTTGGATACGTGAGTCAATCACAGACTGCATGGCAGCTTCACCGACACCCTTGATCGCACCTAAACCATAGACGATGGTTTTTGGATCGCTGGCATGGAAATTATATAAAGACATATTGACCGAAGGTGGCAAGACTTCAAGACCATTAATACGACAGTCATCGATCAAGAACACCACGTTATCGGTATTCTGCATTTCCGAGGTCATCACTGCTGACATAAATTCAGCAGGGAAATGTGCTTTTAACCAAGCGGTTTGATATGCAACAAGGGCATAGGCTGCGGCATGGGATTTGTTAAAACCATAGCCTGCGAATTTTTCCATATAATCGAAGATATGGTTGGCCGTATCTGCATCAATACCTTTGGTTGCAGCACCTTCAGTAAAGATCTGACGGTGCTTAATCATTTCTTCGACTTTCTTTTTACCCATGGCACGACGAAGTAAATCCGCACCACCCAAGCTATAGCCAGCACAGAACTGCGCTGCCTGCATTACCTGTTCCTGATAAACCATAATGCCGTATGTCGGTTCAAGGACACTTTCTAGTAATGGATGTAAGTATTCAAACTCGCCACCATGCATACGGAAAATAAAGTCAGGAATCAGATCCATGGGGCCTGGACGGTATAAAGACACGAAAGCAATAATTTCTTCGAACTTACTTGGACGTGCCTCTTTCAGCATTTTTTTCATGCCAACGGATTCAAACTGGAAGACCGCTGTGGTGTTTGCATCTGCGAACACGGCATAGGCAGGTTTATCATCCAAAGGTATCAAGGAAATATCGACAGGTGTGGTGATATCTGGACGGGCATTGATGTGCTTAATGGCATCTTCAATTACCGTTAAGTTACGTAAGCCCAAGAAGTCGAATTTGACTAGGCCTGCTGCTTCCACATCGTCTTTATCGAATTGGGCGACACGGTTAGTTCCATCTGCATCACAGAGTACTGCCGAATAGTCTGTTAACTTGGTTGGTGCAATGACCACACCACCGGCGTGTTTACCTGTATTACGGGTAATGCCTTCAAGTTTGAGAGCCATTTCCCAAATTTCGGCTGCATCGTCGTTATCTGGGTTAGATGGATTGGTGACAATATCTTTTAGCTGTGGTTCGGCCTCAATGGATTCTTCCAAACTTAAACCTAAAGGCTTGGTCGGAATCATTTTAGAAATACGGTCAGCCAAACCATAAGATTTACCCAAGACACGGGCTACGTCACGAATTGCGCCTTTTGCCGCCATGGTACCGAAAGTTGCAATCTGAGAGACCGCATCTCGACCATAAGTGCGTGCAACATAGTCAATAACACGGTCACGACCTGCAATACAGAAATCGACGTCAAAGTCGGGCATTGATACACGTTCAGGGTTTAAGAAACGCTCGAACAGTAGGTCATAACGTAGTGGATCAAGGTCGGTAATTTTTAAACTATAAGCAACCAATGAACCTGCACCCGAACCACGGCCTGGACCAACAGGGACGCCATTACCTTTAGACCATTGAATGAAGTCCATGACAATTAGGAAATAACCTGGGAATTGCATGGTCAGGATGATCCCGACTTCATAAGCCAAACGTTCATCATAAGGCTTACGAATTTCTGGCCAGTCGTCACCACGCTGTTCGACAGGATATAAATGCGCTAAGCGTTCTTCTAAACCTTCTTTTGATAAATGTTCAAAATAGGTGTCAATGGTATGACCTTCAGGGATTGGATAATCAGGAAGATCATGGAAGCCTAAGCGTAATGACACATTACAACGTCGTGCAATGTGATAGGTGTTTTCAATAGCTGTTGGAATGTCTGCAAACAGCTCCGTCATTTCCTCGGCAGTTTTGAAATACTGTTCAGGACTGTAATTTTTAGGGCGACGATTGTCACCGAGGACATAGCCATCGGCAATACAAACGCGTGCTTCATGTGCCTCGAAATCTTCTTTACGTATAAAATGCACATCGTTATGAGCAACCACACCAATGTTAAATTTCTTCGCAAGTTTTACTGCTTCGTGAATAAAGTCTTCTTCACCCGAGCGCTCAGTTCGTGTAATCGCTAGATAAACACGATTGCCAAATTTTTCGACCCAGTCGGCTAACAATGGTTCAGCTTTTTGCGGGTTGGAAGAGCAAAGCATTTTGCCGACATCACTTTGCATACCCAGTAAAACAATCAAGTCTTGGTGTTGATTTAAAATCCAATCTTTTTTTACGCAAGGAATATCAAGCTGTTGACCTGAAATATAACCTTCAGAAACCAACTCTGTTAGACTGCGCCAACCTTTATTGGTCATCGCTAGAAGAGTAGCTTTGTGTTCAGCATCATTCAAACGAATGGTTGAACCAAATATGGGTTTAATGCCTTTATCTAAGCACTTTTTATAGAATTTTACAGCAGCATGTAGATTTGAAAGGTCAGTAATGGCCAGAGCGGGCATTTCATCTGCAGCTGCAGCTTTTACAAGATCAGGTATACGTACAATAGATTCAGTAACGGAAAATTCTGTAAAAATACCAAGATGTACAAAGTGCATAGATGAGTCCCTGCGAAAACAGCTGCTGATTTTAGCATGCTCTGAGATCAAACTTGCGTTTATTGCATGGCTTTATGCAGATTTATAAACTCACTGTTTAATCAATAAACGCTGTATGACAAACACCATTTAGCAAGCAATACCTTGATTAACTGAAAAAGCTATTAATTTGCTATTTTTAAAGTTGAAGGCTAGATTGCCAATATAGGGTAAATCATAGTTATGCGGCTCTTTCAGCACGGATTTGGCATAAGTCGGTGAGAGTAAAATCACATAAGCAACTTCATTTGGATTGGCTAATTTTGCACTTTTGGGGGAAGTCTTTTACAAATTGTTGAAAGTTATATTGGCTTGTCAGATGTTTTGACCCAATTTGAATTTTATCGTGTATTTGCGTGGAGTTATCCCATTCCATCCAAACATTCCCTTTGGTTTGTCCAAGTTGGGCGAAGCTGCTTTTATTTTTATAGAATGAATCATTTTTAACTTGAGAATTGTCCTCAGCATAAATTTCAAATTTTAGAAATTTACCTTTTGATGTGACATGAAATTTAGTATTGCCGGCACATTCTGAATATTCATATTTAAGCTTTACTGGATTTTTGCTGATTAATGCATTTGCTTTTGATGCAGGCAAGGGTCAGGCTAAGTCAACATCATTTACCTTAATACTAGTCACATAGTTATAATCAGCAATGGTTGCAGATGCTGCTGAAGTGATTAATATCGCTTTTGTGAAAAAAGTTAAGCGGAAAATTTGTGCTGGCAGTGTTGTTTGCATGGGGAATATATAATCCTGTTCTTTTGATGTTTTGTCGTAATTCAAGTTTTTGGAAATGTAATGTTGAAGGACATATTTTAAATTTTATGGTGTTGCTAATTTACCGTCAAAGTAATTTAGGGTTAAAGAAACTTTTGTTTAATTTCAGCATTAAAAAAATCAAATCTTAAACACTAAAAAGCCCTCCGAAGAGAGCTTAAAGATATGAATTGCGCAGGCCTAGCGTAATTTCGATAGCCAGTCACCCAGACTTTGTACGATTTGTACCAAGATCAATAAGACGATCACAGTCATGATCACCACGCTACTATCAAAACGTTGATAACCATAAGAAATAGCAAGGTCACCGATACCGCCTGCACCTACTGCACCCGCCATGGCTGTTGCGCCAATTAAGCTAATGGTTGCAGTCGTTAAGTTTAAAATCAAAGAGCTACGAGACTCTGGTAGGACAAATTTAGTAATGATTTGCAGCGGAGATGCACCCATCGCTTGAGCAGACTCAATGATGCCGTCATTCACTTCAAGCAACGAAGTTTCAATCAGACGACCAATGTAAGGACCAACATAGATTGTGAGGGGAACAATTGCAGCCCAAGTACCAATTGAAGTACCCACAATGACTTTGGTCAAAGGGATGACCGCAATCAAGAGGATAATAAATGGCAATGAACGCAGCGCATTCACAATCGGGTTCAAACCATGGTAGATGACACGATTAGGCAAAATGCCTTGTGGACGTGAGACATATAAAATCACGGCCTGGATAAAACCCCAAATACAGCCGAAGAGCATGGCGAAGAACACCATGTGAAAAGTTTCTTGTAGGGCAGTGACGAACTGATCCATAGACAAAGAACTTTTCCAAAAGGGTGCTGTAATTTGAGTCAGCCATTGAACAATTAAATCTCTCATTGCTGAACTCCTGCTTGAGTGACTTCAACCCCATGGTGTTCTAAGAACGCCACTGATTGTTGAATCAATGCTGCATCACCTAATAGCTGAACGAACATTTGACCAATTACCGCACCATTAATTTCAGTCATATTGGCAAACAAAATATTCAGGCTAATATCAAACTGTTTAATTACCGCTTGAATGACGGTTTCCTGTGCCGAACTGCCCAGAAATTTTAAACAATAAATACTGTTATGGTTTTGATTTTCTAAGTTATTTAAAATATTAACAGGAAGCTGTTGCTGCAATACAGTTTGAATAAAGTTTTTGGTTGTATTGTGTTTTGGCTGACTAAAAATCTCTAAGGTTGAGCCGTGTTCGATGATTTTCCCTTGTTCCATCACCGCAACATAATCACAAACAGATTCAATCACATCCATTTCATGGGTGACCATGACAATAGTAATGCCTTGTTCTTGATTGATTTTCTTTAATAACGCCAATACCGATTTGGTGGTTTGCGGATCGAGAGCAGATGTTGCTTCATCACACAGTAAAATTTTAGGATGATTGGCAAGCGCACGGGCAATCCCGACACGTTGTTTTTGACCACCAGAGAGCTCATCTGGATAGGCATTTTTCTTATGTTTTAGGTCAATAAATTCGAGCAACTCTTCTAAACGTTTTTGGCGTTCAGCTTTAGACACACCTAAAAGTTTAAGCGGCATTTCAATATTTTCTGCAACTGTTTTGGTTTGCAGTAAATTGAAGTGCTGGAAGATCATGCCAATATTGGTTCTTTCTTGACGTAGCTCTGCCGAATTTAAAGCAGTAAAGTCTTTATCATGAATAATAATTTGCCCTTCACTAGGACGTTCTAGCAAATTAATTAAACGGATTAAGGTACTTTTGCCTGCACCACTGTAGCCAATTAAACCGAAAATACAGCCATCTGGAATGTCCAGATTAATCTGATCCAGTGCTGTAACGGTTTGGCCTTTTAGCTCAAAATGCTTGGAGATATTTTTAAATTGGATCATAGCGTCAAAAAAGGGTTCAAAAATGAAAAAACAGGCAAAGTAAACTTTGCCTGTTTATTTGAAGAAATTATATTACTATTTTGCTTCAGTGAGGTAGCTAGTTGGTTTGTTTACATCAATTTTAGTACCACCAAAATGTTCATCGATGTAAGCTTTAACAGCTGGAGTGTGATAAAGCGCGCCCACTTTTTGTAGTACTGGGTCATTTTGACGGTCAGCAGCAACAGCAAGAATGTTCACGTTCATTTTTGTACTTTGATCGATTGGCTCATAGTAAACCGCATCTTTTAGTACGTTTAAACCACCTTCCATTGCAAGGGTATTACCCAAAACAATCGCATCAACTTCGTCTTTAACACGAACCGCAGTCGCCATTTGGATTGGCTTGATTACGATTTTCTTCGCATTTTCAGTTACGTCAGCAGGTGTGCCTTTTACATCGTCAAAATCTGCTTTAAGTTTGATTAAGCCAGCAGATTGAAGCAGTAATAATGCACGTGATTCGTTTGCGCCATCATTTGGAATCGCAATGGTTGCACCTGTTTTAAACTCCTCAAGTTTTTTAACTTTGCTTGAATAGATACCCATCGGCTCTAAATAAGTAGTCGAAAGCGGTGCGATTTTATCTTTATTATTGTCATTAAACGCAACCATATAGGCATATGACTGGAATGCATTAACATCAATTTCTTTGTTCGCTACAGCAGTGTTCATAGACACATAGTCAGTAAAGTTTTTCACTTCAAGTTTAATGCCAGCTTCTTTGGTTTCAGGAAGCGTAGCAATATAGCGCCAAATATCAGCATCTGAACCAGTCGAAGCCATGGTAACAGTTTGCACTTCTGCAGTGTCTTTTTGTTGTGCGGCGTCAGTTGCAGGAGCTTCTTGTTTACCACAGCCTGAAAGGCCCACAGATAAACCGAGAACTAATCCTAGGAGCTTTTTCATATATTCACCCGAGTAAATTTATAAAATTAATAAATTCACAAATCATATTATGGAGAGATTTACTTAAGTCTTTTATCAGACAGGCTGATAGATGCTTAATAATTTAAAATGCTACACAGACTTATACAATTAGATCTGAGTCTATTTCCAAATGGGAAAAGATAGCCATTGCAAGCTGCTGTAAACAAAAGATTTAATAAAGCAAATCTCTATATTTCGCTAGGCATCATATCAATTTTTTATTATTCAATATAGTGATTTAAAAAGTTATGCTTAGCACCAAAAATGTATATGGAATATGTTTAATTAAATAATTTAATAAGTAAAAACAATATATTATTTATAATTAAACTATTTAAGTGCGTCATTTGTATAAGTTTAGGTCTATATAACAAATTTTAAAATGTATTGCTGAAAAAATGATAAAAATGAAATAAGTCCTGTCATACACAAAATTTGTAACATTCATATGTGAAAATAACGAAGTGCTTCAATCTAATTTGCATTGAAATCTTTATTGATATATTTGAAGTTCAACTCTGATTTATGGTTTTTCAAAATCTTAGATCTAAATCTGAGGAAGATTGAATCCGCTACAGCGTTTAAGATAAGCTGCTTAATAATTGATCATAATAAATTGCTATGTGCGGCACGCTATGTTAAATCAGTTTGATTTCGTCTCATTTGTAAAAAAGCCTACGGTTCATTATGGTGGTAGATCGGTGAGCTATGTTTAAAAAATGGAAGATGATAGCCAAAAAACTATCGCTGTATTTTTGATATCAGAACAACCTATGACGTTTGAGGTGCATGTGAAAGAACGTGTTGAAATCACATCGGGGTAGTGTGTTGTGCAAATTGGAGAGCAAGGCGAGTTTGTTCAATATACGTCTGGCGAAAGCTTTATTGTTCCACAAGATTCTATTTTTAAAGTGCAATGTACCGATGTTGTCGATTATGTATGCCATTTTGATTAAGTATGCTTAGACAGGTTTGCAGTTGCTTCAGCTTTACACCTTATGATTTTTTTATTTCTCAGTTTATAGCAATTGATATTTTTATTGCTTAAACCCCGCACTTAGCGGGGTTTTTTATATGATTACATGAATGATTTTGCTGTCTTATACGAAATCCTGTAGTTACTAAAATTAAAGAATTTAACATCACCTATAACCACTGTTTGGCAGAGTTAATGTACTTTAGTTTTGCCATGAATAATTATTGAATTAGCAAAATGGAATGTGCAAGTAATCACTACGCTGTATTTCATAGAGCACGTGACGGTTTAGTGGGTGTTCAGCTGGTACACGTGGATGATTAAACTCACGTACTTTTTGCATACCAATGCGTTGCATGACATGTTCTGATGGTGTGTTCAAACTTGCTGTAAAGGAAATAACTTTATCTAATCTTAAGTTTCTAAAAGCATGTTTAAGTACAGCTTTTGCGCCTTCAGTGGCATAACCTTGATGCCAGTATTGCGGTAGTAGTCGCCAGCCGATTTCAGGTGCATCGGCTATTTCAAACTCAGGTGGGTGTACGTGTAAGCCGATAAAGCCAATAAATTCGCCTGTGGCTTTAAGCTCGACGGCATATAAACCCCAACCACGTGTTTCTATTGCATCACGTAGGCGCTGCATAAATGCAGTGGCTTCAGAAGCACTCAGCTTTTTGGGGAAATAGCGCATGACGTCTTCGTCTGCGTACATTTGGATAAATGGGGCAGTGTCGGAGTCTTGCCATTGGCGGAGGATAAGGCGAGGGGTTTGGATAAAAATATGCATATTAAATATTAATTTGTATGGGTGTTTTCTTACTGAGACTAATGTAAATAATTTATAGTGTACATGATGATGGAATTGATATAAGTGAATAGTATTTGGGGGAGATGTAATTTGATTTGATGAACTAATCTTAATAGGCTTTTACATATATTTAGTTGATAAGGAGTAAATATGGAGTTGCAATACAAATTTTCAGAGGATGAATTTCTCGTATTATGCCAAGAAAATCTTGGGCGGGAAAAAACAACAGTTTTTGAAGATTTATATGAAGCTCTTATTCACTTTTTTAGTACTCCGGATTCAATCTCAATAACTGAAATAAAGCAGAATTACACATTTGGGTACTATGATGATCACTTATCACTGAAAGAGTATATAGACAAAGGGAAAATGATAATCCCTTATCTTCAATTTGAGCTAATCAGTGATAAGGACATAGATCTGGATGTTACGGAAGTTAAACTACCTTCATTTATTATATTGTGTGATTTCCTTTATGGAGGAGGAATAACTAGGAAGTACAATATTAAAAATACAAAAATGAAAACCAAAAACAAAACATCAATACAGCTTCTTTCCGTTGAATTTCCACAAGCATTATTAACTAAGCTTTATTCACGAATGACACCACCAAAAAGTTTATTACCATCAAAATTAGGCTTTTATGAGTGGCGGCAGACTTTCTATAACAAAATGACAGGAGAAAGTTTCTTTTGCTCATGTTTTAAGGATGCTCTTGCCCAAAATCAGATTGGGTTGGCTGTACGCCACACTCACCTTAAAAATGCGTTAGAACATAAATCTGTTAAAGTTTCGATTTGCCATATCTGCACCAATACCAATTCAGATTTAATCTATTGCCACAAAATGTATGGCTCGGCTTTTAAAGCTAAATATGGCGCTTACATTGCTAAATACGCATTTCAGGAAGGTATCAGTGAAAGGGATGCGGAAAACCATATTAGAGAGTTAAAAGGTGTTGCACGTATAGGTGAAAGGTGGGTTAATGAAACCTTATTATTTAACTATATCAATCTGCTATTTCCTCAATACACGGTTCAAAGAGAAGCATCACCAAGTTGGTTGAATAGACAAAGGTTTGATGTCTATATCCCTGAGCTAAATTTAGCGATTGAGTACCAAGGGCAACAACACTATCTTGCTGTCAACTTATTTGGTGGAGAAGAAGGTTTAAAAAGAACAAAGCAAAGGGATAAGGAAAAGCTTCAACTCAGTAAAGCAAATGGAGTGGATATTATCTATTTTAGCTACAAAGATAATTTAACTGAAAAATTAGTACAAAATAGACTTAAAAACTATCTTAAAGAACCTCTATAAACGTGTATTTTTAATCATGGATATAGATGATAAAAGCCGTTATTTGAGCTATTTATTTATAAAAAAACCCGCACTTAGCGGGGTTTTTATTTAATCAAATGAATGATTAAGCATTTTCACGTGCAATTGCGCGGTAGCCAATATCTTTACGGTATTGAACACCATCAAAAGTCACTTTTTGGCAAAGTTCTAAAGCTTTCGCTTGAGCTTCACCAATCGTATTACCAAGCGCAGTTACGCAAAGGACACGACCGCCAGCCGTTATAATGTCACCATTTTCAAGTGCTTTTGTACCTGCGTGGAACACTTTAGCATCAGCCATTTCTGTGTCTAAGCCAGAAATCACGTCACCATTGCTAGAAGTTTCAGGGTAGCCCTTAGACGCAAGTACGATACCTACAGTCTTGCGCTCATCCCATTCAGCTTCCGCAGGTAAGTTACCCGCAATACCGGCTTCAACCAAATCAACTAAAGAAGATTTTAAACGCATCATAATTGGCTGAGTTTCAGGGTCGCCAAAACGACAGTTGAACTCGATCACTTTAGGCTTACCTTGTTCATCAATCATTAAACCTGCGTATAAGAAACCTGTATACACGTGACCGTCTTTTTTCATACCTTCAACGGTAGGACGCATCACTTCATTCATGGTTTTTTCAAATACGTCAGCAGTCACAACAGGCGCAGGAGAGTAAGCACCCATACCACCAGTGTTCGGGCCTTGGTCGCCTTCAAAGATACGCTTATGATCTTGAGACGTTGCCATTGGCAAAATGTTGTCGCCATCAATCATACAAATGAAAGACGCTTCTTCACCAGCAAGGAATTCTTCGATTACTACGCGTGAGCCAGCATCGCCAAATTTGTTGCCGGCAAGCATGTCATCAATCGCATCAAATGCTTCTTGATTGGTCATGGCAACAATTACGCCTTTACCCGCAGCAAGACCATCTGCCTTGATTACGATTGGTGCACCATTTTTTTCAACAAATGCTTTTGCTGCATCTACTTCTGTAAATACATCATAGAAAGCAGTTGGGATGTTATGGCGTTTTAAGAAGTGCTTCGCAAATGCTTTAGAGCCTTCAAGCTGCGCTGCAAATTGAGTCGGACCCCAAATTTTAACACCAGCTTCGCGGCAAGCATCGACTACACCATTGACTAGTGGTGCTTCTGGACCAACCACGATTAAATCAACTGCATTGCTTTTTGCAAAGTCGATAATCGCAGCATTGTCTAAAATATTTAAGGCAACATTTTCGCATTTATTTTCAGTTGCAGAACCCGCATTACCTGGTGCTACAAATACTTTTGCGACTTTGTCATCTTGTGCGATTTTCCATGCCAATGCATGTTCACGACCGCCATTACCCAAAACTAAAATATTCATCGGTTCATACTCCATGAATCGAAAATGGCATAAAGTCCTCAGCCTAAAAATAGGAGAGGACTTTATGCAAGATTAGAAATCTGTTTTAAACCACATGTATGACTTTGTCATTACATTCTAAGCGCTGTGCTTAGTGACGGAAGTGACGCATGCCAGTGAAGACCATTGCAATACCAGCTTCATCAGCAGCAGCAATTGTTTCTTCATCACGCATAGAACCACCCGGTTGGATAATGCATTTGATACCTGCTTTCGCAGCGTTATCAATACCATCACGGAATGGGAAGAATGCATCAGATGCCATTACAGCACCTTCAACAACTAAACCAGCATGTTCAGCTTTGATTGCAGCAATACGAGCAGAGTTCACACGGCTCATTTGACCTGCGCCCACACCAATCGTTTGACGGTTTTTAGCATAAACAATTGCGTTTGATTTAACGTATTTCGCAACTTTCCAAGCAAAGATCATGTCATCGATTTCTTGTTCAGTTGGTGCACGTTTAGTCACAACTTTAAGGTCATCTTTAGTGATCATGCCTAAGTCTTGGTCTTGAACCAATAGACCGCCATTTACACGTTTGTAGTCAAGCTGTGCTTTACGCTCAGTGATCGCAGGAAGTTCGCCACATACCAGTACGCGTACGTTTTTCTTCGCGCCAGTCACTTCAAGCACGCCTTCAGCAACGCTAGGAGCAATGATCACTTCAACGAATTGACGGTCAACAATGGCTTGAGCAGTTGCAACGTCTAATTCACGGTTGAATGCAATGATGCCACCGAATGCAGATTCAGGGTCAGTTGCGTATGCAAGGTCATAAGCAGCTTGAATGCCGTCAAGTGAAACTGCAACGCCACATGGGTTTGCGTGTTTTACGATGACACATGCAGGCTTAGCAAATGATTTTACACATTCAAGTGCTGCGTCAGTGTCTGCGATGTTGTTATAAGATAATTCTTTACCTTGAAGCTGTTTCGCAGTAGAAACAGATGCTTCAGTTGCTGTGTCTTCTACATAGAAAGCAGCAGATTGATGCGGGTTTTCACCATAACGAAGATCTTGAACTTTATTTAATTGCGTGTTGAATGTACGTGCAAATTTGTCAGCTTGACCTTCATCTTTACCTACGCGAGCGCCTAAGTAAGAAGCGATCATACCGTCGTATTGAGCAGTATGTTCAAATGCTTTAACCGCAAGGTCAAAACGAGTTGCATGTGAAAGTGAACCTTCAGCTTTAAGCTCAGCAACGACAGTTGCATAGTCAGCAGCATTTACCACGATACCAACCGATGCATGGTTTTTCGCAGCAGCACGAACCATAGTCGGACCACCGATGTCGATGTTTTCAATCGCATCAGCAAGTGAGCAGTTCGGTTTAGCCACAGTCGCAGCGAAAGGATAAAGGTTAACAACAACTAAATCGATTGCATCGATGTTGTGTTCAGCCATCACAGCTTCGTCTAGACCGCGACGAGCTAAGATACCACCATGAATTTTCGGATGTAGCGTTTTTACACGGCCGTCCATCATCTCTGGGAAACCTGTGTGCTCTGAAACTTCAACTACGGCAACATTATTGTCTTTCAACAATTTGTATGTTCCGCCAGTAGATAAAATTTCTACCCCTAGAGCAGCAAGTTCTTGTGCAAATTCAACAATTCCAGTCTTGTCAGACACAGAGATTAAAGCGCGTTTAATAGTCATGATCTTCGTCACAGTTTTCAAGGAACAGATTAAAACAAAATTAGCAAAATACAGGTTAAAAAAAATGCCTGCGGAAGCCGCAAGCATTTTATCATTTATTCACTCATTAAACCGTGAGCTTTTAACTTTTTACGTAAAGTACCACGGTTTAAGCCGAGAATCTCAGCAGCGCGGGTTTGATTACCACGCGTATATTCAAGAACTACAGATAGAAGAGGCTTCTCCATTTCCGCCAGCACCATGTCGTATACCTGAGATGGTTGCTCGCCTTGCAATTGTGCAAAGTAATGGCGAACTGCGCGATCTACGTGAATACGAAGAGCGACATCAGATTGTGCAGTAAAAATAGGAGATTTGCTATTCATGCGAATTAATCCGAAAAATCAAATATCACTTGGGTAAAGTGATTTGTTAAAAATGGTCTATAAACATTAATGAACTCCGTTTTAGTTCCTAAGTCGGAGTTCTAAAACTTGTACATTACTTGTAGCTTGACACAACTCGCAAAATTGATCGAAAAATAAGCGTAACAATAGATTAATAATTGTTATAGCCTAAAAATCAAACAAAAAATCTACTCAATACGCGATAAGTTATAAAGCGCACGGTTGGGATTGTATTTGTTGTGAAAATTTAGCGAGGAGTTTGCAGCACAAAGCTTTCGTGGCGCGTATCATACCATTGTCTAAGCAAAAGTGAGCAAGAAAACTGCATTTTTTTTAGGTTTTTTTTATTTTTTTAATAGTTTTTTCCAATATTAGGGGCGAATCAATTCTATTGAATAATTATCGAAGCTTTTACGTGCAACTGGCAGCACAAATTCGAATTTAAATGGACTACTTTTTGGAATGCGCTGAATGCCATGTAAGCTTTTCGCCAAATATTCTTCTGGAAGAAGTTGGTAATTCGCAATATCACCGCCATTTTCCTTTAAAGTTATCTTCATAACGGGTAAAGCCAGACTTCGATCGTGATAATTAATCATCTCACCACTAAATTTTGTTTCTTTATTTCCAGTACTACGTACTTTAACTTTTTTAGTGCTAATAAGGCTGTAATGTTCTTCAAGACGTGAACAATTAAATACATCGCAAACTGCTGTGAACGCAGCGCCCATAATTGGACTATTTTTCAGGTATTGCGGATTAAACCAAAAAAATTGGAATATCAATGCACCAAACAATAATAAGTTAACAGTGACCCAACCAAGATAATTGAGTGGAGAGCGTTTTTTCTCTCTTTCCGCTTGTTCTGCCCAATTGACCGCAGGTAAGTTACCAATAGGCTCAGTACTAAAATAGTTAAGGTTGTTTAAATAGGTTTTTAAATCAATATTCGAGTTCTCTACTTTTTGATCGAATAACTTTAATAGTGCATGTGTTGGGGCTTCAGGTTCTTTAATAGCACTGTGGTCAATATTGTATTGATTGACATCAATAGTTTTGGTCTTGGAACTATTTTCATCTTTTGGTGATGGTGTAGATAAAGACAAGACTTTATCTACAACCAAATGTGACAATGCATTAAATGATGTGGAGCACTTAGGGCAACACACCATACCTTGAGCAACAGTAAGCTGTGGAACAGATACTTTATATGTAGTAGAACAAGTAGGGCAGTTAGTCAGTTTGTCGCTCATAGGTACACATTTTAGGTTTTAATACTTTTGGCGCTTACCTGAAATTCGGCACCAGTTTTCGTCACGTTTTTCTACGTCTAATATATCAAAAAATTCAGAATAAACACTAGAAACATCAGAAACTTGCTCTTCAATTACACCTGCAAGTGCGAACTCGCCCTCAGATTTAATTAAAGTTGAGAATTCTGCAGCCAAGGCCATTAGAGGGCCTGCAAGAATATTAGCAACAAACACATCGGCTTTTTGTCCAGCGAGCTCTTGGTTGAACTCTTCAGGTAGGCCTACATACAGATTTTCCAGTACACCATTTAATTCGGCATTTTGTTGTGTTGCTAAAACGGCTTGTGGGTCAATATCAGTGGCATAAACTTTTTTTGCACCCAAAAGTAAAGCGGCAACACCTAAAATACCAGAACCACAACCGTAGTCGATGACGATTTTATCCTTAAGATCAACTTTACCTAACCATTGTAGGCATAGGAATGTAGATGCATGGTTACCAGTACCAAAAGCAAGACCTGGGTCTAGTTTGATGTTAACGGCATCTGCTTCTGGCGCTTCCATCCATTCTGGGACAATCCAATATTTCTCACCAATTTGAATAGGCTCATAAGCATCCATCCATGTGCGTTCCCATTCTTGGTCTTCAATGAATTCGCTACGCATTGGTGCTTCAGGAAGTAGAGCTTTAATAAATGTTTCTAATGCTGCAACATCAATTTCTTCATTATCTTCTTGTGCATATATACCAGTTACGATCACTTTATTCCAAAGTGGTGTTTCACCTGGAAGTGGTTCAAGTAAATCCTGATTTTCTGCATCATCTAGCGTGACACTGACTGCACCTAAAGAACTGAGCAGCGTTTCAGTGTAATCAACTTGAGCTTTTTCAACAGTAATATGAATTTGTAACCACTTCACGGACATAACCTAAATGAGTTTTATAAAAAGCTATTGTAACGGAACTCGGCAACTTGCAGCTAGCGATTATCAAAATTGACAAAAAATAAAAGGATGCACGTGGCATCCTTTTAATTTTTCAGTGACTTAACTTTTAATTGTTTCAGTTGTAGTTGTCGAGATCGGTGCAAAACGTGTAATTACGAAACCAAATACAGCGGCAAAGATGTACATAAAGATTGAATATACTGCCGCAGGCATTGCAACTGCAGAGCTTGCCATCACTGTTAAGGCGATGGTCATGGCCAACGTGCTGTTATGAATCCCGATTTCAAATGCACATGCACGTGCCTGAGCACTATTGATGCCGAAAAGTCTCGGAACAAAATAACCGATACATAAGCTGAAGATGCAGAATAGAACCGTAGCTAAGCCAACTTGGGTTAGATAAGCCGCAATATTATGTCGTTCAGAGTAAATAGCACCGATAATAATTAAGATGAGAAAGACCACAGCAAAGATGCGGAGTGGTTTATGCAGTTTCTCAGTCAGTTTAGGTGCATAGTGACGAAGCAGCATACCTATACAGACTGGGATGATAATGATGCCGAAAACTTGGAGGATTTTTCCAAACTGTAGACTGATTTGTTGCCCTTCTTGCATGAAGTACATGATCGAAAAATTCACGATCAATGGAAGGGTTAATGCTGCAATGACAGAGTTGATGGCGGTCAGGGTAATATTTAAAGCCAAGTCACCTTTAAATAGATAGCTAAATAAGTTAGCTGTGCTACCACCAGGTGAGGCTGCGAGTAGCATCAAGCCGACAGCAAGCAGTGGTGGTAATGCTAACAGTTTACATAGTAGAAAGGCGATACCGACAAGCAACACGAGTTGGCAAAATAATGCGATCAACACGGCTTTAGGATGTTTGGTGACACGTGCGAAATCTTTGGGGGTAAGTTCTAGCCCAAGCCCGATCATAATAAAGGCCAGTGCTAATGGCAAAAGAACCGTAATAATTCCAGAATCCATCGTATTTATTCTCCTTGAGCATATTTAATGGTTTTTCACCAAAGTCCTTATGGTGATTGCGTTAGAAAAAATAGTTTAGGTTTTCACTTGTTGAATCAAGTGACTGCCACGGCGCGTCAAAATAAAACCAAATAAGGTCGCCAATAAATACATAAAAATAGAATAAACACCGGCAGGTATCGCCACTGTGGTGTTTTCAAGCACACTTAGTGCGATGGTTAGGGCGATACTGGTGTTATGAATGCCAATCTCAAAGGTACACGCACGTGCCTGCTTTTCCGGCACACCCGCGAGGAATGGAATTAAGTAACCCAAAAATAAGCCACTGAAACAGAGTAAACAGGTCGCAATGCCGACGCTGGCAAAATACGTAATGATGTTGGATTGTTCACGCAAAACTGCGAGTGTAAAGATAAGAATTAATAAGAAAATAGACAACATTCGCATCGGTTTGTTGATGTGATACGCAATGGTCGGAAAGGAGTTGCGAATAAACATACCGAAACATACCGGTATCAAAATAATCAGAAATACATGGGTGATCTTGTCGATAGGCATACCAATGCTAGTGCTTTCACCAACAAAATGCAAAATGGATAGGTTGACGATAAAAGGCAATGTAAAGCACGAAACAACTGAGTTGATGGCTGTTAAGCTAATGTTTAATGCAACGTCACCTTTATATAGGTAGCTAAAAAGGTTAGCAGTGGGGCCGCCGGGTGAAGCCGCAAGCAACATGAGCCCGACCGCGAGTAAAGGGGGTAACTCAAGCAACTTACACAGGAAAAAAGCAATACTGGTCAGTAGAATAAGCTGAGTAAATAAAGCGATGAAAATAACTTTTGGATAGCGTCCAACGCGTAAAAAGTCTTTGACTGAAAGTTCAAGCCCCAAACCCATCATCATAATGGCTAAAGCAATGGGTAGAAAAAATGCAAATAATCCCGAATCCATGGAATTTCCTGATATTTTTATCCTTATAGTATTTTTGAGTTTATCTCAGTTTAATAAATAAGCAATAAATAAAAGCGAGTAAAAACTGATGTTTTACCCGCTTTATTTTTGATCTGTTAGTTGGTCGATATTTTTATCGACAACTGTTTATTTAGGACGAGGAGGAGTGAACCCTAAAGCACATTTTCCTTTAATTTCTTGTCCATTAATCTTTGCAGTAGTGGCTTTTGCATCTGCACTACATGTGCTTAATAATTCGGCTTCTTCGCCATGAAGATTTGCATTTTTGGACGAGCTAAAAAATTGTGGTTCGCAAGTACCATTCCAGATAATACCGCGATAGGCAAATGAAACTTGAGCGCCTTGGCTTTTACCTTTACAGACTTGTTGATATCGCTGTGCATCATACACTTTCTCAACTTTATCATTGGCTGAGGCAGCAAGTGGTGATAAACATAAACCGCATAAAACCGTGGATAGCAAAATATTCTTATTCATGCTTATGGTCCTTATGATTCTCATGGGATCTATAACAGAATAAAAAATCATCAGAATAAAACAACAATCTTCGAGTAACATTTGCTTGAGAAATGTATATTTTTATGTGGAATATGCAAAGTATGTATGTTCATAAAGAAATATATAGGCATAAAACAGTAGCCAATAACAATAAAATCGAGTTAATCAGTCAACTTATCGGTGAATTTTTGCTATAATCTTCCGTCATCCTTTTTTAATCTCCTTTACCACTATGCATTATCCTAAAGTTTACGATGTCATTGTTATCGGCGGCGGTCACGCGGGTACTGAGGCAGCTCTTGCTGCGGCACGTATGGGTCGACAGACTTTACTCTTAACTCATAATATTGAGACTTTAGGGCAGATGAGCTGTAATCCAGCCATTGGTGGTATTGGTAAATCACATTTAGTACGTGAAATTGATGCGCTTGGCGGTGCAATGGCATTGGCTGCCGACAAAGGTGGTATTCAATTCCGTATTTTAAACTCACGTAAAGGTGCGGCTGTTCGTGCGACTCGCGCACAGGCTGACCGTATTCGTTATAAAGCTGCGATTCGTGAAACCTTAGAAAATCAAGCGAACTTGGATATTTTCCAACAAGCAGCTGACGACTTAATCGTTGAGGGCGATACTGTAAAAGGTGTGGTTACTCAGATGGGTATTCGCTTTGATGCGAAAACTGTTGTATTAACTACAGGTACATTCCTAGGTGGTGTGATCCACGTAGGTCTAAATAATGCTTCAGGCGGTCGTGCGGGCGATCCTCCTTCAATTTCATTGGCTGCGCGCCTTCGTGAATTGAACTTACCTGTAGGTCGTTTAAAAACAGGTACACCGCCACGTATTGATGCACGATCAGTTGATTTCTCTGTGATGACGCCACAGCCGGGTGATTTCCCATCTCCGACTATGTCGTTCATGGGTGATGCGTCGATGCATCCTGAGCAAATCAATTGCTATATCACACATACCAATGAAAAAACTCACGATATCATTCGTGGTGGCTTAGACCGTTCACCAATGTATACCGGTGTGATTGAAGGTGTGGGTCCACGTTACTGCCCATCGATTGAAGATAAGATTCATAAATTTGCCGATAAAGATTCGCATCAAGTGTTCTTGGAACCTGAAGGTTTGGATACACATGAGCTTTATCCAAATGGTATTTCAACTTCTTTACCATTCGATGTTCAGTTTGAATTGGTTCGCTCGATTCGTGGTATGGAAAATGCGCACATTTTGCGTCCGGGTTATGCGATTGAGTACGACTATTTCAACCCACAATCATTGAAATTCTCTTTAGAAACCAAATCGATTAATAACCTATATTTTGCAGGTCAAATTAACGGTACAACAGGTTATGAAGAAGCGGGAGCGCAAGGTTTGCTTGCAGGCTTAAACGCAGCACGTCGTGCATGGGATCAAGAGCAATGGACACCAAAACGTGATGAAGCGTACATGGGTGTATTGGTTGATGACTTGATTACTTTGGGTACTAAAGAACCGTACCGTATGTTTACTTCGCGTGCGGAATACCGTTTGATGTTGCGTGAAGACAATGCGGATCAGCGTTTAACTGCGATTGGCCGTGAAATGGGTCTGGTGGATGATGCGCGTTGGGATTCGTACTGCCAAAAAATGGAAGCAGTTGAAACTGAAAAAGGACGTTTACAACACCTTTGGGCAGCGCCAAACAATCCACTAGGCAAAAAATTCGTTGAAATGACTGGTGATGACCTGTCTAAAGAAACCAATGCAATTGATTTGTTAAAACGTCCAAATATCAACTTTGCGCAAATTGCTGAATTGACGGGTTCAGAAGTTTCAGCATTTGTTGGAGAGCAAATTGAAATTGCTGTGAAATATGCGGGTTATATTAACCGTCAGCAAGAAGACGTTGCGCAAATGAAACGTTTGGAAGATACACGTATTCCTGCTGATTTTGATTACGATGTAGTTTCTGGTCTTTCACGTGAAATCACCATGAAGCTGAAAAATGTATTGCCTGAAACATTGGCACAAGCAAGTCGTATTCCAGGTGTAACACCTGCGGCTGTTCAATTGGTGATGATTACGATTCGTAAGAATAACCAAGCGAAAAAATCTGCATAAGATTTTGAGTTAAATAAAAAACCCGCTCAGTTGCGGGTTTTTTATTGCCAATAAATTATTGGCTGTTGGTATTTGATCGGATTAAATGAATATTTTGATCATCATTAGTTTTAGCTATGGTTTGATTATTAAAATCTTTCATAAACCTAAGTGATTGATAATGAATTATAAATACAAAAAATAAGATCTAAAAACTATTGATATACAAAGTTTTAGGTCTTAATTGTGGGCTTTTGCTCGTGTGAATTCCGACCTTTGTAGTGGTATTTATTCTACCCAATAAAGCCGAAACTTCAGGGCATGGCGTACAAGTGGGTTTACGCTACATGAATGGAGTTCGATTATGGCAAATCAACAATCGGGAAAAATGCAAAAATTTCTAACGGTATTTTTGTGTTTCTGGGTAGCATTTTTTGAAGGTTTTGACCTGCAAGCGCCCGGTATCGCAGCAAAAGGAATCGCAGCGACATTTTCCTTAGATCAGGTGCAAATGGGCTATGTGTTTAGCTTAGGTGTGTTTGGTATGTTATTTGGCGCGTTCTTTGGGGGGCGTGTCGCTGACTATTTGGGACAGAAGAAAGTCCTGATGTTGTCGATTTTTATCTTCGGTGTATTTATGTCTATCACGGCAGTTGCACCAAGCATTGAAATTTTATATATCGCACGATTCTTTACAGGTTTAGGTTTGGGCGCTGCGATGCCAACGATGATCTCGGTGGTGGGTGATGAAGCGACGGATGCTAACCGTGGGCGCTTAAATAGTTTGATGTACTGTGGCTTACCCGTAGGTGCAATCTTTGTTGCTGGCTTGGGTATTGTCTTTAAAGATATCTCATGGCATACACTATTTTTAATTGGTGGTTTAACGCCTTTAATCTTGATTCCATTCATGGCGATTATCTTAAAAGATAAGCGTACTGAAAAAGTTCAGGCAGAAACTAAAGAAGCCGTTCCAGCGATGGGGCAAATCCTGTTTGCTGAGCAGCGTTATAAATATACATTGCCGCTTTGGTTGAGTTTCTTCTTTACCTTAATGGTGAACTATATTCTGATCAGTTGGTTGCCTAACTTGCTTATGGGGCAAGGGCTGGAAAAGCAACAAGCTTTCATGATCATGTTGATGTTCCAAGTGGGCGCAGTGATTGGTACGCTGGGTTTAGGCTACTTGCTTGATCGCCTAAAATTATGGCAAATGGCAGTGATTATCTATTCAGGTTTGTTTGTAGCATTGTTTGTGCTGTTTACAACAAATTCCATTCCTGTACTCATTGCAGCAGGCATCATGGGCGGAATTTTCTCTACAGGTGGTCAATCGATTTTGTATGGGATCTCTCCAATTTTCTACACACCAGCTGGGAAAGTGACAGGTGTGGGAAGTGCAATTTCATGGGGACGTTTGGGTGCAATGACAGGTCCATTACTTACAGGCAAGATTTTGGCGCTAGGACTAGGAACGACAGGTATTTTAATTGCAAGTGCGCCGGGTATTGCTTTGTCGGCTATCGCGGTGGCTGCATTATCTGCCTATAAGTCATCCCTTAAGAAATAATCGAAATCAGTCATATTTAAAGGAGCTACGGCTCCTTTTTTATTGAATAAATATCTTTAGCTGAAACTTAGTTTTGTTAGAATAAATCTAATATTTATGAATAAATTTACTTCTATGTCTTATCAATTGATCGAACTTGATATTTCTCCCTCAGATAACATTCAGTGTCCACATTGCCAGCAGCAAGTGATTGATTGGTCAGAAGAGCAGTATGTGCAGCCATGTGAGCATGTGCTGTTTATTGCAATGGATATTGGTTTTGAGTTTATTACCGATGAATTTGAGCAAACCATGCAGCATACAGTCGATGACTTGCATGCCAATGATGATCAGTATCATATGTTTACTGAAATTACCGCCTCAAGTTTCCCTGAGTTTCTCATTTATAAGTCTGATTTAGGGGTGGAAGGTTATTCACGCTATGTCGGCTTTACGGCATAAAGTTTTGCTAAAAAATCTTAACATTAAAAAAGCCAGTCAAGTGACTGGCTTTTTTAATGTTAATCAGAAAATTAACTTTCTAATTCTTCTTCGACATCATCTTCGGCACTGTCCATACCGAGTTCTTTGAGTTTACGGGTTAAGGTATTGCGACCCCAACCTAAAAGTTCTGCTGCATGGCGCTTACGCCCACGTGTTTGCTGTAGTGCTGCATTGATGAGGGTGCGTTCAAACATTGGTGTGGCAATGTCGAGAATTTTCATCTCACCATTTTTAAGTTTTTGCACAGCCCATTGACCAAGTAATTCATCCCAATGATGCACCCCGATACGATCAATCCCTTGAGTAGCAGGATTGCCATCTGTGCCTTGAATTGGAATCTGTTTTAATTCAGAAGGTAAATCTTCTGGATAAACTTCACGGCCTGTGATCATGACTGTTAGCCAGCGACAGGTATTTTCGAGCTGACGCACATTACCTTGCCACGGCAGTTTTTGCATGTATTCTTGCGTTTCAGGACGCAGAATCTTCGGGCTTACCCCAAGTTCTTTGCCTGCACTTGCTAGGAAGTGCTGTGCAAGCATCGGAATATCTTCACTACGATGTGCAAGTTTTGGAATATGAATACGAATGACGTTTAGACGGTGGTACAAGTCTTCACGGAAGCGACCTTCATGTACTAACTTTTCTAAGTCTTGGTGTGTTGCCGCAACGATACGGACATCCACCTTGACTGGGATGTGACCACCAACGCGGTAGAATTCGCCATCCGCTAAAACACGCAGTAAACGTGTTTGAGTTTCAAATGGCATGTCGCCAATTTCATCAAGGAAAAGAGTCCCGCCATTAGCTTGTTCGAAACGGCCTTGGCGCTGTGTGTTGGCACCTGTGAACGCGCCTTTTTCATGGCCAAATAATTCAGTTTCGATCAAATCTTTTGGAATTGCTGCCATATTGAGCGCAATAAAAGGTTTGTTGCCACGTGGTGAGTGTTTGTGCAACGCATGCGCAACCAATTCTTTACCCGTGCCTGATTCACCATTAATTAATACAGTAATGTGTGATTGAGAAAGACGACCAATGGCACGGAAGACTTCCTGCATAGCAGGTGATTCACCAATAATCTCTGTAGATTGAATCGGTTGAACGGTTTTTGCAGATTCTTGTTGTTGTAATTTGGCAATATGCAAAATTGCACGGTTTACAAGTGCTAAAGCTTCATCAATATCAAAAGGTTTTGGTAGATATTCAAAAGCACCTGTTTGATAGCTTGACACAGCAGATTCTAAATCTGAATGTGCGGTCATGATGATCACAGGTAAGTCAGGGTAGTTGCCTTTGACTTTGCCTAAAAAGGTCAGTCCATCAATACCCGGCATACGAATGTCCGTCAAAATAACATCTGGCGCATCGACACTTAACTGATCTAAAGCGGATTGTGCTTCTTCAAAACTGGTAACATCAAAACCTTCTTCTTTGAATGTTTTTTCCAGCACCCAACGCATGGCGCGATCATCATCGATGACCCAAATCTTATTACGCGACATGATCTGACTCCCAAGGTAAATATAGGCTAAATACTGTTTTTCCAGGAACTGATTGGCATTCAATCATTCCGTTATGTTGATGCATAATATTTTGTGCAATGCTCAGGCCGAGCCCTGTGCCTTTCGCTCGTCCTGTCACTAAAGGGTAAAATACGGATTCTAATATTTCTTGTGGGACACCCGGTCCATTGTCCTCAATGTCAATGCGCACCGCAGAACGTTTTAATACACCGTTGATGGTGACTAAACGTTGAATACGTGTGCGCAAAGTGAGTTCTGGTTGGTGCTCAACAAAGAACTCTTTGTTTTCCGTCATTGCCTGAACGGCATTAACACTGATATTCAGCATGACTTGAATCAATTGATCACGATCTGCTAGTACATCCGGTAAAGAAAGGTCATAATCACGGGTGATTTTAATTTTCTTTTTAGTTTGGTTGACGATCAGTGAACGAACACGTTCAAGTGGTTCATGTACATTGACTGGTTCGTAACTCGGTAATTGTCTTGAACCAAGCATGGTGTCCGCTAGATTTCTTAATCGATCCACTTCACTAATAATAATGTCGGTGAATTCGCTGTACTTCGGATCATTTAAGCTACGCGCTAAAAGTTGTGTCGCCCCACGGATACCACCGAGTGGATTTTTAATTTCATGGGCAACACCACGAATCAGTTGTCGTGCGACTTGATGCTGTTGAATTAGGTTTTCTTCTTTAGAGATTTTTAACATTCGGTCGATTTGATTGAGTTCAATCAATAGCAACGGGTGGTAGGGTTTGCCAGAGTTGAGCTGTGACACGGTGTAATCAACATGAATGTCTTTAAAGTTGACATTAATCGTTGCTTCTCGGCGCGTATAGTGCTGACCGGAAGTTAGTGTATTCATTAATGCATCATGCGTATTGAACTCATCATCGGGCATATGGAGTAAATTTAATACAGGCTGACCTGATGCACGAAGTAAGCTGATGTCAAAAAGCGCTTCACAAGATGAATTTAAATAAAAAATATTCAGGTTGCTATCGACCAATAAAATGGCAGTGGTTAAATTATCCACTAAAAGCCGGTAATCAATCGTCATAGTCTGATCCATTAGCGAGAGGTTCCTGTCTTAAAATGGCGCAATGGCATCTTCATAAAGCAAATCGTTCAATCTAATAAGGTTCGAATTGATGCAAGTTATGCAAGATATAAGCCAACTATTTGAGAAATACGCTAAGTTTTGATGCTTATTTGAATAAATGCGCTTATTTAAGACTTTAAATAAAGTGTATAGCCGATTAAAAACAGGCTGTAAATCAAAAATGCATTAAAATGGTGCAAATGAAATTATATGGATGAATTTATAGCATTATTTTAGTGCGTGATATAAAGAGTGGCCTTTTCACCTGTTTTTATGTTTTGAAAAGACATACAATACGCGGATTATAGTGGAGCGCAGATTCATGAAATCCCCCAAAGTCGGTTTTGTTTCTTTAGGTTGTCCTAAGGCATTGGTAGATTCCGAACGAATTTTAACTCAGTTAAAGACTGAAGGTTATGATGTAGCATCAGATTATGATGGTGCCGATTTAGTAGTTGTAAATACCTGTGGTTTTATTGAATCTGCAGTACAAGAGTCGCTAGATGCCATTGGCGAAGCGATGAGTTCAAACGGTCGCGTAATTGTGACTGGTTGTTTAGGTAAAGACGAAGACAAAATTCGCCAAATGCACCCAAATGTCTTAAAAGTGACAGGTGCTGCGGCATATCAAGAAGTGATGGAAGCTGTGCACGAATACGTGCCTGAGCCACCGAAACACAATCCGTTTATTGATCTAGTACCGGAACAAGGTATTCGATTAACACCAAAACATTATGCTTATTTGAAGATTTCAGAAGGTTGTAACCATCGTTGCACATTCTGTATCATCCCAAGCATGCGTGGTGATTTGGTTTCTCGTCCAGTAGGTTCAGTATTGACTGAAGCTCAAGCGCTGAAAAAAGCAGGCGTAAAAGAAGTCCTTGTGATTTCTCAAGATACATCGGCTTATGGCGTAGACACCAAATACAAATTGGACTTCTGGAATGGTCAGCCCGTTAAAACCAAATTCTATGACATGTGTGAAGCATTGGGTCAATTGGGTATCTGGGTGCGTCTGCACTATGTATATCCATATCCACATGTGGATGCTGTGATTGACTTAATGGCACAAGGCAAAATCCTGCCGTATTTGGATATTCCATTCCAGCATGCAAGTCCTAAGATTTTAAAACTCATGAAACGCCCTGCGCACAGTGAAAATACACTGGAGCGTTTAAAAGTTTGGCGTGAGAAATGCCCTGATCTTGTGATTCGTTCTACATTTGTTGTGGGCTTCCCGGGTGAAACTGAAAAAGACTTCCAAATGTTGCTTGATTGGTTAAAAGAAGCGCAGCTTGATCGTGTGGGTTGTTTTACTTACTCACCAGTTGAAGGCGCGACTGCAAATGATTTGCCAGATCATGTGCCTGAAGAAATCAAACAAGAGCGTTATGAACGTTTCATGCAAGTTCAGCAAGAAATCTCTGCTGCGAAATTGCAAAGTCGTATCGGTCAGAAAATGACAGTACTTGTGGATGATCTTGAAGAAGAGTTCCCTGTTGCTGTTGCGCGTTCTTATGCAGATGCACCTGAAATTGACGGTAATGTTTTTGTGGAAGATATCGATAAGTCAGTGATTAAAGCAGGTGATTTACTTGAAGTGGAAATCACAGATGCAGATGAATATGACTTATTTGCAAAACTGATCTCGGTTAAGTCTGCTTAAACGATTCATTAAAAATAATTGAAATTAAATAATTCGGAGTTGATGATGCTTGATTCTAAAAAACCACGTTTTGGTCGCATCCTGCTTAAGCTTTCAGGTGAAGCTTTAGCGGGCAATAAAGAGATGGGTATCGATGCACAAGTGCTCGATCAAATGTCACTCGCAATTGCGCACCTTGTTGGTTTGGGTGTTCAAGTGGGTATCGTTGTCGGCGGTGGTAACCTTTACCGTGGCAGCCAATTACAAAAAGATGGTTTGGTTGGCCGTGTAACAGGTGACCAAATGGGTATGTTGGCCACTGTGATGAACGGTTTGGCACTGCGTGATGCTTTGGTACGTCGTAATATCAAAACTCGTCTAATGTCAGCTTTACCCATTGGTGCTGTAGTTGAATCATATTCTAGCCGTGATGCAATTCGTCATTTAACTCGTGGCGAAGTTTGTGTATTTGTTGCAGGTACGGGTAACCCATTCTTTACGACAGATACAGCAGCATGCTTACGCGGTATTGAGATTGAAGCCAATCTTATCCTTAAAGCGACTAAGGTTGATGGCGTATACAACAAAGATCCAAGCAAATATGAAGATGCAGTGAAATACGATGCATTAACATTTGACCAAGTTTTAGATGAAAAACTGGGTGTGATGGATTTAACTGCGATCTGCTTATGCCGTGACCACAACGTTCCACTTCAAGTATTTGATATGAACAAATCAGGTTCATTGCTTTCAGTGGTAATGGGTGAAAAAGAGGGTACTCACGTTACTAACTAATGTACGTGGGCCCTAAAGCTCTTTATACTACAAGCTATTTTAGAATTTACATCTTTTCGAATTAAGTAAGGAAGATCACATGATTAACGATCTTAAAAAAGACGCAGAAGACCGTATGAACAAATCTCTAGATTCTTTAGAGCATGGTTTTGCTAAAGTTCGTACAGGGCGCGCGCACCCATCAATTTTAAATGGTGTTATGGTTCCTTACTATGGCTCTGATGTGCCATTAAACCAAGTGGCGAACGTAGGCGTAGAAGATTCACGTACTTTACTTGTTCAGCCTTTTGAACGTTCAATGGTTGCTGCAATTGATAAAGCAATCCGTGAATCTGACTTGGGCTTAAACCCGATTACTGCTGATGCCATTCGTGTTCCTATGGCTGCATTAACAGAAGAAACACGTAAAGACATGCAGAAAGTTGCACGTAACGAAGCTGAAAATGCAAAAGTTGCGATCCGTAACATCCGCCGTGATGTTTTGGGTGATATCAAAGCATTGTTGAAAGAAAAAGAAATTTCTGAAGATGATGAGCGTCGTGCGGGTGATGACATTCAAAAAATCACAGACAAATTCGTTGCTGAAGTTGAAAAACGTCTGGCTGCAAAAGAAGCTGAATTGATGAAGGTCTAAGTTTTAATGACCTCATCTGAAGAAACTTCCCGTCTTCCAAAACATGTTGCCATCATTATGGATGGCAACAATCGTTTTGCCAAAAAGAATCAAATGCAAAAAGGTGAAGGGCATCGTTCTGGAAAGGACATCCTAGATCCCATCGTTGAACATTGTCGTAAAAGAAATATCCAAGCACTGACCGTTTTTGCTTTCTCGAGTGAAAATTGGAATCGTCCTCAGTTTGAGGTTGATTTGTTGATGGCTCTTCTCGAAGAAACCATTCATGAGCAGTTGCCACGTATGGAAAAATTTAACATTTCCCTCCGTTTTATTGGTGATCGTTCTCGTTTATCTCCTAACTTACGTGACTTAATGTTGCAAGCCGAACAAAGGACTGCTAATTTCGACAGCATGACTTTAACTATTGCAATTAGTTATGGTGGTATGTGGGATATGGCACAGGCTGCAAAACAAATCGCAGCAGATGTTTTAACTAACAAAATCGATCTTGAAGCAGTGGATGCTGAAGTCTTTGGTCAATATGTCAGTTTAAGTGATCTACCTCCGGTAGATTTGTTAATTCGTACAGGTGGAGATTTCCGTCTTTCGAACTTCTTGCTGTGGCAAGCTGCTTATGCAGAACTTTATTTTACCCAGACATTATGGCCCGAATTTACCATTGAAGAATTTGACGACGCACTAGCGGTATTTGGTGGTCGTGAACGACGTTTTGGTAAGACCTCAGAGCAGATTCAACAAGAGCAGTTTGAGAATAAATAAATGTTAGAGCGGATAATAACCGCATTGGTACTGGTTTCAGTTGTACTGAGTTGCATGTTTGCAACCGAGTCTAAATACCCAATGCTTGTGCTGATGATCATTGCATCAGCTGTCGCGGGTTATGAGTGGTTTAAACTCATGCCGCGTAATACACAAAATGTGATTAAACCTTTCGCTTGGGGCTATGGTCTAGTCACTGCTATTCTTTCAGCACTAGCATTGCATTTTACAGATGTTGCATTACTGCTTTGGGCGGCTTCGATCTTTACTTGGATCTTAAGTGTTTATTGGGTGAAGTCTTATCCTGATTACGATAACTGGTATAACCCGAGTCTGAGTGGTATTGGTTTAGTCTTAGTTCCTGCTGCTGTAACCGCTATTTTTTCTGTGTGGATGAACTCACCGTGGTGGCTCATGTATCTGTTCCTGTTGGTATGGGGTGCAGACAGTGGTGCATACTTCGTGGGACGTAAATTTGGTAAGAAAAAACTTGCACCAGATGTGAGCCCGAATAAATCGATCGAAGGTTTATACGGCGGTCTATTTACTGCAATGCTAATTGTCATTGTTGTTGAAATTATTTATCTAGATTTAAGCATCGCTGAACATATTTTATTTTTAATACTTTCAGTAATAACGGTATTTAGTTCAGTACTTGGTGATTTATTTGAATCGATGATCAAGCGTCGTGCAGGGATCAAAGATTCTGGTCGTATTCTTCCAGGACATGGCGGTGTGCTGGATCGTATCGACTCGTTGCTTGCTGCAGCACCTATCTTTGCAGCAGGTATGTATGTTTTAAAATTAATTGGCGTAGATTTATAGATGTCACAATCTGTTTGTATATTGGGTGTAACAGGATCCATTGGTCAAAGTACTTTAAAGATTCTGCAACAGCACCCCGAAGAGTATTCAGTTTTTGCAGTCACTGCACATAGCCGAATTGTAGAACTTGTCGAAATATGCAAACAATATCGACCGAAAATCGCGGTTGTTCCATTCAATAAAGTGGATGAACTGCGCCAATTACTGGTAGCTGAAAAATTAACTGATATTGAAATCCTGCATGATGAAGCAGGATTGATTGCAGTAGCAGAACATCCACAGGTTGATGTGGTCATGGCAGCTATTGTTGGTGCGGCAGGGTTGCTACCTACATTGGCTGCTGCGAAAGCAGGTAAACGCGTGTTGCTTGCAAATAAAGAAGCGCTGGTGATGTCGGGTGACATCATGATTCAGACCGCACGTGAAAATAATGCTTTGTTGCTGCCAGTCGATTCTGAACACAATGCAATCTTCCAATGCTTACCTGAAACTTATCTACAAGGTGAGCGTCATGGTCAGCCAAAGCTAGGTGTCAAACAAATTTTACTTACCGCTTCTGGTGGTCCATTTTTACATCATAGTTTAGAACAATTGCAAAGTGTAACGCCGGCCCAAGCCTGTAAGCATCCAAATTGGTCGATGGGGCAAAAAATTTCAGTTGATTCTGCAACGCTAATGAATAAAGGCTTGGAATTAATCGAAGCCTGTCATCTTTTTGCAGTTGAAGAACAATTTGTAACAGTTGTTGTCCATCCACAGAGTATCATTCATTCAATGGTTCAATATGTAGATGGTTCGACTTTGGCACAAATGGGAAATCCTGATATGTGTACGCCTATCGCTCATGCATTAGCGTGGCCAAAGCGTATTCAAACACATGTGCCTCCATTAGATTTATTTGTTCATTCACATTTAAACTTTGAACAGCCTGATATACAGCGATTCCCAGCACTAAAATTAGCACGTCAAGCCATGAAGGCTGGGGGCTTAGCTCCTACCATTTTAAATGCAGCCAATGAAATCGCCGTGGCAGCATTTTTGCATGAGAAAATTGGCTTTACTCAAATCCCGCAAATTGTGGAACATGTGTTGGGGCAAGTTGAAAACTCAGCTGCAAATAATATTGATGTTATTTTGCATGCAGATAAATCGGCACGTATGGTTGCTGAAAAAGCAGTATTGAATTCAGGAAGTTAAGACATGAATGCCTTGTTTATGATTATTGCAGCAATATTGCTACTTGGACCGCTGATAGCGATTCATGAATTTGGGCATTATTTCGTTGCACGTAAACTGGGCGTAAAGGTTTTGGTGTATTCGATTGGTTTTGGCCCAACACTACTTAAGTGGACGTCGAAGAAATCAGGTATTCAATATCAACTGTCTGCATTACCGCTGGGTGGTTATGTCAAAATGTTGGATGAACGCGAAGGTGATGTCGCAGCAGAAGACTTACCGAAAGCATTTAACCGACAACACCCTTGGAAGCGTATTGCAATTGTTGCGGCAGGGCCACTCATCAACTTGGCTTTTGCAGTAGTGTTGTTTTGGATTTTATTTTTACCCGCACAGGAACAGCTGAATACGCGTGTAGGTAAAATTTTACCAAATACACCAGCAGCGGCTGCGCAAATGCAGACTGGTGATAAAATTACTGCCGTAGATGGCACTCAAGTATCTACTTGGGAGCGCTTGAATTATGCCTTGGTTGATCGTGTAGGTGAAACTGGCAATATTCAAATTCAAGCTGAACGTGCAGGGCAAATTCAAAACTTCAGTTTACCGATTCAGAGTTTCTTACGCGATCAAACTCAGTCACCACTCGATGTTCTTGGTTTTACACCGTATCGTCCTGAAATTCCTGCAGTGGTTTCAAAACTCAGTGAAGATGGCGCAGCAATTCGCCAAGGGATGCAAGTGGGTGATCGAATTATTTCGATTGATGGCGTAAAAATGAAAGACTGGTTTGATGTTGTACAAGTTGTACAAGCTTCTCCAGAAAAGTTACTTAAAATTGATGTTTTACGACAAAATAAAATTGTGCATTTAAGCGTGATGCCGCAAGGTAAGCGTGATCAAATGGGTAAAGTCACAGGGCTTTTAGGTGTACAAAGCGATCCGGGTAAAGTCAATATTCCAGCCGAATACAAACAAACCATTCAATACACGCCTGTAGAAGCGATGGGCAAAGCAGTAGAAAAAACAGGTCAGATCTCTAGTATGATCCTGAATTCTATTGTAAAAATGGTGCGTGGTTTGGTTGGTTTAGATAATTTATCTGGTCCGATTACCATTGCGAAAGTGGCTGGACAAAGTGCTGAGATGGGGTGGCAAACCTTCATTTCATTTATGGCACTGATGAGTGTAAGTTTGGGTATTTTAAATTTACTACCGATTCCTATGCTCGATGGCGGTCATTTAATTTACTATTTTATTGAATTAATTCGTGGTAAACCTGTTTCTGAACAAATACAATTGGTTGGATTGAAAATTGGTATGGTATTGCTGGGTAGCATGATGCTACTGGCTCTATTCAATGACATTATGCGTTTATAAGAACGTTATACGAAATAAATTAACAGCGGAAAAGACTGGCATGCAGCACAAACATTTATTTATGCCATTGGCACTGGTTAGTGCTATGGCCGTAGCACAACAAGTATATGCAGCAGATGATTTTGTAGTACAAGATATTCGTGTTGATGGCTTAGTGCGTTTAACTCCTGACAATGTAGCCGGAATGATCCCATTCTCCGCTGGTGATCGTGTCAATGATCAAATCATTTCAAACTCAATTCGTAGCATGTTTGCGTCGGGTTTGTTTGATGATGTGAAGTCTTCACAAGTCGGTAATACCCTTGTATATACAGTGGTTGAACGCCCAGTAATTTCTAAAGTTGAGCTAAAAGGCAATAAACTTATTCCTAAAGAAGCCTTGGAAGAAGGCTTAAAGAAAATGGGTCTGTCCGAAGGTGAAGTTTTAAAGAAATCATCTTTGCAAACGGTTGAAACTGAATTAGAACAACAGTACATGCAGCAAGGTCGCTACGATGCTGATGTAAAAGTTATTACAACCGCTCAACCGAATAACCGTGTAAATGTCTTAATCGAGTTTGAAGAAGGTCAATCTGCCAAAGTATTTGATATTAATATCATTGGTAATACGGTCTTTAAAGAAAGCGAAATTAAACAAATTTTTGCATTAAAAGAAAGTGGTTGGAACTCGATCATTTCTCGTAATGACCGCTATGCACGTGAAAAGATGGCTGCGAGTTTAGAAGCGTTACGTGCGATGTATCTCAACAAAGGTTACATCAACTTCAACATTACCAATTCAAGTCTGAATTTGAGTGAAGATAAAAAACACGTCTTTATCGAAGTTTCGGTGGATGAAGGTGAACAATTTAAGTTTGGTGAAACCCATTTCTTAGGTGATACGCTTTATACGCAAACAGATTTAAACGCTTTAAAACTTTATAAAGATGGCGATTTATATTCACAAGAAAAAGTGAATGGTGTGAAACAACTTTTACTTCGTAAATACGGTAACGCAGGTTACTACTTTGCAGAAGTGAACATTGTTCCTGAAATCAATAAAGACACCAAATTGGTTGATTTAAATTACTATGTGAATCCGGGCCAGCAAGTCACTGTTCGCCGTATTAATTTCACAGGTAACTCGAAAACAGCTGATGAAGTTCTACGTCGTGAAATGCGTCAAATGGAAGGCGCCTTAGCAAGTAACGAAAAAATTGATTTGTCTAAAGTGCGTTTAGAACGTACTGGTTTCTTTAAAACCGTTGATGTTAAGCCTGCACGTATTCCGGGCACGCCAGATCAAATTGATTTAAATGTAAATGTTGAAGAGCAGCATTCGGGGACAAGTACTTTAGCTGTTGGTTTCTCACAAAGTGGCGGTGTGACTTTCCAAGCAGGTTTGAGTCAAACCAACTTCTTGGGTACAGGTAATGCAGTTTCTATCGATTTGTCTCGTTCAGAGACTCAAGATTATTACAACCTCAGTGTAACTGACCCATACTTCACTATTGATGGTGTACGCCGTGGTTATAACTTGTACTACCGTAAAACCAAGTTAGATGACGACTATAACGTTAACAACTACGTCACTGACAGTTTTGGTGGTGGTATTAACTTTGGTTATCCGATCGATGAAAACCAAAGTATCAGTATGGGGTTAAATGTAGATAAAACTGATGTGACTACGGGTCCTTATGTTTCTACATATGTTGCTGATTATTTAACGAGCCATGGTGGTAAGGAAACAAAAACAGGTCAATATTGTCCTGGTACAACAGATGTGGATAAAGGTTGCGTAGACTCTAAAGGTAATGTGATTAATACGTTGCCATATGGTGCTGAGTATCAAGGTGATTTTTTAACTTATAATTTAAATTTAGGTTGGTCATATAACACCTTAAACCGTCCAGTATTCCCAACGTCAGGTATGTCTCATCGTGTGAATGCCGAAGTGGCGCTACCTGGTAGTGATGTTGAATATCAAAAAGTTACGTATGATGCCCAGGCTTACTTCCCATTAGGTAAAGACTTTGTGTTCCGTGGCTATGGTAAGTTGGGTTATGGTAATGATTTACCGTTCTATAAAAACTTCTATGCAGGTGGTTTTGGTTCGGTACGTGGTTATGATAACAGTACGTTGGGTCCAAAATATCCGGGTGTTTATTACCAAGATACCAATCAAACTGATTATGATATGGAAGAAGTTGGTGGTAATGCTTTAATTCAATTTGGTACTGAATTAGCTTTACCTGTGCCATTTAAAGGCGATTGGGCGCGTCAAGTACGCCCAGTATTGTTTGCTGAAGGCGCGCAAGTATTTGATACCCAATGTGATGTATCTCAGTCAAGTGAAGATCGCAAATACTGTAAAGATAACTTCGGTTTTGATATGAAAAATATGCGTTATAGCGTTGGTGCAGGCTTTACTTGGATCACGATGATTGGTCCAATTTCACTCAGTTATGCATTCCCGCTTAATGACAAAGCTGGTGATGAAACAAAAGAAATCCAATTCGAGATTGGTCGTACGTTCTAAGTACGACCCTTCTGGGAATAACAAAATTACAGGTTGATAAGATGAATAAATTATTTGCTGGTTTGGCGGTATTGGGTATGTCATGTTCTGCTGCAGTACATGCAGCAGGTTACGGTGTGGTTGATTTAGAAAAGGTGGTGGATCAAAGCAATTATCTAAAACTACAAAATGCTCAAATTCAACAGCAGTTGAAACCACAAACCACTAAAATTGAATCACTGGCTAAAGAGCTGGAAGCAATGCAGCAAAAAGCTCAGCAGGGTGGTGATAAGTTGACTGCTGCGCAAAAGCAGCAAATGGGTCAACAGTATCAAGCTAAACTTAAAGAGCTGACTGATTTACAGCAAAAAGTTCAAGCTTCGGTTCAAGGGAATATTCAGTCCTTAAATCGCACAATGGATACTCGAATCAAACAAGTTGCAGAACAATTGCGCACAGAAAATAAGTTAGATGTTGTTTTGAATAAAAATTCAGCACTTGCGTATGACCCTAAGTTTGATTTAACTGATAAAATGATTCAAAAGGTTAATGCAATTAAATAATCAATGAATTCTCAAAAATTCAGTTTAGAAAAGCTTGCTCAACTTGTTCAAGGTCAATGTATTGGCCAGCTAGACTTGCAATTCAGTGGAATGGCAAGTTTAGAGAGTGCTCAACCGCATCAGCTTGCATTTTTAAACGCAGATAAATATCTGAATGAAGCTCAAAAGTCTCAGGCTGGTGCGCTGATTGTGACTGCAGACATGCAGTCACAAATCCCTTCACAGCAAAACTTCATTGTTGTACCCAATCCGTATCTGGCTTTTGCTATTCTGACGCATGTTTTTGAAAAAAAATCTGTAGAAATAGGAATTGAAAGTACTGCTCAAATTCATCCTTCCGCAATCATTTCTGATACTGCTTATATTGGGCATTATGTGGTGATTGGTGCGAATAGCGTGGTGGGTGAAGGAACGCGCATTGAATCCCAAGTGAAAATTGATCATGGTGTAGAAATTGGTAAAGATTGTTTTATCGATTCGCATGTGACGATTACTGGTGAAGCCAAGTTAGGTGATCGTGTACGTATCCATGCAAATACGGTGATCGGTGGTGAAGGGTTTGGTTTTGCACCTTATCAAGGGAAATGGCATCGTATTGCTCAATTAGGTTCTGTACGCATCGGGAATGATGTGCGTATTGGCTCAAATTGTAGTATCGACCGTGGTGCTTTAGATGACACAATTTTGGAAGATGGTGTCATTATTGATAACCTTGTGCAAATCGCGCATAACGTCAAAGTAGGTGCAAATACGGCAATGGCTGCGAAATGTGGCATTGCGGGTAGTACAACTATTGGCAAAAATTGTGTGCTTGCAGGGGCTGTTGGTATCGTAGGTCACATTAATATTGCAGATAATGTGACAATTACCGGTATGTCAATGGTCACAAAAAGTATTTCCGTTGCTGGAAGTTATTCTTCAGGTACGCCAATGCTTGAAAGTGGTTCTTGGAAAAAGGCAGCAATCCGCTTTAAACAATTAGCAGATGTGCCATTGACCCAATTGGTCAAACGACTTGATCATATGCAGTCTCAAATTGAGTCCCTTGAATCAACATTTAAATTGCGTAAATAATTATGATGACAGAGTCGAATACCCCAGCTTTCACAAAACCTGAATTACCAATGACTATTCAGACTATTCGTGAATATTTGCCACATCGTTATCCGTTTTTATTGGTTGATCGTGTTGTTGAAGTGACTGACAACGGGATTGTAGGCTATAAAAATGTAACGATTAACGAAGAATTCTTACAAGGTCATTTCCCAGGATACCCAATTATGCCGGGCGTGCTGATTGTTGAAGCATTGGCGCAAGTATCGGGTATTTTAGGTTTCATCATGAATAATGAGAAACCTTCAGCGGGTTCGTTATTCTTATTTGCTGGTGCTGAAAAGGTCCGATTTAAAAAACAAGTCGTTGCAGGCGATCAACTTGTATTAAAATCAGAATTAGTGATGCAAAAGCGTGGCATTTACAAATATAATTGTGTTGCCACTGTAGATGGCGTAGTCGCAGCAACCGCGGAAATTATGGTTTCGCATCAGAAAACAGAGACAGCATGAGCAATAACGAATTAATTCATCCTACCGCCATTATTGACTCATCAGCAGTAATTGCTCCGGATGTGCAAATTGGACCATATTGTATTATTGGTCCTAAAGTCACAATTGGAGCGGGCACTAAACTGCATTCACATGTTGTGGTGGGTGGTTATACCCGTATTGGTCAACATAACGAAATTTTTCAATTTGCCAGTGTTGGTGAAGTTTGCCAAGACTTGAAATATGCTGGTGAAGAAACGTGGTTAGAAATCGGGGATCATAACTCGATTCGTGAACACTGTAGTTTACACCGTGGTACTGTTCAAGATCAGGGTCTAACTAAAGTTGGTAGTCATAATTTATTGATGGTGAATACACATATTGCACATGACTGTGTGGTAGGTGATCATAATATCTTTGCTAATAACGTCGGCGTTGCAGGTCATGTCCACATTGGTGATTATGTCATCGTAGGTGGTAACTCTGGTATTCATCAATTCTGTAAAATCGATTCATACAGTATGATCGGTGGTGCATCGCTTATTTTGAAAGATGTACCTGCTTATGTCATGGTATCTGGTAATCCAGCCCATGCTTTTGCCATGAACATTGAAGGCATGCGTCGTAAAGGTTGGTCTAAAAATGTGATTCAAGGTTTACGTGAATCCTTTAAATTGATCTATAAAGATGGTTTAACGACGAATGAAGCGATTGAGCGTATTCGTACTGAAATTTTGCCTGAAGTGGCAGAAGCGCAATTGTTGATTGACTCACTTGAGCAGTCTAAGCGCGGTATCGTACGCTAAATGCTGCGAATAAAAAAAGACACCTTATAAGGTGTCTTTTTTTTTGCGTTAAAAATAGGACTATTTTTTAACAAAGCCTGCTTCTTCAGATTTTGGATATTTTTGGGTAAGCTTGGTTTTGAGCTGCGTTGCTAAACTGCTATTTCGATCGACGTCTTTTGCAATGCTATACAGTTGATATAACGCTCTAGGCGCGCGGGTCGACTCAGGGTATTGATCTACCACGATACTATAGTTCTTTTTCGCTTCTGCGTAGTTGGTCGGTTCAACAGCAAGGTTGAACTCAGCTAACCAAAAATATGCATTGCTAATGTAGACGCTATTAGGATTATTCTTAATAAAGTTTTTCATTGGTGCAATGGCTTTTTTCGCACCACCTTGTTTATATGCATCTAAAGCAACGGTATAAGCTGCTTTCTCAAGCTCAAGTGAGTCACCACCTGCATTTACAGGTTGTTTTGCAGATGAGCTTAATGTTGCTTGGGTCGTAGGTTGTTTAGCTGGTGTAGGGGCTATATTAGCTGCTACTGGGTGCAGTACCTTGTTGGTTATCCTCCGCAGCCTCTGTGTCTTCACTCGGATCTACTTTTTGTTGGAGTAGCTCCAAACGTTGATCTAAATCTGCATAGCGGTTAGTAAGTTCACTTTTTAATTGTTCGATAATATTGTCTTGCTCTTCCATTTTACCGCGTAAGCTACGTAATTCATTTTCGAGCTGTTGGTTTTTCTGCATGAGCTGCCAATTCAAATTGGTTGGCGTAGGTGTAGAGCCAGCACCTGTTTGAATGGCTGTATTATTTGCTGTATACACAGTACCATTATCTGCGCCACTCAAACCACGAGATTCAATTGGAATATTGGCAAATAGCGTACCTGAGCAAGTCAATGTAAGGGCACACAATACATGCTGTTTAAACATCATAAAAATTCCATGTAGTTGCAAGCATGTCCGTATTGAATAGTTTTATTACAGACTGCTTTAGATAAAACGATAAGCACATTAAAAACGCCAAAGTTCTGAATTGCAATAAGCTTTTACAATCTTGTTGTGTATTAAAGTAAAAATATAGTGATGATGTTTCACGTTTTCTACATCATCGACCATCATATTGATTTATAAATAATCAAACAGTATTTTCTACTCAGGAATTCTCTGTTTTAGTCTTGCATGTTTATTAAAAATCTCTATACTCTGTTCTTGCAATGGTAGCCCTGCCGGTTACTTCGCAATTGTACTCTACAAACCCCGCCAGGACCGGAAGGTAGCAACGGTAGTAGAAATATGATGTGCCGAAGTCTTGCTGGTAGGGTTGCCACCAGTTTCAATAATAATAAATTTAACTTCCTCTTATTTTTTCAATCCTAAATTCTTCTTTATTTTAGTTTTATTAATTCTTTATTTAGATCTATATCTTTGTTATTCGTCATCAAATTCTCTACGTGCAATCACTTTAAAAATCGTATCGAGATCAAAGCCTCGATATTGTAAAAAACGTATTTGTTTGGCTTTTTGTTTTGGATCATGTTCAACAGCTTTGCCAAATTTTTTGATCTTGAGCTGGTAGGCTTCGGCGACCCAATCTGTTTCTTTTAATTCATCCTGAATTAATTCACTGTCTACTTTTTTATTTTTTAACGCGAGCTTTATACGGTTGGGGCCTTTACCTTTACGCTTTTGACTCGACAACAGCATTTCTGCTACACGCTGATCGCTTTGATAGTTCTCACGTGCGAGTTCTTCCACCAAGTGTATGACTTCTTCACGACTATCCGCATATAGTGCTAATTTCTCGATTAAATCCGCTTTTGAGTATTCTTTACGTGTGAGTACTGCAAAGGCGTACGAGCGTAGACGAGAGCCGCGCAGTCCTGGTTTTTTTTCAGCATGAACATCTTTACCATTGGCATCAAAATGCAACGCAGTGTGATCGATCACCGAAGCATTGTCATGCTGAATGTCAGTTTGTGCAGTATGATTTACGCAGGTGGGTTCTTCAGCTTCTGCAAACTGTTGTTTTAGTGCTTCGTAGTCGAGCAAGAGTGGAAAATGGTCTTTAGTCATGGGGTCATTTTAATACAAATTTTGAATGCAAAACAAAACGCCCCGTAGGGCGTTTCGTCTGCTTTTAAAACATGCTGTGATTAAGCATCTAAAAAGTCTGGTTCTTCTTCATCTTTGTCTTCTACAGGTGCTGTACCTGTAGTCAGAAGTTGTTCACGAATCAGTTTTTCAATGGTTTGTGCAAGTTCAGGGTGTTCTTCTAAGTGGCGAATGGTATTGTTTTTACCTTGACCAATCTTGTCACCTTGGTATGAATACCATGCACCTGCTTTTTGAACAATTTCTTGTTGTACAGCGAGGTCAACAAGCTCACCTAAATGGTTTACACCTTTACCGTAAAGAATTTGGAAAATCGCTTCACGGAATGGAGGAGCCATTTTGTTTTTCACAACTTTCACTTTGGTTTCTGAACCAATGATCTCGTCGCCTTCTTTCACTTGACCAATACGGCGGATATCTAAACGTACAGATGCATAGAATTTAAGTGCATTACCACCAGTTGTGGTTTCTGGGCTACCAAACATTACACCAATCTTCATACGGATTTGGTTAATGAAGATCACCATACAGTTCGAACGTTTCGCATTACCGGTAATTTTACGCAGTGCTTGGCTCATCAGGCGAGCTTGTAAGCCCATGTGTGAGTCACCCATTTCGCCTTCAATTTCGGCGCGAGGGGTCAGTGCAGCGACCGAGTCGACAACGATCAGGTCAATGGCACCTGAACGTACCAGCATGTCTGCAATTTCAAGTGCTTGTTCACCATTGTCTGGCTGTGAAACAAGTAAGTTATCAATATCTACGCCAAGTTTACGTGCGTATTGAGGGTCTAATGCATGTTCAGCATCGATGAATGCACAAGTACCGCCAGCTTTCTGACATTGTGCAATAGCTTGTAATGTCATAGTCGTTTTACCAGAAGATTCAGGACCGTAGATTTCTACGATACGACCTTTAGGCAAACCACCAATACCTAGTGCGATATCTAATGTTAAAGAACCTGTAGAGACAGCTTCAACTGCCTGTACGGTGTTATCACCAAGACGCATAACGGTGTTTTTACCAAACTGCTTTTCAATTTGGCTTAAGGCCGCATTTAACGCCTTGCTTTTATTATCATCCATCTTACAACCTCAATACGATGTCACGAAACAATATACTCAAGTGGATGTATTCAGTTTAAATCTGTTCCACGAGGGTATAGTGACAGAAATCATCCTTTTGTTCTATGAAAATCACAACAGGTGCGACATGTTGTGACGCTTTAACTTAATCATCATTATAAGACCATTGCTGGTCAAACTGTTGATCATTTTCTCTTTTAAATTTACCAATATCTCGACGATCTTTTTTACTTGGTCGATGATCTGGCCGAGCTAGATTATGCAACTTTCTTTGCGATGCGAGCAATTCCCGTTTTGCAATACTGACCTCAGTTTCATCATAAAGCAGCTGAGCGGTTGGGGCTGGCCCACGAACATCCGACAGCGCTTTCACTACCACAGTTTTTTTCTCAAGGCCTTGAGCAATGGTTAATTCCATGCCTACACGAACTTCACGAGAAACTTTAACGCGTTCGCCATTATGATGAACTTTACCGCCTTCAATCGCATTTTTGGCAATAGAGCGTGTCTTAAAAAAACGTGCAGCCCACAACCATTTGTCTATACGCATACCAACCGCATCTTCGGCTAGATTTGATTTACGCATATTTTTTCTGTTCCTCGGCTTGCTCAGTCGTTTGAGCTTCTAAAATAGGGATTAAATCTGTTAATGCGGACAGCATTGGATAATTGCAAGTCTCGCGAGGCGCTTTGGCAGATGACGGCTGCTGAATCGAATAGAGCTGTTCAATCCCAAAAAGTTTTGCACCATTGAGCACTTTTTCTGTGTCATCAATGAAGTAACAGTTTTTTGCATAGAAGGAATGTTTGCTTGCTAATATTTGCCAAAACTCAATAAACTCTTTGGCATGACCGAGAGTTTCTGAACTGACGATAACATCAAAATAATCACGAAGACCGGTTTCTTCGAGTTTGAATTGTAAGCCTGCAAAGTCGGCATTGGTCGCAAGCCAAATAGGATAGCCATTTTCCTTAAGATAGGTAAGCAGCTCGATGCAGCCTTTGCGTTTAGCTACTTTGGCTTTTTGTTCTATTTGCATTTCCAGAACATCAACGCCAACTTGTGACGTCCAAAAGCGAGAGGAGTACCATTTTAGGGTATGATTATGCTGTTGATAAAAACTAAATAGCGTTTGCTTGCTTTGTTCGAGTGAGCACTGATGCTGTTCAGCATAGCGAATTGGCAGCAGCTCATTCCAGATAAAATCATCATAAGCAAGATCGAGTAAAGTACCGTCCATATCAAAGATGATCGTCGGCTTTTCTGAGTAATTTGGCATATAAAGGTATTCTATGTTTAAAACAACAACAGCACCGCAAGACCCACTGATTTTGCAGTTGGTTCCCATTGTGACACAAGCTTGCGAAATTTTGCGAGAAGAATATCAGCGTTATTGCTCAGGTGCAGATTTTGATGTGGAACGTAAAAGTGATGATTCACCTGTAACGCAAGCTGACTATCGTGCAAATAGCTATATTACCCAAGCATTATCCGTAGTTTCTAACTTGCCTGTATTGTCAGAAGAAGGTGATAAGTCAGAGCGTATGCAATGGCAAAAATTTTGGCTGCTTGATCCTTTGGATGGTACCAAAGAGTTTTTACATAAAAGACCTGAATTTACCATTAATTTGAGTTTGGTTGATGGCGCCAATACCACCTTTGCCATATTGGCGATCCCGGGGGAATATAGTGTATATATTTGCCCCTTTGAGGGACTGCCGCTGAAATATGATAGCCAGTCAACTACATGGTATGAATATGTTGAAACCTCTGCAGAGAATGTCGTACACGTTGGCTTGAGTCAAAGTGCCAAAAATAAGCCGATTTATACGGACTATCTAGACGCTTTAGAAAAACTCACTCCTTATCAGGCCTACCATGCTGGTAGTGCATATAAGTTTTGTATGATGTTAGAAGATCGAGTGGATATTTATCCGCGTTTTCATCCGACTTGTGAATGGGATACGAGCGCTGGACAATGTTTAATCGAGCGTATTGGTGGTGGTTTGGTTGATTTTAAAGGTCGCGCATTTCTATATAACCAGCGCACGACTTTGTTAAATGGTGGATTTATTGCATTTAAAAATGCCGAAATGAAAGAATTGGCCTTAAATGCTTTGGCAAACATGCTTGACAAAACTTGAGCTAAATTGGGTTCATGCTATAGTGTCAGCACACTCCGTTAAATCTCCTGCATTTAAGAACTGTCAATTATGGCCCTAGATTTGCTCCCTCCTAGTATGCTGAAAGCAATAGACTTATTGCCGGTTGAAAAGACGCCTGTAACATTGTTTACACGTCATTCCATTCGTGAAGTTGTACAAGGACAAGGCTTGGCCGGTTATGACTTGCAACTGACGCATCAAGGACGTGATTTAGCCGAAGCGTGGGGCAGCTATTTGGTTGAAAATACCGATCGTGTCATTCAACACTGTATTTCGAGTCCAATTCAGCGCTGTGTGGATACGGCAGCATTGATGATTCAAGGTGCAGATAACGTCACGATTGAACCGAATACCCACCATATCGAGATCATTGAACAAGGATTATTGGTCGAGCCGGGGAGTTTTGTGCTTGATATTAAAAAAGCAGGACCATACTTTCAAAAGCAAGGTGCTTTAGGCTTTATCAATAGTTTTGTAAATAATGCTTTGCCGGGTATGAAACAACCCATTCATGGGGTAGTAGATGTATTGGAGTTGATTTACAACACTCATCCAACCAATGATTATGGGCTGAGTCTAGCGGTGAGTCATGACACGATTTTGGCTGCAATTCTTGCCATTATTTCAGGTAAAAATATCGTGACACGTGAAGACTGGCCGAAAATGATGGAAGGTTTATTTGTTTGGTTTGAAGGAGATGTATTCCTTGAATCTAAACTGAAATGGATTTGGCGTGGTGAACTAAATGAATTAAATATTCGTGAATTTCAGCAAGCTGAACAACAACTTTAAGAAATTTTGCTAATAATAAAAAATTTAAAAAAGGCATCCTATAAATGGATGCCTTTTTTATCTGCTTCAATATTTCACTAAATAAAAGATTAAATATTGGCTTTAATTCGCGCAGGGTACTGATTTAAATCAATACTTGAACCGTCGTCACTATAAGGCCAGCGGCTAGTATTGACAGGGAGATGCTGTTGGTGGATTCGACTGTATTTGTCTGCAGCAATCAATGTCGCAATGTCATGATCTTTAATGCTATATGCTTGCACGAGTTCAACGGGATATTGTGTGCGTTCAAAAAATTCAGCTTCTGTTTCACCTTGATGTAGCGCAAAGATGCGTTCTACAGCAGGTAAATACACGCCATATGCTAACCATGAGTCTACGCCTTGAGAGGCTTGAATCTCAGCGGTCGATTTCATATTTGAAATGACTTTACCTAAAATGTCTTTTTCACCTTTCGATGTAAAATATTCAATATATTGATGTTCTGCTTCTGCAAATTTTTCTAATGATGGCAAAAATTGGTTAATCGACATTTTTATCCCTCTTTTCATTTGTACAGCAATGGCTGTCTAGGATGAAAATTAAAATACCATAAAAAATATATGGGATTAAACCATTTCTTAAAATTTTTATTTACAAACTTTCTAAAAATATCCAGACAATTTCTGTCGAGAATATACGATTGTATTAACAGGTCTACATCTTAATTTTTGTTGAAAAGTGAAATACCTGTCACATTAATAATGATTCTACCAATAGAAAATATTTAGATTTTATTTGAATTGTTAATAAGTGACAAAACACGGCAATTGAATGATTAAAAAAAAGAAAATAGCATTAACTTTGTTGTAAATTATTGATTTATATATTTTATGTAAGTCTCTTTATTTAATTTTATTGTGGCTAATTGGGGAATAGTAGTGAAAAGTGTGATAGATTTTTCATATAACAAATTATCAATTTGTATTGTGTCATTAATGTTAGTTGCTTGTGGTGGTGGAGGCGGTGGTGATAGTTCAGGTGGCTCTGCATCAACTGCCAGTTATCCAGAACCAACCCAAGATATTGTGGATGAAACAAGCATTGGTTTTTATGACTACGATGCCAATGATGCTGTTCGTGAAATACGAAATGATTTAGTCGGCAGCTTTTCAGCTCAAGTTCAATTTGGTCAAAGTCATGTTGTCGATCCGAATGCGAACGAAGCCAAGAAAATGCCACGGTTAACCAGTGAAAAAGAAGCGCTGCTTATCGTGACGCCAACACTTGATATGCAAAACATCAAGCAACTCAAAGTAGAAATCTATCAAAACAACCGCTTAATTCGTACCGCGACATTGGATGATCCGACGCAAATGCCTGTTTCAGACCAGAGTGGGCAAAGAGGTCGTCCAGATGTTTGGTACAGTAAACGCGCGTGGACCACGAAACTCAATTGGGATGAAGTTAAACCCGGTCTAAGATTAAAATTTATCGATGCAAATAAAGTCAGCGGTGAATTGGCTGAAGATAAAATCGATTTTGCTGCACCAGGTGAATTGGTTTTAAATAATATCCGTGTTGGTATGTTGGCAGATAAGCCAAATTCTACCGGTCACTATATGCTGCTTGAGCCTGAAAAAGCGGGTACCGATTATTTCCAAACCATTCCTGCAGCAGAAATGACCGTTGCACAATATGATGATATGCAGTTAACACGTGCAATGGTTTCCTCAGGTGTTATTTATGACAGTAAAAGTGCCGGAGATGGTGGTGTTTATGCAGGAGACATGCGTGAAGATGTCGGTAAATCAACCTTTAGTGTCGGTATAAACCTTGCCAACTGGGGCATTACCAGTGCATCTATGGCCAACCAGAGCCAGCCACAATTAACCCAAACAGTGGTTGTCCATCATACAAAGGGGAACTATGCCAATGGTGTGCATACCCATGGCCTGAGTGGTGGTAATGGTATGCTGACACTTTATGATTCTGTAGGGAATGAATTTAGCCATGAAATTGGCCATCACTATGGTTTAGGGCATTACCCTGGTCAGGTGGGTGACAACCTATTTTGGGCTGCACACCATGCGGATAGTGGATGGGGTTATATTGCTAACCGTCATATGATGCGCGGTAATTTATCGTGGACGGCGACATGGAAGTGGGATGGTAGCAATGGGATCCCTAATTTTAAAAATATGTTCCCATACGGTAAAGATGCGATGTCTGGCGGATATACCGATAGTAATGTATCACGATATACGCATTACACGGGCTACAGTACATTCCTGAAAATTCAACCACACTTTGACCGTTATGTCTGGGATGAAACTTCGCCTACCGGCTACAAAAAGTGGAACAAAACCACTCGTGAAATGGAAGTCGCTCAACCGAAGATGCCAAATTCTACGGCTCCGGTTTGGTATAACGCAGATCAAAATTATCCACGACCCCGTGTATTTGGGCAGCCTGTCATTACAATTTTAGGAGGCTATGATCCTGTCAATCAAGTCGGTTTGTTATATCCTGCGGCACGTTCAAACTGGGGTAATGTTTATGATTTAACGGCGGCCAATACGGCCTTAGACCAAGCTGCATGTTGGTTGAATGTGCAATACACGAATAAAGTCAACAATATTGCTTTAGCACCTGTACGACTAGGCAGTAATGCCAATAAATTGCATGTCAATTTAGCTTTGGCAGATCAACCACAGAAAGTTGATTTGTATTGTAAAAAAGCAGGTGAAGAAGCCAAGTTATTAGCAAATATTGATATTCCAGTCTACAGCACAGCGATCAAGCCAGCCGTCAAAATTGGACGTCAGCATGGTTATAGTGCATTGCGTGCTATCGAACTTCCTCAATTAGAAAGTGCTTTGGAAGCGCAAGCTGTAAATGCTGTTGTTGCACTAAATCCAACTGAAAAAATGCTGTATAAGTCATATAAAAATGACAAGTCATTGATGAATAGTGTGGCGCGTCAGCAATTAACCCGTTATGAGTCACAACAAAACACAGCATACCGACTAAATCGTTGGATGAATGTGTATGCACAAGATCTAACCAATCAAGTTCCTGAGGCACAAAGCGCACTCGACGCATTTATGACAAAGCTTTCAGTATCTCAGGAAGGTTTGTTTGATCAGGCAACATTGATCAAAAATGGTAATAACTGTTTGAAAGCAGAAACATTAACCGATGGAAAATTAAACTTATATATTAGTGGTCCAAGCGGATGTACTGCGGACGAATCGGAACAGTGGGTATATGATGCGATTGGTCGGATACACAGCAAGTCAAATCCAGATCAATGCATAACAGGCAACGGTGGTTCAGCTAAAGTGACGCTAGAACGCTGCATGTTAAACCAAACCAACCAAATTTGGACCATGGACCCTGCGACTACAACGATTCGTCAAAGTGGTCAATGTATGGATTTAAATACGGGACGTTTGCAAAATAACCGTGCGGATTTAATTCGATATAGCTGTACCAATGGTGCCAATCAGCGTTGGACAAATTTGACAGCAAGCCAAAACTTATTATGGACATATTTATCAGCGACGAATATGAAACTGATTAATAAATAATCTGTAAATAGAAAATAAGGTCCATCGAGGACCTTATTTTTTTGCTTTTAAAAACCTATAGGTACAAAAAAAGCCCTAAAAAGGGCTTTTTTTATCGCAACAAATTAGTTAGCTAAAGCTTTAACTTGTGCATTTAAACGGCTCTTATGACGAGCAGCTTTGTTTTTATGGATGATGCCTTTATCAGCCATACGATCGATAACAGGAACAGCTTTTTTGTAAGCTTCTGTAGCGACAGCATAATCACCAGCAGCAATAGCAGCTACTGTGCGTTTAAGATAAGTACGAACCATAGAACGTAAGCTTGCGTTGTGTTGACGTGCTTTAACGTTTTGACGAGCACGTTTTTTTGCTTGAGCAGAGTTTGCCACTCGTGCACTCCTTGAAATAGATTGGTCTGGGCGGGCTGAAATTACATCTGAAAACCAACATCAGAAGAACTATCACCAGCCCGTAAACAAGTGCCATATTGTGATTAAACTAAGCGCTTAAGTCAAGTCTTGACATGCTTTGACAACATTTTAGATGCAGAAAAATTTTAAAGAAAACGTTAGATTAGTCTAAAGTGATTGAGATTGTATGAAAAATGACTAAAAGTATAGAGAATGCGATTGTCATCGGAGCAACAGGATTGGTCGGGCGGGAATTGGTTCGTCAGCTCAGTCAAAATACAGGATGTAAGAATATTACGGCTGTGGTACGTCAACGTGACCATGAACTGAATGGATTGGCAAAAGTTCAACAAATGGTGATCAGTGACTTTCTTTCCCTGACTCAGGATGATGTGCGAGATTATAGTCATGCCTTTAGTTGTTTAGGCTCGACGATTAAAAAAGCAGGGTCTAAAGATCATTTTTATCATATCGATTTTAGCATCAATGCACATTTCGCTGAATTATTAGAATATACAGACACACATCTGATCATTGTCAGTGCAATGGGTGCAAAAGCCAATTCCGCGTTTTTTTATAATCGAGTCAAAGGTGAATTGGAATATTATTTAAAAACCTTAAAGTTAAATCAACTTTCGATTTTAAAACCTTCGCTGTTACTTGGCGAGCGTCATGAATCGCGACGTTTAGAAGATGCGACACAGAAACTTTATATGCGCTTTTCGCATTTTGTACCTGACCGTTTTAAATTTAAGCCAGTGACAGCACAGCAAGTGGCTCATACTATGGTCGAGGCGGCACAAACTCAGACTGAAAAGTTCGAGATTTATGATAATTTACGCATACTAACAATTAAATGAGGGAAATACCGTGTCTACAGTTCCATTCGTCACCTGTGATTTACTTGATGATCATCCAGATAAAGAATTACAAGTGGTGATCCCGTCGTTGGATGGTAAGTTCTTTCAAAGTTATGGTGCACGAAAAAGTTTTGGCGGTCAGGTGATGACGGTCAAATGTTTTGAAGATAACTCTCGTGTTAAAGAATTATTGGCAACCGATGGTACGGGTAAAGTATTGGTTGTGGATGGTGGTGCGTCGATGCGCTGTGCCTTGATGGGTGATATGATTGCTGAATCTGCAGTTAACAATCATTGGAATGGCGTCATTATTTACGGCTGCGTGCGTGATGTTGATGCGATTGCCGAACTTGATTTAGGTGTGCATGCTTTGGCTGCGATTCCACAAAAAAGTAACCGCAAAGGCGTGGGTGAAACAGATATTCCATTAAGTTTTGGTGGTGTAAACATTCAGTCTGGTGATTTTATTTATGCTGACAATAACGGCATTGTTGTTTCAAAAGAGCAATTGGTTGTTCTTTAAGTGGGTTTGAGTTTTTAGTCATGGAATCAGTTGGCATTGCTTACTTATATACGACGATATAAATCTGGAAAAAATACAAACTTCAGCTGAGGACTCTCGGCTGTTGTATAAAAATACGAAATAAAAGAAGAAAGGAAGAATATATGTTGTTGCATCAATTAAAAGTGGCGCAAGCGTTGCTCTCAGGCGTAGCAGAGGGCGGACGAGGTACAAATGGGACGCCTTATCCCAAACAACCTGATAAAGCCCTTAAACTGTACGAATTTGAAGGTTCTCCGTATTGCCGTCGTGTGCGTGAAGTTTTGACCACACTTAATTTGGATTATGAGGTTTACCCATGTCCCAAAGGGGCTAAAAAGTACCGTTTAGAGGTACAGAAATTAGGTGGAAAACAGCAATTCCCTTTCTTGGTGGATGACAATACTGGGGATCGTTTGTACGAATCTCAGCAAATAATTCATCATCTATTTAAACATTATGGCAAAACAGGTCAGACTCCTAAGAAATATGCCAATTATCCTAAAATTCCGTATGTTGCCTATGTTGGAACCTTAATTAATGGGGCTCAAGGCGTGTGGGTGCAGCGTAAAGTCATTCATCGTGATGCTCCAAGTCAACTCTTAGAACTATGGGGTTTTGAAGCGAGTCCATATACACGTATCGTACGTAGCGCATTGTCTGAAATGGAATTGGCATATATCTTTCATAATGTGGCTAAGGAACGTTGGCAAGATCAGGGATTAGCGGTAATGCGCTTAAGACCTGGTAAATATGTACCCCTGAAAGGTGGCAAGCGTGAACAAGTGTTAAAAATCATGGGGAACAATATTCAAGTGCCATATTTGAAAGATCCTAATACTGGTGTAGAACTTTTTGAATCTGAAAAAATTGTAAAATATCTGAAGAAGCAATATTTGAGCTAATCTCACTCAAGTTTAAGCTAAGTGCAGTGTATAGTCAGACTGATGGCTATACACATATTGTAATGTTAAATGGATTTAAAATTAGAAGAAAAATGCATCATAGCTGCATCAATTGAATTAGAATAAATTGTTAAAAAATAAGAAATTTACTTAATTATAGGGATATCCTAAAAGGATTAAACTCATTAATGTAAAAGACATTTCATTTTTTCGGGGGAAGTAAAATCATGTCACCACAAGAAGTCATACTACCCGTACCGGTGCTCGTCGTTGAAGATGAGGAAATTATTCAATTACGTTTACGTCAAATTTTGACAGAGCTGGGTTATAAGCGTGAAGAGCTTATCTTCACCAAAAATGTTAAAGAATCTATTCAAGCCGTAGAGACCCAACCGATATCCTTAGCCTTAGTTGACTTAGGTTTGCCTGATGGTAGTGGTATCGAAATTATTGAAAAAATACGTTCCCTCGAAAGTAATACCATGATCTTGGTTGTCTCTGCATGGAGTACACAAGAAAGCTTATTTGCCGCAATTAAAGCAGGTGCAACGGGCTATGTATTAAAAGAACGTGATGATGCTGAAGTACTTTTATCTATTCGGAGTATTTTACGTGGTGGGGCGCCGATTGACCCATTTATTGCACGAGAAATCCTTAAACAAATATCCGAAGCCGAAGCGCCAAGTCCAGAACAAACAGTCGCCGATGAAGCAGACCTGAACCTCTTGACCAGTCGTGAAAAAGAAATTTTATGTTTGGTTGCTCAAGGTTTGAGTAACCGTGAAATTGCTGAACAGCTTTTTGTTTCTCGCTATACGGTAGAAAGCCATATTAAACATATTTATCGCAAATTAGCCGTAACGAAACGAACCAAAGCCGTGAGTACAGCAAGATCTATGGGTATTCTATAATGCGTAAAGGAGGATATTTTTTCTTATTTATCCTCTGTTTAGTATGGGGGAGCTTGAGTCATGCAGAGCAAGTTTTCCCTGTAAATGATCAATGTAATGTAACTGTGAATAGCATTTCACGGGTGAAGACACCATCCAATCAAGAATTACCCAGAACTGGATGGAAAACCACGCAATTACCTGACCGTTGGAAAGAAGATAAAGACTGGGAGGGTTATCAAGGTGGTGCTTGGTATAAATTAGACTGGTCTTGGTACTGTAAAAATAATGCGCGTTTGGCAGAACCCATCGCACTATATATTGATTATATCATTAATACGGGTTCAGTCTTTCTGAATGGCGACTTGCTGTGGACCAATAAAAATCTTCAAGAACCGGTCTCTAAAAGTTGGAATGTTGCACGCTATTGGATTTTACCGATAAGTGGAATCAAGCATGATCATAATGAAACCTTGATCTATGTGTATGGTTACTCGAGTCTAAATGCTGGCTTGGGTCCGGTGAAATTTAACAATGTCATGGCAACAATAGAGCAGGCCGAAGAAGCCACTTGGACTCGTCGAACCATATTACAATTAAATATTTTTCTTTCCGGGGTCTTGGGTCTAATTTGCTTCATTATTTGGTTGATGCGACGTCGGGATACTAGTTTTGGCTGGTTTGCGCTTTCAACGGTGTTGTGGATTTTATTTCTCAGTAATGCACTGACCACTGAAACCTTTCCGTACCCAGATTCAATATTTTCCACCAAAGCCAATCTGATTTTTGCAATGCTGTACTTTCAGTGTTTTAGTATCTATATCTTGCGCTTTCTTGGGCGTAAATTTCCACGCATTGAACTGTCGTTTACCATGCTGACAGCTGCACTGATTGGTGTGGTATGTATCTGGCCGTTTGAGCGAAATGCGGAAATTTCGAGCCTTATTTTCTTATTATATTGCAGCCTCTTTTTTATCACTTACATTTATCTTTGCTGGATTAGTTTTAAAGAAAGAAGAAGGGATTATACTTTATTAGCACTTTGTTTGACTGCGATTATTGTGATGGTCATTGCAGACATCACAGTACTGGCCCTCTTTCCAAAACATGGTTTTACACCGTTATCTCCATTTACCTCACCGATTATTACCTTATTTATCGTGGTGATCTTGGGGGCGAGACTCAATCGGAATATACAGAAAATTGAAAAATATAATGATGATTTGGCATTTGAAGTTCAGAAAGTCAGTGATGAATTATGCAGTAGCTTGAATGATAAACATCAGCTTGAACTGAGTAATGTACGCTTACAGGAACGGATTAAATTATCACATGATCTGCATGATGGTCTGGGCGCATCTATTGTGCGCTCGATGATCTTGGTTGACCAATGTGAAAGTAATATTCCAAATAGACAGTTCTTGTCGATGTTGAAATTACTTCGGGATGATTTAAGACAAATTATTGATAGTGGATCATCTTTGGACAGCAAAGTGCCAGATTCACCTTTGCTCTGGATCGCACCAGTTCGACATCGCTTTAGCCAGTTGATGGATGAAGTGGAAATGAATGCCAAATGGTGCATTCCTTCGCAGTGGGCGATCAAACCAACGGCAATTCAGTGCCTGACTTTAATACGAGTGATTGAAGAAAGCCTGACCAATATTGTGAAACATAGCCAAGCAAATCATGTCAATGTGACGCTGTCACAATTCGAGAATGGTGCATTGTTATTATCCATTGAAGACGATGGCGTCGGTTTTGATGTTGAGAGTGTTTCTAATCATGGCATGAGTATTGGGATGCGAAGTATGAAAATGCGTGTAGAGCGTATAGGCGGAAATTTCAAAATTCATTCTCAGCAAGGCTGTACGATTATTCATACAGAAATTAATTTAAAATCAGCTGCATAATAATATGTTGAAATAATAAAAATGATGATCAATTCGATATTAAGTCATCTAAAGCGCATTGCATTCTTCTGCTGTGTCACTTTTATCGCCGCTTGTGGTTCGCAGGATCAAGCGCCTAAACCGGGTGAGTATGGGCAGATTTTGTTCCAACAAGCAGTATTAAGCACAGAAGAAATTCAGCAATTACTCACAGAAAGTCAAAGCGATACAAGTGCAATAAACACTAAAAATTTTGCAGTGGATTACACGGCGACATCGAGCCAAAACCCATATCGTGCAGTCTGAACCGTACCGGTTTTGTCGGAGAGTCAATATTCTGAGAGACTATCCCGATGACAAAATTAAAATATACCCCTGAAATCAGAGAAAGAGCGGTTCAATTATTGATTGAATCTGAAAAAGATTATCCTTCTACTTGGGCTGCAATCACAGCTATTGCACCTGAGCAGCATGCTGCGCAAGGGTTGTACTCCTGAAACATTGCGTGTTTGGTATTTAAAGCATATGGATCAACTAAATCCTGCCAAAGTACAACAGATATCTGATCAAGAAAAAATGAAGCAAATGGAACGTGAAATTAAAGAATTAAAACGTGCCAATGAAATTCTACGTAAAGCAGCCGCTTTTTTCGCCCAGGCGGAGCTCGACCGCCCACACAAATAATGGTGGATTTTATCCAGAACAATAAAGATCGATATGGTGTTGAAGCGATTTGTAGAATTTTACCGATTGCAGCTTCGACCTATTATCGGGCTTTAGATCTCGTTGATAACCCAGAACATCGAGCGAAACGTGCTCTGCATGATTTACATCATGCAGAGCAAATCAAACGTATTTGGAAAGAAAGTTTAGGTCGATATGGTGTGCGTAAGGTCTGGCAACAATTGAAACGTGAAGGTTATGTTATCGCACGTTGTACAGTTGCTCGATTGATGCAGAAGCTAGGTATACAAGGTGTTTGGCGTGGTAAGAATAAACAAACCACCCGCAGCCGAGATGATCAAAAACGAGCAGATGACTTAGTAAAACGCAATTTTAATGCAGATCATCCTGACCCTTGCGAAGCAGTGCTTCTCAGGTCGCTGACTTCACGTATATTCAAACTCATTCAGGCTGGGTCTATACCGCCTTTATTATTGATGTGTTCTCGCGAGCAATTGTTGGATGGAAAGTATCAACACGTATGAATACAGATATGGTGCTCGATGCACTGGAGCAAGCATTGCATGATCGAGGCATGCCAAAGAACGTGATTCATCATAGTGACAGAGGCGTGCAATATCTTTCCATTCGTTATACCAATCGTTTAGAAGCAGCAAATTTACGAGCATCAGTCGGTACGACCGGTGATTCATACGATAATGCTTTGGCTGAAACGGTGAATGGCTTATACAAAACAGAGGTGATTGAATATTTAAAAGCGGATTGGCAAGGTTTAGCGGATGTACAACTTGCGACACTAAACTGGGTAGATTGGTTCAATAAAGAGCGTGTACACAGTGCACTGGGTTATGTATCACCTTTTGAGTTTGAAGCAATGTACTATGATAAGATTAATCCGTTAGGTCAGGTGGCCTAACTTAAATAAAAAAGTCTCCGACAAACCCGGTACGGTTCAGTCTTGTTGGTCAAAGGTAGGGCAATGACCAGTGGTGAGGTATCTGTAAAATTTCAAATTGATAACTACAATGCCGCTATTCAACAAACCTCAAGCAATCTTATGCAAATGGATGCAGGTATTGATCAGGTTGAACGATTAGAAACATTGGATGCAGGACAAGAATTTATTTTTGTTATGGACGGTGCGCCTTTTTCAGTCAATGCTGCCATTGATCCAAATAGTATGACCAGTCAACTAAGTTTGTTAGAGTCGAGGAATGTGGAGTTTCAAAGTATTTAATTACAAATTTGGCAAGGCAAAGGTAGTCAATACGGTGTAATGCGCTATCTGTGGTTTATTGGATTTGTGTTGTTGATAGTATGGGTTTATCACGTCATCGTGGAAAAAAAAGCCGATCAAGTCGAAGATTTTTTAAATCGTAGAAAGCGAAAATAATGCTATTCAGTAGCATAAAAAGGGAGCGTGACGCTCCCTTTTTTATTGATTTTATTCAGCTTCTGTTGGGACGAGCATGAGTACAGATTCATTTAATAGCATGGCAATATCTTCTAAAATATCAGCATCATATAAAGATTCGTCTAGCGCTAGACTTTGACCATCGGCAATGGTTTTTAAATGCAATGCAAATTCGTCTGAGATACAGATTCCTTCACCATTTGCCCAAAACAAAATATCACCATCTTGCTCTGTGTAAAGTAAGCGTGAAGCAGGTTCTAACATGAGTTGATAGCCTTGATCTAGAGCCTCCTCTAAATCACCAGTGCCGATTTCTTCTGCTTCAGGAATATTGTCAGGATATTTAGGTTCTGACATTAAGCTCATGATTGCATCTTCAAGTACGGTTGAATTTTGCAATTGTTCAAATAACTTTTCTTTTAAATACTCAAGTTCATTTTCAGTCACTTGGCCAATCGCACTGATTTGGTCACGTAAAATGTCAGTTAATGGATTTTTAAGTAGAGGATTGTCTGTGAATTTGTCTGTCACTCGATCCATCATTTCAGTGACATTTGGCATGCGGAAGCCAAATGAATACGTCAGACATTCATCTTCAGCTACGCCATAGTGTGATAGGCCTGGTGGCACATAAAGTAAGTCGCCGGGAGCAAGCACTTCATCAAAATGAACGTCCATTTCTGGCAGTAAGCGAAGTGGTTGACCTTCGACAAATGAAGTATCTGCATCACACATCTGACCCAATTGCCAACGACGGTGACCATAGCCTTGTACGAGGAATACATCGTAAAAATCAAAATGTTGTCCGACAGAGCCGCCTTTTTGTGCATACGACACCATGATGTCATCACGACGCCATTGCGGAATAAATGAAAACTGCTTCCATAGCTCGGCTAGGTCAAAAGAATAATGATCGACAGCTTGAACCAATAAAGTCCACAGTTTCGGCATTTTTTGAAAATCGGCTTTAAGTAGTGGAGAAGATTTTACTGTCCATTGGTTAGGATCACGATCTTTTTGTTTGATGAGACGTGCAGTGACATTGTCTTCTAAAGCCAATTCAAGAACGTCTTTCGGTTCAAGTATTTGGGCAATTTCAGGGAGTGCATTACGAACCAATAATGGTTTTTTCTGCCAATATTCGGCAAGGAATTGTTCAGCGCTGATACCGCCGAGGATGTCAAGAGAATGAGCCATAGCTAAATACATACAATTTTAATGGATATATTGTCCCTTGAGATTCCTGTTTTTAGCAAGGCTCTATTTCATTAAATTATTGCGATTAACTTGAGACTATTTTAAAGGATTGTCTTTGAGATATTGCATGACTAATTTTTCAACTTCCAAATCATAGCTATTGGCAGCAGCCGTAGTCGCTGAAAATTTCATGAATTGCTCAAAATGTGCATTGGTATCAATTTTAGTATTTTCTTTATCAGACATTAATTTGAAATGATTCGGCATGACTTTTGCCATCATTTCAACGTTTTCGGTTTGTAGTTTTAGAAGTTTTTTCACTTCAACTGTTTGTGGTTGAATGCTTTCAAATTTTTGTTTGCCTAGAGCAACCAGTTTATTGATTTGTTGTTCTGGTGAGTTACTCCCACCGGTTTTGGTTTTAGTGCCTAGTTGTTGAATGATTTGCTCCTGCATTGCAGCGCCTTGTTGTTCTAATTCAGCATAGATAAATTTATATTGAACCCATTCATTGACTAAGTTTTTATTGTATTGCTGAGAGTTGGTCACAGTTTGATTCACTGTATTGGTATGACCGTTTGTCGAACAAAATAGAAGGCTAATGCTAATGAGGCTAGATGAAATTAAATTAAACGTTTTCATGTTTTCAGTTCTTGGTTGTAATAAATAAGTAAGTGACTTTTTAATCATTAGCCCATAAAGAGCTAATGATGTGTTTATTATGCTGTAACAGATAAAGATTTTAAAATTATGGGACTAAAATCTTAAGCTCACGCAAAATATTGCAGAGTTTAATCATCGGCATACCCATGAGTGTGGTTTGGTCTTGCCCGATCATTTCTTCAAATAAGCTAATCCCTAAACTTTCACATTTAAAACTGCCAGCGCAGTGTAGCGGCTGTTCAACCTGAACATAACGTTCAATTTCAGGCAAACTAAGTTTGCGAAATTTCACTTTATAGTGCTCGACAAGGGTTTGTTCAAAACCTGTTGATTTTTGTTGGACACTGAGTGCTGTACTGAAATAAACGATTTTGTCTGAATTGGCTTGAAGCTGCTTGATGGCTTTTTCATCGCAAAGCGGTTTACCAATAAAAATATCTGGTGCGCCTTCGCGCCATGCGACTTGGTCAGAACCAATCACAATTGCGTCTGGGTGCTGGTTTGCAATCGCAGAAGCTTTTTCAAATGCCAGTCGCTTCGCTAACTCATCGGCATGGTTTTCACCGCGAGGTGTTTCGTCTATATCTGGTACGATTGAGTGGTAATCAATCCGTAAACGGTCCATCAGGTCTTTACGGGTTTGGCTGATCGAAGCCAAAATGATTTTGGGAGTACTCATTACACTGCATATTCCATAAGTACATCAAGCGGTACATAAGACAGCACCGCTTGGTGACACGCTTGTATTTTAATAGGTGGGGCAAATCCTTCTTGATACGCTTCCACCCAGCGAGTCACACAGATACACCAGAAGTCACCAGGTTGTAGTCCTGGAAAACCAACTTCGGGTAAGGGTGTGATTAGGTCATTGCCAACTTTTTGGGAAAAGTTTAAAAATTCAGATGTCATTTGTGCACACATCGTATGCTGACCAAGGTCTGTTGTTGCTGTATGGCAAAAGCCATTTCTAAAATATCCGGTAATCGGATCAAAACAACAGCTTGCCAAGGGTTCGCCTAAAACATTTAAACGATTAATATTTGGGTCTGGATGAATCGACATAAGCGCTGAATCTTTATAAGGCTTTTCGCTATCATAACAAAACTTTGGCTCTACATAGCTTTTCTGCAAAAGAAGCTAACGTTTTTCTGCATAATCATTTAAAATCGTCGCGTTTTGATATCAATAAAAGAGAGTAATGCATGAACTTTCAGCGTATGACTGACCTAGATTTGGCGGGTAAACGTGTTCTGATCCGTGAAGATCTTAACGTACCAGTTAAAAATGGCGTGATTACAAGCGATGCACGTTTACGTGCGGCGTTGCCAACAATTAAAGCAGCTGTAGAAAAAGGTGCTGCTGTAATGGTGTATTCACACTTAGGTCGTCCTGTTGAAGGTGAGCCTAAAGCAGAACAGTCTCTAGCACCTGTAGCCGCTTATTTAACAGAAGCTTTGGGTCAAGACGTTCAACTGATCACTGACTATTTGGACGGTGTTGACGTTGCGCCAGGTCAAGTAGTTTTACTTGAAAACTGCCGTTTCAACGTAGGTGAAAAGAAAAACAATCCTGAATTATCTGCTAAATATGCAGCACTTTGTGATGTCTACGTTATGGATGCATTTGGTACGGCTCACCGTGCAGAAGCATCGACTGAAGGCGTAGCACGTTGTGCAAAAGTGGCTGCCGCAGGTCCTTTACTTGCTGCTGAGCTTGATGCGCTAGGCCGTGCACTTAAAACTCCTGCAAAACCAATGGTTGCGATTGTTGCAGGCTCAAAAGTTTCTACTAAATTAGATGTATTAACTTCACTATCTGACATCTGTGATCAATTGATCGTGGGTGGTGGTATTGCCAATACATTCTTAGCTGCTGCGGGCTTCAATGTTGGTAAATCACTTTGTGAAAATGACTTGATCGACACAGCAAAAGCCATTGCTGCAAAAGTATCAGTACCACTTCCAACAGATGTTGTTGTTGCTGATGCTGCTGAAATTGATTTTGCTGACTTCCTTGGTTCATTAGCTGCTGCAAAAGCTGTTGTGAAAAAAGTTGAAGATGTAACAGACAACGACATGATTTTGGATGTAGGTCCTGAAACTGCAAAAGCATTTGCTGAGATTTTGAAAACTTCAAAAACTATTCTATGGAATGGTCCAGTAGGTGTGTTTGAAGTTGATCAATTCGGCGAAGGCACTAAAGCATTGTCTTTAGCGATTGCTGAATCTGAAGGCTTCTCGATCGCGGGTGGTGGTGACACGCTTGCTGCAATTGATAAATATGAAGTTGCAGACAAAATTGGTTACATCTCGACTGGTGGTGGTGCTTTCCTTGAATTCGTTGAAGGTAAAACTCTTCCTGCTGTAGCAGCGCTTCTTGACCGTGCTTAATTTAGTATTATCAATAAGATAATACAGTATTAAAAAAGGTTGGCTTCGGTCAGCCTTTCTTTATCGCCCATTCATTTTGCCGTCATCAAAGTGCAATATTTCTGCAATAAAATTCATCGCAACACCTAATTCGCAGTAGTAGGAAACAACGATGAACTTAAAACTTGCACTTGCCGTACTTTTAATCGCACCATTAACTTTGACAGCTTGTGCTAAAAAAGAGTCTGCACCAACGGAATCAGAAGCATCTGCTGTTGCCGTAGACAATGCTCAAACAACGCCAGAACAACAAAAAGCCATTGATGAACTTGATAAGCCAGTATTGGATGAAAAGAACCAAGATGTTCCTGCTGAAATTGCAAATGCACCTGCAGACGAAGCAACAGCTGACGCTGAAACAGCCGCTTCAGCAGCAGCAGCTCACTAAGATTGTTGTCTTTATTTAAAAAGTCCCTGCAAATGCAGGGATTTTTTTTTAAATAGTGTTATTTGTTGCTGAATTGAAATGATTGAGCATGTAGAATATGCGGCATTACCTGGGAGGATATTATGGCTCTTATTTCATTGCGCCAGCTCTTGGATCACGCCGGCGAACATGCTTACGGCGTACCAGCATTCAACGTAAACAACTTAGAACAAATGCGTGCAATTATGCTTGCAGCAGATGCAACAAATTCACCTGTAATTGTACAAGCATCTGCGGGTGCACGTAAGTATGCAGGCGCTCCGTTCTTGCGTCATTTGATTTTGGCAGCAATCGAAGAATGGCCACATATTCCTGTGGTTATGCACCAAGACCATGGTACTAGCCCTGATGTATGTCAACGTTCTATTCAACTTGGCTTCTCATCAGTGATGATGGACGGTTCTTTAGGTGAAGACGGTAAAACGCCAACTTCATACGAATACAACGTAGACGTGACTCGTCGTACTGTTCAAATGGCACATGCGTGTGGCGTTTCAGTAGAAGGCGAAATCGGTTGTTTAGGTAGCCTTGAAACTGGTATGGCTGGTGAAGAAGATGGTGTAGGCGCTGAAGGCGTACTTGATCATTCTCAGCTTTTAACTTCAGTTGAAGAAGCGCGTTCATTTGTAGCTGATACCAATGTTGACGCACTTGCAATTGCGGTGGGTACTTCACACGGTGCGTACAAATTTACTCGCCCACCTACAGGTGACATCTTAGCGATTGACCGTATTAAAGGAATTCACGCTGCGTTACCAAATACGCATCTTGTAATGCACGGTTCAAGCTCTGTGCCACAAGAATGGTTAGCTGTAATTAATGAATTCGGTGGTAACATCGGCGAAACTTATGGTGTTCCAGTAGACCAACTTGTAGACGCAATCAAACATGGTGTTCGTAAAATTAACATCGATACTGACTTACGTCTTGCATCTACAGGTGCTATGCGCCGTATGATGGCTGAAAAACCAGCTGAATTTGACCCACGTAAATTCTTCTCTGCAACTGTTGATGCAATGAAACAAATTTGTATCGATCGTTATGAAGCATTTGGTACAGCGGGTAATGCTGACAAGATTCGTCCAATTTCTTTAGAGAAAATGGTGAGTCACTATAAATAATTTGTCTTGAGATAGATTATTTTTGAAGAAAAGCCCACAATTAAGTGGGCTTTTCTTTGATTTGAACTTAGAAAAATTGCTTTAAATACAACTCAAGAATAAGAGCGTGTCATGGAATTGATCTTTGCTGCCGCGATTTGCAGTGTTCTCGTTTCAGTAATTCTAAAACTCTGTCGTGATCGGGGTTTTAACCCTGCACAAATGATCACATGGAATTATGCATCTGCGAGTATTTTATGTTTTCTATGGTTTAAGCCGGATCTAGCTCATATATCGATCAATAAAACACCGTGGGTTTTAATTGCGGCTTTGGGTGTATTACTGCCGACGATTTTTTATTGCTTAGCACGCTCACTGCAAACTGCGGGTATTTTAAAAACCGAATTGGCTCAGCGCTTATCTGTTGTGCTTTCTCTTAGCGCAGCCTATTTTATTTTCAGTGAATATTTTAATGCCATTAAGCTCATTGGTATTGCACTTGGTGTACTTGCGGTGTTGTTAATTTTATTTTCACAGCGTAAGGGAAGCATTGATGGAAAGCAGGGGATTTTATTTTTATTAAGCGTTTGGGTAGGCTATGCACTGATTGATGTGTTATTAAAATTTGCCTCAGGTTTGGGCATGCAGTTTGCAGTGACTTTAAATCTGGTGTTTATTTGTGCATTTTTACTTTCGAGTATTTATAACATCGTACAACACGGTAGTTTGGGGCAGACCAAAAATATCCTCGCTGGATTGGGCTTAGGTCTCTTAAATTTTGCCAATATTGCACTGTATGTGAAAGCCCACATGTTGCTTAAAGACACACCTGCAATCGTGTTTGCTGGAATGAATATTTTGGTCGTGGTTTTAGGCGTGGTTGCGGGCCTTATCATCTTTAAAGAAAAATTGAGAGTCGCAACCGTCTTTGGTTTGATTGCAGGGATCATGAGTGTGGTTTGTTTAGCATATGCCATGTCTGTCTAAGATAACTTTTAGCAAAAACGATCGGGTGTTTTAGCAAATCATCCCATTCAGCCACGCCCATGAGCAGTCCTTGATCTCGACAGCTCGGACACTCAGGGCAGTGATGGTCGGTATATTGATAAGTATGCAGATACATTTGATGGCAATGACCGCATTCAAACTTCATCGGCATTTGTAGTAAATATGACATGTCCCACCTCTGCTTGAATTGTTGTTTTGATTCAAATTATTCAGCAAAGTTCAGACCAATTTATAAATTTTCTATTTTCACATTGTTGCTAAATATGTTGTTATTAAAAAAGCCCTCGTATTGAGGGCTTTTAGTTTTAGAAGCTTAGTTAACGCGTGAGTTGTTGAAAACGTTGTAAGGTATTTTCAAAATAACATTTACCCACTGCAACGGGGTGTTTTAGGAAATCTTGAGTTTCAATCGTGCCTTGTAACTGACCCGGTTGTTTACAGTTAGGGCAGTTTGGATAGCTATGGAGCATATCGCCCGCATATTTTTGTAAATAAACCGTATTGCACGCTTCGCAATGAAATTTCATAGGTAATTTTATAGCTGTAGGCATAGGGAGAGACCTGAGTATATTTTGAGCAGAATATACTCGATAATTGTTTAAATAATAAGTCCCGAAATGACAAAAAAGAGGCAAAATCACCCCTTTCGTCGGTTTTATGGAAAGCTTAAAGATGTGTAAAAATTTCTTCAGCATTCAGACGTGATTTAGGTAATTTCGCATTAAAATCATTTTCGCTACGATAGCCTAAAGTCATCAGTACAGAAGGAATCAAGTTTTGTTCAACTAAGCCCAATTCTTCAGAGATGATCGCTTCGTCAAATCCACCAATTGGAGTTGCATCCACACCTTCAATGCCTGCTGCCAAAAGCATTTGACCTAAAGCAATAAATGTTTGGTTTTCAGCCCAACGTTGAATATCACCTTTTACATTACGATAATAATCGACATAACCTGTACGGCTGTCTTTTTGACCTTGTTTGGCTTTGTCATCTTTAAAGCGACCACTACGATCATCCTGATTTAAAAGATTATCTAAATGCTCTGCAGTGATGTCTGCTTTAGTACAGAATAAAATCGTATGTGATGAATCTAAAACTTTTGGGGCATTGTAGGCATATTTTCCTACTAAGGCTTTGGCAATGCGTTGTTTGGCTGCATCATGATCTGCAATAAAAAAATGCCAAGGCTGAATATTAATGGAAGATGGTGTTAAACGGAGTATTTGTAATAAACGCTCAAATTGTTCCTGTGGAATTTTTTTAGCAGGATTATATGCTTTCGTGGTATAGCGTTGTTTTGATACGTTTAACAGATCCATCGAATATCTCCAGATATAGTTTGCTGTAGTTTAGCGGATAAATGGCCAAATGGTCTAAGGAGAAAATTTTCCAAAGATAGATCTTAGTCGTATATGCTGGACTCAATGGCTAAAAATTAACAGATTTAAGCTGTATGAAGTGCGAATTAGAGTTATATAAAATCATAAGATAGATAAATGCTATTGGTAGTTTTTGCCAAAAGGCGTTTAATCAATTGTAGTTAATCATAGTTTAAGCATGAGACAGCAGCGATGGATTACACCAATCATTTCAAGAAAAAATTAAAAACCGAACAGCAGATTGGTTTGTGGGTCGGTTTAGCCGATGCTTATGGTACTGAAATAGCTGCAAATGCAGGTTATGACTGGTTGCTAATTGATGGTGAGCATGCGCCAAGTGACTTGCGGACGACATTGTCGCAACTGCAAAGTATTGCAGCATATCCTTCGCAGGCTGTGGTTCGACCGCCAATTGGTAGTGTGCAACTGATTAAACAACTGTTGGATATCGGTGCGCAAACCTTGCTGATACCTATGGTTGAAACTGTTGAACAAGCTCAACTTATGGTTAGGGCAGTACGTTATCCACCCGAGGGTATTCGAGGCGTTGGTGCAGCATTAGCACGTGCAACACGTTGGAACAGTATCCCTGACTACTATGCAACGGCACATGAAAATATCTGTTTACTGATTCAGATTGAGTCGGTAGAGGGGATTAAAAACTTAGATGAAATACTGAAAATTGAAGGCATCGATGGGGTATTTATTGGTGCCGTGGATTTGTCGGCGACCATGGGTTATCAAGGGAATCCGAATCATCCTGAAGTACAAAAAACCGTGATTGATGCGATTCAGCGTATACGTAAGGCGGGTAAAGCCGCGGGTATTTTGTCAACACAACATGAAGTGACTCAGAAGTATATCGAGTTAGGTACAGAATTTGTTGCTGTAGGTGTCGATACCAGTGTGCTCATTAATTCGTTACGTGAGCTTTTATCGAAGTACAAAACTGATACCCCAGTGACGAAATCAGAAGGTGGTTACTAAGCGGTACAACCCTCGTTATATTATTGAATATCTAGGTAGTTAATTTACTCGTTGGTTAAAAAAATTAATTCAAAAATTTTAGCAAAAGTAGTGACATAGAGTATGTATAAGTCCTACTTTTGCTAATCAAAGCGCAATATTGTATACTTCTGCTTAACTCGAAGCGGGTAATGTTCCTGCTTATCTTTTTTTATTTAGCTGATTGTGATTTATCTGTATTCAAGCTTCTGACTTGAATCATATCTTTGTAACTACAGAATTATTATTCCAAACCCGATTGATTAATCTCTTTGTTCTGTCACAAAAAGCTCACATGTTGAGTAAATCTTTTGAATATTTTAAATACTTGGCAAACTGCCAAAGCCGTAAATGGCGACGAAATTAATGTAAAAATGGTGCCTTTAAAACGTCAACAAAATACCAATGCTGGTTTAATTTGGGTTGATGTTGGGCAAATGGTTGAATTAGAAACAGGCGAGACATTTAACCTGAATCTAGATGGTAAAAGCTTCTATACTGGCCCAAACCAGCTATATCGCTTAGCCTGAAAGCAAAAAACAGCAGATCATCTGCTGTTTTTTTTTTGCTTAATTTAAAGTCTACGTTTGCATGGTCTGGATGCGTATATTAATCAAATATGATGGTAAGTTTTTCTAAAGGCTAACGATTAGAAAGCTATGGACTAGTAAGACCATTTTTTTAATTTTAAATCACTCACAGATGGGTTTTCACCAACCTCTAATATTTGAGCTTGTTCTGCGCGCCAGTCCCCTAAAACGATACGTAGTTTGCCATGCACATCATGTATTTGGGGCCGGTGGGTATGTCCATGAATCAGTAGATCGGCATGCTCTAAAGCTTTTTCTACAGCTTCGGCATTTACATCCATGATTTCATAAGATTTAACTTGCTTGGTTTCTGTACTTTTTTTGCGGAAGCCATTGGCGATTTTTTGTCGAATGCTAAGCGGTAAGCTCTTTAAGAAACCTAAAAGGAAAGGATTACGAATCACTTTACGAAACTTTTGGTAAGACACATCATCGGTGCAAAGTAAATCGCCATGTTCGAGGCGAATTTTATAGTTGCCAATGTGGAGATAATCCACGTCTTGTAATAATTGACCGTGAAATTTATCTAAAAACTTTTGACCCAATGCAAAGTCACGATTACCCACTTGGAAATAAATTTGATTTCCCAAAGAAGTAAAATCTTTAAGCGCTGCAATGATTTCGTCTAACCATGGGGCAGTAAAGTCATCACCAATCCACGCATTAAACCAATCACCTAAAAGATACAGCTGGGTATGTTGAGTTTTGTATTGTTCTAACAAAGCTAAAAACCCCCGAACGAGTCGAGGGTGTTCAGGTGACAAATGTAAATCAGCGATAAACAGATAGGTCACGAATCTTTTCCTTTGAATCTCCCTAAATCCCTCTTTAAAAAAGAGGGACTTTTCCTCCCTTTTATAAAGGGAGGTTAGGAGGGATTCTTATTCAGAAATGATTTTAGCTGATTCGATTACAACGTTCTCTAGAGGAACGTCTGCGTGGTAGCCACGGTTACCAGTGCGAACGCTTTTGATTGCGTCAACAACGTCAAGACCTTCAACTACTTTACCAAATACTGCATAGCCCCAACCTTGCGCTGTTTTACCAGTGTGGTTAAGGAAGGAGTTGTTTTTCACGTTAATGAAGAATTGAGCTGAAGCAGAGTGAGGTGCTTGAGTACGTGCCATAGCGATCGTACCAACATCATTGCTTAAACCGTTGTCAGCTTCGTTTTCAATAGAATCACGAGTTGTTTTTTCTTTGAAGTTTTCATCCATGCCGCCGCCTTGGATCATGAAACCATCAATAACACGGTGGAAAATCACGCCGTCATAGAAACCATCGCGAACATACTGTAAGAAGTTTTCAGCAGTTTTAGGTGCTTTTTCAGTGTTAAGCTCAAGAACAATACGACCTTTATTGGTGTTTAATTCGACTTGAGGAAAACTCATTGTGTAATCTCCTGTACATGGACATGAAAGCCATGGGTTTTTTGGTTGTGAGAAGCATAAGCAAACTGTAAACTACAAGGCAAGTAAAAACGTTACTTTCTTTGTTAAAAATAAAGAAAAGCGTTTTAATTATCCTAATTTTATCTTTATAGAAGTGATTTTATTACCATGAAGCCAAACGATGTTGTTTCATCCCTGCCTAACAATCCGACAACCAAGAACAATGCCCCTGTCGAAGCTGCGCAGCAGGAACAACAGCCAGGCTTAGATTTTGTACGTCAAGTCATTACAGATGATTTATCTGCAGGTCGTACCGAACAAGTTGTAACACGTTTTCCACCAGAGCCAAATGGCTACCTACATATTGGTCATGTAAAAGCTATTTGTCTGAACTTTGGTATTGCTCAAGAATTCGCAGGTCTATGTAACCTCCGTTTTGACGATACAAACCCAGATGCCGAAGAGCAAGAGTATGTAGACGGTATTGCCAATGACGTGAAATGGCTAGGTTTTGAGTGGAATGGCGAGCCACGTTATGCATCGAGCTATTTTGATCAGCTTTACGCTTGGGCAGTTCAATTGATTGAACAAGGTGATGCTTATGTGGATTTGCAAAGCCCTGAAGAAATCAAACTGAACCGTGGTAATTTTGTTGAGTCGGGTAAAAACTCGCCGCAACGTGATGCTAGCGTAGAAGAAAACTTAGCGCGTTTTGAACAAATGCGTAATGGTGAGTTGGGAGAAGGTCAGGCAGTACTACGTGCCAAAATTGACATGACTTCACCTAACATTCATATGCGTGATCCTATTTTGTATCGTATTTTGCATTCTGAACATCACCAAACTGGTGATAAATGGAAAATGTACCCAATGTACGACTATGCGCATCCATTATCAGATGCCATTGAAGGGGTTACGCATTCACTGTGTACACTAGAGTTTGTTGATCACCGTCCATTCTATGACTGGGTTGTCGAGAAAGTTAAATCACCATCTGTACCGCGTCAGTACGAATCAAGCCGCCTAAATGTAGATTACACCATTACCTCTAAACGTAAATTACGTAAATTGGTTGAAGGTGGATTTGTGAATGGTTGGGATGATCCACGTATGCCGACCGTTGTGGGTATGCGCCGTCGTGGTTTTACACCTGAAGGTCTACGTGACTTCTGTAAACGTGTTGGCGTAACTAAAGTCGATGGTAGTATTGTTGATGTTGCAATGCTCGAATATTGCATCCGTCAGTCTTTAGAAAATACTGCTTCGCGTGGTATGGCAGTGTTGAATCCACTCAAAGTGACTTTAACTAACTTGCCTGAAGCAATGGATTTGGTGCATGCACGTCATCCAAATGTAGACATGGGTGACCGTATCATTCCGTTGACTCAAGACATTTACATTGATCGTAAAGACTTTGAAGAAGTTGCGCCTAAAGGCTTTAAACGTCTGATTCCGGGCGGTGAAGTGCGTTTACGTCATGCGTATGTCATTAAGTGTGATGAAGTGATTAAAGACGAGAACGGTGAAGTGGTTGAATTGAAATGTTCAATCGACCCTGAAACTTTAGGTAAAAACCCTGAAGGCCGTAAAGTGAAAGGTGTTGTACATTGGGTTTCTGCAAGGAAGGGTATTGCTGCGGAAGTTCGTATCTACGACCGTTTATTCACTGAATCAGACCCTGAAGTGGGTGATGACTTCCTTGCAAACTTAAATCCAGAATCACTTAAAGTGGTTCAAGCGGTCATTGAGCCTGCATTGGCAGAAGCAAAACCTGAAGATCGTTTCCAATTTGAACGTGAAGGTTACTTTGTTGCAGATCAGTTTGATCATACAGCTGAAAAACCAGTGTTTAACCGCATCTTAGATTTGAAAGACAGTTTTAAACCGGGTAAATAAAATCTTAGTTTTTAAAGGGATTCATCTTTGAATCCCCAATAGGTTAAGATCAAGTAGGTTAAGATTAAGCTCAACTTCGGTTGGGCTTTTTTCATTGTTGAGATGGTTCATTAAGGCAGTACAGAGGGGAAATAAGTGATCATTCGAAATAAAAATAATAGCTTTAAACTTTTATTTGCATGGCATGGCACGATACTCCCAAAAGTCATGCCTGCGTTGGCTGTCGTCGTGAGTTTGTCGGCGATTTTGGTGTATCTTAGCGCTGCACATTACCTGAATACGCCCGAAGTTCCAGCCATCGGGTTTACTATCTTTGGGGTAATTCTGTCGATTTTTTTGAGCTTTCGAAATACTGCCTGTTATGACCGTTGGTGGGAAGGTCGCAAGCTTTGGGGCACATTGATTGCCAATACACGCCACATGATTCGGGATAGTCATGTACTTGAAGATGAGCAAAGAACCGTGTTGATGTACCGCATCATGCTGTTTTGCAATTTGTTACGTGATCGCTTACGCTATGAATCACAAGATATTGCACATTTTAAAGACGGCGTAGCTTTGACGGATCAGCAATGGCAGCAATGCCGAGACAATATCAATGCACCACAGTATTTACTTGAAATTATTCAAAAAGATTTAGTCAAAGCCTATAAGCAAGGTCAGATTACAGACATTATTTACAGCACGCTTACACGTCATACCGTAGCGATGGGTGATATCCATGCAGGCTGTGACCGTATCATGACCACGCCATTACCATTTTCCTATTCGGTGCTTTTACATCGCGCAGTGTATTCATTTTGTCTGATTTTGCCATTTAGCCTAGAGGCCAGTTTAGGGATATGGACACCTGTCATTGTGGCTTTGATTGCATATTTATTTTTAGGTTTGGATGCGTTAAGTGCAGAACTGGAAGAGCCTTTTGGCTTGCAGGAAAATGATTTACCGCTGGACTCGATTGTACGCAATATTGAGCGTGAAATGTTTAGCAGCCTAGAAATTGAACTTCCGCCGCTGATTAAGACATTTAACAGTAACCTAAGATAAGTTCTTGGCCTAACTTTCAGATAAATTGGGCGATACGTACCAAGCATACTGATGCTGAAAAAAATCGTCCAAGTGTTGCATAAAGGCCTGTACTTTAGGCGGCACAAAATGTCGATGCGGAATTACCACATAGATTGCTGTGCTTTGAACAGGGATTGCAGGTAGAACTTGGACGAGCTGGCCAGAGAGTAGATCGTCCTCCACATGCCAGATGGAGTGGTTTGAGATGCCTAAACCTGCAAGTGCTGCTTGGCGTACGCCTTCACCTGAGTTGATATGAACTTGTCCTGAAACAGGTATATTTATGTTGTGTTGATCTTGGACGAATGTCCAAAGCTGCGAAACACCCTTAGGGTATTTCTGTAAAATGCATTGGTGTATAGAGAGCTCTTCTAGGGAGTGAGGTTCGCCATGTTGTTCGATATAGCTAGGCGAGGCACACAAAATACGACGGTTTAAGCTGAGCGGTTTAGCAATCAGTGATGAGTCTTCTAACTGTCCAATACGTATCGCAACATCTAAACCTGCGGAGACCAAATCCAAATTTTGATCGGTCTGTTCAATATCTAAAGTCAATGTTGGGTGTAGATTGGCAAAGGCTGCAAATACTGGCCCCATGATACGATTTCCAAAAACTTCTGAACAGGTGATTTTTAATGTGCCACTGAGTTGTTGTGGTTCAGGCTGAAATTGGCTCAGTAGCGAATTAAATTGTTCGAGTAAGGGAAAACCTTGCTGCAATAAAACAGCACCTTCCTGTGTTAAATGTAGCTGCCGTGTGGTGCGATGAAAAAGGCGCAGCCCTAAACTATGTTCAAGTCTGTGTAGACGGCTACTAGCGACAGAAACAGAGAGATTGGCTTCTTTGGCAGCTTGACTGATTGAACCCAGTGCCGCCATTCGTGTGAATAAGTCGAAATCTTCAGTTAGCATTATCAATATAATCAAGAAAGTCTTTCTCGATATTCAGGGTTTTTCTGATAAATATCTGTACCTATTCTGTGTATAAATAAAACACAGGAAATCACCATGAACTATCACAATCTAGGGCAATCTGGCCTACAAGTTTCAGAGTTCGGCTTTGGTGCAGGTACATTTGGCGGGCAAGGCCCTATTTTCTCTGCATGGGGGCAATCGAGTTTAAATGATGCTCAGCGCATGATTGATCTGTGTATTGATCAAGGCGTGAATTATTTCGATACCGCAGATGCTTACTCAAATGGTGCCTCAGAGCAGATGCTCGGTGCATTACTTCAATCAAAACGCCAAGAGGTGATTATTTCCAGCAAAGTGGGTATCCGATTGAATGATGGAATCAATCAAGGTGGATATTCTAGAAGCTATTTAATACAAGCCGTGGAGGCGAGTTTAAAACGGTTAGGCACAGATTATATTGATGTGCTGCAGCTGCATCAGTTTGATAGCACGACGCCACTTGAGCAGCTGATGCGCAGTTTAGATGACTTGGTACGTAGTGGAAAAATTCGCTATATCGGTGCATCGAATTTTTCAGGCTGGCAGCTTATGAAAGCACAATCGATTGCCCAACAGCAGGGCTATGAAAAGCTAAGTGTGCATCAAGTCTATTATTCTTTGATTGGACGTGACTATGAATGGGAGTTGATGCCTGCGCAGCATGATCAACAGATTGGTGCAGTGGTTTGGAGTCCGCTGGGCTGGGGGAGATTAACAGGGAAATTTGATCGTGAGCACGCGATTCCAAAGCAAAGCCGGCTGCATGAAACAGCACAATTCGCACCGCCAGTTCAACACGAGAAGTTATATGCGGTGTTAGATGTAATGCAAGAAATAGCCATGGAAACAGGGCACTCTATCCCGCAGATTGCATTGAATTGGCTGAAAACCAGACCGACAGTTTCTAGCATTTTGATAGGCGCACGTAATGAACAGCAACTGTTGGATAACCTTGCGGCGAAAGATTGGTCGTTAAGCGTAGAGCAGTTAGCCCGATTAGACGCAGTCAGTACAGTGTATCCACCTTATCCATACTATCCCTATTGGAATGGGCAATTTACAGAGAAGAATCCCACGCTAGTGACATCAGCATTTATTACAGAACATACAGCATAATAGGGCAATAACAATTCAGTGGTAGGCAATGATCAGTTCTCTGTGCTATCACTGAATAAAATTAAAATACTGTAGGAATGCTGATGAGTGTCGTGATTGAAACCCAGATGTTAATTCGTAAGTCCATCAATATCGTATTTAATGCTTTTGTTGATCCTTTAATAACACAGCATTTTTGGTTTAGTGCATCGAGTGGCTATCTAGAAGAAGGTAAAACCGTGCAATGGACTTGGCAGAAATATAATGCAGTCGCCGATGTAGACGTGCTGAGTATTAAGGAAAACAAATTAATTCAAATACAGTGGGGAGAACCAAAAACTCAAGTCGATTTTATTTTTGAGCAGATTAGCCCGATGGAAACCTACGTTCGTATCAAAAATTCAAAGATTCCTCTGCAAGGTCAGGCATTAATTGATTTTATTATCGATAGTACAGGTGGTTTTACAACGGTTTTGGATGCAGCCAAAATTTATTTAGAACATGGCCTGCAAAGCAATTTGGTTGAAGATAAATTTCCACCTTTTAGCAATGCGAACTTTTAGCAATGTGAAGAGTGACCAAAATTAAGCATGACATCTGATACGCCGTAAGGAAAAGCTTGTGTATTAGCGCAGTATTTCTAAGCAATGTGCTGATGTATTGAAATTTGATAAAGCCACGGTTCAATGCTGCTGCAGTGAATTAACGATTTTTATGTTCTTCACGCTTTAAATAGGTATAAACCGGCATCTGCATTTTGGCTTTTTCGCGCAGTTTCTTTTTGATATAGAACACCAGTGCAAAGCAAGTAGTGGTCACGGTCAGCATCATACTGCTCATAAAACTCATCAGAGAACTGACATAGCCAATCGTGGTGAGTCGGTTCATCATACGGAACACTTGAGGACTACTTTCAACGCCGGTAATAGCCCATGTGCATAAGTGTTCACAGTTATTAATAATCAGATGATAGTTGTTTTCATGCATGCGAGAGCGCATACGACGCACCACTTTACGACCTTTAAATTTTGGATTGCTATATGACTGAACGATAATTTTTTTGCCGTGGCTGAATTTTTCGATCGAAGTCATTTCAATTGGATGTTTTTTGAAAAGGTGTGCAAAACCAGAGTAGTGAATGACTCTACCGCGGCCGGCATATATGCCATGATGGCTATAACCGAAGTGTTTAACAATAAGATGTGTTCCAAGAGGAAAACCATCTTTCTGCACGTGCATGAATTTACCAGTCCTACTTTAAATCCGAATTATTTTTAAAGATTAGTCTACTTTTAATCTGTGAATTAATCGACTATTTTAGCGATGATTTAGCTAAAATTTGTTCGATTTTTAACGCACGCTATGGATAGGGTCATGCTTGGTGTTCAATCAACCTCAATGTTTAAAAAAATGCGCTTTATGATGCTGCTCGGTCTGATTTTCTCACCGACTATTTCCTATGCCAATATTCAAGCGAAACGTGTCAGTCAGCCCATTGCCGTGGATGTGGTTGAAATTTCGGATCTGAGTCAACTGAAGCTCTATTTATATAATGCAGAGCAGCAGCCATATCGAGACTTACAGCGTTTAAAGCAGGCATTAGCGCGTAAATGTAATACGATGAACTTCGCAATGAATGCAGGGATGTATCATGCAGATTTAGCGCCTGTTGGTCTTTACGTTGAAAATGGGCTGCAGAAAAAAGCCTTGAATCGTGCAACACGAGGCTTTGGCAATTTCTTAATTCAGCCGAATGGTGTTCTAGCATGGAATGACAAGCAAGCGGTGATATTAACTACACAAAAATATGCTTCCACAAATTTTAATGCACGTTATGCGACGCAGTCAGGCCCGATGCTAGTGGTAGATGGAAAAATCAATTCAAACTTTATCCCACAGTCAGATTCATTGAAAATCCGCAATGGTGTGGGGATCAAAAACGGCAAGTTGTATTTTGTGATCAGTCGTGAAGGCGTGTCGTTTTATGCATTTGCACAATATTTTAAGCAGCAATTATCGATTAACAATGCCTTGTATTTAGATGGATCTGTGTCTAGTGCAGATATTCAAGCATTGAATAGACATGATTCAAGTTTGAAAGCTTTAGGGCCAATTGTAGCGTATACAACAGCATTTCAATGCAAACAATAAAAGCCCGAATGGTCGGGCTTCATGTATACAGTCTTTAGATTGATAGCAACTACTGTTTATTTGCCGACTAAACCTAAAAAGGTACTTTGGGTTTGGCACATTTGAATGGCTTGTTCTTTAGATTGTTGCTTGATACTTTCTTCAAACTGTTTTTTCTGTTCTTTGATTTGCTCTTCGTTTAAGCCCATTTGTTTCGATAAGGCTTCGAGTTTATCCCAAGATTCTTCGCATTCTTTGGGAATTTGGCTACAAGCACTTAGACTAAGTATGCAGCAGGCGATTAGGCAAATTGTTAATTTATTCATGTTCATTCCTTTAGTTTTTATATCAATGCTGTTTAGAGGTCTTCGGCATCATATTTGATGCAATATTAGGTTTTATTGTCGTGTGTTTAAAAATTAGACATCACTGAGTTGCCTTGGAGCATAGCATAAAAGCTGTAAATAGCGATGTGGCCAATCCACAAAACCTAATCTGTAAATAAGCGGCATACTTTTGATTAGACTAAAAAATGAAAAAGGCACTCTGTAAAACAGAATGCCTTGTTTGAACATTCAATGTTCAGACTCTACTGTAGAGGTAGATGCTGGATTTCATTTAATTCCTTACGGCTATAACCGCGCGAAGCGAGCACTTTTTTAATACCGAGGATAACATCTTCATCTGTTGCCTTTGTAAGAGCAGCAATAAGCTGTTCATTGGTTTTACAAGAGCAATCATTTTCAACACAGGCAATTTGATTCTTATGCCCGTTTTGCTGTTCATTAGCGAACAACTTATGCCAAAAACTCATAGAGCCTTCATTTGCGACCTAACATAGGACGAAATATAACCAATCCAATAAATAAAGCAAGACTACTAAAGTGAAATTTTAGCCACTTGAATCATCATTTTTTCGATTGGACTTTTAGAATCTTTGCCTAATTGATATAAAAAGGCATCCATTACACCGCATGTGGCGAGAAAATAAAGCTTTTTTAGTATATAAAAAAGGAGCTTTTAGAAAGCTCCTTTTATGACAACAACATGACTTGAAATAATTTGTTTAAATCTTCTCAAGAAACACACCAGACTCTACATGGTGTGTATAAGGGAATTGATCAAACAAGGCAAATTTACTGATTTTATGCGTTTGTGAAAGCAGTTTAAGATTGTCATGTAAAGTATCTGGGTTGCATGAAATATAGATAATGCGTTCAAAACGTTGCAACAGTTTTAGTGTTTCATCATCGATACCTGCACGCGGTGGATCGACAAATACCGTATCGAAGTTATAGCTTGAAATTTCAATCTCAGCTTCTTCAAGGCGGCGGAATGTACGTTCAGCATTGTAGGCTTGGGTAAACTCTTCAGCTGATAGACGAGCCACTTGGATATTATCAATGCCATTTTGCTCAATATTCCACTGTGCTGCATAAACTGAAGACTTGGCTAATTCTGTTGCCAAAACGCGATTAAAGCGTGTAGAAAGTGGCAGCGTGAAATTACCATTACCACAGTAGAGCTCAAGTAAGTCTTTGTCTGAGTGATCCGCAACCTGACACGCCCATTCCAGCATTTTTTGACATACGCCGGCATTTGGCTGTGTGAAGCTACTTTCAATTTGTTTATACTGATATTTACGGTCAAATACTTGGAGTTCTTCAACCACATAGTCATCAGTTAAAATCACGCGCTGACCACGACTACGACCATAAATCTTGATATTGAGCTTTTCAGACAGCGCTTTGGCAGCAACTTCCCATTCAGCATTGAGTGGGCAACGGTAAACCAATGAAACCAGCATTTCACCTTTCAGCGTTGCTAAGAAATGAACCTCAAATAAACGGCTAGATAAGATCTTTTGCGCCTTGAGTTCATTTAATAATAAGGGCATTAAATCATTAATGCTTTTATCTGCAATCGGGAAATCTTTAATTTCGACAACTTGTTTTTCATTGTCTGAATTGCGTTCAAACATTGCATAGAACATATCATTTTCAGTATGCCAAATTCGGAATTCCGCTCGCATACGAAAGTTTTGTTCAGCAGAAGGAAAAACTTCTAAAGAGGGAGGGTTGTATTCTGAAAATTGAGCCGTAATGCGGGCAACTTTGGCATCAAGTTGTTGCTGATAAGTTGAAGTCATATGCAGTAAAAAATCGCAAACATATTAAAAAAAGTCATGTTAGCAAAATTCACCTTATAAGACTAAATTAATTCCACTTTTGGCTGTATTTATCTGTCGAGAAAATGAGTCTGAATGCGCTAAACAGAATATTTATCTAGGGGTAGTTAAAAAAACGCTCAATCTTTATGGAACATTCATAAAGATTGAGCTAAGTGAGGAACTGATTAGTTGGAGTTCAATTCAGTGTTTAATTCATCGTCATTAAGCTGGCATTACCACCGGCTGCCGCAGTATTGACACTGATTGCCCGCTCAATCACGAAACGTTCTACAGGGATGTCATATTGGCCTGAAGCTAAATGCGTAATGCCAATAATTGCACCTTCACGAGATGCAATGACTTGTTGAATTTTTAATAACTCAGCTTTTTCACCATGATGTAAAACTGCATCAAAATTGCCATGATAAAGATCCGTGATCACTTTAAATTGGTCCACGAGGATTTTTGGCATGCTATTTAAGTGTTTCAACACAAAAGTATTGTCTGCAAGTACGACGGGCTGACTACCCACCGATAAAATCGCAGCAATTTGATTCAGTTGATCTGCATCATTATTAGCAAATGAAAGCACACCCTTACGTGCCAAAATGGCATATTGGTTGTTTTCACCGGTTGGTCCTTGCAGTTCAAAACTTTGTCCTGCGGCTATGGCCTGTGGTGTTTGAATCGCAATGCCTGAAAAATGCTGCTTCGCCCAAGCGTTAAAAGCTTCATATGCAGGGAAGTGTGCAGCTTGTGTTTCTGCCTGAGCAGCATAAGGTGTAGCCAATTTTTTCTCAGAAATTTGATGCATTAAACGGTAAAGATATAAAGGACCGCCAGCTTTTGGACCTGTACCTGATAAGCCTTCGCCGCCAAAGGGTTGTACACCAACCACAGCACCTACAATATTACGGTTAATGTACAGGTTGCCGACTTCTGCATGACCGATGACTTTTTGAATCGTGTCATCAATACGTGTATGCAAGCCCATGGTTAAACCATAACCTTTGGCATTAATTTGTGTTAATAGGTTTTCAATCTCACCATATTTGTAGGTGATTAAATGCAATACTGGCCCAAAAACTTCGCGTTCTAAATCATTTAAATTTGGCAGTTCAATCAAAGTTGGTGCAACGAAAGTTCCCGTACTTAAGGCATTGCCATCAGCATTAAACATGATTTGATGTACTGGATAGCCTTTGCTACGCATCTTCTCAATATGTTTTTCAATATTTTGCTGTGCTTCAAGGTCGATCACTGGGCCAATGTCAGTTGCTAAAAGTGCAGGATTTCCGACACGAAGTTGCTTCATCGCACCTTGTAACATGGTACGGACAACGTCCACATTATCTTCTTGTACACAGAGAATACGTAGGGCAGAACAGCGTTGGCCTGCACTGTCATAGGCAGAGTTAACGACATCCAATACCACTTGTTCTGTCAATGCAGATGAGTCAACAATCATGGCATTCTGACCGCCAGTTTCAGCAATCAAAACCACACTTTCGCCAAATTGGTTTAAGCGCTGTGCCACGGTTTTTTGCAAGATACGTGCGACTTCAGTGGAGCCTGTAAACATGATGCCTTGGATACGTGAGTCCGCGCTGAGTTTGGCCCCAATGGTTTCGCCACGCCCAGGAAGGAGTTGCAATACATCAAACGGAACACCTGCTTCCCATAAAATATGTACAGCTTGAGCAGCAATCAGTGGCGTTTGTTCAGCAGGCTTAGCAATCACTGTATTACCTGCAACCAATGCTGCAGCAATTTGACCTGTGAAAATAGCAAGCGGGAAGTTCCACGGGCTAATGCACAGCACAGTGCCAAGGGGTTCAATTTGGGTATTTTCAGCTAGATCAATCATTTGAGCAGCATAATAACGTAGAAAATCTACAGCTTCTCGAACTTCAGCAATAGCATTGGCATAGGTTTTACCACTTTCACGTGACAACAACACCATGAGAGATTGCAATTGTACTTCCATCAAATCCGCCGCACGGTTTAAGCATGCTGCACGCTGATCTTTGTCTAAAGTTTTCCATGAAGCTTGGGCATTTAACGCATTATTTAGGGCGATTTCCGCTTGCTCTAGACTAGCTTCACTGACACTGCCAACCACATCACTACGGTTTGCAGGGGTTGTAATGTTGATACTTGCAGTATGAATTTCTTCTAAATTAGCACCCATTGCACTAGCATGCCATTGGGTGTGTGCATGCTGTACTGCCGTGGTATTGAGCTGAGATAAGTCGCGATCATTGGCTAAATCGAGTCCTTTTGAGTTGCGACGTTCTGTGCCATACAAATCTTGCGGAAATGGGATAGAAGGATGCTTAGCTCCAGTGATACCTTCTTTTTCAGCCGTCGCTAATATCGTCTGTCTTGGATTTTCAATTAAATCTTCAATTTTTAAATTTTTATCTGCAATACGGTTGACGAAAGAGGTATTCGCACCATTTTCCAGTAAACGTCGAACCAAATAGGCTAATAAGGTTTCATGGTTACCCACTGGTGCATAAATACGACAAGGCACACCCAGTTTGTTATCAGACTTCGAACCCACCACTTGTTCATAGAGGGGTTCACCCATGCCGTGAAGGCACTGAAATTCATACTGGCCTGGATAGTAAAGCTCTGGCTGTGCTAATTGGTAGATCGTAGCAACGGTTTGCGCATTGTGTGTTGCAAACTGAGGATAAATTTGCTCAGGTGCTGCCAAGAGTTTTTTAGCACATGCAATATAAGACAGGTCGGTATGAACTTTGCGCGTAAATACAGGATAGTCACTCATACCTTCAATTTGCGCTTTCTTAATTTCGCTGTCCCAGTATGCACCTTTCACCAAGCGAATCATTAAACGTTTTTGGCTACGCTTAGCGAGGTCAATAATATGGTCGACCACATAGAAACAGCGTTTTTGGTAAGCTTGAATCACAAATCCAATACCTTTCCAATCCGCTAATTTAGGCTCAAAACACAGGCGCTCAAGTAGTTCCAAAGAAATTTCTAGGCGGTCAGTTTCTTCAGCATCAATGTTTAGACCAATATTGTAATGCTTGGCTAATACTGCAAGTTCAAGCACTTTGCCATAAAGTTCGTTATGCACACGGTCGATCTGTGAACGTTGGTAGCGCGGGTGTAGGGCAGATAATTTGATCGAAATGCCTGCTCCGTTACAAACATCTTTACCTTCAGAGGCTTGACCAATCGCGTGGATCGCATCGGTATAGTCTTGATAATAACGTTCTGCATCAGGTTCAGTTAATGCTGCTTCACCTAACATGTCATATGAATAACGGAAGCCTTTGTCTTCTAATACTTCTGCATGTTTAATCGCTTCATTGATGGTCTCGCCTGTGACAAACTGTTCGCCCATCATACGCATAGCCACGTCGACAGCTTTACGGATAATGCCACGACCACTGCGTGCTAAAATACCCGTCAATAGACTAGAAAGACTTTTTTGTTGAGGGGTTTCCATTAGTTTACCCGTCAGCATTAAACCCCAAGCAGCAGCATTTACGAACATGAGGCTACTTTGGCCAACATGATCTTTCCAGTTACCTTGGTTGATTTTATCTTTGATCAGTAAATCACGCGTTGCTTTGTCTGGAATACGGAGTAGCGCTTCGGCTAAACACATGAGCGCGATGCCTTCCTGAGAAGACAATGAAAACTCTTGTAGCAAGCCTTGCACAATGCCTGCTTTACCTGTACCGCTTTTACGTTCACGTAATGAATGGGCTAAGTCAAAAGCCAATTGTTGAATTTGATCGCTGATCGGGGAAGGGATTTCACTGTGTGCTAATAAGTTTTCAATACACTCAGTTTCAGCACGACGCCATGCTGTATTAATCGATTGTTCAAAGCTATTCTTGTCTTTAAATTCAGTGATGTAGTCATCGCTTCCCGTGACTTCAAATACTTTTCCATTCATGTTTCAATTTTCCGTGTCAAAGTTCTATGACGAGCAAATAAATCTTGAGCTTGATCCTTTATTTAATTTATCATCACAGAATATTTAGCGAATAACTCACTATAGTTTTAATAATATTTAGAGAAAAATTCAGATGACTAGCCCATATTTGAGCTTAGACCGTATAGATATTCGAATTTTAGAGCTGCTGCAAGAAGACGGAAAATTGTCCAATATTAAGCTTGCGGAAATGGTGAATTTATCACCCACTGCGGCGTTGGCACGTGTGCAAAAATTATCTAAAGAAGGCTTTATTTTAGGCTATGAAGCACGTTTAAATCCGGTCTTACTCAACAATGGATTTGTGGTTTTTGTGGAGATTTTACTAGATAAAACCACACCCAATGTATTGGAAGATTTTTCGGATGCAGTGTGTCAAATTCCAGAAATCGTAGAATGTCATATGATCAGCGGTGGTTTTGATTTTGTGGTGAAAATACGCTGTGCAAATATGGAAGAATTTAGAAAAATTTCAGGGCAGGTGCTTTGGCAATTACCTGGTATCAAGGAAACGCGTAGTTATCCTGTGATGGAGGTGATCAAAGAAAGTATGCAAATTAAGCTGAAACCTGCGGCTCGGCCGAAGTAGCTAATCATCAATAATCGAGTATAAAAAAGGGGCATTTAGCCCCTTTTTTAGTGTCAGAAATTTTAGATTTTAGACATTTCTTTTTGATATTGCGCTTCGGCTTTTTCAAAGCGTTCAACCACATCCGCTTCTGGTGCTTTGCCCAATAAGCTCACGACAACGATACTGATCGCAGAGAAAATAAAGCCTGGAATGATTTCGTATAAACCGAGGTGGCCTAAGTAGTTTTTCCACACGATGACAGTCACAGCACCCACGATCATGCCAATGATTGCTCCGTTAAGTGTCATGCGTTTCCACAGCAATGAAAGAATAATCAGCGGGCCAAATGCAGCACCGAAACCTGCCCATGCATAAGCCACTAAGCCTAAAACTTTACTTGCAGGGTTCATAGCAAAGGTGATTGCAAATACGGCAATTGCCAAAACCATCGCACGTCCAATCCAAACCAATTCTTTTTGCGATGCGTTTTTACGAATAAATCCTTTGTACAAATCTTCCGTCAAGGTTGTTGAACACACCAATAACTGACAGCTAAGTGTGCTCATCACCGCAGCTAAAATTGCGGCTAAAATAATCCCTGCAATCCACGGATTGAATAGAATTTTAGTCAATTCCATAAATACCGTTTCAGGGTTAGCATTAACGACGCTTGCTAGTTCTGGGTGGACTTGGAAGTAAGCAATGCCGATATAACCGGCTGCTACAGCACCACCTAGACATAGGATCATCCATGTCATACCAATGCGACGTGCATTCGGAATGGATTTAACAGAGTCGGCTGCCATAAAGCGAACCAAAATATGCGGCTGACCAAAATAGCCTAAGCCCCACGCCATGCTGGATAAAATCGCAACTGTACTTAAGCCTTCAAATAAATTGGAAGCTTGCGGGCGAGCTGTTTCCAAAATAGCAGCAAGATTTTGACTGTTATCACCTAAAGCAAGGTAAGCGATGATCGGTGTGATCAGTAGTGCAAAGATCATCAGACCCGCTTGGAAAGTATCGGTCCAACTAATCGCTAAGAATCCACCAATACAGACATAGCTGATGGTTGCAATGGCACCAATCCACAGTGCTGTTGTGTAGTTCCAACCGAATAAACTTTCGAAAAGTCGTGCGCCAGCCACCATGCCAGAAGCACAGTAAATCGCAAAGAACACTAAAATCACTACAGCTGAAATGATACGTAAAATCTTTTTACGGTCTGCAAAACGGCTTGTGAAATAATCGGGCAGGGTCAGGGCATTATTTTGATATTCGGTATGAACACGCAAGCGACCTGCAACGATCAGCCAGTTCAACCAAGCACCGATAATTAAGCCGATTGCAATCCAAGCTTCGGAAAGACCAGATAGATAAATTGCACCAGGGAGACCCATGAGTAGCCAACCACTCATGTCGGATGCACCTGCTGAAAGTGCAGTCACAACACTTCCTAAACTTCGTCCACCTAAAATGTATTCGTCAAAGTTATGCGTAGCTTTGTAGGCATACAAACCAATGGCAAGCATTGCAAGAATATAAAAAATAAAGGTGACTAATGTCGGGTTTAAATGGCTCATAGGCGGTTCATCCTTAATGAAAGCAAATCATCTCTGTCCTAGATGAAAATTTGTACTTCTGTCGTAAGTCGCAGATTCAAGCACGATTTAAAAATTACACTCTGTAACCTTTAAGCATATTTTATGTATGTTTTGCGTAAATGATATTTTTTCTTATTACAAATCGAATTTTTTATTGTGCTGCTGAAATGTTGTACAGAAGGGAATTTAAATTTTGAAATGTAAATCTACTTAAGACTTTTCATCACAAAAAGAGAACTAATGAAATTAGGTAAAAATTACACAATGTTACATGGTGAACAAGAAATGTGCATTTGAAATATTTGGTTGCAAATGTGCATCACATCATCTGTAGTGAGATGATTTGAACAGGTCGAATATGAGGTATGCACAGTCTTGGTGCGTAATTAGAGGGAATGCGCAGTGACAACGGTTCAAATGGAAAAAACGAGAATAGAGCATGATTTATTGGGGGATAAAGCAGTCCCGCAGTCATGTTATTACGGTATACATACATTGCGTGCCATCGAAAACTTTCAAATATCAAAGCAGCATGTCGGACAAAATTTAAACTTTGTACGCGCTATTGCTCGGGTAAAAAAAGCGTCAGCAGAAACCAATTATCAATTTAGCTTAATACAAGATGATATTCGCCAAGCGATTCAGCAGGCGTGCGATGCATTGATTGATCATCCTGAACAATGGGCAGATTCATTTCCAATTGATATTTATCAAGGTGGAGCAGGCACTTCTATTAACATGAATGCCAATGAAGTCATTGCCAATATTGCCCTTGAGTTGCTCGGAGATGCTAAAGGCAGTTATCAACGGATTCATCCCAACGACCATGTCAATAAGTCACAATCCACCAATGATGTCTATCCAACAGCGCTGCGTCTAGCAACATTTAGCGCTTTTGATGCTTTATTTGTGGTTTTAAATCAGCTAATTGGAAGCTTACATATTAAAGCCGATGAGTTTAAACATGTCATCAAAATGGGGCGTACACAGTTACAAGATGCTGTTCCGATGACTTTGGGGCAAGAGTTCCGAGCATTTGCAACATTATTAAAAGAAGATTTGAAGTTGATTGAGCAAAATCGACAGCTTCTATTGGAAATTAATTTAGGTGCGACGGCAATTGGCACTGGCGTGAATTCTCCTGCAGGTTATGCGGCCAAGGCTGTAGAAAATCTAGCTCATTTGACCGGTCTAAAATTGCAAGGTGCAGAAGACTATGTCGAAGCAACCAGCGATTGTGGCGTATTTATTTTATTATCAAGTTGCTTAAAACGTTTAGCTGTCAAACTTTCTAAAATCTGTAATGACTTACGTCTTTTAAGTTCGGGGCCACGAACAGGTTTAGCGGAAATTCGTTTACCTGAGTTACAAGCAGGTTCGTCCATTATGCCTGCAAAGGTCAATCCTGTGATCCCTGAAGTGGTCAACCAAATTGCATTTCGAGTGATGGGCAATGATTTAACCATAACTTTAGCCGCAGAAGCAGGGCAATTACAATTAAATGTCATGGAGCCGGTCATTGCATTGTCCATGAATGAATCGATTGAGCTTTTGGTGAATGCCGTAAAAACATTAGATAGCAAATGTATCCAAGGAATTCAGGCAAATGAGCAAGCATGTTTTGATGCTGTGATGCGTAGTGTAGGAATCGTGACCTTACTCGATCCATATTTAGGTCATGCAAAATGTGATGAAATCGGTAAGCAATGTATTGCCGAAAATAAAACCATTCGCCAAGTGGTTTTAGAGCAAGAGCTGTTAACTGAAAGTCAATTGGATGAAATTTTCTCGATTGAAAATTTAGTTTCTGAAGTGACACCATTTAGTATGCCACTCGCTCAAGTGAGTTAAATGCTTATTTAAGACTTTTAAATAGTAAATGATGAGTAAATGACGAAGGTTAATCCTTCGTTTTTTATTTGAAGAAATTAGTGGTAAATATAGAGAACTAAACTAATGACAGTCATGTATTAAGTATCCATTAGAAACCTAATTTCTAAAAGAAAGTATTAGGTTGAGAATAAAACGCTATATTTGCTTAGGATTGTAATTATTGTTCTATATATAGTCATGAAGGTTTGGATGAAAAATTTAGTGCATAGATAAAGTCAGAAAAGCTTTAACTTGCCCAAAAAAGGACGTAATCGAAGTACAATAGGTTTTTTATCATGTTGTAGATAGTCAGATGTTTAATAAGTTAGTCGATTTATTCAAAGGCGCTAAAGAGTCGCCTGAGCAACTTTACTTAGAACAACACCACATTCAATATGATGAAACTCAGGGCTATATCATTGAAGGCGTAGTTTTAAATACTTTGTCTGAACGTATGGAATATTTGTCGAATAGAAAAATGACAAATTTCGATGATTTAAAACAGCTCTATGCGACTGCAATGATTATCAATGAAAAAATAGACTTGGAAATTGCAAATCAACGCTTTGTTGCAAGATTAGGCAATACTGAAGAAAATCTGTTGCAATTTAAACATTATGTCAAACTATTGAATGATTATTATCGTCAATTCATCCGTGATCGTAAGTAAGTGAATGGACTGCAGTGTTTGAGTTTGATGTGTGCGTTAAGGGTACTCATCAATAGAAAATACAATCACAAATCCACATTGGTTAAAACACTGTATATAGTTGCTTAAATCTCGGAATGTAAAAAGCATCGTGTTAATATGATCACCAAGTGATTAAAACATTAAAAGCTATTTACATCATGTTCCAGCAAGAAATTTCACAACTCAATCTTAAACAGCTTAAAGCTGGCGAAAAGCGGTGGGTCGGAAACTTACAAGGCTCATCTGCTGCATTATTATTTAAAGAAATTAGCAAACAATCGAAACAGTTGTTTGTGATTGTAGCACGTAATAATCAGCATCTCGGGCAGTTAGAAAGTGAGCTGGAATTTTACGGAATCAAGCCAACTATTTTCCCTGATTGGGAAATTTTACCTTATGACCGCCTATCGCCACATCAAGACATCGTTTCTGAGCGCTTGGCGATTTTGTCTAATATGCCACAGCAAGGCGTGTTGTTGGTTTCGGCAACAACCTTGGCGCAGCGAGTTGCGCCTGCATCTTGGGTATTAGGTGAACACTTTGATATTAAAGTAGGTCAAAAATTTGATATCGAACAACAAAAATTAAGATTAGTACAAGCGGGCTATCACTTGGTGGACACCGTTTATGATCATGGTGAATTTGCAGTACGCGGCAGCATCATGGATATTTACGCTTCGGGGCAAAGTTCACCGATTCGTATTGACTTATTTGATGATGAAATCGATACCCTCAAATTCTTTGATCCTGAAACTCAGCGAACCACCCAAAACTTAGATCATTTTACGGTTTTACCTGCAAAAGAATTTCCATTAAAAGAAGCGCGTTCACTGTTTCGTAATCGATATGCGGAAAATTTTCCGACGGCAAATCCAAAGAAAAATCCAATTTATCAAGATGTACAAGATGGCATAGCTTCACCGGGTATTGAATTTTATTTTCCGTTGTTCTTCTCTGAACAAACCATGAGAGAGCAAAGTACGCTATTTTCGTACTTACCTAAGAATGGCATTGTCATTACAGATAAAGCTATTGATGACATATTGATTCAGTTTTGGTCGGATATTGTGCGTCGTTATGAAGACCGCCGTCATAATGTCGACCAACCGATTTTGCCGCCAGAGCAGATTTTCCTACAACCAAATCAGGTTTTAGAACAATTAAATCTCTGCCGTCGTATTGTGGCTTCGCCTGAGGCTTTTGATGAACGAAATGGCGTGATCAATCTTGCAGCTGAGATTCCACCCCGTTTACCTGTCGATCCAAAACGTGAAAAGCCATTTTCTGCTGTTAAGCAATATATCGATGCGGCAAATTATCCAGTGCTTTTAGTGGCTGAAAGTGCTGGTCGACGTGAAACTTTAAAAGATGCATTGCGTCCAAGTTTGGGTGATATCCCGACGGTCGAAAGTTTTGATGATTTTATGCATTCTATGCATGCGATTGCGATCACCAATGCGCCCTTAGATCGTGGTTTATTACTAACTGACAAGCTTAGTGTAATTTCTGAAAATCAACTTTATGAACACCGTGTGGTTCAACGTCGTCGTAAACGCCAACAGGAAGTATCAGAAGAGTTCCTTGTTCGCAGTTTAACCGAGCTCAGTATTGGCGCACCTGTGGTTCATATTGATTATGGTGTGGGGCGATATGCAGGTTTAATTACCTTGAGTATCGATGACCAAGACCATGAATTTTTGCAGTTAGACTATGCCGATGCAGCCAAAGTTTATGTCCCTGTGACAAACCTGCATTTAATTAGCCGATACAGTGGTGGTGACCCAGATCTAGCACCATTACATAAATTGGGCACAGATGCATGGTCTAAAGCCAAACGCAAAGCTTTAGAGCAGATCCATGATGTGGCGGCAGAACTCTTACATATTCAAGCACGTCGTCACTCGAAGCCGGGTTATGGTTTTGAACTGGATCAGAGCCTCTATATGCAGTTTGCCAGTGGCTTCGCCTATGAAGAAACCCTAGATCAGGCCAATGCTATTGAAGCGACACTGTATGACATGCAACAAGCGAAGCCGATGGATCGCTTGGTTTGTGGTGATGTCGGTTTTGGTAAAACAGAAGTGGCCATGCGTGCTGCATTTGTGGCAGTACAAAATAACAAACAAGTGGCAGTACTTGTTCCAACCACGTTGTTGGCGCAGCAACATTATGAGTCATTCAAAGACCGCTTCGCGGATTGGCCTGTACGTATCGAAGTTCTTTCACGTTTTGGATCATCAAAATCACATACTAAAACCATTGAAGACCTCGCAGAAGGTAAAGTGGATATTGTGATTGGCACACATAAAATTTTGCAGGAAAGTGTGCAATTTAAAAATCTCGGTCTCATGATCGTGGATGAAGAGCACCGTTTTGGTGTGCGTGATAAAGAGCGAATTAAAGCATTACGCGCCGATGTCGATATGCTGACGCTAACTGCAACGCCTATTCCACGTACGCTGAATATGGCTTTTAGTGGTATGCGTGATCTATCAATTATTGCAACGCCACCTGCACGTCGTCTTGCTGTGAAAACCTTTGTGCAAGAACACACTGGAGATTCGATCAAAGAAGCGATCTTGCGTGAACTATTACGTGGCGGGCAAGTGTATTTCTTACACAATGAAGTCGAGACCATTGAACGTACGGCAGAAACTCTACGTGAATTGGTTCCTGAAGCCCGAGTTGCGGTAGCACATGGTCAAATGCGTGAGCGTGAACTAGAGCAAATCATGCAGCAGTTCTATCACAAAGAATATAACGTGCTGGTGTGTTCAACCATTATTGAAACTGGGATTGACGTGCCAAACGCCAATACCATTTTGATTGAGCGTGCAGATAAACTTGGACTAGCGCAGTTGCACCAACTACGTGGTCGTGTTGGTCGATCGCACCATCAAGCCTATGCTTATTTACTAGTGCCTTCGCTCAAAGGTTTAAAAGGTGATGCTGAAAAACGCCTAGATGCCATTTCTCGTGCATCGACTTTGGGTGCGGGCTTCATGTTGGCTACAGAAGACTTAGAAATTCGTGGCGCAGGTGAGTTGCTGGGTGAACAGCAAAGTGGCTCAATGCAAACCATCGGTTATAGCCTGTATATGGAAATGCTTGAAAAAGCCACCAAAGCCATTCAAAAAGGTAAAACGCCTAACTTTGACTCTCCATTGTCATTAACGGCTGAAATTAGCATGCACATACCAGCCTTAATTCCAGATGATTATTTAGGTGATGTACATCAACGGTTATTGTTCTATAAACGCATTAGTAATACGGATACTCAAGAAAAACTCGATAACATTCGTATGGAGTTAATTGATCGTTTCGGCTTGCCTCCGCAAGCAGTCAAGCAGTTATTCTCTGTCCATCAGTTGCGTTTAAAAGCGGAACAATTGGGTATCACAAAAATTGATATCAGCTCACATGGCGGCAGTATTGAGTTCTCACCAGATACACCAGTTCAAGCCATATCCATTATCCAAATGATGCAAAAGCATCCGACTTTCTTTCGAATGGAAGGTGGACAGCGTCTAAAAGTGATGGTCATGCTCGAAGAATATGACAAACGCATTCAATTTATAAATGACTTATTAGACAGTTTGCTGAAGGAATTGGCGCCAAATCAATAGATTTGGCGTATAAATTGCTTGTTTAGAATGAGTAGATTTTATGCGTGTTTTTTATATAGAAGAAACGCTTGATTTTTTTGAAAAATTTATTAGAGTGCATAAGCACGCAACGTTTTATTCAAATGCAGTTTATTTGTAATGAAACGTTCTGTACAGAATATTCACACCCATAAGGATGTGATAGTATTAGCCATCATTCTAATTTTGCATCATTTATAAAGATATGTTTAGTTTACATCCACAACTTGCTCAAGATACGTTTTATGTAGGCGACTTTCCTCTGTCAACATGTCGTTTGATGAATGATATGCAATTCCCGTGGCTTATTTTGATTCCACGTGTTCCGGGAATTACAGAGCTTTATGAATTAAGTCAGGCAGACCAAGAGCAGTTTTTACGTGAATCAAGCTGGTTATCAAGCCAATTGTCACGTGTATTCCGTGCAGACAAAATGAATGTAGCTGCATTGGGTAATATGGTTCCACAATTACATTTTCATCATGTTGTTCGTTATCAAAATGATGTGGCTTGGCCGAAACCAGTTTGGGGTACGCCAGCAGTTCCTTATAACAATGATGTCTTGGCACACATGCGCCAAACACTAATGCTTGCACTACGTGGTCAAGGCGATATGCCTTTTGATTGGCGTATGGACTAATCCCGATTTACGGACAATATCAGGATAGTAGAAGAATGAGTGTCCGTATGGGGGCGATCGAGTGCCGTTAGACAATTTAATCAGCAAAGAGCCTAAACAGTTTGAATATTTTCATCGTTTGATGGGATATATCATGCTGTCTTTGGTGATTGTTGTCTATCACTACACCCAACCAGATACGCATTATCAAATCTACATTCCTGCATTTTTATTTTTTCTGATTTTAGTTGTTCCCAAGTTTTCCCATTGGCTAATTTATCGATATAGCAATCAAACTAAACGCAATGTGCTGTTTCTGATCGATATCATAGTAATTGCTGTACTGATGTCTGCAGTACATTTAAGCCTCGTTTTAACCTTTCTTGCCGTCTTTGCGCTGCTATATACAACAATCTATAACAAAATCAATTTTTTAATGATGTCCTTGGCAGGGATTGTGGGCGTCACTGTATTTTATTTATGTAATATTTATGTCTTTGGTTTCCAAGAATATTTCGAGTCAACCAGCAGTGAATTAACCGTACTTGGTTTTCTGTGCCTCATTACCTATTTCAGTGTAGGAACTTTTTATCAGCACACCCAAGTTCAGTCTCTAAGTAATAAAAAGAACCATTATTATGATCAGATGAATCGTTATATGGAATTCGCCAATCAGCTGAGTCGTTATGCGCCAATGCAACTTTGGCAATCGATTATGAAAGGTGAATCTGAAGCTAAAATCGAATATAAACGTAAAAAACTCACGATTTTCTTTTCAGATATCCAAGGGTTTACAGAACTTTCCGAAACATTAATCCCAGACGATTTAGCATTTCTACTCAATGACTATTTGAGTCATATGACTGAGATTGCCAAACAGTATGAAGCGACTGTCGATAAATTTATGGGGGATGCAATTCTAATCTTCTTTGGTGATCCACATAGCCAAGGCGTAGAGCAAGATGCAAAAACCTGTTTAGAGATGGCAATGGTCATGCGTCAGCAAATGAAGTTGCTGCGTGAACGTTGGATTAAAATGGGTTATCCGCCGTTACATATTCGTATGGGTATTTCTACAGGGTATTGCCACGTTGGGAACTATGGTGCAGCTCACCGTATGGCTTATACCATCGTTGGACGTGATGCTAACTTGGCTGCACGCTTGCAAAGCGCTGCCGAAGTCGATGAAATTTTGATTTCAGACGATACGCATCATTTAGTGAAAAATGACTATTTATGTGCACCCAAAGCGCCGATCTTCTTAAAAGGCATCAAAGGCCCAGTACGTACTTGGCAAGTGATGGAAAAATACACCTCACAGAAAACAGATTATCAACGTTGGTTTGACTACGAATATAAAGGCTTTAATCTATTGTTGAACTTAGATGAAGTACAAAACTTTGAATATCCAGAACTAATACATGTCTTAGAACGCATGATTCAGCGCCTACAAACACAGCAAAAAATGACTAACTCTGCTGGTATCGTCAAACTGAATTTAGAAGATGAAGTTATTGAAGAAGTCAAAAAAACTGAATCTCACTCTTGATTTCACATATACATTGTAAAAATTAGATCTAATCGTATCACATAAAATTTTAACAATAACTCAGTTCATGCTTTTATAAAAACTTCTTATTTTTGAAATATTAAATAAATTTATCCATAAAAAAGCCAGTTACGATAAACTGGCTTTTTAATTATAGAAAATATTCTATAAATTAATGATTTTCTGAAGCATGGTTGATGGTGTATTTAGGAATTTCAATTTCCAAATCTTCATCTTCAATTTGTACTTGGCATGACAGACGAGAGTCTGGTTCTAATCCCCAAGCACGATCGAGAAGATCTGCTTCGACATCATCCATTTCATCTAGACCATCAAAACCTTTACGTACAACCACATGGCAAGTGGTGCATGCTTTAGACATATCACATGCATGTTCAATTTTGATGCCGTTTTTTAACATGCTTTCGCAAAGGTTAGCATTTGATTCGACTTCAAACTCAGCGCCGTTTGGGCAGATTGTTGCGTGAGGCAGTACTTTAATACGTGGCATAATCTTGACCTATAAATTAATTTGAGTTTGACCAGTCATCGAGTTTTGTGCCTTTCAATGCGGCATCAATGTGCTGATTCATACGAGCTGCAGCAAATGCATCGCTATGTATTTTAAGCTGTTCTACAGCATGTTCAATAGCTTTGATATCTGTCGTTTCAAGTGCAGCATCTAAAACAGTGCGTGCAGCAGTGAGGGAATTGTATTGCTCTTGGTTGAGGAGTTGAGCATCCACTTTAAGTGCTTGATCAAGTGCTTCAAGTTCACGTTTTGCTTCCACTTTGGTTTCTTGAAGATGACGTAAGTTTTTATCTTCTTCAGCAAACTTATAACCATCAATCAGTAAGCGTTCAGTATCGGCATCAGATAAACCATAAGATGGTTTGATGTCAATTTGAGCATGCACACCAGAAGTGGTTTCTTTGGCTGACACCGTGAGTAAACCATCAGCATCGACCTGAAAAGTCACTTCAATACGCGCTTGACCCGCAGTCATCGGTGGAATACCACGAAGTACAAAACGACCTAGACTACGGCAATGTTCAACCAGATCACGTTCACCTTGTACAACATGAATCAACATCGCTGTTTGACCATCTTGATAGGTTGTGAATTCTTGGCGACGCGCCACTGGAATGGCTGTATTACGCGAAATAAGGCGCTCAACCAAACCGCCCATGGTTTCTAAACCTAAAGAAAGTGGTGTGACGTCTAAAAGCAGTGAACCATCTTTAGAGTTACCAATAAGTTGGTTCGCTGTAATCGACGCGCCAATGGCCACAACTTCATCAGGGTTAATAGTACAGAGCGGTTCTTGATTGAAGACATCTTGAACAGCTTTTTGTACAGCATACGAGCGGGTAGAACCACCGACCAATACCACATTTTGAATATCGCTGAGCTCAAGCTTGGCATCACGCATGACACGTTTACAAACGCTGATGGTTTTATCCAAAGCAACTTTGATGATGGATTCAAAAGTAGGGCGGTCTAAAGTCAATGATTGATCAAGAACTTTAAGCTCTACAGATTCAGCCTCGGTTAGAGCTTCTTTTGCTTTACGAGCAGAAACGATGAAATGGGCATATTCAGCATCATCTAAAGTTTCAATATTCAGTTGTTTTTTTGCCCATTTTACAATCAGACGGTCTAAGTCATCACCACCAAGCGCCGTGTGGCCACCCGTTGCTAGAACTTCAAAAACACCTTGAGAGAAACGTAAAATTGAAACGTCAAAAGTACCACCACCCAGATCGTAGATCACATAGTTTTGATCATGTGCAAGATTGGTGTCTTGGTCTAAGCCATAAGCCACTGCCGCAGCAGTCGGTTCATTTAAAAGACGGAGTACATTTAAGCCTGCAAGCTGTGCTGCATCACGCGTTGCTTGACGCTGTGCTTCATCAAAATAGGCAGGCACAGTAATGACAGCACCATTTACTGGATTGTTTAAGCTGCTTTCTGCACGGTCTTTAAGTTGTTTTAAAATTTCAGCAGAAATTTCAACTGGTGTTTTGCGACCTTGTGCAGTTTCAAAAGCAGGCATTTCATTCGCTTCACCGACTAAGTTGTACGGGTGTTGGAATTTAATATCTGCCTTAGAGCGACCCATAAAGCGTTTTACAGAAACGATGGTGTTTTTAGGATCAGTCGTTAAGAATGCCTTTGCGTCGTCACCATATTGCGTAGTGGATTCGCCATAGTGTGCAATAGAAGGGAGTAACACACGACCATGTTCATCGTTAAGCACTTTCGCTTTACCAGAAAGTACCGCGGCTACTAAAGAGTGTGTAGTCCCAAGATCGATACCAATTGCGATGCGGTGTTCATGCGGCGCACTTGATTGACCAGGTTCTGCAATTTGCAAGAGAGCCATGTGTGTTACATCCTTTGAACGTCAAATATAAAAAATAAATTAAAAATCATCGTCTAAATCAAAGCTATCGTCGTCTAAGAAGCGATCTTCAGCTTTATCGATGTCAGCCATTACTTTTTGGAAGAAGCGTAATTTACGTACGGTATCACGTGCTTCAGCCCAGTCTTCGTCGTCATAATCAATTTTAAATTCACGAACCAAACCGTCAATCCATTGCTGAACTTCAGTTTTAAGTGAAGTGAGGTCATCAGCAGAGCCTGCCTCATCTAACTGTTCACGAATTTCTAAGGCATCTTGTAGGAACTCAAAATCACTAATCGATTGATCAAGGTGATAATCTTGTTTTTTGAGACTTAAAAGATATGCAGCGCGGCTATCAACATTGGATAAAGCTTTAAATGCTTGATTAATCTCACTAGATTTTATCAGGGCTAGATCTTTGTCTTCGGCTTTATCTGGATGATATTGTTGCTGCAACTTTAAAAATTCAGCTTTTAAAACTGCTAAATCAATATCGAGTGCTACAGGTAAGTTAAACAACTCAAAATGATTCATGGGAGATGGTGTCCGCAATAGAGGTGCAAAAAGTGTTGCTTTAAATGCAATTAAAACAGTGAATTTTACACTGTTTTAATGCGAAAAGGAGCGTGGAAATGGCTTAAACCGTAAACGATTCGCCGCAGCCACATTCGCCTTTTTTATTTGGGTTATTAAATTCAAAACCTTCGTTTAAACCATTTTTCACATAGTCCATCTCCATACCTTCAAGATAAACTAAGCTTTTTGGATCAACGAATACTTTTACGCCAAACTGATCGAATACTTGGTCATGCGTGTCAATATCATCGACAAACTCAAGTACATAAGCTAAACCAGAACAGCCAGAAGTTTTCACGCCAACGCGAATGCCTTCACCCTTACCGCGATTCTTGATGTAATTGCTGATATGAGTTGCAGCATTTTCAGTTAAATGAATCATGAAAACTCCGTTAATCTTTTTTAAAACACGTAAACAATTAAGCTTTTACTTTCTTGCTACGGTAGTCTTCTACAGCAGCTTTGATTGCATCTTCAGCAAGTACAGAGCAGTGTACTTTTACTGGTGGAAGTGCAAGTTCAGTTGCAATATCAATGTTCTTAATTGCTTGAGCTTCATCAAGAGTTTTGCCTTTTAGCCACTCTGTTACTAATGAGCTAGATGCAATTGCTGAACCACAACCGTAAGTTTTGAAGCGAGCTTCTTCAATTACGCCGTTGTCATCAACTTGGATCTGTAGACGCATAACATCGCCACAAGCTGGTGCACCGACCATACCTGTACCAACGTTTTCTGCATTTTTGTCTAAAACACCAACATTACGAGGGTTTTCGTAATGATCAATTACTTTTTCGCTATAAGCCATGACGCTTCTCCAAACCTCGGGGTCAGCCTTAAGATTAATATGGGGGTGAAATTACGTTAATCAATGAGATAGCCTTAAAATAAAAGCTATCTCACCGGGATGAATTAGTGTTCAGCCCATTCTACAGAATTAAGGTCGATACCTTCTTTGTACATATCCCAAAGCGGTGAAAGATCACGTAGTTTTTCAACTGCTGCTTTGGTAATTTCAAGTACATGGTCAATATCGGCTTCAGTGGTGTATTTACCAAAGCTGAAACGAATCGAGCTATGAGCCAATTCATCTGAAAGACCCAATGCACGAAGTACATAGGATGGTTCTAAAGTTGCTGATGTACATGCAGAACCAGAAGATACTGCGCAATCTTTAAGTGCCATCATTAACGATTCACCTTCAACGAAGTTAAAGCTGACGTTTAGATAGTTTGCAACGTTGTATTCTGGGTGACCGTTCAGGAAGACTTGTTCAAGACCTTGCAAGCCATTCCAAAGTTTGTCACGAAGTACACGAATACGAGTTTGTTCGGCATGAAGGTTTTTACCTGCAAGTTCGAACGCTTCGCCCATACCCACGATTTGGTGAGTCGCTAGCGTACCTGAACGCATACCACGTTCATGACCGCCACCGTGCATTTGCGCTTTAATACGTACACGTGGTTGACGACGTACATAAAGAGCACCAATACCTTTAGGACCATAGATTTTGTGGCCAGAGAAGCTCATCAAATCAACTTTCATTGTTGAAAGATCAATTTCTACTTTACCTGCAGCTTGCGCAGCATCTACGTGGAAATAAGTTTTGTTTGCACGAGTCAATTCACCGATTGCAGCTACATCTGTAGTTGTACCGATTTCATTGTTCACCATCATCAAAGATACAAGAATCGTATCTGGACGAAGGACAGCCTGAACCATTTCAGGTGTAATTAAACCTGTTTTTGCTTCTGGCTCAAGATAAGTAATTTCGAAGCCTTCTTCTTCAAGCTCGCGGCAAGTATCAAGAATTGCTTTATGTTCAATTTTACTTGTAATAATGTGCTTGCCTTTAGATGCATAGAACTGAGCAATACCTTTAAGCGCAAGGTTGTCAGATTCAGTTGCACCAGAAGTCCAAACGATTTCGCGTGGATCAGCTTTTACTAGATTAGCAACTTGTTCACGTGCATATTCTACTTTTTCTTCTGCCTGCCAGCCGTAAGCATGAGAACGAGAAGCTGCATTACCAAAAGTACCGTCAAACGTTAGACATTCCATCATACGTTCTGCGACTTGAGGGTCTACAGGTGTAGTTGCTGCATAGTCAAGATAAATAGGACGCTTCATGTCAAATACCTGTAACCGATAAAAGGGCTGAATCAAAGTTTGCTGAATTTTGACGAATAGATACGGTTTGAACGTTATCGCGTGCTACAAGGTCAGCAAGGGTGATTTTTGCAAGATAATCGGCAATGTGGTGGGAGAGTTCCTGCCATAAATCGTGAGTCAAGCACATTGCACCATTTTGGCAGTTGCCTTTGTGGTCACAACGGGTTGCATCAACTGTTTCATTTACAGCTTCAATAATTTCCAAAACAGTGATGTCTTCAGCACTACGAGCTAGGTGATAACCACCGTTTGCTCCACGGATGCTGGAAACTAAGCCGTGACGCTTTAATTTTGCAAATAACTGCTCAAGATAGGCCACTGAAATGGTTTGACGAGCTGCAATTTCTGCAAGAGTGATCGTTTGTTCAGTTGGCTGCAAAGCTAGATCAAGTAGAGCAGTCACTGCGTAGCGACCGCGAGTTGTTAAGCGCATGATTCGATACACATGTTAAGTCTAGATGTGCAGATTTTATGAATCCTGACTAAAATAGTCAAGTTTTTTTGAGATTGTTTATTTGTTTTATTTTGTCTGAAAAATTATGTATTTATTTGAACCACACATTATACACTAATAACGTTATTAAAAGAACAGATATTAGACTAAAAGCGATATTAATCCGCTTTTGACGGCGTTCGATACGCTTAATACGGTTTTTGTATTGTTTAACTTCAACTTGCAGTGTGTTGATTTTAGAGCGTTGCTGTTCAATTTTTTCTAAAAGTGGGGCAATACGTTTTTTAGACGCAACGATATCGTTTTCTTCGACAGGTTCAGACAGCCAATGTTTCCAGTCAGATAAAATTTTGGGCACACTAAATAATGAAACCAGATCACGAAATTCATCTTTTAGAACCACATCACCATCGATACGCATGGTTTTGATGCTTTTACGATTACCAAATACAAAAATTTTTACCAAATCTATTAGTGTCGTGCGGACATCAAGGTCGATGGCTTTATCTGGAGATTTCGTGTCGAACAGAATACCGTGCTCAGTAAACTGAACATAAAAATCAAAATAAGGGATGTAGCTATTTATTTTCAGTGCGACTTTTTGATCAACAAATTTTTTAGCTTGTAATGCTACAACACGGTCATGTTTTAAAATGAAAGTAAAAATCGTTTCTAAAACAATCAGGGTCATAGTAAGCAACAAATGTGGTTGAGCTTGTGTTTGTTGCGTATCACTCATAAAAAAAATGTCCTTGTTAAAATCTGAAAGCACTGGAAACTGAGCGTCCTGCTCTAGAGGAACTTAGAATATACCAAAAAGTTGGTAATTCACCAGCTTTGTAGAACAGTTTAATCAATCTATCAAGTCATATGTTTGCTATTATTTTGTTAAAATGAAGAATCACATGTTGCTGTGCACATAAAATAATCAGGAGAAGTGCGGATTATGGAAAATACAGAAAGCATAATTGATGATGCACAAGAAAAAGCAGAAAAGCCGGCTAAAACTCGCGTACGTAGTCATTCTGATCACCGCTCTAAAATGGATTTTCGCAAATATACCAAACAGATTTGGTTGGCTGGATTAGGTGCTTTTTCACGTGCAGAAGGCGAAGGAAATAAGCTTTTTGACTCTTTAGTCAAAGTTGGAGAGGAGCTTGAGTCCAAAACGATTGATATTGCAGATCAAACTGTAGAAAAGGTTTCAGAAAAAGCCAAAGAATCTGTAACTGATACGAAAGATAAAGTAGAAAAAATTTTAGATAATAGTGTTAATCATTCTTTAAACCGTTTAGGATTGGTGACTGTAAAGGATTTACAGCACTTAGAAAGGCTTATACTTCAATTACATACTAAAGTTGACCAATTGGCCGAAGAAAATGCCCAACTGAGGGCCGAAATACTAAAAAAACACTAACTTTTTTACTATTATCGAATTTTCAAGGTTTTTTTCGTCAAAAAATTCTATAAAAAGAGGTTGATGAGTATTGCGTTTAACCCTAAAGCATTGCTATAAAGGCGTTATGGCGTTTTATACAAATTCTTGAACCTTAAATAAACGATATTAAGAGGACGTAATTTTCATGAATAAATCAGAATTAATTGATGCAATTGCCGAAAATGGGGGATTATCTAAGGCCGATGCCGGTAAAGCTTTAGATGCTACAATTGCTGCAGTTACCAATGCATTGAAAGCTGGTGATACAGTTACTTTAGTTGGTTTTGGTACTTTCAGCGTTAAAGAACGCGCTGCACGTACTGGTCGTAACCCACAAACTGGTGCGACTTTAGAAATCAAAGCAAGCAAAGTTCCTAGCTTCAAAGCTGGTAAAGGCTTGAAAGATTCTGTAGCTTAATCTTATTAAGCACATGAGACGCGCCATTATTTGGCGCGTTTTTTATTGGTAAATGTGATTAATTGATATATCGCATTCATTCATCTCGGGTTTTCGGTTAAAATTCACCGCAAATAAAATATTGGAATACTTATGGAATCGTTTCGTAAAGTCATTAAGGGTTGGCTGGGCAAGGTCTTGCTCGTTTTGTTTTTGACCCCTTTAGCACTTGTAGGTATTGAAGGATATTTTAGTGGTGGATCTAAAGATGCAGCAAAGACTGTAAACGGTACTGAAATTTCTCAAAAAGAACTCGAAGCACTGACGAACTCATTAAAAGAACAATATCTAGCATATGCTCAGGGTGATGAAACATTATTGAATCAAAATTTCATTAGCAATAAAGCGATGGATACTTTGGTTTCACGCCAATTGTTATTGCAACAAGCTGATAAATTAGGCATTAGCTTGAGTGATGCACAAATTGTGCAAATGATTCATCAGCAGCCAAGCTTCCAAGTCAATGGTCAATTTTCTGATGAAGCGTTTGGGAGATACCTCGAATCGATTGGTATGACGAACCGCACATTCATTGATAATTTACGTAAAGACCATGCTTTAAAAATGTTGTCTACAACATTTATGGAATATGCATTGGTGAGTAAGCTTGATATCTTGCAAATTGCGAACTTACAAACGGAACAACGTAGTATTCAGTTGGCGAGCATTAATCTTGAAAATTACAAGAAAAATGTAAAAGTATCTGATGCTGAAATTGCCGCTTATTATGAGCAGCATAAAAACAAATTTAAACAAGCAACCAGTGTTGATGCTGATTTTGTCGTATTAACACCTGCCAATATTACTGCACCTGTAGAAGCTGCAACTGATGCTGAATTGAAAGAAGCGTATAACAGCTTTGTTGAGAATGCACAGAAGTCAGTTAAACCACTCGTTAAGCACATCATGATCACTGCGGACAATCGTTCAGATGCCGAAGCTAAAAAACTGGCTGAAAGTGTTCAAGCTAAAATTAAAGCGGGTTTAAGCTTTGACCAAGCTGCAGCGCAATTCTCTGAAGATCCTGAATCTAAAGCAAAAGGTGGTGAACTGGTTGCTTATGAAAAAGGTGTATTTGGTGATGCATTTGATGCAGCAGTTGAAGGTGCTCAAGCTGGTCAAGTGACTGCTCCAGTAAAAACAGACAGTGGTTATCACTTGATCGAAAAAGTGGCGCCAGCTGTAAAAGTGGCTTCATTTGAACAAGAAAAAGTACGTCTGCAAGCAGAAGTCGCTGCTTCGAAAAAAGCCAATGTTTTTTCTGACACTGTAAACAGCCTCAATGATATGGTGGTGAGTAGTGATGCCCTCGATGTCGTGGGTCAAGAAGTGAAAGGCGTAAAAGTACAATCATTGAATGGCTTAACATTAGCATCGCAACATCCAGTTTTAAGTGATGCAAACGTCAAAGTTAAATTGTTTAACGATGATGTTAAAAATGGTGAACGTAATGTTTCATCGAGCATTCAGTTGAAAAACGGTGATGTAGTTTGGGTGAAAGTGCGTAACTATCACGCTGCAGGTGTTCAAACTTTAGCTGAGGCGAAAGCGCATGTGAAAACTCAGCTGATTGAAAAGAAAGCGTCTGATGCTGCAAAAGCCCAAATTCAAGCGACATTAAAAGAGTTTGCTGCAAAACCTGCTGCTTCAGTCGCGAAAGGCAATTTAAACTTTGAAAATGCGGGTACCTTCACTCGTGCGGATGGCTTGTTGAAACGCGAAATTCAACGTGCTGCATTTAGTGTAAAAGCACCGAAAGCAGGTCATTGGTCTGTTACTACGACTAATCTACCAAATGAATTGGTTGTGGTTGCTGTGACTGCAGTGAACAAACAATCCGATGCGGCATTAACGGGTGAGCAGTTAGATGAGTTAAAAAAACTTTATCAACAGCTTCGTGGTCAACAAGAATTTGATGACTACACACGTTATCTAAAAGATCATGCCAAAATTAAATAATTTAGGCAGCTTTAAAAAAAAACCAGCTTTTGAGCTGGTTTTTTTATGTTTAAGTTTAATGCATCACACTTTAAGAAAAACTTTTAAAAACAAAGATTAAATATAATTGACTATTTGAATAATTCTCTTAAATTGAGTTTGGGAAGGCAGTTTCCTAAAAAATATAATGATGTGATTTGAGGGTGTTATGCAAAAGATGAATCATTTAAACGGTATTTTAAAAAATATTTTGGGGCAAGTTGAAATAAAGCAGTTGCTGATTCAGGGGAAATCACAGCATCAGCATATTCCCTCAACACCAGAAGTGACAGGACTAAATGACCTTTTAACTGGCACGGCAGAGCCAAAAACATGGGTGATCATTTCGGTCGGTGAAACTGTTACACGTGTCAAAGTGGATAAACAAGGACATTGGCAGATTGAAAATCCACTTAAAGAGGGCGGAGTTGCTACAATTTATGCAGTAAATCATCATGGCTTACACTCAGAGGCAATAATGATTGCTCCAATTGCAGAGCCAATTGTACTGCCGAAGATGCCAGAAATTCTGGAAAAAGGTGAATATTTGGTTGGTAAAGCTGATGCAGGAAATACGGTGGTTGTGACCTATGGTGAGCAAGAGTTTATAACAGTTGCTGATGAAAATGGCGATTGGTCGATGCTCAATCCTTTAACGACCACAGGTGCAATAAGTGTTGTGGCAATTGATCAGGACGGTAATCGTTCTGAGGCGTTGCATACAGCGCAAATCATTTTACCGCAAGCTGTTACGATTTTAGAGTCTGGCGCGGTGATATCGGGTACTGCCGCACCAAATACAACTGTTGTGATTGAGTCGGATCAAGCTGTGTATCGTATTCAGGTCGATGAAAATGGCGCTTGGTCAATAGAAAACCCAGTGGCAAATGGTGGCACGTTGATGATTGTTGTGGAAGATCAATTTGGTCAGCAATCTCCTGCGATTGGCTTGGCATTTCCATTTATTCAGACCCCGCCTGAAAATCCAAGCTATGTACTACCAGCACCAGAAGTGACGCTAAATAGTGAAAAACTCGAAGGCAATGCATTTCAACAGGCTAAAATCATTGTGACAGCCAATGGTCAAGATTACGTGACCTATGCCAATGAAAGTGGTTTCTGGTCGATGGATAACCCGATTCAAAATGGCGGCTTTGCAACAATCGTAGCTGAAGATAGCCGAGGTGTTCAATCGCCTGAAATCTCAATAGCTAAACTGATACTTGCACAACCTGAATCATCTGCTGAGCTTACAGAGATTTTATTGGTCAGTGATGAACTGAGTGATGAACAAAGTGAAAACCAAATTGATAGTCCAAATGAGCCTATTCAGGCTGTGATCAATCTAGATACGCTTTTACAGGATGCGAATGAAGTCCCAATTGTATTGCATACCGATGAACAGGATTTGATCGCATTGAGCAGAGACGTTTCAAATCTGCCCTCTATGCTGCCTGCGTTTGAATATTCAAGCTTACTCATTGAAGCTCCACTGACACCGTCTGATTGGCTTGCTTAGAAATATGAACCAGCTTTCGAGCTGGTTTTTTTGGCTTAAATTGACAGATATAATTTTTATTTAAAAGATTTAGCAAATGAAATATCGACTCTAGCATCGTAGATTGGTGTTCTCAAAAATAATATGAAGAAAAAATAACTCATCACAACAAAGGATTAAGCGGATGATATCTCTGTATATGCCTCAATGTAAACGTTTAAAGAACCCGTTATTGCTATGGATAGATCATTATTTTAAGCACATGATATTGATGCTATTAACCATTTGTGTTGCGAGTAGTATTCAAGCTGCAGAACTGAACTTTCAAAAAGTTCTAGAGCAGGAAAGAGCTTGGGCGGGCTTGACTAGTAAAAAAGTCAAAAATAATGAAATCGAGTGGACATATAGTGAAGGAGGAGATCCACGAAAACCGACGCTGTTATTGCTACATGGTTTGTCAGGCACGCGTGATAATTGGAACCGCGTTGCCCGTTATTTAACGCCCAATTATCATGTCATTATTCCAGATCTGCCAGCACATGGAGAAACTATTGTCACAGATAAATTTGATCTATCAATTCCAAATTTAACTGAAAAATTACGACGATTTATTGATGCTGCAAAGTTAGATCCAAATTTACATATCGCAGGGCATTCGATGGGTGGTGCAATTGCCATGCTCTATAGCGCTCAGTATCCCTTAGAAGTGAAATCTTTATTGTTGGTGGATTCGGCTGGTGTCTTTAAGTCGAGCAATACAGTATATCTAAAAGATACGGCAAAGCTTGCAGAGCTAGTGGTCAGAAAAACCGGTGATTTTGATCGCGTGATGAAGATCGTGATGCAATCTCCGCCTTTTATTCCACAAGAATTAAAAATTGGGCAAGAAAAGTTGATGATCGTTCAATCTAAACAAACCAATAAAATGGTGGAGCAACTGCAAAAAATGGCCACCTTGTATACGCCAGAGTCCTTTGCTTTGGCTGGACGAGGCATTGATGCACCTGTGTTTATTATCTGGGGGAAGCAAGATCAGATTATCAATGTTGAAGTGGCAGAAGAACTGAGACGCTTATTTAAAAAAGCTGAAAAGCCACTGATTTTAGACCATGTTGGTCATATGCCTATCTTAGAAGCGGAGCAGTTAATAGCGCTGCCATATTTAAAGTTTCTTTCAACTGTTCAATGAATAAAATCGGTAAAGTGTGTGAAAAAAAGCGAGAAATATCTCGCTTTTTTAAACTTAATTAGACACGTTAAGTCGATTTAAGTACGTACTTTAATTTCATAGCCCGTGTATTTACGAATATTGATCACACCGGTATCCAAAATCAGATACTGACCTTTAATCCCTTGTAATTTTCCTCGAATAATTGGTGTTTTGTCCAAATTATGCGATTTGATTTTTTCAGGATATTCATCTACCGGGTAGATAAATTGGCGTGGCAACTCATCTTCTAACAGTTCAACAGTTTCATTAAACTCTAAATTTTGGCTAAATTCTTCACGAATGGTCTGAATTTTTGGTGCAAATTCTTCCACCAATTGGTCGCGAATTTCGATCAGGTTGATGGGTTCTGCTTCACCTTTGAGTAATTTACGCCAATCAGTTTTATCGGCCACTTGCGTTCCAAACATGACTTCAAGCTGACCAGATAGACGACGTGAACCAACTTTCATAATAGGCAAAGCTTGCGTCGCACCTTGGTCCAGCCAACGTGTAGGCATTTGACCAAGTCGAGTAATCCCCACTTTTAAGGCACTCGAATTGGCTAAATAGACAATATGCGGTTGAAAGCAAACTTTATGGGCAAAATCATCTTCACGGCAAGTCCCGAGATGATAATGACAGGTTTCAGGCTTCATAATGCACATATCACAAGAAGCCTTAGTTTTCATGCATTTGAAGCAATGACCTTGTGAATACGATTTAGGTGTTTTTGCGCCGCAAGAAATGCAGTAGATATTTCCCGTGGCTTCGATTTCTATTTCTTGGCCAAGGCTAAATGGTAGATCAACTTCTGAGCGATCTAGAATAAATTTATACTCAACATTTGCCTTGTGTGTATGTTGATCAGTTACACTAAGGTCTTTAAGACCTGCATGCATTTTATGGCAAATGCCTTGTAGTTCCATACGAATACTCACTTCATTATTAAGGATGCGGTCAATGGCTGAACAAAATGTCATCACTTCTATGCTAGACGATTTGTCAAAAGAGCAGCCCATTTTAACCGCAATCTGTATTGGTCAGGATCTTGAGCAATACAATCAATTTCATCCAATTCAATGGCAACATTTTAACGTAACTGAGTTTTTAAATCTGCCTTTTACCCAGCGTTTTGACCTTGGATTTGTGATTCTTGATACTGAAACCATGTTGAGTTTGGATCAGCAGCAGAAAACGCAGATGTTGGTAAAATTGCGTGACCTATTTGCCAAACGCATCGTGGTGGTGAGTAAGTTACACGATGAACAATTATTACGTGCTTTAGGCTTTACTCAGCTCATTGATAAAACCACGCATGAAAGTGATTTTGCTTTATGGCAGTTTAATATTTTGACTTATAAACATATTCCAGATTGGTTTAACTCTAAATTTTGGGCAAATCCTGAAAACTGGGATAAATTCCGTTGGTAACAAATACTTAGCCTGCGAGAAATTGCAAAAATTAACAAACATTTATGACAAATCTGTGTTTTCCCACGTATGCTGTAATGAATTTATCTAGGTTTCACTGGGAAAAATAAAATGACAAATTTAAATAATATTGTTGAGATTTTAGCAAAGCAGGCCCTCGGTGGTGCAAACAATCAAAATCAACAAGGTAGTCTGGGTGGTATTTTAGGTTCGGTGCTGGGTCAATTGGGCGCAAATGTAGGCACTCAAAATACCCAAACTAATGCTCAAAACCAAGCAGGTGGTTTAGGTGGAATTTTAGGCTCTGTGTTGGGCCAACTGGGTGGTGCAGCGCAGCCGCAGCAACGTAGTAGCGGTGGTAATGCATCAACCATTTTAGTAGCAGTGTTACCTCTGGTGCTGGCTTGGATTCAAAAACAAGGTGGCCTACAAGGTGCTTTGGATAAATTACGTGGACAGGGCTTGAGCAGTCAGGTTGATGATTGGGTATCTACAGGCCCTGGCGATAATGCCGCTGTGAATAATCAACAAGTACAAAATTTATTTGATGATGCCGAAGTGGAGCAAGTTGCACAAGAAACTCAAACTCAGAAACAAGATGTGTACAGTGCAATTTCAACAGTATTGCCGCAAATTATTGACTCATTGACGCCACAAGCTGGACAAACCAATCAGCAAGAAGCGAATGCTGATATTCAACAAGTGATGAATTTGGTTTCAGGTTTTCTTAAGCGTTAATCACAATATCGTTTGATGGTATTTGATTGAATACAAGCCAATGAACACTGGCTTTTTTATGATTTGAAAAATGATAACAATGTGTCACTAAGATTGTCACTAGGATGGATTAAATAAACGGTTCGACACACTGATTTTTTTGCCAATATAGTGTGATTTTTTTTGACGAATCAAAATGATTTTCGACTGAAACTCTAACTCACCAAACTCTGGTTCAACTTGCACATAATGTAGTTGACCAAACTCATCACGCACACGAGCTTGAGCGGAAAAGCCGGGACGGGCACTACCACTCGAAATTGTTGCAAGGCGGCCAAGCAAGTTAACCGTTTGCTTTTTATATTTGGGCGGAACGACTTGATCCAAACAATGAATCATAAATACCGTAAAGAATATGGCAATAATCAACGCAGGTAGAATGAGATAATAAGCAGGAACGAATTGACCGTCTTTGGCATGGATACAGAACTGAAGTACATAGCCTGCAAAGCTAAAATTCATCAGTAAGAAGAACAAAATCAGAGTTTTGGAAAATTTGACATTTAATAATGCCAATTCTTGTATGCGCTGTGGGGCAATTCTTTTCAAAACTTGGCTAGGACTAATATTGATGTAATAGCCAATGGTTTCAACCATGCCCAATAACAGTACGGTCAATAAACTTAAATGAAAGGGAATTAAGTTATAGTCTGTTAAAAATGCGGACATGGTTGTATTCCAGTGTTTATTCTTCTGTGAGGTAGATTCCACCATCAGAATGCACGTTAATGTTCACTTTTTCAAGGGCTTGACCCTGGCATGGACCAGAAATACATTCCCCAGATTCGACCATAAACAGGGCGCCATGTGTTGAGCACTCAATAAATTCTTGGTCACGATCTAGAAACTGATTTTCTAGAAACTCAAGTTCTACGTGCAAGTGTGGGCAGTTATTTTGATAAGCGTAAAACATGCCATCACGTTGGGTGATAAAAATCGTTTCACCTTCAGGCGTTTCGAATGATCGTGCTTCACGTTCTGGCACATCATCCGTCATGCAAATTTTAAACATTAAGCACATTCCTTTTGAAATGATTGTAAAAGCTGAGCATAGTCTTCAACTGCTAGGCGTGGACCAAACTGAGCCACAACTTCACTTGAAATCAAGATGGCAAGTTCAGCAGCCGTTTGATAGTCATGACCTGCATTCAGTGCATATAGGAAAGCACCAGCAAATGCATCACCTGCACCATTGGTATCTACTGCGGTAACTTTACGACCTGGCACGGTAAATGTTGCTGCTTCATTATGGATTAAGGCGCCTTTGGCACTTAATGTAATGACAATGTGTTTGCTTAGTGATTGCAATTTAGCAAGTGCAGCATCTAAATGATCTGTTTCGGTGTACATCAGTGCTTCTTGTTCGTTACAGAACAATAAGTCTACGCCATCATCGAGTAACTCATCTAGACCTTGACGTGCATATTGCACCATTGCTGGATCAGATAAGGTCAAAGCAATTTGTACACCATTGGCTTTGGCGATTTGACGTGCTTGTTTTACCGCTAGGCGTGCGCTGTCTGATGTAGAAAGATAACCTTCGATATATAACCATTTCGCAGTATTTAAGTTGCCAAAATCAATTTGGCTATCAGTCAATTCCGCAGTAATACCGAGGTAAGTATGCATCGTACGTTCAGAATCAGGGCTGACTAATACCATACATGTGCCGGTTACACCTTCACTGATTGATTGAGTTGCAGTTTGGATACCTGCGTCGTTTAAACCATTTAGGTAAATTTGACCTAAGTCATCATTGCCGACACGACAACCATAAAATGCAGTTCCGCCTAAAGCACTAAAAGCAACCGTTGTATTTGCTGCAGAACCACCAGAAGCTTGACCTTTATATTCTTGAGTCGCTTTTAGATTGTTATAAAGGGCTGCTTGAGTATCACCATCAGTCAGTTGCATCGTACCTTTTTGCAGATTGTGTTGAATTAGGAATTCGTCAGAGACTTTAAATTCTTGGTCAATAAGTGCATTACCAATTGCAAAAAGGTCAACAGTTGCCATGTTGTATGTTCACATCAAAAAAATGAAAGTGCTAAGTTTACACGAATGCTCAGGATTGCTGTAGTTTGTTGAAGAAAATTCAATTAAAGGACAAGTGTGTATAAAAATCGGGCAAATCCATTATATTTTTACATTTTTTTTGAATTAGTTGCCGTTTTAATCAGCTTTGCTATTGTGCAAATCGAAAAATTTTACTTTTATAGAGCTATAGGGTGTTCAGACTGAATCAAGATGATTTGGTCATCATAAATAGATAACAGATTAAAAGTGTGAATATATGGAAATTACGATTCGTCCAGCAGAGCAACTTCCTGCTCAAATCGAAAATATTGCTGCTTTGGCGCAGCATGAAGGCTATACATTTATACACCGTTTAATTGAAGAATATCAAAGTGGTAAAAATCGTTTTGACCAAACGGGTGAGCAATTATTGCTTGCTTATGATGGCGATAAATTAATTGCTTGTGGCGGTTTAAATCAGCAATGGGGTGATACTGGTGTAGAAGAACGGATTGGACGAGTTCGCCGTTTCTATGTGCATCCGCAGTACCGTCAGCATGGCGTGGGTAAGCAGCTATTGGTGGAATTGGAAAAGGGTGCGAAAAAACACTTTTCTGCACTATGCTTAAATACTGAGCTTAAAAATGCTGCAAAATTCTATCAAAAACAGAATTATGTCTATGTCGAAAGTCATCCAAATTATAATTATTTTAAATATTTAGTTTAGTTGTAAATCCACAAATAGACAGTAAATACTATAAATCAAGCATCCGATATCGGGTGCTTTTTTCTTGTGATAATTCTAAAAAAGAGCGCCTTATTTTAAGCAAATTTTTAAGCAAAAATTCATTTTAGTTATCGAAGATATAAGCATCAAAATAACTGCATAGAGTGATGCATATGCAAGTGTCTGAGCTACAAGACTACGTTAAAAAAGTCCCTGAGATTACCGCACTGTTTTGGTTGACCAAAATTTTTGCAACCACCTTTGGTGAAACCAGTGGTGATGCATTGTCCATGTCCTTAAATTTGGGCTATCTACTCAGTACCTTTATTTTCGCAGGCATATTTATCAGTTTGCTGTATTTTCAAATAAAGTCCAAAGCCTATAAACCTTATTTATATTGGGCCACGATTATTGCCAGTACAACGGTAGGTACGACTTTAGCGGATTTTGTAGATCGTTCTTTAGGGATTGGCTACTTGGGTGGTAGTTTGCTGTTACTGAGTTTGGTGCTCATATCGCTTTTTAGTTGGTATCGAGTCGAAGGATCGATCAATCCAAGTGTAGTGAATTTGCCGCGAACACAGATCTTTTATTGGTTGACGATTACATTTTCTCAAACATTAGGTACGGCTTTGGGGGACTGGACTTCCGATAGTGCAGGATTAGGCTATAGCGGTGGCATTTGGCTATTTGGTGGTTTAATTCTATTGATGGCGTTGTTGTGCTTTTTTAGTCGGGTCTCAAAGACGTTTTTATTTTGGGCCACTTTTGTTTTGACACGTCCATTGGGCGCAGTTGTCGGCGATTTTCTAGATAAGCCAATCAGTTCAGGTGGATTGGATCTAAGTCGCTTTATGGCTTCTTTTGTACTGTTGTTGGCGATTGTGATTTGTGTCTATTGGTCAACACGAAATGATAGGCAATCCATAAAATCTGTCTAAATGTTTTAGTGCGAAAACAAGTGATTTTTAAAATTAAAGTTCAAGTTGATTAAAACAGTTGGAAATGTTGTTTCGGTGAATCTAGTTGTGATTTTTTAAGGTATACTTTGCCTAATTTAAATGAATAGATTAGGAGCACACATGACTGTAGATGTCACTGAAACCATTTCTCAAACTGTACATCCCGCGTTTCAGTTGATTCGTCAACATCATGTTGAAGCTTTAGACATTTTAGTGTCTGAATATAAACACAAAGTGACTGGCGCAGTGCATTATCACTTAGCCACAAACCATGACGAAAACGTATTTTTAGTTGCCTTCCGTACGCAGCCGATGGATTCAAAAGGTGAGGCGCATATTCTTGAGCATACGGCACTGTGTGGCTCAGAAAAGTTTCCTGTACGTGACCCATTCTTTTTAATGATTCGTCGTTCACTCAATACGTTTATGAATGCGTTTACCGCAGCGGATTGGACGGCTTATCCATTTGCAACGCAAAACAAAAAAGACTTCCAAAACTTGTTAGAAGTTTATATGGATGCTGCTTTTGCTGCGAATTTGAACCCCCTTGATTTTGCGCAAGAAGGGATTCGTATTGAGCTAGAAAATGGCGAAGCGGTATATAAAGGCGTGGTATTTAATGAAATGAAAGGTGCAATGAGTTCACCTTCAGATCAGTTGTATCACCAACTTGCACATCATTTATTCCCAGAAACGACATATCATTACAACTCAGGCGGTGATCCGAAAGACATTCCTGACTTAAGCTATGAAGAGCTAGTGAGTTTCTACAAATCACATTATCACCCAAGTAATGCCGTGTTCATGACCTTTGGTAATGAGCCTGCATATAATTTACAAGAACAGTTTGAAACGCTTGCTTTGTCAAAATTTGAAAAAGGTCAAACGCTATATTCAAAACCTGAGCGCCGCTTAACTGCGCCTGTAACTGTAACTGAAACGTATGCAGTTGATGCTGAAGACCTCAAAGACAAAACATATCATGTGCTTTCTTGGTTATTGCCTGAAGCAAGTAATATTAAATTACGTTTAGGTATGCGTTTGGTTGAAGGTGTATTGCTTGAAGATTCTGCTTCGCCATTACGTCATTACTTAGAAACCTGTGGTTATGCACAGTCGACTGGTCCATTCATGGGCGTAGATGACTCAAACTATGAAATGACGTTCTACTGTGCAATTCAAGGTTCAAACCCTGAGCATGCAGAACAATTTAAAAATGGCGTGTTTAAAGTATTAGAAGACGTTGCGGCTAAGCCTGTTGACCCGGCTTTAGTTGAGGCGATTTTGCATCAGATTGAATTGCATCAGCGTGAAATCAATGGTGATGGTACACCATATGGCCTAAGCTTAATTCTGAATGGTTTAAGCAGTGCGATTCACCATTCAGACCCTGTAGATGTCTGGGATGTGGATACGGCCATTGAACAAGTGAAGGAAGAGTTGAAAGACCCAATGTGGTTATCTAACTTAATCAAAACCTACTTGCTTGATAATCAACATCGTGTGCAATTAACTTTGGTTCCAGATGCTGAAAAAAATGCGTTGGAAGCGGCAGCAGAAAAAGCACGTTTAAAAGAAATTGATGCGAACTTAACTGAAGCGCAAAAAGCAGAGATTATTGCGCAGACTGAAGCACTGAACATTCGTCAAGATACCCCAGATGATTTGAACCTATTGCCTAAAGTAGGTTTAGAAGACGTTCCTGCACAATTACAGATTGTACAAGGTCAATTACGCGAAATTATCAGTAATGGCTTGGATACGCCGTTAAATCTTTACCACGCAGGCACCAATGGTCTTTACTACCAACAAGTTTTGATTCAGATTCCTGATGAGGTGGTGCAATCGCCGTATTTCAACCTCTTGTCGATTTTGATGGGTGAAGTTGGTGCAGGTGAATACGATTACTTAGAGCTACAACAGTTGCAAACAGCTGTGAGTGGCGGTTTAGGTATGGGGGCATCGCTGCGTTCAAAAGTGGATGATAAAGGTCAAATTAGTGCTTGGCTAACGTTGACCACTAAATCATTGGTGAATAATCTTGAAGCCATTCGCTTATTGAAATTGGCTTTTGAACAGCTACGTTTTGATGAAAAAAATCGTATCGTAGAGTTATTACAACAACGTAAAGCACGTTGGCAGTCACGTGTATCTGGTTCTGGTCATAGTTACGCAATGCAAATTGCAGGTCGTCAACATAGTGCATTGGCGCTACGTGATTATCATAATACAGGCCTAGGCGCGCTGAACTGGCTGTCAGAACTTGTCAGCAAAATTGAGCAAGACGACACGGCTTATAATGCCTTGATTGATGAGCTTAAGTTAATTCACAACCGTTTGCTTAAAGCACCAAAACAATTCTTGGTGGTGTGTGAGGAGCATCATTCAGACCGATTGGTTGAAGAAGTTCAAACCATTTGGGATAAAGTGGCGATTGATGATAACCCACATGCTTTAACTCAAGTGAATTTTGCAGATAGCAACAATGACGAAGCTTGGCTCATTCAAGCCAATGTTCAGTTCTGCGCTTCAGCATATCCTGCGGTGGAAGTGTCACATCCAGATGCAGCACCTTTAATGATTTTGGCGGCTTATCTACGTAATGGCTTCTTGCATAGCGCGATTCGTGAAAAAGGTGGTGCTTATGGTGGCGGAGCAAGCTATGACGGCAATGCATGTTCATTCCGTTTCTATAGCTACCGTGACCCACGTTTAGCTGAAACGTTTAAAGATTTTGACGCAAGTGTGCAGTGGCTACTGAATGCTGAACAACAACCTCATCAGCTAGAAGAAGCGATTTTGGGTCTAATTGCCAGCATGGATAAACCGGGGTCACCAGCGGGTGAAGCCATTACAGCTTGTTATGCTTTATTGCATAAACGCACGCCAGCTTTCCGTCAAATGTTACGTGAACGTCTGTTGAATGTGACTTTGGGAGATCTAAAACGTGTTGCTGTGGCGTATTTGGTTGAACAACAACCGATAAAAGCTGTGGTTGCACCGGTGGCTAAGCGAGATGCTTTGGTTGAGCTTGGTTTCGAAATAAAACAAGTGAATTAAAACAAAAAAGGGGTTTTTATGGCGTTCAAATCTCTTGAGCGTACGACATTGCAACTGAGCCTCATTGCGCTCAGTTCAATGTATGTCAGTACTGTAAATGCACAAAATGCGGATGTGGCTGCTAAGCCTGCAACCGCAGAAGCATGTGTGGCACTTGAGTCAAATGCAGAGCGATTATCGTGTTATGACGCTTTGTTTAAAGTGCAACCTGCTGAAAAAGAAATGTTGGTCTCTGAGCGTCAAGCCGCACAAGAAATTAAGCCTGAACCGACAGAGAAACTAACTTTCAAAGAAAAAGTCAGTCATGCGTTTACGGACCGTTTATTTGCTGTAGAAGCACCGAACCTCAATCCAAATCTTTCACTATTGGATAGTCGTTGGGAGCTTTCTCCAGAAAGTAAATTGGGGACGTGGAATATTCGTGGCTATCAACCTGTGTATTTAATGCCGGGATATTGGACTTCGGATAAAAATGAACGTCCATCAAGCCCGAATGAAAACAACACGGTACAAGCCGATCAGGAACAAAACCTGAAATCGATGGAAGCCAAATTCCAATTGTCATTAAAAACCAAAGCTGTTGAAAACTTATTTGGTGATAATGGTGATATCTGGTTGGGCTATACCCAGTCTTCTCGTTGGCAAGTCTACAATGAAGACGAATCACGACCATTCCGTGAAACCAACTATGAGCCTGAAGCCAGTCTGGTTTTTCGTACCAACTATGAACTCTTGGGTTTGAACTGGCGTATGCTGGGCTTAACTTTTAACCATCAGTCTAATGGGCGTTCTGATCCTTTATCGCGGAGTTGGAATCGTATCATGTTAAATCTTGGATTTGAACGTGACAATTTTGCACTGATGTTACGTCCTTGGTATCGTTTCGAAGAAGATACCAAAGATGATAACAACCCTGACATTACCGATTATGTGGGACGTGGGGATTTAACAGCGTTTTATCGTCATAAAGATCATGACTTTAGTTTGATGTTACGTCATTCATTGAAAGGTGGTGATGATTCACATGGTGCGGTGCAGTTCGATTGGACTTTCCCAATCAATGGTAAATTACGCGGCACAGTTCAATTGTTTGATGGCTATGGTGAAAGCCTGATTGACTATAACCATCGGGCAACCTATGTCGGTGTCGGTGTGTCATTAATGAATTGGTTCTAAAGATTCGAATTTAAAAAAACCACGCTAAGGCGTGGTTTTTTTATAACTGTGAGACAATGTACAAATCAACCAATCTGAATCTCAGAAGGTGGGTGTTTTAACCGACTCTTCTTCGGTGTGGCAATCAGATAGGCCAGTGTTAAGGGGCCAAGTCGACCTGCGAACATTAATAACATCAGGGCAACTAAACTAGCAGGTTGTAAGTCGCTGGTGATGCCACGAGATAGACCAACGGTGCAAGCAGCGGATACCGCTTCGAACAACAAATCTAAAAAGCGTTTATCAGGTTCGAGAAGCAATAGACTGAAAAAGCCAATGAAAATCAACGTTACTGTAATGAAAATTACCGCTAATGCTTTAAAGGTGGTTTTTTCTGAAACAGAGTGGTTAAACACACGCAGTTCATCTTCACGTCTTAAAAAACTGACCACACTGAGTACAACAATAATAAACGTCCCGACTTTGATGCCACCAGCTGTACTGAGAGAACCACCTCCAATAAACATCAGTAACATCGTGACGAGTGATGATGCATCGCTCATGCTTTCCATAGGTAAGCTGTTAAAACCCGAAGAGCGCGGAACCGTTGCATGGAACCACGCGTTGAGGGCTTGGTCACCAAGTGACATCGTAGCTAAGGTAGCAGCATTATTGGCTTCTAATAACCAAATGGTGATGAAGGCAAAGACATTTAAACCCGCAATAGTCGATAAAATCAGCTTGCTATTGGTACTGAGTTTTTTCCAACTTTTATTGCGCTTAATGTCCATCAGTACCAAAAAGCCGATACCCCCAATAATGTAAAGCATACTGATGGTAAACGTAATGAAATAACGGTCAGCGAAGCTCATTAAACTATTGGGAAATAATGAAAATCCACCATTATTAAATGCTGAAACACTATAAAAGGCAGCATAAAACAGGGCCTGGTTAAAATTGTATTCTTGCATCCAAGCGATGGTCAAAATAACCGTTCCCACCATTTCGAAAAATAGCGAATAAAGCAGTACGCCTTTGATGGTCATGGTCACTTTGGCAAGACTGGTTTGTCCAATGGTTTCTTGAGCCATAATCTGTTGTTTTAGCCCAATTTTAGGGGACAAACTCATAGCGGCCAATATCGCAAAGGTCATAAAACCGAGACCACCGCATTGTAGTAAACCCATAATCACGACTTTACCAAACACCGTATAGGCTTCGCCGACATTTACAACTGAAAGTCCTGTAATGGTTACGGCAGAGGTCGCTGTAAAGAGGGCATTGATCCAACTTAAATCGCCATGATGTGAATATGGGAGCTTTAACAGCAAGGTGCCAATGATAATTAGCCCAAGAAAACCCAATGCCAAAATACTGGGTGGGCTAAGATTAATGGTATTACGCTGTTTATTGTGCAGTTTCATGTTTTTCTACTGTCATCTTGCGCGATTGTGTGCAAATAGACACGACGCTGATTACAAAGTTGCTTTAAAGTGTTTAGCCAGTCGACGTAAATGTTCGAGTAAACCTTCAACCACTAAAATATCGCCTGTTTGTAAAATCAGGTTCGGATCTAAACTATATTGAAGCTGGGTGCCACGTTTATGCAAAATCGCCTTCACTTCAGGGACATGACCCATTATTTGATTTAGACGCGTGCCTTGTTGTGATTCTTTAATTTCAACTTTCACCAAATAATGATCATCTTCGAGCACCATGTAGCGACTCACCATCGGATAACTCAGTGACTGGGCAACACGGACGCCCATATCTTCTTCAGGATGGATGATTTTGCTGATGCCTAAATGGGTTAAAATCATGTGATGCGCTTTGGACTTGGCTTTGGCCCAAATTTTGTTGATCCCCATGTTTTTAAGATGGAGCACACATAAGATGCTGGCTTCAATATCTTCACCAATTGCGACTACGACTGCTTCACAATTTTGAATATTGAGTTCTTGTAAAACGTGTTCATCTGTTGCATCAGCAATCACTGCATGGGTTAGTTGGTCCGAAATACTTTCAACAAACTTTTTGTTGCTATCGATTCCAATGACATCGTGTTTTAAACCCATGAGTTCAGTGGCTACAGTTGCGCCAAAACTTCCTAAGCCAATCACAGCGAATTGTGCCATGCCGTATTCCTAAATTATTCTAAAGTTATTGAATATGTTGATGTTAGCTTGTTCAGCCTAGAGCGGCTATGAAAATTTACATAATCCATCTAAACCGAAAAGTTTTAATTTTTAATTTCTTCAGCGTTTTGATAGGCATAAAGTTCAGCAATATTGGGACAATTATCCATAACTTGTTGGTATTTAAAAATTTCATAGCCTAGTTTATTTTTTAGAATATATTGAAATTGATGTTGATCTTCTTTAATGACATTTAGAGTGGCTTTACGAACGAGCTCGGAATTGTTCTTTAAACGGTTTAAGCCATCGCATGAAAATTCACGGATAATGGCTTGAACAGATTCGGGAGCGGTTTGATCACTTAGCTCATCAAAGCGAATATATACAATGTAATTTGGATATTGATTCAACATTTCAGCCTGCGCGGTATAGCCGTAAATATTTTCTAGATTTTGCGTACGTGACTGATTTGGAATTTGTTTCATACTTTGACGAATCTTATCTTCCTCTTGCTTAAGTTGATAAGCCGGATATGCATAAAAATATCCACCTAAACCCACAATGACGATCATAAATAAGGCATAAAAATTCAATTTTAAATATCCATTTTGTTTTATTTTCAATGGATTATAGGGTATGGTTAAATTAACAACAATGACAGCGTTGATGAATTAATTTGATGAATTTATTTATTTTGATTCAGGAAATAGTTGATGCAAATAAAAAAGCTGGAATCTAGATTCCAGCTTTTTTATAGAAGTCTCATTTATTTCAAGAAACGTTGATAACCGAGGTTATTGGTAATCTCAACATATGGATAGGTAATATTTTCCAATGTTTCAATTAAACCATCTGGGTTTTGTTTCGCATCCGTTGCTTCCATACCCACCAATACACGACCTTCAGCAGCACCGTGGTTACGGTAATGGAATAGGGTGATGTTATGCGTTGGGCCTAGACGTTCTAAGAAAGTCAGTAATGCGCCCGGACGTTCGGGGAATTCCACGCGGAATAGGCGTTCATTCTCGATATCTGCATGACCGCCAATTAAATAACGGATATGAAGCTTAGCGACTTCATCATCAGAAAGATCATCTACATCGTATTGGAATTTTAAAGTTTCAAAAATTTCCTGACGTTCTTTCTCGCCATTTTTGAGACTGATTCCCACAAAGACTTGAGCAGCAGAAGAATTACTAGCGCGGTAGTTAAATTCAGTGATGTTACGGCCTTGTAGTGCGCGGCAGAATTGGAGGAATGAACCTTTTTCTTCTGGAATGGTCACAGCAAAGATCGCTTCTTTGCGTTCACCCAGTTCAGTACGTTCCGCAATGTAGCGCAGACGGTCAAAGTTCATATTGGCGCCGCATACAATCGACACCATATTTTTGCCTTCTAGACCATGCTCTGCAACATACTTCTTGATACCTGCAAGCGCCATTGCACCAGATGGTTCAACAATGCTACGGCATTCATCAAAGGTATCTTTAATCGCTGCACAGATTTCATCGGTATTTACCAGTACAACTTCACGCTCAACAATAGGGCCAGAGTTGTCAGATTTTTGCAGTTGAATCACTTCAAATGGTTTTTCACCAATTTGTGCAACTGCTGTACCGTCGGCAAATAAACCTACAGATGGCAGAATGACACGTTCATTGGCTTCAAAGGCTGCTTTTAAACATGCTGATTCGTCATATTCAACAGGAATGACTTTAACGTGAGGTGCCACATCACCTAAGTAAGCGGCTACACCGGCAATGAGACCACCACCGCCCACAGCAACAAATACATAGTCTACATCACGCCATTGACGCAAAATTTCGTTGGCAATGGTTCCTTGACCGGCCATAACGAGTTCGTCATCATAAGGTGGAATAAAGGTCATACCTTCATCTATTGCACATTGGATTGCGTATTTATTGGCTACGTCAAAAGAGTCGCCATGCAGAACCACTTCACCGCCTAAGCGTTTAACCGCTTGTACTTTAATGTCTGGTGTGGTTTTAGGCATAACGATAATGGCGCGAATACCCAACTTTTTACCAGATAATGCCACGCCTTGAGCATGGTTACCTGCAGAAGCAGTAATAACGCCACGTTCCAACTGAGATTTCGGTAATTGACTAATACGGTTGTAGGCACCGCGTAGCTTGAAAGAAAAGACAGGTTGTAAATCTTCGCGTTTAAAGCGAATGTTATTGTTTAGTTTTTCACTAATTCGTGGCGCTGCTTCGAGTGGGGTTTCGATTGCAACGTCATAGACCGTTGCCTGTAATATTTGTCGAACCAAACGAGACAGCATGTTAATTTTCCATCTAACAGTTTAAAATAGGGGTTTATTGTAACAAACCCCTGTACATTTGGGCTGAAAAATCAGCGTCTAATGTCAAAAAATAGTTGAGCCAAGTTATGAGTCTGTATGCAACCCAAGATGAAAAGAAACAAGCTGCCGCAAAAGCTGCGTTAAAGCATTTGCCAAAGGGCGGTATTTTGGGTGTTGGTACAGGAAGTACTGTGAACTTCCTCATCGAATTATTGCCAGAGCTTCAACTTGAAGCTGCTGTTGCAAGTTCTGAAGCAACTGCACAACGTTTGAAAAAATTAGGCATTGAAGTGGTTGATATGAACCACGTTGGCGGTTTAGATGCCTATGTTGATGGCGCTGATGAAATCGACCGTCATATGCACATGATTAAAGGCGGCGGCGCTGCACTTACTCGTGAAAAAATTGTTGCGTCGATTGCGAAAAAATTCGTTTGTATCGTAGATGATTCAAAATGGGTTGATCAATTAGGCCGTGATTTCCCGCTTCCTGTCGAAGTGATTCCAATGGCACGTTCTGCTGTTGCGCGTAAAATCGTTTCTTTAGGCGGTGATCCTGTTTACCGTGAGGGTGTGGTAACGGACAACGGCAACGTAATTTTAGACGTACACAACTTAAATATCTTAAATGCTTTAGAGCTTGAAAAGACTTTGAATGACATTCCAGGTGTAGTGTGTAACGGTATCTTTGCGTTAAACAAAGCGGATATTGCTGTTGTTGCAACTGATAACGGTATTGAAGAGCGTACTGCGGTTTAATCTATAGAAAATTTAAATGTAAATTGAGTTTCGATTTATATTTAAATTTCTAATGGAAGTTCCCTCTCCTTTGAGGAGAGGGTTAGGGAGAGGTCAATTTAAAAGTCCCCTCATCCTAACCTTCTCCCTAAGGGAGAAGGGACTTTTCAATATTAATTCCATTACTATTTTTTACTCTTTAAAAATCCTTTAAAACTTCTCTTAGAAAAGGTGAGATGTGAATTTCCGTAAGATCGGAGATTTAAATTTTAGAATCAATAAAAATATGACTCCCAACCTTCCTGAAATTCAAATCACTCGAAAATTACGTGCCACACGCTTAAGACTGCGTGTAGAACCAACGCAAATTAAATTAACTGTTCCCCAGTTTTGCACGCAGCGCCAAGTGCAAGATTTTCTGAAACAATCGGAACAATGGATGATTGAAACATGGCAAAAGCAGCAGGAAAAAGCAGGGCAGATTGATAAAGCGCTTCCAACCGAATTAAAACTATTCAATCTAGAGCAGCCTTTACAGGTTGTGTATCAAACCCAAAAACATTCATTTATCTTGGATGACGAAAGCCATCAACTATTCATCAGTGATCGACAGCCTGAGCAATATTTAAAAAGCTTTGTGATTGCTAATGCCAAAGAGTATTTACCAATCTATTTAAAGCAAGTGAGCAGTGAAACAGGCTTGAAATATGGTGATTGCTCGATTCGTCAGCCTAAAACACGCTGGGGCAGCTGTTCTGCTAAGCATGACATTATGCTGAATAGCGGTTTGGTACTTTTTCCATTGGAAATTGCACGATATGTAGCTGTACATGAGTTAGCGCATACCAAGCACTTTGACCATAGCCCAAACTTTTGGGCTGAAGTGCAAAAGCATGATGTTGATTTTCAGCAGCATCGGAAAACTTTAAAAAGTACACCAATGCCATGGTGGTGGATTAAATAAATATTTTAAAATGGTAAATCGTCGATATCCTCTATTTTTACATCTGCGTGTTGTGAAATTTCAAAAAGTAATTCATCTGAAATATCTTGATATGTCGTAATTGCTATATAAGGTCTATCAAGTTTATCTTTTGAAATATGAATGTCTTTAACATCGAAGGTAATTGTTATCATTTGAATAAATTTATCAAGATTATGTTCAAATGTGTCTTTTCCTAAAGTAATAAATTTATGGAAAGATAATTTATTTATCTCATTTTTCAGATTTTTGTTTTGTGTGCGAGAGTTATGTGCCCTGAAAGAGTTAGGCTGTTTGCTAAAAATAGCTTCTTTTAAACTATGGATGTCTGACCTCAATATATTAAAAAACTCTTTTTCTTCAAAAGTGGACGAGTCTTGAAGTGTTGCAGGACTTGTAATTGATAAAAGTTTTATTATTTAATTAACACTTTTACCTTCATTTACAGCGGATGTAGTTTCCTCTAAGACTTTTTGAATTGATTTTTGGTCGGACAGAACATCACGATAATCTAAACCGTTTCGATATTCTGTGTAACGGAACATATTAATGTCAAAAATTTTAGGAGTACCAATTTCCTGAACTAATATGGTTGGTTTATCAAACGCTTGCCTTAAGCCTAGTTCAAACAGTACATTGGGATTGCGAGTGCTTAAATCACATATTGCCATAGGAGATTCTAGTAGTTTTTGCAAAATATCTAAATGAATTAGATTTGCTTGGGTAACATCATCTGCACGAACAGGTTTATAACCAGCTGCTTTACAAGCAGGTGCGAATATATCTTCATATACTCGCTTGAAGTGACCATTTTTATAATCAGGGTGGTCAGCAATAGGCATAATGATGAAACAATCATTATTAGTTTGCGGTGCTTGTTGGGGTTGTTGATGTATGTTTTTTGTCATGATTTAAGCGGTTTTAAAATTATATTAAGAGTATAAAAGAAAAAGATTATTTTTAAATAGATCTGTTTTATTGAATTTTTTGATTGTTTCTATTTGATTTTAATATTTTTATTACTAAAACAAAATTCAGTCAAATACCCTCCAAAACAGTTCAGAAAACCGTAACTTCCTGTCATACTACGCAGTCATCAAATGGATACTTTGAATAGAGGTAATGAGCGTGATTTCAGTAGGTATTGTCGGCGGTACAGGTTACACAGGTGTTGAATTACTGCGTATTTTACTGCGACACCCAAATGCAGAAGTAAAAGTTCTGACATCACGTACTGAAAATGGCCGCCGTGTGGATGATATGTTCCCAAGCTTGCGTGGACATACAGACCTTTGCTATTCAGATCTAAATATTGAAGAACTAAAACAATGTGACGTTGTATTCTTTGCTACGCCTCACGGTGTAGCAATGAAACACGCAGAAGAGTTAGTTGCTGCAAATACTAAAGTGATTGACCTTGCTGCTGACTTCCGCTTGCAAGACTTAGCTCAATTTGAGAAATGGTATGGCCTAGACCATGCATGTCCAGAGCTATTAAAAGAGTCAGTTTATGGTTTGTCTGAATTAAACCGTGAAAAAATTCAAAAGGCTTCAGTGATTGGTAACCCAGGTTGTTACCCAACAACTGTTCAGCTCGGTTTAGCGCCAGTATTAAAAGCTGAAGGATTAGTGAAACCTGAAAGCATTATTATTGATGCAAAATCAGGTGTGTCTGGTGCAGGTCGTAAAGCCAGCCTAGGTATGATCTATTCTGAAAATGCAGATAACTTTAAGGCATATGGAGTTGCAGGTCACCGTCATCATCCTGAAATTGTAGAAGCCTTAGAAAATATTTCAGGTCAAAAAGGTGTGTTTAACGAAATTTTATTCGTACCGCATTTGGTACCAATGATTCGTGGCATGCTCAGCACTATCTATATTGATTTGACAGACGCAGGTGCTTCTGCGGATTTACAAAGCATATATGAACAGTTCTATGCCAATGAGCAGTTTGTAGATGTTATGCCGGCAGGTAGCTCACCTGAAACACGTACTGTGCGTGGTGCGAACCAATTACGTATTGCGATTTGCAAACCTCAACCGAAAAAATTAGTGATTTTGGTGGCTCAAGACAACTTGGTGAAAGGTGCTGCAGGTCAAGCCGTACAAAATATGAACTTGATGTTTAGTTTTGCTGAAAATGCAGGACTTCAAGGCATTGGTTTATTACCATAAGAAACGATTTAAAACTTCACACACATTTAAAACTGGATTTAAATGTGTGCCTTGAGTGAACTAAAAATAAGAGATGACGATGTCGAATACAGAATCTAATTTCAAGTCAGAACCAGAAAACAGTGAAAAAACGCCTTTTATGAAGACGAATATGCCACTGGCGATTGGTGCAGTTGTACTTGCATTGAGCAGCGGTTTGCTCGGATATAGTATCGGTCATCGTCAGGGCTTAACTGTGGTCGGATATGATGCAGATGCAGAGCAACTGGTTGATGTGGTGCAAAAGCAAAAAAATGAATTAGCAGGCCTGAATAAAAGTTTGAATGCGGCAATTCAAGAGCGTGATGTCGCTGTAAGTAATTCAAATGATTTATATTTGGCTGTTAAAAAAGCACGTGATGATCAAGAATTAACCGGTAATTTGGGTGTTTTGTATCGTGAAGTATTGCGCCAACGTGGTGGTATGCCGCTTGCAGTACAACATTTAGCGATTAAACCGTTACCTGAAAATGCGTATGAATACCAACTTGATCTCGTTCAAGTAAGTCCGTCAAAAAGTAATGTGTCTGGAAGTGTTGAGCTGCGTCTAATTAAGGGTACAGAAGTACTTGCAGTGCCTTTAGAAGACAAAAACTTTAACTTTAGCGAAAGTGAGCGACTCACTGGACGTTGGACCATGCCAAAAGGCTTTAGTCCAGACTTTATTGAAGTGCGTTTAAGCGGTTCTAAACCCGTTATTCGCCGTTTTAGCTGGTCGAAAGGTCAGCCTGTTGAAAATCAATCTGCTTTCCTTTCAGAAATTCCTCAAACTGAAGCAAGTGCAAACTAAGTGTGAAACCTAAATCCTATGCGAACCAATAAGCGTCAAACGTGTTTATCTGACATTAAAAATTCATTTTACCAATCTGGTTTAGTGGACTGGCATCTAAACCCGACTCTCAGCCAAGGTATGCAGGATGATGGTGATTCAGACATTCAAGTATTGACTGCGCCACCTGAGTTAAAGCGTCCTCCTATGTATGCTGTCGTTTTAATGAACGATGATTACACTCCAATGGACTTTGTAATTGAAATTTTACAACAATACTTTGCTTTGAATCTTGACCAAGCCACTCAAGTAATGCTAACTGTACATTATGAAGGAAAGGGTGTTGCAGGGGTTTATCCGCGAGACATCGCAGAGACTAAAGCAAATCAGGTCAATAATTACGCTCGGTCGCAAAGTCATCCATTACTTTGTCAGATTGAGCCAAAAGATTAATAAGGGGATTACATGCTCAGTCGTCAATTAGAAGTATCACTACGTTTGGCTGTCAGCATGGCTCGTCAAAAGAGACATGAATTTTTGACGGTAGAACATTTATTATTGGCTTTACTGGATAATGATTCCGCTGTTAATGCATTGAAAGCATGTGGCGCAGACATTATTGTGCTTCGCAAAGAACTTGAAGAATACGTAGAACAACATACCCCTAAGCTTGGCGAAAATAGCGATCAAGCACCACATCCTACAGAAAGTTTTGATCGTATTTTGCAGCGTGCAATTTTCCATGTGCAATCGAGTGGTAATGACCGCACTGTAGAAGGTGCAGACATTTTAGTTGCGATGTATTCAGAGCGTGATTCATTTGCGGTGTATTTACTTAAACGCCATCAAATCAACCGTTTGACATTAACGCAGTACTTGTCTCATGGCACACGTAAAGATGAAGTCCAAGCTGAAGAGGAAATTGAAGAGCTCGATGGTGAAAACACCACGTCTTCAAATTCTGGCCCATTAGAGCTATATACGACCAATCTCAATGTTGAAGCTCAAAAAGGCAAAACAGATCCACTGATTGGTCGTGAAAAAGAGATTGAACGTACAGCTCAAATTCTATGCCGTCGCCGTAAAAACAACCCACTTTTGGTGGGTGATCCGGGTGTAGGTAAAACTTCGATTGCTGAAGGATTGGCTTGGCTCATTGTAAATGGTAAAGCACCTAAACCGCTTGAAAATGCAGAAGTGTTTAGCTTAGACATTGGTGCTTTAGTTGCAGGGACTAAATACCGTGGTGATTTTGAAAAGCGTTTAAAACAACTGTTAAATGCATTGAAGAAAAAGCCCGAAGCTATTTTATTTATTGATGAAATTCATATGATCATCGGTGCAGGCTCAAGTATGGGCAGCACGATGGATGCATCGAACCTCATCAAACCAGCTTTGGCGAATGGTACTTTGCGTTGTATCGGTTCAACGACTTTCCAAGAATATCGCCAAGTATTTGAAAAAGATCATGCTTTATCTCGTCGTTTCCAAAAAATTGATGTCAATGAACCATCTATTTCAGAAACGATTGATATTCTGCGTGGCTTAAAAGGCAAATTTGAAGAATTCCATCATGTGAAATACGAAGATCAAGCGCTGGTTTCTGCGGTTGAACTATCAGCGAAATTTATCAATGATCGTTTCTTACCTGATAAAGCCATTGATGTGATTGATGAAGCTGGTGCGCAGCGTCGTTTAAAAGCTGAGCAAGATGATACGGTCATTTCAGTTGAAAACATTGAAGATATCGTTTCGAAAATTGCCCGTATTCCACCGAAAACTGTGTCTAAAGATGACAAGAGCGTCCTTGAAAATCTTGAGCGTGATCTGAAACGTGTGGTGTTCGGTCAGGATGAAGCGATTGAAGCGCTTGCATCTGCGATTAAATTATCTCGTGCAGGTCTAAAAGCACCAGATAAGCCAGTGGGTAATTTTGTCTTTGCGGGTCCTACAGGTGTGGGTAAAACTGAAGTCACTAAGCAATTGGCGAAATTGTTAGGCGTTGAACTTGTACGTTTCGATATGTCGGAATACATGGAACGTCATGCCGTATCTCGTTTAATTGGTGCGCCTCCGGGTTATGTAGGTTTTGATCAAGGTGGTTTGTTGACCGACGCGATTCATAAAAATCCGCATTGCGTACTTTTACTAGACGAAATTGAGAAAGCGCATCCAGATGTCTTTAATTTGTTACTTCAAATTATGGATCATGGTTCATTAACGGACAACAATGGTCGTAAGTCTGACTTCCGTAACGTCGTGTTAGTGCTGACTACGAATATTGGTGCAGAATCAATTTCACGTGTGAGCATTGGTTTCATGGATCAAGATAACAGTAATGACAACCAAGACGCGATGAAAAAAGCCTTCTCTCCGGAGTTCCGTAACCGCTTAGATGGTGTTATTCAATTTAAAGCATTGCCAACAACTGTCATTGAAAGTGTGGTTGATAAGTTTTTAACAGAGCTTCAGGCACAGTTAGATGATAAGAAAGTGGTTCTTGAAGTTGATCAAGATGCACGCGAATGGATGGCAGAGCAAGGATACGATCGCTTGATGGGCGCTCGTCCAATGCAGCGTTTAATTCAAGAGCATTTGAAAAAACCGCTTGCTGAAATGATTCTGTTTGGTGAGCTTGCGGAACATGGCGGCAATGTTGCTGTTTCAGTGAAGAAAGAAAATGGTAAAGCTGTGGGCTTAAAACTCGAAGTGTTTGAAGACCAAACCGCTGAACCTGCTTAATCAATTTAATTAACAAAAACCCGTGCTTGCACGGGTTTTTTATATTTATTCGACGCTAGATTTGGATTTCTCAATGATGGATATACCATTAACAAAAGTGCTGACCACATTTGGTTTATTTGCACTAACAGCACTGATGGAAATTTTAGGCTGTTACTTCCCATATTTGATTTTAAATCAGCAAAAATCGCAGTGGTTATGGATTCCTACAGCCCTTGCATTGGCTGCATTTGTTTGGTTATTGACGTTGCATCCAGCAGCTTCGGGTCGTATCTATGCAGCCTATGGCGGAATCTATATTTTCTCTGCATTACTGTGGTTGCGTTTTGTCGATCACGTAACTCTAACGCGTTGGGATATGCTAGGTGGCATCATTGTATTGGTGGGTGCAGCTGTGATTGCATTACAGCCTCAAGGTTTAATTCGTTAAGTTAAAAAACATTGCAGAAGTTAAACCAAGAGCTATAAGAAATCAGATGTTTATTTAAATTTACATTCAGCATTGTGGATTTTTATTTCGTATTTCTGTTGAGGTGAAGATAAATCCATTTCTAATATATATGGATTTACACGTTGAAATTGATGCTCAAATAACAATTCACAATTTTGTAGAGAATTCTTTTTGATCAGTTGTTTGACTTGCTGTTGACCCACCGATTCTGCAAATTGTGTAAAGTCAGGTGTGGTGATAATTCCTTCGATCTCTATTTTATCTGCTGAAACTTCCATTTTTTCCATCAACATATTTTGGTCAACTTGATAAGGAAGAGTACGAGAGTCTTCGTCACTTATGGCAGAAAGTATTTCATCTAATGCTGTCTTATTTTTAATTTGATATGAAGCATCCAAAATTCCTTTTTTTACGAGGTATTGATCTAACTCAGTTGGAGATGCTGCAAATGTAACGGTGCTTAGGCCCAAAGAGACTAAAATTAAAAAGCGTTTTTGAATGTGCATATTTTAAATCACTTATAAAAGTTATGGTTTTATTAAAGCACGCAAAAACAAAAAAAGCACCCTAAGGTGCTTCATTTATCTAAGTAAAACCTTAGTCTTTTTTAAGATTTTCGTTAATTAAAAATTCAACAAGTGCTTTTTGTGCATGTAAGCGATTTTCAGCTTCATCCCAAACCACGGCATTTTTGTGATCAAGCATATTTTCAGAAATTTCTTCGCCACGATGCGCAGGTAAGCAGTGCATAAATAGGCAGTCAGCGTGAGCAAGATCCATCAGGCGTTCATTCACTTGATAATCAGCAAACGCTTTTTCACGAATTTTTTGCTCTTCTTCTTGGCCCATACTTGCCCAAACATCTGTAACGATTAAATCTGCATTAACTGCAGCATCTTCGGCAGAATCAACAAGTTCCACACAGTGTGCAAATTCAGATAAAAATTCTGCTTTAGGTTCATAGCCCTTAGGTGCAGCGATTTTTAATTTAAAGCCCCACATATGAGCAGCTTCAATATATGAGTTACACATATTGTTGCCATCACCAATCCAAGCAACCGTTTTACCTTCAATAGAACCACGGTGTTCAACAAATGTTTGAACATCGGCAAGTAATTGGCAAGGGTGGTGATCATCTGTTAATGCATTGATGACAGGAACTTTTGAATAAGAAGCAAAACGTTCAACAATGTCATGACCAAAAGTACGAATCATCACAATATCAAGCATGCTTGAAATCACACGTGCAGAATCTTCTACTGGCTCGCCACGCCCTAATTGAGAGTCGCGAGATGAAAGGAAAATTGCACTACCACCAAATTGGCTCATTCCTGCTTCAAACGATACACGTGTACGGGTGCTCGATTTCTCAAAAATCATGCCCATGACTTTACCAACGAAAGGTTGGAAAACTTCATTGTTATGCTGTTTGCGCTTGAGTTCGATACCGCGCTGTACAATTTGGTTAAGTTCTAAAGTCGATAAATCGCGTAAAGTTAGAAAGTGACGTAGAGCCATTGTTACTCCACAATAATTGCTGAATCAAAAAACAAAACAACAATTAGTTGTTGGTTGGTTAGAGAAAAAGGAATCGATTAATATACTATAAGAGAGGTAAATTGCAAAAAATCTAGCGCTTTTGGTGACCGTCTAGGAAACGATCGACGCAATAACTGATGTAATTGATGGTTTCTTGATCATTTTCATCAATGGTGATGCCCATGAGAACGCGCCATTCTAAATTTCGCAAAATTCCAAAATAAAATTGAGCCGAAAACAGCGGGTTTTCACAATACAGCAAACCGTGTTGATGTGCTTGATATAAAATTTCCGCAACGGTGTTCTGAATTTGTTTCGGACCTTGCTCATGAATATAACGTGCTATTTCCGGATTACGTCCAGTTTGTTCTAAAACTAACCGCATAAATGCAGCATTTTCAGGCATCACAATATGCTGATGAAAGTCACTTAAAGTATTGATGAGATAAGCACGAATATCGGTGTCAGGGCTCACCGTAAATGGTAGGCAAATATCTTTGAAAAATAAGCAGCGACGATAGTCACAAATGGCCTTAAATAATCCGTCTTTATTACCAAAATATTTATAGATTGACGCTTTTGAACCACCTGCATGATTCACGATGTCATCTAATGAAACTGCATCAAAACCACGTTTTAAAAAAAGCTCCGTAGCACTTTCTAAAAGCGCAACACATCGTTCATGTCCGCGCCGCGTTTGTGGCTGGTCATGCGTTAAAGGTTCAATGTGTATTAAATCTTGCATAAAGTGATAATATTTAACAAAAAAAGATCTGAGCTGACGATAATTATAGCAAAAAATTCAGTACTTTTCTGCTTTGCTCATAAATAAGGGATCTTTGACTAAAGAATAACAACAGATAGGTGACAAGTGAAATATTTGACTAAAGTTTTAGAGTTAATATTCTACAAAGCCATAGAGTTGGAAAAAAATATGGATATACTCAAACTTCGAAAATTAAAGTAAATGCCGTGGAAAGGAATATGACACAACAAACGTCTGCAGGCTTAAGATTTAGACAAGCATTGGAAATCGAAAAACCATTACAAATCATTGGCACAGTAAATGCCTATGCAGCAATGATGGCAAAAGAAGTTGGCTATAAAGCCATATATTTATCTGGTGCAGGTGTTGCGAACTATTCATATGGTTTACCTGACTTAGGCATGACCAGTTTAGACAATGTTTTGGAAGATGTTCGTCGTATTACTGAACGTGTAGATACGCCATTACTTGTCGATATCGATACAGGTTGGGGCGGTGCATTTAACATTGCTCGTACTGTGAAACAAATGATTGCTGCGGGTGCAGCAGCGGTTCATATCGAAGACCAAGTCGCGCAAAAACGCTGTGGACACCGTCCGAACAAAGAAATCGTGTCACAACAAGAAATGGTTGACCGTATTAAAGCTGCTGTAGATGCAAAAACCGATTCAAACTTTGTGGTGATGGCGCGTACAGATGCATTACAAAAAGAAGGTTTGCAAGCAGTGATCGACCGTGCATGTGCCTGTGTAGAAGCAGGTGCTGATGCGATCTTTGCTGAAGCAATGACTGATATTACCATGTACAAAACTGTCTGCGATGCTGTTGGTGTCCCTGTACTGGCAAACATTACAGAGTTTGGTGATACCCCTTACTACACCAAAGAAGAACTAGGTGAGCAAGGCATTTCAATGGTGCTTTACCCATTATCACCAACACGTGCAATGCAAAAAGCGGCACTAGAAGTAATGCATGCGATCCGCAATGAAGGTACACAAGTCAATGTACTGGATAAAATGCAACAACGAAAAGAACTCTATCAATTCCTCGATTATCACACTTTTGAAAACACATTAGATAAATTGTTCACTGAAGGAAAATAAAAAATGGCTGAAGGAAAAGTACTCACGGGCGCAGGACTGCGCGGACAAGTAGCGGGTAAAACTGCACTTTCAACTGTAGGCAAAAGCGGTGCGGGCTTAACCTATCGTGGTTATGACGTTCAAGACTTGGCAGAAAACTGTCAGTTTGAAGAAGTTGCGTACCTGATTTTCTTTGGTGAATTGCCAACAACAGAACAATTAGCAGCATACAAAGCTAAACTCAAATCATTGCGTCAATTGCCACAAGCGTTGAAAGAAGTATTAGAACGTATTCCTGCGGACTCACATCCAATGGATGTAATGCGTACAGGCGTTTCAATGTTAGGTAACCTTGAAACAGAACAGTCATTTGCTGAACAACAAGATGTTGCAGATCGTATTTTGGCAACACTACCTGCGATCATCTGCTACTGGTATCGCTTCAGCCATGATGGCGTACGTGTAGAAGAAAACACCGATGATGATTCAATCGGCGCTCAATTCTTGCATTTACTTCGTGGTGAAAAACCAAATGAATTGCATGAGCAAGTGATGAACGTATCACTGATTCTATATGCAGAGCATGAGTTTAACGCCTCTACATTCACAGCGCGTGTATGTGCATCAACATTGTCAGATATGCATTCATGTATCACAGGTGCAATTGGTTCACTACGTGGCCCATTACATGGCGGTGCAAATGAAGCTGCAATGGAAATGATTGAAAACTGGACGTCTCCAGAAGAAGCTGAACGTGAAATGCTCGGCAAACTTGAGCGTAAAGAAAAGATCATGGGCTTTGGTCATGCGATCTACAAAGACAATGACCCGCGTAATGGCATCATCAAAATTTGGTCTGAGCGCCTAGCTAAAGACGTCGGTGATACCGTACTTTATCCTGTATCAGTTCGCTGTGAAGAAGTGATGTGGCGCGAGAAGAAATTGTTCTGTAATGCAGACTTCTTCCATGCATCAGCATATCACTTCATGGATATTGCAACCAAACTATTCACGCCAATCTTTGTAATGTCACGTGTAACGGGTTGGGCAGCACACGTGATGGAACAACGTGCAGACAACCGTATTATCCGCCCAAGCGCGGACTATACGGGCCCTGAACTACGTAAAGTTGTGCCTATTGCAGAGCGTTCTGCTGCATAATTTTAAAGTGAAATAAAAAAGCCTCAAAAGAGGCTTTTTTATTATTTGTTATTTAATTTAACAATAGATTTCTTTCATAAGTCATTTTTCACTCAGCTCCAAGTTATAAATTCCAGCAATTAGATTGAATCTTAATGCTAGTCTTTTGCCTCGATTGCGATATCGCTCAGCAAGAATTTTGAAGGTTTTCAAACTGCCAAATACATGCTCAATTCCAATTCTTCTTTTATTGATTTCCTGATTATAGATTTTTAGTTCGGAATCCAGTTTACAGCGCTTCTTTGCTTTTAATGGCAACAAGCTATTTGGATACACTGTATAAATTCCCTGATAACCCTTATCCGCAAGGATAAATGCACCTGCAGGAATCTGATTCAAGTTACGTTTGAAGAGTTCGAAATCATGTAGGCACCACGACTCGTACATAAACTCAGGATTTTTTGAGTTTGATAATGAATGATGGCCTGTACTTTGAAAGTGTGGGTCTTTTTCTTGCCGCTATAGCTTTTCTTCTGTTTTTTTAGGCCTTTGGATTGGAATTTCTGTGGCATCCACGATCACAACATTCCAATCGATGCCTTCGCCCTCGGGTAAATCTTTGGGTAAATTAAAGAGATTGGACCGAATCAGGCAGTCTTCAACATGACGGACAATTCTTGAGGCTGTGGGCTCTGAAACCCCGTAGCTCGTCGCAACGTGAAATAAGGTTCGGTATTCCCGCCAATAGGTTAGACAGAGCAGAACCTGGTCTTCCAGGCTTAACTTGGGCGGTCTGCCTTTGGCAGGGACATGTTTCTTCAATTGCTCAACCATCAAATAGAAAGTTGACCATGAGATGCCTGTGTATCGCTTGAACTGAGGATCAGAAAGCTTGTTTGAATCGATGTATTTCATCCGCAGATTATGCACGAATGCTAAGAAATCCGGAGTGCAAATATTAACCAAAAAGAAGATCGTTTTTTGATTTATGAAAGAGATCTAATCTATTTGGTTAATAAAACTGGATCTTCGACGCTATATCCCGTTTCAAATGGAATCCCTAGATATTTAACAGTCACTAAATAAAAAGGCTTTTGCACTACACGATAAGTTTTAGAGATTTTTAAACCTTCTTTATACGTCTCAGTCTTTTGTATGGCGCTTTTATACTGCGAATTTTTAATACGATATTGATAGGTCCATTTATCAATGGTTTCATTCGGGTCATACCAAGATTTTGCAGTGCCATTCATGGTCGTTAATAACTGTATTCGGGCATTATTGTTATTTACTGGTGTTAGTTTGGCTAAACGCTTTTTAATTTTCGCGATTTCTTTATCAAACTGGGCACTGTCTTGGTCGTAATCAATCCGTTTTGTCTTAGGATTAATATATAAAGACTTCACTGTAATTAATTGCGTCGGCTTTTGGCTATTTAATTGATAATAATATAATTGTGGTAAACGACCACGACCATCTTCAAAATGACGCATTAAATAGATTTTTTGGTCTTTTTTATCAAAACCTAAAACCTCAATGGTTTGAGGGCCGCCTACCGTAGCCAAAGCAGAGCAGGACAGTAGTGTGCTAATTGCGAATGCATTGAAATGACGTAGCTGCATTTTCTTGTCCTGATGAGAAAAATTTCTCAATACAGTATGCTATGCAAAATGATATTTAAATATGAAGATTATGTATGTTTTATTCTGCATTTAAGATGTCTAATACACTGTGAGCAACATTTTCAGTTAACTGATCTAAGCGTTCTAAAGCTGTACCTAAAATAAAATAGTGGTAATTATAAATACGACTGTCATGTAAGATTGAAATATAAAATGTTCCTTCGGGTTTTTCTACAGTTGCGCTGCCACCGGATTTGAGTAATCCAGTGCAGGCAACCACAAAGTTTGCACGTGAAAAAAGCTGTTGTCCGTGCTCAGCCATCGCTTGAGTCACTTCTGCCGATTCGGCCGTATATTGTTCTATCAGTAGAGGATCTACTTTTAAAATTTCACGCTTGATCGACGGATCATAGCTGACCAGACCACCTAACAAGATATCTGCACCACTATTCTTATAAATTGAAAATTGGCTACATAAATAACCAGAGCTTGCACTCTCGATAAATGCGATAGTCATGGATTTTTGTTCTAAAGCATCGCAACACTGTTTAAGCATGTGCTTACCCCAAAGTAGAATGGTGAATGATCATTAGTATTCTTAAAATTTTAGCATTGATTCCGCTCGCCTGTAATTTCACTAAAAGTCTAAGTTGGTACTGTGGGTGTTGTGGAATTCACAAAAATAGCGTGATTGCTTAGAAGCTGTACGAAAATATGAAATAAAGGTTTTTTCGGAAGGAAAACGATGTTAAAACTTAAAATAAAGAGCGTAACAAAAGTAGGTTTATTTCAATGAAAACGACTGTTAAATATGTAGTATTAAAAAGCCTAGACTATCAATTGGGCACGCCACTTTTTCAAGAAGAATTAGACGCAGATAGCCTGTATTTTGATCAAATTCCGGCTGTAATTCAGTATCAAAATCATCAATTCAAAGTGAAAAGTAAAGAGTTAAAGCGTGTTTATTTGGCTGAAGAAAATGAAGACATGCAAACCATTATTGTGAAAGTACTTGCTGTTTAATTTCGATCAATTTGTAGTATTAATAATACAGTTCTCATTGAGTTGGGAACTGTATTTTTGTATTTGCCTGATTCAAATTTATATATAAATCTAGATTTAAAGGAGATATGTATTTTTAATGGAGCATGTAAATAATTTTGTGTAATTGCTTTTCATCAATTTAAAGGTGATTGCTTAAGCGGTCACCGAATTCAATAATAAAGCGGCTCATGGCTAAACGCCAGTCGCGAATCGGCATATTCCACTTTTTAGATGCTGCATCAATGGCCAGGTAAATCACTTTACGTACAGAATCATCCGTTGGAAAGACTTTACGTTTTTTGATCGCTTGGCGTATTACGCTGTTTAATGACTCGATTGCGTTGGTAGTGTAGATGGCTTTGCGTATCTCGGCTGGATAAGCAAAGAAGGTATTCAGATTCTCCCAATGCGTACGCCAGCTTTTGCTGATCTGTGGGTACTTGTCATCCCATGTTTGGGCAAATTGATCTAGGGCCATCAAGGCTGCCTCTTCAGTGGGTGATTGATAAACGGCTTTTAAATCCTGAGTGACCGCCTTGTAATCTTTCCATGACACGTATTTCAAGCTGTTGCGTAGCATGTGGATAATGCACAGCTGGATGTGGGTTTGCGGGTATACGCTGTTAATGGCATCAGGAAAGCCTTTTAGTCCTGAGAAGCGCTGCTTTGCAAGGCAGGCGATCAGAATATCCTGCAACCCTCGGTTTTTCAGCTCAGTCAGAACATTTAGCCAGAACTTGGCAACTTCATTCTCAGCCATCCACATGCCGAGCAGTTCTTTGTGTCCATCAAGATTAATGCCTAAGGCAAGGAATACAGCCTTGTTGATGACACTGCCATTATGACGGACTTTAACCACAATACAGTCCATATAAACGATGGGATAGATTACATCCAGCGGACGGTTTTGCCATTCAGCAACCTGCTCATTGACGGCATCAGTCACCTTGGAAATGAGCGTTGGAGATACATCGGCATCGTACATTTCCTTGAAGGTAGCAACGATTTCACGGGTGGTCATACCTTTGGCATAAAGGGATAGAATCTGGTTATCCATTTGCGTGATACGGGTCTGATTTTCTTAATCAACTGAGGTTCGAAAGTACCATAACGATCACCTGGTGTGGTGATCTCAATCTCCCCATCATCGCTAAGTACAGTCTTACTAGAATAACCATTGCGTGAATTTGAGCCAGATTTACGGGCATTTTTTTCATGTCCGAGATGTTCGGTAAGTTCGGCATTGAGAGCTGTTTCAACAGTGAGTTTAGTCAACAATCGGGTGAATTGGTTGAGATCGTCTTCTGTTTTGATTCCTTTAGCAAATTCTGCTGCAAGGTCTTTTAGTTTTTGTTCGTTCATCATATTGCCTGACTCCGTTGTGAATATGAAGGTAGCAAATTCAGGCAATTACACAATTTAAATTACAGTCTCTTTTAGACCACTTGATCGTGTCGTCTTCGCTATTCGACTAACAGCTATTTAATCCCCCAGATATTATTTAACCCGAATCGCGGATAAGAAATAAACTTGAAAATAAGAAGACTAGAGCCATCAGTTGAGTTACCACACAAAACTCACAACTCTAGTCCTAATGTTCAATAGTACCGAATTATTCTGCGTAATTGATGATTTCTTTCTTAAATTTGAAGCAACTTATTGGAACTTTCTCAAACAAAATAACCATTCTTTAAGAATCAGACGTACTCATCTGACGATCTCAGAAATCTGCTTTATTGCCATTTGGTATAAATGTTCTTATTTCAGCAATTTCAAAGCCTTTTTCACATGGTTAAAAGAAGATAAAAGACATTTGTTTAAAAGCTTACCATGTTACCAACGGATGATTCATCTGATCAATATGCACCAATTAGCAATACATGCTTTACATGTGGCTCTGATGAAAGGTCAAAATACCCAATATTTGTGGATTGATTCAACGACTTTGCCAGTCTGTAAAAATCAACGAATTCAACGCCATAAATCATTAGCTCAAATAGCATCTCGTGGTAAAAGCTGGATGGGCTGGTTTTATGGCTGTAAGCTACATATTGCGATGAACCCATTTGGTGAAATCGCTTGTTCTGCTTTATCAAATGGGCATATAGCTGACATAAAAATGGTTGAGCAATTGGCTGACGGCTTAGAAGCAAAGCTATATGGAGATCGTGGTTATATCAGCCAGGAACTAAAAAGCAGGTTAAAAGATCAAGGTATTGATTTGATTACTTACCATCGAAAAAACATGCAATCCATCCAACTATCTGCATCAGATGAATATCACTTAAGACAACGAAATAAGATAGAAACGTTATTCAGCTTATTGAAAGGACAATACAATTTAATGACGAGTAAAGCTCGTAGTATTCATGGATTTCTGAGTGGGATTTACGCATCGTTATGTGCATATCAACTTAATCATCAAAATAAACCAACAATTCAAATTATGGAATCATTGGCTTAAGCGGGATTCGGGTTAATTAAATTATTTATAAATTAATTATTTATTTTCTTAATTTTTTCAAGAACTCTATATTAAATATTATTAAAGGAAATTATTATGTCAAATTTAACTACAGGCACTGTTAAGTGGTTTAACGATACTAAAGGCTTCGGTTTCATCGCGGCTGATAACGGCGAAGAAGTTTTTGCTCATTTTTCTCAAATCATTTCAGGTGGTTTCAAATCACTTGCTGAAGGTCAGCGTGTACAATTTAGCGTATCAAAAGGTCAACGTGGTTTCCAAGCAAGTGAAATCGTTGGGATTGATGGCTAATACATGGAAACTTTATTAAACAAAGTAATGTTAGATGTGGTTGATCAACATGGCGCTGTCTATACACATAGAAGCTATGTGCGAAAAGTCATCTGATGAGCCAAATAGTTTTGGGGATTGCGTCCGTTATCTAAATATAGATGATGAAATAATTAAGCCTAGCTTTGATATGCATTTCTACAGTGATAAAACTGGAAAAATATTTAAGTTATTTTAATTTTTACATGCAATTAAATTAACCTCCTCCGGGAGGTTTTTTATTGGGTGAAATATGCAGCCTGATGTATATAAAGCGCTAACCAAAAAGATACGTCCCAAAAAGAAACCACGCACCAGGCCTTTACCTAAAGCCAGTGAAAAATACTTAGAAGCATTCGAGGGGTTAAAAGAAATATTAGACCGGATGGAAATGAAGTATGAGGAGTACTTTCATTTCAAAAGTACCAAACATTGGCGTTTTGATTTACACCTCATCGAACATCGCATGCAAATTGAAATAGCAACTGGTCCATGGTCTGGAGGTCGTAAAGGCAAACTTGCAACGAAGGCTTGGAATATGGATCGTTATGACCATGCTGAAGAATTGGGATATCGATTTCACAGGTTTGAACTTGCAGATATCAATATGGGGCGGGCAAAGGCCTGGCTAAAAGCTTAAAAAAAACATGAGTTATCTTAAATTAGATATTTCAAAGCATATTGTTTCAGGATGTTAGATTACTTTAATTTTCTCATAATAACCGTTAGTTTGGGATTTCAACCTTAACAATTATGAGAAGAAAGTCATGAATGAAAATTTTGAATTACATGTTTTAAGCCAGATTTATGATTTTCTGATAGAGCGAACTGAACATTCACAGCAAGGTTTGCATAACAAGGTTCTGGAGTTTTTCAAAGAACTTAATTTAGGTAATGACAATGATTTTGAAATTGTTGATCCTAAAAAGATTGCGGGTAAATTTGGAGCAGTGAGTTTTATTCACTTAATCAATGTACCAAACTTTCATGATAAAGATAAATTTTTAAAATGGGCATACACGCAGTTGAATCGATAGTTTATATTAATTAGCTTTAAAGATATATTTTGAATACATATTTTAATTAAAGTGCTTTATAATTTACTGGCTCATATCAGCGCAAATGAATTGGGTGAAGCCCCACATGTATATGTGGGGCTTTTTTCATCAATTTATGGAAAGTGTGAATGATCGAATATTACAATCTATATCTGATTATTACCTTAATATGAGAGAAATTTATCACTTTTGTGCGTAATTGCAAAATAAAACAAGAACTTGATTCACATAGATCTAACAGTTGTATCCTCATATTTAAGGATTATTGGTTATATTGAATATGCTTGTTAATTAATCAATATTTACAGCAATTTCTAAACTTATAATTACTTAAAGGAAATATGAATGTCTAATTTAACAAACGGGACAGTGAAGTGGTTCAACGGTACAAAAGGTTTTGGATTTATTGCTTCCGATACTGGTGAAGAATTATTTGCACACTATAGTGAAGTACGAATCGATGGCTATAAAATACTAGAGGAAGGTCAGCGCGTAATGTTTGAAATTACAAATGGTAAGAAAGGCAAGCAAGCCAGCAATATTCAAATTCTCTAAAAAATATTTACTCAACATATTATGTATTGACCCGTCTTTCAAAGGCGGGTTTTTGTCATTAATTGCCATTAAGTTTTAATATTTAAATGCTTAATTAAAATGAAAACTTCATGATAAGAGCAATAAAAATGATCTTTACAAGACTACAAGTACTGATTGGCGGACTAATTATAAGTGTGTTGATTTCTTCTGTGTGGATTTACCATGAAAAGAAGAAACAACGACGGGAAGAAATTCAAAAAATCATCGTCGAAGCTAGAGCAGGATTAAGTCACTCTCAATAATAGGAGCTAAACTTGGAATACTTTAGACCATTCCCACCTTCAGATCTGATTGATCAGGCCGAGGAAGAAGACGCCATACGTCTTGCAGCAGCACAAGAATTATTGGCCTGGGTGAAAGATAATTATTTGAATGTAGGGATAACTTCATAATCTAGACAATCATTAATATATTGTATTAGCCCCCGTAAAAACGGACAGTTAACTTGCTAATTTTAGCGATCGAAACTCCCGAGGGGATTTCATTTTTAGCCCACTATGGGGATGATTGCAATTGTAATCTTCAATCCAATTGGGTAAACATCGCATAACTGTTTGTGCATCAGGTACATCATTCAGATACACATAATCCCGTTTAAAAGTTTTGACGAAAGCCTCAGCCATTCCATTACTCTGTGGACTACGGATAGGTGTTGTGCAAATACGAAACCCTAACGACTGAGCAAATACACGTGTTGCATGGGCGATGTAGTAGCTACCATTATCTGTAAGCCATTCAATCATATGTGGAAGATGAGAGACTACACCGAAACGTCGTTCCATACTTTGTACGATTACATCACACACCATTTCACTACTGATGCCAGCAGTCGTTGCTGCATAGCTCATGATCTCACGATCACAGCAGTCTAGGCTAAAGATCACTCGTACCTTTTCACCATTCCAGCATTTAATTTCAAAGCCATCGGAACACCAACGCATATTCGATTTTGACATAATGACTTTTCCCTCATGTGTACGATCGTTTTGAAGAGGTTCAGATCGAGTGAGGAGTAAATCATTATGTTTCATGATACGGTAGATACGCTTATGATTTACCTGCTTCAGTATTAGATTACTCGCCTGTAAATTGCGATTGAGATGAGCTGTAACACGCCGATAGCCATTACTTGGTCGTTGGTCGCAAATATACCGAATCATCGGAAGTAGAATGTGATCATCTGCCTTGTTATACCTCGAACGAGACTTCATATTCGGTTGCTTCAAACGACGATACAAGTTCGATCTCGACACACCGAGTGTTCGTGCTATTTGTTGTGTTGGGTAGCGTCGGGTGGTAATAAGGGCATGTGCGATATGTACTTTTTTGCTTGTGCAATCTCTAAAGCATCTTTAAGAATTTCTGCTTCAACGGTCTTTCGACCGAGCATTTGTTCAAGCTGTTTTACTTTTTTTAATAATGAATTGTAGTCTGTAACACTCACGACTTGATCATTCGCTTCCACGGCAGTTACTCCACCATCTTGCATAAGTTTCTTCCATTTAAACAGCAAACTTGGAGTAATTCCATACTGTCTGGCAACGGAAGAAACTGATGATCCTGGTTGCATGGTCATAGCAACAAACTGTGCTTTCTCTTGACCTGTATAACGTATACGACGCTGAACAGATGTAATAACTTCAATACGCTCCATAAGACACTCCTTAACTCTAGTTCTATGCCTAGGTCTTAATTGTGAGTGTCCGTTTTAATTGGGGGTTAATACATATATGAAAAACTTTATTTAAAGACTTTCTTATTATTTATCTCATCAATGATTTTCATAAATTTACACAGTAATCGTCATGCTTTGTTAGTGTAGAGTTTTAACAAATATATAGGCCTAAAGTATGAAAACGTTAGCCATTATAAGCGTGGTATTCGTATTGGGGCTGGTAGGTTGCCAGCAAAAAGACAGCAATGAAAATGAAGAGACGACAACACCTCATACATTAGATAAAGACTAACTTACTCCAATGATTATTACAGCAGATATGAAAAAACCTTCATTAAGAGGGTTTTTTTAGGATTAGGATTTTAAGCTTCAATCCAATTATCTTTAACTTCTTGAGAGTCTTTAGTCAGTACAATTTTATTGTCTGTAATTTCACCAACCCATGAAACTGGAATTAAGTGGTGATGACCATCACCATGCTTAGTCAGTTTAATTTGATCCGAACCTTGCAAGTGGTCTACTTCACCAACTTTAGTCCCACATGAAGCAATTACATCTGCATGGCTCTTAATATTTTCAACATTAATAGTAGTCATTAGAATATTATCCTATTTCAATGTGAGTGAGCATTCAGCCTATCGTAAATAGACGCTGATATCAGGGATTAAAATAGAAGGGATACAAAGGGTCTTATATTCTTACGTTCTTGACCAGATAAATTACATTGTATTATTTAGAAATAAGTCCCCAAGAATGGGACTTATTAAATAACTTATTTATGCTGAGTCTTAATGAGATCTGATAAATCAAAACCGATAGATTTTGCATAATCTAGGTATTCGTCAACTGTGGCTTGGTTGGGGTTAGCAGTTCTGCTGAGCACCCAAAGATATTTTTTATTTGGTGACCCAACTAATGCAGTTTGATAGTCATCATCAATTTTTAGAACCCAATAATCACCACGGCCTACTGGCAACCAACGAATTGCTTTTGGTAAAAAGCTCACTTTAAGTTTCGAGTTGGCTGGCGCATTCTGAACATATGCTTCACCAATTGATTGGTTAAGTTTGCCGTCTGCACTATAGCAACTATTATCTACTTTCACGTTACCATTTTCATTTAAAGAATATTTAGCAGTGACGTTGTAATCACATTTGTTCTGGAAATATAGCGGCTTACGTGCAATCTCATGCCAAGTACCAAGATATTTATTTAAATCTACTTTTGGTACCGCTTGAACTTCCGTAGTATTTGCATTTGCCGTTGAGAGCAATGAACCTGCAATAAGTACTGCACCACCAGCTAAAAGAATCTTACGCGTTTTTGAATTCATGTTATAAGCCTACTTTAATTTGAAAGTGTATTAATTACTATAAATTGCTTTTCAGCTCATTTTGTTTTTTTTATGTATTAAGTATTTGATCTTTAATCATTGTTTCAGCTTTAAAATTTATTAAGTGTGTTTAATACTCGTTTTATAAGATCAACAAAATTTATACGTAATCTTATAAACTCTAGAAAAGAATAAATGCTTAATCTTAGCAAAACGATGAGTATTTTCTACATTAGCAAATCAATTCCGTAGAGAATAAACGGGGCGTCAAATAAGAAAAAAATTGAAAACTATGATTATGGATCGTTTTCTTAATTTGCTTTACTACTTAATATTGGATTATATATCTAAAAATATGATAAAATGCTCAAACTCTAAACAACGGCTTTGAACGAGTCAGCTTTAAATTTTCAAACGAAAATGAAAATGCCAGCACTTTTCAATACAAGCCTGTTTCTTCCGCAAATAGCGGATATCTCTTTGATCAATTCAGATCTGTCTTACAAATAAAACGGAATAGGGAAGGTATGTCTTCATTGAAACCGTCATGGTATTCCAATGTGAATCCCAATGTGTTTATTAGCACAGTTGTTATTATTGGCATTTTTATTGCCATTGTATTTTTAGCTCCCAATGCTTTTGATTTAATAACTAAACAACTGAATCAATGGGTTACAAACTCATTCAGTTGGTTCTATGTGCTATCTGTAGCCATTTTTCTAATAGTGCTTATTTATATTGCCTGTTCAAATATGGGTAAAATTAAACTTGGTTTAGATCATAGTCAGCCAAAATATAGTAATAGCTCCTGGTTCGCCATGCTATTTACTGCTGGTATGGGTATCGGCTTAATGTTCTTCGGTGTCGCGGAGCCAGTGATGCACTATGTATCACCTCCAACCGGTGAACCAGAAACTATCCAATCAGCTCAGCAAGCAATGCGCGTAACATTCTTCCATTGGGGGCTTCATGCTTGGGCAATCTACACAATTGTTGGCTTGGCGTTAGCTTACTTTGCATATAGACATAATCTACCTCTTAAGATTCGCTCTGCTTTATATCCTCTTATTGGAAAGAAAATTTATGGTCCAATTGGAGATGGTGTGGATACTTTTGCGACCATCGGTACAGTATTTGGTGTCGCAACGACATTAGGTTTTGGTGTAACCCAAATTAACTCTGGCTTAAATTATTTATTCGGAATTGAATATTCAACGACGACGCAGCTTATTTTAATTGTCATTGTTACAGCTATGGCATCTTTATCTGTATTTATAGGCTTAGACAAGGGTATTAAACGATTATCAGAGATTAATCTGGGCTTAGCTTTAGTGCTGTTGCTATTTGTATTTTTTGCTAGTTCAAGCATTTTTATATTGCAAACGACTATCCAAAACACGGGGCAATACATTTCAAATTTGTTCAATATGACCTTTAATTTATATGCCTACCAGTCTGATGGTTGGATCGGTGGTTGGACAATTATGTACTGGGCATGGTGGATTTCATGGTCACCATTTGTAGGTATGTTTATTGCGCGTGTGTCTGAAGGACGTACTATTCGTGAGTTTATTGTAGGCGTTTTACTTATTCCAACAGGCTTCACGCTGATCTGGATGGGAGTGATGGGCAACGCTGCACTCTATAGTATTTTAAACGAAGCGAACACCTCGCTGATTTCTGCAGTGCAACGAGATTCATCCGTTGCGTTATTTGAATATTTAGGAACCTTGCCATTCTCAGGCGTGATGAGTTTTGTTGCGACTATACTGGTTATGCTATTTTTTGTGACTTCAGCTGACTCTGGTGCACTTGTTACAGACTATCTAACTGCAAAATCTGAAAACTCTCCGACCTGGCAACGATTGTTTTGGACAACTCTAATGGCTGTTCTTGCGATTGTTTTGTTGTTTGCAGGAGGTTTAGGAGCTTTACAATCTGCAACAATGTTAAGTGCACTACCATTCACCTTCGTAATGCTTTTAATTTGCTGGGGCTTAGTCAAGGCTCTACATTTAGATGCAACCAAGATGCAAGCATTACAGGATGCGCGTATTACACCTAGAGCAATTCATAATCCAAGAAGTTGGCAGCAACGTTTAGGATTGATTATGCATTATCCGCATACACGTGAAGAAGTTGAACAATATATTGATACAACGGTAAGCCAGGCATTTTCAAATCTACAGAAAGAGTTTAAGCGTCGTCATTTAGATGTGACGGTAAACACGATAGATGATGGCTTGCAGCTTCGTGTAAACCATCAAGATGAGATTAACTTTATCTACCAAGTAGTTGTCCAAGAAAAAAATACACCAAGCTTTATGATTGATTCAGGAGAAATTACGCAAGATTATCAAGCTGAAGTATTTTTGAGGGAAGGTGGTCAAAATTATGACATCATCGAATGGACGCAAGAAGATATCTTGCAAGATGTCATTGATCAATATGAGCGTCATCTGCATTTTTTAAATTTAGTTCGAACCAAGAACCAATAGATAAAAAACCGCCCAAATGGGCGGTTTTTATTAACATATGAAAGTTTTATAAGTAAAAATAACATATTGTTTAATAAATAGAATAATGAGGAAATTTGATATTTTGATAAAATTATACAAATTTTGAAATAATTTAATTAAAATAAATTTGTATACTCGCCATATCCTAACCAAGCCTTTTAGATGCAAAAGTATACAACTCTGAAAAGTTTATAACCTATTGTAAATACAAAGGAATACAGCTTGATGCTTAACATTCCAATCCATTCCAAACTCGGTGGATTCTACTTTTTCTATTATTCAATAGTGGGTACATTCATGCCGTATTGGAGTTTGTATCTAGAGGATCAAGGGTTTAATTATCAAGAAATAGGTATTTTATCTTCGATTGCAATTGTCACACGTTTTTTTGCACCGTTTATTTGGGGTTGGATTGCAGATAAATCCGGCAAGCGCATGCTTTTAGTTCGAATAGCAACATGGATGGAAGCCTGTATTTGGTTTCTGATTTTTATAATTCCCAATAGTTTTCAGTCTGTTGCATTACTGATGCTGGTTTTTAGTTTCTTTCAAAATGCCATATTGGCTCAATTTGAAGGAGTAACTTTATTTTGGCTCGCTGAGCGTCGTGCAGAACTTTATGGAAAAGTCAGAAAATGGGGATCAGTTGGTTTCATTGTTGGGGTATTTGGAATAGGGGCTTTGCTAGAAATAATACCTGTTTCCATGCTTCCTATCATGTTGTTATGCATTGCATTTCTCGCATTTATTTGGTCATTTACGATTAAAGAGCCCGCTACTGCACCATCTTCACAGAAAAAACTTGAACCACTTTGGCCTATCTTAAAACGGCCTATTGTAGCGAGTTTTTTTATCATTGAATTTTTTCTGCTCTTTTCGCATGCACCGTTTTATAGTTTTTATAGCAATTACCTTAAGCAGGCTGATTTTTCGACGAGCCAAATCGGTTTTTTATGGTCTGTCGGAGTCATTGCGGAAATCATTATGTTTGCCTATGCCAATGTCTTTTTTAATCGATATTCTTGGCGTAACTTAGTGCTCATTTGTTTGGGGCTAACAGGGATGCGATGGTTGATTGTAGGCTTATATCCGGCGGTGTTTATCACTCAATTTGCTGCGCAAACGATTCATGCCTTCAGTTTTGGATTATTCCACTTAATCGCGATGCGAATCATTTTTCAAAATTTTACCGCAAGTCAACAAGGGCGAGGTCAAGCGCTATACAGTACCATGTGGGGCTTAGGTGTTGCGAGTGGCAGTATTTTAGCAGGTCGATATTGGGACATGCTTTCGGGACCCGTTATTTTTATGATCGCAGGACTGGCGGTTCTACCTGCCATGTTTTTGGTCGTGGGCTTGCCTAAAACGATTCAAAAGCCAGCTTGAAGCAATTCAGTATATTGATAAGTCTCAATGGACTAAAATCACCTGATTACGGCCGAGCTCTTTGGCTTGATATAAGGCCTGATCGGCTTGATTAATCATACTTTGCAAACTTGGAGCATTGGGCAAAGACTGATGAATCAGACCAATACTCACCGTAATATAAATCGTATTTTGTTCATCAATGAAAATAGGTGTGGTTTCAACGACTTTTCGGATGCGTTCAGCAATACCTTGAGCTTCAGTTGCAGCAATGTTTGTGAGTAATACACTAAACTCTTCTCCCCCAATTCGTGCAAATAAATCAGTTTCACGTAAATTCTTACGCACAATACTCGAAAATTCTTGTAAAACTTGGTCACCGACATAATGCCCATATTGATCATTTAATTTTTTAAAATGATCAATATCCATCATGATAATGGAAAAGTTAAGCTGAATTTGGTTTTGTAGGTAAAGCTCACCTTGCTCGAAAAAATATCGACGATTCATCGCATGCGTTAAACTATCATGATTTGCAAGGTATAAAACCTCTTTATATAGTTCGTGCCGATTGCGGCTAATAATACAAAGAATTAATGGAGCGATTATCAGCATGGCAAGGCCAATGCGTACAGAAATGGCTGTAGACAAGTAGGTGAGTGATGAATCATGTAAATAGAAGGCATTTAAATTGTAATAGGTCGCTAAAATGACTACGGCATTAATTAGGGATAAGGTAAATAATCGATAGGTTAATGCTGCCCAAATTAGAGCCGCTAAAGGGTAGAGAATTGCCCCTGGACCTGTAGAAACGGCTGTTAAAAATACACAGAAGACAACTGCAATTGCCGGAAATATTTTATTGATCTGAAAGCTTTGATGACGTCGATCTTTGAAATAAAGTTTAAGATCGGCCAGTTTAGGAAAAGACAGAATAAGCGGTAATATAATCAGCGCATTTAATATTTCAGTAATCCACCACATACCAAAATCAATCGACAATCGATCGGTCGACATAAACGTGTTGGGGGATATAAGGCACAGTGAAAATAGCAAAAAGAGCACCTGCAAGGCATCCACCACAGGCGATGATGACAATCATGGTCAGAAAGGTGAAACCTTTATTATAGTTTTGATAGTTCACCTGAAAATATCGCATAAAAAATAACGATACCATGCTGTTGGTTAAATTTGAAAAAGTGAGAAATAAAGTGAGTTGGAAATAATTGCCCGTCACTAAATCTGCGAGCATATAACCGGTAAATGCACCTAACCATCCTCCCAGATTACTCAGTTTAGGGAACCTTAAGAATAATGCTAATAGCACTGCATTGGCAGGCCAAAAAATCGCTAAATAGCTTAATGGGCGGGTGAAAATACCGATTAAGCAGCAGCAAAGAATAACTGCAGCGACTATTACAAAAGCCATGCTGTGGCTTGCATTAAGCGTAGCAAGACTATTCGAATGCAGTTTCATTAGCTTATGTAAGCCTAGGTTAAATATGGGAGAATTCGTTTTTTTCGTATATTAAACGATAAAAAAGATTTTATATTATTTTATTGTAAATAGTGTGATTTGTTTGGCATTTAGCTGATTTGTAGTTTCGTTAACCGAGATTGATTTTTTGGATAAATAGGAAAAATGATTGTTATGAAAATGTGATAAACCGCGGATTTGTAAAAAAATGTGTTACTTTAAGAGCATGATTTATATGACTGATTAAATGTATGAAAATAGCATATCTTACAGTTTTACTCATGTTGAGTTCATCGTTGGTGATGGCGGCAGATAATAAGAATACAACTCAAAATTCAGAGGCTAAAAATCAAGTTGAAGCGGTGAATAGCTTTAGGGTGACAACACGTTCTGAATTGGTCGGCTTATGGGGTATGGAAATTCCGACCAATAAAAAGTGCGTTGAATATTATAATTTTAAGAGCAATAATGATGTTGTGATCAAAAGCGGTGAAGAGTGGTCATCTGGGGTATATGACTATCAACCTGCGCAAGATCCGAATGTGCAAATTCCAGCACTGATTTTACAAGTGAAATATGACAATAATCAGATGGATTGTTCGGGCAATATTCAAGATCAAACCGGCGAAATTTCACAGTACTTTGTAAAGTGGAAAAGTCCATCTGTTATTAATTTCTGTGCCAATGATCAGGGTCAACAGTGTTTTGCGACATTGCGTCGAGTTTTACCTTAAGTATGACTATAGATCTTTCTTATGAAAATAAAAAAACCACTCATTTGAGTGGTTTTTTTGACACTGAAGTTTTATTTCTCTTCATGTCCTTCGACTTTCTTTAATAGATGCTTTTCAAGATAGTGAATATCCATTGCTTGTTCGCAGAAATTTTTATCTTGAAGAATCAAATCTTTATGTAGCGGAATATTGGTTTTCACGCCAGTTAAGATAATCTCTTCCAGAGCTTGTTTCATGCGCGCAATAGAGGTTTCACGATCTTTACCATGCGCAATGAGTTTTGCAATCATTGAATCATAGTATGGTGGGATGCTATATCCTTGATAGATATGAGAATCTAATCGGATACCTGCGCCACCCGGTGCATAAAAATGGTCGATTTTACCCGGTGAAGGCATAAATGTAGATGGATCTTCTGCATTAATACGACATTCAATCGCATGACCTTTAAGTTGAATATCTTCTTGTTGAAGATCCAAACCTAAGCCAGCAGCAATGCGTAATTGTTGCTCGATAATATCCACACCAGTTACTTGCTCAGTAACAGGATGTTCTACTTGTACACGAGTATTCATTTCAATAAAGAAGAATTCACCTTCTTCAAATAAGAACTCAAATGTACCCGCACCACGGTATTGCATCAATTTACAAGCATTTACACATGCTTCAAGAATATGCGCACGTGCTTCTTCAGGTAAACCCGGTGCAGGCGCTTCTTCAAGCACTTTTTGATGGCGACGTTGCAATGAACAGTCACGATCATAAAGGTGAATTGCATGGCCATTACCATCTGCAAGAACTTGCACTTCGACATGGCGTGGCTTTTGAAGGAAACGTTCCATATAAACGGTGTCGTCACCAAACCACATTTCCGCATCACGTTGAGCGGCTTGTACAGATTCGAGTAGCGTGTCTACACGTTCAACGATACGCATACCACGACCACCACCACCAGAAGCTGCTTTTACGATCAATGGAAAGCCAATTTCTTTAGCTTCTGCCAAAGCATTGTGAATCGTTACAGCATGGTCACAACCCGGAACAGTCGGTACACCAGCTTTTTTCATCGCAATAATGGCAGAAACTTTGTTCCCCATTAAGCGAATGTGTTCAGGACGCGGGCCGATAAAGATAAAACCTGAGTTTTCTACAATTTCTGCAAACTCAGCATTTTCAGATAAGAAACCATAACCTGGATGGATGGCATCTGCACCGGTGATTTCAGCCGCTGTAATAATGGCAGGGATATTGAGATAACTTTCGCTGCTGGCACCTGGTCCAATACACACTGCTTCGTCACAGAAGCGTAAGTGCATTAGGTCTTTGTCGGCATCGGAATAAATCCCTACGGTTTTAATTCCTAAAGTTTTGCAAGCGCGGGTGATGCGGAGCGCAATCTCACCACGGTTTGCAATTAAAACTTTTTGCAACATTGTGATTCCCCGTGGTCTTAAGCGCGATAGCGGAATAATGGTTGACCGAATTGGATCACTTCGCCATTTTTAACCAAAATTTCTTCAATTACACCGCTTTGAGTTGCTTCAATTGGGTTCATGATTTTCATTGCTTCGATGATACCGAGTGTTTCACCAGCAGATACAGTTTGACCAACTTTCACAAATGGTGCTTCACCTGGATTTGGCGCAGCATAGAACACACCAACCATAGGAGACGGCTCAACAGCACCACGTGGTGAACGAGGTGCAGCAGGCGCAGCGGCAGGAGCAGCCATAGCAGGCGCAGCGGCAGCAACTACTGGATTGCGACGAGTTAGAGCAATCGATTGATCGCCTTCTTTAACTTCAATCGCCTGTAAGTCAGATTCAATCATCAAATCGATGAGTTTCTTGATTTTACGGATATCCATGAACAGTATTCCTAATTAAGATTGAGAAGTTGGTTGAATTTTTTCGATGGCGAAGTCTAGTGCTGCGGCATAGCCTTTTGCACCTAAACCACAAATAACGCCAACGGCTTTATCAGATAGATAGGAGTGATGTCTAAATGCTTCGCGAGCGTGGACATTTGATAGATGTACTTCGATAAACGGAATGGCTACACCAAGGAGGGCATCACGCACAGCAACCGAAGTATGTGTTAGGGCTGCTGGGTTAATAATGATAAATTGAACGCCTTCTTGTTGCGCTTGATGAATTCGGTCGACGACAGCGCCTTCCCAATTACTTTGGAAAGTGTCGAGAGAAATGGAAGCGTTTTGAGCCTGTGAAATCAGTTTTTGGTTAATATCTTCGAGTGTTAGATAGCCATAAACTTCGGGTTCACGTTTTCCCAGTAAGTTGAGATTCGGTCCATGAATGACCAAAATGGTCGAGCTCATTCAGCCTGCTCCAATAAAAAGTTGCAAATTTACTTTGCAAGATACCTGCAAAGTTTGCTCATTATGGCATAAAATTCCACATTTTTTTTATAATTTCTTTAAATTGACGTGAAAAGCATGTGCCGAGAATGGGCTATATAATGCGAACTTTGCAGAGAATTGGCAATGTTAAAAGATTACATTTTTTATCATTATATTGTAGGGCATCATTTTAAACCCAATTGGCTAAAACTGTTGATATCTTTTGTGTAAACTTGCTTTATCGTGGTGCATTCGTGTAGCAATAACCAGTACAAATGATCTGAAAGGTGAGATGGCCTGTACATTTGTCTTATAGATCGTCAGTTGAACTGCCTACGCATGCATAGTCGTAAAGATAGTATTTATTCAGCGTATTAAAAATTCTAAGGTTTAACTTATTTCACGCGTAAAGCAATCTAAATTGTTCTCAGTTTTCAATCGAGTTATTTGAAAGAATAAATCAGGTTTGTGTGCTAAGTATATAAAAATTAAAAGATAGTTACTTTTTCTATGGTTTATAAAGCATATTTCTAGGCCAATGAAATTTTTTTCATAGATGATAGGGCTCAAGCTAGATATTTTGTTTGCCTTAGCGAATTAAATATTCTGTGGGAGCATTTCCTTATAAGTAGGCAGCTTTAGATATGATGAACATTTATTGCCTAGCTAAGTCATACTTTATAGACCTATATATAAGCGTATTAACCATCCTGTGTATTTTCTAGTCAGTGTTTTGAATCTATGAAACGTGCAAGGCATTGACGATTTCTTTCATAAATCATGTAAGTTTGGAAAATCGGGTATTTGTCCAAATTTGCACAGGCATTGGCAAAAGTTAAATCTGTGGTGGTAAAGAAGCTTGCTGTTAGAATGTTGATTCTATTTTTTTTCGTCTATTTCTGTGTTTGAGCGGTATATGTCTTAAATTAAGTTTCCTTTATTCCTGTTTATACCTTTACATGGAATCTACAGCATTGAGTCTTTTGTTATAAATGAATTGATAAAACAAGGCACGAATGCTTTCGCACGGAAAAAATTTATCTATATAAGTGTAATTCACGGTAGAATGCCCGAAACCTATATGGCCTGAGAACAAACATGGCAAAACATACGCAAAATTCATCACCTTTGGCAGAACTGATTGCAGAACAAAAACTTTTATGTGAAGAAGTGGGTTCTGCATATGTAGAAGTGCAGGGCGATGATGTAATTGCTGTGGCTGTCCATACCTTAAATAAAGATCCAATAGTCGGTATTCGTAAGCCTGCAGAAGGTGATGAAAATGTCAGTTGGTATATTTATGGCGGGGAGCTTGAAGGCGCAGATAACTTTGAAACAATGACTGTGCGTAAACTGCAAGATGTCGTGCCTGAAGTGCTACCGTATTTAGCTTTGGATGTAGGTTATCGTTTTATGATCGATGCTGATGATTATGAAGATGTCTGGAAAGAAGGTGATGAGGCTTAATTTATGCATTCTCCATTGATGTATAAACTTTATGTCTTTATTTTCTCTGTGTTTACTTCTTCTGTAATACATGCAAATGTGAAAGAAGCCGTTACTCCACAACTGACTCAAGCTGAATATAATGCTCAGATACAAGCATATACTGAGCAAATTAATTCAACCAAAGCCATTTTAGATGACCCTGCATCTACTGCAACGGGTCAGCAGCAAACTCAAGCGTTTTGTTTAAGATTGAATGCATATCGACAGATTTTAGAAATCTCTCAACAAAATTCAGCTCTTGAAATGGCCAATCTAATGCAAGTGGCTTCACAGCATTATTTACAACAACAGCAACAAAGTATGCAGTCGTCTGGACTAAACGAAAGTGCGTTTTGTTCGAGTCCTACAAAATAAATTGAGACGTAAACTTTTTCTTCTAAAACTTTTTGGATTCTATTCGGTGATAAATCTAACGTGGATAACCTTTACATGATTCATGATGTAGCATCCACACACATTGACTCATATACGACATTCTTTTCGAGCAATACAATCAAATGATTTAAGCATTTTGAATTTTTATCAATTTCTTCTCAGGATGACTGATGGATAAATAGACAAATATTGCGAGTATGATAAGATGATTGAACACATTATTTTTGATGTTTGAGGAGTTGTTACATGACAGCTTATACTTCAGTAATGAAAGCAAGCCAATATGAGGACGATATGATCCCGAGCCTTGCTATCCATGCATTTCGCCATGCTTTTGAACAAGCAAGTGCGTCATCTACTGTGGTTTATGTAAAAGGTCTACAACTGGTTCAACGTCTGCAAAATGGTCAAGAAGTACAAATAAAAGATGTATCAGCCGACTTCGTACAAGTGGATGATCTACCAAAAATTTTAAAACGTAAAAAGAAAACAGAGGAAATTGTTTAATACATGCCTCCACAACCTCGCATTAGAATGTTCGCGGGTCCAAATGGTTCAGGTAAAAGCACAGTTAAAGAATATTTATTGCCCCATCATATTGGGGCATATTTAAATGCGGATGAACTCGAAGCTCAACTGAAACATTCACACCGGCTCAATTTGTTGGATTACCATTCCGCTTTAAAATCAGAAGCATTAATTGACTTTCTCGATACGAAAAAACGTCCCGCTGATGGAGAATTTATTCCGCTATTAGCACGTAAACCTCAGATATTAGATCCGTGGAAAATTGAGTTTCATCCAGATCAGATTGACTCATATCTTTGTGCAAGAATTATCGATTACATCCGTTTGCAGTTTTTAGAACTAAAAATTAGTTTTACTTTTGAAACAGTGATGTCCCATATTTCCAAGGTGGAATTTCTACGCGAAGCAAAAAGAAAAGGCTTTAGAACCTATCTATATTATGTTTCCACTATTGATCCTGTTATCAATATTTCACGTGTTCAGTACCGAGTGAAAATGGGTGGACATGGTGTTCCAGAACAAAAAATTCGCGAACGTTATTATAGAAGTATGGATTTGTTAATGCAGGCGGTAGAATCAACGGATCGAAGTTATTTATTTGATAACTCTGCCGATGGACAGCATGCTTCTTTTATTGCGGAAATTGAACAAGCTGAAATTTTAAAGATGAATTCTGGTATTCAGCGTTTACCGTGGTGGTTTGTAGATAAGGTGCTTAAAGAGTTTGAGCCAAATTAATGTCAACTGAATATCATATAAAACAAAATAACAGGATGAATCTATGCAAAATAACGACTATGAATTACAACAACATTCAAACTCATCTCCATTAGATCAAACTAATCTTGATCAAGCCATTGAGCAGCAAGCTGAACAAGAACAGCAAAAAAATAGTACATCATCTGATCCTTTATCTTCTCTAGATTTGACTGACTTAGCTGAAATTGGTTCGAATATTATAGAATTGGGTTCAGATGCTTTAATGTGGGTGAGCGATGCACTCAGCGATATCAGTATTGATCTATAAATTATCTATTATTTGAATTAACTTCATAATAAACAGCCTATATTGAAAAATCTCCGAGGATATATTTCGTGATTTTTCAAGTTTATAAATTATTTCTAAATAAATTAATCAAACACTCTTGAAACGTTGAATTTTTCAATCAGGAAAGGCATGTCAGAATGAATATTTAGACTGACGGCAGTTGGTTACTTCAATAAAATAGCCTAAGCATATAATAGATTTTAGAAATGCATGTGCACGCAGATCACTTAACCGCATCTCAATATTTAAAAAAGGTTCTTGGTGGTAAAATTGCGATGAGCCATAACATCAAGATTGTGCAGGAAACATTCAGCGCTATTTATAATTTTGATGTGAAATATTTTAATTCACATCAGTCATTTGATTATTAATTTGCAGATCATGAGGCATTTAAAATTGGTGAGTTAAATGCCTATAACATTCCAACGCCTGGACATACACCTGCTTGTCTGAGCTATGTGGTTGGTGATGATGCTGTGTTTGTCGGTGATACCTTATTTATGCCTGATTATGGCACAGCACGCTGTGATTTTCCCAAGGGCAGTGCGGAAGTATTATTCGACTCTCTACAAAAGATTTATCAGTTAGCACCTGAAATGCGCGTGTTTTTATATCATGACTATTTACCAGAAAACCGGTCAAAATACTGCTGCGAAAGCAGTGTGCATGCGCAAAAACAGCAGAATATTCATATCCACGTTGGTACGAAAAAAGAAGATTTTGTCACAATGCGAACTCAGCGTGACGCAAATTTGGCTATGCCAAAACTGATTTTACCTGCAATACAAATCAATATGGATGCAGGTAAATTTCCAAAACCAGAAGGGAATGGTATTCGCTATTTAAAAATTCCTTTTAATCACTTTAAATCTGCAAATTAAAGACAAAGAACCTTTAGGTTGAATGCGGTTGGCTATTTCACTTAATAAAATAGCCTAAGCAAGTTAATTGATTGCCACCTAAAAATAGCCTAAGTAAGATCAATAAGTTTTAACTGTCATTTGATTTCATTCATTCAACTAGGCATCATTATATCAACATAGCAAAGTATTCAAAAATGATCCTAAATTACGAATATCATCAAAAATTAGAGGGCGAAACGCATCCACTAGTCTTTATTCACGGTTTATTTGGCAGCCTCAGTAACCTAGGGATGCTTGCCAGAGCTTTTCAAAATTCACATTCTGTCATTCAGCTTGATTTACGAAATCATGGTAAATCACCTCAAAGTACAGAAATGAATTATCGTGAGATGGTAAACGATGTACTTGAGACATTAGATGCGATTGGTATCGATAAGTTTTCAGTGATTGGCCATTCCATGGGAGGCAAGGTCGCAATGCAATTGGCTTTAATCTCAGAGCGGGTAGAGCAACTTGTTGTATTGGATATCGCGCCCTTTGCATATCAGGAACGTCATCATGATGAAATATTTATAGCTTTGATTGCTGTACAAAATGCACAAATTCAATCTAGACAACAAGCGGTTGAAATTATGCGTGAGTATATTCATTTCGATATGGTGATACAGTTTCTGCTCAAGTCTTTTAGCAAAGGACAATGGTTGTTTAATGTAGATGCGTTGTATAAACAATATGACCAAATTATTGGTTGGGAAAATATTGAAAATACTTGGCAACAGCCTGTATTGTTCATCAAAGGTGGAGAGTCACCTTATATTTCAAAAGTGGAACATACCAATACGATAGAACAACAATTTCCAAATGCGAAAATTGTAGAGATAGAAGGCGCAGGCCATTGGTTACATGCAGAAAAAACAACTGAAGTAATAGAGCAAATACAAAATTATCTAGAATAATACAATGTGCCTTCAATTATATTTTGAAGGCACAACATCGAAATATTACTCAATTGAAATATTATTGGCTTGAAGCTGACCTTCAGAGGTGAGTAGTGCCGCCATCTCTGCAGTTTTTTTCAGGCCTGGCATACGATATTCTGTATGGCCATAATCTTGAATGGATTTCCAGCGTCCGCCCCATGTTAAACCGACAGACTCAGCGGCTTGACCATAAAGTTGATAACCACGCATAGCCCAAGGGTCTCGTTCAGTAATGACCACTTTTCCATTGCGTTTAAAGGCGACATCGGCTGCTAAACCAAACTGATGATAACTTTGGAAGCCACGGGCACGAGTGGTATTTTTATTGGTGGCTAAATTATTTTGACGTTCTGGACTACGATAACCTTCAAGCAAAATCATTTCATAGCCATGTTGTTCACGCATGATTTTGAACACCATCAATAAACGCTGCTTATAACGAGGGTTCATTTTATGCCATTTACGATCTGCTGAAGGCACATCCGTAGAGTATGAATGCGTATGGATATCTTGAACTTCTGGATTAAAGCTTGAGGCCATAACAGATGGCTGCTCAATCATTGCTGCTTCTTCAGCGATCGCTTCTTGAACAAGATATTCTTCAACCTCAGGAGGTGCATCTAAAACCTGTCCATCGAGCATGGCGTAAATTTGTGGGTCGACTTTACGCAAATAATCAGCTTCCACTTTACTTGCAGTAATCGGGCGAGTAAAAGCAAATAATAAAATACTGGCAAACAGTAAGAAGCCTGCAAATAAAATCCACCATTGTTGTAAATGCCAGTGTGATTGAATTTGTTGTGGTGCTGCTGCATAGTTCAGTTCATAAGCAAAATTTTTGGCGTGCTGAATTCTTTTTTTACTTTGTGGAATGATTTGAAAGAAAAAATCCTGAACTTTAACTCTGAGTTCATAAGAAAAACAAAGCACTGTCACCAGTGCTAAGACAAAGAAACAACTAACCAAAAAGATGATCATGGGGAAACTGTAGCGCTCACAGTCGCATTAGCAGTGTTTGTTGCAGCAACCACTTTCGGACGTTTGGTTTCAGAAATTTGCGTTCCGCCCATCGGCTCTTCAAAGTGCTCATCTTCTTTTGCTGCTTTCGTAGAAGGCTCTGTAGGTTTGGTCACCTTAGCTGTTGTTGGCGCAGCTTTTGGTTTTACTAATGTAGTTGGAATTTGTTGTTTAACGGTTGTTGTTGCAGCTACAACAGGGCGCTGCGGTTGGGTAATTTCAAAAGGCGAACGGTTATTCGCTACAGCTTGAACAGGCTGAGTCACTTTAGCCGTATTGCCATGATTGAAAGCAGTAGCTAAATCATTCGAATATAAACCATTATCTGGATCTTTTTCTTCAGTTGTATGTACGGTTTGCGGCGCTTTTTCAGCTGAAGCTTGCTCATTTTCACTTTGACGGGGTGCAGTGGTTGCCTCAGTTTCAGCTTTATTTTCAGTTGGGGCAGAAGTAGTCATCTCTGCATTTGCAGGCTGATCGTCAGAATTTAGATAAAAATATCCCAGGCCAACAACAATAATCACCGCTGCACCAACAAGAAAGCCGATAGCAGCATGAGCTAAAGGCGGTAAATTATTTTTTTGAGTCGACTGTAAAATTCTAACGTTATTCGATTTTTCGTTTGCCATGGTGTCTAAGTCTTATGGTAAATGAATGGTGATATAAGCCTGTTCCGATGGGGCAGTTATGACGTTTTGATATTGTGATAACGCCTGATTATTTTGGCTAGATAACATATATCTCAGTCCACCAAATGCTAATACAGCAAACAAAGCCCAAAAGATAATGATCCAAAAAAATGGTAATTCACGGTGAATAATGTTTTTAATTTGATCCGGCAATGCAGCGAAAGGCGAAAACGCCTTTTTACCTTTCATATAATCAATTTCATCGCCAACACGTGCAACGAGTGAATTGAGCATTTCAATCGATTCAAGTCGGTATTTACCGTGAAAACCAAGGAGCATGCAGTAATGATAAACTTCAAGTGCGGCTAAGCGATCTTTATTCTTAGAACGAATTTGCTCTAAATTTTCAAAAAAGCGATAACCCGCAAGTTGTGAACCAAAAAGACTTAATTGCAGTGGATTCATCATCCAATTGTTTTGTAAATCAAAAAAACGTGCATCTTGTTGGGTGACAATGGTTTCATCTAATAAAGCGCAATAGGCATATTTTGCGTCCGTGATATCTTCATTGCTGAATTGAAGCTTACGGGCTTGGCTTTCAAATCGGTTTAATAGATCCATAATTTTTGTCCTGAAACTTTCAGGGCTGGATGGAACATATTGATTTTTGAGTAAGAACACGATGTAAAAACCATCATGTAGTAGATCAACTAAATTGGTTGAACTGTTGATTTTCGGTTCAGCACTTGGTTTTGAAGAGCCTAATCCAATTTGACCATCGTCAAAAAGTGAAGGGGCATTATTTGAAATATTCATGATTGCTCCTTAACCATTCATCACTGCAATAAGTTCAATCGAGATATCTTGGAAGCCAGCTGGTATGTAAACGCAGATCGATTCAGAATCAAGCATACGCTGATACAAATCATTATTTGGCTCAACTTCAAAATAACTCACACCTGAACGAACTGGAATTGCTGTTGGCACTTGCATCATATGTTGCAATGGAACAGCAGGTAATGCCGCCATGACACGCTGTTCAACATCGACAGTATTGCCGACTTTAAAGCGCAGCGGTACATAAGAAATAATGTCATGTGTAGGCATCACACTACTTGAAACAGCTAAATACAGGCGCGAATCGCGAGTAATTTTGTCACTTTCAAGACTGCCCACCCAGTAGGATTGACGGGTTTCTTTCAAGTTAATACTGATATATCGATTTGAAATAATCGTATCGAGCAACTCACGTAAAATCACATCTAATTGAGCAAAACTTTCTTGCAAATTATGATGTTGATACTGTGGAAGCCGATCTACTTCATAAGCTGTAGAGAAGGTGAGTAAGGAACCTGTCAGACGCAATAATTCAAAATACAAACGTTCAGGATGAATCAGTGGATATTGCAATAAATGATTTAAGGTCGCATGCGCAGTATTCAGCGCATTAACCAACCAAAACGACACAATATCGCCTGAACGGAATTCAATTAACTTTTGTTCGTTTTCACGATTATTCGATTGAATGGTTTTAATTTTAGCTTTGATGATATTGAGCGTTCGTTTAAGCCCAGTAATTAGCGAATCACATGAACTAATATGTAATATTGGTGGGATAAATTGATAATCTAAAACAAAATTACCAGAACTTTGGCGCTTGATTCGGCCTATAGGCATGTAAAGAAAACCATCAAGATTGTGCTGTGGTTCTTGGCCTAATTCAAATATTTTAAACTCTGCACGGCGGCGTAATAAGGTAATTTCAGCAGCCGTCGCATCTGTAAACAAATCATGAGTTTCAGTCAAATGTGAATGATAGCGACTCGATTGGGTATTTTCTTCAAAATTGACGTTCCGTTTATTCGGTTGAACGATCGGTAATGCCAAATAAATTTGCATTTCACCACGTAAATTTAATGAATCAAGCAGTACAGGCTCAGGTAATAAGTCTTGTGCAGGTGCTTGATAAATCTCGCCATCTTGCCAAATCATTTCAACTTTATTCAAAGCCAAAGTATTGGTACTGAGTTGTGATTCATCAAAATTTAAACTTTGAATACCATAAGCGAACGGTATCGTTGCGCGAACCGTATGGTTTAAACGCTGTTCATGATAAGCATCTTGTAATTGAAAGTGTTGTGGGCGTAAAAATAATCCTTCGCCCCATAAAATTTTTTCTGCTTTAAACATTGTTTTTACCAGTCGCTATTTGATTCATTGCTTTGTTGCTGAACACCTAGCATTTCTTGTACAGCTTCAAGAGGGTTTTCATCCTTAATCACATGGGTTAACCATTCATGCAGTGGCATTTGTGACCATTTAATGGTTTTTTGCAGCATATAACTAACAGGGCTATGCGGCTCATTCACTTGAAAATAGTCAGCAATATCTTGCAAGACTTTCATGGCTTGTTCACGATTTTCAAGATGATTTTGCACTTGAGGTTTAAATTGCTGTGTATGCTGTTGTTGTATTATTTGCATATCATTCTGCACGGAAGTTACAGTGGAAAGTGTCTGGCTTTCAATTGGAGAATTTGATTGAACCTGTTCAGCGCTCGATGAATTGATAAAAGCATCTGCTTTATAGATTTTTTTTAAGCTCAAGTGAATCATTTCGATTTGAGAGTCAATGCCAGCAAAGCTTGGCGCATCTAAACCCATCAAATCATCAAGAGTCGTTTTTAAGTTTTCCCAATGGTTTAAAATATCTAAAAACTGTTGGTAATACTGGTATTGAATTGATTTTGACGTATTGAACAAGGCATGTTCAAACTGTTCCATACCATTAAAAGACTCTTCTTGATCATCATCTTCATGGTTGGATTTACGTCTTTGGTTTTGAACATGAAGTAGTCGATCATAGTCGGATAGGGAATAAGCTGCCGCGCCATGAACGATTGAAACTGATTTAATTAATGTTGGGATTTGATTAATTATCCCTTGTAATAAACCTAGACGTTGATCAAGGTCATCATCTTCAATTTCAGGATGAAGCTGCAGCCAAAAGTCTTGCAAACTTTTTTGTGTAAGTTCAATCCCTTTGGCAATCCCTTCAAAACCATGAATGTGAGTCCACGCTTCAAGCAACCAACCATATAAGCGAATATCTTTAGTTTGTTCGCGAAGTAGATCTGACGATTTTTGGTGCACAAAGCCCCAATCTGCTTGTTTCGGTTCTGCGATCCAGTCGCCTTGATCCAAGAGTGGGTCATCTTGTGTTTTAGCTTTTTTAATTGCATGAAAATCATTGGAAAATGAAAAATCACTACCGCAAGGTAAATCATCCGTAATCGGTTGCAATAAAGCGTCGAGCTCTAAACTCATATTCTACATCGTTCCTAGCTTATGCTTCTAAGGTTTTAGTCTTTTTGCTGCTGCGTTTTTTCGCAGGTTTACTTTTAGGATCTAAAACATAAATAATTTCATCGTCTTTGACATCGATTTCAATGACCGATGGAATCTTTTGCTCACTCATTGCCATGAGTAATTCAGTGGCTAAAGCAGGCAAGACCGTCGCATTTAAAATGTTATCGACATTACGCGCACCACTATCGACCTCAGTACAGCGACTTAATAATAATTCGACTAAATCATCGGTATAACGTGTTTGCGTACCATATTGTTTTTCAATACGCGCGGTGATTTTGCCTAATTTATGCTGAATAATGCGTACAAGCAGATCATCGTGCAATGGGAAATACGGCACGATACGCATACGGCCTAAAAATGCCGGCTTAAATTGTTTATATAAAGCTGATTTTAATACATCTAAAAGTTCTTCTGCTGACGGCCATTCTTCTACTGGCTGATTTAAACAAGCCTGCATAATGGCACTAGAGCCAGCATTTGAAGTCAATAAGATCGTGGTATTTTTAAAATCAATGACACGACCTTCGCCATCTTCTAGAGTCCCTTTATCGAATACTTGGTAGAATAATTCTTGAACATCGCTGTGTGCTTTTTCAATCTCATCAAGTAAAACCACACTATATGGGTTACGGCGAACTGCTTCTGTCAGTACGCCACCTTGGCCATAACCGACATAGCCTGGAGGAGCACCTTTTAAAGACGACACGGTATGTGCTTCTTGATATTCAGACATGTTAATGGTGATTAAATGAGACTCACCACCATATAACTCGTTTGCTAACGCAAGTGCAGTTTCGGTTTTACCCACACCACTTGGGCCAACCAGCATGAAAACGCCTTGAGGTTTATTTGGATCTTCCAATTTTGCTTTGGAGGTTTTAATGCCTTGTACCAGTTGATGCAGTGCATAATCTTGACCCATCACACGTTGTTCTAACTGTGTTTCAAGCTTCAAAATTTGCTGAATTTCATCATTCACCATTTTTCCAACTGGGATACCGGTCCAGTCTGAAATGATTTCATTAATAATTTGTGCATTCACACGTTCAAAAACCAGCGGCGTTTGACCTTGTAAAGTTGCCAGTTGGTTACGAATATTGCTTAAAGTTTCAATATTTTCTGGTTTTTGCTCGGACTCTTGTTCAAGCGTTTTAATCTGTTGAACGATTTCGAGTTCTATTTTCCACTGCGTTTCTGTCGACTGAATTTCTTGTTCAAGCGCGGATATTTGTGTTTTTACACTTTCAATGCGTTCGTGGTGAATAGGAATATTCTTATGTTCATTTTCAAGAATCGCCAATTCAAGCTTCAAATTATGTAATTGAGCATGAAGTTGATCCAATTTTACAGGTTGTGCATTTTGCGTTAACGCAACACGCGCAGAAGCCGTATCTAAGACACTAATCGCTTTATCAGGCAATTGACGGCCAGTGATATAACGGTGTGATGCATGGACTGCAGTAACGATAGCTTCATCGTCAATTTGTAAATTGAAATGTTTTGCCATCACGGGAATCATGGCACGCAGCATATCGATTGCGACTTCTTCAGTCGGTTCTTCAACCTGAATTACTTGGAAGCGTCGGCTTAATGCGGCATCTTTTTCAAAATACTGCTTATATTCAGCCCATGTGGTTGCGGCAATGGTTCTTAACTCACCACGTGCAAGCGCCGGTTTTAACAGGTTTGCTGCATCATTTTGACCTGCTTGACCACCCGCACCAATCAACGTGTGTGCTTCATCAATAAATAAAATGATTGGATGTGCAGAGGCTTGAACTTCATGAATGACTTGTTTTAAGCGATTTTCGAATTCACCTTTAACACTGGCGCCCGCTTGTAGCAAGCCCATATCTAAAGTATGAATGCTGACATTTTTTAAAGCATCTGGAACTTGGTTGGTTGCGATTTTTAATGCCAGACCTTCAACAACGGCCGTTTTACCAACACCAGGCTCACCCGTTAAAATCGGATTGTTCTGACGACGACGCATCAAAATATCGAGCATTAGGCGGATTTCAAACTCACGACCAATCACAGGATCAATGCCACCATTTTTAGCTTTTTCAGTTAAATTAATGGTGTATTGGTCTAGAGCAGGTGTTTTAACTGGCGTAGTTGCATTCGTTTGAGCAGCTGATTTTTCATCTAGTGATGCAGTTGCTAAATCTTCATTTTCAATGCTCTTTAGGCAAAGATCTAAAAATTTATGTTTAATCGTATCGATAGGTAATAAATCGAAAAGAGAAGAAGCTCTTGCTGCAATTTGGTATAAATCTGGCGCGGTAAGGAGCGCAACAAGTAAATGACCACTACGAATTTGTGGATCTTGTTCAGCAGATGCTAATAACCAAGCTTGTTCAAGTAAGCGCACAATGGATTGGGCAAAAATAGGAGTGCGCGTATTTCCTTTTGGAAGTTGAGCAATACTTTCTTTGAGGTCATCTGCCAAACCATCTGCAGAAACTTTGTATTTTTCTAAGAGTATTTGAAGGTCATTTTTATTGTTATAGGTTAATAATTCGAGTAAAAAATGTTCAATTTCGATTTCATAATTTTGCTGTGAAATACATGTATTGGCTGACTTTTCGAGTGAAATGCGGGCGTGAGGTGAAAGTTTAGTAATTAAAACTTTTAAATTATTCATAAATAACTCATCAAATTTAGAATCCACAGTACGAAATTTTACAAGTTTGACTGTGATCTCTTTTTTCTTGCTATAAAAATAAAAACTTTAAAATCAACACCTTATATATTATTAGTGTCTTGCTTTAGGCGATATAATACAGACTAAATAAAAAAAGGAAAAAGATTTTTTTATAAAATGAAACAAAAAAAAACAAATAGTCGACAAACTTTGGAGTATTTGGCACATTTTTGTATTGACTCTATGTGCTTATTTTTTGTTAAATCTGCAGCATATTTTTAATTTTGATAAATGAAGAGAAAACCCACGGGAAAATAAGTGGTGATTTCTCCACATAAATTAAGTTTTAGCACGTAGAAATACAGAGGCAATTTTGAATAAATTTAGTGTTTTATTACCTATAATTTTAGCAGCCAGTTTAACACAAACCGTTTTTGCAAAAGATAAAGCGGCATCTGTGAAAAAATCCTGTTTAAAGGATTATCCACTGGCAGTAGGTGATACAGATCCAGAGATTATTGGTTTTTATAATCAGTTATGTGACAAAAAAAATAAGAAAAATGAGAACTTAAAAAATGAAATTTTTGTAGATATTGCCAAAAAATATCAAGCTAATGGTTACAATTTAAAAGCATTGCAAGCGGTCAATCTGCTGCGAGAAAAGAACTATCAGTCGCCTGAACTTACTGATGTCACTTTTTTAGCAGGTATCGCTATTTCTTATAATGCGCTGAATCATATGCGGAGTAATGAAAATCGTACTCTAGATGAACAGACCTATTCTCCTGCCAAAGTGTTGTCGGATAATATTCGTTATATTCAGCCGACGATTGATAAATCTACGTCTGCTGCAGCAGATGTTCGTGAAAAAAGTACAGAATCTTCGAGCAATGTGAAATCTAAACAGACAACACCAGCTAAAAAACGAACCAATACAGCGTCTACCAAGTCTAAACAAACGACTACAGCTGCAAGCAAAAAGAAAACCACCACGACAGCAAAACCGCAGACTACAGCGAAAAAACCTGCTACTGGTGGTTCACCTTTCGATACATTGAAGAATAAATAACAAGGAAAAGCACTCATGGCAAAACGTGAAAGTGTACAGAAAAAACTTCAACGAATTCGTCCTCCTCGTGTTCAATTGACTTACGATGTTGAAGTTGGCGACGGTAAAGAAATTAAAGAGTTACCATTCGTTGTTGGGGTGTTAGGTGATTTCTCTGCGGCATCTGAAGTAGAGAAAACTAAATTAAAAGACAAGAAATTCATTAATGTTGATTTAGATAATATTGATGAGGTAATGGAGTCTTTAGCGCCACGTGCTAATTTTCAAGTTGAGAATACCTTGACTGAAGACGGTGGAAAAATGTCGGTAGATCTTACATTTAAGAGCATGGCCGATTTCACTCCAGAGCAAGTTGTACAACAGGTTGATCCATTACAAAAGTTAGTTGCCGCGCGTGAGCGTCTGTCTGACTTGCGTAATAAAATTTCAAATAATGAACGCTTAGAAGATTTACTGGATGAAGTGTTACATAACACTGATCAAATTCGTAAGTTGAGTGTGGAGGCAGAAAATGAGTAATTTTAATACTGCAACTGCTGCAAACCTTGAAGCAACCGAACAATATTCACTTTTAGATTCAATTGTTGAACAAAGTCGTATCGCGCGTACAGATCAAGAACATGATCGTGCAAAAAGTCTGATCGGTGAACTTGCCAAAGAAGTCATGGCAGGTACCATCACCGTTTCGGACAATATGACTTTATCAATTGATAAGCGTATTGCTGAAATTGATGCGTTGATTTCATCTCAGTTAAGTAAAATCATGCACCATGCTGAATTTCAAAAAATTGAATCGACATGGCGCGGTTTGTATTATTTCTGCCAAGAAACACCTTCAAACTCTTTAACAAAAATTCGTATGTTAAATACGACGAAAAAAGAGCTGATTAAAGATTTCCAAGGTGCGACCGATTTTGACCAAAGCACATTGTTCAAAAAAATCTATGAAGAAGAATATGGATCATTCGGTGGTGCGCCTTATGCAACATTGATTGGTGACTTTGAGTTTGACCGTACACCATCTGATATGTATTTGCTTGAGCAAATTTCACATGTCGCGGCGGCTGCACACGCACCGTTCATTTCGGCTGCAAGCCCAAATATGTTGGGACTAGAGTCTTTTACTGATATTGATCGTCCGCGTGATGTATCTAAAATCTTTGAAACAGCAGAATATGTACAATGGCGTTCATTCCGTGAAAGTGACGATGCACGTTATGTTGCGTTGACAATGCCACGTGTATTGGGTCGTTTGCCATATGATCCAAAAGAAGGTATTGCCACTGAAGGCTTTAACTTCGTTGAAGAAGTTTCAGGTGAAAACCATAATGAATATTTATGGATGAACGCGGCTTATGCCTTTGGTACGCGTTTAACCAATGCTTTTGATATGCATGGTTGGTGTGCTGCGATTCGTGGTGTAGAAGGTGGTGGTTTAGTTGAAGGCTTGCCTGTCCATACGTTCAAAACCAATGATGGCGAAGTGGTCTTTAAATGTCCAACTGAAATTGCCATTACTGACCGTCGTGAAAAAGAATTGAGCGATCTTGGTTTTATTCCGTTGGTACACTGCAAAAATACGGATTATGCAGCATTTTTCGGTGCGCAATCGACGCAAAAACCTAAAAAATATGATAGCGATACAGCAAATGCCAACTCTGCATTGTCTAGCCAGATCCAATACATCATGGCAGTTTCACGTATTGCACATTATTTAAAAGCAATGATGCGTGATAAAGTGGGTAGTTTTGCATCAGCGGGTAATGTTGAGACCTTCTTAAATGAATGGTTATCGCAATATGTATTACTCGATGATGGTGCATCTCAAGAAGCTAAAGCTCAGTATCCATTGCGTGAAGCTTCTGTAAAAGTTGTAGAAAATCCAGCTTTGCCTGGTCACTACAAATCTGTGGTTTTCTTAAGACCACATTTCCAGTTGGATGAGTTGTCTGTTTCATTACGACTTGTGACCGAGTTACCTCAGTCCTCAAATTAATTTTGGGTCAACACTATAATAACTTTAAATAAATAGGTATTCAGAACAATGAAAGATATATACATTCAATTTCGTGGTAAGTACAAAGTAGACGGCGAATCTCGTGATGCAGAGCACAAGAGTTGGTTAGAAGTAAACTCTTGGACGCATAACATCCGTCAACCTAAATCTGCGACTTCTTCAAGTGTGGGTGGTCACACTGCAGAACGTGTAGAACATTCTGACATGGTTTTTGTTAAAGATTTAGATGCGACAAGCCCTAAACTTTGGGAAGCATGTTCAGCAGGTTATACATTTGATGAAGTTCAAATTGATTTTTACCGTGCGAATGGCGACAAACGCATTAAATATCTTCAAATCAAACTGAAACATGTGTTGGTTTCTAGCGTGACACCAACTGTAAATGATGAAGGTGTTCCACACGAATCATTTGGTTTGAAATATGCTGCAGTAGAGTGGACATATAACCAACAAGATATTAACGGTACTGCGAAAGGTGCTGTTACTAAGAAGTGGTCATTATCTAACAACACTGCTTCATACGCAGCGTAATAGATGGATTCAGATAGAGGCTTACTTGGGTAGCCTCTATTTTCATTTTTTTAAATATTTATAACAAGATATGAATCTCGATCAGCTTTATCCTTATGGTTTTAGAACGACTTTATTTGACCGCTTATTACCAGCAGATGCTCAGCAGACTCAAGGTCTGTCTTTGCAAGAACTTCGTGAATCTGTTGCTTCCGATTTAGAGGATCTCCTCAATAGTCGGGTGGCAAAGTTAGATGAACTGATTGATGACTTTCCATTAGCAAAAAAGTCTATTTTGCAATTTGGTATTATCGATTTTGTGGGCTTATCGACAGCAAATCCATCGGATCGCGACAAAATTTGCCAGTCAATTGAGCAATCGATTGCTGCACATGAACCGCGTTTAAAACAGATTCGAGTCGAAATGCTCATGGATGGCCATAATATGGGGGCACTATGTTTAAGTATTCAGGCATATTTAAATATTCATCCTTTATACGAACCAGTTATTTTTGATGCCTTATTAAAACCAACAACACAACAATATGTTATTTCTCCAAGAGCTTAATGAAGTGGGTTATCTGTGATTGAAGAGCTGTTACCGTATTACGAAAAACAACTACAGGAATTTGGACAACAGTCCCGTGAGTTTGCCAGTAAATACCCCAAAATCGCCCAGCGTTTGTCTTTAAACCAAGAACAAATAGATGACCCGCATATTGAGCGTTTAATTCAAGCCTTTTCTTTAATTTCTGCACGGATTGATAAAAAACTTGCAGATAGTTATGACGTTTTTACCCGTTCAATTTTTGAGGTGATGTTTCCTCAATATTTAAAACCATTTCCTGCATGTTCTGTGGTGAGCTTCGAAGATATAAATAAAATTAAGCAATTAACAGATCGACACGTTATTCCAAAGGCGACCAGTCTAAAAGCCAAAAGTACGCGTGGTGTTCAATGTGAATATCAGACGGTACAAGAAGTCACATTATTACCGATTCAATTAAAACAGCTCAATTTCAAAACTCATCCATCGGCACATATGCATTTAAATCAAAATGCCACATTGAGCTTAGGATTTGAAATTTTTTCGAATAAGCACGCTTTACTCAAAAATGAAACTTTGCCGATCTTTTTAGACGCTATTTCTAATTTTCCTTTGCAGGTTTTAGATAGTATTTTTAAATCGACTACAAGTTTTTCGATTCGTGTGGGGCAGCACATTTTTGATATTGCCAATCCATTTGAAATTATGGGCTTTGATGAAGTTCAAAGTGTTCTACCTATCGATCAACATACGCATCATGCATATCGTTTACTGATGGAATATTTTTGTGTTCCTGAAAAATTCAATTTTTTAAATCTAAATCTAGATTTCATTAAGTTTTTAAGTTTAGAACATAGTGAATTTGATGTTCAAATGCACTTTAAACTCAATTTAAATGATCAAGCAGCGATTCGAAATTATTCTGAATTAAATGCTGCAAATTTTAAATTGTTTGCTACACCAATTGTTAATCTTTTCAATAAACAAGCAGAGCCGCAAAAGATTAATCATAAGCGAATGGAATATCCATTGGTGACAGATGCACACTATCCTGAATATTTTCAAGCCTATAGCATTTTAAAAATGAATATGGTGCGTGAAAAAAGTAACCAAGATGAAGTGTATTATCCGGTACTGCCTTTTTTTGCAATGAGTCATTATCATCAGGATAAAGTCCAGTTTTTTTATAGTTTAAATCCGCAGCAGATGAAGAATAAACATCAGGAATTAAACTATTCAATCATATCTCGTGCTTTAGACCCACATAGCACTCAGTCCGATTTTATTAGTACTGAACTACTATGTAGTAATCGTGAGTTACCTTACGAAAGTTATAATAAAGATCAAAATGCATTAACTCTGAATGATAGTAATTTGGCACGTCGTGCTCTGATGCTCAAACGACCGTCGTTACCGTATTATTTTGAGCAAAATAAACAAGAACAGTGGCGGGTCATTTCACATTTATCTTTGAATAATATGTCTTTAATGAAAGGCGATGCGGTCTCTCATATTAAAGAACTTTTGGAATTGTATAATTTACCTAAATCGAAAGAAAACCAAATTATTATCGACTCCATAAAAAATATTCAGTTTTCTACCACGCAGAAACTTGTGGATAGTAAACCGTTTCCATTATTTGTCAGAGGTTTAAAAGTTCAGCTATACATTGATGCAGATATCTTTAGAGGACATAGCCTGTATATATATAGTCAATTGCTAGCACATATCTTTAACTTAAAAGTCAATATGAACAGCTTTGTCGATGTCTCGGTTTTTGATGCAAATAGTCAACAGGAGTTATACCAATGCGTGCAGAACGTTGGTGGCAAGAAAGCTCTGTAATTGACGGACTTTTTCAAGAACCGAAAGCTTACGAGTTTGTACAAGCCACTCGTTTGTTAAGACATACACCTTATGGCGCGGCTCAAGTTCACTGGGCAAATGACTTTGAGTTTAATAGTTCACTTAATCTGAACTTCCCGAACACTGAAATTGAAAGTTTAGAGTTCAACGATGAGAAAGTTGAACTGACAAATTTAATGGTAGGTTTAACGGGTATTCAAGGTGCATTACCTTATAGTTATACCAATAAGATTAAGCTCAGCGGGCGACATCAGCGACACGAAACTCAAAAGTTTTTAGGGCTGTTTAATCATAAATTAACAGCACATTATGTTGATGCCAGTTTAAATTATCATTTACCTATTCGTTATGAAATCGAGCAGGATAATCACTATCTTGATATTTTACATGCATTAAATGGTTATATCCGTAGCCAGCATGATCAGCCTGATTTAGATGATTATTTTGCAGAGTTTTCAGGTTTAATGCAGGGACAAAACAATACAGCGTATGCATTAAAAACCATGCTGAACTGTATCTTTAAGCAGAATTTTGATATTCGAGAATTTATCCCTGAAACTTTTGTATTTGAAGAAGATCAGAGAACATGTTTAGGTGGATCTCAGCCGAGCTTATTGGGGCTGAATACTTTTTGTGGTGAGAAGATTCAACAGATTGACGAAAAAATTGAAATCGTGATTGGACCTTTAAATCATGAAGATTATTTAACATTTTTACCGAATCAGGCACGCAGCCTAAAATTAAAACAAATGATTCAAACTTGGTGCAGTCCAACATTAATGGTGGATGTGCGCTTAATTTTACAAAAAGAAGAAATAAAACCGGTGTGTTTAAATTCTTTGAGCGGAATTGGTTTAGCTCAGGGAGCATTTTTACAGCCGAATAAACAGGTCGATAATACAGAAACCTGTTATGCCTTAATGGGGAATTTATAATAATGCTGAAATTAATAATTGGTACCTTTAGTACGCTTTTTGTTTTGTGTACTGCTTTCGTGATTTTTTACTGGCGAGATACAGGCTATGACCCGACGGCTTTCGATTTAGTCACATACTTTTTACTTCTTCCTTTAGCTTTATGTGCAATTATTTTGTCGCCTTATTTGATTTATAAAGGCATTCAACATCAAAAAGAAAAAAAACTTGAAGCTGAAAAACGTGCAGAAGAACAAGCTGAGCAACAACAACTTGAGGCCATTGAACAAGCAAAACCTAAGCCTATTGATGTACAGCAATTTCGTTTAAATGTTTATTCTTCAGCGGCTTGGCATAGTTTTGGTGAAAACGAACAAATCATCCAAGATATTCAGCAATTCAAAAGTCCTGAACTCGATGATAAGTTATTTAATGCATACGGTTTGCCTGTTCTTTCATTTCGAATCAAAGATTTAGATGAACTTACTAGTGAAGAAGCAGATGATGAATTTAGTGCCATCACCATGCGTGAAAAACGAATCCAGTCACTTATTCAGCAACAACTAGAGCAACACGTTGAAAGTCTATTTTTAATTGCTGAGCATCTGAAGCAATCAGCACTCTTTTATGATAGTGAATTGGCATATCAGTACCGTATGCATCCGGGTTGGGTGGATCCAGATTATACGCAAGATGAACATCCAGAACATTTGGCGAACAATGCACAGCAAGTTTCACGTTTAAATCGTTTAAATGTCCATATTTTGCTTGCTGATAATTTGATTCATCAATGGAATGATGATTATGCCCAAATTATTCAGCAGTATCTATCTGACGGATTTTCGATCATTCCCGAACAAATTCATATCGAGCCACATTTTATCGGCACTCAAGTCGCTTATTCAGAATGGTTAACCATTTTAGAAATGATTTCAAAACAAAAGTCTGAAGTCAGTTTGATTCTCAATGCTGACTCTGAAATCGATCAAGAATGGATTGATGAAAAGATGTGGCTACAAGAAAAATACATTGCTGCAGAGTTTACATCGAGTTGGTGTTTGGCTGCTTCAGACGTTCAAGTTCGAGGCTTAATTCCAAATAAAGTGCTACAAGTGGTGGCACATGAACCTGAGTTGAAACGTCATTTAGAGCTTCAAGCACTGAATAATTTAGATCAGTATGATCAAGAACAACCCTTTTTATTGATGTTAGATGATGCTACAGATATGAAAGTGGTGAAAACATTACAGCATAAATTTAATGAAACCGCGATTGAAACCTATCATTTTTTATATACAAAACAGAATCTTGGAAATACCCAGCAATTGGCAAAAATTTTTGGATTCATGTTGGGTATGCACTTGCCAGAAGAGTTAACTGCCATGATTTATAGCACAGACCAAGAATCGACATTTGCTTTTATTCAAACATTTTCAGTCGAAGATGAACTTGAACAAGAAACTGTTTAATTAGAATTAAGACGAAATTGAGAACATTGTGAACACACTATTTTATACGATCCTCGGTTATGTTTGGCAGTACGTCACCAATCCTAAAGCGATGGTGGCTTTGTCATTTTTTGTAGCTATTGTGGCTATGCATAATTCGATTCCGCAAAAGACTTTTTACATTGTGGTTGCTGTTTATATTCTCGGATTAATTCTGTGGGGTATTTATGAGTTAGTACAACATTATCGTCATAAACAGCAAGGCGAAGAGCTTGCTGAGGCAATTGCCAAAGATAATGAAGCTGAATACGGTAAACAAAAAAATAAAGAAGAACTTGCGCTGATCAATCAGCAAATGAAAGACTCGATTCAACTTATCCGTAAATCAAAACTCGGCGACAAAAAGGGGAATGCAGCCCTATATGAATTACCTTGGTACATGGTGATTGGTAACCCAGCAGCGGGTAAAAGTTCAGCGATTTATAATTCTGGTCTTAGATTTCCATTTGAAGAAACTCATCAGAAAATGGTGTCGGCAGGTCTAAGTGGTACTCGTAACTGCGATTGGTTTTTCTCTACAGATGGGGTGTTACTCGATACTGCAGGTCGATATTCAGTTTATGCCGAAGACCATTCTGAATGGTTAGGTTTCTTAAATATTCTCAAAAAAAACCGTTCTAAAGCACCAATTAACGGTTTAATCGTGATTGTTTCTGTGGCGGAGCTTGTTAGTCAAAGTCCTGAAAAATCAATCAAATTAGCCAAAAACTTACGCGCACGTATACAGGATTTGACTGAACGTTTAGAAATTTTTGCGCCAGTGTATATCGTTTTTTCAAAAATGGATTTGATTGCTGGCTTTACTGAATTTTTTGATTGTTATGATAAGGATGAATTTGATCAAGTTTGGGGTGCAACACTGCCTTATGATCCAGACTCATCCGAACATGCTGTTGAGATGTTCGAAAAGCATTATTCAATTTTATATGATGGTTTGAAGAGCGTCAGTACGACACACTTGAGTCGTCGTCATTCGCAAAATATCTCTCCAAGTGTAATGACATTTCCGCTAGAGTTTAAAAGCTTAAAGCCAGTGCTAAAAACTTTTATTGGTACGTTGTTTCAAGACAACCCTTATCAGTTTAAACCGGTATTCCGTGGTTTCTATTTCACCAGTGCGTTACAAGAAGGTGTGATTGAAAGTCCAATGACCGAACAAATTGCTGAAGATTTTCATTTGGTGAAAAGTACGGATAGTGAGTTTGGCATTCCGACAAATTCTGTTTCGCAAGATCATGGTTATTTCTTAAAAGGACTCTTTTCAACCGTCATTTTAAAAGATAAAAATCTGGTTAAACAACATATCAATCCTGCACGTAAGCGTCAGCGTTTTATGGCATTTATTGCTGCATTATTATTGGTTGCTGTGGTGCTTGGATTATGGGTTTGGTCGTATCGTAATAACCAACAACTCGTGGCTGAAGTTCAGGCAGACCTAGACAAAGTTGTACAAATGGAAAGCCGTAGCGGAAGTGAGCTTTCGACTCAATTGGATGCATTGCTGATATTACAAGGGCATTTACAGCAGCTCGATCATTTTGATGAAGATCGTCCTTTGAAATATAGCTTTGGTTTATACCAAGGGAATAAAATTCGTGAAAAACTCAAAGTTGAGTATTTACGAGGTATTCAACAAATTGTATTGGCACCATCTCAGCAAAATATGGCGCAGTACTTACAGCGCGTTAAAGCCAATGAAGCGACGTTGAAAGAAAATCACGTCAATGTGCAAATCACTCAAGCTGTGAAATCAAATCAGCCCTATTTAGAACCATCGGATACTAATCCTCAGGATGCCTACAATGCACTGAAGGCGTATTTGATGATGAGCAATCATAAATATATGGAATCGAGCCATTTGAGTGACCAAGTTACTCGTTTCTGGCGTTCATGGTTAGATTCAAATCGTGGTCAAATGCCACGTGGGGAAATGATTCAAAAAGCAGAACAAGTTTTATCTTATGCGATGACTTTAGCTGTTGATCCTGCGTTCCCGCAAATGGAATCTGATCCTTTATTGGTTGATCAAACACGTCAATTATTGACGGCTGTTACTATGGGTATTCCTGCACGTGACCGCGTTTATAATGAAATTAAAATGCGTGGTTCGGTACGTTTCCCTGCAGTAACTGTGAAGCAAATTTTAGGTGAAACAGGCCAAAACAGCATGTTAGGTAGTTATGCCTTGCCGGGTATTTTTACTTACCAAGCATGGAATGATTATGTAAAAGATGCGATTAACCAAGCTGCGAATAATCCGACAGATACCCAAGATTGGGTACTCAATACCAATCGCTCTGATGACCTGACGTTTAGTGGTAGTCCAGATCAGATCAGTAAACAGTTAACCGAACTTTATAAGCAGGAATATATCGCTGAATGGCGTAAATTTTTAAATGCTGTGCATTATGGAAAAGGTGCAGATGTCGCTCAGCAGTCACGTTTTATCGATATTTTAGGTGAACCTGAGAATTCGCCAATTCGTAAAGTGGTGGACCGTATTGCGAAAGAAACCAGTTGGGATAATCCAATTGTTCAAGCAGAACTGGCTGCGCCTCAGAAAGGTTTTATTGCGTGGTTTAAACGTAAAGTCCTCAGCCGTGATGATGCGCAGCAGGCACAGCAAGTTGCTTCTAAAGCCGGTCAAGGTGTTATTGCAAAAGAATTTGATGTGTTCTATCAACTAGTTCGTAAGCGTGATGATCAGCAAAACAAATCTATTTTAGATGAATACATGCTGTCTTTGAGTCAAGTACGTAGTAAGTTCAATGATTTGAAGAGTGGCGGTGATATGGGGCCTGCAAGCATGACATTGGTGAAACAAACCATCAATGATCAAAGCTCAGTCTTTAATAGCACGCAAAAATTTGTGGATGAAAAAATGTCTGTGGGTCTGAATGAATTAGATCAACAGTTGATTCAAAAACTCTTTATGCAGCCGGTGACTCAGTCATTTGAAGTTCTTTTGATTCCAGCTCAAAACGAAATTAATAAGTTGTGGGCAATGCAGGCGTATCAACCATTTACAACCAATCTTGCACCTAAATATCCATTTAATAGCAATGCTACTTTACAAGCGACCAGTAATGAAATTAGCCAAATTTTTGGTGAAAACGGAAGTATCGCTCGCTTTGTAAAAGAATATTTAGATCCATTGGTGATTCGTCGTGGCTATACCTTAACCACGAAAACATGGAAAGATTTGGGCATTGGTTTAAATCCACAATTCGTAGCGAATTTCCAACGCTATGTTGCGCCAAGTAATGGCGTTGCTACAGGGGAATTGAGTCAAGCAGCACCTGCGGCAACCAATCAATCGAACTTCCAGTTCTTCCCATTAGAAAACACACAGTTACTTTCATATACCATTGATATTGATGGTCAGCGTATGGTGTATGAAAACGGTGTTCAGCAATGGGTGAACTTCGTTTGGCCAAATAAAGGGGCAATTCCGGGTGCACGTATTACTGCAATTGACTTGGAAGGTCAAACGCATACGATTTTTGATGAGCCGGGTGAATATGGTATTAACCGATTGGTTGAAGGCGCTCAGCGTACACAAAATGGTAATTCATTTGAAATGGTGTGGCGTAGCAAACAAAATCCAAAAGTGTTTGTAAAAGTGAACTTCCGTTTAATTAGTGGTAACGCATCTGGCCCAACTACAGGTTCAGGCTATTCAGGTATGACTCTTGTTGATCAAGTGGTGACGAATAAAGGTGTTCGTGTCGTCGCAGCGCAAACGATGCCTGCAGGACAAGCGCCTGTAGCGCCAGCGACTTCACCGATGAGTGTTGTACAAGGAACAGCAACACCATGATGATGAATTTAAAAATGAGAGCGGTGGCATTCGTGCAAAAGAACAAGGAGTGTGACGATGTATGAAGTGAGAACGACACCGCTGTATTATGGAAAATGTCCAGCTCGTGGTGACTTCTTAAAGAGCCGTGAACAATATTCACTGATTCAGTTAATCGATCAGTGGATCACGGAGGCGCTTGAGTTCGCTATGCGTTCAGACAATTTTAATGCAGCGTATAACTCACTGCCTTCATTAGATTTCTTTATTGCCAGTCCAAAAGATAAGCGTTTTTTGGTTGCCAATTTGATTAGCAGTGAAGACAGTTCAAAGCGTCAATTTCCAATGGTGCTGGCTCATCTGCTAGAAATCGATGATCCTTTCGATAATATTTTGTATGCACCTTATCGTTATAAACAAACCTTAATTGACTTATATCAGCGTAACCGAGTGATGCGTTCTATTCGCGATCCCGATATTTTGCTCGATAAATTAGGCAAACTGAATAACGAAATTCAAGTGTTCGGGACAGAAGAAACCTCTTCTTTTTATGAGCATCATACGTTGCATTCATTTGCACGTTTATTGAATTTTACGCCTTATCAGTTGGCGCAAAGCATGATTGGTCTCGGTTTGCTGCTACAACCGATTATTCATCAGGGTACGTCTCGGTTGAATAAAGTGTTGATCTTACCGATCAATAATATTAGTTACTGTTATGAAATTGCGGCTTTTTGGGTCAATTTAATTAGTCGCTTTGTCGAAAACCAAGATGCTGAGTTACTCATTGGCATCCTACACAGTGATTCGCCAGTTTTACTGTTTGGTTTTCAAGGTGCTGATATTACTGCACTCAATGATGTTTTTACCCAAAATATGCAAAGTGATCATTGGGTTTCCTTGATTGATGCCAGTTGGATTGATCCTTATCTTGAACAAAATGCAGGCTTAGCCGTATTGGAACAGTCTTTGAGTGAGCGTCAGATCAGCCTTATTCATGGCATTAAACTTTTTAGACAGACTTTTATAGAAGAATAATGATGCAAAGAATCTTACCAATGTTGCCCAAATTTCTTGCGAGTGTGTGCATTTTAGGTTGTTCGACTTTGCTTTGGGCAGAGCCTATTGTGATTGAAGGCGCTGTACCGAATGAAGCAACCAAGCAAGAAATATTAAATAAAGCCTATTTGACCTATGGTCAGGCAAATGTGGTTGATAAAATTCAGGTTCGAGCGGTTACTGCACCCAATGGTTGGGGCAATAGCGTAAGCCAAATGATTAATGATGACTTAAAAAAAGTAAAACAGGGAAAACTCTCTGTTCGCGGAACGCAAGTCGATTTAAGTGGCAAGATGTCGAATCAAGATGATATCCAACCAACGACTACGAAGTTCCAGTCTTTGGTCACAGCACCTTTTCGTTTCAATGCACAGCTTTCTGTCAATCAGGCTGAACAGGCCATTATTGATGCGGCTTTACGTAATCGTATTATTGAATTTGAATCTGGAAGCGCGATTTTAGCGCCATCTGGGGTACAGATCTTAGATGAAATGGTTGTCGCACTGAATCGCGTCGGTGGGAAAAAAGTACGAATTATTGGTCACACAGACAGCTCGGGGAATCCTGAGAAAAACTTAAGTTTAAGCCAAGATCGTGCTAATGCAGTTAAAAACTACCTGATTTCAAAAAATATTGCAGCGGCGAACTTAAGTACTGAAGGGATGGGCTCAAATAAGCCTGTAGCAGACAATGCTACGCCTGAAGGTCGTAAGAAAAACCGTCGTATTGAGTTTGAAGTGCTGTAACTATTTCAACTTAACTGCAACGGCTAATGCAATGAATGAACCCAGTGTATCTAGACTGGGTTTTTTTATGCCAATTGACTCAGTCGATTATTTGATAACTGAAAACGACATTTTTAAAGCAGCAGTGTTATAACTAAATAAGACTATATTTTGAATAGGGCTAAAGCTTTAATTTTTGCATTTTATACCACTAAAGCATTCATATTTTGAGCAATAAAACAGTGGATTCTAAAATCAATTAAGGTTAAAACATAAGAATCAGTTTTGGATATGCGTTTCATATCTACTGCTTTAACCTTGTCGATAAAGAACAATCACTTTTGACATGGTGCAAAGTTTTAAAAAATCTGCAGGACAGTGTGGAAAAACAACAACTCAATATGGATGAATGTGGGAGCAAAGAATGCTTGGTAATATGATGTTTAAACCGCTTTTGATTAGTAGCATGATTGAACATGCGGGTCGCTATCATGCGGATAGTTTAGTAATTTCAAAAAATACAGACACGACGATTACGAAAACCACTTGGGGTGATGTCCATAAAAATTCAAAACGATTTGCCAATGTTCTTGCATCACTCGGTTTAAATTTAGGGGATCGTGTTGCGACCATCGCTTGGAATAACCACCGTCATTTAGAGTCTTGGTACGCTATTTCAGGTAGCGGCTATGTTTGTCACACCATTAATCCGCGTTTATTTCCAGAACAATTAATTTTTATCATCAATGATGCCGCAGACCGCGTGATGTTATTTGATAAAACCTTTTTGCCGTTAATCAAAGCAGTAAAACCACTATTAAAATCTGTTGAACATTTTATTTGTTTAGATGCACCAGATGCAGCAATTGTCGAAGCGGTGCCAGATGTTAAATTTTATGATGAACTTATTGCGGGACAATCTGCAGACTATACATGGCCAGAATTAGATGAATTATCGGCTAGTTCTTTATGTTATACCTCGGGTACCACAGGCAATCCGAAAGGCGTGTTGTATAGCCATCGTTCAACAGTCTTACACAGTTATGCGATTTGTATGCCGGATTCATTAAATATCTCAGCGCGAGATATTATGATGCCTGTTGTGCCGATGTTCCATGTCAATGCATGGGGTACGCCATATGCTGCGGCTATGGTAGGTTGCACTTTAGTGCTACCAGGCCCAGGTTTAGATGGTGCGAGCCTGACGCAAATGATTGATGATTATAAAGTATCTGTTGCATTGGGTGTTCCAACGATTTGGCAGGGATTAATCAATGCTGCGCAGCAAGCGGGTAGTCAGCTCCAAAGTTTAGTGCGTAATGTGGTTGGTGGATCTGCTTGCCCACCTGCGATGTTAAAAGTGTTTAAAGAACAATTTAACTGCGAAACGATTCATGCTTGGGGAATGACCGAAACCAGTCCATTAGGTTCTTCAAACCAGTTTAAAGCCAAACATTTGTTATTATCTGAAGAAGAACAATTACAAGTGCGTTTGTCACAAGGTCGTCCACCATTTGGGGTCGATTTACGTATTACCGATGAAGAAAGCGGTACATATGAAGTTGCACGTGATGGTGAAACGACAGGTAATTTACAGATCCAAGGGCATTGGATTATTGGCAATTACTTTGGCAAAACAGAGTCCGCATTAACCTCAGATGGTTGGTTTGATACCGGGGATATTGCTACGCTGAATGAAGATGGTTTCTTAAAAATCAGTGACCGTTCAAAAGATTTGATCAAATCTGGCGGTGAATGGATTTCTTCTGTTGAGTTAGAAAATTTGGCTATGGGACATCCTAAAATTGCAATGGCGGCTGTGATTGCAGCGAGCCATCCGAAATGGGATGAGCGTCCTGTACTAATTGCGATTAAAAAGCCAGATGTCGATTTATCTGATACAGAAATTTTGGATTATTATGCAGATAAAGTCGCTAAATGGCAGGTGCCAGATAAAGTGATTTTCGTGGATGCTATTCCATTGAGCGGAACAGGTAAAATGCTGAAAAAAGATCTACGTGAGCAATTTGGTGCTGTATTACTAGGAAGCTAACGTAATGTAAGTCACTAACTAAATACTGGTAAAGAGCAAAACGCAAAGGTGACATGCCTTTGCGTTTTTTATAAAAACTTAAATTTTGATACATACCAAGCTCTTAATATTAGGTTTTTAAATAAATTTTTTTCAACGAATTTATAACCAAGTTCAATGAATAATCTGGCCGTGTTGGGTCGCATTCAATTCAATAAAAGCGTAAATTGATGAGGCATCCACCGTTAAACCACCTTTCTTATGTTTCCAGTTTGGATCTTATTCACTTTAATGGCTGCTTTTATGCAGTCATGGCGCAATGCATTTCAAAAGCAACTCAGTACCACTGTTGATGTGTATGGTGTCACCCTTGCACGGTTTATTTTTGGGCTCCCATTTGCCTGCATTTATTTGTTCGTGTTGTACCAACAACAGCCTGTGACTCAGGTAACCACATTTACACCTATGTTTTGGGTTTATGTGGTGATTGCTGGCCTAAGTCAAATTTTAGCGACGATTTTAATGGTGTTGCTTTTTAAGCAAAAGAATTATGCCATCGGCGTCGGTTTAGCGAAAAGTGAAGCGATCTTTGCGGCCATTGTTGGAGTGATTTTCTTAAGTGAACATTTAAGTTTATTTGGTTGGATTGGTGTTTTGGTTGGTGGTGTTGCCGTTTTTCTTTTAAGCAAAGGTTCTCAACGACAGAAGTTATCTTGGCCAACTTTATGCATTGGTGTAGGGAGTGGATTAAGTTTTGCAATTACCTCTTTATTGGTTCGTGAAGCCAGTTTAGAGCTAAGTGATTTACCGACTTTGCATCGTGCGGCGTGGGTATTGTTGAGTGTAATTGGCTTTCAATGTGTGATTATGCTGCTGTACCTCAGTCTATTTAGCCGCAAAACGCTCATTGCCATGTGGGATAGAGTCGGTCTGACCTTTCGCGTTAGTGTCTGTAGCTTTCTAGCATCCTTGGGCTGGTTTACTGCTATGAGTATGCAAACGGTTGCGATTGTCAAAACCCTAGGTCAAATCGAAATATTATTTAGCCTCTTAATCTCTGCCTATTTCTTTAAGGAAAAACTCGCAAGAACTGATCATTGGGGTTTAGCCCTAGTGGTGATTGCGGCGATTATGGTGATTTGGGCTTAATGTGTGCTTTAAACAGACATGAAGGTAAAAAAGTCCGAATTTAAGTCAGATTTTCGAATATTTTTTAATTAAAAGATGAGAAATATTTGATGTCCACTAGGATATTTATCATGGAATTGTTTATGATTTAAAGTATGACTAAACTTTGAACATGATTGAAAATGCTCAAGTTGTTCAATTTATATGTTTTTTTCAAATTTTAGCGTTAAATTTTTATATTATTTTTTATTTATATTGCCAATATAAACAATGTATTGATGGGAGGGCTTAAATTTGGAAATACTCATACAAACTTTATCCTTCCCCGCATTGTTAACGATTTTAGCTTCGGCTTTAGGCTGTGGATTGCTCATCGGTTTGGAGCGTCAACGTAACAACAATTTGGACAGTGAACAGAGTTTTGCCGGTTTACGCTCATTTACCATTTGTGCGTTGTTTGGAGCATTGTGTTTTTTAATCCATTTAGCTGTTGGTGTGATCGGTGCAATTGTCGTCAGTATGTTTAGCTATTATGGATTAAGCCAACAAAAACAAGATATTGGTACAACCACTGAACTTGCTTTTGTCATGACCTATTTAATCGGCGCCGCTTGTGTTTTTAATATTCCACTGGCTGCGTGTTTGGCTGTGGTGCTGACCCTCATATTAGTTGGAAAAAAAGGCTTACATCATTTTGCAGCGCATTGGATCAAAGACTATGAGTTAAGAGATGGTGTATTTTTACTGGCATTGATCCTAATTGCCTTACCTTTAACGCCGAATCAGGCCTATTGGGGTTCTGTATTAAATCCCTATGTGATTTTAAAATTACTGATATTGATCTTGGTGGTGCAGTCATTAGCACACATTGCCAAGCGGCTATTATCCTCTGATAAAGCCATTATTTTATCGGCCTTGGCATCAGGTTTTGTGTCGAGCACCGCAACAATCGCAAGCTTAGGTATGGAAGTACGAGCAGGAAAAGCCAGTGCCAAAAGTAATGCAGGGGCAGGACTTTTTTCATGTGTTGCGACATTGGTTCAACTCTTGATCATTGTCCTTGGGGTGAGTTTTGCTTGGTTTAAAATATTAGTCATACCATGTATCGTCGGCATATTAATATTGGTCCTTGCTGCGCTATATCTGATTTATGGATCATCTAAAGTTAACTTTAATAATGAGTCCGGACTGGAAATGCTTCGTGTAGAGGCGAATGAAACAGTGCCGTTAGAAAATACCGATAGTCGAATGTTTAGCTTAAAACAGGCGGCAATCATTGCCATCACGCTTACTTTGATCCAAGCACTTGTTTATGGATTAAATCTCGCTTTAGGTGATAAAGGTTTAATTTTAGGGACATTATTAGCATCACTCTTTGAAGTCCATGCAGCTATGGCAACCGTTGTGATGCAAGGTAATATCGACAATTTAACATTGGTTTATGCTGTGGTGATTGGATTATCAGCCCATGCGATTTCAAAATGTGTGAATGCATTTCTCACAGGTGGCTGGAAATATTTTCTATATTTTGCACCAACACAGTTACTTCATATGCTGTGCCTAATCGCGGTTTTGCTATTCAGTTTAAGATAAATGAGCCAAGTGACTGCTTCATATTATTCATGGCGCAATTGCATTAATCTGGCTTTAATTTGTGGCCAACTGGTTGAAATCCAACATACCAGCGAACCTAATGTCACCAAAATGGCACCATGCCAAAAACTTAAACTCAGTGGTGTCTGTAATATAAACATTGAAATAACCGAAGAAAAAATCGGACTAAAATACGATAAAGTCACCAATATCGTAATATTGCCTTTAATAATACCTACATTCCACGCTGCATAACCCAATGCGGTCACGATGGACACGATTAACATATACTTACCGGTATGTAAGTCTACGGCAGGCATTCGCGGGATACCGTGAAATATCAACATTTTTAGCCATAGCACAATGGTGATCACGACGAAAAAGAATGAAATAGGGTTATGTCCATGACTGTATTTACGGGTAATCACACAGTAGAGTGACCATAAACTAGCGCCCATAAAAGCAAGAAAATAGCTTAATGGATTGGACTGAATGTTGGTAAAGACTGTAGACCAGTTAAAACTTCCGTTAATAGTTTGGATTAAAATAATGCCGCCCAAACTAATGGCTAAACCAATGATTACGAAAAAGTTAAATTTTAATTCTTTAAATAATATTAACGCGGCAATTGTCAGACTCGGCCATAAATAATTAACTAAACTGATTTCAATCGCTTGTTGAGCTGTTTGAGCCAAAGCAATGGCATACGAAAAACACAACTCATAAATCACAAATAAAAGGGTGGCGTATATCAAAAATTGGCGCGGAACCAGTTTAAGGTTTGGAATTTTAAATAAGAGCAATAGAATAATTGCGCTCAAGGTATACATAAAGAGCACAGCAAGATCAGGGCCAATACTGAAACTAATTTTCTTAAGTAAACCAACAATAGAAGACCATTGTAAGATTGCACTGAATCCAATCAGCGTTGCAAGATTTTTGGACATGATTGCTCGAAGATTTCGCAAATGGCGAATGAATTTTTAATTTTTATTATAGTCTTTATTCAGTCGTTTAGTATAAGCGTGAAATTATCAAACTCTATTTAATTAAAAAGATTTAGAGCTCGTCTTACGTCAAGAGCAGCATGGCGATGAACTAGGTTTAGGTTCTGGCTTATTAACGCACGATTTAAAACTTGGACAATGTATTCATGCCTATATTCGTGCGAATCCAAATTTTCACTTAGCAGAGGGCGTTAAGTCGGCAATTATGATTGGCAATGGCTCAGGAATGGCGGGTTTGCTTTCACATCTTAAGCAACGTGTCGCAACAGAGCACTATCAAAACTGGTTAATTTATGGTGAGCATTAACAAGATTTCGATGCAATTTTTGCTGATGAACTGCATGAATTACAAAACCAAGGTAAAATTTCAGAAATCGATCGGGTATTTTCTCGTGATGGATTTGCTGAAAAGTATGTGCAAGATGTCCTAGTTGTAAAAAAAGCTGAATTGTTTGATTGGCTAGAGCAAGGGGCTTGTCTCTATATCTGCGGCAGTTTGAATATGGCCAAAGCGGTAGATGCCACTTTGCAAGAGATACTGGGCATTGAACAACTGCATACACTGCGTAAAGCAGGTCGTTACCGCCGTGATGTGTATTAAATAATTGATGTCTACTTAAGAAGTAAATAATGATGCAGTTCGTAATGAGATGGATCGATAGTTTAAAAAGGAACAATAATGGATAAATTTGTAATTAGAGTTTATCACGATTATAAAAGGCTAATTATAGCTATTTTTTTTATTATTGAGTTTTTGATTTTTTTAATAAAGTTTTACTTTTTTGGGATAGGTTTCTGGAGTTTTATTGGTGCAGTAGTTTTTTTTATTATCTTTGTTGATCTAATTTATAATGGGAGTTATTTGTTGATCGGGAAGATAAAAAAGAAAGTGAAGTTTATGAATATTATATTAGGTTTATCTATATTTTTGTAATTTATTTATTTTCAATATATTGCATTGTTCAGTGAAGAGTAAAATTTAAAAATTATGAGTAAATATTTTTTTTAATATTTTGTAGAGTTTTGCTCGTTTATGGCTCTATTGCATAAAGATTCTTAAGACAGACCACCATAAGTCACTAAAACTTATGTAACTTACTTGGATGTGAGGTGGGCCTAATCAAAATCTTTTGTCTTCTCCAAAGCGTGGATTAATCAATTGCTAGCCAATCTTATTGTTTGAATCTTTTATTTGGAACTGAGTGAAAAATGACTTATGAATATAAATTAATTTTCAGAGTTAAGTGTGTTGATTTTACAAAGATATTTGATCATGATGCTTTAAATTTATGTATATTTAAGTATAGTTATACCATTAAAAAATTTACAAGATTAAAAAATCAATGAGGATGCATATTTTTTTAAATTCCTTACTTACGATGTATTGTTCAATTTCAATATTTATGGTCATTTTTATATATTTTTTATCTAATTGGCAAATATGGGGAAAACATTTTACATTCATTGGCTTAATATCATTTTTAATACTGGCAATTTGTTTTTACTTTAAATATAACGAAAAATTGAATGATGGTAATATTTTATTCAAGCAGTTGCCAATGAAAGTACAACTACCAATAAGAACTTCAACTATATTATTTTTAAACCTAAATTTGGGTTTTATCTTATTTATATTGGCAGTGCTTACGATAGTAATTACAGCTAATATATGGTTTTTTACACTTTGTATTTTTATTATTTGGAATGCAATAATTTATCATCCTCATATTTGGTTTGTAGATTCTATTGATTTAAAAAAAGATATAAAAAATAAAACAAATGAATTTGAGAGTGTAAGACAGGAGAAAGGTGATTTTGAATATTTTAATGATGGTTTCACTTACACTACAACTGGGCCTGAGATAAGCACTAAAACTATATTATGGAAAAATATTCAAAGTATAGATGTCGTACGCCAAGATCTTGGAACCATTGATGAGATTCAACTCTATATATTGTGTTCAAATACAATCATTTATATTACGGAAAATACACCAGGTTATTACTATTTCATTGATCAATTGCATCAGAATTTTCCAGAAATAGATGAAATTTGGCAAATTTCAATCATTGCAGATGATTCAGGGCAACCATTCAATATTTAAAAAAAAGGCAATGGTCATTGATATGAAAAGTTATTTAGCCATCTACGACATTGGCGCATAATTTGCTTGTTTCTACCTAATTTTTTACTGTTTGATATAACAAATTAGGAAGTTGAAGTGACTACAGGCTACTTACGCGGGCAAGACTTAATTGATCAGATCCAACAACAGGATTATTCCAGAGACCTAATTGGATATCATGGCGATGTACCTCAAGTCGTATGGCCTAATCAGGCACGTATCGCAGTGCAGTTTGTGTTGAACTATGAAGAAGGTGGGGAAAATCACATCGAACATGGGGATGCAGGATCAGAACAATTCTTATCCGATATTATTGGAGCGGCCAGTTTTCCTGCCAAACATATGTCGATGGACTCGATGTATGAATATGGCTCCAGAGCCGGTTTTTGGCGGATTCATGAAGAATTTAAAAAACGTGATTTACCCATGACAGTCTTTGGCGTTGGTATGGCTTTAGCGCGCAATCCTTATATTGTCGATGCGATCAAACAATCCAACTATGATGTCGTTTCACATGGTCAACGCTGGTTACATTATCAGGATATGCCGATAGAGCTAGAACGTCAGCACATGGATCAAGCGATTAGTGTGCTTGAAGCTTTATTTGGAAGGACGCCTATTGGCTGGTACACAGGGCGTGACAGTCCCAACACACGTCAGCTATTGGCTGAATTTCCGCAAATTAAATATGACTGCGATCACTATGGTGATGACCTGCCTTTTTGGAGTCGTTTGACGAATGAAAGTGGTCAAACCCGTCCACATTTAATTATTCCTTATACACTCGAAAGCAATGATATGAAGTTTTGTTCACCGGGTGGTTTCAACAGTGGTGAACAATTTTATCAATACCTTAAAGACGCTTTTGATGTGCTATATGCAGAAGGTGAAAGCGCGCCAAAAATGTTATCGATTGGGATGCATTGTCGTATTTTAGGGCGACCAGGCCGTTTTAAAGCACTACAACGATTCTTAGATTATGTGCAATCACATGAAAAAGTCTGGATCTGTCGCCGTGGTGATATCGCGGAACATTGGTATACACATCATGCAGTCTAATAAAAAAATATTTGGATAAAGAGGAGCTTAGCTCCTCTTTTTTTAGGCCTGAACTTAGGTAACTGACATCATAGACCTAGGTTGGCACTGATATTGCAAAACTAAATTTGAACAATCATTCAATAATTTTAGGCGATTTTTATAGTGCAACTTGTTGAATTTAATAAAGCATCCGAAGCAGATGCAAAAACTTTTTTAAAGCACTGTGTACAAATTGAAAGCTGGGCAGAACACATTGTGGCGCAGCGCCCTTATACCTCTGTCACGCAAATCACAGAGCAAGCAGTAAAAGCTGCAAATGCTTGGACTTGGGATGAAATCAAAAATGCTCTAGATAACCATCCACGGATTGGTGAAAAAAAGGCACAGGCAGAATTAAGTTGTTTGGAACAACAATTTTCAAATCAAGAACAGTCTGAAATTTCAGCAGATGAAGAAACTCAATTTGCATTGCTCAAAGGCAATGTCGCGTATGAGAAAAAGTACGGATACCTCTTTTTAATCAAAGCTTCTGGCCTCAGTAGTGAAGATGTACTACAGGCGCTGCAATATCGATTATTGAATGATCCTGAAACCGAAAAACGAATTGTTCATCATCAACTGGCTGAAATTGCCTTATTAAGATTAAAACAGGAGCTTAGCGCATGATTAGCTCACATATTTTAGATTCCAATCTAGGCAAACCCGCAGCAAACGTCAGCATTCAATTATTTAATGCACACGGAGAGTTACTAGGTTCAGCCCAAACCAATGCAGATGGTCGTGTCAATGATTTTGCGCTGAAGGACTTTACAGCAGGTGCTTATAGCCTTGAATTTGCGACTGCTGAATATTTTCAGACTTTAAATACCGAAACCTTTTTTCCAAAAGCTGTGATTCATTTTTATGTAAAAGATGCCTCGCAGCATTTTCATATTCCTTTACTCATCAGCCCATTTGCATATTCAACGTATCGTGGCAGCTAAGAGCAAAGTTAAAAAATAGGGGATATAAAAATGACAGAACAAAATAAAACAGTTTCACCAGAACATGAATATTTAGGCGCAGGGAAAAGCCTTGCCTATGGACTACAGCATGTATTAACCATGTATGGCGGTATTATCGCTCCGCCATTGATTATTGGTACAGCCGCGGGACTTGAACCTGCGCAGATCGGTTTATTGATTGCGGCGGCGCTTTTTGTCGGTGGCTTGGCGACCATACTACAAACCGTCGGTGTGAAATATATCGGTGCAAAATTACCCTTAGTACAAGGTGTTTCATTTGCAGGTGTGGCGACGATGATTGCCATAGTAACCGCAGGCGGTGGGCTTTCTGCTGTTTATGGTGCGGTGATTGTTGCATCTCTAATTGGCTTTTTTCTAGCACCTTATTTTTCAAAAATTATTCGTTTTTTCCCACCGATTGTGACTGGCTGTGTGATCACTGTGATTGGTCTTTCATTGCTGCCTGTCGCGGTACGCTGGATGATGGGTGGGAACAATAAAGCACCAGACTGGGGAAGTGCTGAGAACATCAGTTTGGCATTTTTAACTTTGGGTATCGTGATTGCGCTGAACTTAACCCGTAATGCAACTATCCGACGTTTATCTATTTTGTTAGCCATCGTCTTCGGTACGGTGCTGGCTTATGCCTTTGGCTTTGGCGATTTTTCTAAAGTTGCAAATGGTAACTGGATTCAATTTCCAAGCTTCTTTGCTTTCGGTATGCCAACTTTTGAGTTAAGTGCCATTATTGCTATGTTGATCGTGACTTTAGTGATTATGACTGAAACGACAGCAGATATTATTGCCGTTGGGGAGATTGTTGGTACTAAAGTGGATGCTGAGCGTATTACCAATGGCTTACGTGCAGATATGTTATCTAGTGCAGCAGCGCCAATCTTCGGCTCATTCATGCAAAGTGCTTTTGCACAAAATGTTGGTTTAGTAGCGATTACTGGCGTGAAAAGTCGCTTTGTTGTCGCAGCGGGTGGAATGATTTTAGTCGTATTAGGCGTTCTGCCAATTATGGGGCGACTGATTGCAGCGATTCCTGTCCCTGTATTAGGTGGTGCTGGTTTAGTTTTGTTTGGAACGGTTGCGGCAAGTGGTATTCGTACCTTGGCGAAAATTGACTATAACGAGCAAAAGAACCTCATCATTGTTGCGACTGCGATTGCAGCAGGGATGATTCCAATTATCGATTATTCTTTCTATGCAAACTTCCCAAAATGGGTGCAAACACTCTTTCATTCAGGCATTAGTTCAACTTGTTTGATGGCGATTATTTTAAATATTGTGTTCAATCATCTGAATTTATTTAAAAATAAAGAAGTGACTATGGGCAAAGATCAGGTTAAAAAACCAAGCATGGCGATAGATGTGCAACATTAATCATGGCAGATTTTAAGTCTTGAACCATACGATGATTCATAGAATATAGTTTGTATAGAATAAAAAAAGCCCTCTAAATTGAGGGCTTTATATTGCGTAATATTTAAATAAATTAATACCAAGACATGAAATAAGATATTTACTAACAATTGGTTAAGTGATTTTTAGTCTATTGAACTCTAAGTATTTAAGCTAAAAATACATTAATTTGAAATGTGAATAGGCGTTGGGAACGGGAACACATCACAATTATGTCCAGTCCCAATACGATCGATGACGGCAAAGCTACTTGGTGCTTCGAGTGTCAGGAGAGGATGATGCCATGTTCCTGCACGATAGTTGACTCCTTGGCTACCATCAGTGATGAAAGCACATAGCTGTGTAAGATCAGGGCTGTGATCATCCAACGCAGGTGCAACTACCACTAAAAAAGCCTGCGCTTGCATTGGAATAAACGCTTGTGAGCCGTTGGGATGCCGCTCTAACATCGAAATCGTAAAAGGCAATTCAGTGGTTTTGATATTTCTAAAGAGGCTAATTCCAGCAACCGCATCACCTGAAATTTCTGTTTCCACGAGGGCATGATATCGCTCTGTATGTGCGTCATTGATGTGGAAAAAATCATGTTCAATCGTGCAAATGACCTCTCCAAAAGGCGCAAAGCCTTCAATACTTAGAGCTTGTATTTTTATGCTGTGTGTCATGTTTAGATATCTTATAGGGCATTTAATTAAAAAAAATTGAAACAATATACATATGAAGCACGAAGGCTTCCTATGTGATTAACACTGTAATTAAGGATGTATTTTTCCCCATAACCGTATGCGACTAATCCCCCCGTCAGGAATCATATTGATGCGGATATGCGATATTTTTTCATGCTTTAAAATCTCACTGACGAAGCTATGAATGTGATCCATCTGCATGTCTTGTGCATCGAGTAAAAACGGCCAGAACATACTTTGCGGAATCAGTTGAGGGTCAGTGGCATCTTCTACATAGATCGCTTGTATGGAAACCTGCGCAGGGAAGTTGCCTTTAAAATGGGCAGTATCAATATCAATTTGCTCTATTGCACCAGATTGACCCAAAGCCAAAATACACCAGTCAAAACCTGGTGCACGGCGACGTTTAGTTTCCCAACCATCTCCCATATTGATGCCGCGACCAGGGTTAATTAAGTTTCGTGGATGTCCAAAATGAGCATCACTATAAGCAATAACACGTCCACCATTTTCTAGTGCAACGAGGTCTAATGTGCTCGTACTGTCTTGAATTTGCAACTGAACTTCACCATAGACTTTAAATCGCGCAATACCGCCGTCTGGATATATATTTAAACGTACATGGGTAAACACCTGATCAGTTGAGACCTTCAATATATGGTGTTGGCTCGGGCCCAATACGGTATTGCCTAAGATATTGACCCATGCTGCCTGTGCTAGTTCACCACTCGGTGCAAAACAGGCTTCAACTGATGCGGAAGCTGGATAATTCCCTGTAAAGAATGTTGTATCAATATCTAAGGCTTGAATTCGACCAGCAACACCGAGTTGGATGATTGCCCAATCATAACCTGCATGGCGTTTACGACGCGTTTCCCAACCATCCATCCATTTGCCATGATCATCAAATTTATCTTCGACAAAGATTGGTGCATTAAATTGCAGCATGCGTTTTGCTTCTGCAAAAAAATCATCTGAACAATCAAGTATTTTTGCACCAATACGGTCATCAGCTAAATTTGTAAGTGTCTGTAACTGTACAGGAATATCAAAACTTGGTGCGAGTAAAGTCGCCATATATAAAATCCATTCACTATTTTCATTTAAAACATATGCATTTTGTTTTCAGTGTTAAAAATTTAACATTTGATAAAAACAAGCATTTACACGTGTTTAGAAGCACAGCGTGTGCCAACTTTAGATTTTTTATTGCTTTTTTGAAAAAATGGCATGCTTTTCGCTTTTTAGGAGAAAGATATTTAAAAAAACACAGGGGAGTTATAGATGGACATTACAATTATTGGTGCAGGTATGGCGGGCCTAACGACAGGGATCGCTTTGAAAAAATTTGGACACCAAGTAACCATCTATGAACAGGCAGAACAAATTTTACCTGTTGGAGCCGCTATTTCTTTATGGTCTAACGGTGTCAAATGTTTGAACTATTTGGGGCTAACCGAACAAGTGGAAAAGCTCGGTGGCAAGATGGATCACTTAGCCTATATCGATGGTTTAACTGGCGATGTTATGACGCAGTTTAGTCTGTTTCCTTTAATCGAAGAAGTTGGACAGCGACCTTATCCCGTTTCACGTGCTGACTTACAAAATATGCTTATGGATGAATTTGGTCGTGAGAATATTCATCTAGGCAAAAAAATGGTGAGCTTCTCAGAACAAGACGATCAAGTGATCACGCGTTTTGCTGACGGAAGTGAGGTTCTGGCTGATTTATTGGTTGGCGCCGATGGTACACATTCATTGACACGGGCGTATGTATTGGGGGAACAAGTTGAGCGCCGCTATGCAGGTTACGTCAATTGGAATGGTTTAGTCGACATTTCAGAAGAATTTGCTGCGGCAGATCAATGGACGACATTTGTAGGAGAAGGTAAACGTGTTTCGCTGATGCCCGTTGCCGACAACCGATTCTATTTCTTCTTTGATGTCCCTTTAGCAGCAGGCTTAGAAAATGACCGCACACAATATAAGGCCTTATTTAAAGAATACTTTAAAGGTTGGTGTGAACCGGTTCAAAAGTTGATTGATGCCGTAGATGCCCAAAAAACCAATCGGGTAGAAATTCATGATATTGAACCTTTTGCAGATTTCTACAAAGGTCGCGTGGTGATTGTGGGTGATGCAGCACACAGTACAACGCCGGATATTGGACAAGGCGGCTGCCAAGCAATGGAAGATGCAATTTATTTAGCTCGTTCTTTGCAAATCAATACTTTGGGCTTACAAGATTCATTGCGTCGTTATCAAAATAAACGTAATGAGCGTGCCAATGAATTGGTTCTGCGAGCGCGTAAGCGTTGTGATGTGACCCATATGAAAGATGAAAGTGTGACGCGTGAATGGTATGCAGAACTGCGTAAGGAACAAGGCAATCATATTATGAAAGGTATTATCAGTAATATTGTAGGTAATCCATTGGATTAAAAAAATAAACTAATAAAACTTTAGCTTTCAGCAGCCAGTACGAATTATTCGCACTGGATTTTTTTTACAAAAAATTAAGTGACAAAAAAGCTTAAATAATGCTTTTAGGGGTTCAAAGATTTTAAATTGATCTTAATTTCTTCCATTTTTTCCACCAAAAGATTAATCATGATCTGAGAAATTCGAGAGGTTTGGCGTTTCGATGCGACACATAAAGCGATGGTCAAACTGTGTAAGCCTTTTTCACGGATCGGTTTAAAAATAATCTTATTATTCTCAAGCAGTGGCAAAGCATCCATGTATGACATCAAACTGATGCCTAATTGTTGCTGAACCAATGACAATATCATTCTAATGTCATTACATTCGATCTTTTGAATCGGACTAAACTTATGATGTTTATATAAAGTTTGTACATATTCACTAATAATGAGTGGATCACTCGGCAAAATATGCCGTTCATTTAACGTATCTGAAAGATAAATTTTATCCATTCCACCCAAGGTATGATGCGGCGACATCACAAAGCCTAACGGAATTTCTATAAAGGATAAAATCTCTAATTGGCTATGGCTTTTCGGATTTAAAATTATGCCAAAATCTAATTCTGCATCGACGATTTTTCTGGAAATGTCTTCACTGCTATTCATGCTGATGTTGAGGTTGATCCACGGATAAGTCTCAGCCATCTTTTGAATACAGTCGACGACAAAACTGTCATTCAAAGCTGCAATAAAGCCCATTTCAATGTTTCCACGGTTTAAGCCTTGGATTTCATCAAATCGAGTTCGTGTCAGTTGATATTCTTTTTGCCATTTTAATAAATCGGCATATAGTAATTCACCCGCGAGCGTCAGTTTTAAGCCCTGAGGTAGTCGTTCAAATAGGGCAACCCCCAGTTCTTCTTCTGCCAAAACGATTTGTCGATGTACTGCCGAGACTGAAATAAAAAGTTGTTCAGCAGCTTTGCGTAGACTCCCAGTCCGTGCAACCGCCATAAAATATTCAGAAAATCTAGAAAAAGTAATCGACATACAGGCTTCAATCTCTATCGCGTGATCAGCGAATCATAATGTTATGCATTTAAAGCGATATTCATGCCAGCTTTATCAAATCGTGCAGCGCTCAATGCTTAATGTTCTAAAAAATAGAACAATCTATGCAAATCATTCTAATAGACAGAAATGTGTTTAGAATTTAATTTCGACTTAGAAAATAAGGATTTAGCAAAATTTAAATAGCGCTAAATGCTGAAGAAATATTGAAAATGTCGAGATGAACTATGAATGCCATTCCTGTACTCAATTTATTTACCCAACCTCAGTGCAGTACATTTGATGCCAACGACTGGAATATTTTGGCGCAGCATTGGTATCCCGTTGCACGTGTAGAAGATGTTTCAATTGAACCGCAACAAGTGCAATTACTCGATGTAAAAATGGCGTTATATCAAACTGAAAGTGGAAAAATTCATTTGGTTCGTGATATCTGTCCACATCGAGGGGTGCCATTAACTAAAGGCTGGGTTAAGGGTGAAGACATTATTTGTCCATATCATGGTTTACATTATAACGGCGCAGGAAGGTGTGTAAAAATTCCTGCACAGCCAGAGCTGACACAAATTTCAGAGCGTTTTTCATTAACTAAATTTCCAGTTGTATTGAAATATGGATTAGTGTGGACCAGTTTATTTAACCGAGATGAATCTACGGCCAATTTTCCAAATTTAGACACGTGGGATACCGAGCAGCACCAATCGATATTGCCACCTTATGTAGATATTGGTGGTTCAAGTGGACGTCAGCTCGAAGGCTTTATTGATGTTGCACATTTCGCATGGGTGCATCATGAAAGCTTTGCAGACCGTGAAAACCCAAAAGTGCAAAAATATTCGACAGTGCGTACAGACTATGGACTACATACAGAATATCTCAGTGATGTGAGTAATTATCCGCATGGCTTACAACATTTAGCGCCAGAAGATTTTTTATGGAAAAGAACATTTGATGTCTATCCGCCATTTTCAGCAATTTTAACCATCGATTTTCCTGAAAATGGGGTGTTGAAAATATTAAATGCCTGTTGTCCTGTATCGCATAATAAAACCCGTTTATTTGTGCCTTTAACTCGTAATTTTGATACCACAGGAGATTTACAAGCGGTCTATGATTTTAATGCACAAATTTTTGCTGAAGATCAAGACATGGTGGAAAGTCAAAAACCTGAAGAATTGCCACTGGATATCAGTATGGAGGCGCATTTCGAAGCAGATCGCTCATCGACAACCTATCGTCGCATATTAGCTGAATGGGGGCTAAGCAAACGTTATACCGTTTAATTTTTATTTTCGAATAATTTCATTCTTGGTTTTCATACAAAAAAAGCGACTCAATCGAGCCGCTTTTGACTTTGTACATAAAGGATTAGTTTACACGTATCCATGTTTGGCTGCGTCCAAGCGCAGATACACCAATATAGCCACGACCATTCAAGGTCTTGCCGTCATTCGACATTTTGGCATTGAAACTATAGGTTTTACCATTTTTCGGGTCAGTAATTTTACCGCCGTCATAGGTATTTTTACCGGTATTTTTCAAACCATTGACGATTTGCACACCGAGTAGTGGTTTATTGTGGAATTTACCTACACATTTTTGGCAGTTTTCTGCTTCACCCGGGGTGAGTACATCAACGATTTTTGCAGATAAAACGCCCTTTGATGTTTCATTAAATTGAACTACAGATAAAGGTTTTTTGGTTTGGTCATCGATGGTTTTCCATTTAGTACCATGCAATGGATCAGCAGCCAAAGCTAAGCTAGACACCAGTGACAAACCGATTAGGCTAAGAGTTGTTTTTATCATTTTAGAACCTCTATTGAACATAATAAGAGATGTGCATCCCTGATCTTCCAAAGGGTGGATACACAAGACTTGGAAAATTACAAAGCATCAGCCTTGTTGTCTTCAAGGGCTATATTCACAAAAAAATAAGTATATATTGTGGATTTTATATACTGATTTTGAATATGTAGAATCTGGATCGTGTAGAAAAATAGAATAAATGTTGAGCTTTGTTTATAACATTTGGGATTTGTATCACTTTTATAAATATCAAACGCTGTTTGAGCTGAAAAATTTAGAGCTACAATCCCAAAAAAAGCCGGAGCTAAAAGGCTCATTTAAGTTTTCAATTTTTGCTCTAATCATGTTGAATTACATTAATTTGATTTGAAGCAATAACGCTAAAGAGCTATGTATAGCATTCATATTTTACAATTAAATAAAATCATTTCATTCATAGATCAGTTCTCGTTAAGCTTGTGTTATGAATAATATGAAAATGCAGCTTGTTCACTGAACGAGATTAAGTGTGTATAGGAATAACGATGAAAAATTTTAACAACAAAGTCGCAGCCATTACTGGAGCAGGTTCAGGTATTGGACAGCAATTAGCCATTCAACTGGCTCAATCAGGTGCGCATCTAGCATTAAGTGATCGCAACCTCGACGGCCTTGCACAAACGGCTGAAATGATTAAGCACACCGGTGTGAAAATAACTCAGACCCAGTTAGATGTATCTGATCGTGCCGCTGTCGAGCAATGGGCGGCTGCAACCCAAGCTGAATTTGGCCAGGTCAATTTGATCTTTAATAATGCAGGTGTCGCGTTAGCCAGTACTGTAGAAGGTATGCATTATGATGAAATTGAGTGGATTATGAATATTAATTTCTGGGGCGTGGTATATGGGACAAAAGCATTTTTACCGTATTTAAAACAAAGTGGCGATGGACATATAGTTAATATTTCCAGCTTATTTGGTTTGACGGCTCAACCGACTCAAAGTGCCTATAATGCAACGAAGTTTGCGGTACGAGGTTTTACTGAATCTTTACGCCAAGAATTAGACTTGGAAAATGCTGGAGTCAGCGCAACTTGCGTGCATCCGGGTGGGATTCGAACCAATATTGCAAATAGCGCGCGTATGAGTGACAGTATTCGTGCGTTAGGGATGAACCCAGATAGGGCAACCAAAGCATTTAATAAAGTGCTAAAAACACCGCCTGAAGTCGCAGCAAAAGTCATTTTAGATGCGGTAAAGCAGAATAAACGTCGAGTTTTAATTGGTAATGATGCCAAAATTATTGATTTAATTCAGCGAATTGCACCTACACGTTATGCCCAAGCCATAGATCTACTTAGTGGTAAGAAAAAACGTAAATAATTCAAAGATAAGTAAAAAAGGGATGATGCAACATGATCCCTTTTTTATCCTATAGAGCTCTTAATTTCGAATATTGAATTTTTAAGTTTAAATGACAAGAAAATCAAAAAATTGAGTTTTCGATTAAACAAAGAAGATGTAGTGTTCCATCTTCTTTGTATTGGCAATGCGTTTGGACATTATGAACTTTTAGAATCTTGAGTCGTTGTCATCGGTGCTTGTGTGGCTACTCGTTTGGTCAAAATGACATGTGCAGCGACACCGATACAAATCCCCCAAAATACTGAGCTTAGCCCTAAAAAATGCATACCTGAGGCTGTCGCTAAAAAAGTAATTAGCGCCGCATCACGGTTGGCCTCATTTTTCATCGCAACGGAAATGTTTGTTCCAATCGCACCTAATAACGCTAAACCTGCAAGTGCAGCGACCAACTCTTTAGGTAATAGGCTAAATAACATGACAATACTGCCTGCAAATAAGCCGCCTAAAATATAAAAAATACCATTGGCAATACCAGCTATATAACGTTTTTCTTTTAGTTCATGTGCATCTTTGCCCATACACATGGCTGCGGTAATAGACGCTAAAACAATGGTAATGCCTCCGATACATGCTACAGCGAGCGAGGCAATACTGGTCGCAGTGATAATGGGCTTAGCTGGCGTGTCATATCCACTGAGTTTCATGATCGCCATCCCCGGAAGGAATTGACCACTCAGACTGACTAAAATTAAGGGAATCGCCAAATTTAAAGTCGAGTTCCAAGTCCAAACTGGAGCAATAAACTGCGGTATAGCGAGTTGAAAATTCACATCAACAGGATTAATTTTTCCTAATGTAAAACTCAGGATGACACCAGTCAGTAAGACCCAAATCATCGCGTAGCGTGGCGAAAGTCTTTTCGAAATAAGAAAGACCAATAACATGCCAAAGACAATGATCGGCATACTATCTGTCGCAGTGAACAGTCCAAGTCCAAACTGAAATAAAATACCTGCCATCATTCCCGCAGCGACATCTTGAGGAATCCATTTTAAGAGTTTGTCAAAATAGCCAGTGATGCCAATCAAGAAAATAACAATAGCGGACGTGATATAAGCTGCTATGGCTTCATTCAGTGAAATATTCGGAAATAGGGTGACTAAAAGGGCTGTACCGGGCGCTGACCACGCGGTAATCACCGGGGTTTTATATTTAATAGAGAGATAAATACCCGCCAGCGCAGCACCAATAGAAATCCCCCAAATCCATGAAATCATCATGGCTGGGGAAACTTGAGCTTTTTGTACGGCTTGGAAAAAAATAATCAGTGGGCCTGAATAGGAGATCAGCACGGCTAAAAATCCTGCAACCGTCGCTGAGATCGACCAATCTTCTTTTAATGTTTTTAACAGGGGTGCCATCGCTTTTGCCTCCATGCGACTATGTCAATGAGCCTGTTGAATTTAACCAATGAAGGTATAGCGTTTAACCTTGATCTCCACCACCAACAGGGACGACTGTTCCTGTCATATAAGATGAATCATCGGATGCCAAAAATAAGATGGCATTCACTTGTTCCTGAATTGTGCCATAGCGTCCTAAGAATGTACGGTCAATGGTTTGATCGACCACGTCTTGCATCCATTGTTTTTCATGATCTGACAATGGATTGGTATTTCTTGGTACTTTTCGTGGTGGGGCTTCTGTGCCACCTGTGGCTACGGCATTGACTCGAATACCATCTTTGGCATGTTCAAAAGCGAGAGCAGCGGTTAAGCCATTAACCCCACCTTTTGACGCTGAATATGGCACACGGTTAATACCACGGGTTGCAATAGAAGATACATTTACAATTGTCCCTTGCTGATTTTGAATCATTTCAGGTAACACGGCTCGGCAGCACCAGAGGGTTGGAAATAATGAACGATTAACTTCCTTAATGATTTCTTCTTCTGAAAATTCTTGGAAGGGCTTCATCCAAATCGCACCGCCAACGTTATTGATTAAAATATCAATTCGGCCATATTTTTCAATGGCTTGAGCAGCAACTGATTGAGCGCCTGCAAATGTTTCAAGATTGGCTTTAACAATAATGGCATCGCCATTGTGGGCTTGAATATCGTTAAGCGTCTCTTCAACAAAATCTGAGAGATCTGCCAATACCACTTGAGCGCCTTCTCGAGCCACTTGTAGTGCTACTCCACGACCGATACCTTGAGCGGCACCGGTTACGATGACAACTTTATTGTTAAATCTGGCTTGTTCTGACATTAAACTATTCTCCCTTAATTCGCTGAGAATTTTTCAAACAAGAAGTTTGCAGGTTTAACGCCTTCGGTATCTAACCAGCCACGTACCGCTTCGACCATCGGCACAGGACCACAGAGGTAAATATCTACATCGCCATTGTTTAACCAATCTTTTTCAACATGACTGGTCACATAGCCTTTACGTTCATGTTGTGACTCAGGGTGAGCGACCACAGTACGGTATTCGAACCATGGGAGTTTGCTTTGTAATTCATCGAGTTTGTCTTTAGCTACGATGTCAAAGTCATTGGTTACGCCAAATACAAGACGAACAGGTTGCTCAGACCCTTTTTCTTCAAGCACTTGTAGCATGGACATAAACGGCGCAATACCTGTACCACCTGCAAGCATGACCACTGGGCGGACGACATTACGCAGATAGAAACTACCAAAAGGTCCTTTGAAGGTCATTTTGTCGCCGGCTTTCGCATCGGCACTCAGGAAAGTACTCATTTTGCCTTCAGGGACATTACGAACCACGAAGCCTGTTAAACGATTGCCCGGCTTTGAACTAAACGAATACGAACGAGTTTCTTCAGTCCCCGGAATGCCGACATTGACGTATTGACCTGCCAAGAAGTTAATGTCAGGTTGACCTTCATCCAGTTGAATATCAAAGGTAATCGTAGAATCCGACATATTTTCAACACGAGACAATGTGCCTTGAAACTCATGAATTTCAGTTTTACACACGTCAGATGATGCACTGATTTGGAAAACAGCATCTGAACTTGGACGACATTGGCAAGCTAAAATATAACCTTGCTCAGCTTCTTCGGGGGTTAAAGCATCTTCGATATAAGATTCTTCAGGCATGTCGTAAGTACCCGACTCACAAAATGCACGGCATGTCCCGCATGCGCCATCACGGCAATCTAGAGGGATATTGATTTTTTGACGATAGGCTGCGTCGGATAGGGTTTCACCTTGAGCAACACTAATAAAACGAGTAACGCCATCTTCAAATTGAAGTGCAACATTATGGTTTGACATGGCTGAATATCCTTTTGAAAATCTGGTATAACGTGTCCTTTCAGCCAAATATCCTTCTGGCTGAAAGTAAAACCTTGCTTAGTGAAATAAGCTTTTAGAGGTGATAAATATCAATAACTTGGTTGATATAATCGTTTTTCAGAACAACATATTTGTTGAGGATTTTTGGCTGCTCACCTGAAAAATCAATTTCATAACGTGACATGCCAAAGTAGCTATAGTTGGTTTTGTAGCGGAAACTTAAGGTGTTCCAGTTAAAACGCACCGTTACGTTGTCGCCATCACGTTCAATAATCTCGACGTTATTAATGTTATGGCTGGTTCGTGTATCCGGCATCGTGGCAGATGAACGCTCGGTTTTAATGCGGAAGACACGGTCTTCTAAACCTTGACGGTCTGGATAATAAATCAAAGAAATCTCAGACTGTGGATCTTCCGTGAGGCGGTCATCGTCATCCCAAGCCGGCATCCAAAATGATGCAGATGGGGCATAGCACTCTAGCCATTCATCCCACTGTTCATCATCTAAAAAACGCGCTTCGCGGTAGAGGAACTGAGATACAGCTTCAATGCTTACGCTGTCTAAATGTGCAGTTGCATTCATGCGACATCTCCTTGTTCATTTGCGACTTGTTCAGCTAGTTCTTTTTCTTCAGCGATGGCATGTTTCATGGTTTTTAACCAATATTGATGCTGAGCAAGGTAAAGACCTTCATCTTCCGTTTTGATGCCACTTAATAGCGGTTTTAATCCAATTTCATTGGCTGCATCATCCGGTCCATGAATCCAGTGTTTTGAACCACGGCACATGTCGTTCCATTCCAGCTCAATTCCTGCATAACCGGCTTGGCAGGCACGGAATTCTTCTAAATCATCAGGTGTTGCCATGCCTGAAGCATTAAAGAAGTCTTCATATTGACGAATACGACGTGTACGTGCTTCTGGCTCTTCACCAACAGGGGCGATACAGTAAATCGTGACTTCAGTTTTATTGACAGAAATCGGACGTAAAACTCGAATTTGTGAACCGAATTGATCCATCAAATAAACGTTTGGATAAAGACATAGGTTACGTGAACGTTCAATCATCCATTTCGACATCGGCGCGCCAAATTTTTCAGTATATTCATCGGCTTTACTAAAGTTTGGACGGTCTTCTGGGTTTGCCCATTGGGTCCATAACAACATGTGACCACTGTCAAAACCATAAGAACCACCACCTTGCTTGCCCCAAGAACCTGCACTCATGGCACGAATATTATCTGCCGCTTGTGCTTCTTTACGGTGCTGTGTGGTTGCTGCATAGTTCCAATGCACGGCTGAAACGTGATAGCCATCTGCGCCATTTTCAGCTGTCAGTTTCCAGTTACCTTCATAGGTATAGGTAGATGAACCACGTAAAACTTCCAAACCGTTTTCCGACTGACCTTCGATCATGTCGATAATTTTGGTGGTTTCACCTAAGAATTTTTCAAGGCTTGGCACATCAGGATTTAAGCTGCCAAATAAAAAGCCTTTATAACTTTCAAAGCGCGCGACTTTTTTCAAGTCATGTGAACCATCTTGGTTAAAGCAATCTGAATAACCCGCTTCGGCAGGGTCTTTAACTTTGAGTAATTTACCTGAGTTATTAAAAGTCCAACCATGGAATGGACAGGTGTAGGTTGCTTTGTTGCCTTTTTTATAACGACATAACTGTGCGCCACGGTGTGAGCAGGCATTGATCATGGCATTCAGTTCACCATTACGGTTACGTGCAATGATGATCGGCTGGCGACCGATATGAGTCGTGTAAAAATCATTGTTATTTGGAATTTGGCTTTCATGTGCCAAATACACCCAGTTACCTTCAAAAATGTATTTCATTTCAAGATCAAATAACGCTTGATCAGTAAATACTGAGCGGTGCAGTTTAAATTCACCAGTGTCAAAATTATCGACAAGAAGTTCATCAATACGATCTAGATGGCTGGTGTTAATTACAGGAATACGTGGCATGTCCATTCTCCGACTGTCCAATGAGGGGATAGTCGCCGAGTTGTCAAACTTGGATGAGACAGCTCGGCTTCCTTTGAGTGAGTAATTAAGCGCTAGCGCGTCGACGATCTACTTCAGTATTTGGTGCAGCAGCTTGTTCTTTAACTAACTCAACATTAAAGCTAATGTGCTTAAACGGTTGGTTTAGACCACGACGTGCAATTTCAGCTTCGTCTGTGATATCAACAGCAGTTGCCACCAGACCATCACGAGTTGCAAAGGCAAAGTCGTCCCAAAGGTATTTATCACCTTCGATGTTAAATTGAGTGGTTAGCTTGCGGTAACCCGGTGCAGAGATAAAATAATGTACATGTGATGGACGGTTACCATGACGGCCTAGTTTGTCTAAAACAAATTGAGTTGTGCCTTCTGGAGGACAGCCATAACCAACTGGCATCGTGGTTTGTGCAACATATTTTCCGTCTTGGTCAGAAAGAATCGTACGGCGAAGGTTAAAGTCAGATTGAGACTTATCAAAGAAAGAATAGTTACCTAGGCTGTTGGCATGCCAAATTTCAACTTTAGCGCCTTCAATGATGTTGCCTTCGGTATCTGTCACTGTACCTTCAATAAACAGTGTTGGACTTTTATCGGTTTCCGTACCATCATCCATACGAGCAAAGCCCACTGATTCAGGTGCGCCAGCCACATATAAAGGGCCTTCAATGGTACGTGGTGTACCACCTGTAATACCTGCTTTCGCATCGGCTTCATCGGCACGTAAATCAAGGTAGTGCTCTAAACCTAAACCAGCGGCTAAAAGACCTAATTCGTTCGCTTGACCCGCATCTGTAAAATACTCTAGACCTTTCCATAGTTCAGTTTGAGTAATATCTAGATCTTCAATCGCTTGGAATAAATCACCCAATAAACGTACCACAACTTGCTGTACACGTTGGTCAACAGGCCCTGTCGCTGTATCTACGTTCATTTGTTTAACCAGAACATCAATCTCTTGACGGTTCATACTATATCTCCTTAAGTATGCATTTAAGTATGGGTGGCTATCGCTCGATAAAAGAGGTCTTTGGCTGCCACGTTCCTTGTTTGGTTGTCTAACAATACTTTTTAAGTTGTTTCGTGTAGCGGCTGAAGTTTCTTTCAGGTTATGGGCTGCACGATGTTTTTGATCTGTTGGATGGGATTAAATTTGCTTAATCCTGTCTATGTGATATACCTTAAAAGAATAAAATCTTCACGTCGAAGATCAAATTTGCATTTTATTATACTTAATAGGTATCGATAGCCATGGAACTAAGACACTTAAGATACTTTGTCGCAGTGGTTGAAGAGCAGAGTTTTACCAAAGCGGCAGAAAAACTATATATAGCTCAACCACCTTTGAGTCGGCAGATTCAAAATTTGGAACATGAGCTTGGAATTCAGTTATTTGAACGCGGTAGCCGTCCGCTTAAGACCACAGAAGCAGGCCAATTTTTTTATCATCATGCTTTAAAACTTTTGTCTAATGCGGAAGAAATTAAATCAATGACGAAACGAATCGGTTTGACAGAGCGGACCGTGACGATCGGTTTTGTGAGCTCTTTATTGTTTGGTTTACTCTCGAATATTTTGTATTTATTCAAACAACAACATCCACATTTAAAAATAGAAATGGAGGAAATGGCCACCACTGAACAAATCAAAGCATTAAAGGAAGGTCGTATAGATGTCGGTTTTGGGCGTTTGCGTATTTCAGACCCCGCAATTAAACGGGTTTTACTTCGTGAAGAACGCTTAGTAGTTGCTTTACATGCCAGTCACCCTTTGGCACAAAAAAAGGAAGGGGTATATCTTGCAGATCTGATCGATCAGCAATTGATTTTTTACCCAAATCACAACAAACCGAACTTTTCGACCCAAGTACGTGGCATATTTTCAGAGTATGGTTTGGAACCTAAAAAAGTACGTGAAGTACGTGAATTACAACTGGCATTGGGCTTTGTTGCGGCGAACGAAGGGGTTTGTATCACCCCAATGAGTGCTCAAAGTGTGCAATTAACACATTTAACCTTTGTTCCTATCTTAGATGAAGCCGCGATTAGCCCTGTATTTATGGCTGTGCGTAATATGGATGAAAGCGAAGATATTCGTGGTTTATTTGATAGTGTTTATCAAGTATATGATTTAGAAGCGATTCCTTATGATCGTGCTGTGTTTTAAGTAATGTGTTGATAGACGTTCAGATGAACTGCACATATGAAATGATCTATTTAAATAAAGCGGAATCAAGGGATTAATTTGTATTCAACTTTTTAGGTATACAAACATGCCTAATCGGTTTTGGACATTAAGCACCGACTTATTCATTGTGAAAAGCGAATTTTACAAGCTTCACAATTAGGAGGTGGGCTATGCAAAACCAGAAAATTAATATTAATACCTTGGTTGATGAAGCCAAATTTACGCCATTTCATTGGGGTGTTTTGATTTGGTGTCTTTTGATTATTATTTTTGACGGTTATGACTTGGTGATCTATGGCGTTGCCTTACCGTTGTTGATGCAAGAGTGGTCATTATCTGCGGTACAAGCCGGCTTACTGGCAAGTACGGCTTTATTTGGCATGATGTTTGGTGCCATGTGTTTTGGCACACTGTCCGATAAAATTGGTCGCAAAAAAACCATTATGATCTGCGTCGGTATTTTTAGTGGTTTTACCTTCTGCGGTGCTTTTGCAAGTACTCCAGTTGAGTTTGGTATTTTACGCTTTCTTGCCGGTCTAGGCATCGGTGGTGTTATGCCGAACGTTGTGGCGTTAATGACGGAATATGCTCCTAAACGTATACGCAGTACCTTGGTTGCACTAATGTTTAGTGGTTATGCCATTGGTGGTATGGCTTCAGCATTATTGGGTGCTTGGTTGGTGCCAGTATATGGCTGGAAAATCATGTTTTATATTGCGATTATTCCATGTCTAGCACTGCCTTTAATTTGGAAATTCCTCCCTGAGTCATTGATGTATTTAACCTCTAAGCATCAAACAGATACGACTCGAACGATTGTCTCTAAAATTGCCCCTGAACAAGTCCTCACAACAGATACTCAATTTGTACTCAATGAGGTTTCTGAAGAAGACAAAGCACCGTTAAAAGCTTTATTTCAACAAGGCCGTAGTTTCAGTACGTTTATGTTCTGGATTGCATTTTTCATGTGCTTATTGATGGTTTATGCACTTGGAAGTTGGTTACCAAAATTGATGATTCAAGCCGGCTATTCGCTTGGTGCAAGTATGATTTTCCTCTTTGCGCTGAATATTGGTGGAATGGTAGGTGCTATTGGTGGTGGTGCTTTGGCAGACCGATTCCATATCAAAAAAGTACTGAGCATCATGTTTATGTGTGGCGCGTTGGCTTTAATCTTACTGGGCTTTAACAGTCCGCAAATGGTTCTGTATACCTTAATTGCTGTTGCAGGTGCAGCTACTATTGGTTCGCAAATCCTACTTTATACCTTTGTCGCACAATACTATCCAACTACGGTACGTTCTACAGGTATGGGCTGGGCATCGGGGATTGGACGAATTGGTGCAATCGTTGGACCGGTACTTACTGGTGCGCTGTTAACGATGAATTTGCCGCATCAAATGAACTTCTTGGTGATTGCCATTCCGGGTGTCATAGCTGCATTGGCGATCTTTATGGTGAATTTGCAAGCGTCTGTAGAGGCGTCTACTCAAGGTCAATCGCCAAAGCTCAATACGCAAGCCATCAAAAATCCAGCGAATTAAGCATTCTTAAATAAATTTAACATTACCCAAAATTTTAAATTTCCAGGCCCTGATGCACAGCATGAGGGCTAGTGGAAAATTGTGACAAAAAATAAGGAATGGGCATAGCCCAAATCGAGGTCAGGATGAAAACTCAAAAGCTAAATTTAGTCAAAAAAACCTTTAAAATGAAACCGGTGATACTAGCTTGTGCAGCCGCGTTCCCCATGTGGACACATGCGGCAGTCAGTGAGGCTGAAGTCGAACAGTTGCGTGAAGAAGTCAAAGCGTTAAAAGCCATGATGCAGCAATATGTTCAGCAGAAAAACACTTTGTCGAGTGAAATCAAAGACGTAAAACAACGACCTGTAGTTGCTGCGCAGAATCAAAAACCGACTCAAACACCAAGCCTGAGTTTAAATACCAAATCGGGCGCTGAGTTTAGCTTGTATGGCAATGTGCGAGCAGATGCATCTTATCAGGCAGAAGGCGGCAGTTTATCTCGCCTGTATAACCAAATGAATAGTGTTCCGCTAGAAGGGAATGCTGAAAGTTCAGATCGTTTAAAAGCAACACTTGCTGCCACACGTTTAGGACTAGACTTTAAAACATCGACTCAAGTGGGAGATGTAGGCGGTAAAATTGAAGTCGACTTTTTGGGGGCAAATGATGGACTACGTATTCGTCATGCCTATTTAACCTATGGTGATTGGTTGGTGGGGCAAACATGGTCTAACTTTGCTGTACCTGATTATATGCCTGAAACCATTGATGCATTGGGCTATGTCGGTGGTGCTGTTAAACGTACACCGCAAGTTCGCTATAGTCACAAATTTAGTCCAGAGACAAATCTTGTACTCGCTGCCGAAGATTCTAAGGATGACAGTTCAAACATACGTTTGCCTGCATTAACAGCGCGTTTAAACCATAAAATGACAGATACGCTGATGTTAAGCGCACGTGCGATGGGTGCTGAAAAGAAAACGGATACGGATACAGAAACCGCATGGGGGCTTGGTCTGGGCGCAAAACTAGATTTGACGGATAAAACAGTGCTCAAGGCGGATTATTACCATGTCAAAGGCGACAGTAGTTTTGTGTCATGGACCAACCAAGGTTTTGTCACTAATGCGGATAAAGACATCATCGCCACCAATGAATTTGACTCGATTACAGTAGGTTTAACTCAACAAATTTCAGCACAATGGCGCGGAACATTGGGCTATGGTTATATGAAAGCAGATAATAATGCTGATTATGTCAACTCATTAGTCGATAAAACCAAGGCCAATAAAAACTTGTGGCAAGCATGGGCAAATGTATTTTACAGCCCTGTTAAGCCGATTAGTTTAGGTCTGGAATATGTCTATGGTGAACGTGAAGCTTTTGGTGCTGCGCCAAATGGCAGTACCAAGGGTGAAGATAACCGAATCAATGCGGTCGCGATGTACAACTTCTAATGCCGTTACAGAGAATTGTTTAATTTAAATTGCCTTAGAAATTTCAATATCAATTTAACGAGAGTGTGATTGAAAGTATGTTCAGGATTTGACATCTAACTTTCCGAAAATCTTTCAATGCGTATTCTCAATCCATACACGCCCTTGATCTTTATCGATTGAGGGCTTTTATCTTATTTAGAAACTTTTATTTTTGACTAAAAAATATAATTATCTGTTTTATTTCATTTAACAAATCATTTGAATATAAAAATACGAAGAAGGATATTGATAAATATCATGAATTTTGAAATATTTTGATACATACATGATGATAAAACACACTATAATCCTTGCCGTCAATTTCGTTTCACTTAGAAGACGCAATCATGGATGTCCCTCAATTTTCCAAATATAACAACACGTCACTTAAGCTTTTAAGCCTGATGATGCTCACCGCGATGGCACCATATAGTGTTGCAGATAGCAATGTATTACCTGAAATCACCATTAACGTTGAACAAAGTTCAATGGATGATCAAATAAAAAAAGCACTGACTAAAGTAAATGGTGCAACCAATGCGATCGTTGCAGCAGACATTCAAGATATACCGAAGCGAACAAATGCTGATTTATTTAAAAATCAACCGGGGATTTACGCGGCATCTTCAGGGAATGAAGGGGTGAAACTGTCGATACGTGGCTCGGGGATCAATCGTGCACCGGGGGCGCATGCTTCAGGTTTGTATGTGACCTTAGATGATTTGCCATTTACAGGGCCAGGAGGAACACCTTATGAACTGCTTGAGCCGCTGTGGGTAGACCATATAGAGGTTTTACGAGGGGCTAATGGTTTAACACGTGGCGCATTAAGCTTGGGTGGTCTAATTAACTATGCTAGCCCAACTGGAAAAAATGCAGCAAAACTGTCAGTGCATCATGAAATGGGTAGCCATGGTTATCAAAAAAGTGAAATCAGCTCAGGACAACAAATCGGTGACTTAGACTATTATCTTTCCTTAACGCAAAGTGATGATGATGGTTATCAAGATCATGCCTCAAGCCAGAGCAAAGGTATATCGGCCAATGTGGGATATCAAATAAACCCTAACCTAGATACACGTTTTTATCTGCGTTACCGAGAAACTAAACACCAAACACCGGGACGTCTAACCCAACAACAGATTGAACAAGATCCAAAACAAGCAGTACCTCTAAATATCTCGCTGAATAATAATCGTCCGCAGCCGGGAAGTCTTTGGTTGGCGAATAAAACCAATATGACTTTGGACTCAGGCGATCGCTTACAGTTGGGGCTGGCCTATCATCATTATCCGATGGATTTGCAAGAAGGACTTTATAGTACTGATGTTGACTATGATGATATTAGTACCTTATTTAACTACCAATTTGACCGAACGCTATGGGGGCATGAAAGCCAAAATACTTTAGGTTTTCGGAGTACCACGCATTTGCCAGATGGTCAGGTCGTTGAACGCTTGCGTGTTGCGCAAGGCGCCTATACTGCGGGTACAGAAACGCGGCATTATACCTACCAAGGTGGTGACTATGTTTTACATTATGCCAATGCCTTGGCACTACACCCACAGTTTTGGCTCGATAGTCGTGTCGCATTGGCGTACACCCATCGTGAAAGTGAAGTGACATGGCCTGTGCAAAGCCATAAAGAAAATATTCGTGAATGGAATGTCCTGCCATCGCTAGGTTTTCGATATCAAATCCAACCTGAAACACAGCTCTTTGCCAATGTCAGTCGAAGCTTAGAAGCACCACATCCATGGGCTTTAATTTGGGGGTCGGATCAATACTTCCCAGATGGTAGTGGCGCAGCAACGGGACGCCAAAGAGCTCCGATACATTTGAATAGTCAGACAGCGAACACTCTTGAACTAGGTGGGCGTGGTCAACATGCACTGGGTGAGTGGAATATTGCATATTACTATTCACAGGTTAAAAATGAACTATTGGCCGTTGAAATCCAATCAGAGCCTAAAAAGATTATTGCTGAATCGAATGCTTCAGACACTGTCCATCAAGGGATTGAAGTCGGTTTAAACAGTTCACTTTGGCAAAATGATGCATATGGACAAGTTCAACTGAAACAAGCCTATACCTTGAATGATTTTCACTATAAAAATGATGCGGTATTTGGAAAAAATGAGCTTGCAGGTATACCAAAACACATCTATCAGGCTGAACTTAAATACGAACATCCTATAGGCTTTTATGCTGCGGTGAATACACTTTATGCCGCAAAGGTCGCAACTGACTATGCCAATAGTTTCTACGCAAAAGATTGGCAAATTTGGGGAGCATCCTTCGGCTATATACAACCACAAAAACAATATATGGCGTGGTTGGATTTTAGAAATATAGCCAATAAAAAATATGCATCTACAGTTACACCGGGCTATAACGATGCCGGCAAAGATCCTGCTCGTTTAACACCGGGTGAAGGTCGGGCAGTATATGCAGGACTGACGTATCATTTTAATTAAGCATCTTGTATTCAAATACAGTGATCCCTTGAAAAGCCTTATTCTGCGGATTTAAAAATAAAAAAGGGAGCCTATCAGCTCCCTTTTTTTAACTCTTTGATTGAGTTGTTAAGCAGTACGAGGCATATCTTGAATACGTCGCCATGGCTGAGCTTCTTCAATTTCATACGCCAGTTCGATCAAGGTTTTTTCATCACCGACATCGGCTGATATTTGCATACTGATCGGTAGTCCGTCGTTTTGCGTTTCTCCCATAGGAATCGACATACCCGGCGCACCCACCACATTTTGAATAGGTGTAAAAGTCACATAGTTCTGAATACGTTCAAATAATTGGTCAAACGGTAATTGAGGTGACAAATAGCCAATTTTCGGTGTGGTATGTGCAAGTACAGGCGATAGCAACACATCGTAATGCTTAAAGATTTCACGATATTGCTGCTGCATTTTCTTTAATCGATACAGAAATAGCGGGGTTTTATAAAAGTTCTTTTTATATAACATCGATAAACCAACGGTTAAGTGATCTAACTCTTTTGGATTAAAGTCAGCACCAAAAATTTTCTTGCCAAATGTACTCAGTAAAAAGGACAACATCCCCCAATATTCACTGAAATCTTCAACAAAGCTTAAGGAAAAAGGTAACTGAAGTTCTTCAACATGATGGCCTAATTTTTCTAAGAGTGCTGCGCTATGCATTAAGGTTGCAGTTGTTTCGCTATCTATTTGCCCTGTAATCGATTGCGGGACTAAGCCTATGCGTAGTCGACGTTTAGAAGGCCCATGAATCATGCCTATGCGTGGCAACTTTTTATTGTAATAACTTGACTCCATTCCTGCATAGAAATGAGCAGTATCTCGTATGCTACGGGTTAGGACACCTTCACTGATGATATTAATCGGAAGAGAACCTGCTGCTTCACTATCAAAAGTACGGCCACGGCTAGGCTTTAATCCAATCAAACCGCAGCATGCAGCAGGGATTCGAATCGAACCACCGCCATCATTGGCATGGGCAATTGGCACTACACCGGCTGCAACGAGAGCTGCGGAACCCCCTGAAGATGCGCCGCAGGAATAACTTAAATGCCACGGGTTATAGGTGGCTGATCCATCTTTATATTCGGTGCTGGCATTTAGACCAAATTCAGGGAGCTTGGATTTGCCTAATACGACAAAACCTTGATCTAAGATTTGTTGGCTAATTTGAGGGTTACGATCGGCTGGTTTTGAACCTATGGCTTTTGAACCATGGCGTGAGGGCAATCCTTGATAATCTAGATTATCTTTAAAGAAAAAAGGGACGCCCGCAAATAGACCATGTTCAACATATTGATTTTTCTTTAAAGCACGTTGAAAACAGTCCAGTTCAATGGCATTTAGATGCGGATTGACTTGTTCCGCACGTGTAATGGCCGCTTGTGTTATTTCTTGCACAGAGGCTTCTTTAGATTTGATGAGCTGTGCAATCCCTACAGCATCTAGATCTGTGAGTACATCCGAACTAAAGGCATGTATGCGTTGACTGTGTTTTTGATCTTCCATGAACTAACCTATTTGTTTTTTGAATTTTGGTAAATATTGAATGAATTCATTGTTATCTCAACAACAAATATATGTATTTGAACAATATCTGTTTGAGCATAATAATGACAATAAAAATTGTCAAATATTCGTCTGATCTGAGGAAAGTGCAGAGATTGTACTAAGGAGGGCATCTAAAGCCTGTTGAATCTCATCCTTCCATGCAAAGGAACAATTTAAACGGATATATTGAGTTTTGGCTTCTGATACGTTAAATAAACGGCCTGGAGCAACACCGATCTGCTGTTGAATTAAGGCTTCATAGACTGCCATACTTTCAACATTCTCCGGTAATTTTAACCAAAGAAAATAACCACTTGGATGATATTGTAATTTGCATCCAGTCGGTAGGCGGCTTTCTAAATAACGGTAAAACTGTAATTTATGTTGCTGTAGACTTTTTCTTAGGACCCGTAAATGTTTTTCATAATGATAATTTGAAATAAATTCCACCAAGGCATTTTGCAATAAGGTATTGACGGAAATAGTACTCATGAGTTGTAAGTGTTGAATCGCTTGAGAGTATTTACCTGCATGCACCCAACCCACTCGAAATGCAGCACCTAACGTTTTAGAAAAAGATGAGCAGTGTAAGACCATATTATTTTGGTCAAAGTATTTCATTGAAACAGGTTTCTTAGACGCATAATGCATTTCTTCATACACATCGTCCTCAACTAAATGCACATGATATTGGTGTAATAACACGGCAATTTTTTGCTTGATTTCATCGCTGACTGTAAAGCCCACAGGATTATGCGAATTCAGCATCAACCAACAGATCTTGACGGGATAAGTTTTTAGAATATGTTCAAACGCGGTTAAATCAAAACCGTCTTGTGGATGTTCAGGTAAGGTCACCACTTTAAGGCCTAAGCGCTCTGCAGCTTGCAAGGCGCCATAGAAAATATTTTGCTGTAACACAATATAATCACCCGGTGAGGCAATGGCTTGTAAGGAAAGATTCAGTGCATCCATACAGCCTGAGGTAATCACAATATCCTCTAGATCTGTGGCAATGCCTTGCATGCAATAACGCTGTGCAATCAACTTACGAAGGGCTAAATTTCCGGGTGGAAGATTATCAATGGCATCATAACTTTTGGGATTTCGGGAAATTTGCCCCATGATTTGGGTTAACTTTTTAGAAAAAACAATGTCTTGAGCTGGAAAGGCTGAACCCAATGGAATGATTTTTTCATCTTGTATCGATTTTAAATACTTAAAGACCAGTGAGTTAATTTCAACAGGAGTGTTTAAGGACACGATTTGAGTTTGTTCAGCCTCTATTTCGACTAAGCCTTGCGCCACATAGTAGCCTGATTTTTCACGTGCATAGATCAAGCCACGCGATTCTAATTCCTGATATGCATTCATGACTGTGATTAAACTAAAGCCGGACAACTGTACTTGTTCACGTAAAGAAGGGAGTTTTTCGTGCGCTTTTAAAGTGCCATTTTCAATCAGTTGACGTAGGTGCTGTGCGAGCTGTTCCGATTTATACATAGTCATCAACAAGTCAAGATTCTGTTATAAATATATCAGTAAAAGTTTCCCAGCATTATATTTTTATAACAGATGGGTCGGTACTGTTATATGTTTTTTCAAATTCACTGTATCTAGTTTTAAGCTTGAATTTTTTATAAGGTGCATAGACCAAAACACTTGTGGCGTCAAATGGTATGGAAGTTAGGGAGTTGAATATGTTTAAAGCCAGTGAATTAGAACTGTTACAATATTTACTGGTGGATGTTCCATTGACAGATTCAACGCTGCATCTGTTGCAACAACAGCATACAAATTTAGAAGCAGTGCTTTTACGCAGTCGAATTTTGCGTCAAGTACAGCAAGTGGGCTATGTCAGTATTTGTCAGGAGCATATGAATGCCAAGGCTGAAAATGCTGCTTTTTTATTTGCACCATTTATCCTAGCGAATTTGAATCAGAAGGTGATCTACGCTACACCGCAAAGCCCTGAAAATGTTGCAATATTAAATCGTTATTATCATGCTGAGACTAAACTTAGCGCATTTAAAGTTGATGATGTTTTATCGGGACTAAATGTCTACATTGAGCTACATAATGAACAACTATCGCCAGCAGAATACTTCTATTTTAGTTTGATCAATAGCTTATGTAATCCGAAAGTTTCCAAAATCATTTGTATTACACATCTAGATATCGACTTAGAAAAATTAAAACAGCTCGCTGAATATTTAGATGTTGAAATCCATGTCTTGGCGGATAAAGCTGAACCGATTGACTTTGATCTAAATAAAATCAATATGTTAAAGCTGCTATTTAAAGACAAAGATCAGCAATATATCGATTTATGCCAAAAATTTTCGGTTATTAACGCCAAAATTTTACAACGATTAGGTTTATATGAGTTTGACCGTGCGCAAGTCTTGGTAGAAGACATGTTTTATTCAGAGCATATCTTTGAAAAAATGTCGGTATACGGTGAATATATTCAAACGCATCTACAGCACCAAGTTAAAAAGCAAAGTCCTGCATAAGCGATTCAGATGGGAAAGTAATTTTATAACTGTGAATTGATCACTTTAAAAATGCAAAAAGCTTGTAAATGTAGACTTACAAGCTTTTTTTAAATTTAAAGCCAAATTATTTGGCTTAATGATCAATTCATTATGAACTGATCATGAGCGAACATGAAATGTAAGATATACATGCAATAGCGAGTTGCAATAAGCGAATAGATTATCGTTTAAGGTAGATAGGAATTATCTGCACCAACGACAAACGCTACACCAATACAGAATAAAAGCACATAGATCGAGAACCAAATAATGGCACGCTTAAAGGCCTTATCTGAAATTTCACTGTCTGCATATTTTTGCGGTTTTTTAGGCTCTTGATTGCTCATAAGATGTACTCTAAATCCCTAATGGTTATAGGTGATTATTGGGGTATATCGCCTGAAAGCATAGATACAACATTCATCTAAATTTCTATAACAGTTATAGTTTGGAGTTGAATGACAGTTGATTTGAGATTATTGACACATGATTCGGGATTGTTAAAGTGTAGAGTAGTCTTGAATAAACCTCTCTATACATTGAAAATTAGATCATAAAATAATTTGGGGTTACAAGCAGAATACAATGGAAATAATTACGCTCATAACAATATTAGGAACTGTCATTTTATTGATTTATCTCAAACTTAGCGCCAAAAACCGTCAATGGCATTTGGATGAAAAAGGCGTGATGAAACATGAACGGATTGAGTACACACCATTCAACAAAATTGATGAAAATGACTTTCAATGGATACCTGATGTTATAAAAAAATATTTTCCTGACGGTCATGCCACCGTGCGGAAATATGGCAGCGGGGCGAAAAACATTCTGATCGTGAACAGCTCAATCTACTATCACCAATACTTAATTCGTGAAGAAGGCACAGGTGATATGATGCTGAATGGGTGGGATGCCATTATGGACAGCGTATTGTATGTAGAGAGGCGCAATGACGATTGTTACTGCATGTATCTATTCAGACCTTGCGAGATTAACTTGCAAAATCATAATTTGTTTTTTAAAGGTAGATTTTTGGAGGGTACGATTGATGACTTGAAGCAAGGTTTTGATACATGGCAGGCCGCGCAAAAGGATTTTGTGAAAATACATCAAGATAAGGTGGATATACTCAAAAACAATATCATCGCTAAACAAAAAAAATATGACACTGAGGTTTATAAGCATCCTGAATTCAATTAACCCGCAAATTAAAGAGAAATAAAATCTTAGCTTGTGTGTCAGAGAATTTCAGAAAATCTTAACTTATATGACAACGCAAGCTAAGATTAAATATCAAGAAAACAAAAAAATTATGATTTAACTGAGAAAATGAATCTCAGATTATTTGTCATTTACCTTTTGGAAGGAAGCTTCATCTCTTAATCCATTAATAAACTATGATATTGGTCAGTTCTTTTTCTCAAAAAGTCCCAAACCAATTTAATGCGTGGCTCATGTTGTAAATCGACTAAGGTCAGCATCCAAAAGGTATGTACAAAACGAACATCTTGCGCCAAGACCTGTTCTAATTCGGGTTTTTCCTCGGCCAAAAATTTGGGCAATATTGCCAATCCTGCACCCGCACTCACGGCAATTTGTTGTGCCAAAATACTACTACTTCTAAAGTTTGCATTGAGCTGAATAGGTAAGCGCTCTAAACAATACAGTTCAGGGCTATAGACCAAATCATCTATATAGTTCACAAAAGTGTGTGATTTTAAATCTTCTAAGGTATGAATGGGTTGCGTGTTTTTTAAGTATTCCTTACTGCCATAAATCTTTAAACAATAGTCTGCTAGTCGAGTAATGATATAGGGCCCAGATTTCGGTCGATCGATGGAAATAACAATATCTGCTTCACGATGTGAAAGCTTGATCATTTTCGGGACAGGAATAAGGTCGATAGTCAGCAAGGGGTATTTTTTGGACAATTCTGCCAAGAGCTGTGTCAAAAATGCCGTTCCAAACCCTTCGGGTGTGCCAATTCGCACACGACCTTGCATAGGTTGGTTGGGTTTTTCGATTTGTAAAAATGCCTGTTCCATTTGTTCAACGCGAGGAACCAGTGCCAAACCTTCTAAAGTGAGTTCATAACCTGTGGCTTCACGTTTAAATAATGGCGTGCCTAAAGCCAGTTCTAGCGCATGTATACGTCGAGAAACCGTACTGTGCTCAACACCGATAATACGTGCGGTATTGGTTAGGGTTTTCGCACGAGCCAAAACCAAAAAATACTGTAAATGATCCCAATCTACTTTCATTGTTATTGTCATCCCTGTGCATATTTGCACATCAATCGTGCGTGAATCTCTATTGGTAGTCAAAATTTTCTTTGCTAGTTTGAAGTGAATTGGAAAATATAAATATAAGGCTTTTGGATATTTTCTAAGTCAGTACAAAACAATAAGTGCCTATGGAGAGGTCATGAACACAATGTCAAATATTCAGTCTGCGACGGCTAAATTATTAATTAACGGTAAATTTGTAGAGTCAAACACTACAGAGTGGCAAGACATTCTAAATCCTGCAACTCAAGAGGTTTTGGGTCGTGTTCCAATGGCGACTATGGAAGAAGTGGATGCAGCGATTGCTTCAGCGCAAGAGGCGTTTAAGACTTGGCGCTTAACACCCGTACAAGCACGTATGCGCATTATGTTGAAGCTACAAGATCTGATCCGTAGCAATATGAAAGACATTGCCCGTGTACTGACTGCTGAGCAAGGAAAGACGCTAGCAGATGCTGAAGGTGATATTCAACGTGGTTTAGAAGTCGTTGAGCATGCGTGTTCGGTTGGCACACTTCAAATGGGCGAATATATAGAAGGTGTGGCACGTGGTGTGGATACCTATACTTTGCAGCAACCTTTGGGTGTATGTGCAGGAATTACGCCATTTAACTTTCCTGCGATGATTCCACTGTGGATGTTCCCAATGGCCATTGTTAGTGGAAACACTTTTGTCTTAAAGCCATCTGAACAAGATCCATTATCTACCATGATGCTTGTAGAACTTGCGATTGAAGCCGGTATTCCAGCAGGTGTGTTAAACGTGGTGCATGGTGGTAAGGACGTTGTTGATCGTTTATGTACACATCAAGCTATTAAGGCCATTTCATTTGTAGGCTCTACAGCCGTTGGTACACATGTATATAACCTTGCAGGACAGCATGGAAAACGTGTGCAGTCGATGATGGGGGCTAAAAACCATGTGGTGGTAATGCCAGATGCCAATAAAGAACAAACTTTAAATGCTCTCGTTGGTGCAGCATTTGGTGCGGCTGGTCAGCGTTGTATGGCTTTGTCTGTTGCTGTCATGGTTGGTGAAAGTAAAGAATGGGTTAATGAACTGGTTGAAAAAGCCAAAACGCTGAAGGTTAATGCAGGGCATGAGCCGAATACCGATATTGGCCCAGTCATTTCGCCTCGCGCAAAAGCACGTGTACTGGATTTAATTCAAAGCGGTGTAGAACAAGGCGCAGAGCTGTTGCTAGATGGTCGTGATGTTCAAGTCATCGGCTATGAGCAAGGAAACTTTGTCGGAGCAACGATTTTTAATCAAGTTTCAACTGATATGCGCATCTATACCGAAGAGATCTTTGGACCCGTGTTAGCCATTATTCATGTTGATACTTTAGAGCAGGCAATTGAATTAATTAATGCCAATCCATTTGGCAACGGTGTTGGACTATTTACACAAAGCGGTGCAGTCGCTCGTACATTCCAAAGCGATATCGATATTGGTCAAGTGGGTATCAATATTCCAATTCCTGTACCAGTTCCTTTCTTTAGCTTTACAGGATCGCGTGGTTCAAAACTGGGTGACTTAGGTCCATATGGTAAGCAAGCAGTTCAGTTCTATACACAAACCAAAACCATCACCAGTCGTTGGTTTGAAGATACACAAGAAAAAGGTGAAGTGAATACCACCATTAACCTACGTTAATTTAGGAGTTCAAGGATGAATATTGCCTTTATCGGTTTAGGAAACATGGGCGGAAAAATGGCTCAAAACCTACTCAAAGCAGGTTTTACGGTTTACGGTTTCGACTTAAGCGAAATTGCGATTCAGCATTTTACTGAAGCAGGTGGCATCGTTTGCCAAAGCCCACAAGATGCCGCGAAACAAGCAGATGTCGTGATTAGCATGTTGCCTGCTGCCAAGCATGTCAAAGAGGTGTACTTGGGAGAAAATGGTGTATTGGCGGTAATGAAAGCAGGAAGCTTATGTATCGATAGCAGTACCATTGATCCGCAAACCATTAAGGATATAGCCGAGGCGGGTGCTGCACATCAGATAAAAATCTGTGATGCACCTGTTTCAGGCGGAACTATTGGTGCTCAGGCAGGTACATTAACCTTTATGGTCGGTTCGGATGATCAAACCTTTGAAAAAACCAAAGCGGTATTGGGCCACATGGGTAAAAACATTGTGCATTGTGGTGATGTGGGTGCAGGTCAAATTGCGAAAATTTGCAATAACTTGATTCTTGGTATTTCCATGGCAGCCGTTGCTGAAGGTATGGCACTCGGTGCGCGTCTGGGAATTGATCCTCAAGCCTTAGCGGGTGTGGTGAATAGTTCGAGTGGACGTTGCTGGAGTTCGGATGTATGTAATCCATGGCCGGGTATCTCAGCAAATGCACCTGCGGGACGTGGCTATACTGATGGTTTTGCAACGCAGTTGATGTTGAAAGATTTAGGGCTGGCTGTAGAAGCCGCAGGACAAGTCAAACAGCCGATTATTTTAGGCGGACTGGTTCAGCAAATGTATCAACAGCTGTGTTTACAAGGTAATGCTCACTTAGATTTTTCAAGCATCGTGCAGCAATATTTACCTAAGGATGCTGAATAATCGCATTGAACACCAATCAGGCCTAGGTATGGCTAACAATACAAACACTCGTGTCGGAATAACAATAAATTGAGACTGAGGTAGAGAAGATGTCGAATTATCAAGATGTTTCAAAGGCATTTGACTTAAATTATGCTGCCAAAGAAATGTTATCAGGCTCTTTAGAGCAATTAAATGCATGTTATGAATGCTGTGACCGTCATGCGATTGATCAAGATAAGGTTGCACTGTATTGGCAAGGCAAAGATGGGCGGAAAGAACAATATACCTTTTCAGAGCTGCAACAGTGGTCGAGCCAATTTGCCAATTTTTTAAAGTCACAGGGTGTGCAAAAAGGTGATCGTGTATCGGGTTTATTACCTCGTACAGTTGAATTACTTGTGGTGATTTTAGGGGCTTGGCGAATAGGTGCTGTATATCAACCGCTATTTACCGCCTTTGGCCCCAAAGCCATTGAACATCGTTTACACCTTGCACAAAGCAAATTGGTGATCAGTGATGTGGGTAATCGCAGTAAATTAGATGAAGTTGCACATTGTCCCCAAATCGTTACTGTTGCAGATCGAGCGGGTCATGGAATTCAACAGGGGGATTTAAACTTTTGGGATGAAGTCAAAGCACAGTCTACAGATTGTGAATTTGTCTTACAGAGCATTAATGATCCATTTCTTTTGATGTTTACTTCAGGTACTACAGGTCCTGCAAAACCTTTAGAAGTCCCGCTCAAAGCCTTAATCGCTTTTGGTCAATATATGAAAAATGCGGTAGGGCTACGTGAAGATGATTCGTTTTGGAATATTGCCGATCCGGGTTGGGCTTATGGTTTGTATTACGGAATTACTGGGCCACTTTTACTTGGACATGCAACACTCTTTTACGAAGGTGGTTTTAGCATTGATAGTTTGTGTCAGATCGTAGATGACTACAAAGTAACAAACCTTGCAGGTGCACCGACAGCATATCGAATGATGATGGCGGCTGATCCTGAACAAATGGCAAAACTTAAAGGCAAATTTCGTGTGGTCAGTAGTGCTGGAGAGCCGCTTAACCCTGAAGTGTTCCGCTGGTTTAAACAAGTCCTAGATGCACCGATCTTTGACCATTATGGGCAGACTGAAGTCGGTATGGTGGTGTGTAATCACCATGGTTTACAACATGATATTCGCGCAGGTGTAGCAGGTTATGCCAGTCCAGGATATCGCGTGGCGGTTGTTGATGAACAAGGGCAAGAGCTAGCTGCAGGAACGCCGGGAGTGATTGCCGTCGATATTAGTCAATCACCGATGATGTGGTTTGGTGGATATAAAGAAAGTCGTAAGTCACCCTTTGTAAAGCATTATTACCTCACTGGTGATACCGCAGAATTACACGCAGATGGCAGTATGAGCTTCGTTGGTCGTAATGATGATGTGATTACAACATCAGGTTATCGTATCGGGCCATTCGATGTAGAAAGCGCTTTACTTGAGCATGATGCAGTGATTGAAGCTGCGGTCATTGGTGTACCTGATCCGGATCGGACAGAAATCGTAAAAGCTTTTGTAATTTTAGCTGAGCATGTCACAGCGTCAGAAGAATTAGCAGAGCAGCTGGGGCAATTTGTGAAAAAGCGCTTATCCGCACATGCTTATCCACGATTGGTGGAGTTCGTTCAAGAACTACCGAAAACCCCAAGTGGAAAAATTCAGCGTTTCTTATTAAGAAATCAAGAGATTGCGAAACAATCCACGCAGCATGCAAGTTAAATGACGTAACGATTAACCCTAAATTAATGCCGAACAATCAGGATCAAAATCAAGCTTTCATTCAGTTTTAATCATTTTCAAACTGGATGAAAGCAAATGATTGATGTACAGGACGATAAGATGCAATTTACCGAAGAACAATTATTAATTCAGGACATGGCACGCAGTTTCGCGCAGGAACAAATTAAACCTCAAGCGGCTGAATGGGATAAACACGGAACCTTTCCCAAAGCGGCTTTAGCGCAGATGGGAGAACTGGGTTTATTGGGTATGTTGGTATCAGATGAATGGGGTGGTTCAGATACAGGTAATCTTGCCTATGTTATGGCTTTAGAAGAGGTTGCCGCGGCCGATGGGGCAACATCAACCATTATGAGTGTACATAACTCAGTAGGCTGTGTTCCTATTGCTAAATTTGGCACAGAAGAACAAAAGCAGAAATATTTAGTGCCTTTAGCACAAGGCAAAATGATCGGTGCATTTGCATTAACTGAGCCGCATACGGGTTCAGATGCTGCTGCCATTAAAACCCGTGCAGTCAAAGATGGCAATGAATGGGTGATTAATGGTGCTAAGCAGTTTATTACCTCGGGACATAATGCAGGGGTCATTATTGTCTTTGTTGTGACTGATCCGAGTGCAGGGAAAAAAGGCCTGAGTGCTTTTATTGTCCCTCGTGAGACAGCCGGTTATGAAGTGATTCGTACTGAAGAAAAGCTTGGGTTACATGCTTCAGATACCTGTCAAATTGCACTAACAGATGTTCGTGTGCATGAAAGCTTGATGTTAGGAAAAGAAGGTGAAGGTTTGAAAATTGCCTTATCAAATCTAGAAGGCGGTCGTATTGGTATAGCGGCGCAAGCAGTTGGTCTTGCACGTGCAGCATTAGAAGAAGCAACCCGATATGCCAAAGAGCGTATTACTTTTGGTAAACCAATTTTTGAACATCAGGCAGTTGCGTTCCGATTGGCAAGTATGGCAACAGAAATAGAGGCCGCACGCCAATTGGTCTATCACGCGGCACGTTTAAAAGAAGCAGGACAACCTTGCTTAAATGAAGCGTCTATGGCCAAGCTTTTTTCATCTGAAATGGCTGAGCGTGTTTGCTCTGCAGCATTACAAGTCTTTGGTGGTTATGGCTATCTCAAAGATTTCCCGATAGAGCGTATATATCGTGATGCACGTATTTGCCAAATCTATGAAGGTACGAGTGATATCCAACGTTTAGTAATTGCCCGCAGCTTATAACGTTGTCTTTAAGACATTTAAAATGACAAGGCTTCAGACGAAGCTTACTTATAAATATTGAACATATATAGGGATCTCACATGCAATTTGAAACGATTCTGCTCGAAAAGAACAATGGTGTTGGACTTATTACTTTAAATCGTCCTCAGGCCTTAAATGCGTTAAATAGTACATTAATTCAAGACCTTAATTCTGCCTTGGATGATCTAGATCGAGATCCCACCATCGGTTGTATGGTTATTACAGGTTCAGAAAAAGCCTTTGCCGCTGGTGCAGATATTAAAGAAATGGCTGAACTGAGTTTTCCGAATATTTATTTGGATGATTTTTTTCATCTGGCAGATCGAATTGTACAGCGCCGTAAACCTTTAATCGCAGCTGTCAGTGGTTATGCGTTAGGTGGAGGCTGTGAGTTAGCGCTCATGTGTGACTTTATTTACTGTGCCGACAATGCAAAATTCGGTTTACCAGAAGTGACTTTGGGAGTAATCCCTGGGATAGGTGGGACACAGCGCTTAACGCTTGCTATTGGTAAGGCCAAAGCCATGGAAATGTGTCTGACTGCGAGACAAATGGGCGCAGTAGAAGCAGAGCAGAGTGGTTTAGTTGCTCAGGTCTTTCCTAAAGAGGAGTTGGTCGAAAAGACCTTAAAAGCTGCTGAAAAAATAGCCGAAAAATCTGTAGTCGCAACCATGATGATCAAAGAGTCAATTAACCGTGCATTTGAAGTCAGTTTGCAAGAAGGTTTACGCTTTGAACGTAGAACATTCCATTCGATTTTTGCAACTCAAGACCAAAAAGAAGGCATGCAAGCATTTGTTGAAAAGCGCCAAGCCAATTTTAAAAACAATTAAAAAGAAAAAAGGATGATATGGATATGAGTACAAATAACTTAATGATTGAAGAACATGGACATTTAGGCCAAATCAGTTTAGATCGCGTGGCAAGTTTAAATGCCTTGTCTTTGGAAATGATTCAAGGGGTTCAACAGCAATTAGCACTATGGGCTGATCAAACCAATATTCATGCCGTACTTATTCGCTCAAATAGTCCCAAAGCATTTTGTGCAGGTGGAGATATTCGCTATCTCTATGATAGTTATATGAATGGTAAAGAAGATCATCAAGCTTATTTTCAAGCTGAGTATGAAATGCTGAATACCATTCGTGCGTATGAAAAACCCATTATTGTCATACTCGATGGCTATGTACTTGGCGGTGGATTTGGCTTAGCGCAAGCATGTCATGTGCTTGTGAGCAGCGAAAAATCTAGATTTGCCATGCCTGAAACTGCCATTGGATTTTTCCCAGATGTGGCTGCGACACACTTTTTATCACGTTTAGATGATATTGGTGTGTACATGGCAACTACAGGCGATCAAATCAGTGCCAGCGATGCGTTGTATCTAGATTTGATTGACTACCATGTTCCGAGTGAGCAACTTGTTCAATTAGAAGAAGAATTAAGAAATTCCAAGCAACTAAGCAAGGAAAATATTGAACAATTGATTGCGAAATATATTACTCAACCAGCGGAAAGTGAACTTAGTCAAAATGCAGATTTAATTCGTAAGCATTTCGGTTTTGAGAGCATTGATGCCATTGAAAATAGTCTTGAAAATGAACAGCATAATGATGCTCAAGTGTGGGCGCTAAAAATACGCAATACCTTGGAACAACGATCTCCAATCGCGAAAAGAATCAGTTTACAACTCCAGCATTTAGGTCGTGGTCTTTCACTGAAGCAATGCATGCAAATTGAACGACATTTACAAGACGTTTGGTTTCAACATGGCGATATTGTCGAAGGTGTGCGCGCATTAATTGTGGATAAAGACAAACAGCCAAAGTGGCAACAGTCTAGTCCGACCTTAGATAAAATAATGGAGGAAATATCTATTTAATCAGTAATTTAAAAACATTCACGGTTCAAACACTTGGGTAATATTCATATTCAATTTCTTATTCAATATGAACAAGTGACTCAGCGTAAATTAAACATATATAAGATCTAAAAATATTGATTTTCATGAAGAAAATCATCACACAAATCAAGCATCGTGAAAATGCAACATAGAAATATCTTGCAGAATAAGGAAGATAACAATGCAAAATGTACAGGGAAACACAGCTCCACCAGCTAAGTCCTCGCATCGTTTAGCGGGTATTTCCAGCATGGTGGGTACAACCATCGAATGGTATGACTTTTTTATCTATGGTGCTGCCGCAGCACTCATTTTCAATCGACTTTTCTTTCCAAATCTTGACCCATTAACTGGCGTGTTGGCAGCATTTGCCACTTATGCTGTAGGCTTTATTGGTCGACCACTTGGTGGAATCGTCTTTGGTCATTTTGGCGATAAAATCGGTCGTAAATCAATGTTATTGGTCACATTAATGTTGATGGGTATTCCAACGGTGATGATTGGGTTGTTACCGACATTTGAAACCATTGGTTATTGGGCAACGGTCTGTTTAATTATTTTAAGATTTATACAGGGCATGGCCATGGGTGGAGAATGGGGCGGAGCAGTCCTCATGGCGGTAGAGCATGCGCCAGCGGGTAAAAAAGGCTTTTGGGGAAGTTTACCGCAAGCCAGTACAGGTGGTGGTTTATTGCTCGCTTCGGTAGCTTTAGGCTTAGTCTCAATGTTGCCTGAAGAAGCACTATTTAGCTGGGGTTGGCGTCTGCCATTTTTAGCCAGCATTATTTTACTGGCTGTAGGTTGGTATATTCGAGTGAAAGTGCCTGAGTCACCAGACTTTGAAAAAGTTAAAGCTCAAACCGAAACAATTAAAGTTCCAGCAAAACAAGTGTTTAAAAATCATCCTAAGCAGTTGATTACGATTATTTTATCTCGAGCTGCTGAAAATGCTTGGTTCTATTTAGCATCGACATTTGCTTTAGCCTATACAACCACACAGCTAAATATTCCTAGACAAGACATTTTGTTTGCAACGATTTGTGGTGCTGCGGTCATCATGGTCATTACGCCAATTTTTGGGCATTTGTCTGATAAAGTTGGGCAAAAAAACATGTTCAGATTTGGTTTATGCGTACTGGCTTTATACAGCTATCCATTTTTTGCAATGTTAAATACCAAGGATCCTGTATTGGTTTGGACGGCCATTGTGATTGGTATTGGCGTAGTTTTTCCTTTGATGTATGCGCCGCAGTCACAGTTATTTTCACGCCAATTTCCAGCAGAAATACGTTATAGCGGTATTTCAATCTCAGTTCAATTTGCAGGCGTGCTAGGTGGTGGTTTAGCTCCATTAATCGCGACGAAATTGTTGAGTATTGGTGATGGAAGCCCCAATTTAATTATTGCCTATATTTCAGGCTTTGCAGTGATTGCGATTATTGCGTCGTCATTTTTAAAGCCGGATCAAATAGAGCAAAAAACAAAAGCATTTAGCAGTAAAGAAATTAAATCTTCATAAATCAAAAATCAGGTAAACAGTAGGCTGATTTAAATATAGAAATTAATGTGAATTAGCCATAGCAATCGTTGTTATGGCTTTTTTCTTGTCTGAGGATTGTAGCAGGACAAATAATATTGTCAGTATTGCGTAGGATCTTGGCGGCACAAAATATGTTTGATGTGTAAGAGCAACAAATCAAGTTTGTTACACAGATGAAAGATTTAAGCACCAATAAATTAAAAAATATTAAATATCAAAGTCTTAATTATACTATTTCGTATAATGTATATTATGTTAAATAGAATATCCAAGACTGTGGCCTACACAACGCATCCGTTGCCACAGCTCGACATCGTGAATCTGTAAAATTATCATTCACGATGCCGAGTACGCTAATGAACATAATATACGTTATGCCGAAATCAGAATCTTATCAATTGGCGAATCTGACGTTCCTGATGTTTAAATTCAAACCCTCTCATTTTTTCAACTCGCTCAGGTTATAATAATGGTCTCCCAAAATATGATTGATCTAATATGAGCACCTCCAATGACCCTTTACACGGCAAAAAACTTGCTGACATCTTGGATGAATTATTGGATTACTACGGTGGTTTTGAAGGCTTAAGCCGCAAAATTGAAATTAGATGGATGTTTTTGCATAGATCCAAGCGTTAAATCATCACTACGATTCTTACGTACTACACCTTGGGCACGTGAAAAAGTAGAAAGCTTATATTTGTATGTCTTACGCCAAAAAGCCAAACAGAAAGCGTAACGATGAATGCCTATGCTCGAATAATTTTGTATAGCAGTTTATGGTTTAAGATAAAATAAAACTGCTTAATCCTTCTAGCACTTCCTTGTACGCAGTATCTTCGCCTCAGATTTAAATTGATCCCTATTATGAGCAATACTTTTTTCAAGCATCCTCAAATTGGTGTAGTCACTACATTTTCTGAATTGATTCATAGTCATTTTGAAGGTCAAATGAACGCGCTTTGCTGGCAACGCAACTTACAAGGCGACTTTAAAGAAATAGTCGAAAAACTAGAACTGATTGAAAATATTACTGAAGTTTCCATAGATGATCTGAAGAAATTAACGCTTTCAGCGCAAGGTCATTTAGCCAGAGAAATTATTTTAAATGATCTGCAACAATTAACAGAATTTGGTGCATCACCCTCGCTGAATTTACTCAAATGTTATGAACGAGATGATGAATTCGATTTCATCTCAACCGATGTATATTCTTTTCATGTCGATCGATCACCGATCGCTACAGATACCTTTTTATGTACATATTATGGTGCTTCCAGTGATATTGTACCAAATGATCACGTCACACAAAGAATCTTAATTCCTGAAATACGAGAGCAACTCAAAGCTTTATACGATGGTCCTGTCTCAGAATTTGATGACTTTTTAGCGGAATATTTTTTTGATTTACATTATCAGCTCAAAGACAATGCTGTGCCTGTAAATCTTGGCAATGGTCATCTATGGCGTTTGGCGGTGGATCATCCTACACAGCCAGTTTTGCCTTGTGTGCACCGCGCACCTGTTGAAAATGCAGGTGAGTATCGGCTTTTGCTGATTTGCTGATTTTAAATATTGATGGATTCTGAGTCCATACGATCCATTCTGTCTAATGAATGAACCGTATGGGGTAATGCAATATCGTTTTAATCTAGATTGATTAGTCTAGGTTATTTAGATCGAGATGTATTAAGCCAGCGGTAAAGCACAGGCAATAGCACCAAGGTCAGCAAGGTGGAAGAAAGAATACCGCCAATCACCACAGTCGCTAAAGGCCGTTGTACTTCTGCACCTGTACCTGTTGCCAAAGCCATTGGTACAAAACCTAAAGAGGCAACACTGGCGGTCATCAGTACTGGGCGTAATCGAAGTACAGCACCCTGCCATACGGCTTCATGTAATGGATATTTGTCCCTCAGCTCTTTAATAAAGGTCAGCATGACCAGCCCATTCAGCACAGCAACGCCTGAGAGCGCAATAAAGCCAATACCTGCCGACATCGAAAGTGGAATATCCCTAAACCAAAGAAACAGTACACCGCCCGTTAAGGCAAAGGGTACGCCAGTAAAGACCAGCAGGCTTTCTTTCACATTATGAAATACTGCCATTAATAAAATAAAGATGGTTAGTAGTGCTAAAGGGATGACAATTTGCATTCTTGCTTTGGCAGATGCAAGGTTCTCAAATTGACCGCCATATTCAATCCAATAACCGCTTGGTAATGCATATTGTTTCAGCTGAGCCTGCATATCCGCCACAAAAGAACCTAAATCACGGCCTTCAACATTGGCAGTCACTACAATACGGCGTTTACCATTTTCACGGCTGACTTGATTGATCCCATCTACATTAGACACTGTGGCAACATTTGAAAGTACAATACTGCCACCATTTGGCAACTTTAACGGTAGTTGTGAAATCGTGCTTACATTACGGTCTTGATCATTTAAACGAATAACAAAGTCAAAACGGCGATCGCCTTCTAAAATCTCCCCTACACTTTGTCCACCGACACTGGCTGCCACAGTATCCTGTATAGATTTAACGCTTAAACCATATTGCGCAGCCAAAGCCTTATCTATTTCAATATTTAATAAAGGCAAACCTGAGGTTTGTTCAACTTTTACGGCGCTACTCCCCGCAACTTGCTGCATAATTTTGGCAATTTTAGTGGCTTCTGTGTTAAGCACTTGCATATCATCGCCAAATATTTTAACGCCCACATCACTACGCACACCTGAGATCAGCTCATTAAAGCGCAGTTCAATAGGTTGGGAAAACTCACTGTTATTGCCAGGAATCGTAGCCACATAAGCCACCATACGGCCACGCAGTTCATCCACACTTTCTTTAGGGTTCGGCCATTCATTACGTGGTTTGAGCATAATATAACCATCGGAAATGTTCGGAGGCATTACATCGGTTGCCACTTCTGCTGTACCTGTACGAGCAAATACAGCCTGAATCTCTGGAAATTTTTTCAGCAGCAATTTCTCAGCGTTCTCCTGCATTTTTAATGATTCTTCTAGGCCTGTGCTTGGTGAGCGCATCAACTGAACTGCAAAATCACCCTCACTCAGCTGTGGTGCAAACTCACTGCCAATTTTGGTGCTTAAAAGCCCAGTAATGAGCAGTAAACACAGTGCAAAAGTCATCACTACAGCCTTGTAATGAAAGGCTTTATTTAAAATTTGAAGATACTGCTTTTTCAGCCAATTCATCCAACGGCTTTCTGTTTCTTTAATTTCACCTTTCACCCAAAGCGCTACAGCAGCAGGTACAAATGTAATAGACAGAATGATCGCCGCCACAAGTGCCAATACCACAGTTAATGCCATCGGATGGAACATTTTTGCTTCTACACCACTTAAAGCAAAAATTGGCAAATAAACCACTAAAATAATTAACTGACCGAATATCAGCGGACGGCGCGCCTGACGTGCAGCCAAAAAGACTTCTTTAAAACGTTCATTTTGCGTTAATGGACGCTTTAATGTTTGCTGTGCATGCGCCAAGCGGCGGATACAGTTTTCAACAATGACCACAGCACCATCAACAATAATCCCGAAATCCAGCGCACCTAAGCTCATCAAATTCGCGCTGATATTCTTTTGTGCCATGCCGGTTAAGGTAAACAGCATTGACAGCGGAATAACACAGGCCGTAATGAGTGCTGCACGGATATTGCCTAAAAAGATAAATAAAATGATGATGACTAGAATTGCGCCTTCAACCAAGTTCTTTTGAACGGTTTTAATCGCTTTCTCCACCAATGTGGTACGGTCATACACTGTTTCAATTGTTACCCCTTTGGGTAAGCTGGCTTGAATGTCTTTAATTTTGGAATCTACAGCTTTCGAGACAGTTCGGCTATTTTGTCCCATAGCCATCATGGCAATACCTAAAACCGTTTCTTCGCCGTTATAGGTTGCACCACCTGTTCGCAAATCATGCCCTATCGATACTTGTGCAATATCACCCACCCGAATTGGACTGCCATTAGGGCTGTCAATCATGGTGTTTTCAATATCTGAAATGGTGTTTAATGTTCCCGGCACTCGAACTGTTAACTGCTGACCATTTTCTTCAATAAAACCTGCACCACGGTTTTCATTATTTTCCGTAAGCGCTTGCTGTAATTGTTCTAATGACAGATTCAGCTGTTGCATACGGTTTAAATCAGGTGAAACCACGTAGGTTTTATTAAAGCCACCAATGCTATTGACCTCGGCAACACCTTGTACACGCTGTAATTGCGGACGCACAATCCAATCTTGAATTTCACGCAAATCCATCGCGCTATATACCGTGCCATCTGCTTTTTTGGCATTGGGTTCAGCTTTAAGCACCCATTGATAAATTTCACCCAAACCTGTCGAAACGGGCGACATCGTCGGAGAAACCTGAGCAGGCAATGTCGACTGAACTTCCTGTACCCGCTGATTAATTTGCTGACGTGCCCAGTAAATATCCGTACCATCTTTAAATACAATGGTGACTTGTGATAGCCCATAACGTGAAATTGAGCGGGTCAGCTCCAAATCTGGAATACCTGCCATTGCATTTTCAATCGGATAGGTAATCCGCTGTTCCACCTCTAATGCTGTAAAGCCATTGGCCTGCGTATTAATTTGCACTTGGGTGTTGGTAATATCAGGTACTGCATCAATAGGCAATTTTTGATAACTGTAAATCCCGACGACAATCCATGTGCAAACAAATAGCATCACCCAAATTGCATTTTGAATTGAAAACTGAATAATGCGTTCGAATAGACCTTCTGGCTTTGGTAAATCTGTGTTCGGGTTCTCTGAATTAGTGTTCATGGCCAGCCTCGTCTTTTTCCAGTTCAGATTTCAGTAAAAAACTGCCTTGGGAAATATACTTTTGCCCTGCTTCAAGACCTGAAAGCACTTCTAGCCATTGACCATCACTGGATGCTTGCCCAAGTTTTAGCGCTTGTGCTTTTAAATGTACTTGACCTTTTTGCTCAGATTCGACAATAAAAATACTGTCTTTTCCCTCTATGCTTTGTACGGCAGACTTTTGCACCCGTAATGCTTTTTTAGTGCCCGAATCAGCCAATAGCACATTGACCATCACATTTGGGCGAAGCTCAACAGATTGTTGTTTTAATTTGGCACGTACCACTAAGCGTCCAGTTTGCACATCTGCCTGTGAAGTCAGGCTTTGTACCTCTGCGCTATAGAGCTGATCTGAGCCATTGATTTTGAAAGAGACGTTTTGACCTGCTTGCAGCTGGCCTGAATATTGATTTGGCAAATGAAATTCCAGCCACAAATCTTTTAGTTGTTCGATGGTGAACAATTGATCTGCCAATTGCACATTTTCACCTACAACAATATCTTTTTGACTGATTACACCTGCAATAGGCGCACGAATGATAAAACGTCCATTTTGACTGCCATTTACACCTAAAGCTTGCAACCGCGATTGTGCTGACTGTACGCTAATTTGAGCCTGACGATAGGCATTTTCAGCACGCTGAAAGTCTTGTTTAGCAGAAATCCCTTGAGACCACAGCTTTTGCTCACGTTGATAATCTTGACGGGCTAAATCTAGATTGGCTTCTGCCATACGTAAATTGGCTTGCTGATCAATCAATTCAGGCACTGACAGCACAGCTAAGGTTTGCCCTTTTTGTACAGTTTGACCGAGTGCTACATTGACTTGCTCGACATGACCGCTAAAATTTGGGGAAATATGTGCCTGCTGATCAGTATTAACGGCCAATTTACCCGGCAATTGAATAATATTTTCGACCAGACCATTTTCCGCAGTCGCAATTTTAATTCCTTGTTCTATCATTTGCTGAGCACTAAGCTGAAGTTCACCTTCTTCTGCGTGTTCTGCTTCAGCATCACTATCATTAGCCTCGTTATGCTCTCCTTCATGCTCAGTTTTATCCGCATCGGATTTATTTTGACTGAACCAAATAGCAGTACACAGCATCAGCGTTAGGCCAATCAAAACTGCAATCATCAAAGGTTGTGAAATTTTTCCATCTTGTTTAATTTTCATATGCTTGACTGCCTTATTGTGCTGATGCGCTGTTGATGAGATTTTGGGATGCCTCAATGGCTTTTTTATTGAGTTGGCTATAAGCATCTGAACGGCTGATTTCTTCATAACTGGTGCCGATACTTAAGGCTTCAGCACTGAGTGCGCTCTGCCAAGCCTGCGCCAAAATTTGCATTTGGCTAAGTCGAAGGTCTTGGAGTTGTTTTGTGGTTTGCTGTACATCTGTAATAGCAAATTTACCTGCCTGAAAACCTTGCAAAGTTCGGTTTTGAACCTTTTCAGCCAAACCAATCTGATTGCCTGTGGCATCAAACTGCATACGCAGACCTTTAAGCTGGTGAATGCTATTGGCAATGTCCAAAACTTGCTGTTTTAACTCGCGCTGTTGCTGATGATTTAATAAAATTTGCTGTTTTTGCGCCATTGGAATGGCATATTGCTGGCGGTTAAAAATATTTAGCGGAATATCCACACCAAGTACCAAGGCCGTATCATTGGCATCTGTTGGAGACTTGGTACGTGACATGCCCATATTTAGGGTTGGGTTTGGACGTGCCTGTACTTTTAAATGTTCAATTTGCTGATTTGCCTGCTGAACATTCAAGGCATACAATTTTTGTAGCCAACCTTCCGATAAATTACGCTCAACTAAACTTTGGCTCTGTTCAGGCCAAGGCGTAACGCTGTTATTCAACGCAATTTGCGACGTAGTTTCACCCCATAAATTAGAAAGCTGACGCGCCACAGTTTGCTGTTTTAAAAGCGCCTGTTGGTATAGACGCTGTATTTCCAAAGCTTCAATTTGAGCGCGCTCTACATCCACCAAAGCAATACTGCCTGCCTGATAGCGTTTTTGCGCGCTGTCCAAATTAGATTTACTGAGTTTGAGCTGTATAGCGTAAATCGATTGCTCATTTTGAGCGATGGCTAGCTGTGACCATGCAAACTTCACAATCAACTGACTTTGCGCATTCCAAATTTGCTGTTGCAACTGTATTTGCTGTGCTGAGGTACTCGCGAGTGCTTGATTGATTTTACGCTGACCGAATACATCCAGTGGCTGGCTGATTGCGATACTGAGCTCTTGATCTTGATTTTTACCAAAACCATTTTGTTCAATCGATAGACTTGGGTTTTGCCATAGCTTGCTTTGACGCAGATTAAAATCAGAGATTTGCTGTTGTTGTTGCCAAATATCAGTTTGGGCTTGGTCGTTTTGTACTTTGGCAAATGCAGATTCAAAACTACTGACATTTTCGGCAAACGTACTTTGTAAGGCCGTCGAAATACCGACAGCTAAGCCTAGACGTATAAACGCCATAAAATATAAAGACATGATTTTTCCCACTCATTTATTAAAAAAAGTGGCGGGAATGTTTTAGGCTACCCCGCCATTAGCGGGGCATAAACAGGAGGAGGTGTTTGCAGGAAAAGATCAGGTGCTTGATAAAGATTCTTCCAAACAAATTTTGGCGAATATTCAAAGGCCTGATGTGCAATAAAAAGAATCGATTGTTGGTTTTGTACAATCAAATGCGTCATAGACGGTAAATGGTCTTGATGATCTTCACCGAGTTGCAGATCGTTAGCGGTATTTTTGACTGGTTTGCTACTGGATTCAGATGCTTGATGCAACGAATGCTGTGGATTGGTTTCACTGCTGACGCATAAGGTATTTTGATGATGACCAAAATGATAGCTTTGAACAACTTGAGTTTGCTCTTCATGCACACAGAAAGCGGCTGCCACGTTCCAAAGGCTTTGGAACATGAACAATCCAACTAAGACTGTTATCCATGTCGCAGAACGCATATTGCATCAATCAAGAAAATTTTAACGATTATAAAGCTTGGAGTCGGTCGAAGGTCAAGTGAATCTTTGAATTTGTCTTAAAAATGGATTGCCATAGAGATATAACGTAAGGCATTCGCTTTAATCCCCTGACACGGCACATGCTAAAGACAATCCATTGGTTCATGATTACGATTTTTATCGGCGAAACCTTTATTTTTAATTCAGTTCGGAATCATTCTTCAACTTAGCTTTTCTTGTCACAACTAAGCCGCAGAGAACCACCAATGTCGTAACACCTAAAGATAATGAAGTTTCATAACTGTAGGCTGGAGATAAAAACATATAGATCAGCACACTTAAGATCACCAAAATGACTGCCCATGTCAGCCATGGAAATAGCCACATTTTAAACGCAACCTCAGTTCCATTTTTTTCGATTTGTGTTCTCAATTTAAGCTGTGAAAATGCAATCACTAAATAAACCAATAAGGCAATTGAACCTGTTGTAGACAGTAAAAATCCAAATACTTGGCCTGGAAATAAATAATTGACTGCACAGCAAATTAAGCCCACTACAGACGATGCCAATACTGCAATTGCAGGCACACCAGAGGCATTAATTGATGTGACCCATTGAGGTGCTTCTTTGCGTGTCCCCAATGAAAATAGCATCCTTGATGAACTATAAAGTGCAGCATTCATACAACTTGCAACCGCAATAAAGACTACACTATCAATAATCAATTTTGATTGAGGGACATTTAAACTGACCAAGACATATTGGAAAGTGCCTAATTGTTGTAATTGTGGTGAACGCCAATCTACCAGTGCAACCGTTATAAAAATTGAAACCACAAAAAATAAGATGACCCGATACAGTACTAAATTGGTTGCAAGTTTAATTTTTTGTTCAGGATCTTTTGATTCTGCTGCAGCGATAGACAGTATTTCTACACCAAAGAATGAAAATGCTGAAATCAATATTGCTGAAAGTACACCACCCAGGCCATTTGGCATAAATCCATCATTTTTAAACAGATTTTCTACACCACTTACATTAGGTGCTAAGGGCCAAAACCCCAATATGGCGGTGAGTCCAATGCCGATAAAAATTACAATAGCCAAGACTTTTATCAGAGAAAACCAAAATTCAAACTCACCAAAACTCCGAGTACTAAAAAAGTTCGCTAAACTGAGAAGCACAATGAAGAATGTTGCAAAGACAGCACTGGATATTGATGGAAACCATGCATGCAAAATTTCTGCACCAGCGATTGCTTCAATTGGAATAACTAAAACCCAAAACCACCAATATAACCATCCGATGGTAAAGCCCGCCCATGGTCCAATGGCTTTTCTTGCATAGGTTGAAAATGAGCCTGTGTCAGGTTGAGCTACTGCCATCTCCCCCAACATTCGCATGACTAAAAAAACCAATATACTAGTAATTATATAAGCAAGAACAGCGGCAGGCCCTGCTTTTGCAATCGCAGCAGATGATCCAACAAACAGTCCAGCACCAATTACACCACCGATACTGATCATCGTGATATGCCGATTAGATAGCCCTGCACCTAGTTTTGCAGTTGAATTATGTGTGGCTAAGCTATCATCATGCATCGATTAGATTCCCTGTCTGCACGGTCAGTCGTACAAATCATTATTTCCAAGATCATTAGGAATAAAAAAGGGAAAACGCTGTGTTCTCCCTTGTTTTGTAACAATTTAATCTAGAAAATGAGTTTTTCATAGTTCTAATCAAAACTTTAAGATGCATCTTATTGCCATTTTTTCATCTAATTCACTGTTATTACTTATATAATTTATATTTATTTAAAAACTTATTTGACCATTTTCTATATGCAAAATATGGGCTTTTAAATAATCTAACTCATCACCATGATGCGTGACATATATCATCGGCAGCGCCGACTGTTCTTTCACCGTGTTTAAAAATGGCAATATTTGATCTTTCAGCCTGCGGTCCAGTCCTGTCAGCGGTTCATCTAACAGCAGCAAGTCAGGCTGTGACAGCAATGCGCGGCCTATGGAAACGCGCTGCGCCTCGCCGCCAGAAAGTTCATGTGCCCGCCGTTTAAGCAGCGGCTTTAACTCAAGTAAAGCCACAACTTGATGAAACTGAAATTGCGCATTTTTCTTTGCGCTTAACTTCTCTGCATATTGCAGATTTTGCTGCACATTCATATGCGGGAAAAGCCATGCTTTTTGAAAAATCAGCGCAATACTGCGTTGATGCATCGGCACATTAATCTTCTGCGCTATGTTGAACACTTCACGCTGATTCAGCGAAATATAACCTTGCTGCGGCTGCAGCAGACCGGCCAAATTTTTCAGCAGCGTAGATTTTCCGCTGCCTGATGGCCCCATAATGCCAAGCAGCTGTTCTTGCATCTGCAGCCGAGCCTGCAATTGAAAATCTGCATATTGAAACTGAAAATCACACTGAAGCATGGCTTGCTCCGAGTTTTCGCTGATAGCGCTGTAAAATATAATAATTAGCAATCAATGCACCAAAAGCTGCGACCAGTGAAAGTACAACTAAACGCATTGCGGCCTCTTCACCATTTGGCTGCTGTATCAGCGAATAAATGGCAATTGGAATGGTTCGGGTTTCATCTGGAATATTGCCGACAAAGGTAATGGTTGCACCAAACTCACCTAGACTTCGGCTAAAGCCTAAAATGCTGCCAATTAAAATCCCTGGTAAAGCCAGCGGCAGGCTGATTGAGACAAATACCCGTAAAGGATGTGCGCCTAGTGAGCCTGCAACCTGCTCAAGCTGTTGATTGATCATTTGAAAAGACAAACGGATCGGCTGCACAATCAGCGGAAATGACACAATCATCGATGCTAAAACGGCGCCTTTCCAATTAAAAACCAGCTGAATTCCCCATTCAATTAGCATCTTGCCGATCCAGCCATTTGAACCAAACAGCACCAATAGCAAATATCCTAGAACCACCGGCGGCAGCACCATTGGCATTTGTAAAAGTGCTTCGACCAAAAATTTTAAATGAAACTCATAGCGCGCCAAAACCCATGCCAGCCCTATAGCAAATGGTAAGCAAAATACAGTGGCGCAAATGGCAACCTTAGCCGACAGATACAAGGCGCTCCACTCTTCTGGGCTGAGCATGCTTTAGCCCTTCACACCAAAGCCATAATTCTTAAACAGCATTTTGCTTTGCGCATGGTCTTTAAGATAACGGTAAAACTTCACGGCCTCAGGTTTAGCTGCGCCTTGCTGTGTTAAAGCCAATGGGTAAATGATGGGTTGATGGGTATGGTTTGGAAAAATCCCGGCTATTTTAACTTTAGAACTGATCATCGCATCGGTACGATAAACAATCCCCGCTTGGCACTCACCGCGTTCGACAAAAGCCAAAGCCGATCGTACATCATCTGTCCCGACAATCCTTCCATTCAAACTTGATAGCCAGCCCAACTTGGTTAGGCTTTGTTTTGCATATTTTCCAGCAGGTACAGACTCCATTTGACCTGTACATAAGTGACCTTGAAATGCCTTGGCAAAATTAAACTGCGGCACGGCCCTAAATTGCATATTCACCGCTTTAGGCGTAATCAGCACCAAATCATTGCTCAGCATATTGAACACTTGCTTTGCAGGTACTTTCTGCTTCTGCACCAAATAATTCATCCAGTCTACATCTGCTGAAAAATACAAATCACTTGGCGCACCGGCTTCAATCTGTTTGGCTAAAGCAGATGACGCGCCAAATACCGGTACAATTTTGATGTCTGGATTCTGTGCCTGATATTGCTTTGCAATATCGCTGATAGCATTGCTTAAACTGGCTGCAGCATAAATTTTGACTGTTTCAGCTTGCACCATACTCGCTGTACAGCAAAGTACAGTTAAAAAAGTAAGTCGAATATTCATAGAAAGCTCCTACTGTTGAATCAGCAAACCTTGAAGAACTTGTCCTGCTTGCACTGGTCGCCCTGCAGGAATCCGAACAAGACAACTTGCTTGCATTAAATTGCTCAGCATATGTGACTGCTGTTTAGACAGGCTGGTTAGTTGAAGTTTGCCTTGCTTATCAAACTGAGCCGACATTCTTAAAAACCGCTCACGGGCATCAGCTTTTAGGTCATGTGTCATGACTGCGCTGAACCAGTCCAGCGCAGGTGTTTGACCTTGCAAAGCTTTCATTAATGTATCTGTATAAATTTGCATGCCGACATAAACAGCAGCGGGATTGCCCGGTAGTCCGAGTAAATAACAGGAGGTGCTGTCTGGGCGTGAGTATTGTGCAAACAGTATCGGTTTGCCGGGTTTTTGTTTTACTTTCCAGAAAATTTGCTGAAAACCGATGTCCAAGGCTGCGGGACGAACAAAATCATAGTCACCCACAGATACACCGCCAGTGGTTAAAATTACATCAAAGCTGTCTTTTAAACGGTTGAATAAATCCAAGACCGCCTGCTTTTCATCTGCAATATGAATCAATTCAACTTGGACGTGCTGCGACTGAAACCATGCTGAAATCAGCGGCGCATTGGCATCAAATATTTTACCTGCACGATAATCTTCTATATTTTGTGCAACTTCATCACCTGTAATGACCACCGCAACTTTAGGGTAAGCGTAGACCTCACAATGAGAAATACCTGCCATACTCAGTGCTGCAATTGCGCCCACAGAAAGTTTTTGGCCTTTTCTTGCCAATATTTGACCCTCTGAGAATTCCTCACCTGCATCACGAATATCCGCATGCTTATTTAAAACTGAAGTCAATTCAATTTGCTGTGCATCCGCTTTCACAATTTCTTGCCGCGCTACTGTAGTCGTGCCTTCAGGAATCGGCGCGCCAGTAAATATACGGACAGCTTGGCCTGCTTTTAAAATAGTTTCAGCCGTTTGCCCTGCGCGGATTTCTCCAATCAGCTCAAATTGCGTACCTGCTTTAATTTCACCCGCCGCGCAAATGGCATAGCCGTCTACAGCGCTTTGAGCAAATAAGGGCAGCTGAATTTGTGAATGCACATCTGCCGCCAAATAACGGCCTAAAGCGTGTTGAAGTTCCAAAGTTTCATGCGCCAAACTTTGCGTATGTGTCTGAATCAGCGCAAGAGCCTCGTCAACTGAAATCAGTCCAGCCTCAGCAGCGCAGCCTGTATGCAATACAGCTTGGTTCATTGATAGCCTCCTACATGCGGAATATTCTTCTGCACATCAAATAGATGTACCAAGGCAGGTAAAATGGCAATAAGTGATTCTTTTGCGCCTTGTCTGCTGCCCGGCAATGTAATGACAAGGCTGTTATCTATATAGCCCGCAACACCACGGCTAAGCGCAGCATAAGGCGTGCGTTTTTGACCAAAACTGCGTGAAGCCTCCATCAAACCCGGAATTTCACGTTTTAACAGCGGCTGTATCGTTTCTACAGTTAAATCTTTTGGCCCTAAACCCGTACCGCCAACCGTCAATATCAGCGGGTATTGATTTTTCTGTTGCTCAATCAAGGTAAGAAGCTGTTCAGGACTGTCTGGTATCACTTGATAGCTGATATTGCTGAAGTTTGCTTCTTCCAATATTTCGAGGACATTTTGCCCAGCGGTATCCGGTTTTTTACCAGCTGCAACTGTATCTGAAAGCACAATAATTGATGCCGATAAGCTTTCTTTAAGCACACGAGTAAAATGTGATTTACCGCCTTTTTTCTTTTGCAGTTTGACTTGATCTAGGCACAAATTCTCTGGTTCACAGTGCGGTTTAAGCATGTCATACAGCGTTAAACCCGCAAGGCTGACAGCAGTTAAAGCTTCCATTTCCACACCCGTTGGGCCAATGGTTTCAACCACTGCGCTAATTTCAACATGCGCCTCAAACAATTCATATTCAACATCTGCACGGTAGATTGGCAGCGGATGACAGAGCGGAATCAGTTCATCGGTACGTTTAGCCCCTAAAATACCCGCAATACGTGCAGTTTTCAGCGCATCGCCTTTTTCTGTATTGCCATTACGCAGCAGTTCAATGCAATGTGGCGGTGCATGCAGTATTCCAGTTGCAATGGCTGTACGGTAACTTTCCGCTTTCATGCCCACATTTTTCATTGCTTTATCCTTATTTTGTTCATTTTCAGCTGTAATATTGAAAATATTGAATTTTGGGTTTTATAAATGCCATTGGTAAATATTGGCGTTCAAATACATGGTCTGGCTATTTTGATGTGAATGTTCGCATGACTCGCTATGAACATGAGCATGCTTCGTTTCGTGATCTGCCACTTCAGGCGCGTGATCCTTACGAATACAGCAGCCCTCTACATATTGACTGCTGCCATCCATATAAAACTCTTCTTTCCAAACAGGCACTTCATGCTTTACACGTTCAACCGCTTCTTCGCAGGCTGCAAAAGCTTCACAGCGGTGCGGTGCATAAGCCATAGCAATAATTGCAGTATCACCAATATCTAAACTGCCAATACGATGCACAACCCGTACATATGACACGTCGTATTTGGCTTGAATTTCCTGTTCAATTTGTCGGATCATTTTCTCAGCCACAGGCGCATAAGCTGTATATTTCAGGGCTTTTACCGCTTTGCCTTCATGGTGATTACGAACCGCGCCAATAAATACACCTATACCGCCGCATTCAGGAAATGCCTCAATGCTGTCAAAATCAGCTTGGCTGAATACTGTATCTTGTATGCGTGAAATATGCTTGAGCTCCATATTCAGCCTCCCGCCACAGGTGACAGCAGCACAACGGTACTGTCCTGCATCAATGCGGTTTGTCTTGGCACAATGTCTTCCCCAATGGCACAGGCGCAGCGCTCAAGCATGCTGAATGATTCTGGAAATTGATTTGCAACTTGCTGCAAAACCTCTGCAATTGACTGCTGTGCCAAGCAAGTCAGACTCAAATGCGCTGGCAATAGACGCTCAATAGCGCCAAAAGATTCAATTTTGATGGTGATTTGAGTCATCATTAACCTCCAATCATATGCATGCTGATTTTTCTGGTATTGCTAGTACTAGACGCTGTAATCGTGTGAAAGCCCTGTTCTTTTTGCCAAATATAGCTGCCAAGTTTGTTTTGCATGTTCAACGTATCCAGCGGATTTTCATTTTCAGCCAGTGTGCTTTTAAGTGAGCGTATGTCCTTGCTCAGGTCTAAGCCTTTTTTTGCAAATAAACAGTTAAAAAACTCACCTTGAGCATTCAGCCTTAAACGGTCACAGCTACCGCAAAATGAATTACTGATGGTTGAGATAATCCCAATCGGTAAACCGTTTACTTCATAGCTGCGGGCTGGCGATGCACCTTGCCCACACAAGATGTTCACCTCAAAAACGGTTTTCAATGTCGTTAATATTTCTTGTTCAGTGACAACGGAATCTTTAGTCCAGTTTTGATCACCGTCTAAAGGCATGAACTCAATGAAGCGCAGCTCAAAACGCTGCTGCTGTGCCCAATAAGTTAAAGGAATAATCTGCTGATCATTCAGACCTCTAATCAAAACTGTATTAATCTTAATGTCAAAGCCCGCTTGCTTAGCCGCTTCAATCCCTTCTAATACTGGCTGTAATTGTTTTTGCGTCAGCTGAAAAAATTGCGCTTCATCCAAACTGTCTAAACTGATATTTATGCCATCTAAGCCAGCTTGTTTTAGGGCCTGTGCATATTGTTTCAGATAATGTCCATTGGTGGTCATGGATATACGTTTAAGGCCTAGCTTTCTCAGCTGTTGCAGCTGTTCAATAAAATGCACAACGCCTTGACGTATGAGAGGTTCTCCGCCCGTGATCCGGATCTGATCAATCCCGCGCAGCACCATAAACTCACAAAAATTGTAAAGTGATTCAAAACTGAGAAGATTATGCTTTTTCATCCATTCAGGATGTTCAGGCATACAATAGACACATTTAAAATTACAGCGGTCTGTCACTGAAATGCGCAACTTGCGTTTTTCACGGCCAAACTGATCCTTAAAAATGGTCACTGGCTGTAATTGTGTCATGCTGTTCATGTTTATCTTCCATGGCGTTGTCATTTGCCCTGACTTTGCACAGTACAAATTTTGCGCCCTCTTTTCTTGCAGTAAAAATTGCAATAAGTGTTCCAACTTTGCGCTTTTTTGAATATTTATTTCAGAGGATTTGGTTTGTTTTTTTGATACACAAAATCAATAACTTACAAGTAACTAATAGCAATTAAAAATATAAATTGCCGTTAAGCCCATTATCTAAGGTATAAAAGCAGTCTGTTTTATCGCTAGATATCATGCTCAAAAGCTTCATATTGGCTGTAGATTTTCTCTCTGGGTTCAAAAACAGCACATTAGGCTCATTATTTGAAATGAAAGCTCCGCAAAAGGTACAGCTTTTAGAGAAAATTCAGCTGACGGTGCTGCTGCAGCTCATCTAGAGAGTTAATGCTGTGAAAAAAGAGTTCATTATTTTGAAAACGTGCAACTTGCATGTGCATTTTACTAAAACACCCCTTCAAACTGCGCTGTTTTTGATCAAGATGCACCTGCAGCATTGTGAGACTGCTTCGTTTCAGCAAACAAAATGGATACAGCGCTTTGCCATTAATTTCTACTACAGCTACTTCACACAAGGGATCCCGCTGCATGGCCTGATGCAATCTCGAAAGCACTTTCTTCGGGATATAGGTCACATCGCACGGGACAAACAGCACATAATCAGACTCAACATGTGACCACGCGCTTTTCATCCCCATCAATGGCCCTAAAAATCCGGCTTCATCATCTTGATAAAAGCGGATCGAGGGAATGAGCCGTTTATAAATCGAATGATCGCGATGGCTGTTGATCCAGACATTTTCAGCCCGTGATTTCAACTGCTGATGGATCTTAATCAGCTGAATTTCATTATCAAATTTTTGCAGCACTTTATTCATGCCGTTCATTCTGCGGGCCTGACCGCCCGCCAAAATAACCAAGTCTGTTTCTGGATAGCTTACTGATTTGGTGATTTTCTTCATCATTCTGCGTACTCCGTCTGACAGGCTTTAATTAAGCCTCGAATTTCTGATAAGCACGATCCGCAATTGCCGCCGGCCTTTAAACATGCAGTAACTTGTTTTTCATGGGTAATATTCTTTTCTTTAATGGTTTCGATAATGGTATTTTTACCGACTTTAAAGCAGCTGCACACCAGCGGACCTGCACTGTTGGTCATGTTCATCGGCTGACCCGCCAGCAGCGCTTTGCGGTGCATTGCGCTTAGACGTTCACGCTTAAACATGCCTGCAATCCAATCACGGTCTGGCAGCATAGAGCGTTGCGCAATATATAGACTGGCAATTAAATGCCCATCTTGCAGCACTACGGTATGACTCAAATCGGCAGTTTGATCTTCCAAATTCAGCCATTCAAAGCTTTCATCGGTAAATGGCAGTAATGTTTTCAGCTGCTGAACCGTGTTTCTAAATTTTTTACGATCGGCCAACTCAAAACGTGTCGCTTTCGCTGTTTTAATTTTGGTCCACCACACCGTGTTTTGAATGGTGTTTTGCACCATTTGCTCAAAGCCGTCACGTACATACAGTACACCTTGCCACTGTGTATAAAACGGCTGTACAAATACAGGTGTATGTTTAAATTCAGGCTCACCAGATAGTGCATCGACCACAGGATTCACCACTTTGCCAATACGCGCATCCGATGCGACTTGGTCATTCCAATGAATTGGCGCAAAAATTTGACCGCGTCGAATTTGACTGCTGACCTGTGCACGTAAAATACATAAGCCCCAGTTAGATTTCACCTCAACCAGTTCACCATCTTTAACACCAAACTTCAGTGCATCTTGCGGGTGTATTTCACAAAATGGTTCGGCGATATGTGTACTCAAGTTTGCAGATAAACCCGTACGGCTCATGGTGTGCCATTGATCACGGATACGGCCAGTATTTAAAACCAGCGGATATTCGCCGCAAATCTTGTTCAAAGGGTCAATAGCGGTTGTTGCTACAAACTTAGCTTTGGCATCGGCATGGCTGAATTGGCCTGCTGCAAACAAACGGCTGACTGCATCAGCGCTCTGATCTAACTGCCAAACTGGCCATTGCACGGGCTTTAATTCAGCATAATCTTGTGCAGATAACTTACTTAAACCCTGCAAGTTAAAGTAGCGAAAAGACTCAGTGGTATCACGTTGATCTAAAGGCGCATTTTGATAAGCAGATAATTTTGCATGTTCAATAAATATGTCATAGCTGCTGCTGTAGTCAAAACCGCTATAACCCATCTTTTTCGCAACTTGTGCAATAGACCACCAGTCTGCTCTGGCTTCACCCGGCGCATCTAAAAAAGCAGTTTGACGTGAAATACGGCGTTCAGAATTGGTAACGGTTCCGTCTTTTTCACCCCAGCCTAAAGCTGGTAAAAGCACATCTGCATATACCGTTGTGTCAGTGTCCTTGCAGATATCTGACACCACTACAAACTCGCATTGCTCTAAGGCACGTTTGACTTGATCTGCATCTGGCAAGCTAACTACAGGATTAGTAGCCATAATCCAGATGACTTTTATTTTGCCGCTTTCAACCGCCTGAAACAGATCAACCGCTTTTAATCCCGCTTTATTGGCAATAAATGGACTTTGCCAAAACGCTTGTACTAATGCCTGATGCGCTGTGTTATCGACATCTAAGTGCGCAGCCAGCATATTGGCTAAGCCGCCAACCTCGCGGCCACCCATTGCATTGGGCTGACCTGTCATAGAAAAAGGCGCTGCACCTAATTTTCCGATTTTGCCAGTCAGCAAATGGCAGTTAATAATACTGTTGGCTTTGTCTACACCGCGCGAAGACTGATTAACCCCCATCGAAAATAGCGACATAACTTTGTCAGTTTGCGCAAATTTTTCAAAAAATAGCTGTAATTTTTCTAAAGAAATACCTGTACGCTCAGCAACTGCTGTCATAGAAGCTTCTGTTTTACTTTGCTCCAGCGCTTGCGCCAAACCTTGAGTATGTTTGGTGATAAAATCTACATCACTATGATTATTTTGTACTAAATACTGCAGCAAACCGTTGAACAGTGCGACATCTTGCCCCGGTAAAATTGGCAAATGCAAATCTGCAGCCTCACAGGTACTGGTAAAGCGCGGATCAATGACCACCACGAACAAATCACGTTCTTCTTTGGCTTTCATAATGCGCTGATACAGCACGGGATGGCACCATGCTGTATTGGATCCGACCAGCACCACCATATCTGTATGCTCAAAGTCTTCATAGCTTGCTGGTACAAGGTCTTCACCAAATGCACGCTTATGTGCCGCCACAGCCGATGACATGCAAAGCCGTGAATTGGTGTCAATATTTGCCGTACCTAAATAGCCTTTGACAAATTTGTTAACGGCATAGTAATCCTCCGTCAGCAGTTGGCCCGACACATAAAAAGCGATGCTTTCACGTCCGTAAAGATCTATACATTGCTGAAATTTTTCGGCAATCAGTGCTGTTGCTGTGTTCCAATCTGTAGCCTGACGAGTATGAAATGGTGATGTTTGACGCCCAAGCATCGGCTGTAAAACACGTGTTTCTAATCCCATCGTATCGGCTAAGTTACTGCCTTTAATGCACAGCTTGCCATAGTTTGATGGATGGTTCGCATCGCCAGTTACGCTCACTTTTTGCCCTAAAGCTGTCTGTTCAACTGTTGCGCTCACGCCGCAACCGACACCGCAGTATGGACAAGTGGTTTGCGTTGTTTTAATTTTATTTTCTGTGGAGCTATGCAGTTCCACTATTGGGATGCTATTCACTTCTGCTGGCTCCTTTTCCAATTCTAACGAGGTATTGCAATAATTTTTAATATTAGACTACTTGCATAAGTAGATTTTTAATCAACACTTAATTCATATAGGAAGTTCCCTCTCCTTTTAAAGGATGAGGAACATAGTTCCGCAAGTGGGAGAGGATTTATATGATAAGCACCCTCATCCTAACCTTCTCCCAGTGGGAGAAGGGACTTTCAAAATTAAAGACGCATTACCCTGCTTTCTTTAATGCAAAATCCTTACCAAACAACAATTTGTTTCGGATACTTGAAATTGGGGTTTGATCTGAAATCAATTCTGCATACCATGCCCCGTCTTCAGTATCGCCAAACAGCACAGCACCAATCACTCTATCTTTTTGAATAATAATGCGTTTATAGATTTGGCGTTTTTCATCATTCAAAATAATGTCTTCAAAATCATCCAACGGTTCAAAGTTGCCTGCAGAAAAAACATCACAGCCGCTGACTTTTAACTGCGTCGGAACCGTAGGCGCTTTGAAGGTTAAGCTGCCATGTTCGGCCAAATGCGATGCACAAATGAATGCCTGTCCCCAAAGCGGTTCAACTAAACCGAAAGTTTGGCTTCGGTGTTCAATACATTCACCCACCGCATAAATACTCGGATCAAAAGTTTGCATGGTGTCATTCACCATGACACCGCGGCCGCAGCGCAGTCCTGCACTTTGCGCAAGCTCAATATTCGGACGAATACCCACCGCAAAAACCACAAGATCTGCATCTAAAACAGTACCGTCTTGCAAACGCAGCTGCTTCACATGGCCATCTTCACCCATCAACTCTTGGGTATTCGCTGCAGTCAAAATACGAATGCCTTTTTGCTCAATCGCTGATTTCAGCATCAGGCTGGCTTTTTCATCCAGCTGACGGTCCATAATACGGTCCATCAAATGCAGTACAGTAACATTCATGCCACGCTGTTTCAGGCCATAAGCTGCTTCTAGCCCTAATAAACCGCCGCCAATCACCACTGCATTTTTCTTCGTTTTGCAGTAGTCCAGCATTTTGTTGACATCATAAATATCACGGAAGCTTAAAACGCCTTTTAAGTCAGTTCCCGGTATTGGCGGAATAAACGGCTTAGAACCTGTCGCTAAAATCAGACGGTCATAATCGATGACCAAGCCTTTTTCTGTGTATACCTGCTTGCGCGGACGGTCTATGCGTACCGCCGCATCACCTGCTACAAAACGGATATTTTTGTCTTTATACCAAGCATGTGAATGCAGCATGATATCTTCAATGGTTTTATCACCTGAAAGCACAGGTGAAAGCATAATTCGGTTGTAATTACCCCAAGGTTCTTCACCAATGACCGTAATTTCATAACGCTCTGGCGCCATATCCAGCAGATCTTCTAAGCAGCGCATACCCGCTAAGCCATTGCCGACCAAAACAAGTTTCATCAACTCAGACGATGGCGCGTTATTGGTAATATAGGTTTTTTGAGCAGTTGGACTAATCAGCACACGGCCATTTTCAATTTTGCTTGGAAAAACCAAGAGTTTTTGGTCTTTATCTTCTAAGCAGCGTCCAGTAGCAAGGCTGAAATGCTGTTTATAAATGGGTGATGCCACAACACGCTCACCCTGCAAGTCACCAATAATACCGCGGGACATAACATAGGCTTGACTAAACGGATCTTGATTGCTCAGTGCATAAACCCGCTTTTCTTCACCGACACGGAATATCGCAATTTGCTGATTATCAATCCGTGCGCCCACACCTGTATTTGGCGTAATATCTTCTAATGCACAAACATCAAACCAGTCTAAATCATTCATTTCTTTTAAAATTGTCATATTTTTGATCCTTTTTTAAACTTCTTTTAGTTCACCATCTTTCGTTTCCGCTTTAGCGAGAAAGCGAATGAGGATGTAAACCAAATAAAAGAAGTTTTAAATTCGTTATTCTCTTAAGCTTCAACCACTGGAATGCGTGACGAATCGCGTTCAGCTTCTGTTTTCGGTCTGATTTGACCGCGAACGGATGCAAACTGAATATGCGGATCATTTTGCTGTTCTGCTTTTGCATTCACGAAAGTCACAAAGCGTTTACGTACTTCAGGATCTTCTACAGCAGTACGCCATTCATCTTGATATGTACCCACAACATGGCTCATACGGCGTTCAAGTTCAGCAGCTACGCCAAGCGAATCATTCACAACGACATCTTTCAGGTAATCTAAACCGCCTTCCATGTTGTCGCGCCATACAGAAGTACGCTGCAAACGGTCTGCTGTTTGAATGTAGAACATAAAGAAACGGTCAATGTATTTGATCAATGTTTGCGTATCTAAGTCTGATGCCAAAAGCTCTGCGTGACGCGGCTTCATACCGCCGTTGCCGCATACATAAAGGTTCCAGCCTTTTTCAGTCGCAATCACGCCAACATCTTTACTTTGCGCTTCAGCACATTCACGGGTACAGCCCGACACAGCCATTTTCAGTTTGTGCGGTGAGCGAAGGCCTTTGTAGCGGTTCTCTAAATAAATCGCCAAGCCGACTGAATCGTCCACGCCATAACGGCACCAAGTACTGCCGACACAAGATTTCACCGTACGCAGTGATTTGCCGTAGGCATGGCCAGACTCAAAACCAGCAGCAATCAATTTTTCCCAGATTTCAGGCAGTTGATGCACTTGTGCACCAAACATATCAACACGCTGACCGCCTGTAAGTTTGGTATATAGACCATATTCTTTGGCAATTTGACCCACGGCAATTAATCCGTCCGGAGTAACTTCACCGCCAGCCATACGAGGTACTACTGAATATGAACCGTCTTTTTGAATATTGCCGAGGTAGTAGTCATTACTGTCTTGCAAGCCCGCATGGCTTGGTTTAAGTACAAAGTCATTCCAGCATGACGCTAGGATATTGGCTGCCGTCGGTTTACAGATATCACAGCCTAAACCATGGCCATGCTGTTGAATCAGGTCATCAAAGGTTTTGATTTCGTTCACACGTACCAAGTGATAGAGCTCTTGGCGTGAATAAGCAAAGTGTTCACATAAATGGTTATTTACAGTTACACCTTGACGCTGAAGCTCCGATTTAAGTACTTGAGTGACTAATGGCGCACAGCCGCCGCAAGCTGTTGCAGCTTTAGTACATTTTTTCAATGCGCCTAAAGAAGTCGATCCGTCAGCAATGGCTGAACAAATATCTGCTTTAGAGACGTTGTTACATGAACAAATCGTTGCGCTGTCTGGCAGCAGATCGACACCGCTTCCGCCCGATTTACCTGCAGATTGTGCATAGCCAGGCATGATTAGGCTTTCTGGGCTTTCAGGAACGTCTAAGCCATTCAGCATCATTTGCAGCAGGTCATTGTATTCTTTAGCACAGCCCACCAATACTGCACCAAGTAGCTTGGTTTTATCAGCATTCACGACAATTTTTTTATAGACCTGAGCTGCTTCATCTGCATAGAAATAGCTTAAGGCATTAGGTGTCATTGCATGCGCATCGCCAACAGATGCAACATCAACACCCATCAGTTTCAGCTTGGTGCTCATATCTGCACCAGCGAAAAGTGTGCAGTTTTGTTCCATCACATGCTTTGCTGCAATACGCGCCATGTCATAGCCCGGTGCAACTAAGCCATAAATTTTATTCTGCCAAAGCGCACATTCACCAATGGCATAAATGTCAGGGTTTGAAGTTTGGCAATAGTCATTAATCGCAATACCGCCACGTTCACCAATCGCTAGACCGCTTTGGCGCGCTAATTCATCGCGCGGGCGGATACCTGCAGAGAATAAGATGATATCGGTTTCCAGTTCAGAACCATCACCAAACTTCATCACGTGCTTCGCATTTGCACCATCTTCGATGCAAGATGTCGCTTTTTGCGTATGGACTTTAACACCTAGATTTTCAATTTTAGAGCGTAAAACTTTACCGCCTAGATCATCAATCTGAACTGCCATTAAGCGTGGTGCAAATTCAACAACATGGGTTTCTAAGTTTAAATCACGCAGCGCTTTTGCTGCTTCCAGACCCAATAAACCGCCGCCGATCACCACACCTGTTTTAGCATTCAAGCTTGCGGCACGGATGGCATCCAAGTCTTCAATGGTACGGTACACAAAGCAGTTTTCACGCTCATTGCCTGGAATTGGCGGCACAAATGCATATGAACCTGTTGCGAGCACCAGCTTGTCAAAAGAAAGAATATCACCATGATTGGTCGTGACCGTTTTATTACGCTGATCAATTTCAACCGCTTTGGTGCTCAGGCGTAAATCTATACCGTATGCATCAGCAAAGTCGCTGCGGCACAGGGTTAAATCTTTAGCCGATTTACCGCTGAAATATTCAGTTAAATGCACACGGTCATAGGCTAAACGCGGCTCTTCAGCCAAAATGGTTAATTCAACATCATCACCTGCGTGTTCCAGTACAGATTCGATAAATTTATGGCCAACCATGCCATGTCCAATCATGATGATTTTCATATTCTTTCTCCGCAAGATTTTTTTATTTGCCCCTAAATCGCGATGTTTAGAGGCAACTTTTCAGTATTAGTTTTGAGCTTCAGCTAAATTTCGTTCATTTACAGCTTGTTCAAATAGGCGCTGTTCTTTTTCTTTATGCTCTACAGAGAAGCGGATCATCAGTACACAGCTTGCAGCGATAACCACTAGACCTCCCAACACCATAAGCGTGGTTTGAATATCCAGCATGCCTTTAAGCAAGAAGCCTGCAGCCACTGCACCTACGTTACCGCCTGCACCGATAATGCCTGCCACGCCGCCTAAAGCATCACGGTCAATGAATGGCACCAAGGCATAGGTTGCGCCGCATGCCATGTGAGTGAAGAGTGCGAATACTGTCATTGCAAGAATGGCGAAGATTGGCGTGCTCATTTGCGAGAACAGAATTAAAAACAGCCCTTCGAGCAGAATCATGGCGAATAACACTTTGGTACGGCCATCTAAGCCTTTTTTAGTCGCGACTTTGTCTGAAACAATGCCGCCTAGCGCGCGGGCAAACAGTGCAAGCAAACCAAAAATACCTGCTGCCATACCTGCTTCTTTTAATCCAAAGCTGAAGTGGTCGACGTAGTACATTGCTACAATGTTGTGAATAAAGATTTCAATACCGAAGCAAGCTGCGTAAGCGCCAAATAGAATCCATACACGGTAATTGCGTGCTGCATGCATTAGAATTGCCAAGCCGCCTTTTTTGTCACTGCCAACACTGATGCCTTGTTCGCGAAGTTCTTTAAAGTTGCCTTGCGGACAGTCTTGTGTGAACTTCCAGTAAAGCGCACCAACAATCAGCATCATCACACCAGGTACAATCAGCGCAATACGCCAGCCCATCGCTTGCTCTACACCAAACATAACGAGTGCGCCAAGCAGTAAAGGCATAAGGGCTTGAGTTGCACCGCCGCCTGCATTGCCCCAGCCTGCTGTTGCAGCATTGGCTGTACCCACAACATTAGGCGCAAACATAATGCTTGTATGGTATTGAGTGATGACGAAGCTTGCGCCAATCGCGCCGATCAGCAAGCGGAAGAAAAGAAAGGATTCATAGCTGCTCGCAGAAGCGACACCAAAGACTGGAATACTGCCGATGATTAATAAAGCTGTATAGGTTTTACGCGGGCCATATTTATCACATAAAGGACCAACGATCAGACGGACTAAAATCGTGATCGCAACAGCGGCAATATTAATATTGGCAATTTGATCTTTCGTGAGGTGAAATTCGCCAGCAATCACTGGCATCAACGGTGCACAGGCAAACCATGCAAAGAAGCAAACAAAGAATGCGAGCCAACTCATGTGGAAGGCCCGCATTGCTGCTGAAGAAAAATTAAATAGACTTATTTTTGTGGCTTTTTTGGCATTTAAATTTGAAGACATAACCTTCTCCTGACTGAACTGAACGCATGAATTACTCGGTTATGTCGCTAACACATAACAGAGTCGATCAGAACGGACGTCGTTGGCCGTCTAACAAATTTTTAGAGTCTTCTTTGACTCAATAAGTATTAAGCACGATACGTGCCAAGTTTTTATTTCAATCGTAAATTTCATCTCTATATTTAAGCATTGAGCTCCGATCTATCCGAAAATAAGCGAATTAAGGTAAATAGATAGTCAATATGCCTATAGAGATGCGGCTGAATGTTCAAACGTGGTTCAGCCCTGCACAAGATCAGTGCACGGAAATGGTTCAATTTTAAAATGTGCATATAACCAAGCTAAAATTTAGAAGCAGATTTATATTTTGTATTGTCTTAAAATTTGGCATTTAAATTGCTTAGAAAACTCAATACGTATTTGTTTGGCTCTGTCTGAGTGTTTGCATGCCAAAACTAAAAATAGCCCTAATTGATGATGATCAAGAACGCGCTGAATTTATTCAAGCCTCATTAATTCAACATGACTTTGATGTGGTCGCCAGTTTCATGATTGATCATTTAAATATGTCATATCTGCAAAATATTCAGGCAGATGTGATTTTATTGGATATGGATCATCCACATCGCGATGTCATTGAAAGCTGTGTCAGCCAATTTGACTTACCGACTGTTCTGTTCACTAAAAATTCGAGTCTTGAAATCATCCGAAGCGCGATTGATGCGGGTGTCACGGCATATATTGTCGATGGTATTGACCCTGCACGTTTGAATAGCATTTTAGAAATTTCGATTGAACAATATAAAAAGCATAAAAAACTGCTGAATGATTTGGCTGAAACCAAGTGCAAATTGGCCGATCGAAAAGATATTGAAAAAGCCAAAGTACTTTTAATACAAATGCATGGTTTAACCGAAGATCAAGCATTTAATTTGCTGAGAAAAAATGCCATGAGTCACCGTATGACGATGGGTGAAATGGCGCGCCGACTGCTTGATGCGCAAGCTCTGTTACAGTCTCAATTTAAGGAATAAACCATGCAAAAGCTTGAAAAAACTGATATTCAATTGGGCTATATTCCTTTACTTGACTGTGTTGCTTTGCTCTGGGCAGAACATCAAGGTTATTTTGCTGAACAAGGCTTGAATGTCACACTAACTCAAGAACCGTCTTGGGCAAGTTTACGTGACCGTCTAGCTTTTGGTTTTTTAGATGTAGCACACTGTTTATCGGCCATGCTGCCTGCGTCTGTGACGGGCAAAGACCATCTCGGCATTCCCTTACAAACCTCTCTTACACTCAGTACTAACTGGGCTTATATTAGTTTGAGTCAAAAGCTGTGCTATGAATTAAATATCCATGCTTTAGATCTACCAATTAATTCAGCAGAGAAAATCGTATCTGCGATAAAACAGAATCAAACGATTCAGTTGGCGCATGTTTTTCAGCATTCGATTCATCATTATATTCTAAGAGAATGGCTGGCACTTGCAGACACAGAAATTGCTCAAACGCAAACGTTTTCAACTTTACCACCGCCTTATATGGTCGAAGCAATATCAACGCAACGAATTGATGTATTTTGTGTCGGAGAGCCGTGGAATACGCAAGCTGAAATACAAGGCTATAGTCGTATTATCGTCAATAGCCAAGATATTATTGATCATATTCCAGATAAAGTTTTGGCTTTTACCCATGATTGGGCAGAAAAACATCCTAATACCTTAAACGCAATCAATCTTGCCATCCAAAAAGCCCAAAACGATCTGCTTCAACAAACGCATTTTTCTGAAATATTTTCTTTGTTAAAGCAATATCACATCATCCGTTTTGATTGTTCTGAGCAGATTCACGTCGAGGCTTTTCATCGGATCAAAAGAATCATTCAAAATTTTGGCAAGAGCCAAGCGCCACAAACGTCAGATTTTGAATGGATGATTCAAAAAATGCAGCAATATGATCAATTGAATATTGAAGATGAAAAGGTTTTTGAAATAGCTCAGTCTTGTATTTATCAGGATGCTTTGGGCTGAAGTGATTGATATTCCATAAGACCCTATCATCTGAATAGTGGATCTTGTGTTACATCGACCATGAAACCTTGACTTAGTTATGCATCTGCATCGATGGCGCGCAGATCGATATTTTCTTCAACAAAGACTTCACGAATGCAATCCAGTATCTTTGGAATGTAATTACTATGATCCATATTGCGCACCGACAAAGAGATTGGACTATAGGCTTCCAAATCTAAGATTGGGATGTACATCAAATTTTTCATGCCAATATCACTGGCACTTTCAGGAATCAAGGAAATGCCCTCTCCCGACGCCACTAAGCCCAAAGCCATATGAATTTCACGCACTTCGGTTAAATGTTTAGGTACAAGTCCTAATTCGGTAAATATCGATTGAATGAGCGTGGAAAAATTCGGTTTCGGTGTCGTTGGATAGGCAAAAATGGGTTCATCTAAAATTTGAGAAAGATAAATGCCTTTGTCTTTAAATTCAGCCAAATGATGATTTTTATGAATAGCTAAACGTAGCGCTTCTTTTCTTAATAAAATACGTTTAATGGACGGATCAGTTAATCGAAGTCGTCCAAAACCAATATCAATTCGACCGGTTTTTAAGGCTTCAATCTGGTCGCGTGTGCCACATTCTATGAGTTCAACATGAATATCTGGGTTACGTTGTCGAAATAAATAAATAATTTGCGGCAATAATGCGTATAAAAGCGAACTGACATAACCAATGCGGACAGTTTTATCGACGGCATTAATTCGCTGTGCCATAGTTGTGGCCTGGGCGGTATGCGTCAATATCTGTACAGCATGCTCATAAAAGAACATACCTGCTTCTGTGGTTTTCACGGGTCTAGAACCACGCTCAAACAAGGTAATCCCCAGTTCTTCTTCAAGTTTTTGAATTTGGCGGCTCAAAGGCGGCTGAGCAATACATAATTTTTCTGCTGCCTTGGTAATACTTTGCTCTTCAACCACGGTGACAAAGTAACGTAAGTGCCTTAATTCCATTTATATACCTTTTAAGTATCTAAAAATACCAAAATCGCTCTAGTTAAAGATATTACATTAAATTAGGGTATATAAATAGTTGGATAGATAAGAAATACGCAAGATGTATAAGTCGATTGAAACCCTGCTCGTGGAAATCCCAACAATCCGTCCGCACAAGATGGCTGTTGCAACCATGCAAACGCAAACCCTTGTTTTGATTAAAATCACCACCGAAGATGGTTATATCGGTTGGGGTGAAGCGACGACGATTGGCGGTCTAGGCTATGGTGAAGAAAGCCCTGAAAGCATTCGTACCAATATTGAAACTTATTTTAGTCCTTTACTGAAAACCCTCACTGGTTTGAATGTTGCTCAAACCATGCAAGCCATTAAACGTAATATCAACGGCAATCGCTTTGCTAAATGTGCCATTCAAACTGCGCTACTCGATATTTTAGCGCAGCGTTTAAATCAGCCTTTGAGTGAAGTATTGGGCGGTCGCTTACGTGATAGCTTACCAGTTCTTTGGGTACTTGCATCTGGCAATACGGAAAAAGACATTGCCGAAGCACAAAAAATGATTGCGGCAAAACGACACAATATTTTCAAACTTAAAATCGGTTCACGCCCCGTTGAAGCCGACGTTGAGCATGTATTAGCCATTAAAAAAGCATTAGGTGCGGACATTTCTATCCGTGTGGATGTTAACCGTGCTTGGTCTGAATTAGATGCCATTAAAGGCATTCAGTTGTTACAAGATGGTGGTGTTGACCTGATTGAGCAGCCTTGCGCAATCGATAACATTGACGCGATGCGCCGTTTAACTCGTCGTTTTGATATTGCGATTATGGCAGATGAATCACTGATGGGGCCTCAAACGGCATATCAACTTGCGCGGCACAATTCTGCCTCTGTTTTTGCAGTCAAAGTTGCACAGTCTGGCGGTTTAATCGAAGGCTGTGAGGTTTCTAAAATCGCCAAACTTGCGGGTATCGATTTATATGGTGGGACCATGCTTGAAGGCCCTGTGGGCACTATTGCATCGGCACATGCATTTTCTACATTTGACAATTTAGCTTATGGCACGGAGCTTTTTGGTCCATTGCTGTTAACTGAAGAAATTTTAAAAACCCCACTTCAATATCAAGATTTCGAACTCAAGATTCCGACCACAGCAGGTTTAGGGATTGAAATTGATGAAAACAAAATTGATGACTTACGTCGTAAATAACATTTACCTAGGAGTGAGAAATGCTTTTCCAAGTACGCATGGATGTCAATATTCCATTAGATATGCCAGTCGAAAAAGCCAATGAAATTAAAGCTGTAGAAAAGGCTTATTCACAAGATTTACAACGTCAAGGCAAATGGCGTCATATCTGGCGCATTACCGGTCAATATTCAAATATAAGTATTTTTGATGTTGAAAGTAATGAAGAGCTACACAACATTTTACAAGGGTTGCCCCTTTACCCGTATATGAATATTGAAGTTTTGGCTTTAAATCGTCATCCCTCTTCTGTTCGTAGTGATGACAGCTGATGCGATTGGATTCCAATTGTGTAGCACATAGTTGGAATCCATTTTCTGCATTTTTAAGTTTGTAAATATTTGAAATAAAAGATTATCTGCCTTGCATGACTGAAGTGGTTAGTCAGGTAAATAGTTTTATCGTTCTTGATGAAGGATCGTAGCATGATTGATAAAAGTACCGCTTCCTTAACAGAAGCACTTTCTCAAATTAAGGATGGATCAACCATTATGATTGGCGGTTTCGGTACGGCTGGTCAGCCTGCTGAACTGATTGATGGACTGATAGAACTTGGGATCAAAGATCTCATCATCGTCAACAACAATGCAGGTAATGGTGACTATGGACTGGCTAAATTACTCAAAGCTGGTGCTGTCCGAAAGATGATCTGTTCTTTCCCTCGCCAATCTGACTCTTGGGTGTTCGATGAATTATATCGTGCAGGAAAGATAGAACTTGAGCTTGTACCACAAGGTAATTTGGCTTGCCGTATTCAGGCAGCTGGTATGGGTCTGGGTCCAATTTATACACCAACAGGTTTTGGTACGTTGCTGGCAGAAGGCAAACCTACCCTCAATTATGAAGGTAAAGATTTTGTTCTCGAAAATCCAATTAAGGCCGATTTTGCTTTAATCAAAGCGCATCAGGGCGACCGCTGGGGCAACTTGGTTTACAACAAATCAGCGCGTAATTTTGGCCCCATTATGGCCATGGCGGCAGATGTGACAATTGCACAAGTCTCAGAAGTGGTTGAACTTGGTGCATTAGACCCAGAGCACATTATTACCCCTGGCATTTTTGTACAACATGTTGTGGCTGTTCAACCTGCACAGCTTGAGCAATCTGCATAAATCACGTGAGGAAAGAACCATGAGCTATACCAAATTAACCCGTGATCAAATTGCAGAACGTGTTGCGCAGGATATTCCAGATGGCGCTTATGTCAATTTAGGCATTGGCTTACCCACCAAAATTTCAAATTATTTACCAACGGACAAAGATGTTTTTCTACATTCAGAAAATGGCCTTTTGGCTTTTGGTCCTCCTCCGGCTAAAGGCGAAGAAGACCCTGAATTAATTAATGCAGGAAAAGAGTTTGTCACCATGCAGACGGGTGGCTGCTTTTTTCACCATGGCGACTCTTTTGCCATGATGCGTGGCGGTCATTTAGATATTGCAGTACTAGGCGCTTTTCAGATTGCCCAAAATGGTGACTTAGCAAATTGGCATACTGGCGAGCCTGATGCGATTCCTGCTGTAGGTGGCGCAATGGATTTGGCTGTTGGGGCGAAAAAAGTCTTTATTACTACAGACCATGTGACCAAAAAAGGTGAACCGAAAATTGTCGCTGAATTGTCATACCCTGCGACAGGCCTGCAATGTGTCGATCGTATTTACACAGATTTGTGCGTCATTGATGTGACGGTTGAAGGTTTGAAAGTGATTGAAAAAGTCGAGGGCTTGAGCTTTGACGAATTACAGTCAATGACCGGTGCGAAGCTGATTGATGCGACAGCTTAAAGCAAAAAGTCCCTCCTTGATTAAGGAGGGATTTAGGGAGGATTAATATTCAAAAATTAACTTCCTGTAAATCCCTCCCAACCTCCCGTTAAAAGGGAGGAGCTGAGTTTTTAGGATTTATAAAATGAAAAATGCCTATATTATTGATGCAATCCGTACCCCTTTCGGTCGCTATGCGGGCGGTTTAGCAGCAGTACGTACCGATGACCTAGGTGCCTTACCTATCAAGGCACTGATGCAGCGAAATCCAAGTATTGCTTGGGAGTCTGTTGATGACGTGATTTACGGCTGTGCGAACCAAGCCGGTGAAGATAACCGTAATGTTGCACGAATGTCGTCCCTACTTGCAGGTGTCCCTTTTCAAGTTCCTGCTACAACTGTGAACCGACTTTGTGGTTCATCACTTGATGCAATTGCGATGGCAGCCCGTGCAATTAAGGCAAATGAAGCAGACTTAATTATTGCTGGTGGTGTAGAAAGTATGTCCCGTGCGCCCTTTGTTATGGGTAAATCTGAAAGCGCTTATGGACGTAGTCAAAAGATTGAAGACACCACCATGGGCTGGCGTTTTATCAATCCAATACTCAAACAAATGTATGGCGTGGAAACCATGCCTCAAACTGCTGAAAATGTGGCAGAACAATTCAATATTAACCGTGCAGATCAAGATGCTTTTGCCTTAGAAAGTCAGCGCCGTACAGCTGCTGCACAAGCCAATGGTTTTTTTGAGAAAGAAATCATCCCTGTAGTCATTCCACAGCGTAAAGGCGACCCACTAATAGTCGATACAGATGAGCATCCACGTGCATCGACGACAGCAGAAGGTTTGGCAAAACTCAAACCTGTGGTGAAAGCAGATGGTACGGTAACTGCGGGCAATGCTTCAGGAATCAATGATGGTGCGGCTGCACTACTGATTGCTTCAGATGATGCTGTTAACAAATTTAAGTTAAAGCCACGAGCCAAAATTATTGCGGCAACGGTGGTGGGTGTTGAACCCAAAATCATGGGCTTTGGTCCTGCGCCTGCCATCAAAAAGCTATTAGCTCAAACAGGTCTAAGCCTTGAACAAATGGATGTGATCGAGCTGAATGAAGCTTTTGCGGCTCAAGCCTTAGCGGTTACCCGTGAACTAAGTTTGGAAGATGGTGCTAAACATGTCAATCCAAACGGTGGCGCTATTGCTTTGGGGCATCCTTTAGGTGCATCTGGAGCCCGTTTAGTCACGACTGCGTTAAATCAACTTGAGGCAATTTCAGGTCAATATGCCCTCTGTTCGATGTGCATTGGTGTCGGTCAAGGCATCGCTTTGATTATTGAACGTGTTTAATCCTCAATAAAAGTCCTCCTTCTCATAGGGGGATTTAGGGGATTTATAAAATTAAGGATTCAAAACATGCCTACATTTATATCCAATGATGCAACGATTAATTACGCAACTTTTGGTGACCACACACAACCTGCGATTGTCTTTTCTAACTCTTTAGGTACAAAGTTCAGCATGTGGCAGCCTCAGATAGAGGCGCTGCAGCAGGATTATTTTGTCATTTGTTATGATACACGTGGTCATGGTGCATCTTCTGCCCCTCAAGGGCCATATAGCCTTGATCAATTGGGTATAGATGTCATCCACATATTGGATCATTTAAATATTCAACAAGCCACATTTTGTGGAATATCGATGGGTGGTTTAACAGGCCAATGGCTTGCAATACATCATCCTAAACGCTTTAACCATGTCATTGTATGCAATACCGCTGCAAAAATTGGGCAAGAATCAGCTTGGGATGAACGTGCGCAGTTAGTCCGTCAACAAGGTCTGAAACCAATTGCAGAAACGGCAGCATCACGATGGTTTACAGAACCCTTTATCCAAAGTAACACTGCAACTGTACAATCTTTGAGTAACGACCTCGGAGCTGGCAGCCCAGAAGGTTATGCAAGTTGTTGTGAAGCTTTGGCTAAAGCAGATTTACGCAATGAAATCTCGTCTATTCACATACCTGTATTAATTATTGCAGGTCAACAAGACCCCGTAACCACAGTTGCAGATGGTCAATTTATGCAAGAACACATTGCAAATAGCCAATTATTTGAAATTAATGCATCGCATATTTCAAACATTGAACAGCCAGATGCATTTAATCAGGCTTTGCAGAATTTTATACAGCAATAATAAGCAGCTGAATAAATTCAATGTAATGTTATTAAAATAGAGCCTTGCCATTGTGCAGGGCGTTATTTCGTTTGAAGGCTTTGATTTAATGTCCGTTGTTAAAATAAATGGACAATTAGAAGAATGGTTCATCTATATAAAAAACGGATCAATATTACTTTTTAGTTTAATCATTGGCTTTAGTTCTACGATTTCTTATGCAGATGTTAAAACTCAGCGTATTAAGGATATAAAGACTTATACTCTCGCCAATGGAGGTGGTATCGAAATCTTTCTGTGCAATTAGTAGACTTGAAAAATAGGCATATAAATGCTTATTGCGTGCAGCATTGCGGAAATTGGTTTGTGTATAATCCAGAATTTGAATGTTATAGCTTTAAGAAAAAATATCAAGGCGCAAAAGTATGGACATCTCTTTCATACGAAAAAATAAAGACCGTTTTGCAGGCCCAAGCTTTGATGAATAATTATACTTTATCTAGAAAATTAACATTAAATGCACTCCTTAAATGAATATTGATATTGAAAAAGACCGAAGTATTGGAGTCCTTCGGTCTAAACTTTTAACTCCACTCATTCCACATAGGTGTTTACGACCAGATATTGAAGAATAGTTTGAAGAATAATCTCTGGGAATTTTAAGCTGCAGGATGATTGAGTTGATCAATGATGCCTTGTGCAGCCAATTCATTTAATTCAGCTTCAGTTTTAAATTGGGACAAAATTTCGATTGTGTGCTGCCCTAACTGCGGCGGTGCATGACGGTATTCTACAGGCGTATCAGATAATTTCATCGGTGATCCAATCACTTTAAAATCATGATTTAAAGCATGTGGAATATTCACAACCATTTGACGATGTTGAATTTGCGGTTCATTTAATGCGTCTTCTACAGAGTTGATTACACCCACAGGCACTTTTACCGCATGAATCGCATCGACCCAAACTTGAGCATCTTGAGTCAGAAAATAGGCACTCAATAATGGAATCAATTCTTCACGGTGCTTCACCCGATCTTGATTACGCAAATAGTTTGGTTGATCTAGCAGTTCTGTATAGCCAATCGCAATACACAAGTCTTTAAATTGTTTGTCATTACCACAGGCAATAATAAATTCTTTATCTTTGGCTTTAAAAGTTTGATACGGCACAATATTCGGGTGATTATTTCCCATACGCTTGGGTGCTTTACCTGAGGTCAAATAGTTCATACCTTGATTGGCCAAAGCCGCCACCTGTACATCGAGTAATGACATATCGATATATTGACCGCGTCCAGTATGTTGCCGCGCCAACAATGCCGCCTGAATTGCAATCGTTGAGTACAGTCCGGTCTGAATGTCGACCACAGCGACTCCCACCTTTTGTGCGCCACCACCGATTACATCATCAGATTCACCAGTAATACTCATCAGACCTGACATGCCTTGAATAATAAAGTCATAGCCTGGTTCTTCCGCACGTGGACCATCCTGACCAAAACCTGTAATTGAGCAATATACGATATTTGGATTTAGCGCACTGAGCGATGCATAATCCAAACCATATTTTGCAAGTGAACCTGCTTTGTAGTTTTCAATCACGACATCTGCAGTTTGGGCAATTTCACGGACTAGGGCTTGCCCTTCTTCACTGGCAATATCAATGGCTACAGAATATTTATTGCGGTTCGCACATTGGTAATAGCCTGATTCTTTCGTCGCTTGACCTTGCTGATTTGGCATCCAAGGTGGTCCCCACATACGGGTATCATCACCCACTTTTGGACGCTCAATTTTGATTACGTCTGCACCTAAATCAGCCAATATTTGACCGCACCAAGGACCTGCCAAAACACGACTTAAGTCCAATACACGAATTCCTTTTAATGCACCCATAGTTCACTCCAGATGTGCCATAGTATTGAGCTATGGCACAGATCTTTTAATTATTTTACTGTTGCAGTTTTTGCAGATGCTTTTTGTTCTGCATCATCAACATATGTATCTACACTTGCCAGTTTTTCTTTTTCCGCATCTGAAGAAAGTGATGCTTGCTGGGGATCATATTGACGTTCACGAATGAACAAGCCCGGAATAACACCTGCAATAAAGTACGCAGCACCCATTACAATAAAGGCCATAGTGAATGATCCGCCAGCGGCAATCATACCAATGGTTGCTGGTGCTATGGCTGCGCCTAAACGTCCCATATTGTAAGCACCGCCAATAGCCGTACCGCGTACATCCGTCGAGAAGCTTTCTGCCATATACGTTGCATTTACACCGTATGGAATACCGTATAAGAAACCGAAAGTTACGAGTAAATAGGCGATGTTGGTTGGTGTGTTATAGAAAATGATGATCGGTAAGAATGCTGCCGTAGCTACCGTACCAAACACAAAGGTAATACGACGTCCAAATTTGTCAGCGGCATAGCCTGCTAAAATTTTACCCAGAATCATGGCGGTATATGCGCCTACCATATAGCCTGTCATGGCTTTAAAGTTCATGCTGAGTTCGGTTTCTAGATACGTTGGCATCCAGTTGTTGACACCGTAATAACCGAATTGTAGAAATGCAGCGGTCGACATCCAAAAGAAGAACATTTTACGATGATTGGTATGTCCAAAAATACGTTTATAAATGCTTTCAGAAGGTGCGTTTTGCTTGGCTGCAGCTTGCTGCTGTACAGGTTCAAGCTTTAATTCACGGCGTTTTATCTGCTCAATTTTTGCTTCCTGCCAAGATTTTGGCTCAGGAACAAAACGCATAAAGATCAGGGCAAATGCAGCAGGAATAATGGTGACATAAAATAGCATCCGCCAGCCGTGATCTGGAATAATGGCACCCGCCATCAGCGTTGCAACGATATACCCCACGGTTTGACCCGTTTGCAAAGTCCCAAGTACTGTTGTGCGGTATTTGGTTGGTACATATTCTGCCATGAGCGTATTACACGCCATATAAAGTGAGCCCAGACCAAATGCGCCAATAAAACGTAAAATTAAAAATTGTTCATAGCTTTGGGTAAAGCCTAAAATACAGGTCATGATTGAGAAAAATACTACCGACCAAGCAATAGTTTTCACACGGCCAAATTTATCGCACGCCCATCCACCCGAAATACCACCCAGCGCCATCCCTGCTAAAGAAGAACTACCGAGCATTCCGGCTTGAAATGTACTTAAACCAAATTCAGCCTTTAAACTGGTCAGGCTGAATGACAGCAACATGATGTCTACACCATCAATCACCAAGGAAATAAAGGCAAAAATAAAAGCCATTTTCCAAGTGTTGCTGGTAATCCGATGCATCGTGCCCACGTTAGAAGGCAATTTGAGCGTTCCTGCTCCGTTTTGCATTTCGTTATTCATTTCCTTGTTCCTCATTTTCCCAAATGAGTCATCGGCATTCCTATGTCTGCACATTTGCCTTTTTTATTCTTTTTATTTCATCACTGCTCAGGCTATTGTACAGAGTTACAAGAGTGTTTCACGATGAATCCTTTATTGATTAAGTTTATTTTTGCATAAAAAGTCTCTAAGGCACTCTATGCAGAGCACCTTATCGATATGAAATTCAATTAGTTACCAAAAGCCGCGATGCCTGTTTGCGCACGACCTAAGATCAGTGCATGTACATCATGCGTTCCTTCATACGTGTTGACGACTTCGAGATTGACTAGATGGCGGGCAACACCAAACTCATCAGAAATGCCATTTCCGCCCATCATGTCTCGCGCTACGCGGGCAATATCTAGAGCCTTGCCACAGTTGTTACGTTTAATCAGTGATGTGCCTTCTACTGCAGCTATACCTTCGTCTTTCATACGCCCAAAACGAAGTGCCGCTTGCAGACCCAATGCTATCTCAGTTTGCATATCTGCCAGTTTCTTTTGAATTAACTGATTCGCTGCCAATGGTCGGCCAAACTGTTTACGGTCCATGGTGTATTGGTGCGCTGTATGCCAGCAGAACTCAGCTGCGCCCATTGCGCCCCAAGCGATACCATAACGTGCACTGTTTAGACAGGTAAATGGGCCTTTTAAACCACGTACTTCTGGAAAAGCGTTCTCTTCAGGAACAAAGACATTGTCCATGACAATTTCACCGGTAATTGATGCACGTAAGCCAACTTTACCGTGAATTGCAGGAGCGGATAGACCTTCCCAGCCTTTTTCTAAAATAAAACCACGAATGTCACCAACATTACCTTCAGGCGATACTTCTTTCGCCCAAACAACAAACACGTCGGCAATTGGGCTGTTGGTAATCCACATTTTTGCACCCGTGAGACGATAGCCACCTTCGACTTTTTTTGCACGAGTAATCATGCTACCCGGGTCAGAGCCATGATCAGGCTCAGTCAGGCCGAAACAGCCAATGTACTCGCCTGTTGCCAACTTTGGCAGGTATTTCTGTTTTTGCTCTTCAGAGCCAAATTCATTAATTGGCACCATCACCAAAGAACTTTGCACGCTGGCCATAGAGCGGTAGCCAGAATCTACATATTCAATTTCACGTGCAACTAATCCATAGCTAACATAGTTTAGACCTGCGCCGCCGTATTGCTCTGGAATCGTTGGGCCAAGTAAGCCAAGCTCACCCATTTCTCGGAAAATTGATGCATCAGTTTTTTCATGTCGAAATTGTTCGAGTACACGTGGCTGTAAACGCTCTTGGCAGTAAGCATGTGCAGTATCACGGATCATGCGTTCTTCTTCAGTTAATTGCTGTTCCAAAAGAAACGGGTCTTGCCAGTTAAATTGTACTTTTGCTTTTTTTACATTGACCATTTGATTCATCGCATCCTCTGCTTTTTCAAGTTTTCGTTGTTTTATTCGATGCTATGTGTGAAAAGTGATTCATTCAAACGATTAATTTGCATGTAGATATGCGCCTTTCGCATACCTGAGCTTTGTTCACGGCGTGTTAAGCACTTTAGCCACTGATTTGAACTGCGGATTGCTTTATTTATAGACTATAGTGGTATATGAAAATCATTCTTATATGCCATTTTGTGATACCTATCGATAAAAAGGACTTTATCTATGCGGCGCAATATTCCGTCATTGCAAAGCTTAATTTGCTTTGAATCTGCTGCGAAACACGCAAGTTATACGCATGCTTCTCAAGAGTTATTTATTACACAAAGTGCCGTGTCGCGCCAAATTCAACAGCTTGAAGAATATTTAGGTATCATGCTATTTAGCCGAACACGTCACGGTGTAGATCTCACAGAAGCAGGCAAGCAATATGCAAAAAGTATTAAACCTTTTTTGCAAGGCATCGAAAAAAGCACCTCAGATATCATGACGCACAAAGGATTGGGCGGTACTTTAAAGCTGGGCGTTGTGCCAACCTTTGCCACACGTTGGCTGTTGCCAAAATTACATAAATTAAATGCACAGCATCCTGAAATTACCGTGCATTTGGAAACCAGTACCAAACCTTTTTTGTTTAATGAAAATGTCTTTGACGCGGCGATTTTTGCAGGAACTCAGCAACAAATTGAGCATTGGCCGGGCATTCAAGCGCATTATTTAATGGATGAAGAAGTGGTTCCCGTTTGTTCCCCCAAATTGATTAAAAGCAACTTTCCCCATGCGGAAATGACCGGTGATCACAGTTTTAATTTAAGCGATGAAGAATTGCTTCAATTGCCCTTATTACAGCAAACCACCCGTCCAAGTATTTGGCAAGAATGGTTTCAAGCCCATCAGCTTCAGCATCCCAAACCATTTGATGGTCAGCGACATGAACTATTTTCTATGCTTTCTGTGGCAGCCAGCCATGGCATGGGTATGGCACTAATTCCACAAATGCTGATCGAAGCAGAACTGAGAAAAAAAGAATTGGTGATTGCATCAAATAAGAAATTGCACGGTAGCAGAAAATATTATTTAGTCCACTCGAGCCAAGACAGTTCACCGCAAATACAAAAATTTGTCGATTGGGTGCTACAAGAATTGCACCTGATCAGTTGAAGTAATCGCTATATTTTGAGTACAGTAAATTCGCTGAATCATCCATTCAATACATGTAACCGTGCCTAATGGACGCATCAATTAAAATATAAGGCTATATATCTATGCAAAAAATTGTGGTGTTTTCAGGTGCCGGCATGAGCGCAGAAAGCGGCATCAATACCTTCCGTGACAGTAATGGTCTTTGGGAGCAGCATCGCATTGAAGATGTGGCCACACCTGAAGCTTGGGCACGCGATCCAGCTTTAGTACAGCGTTTTTATAATGAACGCCGTAAACATATTTTAGCCGCAGAGCCAAATACAGCTCATAGATTGATTGCTGAACTCGATGATTTTTTTGATGTACAAGTCATCACACAAAATATTGATGATCTACATGAACGTGCAGGCAGTCACAATGTACTGCATCTGCATGGCAATATTCGTTACGCAAAAAGCTCTGGCCCTCAGGCGCAATACACGCAGGAATTTTTCCCTATTGAAGGTACTGATTTAAACTTAGAGACCGACAAATGCCCTGAGGGTTATCCTTTACGGCCACATGTGGTCTGGTTTGGCGAAGCAGTTCCTGCCTATGAAGATGCCAGTGTAAGTGTACAAACAGCAGATATTTTTATTGTGATTGGCACAAGTCTAGCTGTCTATCCTGTGGCTGGATTAATTCACGAAATCCCTGCCAACTGCCGTGCATTTTATATCGACCCGAAAGCAGACTATCAACGCGTACCTGAGCAGTATCAATTGATTAAAGCAGGCGCGAGTGAAGGAATGAAAAAACTGTTTACGCAATTGGTTGCGCCATAAAAGCACATTTTGGCATCAGTATCGATCAAAAAAACTAATATTACCTGCTTCTTTTGCAGGCTTTTTGCTGTTTATAGCCTATCTAACTTGGCTTAAGTCCAATAAATCACGACATACACGCGTCTGGCATTCAAATTGCTTAACAGTATTACGTTTTATTAAAAAAGTAATATTGGGGCTTGGTCAGTATGGGTTATGTCGCAAGAGAGCTCAGTCCAAAAAGTAAGCTATTGCTCGGCTTCGGATCATTTTTAATTCCTGTGCTTATTTGGTGTGCAGTGAGTTATTTGCCATTTTTATGGCATCCACAGGTGCAAATTACGCAGTCTGGCAGTGTGCCGTATTTTCAGGTGGATAGCCGTGTAGACAAAGCGGTGTTTTATGCCGAAGCGCAATCTGCGGTCAATGCAGGTTTAGCACCACCTCAAGGTAAACTGGTCAATCCAATCTATTTACCTGCACCGCACGAAGTAGCAAAAGCATTAGTTACGGCCTTTATAACTCCACCTGCCCAACCTGATGCCCCATGGTTTCATCAAAGCTTATGGCACAGTATTAAAATTGTGTTCAGCGCTTTTTTTATTGCCTCTCTCATCGGTATTCCGCTAGGTATTCTTTGCGGTTTTTCTCAAAAAATATCACAACTGACCGAACCCTTTGTTGAGTTTTTCCGCTACTTGCCCGCTCCTGCTTTTGGTGCATTAGCCGTTGCGATTTTAGGTATTAATGATGCACCTAAAATCGCCATTATCGTGATTGGTACGCTGTTTCAGCAAATTCTGATTATTGCCAATACCACACGGATGGTTGACCGTGGCCTGATCGAAGCAGGTTTTACGCTGGGCACCAATAAATTGAAAAGCTTATTTCATGTGGTGATTCCAGCAGCGCTTCCTGATATTTACCGCGACTTGCGTGTATTGCTCGGCTGGGCTTGGACCTATCTGATCGTATCTGAACTGATCGGCACAACCTCTGGGATTACCTGGTTTATCACCCAACAAGCGCGTTACCAAAACTTTGACAATGTCTATGCCGCGATCCTCATCATTGGGGTGATTGGTTTGGTGTGCGATGTGGTGCTAATGAAACTCGGTCAACGTCTATTTAAATGGAAAGCAGGAGCAAAATAATGAACATCACAGAGTTTAATGCCACCACTTATTTCGATGCAATTTATGCACGCCCTGTCATTTTAGAAGCAAAAAAACTTACACAAAGTTTCAAACACGGCAAAACTGAACGCACTATTTTAAATCAGTTGGATTTAAAGATTCATAAACGTGAATTTATCTGCGTGATTGGCCCATCGGGTTGCGGTAAATCGACCTTTAGCCGAATTGTGGCTGGGCTTGATCCTTACAGTAGCGGTGAATTGCTGGTCGATGGCCAAGCGATTGAAGGCCCAAGCCCTGAGCGTGGCATGGTGTTTCAAGGCTACACGCTTTTTCCATGGAAAACGGTCAAAGAAAATGTGATGTTTGGCCCTTTAATGAAAGGTGCCAGCAATGCTTCGGCTGAATCCAGCGCCCGAGAATGGATTGATATTATTGGTCTAGAAAAATACCAAGATCAGTACCCGCATCAGCTTTCTGGCGGGATGAAACAACGCGTTGCCATTGCCCGCGCATTGGTCAATGAACCCAAAATATTATTGATGGATGAGCCGTTTGGCGCGCTTGATCCGCATACCCGTCAAAAAATGCAAAAACATTTAATGGATCTTTGGCAAAACATTGATATCACCATCATTTTTGTGACCCACGACATGGATGAAGCCATATTATTGGCGGATCGTATTGTGGCGCTCAAAGCCAATCCTGGTGAAATTAAAGAAATAATTGAGGTCGATTTACCCCGTCCTCGTAATCCTGAACTCATGCTGAGTCCTGAATTTAAACAACTGCGCGAACGGGTAGATTTCTTGGTACATGCACAGGAAGACGAGCTCGACCCAGCGATGGAAAACCTACCGAAAATTCCGCGTATGACCCAAGTCAGTACGCAAAAATAACTGGATTAATCCCTCTTCATCTTTAGGACGGCCTAAATGATGTACTACAGCGTTGGACGGCCAACATTATAGGAATTGAAGATGAATGAATCTTATGTTTTGCCACTTGTTGATATTTCAAAAATGCAAAGCACGCTACTGTCAGAACGCTTAGAAGTAGCCTCTGCATTGGATCAAGCCTGTAAAGATGTTGGTTTTCTTTATTTAAAAGGTGATCAGTTCAATTTTGATTTTGCGACATCACTGATTCAGGTTGCAAAGCGTTATTTTCAACAAGATACCGCCAGTAAAATGCAACACTATATTGGGCTGTCGAAAAATCATAGTGGCTATGTGCCAATTGGTGAAGAACAATTTGCAGGTAACAGCTACGACTTAAAAGAAGCCTATGACGTTAATTATGATTACCACGGCGAAACGACGGCATTTCCCTTGCTGGGCCCTACGTTATGGCCAGATGATGCCACATTTAAAAGTACGGTCAGTGATTATTATTGCCATTTACGCAGTATTAGCGAGCAGATTTTTCAGGCCTTTGCTTTAGCATTGAATGTAGATGAGCATTTTTTTGATCGCAAAATTACCCATGCGACCAGTCAACTGCGTTTAATCCATTACCCGTATAACCCTGAAGTGAAAGATGCTGAAGGCATTGGCGCACATACAGACTATGAATGTTTTACACTGCTCTTGCCGACGGCACCGGGTTTACAGGTACTCAATAAACAAGGTGAATGGATGGATATTCCATTGATTGAAAATACTTTGGTGATGAATATTGGCGACATGATGGAAATTTTGTCGAATGGCAAATATTTGGCCACCAAGCACCGTGTTAAAAAAGTCTCTGAAGAGCGCTACTCTTTCCCTCTGTTCTGTGCCTGTAATTACGACACAATTATTGAGCCTGTACATTCTACTGAAGCGCCCAAATATCAGCCCCTAATTGGTGGCGAACATTTATTTAATCAAACCGCGCAAACCTTTAGTTATCTCAAAAAACGTATCGCTTCAGGAGAGCTGAGTCTAAGAAATGCTGTGCCTTTGTCATCATTTGGTATGGATGAAAATACAGAAGTACAAGGAGCAAGCGCATGAATCTATTTCAGGCTTTAGCACAGCTTCCAGCCAGCCAAGAGGTTTCAGGTCCTATTCCAGACTATTTGTATGGTGCTTTTCGCCGTAAAAGTATCAGTTTTTCAAATGGTTTAACGGATGAAAAAACCATTGTGTATTGGTTTCAGTCACGTAGTTTCACCATCGATCTACGTTTAAAAAGCCAAGAAAATACGCCAGTAAATGAGCGTCAAGGCTGGATTGGCAACACTCTTTGGGATGCTGAACAGCAATTATTGTCTTGGGATGTTAAAGCACACTCAAATTATCAAAATCATGTGCAATGGCCAGAACCTGCCAAACTGCATGCGATTGGCAACTGTATTTTAGAATTCTCTCCAAGCAATGTGTATGTCGAAGACTGGCGTCAGCAAGTTCATGAAGGGCTATTTTTAGGCCTGCGGTTGAAGTCAGCCCTCGATGTAGAAAGTCATCAACCATTGCCGATGGATGGTGGTTTAATTATTTGTGATAAGTATGTGGCCTTTGCACTGAGCCGTTTACCTACAGATCAGCAAACAGTTGCCAGCATCGACATATCATCTGCACCTACTATGTATAAAGCGGTGATTGAAAGCTTTGAAGTTTCCATCGCTGTAGATTGTCTGCATAAGCACTATACAACGACTTCATCTCAGCAAAATCAAGTGCTTAACTTTGATCATTTTGAAGTTATTGATGAAACACATTTAAAGCAAAACGTAATTATTAATGGTCAAGCAGTACAGCTGATGTTCGAGTTGGATATTTATGTTCCACATTATGCATTTCAGCATCACACTGATACCACGACAGAAAGCACAGATTGGTTACGAAATGAAAAACAGCACCTCTTGCACCATGCAGTAGAATGCCTATAGGAAATCAATGTCGTTTATATATTTGCTCATTGCAATCATTGCCGAAGTGATTGCTACATCCGCCTTAAAAGCCAGTAATGGCTTTACCGAACTAGTACCGATTATTTTTACCGTGTTGGGCTATGCCATTGCGCTCTTTTTTTTAGGTTTGACCTTTAAATCGATTCCCATGGGCTTAGCCTACGCCATGTGGTCCGCTGCAGGCATTGTGCTTATTTCATGTGTGGGCTGGGTTGTGTTTAAACAAAATTTAGACCTGCCTGCCATGATTGGTTTGGCCTTTATTTTATTAGGCATTGTGATTATCAATGTTTTTTCTAAAAGCACAGAGCTTTGAAATGTCAGTTTTGAAATGTAGTTTTTAAATAATATTTCTGAAATTTTAAAGACTTAAATTGCTATAGATAAAAATGCTCTAGCTAGCTGTTGCACACTAGAGCATACGTTTCGAATGAATTAACTGTGATCTGTCGGCTTCTATAAAATGCCTTTCACTAGAAAAAAACATCCAACAATACATAACAGCACAGCAAAACATTTTTTCAGTACTGCTGGTGAAAGCGCATGCGCAGTTTTCGCGCCATATTTAGCCGTAAAGAAACTCATCACACTAATGCCCAAAAAGGCATAAATATGAATAAAGCCAATGGTATTTGGAATTTCAACTTGCTGTTGCATACCAAAAAACATAAAGCCTAATGCACCAGCAATGGCAATAGGTAAACCGCAAGCGGCAGACGTCCCGACCGCTTTTTGCATCACCACGCCATTTGCCGTTAAATACGGCACTGTAATACTGCCACCACCAATACCGAAGATGGCAGATGCAACGCCAATACCCGAACCCGCCACAATTTGCTTGCCTGTAGATGGCAGTGTTTTGTTGGGATCGACTGGCTTTTTTGCACCCATAAACATGTTATAAGCCACCCAAAGTAAAAACACACCGACAATCATTTGCAGATGCAAACCTGACAGCCAGCCTGCAATGCCCGCGCCTGCAAAACAGCCAATCGCCATTGGCGGAGCTAAATTTTTAAATACAGGCCAAATCACAGCGCCATTTTTATTATGCGCCATCAATGAACTGATAGACGTCACAACAATCGTAGCCAAAGATGTGCCGAGCGCCAAATGCATAATCACATCGGGACTATAACCCATTTGGCTAAAAACAATATAGAGCAATGGCACAATGATAGTACCGCCGCCAACGCCAAACAGCCCTGCAGCAAAACCAGCAAATGCGCCAATAATTAAGAAAGTAATGAGTTCCACAATATACCGATTTAAAATGAAGAGAAATCTTGTATAAATCAAATATGTACTATCATTCGGTGAATAATGAATGTTCCCTCTCCTTTTTTAAAGGATGAGGAACATGCTCCTCATCACAAAGGGAGAAGCAACTTTTAGTTACTCATTTAAAATCACATTCTGAATGTTTTTTGACTTTGGCAAGAAATCTAATATTGATTAAAAATAAATCACGAAGTGATTAAGCCAACTCCACTTGACCCACAGCATGATAAGCACGGTTGAAATACACCAAACTTTCCTCCTGCTGACTTTGCTTGATTGCAACCACACGGCACATAAACACACTGTGCGTACCCACTTCTTGAATCTGTTCAATCTGACAGTCAAAACTAACTAAAGCATCTTTTAATATTGGTGAACCTGTTTCTAATACAGTCCAAGAACCCAATTTAAAACGCTCTTCCGAATTGAATTTGCTTGAAGCAAAAGCATTGGAAATTTGCTCATGCTGTGCACCTAAAACATTGACAGACAGAACTTTATTTTCAAGAAAATGCGCATGAGAACGAGATGATTGATTCATACAAACCAGCAAAGTTGGCGGTGTATCTGTCACACTGCATACGGCTGATGCTGTAAATCCATGCATGCCTGCTTCACCCTCAGTCGTAATCACGTTGACTGCAGTCGTCAATAAAGACATTGCATTTCTAAAATCAGTTGCTTCAATCATCTCTTCAATCTCAATGGTCTATATGGCTTATCTCTTTCTCAGGTTTGGGCAATAGCAAATTTAATTTCCTTATTGCCCTTACATGAAATTGAGTCAGCTCGAATTTATGCGGTCAATTCTTGGCGAATAATGGCAGCGCCTGCGCTTAGCGCATTTAGTTTGCCTTGCGCCACTTGGCGAGGTAAAGGTGCCATACCGCAGTTCGTTGAAGGATATAGCTTATCGGCATCTACAAACTGAAGCGCTTTGCGTAATGTATTGGCTACTTCTTCTGCTGTTTCAACCTGATTGGTTGCTACATCAATTGCGCCAACCATCACTTTTTTACCGCGGATGAGTTCAATTAAATCCATGGGTACACGAGAGTTTTGGCATTCAAGTGAGATAATATCGAGCTTAGATTGCTGCAGTTTCGGGAATGATTCTTCGTATTGGCGCCATTCATTACCCAAAGTCTGTTTCCAATCGGTATTGGCTTTAATGCCATAACCATAGCAAATATGAACGGCTGTTTCGCATTTCAAACCTTCAAGCGCACGCTCTAATGTCGCAATACCCCAGTCATTGACTTCATCAAAAAATACGTTAAACGCAGGCTCATCAAATTGAATGATATCTACGCCTGCCGCTTCAAGCTCTAAAGCTTCTTGATTCAGGATTTTAGCAAATTCCCAAGCCAATTTTTCACGGCTCTTGTAATGACCATCATACAAGGTATCAATCATAGTCATTGGGCCAGGCAGCGCCCATTTGATCGGCTGATTGGTTTGGCTACGTAGGAATTTTGCATCATCAACAAACACTGCTTTCTTACGCGATACTTCACCCACCACAGACGGTACACTTGCATCATAACGATTTCGAATACGCATCGTTTCACGCTTTTCGAAATCTACACCTTCAAGATGTTCAATAAACGTAGTCACAAAATGCTGACGGGTTTGTTCGCCATCGCTGACAATATCAATGCCTGCATGGATTTGTTCATGCAAAGATAATTTCAACGCATCACGTTTTGCATATAATAATTCTTCGCCTTCAAGTTTCCATGCTGACCACAGTTTTTCAGGTTCAGCCAGCCAAGATGGTTTAGGTAAGCTACCAGCAGTTGAAGTTGGGAGTAAAATGGCCATATTCGATCTTCTATCTCTATATTCTAAATTTCGCAAAAACAAAATGTGATCAATTGATTATTAAATTCATATTGAGAGTCCCTTCTCCCTTTGGGATGAGGAGCATGCTCCGCAAGAGGATCAGGGAGATTTTCATATAAATCCTCTCCCTAACCCTCTCCTTAAAAGGAGAGGGAAATTTCTTTATGAAATAAATATTGATCACAAATTAACTGATGCATGAAACATATTCTTTAAAACAGCTGCTTTAAATCACTCATGATTTAAAATTAAGCTGCATCTGCATTTTCAATACTAAAATTAGCCGCCCACTCATTCAAAATGTCTTGATATGGCTGGATAAAGTTCTCTTCCGTCCATTTGCCCTGTTTAACCGCCAACTGACCACGTTCAACACGGTCATACACAATACGGGTTAATGAGTAATCGCCAAAGCTTAAGCTTGGTTGATACACTAAACCTGCTGTCGCATTGGTATTGTAAATTTCAGGACGGTAGATTTTTTGGAAGCTTTCCATGGTGCTGATCGCGCTGATCAGTTCGAAATCTGTATAGTCGCTGAGCAAGTTATTTGCTGAATAGAATGCCAATGGTGCAGTCGCATTTTCAGGTTTGAAGTAACGAACGCTTAAGCCCATTTTTGCAAAATAGTCATCGGTACGTGAATGGTCATCATTGGTGTATTCCACACCTAAGATCGGATGTACATTTGCAGTACGGTAATAAGTTTTTGTCGTTGAAACACTTAAGCAAATCACAGGCTGTTTTTTAAATTCAGCTTTGAATACGTCTGAATTGATCAAATGTTGATAAAGCTTGCCGTGTAAATCGCCAAAATCTTCAGGTTTTTCATTGAATTTGCAACCGAGTGCTGGTAATACTACGCTGAAGTCATAGTCACGTACATACGAAGAAAAACTGTTGCCAATCATGCCTTCAATGCGTTCATTGGTTTTATGGTCGATGATGGTACTTTTTAAAGTTTCAATAAACGGGAAAGTTTGACCGTTGCCTTCTACATCCAGCTCAGCAGAAATAATGTCAATTTCAAGTGAATAACGATCCGCATTTGGGTTATCACAGCTGGCCAAAGTGTTGAAGCGGTTATTAATCATTGCCAAGGTACGGCGCAAATTTTCTTCACGGTGCTCACCGCGCGCCAAGTTAGCAAAGTTCGTTGTTAGACGTGTATTGTCAGCTGGTTTATAGTTTTCATCAAAACGGATACGTTTGATTGAACATGCAAATTTATTACTCATGGAGATTCACAACCCTAAAATTAAAATAATCAAAATTTCTGTATGGAGTAATTTATACGTGAATCTTAAGATGAATAAAAATGATTTAAACTCAACACAAAGTGAGTGAAATTCATGTTTGGTAATTTTATAGGATGAATATATTTCAACTTGGCTCGATGAGAGCATTTTAAAAATAATCTGGATATAAATAATTTTAAATTAAATTAAATATAAACAATGCTTTATGATATTTTTTAATAAGTATTTATATCTATATTCTACTGACTTTTTAGGATAAAATGAAAATCATCGATAAGTATGTCCGCTTTTAGAATATGATTATTTATCGTTCTAAGTGAATTAAACTCAGCTTAAACTGAGAGAAGATCAAATTATTAACTGGTTTTTAATTTCTGATATTTAGTTACAAGTACCCAAATTTATCATTTAGATACTTGCCCTATTTTTGTAAACTACTATGCAATCACTTTAAAAAATAAAAGATTTATGCGCGACAATCCCTGTCATTGCTCCATCACCTACGGATAAAGCAACTGAACCACCTGAACGTGTGACATCACCGCAAGCATAAATTCCTTTAACATTTGTTTCTTTTGCTGGCGAAGTTTTAATGGCCTCGCCATATTCATTGCAGTCTATCTCTAAACCTAACTGCTGAATCCAGTTCGATTGCAAACGAGTAACAGTAGAAACAAATAAGCCATTCAATTTAATTCGTTCACCATCTGCCATTACAACGTCACAATGACCTTCAATATGGTCGATTTTACGCGTTTCGATCTGAATTTGACGTTTAGAAAGCTTCGCTAATAACTCATCATCCAATTGATCTACAGCAATTGCATCATTTAAAAATAAAGTAGTATTGCCCCAATCTGGCAACATTAACGCCATGTGCAATGAGTGCATACCCGACACTAACATGCCAATTTCACCTAAGTTCAGTTCATAACCATCACAATATGGGCAGTGATAAATAGATTGCCCCCAACGTTCGGCTAAACCATTCACTTGAGGAAATTCGTCACGTACGCCGGTGGCAATAATTATTTTTTCAGCTTGAATTTGCTGATCACCTGCGATAACTGAATATTTTCCATCAACTGCTTTTACATCTGTAACCGTTTCAGCAAGCCATGAAATCGTGGAATACTTTTCTAATTGTGCTTTAGCTTCTTCTGCAATAGCTCTAGGTGATCGGCCATCTTGCGTCAAAAAATTATGTGAATGTTCAGCAAAACGATTACGACGTTGCCCTGCATCAATAATTAAAATACGGCGGCGCGCACGTGCTAAAGGTAAAGCTGCAGAAAGCCCTGCATAACTGCCTCCAATAATCACAACTTCATAATTCATGTTCATAATCCCTAATATGTAACTTTTGAAGTTACTATATCATTTAATCCATGTATAAGAAACTTTTAATGTTACAATCTATCAATTTCTCCGATAATCAATTTCCTCATGCGTAAAGACAGTAAACTTTCACGAATGCTGCATGTCCTGCTACATATGGCGCGTGAAAATAAGCCTTTTACATCCGATCAGATTGCCGAAATGCTAGAAACAAACCCTGTTGTCGTACGTAGAACCATGTCGGGTTTAAAAAAGCATGGATATGTTGATTCTGAGAAAGGCCCAGGTGGTGGCTGGTGTTTGATTAAACCCCTGCATGACATTTCGCTGTATGACATTTACCTTGCTGTCGGTGAACCTTCAATTTTTGCGATAGGCAATGAACATTCAGCACCAGATTGCTTGGTAGAACTGGTGGTCAATCGGGCGCTTGATCATGCCTTTTTTGAAGCGCAAGAAGTGCTGATTAAAAACCTGAAAGCAACTCAATTAGACCAATTGGCACATGATTTTCAAATTGAATGGAATCAGCAAATGAACGTGAAATAAAATAAATAGATATACAAATTTGTTTCAATTTTAAGTCACTGTACTGAATCTGACTCAGCTCAAACTTAGAAAAAATCAGCATATTCGAGCTTTGACATGTCCATGAATCGCTAAAATATAAAGTTTATATTTATAGCTTATGATTATGTCTAACAAACTTGACCGTCAGAAACTGACGCTCCCAACAGGTCATGACAAGCTTTTATTGCATTCTTGCTGTGCGCCCTGTTCTGGCGAAGTCATGGAAACATTAATTGAATCAGGTATCGATTTTTCAATTTTCTTTTACAATCCCAATATTCATCCTGTGAAAGAATATGAAATCCGTAAAGAGGAAAATATCCGCTTTGCCGAGAAACATAACATTCCGTTTATTGACTCTGACTATGACACAGACAATTGGTTTGCTCGCGCTAAAGGTATGGAAAATGAGCCTGAAAAAGGCATTCGTTGCACGATGTGTTTTGATATGCGCTTCGAGCGTACTGCACTTTATGCGGCAGAACATGGTTTTAGCTTAATTAGTAGCTCACTGGGAATTTCACGCTGGAAAAATATGAAGCAGATTAATGACTGCGGGCATCGTTCAGCTTCACATTATGACGGAATAACCTATTGGGACTATAACTGGCGTAAAAATGGCGGTGCTGTACGTATGCTGGAAATCAGTAAAAAAGAAGAATTTTATCAGCAGGAATACTGCGGCTGTGTCTATTCACTGCGCGATACCAATCGCTGGCGCATGAGCCAAGGCCGTGACCGAATAAAATTAGGGGTGAAGTTTTATTCCAATGCGATGGATGAGGAAGCTTAAGTTCTGCACTTCGCTATCTTTCATTGATATTAATTTGATGTTGTTAAGCCCCGAAGAATTTACACTATTCAGGGCTTTTTTTGAATTACGTTTCAACTTATTTCAGTTCTTCAACCAATGTTGGATAGATTGATCCATCGACATCCATTTCGGTTTTATAAATGCCATTAGCAACATTAAATTTATTTACGTGGTAACTAGAGCCATAAATTGAGTCAAAACCTGTTCCTTTTTTAAAGACTTGTTTATTGGCAGCTAAATCCAGTAAATGTGTCCCTCCAATAAACTGTTCATATTGTGCAGGATCAACGCCAACACGGGTCGACATGATTTTCACTGCATCGGCATGCGTTGCAGGGTCGTTGATGTATTTAACCGTTTTATCCCAAACTTGAATGATTTTTTTCCATTCTTCTTTGTTGGCAGATAAATGCGTCATGTTGACGGTTAATGTGTCGTAAATCAGACCGGGTTTATCTTTCGATGTATAAATGATTTTAGAACCTGCTACCGCTTTCAAAGCTTGATTTGCGACCGGTTGCCACACGGCAATCGCTGCAATATCAGGACTTGCAAATACTTGTGGCAGCTCGTTGGTCATGGTGTTGACCAATTTCACTTCAGAAGCTTGAATTTTTGCATCATCCAACGCCGTCGTCAAAAGCAAATGATCAACCAAGCCTTTTTCTGTTGCGACACTTTTTCCTTTTAAATCAGTTAAGCTATTGATGCCATCTTTAGCAATGATGACATCATTACCCGCAGAATAGTCCGTCGCCATAATCATGACGCCTTTTGTGCCGCCAGAACCTGTGACTAAGTTGTCGCCATTGGTGACCAAAACGGCATCCAACTGATTTGCAGCAAATGCAGATAGTGAAGCTGAATAATCAAACCATTTAAAGTCCACATTGACACCGGCTTCTTTTAACCAGCCTTTTTCAATAGCAACTTGCCATGCGACAAAACCAGGCCAGTCGCTATAGCCGATCGTAATGGCTTTTGTATTGACTGTGCCTTCTGCTTGCGCGTTTGGTTCAGGTGTTTTGGCCGTATTGTCACAGCCACCCAGTAAGATAGCGGTCACAACGGATGCAGATAAGCAGGCTTTTTTGATCATAGTGAGATTTCCCCGATGGCATTACAGTTAAATTTGGTATTGGTGTTCAAAAACGATGGTGTATTCGGATTACTGACTGATTGAGCATTACGCTTTGCACGATTTGGTCTATCGTTGCCTGCATTGGCATTTGCTTGCTTTTGGTTTGTGATTTGATCTTTAAACTGATCTTGTGAACGGTATAATTGGCCCATTTTAAACTCCTAAATCCTTTGCATTTTGCGGAATTGGCGGCATTACAGCGTCCATCAACTCCAAATGTCCTTTAATCACACCTTTAAGTGCTGAAAAATGCTGACTGATAACTTTGAGCTCTGAACTGACGCCTTGCAGAATCATGACTTCTAAAATTTTGTGGTCATCGAGTTGAATATGCAGCGAACTCACCACTTGTTCTAAAAACTGCTGCTGTAAATCTAAAAGCTGAATACGTAGCGCCGTACTACTTGCGTCATAAAGTAAGGTAAACGTGCCGACCATCACTTCGTTGCGCAGCTCCTGATCGGCAATCAGATGCTTATTGATCATGTCGACAATGGCCTGAGAACGGCTTTCATAATGCTGATCGACAATTTTTTGATCCAAAGCATCGACTGTTTTTTCAGGCACTGTAATACTGATACGCGCCAGCTTTTGTTTAGGCACTGTTTTTCCTTATTTTTTTTGCTGAATATAGAAACCCGCACGGGCGCTCAGTAGTTCAATAAATAAATGCTTTAATTGATGCAGAAATGTTGCAGATTGATGGCGGTTCATATGCATCTCCTGTTTAAGTAATACAAAATATTTATTTCGTAATATCGATAGAAATGCAGAATCTGTGCCAAGTGAGAAATACAAAAAATGATCGATTTTTTGGACTTTTAACTTTCTTTTAGATTTTACTGTTCATCATTTGTGCAATAAATGCACTAATAGCGACTTATTTGCACTATTGCTGTGATGTGTCATTTGATGAAGGACCATTTATTAAGGGCGTTGTTCTTAAGCAAGAGCATTGACCGACATGTAACAAACTCGAAGTTCAATTTATTTCATCAACATTGAACATCATTTATACTGATTGATCATTCTATTCATCACTCAACGCCTATGAAGTATTTCAGCTGCGCGGTATGTTCTAACCAAATCTTTTTTGCCAATTCACACTGTGTCAATTGTCAGACTGCGCTGGGTTATATTGCCTCTGAAAAGCAAATGGGCTGTTTTGAACAGCACAGCAGTACGCTATGGCTTACGTTAAATCCTGAAATAAAGGGAAAACGCTTTAAACCTTGTCATAATTATCAGCATCATCAGGTATGTAACTGGATGGTGCCTGCCGACAGTGAAGAAATTTACTGTGAATCCTGCCTGCTCACACACACCATTCCCAACTTAGATAACCCAGACCATATTGTGTACTGGGCACGATTGGAACATGCTAAACGGCGTTTTTTGTATTTAATGCAGCAGCTCAATACCATGCCGCGTCCTAAACGCAGCCAAGATGACCGTTTTGGACTTCGTTTTGATTTTCTGATGCCAACAGAAAATACACCTGTTATGACCGGTCATGCCAATGGAATTATTACCTTAAATGCCAGTGAAGCAGATGTGATTTACCGCGAAACAACGCGTATAAAAATGGGTGAAAACTACCGCACGCTTTTAGGTCATTTCAGACATGAAAGCGGTCATTATTATTTTGATTTGATTAAACATTTACACCCAGAACTGATTGATGAATTTCGGGAACTGTTTGGTGATGAACGGCAAGATTATGCTGAAGCGTTGAGACGGCATTATAATGACGGCGCGCCGCAGAATTGGGCGGATTGCTATGTCAGTTCTTATGCCAGTACGCACCCTTGGGAAGATTGGGCGGAAACATGGGCGCATTATCTGCACATGATGGACACTCTGGAAACCGCCTACTATGCCGGATTAGTGGTCAAAACCAATAAGTCGGATCTGAATAATTTAGAATTAAAAGAAAACCCGATTGGCGCTCAGAATTTTGATCTTTTGCTGCAGCACTGGATGACGTTGACTTTTAACTTAAATGCATTGAACCGCAGCATGGGGCTAGATGATGCATATCCATTTACATTATCGAATCCAGTATTGGATAAATTGCGGTTTATTCATCATAAACTGCTCAATATGACACTTAAAAAATCAGCAGCACAATTAGATTAAATAAAACAAAGGATATAACTTCGATTTCTATTTCAACGCTATATTTAACTCATACTGACTTATAGGTTGATCAGAAAAAAATTTAAATAGACCTTTATTTTAAATTTTCAATTCCTATGAAACATTTTCATAACCTATCAAATAAACAATAGTCACCAATCAATAAACTCTATAAATAGATCTCTTTCATAAATCAAAAAACGATCTTCTTTTTGGTTAATATTTGCACTCCGGATTTCTTAGCATTCGTGCATAATCTGCGGATGAAATACATCGATTCAAACAAGCTTTCTGATCCTCAGTTCAAGCGATACACAGGCATCTCATGGTCAACTTTCTATTTGATGGTTGAGCAATTGAAGAAACATGTCCCTGCCAAAGGCAGACCGCCCAAGTTAAGCCTGGAAGACCAGGTTCTGCTCTGTCTAACCTATTGGCGGGAATACCGAACCTTATTTCACGTTGCGACGAGCTACGGGGTTTCAGAGCCCACAGCCTCAAGAATTGTCCGTCATGTTGAAGACTGCCTGATTCGGTCCAATCTCTTTAATTTACCCAAAGATTTACCCGAGGGCGAAGGCATCGATTGGAATGTTGTGATCGTGGATGCCACAGAAATTCCAATCCAAAGGCCTAAAAAAACAGAAGAAAAGCTATAGCGGCAAGAAAAAGACCCACACTTTCAAAGTACAGGCCATCATTCATTATCAAACTCAAAAAATCCTGAGTTTATGTACGAGTCGTGGTGCCTACATGATTTCGAACTCTTCAAACGTAACTTGAATCAGATTCCTGCAGGTGCATTTATCCTTGCGGATAAGGGTTATCAGGGAATTTATACAGTGTATCCAAATAGCTTGTTGCCATTAAAAGCAAAGAAGCGCTGTAAACTGGATTCCGAACTAAAAATCTATAATCAGGAAATCAATAAAAGAAGAATTGGAATTGAGCATGTATTTGGCAGTTTGAAAACCTTCAAAATTCTTGCTGAGCGATATCGCAATCGAGGCAAAAGACTAGCATTAAGATTCAATCTAATTGCTGGAATTTATAACTTGGAGCTGAGTGAAAAATGACTTATGAAAGAAATCTAATACAAATTCTATTAAAATTTAACATTCCATTCATATTTTCTATTAGGTAACCATTGTCACCCTATATATTAAATAATAAACTAAATAATAATCGTTTTCATTTATGAAATAAAATGTCATCTCACAAAAGCCCTGTTTTTAAATTATCACTCATCAGTTTAGCTATACTTTCCCATCAAAGTTATGCTGAGACATCCCAGCAGCTCCCGACCATAACTATTGCTGTCGATCGTCAGCAAGCAACTGAAAGTTCAGAACAAAGCAAAGCTTATATTATTCAAAACTCTTCAACCGCATCTAAACTGGATATTGCACTGAAAGAAACTCCACAGACTGTCAATGTGGTTACACGCCAGCAACTAGATGATTTTGCACTGAATAACACACGAGACATACTGCGCAACACTCCTGGTGTAATTGTCGGCAATCAGGAAACCGAACGATCTTCCTATTTAGCACGTGGTTTTGAGATCTCGAATATCATGTTTGATGGTGTGGGCTTCCCGCTCAGCAGCTACAACTACAATAACGATAATCCAGACAGCTTTTTATTTGACAGAATTGAAGTGGTTAAAGGCTCTGATTCGTTAAACAATGGTATTGGCGATCCGGGTGCCAGCATTAATATGATTCGAAAACGTCCAGCACAGGAACTTCAAGCTTCCGTAAACGCAAGCTATGGTTCTTGGGATACTCAGCGTTATGAAGCGGATGTCTCCTCTCCCCTGAATCAAGATGGCACTGTTCGCGCGCGGGTATTTGGTTTTGAGCAAAAAGGCGGCAGTTATTTAGACCACTATGAATTAGAGAAAAATGGCTTTGGCGCAGTCTTTGCTGCTGATCTTACAGACAGCACAACATTAACTGCCGGATACACCGAAACCAACCATAAACCGAATGGCAATAACTGGGGCTCAAATCCGCTGATCACGACCGAGGGTAAGCAGCTCGATTTTCCACGCAGTTACACTTACAGCCCAGACTGGACCTATTGGAATACCAATGTCAAAAATTACTTCGCCGAAATAGAACAAAAACTGGGCGGAGATTGGAAAGCTAAACTGGTTTATGATGAAAAGCAGACCACTCGCGACTCAAAACTTCTCTATTTATTAGGTAATCCAAGTGCTGATGGCACATCAGGTGTCTATTTATGGCCAGGCATGTACGCAGACGATGACAAAGAACGTCAAGCCAGTCTCAATTTCAGCGGGACCTATCCTTTATGGGGGCAACGCCATGAAGCCTCATTTGGCTATTCATGGGCAGACAACAACATGAATGAAATTGCGCATGGCGGTAGTTATACTAACCCAATAACATCTGACTTAGCCAGTTTGACGCCAGATGAACCTGATTGGGATATGTCTACAATTACGGGTGAAACACATACCAAGCAAAAAAACCGCAGTCTGTATGCCGCAACCCGCCTGCATTTAAATGATGATCTCAAGCTACTTGTAGGTGCTAATTATGTTCAAGCGCAAAGCAAAGGCAGCAGTTATGGCACCGACATGTTTTATGATGAAAGCAAAGTATTGCCATATGCAGGTTTGACCTACAACTTTACGCCTGAATATACAGGCTACATGAGCTATACCTCAATTTTCCGCCCGCAAACAACAAAAGCGCTCGATGGCAGCATCAATAAACCGATTGAAGGTGAAAGCTATGAAATAGGGATTAAGAGTTCATGGCTAGATGATAAGTTAACTGCAACTATGGCCGTTTTCCGTACAGAAGAAAGCAACTACCCGCTTCGCAACTCAGATGGCATCCCGACTTTACGTAAAACTGAGGTCAGTGATCTGCGCTCGCAAGGCTATGAATTTGGCTTGGCTGGGCAACTCACAGATCATTTAAATCTAAGTTTCGGCTATACCCAATTTAGCCTTAAAGATTTAATTAACGGCGGTGATGCTCGTACCTTCAACCCTACACAAGCCATTAATTTATTGACAACTTATCAAGTCCCGCAGCTCCCAAAATTAAAACTCGGTTTCGGATTGCAATGGCAAGACAAGACCTATTTAGATGTTCCTGAAGCCAGCTCTAATGGCACTATTACACAAAAAGCGGGTGTGATTGAGCAGGATGCCTATGCCTTGCTGAATGCCATGGTCAGCTATGAGGTGAATGATCATCTGACTATTCAAGCGAATGGCAACAACCTGACCAATGAAAAATATCTCTATAGTTTTCCTGACCAGCAAGGTTTTTACGGCGCGCCAGCAAATTACAGCGTAGCACTCAGATTTAAATATTAATTCCATACAGGCCTTAAGTATTTGCCTTAAGGCCGTTCACAGATTTTCAATATTGCAGGATGAATCATGAAAAAAATCTTTGCGCTTTGCACTGGTCTCACATTCACACTCTCCGCACAAGCGCATATGCTTTGGCTGGAACGCGATGCAGATGATCAAACCCGTGCCTACTTTGGCGAATACAGCGAACAGGTGAAAGAAACACAAGATACATCTCTCAAATCATTTAATTCAGCCGTGGCAGAGCAAAATAAACAGAAGCTCAAGGCCAAGGTTCAGTCCGATCATCTTGCCTATGCCTCCAAAGGCGCGGCTGATGTAAAACTCAGCAGTGAACTGATGTATGGTGAAGCACTGCTCTCTTACCATGCGAAAGCGGGAAGATCAGATTTAAAAGCAGTTTCTGAACTGGATATTGTTCCTGTTCAAGCCAACAGCAATACATTCGCTGTATTTTATCAAGGCAAACCTGCAGCTGGACTGGAACTGACTGTATTTTCCCCTCAATTTTGGCAAAAGAAATATACTGCCAATTCTCAAGGCCAAATCACCATAGATACGCCTTGGAAAGGCCAATATGTAATTGAAGTCAGCAAAGAGTCTGACAAAGTAGGAAAATTTAATCAGCAAAATTACAGCAAGCAGTATTTGGTCACAACTCTAAGTTTTATTCAGTAAGTTCGGCCAATAATTGCCTGATTGATCCTCTCGTTTAGGCTTGCAGGATCAATCTGTTTTCACATCAAGTAAATTAAAACGACTCAGCATGATCTCTGTTCCCCAGCCACTCATCCTTCTTTACCGGCTATTGCTGACCTTTGGCATAGGCTTCTTGTGCTGCGCATTAGTGGCGCTGAATTTAACCCAATTGTTCAGCACATTTTTACCTAAAGCAGAATCGGTATTTCTTGCAGGTTTTTGCGCATTCATTTTTTATACCTGCTTCGTCATCTGTGCATTTTGTACACCACATATCAAACGCTTTTCTGTTATCAGCATCGCTTTTTTATTCGGGCTATTTTTACTTGACCATTCCATAGGCTAATTCATGCATAAATCTGTACGCCAATCGATGGCATGGCTTCATTCATGGATTGGACTGCTCTTTGGCTGGCTGTTATTTGCGATTTTTTTAACAGGATCCGTCACATATTACCGCCAAGAAATCAGTCTATGGATGCAACCACAATTTGCAAGTATGCAAGTTAATCAGCAAACTGCTGTTGAAACTGCAGTCAGCTATCTGCAAAAAAATGCGCCTGATGCTAAAAGTTGGTACATCGGGGTTGCAAATCAAAGCATGCCCGTGAATAAAATTTACTGGCAAAAGGCAGATGGCGGATATGACAGTAAAACCTTAGATGCAGCCACAGGTAAAGAAATGGCCGCATCTACAACTCAAGGCGGAGATTTCTTTTACAGTTTTCACTTTCAGCTCTACGGTGTGCCCTATTATATTGGCAGGCTGATTACGACCATCGCGGCGTTTATTATGCTGATTACGCTCATTTCAGGAGTGATAACGCATAAAAAAATATTGACCGATTTTTTCACTTTAAGAGCCTTTAAAGGACAACGATCATATTTAGATTTTCATAATGTTTCTGCTGTTGTCGCACTTCCCTTTTTTTTGACTATAACTTTTACTGGTTTAGCCATTTTTTTCTATGTTTTGTTGCCATCTGGTATGAAAAAAATCTATCCAGATAATCCATTTCAATATTTTGAAGAAATTCGTACCACAGTAACTATGCCTCATCAAACTACAATAAATAAAGCAGAGATGAAGTCAATTCATTATTTTTTAAATACAGCACGGCAGCAGTGGGGAAATTCGGCTATTGAAAATATAACTATCCAACAACCCAATACTACCCAATCGCGGCTCACCATTACCGAATTGAAAGATCAATCAATTACTCGAAATCAAGCGCAAATAACCTTTAATGCTGCCAATGGCAAAATGTTGGGCTCAACACGGAATACCAGTGCCATCGCAACACTCAATGCAGGTGTATATGGGCTACATATGGCAAAGTTTGCTCAGCCTGCATTACGTTTGGGCTTTTTCTTTTCTGGCATTTTAGGCTGTGCCATGATTGCTTCAGGCCTTTTGCTGTGGAGTTTAAAACGACAAATGCAAAGGAAATCGGAAAGTTTTCATCTGGGCCACTATGTAGTGAACCGTCTCAATATTGCGGCTATTCTTGGGCTCCCGCTGTCTATGCTGGCCTACTTATATGCAAACCGAGTGATGCAAGGTCATAGCAGTGTCGCAACTTATGAAGTTTACGCATTTTTTGGCATTTGGCTTAGTAGTTTAATTACAAGCTTAGTTATGCCACAACGCATGCTTTGGAAAATGCAGCTTAAAATTTTTATTCTTGGCGCCCTGCTGCTACCGATCATTAATATTTACTATTTAATTTCACATGGCTACATCCATTCATGGGCTCAATATTGGACCTTTTTGAGAGTAGATCTCATGATTTTAATTTTTGGACTGTTGGCCTTATTTTTACATCAAAATATTGTGCCCATTCAACAAAGGGCCGTAGATAAAATTAAACGTAAACAGCAGGCTGTACTGGAGAACATCTAAACATGCATTTGATTTTTGGTTTTATGTTGATTGTCATTGCGCTTTGGTGCTTTTATCAAGTGAGTGCAAAACGTTTAGTACACACCCAAAAAACTCAGCTGGCTTGGATGGCTCGTTCTCCACTATTAACCAAATTAGTAGCAAGCCTATGTTTGCTCATAGCACTGTTTGTATTTGCTCAACCTTATGGCAACAGCATTAGTATTATTGCACTTTGTATTTTTACCGCACCGCTTTTATTTGCATTTATCCTAAAAGTGAATAATTTAAAATCAACAAAATAGCTTAAAGCACTTGTTATAAACAATAATATTTATAACAAGTGCTTAGGTATATAGGTCGTTTACTTTAGACGTCTAATGAATAATAAATTCTGCTAAACAAACTTTTCTACTTTATATCTTTAAGCCACTGGAGCTAAAGTAAACAACACCTGCCCCGTTTTCACTGTTTGCCCTTTTTCAATGGTAATTTCAGAAACCATCATACGTTCAGGCGCAATAATCGGAATTTCAATCTTCATCGCTTCAATCACCACAAGCGTTGCACCTTCTTCCACAATATCACCTGACTTGCATTCAATTTTCCAAATACTTCCCGGCATGTGTGATTCCACCGCACAACCACCTTCAGGAATTTGAACATCACTATCATCTATCACAGCATCTAAGCTTTCAGAAACATACTCTGCAAGCCCAGCTTCATGCCAACGACGACGTTCTTCATCAAAATTGGCTTGTTGGATGGATTTAAATGCTGAGATTGATTCTGCATTTTCAATCAAGAAGTCATTGTATTCTTTTAGGTTCAGTATACCTTCTTCCACACGCAGTTTTAAACGACCTGCTTTAAAGTCCTCACGCATTTGCATGAGTTCAGTTTCAGAGACTTCATAAAACTTGATTTGGTCAAAGAAGCGTAGTAACCACGGCATACCTTGCTCAAAGTCAGGGTTTTTACGGTAACGAGACCACATTTGCGTGGTACGACCCACAAACTGATAACCCCCAGGACCTTCCATACCGTACACGCACATATACGCACCGCCAATACCGACAGCATTTTCAGGCGTCCAAGTACGCGCAGGATTGTATTTAGTCGTCACTAAGCGCTGACGAGGATCAAGTGGTGTTGCCACAGGTGCTCCAAGGTAAACATCACCTAAACCCATGACCAAATAACTTGCGTCATAAACCACATCTTTGACGGCTTGTTTGTCTTTTAAACCATTAATACGACGGATAAACTCAATATTGTCAGGACACCATGGTGCATCTGGACGTACTGTTTGCATATAACGCTCAGTTGCCAGTTGCGTTTGTGAATCTTCCCAAGCCAGTGGTAAATACACAGTCCGTGACGGTACTTGCATTTGGGTCACATCAGGCAGCTCAGCTTCAGCGACTTGCAGTAAACGCAATAAATCCAATTGATCAAGCTTGATCGAATCAAAATGAATTTGCAGTGAACGAATCCCCGGTGTGAGATCAATAATCCCTGTGATATTTTGCTTTTGAACCCATTGCATGAGTGCATGAATACGGAAACGTAAGTTCAGATCTAAAACTAACTCACCATATTCCACCAACATGTAGTTGTTGCCCGCAGGACGATACACCACATCCGGCAAGCCATTCTGACCTTTTAAAGTATCAAGCACCGCGTTTTTTAAGGTGGAAAGTTCAGGATAAAATGACTCATCAAATGCCACAGCCTGCGTATCAGATACTTCTAATTGCGCATGATATTTTTCATTTAAAAGTTTCGCTTGATGATAACTCACAGGTATAAATCTGACTTTGTCTCCTGCTTTCAATTGACCAAGTTTCCAAAGCTCAGAATTAATCACCACGGCAGGACAAACAAAGCCTCCTAAACTTGGACCATCTGGACCCAAGATAATCGGCATATCGCCCGTGAAATCAATCGCACCAATCGCGTAAGCATTGTCATGAATATTTGATGGATGCAAACCGGCTTCACCGCCATCCTCACGTGCCCATTCAGGTTTTGGACCAATCAAACGAATACCTGTACGGCTTGAGTTAAAGTGAATCTCAAAAGTATTGGCAAAGAAGGTATCAATGTCATTCTTGGTAAAGAAGTCTGGTGCACCATGCGGGCCGTACATCACCGCAATTTCCCATTCATGACTAAACGTTGGCACTTGTTCAGGCGCAAGTGCTGTCACTTGTTCAGATGTAAATGCCGTGATTGGCAACATATCTCCAATCAATAAATTACGACCAGCATGACCACCAAACTGACCAAGGGTAAAAGTCGCTTGTGAACCTAAATATTCAGGCACATTCAGACCACCTTTAATCCCGATATAGGTGCGACAACCTGTGGCGATTTTGCCACATTTTAAAATCTGACCTTTGCGCACATTCACGGTTTTCCACATTGGCACAGCCACACCATCAAGGGTTGATGGCATATCACCACCCGCCAATACAATTTGGCTATCACAGTGGAATTTTAAAGTCGGACCTTGTAGCGTACATTCTAAGCCTGTAGTGTTATAGGCATTACCAAGTAACTGGTTTGCGACATTCAGTGATAGTGGATCAATGGCACCTGATGGTGGCACACCGACATCCCAGTACCCCAAACGACCTGTGACATCTTGCACAGCAGTTTGAATGCCTGATTGCAACACTTCAATTTTTTGGGTTTTCCACTCAAATGTATTTAAGAATCGTGTGGTTTGCGTACCGGCTTTAAATACATCACAGTCGATAATATTTTGTAGATATTCAAGATTGGTTTCGATGCCTGCAACCGATGTTTTGGCAAGTGTTTCGGTCATTGCAGCAATTGCAGAGTCACGATCGTCCGAAGTCACAATAATTTTAGCAATCATCGGGTCATAAAATGATGAGACATTTGAACCGGTTTCTACCCAAGTTTCATTGCGTGCATTGGCATCAAACGCAACATGTGTCAGTAAACCAGCACTCGGTTGGAAGTTTTTAATTGGGTCTTCTGCATATAAACGTACTTGAATTGAATGACCTTTCGATTCAAGTTGTGCTGTTGGTGCAATCCAATCACCACTACCGAGAGTGATCATCCATTCCACAAGGTCTACACCAAACACTTGCTCTGTCACACCATGTTCAACTTGCAGGCGGGTATTCACTTCTAAGAAATAGAATTCCTGTGTGTCGGTATCCATCACAAACTCAACTGTACCTGCCGAACGGTAACTCACCGACTGCATGAGCCCAATCGCAACCGATTGAATATAGGCACGTTGCTCATCATTGATATGTGGTGCTGGCGTTTCTTCCACGACTTTTTGGTTACGACGTTGTACCGAACAATCACGCTCGCCAAGTGCCAAGACTAAGCCATTACCATCACCAAAAATTTGCACTTCGATATGACGGGCATTTTGTACAAATTTCTCAAGGTACAAACCTGCATCTTTAAAGTTGGCTTGGGCAAGATATGACACTGTAGAATAAGCATCTTTCAGCTCTTCTTCATTCCACACCAAACGCATGCCAATACCGCCACCACCTGCGGTACTTTTCAGCATCACAGGATAACCAATACGATTGGCTTCAAGCAGTGCTTCAGCTTCATCTGCCAAAAGCTGACTGCCCGGAAGAAGCGGTACATTGGCTTGAATCGCAAGTTCACGCGCCGTATGTTTTAAGCCAAATGATTTCATTTGTGCCGAATTTGGCCCTAAAAATACGATGCCTTGCGCTTCACAGAGATCACAAAATTCAGCATTTTCAGACAAGAAACCATAGCCCGGATGAATCGCTTCAGCACCTGTTTGTTTTGCGACTTCTAAAATTTTATCGACATTTAAATAACTTTGGCTGGCAGGACTATCACCAATAAATACCGCTTCATCCGCTAAGGTCACATGCAAAGAATCACGGTCTGCTTCGGAATATACAGCAACTGATTGAATGCCTAATTTTTTCAGTGTACGGATCACACGACAAGCGATTGCACCACGGTTGGCAATGAGGACTTTATTGAACATGGCATTACTCCTCGCCTTCACGAATGATCAATTGAATTTTTGTTGGGTTATAAGCATTACATGGGTTATTTAGTTGTGGACAATTGGAAATGAGGACAATTAAATCCATTTCGGCTTTAATTTCGACATATTTACCCGGCGCAGAAATACCGTCATCAAATTTCAAATGACCATCCGCAGTCACAGGTACATTCATAAAGAAGTTAATGTTTGGGCCAATATGGCGGACATTTAAGCCATGTTTTTTTGCTATCGGATGTTGTGACAACGCAATCATGAAATTATTACGGCAACTGTGCATTGGAAATTTGTCATGTGCATAGCGAACAGTGTTGCTTTCACATGAACATGCACCGCCTAAGGTGTCATGACGACCACAGTTGTCGTCATGGATGGTGGCAATTTTGTTGCCAAAGTTGGTATATAGCGCTGTGCCTTTTTCTAAATAGATCTGTTGGTTAATCGCTAAAGTATCCGTAGCGCTATAACGTTCTTCAGGGTTTTGGCTCGAGATAAATAGTGTATCCACCGCTTGATTGCCTTCGAGGTCAATGATACGGAAAAACTGCCCTTTTTTCACTTCGCACATCCATGCTTCACCGGCAGGACATACTTCGCTTAACACTGATTTTTCATGATTTTGTGTTGGATTTACTAATGCTGTCATGATCATTCCCCTCAAGCCGTTAAAGCGTAGTAGCGGTTATTATTTTGAAAAGCACGTTGATTTTGCGGGCAAGAATCACGGCATACATCTGTTTCAGCTAAAGGATTGGCTTTAAATAAGCTTAGTTGTACATCAGCAGGTTTATATTCTTCTGCTTGAGATAATCCATGTGGTGCACTAGATAAAAACACCAAACAATCCATTTCAAAGCGCAGTTCAATCACTTGATTTGTATTGTCCGAAGCAACATAACTTAAGTTACCGTTGTCATCAGGTTGAACTTTAGAGAATAAATTTAAGGTACTGCTGAGGTCAGTTGCAGATAAACCAAACTTGGTCATTTCAAGCAGCAAGCTATCCTTTCCGCTGCGGTACATATCGTTACGGGCATCTTGGAAAGTTTTGCTGCCGAATTGGTTTTCAATTTGCGATGCCGTACTTGGTGCACAAAAAGCATCATTCCAAGCGTGATCATCTTTCACAATCGAGATCATGGCACGGCCTAAATCCGATGCCAAAATATGACCTGTACTTAAATAAGCCGTGTGCTGCCCCTTAAGACTATCTGGCATGTTGTAACGTTCAAGCTTATCTTCACTATTTACACAGTACAGCGACACATTGGCATTTTGCCCTAGCGATTTAAGCTGTAATACTGCGCCACGCTGAATACGCGCTGACCAGTGGTGCCCACCCGGTAAAAGTTCAGTCCATAGTGCTTTATCTTCATGATAATGTGTTGTGCTCATTGCAGCCTCTGCCTAATTCTTAACTGTTTACCTCCCGGGCTTTTATCCCTCCGTGCAGCTTTGCTTTGAATTCAAACGAAGCCGTGAACTCTCGGTCGCAGTCATACATGAAGTTGTATCGGAACCCTAGATCACTTTATGATGTATGTAGAAATGCAAAGGCTGTGCCAATTTAGTATTACCAATTTATATAAACGTAATACTGCTATTTATTAGACTTTTTTATAGTATTGAGCTATAGCATGACCAAATCGGGTGCAGCCCATGCACAAAATTGCTGCAAAAATTGCAAAAAAAAAGCCCAAAATCATTTTTGGGCTTTATGTAATGCATAAAAATTATTTTACCAATATCTCATGGAACATATGACGTAGCCATTGATGGCTGGTTTTATGATGGCAAGACATATGCCAATATTGCTTCACGCCATAGGTTGGAAATGCAATCGGTGCGTCAAATATTTTTAAGTTGCCGCGCGAAAGCAATACTTCACTCAAGTAATACGGCACAGTAGCAATCGCATCAGTGTCTTGCACGACTAAGCCTACACCTAAATAACTAGGTAAACGCATCAAAATATCACGTTTTAAATCAAGGTTAAGCAGCTCATTTTCAATATGGTAGTGCCCCATCCCTGCATCAATATCAATGTGCGACTCTGATAAATATTGCTCAGTTGTAATGGTGTCACCCGTTAATCGTGGATGATCCTTAGCTGCAATCACCACATAATATTGCTCAAACAATTTTTGTTGATAAAAGCCGCTTTCCAAATGTGGTAAAAAACCCAATGCTAAATCAATTTCACCATTCGCCATTTGATAACTGGTTTCAGTGGTAATCGGTCGTACATTTAGACGTATTTGTGGCGCGTGTTTTTTTAGATATTGGCTGATTTTAGGCAATAAAACCAAATGCGAAACATCGGTCATGGCCAAGGTAAATTGTTGATCTGAAATGGCTTGATCAAAATTAATCGTAAAATTATTAATGGCTTCGACTTTACTCAAGGCTTCGCTGACCAAAGGAAATAGCTGACGTGATAACTCCGTAGGCACCATTTCATTGCCGATACGTAAAAATAAGGGGTCGTTATAATGCTGTCGTATTTTATTTAAAATATTACTGACTGTAGGCTGACTCATTTGCAAGTGTTCAGCAGCTTGCGACACATTTTTGTACTTATAAACATGAAAAAAAATGCTAAGAAGTTTACAGTCCAATTCAAACACGAAAGATTTAGTCCCTAATTAAATATTGCAAGTTATGCTGTGCATCATCTGCTGAATTATACAAAAAGCCAATAACGAAATATTACTTTTATTGCAGATGAAACGCCAGTTTAGCCTGCTCAGTTGAGTTCAGCTTTTCAACACTCCAATCAGTCCGCATAATAGACATAGCTCGAATTTGGATATCAACATGCTTCAAGGAAAAAAACTGGTTTGTTTTGATTTAGATGGCACACTTATCGATTCTGTTGGCGTGTGGAATCAGGTCGATGCAGATTTGATTCAACAGTTAACTGGACAAACCATCCAATTGGATTTCATTCAACGTGAACGTGACATTCAGCTGCAATTATTTAAAAACACCGCAGACCCTTACTTAATGTACTGTAACTATCTAAAAGATACTTATAAAATTGAACAACACACGGCTGATCAAATCAAACAGCAACGATATGCCATTTCACAGCATTTTTTAGAACATATCATCTTGCTTAAACCACATGCAGCGTTATTTGTTCAACAGCTCATTCAGCAAGGCATTCAGGCGGCAATTACCACCACGACCAGCCTGCAAAATATTTATCGATATCAAAAAAATATTAACATCTATCCAATGCTGCATTTTGAAAATAGCTTTGATCTGATCCTGACCCGTGAAAGTGTCAAAAATATTAAGCCGCATCCTGAAGTCTATTTACAGGCGATTGAACATTTTGCAGTTCGACCTGAAGAATGTTTAATTTTTGAAGATTCACTCATTGGTGTAGAAGCTGCAAATGCAGCAGGCATTGAAGTGGTTGCCGTGTATGATGCATATTCAGAGCACGAAATTGAGCAAATCAAAAATAAAGCGGATTATTTTATCCATGATTTCTCTTCTGTCTTAAACTAATGACTAGTAATCAATCATTCGCTTTAAAGTTAAAAAAGCAGCCAAATTTAGAGGCTGCTTTTGATTTTTTTGCATCAATAGATAATTGATCTATTTTACTTTTTTATAAATGGATCCAGACCCGACTAAATTTCCTGTTTTTTCGTCAATCGCAAATTCAACAGCACCTGTCCCAGAGTTTACAGCCAGTAACCCAGATTCAGCAACAGACGCAGGTACAGGATTTTTCTTTTCAGATTTACCACTTTGTTTATCTTTTAAAGTATTGGTAATGAAATAGTTTTCACCATTTTTACTAATAATCAGCGCATTTTCAAGTTGCGGATCTACTGCGGTATTTTGCCATGTTCCTGCATAATCGGGCGCTGGACTTTGTTTACATGCACTGAGGAGAACTGCGAGCAACATCGCAGAAAAAAATTGAATCTTTTTCAAAATACTGACCTTCTTTGTCAATGAGTTTTGCATTATAGAAAGCCTTGAAGAGAACTTAAGACCGTTCATGTTGTGCAAAAGTTGCAAACCAAGTCCTGCTGTTTTTCTTTTGTCATGTTTTGAAACATTTGTAGTCTTTCATAATAAATAAGCCCACTTGATCGTGGGCTTATTTAAATATTTTCAATCTTTAGATTTATACGATTTGACGCATTGAACCGGTTTCTTCAAAAGTGGCATGCCAAGACAAAGCCTCTTTTAAAATATGCGGCGTTTGACCACCACGCTCACATGCGCGTTCAAAGTAGCTCAACAATGCTGCGCGATAATCTGGATGTGCACAGATTTCAATGACTTTACGTGCACGCTCACGTGGTGAAAGACCACGTAAATCTGCCAAGCCCTGCTCTGTAACCACGATGTCAACGTCGTGGTCAGTATGGTCGGTATGACTCACCATTGGCACGACAGATGAAATCGCACCGCCTTTTGCAATCGACTTGGTTACGAAAATGGCAATGTGCGCATGACGAGTAAAGTCTCCTGAACCACCGATACCGTTCATCATTTTGGTACCCCTCACATGGGTCGAATTTACGTTTCCGTAAATATCAAACTCAAGCGCCGTATTAATCGCGATAATGCCTAAACGTCGAATGATTTCAGGGTTATTAGATAGCTCTTGTGGACGTAACACAATTTTGTCTTTGTACTGATCAAAATTGTTCATCACGTGCTGTGCACAAGGCTCAGATAACGTCATTGAACAGCCTGAGGCAAATTTCATTTTTCCAGAATCAATTAGCTGGAAAGTACAGTCTTGTAGTACTTCTGAATACATTTCCAAATCATGGAAATTAGAATGCTCAAAACCAGCAAATACAGCATTGGCAATCGAACCCACACCTGACTGTAGCGGGCCCAAATTTTCAGGCAAACGCCCTGCTGCCACTTCACCTTCAAAGAAATCAATCAGATGCTGAGCAATCGCTAGGGTTTCAGCATCAGGTTCATCCATTTTAAACTGGGTATCTGGCAAATCATTCAGCACAATAGCTGAAATCTTATCGGGGCTGACATTGATCCCAATCGTACCAATACGTTCACCGACCTGAGTCAGTGGAATTGGCCCACGGTTTGGTCGCGCTTTAGGCACATAAATATCATGTACACCTTCGAGCACTGGGTTAATCGTATTATCAATTTCAATAATCACATGATCTGCCATTTCAATGAAATTGGCTGAGTTACCACATGAACCTGTCGGAATAACTTGACCATCTTCGGTAATTGCATTCGCTGCAATAACGGCCACATTAATGCGCGGTAAATTATGATGACGAATATTGTCAGCCATTTCAGACAAGTGTTGGTCAATATACATGACCTCGCCAGCGTTAATGGCTTTACGTAAACCAGGATCTGCCTGATATGGATAACGACGTTCTATCGCATGCGCCGCATTGAGGCGACCATCGATACTATTTCCTAAACTAGCACCCGTTGCCAACGTGATACGAAGAGGATGTGAAACTGCATGATCTGCAAGTGCCAATGGAACCGTCTTTGCCTCACCTGCACCACCAAAACCACTTAAACCAACCACTGAACCATCTTGAATTAACTCAATCGCTTTTTCAGCAGACATCACTTTGTCGCGAAGGGAGAGTAAGCGAATGCGATCTAAACCATTCATAATAAAATCTCAAAAAATAAATATCTCAAAATAAACATCTTTTTTCGCCATCCCAGCGAACTGAGATAGCGTTTGTTATTGCTTATCTAAAAACGTACTTATCTAAAAGCTTACTTATATAAATTGAGGCAAATTAAATCAGTTCAACCGCAATTGCAGTTGCTTCACCGCCACCAATACACAGTGCTGCGACACCTTTTTTACCGCCAGTGCGTTTTAAGGCATGAATCAGCGTCACAATAATACGTGAACCTGATGAACCTAGTGGGTGACCAAGTGAGCAAGCACCACCATGAATGTTCACTTTTGCTTCATCTAAGTTAAATCCATCAATTGCCAGCATTGTAACCATGGCAAATGCTTCATTGACTTCCCACAGGTCAACCTCTTGTGCATCCCAACCGGCTTGTGCAAGTACTTTCTCAATAGCACCGACTGGAGCAATCGTGAACTCTGACGGATGCTGTGAATTTGTAGCATAAGCAACGACTTTCGCCAGTGGCGTTAAACCACGTGCTTGAGCCGTTTCTTCTGATGTAACCACCAAAGCTGATGCACCGTCAGAAATTGAGCTGGCATTGGCAGCTGTGATCGTGCCGTCTTTTTTGAATGCAGGACGCAGTGTAGGGATTTTTTCAGGCTTAGCACTTAAAGGCTGTTCATCTGTGTCAACAACGACATCACCTTTACGGCTTTTAACGGTAACCGGCACGATTTCATTTTTAAAGAAACCACCTTGAATCGCTGCAACGGCTTTATTGAGTGAGTTGATGGCAAAAGCATCTTGCTGTTCACGGGTATAGCCTTTTTTATCTGCCATATCTTGTGCAAGTATGCCCATCGACAAACCTGTCTCAGCATCTTCTAAGCCTTCTTGAAACATGTGGTCTGTGGTTTTACCATGACCCATACGATAGCCTGAACGCGCTTTTTCAAGTAAATATGGCGCATTTGACATCGACTCCATACCACCAGCAACCACAATATTAGCAGAACCGGCTTTAATCGCATCAGCTGCTTGCATCACTGCCTTCATGCCTGAACCACAAATTTTATTAATCGTGGTGGCACCCGTTGTATCTGGTAAGCCTGCTTGACGCATCGCTTGGCGTGCAGGACCTTGTTTAAGACCAGCCGGTAATACACAGCCAAAAATAACTTCGTCAATATCTGTAGGTTCTAAACCTGCACGTGCAACAACAGCCTGAATCGCTGCAGCACCTAAGTCTGGGGCTGTACAAGATGAAAGTGAACCCTGAAAACCACCCATCGCTGTACGTACGCCATCTACAATTACAATCATTTCTTATTTCATCCTGTTTTAAATCTTTTAACCCCAAGGAACCATGACTGGTTCCTCAGATTTTCCATCTTAATGTTTTTCACAGTGGTTTCGATGAAACTTTAAGATTGAGCGGTGAAGTATTCTTCAGATAGCTGCATGATAAGTTCAGAACCTGCTTTAATGCGTTGAGCACGGGCAGCAAGGTCAGGTAGAACTTTCTCAACATAGAAATCTGCGAGTACCAGTTTGTTTTGGAAGAAGCTCTCTGGTTTTTCAGCCGCAGCTTTGCTAATACGCGCAAACATATACACAAAGCTGAGTAAACCAACAGCGTGCAGGTAATCGACTGCCACCGAACTGCTAAAGTCTGGGGTGGTCTTAGATTGTTCAATAATGAATTGCGTTAATGCTTCAACTTCGTCAGAAACTTGCAATGCTGCAGATTTAACTTTTGAATCAGCCATTGTTGCAGCAAAGTCACGAATTTCAGTAATGTATTCGGCAATAAATGCACCATTACATTTCGTGGTTTTACGTCCAATTAAATCAATCGCTTGTACGCCATTTGTGCCTTCGTAAATCTGTGAAATACGTAAGTCACGAATGCATTGCTCCATACCCCATTCACGGATATAGCCATGACCACCAAAGCACATTTGCGCTTCTAAAGTAGCTTGTAGGGCTGTATCTGTTAGGTAGGCTTTTGCAATAGGTGTCAATAAAGCCACGCGGTCATTGGCTTTTTTCACTGCAGCTTCGTCAGTTGAATATTTTGTAATATCCAATTGCTGACCAACATACACAGCAAATGCACGAGATGCTTCGTTGTTGGCGCGTACATTCAACAACATACGACGTACATCACCATGTACTAAAATAGAGTCTGCTGGTTTTTCAGGAGATTTCACACCTGTCGCAGAACGACCTTGTAGACGATCAGTCGCATACTGTGCAGCATTTTGGTAAGCAAATTCTGCAGCGCCAATCCCTTGGATACCCATCGATAAACGTTCATAGTTCATCATGACAAACATCGCCGCAAGACCTTCGTTTTCTTTACCAACGATATAACCTTTGGCACCATCAAAGTTCATAACACACGTTGCAGAACCTTTAATACCCATCTTGTGTTCAATTGAACCCGCTGAAACAGCATTACGTTCACCGACTGAGCCATCGGCATTGACATGGAATTTTGGAACGATAAACAATGAAATACCACGTGAACCCGCAGGTGCATTTGGCGTTTTTGCTAACACAAGATGGATGATGTTTTCACACAGATCATGTTCACCACTGGTGATGAAAATTTTCGTGCCTGTAATATTAAATGAACCATCTTCATTCGGCTCTGCTTTGGTTTTAATGATCCCCAAATCAGTCCCTGAATGTGGTTCAGTTAAACACATAGTGCCTGACCATTCACCCGTATAAAATTTTGGAAGATAGGTTTCTTTTTGCTCTTGCGAAGCACGGTCATTAATCGCCATACCTGCACCCACAGTCAGTAGTGGATACAACATAAATGATGGATTGGTACTCCAAATCATTTCGTCAGCAAGTACTGTCAACATTTTCGGCATGTTTTGGCCGCCCCATTCTTCAGAAGCGCCTAAACCAACCCAGCCACCTTCAGCGAATTGTTTAAAAGCGTCTTTAAACCCTGTAGGCGTAGTAACAACACCATTACTAAACTGCGCACCACCTTCTTCATCTGCAGTACGGTTCAAGTCTAGAATAACGTTTTTAGAAAACTTAGCCATTTCTTCTAAAATGGCATTTGCAGTCGCCATATCAATATGAGCTAAGTTTTCATTTGACTGCCAGAACTCATCTGCATTGAATACATCATTTAAGATGAAGTCCATGTCCTTTAACGGCGCATTGTATATTGGCATTGTACTTTCCTTTTCTACAGGCTTTGTCAGCGTCTTTGACAAAGTACTTTTTTAAAGTTGCACGCTCCCGCACAAAATCATCAAATCAATTTTGTGTGGATTTTTTAAAGATCTGTTTTTTCAGATAGATATCTAAAATGGATATAGATAATGTGTTTTTACCGACAAGTGGAAAATAACCACCTGATATTTTGAGCAGCATTATTTTATTACAATTAAATAAATTTATTGAATTGACTAAATTTATAATTGGTAATTGATTAAAACCAAACATAATAGTACCTATAATCATGTTTAATTTAGGTTGTATTAATAACATAACAACCAAGACCGTTTTGTTAAATGCTGCTTTTGTTGTAAAAGCGAAAAGACAATAAATTAAAAAAAATAAAAATGGAATTTTATTTCAAAAAAATGACCTCAAGGGTTCAGTTTTATTGACATTAATTTTATGCTATGAATTCTATATGTTTTACGCACTCTACTAATGTGTTTATTTTTAAACCAATTTATGTAATATTTGAGACCATAGTGGAATGTAAGATTCACAAGATTTAGCTTAAGCTAGGCTTGTTCACCCTCAAGATGTTTATGGAACAGTTATCATGAGTTCAGTACGCCAACAAAATTTTATCCTTCGCAAGGAAAAAATTTTAGCCATGGCAGAAACCCTGCTATTAGATAATAATCAAGACATCACCTTAAGTGAGTTAGCTTGTGAACTAGATATTGCCAAAGGCACGATTTATAAACATTTTAAAAGTAAAAACCAATTATATTTAGAACTGATTATCTTAAATGAAAAACGATTATTAGAAATTTCAAAAAAATATAATCATGATATTAAAACTTATGTTTCACAATATATGCTTTATAATATGTTGAATTCTAATAGAACTATATTATTACATGTCATTGAAGAACGCTTAACCAATAATGAACGTAAATTAAAAGAGTTATTTGAAGAGCTCTATCGTGTTCGTGAAGAACGTATTATTGAAATTAAGGATATGACCAGTGATTATCTAAAATCACTTGAAAGCGCAATGTCGATTCGTGATTATTTATCCTATATTTGGACGGTCACTTATGGTGCATCCCTGCTCCTCAATTCAACGCATTATCAAAAATCAATCGGTTCACGTGAACGCTTAATCAAGTTATATATTAATCAGGCCCTGATGACGCCAGATAAAATTTCAGCTGTATAAAATTGATTTATACATAAAAAAAGCCGAACAATTGTTCGGCTTTTTTATTCATTCGACAATATCTAAGTTATGCAATGACAGGTGGGAAACCATCTTCGGTTAAAGCGCTAATCAATTGCTCTGCGCTAGCACTAGATTCAACGTCAACTAATTTTGTGGCTACATCAATAGTGACCGTTGCATTTTCATCTAAGTCTTTAATCGTTGCTGTCACGCTACGCGCACAACCACCACATGTCATATTATCAATACGAAATTTCATGCTGTTCATCCTTCTTTTCTAATATCAATACTATAAACCTTGACATGATTGTAAGGTCAAGCGAGTTTAATTCTTCGATGTATGACAACACTCAGCCATGCCTGTTTCGATTTGATTTAAAATCGTACAGTCGGCTTGATCATTACCAGCACAGCCATCGACAGATTGTTGCAAGATCTCAACCATAGCCTGTAAGTCTGCGATTTTTTGATTTAAGGTCTGGATATGTTTTAACGCCAATGATTTAACTTCAACACTTTGCCGACTTTGATTTTTCCAAAGCCCAAGTAAATCTTTCATTTGTTCAGAAGAAAAACCTAAATCACGCGCATGTCTTAAGAAACTCAAGGTTTTAATATCGGCTTCTGAATAAATTCGATAGCCGGCATCGGTGCGCTGCGCATTATTTAACAGCCCAATCGATTCATAATAACGGATCATTTTTGCAGAAATGCCCGAAGCTTTTGCTGCTTGTCCAATATTCATCTCAAGACTCCTGAAAAACTGGTCCTTTAAATGCTTTTAAACGCAAGGCATTTGACACAACAAACACCGATGAAAGTGCCATTGCACCTGCTGCGAACATCGGTGAAAGCAATATGCCAAAGAATGGATATAACACACCTGCAGCGACAGGAATCAATGCTGCATTGTAAATAAATGCCCAAAATAGATTTTGGCGAATATTATTCATCGTCGCAGTACTCAGTGCGATTGCTGTCGGTACCATTTGCAAATTACCCGACATAAGCACAACGTCTGCGGCCTCTATCGCCACATCTGTCCCTGTACCAATCGCCATGCCCACATCTGCTTGCGCAAGTGCAGGCGCATCATTAATGCCATCGCCGACAAAACAAACAACACCATGTTCTTTTTGCAATTGTTGTACAGATTGCACTTTTTGGTCTGGCATTACTTCAGCGATCACATGATCAATTTTCAACTGTCGTGCTATGGCAGAAGCAGTATGTCGGTTGTCGCCTGTAATCATGGCCACTTTCAGCCCTAAATCATGCAAAGCTTGAATGGCTGCGAAGGTTGTGGCTTTGATCGGGTCGGCAACAGCAACAATGGCAGCAAGCTGTTGATCGATCGAGACATAGAGCGGGGTTTTCCCTTCATTGCCCATGCGTTCCGCCAGTGATGAAAAGATTTGTGTATCTAAACCAAGTTTATGCATCAAATGATCTGCACCGATAAAAATGCTTTGTCCTTCAACAACCGCCTGAATCCCTGCACCAGTCACGGAATCAAACTGGTCAACCTCTAAAAGTTGCACTTGCATCTCTTTCGCAGCTTGTACAATGGCATAGGCAATCGGATGCTCAGATTTCTGCTCTACAGAGGCCAATAACTGAAATACGCGATCTTTATCAAAAACTTCAGTGACTTCAAAATCTGTCAGTTTCGGTTTACCTTCCGTCAATGTCCCCGTTTTATCGACCGCAACCACTTGTGTATTTTTGAGTTGTTGTAAGGCTTCACCTTTACGGAACAAAACTCCAAGTTCTGCACCTCGCCCTGTACCGACCATGATAGATGTAGGCGTTGCCAAACCCATTGCACATGGACATGCGATGATCAGTACTGCTACAGCATTGACTAAAGCATAGGTTAAACTCGGTTCAGGTCCTACAACATACCAAACTAAAAAGGTGATCAAGGCCAACGCCATCACCACCGGTACAAACCATAACGTGACTTTATCCACCAAAGCTTGAATTGGTAATTTTGAACCCTGAGCCTGTTCAACCATATGGATAATTTGTGCCAAAGCAGAATCTTGACCCACCGCAGTGGCTTGTATTTTCAAGGCCCCATTTTGGTTAATCGTTCCACCGACAACTTGATCACCGGCTTTTTTCTCGACAGGAATTGGCTCGCCACTGATCATGGATTCATCAATATAACTATTCCCAGACACCACCGTACCATCGACCGGACAACGTTCACCAGGCCTTATTTCAATCAGCATGCCTGTTTCAACGTCACTAATCGGCAAATCTATATAGCTACCAGATTGCTCTACACGTGCTGTTTTGGGTTGCATGCCGACTAAGTATTGAATAGCTTGCGATGTTTTACCTTTGGCCTTCGCCTCCATAAAACGACCCAACAGAATTAACGCCACAATCACTGCAGCTGCTTCAAAGTACACATGAACGGTACCTTGTGGTAATAATTGCGGAGCAAACGTTGCAACACAAGAAAAACTATAAGCAGATAAAGTCCCGACTGCGACCAAAGAATTCATATCCGGGGCAAGTCGCGCAAGTGCAGGTATGCCGTGCTGATAAAAACGTCTTCCAGGAAGGATTAACACCAAAGTGGTTAATATAAACTGAATATACCAACTATTTTGTGTCCCTAAATTATGCGCAATAAAATGATGAAAAGCTGGAATCATGTGTGATCCCATCTCCAAGATAAAAACAGGAACAGCGAGTACCAATGCGATGATTAAATCACGTTTGAGTAACCGAGCTTCGTCGGCTTTTTTTTCTGCCATTGTCGGTTGTTGCTGCGTAGCAATGCTAGCACTGTATCCCGCTTTTTTAACTGCCGCGATCAATTCTTGTGTTTTTGAAGCGGGAGCCTGAACAAAGGCTTTTTCACTGGCTAAATTTACCGTTGCTTTATTGACACCGTCTACAGCGTTTAAGGCTTTTTCAACCCGTGCCACACATGAAGCACAGGTCATTCCATCAATATTTAATTCAATATTGGGCTGTGCAATATGAAAACCTGCTTTTTCTACAGACTTCGCCAATGCAGAATTTTCAACAGATGCCAATGCCGTAATCGTGGCTTTTTCAGTTGCCAAATTCACTTTTGCATCGATGACTTCTGGAACTACCTTTAAGGCTTTTTCAACACGTGCAACACACGATGCGCAAGTCATTCCTTCAATTTCAAGTTCAATCTGCTTTTGTGCAACGCCAAAACCTGCCTTTTCAACGGCCTGAATTACAGCAGAATAATCCACATTTTTATCACTCTGAACATGTGCTGTTTCAGTGGCTAAATTCACTTGAGCATCAGTGATGCCATCGACTTTTTTTAAGGCTTTTTCCACCCGTGCCACACAAGAAGCACAGGTCATCCCTTCAATAGCAAGTGTGCCATCAAAAAGTTTGCGTTCTGTCGAATCTGTCATGGCAAAATCCCAATCATATGTGCTTGTTTTAGGCTATAGCTTAAACTTTACCACAATGGGAAGGTCAAGTTTTTCTGACTCACAGCAAGGCTTTTCTTTAAGGTATAAAGAATTGCGAAGATTTAAAAACATAATCAATAATATTGAATAATGATTATTCAATTAGTTTATTTTTCTGATATTAAAAATACACCTTTCCTCATTATTCAGTAAGATAGAGATTCGTGACCACCAAACGAATTACTCTCTTTCGCATGTACAAACTGTCGAACATTTGCTTTAACTGCGCATATTTATGTGCTTTTTTAATTTTAAGTTGGAGTCTAGATCATATTGATGTTTGGCTCACTCAAGTGGTTATCCCTGCTGTCACGATATGCATACTCTTAGGCTTCCTGTTTAAATACATCGCTCGAAAGTTAGGATATGAACCGCCTAAACGAAAAATAAAACAACAAAATCCCAAAAACGATGATCAAGACCCGGCTTAAGATACTTATAAATAACGAAATCATCAATAAAAAAGCCCATTCAATTGAACGGGCTTTTTTTCATGTCAGAATTATTAGTCAGCACTAATATCTTCAAATAAAACGGAAGAAAGGTAACGTTCACCACCATCCGGTAAAATGACCACAATGGTTTTGCCTGCATTCTCAGGACGTGCAGCAAGTTTTGCCGCAGCTGCCATTGCCGCGCCACTAGAGATACCCACTAAAATACCGTCATGAGTAGCCGTTTTACGCGCCCACTCAATTGCTTCAGCACTTTCAATACCGATCACTTCATCAACAAGGTCTAGATCTAAGTTACCCGGAATAAAGTTAGCGCCAATCCCCTGAATTTTATGTGGCCCAGGAGTCAGTGTTTCGCCTTTTTTCGCTTGGGCAATAATCGGAGATTCAGCCGGTTCTACCGCAACAGAATAAAGCGGCTGATTTTTCACTTTTTCAAAATAGCTTGAAATGCCTGAAATCGTACCGCCTGTACCTACACCTGAAACTAAAATATCCACTTTACCACCGGTCGCTTCCCAAATTTCTGGGCCAGTGGTCAATTCATGAATTTTAGGGTTTGCAGGGTTTTCAAACTGTTGTGGTAAATAATACGTTTCAGGATGTTCGGCAACGAGGCGCTGTGCTTCTTCGACCGCACCTTTCATGCCTTTAGCAGGTTCAGTCAATACGAGATTTGCACCAAAAGACTTCAACACCTTACGGCGTTCGATACTCATACTTGCTGGCATGGTTAATGTAATTGCATAACCTTTCGCTGCTGCAACAAATGCTAAAGCAATCCCTGTATTACCACTTGTAGGTTCTACAATATGCATACCCGGTTTTAATAAACCTTTTTCTTCTGCATCTGCAATGAGAGCTGCACCTACACGACATTTCACTGAAAATGCTGGGTTACGGCTTTCAACTTTAGTCAAGACCGTTGCTTCTGACTGAATCGCACGATTAATACGAACTAAAGGTGTATTACCAATCGCTTCAGCGTTATTACTATATACTGCGATACCTAAATTACTCGTTGCTGGAAAAGCTGAATCTGTTGTCATGACTATTTATCCCTTGTGTATTTATTGAATACGATCTTTAGATCATACAATTATTTTCAAAGTGTGCATGATTTTTTAAGCTAATGTCTTATATTTATGTGCATTTTGTGAAAGCTTGCACTAAAATCAAGCAATAAATTTAACTGATTAACTAAATTTAAACTTATAAAAATTAATGATATTTTATTTCATAAAAAACCATAGAAATTGTCTTATTTATTCAATGTATTAAGCCGTGATATCCGTATACTTGAGCTGTTGTTAATCGTATGGACATATCCAATGAATACCGATCTGGAAATCACTACTATGCGTGATTCTGCCGAATTAGTCGTGGGCGTTTTAAAGTCGCTGGCAAATACGGATCGTCTACTAATTTTATGTCATCTAGCACAGCAAGAATTGAATGTGTCTCAGATTGAAGAAATCACTGATATTAAACAGCCAACCCTCTCACAACAACTGATGATGTTACGCAAAAGTGATGTTGTGACCACGCGTCGTGATGGAAAGCAAATTTATTATTCAATTAAAGATGCAAATTTAGTTCAAGTTCTCAATACTCTTTACCAATTGTATTGCAACCAATCTTATAAATAACACTCAGTTATTTTAAAATTTCAAGCCAGACATGCTGTTCTTGCACCACTATAGATGAATTATCGCAATGGACAGCAATTCAATACCTTAATTTACCCTCCAGACTTCTTTTAAATATCAATAATTATTTCGAATATCCTAAGCGTTAAAACAGCTTATCCTTTTCATTAATTCATTTAAAATGATGGCTTCTTAAATATCCCCTTAAATTTCCTGCAATATTGTACGGTCAAAATTTATTGCACAAGACTTCTTAGCATTTTTTATGCATAATATATATGAAATTGTGATTTAGATAAGTTTATGTCAGATTTAAGACCTCATTTCTTACAGAAATTTCCTGCTTGGCAGTGGTTACAGCACTACAGCACTGTGAAATTTAAATCTGATGTACTTGCTTCGCTGATCGTGATTGCCATGTTAGTCCCTCAAGGTATGGCGTATTCCATGCTGGCAGGTTTACCCCCAATCATGGGTTTATATGCCAGTATTTTACCGATGATTGTCTACGCACTCATTGGTGGAAGCTCAACCTTATCGATTGGCCCTGTGGCAATCATTTCGATGATGACCTTCGCCACGCTCAATCCACTATTTGAAGTCGGTTCGCCTGTTTATATTGAAGCAGCGACACTTTTGGCCTTAATGGTCGGGCTGATTTCTCTGCTGCTAGGTGTACTCCGTTTCGGTTTTTTAATTCAGTTGATCAGTCATCCTGTCATTAAAAGCTTCATTATTGCTTCGGCTCTGCTCATTGCACTGGGTCAGTTTAAGTTTCTCGTCGATGTCCCGCTAAAAGCCAACAACATCCCTGAGTTTGTTTTAAGTTTGTGGGAATACCTGAGTTTAACTCACTTTGCTTCACTCATCTTTGGTGTGCTGGCCATACTGTTTTTAATCTATGTGCCGAAAATATTGGCCACTCAATCAATTCAATCTCGATTCGGCTCTACTGCCTTTCTAAGTAAAGCACTGCCACTGATACTCGTGGTGATCTCAATTGCATCGGTGATGTTATTTGACCTGCAAAATGTCGGCATTAAAACCGTCGGTGAAATTCCTTCAGGATTTCCACCCTTAAGCTTTCCACATTGGAACTGGGAACTGGTACAAACCTTATTACCCGGTGCAACAATGATTGCCATGATCAGTTTTGTTGAGTCACTGTCTATTGCCCAAGCCACTGCCTTACAACAACGAAGCCAACTCAACAGTAACCAAGAGTTGGTCGCTCTAGGTTTAGCCAATCTAAGCGCTGGGGTTAGCTCCGCCTTTCCTGTGACAGGTAGCTTATCGCGTACAGTGGTTAATGCAGATGCAGGTGCGAAAACACCGATGGCTGGCGTGTTGTCGTCATTGCTGATTATCGTTGTCAGTCTCTACTTCACTGGGTTTTTCCAAGACTTACCCTTAGTGATCTTGGCGGCCACAATTATTGTTTCCATTTGGAAATTAGTCGACTTTAAACCTTTTGTGGATACATGGCGTTATTCAAAAGCTGACGGGATTGCGATGTGGGTGACCTTTTTCGGTGTGGTGTGTATCGACATTTCTACTGGTCTCATTATTGGTATTATTTCTACCTTTATTCTGTTGTTATGGCGCATTAGTCGTCCACATATTGCGGTGATCGGTTTAGTCGAGGGCACACAGCACTTCCGCAATGTACAGCGCCATCATGTCTATACCGCACCACATATTCTCTCGCTCCGTATAGATGAAAATATCTCGTTTTTAAATGCAAATACGCTTAAAGGTTTCCTGATCAATGAAGTCAGTGAAAATATTGACCTAGAACATGTTGTTATCAACTGCTCAAGCGTCAGTTCAATTGACCTCAGTGCCTTAGAAATGTTGGAAGATTTAAATGCTGAATTATCAAAATTAGATATTCGACTGCATTTTTCCGAGGTCAAAGGTCCTGTCATGGACAAATTGCAGCACTCAAAATTACTCACGCATTTGAGTGGTCAAATTTTTCTCACCCACTATCAAGCCGTTACTGAGCTTGCGACAGCCAGTTCTGAGTACCAAATTTAAAGGCCTATTAGCTCACTGTTTAATCAATGCGAATTTGATAAACAGTGAGTTTTGAAGGGTTTACATTTTAATACACAAAAATAGATTATAAAAAACAAAGATTTATTTTTAAATTAAATTATTTTTTAAGCATTCCACATTTTCGTATAAAATACAGGGCTAATTTTCATCATTTTGTCATTGTAATTCTGACAAGGCTCTCCTATGTTTTCAGCATTTACACGCTTGAGTTTAGTAACCCGAATTATTATCGCCATTATTTTAGGTGTATTGGTTGCTGTCGTCGCTCCGGGCGTTGCACCCTATTTAAGTTTGCTTGGTGATTTATTCATTAAGGCATTGAAATCCGTAGCACCGATACTGGTCTTTGTACTTGTACTGTCATCCATTGCAAATTTCAAAGTGGGCAGCAGTAATTCTTACATTAAACCGATTATGTTGATGTACGCTATTGGTATGTTCCTTGCTGCTTTAAGTTCAGTAGTAGCAAGCCTTTTATTCCCAAGTACATTAATTCTTGATGTTGCTGCAGAAAACCTTGTGCCGCCAGGCAGTCTTGCTGAAATATTGAAAAACTTATTATTAAGTTTTGTCGCAAACCCTGTTACAGCAATTTCTGAAGCAAATTTCATTGGTATTTTGGCTTGGGCTTTTGCCTTAGGTATTGCATTTCGTCATGCATCAGAGAACACCAAAGTCTTTTTATCTGACGCTGCTGATGCAGTGAATAAAGTAATCCGTTTAGTGATTAACTTTGCACCTGTCGGTATCTTCGGTTTGGTTGCTGTTACATTTGCCGACTCAGGTCTAAAAACGCTTGTTAGTTATGCGCACTTACTTGCTGTATTACTCGGTACCATGTTTTTTGTAGCTTTGGTCATTAACCCACTAATGGTGGCATTTATGACTCGCTCAAACCCGTTCCCATTGGTTTTCCAATGCCTACGCGAAAGTGGTATCACTGCATTCTTTACGCGTAGTTCTGCTGCAAACATTCCTGTAAACCTTGACCTTGCAAAGCGTCTTGGTGTCCCCGAATCAACTGCAAGTGTAGCAATTCCTTTAGGTGCAACTGTCAATATGGCAGGTGCATCAGTCACAATTACAGTCCTCACTCTAGCAGCAGTTCATACTTTGGGCATTTCTGTTGATTTCAGCACCATGTTGATTTTATCAGTCGTTGCTACCGTTTCTGCATGTGGTGCTTCAGGTGTTGCTGGTGGTTCATTGCTGCTTATTCCAGTGGCTTGTGGCCTGTTTGGTATTTCAAGCGATATCGCGATGCAAGTTGTTGCCATTGGTATGGTCATTAGTGTACTTCAAGATTCAACTGAAACAGCTTTAAACTCTTCGACTGACGTATTATTTACAGCTGCAGTAGACCGTGGTTTAAGATAATATCCTGATATTGGATACTTTTTAAGGCGAGGCCATGCCTTTTCAAACTTTACCGCTTTGGATACAACTGGGTGCTTTTTTTCTCGCAGTGAATGCAGGAATGATTAATGTACTCGGGCTGGTGACGATCTTGCACCAGTCGGTATCTCACATGACCGGTAATGTCAGTATGTTAGCCATGGCCTTCATTGCATGGCAGCCAGCTACGATTATTTATTTGATTTTAGTCTTGCTCTGTTATGTGATTGGCTCATTTTATAGTGGGCTTATTCTTGGAAATAGTCACTTTAGCTTAACCCGACGTTATGGCGTCCCATTAAGCTTGGTGGCTTTTTTTATTGTCCTGTGTTGGCTACTATTGCCCTATTTTCCACGTTACGCTTTGCTTTGGGCATGTGTGGCGATGGGTGTACAAAATGCAATGGTCAGCCACTATAAAGGCACCATTATTCGTACCACACACCTCTCTGGTGTTTTGACGGACTTAGGTTTGGCTTTGGGTTATAAAGCTCGTGGACTTTCGGTTGAGTCTAAACGTGTGGTCTTACATTTATTAATTTTAGCGGGATTTATCGTCGGTGGCATACTTGCCAGTTGGCTTTATCCTTATTTAAAATTAAACGCATTCCTGATTCCTGCCGCACTCAGTTTAGTCATGAGCGCAGTATATTGGATCATCTATTTTCATTATCGACATATACACGATTAGTTGGAACGTACTATGGTTAAAAATGCATTACAGGCGCAACTGCTTAAAGCAGGTCTGGTCGATAATAAAAAGGCAAAAAAATTGTCAAAACAAGCCGTACATGAAAAACGTACTGGTGAAAGTAAAGATGCTGAAATCAAGGCGAAAATTGAGCAAGATCAGCAGCAGAAAATGGCCAAAGATCATGCTTTAGAGCAAGATCGTAAAGCCGTTTTGCAAGAAAAAGAATTAAAAGCTGCCATCATGCAAATGATTAATCAGCATAAAATTCGTGATACCGATGGCGAATCGACCTATCAATTTATCGATGATGCCAAGATTAAAAAGCTTTATATCAATCAGCAAATTTATAATGCCCTTGTTGCGGGTAGTCTTGTTATTGCACGGGAAAATAGCAACTATGCTTTTTTACCAAAAGAATTAGCCGACCGTATTAATGCGAAAATGGAAGGCTTTATTATTGTGAATAATTCTGAAGTGAATGAGCAAACCACGGATGAAGAAGATCCGTATGCAGCTTATGTGATTCCTGATGATTTAATGTGGTAAGCACTTCAAATCAGCAATGAAGCTCCCAATTTGGGAGCTTTTTTTTAGCTCAACGTTCATCCATTTCAGTCCATAAATATCGGTTATACCTTCAAAAAATCATTTCTTAGCACCCAATAAGTAACATTATGGACTATACATGTCGTAACTCCGTAAAGTTTACGAGTATAAAATTGCTTATATAATCATCATAATTACAATAGTTTGATCATTAACCCTTTCATTTACATCAATAAGAGTAGGATGATTTTGGAAAAAATTCAGTTCATTAAAAATATTCAAGATTGGTCAGATCAATACCCTTGGCTAGAAATGCTGACTTCGCTCAGTCTCATTATTGTTTTTGCCATTATTGCAAATTTTATCGCCAAGCAAATTGTGGTGCGTGGTATTCGAAAGCTCGTATCTAAAATGGCCTTTAGCCATAGTCAAATTTTGTCAGAACATAGTGTGATTAAACGCTTTGCTAACATTGTTCCAGCAATTGTGATCTTAAATGGCATAACTACAGTCCCACATTTATCTGTGAAATTTACTTCAATCGTGCAGATGGCTTGTCAGGCTTTTATCTTCTTGACCATTGCTTTGGCAATTTCTGAATTACTGAATATTTTTAATCTGATTTACCAACGTAATCCAAAATCTAGAAACAAACCGATTAAAGGCTATTTGCAGTTGGTCAAATTGATCATTTTTTTGGTGTGTGGCCTGATGATTTTAGGTACTTTCCTGAAAAAAGATGTATTTACATTACTCGCAGGCTTTGGTGCTATGGCGGCCGTGCTTATGTTGGTTTTTCAGAACACCATTTTGTCACTGGTGGCTTCGGTACAAATTTCTTCTTATGATATGGTGCGAATTGGTGACTGGATTGAGATGCCGTCGCTTAATGCAGATGGCGATGTCATTGATATGTCATTACATACCATAACCGTGCAGAACTTTGATAAGACTTTTACCACGATTCCAACCAATAAATTGGTGACTGATACCTTTAAAAACTGGCGTGGTATGGCTCAGTCAGGTGTTCGTCGTATCAAACGCTCACTTTATATTGATCAAAGCTCTATTCATTTCATGACACAGGATGAGCAAAACAAACTCAAAGAATTTTTATTACTAGATCAATATCTTGATCATAAGCATGAAGAGCTTGCTCAGTTTAATCAGCAACTTTCAAATCAATCGAAATATAATCAGCGCCGTTTAACCAATCTTGGGACCTTTCGTGCCTATGTAGAATTCTACTTACAACAGCATTCAGGCATTGCCCAACACCAAACGATTTTGGTGCGTCAGTTACAACCCACGAGTGAAGGCATACCTTTAGAGATTTATGCTTTTAGTAAAACAATTGCATGGAAAGATTATGAAGCGATTCAATCTGATATCTTTGACCATCTGATTGCAATCACACCCGAGTTTGGACTTAAAATCTATCAAGCTCCTTCTAGTGCCGATTTTAAAGACCTCGTTCAACCAAATGCCGATAAAAGTTAAGAGCTAAACTTTCCTCTCCCCATGTATATTCAAAGGAGAAATTCTGCAAATTAAAAAAGTCACAATGGCTTTTGAATATACATGGGGGCTATCGGTTACCCCCCTCTACTTCCGCAATTACTTTAGATCATGCGATACAAGGAATAAAAGCGAATCAGATAAATGCGCTAATCGCTCGATTCCTTAAAAATATAATTCATCCGAAACAACTAAATATAATTAAAAAATCAGAACAAATACTATACAAATGTAGACATTTTTAGATACTATTTGTTAACAGTTGCATAAAAACGCTTCTAAAATAGGAACTTGATCATGGAAGGCCCCAATCAACCTTCTCGGAAATCAGTTAAAAACGAATCACAATTACTCATAGAATCGATGAATCGCACTTCTGCCAAACATACGCTCATACAGGCAGAAGCATGTGACCTAGAGAATCGTGTTCGTATTGAGCGTGCTTTATCCGACCCGATTGCACGTATTCCGGCACAGTTTAAAAATGCTTATTACAAATTTTTGTACTACAACCAGAAAGACTATTTAAAACAGGTCAACTATTTCGCTCAATTGGCATTTTTAATCTATTTTTGGGCAGATCGCTATGTGCTGCCAGACGTAGAAATGCTTTCAGGTGTGATTCGTATCATTGCTATTATTGGTGCATTTAGCCTGAACTATGTTCTGTTTAAATATATCAAACAGATTAAATTGCTCGATTTAATATTACCACTAGCGACTTGCCTTTCTGCAATCCTCTGGTTTGAGATATTACTTCAGTCGAAAAATGAACTGGTTCATAGCTATCAATATGCCGCCATTATTTTGATCGTATTGGGTAATTTAAGTATTCATGTGCATTTTCGCCCTTCGATTATGACCTCAGCCATGATCACGGCAGCGATCCTTTTTGGCGCATGGCGCATTAATGATTTTGGTGATTTTACAATATTTTTATTGGTGTACGTTCCTGTGCTGCTGTTCAGTATGTATATCTGCTGGAACTCTACGCTCAACTCTCGTAAAACGTTTCTAAGAGCGCTGCTAGATGACTGGAACTTTCATACCCTGCGCAAAATTGCCCATACGGATGAATTAACCCAGTTAAGCAATCGTCGCCAATTTGTACATGCTGCCAATAAAAAAATCCAAGAAACCCCAATGACGGTCTGTACCAGTCTTTTGATTTTTGATGTCGATCATTTTAAAGCGATTAATGATCAATACGGACATGATGTCGGCGATCAAGTGTTATGCCAAATTGCTGAAATTGCGCGTAAAGAAATGCGTTTTTACGATATATTGGCGCGTTTCGGGGGTGAAGAATTTATTGTACTTTTGCCTTATACCGTCCCAGAAGATGCATTAAAAATTGCTGAACGGTTAAGACATAAAATGGAACAATACCAGTTTTATATAGATGGTCAATTGCTGAAATTTTCGATCTCCATTGGTGTTTCCAAAATTGACCCTGACCACGCCAAACTTGATCAGTTAATTAAACAGGCCGATATTGCTCTATACGAAGCAAAACGCCAAGGTCGTAATCGGGTTGTACATTTTAATTCTATGAACTTTTGCAGCCAAGCTTTTAAGTAAATAAACAAATCAAAATGGAGAAAAACCAGCGAATCCATTACACTTAGAGCTGAAGAAAGAAAGATTAATTACAGCAAAATTCTCAGGTTATCTGCATGCTTAAATGGTTTGAAAATTTAGTTGACGCTTATCCTGAACAGGACTTGAATAAACCATTGCCGACAAAATTTTTCCCCTTTGTATGGCAAGCTGCGACGGGTGTAAAAAAATACCTATTGTTATTGGTACTCTGTACAGCAGGTGTAGCGAGTTTTGAAGCACTGCTTTATTCCAAAATTGGCGAATTAGTCAATTGGATCAGTAAGTCTCAACCTGAAACCTTTTTACAGCAGCACCAGACCAATCTGACCATTTTAAGCTTTATTTTATTGGCAAATATCTTGTTTTCTTGCCTTCAAACCATTATTAAACATCAGATTTTATATAGCACCTTTCCAATGCGTCTACGTTGGAGATTTCATAACTTATTACTGAAACAAAGTTTAGATTTCTTCCACAACGACTTTGCTGGTCGTTTATCTGCCAAAGTCATGCAAACTTCACTGGCTGTACGTGAATTTTGGATTATTCTTGGGGATATGTTGGCCTATGTCTTCATTTACCTGATTTCGATCACCGTGATTTTAGGTGCTATATCGCCACTGTTGATTGTTCCGTTATTACTTTGGCTGGCTTTATTTATTGGTTCTGCATGCTATTTCATCCCAAAATTGAGCAAAATTTCAAATGAACAAGCCAATGCACGCGCAGTAATGACTGGTCGTGTCACCGATGCTTACACTAATATTCAAACGGTAAAATTATTTGCCCATGCGGGCCGCGAAAGCCAATATGCCAAAGCCTCAATGAAAGAATTTATGGTGACGGTGTATAAGCAAATGCGTCTTGCAGCAAAATACAACATCGCGACGAATTTGCTGATCATTGTTTTATATGGTGGCGTACTTGGAACAGCCGTTTGGCTTTGGATGGATGGTCAAGCTGAGCTTGGGGTCATTGCAGCAGCGACCGCTATGATTTTAAAACTCAGTAGTATTTCCGAGTTTATGATGTGGCAAACGTCTGCCCTATTTGAAAATGTCGGGACCATTCAAGATGGGATGAAAACCATGGGTCGCCCAATTCAGATTCAAGACAAAGCTGATGCAACCGACTTAAAAGTACCGCAAGGCGAAATTAAATTTGAGGACGTCAGTTTTGCTTATAATGATAAAAATGTCATCGATCAATTTAATTTAACTATTCGACCAGGTGAAAAAATTGGTATTGTCGGGCGTTCGGGTGCCGGAAAATCAACACTAATTCAACTTTTACTCCACTTTTATGATATCAATCATGGTCGTATTTCGATTGATGGCCAAAATATAGAAGATATTACCCAAGATAGCTTAAGAAAAAATATTGCATTGGTGACCCAAGACACCTCGTTATTGCATCGTACAGTTGAAGAAAATATTAAATATGGTCGCCCGAATGCAACCGATGAAGAAATGTATGATGCAGTGCGTAAAGCGAAAGCTGACGAATTCATTCCTCAATTGATCGATTTACGTGGCCAACGTGGCTATGACGCATTTGTCGGTGAACGTGGCGTAAAATTATCAGGTGGTCAGCGTCAACGTATTGCGATTGCTCGGGTATTTTTAAAAGACGCACCGATTTTAATTTTAGATGAAGCCACAAGTGCGCTCGATTCAGAAGTCGAAGCCGCGATTCAATCGAGTTTAGATGATTTGATGCAAGGCAAAACTGTGATTGCCATTGCGCATCGACTTTCAACCATTGCGCAAATGGATCGATTGATTGTTTTGGATCAAGGACGTATTGCTGAGCAAGGCACTCATGAAGAGCTTGTCGCTTTGAATGGTATTTATGCACACTTGTGGCAGCGTCAAACCGGTGGCTTTTTAATAGAACAACATAAAGTAGAATCAAAGGAAGATGAAAATGCTGTATCTGGAAGACCTTAAAGTTGGTGATCACTTTAGCAGTCGTGAATATGAAATGACTGTTGAAGAAATCAAGCAATTCGCCAACGCTTTTGATCCTCAGGAATTTCATATAGATGAAGTCAAAGCCCAACAGCACCCGATCTTTCAAGGGCTAGCGGCAAGTGGTTGGCATACTGCTGCTGTAACAATGCGCTTATGGACTGAATGTTTCCCTGTGGCTTATGGCTTAATTGGCTCTGAATCAAGTCTGCGTTGGCCGCGCCCAACACGTCCGGGGGATAAAATTCGTGTAGAAGTTGAAATATCTGCAATTACGCCATCGAAAAGTAAGACAGACCGCGGCATTGTGACCTATGTCACTCAAGCGCTCAATCAGCATAATGACATTCTGTATATGTCTACGACCAAAATTGTGGTCTTTTCCAAAGAATTTAAAGCGAATTAATCCTTAATGGCCTACTTTACAATGCTAAGGTAGGCCGCTATAAATAGTTGAGCCTAGTCAGTTTGTCCAACAATTTTTGTGGGATACAACACAGAATCATGCCAATATAAGCTTGAACAGAAGAAAAACCCGCATTGCAACGGAACGCTATGAAAACAATTAATTCCCGTCAGGATCAGGGTATTCCCGGAGTGTATGGATTGCTCCTTTTAGATGTGGTCTCTCGATGGGGCTACACTGCAGAGACATTATTTAGTCCCTTCGGATTAAACAGCGAACAATTGGCTGAACCAGATTTCCGTATTCCAACACCCATCGCCAATCAATTGGTAGAGCACGCACTACGTTTAACTGGTGAGCCAACATTAGGTTTTCATTTAGGCAACCAAATGCGCATCTCGATACATGGTTTTATTGGCTATGCCATCATGACGGCGAAGGACATAACCGATGCCTTAGTCTTGGCAAACCGTTTTATTCAGTTACGCATGCCCTTTTTACAGCTTTTTTTCTCGACATTTGGAACCAAAGCGACTGTTCAACTACAAACCGACGTTACGATTGAGCCTTTACGTACTGAGATTTCAATTGCCTTAATTTTTGGCATGATCAGCATGGGCAAAGCAATTACCGGTGTGGATTATTCTGCGGGAGAAATTGATTTTGATTTCCCTCAACCTGAAGGTTTTGAGCGGTTTATTGCCAAATATCCACGACACCAATTTAGATTTGATCAGCCACATCTCTTACTTAGTTTTGATAAGCAATATTTAACCAATAAATTGGTCCATGCAGACCCGATTGCCAGTCAAATCGCGATTAACCAATGTGAAGCTGAACTTTCTGCTTTGGGCGAACGCCACCGTATTGCCATGAGCGTTCGTGACATTTTAACCAACTCTGAGCAGCACTATTTAAGTATTGAAAGTGTTGCTGAACGGCTACACATGTCCGATCGAACCCTTAAACGCCAACTTGCTGCCGAAGGGACTTCATTTTCAACATTGGTTGACGAAGTTCGCTACCGTCATGCTACTTCGCTTCTATCACGGACTGATTTTACCTTAGAGCAAATTGCTGATGAATTGGGCTATAGCGATGTCGCCAATTTTAGCCGTGCTTTTAAGCGTTGGAGTGGTCGTAGCCCAAGCAATTGGCGTAAAGATCCGTACTTATAAGTCTTTTGTTTTACGTAAAAAGCATGTATAACTCATGCCAAAAATGAATTTAATGGATTTAAGGAGTTATCAATGAATCATCCTTCAGATTTAAAGTACGCAAGTACACATGAATGGGTGCGAATTGAAGGTGACCTTGTTGTTACAGGCATTTCTGATCATGCACAAGACGCATTGGGTGATTTAGTTTATGTTGAAGCACCAGATGTTGGTCAACATATCACTGCTGGCGAACAAGCGGGTGTGGTTGAGTCGGTAAAAACCGCTTCTGATATTCATGCTCCGGTTTCTGGTGTGGTTGTTGAAGTCAATCCAGACCTTGAAGATGATCCAGATTTTGTAAACGATGCGCCTTATAGCAAAGGTTGGATTTATAAAATTAAACCAGACAATATGGCTGATGTAGATGCTTTATTGACCAGTGAACAATATGAAGCTGGCCTGTAAATATTTCTAATATCTAAAAAATCAGCCCTCAGGCTGATTTTTTTATTTCAATATGATGGCTGAATTGGCTTATATACCATTTGCATGAATATGCAGCTTATATTTCTTCCGAAGCTTCGGTACTTTCAGGTTCTTCTTTCTTTTCTTCAACCATACTAAAAGATTGCGCAGCCGCTGAAGTACCATTTGCACGTGAACTTTTCAGTTTAATTTGCAAACGTAATTCATTAGTTGAATCGGCATTTCTTAAAGCTTCTTCATAAGAAATAGCGCCGTCATTATATAAATCAAATAAAGCTTGGTCGAAAGTTTGCATCCCAAGTTCACGAGATTTTGCCATGATCGCTTTTAGTTCATGAAACTCACCTTTCAAAATCAAATCTGAAATAAGCGGCGTATTTAACATGATTTCAACGGCTGCCCGGCATCCTTTGCCATCTTCAGTCCTAATTAAACGCTGAGAAACAATCGCTTTCATATTGCTAGATAAATCCATAAGCAATTGATTTCTTCGCTCTTCTGGGAAGAAATTAATAATCCGATCTAGGGTTTGATTGGCGTTATTTGAATGTAGCGTACCTAAACATAAATGCCCTGTTTCAGCAAAGGCAATCGCATGTTCCATAGTCTCGGTGTCACGAATTTCACCGATTAAAATCACATCTGGCGCTTGTCGTAGAGTGTTTTTTAAGGCGTTATGCCACGAATGACTGTCTACGCCGACTTCACGATGCGTAATCATTGATTTTTTATGCTTATGCACATATTCCACTGGGTCTTCAACAGTGATGATATGCCCTGCGCTGTTTTCATTTCGATAATCAATCAGCGCCGCTAAAGAGGTTGATTTTCCTGAACCTGTACCGCCAACCACTAAAACTAGACCACGTTTTTCCATAATCACGTGCTTAAGCGATGCTGGTAATTTAAGCTTTTCAAAATTTGGAATTTCTGCCGTAATGGTACGAATGACCATACCCACATGTAACTGTTGCTGAAATACATTGACACGAAAACGCGAAACGTTTGGCACACTAATCGCAAAGTTACATTCTAGTTCTGTTTCAAACTCTTTGCGCTGCTTCTCATTCATCAAACTATAGGCGAAAAGCTTTGTTTTCTCAGCATCAAGTTCTTGCTGCCCAAAGGGTTTCATCATGCCTTGATGTTTAATACTTGGTGGAAAATCTGCCGTAATAAATAAATCAGAACCACCATATTCAACCACTTTTGTTAACATGTGGAACATAAAACGGCTTGCTTCTTCCAACAATTCAGCAGTGTACATCAACTTCCCCAATATAAAATTTCAAACACCCAAGCACAGATTTTCATTATTTCTGGCGCTGTATTGGGCTTAGACATTATTGTGCATAAAAAGTGTGATTCACTCAAACATAAAATACTGAATTATCAGTATATATTTTAGGAAATATGCCATTTTTCAATTTTTATATCGCAGTAAACAATAAAGTAAATTTCAAAATAAAAGCCTTAGAACAATCAATGTTCTAAGGCTTTGGGCTACATCAATTCAGACTAAGTATGCTCTGGATTGTTAAGCACTACGTTTGATTTGTGATGCACGAAGTTCATTCGCAACCTGTTGAATCAAATCAATGGTTTTGTCCCAACCTAAGCATCCATCTGTTACAGACTGACCATAAGTCATGTCACAACTAATTTTTTGATTACCATCCACTAAATGACTTTCTAACATCACACCACGCACTTGGGTATGCTCACGCTCCGCAACAATTGTGCGTAATACTTCAGGTTGCTTCATTGGATCTTTATAGCTATTACCATGACTACAATCGATCACTAAAGCTGGTAAATCGCCTTTTACTTTACTGCGAATTTTGTCTATTTCAGCCAAACTATAATTTGGACCTGTATTGGAGCCACGTAAAATTAAATGTGCTTGCGGATTGCCAACGGATTCTAAGATACACGGTAATCCGGCTTGACTCATACCTAAAAACTGGTGTGGATGCGAAGCAGATTGAATGGCATCTAGAGCAATTTGGATTGAGCCATCTGTTCCGTTTTTGAAACCGATGCTATATGGCATATGACTCGAGATTTCACGATGAATTTGTGATTCGCTGGTACGCGCACCGATTGCACCCCAAGCCAAAAGGTCATCAAAATAACCCGTCGCCATTGGGCTTAAAATTTCAGAGGCGATCGGCAAACCCATTTCAATAATTTGTAAGTACAGCTCACGTGATTTTTCTAAGCCCAACTGCATATTAGATGAACCATCTAAACTTGGGTCATACATATAGCCTTTCCAGCCCACTGTAGTACGTGGTTTCTCAATATATGCGCGCATCACAAGAAAAATTTGATCTGAAACCTGTGCCTGTAATTGTTTTAATTTTTCAGCATATTCCAAAGCAGCAATCGGATCATGGATTGAACATGGACCTGTAATAATCATTAGGCGCGGGTCTTGACCCGTCAAAATATTTTGAATCGTTGCACGATGTGCAGCAATTTGTTCAGCAGCATGAACTGATAAGGGTAATTGTTTTTTCAGTTGATGAGGCAAGCTCAAAAGTGTTTCTTTTGGCTGTGTAGATTTCTGTTGAATTTCTGAATTTTGAGTTTGTTGTAAAGCTGTATTTAGCGCATTCATTGGTTCTATTCCTTTGGACTGTATACATTAACAGCCCGATCTTTTATCTGAGCGTTATGGGACTTTGGGACTTCAAGGCTTTAGACATAGACTGACTAAAGTAAAACCAATAACCGTTGCTAAAATATGAATTATTTACTGTAAACATGAGATTTCTCCAAAAATATTATAAAAATCAAGACATAAAAAAACCTGATCAGGGTTGCCGATCAGGTATAAACTTGGTGGGCAACCTTTTTCATGCCCGAACGCGTTCAGGCAATTATCTAAACTGCCAAAAGTAATAATATGCGTTTGAGATTAAAGGTTGCTTTAACATCTTGATTTCATCAAAAAGTATCTATCTGAAAACCAAAATACGCTGTATTCATCGGTTTGACAATAGTTTTTTGCTATTTTGTTGTATTAAATAACTCTGCTGTCAATTATTGCGACCTATTTTTAAAATTTGATGTATTGATTAATAAATAAACATTTATTAGACTGCACAACATTATTCCGCTGTTTCAACCTTTTTTCATTCATTTTAAATTCGAGTATTTGCCAATGAAGTAAGCCCTGTTTTTTTCATCATCAAATCCATTTTTTTGATGTGCAAACACATGGCTAATGACTTCGACTGCATTTTCTCAAATATTGTCTTTTTATAGAATAAAATTAGTTATTTGTATTGCGCATCTTTGCTATCGCAAGGTGCATCTATGACTCAAACGGCTTGTACAATTTCCAAATTTAGCTTGGAATTTCCATCCAAAACACTTTTTAAAAACCTGAAATTTAACCTCAATCAACAACAACTTTCGGCATGTATTGGTCGCAATGGTTTAGGAAAATCCTGCATCCTTAAAATCTTACATGCGCAAAATCTGAAAGATCTCCCCTATGAAGGTGAAATTTCATGGAATGTACCACATGCCTATTTATCACAATTTTCTCGACTAGAAGCTGACACGATTGCTTCTGCACTCGGTGTGAAAGATTTATATGACTCATTTCAACGTATCGAAATAGGCAATGCCAGTTTTGAAGACTTTGAGCTGACTGAAAACCAATGGCACCGTCCTGCACTATGGCAGCAACAACTTAAGCAAGCTTCACTACCAACAGATTTAAATTTCCCAGTCGCTCAGCTGAGTGAGGGTCAAAAAACCAAATTGGCATTGTGTGCATTATTTTTAAAAACTGACCATTATTTACTTTTGGATGAGCCAAGTAACCATTTAGATGCATCCTCACGTTTCTGGCTCATTGATCGCTTAAAAAACCATCCTGCCGGTGCATTTGTTGTCAGTCATGATCGAGAATTGCTGCAACATGTAGAGCATATCTATGCTTTAAATGAGTTTGGACTCAGTCATGTTACTGGTAACTATGAAGACTACTTTCAACAAAATGATCTGCAAAATAAAGCCTTACAGCGTAATGCTTTACAGCATCAGCGTGAGTTAAAACAACTCAAATTACAGCAACACGAAACACAGATGAAAGCGCAAAAACGAGAACAACAAGGGCGTGTCCTACGCAAGTCAAGCTCACAAGCTAAAATATTACTTGATTTCAAAAAGGAACAAGCAGGTCAAAGCCTCGCGACAGTTCAAACGCAACAGCAGAAGCAATTGGAAGAAAAGAGATCTCAACTGACTCAGTCACAGCATCTACTTGAACATGTTAAAGAGCAGCAATTCGTTTTTCAACATCACGCTGAAAAAACAGGAGAAATCTTAAGAGTTAAACATTTTCATAGCAAAACATCTCAGCACCAGCCTTTCGACTTGGCCTTACAGGCAGGTGAAAAAATTCATTTAAAAGGAAAAAATGGTATTGGTAAATCTACATTTCTAAAGTATCTGAGTCAGATCACATCACAGTCTACCCATGAAATATTTTTGTCGGTAAATACCCTGTATTTAGACCAAAACTTGAGTGATTTATCACCAGAACTGAGTGTTTTAGACAATCTAGCAAAGTTTAATCGTGAGGTTTCATCAATGGAATGGCGTAATCAACTCGGTCAACTTAGAATCCGTGGTCAAAAATCGGAACTGTCATTTCACTGTTTAAGTGGTGGTGAACGTTTAAAAGTGACCTTGTTGGGCTTAAATTATTTAACACCGAATATTGAGCTTTTATTGTTAGATGAACTTGAAAACCACTTAGATATAGAGTCTAGAGTGTTATTGGCTCAAGCCATTCAGCACTATACAGGTGCGGTGATCCTCGTTTCACATGATGCATATTTTGTAGAATCTTGTGGCATCCAGAATAGCGTGCAATTAGTTGAATAGCTCTTATTTTTTAGAAATATCTAAAAAAAAGCCAAAGTAGATGAACGCTACTTTGGCGAATTTGCTGCTTTAGAAATCGTTCTTATTTAACTGATATTACGCACGTAAAAGTAATTTCGCATTTTTAAAATGCTTTTTCAGTCTATTCGACGGAGTCTTACATCTAGGGTTTAGATAAAGAGATTAGCCTTCGGCTGGAGGTACTCTTACGAAACGATGTTTCTCATTAGGCAAAATGAGAAGCAAAGCTTCGCAAGGAAACCATCTTGCGGTGCAATGCACCTCACCGACTAAACTCGTTCACTAGCGTCAAATTATTCAAAGTATCGCAAAAACATTTTTGATGAGAAGTAGTCCTGTCTCAAACAGTTGCGGATGACATTACCGTGTATCGTTCTTTTATTTGAATCAAATTACGTTTCTGATGTTAATACGTAGCTTCAGCTTCTAATTTAAGATCTCTTAGGACAATATTGCTAAACAATACTGTGTTTTAACGCCCGATTTTCTTCATGATTTTTTGTTTAACATGCTGTTGAAGTGATGCTGAACGTTCCTTGATTTCGGCTCTCCAGTCATTCGGCACTGAGCATTTCGCGAGGCGAACCCAAACGCTTGCAAATTGTTTGATAAAACTGGCTTCGTTATAGTGAATACCATATTCGTCACAAAGTGCTTTAATTTTAGGTGCGGCTTCTGCATAGCGATTCGCAGGCATATCTGGAAATAAATGGTGTTCAATTTGGTGACTCAAATTACCACTGAGTATATGCAACCATTGTGTTCCACTAAAATTACTTGAGCCACGAATTTGACGGAGATACCACTCTGCTCGAGTTTCGTTTTCGGTATTGTCCATTTCGAAGTTTTCCGCATCTTCAGTAAAATGGCCATTAAAGATGACAGCGGAAGCCCATAAGCTACGAATCACGTTGGCTACAGCATTTCCTGCAAAGACAGGAATCGCATTGGGACCTGCAATAAGCGGAAAAAACACATAATCTTTAATCACTTGGCGCTTAATTTTCTGACGTACATCGGCCGCTTCATGCCATACATCTTTCCAAGTTTTGGTTTTATACGCAATAACATCTTCTAAATGTAAACGTTGAATGCCGACATACCACTCAAAGAAAACCATGAGTTGAGCAGCCAGTGGAATATTAAAAAGGAAGCGTGGCTCCCACTTTTGCGATTCGCTCACACGGATCAAACCATAACCGACATCATGGTCCATACCCACAATATTGGTATAGGTATGATGCACATAGTTATGGGTATATTTCCAGTCTTGACCCGTGGCAATAGTATCCCAGTCATAGTTAGCACCATTTAAACTCGGGTCATTTAACCAATCAAACTGACCATGCATCACATTATGACCGAGTTCCATGTTCTCTACGATTTTAGAAATACCTAATAAACCCGTACCCATTAACCAAACCGGCGGAATATAACCTGCAAACATCAACATGCCACGAGAAGCAATCTCGCTATAACGGACAAAATTGCGAATTTTATAAATATACGCTGCATCTTTTTCACCTACGTTCTGCATGATTTCACGGCGAATTTGCTCAACTTTTTCGCCAAATTCAGCAGTTTGTTCTGGAGATAAATAACGTGACTTACTATTCGGACGAATATATATCGATTGATTCATGATGATGCCCCTGATTTGTTTTTATGCGGCTTGGGTTAGAGTTGAATACGTACAGGTGAAATTGCCTGAGAGACACATAATTTGATTTGTGTGTTATTCGCATGATCGATTTCGCCAGTGAGTAAGTTTTTCACTGAACCCTGTAATTTGGTACACGAACAAGTATTACAAATACCCATCCGACAGCCATGCGCAGGTTTTAAACCGGCTTTTTCAGCACTTTCAAGTAAGTTACCTTCTGCTAAAAAATCTTGCTGGGCTAAACTAAAAGTGACAGGTTGAGCAGGTACTGAATCATCAGCAATCATTTGAAAATATTCAGTGTATAAATAATCTGAAAGCTTGAACTCACGATACAGTTGCTCAATGCTTTGCATCATTGGCGCTGCACCACAGGCATAGCAATCTCGCTGCTTAAAATCAGGGACCATGTAATTTAGCACCTCTGGTGTGATATGCAATTTGGTTTTCAGCGTATTAATCCCATGTAAATGTGCATGGTTAGATTGCTTCGCCAGTTGAATCAATTCATCCAAATAAGCATCATCTCGATTGAAATAAATCAGGTCAACCGTACGCCCAAGCTGAATTGCTTGTTTAAACAAAGCCATGATTGAGGTAATGCCACTACCAGAAGCAAGCAGCAAAATTGGTCGATCCGAATTTAGCTTTAAGCCAAACTCACCTTGCGGTTGCGATAATTCAACAACCTCACCTGTTTTTAATTGCGTCAGGCAATTGGACACTTTGCCTTGCTGTTTAACTGCAATCACCACATGACCAGATGTATTAATTTCGACGACGCTATAGCTACGTTGATGACGTACACCATCTTTGACAACTGTCACCAGAACACATTGGCCTGGTCGATAATTTGCTGCCTTAAAATTGTGATTCGCTAAAAAACTCAGTTCATAAAACCCGATCCCCACACAACGTGATTTGACCAATTGTGCTTTTACACGTTTGTAGGCCCAAATTGCATCAAATTTCTCTCCGATAAAATCAATAAAATCTTCCCGAATCCACTCAGGCTTGTAACTTGTAGTTGTCATTTTTTGCCTCGGATAATGCATTAATATACATTTGTTTTTAAATTATGCTTACCTTATGTTTAGTGCTAATTTCCTACCATGTGAATTCGGGACAAAATCTGTCATTTGGCATTTTTTATCATTTTATGTCTAACAATCTGTCACTTTTTGCAAATCCAAATTTGAAGTTCTGATTTGTCGTAACAACACAAATAAAAAAAACTAGGCCAAAGCCTAGTTTTTAAAACAGTGAAAGTTAACGCATTAATATTTAATGATTAGTAGATAAATCAATAATATTTAAATCAATGTTTAGTCTTCAAAATGCACAACAGAGCGAATTGATTTACCTTCATGCATTAAATCAAACGCTTCATTGATTTTATCCAACCCCATGGTATGGGTCACGAATGGTTCAAGTTTGATCTCACCTGACATGGCTTCTTCTACCATACCCGGTAATTGTGAACGACCTTTAACACCACCGAATGCAGTGCCTTTCCAAGTACGACCAGTAACCAATTGGAATGGACGGGTTGAAATTTCTTGACCTGCACCAGCCACACCAATAATCACAGATTGACCCCAACCACGGTGAGCACATTCCAAAGCAGAGCGCATCACATTGGTATTGCCAATACATTCAAATGAATGGTCGACGCCCCAGCCCGTCATTTCTACAATCACTTCCTGTACAGGACGTTCATAATCTTTTGGATTAACAAAATCTGTAGCGCCAAATTCTTCAGCCAGTTTGAATTTGTCAGGATTGGTATCTACCGCAATGATACGACCTGCTTTGGCTTTTTTAGCACCTTGTACCACAGCCAAACCAATTCCACCTAAACCAAAGACTGCAACTGAGTCACCTTCCTGAACTTTAGCGGTGTTTTTAACTGCACCTAAACCAGTAGTTACGCCGCAACCCAACAAACATACATGTTCATGGTTCGCTTCAGGGTTAATTTTTGCCAAAGACACTTCTGCAACCACAGTATATTCAGAGAATGTTGAACAACCCATATAGTGATAAATCGGCTGACCATTATACGAAAAACGTGTTGTACCATCTGGCATTAAACCTTTCCCTTGTGTTGCTCGAACAGATACACAAAGATTCGTTTTACCCGATTTACAGAATAAACATTCACCACATTCTGCAGTATAAAGCGGAATAACATGATCACCCGGTTGCACTGAAGTCACACCTTCACCGACTTCAACCACAACACCTGCACCTTCATGCCCTAAAATAGCTGGAAATACACCTTCAGGATCATCACCTGACAATGTAAATGCATCTGTATGACACACACCTGTATGGCTAATTTTGACTAAAACCTCACCTGCTTTCGGTGGTGCCACATCAATTTCTACAATTTCTAAAGGCTGACCCGGTCCAAAAGCAACGGCTGCACGTGATTTCATGTCTAAAAACATCCTGTATGGCTTATATTAACAGATGAGTTACAGTAACCTCTTTTTAAGCCTAAATACAACCTTAAAACATGATGTTATGATGAATTTTTCAAGGAATGATTAATGCTATTCGAATGATACAATTACGTGAAATAAGTTGTACTGTCGGTTTAACTGTTTCGATCAGCCTATTAACTGGATGCAGCTTACCTAGCAATCAGTCAAAAAAAGATGTCCCTATACAATCACATGCAGAAAAATGGATTACGTCTGTTACAGATTTAGAAAAATTACAACAAAAACAAACGGCTTATTTAGCCTTAGATGATGCCTTCTTAAGCATTGCTTCTCGCCTACATTTGATTCGAAATGCAAAATACACCATCGATTTGCAATATTACATTTGGGAAGATGATGCTATTGGACACCTGATGTTTCAAGAATTACTGCATGCCGCTGACCGTGGGGTAAAAGTAAGGCTACTAATTGATGATCAAAACGGGACGAAACTCGATCCGACCTTAAAATCCCTTTCAGCTCATCCCAACATTTCAATCAAACTGTTTAATCCATATAAATTCAGAAAATTACGTGTCATTGATTATGCATTTCGCTTAAAGCACATTAACCATCGTATGCATAATAAATTAATTATTGCCGATGGTTTTATGGGCGTAACTGGTGGTCGTAACATCAGTAATGAATATTTTGATGCCAGTGAAAGTTTTCAATTTACAGATTTGGATATCCTTTTCTATGTCGAAGCTATTCAACAAGCCAATCAGGTGTTTTTGAACTTTTGGAATGATGATTTAAGTTATTCTGTTCAACAATGGATTGGTGCAGGTACAAAAGAAGAATTAAGTCAATTAAGACAACAATACCAAGAAAACTCTACAACGTTGACTAAAGATCAACAGCGCATTAACTATGCACAGCAACAACTGGCGGCTCAGCTTAAACTAATACCGGTGAATTGGGCCGAAGCACATTTCATTGCGGATAGTCCGAATAAAATTCGTGGTGAGGCTAAAGAGCAAGAATTAATTTATAACCAATTTTCTACTTTGATGGGACAGCCCAAGGAACGTATGGAATTGGTTTCAGCTTATTTTGTTCCCACGCAACAAGGAACTGACTTTCTGACGGGTCTTGCAGGCAAAAATGTAGAAGTCCGTGTGTTAACCAATTCATTTTTAGCCAATGACGTCGCTGTCGTTCATGCGTTTTATCAAAAATATCGCAAAGATTTACTCGAAAATGGCGTGAAACTATATGAATTTAAACCTTATATAGAGCGTTCAAAACGCACATGGTATGAGGTCATGACGGGAAATATCATCCCTGCAAAAGGCAAAAATGCCTCTAGTTTGCATGCAAATTTTTCGATATCGACGGAATGGTGTTTATTGGATCGTTTAACTTTGATCCACGTTCCGCAAATTTAAATTCGGAAGTTGGACTAGTCGTTAAATCTGATCGATTACAAAACGATATTTCTGCCGCATTAAACCAATATTTACCGCAAATTGCGTATGAATTAAAACTGGATGAAAACGGCGAAATCATTTGGTTAGAGCATCAAAAAAATGGAAAAACCAAAACCTATACCCATGAACCTGAAACAACTCGATTCCAACGATTTAGTATAAAAGCAGTGTCATACCTCCCGATTGAATGGATGATGTAATGACAACGTACTGCTAAATGATTGAATTGCCCTCGTCGAGGCTATTTATTGAAATAATCTGATAAGTTCGATCAAGTCAAAAACGGTCTTAGTCAGTCTCGTTCATATGAGTGCTGGCTTTTGAAAAGAACCAAACCATTGACTTCACCCAGACATTCCACTTGGCCATAATTGGCTGCTTTCAGCGCGGCTAAATGTTCCTCAACTGACATATACAACTCATGATTTTGCTGTGCATGTGGTGCATATAAATGATCACATACAAAATACACGCCTTGTGTGTTTAACAACGTTTTTACAGTCCGATTAAACTCTGCTGCATACGCCTTATGCCTCAATTCATGTAAGGCCTGATGAATAATAATCACATCAAAGGTGCTTTTCTCATTGAAATGAAGTGATTCTTCCCAAGCAGATTGTTTGAAATCCCCTGTTATAAAATTACATTTTAAGCGTTGCGCTGCACTTAATTTTTCTTTTGCCAAGTCATGCATAGCTTCGGAAAAATCAAATGCTGTGTAATCTATATTTGGACAATGATTGATTAAAAACTCTGCCAAATAGCCTGGGCCTGAACCGAGTTCAAGCACGTGCGCATTCGGGTTGAAAGCCAAAATAGAGTCAACATACATTTGAAAGATGTCATAACGCCACGGTCGTTTAAGATTCACTTCAGCGGCCCATTGTTTAGCTTCGATTGGATCTTTTAAGTCTATAGGGCTGTGCACATCATTTATGTGAATATTATTTTCGCAATTCATTTTTCTTAGACTTAATTTAGATAGATTGAATGCTATTTATACATAAAATATCTCAATAAAAGCAAAGGTTTTACTCACACTTGATGATGCTTTAACATCCACCTCTTATTTTGTTTTATCTCCCCCTAAAGTTTTCTAATGCAATTTTTTGATTTAAGCCGCCAATTTAATTTAAGTGATATTTTAACGCCTTTTACGACACTTCCTGAACTTGGTCATCAAGAATGGTTTTTGTCGAAAGTTCGGGTTGAGCATGACTGCTTATCTGACAATGACATGATTGAAGGGCAAGCTGTGCTTAAATCTAATCACAATATCCAAATTGAGTTGGAATGGTTAATCCAAGATACAGGTCATGAATTACAGCTTTTATTTAAAGGCATTGAAACTGCAGCTAGCGAAGAAACTTTGGTGATCGTGAAAGGCGCACAAATTGTAGATGATGCAAACAAAAAAGTTTCGTCCCAGACTCTGAGTTTATGGATCGATGGCACTTTACTGCCTATGCTGCCTCATATTCGCAAAGAAATTAAAGCGCGTTTAAACCTTTGGGATTATGTTGAATATGATGGCTAAGGAGTTTGCATTTATCCATTATTAAGATGCCACCTTTTAATCATTGAATGTTTGCCTGTTTAAATGAGACATAAATTTCAAGGTATCTCACAATAACGCAAACTTCCCTAAAGTAAGCCTATATCTTTAAATAAGCTTTGGTAGGCTTCAGCTTTTTTTTCCAGTGCCAGTGGATAAGCTCTAGATGATGATGGCATACGGTATAAAGTCAAATCTCTGCCTGCAAATTCGGTATGAACAGCATGCCCAATGTGTGGTTTTTCCGTATTTTCTGGCATAGAGAGCATTAAAGTATCAGTCGCTTTGTCTCCTGTCGTCATAATACTATGGCAATTAGGCATCTGCGTAAGAAGCTTCGCAATATCGGTTTGCTGATGGATCTGTAAAAACTTGTCTGACGCATTGCCTTTCAAACGAATCACTTGATAGGCCGTATCAAAAATGCCTATGCCTATTTCATTTAAAAAATCTCGAATGAGCTGTTCTTTAAAAGTTTTGCTCTCTAGATTGAGAAAATGATTTTTATCCTGAAAAAAACATAGGCCAAAGATTTTCCACATGTCATTTTGAAAATTTGGATAATAAAAATCCATTTTCCAGCGTGTTTTGGGTGGCGGAAAACTCCCTAGCATCAAGAGTTTCCCATTTGATGGCAAAAATGGCGCTAAAGGATGCGTTTCGATTTGCGGACTCGCGTCGGAAATGTCTTTGCTCATGTAAATTTAACTTCGCCCAGTGGTTGAATCATAAAATGTCTATGAAAATTGTTCAGTGATGTGTTTCGCGATTTTTTCAGCCCATAATTCATAAATTTCTTTACTCGGGTGAAAGCCATCTTTGGCCATTTGTAAGTTTTTCTCACGATACTCTTTTAAATCGTATTCAATTAGCTTCGTATTAGGCTTTGTTTTAATATAATTTTTTAACAGCGCATTCATCTTTTGTGAATACTGTCCAAATAGCCATGACAATGGAAACGGTAAAGCTGGAAACGCATCCATTGGTGGCACACCTGAAATGATCAATAGCTGTGGATGAAACTTTTCCTCGACAGCTTGATATAAACGCTGCTGGAGGTTCAACCATTGGTCTGGCTGTTTTAAAGCTGTGACATCATTGACACCAACAGAGCTGATCACGACATCAAAGTTCTGCATAGTGACATTGTCCAAAGCATTGATGATTTGCTGGCTGTTATGCCCCGTTGTGGCTTCAAGGCAAAAGTGAACTTGATAATCAGGCGATAAAATTTTAAGCAATTGTCCCAATAGCGCATCCGACTGATGCTCGACGCCGACACCTGCTGCTGCTGAATCACCTAGTATTAATACCGATAATGGCCGATTACCCTGACCACTCATCCCACAACGTTCTCCCATCGGTTCTGCTAAACATGGGGTATTTTTTTTCACACGGTAACCTTGGATCAGTAACGCAGGTAACAGCAGCAGTGTTGATACTTTGAGTAGCATAATATTTGGGTGATGATTGAGTGCTTGTCGACTTTATTATTTTAAATAGTTTAAAAAACAAAGCATTGACTCTATTGTAATTTTTCTACGTTTTCTTTTGTTAAAAGTGGCATATTGCTAGTTTTTTATATTAATAATGATTATCATTTATTGGTTTTCATCCTACCTATTTTATTATTTCAATGAAAAAACTTTCCCCACTTTTTTTAGCTTGCTCTATGAGCGTTGCTGTTTCTTCTGCTTTTGCCCAAACTCAAAATTCACCCGCTTTAACCGATACAACAGAAAAAAAACATTTCCCCTATGCTGCTGCATGTGAAGATGTCAAAGCGCAAAGCCAAATATTATTAAACCTACAGCATCAGTTAAATCAAAATCCAAAACAACATGCTCAAATTATTGAAGATTTTTGGAAGCGTGTAGAGCTTATGGGTACACCAATCATCGAAAACTATGATGAACAACATAGCCGCATAGTTTTCTTATGGAAAGGTGCGCAGCATAATGTTCGTCTTATTGGTGGCCCGAGTAATGACCATGAATGGTTAACGCGCCTACCAAATACCGATATTTGGTTTAAAGAATCGATTATTGATCATCGTTACATTGGCAGTTATAGCTTTGCTGTCGATTTACCGAACTTAGAAGGTTATCTGTCAAATTATTGTCCGCATCTGAATCCAAAACTTAAAGAATCAAGAACACAGCGCCGTGCTGTGATACAGGTACAACGCATTGATCCTTTCAACAAAAACACTTATCTCGCAAGTAATGATACATCAGGCTTGCGTAATGAAAATTTTGTGGCGCTTAAAGATGCCCCGCCTTTTATTGATCCAAAACAATATCCAAATGTGCACCAGCCCCAATTACAAGAGTTTGTTCTAGACAGCAAAATTTTGAATAACTCACGTAAAATCCAAATTTACCAATCTAAAGCTAAGAAAAATCAAAGCTATATCACCGCTATATTTTTTGATGGTCAGCATTATAACGAGTTGCTGAATGTTCCAAAGGCATTAGATATATTAGTTGAGCAAGGTCAGTTACCGCCAATTCAAGCCATTTTTGTTTCTCCACCGAACGATCAGGAACGACCGAAAGAATTAACACCAAATACTAAATTTTCAGCATTTTTTAGTGATGAACTGATGCCTTGGATTCAAAAAAATGCACCTGCAAAAGTCGATTCGAAGAAAACGGTACTACTTGGGTCAAGTCTTGGCGGTTTAAGTTCAGCTTATTTAGCCTTAGAAAATCCAAATCAAATTAGTCATGTCGTACCGTTATCTGGATCATTTTGGTGGCAAAATGCGCCGACAGACCTCCCTAATGGCATGAGTAAAATCATTCGTGATAAAACCTCACAACCTAAACAGAATTGGTTTATTACTGCCAATAGTTATGAAAGCTCTCGAAATAATAATGAACTGAGTATTTTAGAGACTTCGCCTATTGTTGCAGCCGACTTAAAAAATAAAGGTCATGATGTGCATTACCAATCATATATCGGCGGACATTCCTACGCGGTATGGCAAGTTGCCTTGCAAGATGCGCTCAAGCATTTTTTTTGCACACAAGTAATTTATAAAAGTTTAGATCATAAAAAAGCCCTCAATTGAGGGCTTTTTTTGAAGCTAGTACTGATTTAATTCCAGCGATTTATGCGTTTAAAGGTTCCAAAATCATTGAAACGTACACCAACCTCACGCATGACTTGGTGTGCAGTTTTTGCGGTTAGATGACGAATATAAAACGGCTCTTTGACCACAAAATGGTGGATGGCATGGGTCGAACCAAAGTTAAAGCAAAATAATTGCATTGGGAACAACCACCACGGATTTAACACCTGAGTTTGTTTAATGACATCGCGTGGGTCAATATCACCATAATAATGCATATTTGAGCTGATAAATTGTAAGCAGAAAGAACGTATAAAGTTCGGAATAATCCAAATCACAGCTAAAAAATTAATCGTTGGAATTAACTTTACTAAATTAACTGACCAACTAATACTTTGTCCTAACATTGGAGCAATACCATTCACCACATGATAAATGACAAATACATACCAAATGCCGTAATAAACAAAACTTAAAGGGAAAAATCCAGTCAATTGAGAGAACAATGCCGTTTTACGTTCTTTTTCAGGTTGTTTTTCAATGAATTGTCCTATCATTTTAAACATTTGAAATGGGCGCAAATACACCGTCATCAATTGATCGCTAATGACCAATATACGACGTAAACCCCACGGCATGCCATTACTAATGCCCCGTTCTTCCAAATCGTATTCTGAACCTGAATATTTATGGTGGTTGAGATGCAAACGACGACGTGCCCAAGGACTAATGGTATTCGGACGTGCTAACCACACCAAGGCCAACATGAGATGGTGAGCCCACGGCGTCTTTTTAAAGTACATATAATGAATCAGGTCATGTTCTAATTCATGTGTCAGTGAAGCAAACATCGCCACCAAAATCACACAAACCCATGCCGGTAAAATGCCAACGGCAAACGCCCAAGCTGAACCCAACATTCCCAGTAGCGCAAAAATAAGGATGGCTGCGCCTATAAAGTTTTGATGTTTTAAAATGGGATATTGCTGACGTAAGTCTTCACCAGCTTTCGTTACGACAGTTCTGACTTTGTTAATTCGCTGTTGATCTGTCATATCGGAAGACATAGACATAGTACAAACCTAAAAATTAATGAACAGTTGTACATTAAAGCAAATTAAAAAAAAGGAAATCGCTATTTTGAGAACAAATCATCGTCTGTTCAAATATTCAACATTTTATTTATTTTCAATATCTTATTTATAAATAATCTGAGTAATTACTCCAATTTTTCTTTGCAAAATCGGCTGCTTTTAATGTCTTTTGATCACAGGTTTTATGTATTCCTTTTTAACCTACAGAGGAAGGTGAAGATCATTTGAGAATAAAAAAGCCCCAAAATTGGAGCTTTATTATTGCATAAAGGTTTAACCCAATTTATTCACGATCTTTAACGGCAATACTTTCATTGCAAGACCTAAAGGCAACCAGGGCCATTGTGGTACATAAGCTTTAACCGGTGCTTTCTCAATGGCTTTTGCTAAAAGATGTGAACCAGTTTTTTCATCGACTTCAAATGGCAGTTTTTTCGCACCTTCATTGATCTCTGTACGAATATAACCAGGGAAAATAGTCGTCACTTTAATTGGGGTATCAATCAGTTCTGCACGAATACCTTCAGCTAGAGCAGCAACACCTGCTTTACTTGCACCATAAGCCGTTAAATGTTTAGGCATACCACGCATAGCACTCATCGACGAAATCACCACCAAATGCCCTGCATTTTGGCTACGGAAAATTTCAACCGCAGCTTCGCATTGCGCCAAAGCAGAGATAAAGTTGGTTTCAACTGTGGCGCGGTTAATTTCAAAATTACCTTTACCAATACGACGACCTTCACCGACACCTGCGTTGACAATAACACGATCAATACTGCCAAAATCTGCTTTAAAGGCACGGAATACTTCAAACACTTGATCGTAATTTGTGACATCGAGGGTTTTCGCAACCACTTTGATGCCATATTGGCTTTCCAGTTCATTTTTTAGCGTTTCTAGACGCTCTAAACGACGTGCGCAAATGGCCAAGTTGTAGCCTTTTTGTGCAAACTCGCGTGCCATTCCTGCACCAATCCCTGAGCTTGCACCTGTAATTAAAATTGTTTTAGCCATGATAATTCCTTTGTTTATCTTAGATCCAAGTTAATAAATTTGGATCAACTGCTTTTATAAAATGGTGTTCATTTAAACTGAGTAATTGCGGTTCATTTCCAACCAAACGCAGTGTTGTCATACTGGTATTGGCAATGGCCCAATTGAGTGCAAATGTTTTTTCTGGACTCAGCCCTAAAATTTTACCTACGGCAACGGAGATCACTCCACCTGAACTAAACACAACAGCATAGCGTGGTTTGGTTTCAGCCAGTTGAGTGCATAACTTTTCTAGCGCTGTTTCGACTCGACTTTTAAAATGTGGCCAAGATTCATCATATTCATGATGAAATTCTCCACCTGTCCAACGCTCAATGGCGCCTTCAAAAATTTTCGATAAATAAGCACGTGGGTTTTCATGCTTAGATACATCTTCTTTTAATAAATGCGGTTGGTTAAATCGAGGTTCATATTGAGCAAAAACTTGCTGATGATTAAATTCATTCCACGCGTTATCTGTATCAACTTGTGCTTCTGGAAAGCATTCAGCCAATGCAAGATTGGCTGTTTGTTGATGACGTTGCATGGAGCCTGCAACCACATAAGGACTTTCTTTTAAAATACGGTCGAAATACTGTCCCAGCACCTTAGCCTGTAGCTCACCATTGGGAGAAAGCTTGTCATAGCTTTCTGCACCAAAAGAAGCCTGACCGTGCCGAATTAAATATATCGTGGTCATTTCCCTAAAATATCCTTCATTTTTTCAATGTACTTTTGCGCTACATCATTGGCTTCAAGTTTTTGCAAACCGATAAGTTTTAAGGCACGAATATGTAAAGCATGGATCACAATCCAAAAATCTTTGAATGCCGGATTATTGGTTTGTTTGTGGTAAAAGCGGTAATAAATTTGCTGTGCGATTACGGCTAAACGGAAAATGCCGAACACTTCATAAAATGTCCAGTTGTCTGTTTGTAGACCAGTTTTTTCTAAGTAATATTCAACGACTTCTTTACGACTAAACATACCTTTCAAGTTAGTCGGCTGGCGTCGAGTCGCTTTAAAAATTGCGTTATCGCCACTTTCAACCCAATACGCTAAAGCTGAACCTAAGTCCATCAGTGGATCGCCAAGCGTTGCCATTTCCCAATCCAATACGCCAATCACTTGGGTAGGATCATTTGGATCTAAAATGACGTTGTCAAAACGCCAATCGTTATGAATTACACAGGTTTTAGAGTCAGCAGGAATATTGTCTTTGAGCCAATTACGGACATATTTAAACGAAGGAACATTTAAGGTTTTGGCTTTTTCATAGCGTGCGTCCCAACCTTCCACTTGACGACGACAGTAGCCGTCGCCCTTGCCTATTTTTTCTAAAGCTGTGCCTTCATATGGCACTTGATGCAGTTCAATTAACTTGTCGATGACGTTGGTACATAACGCTCGAACTTGGCTTTCATCAAAATTTAATTCTTTGGGTAAGTTTGCACGTGGAATGATGCCTTCTACGCGCTTCATCACGTAGAAATCACAGCCAATCACTGATTCATCCTGACATAGCGCCACCATTTCAGGGAGTACAGGATAAAATTCAGATAATGCTTTCTGTACGTTAAATTCACGTGCCATATCATGTGCAGACTTGGCTTTGGTACCTTTCGGTGGACGACGTAAGATTAAATCAGCATTGTCGTATTTTAAGCGATAAGTCCAATTTGATGCGCCACCTGAATATTGAGTGACTTCAACAGGCCCTTCTATTTCAACGCCATGTTCAATCAACCAATTGCCTACGGCACGTACATCCAGTTCTTCACCCTCACGAACTGAACCGCCTACATCGATCACTGACATGCTTTTCTTCCTAAATTTGAATCTATCATGATGATAAAAATATAATTTTCTATAGTTTTATAGCATGGACAACTCGGGGTTGCCATGCCAAATATGTGACTACAACTTGTTTATTTTTTACGACGGCTGCTATAACCGCGCTTCGCCAATTCTAATTTTGCAATCATGCCTTTATGCACTTCATCAGGGCCATCGGCCAAACGCAGTGAACGTGCTTGCGCAAAGAAACCTGTGAGCGGTGTATCTCGAGAAACCCCTGCACCACCGTGGATTTGAATCGCCATATCGACAACTTTTTCTAAGACACTCGGCGCAACCACTTTAATTGCCGAAATCTCGGTTAATGCAGCCATATTCCCTAGAGTATCCATTTTATATGCTGCATAAAGGGTCAGTAAACGTGCCTGATCAATCGCAACACGTGCTTCTGCTACGCGTTCTAAATTGCCACCGAGTTTTAAAATTTCTTTACCAAAAGCAGTACGGCTCATACCGCGGTCAATCATCAGTTCTAGCGATTTTTCGGCAGCACCAATACAACGCATACAATGATGAATACGGCCTGGGCCTAAACGACCTTGTGCAATTTCAAAACCTTGACCTGCGCCGCCAATAAAGTTTGCAACAGGAACACGAACATTTGTGAAGCTAATTTCACCATGTCCATGTGGCGCATCATAGTCGCCAAACACAGGTAACATACGTTCGATTTTGACTCCAGCAGTTTCAACAGGTACTAAAACCATAGAATGCTGATGATGACGGTCTTTGCTTTCATCTGGTGTATGCGCCATAAAAATAATGATTTTGGCATTAGGATCACCTAAACCTGAAGACCACCACTTACGGCCATTCAATACAATTTCGTCGCCTTCAACGACAGCCGTAGCTTCCATATTGGTGGCATCACTTGAAGCAACAGCAGGTTCTGTCATACAAAATACCGAACGGATTGTGCCGTCTAGTAATGGTGTTAACCATTGCTGCTTTTGTTCTTCGGTACCATAACGCCAAATCACTTCCATATTGCCGCTGTCTGGTGCATTGCAATTGAATACCGTGGGTGCAAGTAAACTACGGCCTGAAAGTTCTGCGATGTGTGCATATTCTTGTACAGATAAGCCTTGCCCAAGTTCAGCACATGGTAAAAACATATTCCATAAGCCTGCAGCTTTGGCTTTATCCTTTAAAACCTCTAACTGTGCTGGCCATTGCCATTTGGTCCAATCACCACCTTGGTTCAACTCATGAACTTCTGCCCAAAACTCAGTTTCTACAGGCTCAATTTCATCTTTAATAAATTTTTTTGTTCTTTCAATATAATCTTGTGCACGTGCAGAAAGTTCAAACATGACAACATCCTTTAAATATTATGTTCTTTACGCTTTACAACACCATAACCTGAAATCTAATATGAACAAAATGATTTAATTCAATAGATGAACATGAATAGTATTCATAAAAATACCGTCATCGATATGGGTGTTTTCCACCGTATGGATATCAATTTATATCCGCTGTATATCGCAATTTATGAACAAAAAAGCATTTCAAAAGCTGCGCAAATTTTGTGTATTACTCAATCTGCAGCGAGTCATGCACTTCAACGGTTAAGACAACATTTACAAGATGACTTATTTGTACGTGCTGGAGCAAAAATGCTTCCGACCCCATTTGCTGAGCAGATTTATCCAGTAATTAAAAATGCGCTTATTGCGATTCAAAGCATTTCTATCCAAAAACAACAATTTACTCCTTCAATGGTACAGAGCTTGAAAATTGCGGTACATGATGAAATTGAACCGATCATTTTTCCCAAGTTAGTTGAACACTTTCAACAGCAGCAGTTTCAGATTCAATTTTCCAGTATCAAATTAGACCGCAAAACCATTGTGGCTGACCTTGCTGCACAGCAAATTGATTTTGCGATTGACCTTGAGCAAAACTTTGGTGAAAAGATTAATTTTCAAACCTTAGTTGAAGACCAATTCGTGATTTGTAGTCAACACCCTAAGATGGATGAGTCTATTTATCTTTCTGCTCCTCACATTGGGGTTTCTTCCCGACGTGCAGGTGTATTAGTCGAGGATATTTATTTAAATCGTAAAAAACACTCTAGAGAGATTTTTTTACGCTGTCAGCATTACTCTACTGCGCTACAAATTTTGGCACAGCAACCCAAGGCAATATTAACGATTCCGCAAAATATTTTGACGCATTTACAGGTTGCTCCCGAACTGAATATTTTTGATGTACCTGTAGACTTGCCGGAAATTAAACTAGGAATGTATTGGCATAATGATTTAGAATTAAATTCACGGCATGTTTTTTTGCGAAGCGAAATTTCTAAAATATTTGCTTAGGCTATTTATGATGATATGTCAGCTTGCTTAGGCTATTTACATGGATTTAGATTTAATTCTGCGTGATGAAACTTGCTGTATATTTATAGATCAAATGCTGATTATTTAATGTATTTTTAACTGACCGCCGGTTTATTCGACAGCCATAAATCATGAGTTCTTATAAAATCTAAATTCCTGTTTTTATGCGATATGACCTCGTTCATATCATTGTGTATGCTTTCAAATCTTTCCGCGAATTGGCTCATGGCGTTAGGTGCAGTTTTGTGCCTGATCACAGTCTATGTTCTTTATAAAGTCACCATTTTCTTAAAGGATTTTTTTCAACCTTTTAAGAAAGGAAAATCTTACCTCTGCCGTGTATCCGACATTAGTGATGGCGATACCCTCACCTGCTATCGGATGAATCTGAGACGTTCTAAAACCAAACTGCGTTTTGCTTATGTGGATGCGCCAGAATCGACACAAGCCTACGGAAAAGAGTCCGCTCGACTGATCAAATCCATGGTTTATAAAAAATTTGTCCGTGTAAAAATCACTGATGTAGACCGTTATGGCCGCTGCGTTGGGGTCATTTATCGCTATCGTAAATGCATGAATGAAGAGATGGTAAAACGTGGGGCTGCATGGGTATACGAAGAATACATCCGTGACCAAAAGCATTTGAACTATATGATGAATTTACAAAGCAAAGCACGTAAACAAAAGAAAGGTTTGTGGAAAGCCAGTCGTCCAATGCGCCCTAAAGAGTATCGTAAATTACATAAATAACAGACCACATTGCAGCATGGCTAAGGAATATTTGATGACTTAGCCATGTCTAATATTTGACCTTTTTTTACTTCGCTATACAATAATGCTGCCCTTTGGGGCATAGAAAATACATTAGATAATTAAAATTGGAATAATAATGACTGAACTTACTTCAAGCGAATTGAATCCGTTTCAACAAGATCAAAATATTCAGCCTCAAATTCAAAAAGCCGATCATCCACTGTCTCCTGAAGGACGTTTTGGCCGCCTGTCCTATTTAGCGTGGTTATTTATCATTAGTATGATTTATACCTGCCTATTGGGCATCAGCGTCGCGCTAGGTCTTTTTGCATTTTTCAATTCAGCAGAACGTAGTATTGAAGCACTTTTTAATTCATTTTTAGGACTCAGTGCGATCGCTCTCATTGTCGTTTCCATTATTGCAATGTTTGTCGCAATGATCTGCATTACGATTCGTCGTTTACATGATCTAAATAAAAGCGGTTGGCTCTGTTTAATTTTTCTCATCCCCCTGGTCGGTACCATCTTTAGCATTTATGTGATGGCTGCAAAAGGCACCGAAGGTGAAAATAAATATGGCATAAAACGTCCAACGGAACAAACAGAGAAAGTTATTGGGTCACTGTATCTGATCCTGATGATTGTTTATTTATTGGTCATGATCCCATTGATGTTTAATATGCAAAGTATGATGAACAATTTAGAACAAGCACAATTACAAGAACAAGCGATGATGTCTGAAGGTGAACCTGAATTAACGGATGAACAAATTGCGGCTTATTTAGAGCAAGCTGAATCAGAAGGTGAAGAACTTGCTTATGCAGATGGTGAAAGTGTAGAAATTTCAGAAAATGCAGACAGTTCAGCGGAAGATGCTGCAATTGCAGCTGCAGAAGCTTCTGTAGAATAAACCCGTATTGTTTAAAGTATCAATTCAACGATATGCATTGAACGATAAGCTTTATATGAAATGTTATGCAAGAAAACCTGTGTGCGCACAGGTTTTTTTATACCTGTTATTTATGCTTTAAGTTGTTCACTTGAATTCAAAATAAATTAGGCGTAAAGTTGCGATAATTTAGTTACCCTAGTTAACTATCATGAATTCCACATTAGGTTTCCGCTCTTCACTTCTACGCTGTGCGCGTTTGATGAGTGATGAAATCAACACGATTTTATTGCCCTATCAATTGAACTATTCACTTTGGCAAGTCATGTTTGTCATCCGTGAAAAAACCGCTTGTACATCTATTGAAATAGCGGAATATTTAAATGTATCCAAGCCATCTATCACAAAGCGAGTCAAAATTCTTGCACAGATGGATATTTTGGCACATGTGCAAACTGACGATAAACGTCAAAAGAAAATGATGCTCAGCGAGACTGGACGTGAGTTATTTCAGCAATGTGCAAAAGACATAGATGCCTTTGAGCAGCGCCTGATCGCGCCATTAGCAAGCCAAGATATCCAACACGCCATTCAAATTTTACACCGTGTCATGCAAGAACTTGAACAAAACACTGTAGGTGATGATCATGCAAGATAAAGCACCACTTTGGACTCGAAATTTTATTTTAGTCAGCGCCATTAACTTCCAATTGGTTTTAACCTTTTATCTCTTGGTTGTGGTGATCGTGGGCTATGCGGTGGCTGAATTGGGTGCGACTACAGCCCAAGCAGGTTTAGTTTCAGGCTTGTTCATTGTCGGCACATTGGTCGGGCGTTTATTGGTGGGTAAGTTCCTAGAACGTTTTGGTCGTAAAACAACACTGATCGTTGGTTTAATTGGCTTTTTAGTCTTTTCTGGTTTTTACTTCATTCAGTTTGGCGTCGGCATGTTGCTTTTCATACGCTTTATGCATGGCTTTATGATGGGTATGGCATCAACAGTGCTGGGTACCTTAATTGCTCAAATCTTACCGGCTACACGTCGCGGTGAAGGCATTGGCTACTACAGCATGAGTAGTACTTTAGGTACAGCTATTGGGCCATTTCTTGCCATTTGGATGATGTTACACATTGGTTATCACGCGATTTTTATCGTTTCTACGATTATCGCATTGAGCTGCCTATTGATTGCCTTGCTGATTCAAGTGCCCGATTTACCCAAAATCAATAAATCCCTCGATACTGTTGAAGCTGTCAAAAAACCGAGTTGGATTGCTCAATTTGTAGAACCTAAAGCATTACCGATATCGTTCATCATGCTTTTCGCTTCAATCTGCTATTCAGGCGTATTGTCTTTCATTAACTTCTATGCCAAAGAAATCGATTTGGTTGAAACAGCCTCGTTTTTCTTTTTGATGTATGCCATTGCGATTTTAATTTCTCGCCCATTTACTGGCCCGTTGATGGACCGTAAAGGTGAAAATGTAGTGATCTACCCTGCTTTTGTGATTATGGGCGTGGCATTGGTATTACTCAGCATCACTCAGAGTTCATGGATGCTTTTACTTTGTGCAAGCCTACTTGGACTCGGTTATGGCAATATTCAGTCGGTCTGCCAAACAGTTGCGGTAAAAAGTGCACCGCTTGAACGTATGGGCTTTGCCACTTCAACTTTCTTTATCTTTTTAGATGCCGGTTTAGGCTTTGGACCATACTTTATCGGTAAATTGCTCGATCATATTGGCTACTCACAATTGTACTTGTATAGCGCATTTGCTGCCTTTGCATGTATTGGTGCCTACTACATTTTACATGGTCGTTATGCCGTTCGAACCGCTTAAACTGTATTTAAACATCAAATCGTCGGCTGAAACGTCGACGATATTCTAAGGGGCTCAGCCCAGTTTTTTTCTGAAATAACCGTCGAAATGAGCTTGGGTCACTATAGCCAACATCTCGCATAATCAGATCTAAAGCATGTCCCGTTTCTTCTAAACGCTTTCGTGCAGCTTCAATACGTATCGATTGTAAGTATTGATTCGGTGGAATATCCAAAGCGCCTTTAAAATGTCGAATCAATGTCCTCGTTGTCACATTAAACTGCGCCGCAAGTTCATCTAAGACTATATTTTCATGATAATGCTGTTCCAACCAATCTTGAACTTTTTGCACTAAACCATCCTGATGCGGTTTAGATATTTTCAATAATGAATAGGACAACTGACTGTCACGACGATAATCCAGTACAAATGATTTTGCCGTGTGGATTGCCGTTTCAAAACCATAAAAACGTTCGATTAGGTGCAGTCCCAAATCAAACCATGCTAAGCCACCTCCAGCACAGTAAATATTTTGATCATGGCTAATGAGCTGATCTGCATTCAGTTTCACCAAAGGATAGCGTTCACTAAACATTTGCTGAAAGCCCCAATGCGTCGTTGCCTGCTTACCATCTAAAAGCCCTGCTTCTGCCAGAAAAAAATTACCCGTACAATTTCCTGCGATCAGTCCGCTCTGCAATTGCCGAGTTTTTAATAATTCGATCAGTGCTGAATTTTGCGCTAAAACATCTAAAATCGCCGCGCCTATCGTTGGGACAATGATGACATCTGCATCTGTTATTTCAGAAAATGCTAAATCTGCATAAAGCTTGATGCCATTAATACATTGCACAGCTTGACCATGTTGTGAGGCAATTTTAACCTGAAATAGCCGCTGCACATTTTGTTTTTGAATCCGGCTCCAACTGACTCCCGCCATTGCAAAGAGATCAACAACCCCTGTTATCGCAGAAGCCAAAGCACCATCAAATGCTAAAATTATGATTTTCTTCATTTAAAGTTCAAATTATCAAAATGTCATTTTTGACTTATTAAGTGTCATTATTGACAATTTTATATCTAAAAATCAACTGCTAGGCTTAAGCCATAAAATTCGACCCGATTAGAGATTGATCAATGGCGCAGTTAATCAATGACAAAGATTTAAATTTTTTGCTATTTGACGTGTTTAAAGCGCAAGACTTAACGCATAACCCACGTTTTGCTGAGCATGATGCTGAAACCTTCAAAAGCATCCTAGAAACTGCACAAGGTATTGCTCAAGACTTTTTTGCACCCCATAACGCAACAGCCGATCAAAACGAACCTACGTTTGATGGTCAACAGGTTAAAACTATTACAGAAGTCAAAACGGCATGGAAGCAATTTGCAGATGCCGGCCTACTTTGTGCGCAGCATGATTATGATGCAGGCGGTATGCAACTTCCGACTTTAATTAACATGGCTGCAAATGCTTATTTCATGTCAGCAAATCCATCGTCAGTGGCTTATTCATTTCTAACCGCTGCGGCTGCAAATGTAATTCAAGCTTTCGGTACGACTGAACAAAAAGATATGTTTGTACCGCATATGTTCAGTGGTCGCTTTGCTGGAACGATGGCCATGACTGAACCTGATGTGGGTTCATCTTTGGGTGATTTGACCACAAAAGCCATACCACAAGCCGATGGTACTTACCTTATCAAAGGCCAAAAGATGTTTATTTCAGGAGGTGACCAAGACATCACTGAAAATATTGTCCATTTGGTCCTTGCTCGCATCCAAGATGCACCTCAGGGCGTGAAAGGTATATCGCTGTTTATTGTTCCGAAGTTTAAAACCCTGAGCGATGGTTCACTTGCAGGCGCCAATGACGTTCAACTGGCCGGCTTATTACATAAAATGGGCTACCGAGGTACAACATCGACGGTACTGAGCTTTGGTGAAAAAGACCAATGTACAGGCTATCTGATTGGTGAAGCAGGTGCTGGTCTTAAATATATGTTTAAGATGATGAATGAAGCACGAGTCGGTGTCGGCTTAGGTGCAGCCATGATTGGATACCGTGGCTATTTAGAGTCGCTCGAATATGCCAAAAACCGTCCACAAGGCCGCTTAGTTTTAGATAAAAATCCTGCCACAAAACCTGTCAATATCATTCAACATACAGATGTTAAACGGATGCTTTTGGCGCAAAAATCCTATGTGGAAGGCGCACTTGCATTATGCCTATTTGCTGCACGATTAATTGATGAACATCAAGCCACTAACAATGAAGACAGTGCGTTGTTATTAGACTTAATTATTCCTGTCGTCAAATCATTCCCTTCTGCCTATGGTCCAAAAGCCAATGATTTAGCCATCCAAGTTTTAGGTGGTGCGGGCTATACCCGTGAATATCCACTTGAACAATGCTATCGTGACAATCGCTTAAATCCGATCCATGAAGGTACATTTGGGATTCAATCTTTGGATTTGTTGGGTCGTAAGCTTTGGCAGCACAACAGCAAAGGTTTGATGCTGTTATTACAACGTATGCAAAATACGATTGATCAAGCTCAACATGCTAAAACTCAAGCGCTTGCAGCAATTTTTTCAGCGCATTTAAACACGGTGAAGAAAACCACACAAAGTTTGGGACAAGTCCTCGCCCAAGGTCGTTTCGATCAGGCACTGGGTAATTCTGCCTTGTATCTAGACATGATGGGCAAAGTCATCATTTCATGGCTATGGCTTGAAATGGCCAATCAAGCCCTTGTGAAATTTGAACATTCAGATTTAGCTGAAGATCAACAATTCTTAGCAGGTAAATTACAAGCCGCGCAATATTTTATCCGCTGGGAATTACCTGAAATAGAGCACCAAGCCAAGTTATTGCTAGAACTTGATGATACTTGCCTCAACATGCAAGAAAGCTGGTTCTAGCCACCCGTTTAGCTCAGTCCTCAATGGGCTAATCTGGACAAGGTTTTCACGGATGAAAATCTTGTCCAACCCTATCTATTTCAATAAAACTGCAATAAAAAAGGAACTTAGCTTTCGTTCCTTTTTTATCAAAATTGAGTGCTATATGCCGTAATTATTGGAAGACTTTAAAACGAACGGCATCATCCATATAGCCTTTTTCTTTCGCTTCACCTTCCACTGAACCAAAAACCAATTGAGCACGAAGTTTCCAATGCGCAGGAATGTCCCATTCAGCATGCACTTGTTCATCCACAATTGGGTTGTAATGCTGTAGTGATGCGCCTAAACCTTCGGTATGCAACGCAGTCCAAGTTGCAAATTGGGCGATTGCAGTTGAATGTTCAGCCCAAATCGGAAAGTTTTCTGCATAAGAAGGAAACTGTGCTTGTAGGCCACTGACCACCTCTAAATCTTCAAAGAACAGAACTGTACCCAAACCTGCTGAAAAACTTGCCATTTTAGCCATGGTCTTCGCAGCACTTGCTTCATCTTTAGCATAAGATTTTAATTTGTCAGCGACTAAGCCCCAAAATTTTTCGCTTTCACCATTAAATAAAATAACAGCACGAGAAGATTGTGAGTTAAATGAAGACGGGCTTTGTTTAATCGCTGTTTGGATCAAATCAGTTAAATATTTTGTGCTTTGGCTTACATTGTCCCCAATAGCATAAATAGTGCGACGTTTGCTAATCAGGTCAATAAACTGATTTGACATATAAAATGGTCCTTTAAAATAAAATGTGCAGATGAGTCAGAAACATTTGGAATGATAAGTCTCGCGACTTTCCAAATGTTTTGAATGCTTTACTTGCTAGATCGGTCACTATGAAACAGTCACTTGTCGAAGTAAATCTGAAGTTCTGCTGTACATATAAAAAATCCTCCTAAGCGGAGGATTTTTCGACTAAAACTTTGTACAGTTTAGAATTTTGCTTCTAATACATTCGCTGACACTTGGTTTTTCCAAAGCTCACGTAACGTCGGTAGATAGAATTTTTCACCTAGCTCAACCAACTCTGCATCAATTAAACCATGAACTTCGTGCATGAATAGATAATCCAGTTCAACAGTTTGTAATTTTGACTGTGCTTTTTTATATTCTTTGCGCTTTTGCTGTGCTTTTTTTACCAAGTTATCTGCATAAGCACGGTCTTTATATTGGGCAATAGCATTCAAACGTAGTTCGATTACGCCCCAACCACTGAGTAGCAATTTAAATTTTTCAAAATCTGCCGTTGTTGATTCCCAGCTCATTTCTTCTAGATTTCCATTTTCAGGCAAAACTGGTAGCAAAAGCTCCATAACACTTGGGAAAATCTTTTTAAAATTCAAAACAAATTTAACAGGATGCTCGCCCGGATAGTCTTTAAATTGAACGTTCTTTTGGACATCTGTCAAATAGATGGTGAGCATTGGGGGAAATCCTTAAATAAAACACTGTCTTGCAAATATTTATTCAAACAAATGTCAAATAGCAACGAAAACAGAAAAAGAAAGGCATTTTAACAAGTGTGCCAATGAATTCAAAGCCCAATCCAATGAATTACTCGCTTCATCATCAGGCCTTTCTTCATTCTGTTCGTTGCCCTATTTTTAATAAACAGTCCTGTTTATATACATACATTTCAAGATGACTATGATTCAAAAAAAATATGTGTTAGCCAGTATTCAGCGATAAAAAGAATTAAAAAGTTATCCAATAAAAAGAGAGGCTGAATATGAATCAGCCCCTCTTTTTATTTTCAAACACTCTAGATGAATGATCTCAAAACAATTTATTTGGTATTGGGTGAAACCATTTGCTCAGGACGAACCACTTCATCAAATTGCTCTGCAGTGACTAAACCGAGTTCTACCGCAACTTGCTTTAGAGTTTTACCTTCTTTATATGCAGTTTTAGCAACTTTCGCAGCATTTTCATAACCAATTACAGGATTGAGTGCCGTAACTAACATTAATGAATCATGTAAGAAATGATCGATTTTTTCACGGTTTGGCTCAATGCCTACTGCACAGTGGTCATTAAAACTATTACATGCATCGCCGAGGAGTTGAATAGATTGCAATAAGTTAAAGGCAATAACAGGCATAAACACGTTTAATTCAAAGTTACCCGATGCCCCCGCAACATTAATAGTTGTATCATTTCCAAGTACTTGAGCAACCACCATCGTCATGGCTTCACTTTGAGTTGGATTGACCTTACCTGGCATGATGCTTGAGCCTGGCTCATTTTCTGGAATACGTAGCTCACCAAAACCACAGCGTGGGCCACTGGCTAACCAGCGCACGTCATTGGCGATTTTATTTAAACTTACAGCAAGTGTTTTTAAAGCACCCGACGCAAATACAGCTGCATCACGTCCTGCAAGTGCTTCAAATTTATTTGGCGCAGTTACAAATGGCAGACCCGTTTGTTTCGCAAGTTCTGCTGCTGCTTTTACAGCATATTCAGGATGTGCGTTGAGACCTGTACCCACCGCTGTTCCGCCTAGTGGTAATTCATACAGCCCTTCTAAAGCTTGATTTAAACGCTTCAAACCATGATCGAGCTGTGAAACATAGCCACTAAACTCCTGGCCTAATGTTAAAGGCGTTGCGTCCTGTAAATGTGTACGGCCAATTTTAACAATATCTTTAAATTCTTTAGATTTCGCTTCTAAGGTATTACGAAGTTTCGTTACAGCAGGAATTAAAAGCTCATTGATTTGTAGGCTTGCAGCCACATGGATTGCAGTTGGGAACGAATCGTTGGTCGATTGAGCACGATTGACATGATCATTGGGATGGACAGGTTTTTGTGAACCCAATGGATTGCCTAGTTTTTGATTGGCAATATTGGCAATTACCTCATTACAGTTCATGTTACTTTGCGTACCTGAACCAGTTTGCCAAACTACCAGTGGAAATTGTGCATCCCATTGACCGGAGATCACTTCTTCGGCTGCATTGACGATATATCCAGAAAGTTCCTGAGGGATTTGACCCAAAGCTGCGTTGGTAATCGCTGCTGATTTTTTGACGAGTCCCATTGCACGAATCATTGGACGCGGTAAACGTTCACCACCAATTTTAAAGTTTTGCAAACTACGCTGTGTTTGTGCACCCCACATCGCATCGCTAGGTACTTCAACATCGCCCATTGTGTCATGTTCAATACGTGTTTGCATAAATGACCTCATATCCTTATTTATAAAACTTGAACGTCTGTGCAGAATCAAACTCTGCTGATAAATACAGTTTAGGTAACTTGCTTAGATTTGTAAATAATAACCATTATCAATTATAAGTGGTTTATTTGATAATCTTTATCGTGATTTTATAAAGAAAATCATGCACGACGATTAAATTTACCGAATACAAGACGAGTTAATTACCTCTTAATGTTTGTTGATAGAAACGCCATTCATCTTCTAGCATTTTCTTTAAATCTTGTTCAGGCTGCCAATCAAAAGTACTTTTCGCTTTCTGTGTACTTGCCCCAAGCTGGTCATATTCATGGCTTGGGTAAAAACTAGATTCGACCGTCTTAATCTCCGCCTGTGTCACTTCTGAAAGCGTATCCAACAGTTGCTGTATCGAAACCAATTCACCTGAAATATTAAAGGCCTCACAGGCGAATTGCTGCTGCGACAACCATTGCAAACATTGCCACACCGCCTTACAACAGTCGAGTACATGCAAGAAACTCCGTTCCACAGTACCATCTTCAGTTTTGGCTTGTTTGCGAAGTTCGATAAAGTCTCGTTGTAAAGCCCCAACTTGCATCGCTAGTGGCACGATATTTTTTGGCAATGGCGCTACAAACTCACCTAAAACTGCATGCTCGAAAGCACCTGCGACGTTTCCTAAACGCAAAATCGCAATTTTCCACTCATTATCAGTACGTGCAGTATCCCGTATAATTTCTTCCACCATTTGTTGAGATTTCACATAGGGATTTGGATAGGTAAAATTGATTTCTGTGTCTTCTGTTAATTCTGCCGACGACTGACCATATACCGCCAAACTTGATAAATGGATCAGTGTTCGTACACCTGTTCGCTGCATGGCACGCAGCAAACTCATGATACAGCTGACATTATCATTATAGTATTCAAGTGGTTTAAGGACGGATTCTTCCAATGACTTAAAGCCTGCCGTATGAATGACAGCATCGACGGTATATTGTTCAAATACTTTATTGAGTGCGGGAGTATTTCGAATATCGAGTTTGACAAAAGGTACATACATGCCTGAAATAAATTCTAGTCGTTCAAGTGTTTGTAAATTTGCATTGGATAAATTATCCACAATAATGACTTCTTGACCTTGAGCCATTAAACTCAAGGCTATATGTGAGCCTATAAAGCCTAAACCACCAGTCACTAAAATCATTGTTTAGATACTCCTTATAGTTATCAAGCTTTTACAACTCTTTGGCATCATCTTGAAGTAGTCACCAACTTTTCTACAGATCAAAATTATTAAACCTCGCCTCAGCATTTTCCATGAGCCGAACAATCTGCAAGAGCATTCTAGTTTTATCTTACTGCTTTGGAATTTTGACTGTGTTGCAGTTATGAATATTAACTGTATTTGATTTACGACAAATGACCTCGCTAGCCAATCAATTTTGAAGAAATCTCAAGATTACGTGGTATTTGAGTGAACGCTTTTAGAAGAAGATATTTAAAAATAATCGCACTAGAAAGCATATTACACAGCAACAAAATATTAGAAATGATCTTATCGAATGAGCAAATTGAATTGAGCAGTCTGACTATTTTTGAGGTCGAGAAGCAGGATGTGAAAGCCAGATGAATCATCAGAAATATTCATCTGGCAGGATGTTGGCAATGTAACTGTAACAGCAGCAAAAGTTTGAAATCGCAAATATCTAGCAAACTTAATTTAGCGGATATAGCCTTTTTTAATCATGGCTGAGAATAGGAACTCGTAAACTTTTAAGATCATGCTCACCAAATAAGACCCATATTTTCGCCATAAAGACAGTCCAACAAAATTCAGCAAAACCGCAATGATCAGCGCTCCCGCCATATCCATTGGATAATGCACACCTAAATAGACTCTCGACCACGCCACAAGAAAAGCGAAAGCGAGAAATACATAGCCGACAGCTTTTTGCTTTGAAAAAATATAAGAAAATGCAATCGTGCTAAAAAACAGCATATGATCACTCGGGAATGATCCATTCGGTGAATGTTCTATAATTGTACGTCCAACGTCCAAGACAAAGGGTCTAGGATAGTAAAAGAAACTTGAAATCACTTGGCTGATAAGAAAAGCGACAATTGTAAAAACAGTGGCTTTAACGATTTGTTTTTTGGTGTCAAAACTGCCTTTAAACCAAGCCAAAAACATCAAGAGAATCACGATATAAAATAGATCATTGGCTATAAATATGGCAAAAGAAATGGTGAAATCTAAAGCATTGTCCGAAGCATTGATTGAATTAAATAAACTTAAGTTAAATTTCTCTATATTCATGAGATGGTTTAAAAAATGAAAAGATCATAGCACTCTGCAAAATCAAAAATTGCGTTTTATTCATATAAAGATTTTTCAGTATGTAACCGCACAGTTAATTTATGAAAAGTGGCAACTTTAGGCTGAACCCAAAATAAATGAATCGTTATATTTGAAGAAAAATTGGCTAGGGCTTCGCTGCCTAAATAAGCAAAACTGTGCAAATATTCAGATCATTGAGTAAATCATTGTATACTAGCTTTTTCTTCTGAACTCAGAACAAACTGTCGATCTAGACCGTTTATTCATTTAGTGAATTTCGATGAGTACTCTATTACTAATTACCTCCTCACCCACTTCGATATTGGCTTGGCATGCTTTGGGTCTTGCCCAAGCACTGAAGCAGAAAGGCGAAAACTTTCGGGTTTTTTTCTATCAAGATGGTGTAAATGTGGCAAATGCCCTGCAATGGGTGCCAGATGATCAGCGCAAACTCAGCAGTGAATGGCAAAAACTCGGCATTCGTTTACCTGTTTGCGTAAGTGCAGCTCTCGCACGTGGGATCACAGATCAGGAAAATGCACAGCGTCACAATATTCAGCAACATAATTTAGCTGAACAATTTGAACTTGTGGGCCTAGGCGAACTTGCCGATGCTGTACAAGCTGCTGACCGCTTATTGCAATTCTAAGTGTTTTGATTGCCGCGCATTTGTAGCATTGAAAAGGAAAATTACGTGAAATCTGTACTGGTTGTTTTAACCCATGCAAATCTTGCAAACTTACAAGTACATGAAAGTCTTTCTGCGACCATGGTGCTTGCAACCTTCGGTTGTGACGTTAAAGTGTTGCTCAAAGATGCTGCGCTGAGCTTACTTCAGGCAGAACAAGAGTTTAGTCAGCTCAAGCATGCGTTTAAACTCGCTTCCAACATGGTTGATAGCTTTGAGTTTTATGATCTCACCCCGATTTATATTGAACAAAAAAATTCACAGCATCCATTTGTGATCAATAGTGAACAAGAACTTGAGTTTGTTCAATTCAATACTGAATTGATTCAACAATTTGATCATGTGTTGTATTGGTAAAAGAGGAATGATGATGTCAAATTCTACGCTGTATTTAGTCCAAGCCAGCTATGCCAATACCCTACAGCACATCCAGCAGTTAGCCAGTTTAATCAATCCTGAAGATACAATCATCCTGATGGGTGAAGCAGTCTTACATATTGCAGATGAACAAATTCAGCAATTTGGCACATGTTATGTACTTGAAAATGATGCTGAAATTTTAGGTAAAAGCATGAATTATAGTCATATGAAAGTGATCGACTATGCCGCTTTTGCTGATCTATGCCTGAGATTTAAAAGATGTATTTCACTCAAATAAATTGAGTAAAAGCGATCCATTTCTACAATCTTCTCTTTTGGAATGAATATGAATCTTGAATTAGACCAAGATGGCCATTTGGTGGATTACACTATTTGGAATGAAACTGTTGCCCAAGAACTGGCTAAAAGTTTAGAACTTGAGTTAAGCCCTTGGCATTTTGAAGTTTTAAAAGCTGTGCGACAGTTTTATCAACAGTTTGGTCACTCGCCGGCAACTCGCCCACTCATTAAATTTTTAATGAAAACGGTGAGCGCTGATATTAATAATGCGGTGTTACAAGACAAATTTAATACGGGTTTGGTCGCTCGACATTTAAGTCGTTTAGCGGGAATCCCTAAACCTGCAAATTGTTTGTAATTTTAAAGTAATCTAAATACCGCTTAGGCTATTTTAGCAAGATGGATGCAAATCAGCATTTTAAATAAAGCCATAAAACAGCTTAGGCAGGTTTTAATTGGTTGAGAGCGATGTAATAGGCTTGGGTAAATATCGGTTTGACCTGTTTGGCTTGGATCGGTTCGGCACAACATGAGCACACTAAAACCGGTTTAAATTTTTGCCCACATGCTTGATGTACATATTCAACTGGTGATCCCAAGCCCTGATCCATATATTGATCAGCCCAATGGGTCATAGCTAGAAGGATTGGATACAAGTCTAAGCCTTTTTGCGTCAGCCGATATTCAAACCGTTCCTGACGCTCGACATAAGCAACTTTGGTTAAAATACCTTCTTCAACCAAACGCTTTAATCGGTCAGATAACACATGACGCGTCACACCGAGATTTTGTTGAAAGTCATCAAAACGTCGAATGCCCATAAATGCATTACGGATAATCAACATGGTCCAACGGTCCCCTAGCACTGAAAGTGCACGAGCGATTGAACACGGTTGTTGACCTATATCATCCCATTTCATTTTATGAACCATCAAAAATAACGACCGACACCCAATTTAATTCATGCCTGTTGATTTTGCAAAATCCTTTTCAATAATCTTTGTTGTACAAATCGTAAAATCCACCATCGTTTCAACGCATTCATTTTATCTATTGATCTGTAAATGAACTAAAAATGTATTTTGTCTTTATTGTCCTCAATTATTTCTAGCCATGCACGCGTTGCGGGACTCATGGCAACAGTGGTATTCCAGGCCATACTGAGTTTCCAGTCTAAGTTCGGATTTTCTAATTCAGCCACATGGTATTTTACCGCATCAAGTTGTTCACAATAAATTTTAGGCAGGAGTGCAATCCCAACATTTGAATCCACCATTTTGGCGATGAAGTCCCACTGGCTGCTTTTACATACCACATTGGGCTCAAATCCGACGTAATTTGCCGCCTGTATAATGATGTCATTGAGTGTGAAGGTATCGTCATACAATAAAAATGACTCTTCTTTTAATTCAATCAACGAAACGGTTTTTCGCTTTCGCCATTGTGAGTTTTTTTTGGATAATAAGCACAAAGGTGATTCCATGACTGGTATACCGCTTAATACCGGTTTCAAGTGACCCAAAATAATTCCAACATCGACCTGTTTTTTTAAAATGGCATTTTCAATACCCGTCGCCCCTACCTCAAAAAAGCTCAGTTCAATATTGGGGTATTTTTTATGAAACAGCGCAATTAACTGACTGAACAATACCGATGCCAATGGCGGTAAACCTAGAGTCAATTTACCTTGTTTTAAGGCGCGAACTTGGGTGACAGTATCAAGCATCCGTTGTTGTTCATTCAAAATCACTAAAGCATGCTGATAAATCTGCTCTCCCATATAGGTGAGCTGTGCTTCCCTTTTTCGACCTGCTTCTCCTTTATGAAATAAAGGCACTCCGATCTCGTCTTCTAACTGACGAATTAATTTACTAATGGTCGGCTGAGTGACAAAAAGCGCTTCTGCTGCATGACTAAAACTCTGTTTTTGTACGATGGTCACAAAGACTTTTAGGCTTTTAATGTCCATTATTATTCCATTTAAGCATAATTAATAATTAATTATTCATAATTATACAGGTTATGCACTTTTAAAATAGCGTCATCTCCTATTCTACTGTCGTCTCATGGATACGTTTCCACAATCTACTTCCAAATTTACCCAGTTTCTTAAAACTTTAGCGCAGCTAAGTTTATTGATATTGATCTGGTGGATTGGCTCTTGCATTCAATCTTGGTTTAACTTGCCGATCTCTGCTGGCGTGATTGGTTTATTGCTCCTTTTAGCCGCATTGTTGAGTGGTTTATTTAAAATGCAGTGGGTCAAACAAGGCTCAGATTTTATTTTGGCTGAACTGGTTCTATTCTTTATCCCCTGTGTAGTTGGATTAATTAAATATCAAGATTTATTACTCAGCTCTGGCTGGCAGTTAATTTTAGCCGTGGTACTGGGTACCGTCTGTGTCATGGTGTTTACAGCATTTACGGTTTATTGGGGCTTTAAACTCGAGGCAAAACTTAAAGCGAAATACCAAACTTCGTCAGATCATAATGTCAACACAGCAGGTAAAACTTTATGAACGATTTTGGGTTGAACAGTATCTCAGTGTTGTTTTTCGTCCTGACCCTTGTCGGTTATGTTTTGGCGAAAAAGCTACATCGTAAGTTACCGTATATGGTTCTTTCCCCTGCACTATTCGTCCCGTTTGTGCTGATTATACTCATGCTTTGCTTTCATATTTCATATGACACCTATATGCAAGAAAGCCAATGGATTGTATGGATGCTCGGCCCGGCAACTGTGGCCTTTGCTATTCCCATCTATGAATATCGGCAAATTATCCGTCAGCATGCGCTGAGCATTAGTTTAGGCATCGTGATTGGCATGTTAGCTGGGATTATTAGTGCTTTTTATTTGGCACAGTTGTTTCAGTTTGACCAAGAAACGTCTTATAGCTTAATGGCACGTTCCATTTCTACCCCCTTTGCCATGGAACTTACCTCGAATATTGGGGGTTCAGTCGAATTGGTGATTCTATTTACCATGATTACTGGGATTGCCGGCGTGGCTATGGCTGACCTAGTTTTGGCTGGGCTTAAATTGCATTTACGCTTTGCACAAGGTGCGGCTCTTGGCAATGCTGCACACGGATTTGGTACAAGTAAAGCATTATCACGTCATAAAGAAGAAGGTGTTGCAGCCTGCTTGAGCATGGTACTTGCTGGAGTATTTATGGTATTGCTTGGGCCATCGCTTATTCATTTAGTCATTTATCTATTGGGATAAATAAAAAGCCCAGTGCAGTCTCTGGGCTTTTTAAATGATGATTTAAACTGTTTCATCTGTAAAACTATACAGCTAAATAATGTATTGCTATGACAAACGTTAAAAGACTCGACACTTCTGTGATTTCAATCGCGGCACCAATTGTATCTCCTGTCACACCACCTATACGCTGAATAAATTTCCATCGTAAATACAATAAAGTACAAATAAATGTAAGAATACTGACCACTCCAGTCCAGCTAAAATACAAACATGCACTTAGGCAGAGTGTAAATATCATGTATGCCGACTTTCGTGGAATAGTTGCTGCTATCGATGAGCCCAAGCCTTTTTCACGAACATACTGAGTTGTTAAAAACAAAAATAAAGGGGCTAAACGACCTAATACTGGAAATACAATTAATGCCAAATACATTTGCTGTTGTAGCAAAACATAAAGCGCCGACCATTTGAGTAAGCAAATCACGACGAGGCTCAACACACCAATCGGCCCACATGCAGGGTCTTTCATGATTTTAAGTGTACGCTCGGCATCGCCAAAGCCACCGACCCATGCATCTGCCGTATCGGCTAAACCATCTAGATGTAATCCACCTGTGAGCCAAATCCAGACCACAAGCAAAATACTGCTGAGTAAGATGATTGGTAGACTGTGAAATATAAAAGCAAGCAAGGCAAGAATGCCACCGATCAACAATCCCACCACTGGATAAAACAGCAAAGACTGTCCATTTTGCTGTTTCGATGGCATCGCTTTAAGTTGAATCGGGAAAGTCGTGAGAAACTGTAGAGCAATCCAAAAAGGTGTCATTCACTTTGCTCCAAAAGACGAATATTTGTACGATTCTGCACAATGAATGAATTTAATTGTCCCAATTCTGCAGTCATTTTTAATAAATCATCTAAGTGACTTTGCTGTGCCATACATTTTAATAATTTAATCACACCACCATGGGAAACCAATAAAACGCGTTGCCAATGATGCTGTTGAGCCTGCAAGACTAGCTCATCTAGACCGCTTAAGATCCGTTGTTGAAATTGCTGAAGACTTTCTGCATTCGGTGGCGTAAATGTGCTTGGACTTTGCCAAAACTGTGCGAGTAACTCTGGGGTGTTTTCATAGATATACTTGGTTGATATTGCTTCCCAGTCGCCAAAATGCATTTCTTGAAACTTCGCATTTTCAAACATTGGACATTTAAGTTGTTGAGACAAATCTAAAGCAAATAAACGGCAGCGCTGTAAGTCAGAAGTGATGATGACATCCCAGCTCGCTAAACCGTGTGTATGTATGACGTTCAATACATCTTCTATGGTCTGCTGCATCTGCTGCCAACCTTTTTGCGTCAAAGCATCATCTGTAGAGCCACGTAAGGTATGGCTTAGTTCAGTCTCACCATGACGCAATATATCTAAACGGAAATGTTCCATTTAAACTTTTTCACCAATCACAGCAGCTTGTGCAAAAGTCGCCATGTTGTTATGTAAACGACATGCCAAACGAATTAAACCCAATGCCGCACCGGCACCGCTGCCTTCACCTAAACGTAAATTCAACTTCAAAAGTGGATCAGCTTCAAGGGCTTGAAGTAAACGTTGGTGCCCATATTCAGCCGATTGATGACCAAAGAGCATCCATTCACGTACAGCAGGATTTAAACGAACAGCGACCAAGGCAGAAACCGTACTAATAAATCCATCAACGACCATTGCCAGACCCAATTGCGCACAGCGAATGTATGCTCCAACCATCGCGGCAATTTCCAAACCACCTACGGCACATAGGGCTTTAAAGACATCTTGGCCAACATAGTCCTGATGTAAGGCTAAAGCTTGATCAATCACTTGTTTCTTATGTGCCAATTGTTCAGCACGAATACCTGTACCAACACCTGTCAGTTTTTCGGCCGGCTCATTAAATAAAAAACATGCAACAGCAGAAGCAGAACAGGTATTGCCAATGCCCATTTCCCCTGCGACATAAATTGACGCACCTGCAGCGATAGCATCTTCAACACTTTTACGGCCAAGATTCATCGCTTCAATACATTGTGATTCGCTCATCGCAACAGTTTTAGCAAAATTTGCCGTACCTGCGGCAATACAGTGGCGCTCTACCCCTGCATATTCATAGGCTTCACCCACCGAACCACAGTCAATCACTTGTAGTTTGGCTTGATACTCACGTGCAATGACACTAATACATGCACCACCGGTCGTGAAGTTTTGTAGCATTTGGCGTGTGACAGCTTGTGGGTAGGCCGAAATATTTTCTTCCATCACACCATGATCACCTGCAAAGATGCTAATCCATGGGAAGTCGATATTGGGCTGATCCGTGTTTTGTAATGATGCAAGTTGTACCGCAACATTTTCAAGTTCTGAAAGTGAGCCCGTAGGTTTGGTTAGCTGTAACTGGTGATTTGCCGCCTGTTGCTTAGCTTCGATACTCGGATTTTGACAGGGTTCTTGCCACCAGTTCATGCTTTATCTCCTTTTAAGATCATTGGAAAACCTGCAACACAAAACACCACATGGTCAGCAATTTGACCAATTTGTTGATGTAAGCGCCCAGATTCATCGACGAATTTTCGACTGATTTGTCCCATGGGAACAACGCCCAGCCCAGTTTCGTTACTGACTAAAATAATGTCTGACTTTAATTTTGGCAGCACCGTAAGTAATTTTTGGCATTGATGCTGTTGAAAGTCTGCTTGTTCATGCAGCAATAAATTACTCATCCACAGCGTTAAACAATCGATAAGAATGGTTTGATGAGCTTGGTCTATTTCAACTAAGCGGTCGGCTAAATATAGAGGCTCTTCAATCAGCCCCCAATGTTCAGGTCGGTCTGCTTGATGATGCTGAATTCGCTCCTGCATTTCATCATCATAGGCTTGTGCTGTAGCCACATAGATGACGGCTTGAGCACTTTCTTTGGCTTTTTGTTCTGCAAGTCGGCTCTTACCTGAACGCGCCCCACCCAAAATGAAATGAATCATGACTGTGCCATCTCTATATTTTGTCTAAACTGATGTTGATAATAAGGACTTAATGCCCCTTGTAGTACTTGAGCCTGATAATGACCAAAAGTCAGTTGCTCGCTTTCAAAATCAAAGCAGTGCTGTTCAACTTGTTGGATTCTTTCAAAAATATCATCGCTATTCCATGCCTGTTTATACAAGCCCAATGTGATATGCGGACAATATTCGATCGGTGCAATTTCATTCGAACTTAAATTAAAAGCTTGACGTAGATGCTCTAACTTACGATCTAAATCCACAATTTCAATAAACAGCGCGCTTTGAAAGCTATTGATCTGACCTGTACGTAACCGAATATTAGATAGCGATAACTGTCGAAGTTGTTGTTGGTGCAGTGCCAATTCATCTGCTGAGAAATTATCATTCCATCGTTGTTCAGAATGATCGATTAATTGGGTTTTATTTAACTCTTCAAAAAAGCCACAAATAAACACGGTGATATGAAATTGGCGCGTATTCGGCGTGTATAAAATATCTGAAAACTGCGCTCGAAGTGCTGTGAGATATGCCAATAATTCAGGATCCTGTATTTCTATATACCACAAAGCATAGTGCTGACGACCTTGATGCCAATCGGGATAATCCTGATTGAGCGTCGGTACGACTTGCATTGAGGGTTTTAAAAACACAGATAAATCACTTTAAATTTAATCTGCTTTATTAAAGCATGAATCAAAACAGACTTTGCCCAATTTTGATTTAGTAATATTCATTTAAAGCTGAAATTCATTCATCTAAAGCTTCTTTGTAAGAAAAAAATGCCGAGTCATACTCAGCATTTTGATTCAATATACATTGCGCACAGATAAGCATTATATTTTAGGCAAATTTCGCAGTATCTTTCTGATCTTGCGTTACAGCATGGTTTTTCCAAGATGTAAACTGCTCTGTGGACTGATCAGAAAAATGCTGCAACTGTATCATTACATTGGCCTCAATCTGTTCAATACGTTCCAGTTGTTCAAGCTCGTTGGTCTTTTTCAGTTCTGAAAATTGCAACTGGATAAAGTTGATAACCTGTTCCATCGAACATTGATTTACACTCACGGCATACATCAAACCATAGACAATCCCTTGCTGTAGGTGCTTTGTCTCCAGTCCATATTTCAGATTGGTCGCCAACGAACCCAACACTCGTTCATTAATTGCAAGTTTACGTAAAGGATCTCGTGCCACACGCGCACATGGATCTTTATACGCATGTTCACAAGAGTTTATAAAGCTTTCTGCCAGTCGTGTTAAATCAAAAGCACGATTAGGTAAGCATCGTGCTAAACCAGCCTGCACCTCGTCAATGAGTTCATGCATAAATTGATCAACACGATGATCTGCAAGTGCCACACCTATGGTTTGATGATTGAACAGTGCAGATTGCCAAGCCAACATGGCATGTACGCCATTCCATAAGCGATTTTTGATTAGCTGAATATCTTCAATATGATCGACCAAAATCATTTGACGCATTTTTTCTAACAAAGGACTATTATTTTCTACATAGATCGGCATGTCAGATTCTGCGTTAAATAAAATTAAATCCATGCTTTGCAATATATGACTTGGGTGGAAATTTCGGCGCATATCCTCAACATATAAAGTAGCCTGACGTTCCTGATCTGGATTTAATTTCGTCGCATCTTCTAAGTCTAATTGAGCATCCACTTCAACTTCATCTAATTGAAATTGTTTGAAGATATTATATTTTATACGGAGCTGACGATATAAGTTTTGGTCACTTAACTTAGATACCATGCGGTTGACCACGGTATCGCAAAAATAGTGTTGTTGCATGATTTTCTCTGCAACAACCGCTCCAGCAAGCTCAGTTAAAGCCTGTTTTAAATGTGACATTAATAATTGTTTTGCTCCGACTTTGTTCAAAATGATCAGCATCGTTAGAGGTTCGATGGCTTTCTCATCATGTGCAATATGTCGTGCATACAGGCCTTGTGCAATGGTTTTGGCCTCTTCTGCAATCGCTTTTTCAGGCAAACAGATGGCAACCAAACTTGACTCTGTGTACATCTCTTGCATCTGCTGAATATTTTCAGCATCAATGACTGCCATGTTTTCAATGCGTTCGTCATAAGACAATTGACCATAGCGAATACAATAGGTACCAAATGCATTGACCGCAGAGCGATATAAAGGGTTACGAGTCGATGCATAAATTTTTTTCGGGCGTGTATAACCATCCCAATGCGACAAAATTTGTGCTAAATAACCACCACCAATCGCCCCAAAACCATGAATACCAACAGTGAGCTGATTAAGGGTTTGTGGAAAAGCCTCTTGCACATGCGGCATCTCTAAATGCGCAGTGAACGGGTCAAGTTCCGTCAAACAGTCATACATACATTCATAATAATATTTGGCTTTGGACAGCATGTTTTGATTGGGCGATTTAATATCTTTAAACAGTACGGTAATACCGCCAGCGTCAAAGGCCGAAGTCACACCATTTTCCGAGTCTTCAAACATCAAACAATCAGCAGGATTTAAATTCAGCTTTGCGGCAGCACGCATAAATATTTCAGGATGTGGCTTACCATTTTCAACTTCATCGCCACAGACTAAGACATCAAAGAACTTATACACATTGGCATTGATGAGATATTCTTCTGCGATTGCACGGCGACTCGATGTTGCCACGGCCATCCTCAGTCCTGACTTGCGTAAGCGTTCTAATACTTGAACCAAGCCTTTTTTGATCGGTACACCAAACTGACGAACATGCTCCAACTCTAATTCATCTGCGCGTTTGCGAATATCTGCGTATGGAATGTTTTCATCATATTCGGCTTGGGCCAATCGATGCGCGCTTTGTGCACTTAACCCCAAACAATTCATCAGATATGATTCGGAAAACTCAACACCGATCAATTCAAGAGATGCCTGTTTCAATGTTTGAAACCGTAAACGTTCAGTATCAAACATTGTTCCATCCATATCAAAAATGGCGCCCAGAACCAAATCATTATTAAATTTAAGCATTTAACCTCCGTTATTTTTTATGTGAAAAGAATAACGGAGAAAACTATTGATTCAGTACTTTGAGAATTAATGAAACAATTGTGGTTATTTTTTAATCAAAAAGCTTGCTTTTAAAATCTATTTTGTAAAATCAATCGCTGATCAAGTAACATCATGTAATCAAAACCCACTGTTGTCAGGATGGTACGGTCTACACAGTGATCTATTGCTGTAAATATACAATTCACTGCAATTTCACTCAGTCACTCGCTTCACGGTTTGAGTTTTGGTTTGAAATAAAAAGAATACGATCAGACCGAGCATCACTAAAAATAAAAAATAATACGGAAATTCTTTGTGCCACTGATATAAACCCGTACTAATCAGTGGCCCGACAACAAAGCTCAAAGCCTGAGTGGCTGTACACCAACTTGCCACCTTAGTCTGTAACGCATTGGGCGCCGTTTGCGCTGCACCCGTTGTAAATGCAGGGATTAAACATGCAACCGATATACCATATAAAAGATATGTAGCTTGAAATATCTGTAATTCAGTGGTGAAAACCGAAATCAGCAAGGCTGCTGCCATGCTAAACAGCCCAACCCACAGTAAGCGATATACGGACCAATTTAAATACTTAGAAATCAGCGTTTGCATAATCACCAAAGCGATACCCACGACGAGAGAACACTCTGCAAAATGCACTGCACCCTCTGCAGCAGTCATATTAAAGCGGTCTTGAATATAAAACCCTGCCGTTAAATTCACTGTCACGATGGCAAGATAGAGACTGAATCCCAACATTAACCATGGATAGCATTGCTGAATGCTCAAATCCGTAGATGGTGACTCATGCTTTTCTGTCACTGGCTTTTCAACGCTATGCTGTTCGGTATGTCGGTCAAAGCTGAACACCAAGACCGCAGAAATCAACGCTAAAATAATGATTGCAGCCCAAAGCGGCGTCATGATTCCACCGAAGCCCAACAGCAAAGTTGTTAGAAATGGCCCAATGATCACGCCTGCACTATTTAATGCACCGAATTTTGACATCGCTTGTGAACGCTGCTGCTCATTGCTAAAACGGGTCATCACATAAGTTTGCAAGGCAATCTGTGGCATCGCCATAAATACCCCAGTCGCTGCGCGTGACAACATTAATAAACTAAACAGCAGCAACATCCCTATCTGAACAGTAAGGCCATACATCAACACGGCTGTAAATAACCCCCATGTCACAGCCATGCCCACAAAACCGATACTCAACAGTTGATATATCGAAAACTTGGATTGATTTTTTGAAATGTAAATGGCACCAACAGCCATCAGCAGCGCACCGACGGAAACCATCGCGCCACCTTGTAGCTCAGTAAGTTTTAACTCACGAACCAATGGCGCCAACAGCGGCAATATCATCGAGAAACTTGCACCATTGGCAAGACTGGCGGCAATAAACAGTTTGTTATTTCGATCCATTATTTTTGTTATCCATTTTTAATGGCTACGTTATAAACAATAGAGGTGACTTAAGCCACCTCTATTTTGTAAGTCACGATACCGTGCTTTAAACCCGATTCAGGATTTAAATTAGTATTTCACCGTATAACTTAAACCGTAGGTACGACCTTGAGCAGCTAGGCTAGAAATTGGGCCATAGACAGTTTCAACCGACTGGCTGTATACCGATTTATAATCCGTATTCCACACGTTGTAGACACCAAAGCCCACATTACCCGGTCCTACTTTTGCATTGGCAATCACGTCCATCGTTGCAAAGCCTTTAATTGCCGCTGCTGGAGCAGATCCATATTTCACAGCGTCTTTTTGGGCTTTGTCTGTACCGCCAATCGCTAAAGCTTGAACACGTAGGCTCATGTCATTATCAAATTGCCACTCTGAAAATGCTGTACCTTTTAAAGGTGCTACACGAATGGCATCCAATTCTTGCCAGTCACCTTGGGTATTTTTAAATTGGCCCGTGGTATATGCAACTGTGCCCCCAACCGTCCAATTTGGTTGAACTTCATAACTGGCATTGGCTTCGACACCATAGATACGTTCATCTGTATCAATAACATCAATGGTGTAATTCGGCGCACCAAATTTCAGGCTTTTATCTGAGTCATTATAAAAAGCTGTCACTCCTGCATTTAAACCACCGGCATTTTGTACACGCCAACCAAGTTCATAGTTATTGACTTTAATCGGGTCAATCGTTTGGCTATTAATCACAGAATTTGCCGGCACATCGCGCAGCATACGTTGCACATCTGGCAAGTTTGAACCTTGTGAGAAATTGGCAAACACTTGCTGTGCATCTGTTAAGTGATACACCGCGCCCACATTAAACAGCGTTGCATCATGTTTCACTTTGCCGCCATTCAGTGTTTTCGCTACATAACCTGGGGTTAAATCTGCAGTAATGGCTTCCATATAAGGCACAGATGAATTGACATCGCTTTCTACACGTTCATGGCGAATGCCGGCTTGTAAGCCTAGTCGGTCGGTTAATTCATATTGCGCTTGGGCAAATACGCCAAGTTTTTCTGTTTCAACATCTGGGCCAAAGGCATAATAGTTAAACGGCTGATAACTCAGACCATTACTTTGAATAAATGTAGCACTGTCATACATTTGGATATTTTGTTGATCTTTTTCATTTTCATAGTCCACACCATAGGTTAGCCCCAGTTCACGACCATTTAAGTTAAGATCTTTTTGTAGAGCAACACGTGCGCCTAACACATCAATATCGGTTTCTGACTGATACACCAAGAAAAGTTCAGGTGCCATTTGACGTGCAGATGGGAACCACCGTGCTTTTTCATTTCGATAATAGGTTTCAGCGTTTAGACGATGGCCTAAAATATCTTGATTTTCATATTGTGCATTGATGCTGTAGCGTTCAGTTTGTGGTTGTTCAGCAAGTTGTAAACCTTTTACCGCATTTAATGACAACGGCAGCTTTCCACCCACGGGCTGTGAGCGCAGCGCATTTAAATTTGGACCATAGTCAGGGCCATAGTCACTATCTTGCTCATCATTATAATATTGCGCACCGAAACTCAGCGTTTGACCATCGGCAATTTTCCAACTGACACGACCATTTAGATCTAAGGTGTCGGTATCTTGACGGTCTGTTTGCGCAATTTCAGGCCCAATACGGTTGCCATGACTATCTTGTATTTCGCCACGTTTGGTATAGCTTGCACCTAATGTCCCGCGTAAATTGCCTTGATTAAAGTTCATGGTTTGTGCAGCTTCATAAGCTAGCGCATCAGACTTAAAGTTATTACCAGAAGTAACACCGACTTTCGTTTCAAAACTCAGCGGCTCTGATCCACCTCGTTTGGTGATGATATTGATAATACCGCCTGTCGCACCTGAACCATAAATACTACTTGCGCCAGAGACCACTTCAATTCGTTCAATCATCGACGGGCTAATACTTGCCAGTTGTCGAGATCCATCACGATATCCCGTTTGCGGCACACCATCAATCATGTATTGCACCACACGTCCACGCATGGTCATCCCATAGTTAGACGTTGTACCACTCGATGGAGTCAGTGATGGCACCAATAAACCGACAATATCAGCTGTGCTTTTACCTGCATTGGCTTGTTTTTCAATTTCTTCTTTAGGAATGCTGTACACCGTACCCGCAATATCCGCAATGCTTTTCGCAGAACGCGTTGCCGTCACAACAATCGGTGCCATTTTAGTAGCTTCTGCAGTTTGTGTTTCAACTGCAGTATTTTGTGCTGTGTCCGTTGTGACGTCTTGTGCATAAAGCTGAGTGCAAATTGCAAGGCTGAGACAAGTCAGTTGCATCGGTAGAGCTAAACGTTTCATATTCTTTTCCATTTCTTAGAGTTCCGATTGAGTCGGAAGTGTTTGAGTTTTTAAATTTTGTGTTTTTAAAACAATGCGTTGACTAAGTAGGACACTGATCACGGAGCCGATTGCCAGTACTAAGTAAAAATGTCCATAGCCTAATGATTTTGCGAGAAAGCCTGAAAATGCGCCGCCAATAAAGTAAACAAGCAATTCAAAGCACACTAATATGGTGAAATCGGTACCCGCCTGTTCTTTAGAACTTGTCTGCATGAAATAGGCATAGAGTGATGTCATGGCGATATAACGAATGGCTAGCATCAGCACGACAAATACACCTAAAAGCAGATGCCATTGATTCAACCAACCCAATACAACAGCTGCCCCAATGACGGCATATAGCAATGTACGTAACCATCCTGCCCAGACCAACAATTGCGTCCCTTTGATTTTTTTCAGCAATACAGCTGCACTAACAGCTGCAATCAGACCGACACCGGCACCGACCACAGACATCAACACCCCGATCTGAGACAGTGACCATTTTTGATCGATCAACATTGGATTGAGCATCGCCATTGCGGGTGCTTCCACCACGCGATAACAAACGATGAGCAGCAAGGCCCAACGAATCTCAGGTCGTTTAAACGCTTGTCGTAGGCTTGGTTTGGCTTTGGCAAGTTGAGTTTGTGGTTCTTCTTGAATAAAAAACACAGCAAACATGGTTAAAAATGTCAGCAGCGCTAAAGTTGTGAGCGCTGACTGCCAACCCCAATATTGGTAAATCCATAAAGTTGCAGCGCCACCAAGCATGCTCCCGACGGCCACCCCAATACTTTGTGCCATACTGCCCAGACGGTAATTGCCTTCGGTAAATTTCTCTACGGTATAACCATCAATCGCAATATCTTGCGTTGCCGCAAACGTTGAAATCCATAAACCAACAATAACAAATAAAGTCAGCCCATAAGAAAACTGCGTAAAGGCTAAAACCAGTACCCCCAGTACCAATGCCATTTGCGTAAACAATAGCCATGTTTTACGTTTACCGAGTTTTTTGACATAGAGCTGATCAATCCAAGGCGCCCAAAAAAACTTGAATGCCCATGGAATATAAAGCAGCGATAACATGCCAATCCAGCGTAAATCTACCCCTTGATGTCGTAAAATGGCAGGCAAAGCCACATTGTAAAAATACAAAGGCAATGCATGTGCTAAGTACAAAATGATCACGACGCTCAAACTCAGAACTGAAATTTGAGATGGTGAAATTGCATGATTTAATTTTCTTGAGTGTTGTTGCATATCCACCTCTGCACTGCCCATTGCAGCGCATCAGACTGTTCTAATGAAACGTAATAAGGCACACGCCACGCTGCATGCAGCGCGGGTGTATTTAAACGTTTGAAGTCATCTGGATCTTGCGCAATACGCACCAGACCCAAACAATATTGAAAAAAGAGATGTTTAAACTTCTTGTACCAAACGGCCTGTATTTGCCGATATTCTTCAGGAAAAGTCGTTCCCTCAGCCGTTTGCATAACCAAAACAAAGGGCTGACTTTTCAGAAAAAAGCGCTCAACTTGAGTCAACCATTGTTCAAACTCTTCCACTGAAACATGCGCTGAAAAGCGCATGTCCAGTATGTGCATGTGGGTGCAGCGATAACTCATGACACCGCCTTAGCTAGTTGCTGATGCTGAAATGCCTTGGAGTCGTTTAAGTAATGACCAAATTTTGAATAAAATGTTTCTCTAAAGCAGTAATACAACATGGCGGTCTTTTCAGGCATTGGGATTAGGCGCTGCGCTTCATAGCACATGTCTTCAACCACGACGGCATAAGGCTTCACACTATGATCAGGCTCTCCCACAATCTTGGCTGATGCTGCATTTTCAAAGATATAAAAACTCAATAAACGCATGACAGGACGTAAATAGCCTTTACCAAAAATGGACTTTTCTCCAAATAACAAATGCCAACCTAGATCAAGCTCATCACCGTCGTAGTACAAACCTAAACGATCCCGTTTTCCCTCGTAAATCTCTGTGTAGCCCACATCTTCACCATTGACTCCTACAATCAAAATTCGGTGATGATCATCCGCTAGCATTTTTTCGTAATACACTTTTAGTTCAGTTTCTGACTTATTGAGCTGCCACTGTGGAATCACATGCGGCTCATGCATCCATTTATGAACCAAAGCCATATCTTCTGGATATTGCATTTGTCGTAAGTAGTATTGCGTCTCATTCTCATGGTATTCATAAAAATCAGGTAGTTGTCGTGATAACGTTGTCATGATGTCGTCCTTTAAATTTATTTAATCTTTTCTGTTCTTAGCTCAAAAATCTGCTTATGACGCAATACGGTTGGTTGTCATTTTCTGCTTAGCAGTATGCTGTTGTTTCACCCACTGATTTAAGGTGTTTGGACTTACAGGATTTGCAATTGGATCTAAAAATACAGGTACTGGTCGTTCTGCTTCGTCGTTATAACTGGTGGTAAACAGTCGAACTCGGTTCAGACAAATTTTCACGAAACTTGGACGGAACATACTGAATTTTTCAATACGATCTGCCAATTCAGGATGTGCCTGATGAAATTCATCGATCACGCTGGAGATGGTTTGCCAAAACTCAAGTTCTGTATGCTCTGGATAATCTTCAAGGAAGACATTACAGATATAGCGGTAATGCACCATGAACAAACCTGTAAAGATAAAGTGACTAAGTTCTTCAGCAGGATGACGCAGTAAAATTTGCCCTTCAGGTGGTAAATTTTCGAGTTCTGGAAAATCTTCATCAACTAAATTGACATCATCAATAAAGTCCTTCAGCACCATTTTTTTCGGTAAACCATTTTCATGGATCAACATGGTGTTTTCACCGTGTGGAGAAAAAGCCAAACCATATTTGTATAAGCAAATCAGTAACGGTGTTACACAAACTTCGGCAAAACGCTTCAACCATTGCAAAGGCGTCAAACCTGAAGCCTGAATCAACACGGATAAAATAGACTGACCATTTAGATCTCGATGCAACAATGCTGCTTGGGAAAGCGCTAACTGATGTTCACCGATGTAAGGCTCTACACTTTCACGCCATAAGCAACCAAACAATTCTTTAAATTGGTAAGGCGCACCGTCTATCTGATCAAAACACGGCTGTTGTAAAGTGAGACTCGCAATTTCGCCCAAAAATGCCACCTGTGTTTTTTGCAGGTCTGCATCATGATGTTGAATGTCCTTCAGCCAAGCGGTCACCGCAGGTGCAGCCAAATTTCGTTTTGAAGGCAACCCTCGATATACCGCCGTATTAAAGATACTGACAGGTAACTTCACATAATGACGGTCAGGATGACTGGTATTGCATAAGGTACGAATTGATTGCATTGGCACATAATCATCTTGTCCAATCTCCAATTCGACAATACGCTGATCAACGATTTCATTGGCATAGGTCGGGATTAACCACTGATGCCATTGCCATGCATGTACAGGAATAAAGTAATACTCAGCAGCATCTAAGGCTTTGTCCGCTAATTGATGTTGAAAATCGTGTAATTGGGCAGAGTTCAACTCATGGCGATATAAGCTTTGCGCATCCCAAGCCTCGGTCGAACGAAACTCAGCTAAATCACGATGAACAGCTAACCACAGGACTTTGACTGTTGGAGAAATCTCTGGTGCGGAGCTTAAATAATCATCATAGCCAAAGCCCATACGGCCTTTACTCATAATGAGCCAAGGGTGTCCACGCAACATGCCTTCAATTTGATAGTGTGGCGCTGACAGGACAGCCTGACTTAGCAATCTTTGTTCATCAAAAACATGTGCTTCAGCCAACCATGTATTGTTCATTTCTTTAATCAAATAAGCCTTGGTAAAAGGTTTCACTTCAGCTTGATTTGAAAAAGCACGAATAAATTCATGCAGATTCCATGCGAGCTGTGCTGTCGATTCACTTAATTCGCGAACACTTCCTTCAACAATACGCCAATGCCCAAGCAGAAGCTGAGTCGCTTCAAATTGATACGTTTTGTCATCCAGATTGAGTTGCCAAGTGTTATTTTCAACTTGCTGAATCTGAATAATTTCTTCATATAAAAACTCAGCAATCGCCATTTCAATCAGTCTTTGCCCTGCACGGCGCCACTGCGTTTGATTTATCTGTAATTTTGCAAATGTCATTATAATTTCTCGAGTTTAACCGCATTCTGTTCTTGCTTATTCGGCATGGTCGTATTGCGGTTCATTGCGTAGTTAGCAATGGTTTTTTTTACGGAAAATGGTCTTTGGATATTGGTTTGCGCTGATTTCTTTACAATGCCCATACTGTGCATTTCAGCATTTTCACTGGGTGAAAAATGTTGGAAACTTTGCGCTTGATCACCTAAATCGTATAAGTTAAAACCCAATAATTGATTGGCAATGACTGCTGCACGGTGAGCACCCAACCCTAAATCAGGAGTCCCGACACCGTGACTGTGCATTTCCTGATTTTGAACAAAGATCTCCCCGACAGCATCATGCTGTACGCGGTAGTCCTGACTAATTTTCCAGCGATCGAATTCATCACATTGAATCAGTGGTTTTAGATATTTGAGATATTGCCACTCGGGACTGTGATATCCAGTTGAAGCCACGACAAAGTCGGCATCCAGATAGAATTGTTCTGCCGTGACTTTATGCTGAAACTGCAAACGGATGCCCGCGCTATGCGGCTCGGCAGCGACCAAACCCACCTGAGCATGTAAATGCGTCTGTTGAATATTTTGACCAATGCTCCGGTGATATAGTTTTTGGTAAATATCACGGATGGTTTTTGCACTGATGCCCTTATATAACAAGCCTTGTTGCTTCAGTTGTTCGGCTTTATTTTCGGGGCTTAGTTGATAAAAATGCGCGGTATAATCTGGACTAAAATGCTCTAAACCCAGCGGTGCATATTCCATCGGGAAAAACCCATTAGAGCGTGTCAGCCAATGCAACTTAAACTGCGCTGTTGTGGTTTGATCCTGCAAATATTGACGATCAAAAAGATCCATAAAGACTTCGGCCGAAGACTGGCCTGATCCCAGTACAACTACATTCCCTTTCAAGTGATTAAACGCTGCATTGCAATAATTTGCAGAATGTAAGCAACGCTCTGGATATTGTTGTTGAATATCTTTTAGACACTGTGGTAAATGCGGAACATTGCCCGAACCAATGACCAAATTTCGGCATTGATAACGTCGAAAGCGTCCATCTTGCTCAACCATGACTTCAAAGCCTTGCTCTTGGGCATAAATGGCTTTTACGGTTGATTGATATTGAATATGCTCTAGTTGGTCTGCAACCCACTGACAATAATGGTTATATTCACGTCTAGGAATCTGAGCTTGTTCTAAAAAATAGAATTTATATAAACGCTGCTGTGCCTTTAAATAGTTTAAAAAACTAAAAGGACTGGTTGGATCAACCATGGAAACCAGATCGGCCATGAACGGCACTTGCAATACTGTATTGGGCAATTGCATACCCGCATGCCAGTCGAACTGTGGTTTCTTTTCAAAAAATTGATACTGCAAATGATTTTGCTTATGTAGCAAACTCGCCAAACTAAGGTTAAATGGCCCTAAGCCTATCCCAATAAAATCAAGCATATTGCACATCCTTCTGTTCCACACATAAAGGATTTGGCAACTGTACATAAACCGATTGCTTATCGACTGGGGCAATTAATTCATCCAGCTCATACAAGCGCGTCAACAGATTGCCCTTATACGGCAAGGTTGGCTGATACAGTAATGAATGAATCAATGAACTCTCTGGATAAACCTGATGTAAGTCCAACAGTTCATTTTGCAATATCGATATCAACACTTGCTCTGTAACATATCCAGTTGCACCAATTGCATTGATGATGCCGAATAAAGTATTACCAAAGAAATAATAGCTAAAGCGCTCATCGACAAAGGCTTTTGAACCCACGGCATGCGCTTTTTCTTGCAACTCTGGAAACGCGCTTAAGATTTCACCTGCAAGTTCTTCGATATAGTAAAAGCCTTGATTGTCGCGCAGCCATAGATATTTAGGCATTGCATTTTCCAGCTCAAGTAAGACATTTTGCTGATGTGATTCAAAGGCCATTCCGTATTGATGGTACAAATACATTAATGGTTTTAGACTGATAACTAAGAATTGTTTAAACCAATTGATCGCAATTACTCTTTGATCAAGTTCAGGTTGTTGTTTTGCGATTTGTTCAAATAAGGCATTAAAACGGCTTTTCGGCTGTGCAGGATGATCTTGGCATAATGATGCAATACAACTCACCTGCTGCTTTTCACTAAAAGGCTGATCACGGAAGATGCAAATAGTTTCTTCGACTATTTCATCATCTATGCTCAATGCCATCCAAGCAGGATCATTCACCGCTTTGAGCGTTGGGGATTGTTGTAAAATATGTTCACCGAGGCTTGAATGCCAAAGTCGATGGGTCATTTCGCCACGGTGACATTCTTTGGCAAGATTGACTCTAATTGAATTGGTGATCATTACCGATAGCGATGGTTTCAACATCCACGGTGCTGCAAAACTTGCTAGTGTACGTACCGAAGTTGTTGGGGAAAATACCCAACCTTTCTCGCCAAAATCGATAATTTTTAATTTGGTTTTTAAACTTTTAAACCATGCTTTTGACTGTAAATAACGTGCTTGCCAAGGATGCAAAGGCAATAACTTATAATGCGAATAAGCATTCAGTAGTGCTTGATCTGTTTCTGATAAATGCCATTGCAATTCGCTTTTCAATTGCGCGGATACAGATTGATCTAAAGCTGAACCTTCTTGAATATATTCTGGAGCTACCAACCAATAATGCAGTTGGCTGAGACCTTTGGCTTCTGGCGAATACCTTTCCCAATCTTCATGCACAAAACCGACCCGACTTTTCGGTGCAGGATGCATGCTGTGCCCTAAAATTAAAGCTTGTTCCGATTCAATGAAACTTTGTTCCGCTTGGACCAAAGCCTCAAAATCATGTTCACGTAGTGTCAAAAATTGAGTAAGCGCTTCACGACTTTCGATCCAACGCTCCAATAATGATGAAGCATCCAGTGTATGACCTGACTCTTGTACGAGCTGTTCAAGCAATAAACTCGCAATCGCGGTGATACTAAATGATTGTTTCTGTCCCTTGTTAAAGACGTGTGGGAGATCTGCAAGACGATGTCTACCAACAAGGCTGGCATAAGATAGTGGTACAAATAACTGTGATTGAATGCAATCTAAAGGGATGCATAATAACGTCAAGCCTTGGCTAAACGTCAATTGTGATGAATTCTGTTGATACTTTTCCAGCAAAATACCTTTACCGGTTTCTTGTGAGTATGCATTGACAAGATGCTGCATCGCCAAGCGATTAGCAAGCTCTTTCATCTGACCATATCCTCTATTTTTAAGCTTTTCCAAGCTTTGTCATGTAATTATGTTTCTTTAACTGTGCAAGTCATGCTTAGTACGCTGGCCAGCGTGAAACCATGTTAATGATAATCATTATTGTTAATAATTGCATTTTTGTGAAGATTTGCTACAGGATTGCAAATTTGGTCTTATCTCTATGTATTTAAAAATTAATTTTTTTTGATATGAACTTTTCTGTTTTTATTTATACAATTTTCTGAAATGGAACTAAATGATAATTTTCTCATTTAGCATAGAACAAATGAATCGAATTGATTATTTTTTAGCCAAATTATCACATTGTGCAACTTAAACTAAAAACCCATGTCTTTTACATGGGTTTTTATATTCTGCTTTGAACCAAGCTTTTATTTAAATCAAAGAACGAAATGTGCAGTTAAATTTTAATCATTGAAGACTTTACTGGCATCATACTGATCATGCATCTTTATTGACTATAAGCATGTATTTCATAACAAACACCTACTGATTTCTGATCCATATCTTCTATTCAGACTGGCTATACAGCATGAATGATGAATATGTACTCAAACGATTGGGTTGAAATCAATCAATTGATTTAACAACCCAATCCAAAAACTTGTGCTTATCAAAAAAGTCTGGCGCAGCATTCGCAAATACACTTTTTTCTCTGTTGTTAAATATTCCTTTGTAATAAAAAGACCTATCTGCGGTAAATTTTGACTCATCCCCTTCATGTAATTCTTTAAAGAAAATCGATAACTGCATAAATCGACTTTTAGACGCTAAACCATGTTTTTCTAATACAAAATTATAGATTTGCTCAATAATCGCTTTAGTATTTGAATAAGGCATTTTGTTGTCTCTTTATTAGATCGCTCTTTTAAATTACAGCTTTTAAATTAAAATACAACTGTTTTAGTCGGATTTTAAATACCTATTTTTTATAGGTATTTTTTACATTTAAATATAATTAAGCACTATTAATGAATGAGCCTCTAAACATGAAGTTTTACTAAATTTTGCTTCTGCAACTTCATGGATTTTCGTTATTCAAAGCTAAAAACGAAACAACAAAAGTGTAGTCTTAGCTAGAACTTCCAAATTATAAATAATCAGTTGAAGTGAAATGAGCCGTATTAGTATGTACAAAATACGAATTAACCAAGATTAAAATGTTAAAAGTTTTAGCTGAACAAGGAATTCACCTAGATGCATAACAAAATTTTAAAGTTTATAAGTTTTCTCATTTTTAGCAGTATTTTAACAACAGGATGTAAATCTTCACCGTCTCCTCAGCAAGAATTAGATGTACAGGCAAATTTTTTCCCGTCTATGTTGAGAATTGATGGAAATCTCTTTGCCTTAGCGAATCAAACACCTCCTAATGATTTAACTATGGAATTATTTAAATCAACACTACTCAAAGCAACTATGTTGAGAAAATACGAAGTTGAAGCCAAAAATAATTTTAGTTTAGAAAAAAATAGAAATCCAATTGAGCTGAATTCAATGTGTTTGATGACAAAATTTCTTCTAAATAAATCATATATTCAAAAAGCTAATCTCAATCCTGAATTTTATGAAGATATTTATAGTTGGATTAAAACAAAGAATAGTTCTTGGGAAAACTTACTTAAAGAGACTAAACCCGGAGAGTTCGAATATTCATGTGTGATTTCTCCTTCAAATATCCCCAATTAAGATGCGACATCGAACCACAAAGCCGCTCAATGCGGCTTCTGTTATTTTATAAATTTTAAAGTGGAAGGTATTCCCTCTAAATTCACTTAAATTTAAGTAGTCAAAAACCACATTTAATCATCAATCACATCAGCAAAGATTGCGCCCAAAACTTTTGCTAAATCTTCGGGTTTTAAACCAATGTCCAAACCACGCTTACCACCACTCACATAGATTTTAGCTAAGTTCTGTGCAGAAACATCGATCACAGTTTTTAAGCGTTTTTTCTGTCCAACTGGACTAATACCACCAACCAAATAACCGGTTAAACGCTCTGCATCTTTTGGGTCTGCCATTTTTAGTTTTTTACAGCCAAATGCTGTGGCCACTTTTTTCAAATTCAGCTGAAACTCCACAGGCAATACGGCAACAAAGTAATTTTTATCGTCCGTAACCATCAAGGTTTTAAACACTTCTTCGACGGTTAAACCAAGTTTTTCCGCAGCTTCTAAACCAAAACTTTTTGCTTCTGGGTCATGATCATATTCATGAATTGTAAAGTCGATTTTATTAGATTTTAAGAGTTTACATGCAGGTGTCATTGCTTTTTCGTCATTCCATTCGGACAACTAGGAAAACGTAATTATAAGCCTATTCTCGAAAGACCGGCGAAGACTTTTATATTTTTCATGAACACGACTTGTGCAATAAGTTTGAGTTGAATACATTTAAACAAAGCAAAAATTTTAAAAAATATGACAACGCTGACTCAAGACCTCATCCAATTATTAACTGTAGTGCCCAAAGATCAGGGCTACTTTTTGGCACATAGCAAACCTCTGTTTGGTGACTATATTTTTGGTGGGGAATTACTTGCTCAGAGCATAGTCAGTGCATCCTATACCTGCACACTCGCACTTCACTCTTTACATGCCAACTTTATTTCTGCGGGTCATGCAAATCAGCCCGTCTTATTTAAAGTCGAAAATTTACGTGATAGCCATAGTTTTTCCACTCGACAAGTGACCGCCATACAGCATGGCAAACCAATATATATGGTGATGTTGTCCTATATGAATAACGAAATGGGTATGGAGTAAAATACCTGAACCAGATCAAATTCAACAGTTTCCACCAAGTATGCTCAAAGAGGAGCAATTCTATAAAGCGCAAATCCAATCATCTATTTCACCTGAATATCTATCCACATTTTTACAGCCTTTTCAGCTTATATCTAAACCAATTGAATACGTGCTGACAGATTTTCCACCGTCCAATCAAGCTTCTGTCTTAAATCAAAATCAATATGCAGAATATTTAAAACTCCATGATGCCTTGGATGCACAATTTGACCAACTTCATATACATCAGGCCATTGCAGCATACTATTCAGACTATAATTTATATTCTGCGGCGCTCAAAACACATGGTTTAAATTATCTGTCTCCTGAACTCATCGCAACTAGTCTTGATCATTCGATGTATTATCATCATGCCTTTCGGGTGGATGATTGGGTTTTCTATGACATGAATACCACCCGAACCTCCCAATCACGTGGGCTTAGTCATGGGCAAATGTGGCAAGATGGAAAATTAGTCGCAAGTACTACACAAGAAAACTTAATGCGTTATACAGGCGTATCTTGAGGCCTGTGACAATCTTTAACATTCAAATTCTTGTTAAGTTAAGCATCAATCGTATAAAATTCATGCAAATCATACCGCTATAACAATAATATGCCTTCGATCTACCAGCTTAAGCCTGCATTTCAAAACCTGCTTCGACCTTTGGTTAAATCACTTCATCATCTTGGTATTACAGCAAATCAAGTAACACTACTGGCAATGTTCATTTCGCTAGCTGTGGCATTTTTTATTTATATCTATTTTTCTCACAACGGTATTGGCATTTTACTGTTGATTTTCCCCGTGTGGATGCTTATTCGAATGGGCTTCAATGCCATAGATGGCATGCTGGCACGTGAGTTCAACCAACAATCCAAACTCGGTGCTTTTTATAATGAATTATGTGATGTGATTTCCGACTCAGCACTCTATTTTAGTTTAATTTGTTTTGCTTTTATTCAAGCTGAATTACTTATTTTAACCTGTTTTCTCGCCATACTTGCCGAATATACCGGTGTGATGGCGCCATTAGTGGGGCAAGAACGTCGTTACGATGGTCCAATGGGAAAAAGTGACCGCGCTTTTGTATTTAGCATCATCTGCGTCATCATCGTGACCTCTTCTATATTGAATGTTGGCTTAAATACATTGTCTCTTATCTGCAATAGTATTTTGATTATTACCATCTTTTTATTATTTATTACGATTTATAACCGCATTAAAAATAGCATTATCAACCCACAATAAATTTCAGTTTAGATCGTCAGTCGATTCATTATTTTGAGAACAACACAATGTATAACAATACTCAGCATACCTTTACGAGCCATGATGGAACATCCTTGTTTTATCAACATTGGGAAAATAGCAGTTTAAAAAGCAACCGTAAGAAAAAAGCGGTGATCTTATTTCATCGTGGCCATGAACATTCGGGACGAATGGCGCATTTGGTCAATGAATTGAATTTGCCTGTTTTTGATTTTTTCGCTTGGGATGCGCGAGGTCACGGTAATACTCCTGGTGAACGAGGAGATGCACCGAGCTTTTCTGCATGCGTTCAAGACATTCAATATTTTGTTCAGCATATAGAACAAAATTACCAAATTCGATCAGAAAATATAGCAATTGTAGCTCAAAGCGTTGGCGCTGTTTTAGCCGCGACATGGGTGCATGATTATGCCCCTAAAATTCGTGCTTTATGCCTTGCCTCGCCTGCATTTGACATCAAACTCTATGTGCCTTTTGCAAAACCTGGCTTAACACTTCTCAATAAATTCGCTGGCAACTTTTTTATTAATAGTTATGTCAAAGCCAAAATGCTGACGCACGATACTGCACGTGCGCAGAGTTATGACACTGACCCGCAAATCGCTCGGGCCATATCGGTCCGTATGCTGCTGGGTCTATATGCAGCCTCAGATCGAATCGTTAAAGATGCACAAAATATTTTTGTTCCTACTCAAGTCTTATGTTCAGGATCTGACTTCGTGGTGCATCAAAAACCGCAATTGGCGTTTTATCAAAAACTCCCTCATCCATTGAAGGAATTTCACGTCTTAGATGGTTTTTATCATGATACTTTGGGTGAAAAACATCGCAAAATCGCCACAGATAAAATCCATCGCTTTATTCAACAATGTTTTAAACAACCCTATTCCGCACCTAAACTTTTAGATGCCGATAAAATTGGCCCGAGCTGTGCTGTAGCAGAAACCTTAAGTTCAACGCTTCCAAAGCATTCTTTAAAACATGCATTTTGGAGCTTAACCAAACAAAATCTTAAAATTGGTAGTCTCTTTTCCAAGGGTTTAAAAATTGGTGAAGAGACAGGATATGACTCCGGCAGTACCTTAGATTTTGTCTACAGAGATAAATCAGAAAGCCAAAATGCACTGGGTAAAATCATCGATCGACAATATTTAAATGCGATTGGTTGGCGTGGTATTCGCGTTAGAAAACAAAATATTGAAGCGCTATTAACGAAATATGCTTCTAAGTTAAATGATGCCCAACACGCAGTACGGATTATGGATATTGCAGCAGGTCATGGCCGTTATATTTTAGATGCTGTACAAAAACTGCCTGAGCAGCCTGAATCCATCCTGCTTAGAGACTATAGCTCGATCAATGTACAAGCAGGTCAAGCAATGATTGAGCAAAGAGGTTTAAGCCAGATTGCCAAATTTGTAGAAGCGGATGCCTTTGATACCACATCACTAGCCAGTGTTGAACCTAAACCGACTTTAGCCGTGGTCTCAGGTTTATACGAATTATTTAGTGATAATGATTTACTTAAGCAGTCCTTATCTGGCTTAAGTCAGGCCATTGAGAAAGATGGTTATCTCATCTACACAGGTCAAATTTGGCATCCACAACAAGAGTTTATCGCCCGTGCTCTGACCTCACATCGCCAAGGAGATGCATGGGTCATGCGTTTACGCTCACAAGCAGAAATGGATGCCTTGGTTGAGCAAGCTGGTTTCAAAAAAGTCGATCAAGTCATTGATGAGTTTGGTATTTTCACCGTTTCCGTTGCACAAAAAATTTAAGCTTGGACGGTCAATCTTATGCATAAACTGGATACGGAAACAGGAACTTGGAAATACGGCCTACTGTGTTTGGCATTTCTGGCACCTTTTTTCTTCTTAAGTTATGGTTTTGCCAATCAATACGCTGCGGGTTTAGCGTCTGTACCTGTTATCGTCTTTGAATGGGAAAAATATATTCCACTTTGGCCATGGAGTATTGTGCCTTATTGGTCGATTGATCTGTTCTATGGATTGTCTTTATTACTTTGTTGGAATAAGTTTGAATTAAAACAACATGGCCTGCGACTATTTTCGGCACAAATCCTTTCAATCAGCTGCTTTTTAATTTTCCCGCTACGTTTTAGCTTTGAACGCCCCGAACTCACAGGTTTTTTCGGCCTATGGTTTGATGTCTTGATGGGCTTTGATAAACCGTTTAATCAAGCACCTTCCCTGCACATTGTGCTACTGGTGATACTTTGGGATTTTTTCCGTCGGCATAGCACAGGTAAGCTAAAATATCTGGTAGATGGTTGGTCCTTTTTGATCGGTCTCTCGGTTCTAACCACTTGGCAGCACCATTTTATAGATATCCCAACAGGTTTATTAGTCGGTGCCTTATGTTTATGGCTATTCCCGATGTCCTGTCCTGCGCCCTGGGCTCAAAACCGACAGAGTCGTCTAAGCTTAAAGCACATTAAAATCGGCATCCTTTATCTGTTTGCTGCCTTATTGTGTAGCGCAATCGCACATGCAAAAGGTTGGTGGCTTTGGCTGCTCTATCCTGCAAGCAGTCTGCTTTTAGTTTCGTTTGCATATTTATTCAATCGACCGCATTTTTTTCAAAAACTCAGTCATGGTGATATGACCATTGCTGCAAAAATATTGTTTGCGCCTTACTTTGTATTTGCTTGGATCAATAGCCGAATCTGGACCTATCGCCATCCTAAAGATTCTAAAATCATCAAAATCAATCAGAGTTATATTTATTTAGGTCGCTATCCGTCCAAACAGGTCATGCAACAATATGATGCTTTACTCGATTGTTGCGCAGAATTGCCCACTTATCCAAAGTGCTCATATGCCCAAAACTTGTGTTTAGACCTGATTCCTTTACAGGCCAATCAGCTACATAATGCTGTAGAGTCTTTAGAACTATTCTTGAAATCTAATAACAATGATGAAGCACAAAACATCTTGGTCTTCTGTGCTTTGGGATATTCACGAAGTAGTGCTGTAGTTGCCGCATTATTATTGAAACAACATCCTGAATATTCAGTCGAAGATGTTTTACGGATTATTCGCCATAACCGTCCTTGGGTTGTGCTTAAAACACCGCAAATAAAACATTTAAATACTTATCGTTTGAAACTTAAAGGACTTGCACCATGAATTTACAACTTGTGGTGCTATCAAAGTTGTTGCAATCTACCACAGGGTTGCTCATCTCAGCTTATGTGGCAGCGATTCTCACGCTCTGGCTCATCATCCAGTTTGGCAATGTGATGCTATTCGATTTGCTATATATATTAATTTGTCTAGTTTTGCTCGGAATACAACATTATTTAAGCCTGAGAATCAAATTTGATTCGGCACTTTTAGCCACTGTCGCTGAATACAGCCAAACTCAAAACCTTGAACAAACCACCAAGGAGCTGGACTTAAGTTTAATCAACTTAAAATTAATGCCTGCAAATAAATGTGGTCGCGCATGGGAGCTGCGTGAGTTAGGTTGTCTGGCTTTATTTAAATGGCAGATATTTGTGCTTTGCTTGCAATACATCGCATTCATCTGCATATTTTTACTGTATAGATAAATTTACAATAATTTGAAGCCATGCCAAATCCAATAGACACTTCAGGGAATTCTCACTCACCAATGAAAGGTATTTTTTTAAGCCGTTCAATTGCTCGCTATATTGCCTTTCTCACTCGTCGTGGTGCGCGGCTGCTCACGGGCGCGCGGAGTCTATGGGTCGGGTGCAAACCGGTTATGAAACAGCGTATTTATTATGCAAATCATAATAGCCATATCGACTTTATTTTGCTTTGGTCATCACTACCGACAGATCTCAGACGGAATACGCGTCCTGTAGCGGCTTCGGATTATTGGCTAAAAGATGGCTTTCGACGTTTTCTCATTCAAGATACGTTTACTGGCGTCACTATTCAGCGAAATCGAGAGCAAAATCAAGATCCATTAGAACCGATCAAAACCGTATTAGCACAAGGTGACTCGATTATTTTCTTTCCTGAAGGCACTCGGAATTTAAATGATGACGTTGAATTATTAGAGTTTAAAAGCGGTTTATTCCATCTCAAAAATCAATTTCCTGATGTTGAAATTGTACCGGTGTGGATCTCAAATTTAAAACGTGTCATGCCTAAAGGTGCGCTAATACCATTGCCATTATTATCTACCGTTATTTTTGGTAAGCCTTTAGAAGTTCATAATGAACAGAACAAATCTGAGTTTTTAAACTACGCTCAGGAAGAATTACTCAAATTAAAAGCATTGGAGTATCAATAATGGAATTCACCAATGCGCAAATGACTTATGTATTGTTTGGTATCTTTGCGATTATTTTGATTATTGCCTCAACCATTAGCTCAATACTAAAATTTAAAGCGGGTTATGCACCTGCACCGGTCATCGACAATTTAAATGCGCGGATCAATGCATGGTGGGTCATGTTGTTGGTACTTGGTGTAGCAATTTCATTAGGCAAAATTGCCTTTGTGATCCTGTTTGCGTTGATTTCACTCTTTGCTTTACGTGAATTTATCAGCTTGCTCCCAACCCGTCGCGGTGATTATCTTCCTTTGCTGATCGCTTTTTATTTTGTCATTCCTTACCAGTATTACTTGGTGTATATCGATTGGTATGGGCTATATTCTATTTTTATTCCACTGTATGTATTTCTTCTTATCCCTATCGCTACACTCAAAGCCGAAGATACCACGCGATTTTTAGAACGCAGTTCAAAAATTCAATGGGGACTGATGGTCAGCGTATTCTGTATTTCGCATGTGCCTGCGCTATTAAATCTTAAACTTCCCGGATTTGAAGGTGAAAAAATTTGGCTAGCGATCTGGCTGATCATGGTGGTACAAGCCTCCGATGTCTTACAATATGTCTGTGGCAAGCTATTTGGAAAACACAAAGTCGCACCGATACTTTCACCATCTAAGACCGTAGAAGGATTAATCGGAGGCATTGCTTTAGCTACTGCACTAGGCGTGGCTATGTCATGGCTTACACCCTTTAGCTATCTACAGGCTGTATGTATTGGCTTTATTGTTTGTATATTTGGTTTCTTTGGTGGTCTTGTCATGTCGGCTATTAAACGCGATCGTGGTGTAAAAGATTGGGGACAACTTATCCAAGGCCATGGTGGCATGCTCGACCGAATTGATTCAATCTGCTTTTCTGCACCGATTTTTTTCCACATTTTGCGCTATTGGTGGTCTTAAGAAATGACTCCGTTTTAAACAGAATTTGGGATTTTAAATGATGTTACGCACGTAGAATTAATTTTACATTTTAAAAATGATTTTTAAGTCTATGCGACGGAGTCTTACATCTAAGGATTGAATAAAGATCTTAGCCTTCGGCTGGAGATACTCTTACGAAGCGTTGTTTCTTATTCGGCAAAATGAGAAGCGTGCTTCATAATGAAACAATCTTGCGGAGCATTGCTCCTCACCGTAAAAATAGTTCACTAGCGGCAAATTATTCAAAGAATCGCAGAAACATTTTTGATTACAATTAGTCCTGTCTCAAACAGTTGCGGATGACGTTACCGTGTATCGTTCTTTTATTTGAATCAACGTGCGCTTCTGATGTTACTGCGTAGCATCGGTTAATAATACGCACAATAAAAAAATCCCAAGCAAACAAGCTTGGGATTCTTCTCATCAGGTATTCGATTTAAACGACTGAAATTGCAAACTTTTTAAAAATACTTGCACGACGTTTAGGATGAATATTGGCTTTAGTTAAATCACCTTGATAGTGATCATAGACCCGTTTATCCATCATCTTAAACCAAATCGATGGGACTAAAGCAGGAATTAGCATAGTGGCATAGCCGCTAGGCAACTCTGGCGCTTCATCAAAATGTCTTAATGCCTGAAAAGGGCGAGTCGGATATGCATGATGGTCTGAATGTCGCTGTAATTGATACAAAAATAGATTGGTCACAATATTATTGTTATTCCAACTATGTTCAGGCATGGTTCGCGCATAACTTCCATCCGGTTTTTGCTCACGCTTCAGGCCATAATGTTCAATATAATTAATAATTTCAAAAAGGCTGATTCCATAAAAGGCCTGTGTAACTAAATACGGTGTCACGCCTTTACCAAACATTTTCAGCATCGAGGCATGAAAACCTGCACTCATCGCCCAACCATGAAACAGTTCATTTTCCTTCGAAAAGAAACTTAAACCTTTACGTTTTAAACGTTGTTTCTCAATCTGCACCGCCGATTTAATTCCACCAAATACAGTGCGTGGCCAAAACTCATAAAAGGTTTCGCCCATTTTTGAAGATGCAGGATCTTCAGGCGTTGCCGCACGTTTATGGTGTCCATAAGGATGTTCAATGCGGAAATGGCTATAACCTAAAGGTGCGAGCGTCGCATGTGCCCAGTAATGGTCTTTTTTATGTGGTCGATGGCAGAGTTCATGTGCTGTATTTACACCGACGCCATTGATGGCACCCATCGAAATCCCAAGTAGAACTTGATCTAATATTGAAACATCTTTACGGGTAACCACATAGCCAGCAAAAGCATTCGCCGCCATTTGCAGTGGAATAAATAATTTGACGATACGATCATAATAGGGATCATTCACTAAAACTTTGATGTCATCATCTGTCGGATTGTTGGCATCATCACCGATCAGTGCATCTAGTGCAGGAATAATGACATGCAGTAGAAGCGGCCCGCCCATGGCAAATAGTTTTTTTGTCGGTTTTGGACCAAAATGATAACCCGCCAAGATCCCCATACCAATGACTGGTAAACCTGGACTCAATAGCCAACCATAACGTTTTTTATCTAAAACACTACCGATTTTGCTTTCTAACTGAGCGAGCTGCTGTTCATTTAATTTTACTGGTGCATTCATGCGCTAGACTTCCCTAATTACTTCTTCTGTGTTTATATTCGTAAAATATGGGCAGCCAGAACAGTTTTAAGCGTCCAAAAAAACTATGTGATCGTCTTTGGCATTTAAGGATAAATGTTGACCTTTAAGCACATAATGACCATCTATAAATAGAAAATTAATATGAGTAAATATTTGAAATATGGATGCTTTAAGTAAAATTTTTGATGATATTCATCTCCACCGATCTGAATATATTTATTTGAGATCAAAGCATCCTTGGGCTTTTCATTTTCAAGATCACAATGCCATGGTTGCGTATGTAGTGATTCAAGGTCAGTGTGTTGTACATATAGATCAAGAGCAGGTCTTACTTGAAGCTGGCGATCTTTGCCTTATTCCGTCAGGGCAAAACCACCACTGCAAATCTATACAGTCTGATATCTTGGTCGAATCAGTGAACATCACACCACTGTTTCAAGAGCAACGAAATAAAACCATTGAATTAAATTCTGCCGAATCTCACGAAGCAGAAGAATTATTTGTACTAGCGATCCGTGGACATGTCGACAGCATTATGGCAAAGCCTTTAGTGAATGCCCTCCCCACGCTGTTACATACACCACACATTATGAGCAGTACCGCACCGGAATGGTTGCAAATTGGCTTACATTTTCTGGCCGTTGAAGCGCATCAGATCCGTCCAGGCCGCGACAAAATTTTGGATCATTTGGTGAGTATTTTATTTATCGAATGTGTGCGTGATTATATTGCAGCCTTGTCAGATTCAAGCAGTTGGTTGCATGCCTTGAGTCATCCTGAATTATCCAACGCTTTGGCCGCGATTCATGAACAACCGCAGCATGCTTGGACCGTCGAAAGTTTGGCAGAACAATGTTGTATGTCGCGTTCTAAATTTGCCAGTTTATTTACTCAAATGCTCGGTGAATCACCACTCGCCTATTTGCAGCAACATCGTTTGCGACTGGCAACACAGCACTTACAAATGGGGCAACTCACTATTCAGCAAATTGCCCATCGTATAGGTTACTCATCTGAAACGGCATTTAGCCAAACTTTTAAAAAGTTTTATGATCTCACACCGAGCCAGTATCGACAGCAGCATCAACTCGCAAAAACTGAGTCACCTTAGAGGTTTATTTAACTGACGTTACGCACATAAAAGTAATTTTGCATTTTTAAAATGATTTTTAATTTTATTCGACGGAGTCTTACATCTAGGGATTGAATAAAGGGATTAGCCTTCGGCTGGAGGTACTCTTACGAAACGTTGTTTCTCATTCGGCAAAATGAGAAGCGAAGCTTCGCAAGGAAACCATCTTACGGTGCAATGCACCTCACCGACAAAACTCGTTCACTAGCGTCAAATTACTCAAAGTATCGCAAAAACTTTTTTGATTAGAAGTAGTCCTGCGTCGAACAGTTGCGGATGACGTTACCGTGTATCATACTTTTATTTAAATTAAATTACGCTCCTGATGTTACTGCGTAACATCAGTTATTTAATTTAAAAGCTTTAAAATCGCTTCCACAGGGTTTTCACTGTTGCCTGAAAGCAGTTGTTTATGCATGGTGATGTGCTGCATCACTTGAATTTGCGATTTTTCAACATCCATCAAGCTTTCAATTTCTGCTGCTAATTTTTCAGGCGTTGCATCATGTTGGATGAGTTCCTGAATCACCTTTTTGCCCGCAATAATATTTGGCAATGAATAATACGGAATTTTGATCAGCAATTTCACCACATGGTAAGTCAGCCAATTTAACTTATAAAAGGTCACCATTGGACGGTGTAAAAGCATCGCTTCTAAAGTCGCTGTACCCGAAGCCAAAGCGACAATATTCGATGCGTTCATCACCAGACGGCCAATTTTAGATTCGGTATCGTTGTTTTCCATCAAGCGAACTTTGGCTTGTAATGCTTCAGGGTACTGCTTGAGCAACAATTCGATTTGCTGTTTACGTGCATCATTGATTGCAGGAATCAGGAACACATAGTCTGGATGCTGCTCCGTCAAAATCTGTGCGGCGGACAGTACCAAAGGCCCTAAGCGCTCAATTTCACCGCGACGGCTGCCCGGAAGTAATGCAATGTGTTTTTGATGCTCATCTAAGCCTAACTCGTGTTTAGCCGCAACGAGTGGATTATCTAAAGGCAACTGACTTGCCAATGGATGTCCGACAAATGCAGCCAGAACTTGCCATTTTTGGAAAAACGCTTTTTCGAAAGGAAATAAACAAAGGACTAAATCGATACTCGCCTTGATGCCATGCACACGGCCTTGGCGCCACGCCCACACTGAAGGGCTAACATATTGCACTGTTTTAATTGGTAGCTGTTTTTGCTTTAAGCTCTTAGATAAACGCAAATTAAAATCCGGCGCATCAATCCCCACAAAAACATCGACAGGATTTTCAGTCCATTTTTCAACCAGACCATCGCGTACAGCAAAGAGTTTTTTAATATCTTTTAAGACCTCAACAATCCCCATTACCGATAAAATATCCATCGGATAATAGCTATTAAAACCTTCTGCAATCATTTGCGGACCGCCGATGCCTTCAAATTCCGCATCAATCCCTTGCTCTCGAAAACTGCGGATAAGCTTGGCGCCTAATGTATCCCCGGATACTTCCCCAACCACGATGCCAATTTTCAGTTTCCGATTTTGCAAAAGTCTGTCCTTTTAACTCAATGTTCTTTAGCTATAGATTCTATACGAGTCCTTCACAAAGTTAATAGATTTCCAAAAAAAAGCTGCACGTCTTTAATTCAACATTTTAGGAATATTCATCACTGCTATTTAGCTGCTGATTAAAATTTTTCCGCCAATGATTCGGATTTGTGCCGTATTTATTCTTAAAAGAGTTTACGAAATAGCACTGCGGTATTAAAACCCGCGCTTTCCGCAATTTTATCAATCGAATAATCCGTCACTTCAAGCAATTCAGCCACATATCGCAGTCTTTCATTATTTAACCAAGTGACGATAGTAGCCCTGTCGCATGTTTAAAATGTCTAGTTAGTGTCCTTCTACCCATATTCGAATAATGGCGAAACCTTATCTTTTTAAGGAGTATTAGATTTTGCAGGAATGGACTTTAAGTTCACAGTCGCCTATATCGATAAATAACAAATTGAAGATTAGGAATATAAAATCTACGGTGCGTTTTAGACATTGGATATCTATTTTCAGATCGTCACTCCTTTATATTCTTAATACATGATTTCACTGCAGCATAATCTCCATTTGAACTATCCCCCACGTGAGAAAGCCGAAATCAATAACTTAGCTTATTTAAAATCCTTTATTTTCCAAATTAAAACCACTCTTTATCTATTTTTTTCACAAGCAAATCACTAATCGAGACAACGACTTATATCAATTAGTCATAAGATATGCACGTTTTTTGATATTTGGCATTCAGCGATGGTCGGTCCTTTAGAGTTCATTCTGGCAGGTGTAATTGTAGGTTTCTGCGTAGGTATTACCGGCGTTGGCGGTGGTTCATTGATGACCCCGATCCTGATCAGCCTGTATAAAATTGAACCCCATATTGCGATCGGCACAGACCTACTATATGCCGCAATTTCAAAATTTTGTGGTTCTTTAGTTCATGCACGTAAAATGAATATTGTATGGACCATTGTTATTTGGCTTGCTGTCGGCAGTATCCCTGCGTCTTTTGCGACCCATTGGGTCCTTGAAAACTATCTGAGCCAATCGACACATTACAAAACCGTATTAACCATGTTTTTGGGTTTTATGCTGACGATTACTGGGATCTCAATTATTTTCCGTGGTCATATTGAAAAATTCTTTAATAAATTTCGAAAAACTGATCAGTTAGATGATATGAGTGCGGATCTTGAACGTATCAATTTCCAAGCAAAAAATAAGCGTGCATATATCATCATTATGGGGATTATTTTAGGCGTATTCGTTACCCTATCGTCTGTTGGTGCAGGTGCCTTCGGTATTATGGCCTTGGTGCTCATGTTCCCGAACTTACCGATGATTCGTATTATTGGTTCTGACGTCGTACATGCCGTGCTTCTTACACTGGTTGCAGGCTTGGGTCATATGAGCTCAGGTAATGTCGATTTTCATTTATTGGGTTGGTTATTGGTGGGTTCTATTCCTGCAATTGTGGTCGGAACTTTAATCAGCTCACGTTTACCTGAAAAAGTCATTCGTAAAGTCTTAGGCATTACCTTGTTTGTTTTAGGCATGAATTTCATCATTAATCCAGTAAAATCAAAACCTGTCGAAAAACCAACAACTGCAATGTTGATCGCACCGACGGTGAATAGTCAGCAGGTTTAAATTAACTGCCCGATTCATCACTTTTTTTTCAGAGACTTATTGATCTTTTTTATAACATTTGAATGCTATATTCATGTTATATTCGGCTCACGAAACAACCTTTTGTATAATCAAACCAGTGACGGCAATGAATACTTTACAGTCAAATTCTATTACCCAAAACGACATTGATGACGTGAATGTAAAAAGCATTCAGCCTCTTGTTACTCCTGCAGAACTAAAAAAAGAGCTACCTCTGACTGAAACTGCCTATCAAACAGTCCTTAAGGGCCGTGAAACTGTACGTAATATTTTAGATGGAAATGACAAACGTCTTTTTGTTGTCATTGGCCCATGTTCAATTCACGACACAGTTGCTGCACATGATTATGCTGACCGTTTAAAAGTTTTAAGTGACAAAATCCAAGATACGATCTATGTCGTGATGCGTGTGTATTTTGAAAAACCACGTACCACTGTAGGTTGGAAAGGTCTAATTAATGACCCAGATATGAACGACTCTTTCAACATCGAAAAAGGCTTACGTATTGGTCGTAAACTTTTACTTGAATTGAATGAAAAAGGTTTGCCTTGTGCAACTGAAGCGCTCGATCCAAACTCACCACAGTACTACCAAGATCTTATCTCTTGGTCAGCGATTGGTGCGCGTACCACTGAAAGCCAAACACATCGTGAAATGTCTTCTGGGCTTTCTTCACCTGTGGGCTTTAAAAATGGTACAGATGGCGGTTTAACCGTTGCGACCAATGCCATGCAATCTGTTAAACATGGTCATAGCTTCTTGGGCTTAAGTGACCAAGGTCAAGTTTCTGTTATTCGTACTAGTGGTAACCCATATGCACACGTTGTACTTCGTGGCGGTAACGGTAAACCAAACTACGACGCAGGTTCAGTTGCAGATGCTGAAGCGGCATTAGCCAAAGCAAAAGTTAGTGGCAAAATCATGATTGATACCAGTCATGCAAACTCAAACAAAGACCCGTACCTACAACCCCTTGTTCTGAAAAATATTACTGAACAAATCCTTGACGGAAACAAGTCAATCGTGGGTATTATGGTTGAAAGTCACTTAAAAGGTGGTCGTCAGGATATTCCTGCCAACCTCTGTGACCTCGAATATGGTAAATCAGTGACTGATGGCTGTATCGATTGGGATACGACTGAAAAAGTCTTGTTAGAGATGCATGAAGCACTTAAAGACGTGTTACCGACACGCTAAGTGAATGAAAAACGCCATCTTCGAGATGGCGTTTTACTTTGAAGGATTATTTGTCAGATGAATGAAATCGAAAATGCGTTAAGTCACATTGAAAACTTCCAATATATACATGAACACTTATTAACGTCCGGTCAACCATCTCCTTCTGAGCTTCAAACGATCAAAGAATATGGTGTTTCAACGGTTATTAATTTAGCGCTGACTGATGCATCCAATCATATCGAGCATGAAGACCGCATTTGCCTAGATCTAGGCCTGAACTACATCCAAGTTCCAATCTCTTGGGATACCCCTTCAGATGATCAATGCCTTTTAGTACTCGATATGATTGACCATTTGGTTCAAGGTCAAACGGTTTGGCTACACTGTGCGAAAAACTTCCGTGTCAGCAGTTTGATGTATTTATACCGTCAATACTATATGGATGTTGATATGCCAAAGGCTCAAGAATTTATGCATCAAATTTGGGAACCTAATGAAACATGGACAGGTTTAATCCATGCGGTTGCCTTACAACTCCAAGGCCGTAAAGCAACTCAAGATTTACAACATGCGCTGATCCATCCAGATCATTTTGCGTGAGAAATTAGTACTGTTGCAGTAGAAAGAATACCTTCTTGGCGACCGGTAAACCCTAATTTTTCGGTGGTGGTCGCTTTGATGCTAATTTGTGTAACTTCAACATCCATAACATCTGCGATACTTTGACGCATTTCTAAATTATGTTTTGCTAGTTTAGGGCGCTCACAAGCCACGGTAATATCAGCATTATTAAGTACATATCCACGATCTAAAATCAGTTGGTAGACGTGTTTTAAAAGTACTCGACTATCGGCACCTTTAAATTTTGGATCTGTATCTGGAAAATGCTGACCAATATCTCCAAGTGCCAAAGCTCCTAATAATGCATCACAAAGCGCGTGCAGTACCACATCACCATCTGAATGTGCTTTGAGTCCATGTGTATGTGGAATTTGAACACCAGCAAGCGTTACAAAGTCACCTTCTTCAAATGCATGTACATCCATGCCCTGACCGATACGAATTTGAGCTATCATGCTTGAGTTCCTTGAGAAAATAATGATTGAAATCTTGTATTCACGCTTTCTATTTCGCTATAGTGTGGGCAAGCGCAACATAGTGAAAGTATAAGCGATCATGCTGTTGAAAACTGAAATAAATATCATCAAAAAATTCGGACTGGTTCTGCTAATAGGTTCTGGCCTAGCGACGTTTACGCATGCAGAAAAGATTGACTGTGATCATGCCAATACTCAGGCAAAAAAAAATTACTGTTCTAACGGTTTTGAAGAACAACGTGAAAAGCTAGATGGGCTTTTTTTAACGGCACAGTTGATTACCGATGCCCCTGTACGCTTACTGATAGATACGCAAAAATTATGGTATAGCCGAGTTCAGCAATGCAAAAACTTGGAGTGTTTCAAACAACAATTTGAGCTTCGCCATGAAGATTTGAATATTTATACCTCGATGAACCAAAGTTTAACACAGCATTATCTTAAATTTGAAAATGGCCATTTTGCGACATCACCTGTACATTTAAAAGTGCATCAACTGGGCAAAGACAGCATCAAAATCGAAGGAATTGCCTATCGTAATCCGAACAATCGAGTTGAAACACAAACCATTCCATTTTTAGCCTACACAACACCCGAACAAAAAAATCAAATCACCGATAATGAACACGACTGCAAATATCAGTTCAATTACAGTAAAGCCTTACTCTCAGTAAAAACTGAACAAAAAGGCTGTGAACGTTTTGCAGGGATTTATCGCTTATATGATTAAGATCAATTTCAAATGACTTAGAAACATACAAAAAAGCCTCAACATTGAGGCTTTTTTGATATCTACAATTTTTTGATGTCTACAATATGTCAGTTAAATCGGATGTGTTTGCTGCACTTGCTGGCTAATCATTGCAGCTGTTGCCGCAGATAAAGTCCATCCAAGGTGACCATGCCCTGTATTATAGAAAATATGATCTCGCTTACCTGCATGCACCACAGGCATCATATTGGGCATCATTGGTCGTAAACCCGCCCACGGCACCACATGTTCTGTAGAGAGATTAAAGTTGCGATTTGACCAATCAATTAAGGGCTGAATGCGATCTGCACGAATGTCTCGGTTATAGCCATTAAACTCTGCCGTGCCTGCAACACGGAGTCGATTTGCACCTAAGCGTGAAGTCACAATTTTGGCACTTTCATCCAACAGACTTACCCAAGGCGCATTGGCCTGACTTTGTTCATCATTTAAATTAATGGTGATTGAATATCCTTTGACTGGATACACATTTACGCGATCACCGAGTTTATGTGCAAGTTCATAACTCCCTACACCACCACAGACCACCACAGCATCTGCTTCAAGTATGGTATCAGCATCGGGATGTTCCATATTTTCATCACTGGCTTTTAACTGAACATTGACACCTTTTGCATGATGTTCAAAGTCAGTCACCTCAAAGCCCCACATATATTTCACATCAAAGCGTTCTGTTGCTTTGGCAAGCTGCGTCGTAAATTTATGGATGTCACCCGTGGCATCCCCCGGACAATAAAATCCACCATAGTATTCACCTGTCAGACTAGGTTCAATATCACGGATTTCAACTAATGTCACAGGATGACGCTCTAAGCCACCCTCACAGAGCATATTATTAACTTGAGTCGCCACCTCATAATCATGTTGATTATGAAAGAAATGTAAAATGCCGCGTTTTTCTAAATCAAACTGTAAGTTTTCATGCTCAGCTATTTCAAATAAACGCTGACGTGCCATCAACGCTAGACGCACTGTCTCATGGGTATTTTCACGATAATCTTTAATATGTCCCATAAACTCAAAGAGCCATGAATATTTGTGTAGATTAAAACTTGGATTTAATAATAATGGCGCGGTTTTTTGTGACATCCATTTGATGCCTTTCACCACCGTTGCTTTTTGGTTCCAGACCTCAGCATTACACGCTGATAATTGACCACCATTGGCAAACGACGTTTCCATCGCAGGATAAAGATGTTTATCAACCACAGTGACACGATAACCGAGTAATCCGAGTTCGTAAGCTGTCGTTACCCCAGTAATACCTGCACCAATCACAACAATATGACACATATAGGCTCCTTGGAAATTATATTTCCTATGCTCGCCCCATCTGTCATTGGTACCTGAGAGCTTTGGTTCCTTGCGAAGCAATGTGAACCTTCCCCTTCGGTGAGTAGGTCTAGCCTACTTCTCTCCAGATTTTTTTATATGATTACAGTCCTTTTGCCTGAGAGTTTCCTGGGGGAACTTGCTCCTTCGGCGAGCACAATCTGTGCTTCTCTCCTGCAATCATCCATTCATTTTTATTCGGCATTCATCTTGGTATTGCCTAAGTTAGATATGAGCAATATTTGTACCAAATCTCAAGTCCTATTTGGGTCAATATTGTTAAATATTATTTTTATATCGATTTAAGTTGTTAGGTTATAAATTTAAAATCATTTTTCCTACACCTAAATACTTCATCTTTAAAATAAAGGTTTAAAATATTAAATGAAATTTATAACTAGAAAGATTGAAGTTTTATGTCGGATTCTACGCTTTTCTCTCGCTTTGCATCTGTGATCAAAACACATTCTATTGAAGAATTAACCCAAAGTGATTTACTCCTTCTTAAGACTCTGGGGCCTGTTCAAAGTTTTTATGCACCATTCGAGGCCATAAATCATGATGCAAAAGTGGTCATCGTCGGCATCTGCCCAGGCCAGCAACAATGGCGTAATGCATTAATTGCAGCGAAAGACGGCTTAGAACAGCAATTATCTGAGGAAAACATTCTTAAATTTGCCAAGAATAGTGGTGCTTTTAGTGGCCCTATTCGTAAAAATTTAACTCAACTGCTAGATCATATTGGATTACACAATCAATTAGGCATACAGACCACTGCTGAGCTATTTAGCAATCATCAAGATATAGTGCAAATGTGCTCGGTTTTACAGCAATGCATTTTGGTCAATGGAAAAAATTATGCTGGCTCAACACCCGCAATGCTAAAAAATGAATTATTAAAACAACATATTGATGATTATTTTATTCCTATGGTCCAACAGCTTACTAACGCAATTTATATACCGCTAGGCAAAGGTGTAGATGCGGTTTTAAATTATGTATGTAGCTTAGGCTATTTAAATGATCAACAAATTCTAGCGGGACTCCCCCATCCATCAGGTGCAAATGCTGAACGGATCAAATATTTTTTAGGTGAAAAACCACGTGTTCAATTGTCTCAACAAACCAATCCCGAGCAGATTGATAGCGCAAAATCACAGATCTTACTTAAGTTATCTAAATTTCAATGAAATAAGATTTACATCACTTAATAATATTTTTTATTTGAATATCGACCACTTATATCAAAGCAGTGCTCAAACAAAACTAGAAAAGTGTGATGTATTTTACTTTTTTGTTTTTTCTGTGTGAATATGCGCCAAAATAAATATTGCTTATAAAAATAACGCTAACATGGAAAAACACATGAAAAATTATTTAGTTCTAGGATTTACACTCCTACTACTCACAGGTTGTATTACCGTACCTAAAAATAAACCTTGAAACCAGAACATTAAAGCTGAATGGTGTGAATACCGTTGAAAACAGTAACGTAATCCAACTAACCATTACTCGAGGTCAATTACTGTGTGAAACTGGACAAAAATGTCCTGAACTTGCAATTGATTAGCAAAAGAATAAAGGTGAGTATGCACTTTCACTGCATTCTTATGATCAACAGCAGCTTGATATGAATGAAATATCTTTTGTGATCGACGGCAAAGTATTGTCTTATCCTGCAATAGGTCAAACAAATTATCGTCGCTTAGATAATTCAAATGTGATTGATTCTTCTAATACCGTGATGATCCCAGATACTGTGCTTAAACAATTCTGTGACGCAAAAGATATTGCGGTGATTATGAATACCAACCAAGGTGAAATCGCACACTATATGCTAAAAAACCAAAAATCATCAGATGCCTATCGACTATTTTTACGTGCTTACTCTTAAGCCCAAATAGTCTAAAATCAAAATCCCAAAAGTTAGTCTATGTTTTCTTTTGGGATTTTTTATTCATCTCGCTTTATAAATTGATCAAATGCATCACATGGTCTTTATTTTATTCGTTTAATTAATTGTTTAATTGTCAGTTCACAAATCGGTTGACCTACCTCTAGATGAAGAGGATAGGCTTGATTTTCATCTGTAAGCTTATAGCCACGTCGTTGATAATATTTTATTAATTCTAAACGCCGATCAATCACATACATCACAAATTCTTCAACATTGGGTTCAATCAACATCGCTTGCTGTTCTGCAAATTGCAATAATTTTTTTCCTAAGCCCTGAGCTTGCTCATTTGGATGAATTGCAAAATGACCAATTTCACAGCTCTTCCCCTGCATTTGAATACCAATACACCCCATGATCTGCGCATGTACCGACTCAATCACATATAAATGAAAATCCCTTTTTTGTAAGAGTTGACTGAGTTGAGACACATTTATTCGATTTCCTCGAACAATATGATGTTCTGTCGTCCAACTCTTGGGATGATTTTCCCGATAGGCTGTATTCATTAAGCTTTCAAGCTGCTGAATATCACCAAGTAAAGCATTTCGTATATTCATATTTTTTTGCTATTTATTTTCATAGGCCTAGTTTACCGAAATAAAAAAACCAGACAATTGTCTGGTTTTTTTATGCAATTTTCTCATCAGTGTGACTTGCTAAAGCTATTCACCAACCGCGTTCGGAACAAAGCAGCGCTTTGTTATTTATCTACTGTGACTCGCTAACGCTACTCACCAACCGCGTTCGGAACAAAGCAGCGCTTTGTTTCCTCACTTGGGTTCAATTGGGGCAAATGGTGCGACTACATCCGCATTTTGTGCGCGGTTACGCATGAAGTGATCCATAAGCACAATTGCCAACATCGCCTCTGCAATTGGTGTCGCACGAACACCGACACAAGGATCATGGCGACCTTTGGTCAACACATCAGTATCTTCACGATTAATCGTAATGGTTTTACCCGGCGTAGTAATGGAAGCTGTTGGTTTCAAAGCAATCGCAACACGAATGTCCTGACCACTCGAAATACCACCCAAAATGCCGCCAGCATGGTTTGCCAAGAAACCATCCGTAGTTAACTCATCACGGGTTTCATGACCAAACTGCTCGGCAACACCAAAGCCATCACCAATTTCAACACCTTTTACAGCGTTGATGGACATCATAGCATGTGCAATATCTGCATCTAAACGATCAAATACAGGCTCGCCCCAGCCAACTGGCACTTGTGTCGCAATAATTTCCAGTTTAGCGCCACAGCTCGTTCCTTGTTCACGAAGTGACGTTACTAGAGCTTCAAAACGTGGGACGGCATCAGCATCACCACAGAAAAATGGGTTATTCAGAACTTCATTCCAGTCCAATTTCTGTGCTTTTTCGGTACCAATTTGCGTTACATGACCACGAATTTCGATGCCGAATTTCTCAAACAAGAATTTTTTAGCAATCGCACCCGCAGCAACACGCATCGCAGTTTCACGAGCACTCGAGCGACCACCACCACGATAATCACGGAAACCATACTTATGTGTATACGTATAGTCTGCATGACCCGGACGGAAGGTTTGCGCGATGTTGCCATAATCTTTTGATTTTTGATCTGTGTTACGGATCAATAGACCAATCGATGTACCGGTCGTTTTACCTTCAAATACGCCTGAAATAATTTCAACTTCATCGGGTTCTTTACGCTGAGTCGCAAACTTAGATGTGCCCGGCTTACGACGATCCAGATCCTTTTGCAAATCGGCTTCAGTCAGTTCAATACCCGGTGGAACCCCATCCACAATGGCCATCAGACCAACGCCATGAGATTCACCACAAGTCGTTACACGGAAGAGTTGCCCTATACTATTACCTGCCATGTCAAACGACTCCTTATGCCTGAACAGATTGAATGAAAAAATCTCGGTATTCGCGGCATTGAGCAGCAGTCAATGCAAAGATACCTGTACCGCCTTTTTGGAATTGTAACCAGTAAAAATCAACGGTATTGAAGTTTTGACGCATTGCCCATTCTGAGTTACCCACTTCAATCACAATTAAGCCATCTTCAGTCAGGTAATCTGCAGCTTGTGCCAACATTTTACGCACAAGATCCAAACCGTCTTGACCCGCAGCAAGCGCCATTTCAGGTTCATGGTGGAATTCTTCTGGTAAATCTGCCATGTCTTCAGCATCCACATATGGTGGATTCGACACGATCAAATCATATTGATTTTCTGCTGGAATTTTGGCGAATAAATCAGACTCAAGTAAAGCCACTTGATATTGTTTATTGTGGTGTTCACAGTTAATTTGTGCCACTTCAAGTGCATCTTTAGACAAATCTGTTGCATCAACTTCAGCGTCAGGGAATGCATAAGCTAAGGCAATCGCGATACAACCTGAACCCGTACACATATCTAAAATGCGCTGAGGAGTTTTTGGATTGGCATTTTCAGGTAGATTATTAACCGCAGCACCCATTTCGCCATTTTCACCTAAGCAATATGGCGCAAAGCGGTTTTCAATCAATTCTGCAATTGGAGAACGTGGAATCAGTACACGTTCATCGACATAAAATGGCTTACCAAAGAAATACGACAAGTTAAGTAAATAAGACGTCGGAACTTTTTCATTAATACGACGTTCTAACAATGCTAAAAATTCTGCAACTTCACTTGGCAATAATTTCGCATCTAAGATTTCCGCATCTGCATTCCAATCTAGAGATAACGTTTGTAAAACCAATGCTGAGCTTTCAGCAAAATAGTCTTCTGTACCTTGTCCTAAGTGGGCATCATATTGACGTAAAGCTGTTACCCCAAAGCGGATATAATCACGAATTGTTGATAGGTTTTCAGCTGCTTCCTGTAAATGTTCAGGGCTAATAGTCGGTCGATCCACTTAAGGCGTCTCCAGTTCATAATTTTTTAAACGCCCTATGATACCTTGTTTTGATGCTATTTATAATAAAAATACGGCATTATTCACCGCTTGCAAGCATTTCATAACCTACATATATAGGTCAGATACATTCGCTGAAATGAAATTTGTACTTTATGCCTTTCTTCAGCAGTCTATAAAATCTAATTAGATGAAAATTACGAATAAAAACCAATTCAAGCTCAATTGTTTAGCAATTTGTACTTGATCCTAAGCTTTAATTTCTTAAAATCATCCCCATACAAACAGTTAAATTTTAAATGCGGGGCTCCAATGAGCTATAAGCACAATAACCTCATGGCTATGCGTCAAAGCTATTGGGAAGACACTCAGTCTTTAAACGTGCAAAATGAAAAGGCATTTTTTCAGCAACTGCTGATCGAACATCAAGTTTTCCCTGATCCGAGTTTAGAAAACGCTCGTACCCTATTTTTTAGCTTACCGAGCATTATTATTGTCAAAGGTTATGCTGCCGGATTTAAAGACGAATCTGTCCAACACCTTATTCATCAACATATTGAAGAACATAAAGCGGCATTGATGCAAAACGACACGGTAAAAATCAAATATCGTTTATAGTTTTCTTTCCAATGTACCTGTCTACGCGGCATCTTGCTTAAGTTTGCAAATGCTTACTGCATATTCAGTAAGTTGAACTATTTTAATACGTTAAGAAACGTTAAAATTAGCTACAATGTATTTTTCTGCGAATTGCTGATTAAAGGATTTAATTTACATGTCAGATCAGAACGATAAGCTCAAACACTTGAAAACGTCTTCTATGGATCGACGCTTATCTATCGCAAAGGCATCGCTACTTGCGGGAACTCGTTGGGCAGCATCAAACGCGACTTCTATTTTTTCGAGTGAAGAAGAAAAAGAGAAAAAGCGTAAAAAAGCCATGAAAGATCAGGCTGAATATCTCGTCGCAGAAATTGGTAAATTAAAAGGTTCAATTGTAAAAATCGGGCAAATGATGGCGTTGTATGGTGAACATTTTCTGCCTGAAGAAATCACCCAAGCCCTCAACACCTTGAACAATCAAACAGTTGCATTGGCATGGCCAGCCATTAAAGTCCAATTACAAAATCAACTAGGCTCAAAGCTTGATGATCTCGTGATTGATCATGAGCCACTTGGCACTGCGTCTTTGGCACAAGTTCACCGTGCAAAACGTAAATCTGATGGTTTAGAACTGGTTTTAAAAATCCAGTATCCGGGTGTGGCAGATGCCATCGATTCGGATATGAATCTATTCAAAAACATGCTCAAACTGACACGAATGGTTCCTCAAACCCGTGAATTTGATCAGTGGTTTGATGAAGTTCGTGAAATGATGCATCGTGAAGTAAATTATAAAATTGAAGCAGACACCACTCGCCGTTTTGCTGCACGCTTAAAAGAAGACCCACGCTATATCGTGCCGCAAATTATTGAAGGTTATTCAACACCTCAAGTACTGTGTATGACTTTTGAACGTGGTGTACCGATTAACAGCCCAGTAATGCTGTCACTTCCTCAAGAGCGCCGTAACGCCTTAGGTGAAGCATCACTTGAAATTGCCGTACGCGAAATTTTTGAATGGGGTGAAATGCAAACCGACCCTAACTTCGGAAACTATTTGGTCCGTTTAGGCAATGGTGCGGATGTACCAGATAAAATTGTTCTCCTCGACTTTGGTGCGATCCGTCAGTTCGATGAGCATCTATTAGGCGTTGCGCGTAATTTGATTACCGCGGGTTACCATCACAGCTCTGAGCAAATGGTCAAAGCGATGACAGGTTATGAGTTCTTTGATGGTATTCCACAAAGTATTAAACCTGATATGGCTAAAGTCTTTTTGTTAGCGACAGAGGCATTTAGTAGCACTGAAAATAACCCAAACATCCCTGCTGGTGTTATGGACGAACAACAACGCTATGACTGGAAAAAAAGCCAATTACATAGCCGTGTGATGCAACAAGCGTCAAAATCGATGGCATCTCGCTACTTCTCAGTTCCACCGAAAGAGTTTATGTTTATTAGCCGTAAATTTATCGGTGCATATACCTTTATGACTGTCATTGAAGCGAAAACCAATGTTCGTCGTATGATTCAAAAATATCAATAAACACTCAATGCACACCTTAAGACTTGGCCGACTCAAATGTCAGCCAAGTCAATTTCAAAATAACAATCCTTTTAAGCCTTTTTACTTTTCTATTCTTAATTAATCATTTAGCTATCAAATCCCACCTAATCTCGCCGTTTATCTTTGACAATCATGCATGTCATTTATGACATGGTTTTTCTATCTTTGGCATGTCAGCATTAAATAAGAACAACGCAAATGGAAAACAACAATGACCAATATGGTAAACAAGGCACAAGGATTTGGGCTCTCACTTTTAACGAAAATTGCCGGAAGTGATGTACTCGATCAGTTTAAACTGCGCAAATTTGTTGAAAAATCTTTGTATCAAAGCTCAAAAGCTGGTTTTAAAACCCTGAGCCAGACGCAAAAAGCATTTCAGACCAACAAAGATGTGCATAAGCAACGTTTGCCAAATCAACAAAAATCATTATTTGATTTAAACCTGACTGGAGAACAGCAAATGACTGCTGATGCGATGCAGCAGTTTGCCACAGAAGTCTTGTATCCCCTTGCTCATCAAGCCGATCAAGAGGAAAGATTTCCTGAAGCGTTATGGCAACATATCCAAGATCTAGGTCTAAATTATTATGCCTTACCTGAAGATTTGGGTGGCGTTGCAGCAGAAAAAAACATCATTAGCAATATCTTAATTGCGGAACAATTGGCTGAAGGTGACTTTAGTTTAACAGCAGGTTTACTGTCGACGTTTTGCTGTATCAATGCTATCACCCAATGGGGTTCCGAATCTGTTCAAGCAACCTATTTAGCGGCATTTGCAGATGATTCAGCCCTACGTGCAAGCTTTGCGGTACAAGAGGCCACGGCGGCATTTAATCCTTATCAACTTAAAACTCAAGCGATTGCAGATGGCCAACAATATAAAATCAGTGGGGAGAAAACCTTAGTCATTTTAGGTGAACAGGCAGATGTGCTGTTAGTGAGTGCCATGCTCAATGGCCAGCCTGAAGTTTTTATTGTGCAACGTGACCAGAGCATTAGCGCTAAAAAAACACCAGCTATGGGTTTAAAAGCCACTGAAACGGTAACTTTAAAATTTGATCAGACCCCTGCCCAACGCTTAGGAGATCAAGATTTCAATTACACCTCATTTATCGATCTTGGCAACTTAATGTGGTGTGCCATGGCTGTTGGCACCGCAACTGCAGTCAAAAAATATTGCATTCAATATGCAAACGAACGTACAGCTTTTGGAGAGCCAATTTCGCACCGTCAAAGTGTGGCATTTATGATTGCAGATATGGCAATCGAAATTGATGCCATGCATATGCTCATCCTAAACGCAGCAAGTCTAGCCGAAGCCGGCAAGCCATTTCATCGTGAAGCCTATTTAGCCCGCGTGCTATGTGCTGAAAAATCGATGAAAATTGGGACCGATGGCGTGCAAATATTAGGTGGTCATGGCTTTACCAAAGAACATCCCGTAGAACGTTGGTATCGAGACTTACGTGCCACAGCGATTCTTCAATCTGGCTTACATGCATAATTCAGCAAAATAAAAACAAGGAAATGTCCATGAACTTACAAAATCCGAAAAAATTTAAATTGCTGATCGACCAAGCCCATGAAGTCGCTTTAAATGTTCTACGTCCTATTTCACGTAAATATGACAAAGCCGAACATGCCTATCCTAAAGAGTTAGACATGTTGTCTTCCCTCGTCGACGGTATGAATGATGGCGGTGATGGCATGAATGCAGGTGCTGCCGTCAATAAACGTGGAGACACAGATACTGGAAATAAAAACGGTGTCAATATGTCGACAGCCCTCAGTATCATCGAGATGTGCTATGGAGATACAGGCCTGTTGCTCAGCATGCCTCGCCAAGGGCTTGGAAACTCGGCTATTGCAGCAGTAGCCAATGATGAACAATTAGAGCGCTTAAAAGGAACTTGGGCCGCTATGGCTATTACGGAACCGAATTGCGGCTCTGATTCAGCAGCAATTCGGACAACAGCGACGAAAGATGGTGATGAATACATACTCAATGGTGAAAAAATCTTTGTCACCTCGGGCGAACGTGCTGATTCAGTGGTGGTTTGGGCAACGCTAGATAAAAAATTAGGCCGTGCAGCGATAAAATCCTTTGTTGTTGAAAAAGGTACGCTGGGCATGACTGTAGAACGCCTAGAACATAAATTGGGTATTAAAGCTTCTGATACTGCTGCCATTAGTTTTGTAGATTGTCGTGTCCCTGCTGCAAACTTATTAGGTAATGCTGAAATTGATGTAGCAAAAGGTTTTGCTGGGGTTATGGAAACTTTTGATAATACTCGCCCGCTCGTTGCCGCGATGGCTGTTGGCTGTGCAAAAGCATCTTTAGAGCGAATTAAAGAAATCTTTAAAGATGAATTAGATGAGCAGTATTCAACACCGATCTTACAAAGCTCGAATATTGCTGCACAAATCTACCGTATGGAAGCAGACTGGGAAGCAGCACGTCTCCTCATGCTCAAAGCCGCATGGATGGCCGACAACAAAAGACCTAACTCACGTGAAGCATCCATCGCTAAAGCAAAAGCAGGCCGTGTAGGTAATGAAATCACATTAAAATGTGTAGAGCTCGCAGCTGCAGTTGGTTATAACGAAGATGAATTATTGGAAAAATGGGCACGTGATTCAAAAATCCTTGATATATTTGAAGGAACACAGCAAATTCAACAATTAATCGTTGCACGACGTGAACTGGGTAAAAGTTCAAACGAATTAAAATAATTACTTTGCTTGAGCAATTTGAAACTTAAAGATGGATTTTTATATAGGATCAGTCTATAAACAATCCATCTTTTTGTTTTTCGATGATTATGTTTCAGATCCGACCACTTCAACTTGAAGACAATGCAAGCATTGCCAATGTCATTCGCACAGTTTCCAAAGAATTTGGATTAGCACCTGAATCAGGATTTGCCGTTGCAGATCCAATTTTAGATGATTTATATCACGTCTATGCGCAAGCAAATGCACAATATTGGGTTATTGAAAATCAACACGGTACAATTTTAGGTGGTGGCGGCCTTTCTCCTTTAGCTGAAGACTCAAACATTTTAGAAATCCAAAAAATGTATTTTATGCCTGAATTACGTGGTCATGGCTTAGCCAAAGATATTTTAGAACTTTGTTTTCAATTCGCCAAAGATCATAATTTTAAAGCGTGTTATTTAGAAACTACACATACACTTGGACAAGCGGTAAAACTCTATGAAAAAGTAGGATTTCAACATTTACAAGCTCCCAAGGGCAATACAGGTCATAGCCAAGCATGCGAAATTTGGATGCTTAAAACACTTTAAATTATACTTAGATTCCATTCATACCTCTGAAAAAAGTTATAGCTTTTTCAAATAGGGATATTTCATGAGTGGATATTCTAGTTTTTTATAACTAAAGTTCTCGGGATTTGAATGCCCCACAATCTTAAGTAAGAATGTAAAGAGAGAAATACTGACTCAATTAACACGATCTGTTTTTCTCTCTTCACTTAAATAATTATGTAATTTGAGTACATTTCCATCAATTCTTACAATTTCACTGTACAGAGCATCTTAAGAAAATATTGACCTCTAAGTCTCCAGTTCATACTATCGCTTTAGAAATTACACTTAGCCATGATTATTTTAAAGTGAATATAAATGCAGAATGTACTGAATAAAACTCGCCTTTCAACTCGTCTTACTTCGCTCCTGAGCGCTCACAGCTTAAAGTTTTCAACTGTTATTATATCTGTAAGTCTGATTTCTGCATGTTCATCACTTGGTGGTGGCTCTGTAGAGAAACGTGCTGTTAAACTTTCATCAGGGATACAAAAGGCCTATTCAGTCAATCCTGAAACTGCAAATCGAGTGTCCCCCTACATTGTGCAAACTGCTGATCAATACAACTTAGATCCTTTACTACTGGCTGCCGTTATTCGCCAAGAATCAACTTTCCGCCCTTATGTCAGCTCACCTGCAGGTGCAGTCGGTTTAACTCAGGTGATGCCACGTTATTGGCAAGCAACATGCCCTGGGGATTTATATGACGAATTAACCAATATTAATTGTGGGTCATTTATTTTAACTAAATATAAAAATGCGGCAGGTAGTATTCCAAAAGCTTTAGCCTACTATAATGTCGGACCTACTGCTTATAACACCAATCGAAAAATGAAAAAACAAGGCAAACGTTATGCAAAACAAGTTAAAGAACATCAAAATAATTTAAAAAGTTCCTTATAATTTCTAAAAATTTAATCTTTTATTTAACCATATAGACCTAACTAAGCTTAAGAGGATAAATTTTGTTAGGTCTAATCTCTTCAATTATTTCATAGATTGACGCATTTTATCTTCATCAAAATATTGCGCAAATGATGCAATACGTTTTTCAACAATTGGATTTTTCATCAGATTTTCAGCTGCACGATTTCCCAATAGTTCAAATGCTTTACCTAGAGCATTTGTTCCTTCATTTTCTGTAACAGCTTTGATTTCAGCATTACAACGTTTAGTAAATAAATCTTGAAATAGAATAGCCATATTTTTATCAATTTTTTGTATCTCAACTGGCGTTACTTTACTATATTTAGAAATTTCTGGATGTGCTGAAAATGCCAAATAAATCCAAGCTGTTAAGTTCTGACTCTCTTTTGCTGAAATTTTATTTACCAAACATTCACTTAGTTTATCCTGATACACACCGGCTGTAGTATTGAAAGAAACAAATGCAAATAAAACTGTAGCTAATAATTTTTTTTAAAAACATCTTATATACCCTATATATTATTAAAGAGACAAACGATTTTATTATATTGATTTATTACACATTTTCATTAGCAAAACATTTTAAATGATATAAAAGAGTTCTAGACGAGTTTATTGTTGATCGGCCTTATTCTTTTTAAATATCTATCATTTCCCTGCTTTTTCTTCTGCTTTTCTTATTATTTTTTTCTTCCCTTTTCATCACGCATAAAAAAACACCCCCTGCACTAGTCAGGGGGTGTTTCGAATAATGAGCTGGCGATGACTTACTCTCACATGGGTAACCCCACACTACCATCAGCGCTAAGAGGTTTCACTTCTGAGTTCGGGAAGGGATCAGGTGGTTCACTCTTGCTATTGTCGCCAGCACAACTGTTATGGATACTTGCTTAGTCTAATCTCAGAGCAGTGCTCTTCGTGCTAAGTTTTCTACCAAATGAGTTATTAACAGATCATATCTGAGTTGCAGTATTTTGTTCTTAAGCGTTAACTAAATCAAGTTATTTTGCTTAATATCGAATCAATTGAGCTTTTATACAACAACTGTTTGGGTGTTGTATAGTCAAGCCTCACGAGCAATTAGTATTGGTCAGCTTCATGCGTCACCGCACTTCCACATCCAACCTATCAACGTCGTAGTCTTCAACGGCTCTTTAGTGGACATAAAGTCCAAGGGAAATCTTATCTTGAGGTAGGCTTCCCGCTTAGATGCTTTCAGCGGTTATCCCTTCCGAACATAGCTACCCGGCGATGCGACTGGCGTCACAACCGGTACACCAGAGGTTCGTCCACTCTGGTCCTCTCGTACTAGGAGCAGATCCTCTCAAATTTCCAGCGCCCACGGTAGATAGGGACCGAACTGTCTCACGACGTTCTAAACCCAGCTCGCGTACCTCTTTAAATGGCGAACAGCCATACCCTTGGGACCTGCTTCAGCCCCAGGATGAGATGAGCCGACATCGAGGTGCCAAACACCGCCGTCGATATGAACTCTTGGGCGGTATCAGCCTGTTATCCCCAGAGTACCTTTTATCCGTTGAGCGATGGCCCTTCCATACAGAACCACCGGATCACTAAGACCTACTTTCGTACCTGCTCGACTTGTGGGTCTCGCAGTTAAGCGCGCTTTTGCCTTTATACTCTACGCGTGATTTCCGACCACGCTGAGCGCACCTTCGTACTCCTCCGTTACTCTTTAGGAGGAGACCGCCCCAGTCAAACTACCCACCAGACATGGTCCTCGCTCCAGATCATGGAGCAGAGTTAGAACCTCAATATTACCAGGGTGGTATTTCAAGATTGGCTCCACCGAAACTAGCGTCTCGGTTTCAAAGCCTCCCACCTATCCTACACAAGTAAGATCAAAGTTCAATGTCAAGCTGCAGTAAAGGTTCACGGGGTCTTTCCGTCTAGCCGCGGGTACACCGCATCTTCACGGCGATTTCGATTTCACTGAGCCTCTGCTGGAGACAGCGCCCCCATCATTATGCCATTCGTGCAGGTCGGAACTTACCCGACAAGGAATTTCGCTACCTTAGGACCGTTATAGTTACGGCCGCCGTTTACTGGGGCTTCGATCAAGAGCTTCGCTTACGCTAACCCCATCAATTAACCTTCCAGCACCGGGCAGGCATCACACCCTATACGTCCACTTTCGTGTTTGCAGAGTGCTATGTTTTTAATAAACAGTTGCAGGGGCCTGGTTTCTGTGGCTGCTCTCAGCTCAGGAAGCAAGTTCCATCACCAAAAGCAGCGTACCTTCTCCCGAAGTTACGGTACCATTTTGCCTAGTTCCTTCAGCAGAGTTCTCTCAAGCGCTTTGGTCTACTCGACCTGACCACCTGTGTCGGTTTCGGGTACGATTCCAGTGTAACTGAAGCTTAGAGACTTTTCCTGGAAGTATGGTATCAGCCACTTCACTGTACAAGTACAGCTTGCTGTCAGATCTCAGCATAGAGTACCCCGGATTTGCCTAAGATACATGCCTACTTCCTTTCACCTGGACAACCAACGCCAGGCTGACTTAACCTTCTCCGTCCTCTCATCGCATTACACTGAAGTATTGGAATATTAACCAATTTCCCATCGACTACGCCTCTCGGCCTCGCCTTAGGGGTCGACTCACCCAGCCCCGATTAACGTTGGACTGGAACCCTTGGTCTTTCAGCGAACGGGTTTTTCACCCGTTTTGTCGTTACTCACGTCAGCATTCGCACTTCTGATACCTCCAGCAGACTTCTCAATCCACCTTCATCGGCTTACAGAACGCTCCCCTACCACTTACACTAATGTGTAAATCCGCAGCTTCGGCATATAGTTTTAGCCCCGTTACATCTTCCGCGCAGGCCGACTCGACTAGTGAGCTATTACGCTTTCTTTAAAGGGTGGCTGCTTCTAAGCCAACCTCCTAGCTGTCTATGCCTTCCCACATCGTTTCCCACTTAACTATAATTTTGGGGCCTTAGCTGGCGGTCTGGATTGTTTTCCTCTTGACTACGGACGTTAGCACCCGCAGTCTGTCTCCCGGATAGTACTCATTGGTATTCGGAGTTTGCATCGGTTTGGTAAGTCGGGATGACCCCCTAGCCGAAACAGTGCTCTACCCCCAATGGTATTCGTCCGAGGCGCTACCTAAATAGCTTTCGGGGAGAACCAGCTATCACCGAGTTTGATTAGCCTTTCACCCCTATCCACAAGTCATCCCCTGGCTTTTCAACGACAGTGGGTTCGGTCCTCCAGTTAGTGTTACCCAACCTTCAACCTGCTCATGGATAGATCACCCGGTTTCGGGTCTACACCCAGCAACTAAACGCCCTATTAAGACTCGATTTCTCTACGGCTCCCCTAATCGGTTAACCTTGCTACTGAATGTAAGTCGCTGACCCATTATACAAAAGGTACGCAGTCACCAAACAAGTTGGCTCCCACTGCTTGTATGCATGCGGTTTCAGGATCTATTTCACTCCCCTCACAGGGGTTCTTTTCGCCTTTCCCTCACGGTACTGGTTCACTATCGGTCAGTCAGGAGTATTTAGCCTTGGAGGATGGTCCCCCCATATTCAGACAAGGTTTCACGTGCCTCGCCCTACTCGACATCATTATCTAAGCCCTTTCGCGTACAGGACTATCACCTACTATGGTCGCACTTCCCAGAGCGTTCCACTAAAGCTTAGATAACTTAATGGGCTTTTCCCCGTTCGCTCGCCGCTACTGAGGGAATCTCAATTGATTTCTTTTCCTAAGGGTACTGAGATGTTTCACTTCCCCTCGTTCGCCTCATAAACCTATGTATTCAGTTTATGATACCCGCCTTATAGCGGGTGGGTTTCCCCATTCAGAAATCTCCGGATCACAGGATATTTGCCGCCTCCCCGGAGCTTATCGCAGGCTATTACGTCTTTCATCGCCTCTGACTGCCAAGGCATCCACCACATGCACTTAATTACTTGACTATACAACCCCAAACAGTCGCTAATACATACAAGTTGTATTTCGCGTCGCAAACTTAATTGCCACAGTTAGAGTCTCGTGAACTTAATCACTGTACAGCTTCAATTAGATTCATATACCAAAACGCTTGATTCAGTTAATTTCGCTAGTAACTCATTTCATTCAACTTTCACAATTGCTTGTTAGGTTAAATCAAACGAGTATGAACAAATTATTTCAACTCAAATATATTCTGTTAATGATTTTTCCAGCCTTCGTCAGGTCAGGAAACTGTGATAAATCACAGAGCTTAATAACAATGAAGCGAATCATACGCCACTTTGTTGCTAAGCTCTATAACCTAAACACTTGATCGCTTAAGGACTAAACAACTTCAACACTGCATGATCACATACTGCGCGAAGCGTAGCTTCTTGCTTAAATTTCAAGTAAAAGCGTTGCTTTTATAATCTTGAAATTTGGTGGAGACTAGGAGAGTCGAACTCCTGACCTCCTGCGTGCAAAGCAGGCGCTCTACCAACTAAGCTAAGTCCCCAGCTTATCAATAAGTCAATGTTTCTGATTCTCTGTTTGCTTCCGTATTTTATTCAAATACTTCGTCAGTAGTGGTGGGTCTGACAAGACTTGAACTTGTGACCCCACGCTTATCAAGCGTGTGCTCTAACCAACTGAGCTACAGACCCTCAGATACATCGTCATGAAGAACAACTTGTTGTGGATTCTTACCAATCGTCAATCTTTCGTTAAGGAGGTGATCCAGCCGCAGGTTCCCCTACGGCTACCTTGTTACGACTTCACCCCAGTCATCGGCCACACCGTGGTAAGCGTCCTCCTTACGGTTAGACTACCTACTTCTGGTGCAACAAACTCCCATGGTGTGACGGGCGGTGTGTACAAGGCCCGGGAACGTATTCACCGCGGCATTCTGATCCGCGATTACTAGCGATTCCGACTTCATGGAGTCGAGTTGCAGACTCCAATCCGGACTACGATCGGCTTTTTGAGATTAGCATCTCCTCGCGGAGTAGCAACCCTTTGTACCGACCATTGTAGCACGTGTGTAGCCCTGGTCGTAAGGGCCATGATGACTTGACGTCGTCCCCGCCTTCCTCCAGTTTGTCACTGGCAGTATCCTTAAAGTTCCCGGCTTAACCCGATGGCAAATAAGGAAAAGGGTTGCGCTCGTTGCGGGACTTAACCCAACATCTCACGACACGAGCTGACGACAGCCATGCAGCACCTGTATGTAAGTTCCCGAAGGCACCAATCCATCTCTGGAAAGTTCTTACTATGTCAAGACCAGGTAAGGTTCTTCGCGTTGCATCGAATTAAACCACATGCTCCACCGCTTGTGCGGGCCCCCGTCAATTCATTTGAGTTTTAGTCTTGCGACCGTACTCCCCAGGCGGTCTACTTATCGCGTTAGCTGCGCCACTAAAGCCTCAAAGGCCCCAACGGCTAGTAGACATCGTTTACGGCATGGACTACCAGGGTATCTAATCCTGTTTGCTCCCCATGCTTTCGTGCCTCAGCGTCAGTATTAGGCCAGATGGCTGCCTTCGCCATCGGTATTCCTCCAGATCTCTACGCATTTCACCGCTACACCTGGAATTCTACCATCCTCTCCCATACTCTAGCTTCCCAGTATCGAATGCAATTCCCAAGTTAAGCTCGGGGATTTCACATCCGACTTAAAAAGCCGCCTACGCACGCTTTACGCCCAGTAAATCCGATTAACGCTCGCACCCTCTGTATTACCGCGGCTGCTGGCACAGAGTTAGCCGGTGCTTATTCTGCGAGTAACGTCCACTATCTCTAGGTATTAACCAAAGTAGCCTCCTCCTCGCTTAAAGTGCTTTACAACCAAAAGGCCTTCTTCACACACGCGGCATGGCTGGATCAGGGTTCCCCCCATTGTCCAATATTCCCCACTGCTGCCTCCCGTAGGAGTCTGGGCCGTGTCTCAGTCCCAGTGTGGCGGATCATCCTCTCAGACCCGCTACAGATCGTCGCCTTGGTAGGCCTTTACCCCACCAACTAGCTAATCCGACTTAGGCTCATCTATTAGCGCAAGGTCCGAAGATCCCCTGCTTTCTCCCGTAGGACGTATGCGGTATTAGCATCCCTTTCGAAATGTTGTCCCCCACTAATAGGCAGATTCCTAAGCATTACTCACCCGTCCGCCGCTAGAAATCGGTAGCAAGCTACCTATTCCCGCTCGACTTGCATGTGTTAAGCCTGCCGCCAGCGTTCAATCTGAGCCATGATCAAACTCTTCAGTTTAAAATCAATAGTACATATAGTGTACCAATCTTGGCTCATCAATTACTGACAAAAATTTGCTCAAATAAACTTCGAGTAATTTCTACCATTAATCAATGAAAATAATTTCGATCGATCAATCAGTAAAAATCCACACAAGTTGTTCTTCATAATCTCTTAATGATTTTCTTAATACTTCGTCAGCAAATAAGAAAACAACATCAAACAACTAAAAACCTTACGTTTATCGCTGCCTGCGTTGGTATGCAGCGTATTCTATAGAGTTTCAAAACAAACACAAGCCCCTATCATAGAAATTTCTATAATATTTTGCTTGAGTGTATATTTTTTAAACCAAAAGCAATCTATTGCTTATTTAAAGATCAATATATCCTTATATTTTGCTTTATGAAAGACGAATTTTATAATTCTTGGTGATTTTTATATTCTTTAATCTAAAAAGCCCGTAATTCAACGGACTTTTCGAATATCACGGATTTTAAGAAAACTAATGAAGTTACAAAAGTGACTTTAGTTTGCTTGCTCAGCCAACCAACTCATAAATTTTTGTCGTTCAGCTTTACTAGCCTTCTGCCAAAGCTGAATTAATTGTTGATCTGCCCCATTTTGATGAACAGCTATATTTTTTGGAGCGACCACAGGAGCTGCCACGTTTGTTGGTTTTACATTTAAGGATTGTGCATAAACAGGTGCCGGTTGATTTTCTGGTACAGCTTCTTTCTTCGTAAAATCTACAGCATTACCTAAAACACCATTGGAGAAAATCGATTTTTGTTCTTTCTTTGCCCCAGCTTGCTGCACAAGTAATTGATTAGATTTGTCATACAACCCAAATATTGGTTGGTCTTTATATTTTTGCGCAGCATCAAAATCTTTTGGTGCATTGACTAGACCCAAACGATACTCTTGACCATCAATCAGTGCTGGAGTACGAATAGCGGCAACACCTGACTTTAATATATCGTGCGAATTATCAGCATGTTGAAAAAATTCGCTATAACGTACCGTTAATAGGTTTTCACCTGCATCTAGCTTATATTTCTCGGTAGATCGAAATATACCACCAGTAACTTCTTGATCATTAACTGCAACTATTTTGATTTCTTCCGGAACAGTCAAAGTTACAGCTGCAAATCCTGCACTACTTAACATCAGCGCTGCAGCAGCAACAGTTAATCTTAAAGTCATCATTATCACTCTTTATCAATTATTTAGTTTCGATTGCACTATGCAATGCATATGTGACAATCTTATGACATCTAACAATCACTGTATATTTAGTTTCAAGACATTATTTTGATATTCATTCAAGAATTTTGCATATAAAAAAAGGATGCTTAATGCATCCTTTTTAATTCAACACACCATCATTACTTGAATGTTTTGAATCGTTCTTCATCTGCAATAAAGGTTTTTTCACCTGCAGGTGCTTCAATCGAACCAAAAACAAGCTGTGCGCGTAGTTTCCATTGATCTGGCACATCAAATGCCGCAGCTGTTTCAGCATCAACAATTGGATTGTAATGTTGTAATGACGCACCAATATTTTTTTCAGCCAAAGCCGTCCAAGTAGCAAATTGAGCAATCGCTGTTGAGTGTTCAGACCATACTGGGAAATTATCTGCATAAAGTGCAAATTGTTCTTGGAGTGCTTTTACTACAGCCTGATCTTCATAAAATAATGCTGTACCAAAACCTGCTGCAAAACTATTAATCTTGCCATTGGTTCCTTCAAATGCATCTGCAGGTACAATTTTACGTAAAGTTTCACGTACGATATTCCAGAATTTTTGATGTGCATCACCAAACAGAATAACAACACGAGATGTTTGAGAGTTAAATGATGATGGACTTAAACGTACAGCATTTTTAATGGTTTGCTCAATTTCATCTTGCGATAAACTCACGTTATTACCAATAGAATAGATTGTGCGACGTTGTTCGATTTGATTCAAGAATGACATTACAAGACCTCTTTTTATTTTCAATTAGCTTACTAAGTTGTGATTTATAATAGGTGATGTTTTTAACAGTTGCATGACTATATTTACAACATTGTGTCTTATTTCTAGAACAATCAGTTATAAGCATCTAAATACCTACAACTCACTTACATTCAGATTTTGGTTTCACTGCTTTAGAATGCAGAGATCAAAGCAACTTACAGAACATAGAAATTACTCATAAATTCTAAACTGATCTTGATCTTCGAGTTCTAAACGTTCAGGCGCTTGACCTTCAATTGAACCAAAGACTAACTGCGTACGAAGCAGCCATTGTTTTGAAATATCAAAGTGTTCGGCAACGGCATAATCAATGTGTGGATTATAATGTTGTAAACATGCGCCTAAACCTGCATCTGCGATCGAAGTCCATACTGCGAATTGAGCCATGCCTGACGTTTGCTCCGACCACACTGGAAAATCTTCTGCACTTAATGGCACTTTCTTTTGTAATTGTTGAATCACAGCTTGATCTTCATAGAAAAGCACAGTTCCCAGGCCAGCTGCACACTGATCTATTTTGAGCGCCACACCTTCAAAAATATAACTCGCAACATTCTTGCGTTGTACGTCTTTTACAATGTCCCAAAATTTTTGATGAGATTCGCCAAATAAAACTACAATACGTGTGCTTTGCGAATTATATGCAGATGGACAACTTCTTACGGATTCTTGAATCAGTTCCGCCAAATAAGCCTGACTGTAATGCACCTTTTTTCCAAGCTCATAAATACTTCGACGTTTCTTTAGTTGGTCGACAAAGGACGCTTCTACTTCTTGTTCGGTAGTTTTCTTTTTTAATTTAAAATCTTTAGTGATATCCGCAGTCAATACATGACCAATTTTATCGAGTAACGCCACCCTAAACACCCCAAAGCAATTTTTATATATAACAACAATTCCTTACTTATTCTAAGGGTATATCAGGCTAAATTTTGACTATGATTTATTCACATGTTGCTTTTTAAATCAATCAGTAAGTTCAAAAACAAAAAACTCCGCATTTTGCGGAGTTTATGTGACATTTAACGCAATTTATTTATCAGTTTCAAATAATGCTGCGACAAATGATTTTGCTGAGAATGGACGCAAGTCATCAATTTTCTCACCTACACCAATAAAACGAATTGGCACATGGGTACGGCTTGCAATATTAAATAACACACCACCTTTCGCAGTACCATCCAGTTTAGTAATGGTTAGACCTGTAAGCCCTACTGCCTCGTCAAACATTTCAACTTGGTTAATGGCATTTTGACCTGTACCTGCATCAACAACCAACATCACTTCATGTGGAGCTGTAGCGTCAATTTTTTGCATTACACGTTTTACTTTAGACAACTCTTGCATGAGGTGTCCTTTGTTGTGTAAACGACCTGCAGTGTCTGCAATCAGCACATCTACGCCTTTTGCACGAGCACTTTCAAATGCATCAAAAATAACAGATGCAGAATCTGCACCATGACCTTGCGCCACAACGGCAATATTATTACGTTCACCCCAAATTTGTAATTGTTCTGTGGCTGCTGCACGGAATGTATCACCAGCAGCCAACATTACTTTTTTACCTTCACCTTGTAAGCGTTTCGCTAATTTACCAATCGTGGTGGTTTTACCCACACCATTTACACCAACAACCAAAATCACATACGGATTTTTATTGCTGTCGATATGTAGCGGTTTAACACGTGGTGCAAGTAATGCCACCAGTTCTTCTTGAAGCGCTTTATATAAAGAGTGCGAATAGATTAAATCGCCACGTTCAGTACGTTCAGTTAAGTTCGCAATAATCGTTTTGGTTGCATCGACACCAATGTCAGCAACCAAAAGTTGCTCTTCAACTTCCTCTAAAAGTTCATCGTCAATTTCCTTCCCACCGATCAGGATATTCACCATGCCGTCTGCCAAGTTCTTACGTGACTTTGCTAGACCTTCTTTCATACGACTAAAGAAGCCGCCTTTCACCTTCGAATCTTCAGTTTCTGACTCTGTTTCTTGTAATGGTGCAGCAACGTCTTGCTGTACTTTCGGTGTCTCGATAATCGGCACATTTACCGCAGGTAAACTCGGTAGCGTGACATCATCATCACCGATATCAGCATCAATCAAAAATTTATTCTGCCCATGAGATTGCTGTTGCATGCCGAATCCTTGAAAAGCACTGCGTTAAAAAAACCGATTCTATCATAAGTTATCTTAAATTGAGTCGCTACACGCCTGTCAGAGCGAAGCACACTAAAAAACAACATGTTGAACTTGCAATCAAAATTAACTTTAGGAAAACTAGATAGCTATAAAATGCATTTTAATGGATTCCTTTGTGTCCCATAAAAACAGATTTTCTCCTTGTCTTTTTAAAACTTTATTTCGCTCTGCGCTTCCTATCTGTGTCATTAGCAGTTGCCTTTGGTCAGCAACTCATCTACATGCAGACACACGTACCCAATTAACGCGTAGCACCTTTGAAACCACGCTTAAAAATGGTTTAAAGGTCATTATCCGTGAAGACCACCGTGCGCCGATGGTAATGACCCATATTTGGTACCGTGTGGGTAGTAGTGATGAGTCGGGCAATCTATTAGGGATCTCCCACGCGCTCGAACATATGATGTTTAAAGGAACCACCAAAGTTCCTAATGATGAATTTACACGTCTCAGCCGTATCTATGGCGGCAGCATCAACGCTGCAACCTTTACCAATTACACCAATTATTATCAGTTGTATCCTAAAGCCTATTTTCCTATGGCACTGGAGCTCGAAGCGGATCGTATGAGTAATTTACGATTACAACAACAAGATTTCGACCCTGAAATTAAAGTGGTAATGGAAGAACGCCGACAGCGCACAGATGATAACCCTCGTTCTTTGGCTTATGAACGTTTCAAATGGATCTCTTATCCAACCAGTCACTATCGTCAACCCGTCATTGGACACATGAAAAATCTGCAAAACATCAAATTGGCAGATTTAAAACAATGGTATAAAGATTGGTATACCCCAAACAACGCCATTTTGGTGATTGTCGGTGATGTCGATGCCGAAGCAGCCATTCGTCAAGTTCAAAAATACTTTGGTGATATTCCATCACGTAAAACACCTGATCGTAACGATGTGAGGGAATTCGAGCGTGTGGGCTATCGTCATATGGAACTAAATTTACCCGTACAAGTGCCCAATTTGTATATGGCGTGGAATGTACGCTCACTGGCTACCGCAAAAAACCCACAAGATGCTTATGCTCTCAATATTATTCGCAATATTTTAGACAGCGGCATCTCATCGCGCCTACAAGACAAACTGGTACGCGATAGAAAATTACTTACTGCTGTAAGTGTTTCTTATGATCCATACAATCGTGGAGACAGTTTGTTTACCATTTCAGCACTCCCTGCCGATGGCGTCAAAATGAAACAAGCGCAAAAAGCGATACAAGATGAAATCGACACTTTAAAAACAGAATTAGTCAAAACACCTGAAGTTGAACGTATCACCACACGTTTTGTCTCCAATTTAGTCTATAACCAAGATGACATCAGCAGCCAAGCCAAGACGATCGGTAACTTAGAAGTCAATGGGCTCAGTTTCAGGCTAATGGATGAATTACCTAAATTATATGAAAACGTCAGCGCACAAGATATTCAACGTGTCGCCAATGCGTATTTTGTCCGAGAAAATTTAAGCACCATGTATCTACTCCCAGAACAGACGGAGGTTCCAACAACCTCAAATAAAGCAGATCAAACAGTAAAATCCGCTCAAACGGAAGTTGTTATTCCAGAGCAACAAATCAGCTCAACCCAAAACACAGATAGCGTCTTGTAAGGATTAGTGATGACTATTACGAAAATTTTATCCCTAAGCTTACTCACTGCGTTTGGCTCAATCCTCCATGCAGAAACATATACGGAAAATGTTCCTGACCTCAACGATAATCCGAGCCAATTACAATCTATCCCCATGCTGCAAAGTTTAAAGAATTTACAGATTGATAAAGACTACCGTGCTCCACTTGTTCAAGTGCTGAAAAACCGAAATGGTGTGAATAGCCTGTTTGTTGAATCGCAAGATCTACCCATGGTGGATATTCAACTGACCTTTAATGCAGGTTCTGCTCGTGATGAAGAAGTCGGAAAAGGCTTGTATGGTGTTGCCAACATGGCTGCACGTTTAATCGATGAAGGCACAGAAAAATACAATGCAACGCAAATTGCCTCGGTTTTTGACCAAACAGGTGCTCAATTTAGCGTGCAAGCACATCGAGATATGTTTGTCGTTCGGTTACGCGTATTGTCAGACCCTAAAAAATTAGAACCTGCTTTAAGTATGATGATGGACGTGATTAAAAATGCGACTTTTAAAACCTCTAGTCTAAACTTAGCTCTCAGTAATAACCAAGCTGGTCAGAAGCAACTCCAAGAAAGCCCAAGTCGCTTAATGAATATTCGTTTCTATCGGGCTGTATACGGCACACATCCTTATGCAGAACCGATTACGGGAACCAATGGCAGTATCAAAAAAATAACACCAGACATTTTAAAGAAGTTTCGTGATCAATTTTTAGTTGCTCAAAACATGAATATTGCCATTACAGGTAAACTCAGCAAAAAAGAAGCGCAAAACCTAGCAGAACGTATTTCTGGAAACTTAAACCAAGGTGAAAAAGCCAAAGCGCTTGCACAACCAGAAGAAAAACAAGGCTTTGATATTATCCATCTTCCCTACAATTCCACCCAAGCCAACGTCATATTCGGACATTTAGGCACCACACGCGATAACAAAGATCGATTAGCCTTAGAAGTAGCCAATCGAATGTTTGGCGGTGGTGGTTTTAACTCGGTCCTCATGCAAGAGCTTCGTGTTAAACGTGGTTATACTTATGGTGCCTATAGTGCATTTAGCTTTAGCCAAGCACCCGGAATCTTTAGTTTTAGCTATGGAACACGTCAAGATCAGCTTATAGATAGTATTCGAGTGGCACATAAGGCTTTTAATGATTTTGTCAAAATGCCTATTGATCAAAAACAAATGGAAGAAACCAAAGCCGGTATGCTGCGTGCTTTTCCAAATAATTACAGCAGTAATGCAACGATCAATGCACAGCTTGGTCTATTGGGCTTTTATCAACAAGACCCAGATTATTTGACCCAGTACCCTAAATTACTGGAAAAAATAACTGTAGCTGATGTACAAAATGCGGTTCGTACCTATATGCACCCTGAAAATATGACGGTGATTGTGGTCAGTAAAACCTTAGATAAAAATGAAGTACAGCAGATATTGGAGGAGAATGTACAAGCAGCTCCAACCAAGATAATCCCTGCGACTAAGGCTGTTCCTCTGCCAAAGCCGGAAGTTGATGTGCCCGCACAGACTCCATCTGATAAGCATGCATCAATTTAAGATAAGCACCAACGCGAATGTGATCTTGCTGTCCCAGCAGCATCGCCATTTCCTGAGTTTCAGGATAACTTTGCTGCAACGCAAGTCGTGACACGTTTTGGTATTGCTGTACAGAAATTGGACGATATAAGGCAATCACAGCCAATACCAAAATCACCACGATCATGACTGAAACAAAGATATTATAAATTTGCTCTAGCTGTATTTTAGATTTGAATTGAATAATTTTTTCTAAATCAATAGTCATACACTACCTCAGGTTCAAAGTAGTGTATGGCTGACGTTCAAGAAGTTCAAGTCACAGCGCTTAAAACTGCATCAGTCCCCTGTTTCAGTCTGTGAGTTAGCTAAACAATTTAATGAATAATGGTACGTATCACCGCAAAATAAAGTATCAATGCAATAATCGCCAAAACGATAAATACTGCAAATATACTCATACCACCCTCTGCATGCGCAGGATGTAAATCATCATCATCGGCGATTTTGAGTAATTCGCCATTATATGCATTGTAAAATTCTAAGCGCTGTCCCTTATCTAAATCCCGTGTGAAATCATATACACGTTTGCGCTGTGCCAAACCAAAATCCCCTAAATGAATTTCCTGATGAAAAATTGCTTCATCAAGATTGCGACGATGTAGATGTGCCAACTCCACAATTTGCGCTAATGTCGGAGGATAATCTAAAGTTAAACCGTCTAAAACTCTTGTCATTTTACTTCTCCTTATTATCTACAACTTCTTATGATAGTATTTTACTCACGAAAACAATTGTCCATTGTTTAATCATGTAAACTATAGCAAATTAGAAATATTTACGTGAATAGTTGACAATTCAAGATAATTGTAATATTAGTTTAATAATACTTAGTTAAATTAGTTAATAGGGCTAAAGAATGGGCCCTTAATGATCATAATTAGAATAAGGAGTTAAATATGATTCAACAATTCTCTCAACATGAACTCGAACATGTATACGCAAATGCGGTAAACACAATTCAATCTCAAATGAACTTCAGCGATGCAGTTCATGAATTGGAAGATGCAGCTCGTGCTGGACATGGTAAAGCAGCGTTATTTTTGGCTGAACTTTATTATCAAGGCTTCCGCGTAGAACGTGACTCACTCAAAGCGCAATATTGGCAGAACATGGCCACCTTGCAAGCATAACAAAACGTCACTAAGGTGGCGTTTTTTACACCCTTCAACTTTTAACTACATAAATTCTTACAATCAAGTTCAAAGCTTACACAGCTTTTTCATAAGAATTTCCTACAATAGGAGCAACATCAACAACACGCTGCATATGATGTCTAAATTAAAGCAATATAAACCTATTCCAAAAGATTTATTTTATAAAATTAGTATTTTAAAAACCATGATGTACTGTGGAGTCCTTTGGGGTCTCTACCACCAACAAGGTTGGGCAATGACCAGCGATCAAGATCATATTATCTTCCCGTTTTGGCTAAATGGCATTCAAGCGCATAAATATGCCAAAAAGCATTGGCCCAACTACACTCCACGACGCATTACATCACAAGATTTTGAGGCATCGCTATTACCGACATTAACACGTCTTAAAGTTATCCCTGCGTTGCATAGCTCTAGCCACATCCGTCTCAAGCTCACAACCTCGCAAATGCGTTTATTCTTTTTTAACCAAAATAAGATTCAAATGGCATAAAACCCTCAGTGCATGTTTGACCCCAACATGCACTGAAAAGTATTTGCTTTTTTCAAATTTCGCGCTAATTTAAATTAAACAAAAACTACTATAAAGGAATGAAAATATGACTACAGTTGCCCAAGTACTTAAAGACAAAGCTTATCAAGAAATCTACACCATCACCCCAGATGCGACTGTACTCGAAGCCATTTCCCTGATGGCACAAAAAGGCATTGGTGCCCTCGTTGTGACCCATGAAGGCACAGTTGTTGGGATTTTGTCTGAGCGTGATTACACACGTAAAATCGCCCTGATGGAAAGAACATCTTTCGATACCTCTGTCAGCGAGATTATGACGGGAAGTGTTATCACTGTCACAAGTGCAGCGACTGTCGAAGAATGTTTAGAACTCATGACAGATCGCCATTTACGTCATTTACCTGTCGTTGAGGAACAGAAATTGACTGGCTTAATCTCCATCGGTGACCTTGTAAAAGCAGCAATGGATGATCAACGAAAACTGATCGAACAACTTCAACAATATATTTCAGGCTAAACTCAATAATTTCCCCCTTAACAAGCTTTAAGGGGGAATTCTAAATATCAATAATTTTATATAACTCACAGTTTGTAATGACATACAAATTACAAATTAATTACTTTTCTCAATTTCCTTTCTTATGTTTAAACCCGCTTTAGATAAATTAGACCAACTAGATGCCATCATTTTAGAATTAGAACGCTTAATGTTATCGATGAAAGACGATGAACTGCTGCAATACCACCGACGTACGATCAATTTAGAGATTGCTTCTGCTGTCGCTGAAATTTTAGATGCAAAGGCAATTATTTATGCGCTACATCCTGAGTTAATTCCAATTACATCAAGCGTTAACCACACTTTATATAAAAATTATGTCAAAAAAAATATCCCAGTTAAAAACTGGGATACTTCGAATATAGATCGGGCTATACAACTGCAAAAGATTTTTGCACCATCAACAGATGATGAGCAACTTAGTCTTTTTTAATGGCAGTAATTAATTTAAACCTAATTTTTCAGCCACATAGTCTGAGTCTTTATCGCCACGGCCTGAAACGTTAACCACAATCTTCACATCTTTAGCAAGTTTTGGCGCTTCACGAATTGCCCAAGCAACCGCATGTGAACTTTCTAGTGCAGGCACAATACCTTCCACACGTGAGAGCGTCATGAAGGCATCTAAACATTCTTGGTCTGTCGCTGTTGTATATTCAACACGGCCTAGGTCTTTTAACAAGCTATGTTGTGGCCCCACTCCTGGATAATCCAAACCCGATGCAATTGAATGCACTGGCAATGGCTCACCCTGTTCATCTTCAAGGACATAACATGCCATGCCATGAATTTGACTTGGCTTACCCAATGTCAACGTCGCAGAGTGCATATTGGTATCTAAACCATGACCTGCAGGCTCTACACCCACAAGTTTAACATCGGTGTCATTGAGGAATGCTGTAAATGCACCAACGGCATTGGATCCACCACCCACACATGCAACCACATAGTCAGGATTTGCACCAAAACGCTCATTGGTCTGAACTTTAATTTCATCACCAATAATTGACTGGAAGTCACGAACCATTTTCGGGAATGGATGTGGACCAACCACTGAACCAATCGCATAAATAAAATTGGTTGGATCTTTTAAATATTCTTCAAATGCGCTATCTACTGCATCTTTAAGCGTAGCTGTACCACGAGTAACAGAGATTAGGTTGGCACCTAAAATCTTCATTTTCACCACGTTTGGATGTTCTTTTTCAATATCCACTTGCCCCATGTGAATTTCACATGGAATACCCACCAAGGCACAAGCCGTTGCTAATGCCACACCATGCTGACCTGCACCAGTTTCTGCGATCACTTTGGTTTTACCCATATATTTTGCTAATAATGCTTCGCCAAGGCAGTGGTTAATTTTATGCGCGCCAGTATGGTTAAGGTCTTCACGCTTGAGGTAGATTTGTGCCCCACCTAATTTGTCAGACAAGCGCTTCGCATAAAACAATGGGCTTGGACGTCCAACATAATGTGCAAACAACTCTTTCAATTCATTTTGAAATTCTTCTGTATGACGAATTTGCTCATAAGCAACATTAATGTCATCCATTGCCTGTTTTAAATCTGGTGGAATGAACTGCCCACCGTATTCACCGAAGAAACCTTCTTCATTAGGTAATGCGATACCATTAATTTGATGATCCATCATATTTCCTTCATGTTGTATGCAAAACAAAGACTTTTAAATACTATCCAATTTTAAAAATAAGAAACAATGCAAAATTGGAGTAAGTAATATAAACATCATTGATAAGAAAAAGTAGCGTTTTTAAAGCTTTAGCGCGCTAAATATTTCGTCATATCTTCCACACCTTTTAGAGTCATCGGGAACATATGATCTTCAAAGATTTGTTTAATCGCAGCAATGGTCTGGGTGTAATGCCAATAACTTTCTTCTTCTGGATTTAACCACGCTGTTTTATCAAAATGATTGCGTAAGCGCTGTAACCACACCTGACCAGCTTCATCATTCATATACTCCACAGATCCACCTGCCGAGTTCAACTCATATGGTGCCATACTCGCATCACCGACAACGATGACACGGTAATCTCGACCATAGGTGTTGAATAGATCCCATGTATTCATACGCGTGCTTGAACGGCGAATATTGTCTTTCCATACATAATCATATAAACAGTTATGGAAATAGAAATACTCTAACGTTTTAAATTCCGTTTTTGCAGCGGTAAAGAGCTTCTCACATTGGGCAATATGTGAATCCATCGAGCCCCCAACATCAAAAAGCATCAAGACTTTAATACGGTTACGTCGTTCAGGAACCAACTGCACATCCAAAATACCCTGTTTGGCAGTTTCACGAATAGTTCCATCGATATCTAGCTCTTCTGCTGCACCTTGACGGGCGAATTTACGCAAACGACGCAAAGCCATCTGCATCTGACGACTTCCGAGAATCTGCTCATCATCTAGGTTTCGGTATTGTCGTTGTTCCCAAACTTTCACCGCAGATCGTTTACGACCAGGCCCACCGATACGCACGCCTTCAGGATGGTCGCCATAGGCACCAAATGGCGAGGTACCACCCGTACCGATCATCCGATTACCACCCTGATGCTTTTTATGCTGCTCGCGCAAACGCTCTTCGAGCATTTTCATCAGCTCTTCCAATGATCCGGCTTTTTTTAATTCTTCTCGTTGTTCTGGTGTTAGATGCTTTTCGATGAGTTCAAGGTCAAACCAATCCTTTGGCAGTTTATGCACCTGATTTAATAACTCATCCAAATCAAAGGTGGCAATACCGTCAAAATAGTCCTTCATTGCACGGTCGAACTTATCAAAGTAACGTTCATCTTTGACCATGACAGTTTTTGCAAGCTGATAAAATTCATTTTGATCTGCAAAGACCAGCCCTGCTGCCACTGCTTGGTTCAAGTCAATCAATTCACGGGTTGAAACTGGAACACCGTATTTTCGAAGGGTATAAAACAATCGCACAAACATAGGCGAATAAAATCCAATAAAAATTAAATATCAGGAGGTCAAATCCAGTGTGAATGCATGTGATCTTGTTATTTCATCTGCAACTGAGTCTTGCCTTTACATCCACCATTATGAAAAATTGATCTCTACAAGTAAAGCCAAAAGCTTTTACTGCGTGTTCATATACGTCGCCCTATTTACCCAAAGAAACACATACAGCATGATTTATTCGCAAGTCGCATTTCTATTGTTAAGCGATAGTTTAAGAGTTTCATATTTGCGCTGAACTTTGAGGCGATCTTGCTGCAACTTTTGAATAGATACGATTTTATAAAAACCTTGATGGTTTCTATAGCGGTTAAAATCGCTTAGGTTCAAGATCACAAAATCATAGTATTTCAGCTCAAGTACAGTTGCAGCACAGGCCTTTTGCTGAATGGCCGTTTGAGCTGCAAGATGATCTGATTGATCAATTAGCTTTTCTTTACGCCCAATACGCATCTTGGAGTAGCTGTTGATGCTGCTGTTCAAACTGAGCATCATCCATTGCATAGCTAAAACTAGAAAAATAAAAACTCGCAATCAACAAGAGTGCTGCCGACTTAAACCTCCTAGGTACAGCTATGTGTACACGAGATACGTATGCACTTGTCTGCATAATTCACCTTTGTATGATTTAACGCTCAAAATAAAAGCCGGATAACCGGCTTTTAAATCTTTTATAGAATTGATATCAATTAACGACGTGACATAAATGCTAGACGCTCAAGTAATTGCACATCTTGTTCGTTCTTAATCAAGGCACCATAAAGCGGTGGAATTGATTTTGATTTATCTGTGTTGCGTAAAATATCTTCTGGCATATCATCCGCCATCAGCAAACTCAACCAATCAATCAACTCAGAAGTTGAAGGCGGCTTCTTTAAACCCGGAACTTGACGTAATTTAAAGAAAATTTGTAGTGCTTCGGAAACCAAGGTATTTGAAATATTTTCAAAATGTACATCAATGATTTCACGCATGGTTGCTTCATCTGGGAATTCAATATAATGGAAGAAACAACGGCGCAAAAAGGCATCTGGAAGTTCTTTTTCATTATTTGAAGTAATGATCACGATTGGACGTTGTGTTGCCGTAATCGTTTCCCCCGTCTCATACACAAAGAAGGACATTTTATCGAGTTCGTGTAGCAAATCATTTGGGAATTCGATATCTGCTTTATCAATCTCGTCAATTAGAAGCACACAACGTTCTTCACTGGTAAACGCTTCCCAAAGTTTACCCGGCTTAATATAGTTTTTGATGTCATAAACACGGTCATCACCCAACTGACTATCACGCAGACGAGATACGGCGTCGTACTCGTACAAACCTTGTTGAGCCTTGGTTGTAGATTTGATATGCCAAGTAATGAGCTTAAGGCCTAAACTTTCAGCCACTTGTTCGGCTAAAAGTGTTTTACCCGTCCCCGGCTCACCTTTAACCAAAAGTGGCTTTTGCAATGAACGTGCAGCTTTTACTGCAAGTTTTAAGCTATCGGTCGCAATATATTGATCTGTACCAGTAAATTGTTGAGTTTCAACAGACATGACATAACCTTATTTTTTTTATTTAAAGCGGTGAAATTTTCTTGTTTACAACGTGCTGTGGTTTCGCTGCATTGTATTTGGTCCAAAAATAACCGAGGACTAAACCAATACCCACCACAAAGAGAATCAGCGATAGATTCAACCAAACCAATGGCTGATCTTTTGTTAATACACCAAAAATCAAACCAAAAATCGCAGGTGCGATGGCTGCATTTGAACCTTCAGAAACGGTTGGTGTTAATAAAATAGCAAATACGATAAGCCAACCAATGGCACCGATCGTTTTGGGTAAGCGCTTCATCAGCCCATACCAACACAACAAAGCAATTACAGCCCCACCTAGGTAAACCGTAATTGCAATACTGCTTTCAGGAATTGAGTCCAATACCGATACTACACCATTCATTTTCACAACTCCTGAATTAACTTAAGCGCCGCGCAAGCCTTCTGGCTCAACTGCATTTGGGTCAATTAAACCTTCTGGAGGCATTTGAATAAAGAACCCTTTTGTTTCAATTGAATCTAGTACATGCAATACATTCACACGTGCAAGTTTGCGTGATTCACTAAGTTCTAGATCCATGACAAATGTGGCACGACCAAATGCTGTACGTAAAGCATCAGGCATTACTGCAAGCGGATCTGTCGCTTCAGTTTCGTTTTCATTAACTTCAGGACGAGCAATATAAAGATACATTTCATCTTTTTTGCTCGATTTGTAGATAGAACAGTACATAATTGAATCAATACTCATTAAACGCAAGGCAAAGGATACATCAAAAAAAAGACTGATACATTAGTGTTTATTAACGCATCAGTCGTGAATTTGTATAAGTGATAGTTCTTTAATCAATCAGAACTTATTCCAACACTTTCATTTGACCAGAAAGATAGCTTTCATCGGCATGCAGCACTTCAATTAAAGGCTTCGTCAGCAAATCATAGCGCCAGCCCAATAGATAGCTCGGTAAATCCTGTTCATCATTATGAAAAACCACATGCTGATACAAGGCATTTAACCATTTTTTGCGCATTAAAACTTCTTTAGGCACAGAGGTTTCTTGCACTGCACGTTGAATGACTGTATCGACGCGCGAACCAATATCCTGAGAAGAATGACGAATTGGACGTGCCATACGCAGCGGCCATTCAGCTTGTTCTGGTAAAAACTTCAACAAATCTAAAATAATTTTACCATGCTCACGCACAATGTTCGGACGAATGTCTTTCACCGCACTCAATTGAAAATTATTTTTTGGATTTTTTTCTACCATATCAATGATGGTTGAGTTTTTAAGAATAAAACTACGTGGCTGATTTAAGGCTTTCACCATTTGCTCACGCCAAACGGCCAATTGCTGAATTTGCATGAGCTGTCGACGTGAATGTCGATAATTACCAACATCGTGATACAGCATATGGATCGGCGTTTCAGTGCCAATTTCATAAGTTAAATTTTTGCAGTCCTCAAGCACACAATTTAATAAACTTTTCGCAGCCAACTCGTTTTGAATCGTTTGACTTAAATTCATTAAATAATGTACATCATTCGCTGCATAGTTCATTTGCTCGGCACTGAGTGGGCGAGCCAACCAATCTGAACGGGTCTGATCTTTATCAATATCGACATCGAGCATGGTTTTTAAGGCGTTTTGATAGCTGACTTGTAAGCCATGCCCTAAAAATGACATCCCAACTTGTGTATCAAAGACATTTTCCAAAGACTTATGCTGTGCATAGTGATAAATCAAGTCGATATCTTCACTACATGCATGAAAAATGTTTTGCTGAGCCGCAAATAATTTTTGCCAGAATTGGCTTAAATCGAGGGTTGTACCATCAAGTAAATACACCTGATTTTGTACATTAATTTGGAAAAGTCCAAGTTTGGGCCACAGGGTATCTACTTTTATAAACTCGGTGTCGAGTCCGTAAATCGAGCTTTGGTCCATAAGATTTAAAACGGAATTTAAATCTGGCTGATTTTGAATAAATTGATACATAAGTTGCTGAGTCTAATTTTAGATGCTCTATGAGCTTATATTAACTGATATATATTATTTATCTATAAGGAAAAACGTTATTTTAGTGACTTATTTCCTTTATTTAGCTTTTTTATTCATTGTAAACAAAAACTTTAATCGTTATTAAGTATAAATAATTAGATGAAAATTATACAAAGCGAAACGAGTTTCGCTCTATATTTACTTCATTCGCATTCGGTTATGCACGGCCTGACTTAAGGTATGACTATCCACATATTCAAGCTCACCACCCTGTGGTACACCCTGTGCAATACGGGTCATTTGTATTGGTAAATGTTTAGTCGCTTCAACCAAATAATGTGCTGTCGCTTGACCTTCAACTGTTGCATTGGTCGCCAAGATCACTTCCTGCACTTTACCATCACTTAGTCGTTGAATTAAATATGGGATACCAATTTCGTCGGGGCCAATACCGTCGAGTGGCGACAAATGCCCACCCAATACATGATATTTCCCTCTAAAACTACCACTTTGCTCGATTGCCATGACATCTGCAGGAGATTCAACCACACAAAGCAGTTGATCATCACGCTCTGAAGAGACGCAAATGTTGCATACTTCATCTTCAGTCAATGAATGGCAAATGGAACATTCATGAATATAGTTGGTTGCTTCAGTCAAGGCATGTGCCAGACCGACAGCGCCTTCCCTGTTTTTCATGATTAAGTGCAGTGCCATACGTTGAGCCGACTTTGGCCCAACGCTTGGTAAAATACGCAATGCCTGTACAAGTTGATCAAAACGATCACTAAACATTTAACGTATTCCTTAGAATAAACCTGAAAGACCTGGTGGAAGACCCATACCAGAGTTTGCAGATTTCAGTTTTTCTTCTGAAATCGCTTCAGCTTGACGTGAAGCATCATTCATTGCTGCTGCAATTAAGTCTTCAATCATATCTGCATCATCTTGAAGTAGTTCAGGATTGATTTCGATACGTTTCACTACATGACGTGCAGTCATAGTAACTTTAACCAGACCACCACCTGCTTCAGCGTGAACTTCAACTTGTGCAAGCTCTTCCTTGGCTTTTTTAATGTTGCTCTCAACTTCTTTTTGCATGCGTTGAGCTTGCTGCATGAGCATATTAATGTTCATAAAAATCTCCGAACAAAACTGATGAATTCACTTTAGATAAGATCTAAACCGCGTGAAAGATCGCGAATAATATCATTAATATCTTCTAAACCAACAGATACGCGAATTAAACCTTCGCTAATCCCTGCTGCTTTTTTCGCTTCTGCTGACATTCTGCCATGAGAAGTCGTTGCAGGATGGGTAATTGTTGACTTTACATCACCCAAGTTACTTGTAATAGAAAGGAACTTAGTATTATCAATCACTGTCCAAGCGCCTTCACGTTCGCCTTTCACAACAAACGATACAACTCCACCAAAGCCTTTTTGTTGTTTTTTCGCCAACTCATGACCTTCGTGATTTGGAAGTCCCGCATAGTACACTTTTTCAACTTTCGGGTGTGCATCCAACCATTCAGCTAAAGTCTGAGCACTTACACAGTGAGCTTTCATACGTAAGCTTAAAGTTTCTAGGCCTTTCAGGAAGATCCATGCATTGAATGGACTCATCGAGTTACCCAGTGTACGAATAACACCTGTAATCTCTTCCATCAATTTTGCACTACCTACAACAGCACCACCGAGCGCACGACCTTGACCATCAATATATTTTGTTGATGAGTAGATCACGAGGTCCGCACCAAATTTAATCGGTTGCTGTAACACCGGTGTACAGAAAGTATTATCGACTGCAAATAATGCCCCATGCGCATGTGCAATATCAGCAATGGCTTGTAAATCCCCTACTTGAGCTAATGGGTTTGACGGTGTTTCAATAAACAAGAGGCGTGTCGTTGGACGAATCGCTTGTTTCCAAGCATCTAAATCTTCCAAATCAACAAAAGTAACGTCAACACCAAATTTGATGACATATTTTTCAAACAGAGAAATGATCGAACCAAAGACAGCACGTGAACACACCACATGATCGCCAGCTTTCAAATATGCCAAAGTGATCGCGTGTACGCCCGCCATACCTGAACTTGTCGCAACAGCGGCTTCAGCACCATCCAAAACAGCTAAACGTTTTTCGAAAGCTTGTACAGTTGGATTGGTATAACGTGAATAGGTATTGCCTTCAATTTGACCTGAAAATTTTGCTGCGGCATCTGCTGCACTTTCACAAACAAATGATGAAGTCAGGAAAATTGGCTCACTATGTTCACCCTCAAAAGTACGAGTATGACCTGTACGAATCGCTAAAGTCTCTAATTGGTATTCGATGTCGTCTTGTTGGCTCATCTGTATTACTCAGTCGCGAAGAACTGCCTTTGTGAAGAATTGCCAATATTTTGAGCGTCTAAGCTATTTAAGGTCAAGGTAAAATACTAAATTATCGCTTAGACTTCGACCAATCCTACAAGGACTTAGGCAATTGACAGTTATGCACCCTTTCAAACAGAAATTTCTGGCGCAGCAAAAGAAAATTAAACACTTGTCTACACGTGTGTTTAATGCAAAATCGTTGGTCCTTTCTCAATCGACACCCTATGAAGTAATTACTGAATATAAACATGCAAAAGTTCGGTATTACGCTTCGCCTGATCGTAAATACAAAGAACCCTTAGTGTTTGTTGCTCCACTGGCCATCAATATGGCGATTTATGATTTGTATCCATATCGCTCATTGGTTAAACATTTTCAACACAGTGGCTTTGATGTCTATTTGCTGGAATGGGGAAAATTAAACTATCAAGATCGTTTCTTAAATTTTCTATCGTTTATTGATGATGTGATTCCACATTGTATTGATCAAATTTGTGAGCATGCAGATTGTCGATACATTTCGCTACACGGTTGGAGTATGGCTGGAGTCTTTGTCACGCTGTATACCGCATTACATCAACCTGAACATGTTAAAAATCTAATGGTGATGGGCGCGCCGATTGATAGCTATGCCTCAGGTCGTATCGGAAAGTTATTTCAAAAAACCAATCGCTTGCTTTCACGTAGTAAGAATTTACAAGATACGGTCTACACAGGGAAAATTCCTAAACATTTTATCCATACACCGGGCGTACTCAATGCAATTGGATTTAAAATCGTCGATCCAATGGGTTGGTTCAAAAGCCAAAAACAATTTCTTTCCAACTTAGATAATCTGCATGATCTGTATGAACATGCAACCATGGGCGATTTTCTCAATCACATGATTGACTATCCTGGTGGCATTAACCAAGACATGGTGTTCAATGTTTGGCTACAAAATCCACTTAAAAACGGCATTATTCAATTGAAAGATAAAGTTATTCAATTAAAAAATATCCACTGCTCTTTGTTGATTGGCGCGGGTTCTACCGATCAAATCGTTACTGCTGATGCAGCAAGTCCTTTAGGCGAATTGACAAGTAGTCAAGATGTCACGTTTACTCTCATTCCCGGTGGTCACCTCGGCCTGATGTCGAGTCAAAAAAGTGCCAATCAATTTTGGCCAACTTTGACCCAGTGGCTTACACAAAGATCCAGTTTATTGAAATAAAAAATTTAGAGGGTAAAGATGATTCAGTCAGTTGCATTTATCGGATTGGGCGCAATGGGTTACCGTATGGCAGCGCACCTACCAAAACAGTTCGACACGGTTTATGTCTGGAATCGAAACTTTACCAAGGCAGAGCAACATGCTGCTGAATTTGGTACGCAAGCGGCTGCTTTAGAACAAGCAGCACAAGCGGACATTATTTTTTCCTGCCTACCCATCAGCCAAGATGTTGAAAATTTAATTGCGAGTGTAACGCTGAAATCAGGCTCGATTTGGGTCGACTGTACCAGCGGTGTACCAGAATCTGCAAAAAAACTCGCTGCTGCCTTAAAGCAGCAAAATATTGCATTCTTAGATGCCCCTGTGAGTGGACAAACCATTGGCGCTGAAACGGGAACATTAACCGTCATGATTGGTGGTGACAAAGTAGCCTTTGAACGTGCATTACCTGCGATCCAAACATTTGGCAAACTGATTAAACATGTGGGTGAACCGGGTGCGGGTTTTGCCGTCAAAGCTGTAAACAACATGTTAATGGCTGTAAATCTTTGTGCAGTTGCTGAAGGATTCACCACCTTAAAAGCGCATGGCGTGGACTTACATGAAGCACTCGATTGTATTAATGCGTCGAGCGGTAAAAGTAATGTGACTGAAACAGTTTTACCGCAGCGCGTACTGAATCGTAGCTTCCCATTAACCTTTGCACTTCCATTACTTGCAAAAGATACGGGAATTGCTGTTGATCTGGTGCGACAAGCAAAACTTTCAGCACCGGTGCTCTCTTTGACGCAAAATTTAATCCAAGCAGCAAGCGATCAAGCTGAAGAAAACAGTGATTTTTCAAGTGCTATGATTATGTATGAAAAATGGAGTAAAATTACAATTGAGTAATAACTCGCCATTGAATAACGATAAATAACCATCATATTGTACTCTAGTGTCATAACACACATTGTTACAAATGACAGAGGAAACTCGCATGAACAAATTTACCCTCGCAACTTTGCTAGGTGCTGTAACTTTAATCGGGGCTTCTACTACTGTTTTAGCATCTGAGCAAGAATGCCAAAAGTTGAAAAATGACCATGACGTGATTTATGCATCGAAAGGTTTCTGCTTTAAAGATCCTGACGCTAAAGCGAAGTTTGGCAATGACAATTGCTACACAACTAAGCCTAAATTTTCAGAAAAAGAGCAACAACGACTTGACGCGATCAAAGATCGTCAGAAAGAATTGAACTGTAAATAATTACGATTCAATTCGCTCAAGGAATTTAGCAATGACTTATGATGATCAAAATATTTTTGCTCGGATTTTACGTGGAGAACTTCCCGCGTTTAAAGTCTATGAAGATGATCAAGTACTCGCTTTTATGGATGTCATGCCACAGGCCGAAGGTCATACGCTCGTAATTCCTAAAACCCCTGCTATTACGCTACTTGATTTAGATCCTGAAGCGGCTGCTTATACCATTCAGATTGTCCAAAAAGTTGCGAAAGCAATGGAGAAAGCCTTAGACGTGAAAGGTATCGTATTGATGCAGTTGTCTGGTGCTGCTGCGGGTCAAACTGTTCCGCATGTGCATTTCCACCTAATTCCGACTTCAGTCCATGAATTAGGTAAACATGCCGCACAAATGGGCGACATGGAAAAAATCAAAGCCATTGGCGAAAAAATCAAAGCAGCACTTTAAGTTCAATTGAGTTTAAAGTGATGATCAATGGAGCTTCGGCTCCATTTTTTATGTCTCGAATATTATCCCAAGAACTTTTAGCTGCAAAATTTACTGTTCAATACAACTCTAAGCATTTAATAAATATTCATTTTTATAAGTATAAAAGCAATTTAAACCAGAAATCACCTTTCACCGTTTTGAAATATTTCCTTAATAGAACTGTCTTATTTGTAATGAATACTTAGCGCCATTAGATAGCGAAATTACTTCTAGCCAAGCTACTGATAAAACATATTGATATGACTGGAAAAGTCTTCTGGAGCTTCAAATGAAAAAAACTCTATGTGCATTAGCAATCGGGGCAACAATTCTTACACCAATGATGGCATCTGCTGCAGATGTAAAAATTTATGGCCGTGCACATGTCTCTCTTGACTATCTAGATGATGGTAAAGATTACAACGAAATTGGTCTTTCTTCTAACGCTTCACGCTTAGGCTTCAAAGTAGATCAAAAAATTAATGATGACCTCAACGTATTCGCTCAAATTGAGCAAGAAGTAAACTTTGCAAGCGGTAGCCAAGACAGCAAAGGCGTAGATTTTTCAACACGTGACACCTTCGTGGGTTTAAAAAGTTCAACTTATGGTCAAGCACGTGTAGGTCGTTTTGACAGCCCATTTAAAGTCGCTCGTAGCCCTGTGAACTTCTTCGGTGACATGGTTGGTGACGTTCGTAACGTAACACGTGTCGGCAACTTAAAATTTGATGAACGTAATGAAAACACCATTGAATATAAATCGCCAAAATTTGGTGGTGGTTTCAATGTATTAGCTGCAATGTCGATGCATTCAGGTACACAAATTGACCGTGAAGCAGATGGCGAAGGCAAAGATGATAACAAAGCCTATGACCTTGCTCTAACCTATAAAGAAGGTCCAATTGATTTTGCAGCAGCTTACGAAAAGTATGATGAAAATGCAGCAAACGCAGCAGGTGGCGCAAGTCGAGATGCATTCCGTATTGCCGGTGCATATAAATTAACTGAAGAATTTAACTTGGGTGCCTTATACCAAATTGCCAAACACGACAACGATACATCCAACCCAGATACTCAAGTTTTCGGTGTAGCTGGCGAATATAAAGTAACGCCTAAAACCTCAGTACGCGGTGAATACTTCTACCGTGACGTAGATGCTGATGATGCCAATGCAAGCTTGATCGGTGTGGGTGTAGAACATAAGTTGGATAGCACATTACGCGTATACGGCAACTTAGCAACTGTGCTTAACGACAAAAACTCTAAACTCAACCCTTGGAAAGAAGGTCGTAGCTTCGGTAACGGTATTTCAGGGATCGGTGATGAAAATGCAACTGCACTTTCTCTTGGTCTACGTTACGATTTCTAAGCTGCAATATCTCCCCCAAAAGACATACTCCGGTATGTCTTTTTTTACTCAAAAGAAATGTTTCAGGACTAAAATAAGCTAAGTTCATCATGTATCAAATATTTAAAAAGTATTTAAAAAACTTAGTCCAGCCTCTTTAACATCAACCATATAGAGATCGTTTAACAGCACTACATCAATAGCCCATTTTTTTTAGCAAAACTTAAACATAACAAATAAAAATCTTATTCATTCAATAAAGATTCTCATTATTAACAATATAACTTTTAGTAAATATAGTAAATTAGTCAGAATTTAAAATATAAATATAAATATAAGCGTTTTAGTCGGATTTAAAATATTTAAACACAAGTGTTTTAGTCAAGTATTTAAAATAAAAAATTAGTTTATTTTTTAACTATCAAACACAATAAGTCTTTGTATTTACTATGCTTAATAATATATTTTTATTTTAACTGTTCAACCTATTTGCTTTTTGTATATATTTGTTAATAATATAGTACAAGTTTAAAGAATAGGCTTATCTCCATGAGCTTAAAATTCAAAGATTTAAATCGTCGTGTGGTCAGAGAAATAACCGCAATACTAATAATTAAAGTGATTATTTTAATGATCATTAAGAACATCTGGTTCGACGCCCCTACTATCCCTAAAAACTTTGACAATCAAGTTGCCGAGCATATTGCTGGCAGTCCTTCCCAAATCAAGGAGACACGTTGATGATTTCTGAAAGCGTGGTCGATCTTTCGCGGTTCCAATTTGCAATGACCGCGATGTATCACTTTATTTTTGTTCCGCTGACTTTAGGTCTGGCTTTTATTCTTGCCATTATGGAAACCACCTATGTGATTTCTGGCAAAGAAATTTATAAAGACATGACTAAATTCTGGGGAAAACTCTTCGGTATTAACTTCGCATTAGGTGTTACTACTGGTTTGACCATGGAGTTTCAGTTCGGTACTAACTGGGCGTATTACTCGCACTATGTCGGTGATATTTTCGGTGCACCATTAGCCATTGAAGGTCTGATGGCATTCTTCCTTGAATCAACATTTATTGGTTTATTCTTCTTCGGCTGGGATCGCCTATCCAAAGTTCAGCATTTGGCTGTCACTTGGTTAGTTGCTCTAGGCTCGAACATGTCTGCACTATGGATTTTAGTGGCCAATGGTTGGATGCAAAACCCTGTTGGTTCTGCTTTTAACTATGAAACCATGCGTATGGAAATGGTGGACTTCGGTGCGCTGATTTTCAACCCCGTGGCTCAGGTTAAATTCGTGCATACCGTATCTGCAGGTTATGTGACTGGTGCTATTTTCGTACTGGCAATTTCAAGTTACTACTTATTGAAAAAGCGTGACTTGCCATTTGCGCGTCGCTCATTCGCCATCGCTGCTATCTTTGGTTTAGCGTCTACACTTTCGGTGATCTTACTGGGTGATGAATCTGGTTATGAAATTGGTGACGTACAAAAAACTAAACTAGCTGCGATTGAAGCTGAATGGGACACTCACCCAGCTCCAGCGCCATTTACTTTGTTCGGTATTCCAAATAAAGAAACCATGTCTACTGACTACGCGATCAAAATTCCTTATGTCATGGGGATTATTGCAACACGTTCAACTGACAAAGAAGTGACAGGTATTAAAGACCTGATCGTACAACACGAAGCGCGTATTCGTAACGGTATGGTGGCTTACTCGCAGTTAGAACAACTTCGTGCAGGCGATACTTCTCCTGAACTTAAAGCAGCATTTGCTGAGTCTCAAAAAGACTTGGGTTATGGTCTGCTTCTGAAAAAATACACAGACAAAGTTGTCGATGCTTCTGACGAACAAATCAAAGCAGCTGCAAAAGACACTATTCCACATGTCCCAAGCTTGTTCTGGGCATTCCGTGCAATGGTTGCTTCTGGTTTCTTAATGCTCCTTCTGTTCGTACTTGCTACCTTTGCTGTCGGTAAACGTAATGCAGAAAACAAACCTTGGTTATTAAAGTTTGCTTTATTTGCCCTGCCATTACCTTGGATTGCAGCACAAACAGGTTGGTATGTTGCCGAAGTTGGTCGTCAACCTTGGACTATCGGTGAAGTTCTACCTACACATCTTTCAGCTTCTAGCTTAAGTACAGGTGATGTATGGGGTTCTATCCTTGCATTGGCAGCGTTCTACACTGTACTGCTGATCATTGAAATGTACTTAATGATTAAATTCTCACGCCTTGGCCCAAGTTCTCTACATACTGGTAAATACCACTTCGAGAAACTTGAAGCTGCAAAAAAGGCAAATGAGGAGGCTCAAGCATGATCGAATATGAATTACTCAAAATCATTTGGTGGGTATTAGTCGGTGTCCTACTGATCGGCTTCGCCCTCACCGATGGCTTCGATATGGGCTCAATGGCGATCATGCCATTCGTAGGTAAAAAAGACGAAGAACGTCGTGCGGCAATCAATACGATTGCCCCACACTGGGACGGTAACCAAGTGTGGTTTATTACTGCCGGTGGTGCGCTGTTTGCAGCATGGCCAATGGTATATGCGACTGCATTCTCAGGCATGTACTGGGCACTGTTACTGGTACTCTTCGCTCTCTTCTTACGTCCAGTCGGTTTTGACTACCGTTCTAAACTCGAAAATACCAAGTGGCGTAATTCTTGGGACTGGGGTTTAGCAATTGGTGGTGCCGTTCCTGCCCTCGTATTTGGTGTTGCGTTTGGTAATATGTTCCTTGGTGTTCCATTCACTATGGACGAAACTGTTCGCTCAACTTATACAGGTAGCTTCTTTGCGCTGCTTAACCCATTCGCTTTAGTTTGCGGTATCGTGAGTTTATCTATGCTTTGCGCACACGGTGGTGCATGGCTCATGCTTCGTACAGACGGCGACCTACGTGCACGCTCAGCAAAAGCGACTCAGCTTATGGGTATCGTATTTTTGGTTTGCTTCTTACTGGCTGGCGCATGGTTATACTTCGGTAATATCCAAGGCTACACATTAGCGCAACCGTTTGACACAAATGGCGTTGCAAACCCATTGGCTAAAGAAGTGATCACCAATGCCAACCCAGGTTGGATGAACAATTACAGTACTTATCCAATTACTATGATTGCGCCAATCATGGCTATTTTAGGTGCGCTGATCATCATCCTTGCCGCAGGTAAAGGTAAAGCAGGTTTCAGCTTCCTTGGTTCAAGCTTGGCAGTCATTGGTGCAATCTTAACTGCTGGTTTTGCATTGTTCCCTTTCCTTATGCCATCGAGCATCAACCCAACTGTAAGTTTGACTATGTGGGATGCGGTATCAAGTAAAAATACCCTAACTGTGATGACAGTTGCAGCATGTATTTTTGTCCCACTTATCCTGTGCTACACAACTTGGTGTTACTACAAAATGTGGGGCGTGGTTACTAACAAACATATTGAAGAGAATTCACACAGCCTATACTAAGGCTGTGTCTAAGGAGAAAAGACGATGTGGTATTTTGCTTGGATTCTCGGTATTTTGATGGCATGTTTTGCAGGTGTACTTAGTGCGCTTTACATCGAACATCATCAAGATCTAGATGAGGAATAACAAATGACTGATGCTGCTGTAGAAAAATCACTTGTAGAAAAGAAGCCAAATAAATTTGCAATGGTCATTTCCTGCCTGTTAGCTTTTCCTTTGGCAGCCGTGTTACTTGTACATCCTGCTGCCATGCTGGATGACAATGGTGGATATAGCCATCGAGCGCTGATGTTCATCATGATAGGTATTTCAGGTGGTTTTGTGCATGGTGTGGGTTTTACACCACACCATTGGTTCTGGAAATGGCTTTTTAGCCCCTTCCTCGCTTGGCCACTAATGTTGTGGGGCTATTACACGTGGTTCCTACATTAATTAATATCTAAATAAAGCCCTCAATTGAGGGCTTTATTTTTGATTGAAACAACAAAACTGTTTCAAATTCCACAAATAAATAAAAAAATTCGATCCTAGTTGCACACTTCAGAGTTTGTATGAGCACTAATATGTAAATGAAAGGTATTTAGACTATCGAAACTAGACATTAGGATTTAATATCTAGATCAATAGATATATTAGATATAGGATCTAGTCTTATGAAAATAAAAGGTTTTCTTTTAAACCAAAATCCAATTTTTTTTGATCGAAATGCAAATATATTCAAGAACTTTTCAATGCTAAAAATAGAAAAACTCTGGAGTAAGCTGTCATTAAAAAGTAAACATGTATTCTTTTCCGAATTGGTTTGATACTCTCTCCACCCATTGCTCTATTTTATCAGCTGTCATGACTTGAAAATCTCGCCAATAATATTTCATCTGCTTCCATACCATCTCGATTCGATTTAACTCAGGGCTATAAGCTGGAATAAAATACAAATTCGTCGAAAAGTTACTTTTAAGTAGCTCTCTGTAATCAGCCATCTTTTTACTTCTATGAATCGAGGCATTATCAACAATAAGAACCAATGGAAGGTTATAAGTCTGTTTTACTTGTTGAGCTATTCCAGTTAAATAGGCATAAAACCAAGTGCTTGTAACTGACTCTTGTAAACAACTTGTCACCAGTTTCCCCGTTGAAAGCAAACACCCCATGACATTAACTCGTTTTAATCTTATTGCATCAACCGCATGAACATCACCTATCTTTGTCCACGCATAGCGGTTATCAGGTGTAGATGAAAACCCTGTTTCATCAACATAACCTAATATAATTTCACCACGTGCCGCTTGCTCTCGTAATTTTTCAATCTGCTGTGTTGCTTGTTCAAATGCAATCGGATCTCTTTTTTTTCAAGCTATGACGGGTACGCTTGAAGACCATACCTGAATCTCGTAAAAACTTACGAATGGTTTCAACAGACACGGACACTTCGTATTCTTCATGTAGTTTGACTCGGATTTGTTCTGCATTGAGTGGACTTGTATTGACCCAATCTAGGATTTTCGCCTGATAGTCTGAGATCAATGTATTGGGCCGACCTGAGCGATGACCTTCTTTAATCGATTCAAACTCATACAATTCCCAACGTCGGCGTTGTAGCCTTATGGTTTCTGGTATACGTTCTTGTAGAGTGGCAACTTCCGCAACACTTTTACCTTCAGAAAGCCAGAGAATAGTTTGGGCACGTTGTCTTTCACGCCAATGTTTTGCATGCTTGGCCAGAAAAATGAGTCGTTCTCGCTGTTCTAAACTAAGTGGTACAGAAACAATTCGAGGCATGTGTGAACATCTGTTAACTAAAAAAACTTTTTTCGCATGATTAGTTATTTTTGTCAACTTATGTGTAATAGAAATTTTAGTGATCTTACAAACAAAAACTACGCTGAAGTAATTCAATCTGTCTTTTCTAAATATAAAGTGCAAGAACAAACTTACTCATTTGAATCCACTGGAGGAATATTAGAGTTTGATATTTCATGCTCTATGTATGATTGTTTGGCATATAAAGAAACCAATGGATTCTTCGATGAGTGTGATTGTCCGCCGCCAGAATTTTGGATTGCTTATATTGACGATAAGTTATTTGCTTATATTCCAAAAGAATACTTAGATATAGCAAATTGTGGTGTTGAAATATCTATGAGCGGAAGCTTGCATTGGGTCCAAACATTAGTAGATTAAATTTTATTTCTTTTATGATGCCTTAACTTTAACTATAGATTAAAGCACCACATCACCGGATGAAGCTTTTTAATTTATTTGAACATTTCATGACTATTTCAATAGTCAATTTTTCGCAGTTTTATCTCGTCTATTTTAAATCTCAAGCAAAAAAAAAACCGGATATAAATCCGGCTTAATGTTGTCTATTACACTTAACGATGCGTATGAATCGACATCACAATCCCCATACCTGCAAGCATGGATATGACTGCCGTCCCCCCATAACTCATCAAGGGCAATGGATCGCCTGTTACAGGCAAGATACCACTAACCATACCCGAGTTTAAAAATACAAAAAAGAAGAAAGTTAATCCTATCGCTCCTGCATAAAGTCGTCCAAAATTATGGAAGCAATTTAGTCCAATAATCAAACAGCGAACAATAATTGCTGTAAATAAACTAAATAAAAGAAATACACCAATAAAACCAAACTCTTCAGCATAGGTCGACATAATAAAGTCAGTATGATGCTCTGGCAGATAACCCAAATGCGACTGTGTCCCTTCGGTATACCCCTTACCCATTAAACCGCCTGAACCAATGGCAATTTTAGACTGAATAATATTCCAACCTGCACCAAGTGCGTCAGACTCAGGGTCAAATAAGGTCAGTACACGTTTTTTCTGATATTCCTGCAAAAAGAACATCCAGAGTACAGGTGCTGCAATCGCAAAGGCTGTTAAAGCAGCTGCAATTAAACGCCAAGACATTCCGCTTAAAAATAAAACAAAAATACCCGGAATAATCAAACCGATATTCAAGTCAGGCTGTAAAGCGACCAATGCAAATGGAATCAATAATAAAATTAATGCCCCGACGATTTGTAAAAATTTCGGTGGAAAAGGTTTTCGCGCAAAATACCACGCCATCATGAGTGGCATGGCAAATTTCATAAACTCACTCGGCTGCATACTGCCAATACCCGGCAAGCTAATCCAGCGTTTCGCCCCCATCCTTTTTTCACCAATGACCAGAACCAACAACAGTAAAAATATACCGATGGCATATAAGTACGGACTCATAGATTGGTAAACTTTGGGTGGAATTTGCGCGCAGATCAGCATCACAATAAAGCCTACACCAAAACTTGTGGCTTGACGTAGTACCATTCCCGAATCTTCCGCGGTCGCACTATAGACAACCATCAGCCCCAATATTGCATTGAGTACCAAGAAGCAAAGTAACCACGGGTCTAAATGAAGTTTAGCCCATCGAGAAGAATCGTGTTTTATACTGCGGCCATCGCGTAATGACTGACGTAAAAAACGATACTGTTGAGAAGGGATCATTGCGAAACAGATCTAAAAAGGATGCGGGAATTATAGATTAAAGCGACAGTAAAAATCACTGTCCCTTAAATATTCCTTGAAATAATCATCTATTAACTTGAGACGCTAAAATTAAACGTGCCAATTCCAAGTCATCAGGATAGGTAATTTTAATATTGTCCGAACGACCCTGCACGACATTGACATGCTCACCGACAAATTCTAAGGCACTTGCTTCATCTGTGATGGTCGCACCAGCGGCAAGCGCTTGTTCAATGGCATTTTTAAGCACACCCAATTTGGCAATTTGTGGTGTCTGCGCTTGCCATAAAGTTGAACGATCTACCGTTGTTGATATAAGTGGTGCCGTTTCAACTCGCTTTAAGGTATCGCGTACGGGAATGGCGAGAATCGCACTTTGCTCAGTTTCTACTGCCGATTGAACTAAATTTTCTAAACTCAACTGAGAGACACATGGTCGTGCTGCGTCATGAACAAACACCCAATCATCATCATTGGCAATCGAAGATAGATATTGCAATGCATTGAGTACAGAATGCACACGCTCTGCACCGCCTAAACAAAAATGAGCCTTCTCTTGATTAGTGAGTGCCAAGGTCTGCGCAACATTATCTTGCTCACCTATAGCCAATACATAGCCTGTTAAAGGCAATTGGTTGAGACGTGCAACTGTGTGTTCAAGCACAGTTAGACCCGCAATGTTTTGATATTGTTTTAGTTCAGTTTTAGAAAATCGACTTCCTGAACCAGCAGCAGGAATAATAGCCCACAATTTAAGGTTCTGGTGGAAGTTCGGCTGGTTCTGACTCATTGGTACGTAGGTCTACTTTTGCGTTTGGATCAATATAAATTGGTTTGTACTGAGTACTAATCGTACTCATCTGTACGAAAGTTTCATGCGGTTTAATTAAACCTAAATCTAGACGAGCATGCTCTTCAATAGCTTCAACGCCATTTTTTAAATCGTATACTTCAGCGGCAAGCACGCGATTTCGTTCTTTTAATTCGTCATTGAGTTCGACTTGTTGTTGTATTTTCTGACTCAGTTGTTGATGTTGATGATAACCACCTTCACCGAACCAGTATAAATATTGAAACCCTGCGATCAAAAAGATCGCAAGGCCCAACAATGCTTTACTCGCTTTGGAGTCAAATACATTTAACATAGATAGCATGATCTGCTTAGTTCAAACCTTTGAACTCAGCTTTACCGCGATATGCAGCATTAGTCAATTCTTCAATACGAAGTAATTGGTTATATTTCGCTACACGGTCAGAACGGCAAAGTGAACCAGTTTTGATTTGACCCGCTGCTGTACCCACTGCAAGATCCGCAATAGTTGAATCTTCAGTTTCACCAGAACGGTGTGAAATTACTGTAGTGTAACCATTTGCTTTTGCAAGGTAGATTGCATCTAGAGTTTCAGTCAACGTACCGATTTGGTTGTACTTGATCAGAATCGAGTTACCCACTTTTTCATTGATACCACGTTGAAGAATTTTAGGATTCGTAACGAATAGGTCATCACCAACCAATTGGATTTTGTCGCCAAGGATTGAAGTGAGGTAAGACCAACCTTCCCAATCAGACTCGTCTAAACCATCTTCAATTGAGATGATTGGGTATTGTTTTGCAAAACCAGCAAGGTAGTCAGCAAATTGGTTGCTTGTGAATGCTTTATTGCCTTCACCTGCAAGGATGTATTGACCATCTTTGTAGAATTCTGAAGATGCACAGTCAAGCGCAAGCATAATGTCTGAACCAGCTTTGTAGCCAGTTTTTTCAATTGCTTCAAGAATTACTGTAATTGCTTCTTCGTTAGAACGAAGGTTCGGTGCAAAACCGCCTTCATCACCAACTGCAGTATTTAAACCTTGTTTCTTTAAAACTGATTTTAAAGAATGGAAAATTTCAGCACCAGCGCGTAAAGCTTCAGAGAATGAAGTGAAGCCAACTGGCTCAATCATAAATTCTTGAATGTCTACGTTATTGTCTGCATGTGAACCACCATTTAGGATGTTCATCATTGGAACAGGCATAGTCAAAATGCTGTTATTACGAAGGTCTGCGATGTATTGGAAAAGTGGAATTTTCTTTTCGTCAGCAGCAGCGCGCGCAGCAGCTAAAGAAACCGCTAAAGTTGCGTTCGCACCTAATTTTTCTTTGTTTTCAGTACCGTCAAGCGCGATCATTGTGTTATCAATGTCTTTTTGTTCGAATACTGATTTACCCAACAATGCATCACGAATTACTGTGTTAACGTTGTTAACCGCAGTTTTAACGCCTTTACCTAAGTAACGAGCTTTGTCGCCGTCACGAAGTTCTAAAGCTTCACGAGAACCAGTTGAAGCACCAGATGGTGCACATGCACGGCCTACAACGCCAGAGGCTAAGATTACGTCTGCTTCGATGGTAGGGTTACCACGAGAGTCCAAAATTTCACGTGCACGAATGTCAACGATTTGGCTCATGAACAATTCCTCAGTTGATTAATAAAAATGATGCGTCAAAAGTGACGCATCAATGTGTATCGAATTAGTGTGTGTCTAACTTTGCGAAACCTTTAACTAAGGTATCGAGCTCTTTTAACTGTGCCAAGAAAGGTTCCAACTGTGACATGCGTAGCGCACATGGACCGTCACATTTGGCATTTTCTGGATCTGGATGAGCTTCTAAGAACAAACCTGCTAAACCAGTCGCCATACCTGCACGTGCCAGTGTCGTGATTTGCGCACGACGACCACCTGCAGAATCCGCACGACCACCCGGCGTTTGAAGCGCATGTGTAACATCAAAGAACACCGGGACATTCATTTCTTTCATGATGTCAAAGCCCAACATGTCTACAACTAAATTGTTGTAACCAAATGCTGAACCACGTTCACAAAGAATCAGTTTGTCATTTCCTGCTTCCAAACACTTATGCAAAATATGACGCATTTCGTGTGGTGCGAGGAACTGTGCTTTTTTAATGTTGATGATGGCATCAGTTTTCGCCATCGCTTCAACAAGGTCAGTTTGACGGCTTAAAAATGCAGGAAGTTGGATAATATCCGCAACTTCAGCAACAGGCGCAGCTTGGTATGGTTCATGTACATCAGTAATAATCGGCACATTAAAGTGTTTTTTAATGTCAGCTAACCACTCGATTCCTTTTTCCAGGCCTGGGCCACGGAAAGAGTTCAAGCTTGAACGATTGGCTTTATCAAAACTTGCTTTAAACACATACGGAATATCCAAGCGTTTGCAGATATCCACATAGGTTTCAGCAATTTCAAAAGCAAGGTCTTTTGACTCAAGTACGTTCATGCCGCCGAATAGTACAAATGGCAAATGATTTGCCATTTGTATATCGCCTAAACGTACAATTTCCTGTGGTTTTAATTGTGACATTTAAACTCTTCCTGGTTTAGTCAAAAACACATTATTTCGCTTTTTGGTACTGCTTTTTAGCAGCATCAATAAAGCCTGCGAATAATGGGTGTCCATCACGTGGTGAACTTGTAAATTCCGGATGGAATTGTACAGCAATAAACCAAGGATGTTCAGGAATTTCAACAGTTTCAACGAGACGCTGTACTGGAGAATAACCTGAAATCTTCATGCCTTTTTCTTCAAGCACTGGGATATAACGGTTGTTCATTTCATAACGGTGACGATGACGTTCAACGATCTCTTCAGAACCGTAAACTTGTGCAGTTTTTGTACCTGCAACCAATTCAGATTTTTGAGCACCCAGACGCATTGTGCCGCCTAAGTCAGAATCTGCATTACGTTGTTGAACTTCACCGCGCTCATCTAACCATTCAGTGATTAGACCAATCAATGGTGATTTTGTAGAACGGTTAAATTCAGTAGAAGTTGCATCGCTAATACCCGCAACGTTGCGCGCATATTCAATCACAGCCAACTGCATACCCAAACAGATGCCAAGGAATGGCACACCGTTTTCACGTGCAAAACGAATCGCTTTCATTTTGCCTTCTGTACCACGTTCACCGAAACCACCCGGCACTAAGATTGCATCCGCGTCTTTTAATACGTCGTTTACATCTTGGCTTTCAAGTTCTTCTGCATTGACGTAGTCGATTTGAACTTTGACACGGTTTTGAATACCAGCATGTAAAAGTGCTTCGTTTACAGATTTGTAAGCATCTGGAAGTTCAACGTATTTACCAACCATTGCGACACGTACTGTGTATTCAGGGTTAAGTAATGCATCTACAACATTATCCCAATCTGTTAAATCAGCTTCAGGAAGATCGTTATAGCCAAAACGTTCACAGATTAAATCATCAACGTTTTGTTCATAGAAAGTACGTGGAATTTGGTAAATAGAACGCGCATCTTTACATACCACAACTGCACGTGCTTCAACGTTCGTAAATAACGCAATTTTACGTGTAGTGTCAGCATCAACATCATGCTCTGTACGGCAGATCAGGATGTCTGGTTGAATACCAATCGACAAAAGCTCTTTTACAGAGTGTTGAGTTGGTTTAGTTTTTAATTCAGCAGCTGACTTAATATATGGGAGTAAAGTTAAGTGCATTAACATTGTGCGCTTATGACCTAGTTCGACCATAAGTTGACGTACAGATTCCATGAATGGGAGAGATTCAATGTCACCTACTGTACCGCCGATCTCAACGATCGCAACGTCATAGCCTTCACCTGCGCGAAGAACACGTTCTTTAATATTGTCAGTAATATGTGGAATAACTTGAACTGTACCACCGAGGTAGTCACCACGACGTTCTTTATTCAAGACATCTTGGTACACTCGTCCTGAAGTAAAGTTGTTCAGTTTGGTCATTTTCGCACGACGCAAGAAACGTTCGTAATAACCCAAGTCTAAGTCAGTTTCAGCACCATCCTCTGTGACAAAAACTTCACCGTGTTGGAATGGACTCATAGTCCCTGGATCGACATTAATGTATGGATCCATTTTTACCATGGTTACTTTTAAACCACGGGCTTCTAAAAGCGCAGCCACTGATGCAGCTGAAATACCTTTACCTAGTGATGATACAACACCACCAGTAACGAAAATAAAATGGGTCATTAAGTTTCTCGTACAATGGAGCCTAAATTGGCCTACAATGTTGTGCGATTTTACTTTACTCTGTACCAAGAAAGCAAAGTCATTACGCATCAATTCATAGAACAATTAACAATTGGCTATTGTAACAGCAATTATCATAAAAATTTAGAGTAAGTTCTTATCATTTCTATATTCTTATTTGCTGTTATAATGCATTTATCCAATCCACACTTTTTTGTTTTGTGTAATTATGAATAAGAAACTTTTAATCTGCGGTGCAATCGCAACAGGTCTACTTCTTACAGCATGTGTAAAAAAAGAAGCACCAAAAGAAGAAGAACAGGAACAGGTTGAAGTTGCAACATCTGAACCAACAGCATCTGTACCTACACAATTAGAACCAGTTGAAGAACAACCAGTTGTTGAAGAAACGACTCAACAGCAAGTTGAAGTGATTCGTGAAGAGACACCGAATACAACAACTGAAATTCGTCGTGAACCTACTCCTCCTGCAGAAGCTCCTGCTCCAAAAGCAGAAGCGCCTAAAGCTGCAGAAAAACCTGCACAAGCTGCTCAACCTAAACAAAACTCAGGTTCTGCTCAGTCTGAAGATGACGCCGTGGCTGCTGCCATTGCTGCTGCAACACCAGCTTTAGAGAACTAAGATCGAAGTTTTATCAAACAAATGATCAAAAAAACCCGGCAAAAGTCGGGTTTTTTATTGTTTCTATGTAAATAAAAATCTGTACCCGACGATGCACTGTTTTTCTCACAACTATTCTTGTAATTTTTCAGCTAAATATTCAATAAATAAACGAACACGTTTCGGTAAATGCTCTTGTTGATAATAGACAGCATGAATAAGCTGTTCATGTGGCTCAATTTGATCGTCTAAAAGTTGTACCAATCGTCCTTCTGCAATATCTTTTTCTAACATAAAAATCGAAAGACAAGCGATGCCCATCCCATGAATCGCAAGCTCGCGTATCGTTTCACCATTTGACGCCTTGATGTTCGGGCGGATCGTCAGGGGCTTCCCTGCGACTTGGATCGGCCAAGTATTCATATGGGTAATTTGACTAAATCCAAGTAAAGCATGTGCGGTTAGCTCTTCAGCATTTTGCGGACGTCCATGCTGCTGAAGGTATTCAGGACTCGCCACCAAACACAGTCGACTCTTGTAGATAAGTTTTGCATGCAAACTGGAGTCGCTTAATTTTCCAAAGCGAATTGCGACATCTGCTTTATGCTCTAATAAGTCAATCACTTGATCATGATTCACCAATTCAATCTGTATATGCGGATAACGTGCATTAAATTCTGGTATCAAGGGAACGATCATATGCAGAATAAACGAAATCGCAGAATCGACCCGCACCACCCCCGAAGTATCTGCATCTAATTTCAGCAGAGAATCTTCCGCTTCACTCAAATCATTCAATATCCGCCGTGTTTTAGCTAAAAATAATTGCCCCTCTTGCGTCAGCTTAATTTTGCGGGTTGTTCGTTCCAACAGGGTTACATTTAATTTAGATTCCAGACGCTGTAATGCACGGCTGACACCAGATGCTGTTTGATCCAGTCTTTCTGCTGCTTTGATAATAGAGCCGCTATCTACAATAACAGTAAAAGCCTGCAGCTCCTCAATGGTCGATTTCATTGCATATTCTAATTCGTGATTTTTAATCAATAATATATTCCAAACTCATGCATTTTTCTTCATTAAAATTAGCAGCACAATAGCATCAATTCAAAAAAGAGAATTCCTGATGATTGTTCCTCAATTTGGTATCGGTACCTTCCGTTTGACAGGTGATACTGTCATTCACTCAGTTAAAACAGCCTTAGAGCTTGGATATCGTGCTGTAGACACCGCACAAATTTACGGTAATGAAGCAGAAGTAGGCCATGCAATCCATGAAAGTCAGGTCAATCGAGCTGATATTTTCTTAACCACGAAAATTTGGACTGAAAATTATGCTGCCGACAAACTAATACCCAGTCTAAAAGACAGTTTAATTAAATTGAGGACTAATGCAGTTAACCTTACACTTATTCATTGGCCAGCACCTGCACTTGGAGTCGATATTCCTGAATTAATGGGACATTTACTTGAGGCAAAAAAACAAGGATTGACTGAATATATTGGTGTATCTAATTTTAATATTGAGCTCACTCAACAAGCCATTGATCACATCGGGCTGGAAAATATTGCAACCAATCAAATTGAACTTAGTCCATATTTGCAAAATCAAAACTTGGTCAATTACCTACAAGCGAACACTATAGATGTCACATCCTATATGACTTTGGCCTATGGTAAAGTTTTGCAAGACCCAACCCTGTTAAATATTGCGGCCGAACACCAAGTCACTTCGGCCCAAATTGCACTCGCATGGGCACTGCAAAAAGGCTATGCCGTGATTCCATCATCAACCAAACGTGAACATTTAATCAGTAATTTAAAAGCTCAAGACATTCACTTAACACCTGAACAGATGCAGGCCATTGCCACACTCGACAGAAATGCGCGTGAAGTGAACCCACCTGAACTTGCTCCAGTTTGGGATATTTAATATGAAATTCAATTTTCCATTAATTGCATTAGCCGTAGGTGCATTTGCTATTGGTACCACTGAATTTTCACCGATGGGTTTTTTGCCTGAAATCGCAGCAGATTTATCGGTATCTATTCCTCAAGCGGGCTTACTGATTAGTGCCTATGCCGTTGGCGTAATGATTGGTGCCCCATTAATGACCTTATGGTTAGCACGTTTTCCTAAACGTACTGCCCTTATTTTACTGATGGCAATCTTTACCATCGGTAATATTTTGGCAACGATTGCACCCAATTATCTTGGTTTAATGGCTGCACGTTTGGTGACTAGTTTAAATCATGGTGCATTTTTTGGCTTAGGTTCTGTCGTTGCAGCGAGTGTTGTGCCGAAAGATAAACAAGCCAGTGCTGTTGCTATGATGTTTATGGGCTTGACCATTGCCAATATTGGCGGTGTGCCCCTCGCAACGTGGGTGGGTCAAAATATCGGTTGGCGTATGTCTTTTGCGGCCATCACCTTACTGGGCATCATCACCATGTTGGCATTATGGAAAGCACTACCCCATCAGCAACAGACCGAAAAACCTGATGTACGAGCAGAGTTAACAGTATTAACACGCATGCCTGTTGTTTTAGCACTGCTAACCACAGTCATGAGTGCTGGAGCGATGTTCGCGCTCTATACCTATATCGCACCAAGCTTAAAAGTCTTTACCCATGCAAGTCCTAAGCTTATCACTTTCATGTTGGTCTTAATCGGGATCGGATTTTCAATCGGTAACCATTTCGGTGGTAAGTTTGCAGATCAATCTTTAGATAAAACCTTGATTGGCTTTTTAGTCTTACTGATGCTAATGATGCTGTTATTTCCAATTTTAGCAACAACCACCATTGGCGCGGCGATTGCATTAATCATCTGGGGAGCAGCAGCTTTTGCAGTCGTACCACCTTTACAAATGCGTGTTATGACAGTCGCTCACGATGCACCAGGCCTCGCTTCTTCAGTGAACATCGGTGCATTTAATCTTGGAAATGCTTTGGGCGCTGTTGCTGGTGCCGCAGTGCTAAATCTAAACCTAAGCTATGCTGCAGTATCTTATGCAGGCGCCACCCTAAGTGCTATAGCGTTGATTTTAGTATTGATACAGATGAAGCTTAAACCTCAAACAACTGCATGTTGCGCACAAGCCGAGTAACACACACTTAAAATAGCCTATCCAAAGTAGGCTATTTTTTAGTTCGCATATAACTTTAAAAAATCTGCCATCAATTTGGTTGCCCATGAATGGGTTTCCACTAAACCTTCATAATAACCACAGTGACTGCCTTTTTTGGTGGTCACCACCACCACATTCGGCAAAGAACGAATTAATTCTTTATAGGGCTCAAAGTTTTGAATATGGCAAACAGGATCATCCTCGGCATTTAAAATCATCAAAGGAATTTTAAGATTTTCAAATACATAAATTGGGTTGGTAGATTTGGCATAACTTTCATAATCTGCAAAACCCGCCATTTGAAAATATGCACGTTCAAACTGTGCCAGATTTTTACTTTTCAATACATCAATTAAAGAGGGTGTTGCTGACCATGTTGCAGAATAGGGTTCTACAAATTTCTGAAAGAGCTTCTTAGTCATCATTTTACTGTAAAAAGGGTGGACATTTTTAAAGCCAAGCTCAGTGTCATAGCCCGGACATAAAGCAAAAGCCGCTTTAAGTGGTGTTTCATCACCTTGTTCGCCTAAATAGCGGACCAATAGCCCCGTTCCTGCAGATGAACCGACGCCATACAAACTCGATGCGGGAAATTTCTGCTGAATAAAGGCAATCTGTTCACGTAAGTCATCGGTTGAACCAAATAAGTTTATTTTGGCAACAGGCATAGGTAAATTGGCATGACCGCGTCTTAGACAAAGTGCAATACGCCAACCTGTATATAGATGAAGATCCCGAACCACTTCCCGCATACTTTCAGGCGTTCCCGTAATTGTATGCATGAGCACCACAGTTGGCACATCTGCAGGTAAATCCAAACCCAACCATGCAATGGCTGTGATCCCTCCATCAGCCATGGTTAGCTGCTCTATAGCATCATATTTAAGCTTCACTTGACGCTTTTTAATGACATCAAAATATAGTAAATGTGCGTGGGTATTCGACAGCCAAGGCGTAGGGCGATATTTTTCATGTAGTTGCTTTAACTTCGGCAGCACATGTTTCATTTGCCCTTCAGGATGATAATAAAGCTGTGGTAATTCTGCACCGATTGCATGATCTACAAAATTTAAAAGAGCCTGACGCCCTTTATGCATCACATTATTCATTGACCCTACCTTCACCTCGCTTCGCACCACAGCAAATCATTTCCATCTTTTCACTTTGGCAGACAATGTCCATAAAAAACCGCATCTAAAAAACCGTATCTAGCTAGCAATATTTGTTTGCTTAAGCCTCATAAGCAAAAAGCATGACAATATCCATCATGCTTTTTATCATTCTGAGATGAGCATTTTAAAAACAGCAGAGTTAAGGCTGATATTGCATAATGCGCTCACCCATTTTCGCCGCCAATGCTTCCAACCCACTTTTCGGACGGAGCATGACTTCAAAATCAATCATCTGTCCTTGTTCATTAAACTGAATCATGTCGATCCCTTTTAACTTTTTCTCGCCAACATTGGCAGAAAACTCAAGCACCACATTTAAACCATCTTCTGAGTAAAACTCACGGTGATAGGTAAAATTTTCAAAAATTTGAATCACATTGGTCAAAATAAAAGTTACTACAGGCTTACCTGGATATGGGTTAAACGCGACAGGTGAACGAAACACCACATCCTCTGCCAAGAGTTCATTTAAAATATTCATATCCCGTGTGTCGAGCATTTCGTGCCAACGTGCAACAGATTTTTTTGTTGTTTCAATAGTCATGTTTATGTCCTTTTTTTTTGATGAATCATTTCCCTTTCCTCAAACTACTCTCCCAAATGGAGAGGAAGCACGACAACTGCATATTAAATTGAATGAAGTTGTCGTGGTTTAGTATGAGGCTGATTAAATCACCGCAGCCAAATCTGCACCTTGACGAATGGCACGTTTAGCATCTAACTCACCTGCTTCTTTCGCACCACCAATCAAATGCACATTTTTCCCATCTGCTTGTAGCTGTTCATACATCGCGGTATAGGATTCCTGACCTGCACAAATCACCACATGATCAACATCTAAAATACGTGATTGACCATCAACGGTAATATGCAAACCTTGATCATCAATTTTGTCGTAGCTTGCACCCGCAATCATTTTCACATCGCGGTGTTTCAAACCTGTACGGTGAATCCAACCCGTGGTTTTACCTAAGCCAGCACCAACCGATTTAGCCTTACGTTGCAATAAATACACTTCACGCGGCGATTCTTCGACTTCTGGATGTTTCAAGCCACCGACTTGCGCATAAGTGGTATCAATTCCCCATTCATCATAAAATTTCTCAGGATTGAGGCTACCGCTTTCACCTTCATGCGTTAAATATTCAGCCGTATCGAAACCAATACCGCCTGCACCAATGATTGCTACACGTTTGCCAACAGGTTGACGTTCACGTAATACCTGTAAATAGCTCAATACTTTTGGATGATCAATACCATCTATATCTAACTGACGCGGTGTTACACCCGTCGCCACCACGATGTCATCAAAATCAGACTGAGCTAATTCTTCATACGTTGCTGTATGGTTCAATACCAATTTAATCTGAGGCAATAGTTCTATTTTACGTTTGAAATAACGCAGCGTTTCATAAAACTCTTCTTTACCAGGAATCGTTTTCGCAATATTAAACTGTCCACCAATTTGGCTCGATGCTTCAAAAATAGTTATGTTATGACCACGCTCTGCAGCATAAGTTGCAAAGCTTAAACCTGCAGGTCCCGCACCAATCACAGCGATATTTTTCACCTGTGCAGATTCTTTAAATATCAGTTCAGTTTCATAGCAGGCTTGAGGGTTAACCAAACATGTTGCAATTTTCATTGAGAAAATATGATCTAGGCAGGCTTGGTTACAACCAATACAGGTATTAATTTCATCACTACGACCTTGTTCTGCTTTTTCCACAAAACGTGGGTCAGCCAGCATTGGACGTGCCATGGACACCATATCTGCATCACCCGAAGCAAGTACGTGCTCAGCCATTTCAGGAGTGTTAATACGGTTTGAGGTGATTAAAGGAACATTCACAATACCTTTTAATTTCTTAGTCACCCATGTAAATGCAGCACGTGGCACTTTGGTTGCAATGGTCGGAATACGCGCTTCATGCCAACCAATACCGGTATTGATAATGGTTGCACCAGCTTTTTCAATGGCTTTTGCAAGTTGCACAACTTCTTCGAAAGTCGAACCGCCTTCAACCAAATCCAACATAGAAAGACGATAAATAATAATAAAATTTTCACCGACTAATTCACGCGTACGACGCACGATCTCGATTGGAAAACGAATACGGTTTTCATAACTGCCGCCCCATTCATCATCACGGTGGTTGGTACGTGCAGCAATAAACTCATTAATTAAATAACCTTCTGACCCCATGACCTCTACACCGTCATAACCCGCTGTCTGTGCTAACTGAGCACATCGAGCAAAGTCATTGATCGTGCGTTCGACGTCTGCTGTGCTTAAAGCTTGCGGTTTTACAGGGTTAATTGGTGCTTGAATAGATGAAGGTGCAACATTATTGGCCTGATACGAGTAGCGACCTGTATGCAAAATCTGCATCGCAATTTTACCGCCAGCATCATGTACCGCCTGCGTAATCACTTTATGCTTTTCCGCTTCTTCTAAAGAGTCTAATTTTGAACCACCAGCAAATGTCACACCATCATCATTGGGAGAAATACCACCGGTTACAATCAGACCTACACCGCCTTTCGCACGCTCTGCATAAAAAGCTGCCATGCGTTCATAACCACCCGGTGCTTCTTCCAAACCGATATGCATAGAACCCATCAATACACGGTTCTTTAGCGTTGTAAAACCTAAATCTAGTGGTGCCAATAAATTTGGATAATTTGACATTTTTTCTCCTTAGCGTGCTGAAAAGCTGGCTATTTTTATCTTCGCTTGTATACGAGCTTTCTATTTCCATCTACGTATACAAGATTTTTGCAACTTGTTGCACTAATTTATATGCGAGATTTGATTTTTATGCAACATGTTGCATAATAAAAAGTACAAAACTATTTTGACTGAGCCATATATGTCTTTAGCCCATGTTTTACTCACGAGCTTACTTGAAAAACCGAGTACAGGAATCGACCTTGCACGCCGTTTTGACCGCTCTATGGGCTTTTTTTGGAATGCGACACATCAGCAAATCTACCGTGAACTCAGTGGCATGCAGCAAAAAGGCTGGATCAGCACTATTGAAGATGAGCACAGCACAACCCGTAAAAAAACCTACCAAGTTGAACAACTTGGACGTGTTGAATTAGCCAATTGGATGGTTGAGCAAAGCCCTCCGGCTCAATTACGTGAAGAGTTGATGGTTCGTTTACGTGCAGAAGCTCAGCTGGGTACAAATGGCGTATTACCCGAATTAGAGCGCCATCTTGAAATTCACAAAGAAAAACTAAAAGTGTACCAGTCTATTTTTGCAAAAGACTTTGCACATGCGCATGATGAAGACCGTACTTTGTACATTCATAAAATGATTTTACAGCTTGGGATTGATTTGGAAATCGGTTGGATCAAATGGCTTGAAACCATCATTCCACAGTTGCATAAGTTTAATCGCTAAAACAAAAAATAAATAGGAAGCCGCATGCCACACTATACAATGCCCGATCAGCAACAACTGTATGTTCGTGAATATGGTCAAGGAGAACCCATTCTGGTTTTATCTGGACTGGGCATGCAAAGTTGGCAATGGCACCCTTTTCTATATCAACACCGAAAGCATTTTAAATTTATCATTCCAGACTGGCGTGGATTTGGCGGCTCTAAACTTTGTCAAATTCCAAATATGGACACCATTTCAAGCCATTGGCGAGATATTGACAGCTTAGTTTCCCAGCTCGGTTACGATAAAATCACGGTGATTGCCTACTCCATGGGGGCAACGACCACCATGCACGGTTTAAAATACGGTCAGTTTGCTGAAAAAATTAAACGTTATTTGCACATCGATCAAACGCCTAAAATACGAGTAGATGCAGATTGGCAATATGGTTTATATGGCAAACGCCACAATGAGTTTTTAAGTATTTTAGAAGACATCTCGAAGGTACTTGCAACCAACCTCTCCGTGCCATTTGCACAGCAGATGAATAAACATGACCGTCAAGGTCTAGTCGACGCTTGGTTAAGGTTCATAGACTTACAAAATAGCAATCCTTATGCATTATCCGCTTTCCGTATTGCATATCAACAACCAACTTTACAGAAGCTGATGTTACCCTCACAAAGTGTGGCCTATTTATATTGGTATATTCAAAATTATTTAAACCATACTGAAGATTATCGTGAAGCCATTGCAGCACTCACCGCACCAACAACTTTTTTCACAGGGGCAAAATCGATCCTCTACCCTGCTCAAGGTCAAAAAATTATTGCTGACAGTCTAGCCAATGCAGAGCAGATTATTTTTAAAAAATCGGGACACACGCCATTACTCAGTGAACCGGTCAAATTTAGCCGTGAAATCACCAAGTTCTTAAAACAAGCGCTCTAATAAGACTGAATAAAAAAATAGGCTCATTACTTTTCAAGATTGAACCTATTTTTTTATATACAGGATGTTTTACTTAATAGGTAACTTAAAAATTAATTTCAAAATCAAATTGTTTTTAATGTTAAAACAAGTGTTAGAAAACCCGACGATCGTATTCAATTGCTTCCAAATCATACACTTGGTAGACGCAGTCAAATAAAGGACGCGCCAATTCGCCTTCATCATCATTCCGCACGATCAAATAAATTTGGCTAATGGCAGCACTATCCGATAATTTCACATAATTCACATGCCTAAACTGCATAATTTGTACAGATTCAGGAACAATACAAATGCCTTCGCCTGCGGCAACCATGCCTAGTGATTGCTGCAAATCTGCTTGGGTGTTAAAGCGTTTCGGCTCCATACCATATTCTAAAAATAAAGACTTGATCAGCGTTGCATAACTTTGACCATCCGTTGCTGGATAGATAAAAATCTGCTCATCTTTGAGATTATTTAATGCAATCTGCTGCTGTGAAGATAAAGGATGGCTCGAATGCACCGCAACAATTAGCGGCTCTTCACGCAATAGCACACGTTTAACCGCCTGATCCGACACTCGAACTCGGCTAAAGCATGCATCAACCCGACCTTCTTTTAATGCCTGAATCTGATCAACTGCACTCAGTTCGATTAAATTTACATTTAAGTGTGGATATTGCTGACGGAACAAATAAACAATTCGAGGTAATAAACCACAGAGTAACGAACCGCCATAGCCAATATTAATAGTACGTTCAGTGGCACTGGCCCGCTGTGTAATGAGCTTAATTTCTTCTGCATTTGAAAGTAATTTCACGGCTTGCTGATAAAAGAAACGGCCAATGGTGGTGGTTCTCAAAGGACGGCTGCCACGCTCAAAAAGCTGTGCACCCAACTCTTCTTCTAAATTTTGAATTTGACGACTTAAAGGAGGTTGAGCAATAAATAGCTTTTCAGCAGCCTTCGTAAAACTCTGTTCTTCTACAACGGCGACAAAGTAACGTAAATGTCTTAATTCCATGACATTGTCCTTTAATGTCGAATTTCTTTCATAATGGTCTTTTATTTGAATATATCAGGACGACACTCAAATCACATCCTTCAAATTCGGTTATTTAAAAGATGTATACACCACATTTATTGTTTGGTCATGCTAATGTGAAACGATTATAAGGTTAACCCGACTTTAGTCTTGGCAATTTTGCTCAACTTTCTCACATGAAAAACTACAAAACGTGATTGACTTCATGAAACAATTCAAGTTAATTAGCTAAATCGTTGCAAATATGGAATAAGAAACGTGCTGAGTGATCTAGATGATTTTTATTGTTTTGCCCAAGTGGTCGAACATGGTGGTTTTAGTGCAGCCGAACGTGCAACAGATATTCCAAAATCAAAACTGAGTCGTCGGGTCTATAACTTAGAAGAACGTTTAGGTGTCCGCCTGATTCAACGTAGTTCACGACATTTTGCTGTTACAGATATTGGTATGAATATCTACCGCCATGCACAAGTTATGATGAATGCCGCTCAAGCCGCACATGATTTGGTTGATCATCTCAGTACGCAGCCGCGCGGCTTAATTAAAGTCAGCTTACCTGTTTCCATCGCGCAAAATGAAATGACCAAAATTTTGCCTAAATTTTTAAAGCAATATCCAGAAATTAAAGTGCAAATGATGGTGACCAATCGCCGCGTAGATATCATTAATGAAGGCTTCGATCTTGCTCTACGTGTCCGTTCAAATCTAGACGATGACCCGAATTTAGTCATTCGTAAATTTGAAACGATTGAGCAGCACTTATTTGCCAGTCAGGCGTATCTGAATAAATTTGGTGAACTCAAACAACCTGAAGATTTATCTCAGCATCAAATATTAAGTATGGCGGATGAGCATCTCGATCAACATATTATTGTGACCGATGCACAGCATCATCAGAAAAAAATCAAAGTTAACCCAACCGTGATGGGCTCTGACCTATCGATGTTAGCTGCACTGGCCTGCCAAGATTGTGGCGTGGTGTTATTACCCGACAGTATTGTGTCCGATCACGTGAAATCAGGTGCTTTGGTTCGTGTACTACCTGAATGGAAAGCTGCACATGGTATTTTCCATGCAGTTTATCCATCTCGTCGTGGCTTACTACCTGCTGTACGTGTATTCATTGATTACTTAGTTGAAAAACTCAGCAAACATGAACACGCTAAATTTTAAGCAAAAAAAAAGCTTACCCATGTGATGGGTAAGCGAAAACTTAAAAACTAAGAAACTACAGCAGAATCTGTAATCATATTATATAAATAAAATACATCTTTATTAAATCGTTAATAGCTCTAACTGATTTTCAGAGTTATAAGCAAAACCTTATAAATTAAGCTATAGAGAAAACCTCTTAGTCTTAAAACCTATAACGCTCATACACACTACAACTTATTAGACTAAAGTCAAAAAATATACACTTGTACAATTTAATTTAACTTCAATCCTTTAGATACAGCAGATTCAGGATTAAATTCGCGATTTAGCTTAGATTGCAGGATATGCGCCTGTACCTTCTGGCCATGGAGATAACAACTCAAAACCAGTATCGGTCACAACAACCATATGTTCCCACTGTGCCGATAAAGAACGGTCTGCGGTAATTACTGTCCAGCCGTCTTTTAACTCTTTAGTTCGCGCTTTACCGCTGTTAATCATCGGCTCAATGGTAAAAACCATGCCTTTTTTTAGAATGACACCTTGACCCGGTTGACCATAGTGTAAAACGCTCGGTTGCTCATGATAAACTTTACCAATCCCGTGACCACAGTATTCACGTACAATGCTGTAGCCTTCACGATGAGCAACTTGTTGAATGGCATAGCCTACATCACCCAATGTTGCTCCCGGTTTAACTGCATGAATCCCTGCAACCATCGCTTCGTAAGTAGTTTCGACTAACTTTTTAGCCGCAGGCGAAACCTCACCCACATAGTACATACGACTGGTATCACCGAAATAACCATCTTTAATGATAGCAACATCAATATTGATAATGTCACCGTCTTTCAATACGGTTTCTTTCGAAGGAATACCATGACAAACCACTTCATTCGGTGAAATGCAGGTGGTTTTGGTATAGCCATAGTAGCCAACGTTGGCAGGAATCACTTTAAGTGTGTTGACGATAAAATCATTGCAGATATCGTCTAGATATTCAGTGGTCACGCCCGGCTTGACATACTCCCCGATCATCTCTAAAACCTGAGCAGCTAAACGACCTGAAATGCGTAATTTTTCAATATCTTGCTCGGTTTTAATCGTGATTTTGGAAGCTTTCATCTGAATATCCTCAAATTTGAATACACCGAATTATAGACCTTTTAGATTTTTTTTGTTTTATTCAGCCAATATTTCTGCATTTATTCGGCTTATAGCATCCTATTTAGTGCTGAAAATTAGAACAATTGATTTATATCTGATAAATCTTAATCGCTAAACATATTCCTATAAAAAATTTATATACAATAAATTTCTTTTATTTATCATGAATATAAATAAAACATTATTTTATCTGTCAATATATTCATAATTCGTATTATAAAAACTATCTATACGATTTATAAATTTTGCTCCAAAAACGAGCTTAATTGCACTAAAATTGCCTTTTTTCACAGTTCATCTCCCCTTTATGACAAGTCTTCGTACACGGGATATTGTTGCCTTAGGTTTTATGACCTTCGCACTTTTTATTGGTGCAGGTAACATTATTTTCCCACCAATTGTCGCACAGCAAGCGGGTGAACATGTTTGGTTAGCTGCATTTGGTTTCTTAATCACCGCAGTTGGCCTACCTGTCATCACGATTATTGCTTTGTCGCGTGTAGAAGGTTCTATTCAAGTTTTAAGTTCACCTCTGGGTAAAGTAGCCAGCATTATCCTTACTGTCGCGTGTTACTTAGCTGTTGGACCTTTATTTGCAACACCCCGTACAGCTACCGTTTCATATGAAATTGGTTTCTCTTCTTATTTTGGTAATGGCGCAAACAGTCTGCTAATTTATAGCGTGATTTATTTTGCATTGGTGACGATTGTTTCACTTTATCCAAACAAAATTTTGGATACTGTGGGTTATTTCCTTTCACCACTCAAGATCTTAGGTCTCATCGTACTGGGTATCTCTGCGTTCTTTATCCCTGCCGGTGTGATTCCACCTGCCATTGGTAACTACGTGGCTGCACCAGTTTCAGAAGGTGTGGTCAATGGTTATTTAACCATGGATACCTTAGGCGCTTTAGTTTTTGGTATTGTGATCGTAAAAGCCATTACTTCACGCGGCGTAACGGATAGTAAGCTCGTCACCAAATATGCTGTCATTGCCAGTATTATTTCTGGTATTGGACTTACACTGGTATATATCAGCTTATTCAAACTCGGTATGGGCAGCCATGATATTGCTCCAAATGCAACAAATGGTGCAGTGATCCTGCATGCATATGTACAACATGCTTTTGGTGATATGGGCGCTTATTTCCTATCTGCAATGATTTTTGTTGCATGTATGGTGACCGCGATAGGCTTAACCTGCGCATGTGCTGAATATTTCTCAGAATTGACTAAAATTCCATACAAAGTTTTTGTGTTCATTTTAGTTGGCTTCTCACTGCTGATTTCAAACTTAGGTTTAACCAAACTCATTGCTGTTTCAGTACCTGTTTTAAGTGCGATTTATCCACCTGCGATTGCAGTTATCCTACTTAGCTTCTGCTCTAAATGGTTTATTTCACCATCAAGAGTTATTGCGCCTGTTACCGCATGTGCGTTTATTTTCGGTATTTTTGACGGTTTAAAAGTGGCTGGTTTCGAAGATGCACTTCCAAGCTTTATTGCCAATCTACCGCTTGCTCAACAAAATTTAGCATGGCTGATCCCTTCTGCGATTGTGCTGATTATTGCTGCTGTAATTGACAAAGTTAAAAAATAACCTTTTTTGACCTGTCTAAAATCGGAGTTTTACCCGAATGACGATTTTACCTGCGACCAATAATTGTCGAGTTTTACCCAAACTGACATTTATTTGTCCTACTACAGCGCAAAAATCCTAAGTCATTGAACTTTTTTAATAAAGTTTTATTTTCATGATGAGAAAAAAATCCAGCCCTTTGGCTACAAAATATAATAATAGTTAAAATACAAATACTTTCTGCAAAATACACCGTACACAAAATCCATGATTAAGCCCGATTATGACTGTAAGCTAGGCGGTTTCGTGTCATAAAGCCGATATACCCGTGTTGGTATATATATTGCTTATTCATACATAGATATTATGCATTGACCCTTTTACTCACCAGTCAACACCTTTAGATTCATAATATTTAGTATATGAATAAAATGATTATTCTTATACGATGATCTAACATAGTTTTATGACAAAATAATGACATTTGCTATTGAAATACTTCTAGTTTCGAAGTACAACAGTAGTTCAAACCTGACCAAAATCATGGGTTTTGGCGAAACAACAACAAGGAGGGGTGGAGATGTTATCAGTACATTTCAAAAAGCAATTCTTCATTAACGCTCTGAAGGCAAATAAGAACATGGTGACCTATACAAGCACCACTATTGCTCTCATGCTGACACTACTTATTCAAGGCTTAATACAAGGAAATTTAAGACCTGAATACTTTGCTTATGCTCTTATTGTCTCGGTAGCCTTTTATTTATGGGCAGTCATTGACCACAAATATCGAAAGCAAAAATCAACAGAATTTTAAGTTAGAAGATGGATGAGGCATCATCCATCTTGAAAAAAGAAAAGATGCCACCCCTACCTTCTCGATTATTCAATCCATTTTAAAAAACAATACAAATAATCCCTAAAATAACCAGAAAATCATCAGCCTTTTCTCATGAATTTTCGATTCTATTTAACTTCAAATTTTGTTTTATAAATTCTTCTACATAGCCATCGTCTGCACTTTAAAAGCTTTTAGTTCTTGATTAGCTTCCAATCTCATGCAAACCATTTCTAATTGATATTGCTTTGTTTAAAACCAAAATTTAACGATGACTCCGAAGAGCAATCCGAGTGTTGCAATTAACTCGCCTATCACCAATCCAAGCATTGCCATACTCATCATCCATTTAGGTAAATGCCATTTGCCTAAGACGTGCGGGACTTTAAATTGATTGGTGGTATCAGCTAAAAAGCCATGCAGCACATAGCTTAAAATCGAAAAGCTAAAAAAGAACAAATTGATGATTACAAAGAGTAAATTGAGTGTATGTGGAAGTGCTGAAAAATAGGCCAATACCGCTAAAATAAGCGTCGCTGGGGCGTATAACAAACTGCTCCGATGTGCGATATCTACATAATAATGCGCACGTGCCAGTTCAGACTGCCTTATTTGTGCATATTTCCACACACCTGTGAGCATACCTACCCATAAATAAATCCCACTAAAGACTATCGCAATTTTTACTGCACCCGAAAGTTGAAGCATGTCCATTTTTAATTTACATCCATTGTTCAATTACACGCATTATTTTTATCTGTATTCCTACTGCAATAGTACTTGCTTCAAACCTGTTATGACATGACTTTAGAGTCATACTCTTTTCAGGTTTCTTTTTGGAACTTGTGTAAATTAGTGACATTGGAACACACCCATGAAGTTTGAATCATGTCATCATCTGAAAAACTCACGATTCATTGCCAAGACGGTTATTCACTGAGTGCGCGCTATTATCCGCACCAGACAGACCTAAAACAGGCTTTACCTGTGTTGATTTGTCCAGCTACAGGCATTACCAAGCAATTTTATAATAGTTATGCAACATGGTTGAGCCAACAAGGCTATGACGTTTTAGTTTTTGATTTTCGTGGTATTGGTGAGTCACTACACAGCCCTTTAAAACAATCGACAGCAAGTATTGTGCAATGGGGGCAGCTAGATATCCCTGCGGCAATCGACGCTTTGATCAGTAAAACGCAGGCACCTAAAGTCATATTACTCGGTCATAGCGCAGGCGGACAATTATTAGGTATCGTGCCAAATTATGACAAAGTTGCCAAAGTGGTTGCTGTTTCTGGCTCTACAGGTCATGTCAAAGATCTTAAAGGTCGCACCAAGCTTTTAGCTCCGGTGATGTTTAATGTGATCTTCCCGATTGCACGCTATACCATTGGCTATGGCCCGACCAATGCAATTGGCATGGGTGAAAATTTGCCAAAAGATGTAGCTCGTGAATGGGCTGAATTTTGTAGCAAACCTGGTTATGTCATCAATGCCTTAGGCAAAACTGTTCAGCATGATTTTCATCAACAAGTGAGCTGCCCGATCACTGCCGTATGGAGCTCTGATGACGAAATCGCCACGGAAGCCAATGTCAAAGACTTGCTGCGCTTATACCCGAATGCTTCGACTCAAATGATTGAGTTAAAACCGAAAGAAACAGGTCATAAAGCCATCGGACATATGTTGATGTTTAAATCATCACATCAAAACTTATGGCCGATCATTGAACAACAGTTACACGCTTAAGTTTTGCCACTCAGTCAGTAATCCGGCTGAGTGGTCTTTTTATGGTCTGCACAAGATTTTCTACTTATAGATTCAATCACACTACCTAACACCTTACATAATTTATTTTTCTATCTTTAAAATCTGCACTGAACGTCCAAGTGTACTTATTTTCATCAGCCGACCATTGCAAAAAATGATATAACTATTTTTTCTCAATTATATTCTATTTTGGCATGAGTGAAGCACGACACAACCTCGACAGAATTGATCGTTTAATATTATCCGCATTAAGAGAAGATGGACGACTCACCATAGCCCAGCTTTCTGAACGTGTTGGTCTCTCCTCTTCGCCGTGTTGGACACGCTTAAAGCGTCTAGAAAATTTAAAAATTATCGACGGCTATACAGCCAACATCAACCCAAAATCGATTGGGATCAATGAATTATTCTTTATTGAAATTACATTAGAACGTCACGACGATGAAATTTTAGATCAATTTAGTGAAACTTTAGCCAATATGCCAGAAGTGGTAGAAGCACATTTAGTCACTGGCGATTATGATTATTTGGTGAAAGTTGCAGTTAAAAATGCTGAACACTATGAGCGTTTTTTACGTAAAAATTTATATTCTATGAAAGGTATACGCCATACCCGCTCCATTTTTGCGCTACGACAATTAAAATCTGCCAGCAGTGCTGACCTCATGATGATTGAGTAATGAGCCAATATAGATTTAATCTATAAGATGACTTTAAAATTTAAGGGCAATTGAGTTCAGCACTCAATCGCCCTATTTATGCGGTCTAATCTATAAAGCCATCTTTTTTCAATTTTTTATCTGTCAAATACTCACGTATGACCAATGTTGCAATAATAATGATGGCTTCTAAGATCGCTACTGTGACGGTTAGTTTGGTAAATACTTCGACACTGAGCAACTCAAACCATAATTGAGCGATGGCTAATAAACCCCATAAAACTGAAATAATAAGTGCACTAAAGACACCGTATTTCATTTTTCTCTCTCCAAAACAACTACATAAGCTTCGCGCTTCCAAAAAAGCAGCATACGACGGATATCCTTTTCCATCGTAATCACCGCCCAACCTTGCTGTGCATTTTGATTTAAAAAATTGGTGAATTTAACAGGATCAACTTTTGAAGAGCCAAGCAGCAAAGATCCCAGCATACCTTCTTGATAGATAACAACTTTATATTCTTTCATCAATATAGTTCTTTATGGTTATAGTGAATTGAACAAATGTTCATGGCAAAGTATAGCGATCGCTTTTTCCTAAAACAACCAAGTTTTAACTGTCAATTTACTCAGCATTTTTTTCAATTTTATGCTTTAATATACACAGTATGAGATGAGCCTTATATGAGTATCACGCGAGTGATACGACTAACCCCTAACCATGGGGCTTTTTATTGTTTTCTACTTAGCTCACATTGTTGTATTTCATTGTTCAATTTTGACAAAACAAGACTGTGAATTTCACATGTTTTCACAGGGTCTTGCTGATAAGCCGAATTAAACCATGCAGCAGCTTTTTCAAAATCTTGCTGCACGCCTAGCCCACCCAAATAAAAACTTGCTACGCTAATTTTTCCGTTCAAATCATTTGCTTCCGCAGCCTTTAAAAACCACGGATAAGCCTTTTTATAATCAGGCTTTGCATCAATACCTTGATAATAAATCATACCCAAACGGGACTGATATTGAGCCAAGCCTTGTTCAGCCAACAACATCGTTGGCTTTTCAGCAAGCTGCATATTTTGCTTCGTATAGTAATAATAGTCGGCCAATTGTTCGATATCTTCTTGCTTGCCTTTATTTGCAAATTCAATTAAAAGACTTTCCAATTTTTTCTCATTCCTTGGAATGAGTTCATATTTATTCATGATCAAAAGCATACGCTTTGAATCTTCTAAATTTCTTTCAGCACCAATCTCAAACCATTTTGCAGCTTCCACATAATCTACTTTTACACCGACACCTTTGTAATATATCAATCCCAAATTTTGATTTGCAGAGCGGTGCCCTAAGGCAGAAGCACGTTTATACAACGCTATGGCTTCGGGCAGATTAATCTCCACACCTTCTAGCCCCATATGTTTCAGTACAGCCAAATCATACAGCGCCTGTTTATCGTTATTTTTCGCTTGAATGATGGTCTTTTGGACATCAATTTCGGCTGAAAAGGTTATAGAAAATGGAAGTGCTGTTAATACAAATAGCATGAACAATTTGATGTAAGGTAAATGATATTTTAAAACTTTCATTGTTTATTATTCTTAATCAATAAGATGGTGAAAAATGAAATGCTAAAGCACTCTATCTAGATGCTTTAGCATTTTTTAAAGCTATATATAGTATTAACCAAAGAAGCCTATCGTTGCCTGAATGACCACAGCATTGACAATATCTACAAAGAATGCCCCTGTCAAAGGAATAATCAAAAAGGCTTTATGTGATGGGCCATAGGTATTAGTCACTGCCTGAATATTGGCAATCGCTGTAGGCGTCGCACCGAGGTTTACGCCGCACTGCCCTGCACAAAGTACTGCTTCATCATAGCTTTTTCCCATGATCCTAAAAGTTACAAAGTACAGATACAGTGCTAAAACGAGGGTTTGTACCATTAAAATAATCACCAGTGGGCCTGCAAGATCTGCCAATAACCAGAGCTGCAATGACATCAGCGCCATCGATAAAAACAGCGCCAATGATGCATTACCAAAGACATCGATACAGCGATCAAACATTTCAATTTTAAAGCCAAGTTCAAGGGTGTTTCTTAAAAATACACCGCAAGCCAATGCCCAAACGAATGTTGGCAACTCAAACCACTGTCCGCGAGCGAAGTCCGTCATGAAGTAGGCAAAACTGATACAGACGGCAAACATCCCCATCGTTTTGACGGCATCATCTGCGGTAATTAAACGAGTTTTTTCAGGATATTCGAAAGGCGCCGTTTCAGATGCAGGCGGTGCTTCATTACGTCCTGTTGTCGGTACAAGTTCTTCTGCCAACTGAAAACGGCGGATGAGGAATTTCGCCACTGGCCCGCCCATCATGCCGCCAATGACCAAGCCGAAGGTTGCACTTGCCATACCGAGTACGACTGCACCTTGTATACCATGATCTTGTTCAAAGACTGTACCCCATGCGCCTGCTGTACCGTGACCACCTGTAAGTGTTACGGAACCTGTAATTAAGCCGATGAGCAGATCTAATCCTAAAATTTTGGCTAAACTGATGCCAACGATGTTTTGCAGTATGACAAATATAATGACACAGCCTAAAAACAGCACTAACGCCTTGCCACCCTCTTTGAGTTTTCCAAGACTTGCGCTCAAACCCACAGATGTAAAGAACATCAGCATGAATATTTGCTGGATTTTGGCATCAAAATTTACAGTGATATTAAAGTTTTTAAATAATATAAATGTAATAACCGCAGCGACCAAACCGCCTGCTACAGGTTCAGGAATGTTGTATTTTTTCAGGATGGAAATTTTGTGTACGAAGAAATAACCGATAAATAAAACCAATACCGCCACGACAATTGTCAAAAAAGCATCTAGCTCATAATTCATAATTTAATCTTAAGTGCTCAATTTTATTTATCCTTTTACATAATTATTGGAGTTTTTCAGCTAGAAAAATGTAAATAAGCTATTTACGCCCCTTCTTCTACTACACATTTTTGAAGCCTAATAAGTGAAATAAATAAAAATGCTCAGCGTATGTAATGTGCTGAGCATTGGTTATTTATGACTGAATATAAAGATTTTTGAGATATTATTTTATGTCGAATACCCAGTTATGCGCCTCTTTATCACTGGTGGTTTCACAGACATAGTAATCTTGATCCCAAGCATCTTGGTTAAACATTTCTTTTTTGTGGTAAGTCATCTGTTTGCCATTTTCGACACAGACAAAGCTTTCGCCTTGGTCTTTGACTTGGGTTCCGTTGAGGAAGCCACCAATACAGAGGAATCGGGATTGTTTGGGCACTGATCTATGCTACTGTAAAATAATATTAGTTGTGATTAAACGTTGTATTCTTAGAACTGTAAATAACATTTATAAATAAAAGCCTCCAATTAAGAGGCGATTATTTCTATTTTTGACAGTTATTCAAACTATTTTCTATATAGCTTTTTTCTAATTGTCCTTGTTTAAAGGATTTTAATAACCGTTCCAACCTCACTCTATTCCCAGGATAAGAGCAATACAATTTTTGCACATCATTTATTTTACTCAAAGAAGTAAGTTTACTTAAAGAATCTACGGCACCTTGCTCAACCCTAGCCCAATTTACATTTAGTTTTTTCAAATCATACTTATTGTTATGTACTGTATATAGAATATGATAATAATGAAAATCTTTTTCTGCAGGATTCATTTCCTGTATATCATTAATAATCATTTGAATAGCATCATAATTTTCTCCAAACCACTTTTTCTCAAAACTTTCCATAAATGTATTATAAATAACTCTCTGTTTTGGATATTTTACAATTCCATCTTGATAAGCTCTTAGATAATTTTCTTCAAAACCTAAATCACGTAGCGTCATTAAAAGAATGTAGTAATAAAAAGGATCTTTTGATGCAACATCATAATTTTCCATTAGAAAATTTAAATTCTGCATTGATTTATCAGCAAAATATTGCATATTATTTTGCGATACCTGTGAACTATAACTTCCCCCTCTAACACTCCAAGCCTGTTGCCTAACCCACATTGCATAATAAATATAACCTAATGGTGATTCTGGTTCAGCTTTGATCCATTTCTGTCCTTGAGCAATATTCTCTTTGTAATAATTTGAAGATGTTACACGATGCTTATTTACGATTCTAAGAAAAGAATCTAAATAACTTGTGTGTTTAAATTTACCATCAAAATTATATTCTTCGCTATTTAAGAGTTGATTGGCGTTAGTTGAGATTTCTTTGAATTTTTTTGCTTGGATCAAATCTTCAATGTCAGATTGTACTTCTGAGTTTGTTCGATATGCATTTTCATCAACTAACTTAATATTTGCTAGCTTTGTAAAAGATACCTCAGCAAAAATATTTGATGAACAAAGTGTTAATAGTATAAGTGTAATGTTTTTTAGTTTCATATGTCTAATTTCTAAAATATTATTTTGCTATTTCTATTGCAATTTTATATAAAGAAAATCCCACATGACGTGGGATTTTCTTATTAACTACTTAATCAATTAAGACAATTGAGCAGCAGCAATTTTCTTAGTATCAACGTCTTTAGCAGCGTCAGTATAGTCGCCCATTTTGTCGAAGCTTAAGTATTGGTAGATGTCGGCAGACATGCTATCAATTTGAGCTGCGTATTCTTGGTACTCAGCTGGAGTTGGTAATTTACCAAGTACAGCAGCAACAGAAGCAAGCTCAGCAGAAGCTAAGTAAACGTTCGCACCTTGACCTAGACGGTTCGGGAAGTTACGAGTAGAAGTCGATACACAAGTAGTGTTCGGAGCTACACGTGCTTGGTTACCCATACATAATGAACAACCTGGCATTTCTGTACGAGCGCCAGCTTTACCATAGATGTTATAGAAACCTTCTTCCATCAATTGACGTTCGTCCATACGAGTTGGAGGAGCCAACCATAGACGAGTAGATAAAGAACCACCAGGAACTTTGTCTAGAAGTTTACCAGCCGCACGGAAGTGACCAATGTTAGTCATACATGAACCAACGAATACTTCGTCAATTTTTGTACCAGCAACGTCAGAAAGCAATTTAGCGTCATCTGGGTCGTTCGGGCAGCAAAGAACTGGTTCAGTAATTGTAGAAAGGTCAATTTCATACACTTTAGTGTATTCAGCATCTGGATCTGCTTTGATTAGGCTTGGGTTCGCTAACCATTTCTCCATGTTTTCTACACGGCGCGCCATAGTACGAGCATCGCCATAACCTTCAGAAATCATCCATTTCAACATAGTAATGTTTGATTTAAGGTATTCAGCAACTTTCTCTTCAGAAAGCGTGATAGAACAACCAGCAGCAGAACGTTCAGCAGATGCGTCAGAAAGTTCGAACGCTTGCTCAACAGTAAGGTCAGTTTCCATTTCTGTAAGGTCGATCTCAAGGATACGACCAGAGAAGATGTTCTTCTTACCTTTTTTCTCTACAGTTAAGTCGCCTTGTTGAATCGCAACGTAAGGAATCGCATGTACTAGGTCACGTAGAGTGATACCAGGTTGCATTTTACCTTTGAACTTAACAAGAACAGACTCAGGCATGTCTAGTGGCATAACGCCAGTTGCAGCAGCAAACGCTACAAGACCAGAACCCGCTGGGAAAGAAATACCGATTGGGAAACGAGTATGTGAGTCACCGCCAGTACCTACTGTATCTGGAAGAAGCATACGGTTTAACCAAGAGTGAATAATACCGTCACCTGGACGTAGTGATACACCACCACGGTTCATGATGAAATCAGGAAGCGAGTGTTGCATTTGAACGTCAACTGGTTTTGGATACGCAGCTGTGTGACAGAAAGATTGCATAACTAGGTCAGCAGAGAAGCCTAGGCAAGCAAGATCTTTAAGTTCGTCACGAGTCATTGGACCTGTTGTATCTTGAGAACCAACAGTAGTCATCTTAGGTTCACAGTAAGTACCTGGAAGTACACCTTGACCTTCAGGAAGACCACAAGCGCGACCAACCATTTTTTGAGCTTGAGTGAAGCCTTTACCAGTAGCTGCAGGTTGAACTGGAGTACGGAATAAAGTTGAAGGTGCAAGACCAAGAGCTTCACGAGCTTTAGTTGTTAAACCACGACCAACGATAAGGTTGATACGGCCACCAGCACGTACTTCATCTAAAAGAACTGGAGTTTTAAGTTCAGATTCAGCGATTTGAACGCCGTCTTTGAACGCAGTTACTTTAGCAGCAGCGTGGTCGATTTTAAGCGTGATTTCGTCGCCCATGTTCATGTTTTGAACATCGATTTCTACTGGCAATGCACCAGCATCTTCCATTGTGTTGAAGAAAATCGGAGCGATTTTAGAACCTAAGCAGTAACCACCGTCTTTTTTGTTCGGGATGTGAGCAATTTCGTCACCAAAGAACCAAAGTACAGAGTTAGTTGCTGACTTACGAGAAGAACCAGTACCAACAACGTCACCTACGTAAGCAACTTGGTTGCCTTTCGCGATAAGCTCTTTGATTTGGCTAAGTGGACCAACTTCGCCAGGAACTTCTGGATTGATACCGTCACGTACGTTTTTAAGCATTGCGTTAGCATGTAACGGAATGTCTGGACGGCTCCACGCGTCTTGTGCAGGTGACAAGTCGTCAGTGTTAGTTTCGCCAGTTACTTTGAAAACTGTAAGTTTGATTTCTTCAGGAACGTCTTTACGGCTAGTGAACCATTCAGCATCTGCCCAAGATTGCATAACTGCTTGTGCATTCGCATTGCCCGCTTTTGCTTTATCAGCAACGTCGTGGAAGGCATCAAATACAAGAAGAGTTTTCTTAAGTGCGTCAGCAGCTAATTCACCAAGCTCTGCATCATCAAGAAGTGCAACTAAAGGAGCAACGTTATAACCACCAAGCATAGTACCTAGTAGGTAAACCGCACGTTCTTTAGTTACTAGTGGAGAAGTCGCTTCACCTTTTGCCAAAGCAGCTAAGAAAGCAGCTTTAACATATGCAGCTTGGTCAACACCCGCTGGAACACGGTTTTCTAGTAAATCAACTAAAAATGCTTCTTCGCCAGCTGGTGGGTTTTTTAATAATTCAACTAATGCAGCTGTTTGAGCATCGTCAAGTGGCTTCGGTGGGACTCCGAGTGCGGCACGTTCTTCAACGTGTTGGCGGTAAGCTTCTAGCACGGTGTTATTCCTCTTTTTTAAAAAATTATTTACGCATTCCTGCTTTAAATAAAGCTACGCAAATAATATGGACTGCTAAATTTTACTAAAATTCCAGTTAAAAGTTAATGCACTACAAGTGTTTCTTCGTGATGCCCGTTATTTTATAAATAAATGATCCTCATATCGTTTATACATTAAGCAAAATCAATACTTAGAACACGCTTTTCTTGCGCATATTAACTTTTGACTAAAATTAACCATCAAAAAAAGGCAACTAAATGTTGCCTGTTTTTATCAGTATTGGATATTCCACCTTAGTGTACAGTGGTTGCAGTGATATATTGCTGAAGTTCTGCTCGATCGCCTGTAAATCTGAGGCACCATTCGTCCTGACATGTGGTTTGATGTTGATTACTTGCAAAGCTGATATCGACCAAATAGCGTTGAGAAAATTCATCTACTTTTTGGCGTAATGTGACTTTATCTCCAATGCTGAGCACGTAGTTCCCACCACCGATAATTGCTACGCCTTGTTCATCTTCTAGGAGTAGATCTGAGTGATGCATATAACCTATAACGTCCATATTCTGCTCCTCTACTGTTTTTTATTCTCCATTTCATTATTCATTAAAAAGATTTGCTTTTCTATATTTATGATTTAGCAAGTTGTCACAATTTGTATTCCGCTATGCTTAGGCTATTTTAAGTCTTTAAGCATCTTATACTCAAAAGTAACCCGAAGATAAATATGCATTCGCAAAATAAGCATGAACTCAATCATATGGCTAAACAACGGATAGTTACCCAGTTGTAACTACTCACTGATGAATACAGCCTTTAGGTTTTGCTTTACGCGCTTTCTCGCATAAAAAACCGTTCCTTAGAACGGTTTATAATCTGGCATTTCAGTATGCGGTGTTGCGATACATTTTTCAGTAAACTCAGCACGAATTTTTTCACGTGCTTTTTCAACATCAGTATTAATCTCAGCTTGCGGCAAGGCATAAACTTCATCAATGATGTTCAGGATAAATCCTTTGGTGGTTTCATCCTCAATTTTGTTGGCATGCTCAACTGCTTTGTCTTTTTCAATTGCATTTTGACGATCTAACATAATCGTACGTGCAGCATTACCTACACTGCGGCAGTAACCCTGCCACTGCTCTTCAGGGGTTAATGGTTTTTTTTCAGCACAGCCGACCAAAGCCACCATAACGGATAAAGCAAATAACTTTTTCATGAACTTCTCCTTACGAGGGGCAATATAAAAGATCGTAATGGATTTGTCATTTAAATTAGTCGCAACCGAACAAACAAAAAAAGCCCTTTCGGGCCTTTTTTATGCGTTTAAATTAACCACAAGTTGCTTGAATAATCTTTTGATTGATTGGATTTACAGTGACGGTGACGCGCTCTACACGATAATCCATTGTTACTGGCTGCCCAGGTTTGACTAAACGGACAATTTGAGCTTGGCTAATCGCCTTGATCTGATCTTCAGTCAATTTTGCTTGGCCAATCAGCGTCTTGGCTTTATCCGCGACACATTCAGTTTGGCTACTACGGAATAATGCCCACTCTTCAACCACTTGTCCGTTTGGCAGATGACAATACCCGACCTGAGCATTTGCTTCATCACGAATTTCAAGTTTACCTTTTTGTTCTACACAATACTGGCTGGCTGGATTTGCCATACCAATTTTTTCTGGTGTCGTTTCAGTTTGCTGTGTTGTGCTACAACCCGCCATAAATGCTGTCAGTGCAGCTAAAATCCATATATTTTTCATCAAGTCTATTTCTGAATATAAAAATTTAACTTACCAAGTTTGTGCCAAATAAACGAGTTGTTTATTGAAATTTTTAGTTGTCATTCCACTTTCTGTAATGAGGCAGCAACGTGCCCTATGTTCAAAATACAGAACGTCATTTTCTTTGAACTGATGATGATTTTTGCAATATTTAAAACGACTAAACTTGTCGCAGCTTTGATTTTAAAGGTTTTATAAATTTGAAAAATGACCTGCTCAACGCGTATGCTAAAAAAGTACTTTTCTTCAAACACGCCACGTTGCGTAGGAGCAAAATATGTCAAAAAAACTGCCGATTTATTTTTCGGACGAAGCTTGGTCGTCTTTGCAACAACTCATGGGCGCAGATGGCAAACCCAGTCCCACCATCAATGCCCTGCTTGAAAGGCAATCTCAAGAACTATCTATGGATCCATTTTTGGATTCTTCGCTCAATGTTCAGCCTGTTCAGAAAAATACCCGTATTGAACTTCCCGTTGCCTTGGAACGTATTCCTGCTGGCCCAGCTTTCGCCAATAAAGATGTTTTTGAAAAAGTCTTAGACCTAAATGATTATTTGGTAATTAACCCGCTCGCTACATTTATTGCGCATGTCGATAGCGAGTCTTTACTCAATGCCGGCTTTGAAATTAATGATACTTTTTTAGTCGATCGTAGCTTAGAAGCCAAACATGGCGATATCGTGGTTGCACTGATTGATAATCGTGAAATCACCTTAAAGCGATTGATGATCACCGCAAAAATGTCAAAAGAAGAAATTGCCGACATTTTTGGTGACCCCAATAAAGTCTTACCCAAAATTTGGCTAAAAGCAGAAAATCCAGCCTATGCGCATATTATCCCTTCAGATAGCGAATCTATCGTTGTTCAGGGTGTTGTGACCTTTAATTTAAAGCAATTTTATAAGCGCTCATCACACACCTAAACACAAGAATTCACCATGAAAGCTGCAAATAAAATATTTGCGTTAGTTGACCTTAACAACTGCTACGTCAGTTGTGAGCGTGTCTTTAACCCAAAGCTCAATAATGTCCCTGTCGTCGTGCTGTCCAATAACGATGGCTGTGTTGTATCTCGAAGTCAGGAAGCCAAAGACCTCGGGATTAAAATGGCTGTGCCGGTCTATCAAATTCAGGATTTAATCCAACAGCATCATGTTCAGGTGTTGTCGAGTAACTATGCTCTCTACACCGAAATGTCTAATCGATTTATGAATATTTTAGGCATGTATGTCGGCCCCGAAGACCGTGAAATTTACTCGATCGATGAGTGTTTTTTAGATTTCACTGCCTATCAAGAACTGTTTGATTTGAGCCTATATGCCAAAGAAATACGAGATACGATCCTAAAATGGCTAGGCTTAACCTGCTGTGTCGGGATTGGTCGCTCTAAAACGGAAGCCAAAATGGCCAACCATCTTGCCAAAAAAAATGCTTATTTGAACGGTGTGTGCAATTTAGTTGAAATGGACCCTTGTTCCTCAGAACAACTCCTTGCGCAGACACCAGTCAATGAAGTTTGGGGCGTCGGTCGCAATCATACAAAAGCCCTGAATCAGCTTGGCATTCATTATGTTTTAGATCTGATTAATGCACAGCCTAAAGATATTCGAAAAAAATTTAGTGTGGTGATGGAAAAAACCGTCTTGGAACTGCAAGGTCTATCTTGTCTGTCTATTGAAGAAGAAGCACCGAGCAAACAGCAAATTATCAGTAGTCGTTCCTATGGTCAGCCAGTCTACGAACTGGAAGATATTAAAGCCTCTATTCGTGTATATATCGCGCGAGCCGTCACACGTTTAAGAGCAGATCATTCTCTATGTCGTATGGTGGGAGTGTTTATTCAAACGAGTCGCTTTAATTCTACTGAAAAATACGCACCTTATCTGGCCATTACACTGAATGAGCATACCGATGACTTAATTAGTATCACCCAAGCAGCAACGCGTGCCGCCGAAAAAATCTTTAAAGCGGGATTTAAATATAAAAAAGCCGGTGTGGTGTTATTAGAAATCATTCCAAAACAAAACTTTACCCCAGATTTGTTTTGCGATATGACGCGAAGACAAAGCCGTTTGAAACTGTCCGACACCATCGACGATATTCAAAAAAAATTTGGGCATCATTTTGTCTCGATCGGCTTAGCACAGGACGATGCTGCAACATGGCGGATGAAAAAAAATCTGTGCTCCCCTGCTTATCTGAGTAATTGGAATGAACTGCTCCGTGTGAAATAAAACGTTTGATTGAAACGCTACGCTGTAGTGGCGCTGATAATGTCTGCTGTGTTAACCGAAATGATCATTTGCAATTGCTGAATATTTATTTAGTATTTAAATGAATATTCATTTGTATATTCTGCTATTTTAAATTATGTCTGATGTTCAATTAACGCTGAGCGAATACCTATTTGCGGTCAAAGAAGTCATTCAATTGGCTTTTGATGATGCCGTGTGGGTCAAAGCCGAGATTCGAAATTTAAACATCAAAGGTGGACATTACTATTTAGAATTGGCTGAAAAAGAACAAGAAAGTGATAGAGTCATTGCCAGTTGTAAGGCCACAATTTGGAAATTTACTGCAAATAAAGTTGTCGGAAAATTTGAACGTGAAAGCGGCATTGAGCTCAGTCGTGACTTAAATGTCTTGGTTAAAGTGCGTGCCAAGTTTGACCCGCAGTACGGCTTTTCAGTCAATATCGAAGAAATTGATTCGAGTTTTACTTTGGGTGATCTGGCTCGACGCTATCAACAAATTTTAGAAAAACTCACCAGCGAAGGTCTGATTCATAAAAATCGAAACTTGCCTGCGCCATTTGATATTCAGCATGTCTTGGTTATTGCGCCTGAAAATGCGGCTGGCTTAGGTGACTTTAAAAAAGATGCAGATGCACTACAACATGCTGGCGTGTGTGAATTTGTCTATCATGCTGCAACCTTTCAAGGAAATACCGCAGCACAAAGTATCCGAGATGCTTTAGCACTGGGTTTAAGACAATGGGCCAATGACTTTCAAACTGCGCCAGATTTGATCGTGATTATTCGTGGTGGCGGTGCTGTTAACGATCTTGCTTATCTGAATGATTATGATTTGGCTGTACTTCTATCTAAGCGTAGCGTGCCGATTTGGGTTGGTATCGGCCATGAAAAAGACCGTACGATCTTAGATGAAATTGCACATCGTTCTTTCGACACCCCGAGTAAAGTGATTGGGGGGATTCGTAATCATATTGTTGAGCGAACTCAGGAAGTTTTCGAGGCAATACAAAGCATTCAACTGCGCTCTCAACATCAAATTGCCCTTTATCAAAGTCAAAATGATCAGTTACTACAGGTCATTAAGACCTTGGCACAGAGTCAAATCAATGACTCAACTCGGCTCTTACAACAACACCAAGATAACACTGCTTATTTTGCTCAGTTACAACTTAAAACAGCTGCACAGAATATTGAAATACTCATACGTGAGACTTTGCTGCAAAACCCTGCACATGTGCTCTCCAAAGGTTATGCCATCGTCCGGCAGCAAGGTCACGCCATTCGTGCAACGCAAAATCTTCAGCCTTCCACGCATTCACCGATTGAAATTGAAATGCAAGACGGTGTCATCACGGCTGACATTCAACATATACAGGTAAAAAATCATGACGACCGATACTCTAAGTTTTAAAGAAGGCTATGAAGTTTTAAAACGTAATGCTGAATTACTCGAATCTCAGCAAGAACCCGATATTGATAATCTTATGAAAATCGTTGAAGAGTCGATGCAAGCCTATAAAGCCTGTAAGTCTCGTGTTGAAGCGGTACAACAGGCACTGAATGATACGTTTAAAGATTGATATCTCAGCTCATCATTTGTATAAAAAACGCAGCCTAAGCTGCGTTTTTTATACTCAAATTTTGACTTCTCTTAGAAGCGCCAGTTATAGAACAAGTCGATTGCACGCTCTAAAGACTGACTCGCTTCCAAGTACAAACGTTGATTCATTTGATAACGTAAGGTCAATTTATTCACAGGTGTAAATACTCCGACGCCATAACGAATGAATAAGTCAGGTGTGATATAACCCGTCACAGAAACCTGAGTATCATCCCCTGTTCCTTGAGCATCCAATGCCAAACCACTCAAACCAAATGTACGACCAATTTGATTGGTCAATGCACGTGTACCACCCAAGCCCATACTAATACCCGCTGCAGCAATCGTATTGTTCACATCAGAACGGAAACCTTCCGCCTGACTTAAACCTGAACTTCCTTCATTAATACGACCTGTAATTAAGGCATTTAAGGCTTCTTGTTCAGACAGACCTGCATCGTTATACACCTGAATTGCAGGACTTGATGCTGTACCCGTCACACGAACACCAACGGTACTGCCTTGTACGGCTTTATTCGCATCAATATCTAAAGTAGGGTTCGCCAATGGTCCATTAAAACGGGCAATCGCACGGTTCAAGTCCAGACTTTGACCATAAGCTTCGATTTTCACACGCTGAGAAACGCCGATTGCACCATTGGCACGCATTGCTGTTTCTAAACCACGTTGTGTCAAATTCAAACGACCAATCAAAGGAATTCGGCTATCAAAACCTTGAAAAATCACTTGATTACCAATATTCACCTGTACGTCAGCGCGAATATCCCAAGGACGTGCCGATTTTAAGATTTCAAGTTGATTATCACCTTCATGTACCACACGTACATCTGAAGATACCCCAACCACTGTTGCAGACGATTCTGGCATCGAAATCAATGCACGCGGCACATCAATTTTACCTTTTAAGGTTAATTTCTTACTGAAAGGCAGCACATCTAAAGATAAATCAGACGTTACAACAGCGGTGATCAATGGCGCTTGACGGACTAACATTTCATTACCCGTTAAATTCAACTGGATACGTGGATCATTTTTCCAGTCAATATTTCCGGTTAATTTGCCTACACCACGCCCACTGTTAAATGCACCATCAATCGTCGCGTAGTTTTGACGCACAGCAGAATACAACTGAATATTGGTCAAGTTTACAGGCAATGAAATCATGCTAATCGAGCCATTTTTCACTCGAATCTCACCATCCATTAAAGGTTGAGACAATGTTCCACTAATTTTTGCCGCATAAGACAACGTACCGCCCATTGAACGGACATCTTGTATAAATGGTTTTAAGATTTTCAATTGAACTTGGTTAAAGGCCACTTCACCGCGGATCGGTTTATTGGCTTTATATGGATCAATAATAATATTGGCATAACCTGTACCAATATCTGGAGCTTTGGTATCCAGTCGAATTTGTAGCCCTTCAGCGACACTTTTCGCAATCAAACCTACTTCATCATATTTTAAAGTAGATGCTAAATACTGTGGGTCTTCAGCTGCTAAACCCAGTAAACCATCACGAGTCACTAAACGTGCATCAATTTTAGGTTTTGCACCTTTCGCCCAAGACGCTTTCGCATAACCATTCACTTTACCCGTAATCGCCAGACCTTCAGGCATAAAGGCAGCAAAGTCATTTAGGTCTAGGTTTTTTGTCACAAAAGATACATTGCCGCGGTTTTTATTCACACGAATCGGCTGATCAAAACATAATTCACTTTGCTGACTCATCCAACAATGCGCGCCAACAAATAAGTCAGACTGTGCAGTGTTGTAAATAATCGATGCATTTTGACGCTGCACAAGACGTGTACGCAAGGAGTCAAAGTCGCCTTTTTGAATCTGACCAAGCCAATTATTTTGTGCGTTAAAACCACCAGCTAACTGCACATAAAATTTTGATAATTTATTTTCAGCACTGACTTTTAATAAATGCGCATTACGTGTACCGGCCAGTGAAATTTGACCTTTCACAATCTCACGGTTGTTACTGCGTAAATTATCCATCGTTGCCGTTAATAAACTTGGTGAAGTCGCAGAAGTTGGCAACTCGCCTTGCACCCGTATTTTTTTCACACTGAATAAATTATTAAAAGCAAAATCATCTATTGCGATATTGGCAGATGCTTGCAGTCGTGGCTGTGCTTGAACATTTAAGTAGCCATAAGCACGTCCACGTAGGCCTGCATAAATTTCATATAACGCCGGTGCATTAATTTTCAATTGTAAATTTTGTGCATTACCTGTGGCTTGAATTTGGTTATTGGCATAAGCCAACAGTAAATTATTCGCTTCAAACTGTTTTGGCATAAAGCCAGATTGATTTGAGTTAATCACCATCGCCAAGTTACCTTGACCACGGACAGGTTTGTTATTGATCATACCTGCCAAATTCAGACGTTCAATTTGAATACGTTTTAGCGCATCTGACCACACACCACTGGTTTTTAAATTTCCAGATAATTCACCCCGTACATTTGAAGCAAAATAATGCGGCTTAAAATGCACTAACGATGCATTAATATCCCAACCAATGGCTTTTTGCAGTAAAACCTGTCCATTGGCTGAAATCTTACCTGCCACGCCATCATGACGCAGTTCGGCTATTTTAATTAATTCAGGTGTACCCGATACTTTGAAAATCAAACTGCCTTTACTTGCGGCAACTTGGCTTGCATTGAGTCCACCATTATAATTCACAGCAAAAGCTTTAAAGCCTCCACCTTGTTTCTCATCATGGAAAGTCAGCGCAGCAGTAGATTTACCTGTTAAATGAACCGTTTCATTTTGCTGTGCTAGTCGGCCTAACAAATCAATATTATTCAGCTGAATAATCTGTTGATTTGGTTTTGCATAACCATTGGCTTTTAATGACCCTGTAATTTGATCGACAGGCGCAGCAGCTACGATGGTTTGCGGATTGAACTGCTGTGCTTGTACATTGGCTTGCCATTTCAGCATACGTTTTTGATCAGGCAATTCTACAACTGCATTACCTTTGAGCTGACCTTTGTCGGCCACATAACTAAAGGCAGGGACATTGAGATTGTTATTTTTCAGATTCAGTTTGGCTTGATATTGTCCAGCAGGCAGAGCACCTTTTTCATGTCTTGACACGGTGGTCGCCACGTTAATGTTCTGCTGACCTTCTGTAAGCGCCAATTGCACATTGCCCGAATCACTACTCAACCATCCAACATATGGCACTGCACGGTCTATATTTTTCCAAGACACATCCATCAGCATCGGCTGAGCTTTATTATTTTTGGCAGGCGCTTGATCGAGTTTTAAATTCCAAGTTTCATATTGGTCAAAATCCACCAACGCCGTCAAGTGCATACCTTTTTCAAGGGTCCCTTTGGACGCAATCTTACTGTTTAAATTTACAGGTAGAAAATCTTGAACCACTTGCGGGATCAGCTTATGTTTTGGATTAATTTTATCCAAACGACCACTTACATCCCAAGTGACCTGATCTTTCCAACTCACCACGCCACCCAAATTGACAGCACCGCCCATCACTTGACCATTTAGGTTAGAAATATCAAGTTGGTTGACCAAGTCCGTACTCATGAGCGCAGTATATTTACCCTCAGGAATATTGGCCCCGCTCAGGTCCGTGTCTAAATCTAAATTGAGACGCTGAATATCCCCTTTGAATTTTGCCAGCCCATTTTTAGCAAAAAGCTTTTGCTCCGTCAGTAAAGGTAAATGATAGTTTTTAAATTTGAGTGCACCAAACATTGGAACATGTTGACGCATCGGATGAACCACAGCCCAACCAGTTAAAAGATCTGGGGTATGAGTTGCCACACCAGCTTGAATCGTATCAAGAGATCCTTTAGCCACCATTTGAATATCATGAATATTCAAGCTTTCACGTAGTGAAGGTAAATTGACAATCCCCACAGCATTTAGCGGATACATGTCTTCAAACTTCATATTCCCAGACGCTTGGCGCACAGACAAATACCCCATATCCATACGGGTATCTTCGAATTTTAATTCCGTCCCTGACCAAAGCGCTTCATTTAATTCAATATCATAAAAATCCACACCTGAACTATGGGTTTTAATCAACATATGATCTAAATCTGCATGATCGACACGAAGTACGAACGGCAAACGGATTTCACTAAATACAAAAGGTTTATCGCTAGGTGGGGTCTTGGTAATAATTTGCAGATTTTTAACATCTGCCTTATTTAAATGAATTTCTTTATTAATAATGGCGCGCCAACCGAGTGTAATATCGGCACGGTCAATTTTTACATCGACAGGTTTTAGCGTAACGAGGACATTTCGTAGAATAATGCCCCGCCACAGGTTACCACCTTCATATTCATAGTGAATGATTTGCTGACGTTCCAGAACACGGTCAAGTAAAAACTTACTGCCTTTGTCTGTAGAGAACATGACCGCCAATGCAGCCACCAAAAAGATAAGCACGAACACGAAGGTCAAAATGACACTTCGAAGAATACGACGCTTCTTCGGCAGTTGCTCTACCGGCGTTTCGTTTTCTGGTTCTTGCTGTTCTTGTTCAGTCATAAAAAACACATCACCTAAAAATTATAATTGTGAACCAATAAAGAAATGTAAACGAATTGGTTTGCTGTCGTCAGAAAGTCCGGTAGCGACATCTAAACGAATTGGGCCAATTGGCGATGCCCAACGTATCCCCACACCTGCGCTATATGCAGTCGGTGTATTAAAGTCTTTATCGTACGCATTACCAAAGTCACTAAAGACCGCAGCACGCCAGCCTTCTTTAAATTGGTAGTTGTATTCTAATGAACCCGTTGCCAAGACTTGACCACCAATTTTATAGCCATTTTCTTCGGCCGCTAAACTCTTATAGTCAAAGCCGCGAATGGTTTGGTCACCACCGGTAAAATAGCGTAAGTTATAAGGAACTTTATCAAAGTTCTCTGTCAGAATATAACCTACATCACTGCGCCCCACGAACTGGTGATTATCATTTTCACCCAATGAATAAATAAAGCGCCAGCCCGCATTCAAGATCGCCATATCAACATCCGAAAGTAAGCTTTCACTTCCGACTTCAACTTTATAGGTTTGCTTTATCCCTTTACTTGGATTCACACGTTTATCTGAGTCGGTTCGAGAAATTTCATAGCCAAACATTAAGGATTGCTGTTCATTGTTAGTATTGACCAAGAACGCATCTGGAATATCATCACTAGGATTAAGTCCGTCATCAGTAATACGGTCCAAACGATAACGTAAACCAAAGGTATGCTGCCAACTACCACGGGGGTTTTTAATAATCCGGTCCACACCCGCTACAGCAGATTCAATGGAAAGATTAACACCTTGACCGACATCATCACGTTCTTCACGTTCATAACCACCGACTAAGCTGACATAGTCATTTAATGGATGGTTATATGGAATGTTATAGCGACCATCAATCGATTGACGGATTTTGGATACTTCCATGTTGGCATCAAATGAATGACCGCGTCTATTCACGATTGCACGGCGATACTGTCCACGAACACGTGTACCTGTATCGGTACCGAAACCTGCACCAATTTCTGCACTATTCAGCTTGTCTGCATTCAGTGTCACGATCACAGGGACTTTTTTATCTTCACGTACTTGGGCTTTTAAGCGTTCTTGTTCTGCTTGTTTAGCATCTTGCGTATCTTGCAAACTGCGTAATTTAGATGGTTGCTCTGCATCATTCACCCCCGCAAATTGGTCTTCATCGACCACTTTTTGCGTCACTTCTTTATTCGACATCACTTCAGTTTTGTCTTTCACCACTTGTGAACTTTCTGACAACTGATTTTGATCGACCAAGGTTTGAATATCCGGGGGCAGTTCAAGTGGCTTTTCAATCGGGTCTGGTCGAATTGCATCAACCAAGGTGTAGTTAAAATAGCGAGAGTTGGTCAAGTTATTAGCCAAACCATTCACACGCCAGAAAGTATAGTCAGCACCGTCTTTCCACGTCACCAAACTTTCTAAAATATCGCGATCCAATGGAAACTCTGCATTCGGATCGCTCATTCTAAATTCAACTGCGCCAAGCTTATAACGCTCGCCCGTCTCAAAGCGCAAATTAATATCGGCAGTATTTTGCGGTTGCGCCACTTTTACATCATGTAAACGCCAATACGAGTCGAAGTAACCGTTATTGGTCGCTGCCTCATTGATTCGGCTTTTCGTGGTTTCGTATTTACCATGATTAAGAATGTCACCTTCTTCCTGATCTGGTAATACACCAATCACCTGAAACTGAGCTTGGTTCGCCCCAGCCCCAGAAAATTCAACATTCTGTTTTTCAATTTGCACAGGCGTATTTGGTGTAACCAATACACGAACTTTGCTGTCAGACACTTTTTCAAATTTGAATTCAGATTGATAGAAGCCCACGGCTTGCGCGGCTTGATTGGACAAGCTACGTAATTGAGGCAAAGCCGATGGAAAATCACTAAAGGATTCTTGAGTAAAACTTGAAAGCTTGCCTTTAATATTGGCTTTGAGATCTTCCAGTGCCGCACCGTAGGCTTTACTCGACGTTTGACTGGTATTATGTGCTGATGTAATTTCAACATCCGCACTAATTCGTGGCACTTTTGCCGTGTTCATCTGACGTGGCGGACGTACTTTATATAATAAGCGCTTGAAAATACCCGGCTCTGCATCATCCTCAACTGTTGGGTTAAGCAGCTCTTGCAGAGTATTGGCATTTTCATTTCGTGTCGCGGTAATTTCATTATCCGAACGAATTTCACCCATGAGCTGATCAATATTGACTGGCGCTTGGTTAATTTCCGTTAACTCTTTTTGGGTAATATCTGCAACAGCAACTTCTGTTTGCTGTGTTGCACGGTACTCCTGCGCCTGACGTTTGGCCTCTTCAGCAACTTGGAAGATTTCATTCGCCATGTTTTGATCAACCGGTGTCACGGGTAAGTTTTCTAAATCTTCAAACTCAATGGGTTTAAATTCTTGTAGTTGAGTTCCTGCTTGCTGCTGTTCTTGCAGCATTTTCATGCTATCAACAGATTCTTCTGGTTCATTTATATTTTCAATTTTTTCAATTGCTTCAGGCGTCGATAGCCCTTGCTTTACAGCCTCATCCTTGATTTCAGCAACAATCTCTGCTTTTGTATCGGTAGATGTTGGAACCGTTTCTGCGGGAGTTTGGGCGAAACTATGCTGAGCACACAAGGTCAAAAAGATGCTCATATATAGACTTTTATTGCTATGATGCTGTCGTATGCAGTGAGCCATACTGTGATGAAGCATTGTTTTTTTAAACTTGATTTTTGCAGGCATAGCAAACTCTAACAAATTTCATTATGTAATGGACTTAGTCAACCAGATGTAGAGCTAAAGATCTTATATCTATTGGTTTTTCGCCATCTCCAAACTCAAAAACATATTACATGATTTTTTTAGAGATTTTACCAATCACTCACATTTCTTAATAAAACTTAATGTAGCAAGACGCTTATGAATAACAACGAACATCTGCTAGGTACACGCCGTTTCCTGCCTATGTTTTTGACCCAATTTTTTGGGGCGCTCAATGACAATGTCTATAAACAGGCTTTATTGTTGGTCATTACCTATGGATTAATCCAACAACAGGCATTACCCATCAGCACGCTAAACAATCTGGCTGCATTATTGTTTATTTTACCCTACTTTATTTTTTCAGCGACAGCGGGACAGATCGCAGATAAGTTTGAACGTTCACAACTTGTCCGTGGCATCAAAATTTTAGAAATTATCATCATGATCATCGGCAGTATTGGCTTTCTGACCGGTCATTTATGGTTATTGTTGCTGGCTTTATTTTTGATGGGGACCCATTCGACATTTTTTGGTCCAATCAAATATGCAATTTTGCCTGAAATTTTAAAGCCCAATGAGCTGATGTCAGGCAATGCGCTCTTCCAATCGGCAACATCCATGGCAATTTTATTCGGGATGATTTTGGGTGGTGCTGTGATTGCTTCATCACAAGGCAATTTAATGTGGATCAGCCTGACCGTAATGACCATCGCCATTTTAGGTTATATCACCAGTCGTTTTATTCTTAAGCAAAATGTCACTACACCAGATTTAAAAATCGATTGGAACTTTTTTCGTACCAGTTACCAAACGATGAAATATGCCAAAAGTTTGCCACTAATTTTTACTATTTTATTGGGGAACTCGTGGTATTGGTTTTATGGTGCAACCTACCTTACCCAAATTCCACAAATGACTCAGCAAAATCTACATGCCTCTGAAAATGTCGTTAGCTTGCTATTGACCTTTTTCTCTGTGGGTGTGGGCGTAGGTTCATTGCTTTGTCGTAAATTGGGCGGCACTCAAGTCAATATTAAGATGGTTCCCATCGGTGCTGTAGGTTTAACGGTATTTGCACTGTATTTAGCGTTTAGTTTGACCCTCGTCCCTACTCAAACTGGCCCACTTATTACCCTTTCAGAAGTTTTTCATCAAGGTTGGGGCTATTACCATGTCATGATTGCCGTGACTTTATTAGGTATTAGTGGTGGTTTTTACATCGTTCCGCTCTATGTAATGATGCAAGCTTATTCTCCACGCTCACATCGTGCACGAGTCGTTGCCGCAAACAACATTTTAAATGCGGTATTTATGGTATCTTCTGCTATATTTTCAATTATTATTCTGAGTGTTTTAAAGATTGATATTAAAATACTTTTTTGTATAACTGCAGTACTCAGTGCAATCTTTTGTATTTGGCTGCTATTACGCATCAAACCTTTGCTTCACACTACGCAAGTCTCTCTGGAGGATTAATCCATGCGTCAATTTACAGGTGTCGACAAACTTATTCACTCATTTGATCAGGCCTTACGTAGTTTAGTTCCCGGAGCAACGGCTGCACATCGTGATAATCCGTCGGTTGCTGAAAAGACTCAACTTGCAGTCAGTGAAGCACGTCATGTGGCAGGTCTAATGCGGGTCAACCATAGTGGTGAAGTGTGTGCTCAAGCGCTTTATCATGGCCAAGCCCTCACAGCGAAACTACCAAATGTCCGCCGTGAAATGGAACAAGCTGCGATTGAAGAACAAGATCATTTGGCTTGGTGTGAAGACCGCTTAAAAGAATTAGACAGCCATACCAGTCTGCTCAACCCTGTTTGGTACGGCCTTTCTTTTGGGATGGGCGCATTGGCAGGTATTGCCGGTGATAAATACAGCTTAGGTTTTGTCGCTGAAACTGAGCGTCAGGTGAGTCTGCATTTAGAAGACCACATCCGCCAACTTCCTGAACAAGACGAACGTTCACGTAAAATCTTAGTGCAAATGAATGAAGATGAGCTGCATCACCGTGATACAGCACTCAATGCAGGTGGTGTAGACCTTCCTGTTCCAGTTCGTATTGCCATGACTGGTATTTCAAAGCTGATGACCAAAACCAGTTATTACATTTAATGATTTTCTAATGATTATCGCTAAGTTTTATAAATAGTGAAAAAAAAGCCTGCAATGATGCAGGCTTTTTTATGAGAAATCTTTTGACTTTAATACAATAATTCCTTCGCCATCAAAACAGTTTATAGGCTGCCATCGACTTGGTGTAAACCAATCAAAATTCAAACTATAACGTTGTGCAGTGGACGGATAACCAGCTCCACCTAACTCAAGCAACCATCCAGCCGGACAAATTTCTTTTTGGTTATTCATCATAACGGTTTGATCATGTACCAACTCAAGCAATAAATGACGATGCAGCTCAAATGCAATAACATCAAATCTAGCTATTTGAATCGGCTGTGGAAAACGAGCCGATGTCAAACCTTGACGAATATCAGTCATCTGTTCCAGAGTATAATCGGTTTCAAATGATCGGTTAATCCACGTGCCTTCAGGCAGTACAACCTCTCCATAGTTTAAGGGTTCCTGCAACTGTATATGAATTTTCTTTTGATGCTGCCACTCTGCATAGTCAGAAATAAGATCTGAAATCACGAACAATCCAAGCGTTACTGCAACAAATAAAGGGAAAAACAATACGCCAGATAAACCAATTTTAAGTGCCGCATTTACTTTATATGGTCGATTTTTTTGCTTTTTATACCAATTATTCCAACTCAACCAAATTGCAATGACGATAAATAGCACCAAAATCGCAAAGCAAATAATAAGGAAACCTCCCGCACCCGCACCATAACCTAAGCCCATATTGCTCTCACTAAATATCCCTTTAAATCTTTTAATTATGTTTTGACGACTTTATCAGATCAACCACTTGCACTTTATCAATGTTGATGATGCTTACGCCACCACTTCAACACCGTATAGAGCACACGGAAGAATACGATACATAATATAACGGCAATAACGATGTAAATATCTTGATGATAAGGCAGCATTTTCGCCCAAAATAGATGTAAATAATGACTGATTTGGAAGCCAATCGTTGCGACCAACATCGCCCAAATAAAACAGGCAACCAGATTAATCAGCACATATTTCCAAACAGGATAAGCACGCACACCGACTGCAATAAGTAAAATAGTTCTAAAACCCCAAGCAAAGCGCATAAATAAAATGGTCAAAATAGGATAACGTTCAATAAACTGGCTCGCACGATCGAATTTTTGTGCAAATTCTGCATTCGACTGGATAAGTTTTTGCCCATAGCGAGCGCCCATTTGATAATAAAACTGATCGCCAATAAAACTGCCCAACATCGCCACTGCAATCAACATTGGAAAATGAAGTATGTGTTGATGGACGGCATAGGCGCCAATCATCAGCACTGTTTCTCCTTCAAACAATGTGCCAATAAAAATCGCAATATAGCCATAGTGCTGAATCAGATCCGTCCAGTTCATATCATTATTTTGAAGCTAAAAAGATAATGTAATCCTGCGACAGCCTATACGTTAGCGCATACCATGACAGGATTTGAATATTTTTGTTATTGTTTATCTAGCATAGTTAGGTCAGTTTGAAATATCACTCATGTGCGTTAAAAACATTCCGTTTCATTCACTCAATCCACTAAAACTTTTTGACAACTCACCATAGGAAATTGATGTGCTGGATGTTCAAACATCTTATTTTTCCATATATCGAACATTGGAATTTTAACATCGAGTGCTAAAGGCAGTTTTTTCGGATTAAATTGCATATGGGCTAAGCTTTCGCCCCACGCGATCAGATCCAGATCCAAAGCGATATTATGAGACGGACGAACACGACCTGAGTCTGCTTCCATTTTTTTCAGTAAGGTGCTGATTTCATCTACAGATAAACTGCTTTTCACCAAACAAGCTGCATTCCAATAATCCGCCCCAATGCCATCACGACAAGGAATCACATAAATTTTGGAAAATTCAACATGACCCAAAGCCTGAATTTGACGTAAAGCCTGTTGAAAATGCGGTTTAGGATTGAAATTACTCGCCAGAGCTAGGGCGAAAATCGTTTCGGTGGCGTTCAAGACGAATTCCTACAGAATTGGCTTGCGCGATAATGGCAGGCTTCCGGATGCTAATCATAATAGATTCAATGCTGTCATAGGTAGCAAAAAGTGCATCAATCACCAGTTTTGCTGCATGTTCGATCAATTTAGGTTGAGCAGTTTGAATGACTTTGGCTGATATTTCGCAAATTTCAGCATAATTCAAGGTATCTTCAAGCTCATCTGACTGAGCCGCCTGCGCTAAACTGGTTTGAATATTGAGGTCGAGCATCAAAGGCTGAATAATCTGACGCTCCCAATTGAAACAGCCGACTACAGTTTCAACTTTCAAACCTTCAATGATAATTGCGTCCATTCTTACACTCAAAATAAAATCTTAAACATCGATAAAATCCTCCTGTTTAAGCAAGAGGATTTTATTTATATCTTGCAGCTAAATTATTGCTTCAACAATAAATTAGGGTCCATAGTCTGCACCATTTGAATACGCTGGTCTGCATAAATATCAGTATATGGCGCAAGGATGCGCATAAAGCGATCGAAGTACAACATTTGTTTGAATAATAAAGCGAAGTCACGTGGGAAGCGAATACCATGACGCTCTCCGACTTGTACCATATCCATCATGATGTCATTCAAATCGGCAGGATTCGAGGTTAATAAATCTTGCGGATCGGCCAAAAGCACACCGCTAAATAAGCGCTCTAAGTCGGCAGCTAAGACTTGTGTGTCAATTTTGACAGCCGTCATGCCCATTTTCAGCATATTTTCAGCCATCAAGTTGTAGTCAGTTTTTTGTAGGGCATCCATAAACGCAATACATGCTGTCCACACTTCAGGTTTCAACTGGCCCACGATACCAAAATCGATGAAGCCAACTCGACCATCTTCAAGCAGCATCAGGTTGCCTGCATGTAAGTCTGCATGGAAACTATTACATAACATCAAGCTGCCAAACCATGTATTCATCGCTGTCACCAAAACTTGCGATGGATCTTTAGCGACTTTCTTGACAACATCAAAATCAGTCAATGGTACGCCGTATAAACGTTCCATGGTTAAGACACGACGTGTTGAATATTGGTGATAAACCTTTGGTGCTGTTGCGGCTTTGTTTTGAGTTACGTTCAGATAATTCACAAAGTCGTCAAGATTTTGAGCTTCTTCAATAAAGTCCACCTCACGTACCATGCGAACTTTAATTTCTTCAACAATATCTGCAAGTGAAGCAAATTTGACTTTAGGTACAGCTTTTTCAACCAGTTTGGTTGCCCAATGTAAAACGTTTAAATCTGTATAGAGAATCGTCTCGACACCCGGTTTTTGCACTTTAATAACGACATTTTCACCACTGACCAATTTAGCAGCGTGTACCTGTGCTATCGATGCAGAAGCTAAAGGCTTTTCATCAATTGAAGCAAATATTTCATCTAAATTACGACCAGCAAATTCTGAAGCCAATACCTGCTGCACATAACTAAACGGCAATGAAGGTGTCTGATCTAAACAGCCTTGGAACTCTTCGACATATTCACGTGGAAATAAAGAAGGTGTACTTGCAATAAATTGACCTAATTTAATATAGGTTGAACCCAGTGATTCAAAAGTTTCACGCATGAGTTTTGCGTTACTTGGTTTTTCTGTCGCGTATTTAAAACCGGCTTTAGCCGCGACCACTGCGGTCTCACCCATTCGGGCAACCGAGCGAATTCCATCTAACCAGATATTGTTTTTCATAATGTCTTAGAAAAAAATAATTAACGTGAGTGTAGCAAAAAAATAAGGGCTTGCTGCTTTATCTTGCCTGACAGATTGGACAATCGGGATCTTTTTCAAAAGCGAGAATTTTTTGTTTCATTGACAGACCATCCCACAACAAAAGTTTTTGTTTCAATACTGTCTTTCCTAAACCCAAATAAAGCAAAGCATGATGTGCTTGCAAACTTGCCATAACATTTGGTGTGGTTGCAAGCACACCCGAGTCTGCACAGCGCAAACTTTCATTGGCTTGTTGTTCTTTTGGAAATAGACATTCATAACATGCCGCGTTTCCTTCGACCATAAACAGTTGCCCTTGGAAACCAATCGCTGAAGCACTAATCAGCGCCACATTATTTTCTACGCAGCTCACATTGACCAAATAACGCGTGCTGAAATTATCACAACCATCGAGAACCAAATCTTGCTGTGAAATCAATGTCTTTGCGTTGCTTTCATCTAATTTTGTGGTATAGCTTTGCACTCGGATATGCGGGTTAATCGCTTTTAAGCGTTTAGCCAAAATTTCTGATTTATAAAAACCCACATCGTCTTTGGTATACGCGATTTGTCGTTGCAAATTACTGATTTCAATTCGATCTGCATCGATTAAAGTAATTTGTCCGACGCCTGCACGTGCCAATAATTCGGCTGAGGTACACCCAATTCCACCACACCCTACGATGAGTACATTGGCAAGTTTTAGCTTCTCTTGTGCATCGATGTCCCATCCATCAAGCAATATTTGACGGCTGTATAAATGCATTTCATCATCACTTAATTCAAATTCAGATGTTGATTCATTCGATTTAAACGTAGACAAAGTATTTCCTTATTAAAATTCGTCAAGCATAAAAAATGGGCGAGTTTATATCGCACGCAAAAGATTAAAACACCGATATCCATCAAATGTTGTTCGAGTACAAACCCGAAACAGTGTAAAAACACCCTGCTATTTGAGCAAGACAATATACAGCATAAAGTTAAAATAAATGCTCTGTAGACATGGCATTTTTCTCAGTTAGCGTATCTTCAATTACATTATTTAAAATACAGTATCTCAAACACCTTAGTATGTAGAAACATCATAGAGGTATAGCGTATACATGTTTTAAAAATAATAAATTAAAAATATAGTTATATTTTTAACCGTATTTAGTTGCACTAGAGCTGCTTATATTAGGTTAATTTTAATGATTCTTTTCTACCTTAGCCTCAGAAAATAAAACTTAATCCAAGACATTTAAGCGTTTATGTATGCAAAGAGATTTAATCCGTAGGTATATGTATGAATTCAGTGAGAATTAAATTGCTGACACAATATGTTAGATAAACTTATGAACTAACACACATTATTCAAATACTTTGTGCTCAGTCATATTTACCCCTTTACCCCAAAGTGATTACTTAAAAGTGGAGAATAAAATGTCACAAGAATACGTTGAACAAGATCAGCGACAAAAATTATGGGAACTCATTAAAGACGTGCGTTTCACCATGATTAGCCATGTTACTGACAAGCAAGAAATTCATTCTCAACCCATGACCATGCTTAATTCTGATAAGATGAATGAGCATGAAAATATCTATTTTCTTATGAAAGAAAATAATGACCTTGTAGAGGCAGTCAATGCAGGTCGTAATCATCTTGGATTAGCATTCGCTAAATCTTCAGACGATATTTATGTATCAATTAGTGCTCATGGAGAAATCAGTACAGATGCGGCCCTAATCGATAAATTATGGAATCCTTGGGCTGAAAACTGGTTCGATGGCAAGACTGATCCTACTGTTCGCGTTTTGATAGCTAATGCTATTAGTGCAGAATTTTGGAATGTCAAAGACAATAAAGTCACCCATTTATTCAAAGTTTTGAAGGGCAATTTAACGGGTAAAACTCAAGAACTTGATACTGAACATAATACCCTGAACTTAAAATAAATGATTTTATTGATTTGAATGAATGCTTTAATTTTAGGTTAATTTGGATTGTCCCATAGTTAGTCAAATACATATATGATCTCGAATGAATGGTTTCACCAGCTCAAACATCAATTTAAAAAAGGCTGCATCATGCAGCCTTTCTTGCGTATATAAATTGACTCAACTGACCTTTTGAATTAATTGAGCTTTGGCCACTTCTTGTTGCTTCAACAGATTACGTTGGATTTTTCCACTCGATGTTTTAGGCAACCCATCTACAAATTCAATTTCTTTTGGATAAGCATGCTTGGATAAACGAGATCGTACATAAGCTTGTAGCTTGTCCATGAGTTCTGAACTTGCTTGATATTGTGGTTTCAATACCACAAAAGCTTTGACCAATTCTGTACGCTCAGGATCAGGCTTACCAACAACTGCCGACTCTAAAACCTCTTCACATTCTAATAATGTGCTTTCCACATCGAAAGGCCCAACACGATAGCCTGACGTTGTAATGACATCGTCTGCACGACCTACAAAATCAATGCCGCCTTCTTCGTTTAAACGAACGGTATCACCGGTTAAATAGTAGTTCCCGACAAAGGCTTTACGGTTATTGCCACCATAGCCTGTGAACCACATGAGTGGAGATTGCGACCAATCTAATGCCAATGTTCCAATGCCACCGCGTTCAATTTCTTGATAGTCTTTATTAAGCACCGCGAAACGATGACCCGGTATAGCAAAACCGGCTGAACCCACTTTTTTGTAGTGTTCTAAAGCGTGATGATTTGCAATCACCATACCGAGTTCTGTTTGCCCATATTGGTCATAAATATTGACGTTTAAATCGTGATTAAACCATTGAATCACTTCGGGCGTTAGTGGCTCTCCTGCACTACTCACAACCCGTAAATGTGATTTTAGGGATTCATCAAATTTTTCTTTAAAACCAAAGAACATACGAAATGCCGTTGGTGAACCGGTCAAATTACTGACTTTATATTTTTTGATGACTTGAAGTGCATGATCAACACTAAAAGCACGTTCATCCATAATAATGCTGTGTCCTAAACTTAATGGCCCTGCAATTCCATAGTACAAACCATAAGCCCAACCCGGATCTGCCAAATTCCAAAATGAATCTTCATCACGCAAATCAACCGCATGTGTCATATACCCTTTAAATGCCAATAACGCTTTGTGTGGCACAGGTACAGACTTGGCCAAACCGGTCGTTCCCGATGTAAACATCATTAAAAATTCATCGTCAAATGAACGGGGAACTGAGTTAAATGTGGCGTCATGCAATTGCAACTCTGACCAAAAGTCAGGATCTGTCTGAATTGCTTGATCGGCATGCACGGTTAAAATATGTGGTAAATCAATATGATTGAGTTTTGAGCGTTGCTCAGTGTTGGTTACAATCAGCTTTGTTCCCGCAGTTTGCACCCGATGTTCAATCGCTTTAGACTCAAATGCCGTAAACAACGGCTGATAAATTGCCCCTATACGCCATGTTGCCAAAATAGTAATCAACAACTCTGCTGTGCGTGGTAATAGACCTGCAATGCAATCACCTGCTTTCAGTCCAATGCGCTGATAATAATTCGCCAATTGTGCAGAAGCTAAATCTAATTGCTCAAAAGTCCATTGCTCAGATTCACTATTTTTACTTTCCCAGATCAGCGCAGTTCTATTTTGCCCAACATAGCGCCCACAACATTCATCATAAGCATTGATTGAACTTGGCGTACCGACCAATTGTTCTGTAACAATCTTTTCAAAATTAAAATCACGATATGCTTGTTCTAGTGTCTTCATGACGACAATTCCTATCCTGTTCTCTATGATTCAAAGTGCAATACTTTGAGGTTTATTGATCTTGTTGTTATACCGCTGCGTATCCGTGACGATTCCTTTGCCACGTTCGCTTTTACTGCTTTTCCATACACCGATTGCAATGTCGGTTTTTAGTTTTGTAACTTATACTTTGTTAAACTATCTATTCGTAAATTACCTATTTTTAGACTGTCTATACCTAGATAACCATGTTTGGATATCCCCTGCAATTTCCATAACCATCAACGCCATTGCAGGGTTTGAACATCGACTAAAGTCTATTTTTTAATCAGCTATCTTTTGGTTACTTCACGTGCTATCACCAGCCGCTGAATGTCCGATGCACCTTCATAAATTTGACTGACACGCACATCACGATATATTCGTTCTACTGGAAAATCAGATACATAACCGTAGCCCCCATGGATTTGAATGGCATCTGAACACACACGTTCAGCCATCGTCGATGCAAAAAGTTTCGCCATTGAGGCTTCTTTTAAACATGGAAAACCGGCATCTTTTAACGTCGCTGCATGGAAGATCAATTGGCGTGCTGCCTCAATTTGGGTGGCCATATCTGCTAGGCGAAATGCCACGGCCTGATGCTGTACAATCTCCACCCCAAATGCCTTGCGTTCATTGGCATATTCAACGGCAGCATCTAATGCTGCTCGTGCCATACCCACAGACTGCGCTGCAATACCAATTCGACCTGACTCTAGGTTTGATAAGGCAATTTTATAACCTTCACCCTCTTGGCCTAAGAGACTGTCTGCAGGAATACGACAGTGATCTAAAACAATAGTTGCTGTATCGGAACAATGCTGACCCATTTTTTCTTCTAATCGCGATACGATATAACCTGGTGCATCCGTCGGCACTAAAAAGCACGAAATCCCTTTTTTACCTGCAGACTTGTCCGTTACCGCAAAAACTAAGGCAACTTGGGCATGTTTTCCTGTGGTAATAAATTGCTTGGTGCCATTTAACACCCACTCATCACCATCACGCTCCGCTTTACATTCCAATGCACTCGCATCTGAACCCACTTGTGGTTCTGTTAAGCAAAAACAACCTAACCATTCGCCAGTGGCTAATTTTTTTAAGTATTTTTCTTTTTGTGCTTCTGTAGCATAACGCTGCGTAATGCCACATGGCAGTGAGTTTTGTACGCTGACAATCGTCGAAATCGCACCATCACCTGCAGCAATTTCTTCTAAGGCAACAACCAAAGACACATAGTCTAAACCTGCACCACCCCATTCGTCAGAAACCGTCATGCCTAAAGCACCCAGCTCACCAAGTTCCTTTAGCTCTTGTGCAGGAAATGCTGCCGTTTTGTCACGCTCTGCAGCCGTTGGTTTCAGTTTTTCTTGCGAATAGCTTCGCATCATGTCCTGAACCATTTTTTGTTCATCATTTAAAATCATGAGACTTCCTTTTCTAAATCTTTTATAGCGGGAATAGCTTTAAATTTTGGATAACTGCGGAATTAAAAATTCTTTGGCTGTATAAAGCAAAGTTGGATACACGACGACGTCATTTACAACTGTCTGAGGCAGGACGCTATTAATCTCTAGTGTTTCTGCGACCTGTAAATCAATAAATACTTGATGACGAGTTTTGCAAATGACAATGATTTTGGTTACTTTTGCCTAAAACAAAAGTAACAAGATGAGCTACTGTCAACAAAGTTATTCTCGATCAGACTCCGTCGTAGAAGCCTGAATAAGCAGTTTTAATAAATAACTATTTAGGCTGCATACGGATCGCGCCATCAAGACGTATCACTTCGCCATTGAGATAAGCATTTTCAAAAATATGCGTCACTAATTTTGCAAACTCTTGTGGTTTTGCTAAACGTGGAGGGAAAGGCACCATTTGCCCCAAAGCATCTTGTACATTTTGTGCTAAGCCTTTGAGCATCGGCGTTTCCATAATGCCCGGAGCAATGGTCATCACACGGATTGATTCACGTGCAAGCTCACGTGCAAGAGGTAATGTCATTGCAACCACTGCCCCTTTTGATGCTGCATAAGCCGACTGACCAATTTGACCATCAAAAGCCGCTACCGATGCCGTATTCACAATTACGCCACGCTCTTCTTCACCTGCTTTTAATTCATATTTAGCAATCAGTTGTGCCGCATAGCGCAGCATATTGAATGTGCCTGAAACATTAATATTTAATACTTTTTGGAACATCGCCAAATCATGTAATCCGTCACGACCTAAAACTTTTGCAGAGGGTGCGATACCTGCACAGTTCACTAAGCCATTAAGTTGACCAAATTCCGCTTCAACTTGTACAAAGAAAGTACCGACCGCTTGTTCATCGGTAACATCCAATTGAACAAATTTGGCATGATCACCCAGTTGACGTTGCATCGCTTCGCCATGCTCATGATTCATATCCACAATAATCACTTTTGCACCCAGGCCAATCAGATGTGTTGCTGTCGCAGCGCCTAGTCCTGATGCACCACCAGTCACAACAAAAACTTTTCCTTTAATGTCCATATCAATTCCCTATTTACGATGTCTTGTTTTAAATTCGACTTAAGATGCAGAGTAAACAGAGAATTTATTCAGTACAATTTCCAAATGTTGCATCTTTTCTGATGTATTTGGACAATTCTGAACAAGGACCTATCCGCACATATGCCGAAGCATGGACTCGAATACAGCAAAGGGACGATTTCAATCGACTTGGTGCATGAAGCATTATACGATGCGCAAAAAAAGCAATTTGATATTTCTGCTATTTTACAAAAGGCGGGTATTCCCTCTGAGTTACTGCTATCGAGTAAAACCAGAGTTTCCGTTTCACAATATGCGGCTTTATGGACTCATCTTGCAGATGTGATGGATGATGAATTTTTTGGCATGGATCGGCATGCCATGCGACGTGGTAGTTTCAAACTGCTTTCAAAAATGGTCATGCATAACAGCACTTTGGGAGATGCACTCAAGCAAATTTTGCAGTTTTTAAATCTGGTTTTAGATGAATTGCATAGTGATTTAACCATTGAAGATCACTTTGCTTATATCGTGATCTATGACCAACAAGCGCCTAAACGCATGTTCAGCTATGCAACTTATTTAATGCTCATCCATACGCTACTGTGCTGGCTGAGTGGACAACGAATTTTGTTAAATCAAATCCAATTCAAATGTGATGCGCCGCTTGATGATCACGACTATAAAGTTCGCTTTTGTGAAAATATTCATTACCAAGCCAGTCAAAACTATATACAACTAGATGCCAGTTATTTAACCCTGCCAATCAAACAAGACACACGTTCATGGTATCAATTCCTACAACAAACGCCTGAAAACCTTTTGGTGCGCTTTAAAAACCCGTATGCGCTCAGTAGCCAAATTCGTAAACAACTGTTAGACGTTTCTCCTGCCGAATGGTTAGAGTTTTATGAGTTGGCGGTCAAAATGAATATGTCGGAAGCCACCATGCATCGCCGTCTTAAAAGTGAAGGTGTGAGTTATCAACAACTCAAAAATGATATCCGACGTGATACTGCCATCGATTTTTTAACCCATACCGATAAAAGTTTGCAAGATATCAGTGAAGAACTAAATTTTCATGATCCGAGTGCTTTTCATCGGGCATTTAAAAAATGGACAGGCGTCAGTCCCGGTGCGTATCGACAAAATAATGCGCCTGAATTCAAGGCCTAGAATTTGATATTCGCTATTTATAAATTGAATATTCATCTAATTAATAGAAAATCAATAACTTAAAAATATTCAATAAATAGACTGACCATTCATCCTTGAACGATTGCTACTTTAGTCTAATTAGGTTATTTTTCACTCAATTTAAAGCACTTTGCTTATTTATTTTTCAATTCTCCTGCATCTCCTTGAAAGGCTATCCTATGCTTAAGATGATTGATGTTCTTGAACAACAACTTGTTCAAAACTTTTCAGATTCTCTTTTCACTCAGATTGACGCAATTGATGAACTGTTTCATGAACAGCTTAAAACTGTCGCAGATATCGATTTGCAAAATTTGATCTCACAATTTTTTAGCACTGAAAATGCAGTTGAAGTTGCTCATGCACTGGATATCCAAGCGGATGACATTGAAGCAATTCAAGCAGGTGCAAATCTAAAAGATGAAAATTTAGTGAATGCAACTGCAAAAATTATTGCTTACTGTCTTGCAGTAGAAACAGCAGCTTTAGAACAAGTTGAAGTTTTCGATAGCTTACAAGACTACCCAATGTAAGTATTGATCGAATATCAAAAACAAAAAAATAAAGCGCATTCAATGCGCTTTATTTTTGACTATCTCTAATACCAAATCAATGTTGCCACTGACCTAAGCTGACACGGTCATTTCCACCATAATCTTTTACAGTCCGAACATTTCGATATCCAACTCGTAAGAACAAATGTCTGACTGCTTCACCTTGGTCATAGCCATGTTCAAGCACCACCCACCCATTCACGGTTAAATGTTTTTTGGCTTGAAGAATGATTTGCTCAAGATCTGCAAGCCCATGATTGTCTGCAACCAAAGCACGTTCAGGCTCTGTCGCCAAATCCTTCATGTGTACATCATCAGCATCGATATACGGCGGATTTGACACAATTACATCAAAGAAAGCACGACCAAAGGGTTTCAACCAAGAACCTAAGACAAACTGCACATGTTCAAGATCATGCTTTTTGGCATTAAACTCAGCGACTTCCAATGTAGGTTCGTAAATATCTGAAGCCACAATTGACCAATCTGGACGTTCACTGGCTAATGATAACGCTACAGCACCAGTTCCTGTTCCTAAATCGACCACACGAGCATCTTCAGGAAGTTCTAAACGCAGTACAGTTTCAACAAGTACTTCCGTATCAGGACGTGGTACCAAAGTATCTTTAGTCACTTTTAAGTCTAGCGTCCAAAATGGCTGAGAACCTGTGACGTAAGCCAAAGGCTCACCTGCGGTAATACGTGCAAGACTTTCAACATAGAGTTGTTCTTGCTCAGCTGTTAATTCTTGATCCTTTTTCATGATTAAATCAAAAGAATCAATCTTGATGATATGCTCTAACAACCACGCATTTTCCTGACGTTCATAACTCTCAGGTTCACCACGATAGGCCAAAGCCTGTGCAATATTCATTAGCCACCATTCTGCTGTGCTAATAACGCCAACTGATCGGCTTGATATTCACGATGCAAACTATCTAGCAATTCAGTCAAATCACCTTCCATCACTGCATCCAACTTATACAGTGTTAGGTTAATACGATGATCAGTCATACGACCTTGTGGATAGTTATAGGTACGAATACGCTCAGAACGGTCACCAGAACCCACCAAGTCACGACGCATTTCAGACGTCGCGGCATCTGCCGCTGCGCGTTTGGCATTTTCTAAACGAGAAACCAACAGCGCCATCGCTTTGGCTTTGTTTTTATGTTGTGAACGTTCATCCTGACATTCTACAACTGTACCCGTTGGTATATGGGTAATACGCACCGCGGAGTCAGTTTTGTTAATGTGCTGACCACCCGCACCAGATGCACGATAGGTATCGATACGTAATTCTGAAGGATTAATTTCAACACTTGTGTCTACATCAATTTCCGGCAAAATCGCAACAGTACATGCCGAAGTATGAACACGACCTTGTGACTCTGTTGCAGGAACACGCTGTACACGATGTGCACCACTTTCAAATTTCAAACGACCATATACACCTTCACCATTGATGAGGCAAATCACTTCTTTATAACCGCCATGTTCGCCGTCATTTTCAGACAGCACTTCAATACGCCAACCTTGTGATTCAGCATATTTACTGTACATTCGATACAAGTCACCAGAGAAAATTGCAGCTTCGTCACCACCTGTTCCGGCACGAATTTCTAAATAAGCAGAGTTCGCATCATTCGGATCTTTTGGAATCATCAGAATGTTTAAGTCTGCTTCAAGCTGACCGATCAAAGCTTTATTTTCTTTGATTTCCTCAACGGCCATTTCTTTAAAATCTGGATCCGTCATCATTACTTCAGCAGTCTCAATATCTTCTTCTGCTTGACGGTATTTTTTCCAAACTTCAGTGATTTCAGATAAATCACTATGCTCACGTGACAACTGACGGAAACGTTTGTTGTCTGAAATGACTTCTACATCTGCGAGTAATGCATTTAATTCTTCGTGACGGTCAGAGAGCTGATCTAATCGTAAACGTAACGATTCTTTCATTTTCAAAAAATCTCAATACACAGGCTCTACCGCTAAACTTTCACGGATATGCCAAAATTCAAAATAATGGCGCTAGTGTACCGATAATGGGTCTGAAATGACATATATATTGTTTTTTGGCCTATCAATGACCCTAAATATCAAAGTGTGAACTTCATCACTCCTACCTTTCTCCACAAAGTCGTACAGATTTTCTGCATTCGACCATTTTTTTCACAATATTAATAAAACTTATACAAACTAGACACTCAAATCACCAAATAAAGAGAAAGCTCTCCATATTTACAGCGAATAGTTTTGTTACATTTACTGCCATCGAAATGATTATGAAAAAGTCCTCGCGTTTATGAAGGACATGGAGTGAACTATGAAACTGAATACTCTTTTAATGACAGCCACTCTAGCAACTGCTTCTATGTTCACTGTGTCTGCAAATGCAGATAGTACAACACGCGTTGCTGCAGCTAGTGCATTAGGTAGTGTTGCAGGTACTGCAATTGGTAAAAACATGGGCGGTAATACCGGCGCTACAATTGGTGCCGCTCTTGGTGGTGCTGGTGGTGCTGCGGTAGCAAGTAATAAACGCAACCGTACAGAATCTGCTATCGGCGGTGCTTTAGGTGGTGGTACAGGTTATACTGTTGGTAAAAGCATGGGCGGTACAAACGGTGGTTACATCGGCTCTGCACTAGGTGCTGCTGGTGGTGCTGCTCTAGGTAATAAAATCTCTAAAGACAAAGCTTACGACAAACACCAAGAACGTAAATACAAAAAACGTTACCGTCGTCGTCACTAATTCAAAAATTAGTGAGTCCTTATTGAATAGTGAAAATAGCACCTTCGGGTGCTTTTTTATGTATCGCCTTTTTTCAAATGATAAATACAACTTTATTTATTGCTCCTGATAAATATTTAGATTTGCCTTCCCTCCAACCAAGTCATCAATCATGTAGAAATAAAGTGCAAAATTTACATTGCAGCAACGGAACACGTATTTTATTTCACATCACGCTCCAAATATTCGCTATGTGTTTTCATATATTGATATCAACAGATAAACATCATGCTTCGTAAGGAGTTTAAAAATGAAAATTAATAAAATTCTATTCAGTGCAGCAATTGCCGCTTCAGCACTTACTATGACTGCAACACATGCAGGTAATAGCACCAATACTGCATTAACATCTGCTTTAGGTGGTGTTGTTGGTGCAGCAATCGGTAACCAAGTTGGCGGCCAAACTGGCGCAATGATTGGTTCAGCAATTGGTGGCGGTGCAGGTGCAGCAGCATCGGCAAACAAACGTGACCGTAATGGTGCCATCATCGGTGGTGCACTTGGTGGCGCAGGTGGTTATACCGTAGGTAAAAACATGGGCGGCACAAACGGTGGTTATATCGGTGCTGCACTTGGTTCAGCTGGTGGTTCTGCACTAGGTAAAAAAGTGTCTGAAGACCGTCGCTATGATGACCGCTATAATGGTCGTTATGATGATCGCTATGACCGTCGTTATAACAACCGTGGCTATCGTACCAATAATTATAGCTATAACGACCGAGGCTACCGTGGAGACAATGGTCGTCACTTAGGTTGGTACAAAAACGGTAAACGGTAATCGATATATTTCAATGGAAAAAAATCAGCACCTTCGGGTGCTTTTTTTGTATATAAAAAAAGTTTAGATATATCTAAAGTTGTCTTTTTACACAGCCCAATCAATATATCGAATTTATTCGATATACATTAGGCGTTTTATATCGTATTATTTCGATATAAAGATCTCTGAGAGAAAACATGCGTACTCTAGCCGATACAAAATTTTCAATACTTGAACTCGCACCTGTTCGAGATGATAAAACCATCGAATTTTCACTCAAACATGCACTCCAGTTAGCACAGAAAGCAGAACAACTTGGCTATGAGCGTCTATGGTTAGCCGAACACCACAATATGGATGGCATCGCAAGTTCTGCAACTGCGGTTTTACTCAGTTATCTCTTAGCAAATACACAATCCATCAAGCTCGGTTCAGGCGGGATTATGTTGCCCAACCATGCACCTTTGGTTGTCGCTGAACAATTTGGCACGCTTGAAACGCTATATCCCGGCCGTATTGAACTCGGCTTAGGTCGCGCACCGGGTACTGACCAAACCACCATGCGCGCTTTACGCCGTGGCCGTCAGGAAACCGAAGACCAATTTCCACAAGATGTCCTTGAGATATTGCAATATTTTAAAGCACCTGAGCCACAGCAGCGCATCATTGCTACACCGGGACAAAATACACATGTTCCTGTATGGCTTTTAGGTTCAAGCCTGTTCAGTGCACAACTCGCTGCACGTTTAGGTCTACCCTATTCATTTGCTTCACATTTCGCACCACGCATGCTTGGACAAGCGATTCAGCTCTATCGTGAGACTTTCCAAGCATCCGAATATTTAGATCAACCTTATGTTTCTATGGGCGTACCAACGGTTGTTGCTGAAACAGATGAAGAAGCAGAATATCTGGCAACGAGTGCTTATCAACGCGTTTTAGGTTTAATGCGTGGTCAAAGTTTAAAACTCAAAGCTCCAGTCGACAGTATGCAAGGCTTATGGTCTGCTGCAGAGAAGATGTCTGTTGATAATTTCTACGCTATGGGACAAGTCGGTTCAAATGCAACCGTTCGAGCAGGTTTAGAAAACCTACTCACCAAATATGACGTTGATGAATTTATTTTCACCTGCGACATTTACGATACCGATAAGCGCATTGCAAATTTCGAACGTTTAATGCAAATCAAAAATGATCTAGCTTAAGACTCTAAGCTTAATGATTTAATCCAAGCGTTTGATCCGTCTAAAGCCAGAATTGCGATTACGTCTTTTGTGGCTCTTTTAGACGGATACAACCGAGAACAATGCTTTGGCTAACATTTACTAAAGCTACACTTAAAAACCATCATTGCCTCAACGAAATAATTGCTTTACTCATTTTTATTGCTGTATAAATATTAAACATAAGCAAAACAAAGAGAAAAATAAGCAGATGAGCCAATATATTAATAAACCCACACCCGCATTTATCGCAGCAAGTTGGTGTGCACTGATCTTAGGCGCTGTGGTGTTTTGCATAGGTTTATTCAATGCAAATATGATGTTGAATGAAAAAGGCTTTTATCTCATTTTATTGCTTTATGGATTATTTTCATCGGTTTCACTACAAAAAATCATTCGTGACCGTTTAGAAGGAATGCATGTCACTGCAATCTACTTTGGACTGTGCTGGGCATCCGTCATTATTTGCCTCGTACTTCTTGCCATTGGTCTATGGAATGCTGAACTGGCATTAAGTGAAAAAGGTTTTTACATGATGGCTTTCCTAATGAGTCTGTTTGGTGCAGTTGCTGTACAAAAAAATATTCGTGATATGGACTATTTACGTACACATACCGACCAACCCGAACTTAAACATTCAACCACGAGTCAGCTTGACTATAACTCATCAGATGATGAACCACTTTAAAACTCACAAAATTTATAGATCTCAAAAGCTGTTCATGCAGATCGCTCATTGTTTTATCGATCTGCTTGAGCGGTTAATGAACTACAACGCATAAAAAAATCAGTTCACTCCTAGAAATGTATAAATGACAAGGGCCAAGCAAATCAATTCTAGACAAATTGCATGACTCATCAGACTGAAAAAACGCTTTACCCCGACTGGCCCATCACAGAATATATTCCTATCTAAGACTCAACTAAAAAAACAAAAGACAAGGAATAAATATGGCCAACAAGCAGGATGCAACCCACCATATTTTTAATAATCATCTAGAGGATTTTGAACACTTTCGTGGAACGATCATCAGTTCAGAACAGATCAAAGATTATGATTTTAAGAATCAAAAAATTGCAATTATTGGGATAGATCAGCATGTGGTCTCTGAACTACATCATCTATGTCAGGTTGCAGATAACATCATGGTCTATCAAATCAAACCGCAATTTGTCTTACCACGCACCGAACGTCTACTGAATAAATTAATCCAACATCCACTGATTGCAAAAAATCGACGTTTATTTAGCAATCGTATTAAGAGTATTTTGGCGATTCGGTTTTTAGAAGATCAAGTGCCGAACCATTGGTTAAGACATTTACTCAGTCCAAATACCGCAATTCAGAACAAAACCTTCCTAAAATCGGATCATTATTATGCTGCATTACAGCAGCCCAACTGCATCTTAAATACTTGGCCAATTGCGAATATTCAGAATAATTCAATTACGGCTTTAGATGAGCATACGTTTGAGTGTGATGTCATTGTGCGCAGCGAATCTAACCTGCCTAAAGAAAAGTAATTACAATGAAATGATTTTCACATAACATTTACTATAATTTATCCGATTGATCAAAACTCACAACACCAATAGCCATCTCTGGTGGCTTTTGCTAGATCCCCTACGTTATTGAATACTTCTATTCGGTAAGGCTAAGGATTCTTAAAAATCTATAAATGAAAATAGCTTTAATCGTGCTACATGCTTTTTAAACGCTCAGACTTAAATCATGCATCCGACCTGCACCAGCAGCTACAGCGAGTTTATAGAGGTGCGATTTTTGAATAGTTATGATCAATTCTTCATGAAAACTTTATTTCAAACCAATAATTTTTCAGTCGCTTAATTTTGTCTTACACAACTCTTTTAGTACCAAAATATATGTTTGCAAATTTATACCGATGCTCATGTTTAGCCAACATTTACTTATGTTCTAATCTATATTCAATAGGAAAATAACTGCTTAAAATCCAATTTTAATATCACTTCATATCAGCTTTTAAAGCCTGAATTGTCTCAATTAGAGCACTTTTCACCCACATCAATTAAATAAATGATGACATTTCTTGATATTTAACACCTAAAAGCAACTGTTTGATTATTTTTTATTCTATTTTCTGCCTATTTTTTTAGCATTTAAATCAGTATTTTTGAAAAATTGATTAAATATTAAACCATATTAGCTAAATCTTGTATTTATACAACTCATATCAAGTGGATTATTCAGGCTTAATTCATAGATAAAAATACAGCAAAACACGGATTTTTATAAAAGATTTGTGCTGTCAATTTGGCCATATTTTATAAATTTCCAGGCAAAGAAATTCATCGAACTGGTACACAAATGAATGCAAAAATTGCTTAAAATTTAAGTCTAAATATTGAGGAAAATTTTCATCAATATCTTAAATATTTATCATTCATTAAAAGTATGACAAACCAGAAATTAATACTATTTTTATATAATTTATACAGTAATTTATTATCATCAGAAGAGCCACCAAAGTGGCTCAATTTACACTTAACCAATGCGACGCTTCAGTCCGGTCATTTGTAAAACACGTGTAGAAATTTCTTCAATCGACATTTCAGACACGTTTAAGTATTTAATTCCTTCAGAAATATAAATACCTTCAATCGCACGTAGTTCCATTTGGCACTGACTAAAACTTGCATAACGGCTATTGGCCTTACGCTCTGAACGAATTGCTACAAGGCGCTCTGCATCAATCATCAAGCCAAATAACTTATGTTTATGCTCACGTAAAACTGCAGGTAAACGGTTGTCATCCAAGTCTTCTTCTGTCAACGGATAGTTCGCTACACGAATACCAAATTGCAAAGAGAGATAGATGGAAGTCGGTGTTTTACCCGAACGTGACACGCCAATTAAAATTAAGTCGGCTTTGTCATAATGACGAGTACGTGCCCCATCATCGTTATCTAAAGCAAAATGCACCGCATCAATACGTGCTTTATAAGACTCAGAATCTGTTACTGCATGGGTTTGACCGACTAAAGTTGTAGGAGCTGTGCCTAACTCGTCAGATAATTTACTAATAAGCCCTTCAAAAACATCAAGATTTACTGCATCTGCCGTATTAATAATGTCACGTACATACGGGTCAACAAGGGTGTCAAACACCAAAGGCTTTTGACCGTCTTGCTGCGCTCTAAGATTGATCTCTGCAACCACATTTGTAGCTGCTTCTTCAGAGGTAATATAAGGAATAATATGAATGTCAAAATCTACATGAGGGAACTGGGCTAACAGTGAATGACCAAGCGTTTCTGCGGTAATCGCGGTACCATCCGAAACAAAGAAAACACTACGCTGAATCTGTTTACCTTCTGACATTAAAATTCTCCTCCAAAATTTGTCTTAGTGCTATATAATCATTATAGTAAACCATCTTACATGACTGTCACTTAGTAAATTTAGAATGCTAAGTAATTTGTTATAATTTCATGCCAAGATAGTGATTAATACTGCAAAAGTGGAGTAACAACTTTGGAAGCGCGCGTAATTGGTCTAGAAAAATTAGGGAAACACGACGTAGAACTCGTGGGCGGTAAAAACTCATCATTAGGTGAAATGATCAGCCATCTCGCAAATGCTGGTGTATCTGTTCCTGGTGGTTTTGCTACTACAGCTCAAGCATATCGTGAATTCCTCGAGCAAAGTGGCCTGAACGCTAAAATTAACGCTGAACTTGCTGCACTCAATGTTGACGATGTAAATGCACTTGCTGAAACTGGTGCGAAAATCCGTCAATGGATTGTAGACACTCCGCTGACTGCTGAACTTGAAAAAGAAATTCGTGAAGCTTTCACAGCTCTTTCAAACGGCAACCCTGAAATCGCGGTTGCCGTTCGTTCATCTGCAACTGCAGAAGACTTACCAGACGCTTCATTTGCAGGCCAACAAGAAACTTTCTTGAACATCCGTGGTATCGATAACATCCTTGTTGCGATTAAAGAAGTATTTGCTTCACTTTATAACGACCGCGCAATTTCTTACCGTGTACACCAAAACTTCGCACATGACGTCGTTGCGTTATCTGCTGGTGTTCAACGCATGGTTCGCTCTGAAACAGGTGCTGCTGGTGTAATGTTTACACTTGATACAGAATCTGGTTTCCGTGACGCAGTTTTCATCACAGCATCTTATGGCTTGGGTGAAATGGTTGTACAAGGTGCAGTTAACCCTGACGAATTCTATGTATCTAAACCACTTCTAAATGCAGGAAAACACGCTGTATTACGTCGTAACCTTGGTTCTAAACACCAAAAAATGATTTATGGTGAAGAAGGTGCTGCGGGTAAATCAGTGGTTGTTGTAGACGTTGAAAAAGCAGATCGTCAACAATTCGCTTTAAATGACCACGAACTTCAAGAACTTGCTAAACAAGCATTGATCATTGAAAACCATTACGGTTCAGCAATGGACATCGAATGGGCGAAAGATGGCGATGATGGCCAAATCTATATCGTTCAAGCACGTCCTGAAACTGTGAAGAGCCGTCAAAATGTAGGCACAATGGAACGCTACCTTCTTAAACAAAAAGGTAATGTGATTTGTGAAGGTCGTTCAATCGGTCAACGTATTGGTTCTGGTCGCGTGCGTATCGTGACTTCAATCAAAGAAATGGACAAAGTTCAAGACGGCGACGTACTTGTATCTGACATGACTGACCCAGATTGGGAACCAGTAATGAAACGTGCTGCTGCGATTGTCACTAACCGTGGTGGTCGTACTTGTCACGCTGCGATTATTGCACGTGAACTTGGTGTTCCTGCAATCGTAGGTTGTGGTAATGCAACTGAAGTATTGACTGACGGTCAAGAAGTGACTGTGTCTTGCGCTGAAGGTGACACAGGCTTTATTTACGAAGGTTCTTTGGACTTTGAAATCCAACGCAACTCTATCGAATCTATGCCTAAACTTCCGTTCAAAATCATGATGAACGTAGGTAACCCTGACCGCGCATTTGACTTTGCTCAAATTCCTAACGAAGGTGTTGGTCTTGCTCGTCTTGAGTTCATCATCAACCGTATGATCGGTGTACACCCTAAAGCATTGCTTAACATTGACAGCTTACCACGTGAAACTCGTGCTGCTGTAATGTCACGTACTGCGGGTTATGCATCCCCTATCGAATTCTATGTTGAAAAACTAGTTGAAGGTATTTCTACTCTTGCTGCAGCGTTTGCTGACAAACCAGTGATTGTTCGTATGTCTGACTTTAAGTCAAACGAATACGCAAACTTAATCGGTGGTAAGTTATACGAACCTGAAGAAGAAAACCCAATGCTTGGCTTCCGTGGTGCAAGCCGTTATGTGTCTGACAACTTCCGTGACTGCTTCGAACTTGAATGCCGCGCACTGAAAAAAGCACGTGATGAAATGGGCTTAACTAACATTCAAATCATGATTCCTTTCGTACGTACTGTTGCTGAAGCGAAACGTGTTATTGAATTGTTAGCGCTTAACGGTCTTAAACGTGGTGAAAATGGTCTTAAAGTGATCATGATGTGTGAACTTCCAACTAACGCTTTGTTGGCTGAACAGTTCCTTGAACACTTCGACGGTTTCTCTATCGGTTCTAACGACTTAACTCAGTTAACACTCGGTCTAGACCGTGACTCTGGTATCGTTTCTCACCTATTTGATGAACGCGATCCAGCCGTTAAAGCACTTCTTTCTATGGCAATTCATGCTTGTCGTAAAGCTGGCAAATACGTAGGTATTTGTGGTCAAGGTCCTTCAGACCACCCTGACCTAGCTAAATGGTTAATGGAACAAGGCATCGAGTCTGTTTCGCTTAACCCAGACTCAGTATTAGACACATGGTTCTTCCTTTCTGAAGAAAAAGCTCAACAAGCTTAATAAACTGTGTTAAAAAAAGACCCACATGTGGGTCTTTTTTTTTATTTATACTTTTACAGACGTTTTTTGAGATTTTAGTTTTATGCAGATTTACTTGGCACGAAATAACCAACAAGCTGGTCCCTACACCTTAGAACAACTTAACCAAATGCTCGCGAGCCAACAAGTGTTACTCACGGACTTGGTTTGGCACCAAGGTATGACCGAATGGAAAGCTTTGGGTGAACTCACTCAAGGTCAGTTGGTTTATATGCCTGCAGGATATACTGCACCAACAGCATTCGAATCAAATCAAACTGCAACTACGCCATCAAATACCTATGCACAGCCTCAAGCGGTACAAGAGCAAACTAGCCTAGCTAGTATTCCTAAACGTGTTTTGGCGAAAATCGTCGATTTACTGCTTTGGATACCAGCAACTTTTATCTTAACGGCATTTTTTAATCCAAGTGAAAAGACACAATTTGCCAATCTAAATGAACAGTTTATGCAAGCTGTGATGACCCCAAATGCTGACCCCAATGTTTTACAAGCACTACAAACACAAATGGTTGAAATGTTTCCCAACCAAGCTTGGATTGCAATGTTTGCGTATCTCTTCATTATGCTTTTCATTCAAGCATATTTGATTGCTAAATCAGGTCAAAGCATTGGTAAAAAAATCACCAAGATTAAAATTGTAGATGCCGAAACCAGTCAACCTGTAAACCTCATGCGTGGCTTCACTTTACGCAGTGTTTTATTTATTTTCCTGAACTTTTTATCAATGCCATTAAGCGTAATCATCGATTCCGTTTTCATTTTCGGCAAGAAGCGTCAAACCTTGCATGACAAATTGGCAAAAACCAAGGTAATAAACCAATAATTTTCACTTTTATTCAGGGATGATTTTTTCATCCCTTTTTTGTGCATTATATTGAAATTAAAATAAAATTTAGATAAAAAAAATACAATCCCGACTAGCAAAATAGGGTTTTAATACAGTCATTTAAAGCATCTTTATGTATAGCTTAGTTTGCCGATATCAGGCATAATGCCCTACAACGTAGCGGTGTCGCATCATTGTGACTGTTTTTTCATGTCTGAAAAAATCACAATCATGCGACACTTTATTCGCTATCCCAAATTTTAAATTTAGGGAATGGGACTCTTCACCGAGGTTGTAAAATGAGACAAACAATTTTAGCTGTATTGTCTTTATCTGCGATCGCTGCACTCTTAACTGGGTGTGGTGGTGATATGGTACTTCTAAACTCAAAAGGTCCAGTTGCTGAAGGTCAATCAAACCTCATGCTTACTGCGATCTACCTAATGTTGTTGGTCGTTATTCCATCAGCACTTATGGCGTTATGGTTTGGTTGGAAATATCGCGCGTCAAATAAAGATGCAGACTATAAACCTACTTGGGCACACTCGACTGCAATTGAAGTTGTAGTTTGGGGTATTCCTGTCATTATTATTGGTATTTTAGCGGCATTAACATGGTGGGGCTCACACGAGTACGATCCATACAAACCATTAAAATCAGAAAAAGCACCATTAACAGTTCAAGTTATTGCTGAACAATTTAAATGGATCTTTATCTACCCGGAACAAGGCATCGCGACTGTAAACGAAATGCGTTTCCCAGAGAAAACTCCGGTATCGCTTCGTATTACATCTAACTTTACGATGAACTCATTCTTCATCCCTGCGTTAGGTGGTCAGATTTATGCAATGGCGGGTATGCAAACTCACCTGAACCTTTTAGCTGACGAACTTAGTCCTGCTGAAGGCTTCCGTGGTTTCTCATCTAACTACTCAGGTTACGGTTTCTCACAAATGCGCTTCCGTGCACATGCTGTGACTGATGCTCAGTTTGCTGAATGGGTTTCTGCTGTTAAAGCTGGTAATGGTACTTCAGTGAATCCACAAGCAGTTCAAAAAACTGTTTTAGACCAAGCTGAATTCCAAACTCTTAAAGACGGCGACCGCTCTAAACATCAGATCGAAGCTTTAGTTGCTAGAGCAACTACTCCTGAAGAAAAGGCTAAAGCTGAAGCAATGAAGCCTTACCCTACTAAGCCACATCCAGTGACTTATTACTCTTCAGTAGAACCTAAATTGTTCGAATCAGTGATCAATAAATACATGAGTAACTACCACGGTGCTGATCATACAGCTACTGTTGGACACGAAGCTGCTGCTTCTGAAGCTCATGCAGGCGTTGAACATGCGACTGTTGCAGGGGAATAAGACATGAGCTTATTAGGTAAGTTAGGACCAGATGCAATTCCACACGATCCAATCGTGTTGGTTACTGTTGCAATGATGATCCTTGGCGGTATCGCAATTGTTGCTGGTATCACCTACTTTAAAAAATGGGGCTACTTGTGGAACGAATGGTTCACATCTGTAGACCATAAAAAAATTGGTATCATGTATATCCTCGTGTCAATTGTCATGCTTGTGCGTGGTTTTGCCGATGCGATTATGATGCGTCTTCAACTGTTCCTTGCAAAAGGTGGCGGTGAAGGTTACTTACACCCAGAACACTATGACCAGATCTTTACTGCCCATGGCGTAATCATGATCTTCTTCGTAGCAATGGGTCTAGTTGTTGGTTTAATGAACGTTGCTGTACCACTTCAAATTGGTGCACGTGACGTAGCATTCCCATTATTAAACTCTCTTAGCTTCTGGTTATTCGCCGGCGCAGCGGGCTTAATGATGGCTTCTCTTGCAATTGGTGAATTCGCTGCAACAGGTTGGATGGCTTACCCTCCACTTTCTGGCATCGAATACTCTCCAGGTGTAGGTGTAGACTACTATATCTGGGCACTTCAGGTTTCTGGTCTAGGTACGCTTCTTACTGGTGTTAACTTCTTCGTTACCATCATTAAAATGCGTGCGCCTGGCATGAAACTTATGGACATGCCTATTTTCACTTGGACTGCATTAGTTACTGTAGTGCTTATCGTTGCAACATTCCCAGTTTTGACTGCGACTATTGCAATGCTTTCACTTGACCGTTACTTCGGCTTCCATTTCTTTACAAATGACATGGGTGGTAGCCCAATGTTGTATGTAAACTTGATTTGGACTTGGGGTCACCCAGAAGTTTACATCTTGGTATTACCTGCTTTTGGTATTTACTCAGAAGTTACTGCTGTGTTCTCACGCAAAGCGTTGTTCGGCTACAAATCAATGGTGTACGCAACTGTAGCAATTGGTGTTCTTTCACTAGTTGTATGGGTTCACCACTTCTTTACAATGGGTGCTGGTGCCAACGTTAACGCGTTCTTCGGTATCATGACCATGATCATTGCGATCCCTACTGGTGTGAAAATCTTCTCTTGGTTATTCACCATGTACAAGGGCCGCATCACCTATACAACTCCAATGCTTTGGACACTTGGCTTCCTTGTGACTTTCGGTATTGGTGGTTTAACAGGCGTATTAATGGCAGTTCCACCAGCGGACTTCTTAGTACACAACTCTTTATTCCTTATCGCTCACTTCCATAACGTAATTATTGGTGGTGTAGTGTTCGCGATGTTCGCGGGTATCATTTTCTACTGGCCAAAAATGTTTGGTTGGAAACTGAATGAAACTTGGGGTAAAGCAGCGTTCTGGTTCTGGTTCTTCGGTTTCTACTTTGCATTCATGCCACTTTATATCCTTGGTTTCATGGGTATGACTCGTCGTTTGAATACATATGACAACCCTGAATGGGATCCGTACTTAGCGATCGCTTTATTTGGTTCTGTATTGGTTGCTATCGGTATCTTCTGTTTTGTTATGCAAATCGTTGTTGGTTTCCTTCAACGCAAAGACAACATGGACGTTACTGGCGATATCTGGGATGGTCGTACTCTTGAGTGGGCTACTTCATCTCCTTCACCATTCTATAACTTTGCTTATCTTCCAAAGATCAATGGTATTGATACTTTCTGGACTGACAAAGAAAATGGTGTTGCATACGCTAAACCAACTACCTATGAAGACATCCACATGCCAACAAACCGTGCGGCTGGTTTCGTAATTGCAATGTTTATTACAGTTATGGGCTTCGCATTAATCTGGCATATTTGGTGGTTAGTCGTTGTAACTTTCATTGCTTCAATTATCAGCTTCATCGTTTCTTCTTTCACTAAGAAAGTTGACTACTATGTTCCAGCTGCAGAAGTTGAACGTATTGAAAATGAACGCTACGCGCTTCTTGAAAAACATTTGAAGAAGGACTAAGACAATGGCTGAAGTACTTCATCACGACAACCACGGACATGACGAACATCATCATCACGATGATACTGACATCACTGTCTTTGGTTTCTGGACTTACTTGATGAGTGACTTGGTTCTTTTCGGGACACTCTTCATCGCGTTCGCTGTATTAAGTAGCCACGTTCCAGTGGGTACGCCAAGTGCACAAGAGCTGTTTGGTGAATCTTTAGGTTTCGTTTTAACTGAAACTTTCGCCCTTCTTATCTCTTCTGTAACTTTTGGTTTTGCTGTTCTTGCAGCATACAAGAAAAATGTTGGTCAAGTTTTAACTTGGTTAGCAGTTACTTGGGTATTTGGTGCAGCCTTCATTGGCATGGAACTTTATGAGTTCAATCATTTAGTTCATGCTGGTCATGGCCCAAGCACAAGTGCGTTCTTATCTGCGTTCTTTACTTTAGTTGGTACGCACGGTATTCACGTAACTTCTGGTTTGGTATGGATGCTTGTGTTGATGTTCCAAATCAAGAAATATGGTTTGACACTTCCAAACACTCGTCGTCTTGCTTGCCTAAGCTTGTTCTGGCACTTCCTTGACATCGTTTGGATCTGCGTATTCAGCGTTGTTTACTTGATGGGAGTTATCTAATGAGTCACGATCATAACTCTGCTGGTGCAGCTCACGGTAACGTTAAACAATATACAATCGGTTTTATCCTTTCTGTTCTACTTACCGTAATTCCATTCGGTATGGTAATGGCAGGTGGTTTTAGCCGCGGTCTATTGGTTGCCGTAATCGCGATTACTGCGGTTGCTCAGGTTCTTATTCAGTTAGTTTACTTCCTGCATATGAACTCTTCTTCAGAGCAACGCTGGAACGTGATTGCATTTGTTTATACAATCCTCACAATTGCTATCCTTTTAGTAGGTTCTGTGTGGATTATGAACTACCTTCACTTCAACATGATGATCTAAACTGGTCGTCATGCTGAAAAAGTATTTATTCCTGACTAAACCAGGAATTCTCTTTGGTAACTTTGTTACCGCTTTGGGTGGCTACTTTGTAGCTGCCCAAGGTTCTGTAGATTTCCTTCTGTTGCTTCTTACCCTCTTAGGCACCCTCTTTGTGGTCGCTTCTGGATGTGTTGTCAATAACGTTATTGACCAAGACATCGACTCAAAAATGCAACGCACACAAAATCGTGCGATGGTTAAAAAATCAATCTCGATTCCTGTTGCTTTAGTTTTTGCTTTAGTTTTAGGTGTAATTGGTTTTAGCATTTTATGGTTCTGGGTAAATGCTTACGCTTTTCTTTTTGCTGTTATTGGTTTTGTCGTATACGTTGGTTTTTACAGCTTATGGACAAAACGAACAACAATCCATCAAACCATTATCGGCAGTCTTTCTGGCGCAGCGCCACCTGTAATCGGGTATACGGCAGTTGCAAACCAGTTTGATTTAGGTGCATTACTGATTTTTATTGGTTATGCATTTTGGCAAATGCCTCATTCTTGGGGAATTGCAGTTTACCGATTTGATGACTACAAAAATGCAGGAATTCCAATTTTACCTGTAGCACGTTCAATTCATCGAACCAAGGTTGAATCTTTGGTTTACGTGATTTTGTTCTGCATTACCATGAACGGTTTATACTTTTATGGTTATGCCAATTGGATTTATATGATTGTCCTGAATGCCTTAAGTCTGTATTGGATTTATTTAACCATTCAAGGATTCAAAGCTGAAGATGATCAAGTTTGGGCAAAACAATATTTCATGTTTTCGGTCAAATTGATCACAGTGATTAGTTTAATTTTTAGTTTTACCTCCACTGCCCCTCTAAAGCCAATTGTATTTTTTTAAAGAAGATAGAGTTTTACTCTATCTTTTTTATTTCTAGGCATCTTCAATCAACTTTCCCCACTTGATATCATTGCACCTACAATTATAAATAACTGTGCCTTATGTCTTCTCAACAAAAAATTCTTCGCTCTGCTCTTTTCACATCATTTATTCCTTTTGGCATTTTCTTTAGTGCACACAGTCATGCAGGTATGGATGTCTATTGTGAACCTTCGACAGAAATTCAGACCAATGCCTATACTGCATGCAATGAATTGCCTGCGCTCACGCCGGCAAATGACAATCAAACCAATATGCTGCTGTTGCTTAGCGATTTAGGCATTGCCAAATTTAATATTCAAGAAGAAAAATCCACTTTATGGACAACTAGCTATAGCAAAGTCCCTTTTGAAGTTTCCAGTCTTTTAGTGAATAGCCACAATAAATTGCCAAATGCACGCAAACCTCTAAAAGCACCAGATTTAAGCTATAACGAGCATTGCAATAGCCTGCAAAATGGTGCGCACGCGTTTATTCAACAAGTCAAAACCGACACTAAGCTTTCAAGCAGTGAAAAAGACATGTTGATCCACGAGCGTGAAAAAATTAATAACTGTGAAAACACATTAGCTTTACTGAGCGTGAATCCCAATTGGTCTGCCGCTGCACGTCAATATGTATCCTATTTAAATGCAACGATCTCTTTTTATAATGCTAACTTTTCCACAGCGACTAAGATTTATTCAGTACTAACCAATGTTGATCAAACGTGGTTAAAAGAAACTTCTCAATATATGCTTATTCGTAGCACCTTAAATGAAGCCTATCAAAGTGGTGTTGGTGAATATGGTGATTTAGTACATGACAAACTCAATCAAAACTTATTAACCACTTTTTTTAATAACATTACTCAGTACTTTAAGCTCTATCCGCAGGGTCAATATGCTGCAAGCGCACGCGGTTTATTAAGACGTGGTTTTTGGCTCAGCGGTAAACACGATTTACTGATCAATGAATATGTTTGGCAAATCAATCATCCAACATCCAGCGTCTATAATTTAGAATTGCCAAATCTACCTTATGAATTAGATCGACATGTTTTTCAAAGTAATAGACTCAATGTCAAAAATTTGAAAGATCCATTTTTTCTTAGCATTTATGACCTTATGCATATGCGCAAAAAAGAAATGGCCGATGATGTGGTCATTTCATGGGCTGAGTTAAACGCACAGAAAAAATATTTTAAAGATTCACCAGAACTGTTTCAGTATTTGCAGGCAAATCACTTATTTAATGTGCAAAACAAAGCACAAGAAGCACTCAAATATCTGCCACAACAAGTACCGAGCAGCATCAACAGTTATCTACAGTTGAGTCAGTTACTACTTAAAGGCCGTATTCTGGAAGCTAGTGGGCGAAATCAGGCCACTCAACAATATTGGGAAAACCTACTTTCCATCAGCAAAACCGCCGAACAACGTGGATTGGCTGAACTTATGCTCTATCGCTACTATGCTCAACAGCAAAATACTGCACAATTTATTGGTTCTTCAGCCAAAATCAAGCAAGCTTATCTACAGCAACAATATTTAGTCGATGCAGCGAATGAACAAAGTTTAATGTCTGTAGTCAAAAATAACGTGGCCACACAAGATCAAAAAAATGTTGCGCTTTATACCCTACTAAATAAGTCATTGGCTTATCAAAACTTTGATTTATTTAACCAAGCGTACCGTGAATTACCAAGCAACGCGGCTCAATTTAATACTGAACAAAACACTGCGGAGAAGTTTCGCAATCAGCCACCATTTGCAAATTTCTTATGGAAAGGTGCAAGCGTGAGCAATTCGATTAAATGTCCTGACTTGGCAACTTTGACCCAACAATTGCAAGTCAACCCAAAAGACCTGAGCCTTAATTTATGCTTAGGTGAATATGTGCGTAGTTCACAAGCCTATAACATACTAAATCTCAACTACCTGCCTGATCATTCACTGCAAAGTTTCAAGGGTACTTATTTTGCCCGTGGCGATGTATATAAAAACATTATTAAAACAGGGACAAAATCTGAATTAACGGCTTATGCGCTGTACCGTGCCATTCAATGTTATGCGCCAAGTGGCAATAATGAATGCCAAGACAAAGATGTAAATAAGTCGGTTCGAAAACAATGGTTTGATCAAATCAAACGCGACTATCCTGAAACCAGCTGGGCTAAATCTCTAAAATATTATTGGTAATTGATGATGATTTTGCAGGTGATCAAGTGGTCAAGAACATTTCGACTTTTGCTTATCTTGAGTATAGCTCTGTGTACAGCTTGCACACCGGCCCAATCTGGAAATACACAACAAGCTCAAACCGAATTACAGCAATGTGTTGATGCAGCACATTATTCAAGTTTTTGGATTTGGGGCAATATTTCTAGTAGCCCCTACTTACAGCAAGCCTCAGAGCTTTATATTTTACAAGGTGAAATGAATTGGAATAAACCTTTAAAGCAATCCGAGTTTATCCCACAAGGTATTCAAGTCCTCCATAAACCACAGCAGAAAATTTGGATTGTAATCCGTAGCCATCATTTACAATGGTCAAATAACAATATTCAGCAAATTTTGCAGCGGCTTAAACATTGGGAAAATAACGGCAATCAGATCCAAGGCTTACAAATCGATTTTGACGCCAAAACTAAAAACATTCATCAATATGCCTTATTCCTTGAAAATATACGAAAGCAACTACCTCAAAAATATCGTTTAAGCATTACTGGTTTAATGGATTGGACCAATGTTCAAGATCAGCAAACGCTCAGTATATTGCGCCGCAATATTGATGAGATCGCCATTCAAACTTATCGTGGTAGTGCCACGATCGAGAATTACACGAGTTATCTGAATAAAGTCTCAAAATTGAAACTACCCTATAAAATAGGCCTCGTACAACATGGCCGTTGGCACGCACCTCAACATTTAATTAATGATCCTTATTTTAAAGGTTATGTGGTGTTTTTATTGCGTACCGCTAATCGGCCTTAAACCATAAATAACTCAAGCATTTTAAATCCATGCCTTGTATTTCAAACTTAAACGCTCTAAAATTCACGCTTCGCAATTATTGCGACACAACTTTGGTTGTGACTCCTTGCTTCAATCAATTAATGATTGGGGCTGCCTAAACCGTAAGGAGCTGACAATGCGTCACTACGAAATCGTACTATTGGTACATCCAGACCAAAGCGATCAAGTTGTGGGTATGGTAGAACGTTACCTAACTCACATCAAAGAAGCTGAAGGTCAAATCCACCGTCTTGAAGACTGGGGTCGTCGTCAATTGGCTTACCCAATCAACAAGATCCACAAAGCTCACTACATTCTTATGAATGTTGAGTGTGGTCAAACTACTCTTGATGAGCTAGAAGAATTGTTCCGTTACAACGATGCAATCATTCGTAGCCTTATCATCCGTCGTGAAAACGCTATCACTGAAGAGTCACTATTGGCTAAGAGTGCTGAAGAAAAACGTGCGCGTAAAGCTCAACGTGAAGAAGCACAACAAGCTCAAGACTCTGCTGAAGCATAAGGAGAACATAACATGGCACGTTTTTACCGTCGTCGCAAGTTCTGCCGCTTTACAGCTGAGAACGTTACGTACATCGACTACAAAGATATCGACACTTTAAAACAGTACATCACTGAAAACGGCAAGATTGTTCCTAGCCGTATTACAGGTACTAAAGCTCGTTACCAACGTCAATTAGCGCTTGCTATCAAACAAGCTCGCTACTTGTCTTTGATCCCTTACACTGACAATCATAAGTGAGGTTGAGCTGTGGATATTATCTTATTACAACGCATTAAAAACCTTGGTAAATTAGGCGATAAAGTTTCAGTTAAAGCTGGTTACGGCCGTAACTTCCTTATCCCTCAAGGTAAAGCAGTTGCTGCTACTGAAGCTAACACTGCTGCATTTGAAGCTCGTCGTGCTGAACTTGAGAAACAAGAAGCTGAAGTATTAGCTGCTGCTCAAGCACGTGCTGACCAATTGAACGAAGTTAACATCGTGATCACTGCTAAAGCTGGTGACGAAGGTAAACTATTCGGTTCTATCGGTACTCGTGACATCGCTGACGCGTTAACTAATGCTGGTCTTGTTGTAGACCGCGCAGAAGTTCGTTTACCAAATGGTGCGCTTCGCAACACTGGTGAATTCAACATCGCAATCCAACTGCATCATGATGTTGTTGCAGAAGTTCTAGTTACTATCGTAGCTGAGTAATTTCTTGCAAAGAAAAGAGCATGCTTACGCATGCTCTTTTTTTATCTGTAAAAAATAGTGCTCCAACTTTTTTTATATTTTTAACTCTTCATTCAATTCAATGTATGACGAATTAATCGGAAATACTTGTTCGCATTTCTGTAGAAAACGCCTATCATTTCAGTTCAATGAAGAGTTGAAAAAACTGTAATTAGCACCCATTTCCATCACATTAAATGGTTTCAGCATCAGGGATTTTTATGTCACAGGCGAATGCCAGCAAGCCAAACTCTACGCCAACAGCAAAAACCACAGAACAAAGTTCGTTGAAAGAGTTTCGTACCCCACCCCATAACCTAGCGATTGAACAAGCTGTGCTTGCCGCACTGATGACCGTTGCAGAATCATTTGAGCAAGTGGGTGATGTACTGACTGAAGCTGATTTTTATGCGACCCGTCATAAATATATTTTCCGTGCAATCGATCAACTGTCAAAAGATAGCTCACCTTATGATGCGGTATTGGTCAATGATTGGCTGATTAAACAAAACTTGCTCGATGCTGCAGGTGGCGAAGAATATCTGATGCAACTGATGTCAGATTCACCTTCAAGTTTCTATAACCTTGAAACTTATGCTGCTAAAATTAAAGAGTTTTCAACTTTACGCAGCATGATTAAAGTCAGCTCAGAAATTTTACAAAATGCCTATGACACCAAAGGTCGTACGGTTAGCGAAATTTTAGATCTGGCAGAAACCAATATTTTCTCGATTGCCGAGCAACACAACAATAACGCCAAAGCACAAGGCCCTAAAGCTATTAACTCTGTCGTTGCTAGTGTTTTTGATAAGTTGAATGAACTTTCTCAAACTGAAGGCAGTATCACGGGTTTAACCACTGGATTTGTTGAACTTGATAATAAAACCTCAGGTATGCAAGCAGGCGATTTGATTATTGTGGCGGCCCGTCCATCGATGGGTAAAACTACTTTTGCCATGAACTTGGTTGAAAGTGTGCTGTTTAATAACAACCTGCCCGCTCTAGTTTACTCTATGGAGATGCCCGCTGACTCGATTGCCATGCGTTTGATATCCTCGTTCGGTCGTGTACACCAAGGGCATTTACGTGCAGGTAAAATGGATGCAGATGAATGGTCGAAAGTAACCAGTACCATTGTGCATCTCCAAGAAAAGAATTTGTATATCGATGACTCGTCTGCACTACCTCCAACGGAAGTACGTGCCCGCGCGCGCCGAATTGCCAAAATGCACGGCGGTAAACTTGGCTGCATCATGGTCGATTACTTGCAGCTTATGAAAGTACCCGGTATGGGCGATAACCGTGTTGGCGAGATCTCAGAAATTTCCCGAAGCTTAAAAGCACTGGCTAAAGAAATGCACTGCCCAGTAATTGCACTGTCACAGTTGAACCGATCACTGGAAAACCGTCCTAATAAACGCCCAGTGATGTCCGACTTACGTGAATCAGGTGCAATCGAGCAGGATGCCGATTTGATCATGTTTATTTACCGCGACGAGGTTTATAACAAAGAGTCTAAAGAAGCAGGTACTGCAGAAATTATTATTGGTAAACAGCGTAACGGTCCAATTGGTACTGTGCGTCTTGCCTTCGAAGGTCAATACACCAAATTTAGTAACCTCTCCCCTGAGTTTTATGCTCAGTATGATGATGAAGAGTAAAGACTCTTTATCATCCATTAATTCATCGACCCTGTAGGAGTATTTAGGGTGCGCCAAGCTACAGTTTATATTGATCAACAAGCACTTCAATATAATTTAAACCGTGTCAAACAACTTGCCCCAACCGCTAAAATTGTAAGCATGGTGAAAGCCAATGCTTATGGACATGGAGTTAAAGACTGCTTAGCAGCCTTAAAAGACAGTGATGCCTTCGGTGTTGCCTGCCTAGAAGAAGCCTTAGAAATTCGCGAACTGGGTTATGAACAACCCATTACTTTAATTGAAGGCATTTTCTCAGATGATGAAATGCAAATTATCATCGATAAAAAAATTGAATGTGTGGTGCATCATCAGCAACAACTAGATTGGTTACGTGCACATAAGGATGCCTATATTGCTCAAGGTCTGAAAGTTTGGGTCAAACTCAACAGCGGTATGAACCGTTTAGGTTTTAAAGTGCCTGAAATTATTGATGTCATCAATGCTTTAAAGGCGGAAGGTTTTACTTGCGTACTGGCGATGCACTTTGCCAATGCAGACGCAGAAAATCATCCTTTAAATGACCAACAACGTGAACAATTCTTACACGTAAAAGAAGCTTGTGCGCCAATCATGGGTTCGTGCTGTAACTCGGCTGCGATTTTCAAATGGCCAGAACTGAATTTTGATTTTGTTCGCCCAGGCATCATGCTATATGGCGCGACACCTTTCTCAGACCGTTCTGTAGAAGCATTAGATCTTAAACCGGTGATGACCTTTACCGCTGAAGTGATTGCTTTAAATACCATTCAAGCTGGTGAATCTGTGGGTTATGGATCGACTTTCGTTGCAGAACAAGAAATGAATCTTGCGATTGTGTCGATTGGTTATGGTGACGGTTATCCACGTGCCTTCCCTAAACAAAACTATGTATCCATCCATGGACAGAAAACGCGTGTGATTGGCCGTGTTGCCATGGATATGATTGCGATTGATATCACCGGTATGCATGCACCGATAGGCACTGAAGTTGAGCTTTGGGGCAAAGATCGTCTGGTTGATGACGTTGCAGAAGCGAACGGAACCATTGGCTATGAATTATTATGCCGTATGAGCGCGCGCCCTGTACGTAAATTAGCTTAATTACGCCAAATCAAAAAGCCCAGATCAAATCTGGGCTTTTTTTTATCTCGCTTTTTTTATTCACTTTTTAAATTGATCGATTTGTTGATCAAATGGTTATTGAAAATAGTCAGCTGTTGGTTTTGCCAATTCAATCAAACCCTGACGCAATGCTTCTGACCAGCCTTTACTGATCATGGTGAAATATGGGTCCTCTTCATAAATGCGCTTACCATTTGGTATTTCTAAACTGTCTTTTTTATAAACCAAAGCATCTAAAGGCATACCCACTGACACATTTGAGCGTATCGTTGAATCAAAAGAAATTAAGCTACAACGCATTGCTTCATCGAGCGGCATATCGTAACGCAAAGTTCGGTCGAGTATCGGCTTGCCATATTTGCTTTCGCCAATTTGAAAATATGGGGTATCTGGTGTCGCACAAATAAAGTTGCCTTGTGGATAGATGTTATATAACTGCATATCCGCACTGCCAATTTGACCGCCTACCAATAAACTACAGTAATAATTACTTTGTTCTAAAATATCTGAGGTGACATCTGAGATGACTTTTTTTAAGGTATGCCCGACCAATTCAGCCACTTCGAACATCGTATTTACACTATATAAATTCGGCTCTTGTTTGACCTCTAGCTGATTTTGTAAATGCCCAATGACCGCTTGTGTTGTGGCTAAATTTCCAGAGGTTTGGATGGTAATAAATCGCTCACCCACAATACCAAAGGAATAAAGTTTGCGAAAAACTGAAATATGGTCAACACCTGCATTTGTCCGTGTATCACTGATAAATACCATGCCATCTTTTAACCGTAATGCACAACAATAGGTCATTTTTATCCCTCAAATGATTAACAACTCAGCACTTGTACAATTGAGCTCATAGACTCAATACCACCTTTATCACGAACGCCTCGAACTGGAGCTACATCCCAGTAGTCCCGCCCAATCGCAACATAAATATGTGATTGTGGTGTAAATAGCTGATTACTGACATCAAAACAATACCATTTATTTTCGATATAGACTTCTACCCAAGCGTGACTGGCAAGGTGGCTACTATTCGGCACAAATAAATACCCAGAAATATAACGTGCAGGAATACCCAAATAGCGACACATTGCGATCATGACATGGCTATGATCCTGACATACCCCTTGCTTATGATGAAAAGCATCAATCGCTGAAGTATGTACCGATGTTTGATTCGATACATAGGGAATATGCGCCAATATCGCTTCAGCCAAACGAATCAGATTGGCACGATTGATACGAGGGACATAGCAATCGGCAAAACTTTTCATGTGAATATCGTACTGCGTACTCGGCGTTGGCTGTAAAAACAATTTCGGGTTTAAATCATCCGCATTTGAATCATTTGAACTCAAATTCATCTCTACGATGCCCTGCGCCATAATGGTCATTTGCAGATAAGGTTCGCGCTGCGTTGTGGTCAACCACACATTACCAAAAGTATCCAATTGCATATCACGCTGCCCCGGCACACTCACATCCCAATTTTGCACTTGTTGATGCGCATTGGTGGACGGGGTCATTTTGATATATTGAATGCTTCTGTTTACCACATCAGTGTAAACATAATGGGTCTGATGGTTGATCATGAGCCTCATACAGCCACCTCAAACATATTTTGGATATGATCACTGAAATGGTAGAAGTTTTGGCTATTCGGCTGCTGTTTAAGTGCCAACCATGCCTCTTGCACGCTTTCCCATCCAAACTGAACCAAAGCCATGACAATATGTTCAATCTTCGCTAGGGTGTGTTGAATGTCCTGCTGCATGCGTAACTGGCGATCAAGCTGCTCTATGGCTTGTCCTAAACTAAAAAATAAAAATACATCTTCAGATTCGGACTCTAAAACATCTTGGCAATCTGTTACCACGTCACAGATATAACCAGGGTTATCACTCGCATTACGAATTAAACGGCTGAGTTCTGCATAACTTTTTGCTGAAAGTACACCCCTTAAGTCCTGAATATTACTTTGCGCATATTGAAATTGGCTGGAAAATGACGCCGGCTGCTCCGCATTTAAAACTAACTCATTCATTGAGTCGGCATCAAATGCTGGCAAACAAAAAGCATGTGCATAGTTCAATGCCGTATCAACATCTTGAAAAGGGAAAATACTGCATAAATATTGAGTACGTGCTAAATAACGCCCCAACCAAAAAATATGTTCTGCATTACTGTTTAATAAAATCATGTTTTGCTCCTTCACTGGAGTGCTATGAGCGTAAATCGTCTACTACCCACGTATCTTTAATGCCGCCGCCTTGAGAAGAATTCACTACCAATGAACCTGCTTGCATCGCGACACGAGTTAAGCCACCCGGTACAATTTCAGTTCGATATGGTGAACTCAGTACAAATGGGCGTAAATCGATATGGCGTTCCGAAACACCCGCCTCACTTAGGGTTGGGCTGACAGATAAATTTAAAGTCGGCTGTGCAATATATAAATGTGGTGCTGCGGCCACTTTATCTTTAAAGCTATTTAATTCTTGTAAAGAGGCTTGCGGACCGATCAGCATGCCGTAACCACCTGAACCCTGCGCTTCTTTGACCACCAATTTTTCGATATTCGAGAGCACATAATCCAATTCGTTCTGCTCACGACATTGATAGGTAGGCACATTTTTCAGGATCGCTTGTTCGCCTAAATAGAAATGAATCATTTTATCCACATATGGATAAATCGATTTATCATCTGCTACGCCTGTTCCCGGTGTATTTGCAATGACCACATTATGTTGCATATACGCTGACATGAGCCCTGCTACGCCCAAAGTACTGTCAGGTTTGAAACATAATGGATCGAGAAAAGCATCATCCACACGACGATAAATTACATCAACCTGTTGTCGGCCTTTAATGGTTTTCACATAAACCTTATCGTTTTCTACATAAAGGTCACGCGATGTCACTAAGGGTACATCCATCTCCCTTGCCAAAAAAGCATGTTCATAATAAGCACTGTTAAAACGCCCTGGGGTTAAAACCACGATAAACGGGTTATCGACGTAGGCATTTTCTGCAAGAATTTCACGTAAAAGCTGCGGATACTGCTCAATCCCCATGATGTTGCTTTGCTGGCAAAGTTCAGGCATCAGTTTTTGACTGATCTTACGGCTTTCTAGCATATACGACACACCAGACGGTGTTCTAAGATTATCCTCAAGGACGTAAAATTCGCCTGATTGATCTCGGATGATATCAATGCCACTGATTTGGCTATAAATTTTACCTTTTAGCCCATGCATATACATTTGTGGCAAATAGGCTTCATGGGTTAAGACTTGCAGTTCAGGAATAATTCCTGCTTTTAAAATATCTTGTTGATGATAGACATCATGTAAAAACAGATTGAGTGCTTTCACGCGCTGTGCGCAGCCTAGAGATAAATTATTCCATTCCTTTCGTGCAATCACACGAGGAATAAGATCATAAGGTATGGTGCGTTCAATGCCCTCATCTTCGCCATACACTGTAAAGGTAATGCCTTCATAGAGAAAATGTTGTTTTGCAACCTGATTCAGCTGCTTCAATTCATCAAGCGTATGCTGTGATAACCACTGCTCTATCCGTTGGCATGATTCTTTAGCTACCGTTTTGCTGTCGCGCATTTCATTAAAAAAATCCGAATAAAATTGATTAAACAGCGCATGTCCTCGAGCAAGAGGTAAATTTTTTAATGTAGAGACAGAAGTATTGACTAACTTTGCCTCATAACCCTCAATTCCATTTGAAGTTGTATTACGATTTTCTTTCAGCATAGCAACTCCATGTTTTTGTCATGTTTTGTAAATCAGATAAAGCAATATATATGCCATCAATACATATGCTGCTTCTCTTTGATTATTTATGCATCATTTTTGCAAAGTGGTACAGCATGTAACTGCTCAAGTTGTGTCAAATTGCGTTATTAAAATCATCTTAGTTTTTTCAGATGAAGACTTGCTTAACGCAGGAAGATTTCTTATTGTGTCCCACAGCATCATTTTATTCATTTAAGTCCAAGTTCAAGCACTAGATTATGTCTTCACAAGAAAAAGAAACGTCGAACAGCCTCTATCGTCAGTGGCAAATTCTTTCACGACTGTCCACAGGTAAGTGGATGGGTACGCGTGAATTACAAGAAATACTGAACCGTGAAGGCATTGATATCAGCCTACGCACCATTCAGCGTGACTTAAATCAAATTTCTCTGCGTTTCCCAATTGAGAGTAGTAAAACAACGCCACAAGGCTGGCGTTGGCGTTCTGATGCACCGATTCAAAGCTTGCCACATATGACTAGCTCACAAGCGGTCACCTTTATGATGGTTGAGGAACACCTAAAACATTTGCTTCCACCAAGCTTAATTGAAGAAATGAATCCTTGGTTTGACCTCGCACGTCGGAGCCTGTCGTCGCAAAATAATGTTCGTCAGTGGATTAACCGCGTGCGTATCGTGCCAGCAACTCAGCCATTGATTCCACCAGTGGTTGAAAAGGCCGCACAGCAATCGATTTATGAAGGTTTACTACAAGACAAACAACTTGAATGTCTATATCAAGGTCGTGGACAGCAAAGCGAAGAAAAGACCTATATTTTAAATCCACTGGCTTTGGTCCAAAAAGGTGCAATTATTTATTTGGTGTGCACACGTCATGACAAAACAGACATCCAAACCTTTGCTTTACATCGTTTTAAATCTGCTACGGTCTTAAATTCACGTGCATTACACCCTGTCGATTTTGATATTGATGCCTATATTGACTCTGGAGCGCTTGGCTTCCGTGTGGACTTCAATAAACCGACTGAAATGATTCAGCTCAAATTAACCATGTCTGAAGCAGAGGCAGTTTATTTTGAAGAAAGTCAGCTAAGTAAAGATCAAGTGATTCAAAAAACCGAAGATGGCTGGGTTGAAGTTAGTGCAACAGTACCATTTACCTCTCAGTTAACATGGTGGCTGCGTAGTTTTGGGAAAAAGATTCAGAAAATTGAACCTGAAGAAGTCGCTATAGTTGTACAACAACGCAATGATTAAACCGATCTAAGGTTTTCTGCTACCTTAAATACTAACTAATGTTACGCACATAAAAGTAATTTCGCATTTTTAAAATGATTTTTAAGTCTATTCGACGGAGTCTTACATCTAGGGTTTAAATAAAGGAATTAGCCTTCGGCTGGAGGTACTTTTGTTTCGGCAAAAGTACCCAAAACCATTGTCATCCGAAAAACTCGTTCACTAACGTCTACTTATTCAAAGTATCGCAAAAACATTTTTAAATAAATGTAGTCCTGTCTCAAACACTTGCGGATGACCTTACCGCGTATCATTCTTTTATTTGAGGTGACAACTTCTAACGCATAATGAATATCTAGTACATTATTTATGCTTAGATTTTCCCTTAAAATATCAACACATAAAAAAGTCCCAACGCTGGGACTGGATAATTTCTTAGAATATTTTTGTAATTTTAGTCGTTTAGGTCAAAGGAACTACAGCATAAGTATCTGCTGAATACCTTATGCCGTAGCGCTAATTTCTCATGGCTATAATCAATTACTGACATAGGCAGGCTAGGTCGGCATTATTATAACGAATAGATTTCATAGTCATATTCAGCACCTCGTGTTTAGAAAGTAAAATCACTTTAACCTCCATTTTGCGCACTGTGAAATAACAAGAACCGCGCTACTTTTCACAAATTTTCTTAAAGAACATTCCTGCTTTTCTTATCTGATTTGGCTTTAAATGAAAATTTCATCCAACTTGAGTGCTGCTTTTTATAAATGCTACACTGAATCAACAAATTAAAGCTTGAGCATTGTGCATAAACTCGGCAAATTATGAGCAAATGAGCTGAATAAGATTTTTCAAAATATGGCCAGTCCAGCGCAAACTATTCGCCACAAGCTACTGAATACTTTTTTTTCTCGGCATTCCATTTGGTTTGTTTGTATTTTTATCTTCCTACTCATTTCGAGTTTTCATTTAGGTTATTCCCCTCGTTATATTCAATATTTTATTCCACAGACCTTATTGAATAGTATCTGGGTCATTACTGGGCTTTTGAGTTTATTGGGTTTGTATGACGTCATACAAAACAAACATTCTATCTTAAAAAATTACCCCATCATGGGGCACTTTCGTTTTCTTTTTGAAGAATTTCGACCTGAAATTCGCCAATATTTTATTGAATCTGATCAAGATGCACTGCCCTTTTCTCGTATGCAGCGTAGTTTGGTCTATCAACGTGCAAAAAACCAAAATGCAGATAAACCATTTGGTTCAATTGTTGATGTATACCAAAATGATTACCGCTTTATCAATCACTCCTTGTCACCTTGCATTCCTGCCATTCCTGAAACATTCCGTATTAACATCGGTAATGAACAATGTAAGCAACCGTATAGTGCATCGATATTAAACATTTCTGCGATGAGCTTTGGTAGCTTAAGTGCCAATGCCATTCGTGCCTTAAACTTAGGTGCAAAAATGGGCAATTTCTACCATGACACCGGTGAAGGCAGTATTAGTCCGTATCACTTGGAAAATGGTGGCGACATTGTTTGGGAACTCGGTAGTGGTTACTTTGGCTGTCGTACCATTGATGGTCAATTCGATCCTGTACGTTTTGCTGAACAAGCCAAGCACCCTCAAGTCAAAATGATTGAGATCAAATTATCTCAAGGTGCAAAACCAGGCCATGGTGGTATTTTACCTAAAGACAAAATTTCCGAAGAGATTGCTCAAATCCGTGGTGTCAGCCGTGAACATGACTGTATCTCTCCATCTAGCCATCCTGCCTTTAGCACCCCTATTGAAATGATGCAATTTATTCAGCAATTGCGCGAGCTTTCCGAAGGTAAACCTGTAGGCTTTAAACTGTGTATCGGGCAACCGTGGCAATTTATGAGTATCGTAAAAGCTATGTTACATACAGGGATTACACCCGATTTTATCGTGGTAGATGGTTCTGAAGGTGGGACTGGCGCAGCACCGATTGAATTGATTGATAATATGGGTACACCCCTGCGTGAAGGCCTACTCTTTGTTAATAACACCCTGATTGGTGCAGGCTTACGTTCAAAAATTAAAGTCGGTGCCAGTGGTAAAATTATTAGTGCTTTTGATATTGCCAGTACCATGGCAATTGGTGCAGATTGGGTCAACTCAGCTCGTGGCTTTATGTTTGCAGTTGGGTGTATTCAAGCTCAAAGCTGTCATACCAACCAATGTCCAGTTGGCGTTGCGACACAAGACAAAGACCGTCAAAAAGCCATCCATGTTCCGACCAAAGCAGAACGTGTTTTTAATTTCCACAAAAATACCTTGCATGGCTTATCTGAACTTATTGCTTCAGCAGGTTTACAACATCCATCTGATATCCGTGCGCACCATCTAGCGCAGCGGATTAATAACCGTGAAATTAAAAACTATGCACAGCTACATTTTTGGTTAAAAGATGGTGAGCTGCTCAGTTGTGAAAATAAAGATGAAGAAAACTTCTATTTCCGTATGTGGAATATGGCTCATCTAGAAAAGTTCTGATTCCTCCACCCAAAAAAAAGAGGCGACTACGCCTCTTTTTTTCGTCTAGATCCATCACACTGATTAAGGTAAGCTGTGCTCAATCGTCAATTAGTAACTGATGTTACGCGCGTAAAAGTAAATACGCATTTTTTAAAATAATTTTTAAGCCTATTCGACGGAGTCTTACATCTAGGGCTTAAATAAAGGGATTAGCCTTCGGCTGGAGGTACTCTTACGAAACGTTGTTTCTCATTTGGTAAAATGAGAAGCGTGCTTCGCAAGGAAACCATCTTGCGGTGCAATGCACCTCACCCGCAAAACTCGTTCACTAGCGTCAAATTATTCAAAGTATTGCAAAAACATTTTTGATTAGGAGTAGTCCAGTCTCAAACACTTGCGGATGACCTTCCCGCGTATCGTACTTTTATTTAAATCAAATTACGCTCCTGATGTTAGTGCGTAACATCAGTTAGTAATAAGACTTACTGTTGGATTGAGCATGCAAGAATGCCGGGATCAAACCTGTTAATGCAGCACGAATATCGGCACGTTCATTAATCAGCTGATGTGAACCTTCTTCAAGCATGAGAAGCGTCTGTAAACGGAATTTACGACGTATAAACTCAATGTTATAACGCCAATCCACCGTCTGATCCTGTGCACCTTGGGCTAACCACACTGGAATACGACACGCAGGTCGTTCTTCCATTTCCTGCATCCATTTTGACATGGCCAAAATCCAGTCCATGCCCATCATTCGAGGTTGTAGAGGATCTTTTAAACGTACAAAACGTAAAAACTCAGGGTTGTGATTATTCCGTCTAAAATGACGGGGCACTTCACGTTTAATACGACGAATAATGCCTAATCCAACCGAGTTATGCCACCATGCCGTTTTTGCAGGGCGAATCAGCGGAGATAATAATAAAACCCGTTCGACATAAGGGTTTTTGCGATGTTCAGCAAAATCTAACAGATGATGCAGCCAAATCGCACCACCCGTACTCTGCCCAATCCCTAACCATGGGGTTGGTAGTTGAGCTGCATGTTTCACATAACGATATACCGCTTCCAAAACTTGTTGGTAATGGTCAAAGTTTTGAATACTGGCTGGCGAGCCATTGCTTAGACCATGCCCCGGTAAATCATAGGTCAAAACACTAAAACCTTGATCTAAGAGCTCACGAATAATCGGCTGATATATTCCACTATGCTCTAAATAACCATGTAATAAAAATACAGTGCCTTTAATGACATCTGTTTCAGCCTTTAGTTTCGGTTGAAACACTTGTACATGTAGTTTGAACAAAGGCATTTCTACATAGCCTTGCCAATGTTCGCAGTTCAAGGCATCTAAGCCGTAGAGTCGTCGATAAGATTGTATTTCGACACTAGGCTCAAACGGCCGATTTAAATTTAGCGGTTCTAATAATTGTGGGGTTAATTCTCGACTTGGAACAGGAAGATCTAATTGTTTAAGGATCGAAGGATTAAGAAATGGGATATCTGACATTATGGGACCTCCCGACAGTCACTTGAGCCAAACCAAACGTCACGTAAGGTAGCTAATAATTCATAATTGGCACGACGACTATGGTCATAATTTTTTTCACTTGGTCGCCATGTGGTTAATGTCGTTGGCATAGGTGCAACAACAGGAATGGTTTCGATACCATTTAATGCAAATAAACGACGTGTTCGAGGCATATGATATTGGTCGGTGATTAAAATAACGGTCGGTGCGCCGCCTTTTTTCTGCAAAAGCAACGAACTAAACCGTGAGTTTTCGCAAGTATTCATACTGCGGTCTTCTAGCAATTTCGCATCGACATCATATTGCTTTAACCATGCTTGCATATACGGTGCTTCTACACCACTCAGTACAATCGGTAACTTATTTGCACGTTCGACATCGAGTGTTTTTTCCAGTCGAAGTCGAGTGTAGTCATTCACTACGATATCTTTATCATTTTTATCTAAGGTTAAACCACCACCTAACACCACGATCGCATACGGCTCTGCGGTTGGCTGCTTCAGGGTTTTATCTTTCATTTTGGCAAGATCAAGATAAGTTTCATCATCGATCGGTTCTGCTTCTGAAGCAGCTTTCTCTATTTCATGGGTTTTTAAGAACTCCGTATATTGAGTCATCAATCCTTTATTTTCCGCACTATTGAGCTCAAGCAGCTCTTTCATTTTTTGAGCAGGATTTTCCGCCAATGCTTCAGAAGATGCCGCCTCGGACGCAGAAGGATTCAGCAGAGGTACTTTCGGTGTGTCCTTTTGACTATCATTCTTTTCTTTTTCATGTTCTTCTTCAATGAGCTGCTGTAACGCCTTATAACGTGCTTGTATAAGGGTTAAATCTTGAGGCTCATCAGACTGTATGGCTTGCTCCATGAGTTTTAAATACGCTTGGCGCGCTATCCATAAGTCAGAACCCGGCTCATAGTTATCATCGTCACTCAAAGCGCCGAGTTTTTGACTTTGCGCTGCGAGCTGATTGACTTCTACTGGAACGAAATAATTTAAACTTTTAACGATCAATTTAGAATAAAACGGCGTATAGATAAAAATCATTAGACAGCCCAAAAGTACAAATAGCACTGCGGCAATTTGTACTAAGCGAACCATCCAATGTGTTTTATGCATAAATCTAAAACCTATGTGTTTTTATTGATCTGCGTGAGATCGAATCAAGCCATTTGTATCAAATAATACAGGCTCAGGATGTAGTTCAATATTAAATTTTTCAAAAACATCATGTTGTACAGCTTTGTAAGTTGTACGTACATCTTGCAGCGTGGCGTCTTGGTAATTGACCAATACCAAAGCTTGCTTATGGAACATACCCACTGAACCTACTGATTTCCCTTTCCAACCCGCTTGATCAATCAACCAGCCCGCTGCCAGTTTTACCGCATTATTCGGCTGCGGGTAATGGGGTAAATTTGGAAATTGCAGCGCAATTTGGTCAAAGACTTGCTGGCTAATCACGGGATTTTTAAAGAAACTTCCGACATTTGGAAATTCTTTGGGATCTGGCAGTTTGGTTTGACGGATATGAATGACTTGTTGTTGTAGGTTTTCTGCACTTAAGTCTTCGCCTACCGCCTGCTTTAAATCACCATAATTTAATTTTAAATCGGCATGTTTTAAAAGTTTAAACGTGACATGCGTAATAATAAAACGCTCTGGCTCATCTTTAAAAATACTATGGCGATATGAAAAATGACAATCGGCAGCGCTAATACTACTTTGCTGTTCTGTTACTCGGTCATAGACCTGCACAGATTCAATAAATTCACCCGCTTCAACACCATAAGCTCCAATATTTTGCACAGGTGAAGCACCGACTAAACCAGGTATCAATGCTAAATTTTGTAAGCCATAAAACTGGTGTGCCGTCGTCCATAGCACAAAGTCATGCCACACTTGCCCTGCACCCACTTTTAAAGTTTGGGTTGCGGCATCGTCTTGTACATATTCAATCCCTTGAATATCCATGTGCATCACTAAAGCATGAATTTGCTCAGGCAACAGCATATTACTGCCTCCTGAAAGTACCAATACATTTAATTGCTCAGCTTTGGCAAAGTCGAGCGCTGCTTGGATATCTTCTACCGATTGAACACGTACATAATGAGATGCTACAGCATCGAGGCTTAATGTATTAAATGGCTTAAGCTGAACCTGAGTTTGAATTTGCATTCTTAAACCTTAATTTTTTTGCTGTGCTTGTAACTGAGTTTTTAAATAATTGACCCACGCCTGACTGCTAGATTCGCATTGATCTAATACATGTTCAAACCCTGCATCACCACCATAGTACGGATCTGGTACTTCTTGTTGCGGATATTGGTGATCATGTTGACTCATCAAAGACACTTGTGCACGTAGTTGACCGAATTGTTGCTGCGCCTTTTGCATGAGGTTTTGAATATTGTCTAAATTTTCGTAGTCCATGGCCAAGATCAAATCAAATTCAATAAAATCATGAACTGTTAATTGACGTGCACGTAATGCAGATAAGCTATAGCCACGTAATTTTGCATGCTTTTGGCTACGTAGATCTGGCGCTTTGCCCGGATGATAATTGCTCGTACCCGCAGAATCGACGTGAATATTGAGTTGCGCTTCATCACAAAAATGTCTGAGAACCACTTCAGCCGTAGGTGAACGGCAAATATTTCCTAAACAAACACACAACACCTTATATGGCGTGCTGGATGACATAACAACCTCAAGACTACTTTTATTTCAAGCGTCTTATGTTAAGTTATTTACAGGATGAATCCTATATCAACACTCAAGAATAATGTTTATTTGGATATAAAAAATTAGGGATAAGCCAATGAGTCAATTTCAGTTTCAAACCGTCAGCAATATTATTTCAGGCTTAGGCTCTATTTCCCAACTGAGAGAGGTCCTAGACGACTTTCAAGCCAAACGTGTCATGCTTGTGACCGACCCCGGTATGTTGCAACAACAATTACATTTACCCATTTTGGATATTTTAGAAAGTATCCATCAAGATTATGTGATTTATTCCAGTATTCAAGCTGACCCTGCAGAACATATAGTTTTGGATGCAGTTCAATTTGCCAAGAATGAAAAAGTGGATTTGATTATTGGTTTTGGCGGTGGCAGTTCAATGGATGTGGCTAAAATTATTGCGATCTTGGCTCATCCTAAGCAAACACAACAGATCAGTGATTTATATGGTGTTGCTAATGCAAAACGACCACGCTTACCGCTCATTTTGATCCCGACAACGGCAGGGACCGGCTCTGAAGTCACACCAATCTCTATCGTCACTACAGGTGAAACCACCAAAACTGGTATCGTCTCCCCTGTACTGTATGCCGATGTCTGCATCCTCGATGCGAACTTTACATTAAATCTTCCCGCACACATTACCGCAGCGACCGGTATCGATGCCATGGTGCATGCCATTGAAGCCTATACATCAAAAATCAAAAAAAATCCGTATGCGGATATGCTCGCCAAACAAGCTTTGCGTTTATTAAATAAAAACTTAGCACTGGTTTTACAAGATGGACATAACCTCGAAGCGCGTCAGCACATGCTAGTCGGTTCAATGCTTGCAGGTCAGGCCTTTGCTAATGCACCAGTTGCAGCGGTGCATGCACTCGCCTATCCACTCGGTGGACACTTTCATCTCTCGCATGGTCATACCAATGCACTGGTTCTCGCTGAAGTGTTAAAGTTTAATGCACCTCAGGCCAAGCAGCATTATGCAGAACTTATGAGTTGGCTAGACCCATACAGTACGGGCTGTACCGATGGTTTATGTGATTTATTTATAGATCATATGCAAAATCATTTAGATCAGAGCGGTTTAGTGCTTAAACTCAGTCAACTCAATGTGCCTGAAAATATGCTCGATCGTTTAGCAGAAGACGCATTATTACAAACACGACTATTACAAAATAATCCGCGAGAACTGCAGTTTGAAGATGCTCGCCAGATTTACCAATCAATATATGCCTAAAGTTCACTCATTTTTGAAATAAAGAAAATACCAACGATGAAACCTGAAACTAAACGCCGCCAAAACTATCGATTTTTATTTCCAATCCAAACGCGTTGGGCAGACAACGATATGTATGGCCACGTTAATAATGTCACCTATTACAGCTATTTTGATACCGCTGCAAATGCACTCTTGATTCAACATGCCGGTTTTGATTTGCAAAATACCCCGATCATCGGTTTAGTGGTCGATTCAGCCTGCAGTTTTTTACAAGAACTGTCCTATCCAGAAATCATTGAAGTTGGGGTTGCGATTGAAAAAATTGGTAATTCTTCACTGCGCTATGACTTGGCTATTTTTAAACAAGGACAAAATGAGGCTGCAGCCCAAGGACATTTCGTACATGTGTTTGTCGACCGCCAAACACGAAAAAGCACCTCGATACCCGATGAAATGCGAGATGCTTTAACTCAGTTTTTACTTTAATTTTTATATCCAGCTTAAAACTTATTTGAGCTGGATATTTTGCAACTCACCATCAAAGCTTTTGAGTAAGTCTTTCACAACAGGCTCTGCATGTAATAACTCATTTGCACGTGCAAAGGCCTTTTCCTTGCGGACATGTTGTAAAGCATATGGTGTGGTTTCTTCGACATCTTCAAAGCTGATATGGAAACGACATTTTGACCATTGCGTATGAATCGCTTGTTCCAATACATGCTGTAATTGAGTCACTAAAGCTTCGTACCGCTTTGGAATATGGAAAGTCGATTCACCGTCAATCGTACCGCGCATAATTCCATGCTGCGCCAACTCTTGTACCGCAGGTGAAAGTTGACTATTACGGAACCAATACTCCCACTTTTCGACCGTCCACTCACCTTCTAGGTTTTGAGGCTGTAAAGTCAAAATATCTTGTGGCATCAAGGTAGAGGATGAACCCGTTTGAACAGCATCCGAAGAAACGGAACTTTGCGTAACTTGTGGTGATGCTAGATCAAAACCATTGTCGCCTTGAGCACCCGAAACTGATTCATTCACCACATGTTGTGGTTCAATGGCATTTATCAAATGTGGCTGAGCTGTTTCAGGCTCTACACTTTTTGACTCTAAAGCTGTTGGTTCTAAAGGTGCAATATCTTCAAAATTTATAGCGCTCACATCAACTTCTTCAGTTTCAGTACTCGGCGTCGGATCTAAATCAAATAATGTGTCTTCTGCCACGGCATCCATAACAAGCGTGTCATTTTGCTGTGTCGATACAGACTCAACCGGTGCAACCTCTTGCGTATCTAGAGTGCCATTTGCTGTAGATGCTGTAGAAGTTTGGCTTATTGCGTCTTCTTCAGGATCATCTAAAAAATCATCAGATGAAGGTTCATCGACTGCAGGTGCAGAAACATAGCCATCATCGTCATCATAATGTGAATCATCAAAATCATCGAAAGCTGGCGATGTGTCTACAGCGGGTACAGCTTCAGGCTGCTCAACAGTGGCAACCTGTGCAGCAGACTCAACAACGGTATTGGGTTTCTGCAAAGACTGTGTTTGAGTCGGCTGAACTGTTTCGGCCTGATTTTGAGCAAGCTGTGGCTGTGCGGCTGACTCTTGCTGTACGGCAGAGACCAACATTTCGTTTGGCTGTAATGGTCGGAATGCTAATAGACGTAGCACACACATCTCAAAACCTTGCTCTTGCGTGACTGCCAACTGCAAGTCTGCCCGACCTTTGCATGTGACTTGATAATACAACTGCAAATCTTGAGCTGAAATCAACTGCGACAATTGCATAATTTTTTGATTGATCTCAGCGCTATATTTCAACGCTAAGTCTGGCAAGTATTGTAATAATGCCAGTTCATGTAACGTTGAAATCAACTGATCTAATACCAGCGAAACATCCAGCGCTTGTTGACGGAATTGCATGAGTAAAGCACTCACGCGTTCACGCTGATTTTGATGAATGGCTAAAATCAAATCATAAATGATCGTACGGTCAATTAGGCCCAACATGTCTTTAACATCTTGGTGCTGAATTGAACCTTGACCATAGGCAATGGCCTGATCGGTCAGTGACAAAGCATCACGCAGTGAGCCTTGTGCCGACTCAGCAATTTGCCAAATCGCATCTTGCTCTGCTTGAATTTGTTCTTTTTGTAAGATATCTGTCAAATGCGATGTGATTTCATCCACGGCTAAAGGACGCAAAGTAAATTGCAAGCAACGTGAAATGACAGTAATCGGTAATTTTTGTGGATCTGTGGTTGCAAATAAGAACTTCACATGCTCTGGCGGTTCTTCGAGAGTCTTTAATAACGCATTAAATGAATGCGTAGAGAGCATATGTACTTCATCGATTAGATAAACCTTGAAGCGACCTTGCGTTGGTGCATAAGGAACGTTGTCGAGAAGTTCTCGGGTATCTTCAACTTTGGTCCGTGATGCCGCATCGATTTCAATTAAATCAATAAAACGACCTTCATTTACTGCTTTACACGTTGGGCAGACTTCACAAGGCGTTGAGGTTACACCTGTTTCACAGTTCAGACATTTTGCCAAAATACGGGCAATGGTGGTTTTACCCACGCCACGAGTACCTGTAAATAAATACGCATGATGTAACCGACCACGTTCTAAGGCACTGGTAAGTGCGCGTGACACATGGTTTTGCCCCACGAGTTCAATGAAATTTCGTGGACGGTATTTTCGTGCAAGTACTTGATACATGTATGCTCCTTTTTACAGGTGTAAGCATACTGTTTTTTTGTCTAAGAGTGAATGAAGTTCTTAGTCAGTGGAACTAATTCGATCAATATCTTCGAATTTAACGACTTTAATATTTGATTTATTTTCTGAATCATTAAACAAGATTACATTACCTTGAAAACTGTCCAGAACATACCATTTATTTACGTCTTTGATTTTCAATGTAGCTACAGGCGACTTCTTTATATCATTTAATTTTAACTGTGCAGAAAAACAGGTAGCAAATATGGCAAGAATGGTTAACACCAAAAATTTAAGTGGTTTATCTCTGCGCACTTCATCATCGGTAAAAATATTGAGAGTTATACCAATTAGAACAGCACCCCATAGCATTGAAGTTTGACCAATAAAGTTATTTACATAGAGCGTAATTAGCCCACTAACACATACAATAATGACAAATATAGCTTGTAGCAGCTTATGCTTTTTTAAAAACTGTTCGATTTTTTCTTTCAGCTCTGCTTCCGTAATATGATTAGAAACTAAAATTTTCTTTTTAGGCTTACTTTTGCAATATTGTTTAAATAAAAATTTATAGAAATCTAATAGAACACCAACTACGGCTATGACTGAACAACTTAAGACTAATACCTTAATAATTTCAAAAATATAAAATGATGGAGATAAAACAGACATTATCCATATAGCATCTAAAGAGTAATAGAAAAATGCATTCGAAATAACAGAAATTGTGAGGGCTGCTATGGATAAAATTCCAAATAACTCCGTAATTGATAATTCTTTTTTTATCATTATTTATAAAAATTAGACTATAAAGTGGTTTTTTATCATGACTGACAAACTACGTAAAGAAAGAACGATTTAATTATAATTAAGTCTCTGCCCGCTTAAGCAAAAAATCACTCTGCATTTGATAGCGTTTCGCCGTCTGGTCTTCCCGAATTTCAAGTAATTGCTGATCCAAATCAACATACAAAAGATTACGCGTTTGCACATTCATAAGTTCTAGCTGCTGCTTTGATTCATCTTTAAAACGAATTACACCTTTTAGCACTTCTACTTCGTTATGACCACTTAGACTTTCACGAGTAAGTGTATAGGTTTGGTCTTCATGTAGCTCAAGAGCCACAGCCATACCGGGACAATCTTCACAACGAGAAAGACAGCCCATACACGGCGTTGTACCTTTAAAATCACCGACCCATGCAGCTTGCTGTTTTTCGGCAGTAATCGCTTCTATCTCTTTTGCTTTCGTTTGAGTTGAATCCTGACAACCCAACATTGCCGACGTTGCTACTAAGGGAATCAAAACAACTTTTTTCATAGGGATATCACAGCAGTCTAAAACTGCGTGGGAAAATAGCATATTTTTCACATTTCCCCAATTCCTGTTCTATCCCGAAGTATCTTAAAGCCAGCCCTTACGTCCTTTAAGTGCTTTGTCTGCACAGCGTAGCGTTTCTTGAGTTAAGCCCCATAAGCGATAATCGCCAGTGATTGAACCCGTCGCAAAGTTATGTGTATAGGCAAAACTTAAATCACGCTGCGGATCACACCAGGCCCCAGAACCATTAAAACCAATATGTCCAAAACCTTGACTCGATTTGCCTAAAGTCAAAATTCGATGATATCCCAAACGCCAATTCATCGGTAAAGGCATAATACGATCACGTTTTTTATATTGAATTTCACTTAAAGAATCAAAAACTTGTGTTGTGATTAAGGTCTGTCCTTGCCACTGGCCATGATTGGCTAGCATTGCATAGATTTTCGCTAAACTATTGGCACTAAATACGCCTGTTGCCGCAGGAATAATGGCTTGTAAACCCTCATCACTAAAAAATGAAAACTTGCGCATTCCTTTAGGAATCATACCATCTTGAAAGTCTTGCAAATTTTGTCCAGAAAGTTGCAGAAGCTGATCAAAGATTGACGCTTTTCGTGTCTCTGTCTTTTTTTTCGTTGTCTGCGCTTGGGTATTTTCTTGTGCAGATGTATCTACAGCACGTTCTTCTTTTTTCTTTTTCGGGATCAAGCGTGCAACCTTACCAAGTTGATGCTCTGGTACGCCAAAAAATGCATGATCCAATGCTAAAGGCTCAACCAAATAGTGTTGCATTAGTTCAGCAAGCGGTCGACCAGTGGCCTTTTCAAGTACACCACCGACTTGCCAACCGAAGGTTAACGGTTGATATGCTGCATCAGTTGATGGCTCAAAACGTGGCTTAGCTTGTTCGATGACTTTAAGCATATGTGACCAATCAGCCATTTCAGATGCTGTTTGAATGATATTACGAATATCGTATAAACCACTCTGATGACTCAGTATGTGCCTTAATGTGATATCCGACTTACCATTTTGAGCAAACTCCGGCCAATATACGGCAACGGGAGTATCGTAATCTAGAAAGCCTTCGCTCACTAAGATATGTGCAAGCGTTGCAAGTACACCTTTACCCGTGGAATAACAGACCGAGGGCGTATTGGACTGCCAAGCTTCTTCGGCTGACTTTTTACCGGTCCAAATATCCACGACTTTTTGACCTTTAAAATACACCACTAAGGCAGCTCCGCCTAAGTGGGTTCGAGCATCCTGCATCCGGCTAAATTGCACCGCCAAATCTTGAAACGCCTCGTCGACTGTACCTTGATAATTATTCTTCTGTGCAAATAGATATTCTTTGAGCGCCTGCATCATCATTCCTTTGAATATGAATCGCTTGAGATTAAAACAAAAAAGCCTAAACCGATATCGATTTAGGCTTAAGTCTTAAAGTGCCTTCACACTTCCCGCGACATGCGGTTTTTTGTTCTTACTATTTCGAATGGCAAACTCTGTATCTTTAGCTGTTTGCGCAGTTAGGAACTCGACTTGAGAAGGCAAATACATCGGTAATTTAAACCATACATCTGCTTCATAGGCATCTGGCAAAGTTAAGCTCGACAAGGCTTTGGCTTTACTCCACATACCATGTGCAATGGCTTGTTTAAAACCAAACGCTTTTGCTGTTACAGCATGAATATGAATCAAGTTAAAGTCACCAGAAGTCAACGCATAACGGCGACCGGTATTTTCAGAAACATTCCATTCAGCTTGAACTTGCAACTCTGCTGGCTTTATTTCGGTAGATTTTGCCACAGCTTTGTTGTCGTTTTTTTGACGTGCTAAATACGTGGTTAATGATTCTACAACCACTTCATCGCCCACTTTTGCAGTAGTAATAAAGTCAAATTGCACACCTTTATCATGTGGCTGTAATTCACCGAATTTGCATGACAATGACAGTGTTTCATTCACACCAACTTTGCGATATTGCTTCACTTGGTTACGAATATGTACCAAACCTAAGATCGCAAATGGAAAAGCTTCCGTAGTCATCATATGCATTTGCAAACTTTGAGAAAGCACAGCCAAATAAATCGCTGGGATATAACCATTGTTTTTAAAGCCACACACTTCGTTATAAGCTTTTAAATGCTTTTGATCGACCTTAAATGAATCCACCACATATTCAACTTGCGGCAGAACTTTTTCACCTTTTGGCTTTTTAAAAATCAAGCCTTGAATCACTTTTGGATAGGCTAAATAAGGCTTTGGAAGTTGACTAAAATGGCGAGTATTCATACGAAACCTTTGGAAGTTTTTATTTCAATGTTTTAAAAGCCTCTTCGCTTGCGCCATATATGGCTCGAGGAGAAGGCTGGATGCGGCTTAGCCCCATTCCATTTATAGCAAATTTTTACCTCTCCCTAGCCCTCTCCTAAAAGGAGAGGGAATTTTAAGAGGAATGCTTTAAGCCCCTAACAAGCTTTGACCACACACACGTACCACGTTACCGTTCAAGCCAGTCGACGCAGTTGAAGCAAACATCGCAATCGTTTCAGCAACATCCACAGGTAAACCACCTTGACTCATCGAGTTCATACGACGACCTGCTTCACGGATTGCAAATGGAATCGCAGCAGTCATTTGCGTTTCAATGAAACCCGGAGCAACAGCATTAATCGTTACACCATTTTTAAGTAACGGCGCTGTGAACTTCACAACACCAATAACACCTGCTTTAGATGCAGCATAGTTGGTTTGACCTAAGTTACCTGCGATACCTGAAATAGAAGATACGCACACAATACGACCATTTGCATTGAAGCCATCATTTTCAAGAAGGTAATCATTTACACGTTCAATCGCAGACAAGTTAATGTTAATCACCAAGTCCCAAAGCTCAGGTTTCATATTGGCCAAAGTTTTGTCACGGGTAATCCCTGCATTGTGCACGATGATATCCAAACCACCTTGAGCAGCTGCAGCCGCTTTGATTTTTTCACCGGCATCGTTTGCAGTAATATCAATCGCGAGCGTAGAACCGCCAATTTCACCTGCAACACGGTCAAGGTCTGCTTGCTGCTGTGGAACGTCTAAACAAATCACATGCGCGCCATCACGTGACAATACATGTGCGATTGCTTCACCAATACCACGGCTTGCACCTGTTACAACAGCTGTTTTGCCTGCAAGCGGTTTATTCCAGTCAACATCCACAACATCTGCTTTCGAAACACGAATCACCTGACCCGATACATAAGCTGAACGTGGTGAAATCACAAAACGTAATGCAGATTCTAAGTTTGCTTCAGCACCTTCGTCCACATAAACTAATTGTGCTGCAATCCCTTTCTTAAACTCTTTACCCACTGATTTTACAAAACCTTCTAATGCACGTTGTGCAATGGCTTGTTTCACAGTTTTCGCAGTCTCTGGTGTTGTACCAACAACGACAACGCGACCAGATGCCTGAATTTGACGCGCGATTGGGTTAAAAAATGCATATAAGGCATGCAATTGTTCTGAGTTTTGAATACCTGAAGCATCAAACACCACAACTTTAAACTTAGACTCTTTATCGCCTTCGTTGAATGCGCTTAAGTTTAGACCTGATTTTGCCGCAGCTTGTTGTAATTCAGCATTATTGCCTGCATAGCTATTGGCATGAATATTTGCCAAGACTTGTGCAATAGCACCAGATAATGTTGAAGCAGGCGCTGCACCGAATAAAACCGCACCTTTAACTACAGGGGTTGCAGACTCAAAACGCTCTAAAAAAGTCGGTGATGGTAAACCTAAATTTTTGATGACAAATTTACCAATAGGAGATTTTGCAAATGTTTGGTATTGATCAGTCATGTTTATTATCTCTCATACAGATTAATTTTTGATGGATCTGAAGATATCCCTTTAACTTCAAGATGATGTCAGATACTTATATTTCAATAGTTCCATCAGTTTCCATGGAATCATACTTGAGTTAAACCGCAGATGGCTTGACCTGAATGCTTTAGCGAATGTCATTTTAGTCAATTTACCCCTTTGGTGAATATGCTAATGTAGCCGTCAAGAAGATCATCAACATGCTTGGAAAAGCCTTATGAGCAAAACAACTCAAGAAAATCCAGCAGTCGAAAGTCCGACTACGGAAACTGTGTCAAATACATCAAAGAGTACGCCACGTACCGCTAAAAGTACGGGCACAGCAACCAAGTCTACAAGTGATGCCGCTAAAATAAGCCGTCCTCGTCGTGCATCTACACGTACTAAGACACCCGCTTCAACCCCTAAAACAGCTTCAAAATCAACAACTCAAACGTCTGTTCAACAGGATAATACCATGAGTCAAAACACAGTTCGCCGCGTTGCTATTATCGGTGGTAATCGTATTCCTTTCGCTCGTTCTAACGGCGCTTACTTCACTGCATCGAACAGCGATATGTTCACCGCCGCATTAAATGGTCTTGTTGAACGTTTCAACCTTCAAGGTCAACGCCTTGGTGAAGTTGTTGCTGGTGCCGTGTTAAAACATAGTCGTGACTTTAACATGACCCGTGAGTGTGTACTCAATACTGAACTTGCTCCTGAAACACCTGCTTACGATATTCAACAAGCATGTGGTACAGGTTTACAAGCTGCTTTCTTAGTTGCTAATAAAATTGCTTTGGGTCAAATCGAAGTGGGTGTTGCTGGTGGTGTAGATACAACCTCTGATGCACCGATCGCTTTTGGTGATGGCCTACGTAAAGCTTTACTTGAGTTGAACATTGCTAAAACGGGCAAAGACCGCCTAAAAGCATTAACTAAAATTAATGTTAAAGATTTGATGGATGCACCGAAGAACGGTGAACCACGTACAGGTCTTTCTATGGGTGACCATCAAGCAATTACGACACTTGAATGGGGTATCTCTCGTGAAGCGCAAGATGAACTTGCTGCATCTTCACATCAAAAAATGGCAGCAGCATATGATGAAGGTTTCTTCGATGACCTTATTACACCATTCCTTGGTTTAGAGCGTGACAACAACTTACGTGCAGACTCATCAGTAGAAAAACTTGCGAAGTTAAAACCAGCGTTTGGTAAAGGCGATGCGCGTACGATGACTGCGGGTAACTCGACTCCACTAACTGATGGTGCATCATGTGTCCTTCTTGCGTCAGAAGAATGGGCCAAAGCAAACGGTCACGAAGTTCTTGCTTATTTAACTTTCCAAGAAACAGCGGCGGTTGACTTTGTAGAGAAAAAAGAAGGCTTATTGATGGCGCCTGCGTATGCAGTGCCTCGTATGCTTGAACGTGCAGGTATTACGCTACAAGATTTCGATTACTATGAAATTCATGAAGCGTTTGCATCTCAAGTATTGTCTACACTGAAAGCATGGGAAGATCCAAAATTCTGTAAAGAACGTTTAGGCTTAGATGCGCCATTGGGTTCAATTGATCGTTCTAAATTGAACGTGAAAGGCTCTTCTCTTGCTGCAGGTCACCCATTTGCTGCAACTGGCGGTCGTATTATCGCAACTGCTGCAAAACTATTGAACCAAAAAGGTTCAGGCCGTGTACTTGTATCGATCTGTGCTGCGGGTGGTCAAGGCGTAACAGCAATTATTGAAAAATAATCCTTTATGCTTTAAAGCAAAAAGACCGCTCTTATGAGCGGTTTTTTATTTCAGAGCTTCCATAAAACTTTAGAAACGATAACCAACACCTAAATAAGTAATGATGGGATCAATATCGACCTTGGTCGTTGCATGAATTAATTGTTCACCCGTCGTTTGGTTAATCACATCAATCTTGGTTTTGTTATTTAACTTCGCATAAGACACCGAAGCAACTGTAAACCAACTTGGGGTGAAGTCATAGGTAAATCCGAGTGTGACAATTGGAGCAATCGCATCATCCGCATCGACATCGACCACCATTTTTCCAGATGATTCTTTACCATCGAGTGCTGCACCTGCATTATTATCTTTAATGTTTTGAATCATATGCCCTGCAGCAATTAAGTCAGATTCAATGCCTTTATTGAGTTCAATATCATTAAAATACGCATACATAATCCCTGCACCTACATAAGGTCTGAATTTATTCACGCCCGATTTTCCAAATTGGTACTGTGCCTGAAATACCGGCGTCCAAGCTCTTGCACTCGCCGCTTTACCATAAGATGATAAATCCGTAATGGGTACTGCGTAATCTAGTGGCAAACCATCAGGGAATAATAAACCGCCTAGACCACCTGGCTCTGCTAGACCAGATAATGGCGCGGTAATCATACCCTTACCTTTAATGTCCACCTTAGGTGGGATGCCGCCAATCACTTGCAAAGAAACATTATCATTAATATGGTAGTTAAATGTTAAACCTAATGTATCAACATCTTCTGCTTCAAGCCCCGTACCTTCAGCTGACCAATTATCTAGTCCATTGATCGTTGCGATCCCTGCAATCTCTGACTTGATATTGCCATCTTTATCTTTAATTAATCCTCCCAAAGGGCCATTCACAAGGTCGGTTAAAGTGTCCTTAAGATTCGCAGAATTACTCCCTTCATTATAAATTGCATTCGGATCAATCGCTTTTAGAAAACCTTCAGTACTAATTGTGCCTACTTCAGCCTGTGTGCCATTTGCTACCGCAGTATTAATATTAAATGGATTTGCCTTTCCTTGCGGCATCACATGCATCCAACCCGCAGATACAGAAAAGCGCTTAAAGTTACCATCTGCAAATGTAAATTGTGTAAGCCCAAGTAAAACAACAGGTGTGACAATTTTTATCAATTTCATATGCCAACTCCTTGTTTTGCATATTTTTTTAATTAATTTATAAAAACATTCTTTGTTCTTATATTTAAAAGTTATGTAATTATTCTAACTTTTTATAGTTAGTTTATGTTTTTATATATTATTATTTGTTAAATATTGCACTATTTTGATGCAAAAAAGGCCTGTATTTATCAGTACAGGCCAATGTTATTTTCTTATTGAAATTTAACGATATTGTGGTTGGTAACCTAGGTACGCTTCGATCTGGTCATAGCACCATTGGAAAATAAATGTGTAGACTAAAATGCACATGGTCATACTAAAATCGAGCAAAATCGCCTGCCATAAGGTCATATGCATGGCATAAGCCACCATTGGGATGGTTGCAAGCATTAAGCCGCCTTCAAATCCAATCGCATGCAAAACACGTACACCAAAGGTTCTTTTTAACTTTCTTTTTGCTTCAAATTTTTCAAAATAATGATTAAAAATCATGTTCCAAATCACAGAAGTGACCGCCATTGCAATACCGAGCGTACCTGTCACCTCCATCGGAACTTTAAAAATAAAACTTAATGCAATAGCAATGATCACCAATAGGATGATTTCATAGCTTAGCGCATGAATAATCCTTCTCTTGGAAATCGTCATTTTGAAACACTCTATTATTTGTAAAAAACTTATTTTATTTTTATATTATTGATTAATCGAGTCAGGTTCTTTCAATATTATTGAAAGGTTGTATTCCTTTATTTTTTCTGTATGCACATGAATATTAATCAAGAACAACTGATGATTTTTAAAACAGTCATGGAAACAGGATCATTTTCCGCTGCAGCTCGGCAACTCGGCAAAGTACCTTCGGCGGTCAGCATGTCCATTGCGAATTTCGAAATTGATCTCAACCTTAAACTGTTTGAGCGGGTTGGTCGTGAACCTATGCCCACAGCTCAAGCGCTAAACCTGTATGAAAAAACTGAACAATTATTGATAGAAATTAATCAGTGGAAACAGCATGCAATTGCGCTGAGTCATGGTTTAGAGTCTTCACTGAATATCGTGGTGGTATCAGAGCTACTACATACGCAGTGGACCAACTATATCTCTTTGCTAGAAACTCATTTTCCATCTTTGCAAATCAATATTTTTTCTGCGCCTCAAGAAGATGCCCAAAAGATGTTATTACTAGGTCAAGCACAGCTTGCTCTAATGTTTGAACGTGAACAGCTTGAGAGTTATGAACAATTTGTCGAATTGAAACGTGAAGCATTGGTTCCTGTTGCTGCGACAAAACATGGCCTGTCGAAATTTAAGCAAGTCAGTTTTGAGCAAATTTTGCAAAGTCGGCAAATCGTGGTTGCAAGTCGTGATAAAAGTATCAAACCAGAGTTGTTATTTTCCAAACACAGTTGGCGTACAGATAACCACCACTCTGCTTGTTCGATGATTATTCAAGGTCTGGGTTGGGGTGTGCTTCCATTAGAGATGTTTAATGAAAATCCGACACTCAAAGATCAACTCAAAATCTTAAGCTTTCAAGATTTCACACCCAAATTTGAATATTTCGTCGACTTGGTCTGGAACCGTGAAAAACCTCTCGGCTCGGCTGCTCATTTTTTGATTAATCACATCCGAAATTCACGAAAAACTACGATTTAGACCGCCTAATTGGGCGGTTTTTGGTTGGGTTCTAAACAGATTGTGTTATAAAAGTATGTACACCAAGAACATTAAGAACTAGATTTCAAATGACTCAAAATGCGTTAAACCAATTAAAAAGCCTAACAACGATTGTTGCTGACAGCAGTGATTTAGCTGCGATTAATACATTCCGTCCATTGGATGCGACCACAAATCCATCTTTAATTACAGCAGCAGCAACTCAACCTGAAAATAAAGAACTGATTGAAAGTGCTTTTGAACAAGCGCGTAAAGAAGGTTATCAAAACGATGAGCTGGTTGAGCGCACCATCGATATTCTTACGGTCAAATTTGGTGTAGAAATTTTAAAATTGATCGAAGGACGTGTCTCTACAGAAGTCGATGCAGCCTTGTCCTATGATACTGATGCCACCATTGCAAAAGCTAAAGAGTTATTGGCTTTATATGCACAGTATGGTATCGATCAAAACCGTATCTTAATTAAAATTGCCTCAACGTGGGAAGGCATTCAAGCCGCTAAAGCCCTTGAAGCTGAAGGCATTCACTGTAATCTGACGCTTTTGTTTGGTTTGCATCAAGCTCAAGCCTGTGCAGATGCTCAAGTCACGCTGATTTCGCCATTTGTTGGTCGTATTTTAGATTGGTACAAAAAAGCTGAAAATGTGGATAGCTACCCGATTGAGAAAGATCCGGGCGTGTTATCAGTGAAGCAGATTTACCACTACTATAAACAACATGACATCAAAACTGAAATTATGGGTGCTAGCTTCCGTAGTATTGATCAAGTGCTTGGTTTAGCAGGTTGTGATTTATTGACGGTTTCACCGAATTTATTGGCAGAACTGGAAAAAGATCAGCGTACCGTGGAAGTGCAATTGTCTAATCATCATGCGCATGCACACTGTCAACACGATGTACAAGTGCTCGACAAGCAAACTTTCAAAGCTGAAGTTGAAAAAGACTTAATGTCTTTCCAACTATTACAAGGCGGTATTGATGGCTTTATTAAAGCCCGTGAGCAATTAAGTAGCTTACTGCGTCAAACTTTTGGCTTAGATGCTGAAATAAAAGCATAAATTAGAAATTTTCAGTTTCATCTAGAACCGAAGTTGTATACTACAGCTTCGGTTTTTTATTTGAGTGTCTTCAGTGTTTGGAATCACAGACTTAACGACCTTTATTATTGGTACGATATTAATTGTGATTTTACCCGGGCCAAATTCACTTTATGTCATGTCTGTTGCCTCTCGCTATGGCATTAAGGTCGGCTATTTAGGGGCTTTTGGCGTCTATACTGGCGATTTGATCTTAATCTTACTCACCGCTCTCGGTGCTGCATCCTTACTTCATGCCTTTCCTTGGTTATTCTTATTATTAAAAATTGTCGGTGCGCTGTATTTAAGTTATTTAGGTATCAAACTTTTCAAGGCTGCCTACCAAACATGGAATGCCGTTCAAATGCCAGAACAACTCGACACCAAGCAACTGAGTTTGAATGAATTGAAACCGTTTAAGACTGCATTAACCATCAGTATTTTAAACCCTAAAGCCATTCTTTTTTACTTATCGTTCTTTGTGCAATTCGTCGATCCTGCATATCCATATCCAGCGATTACATTCACCGCACTCGCGATCGTGCTGCAAATTATCAGTATGAGCTATTTAACGATTTTGATCTTTTCGGGTGCAAAACTGGCCACCTATTTTAGCCATCGTTATAAATTTACGGCATGCTGTGTAGCAGCGGTTGGTCTTCTATTTTGTGGATTTGGTCTAAAGCTTGCGACATCTACGATGTAAATGACATGTAAGACATAGCTTAGTTTTTAAACCAGAAAAATCTACAATGCCCTTAAATTTTGAATGAATGAAACATCCACAATGTAGGTTGTCGATTCGTTCTATTAAAGTGCCGTTTGTTAAAGTGTCATTTGTGAATAAATAAAGTATTTCCATAATATCTCGATGAGCACTTTTACTGTACAGGACTTGAGCGTATCATCCTGAAAAATGTCATCTTAAATCTGCGCCAACAATAGTCATAGCTCGATCATTATGCAAAAACTACTACAAGACTTCTCCATTCCAGCTGCTTTTGCAGGTTTTATTACGTTCTTAGTCGGGATCAGTGTCTCGGCTGTTTTGGTGATCCAATCTGCACAAATGCTCGGTGCCAACACAGCAGAAATAACCTCTTGGTTTTGGGCTCTAGGTTTGGGTATCGGCTTAAGCGGGCTGATTCTGTCTTGGAAATTTAAATATCCCGTTGCGACTTCATGGTCCACTGCAGGACTGGCACTGATTTTAGCGACTGCAAATGGTTACAGCATGAATGCCGCCCTAGGTGCTTTCTTGGTCTGTGGCCTATTGACAGCAGTACTCGGATTTTTAGGCATTTTTGAAAAAATACTGCGCTATATCCCGCAAAGTCTAACCAGTGCAATGTTGGCGGGCGTACTTCTAAAATTTGGTATTGAGCTATTTGTCAATTTACAAAATGAATGGGTATTCGTTCTGGGTTTACTCGCGGCTTATGTTATCAGTAAACGACTGTTACCACGTTATAGCATTGTCATTACGGTGATCATTGGCATTATGCTTTGTCCATTGTTACTTGGCTTTCAATTACCGGCGCTTAATTTAGAACTCGCACAGCCAGTTTGGGTCACACCTGAATTTTCGATCTCAGCAATACTGGGTTTAGCGCTACCACTCTTTGTAATCAATATGGCCTCTCAGTATTTACCGGGTTTAGCCATGATTAAAAGTTATGGTTATCAACCCCACGTCAATCAACTGATCGGTTGGACTGGGACAGCCCAAACGCTACTCGCGCCATTTGGATGTTTTAGTGTCAATATTGCTGCGATTAGTGCGGCAATCAGTCTAGATGACCAAGCCCACCCCGATGAGAAAAAGCGCTATATCGCAGGTATGACCTGTGGCGTCTTTTATATTTTGATGGGCCTGTTTGCAGCCACTTTGGTGAGTTTCTTAACCGCTTTTCCACTGGTGTTTATTACCGCTTTAGCAGGGATTGCCCTACTTGGCACCATTGGACACAACATCGTCATTGCTTTCCAAGAAGCGAGTGAACGTGAAGCCGCTCTACTCACCTTCTTGTTTAGTGCATCGGGCGTACAATTTTTTGGTATTGGCTCTGCATTTTGGGGTTTGGTCTTTGGTTTAGTCGTGCATGCTATTTTCAAATATAAAAGAAATTAAGCCCTCAGTTAAATAATTTGCTTCAAATAAAGAATGATACGCGGTAACGTTATCCGCATGTGTTTGAGATAGGACTATTTCTAATCAAAAATGTTTTTGCGGTACTTTGAATAATTAGACACTAGCGAACAAGTTTTGCGGTGAGGAGCAATGCTCCGCAAGATGGTTTCCTTACGTAGCACGCTTCTCATTTTGCCGAATGAGAAACAACATTTCAAGAGTACCTCCAGCCGAAGGCTAATCCCTTTATTCAATCCCTAGATGTAAGACTCTGTCGAATAGACTTAAAAATCATTTTAAAAATGCGTAATTACTTTTACGTATGTAAAATCAGTTATTTAATCTATTTCGCTCGATACGTTCGGGCGATCAGTTCTTGTTTTAATAATTGGGTTTCGCTTTCGTCTTCCACTTCTGTAAAAGCGGTGAGCCAAATACCATCAGCTGCATAACGTACAATTTTCAGTTCTATATCTGAATCGGTCTGATGATGTCGCTCTAAACGTGATTTCATCCATTCGATCCAAAATTCATTAAAAGTTTTATCGGTCAGCATGGTCATCGAAATCGCTGACCATGACTGTTGCAAACCCATGATTTGTTTTTCTAAGGTAATTTCAATATAGGCTCGGGTAAAACGACCGTATGGCTCAGGGTCTTCGTCAATTAATCGGTCAACGACCTCGTCTAATTGAGCCAAAAGCATCACAATCATGGACTCTAAGAGCTTTTGCTTGTTTGAAAAATGATGAAATACACCACCTTTTGTAACCCCAACTAAATCAGCAACGGCTTGAATCGACACCCCATTAACACCTTTATCAGCAGCAAGAAGGATTGCGTGCTGCAAAATACTTTGGCGTATCAGTTGAGGCTCTTTCTTGCGCTGATGCGGATTATCCATATTAATGTCCAGCTGAAGTTGAAAACAGGTTGATCACGACCACACCTGAAACAATCAGGCCTATCCCTAACATGGCTGGGAGGTCTAAACTTTGACGAAAGATAAAGTAGCCAATTAGTGCAGTTAAAACAATACCAACGCCTGCCCAAATGGCATAAGCAATACCAAGTGGTATGACTTTAATCACCTGAGACAATAAATAAAATGCCAAACAGAATAAAACTGCGACAGCCAATGAAGGCGCAAGTTTGGTAAACCCTTCTGACTTCACCAAAAATGTCGAACCAATTACTTCTGAGATAATCGCCAATGACAGTAAGCCATAGGCCAATGTTACCGAATTCATTAATCATTCCAAATAAACATACCGACTGGTAGGTATGTTATTAAGTTAAAGATTATTCTGCAAGCCTTTTAAGTCTGTTTTTAATTTTTGACGGTCTGTGTGTGTTGTTGCAAAAATTCTAAAGTACGATCAAAGGTCTGCTGACTGGCCTTTTTACTCATCATAAATTGATATTCATGTACCAAAAATTCTTTCGAATCTGGATAAAATACCGCTGTCACAGGTACATTATTTGCCTTCAATTTTTCTACAAAAGGCTCAGATTGCGTTTTGGTTAAAAAATCTTTATTGCCACCACTGATAAATACAGGCGGATAATTTGAATTAATATTTGAGGCCGTTGAAATACGCGTTAAAAACTCGGCATCATCTTTTTTGTCTCCGGTATACGCCTGAACCAAGTTATAGACGCCCCACTCGATCAATCCAATCTCGTCGGGTGCTGTATTTACAAAGCTGTTTAAATCATAAATACCACAATGTAAAATCAGCCCTTTAAGCTGTGAAGGCTTTAATACTGGCTGAATCTTTGACGCTTGCGCAAAATCAGGATTCGTAACCAAGGCGGCATAATGACTGGCCATATTTGCACCGGCAGAATCCCCTGCCAAATACATATTTTGCAAATCAATGCCATATTGTGCCGCATGTAGATTCAAAAACGTCAGTGCTGCATCTATTTGGTTGAGCTGTGTGGGATAAATGGCTTCAGGTGCAAACTGATATTGAACAGAAACCACATTATAACCTTGGGCTGCGAGCCGTTTAAAATATCCACCTGCATGCTCTTTTGAACCTGAGACCCAACCGCCACCGTGGATCCAAACAATCGTTGGTCTTGGTGCAATCGCCATACTTGTTTCAGGTTGATAGATATCCAAGTTTAAATTTGGATTTTGTAGATATTGAATATTTGACTGCACAATAACATTGTCAGGAGCATGTAGGTTGATGAAGGTCTTTTGAACTTGTGTCGATAAGTTAAAAGCACCTGCAATCACTTTGGTACTACTTTGCGTGTTTTGACAACCAGACAAATACAACACTGAACACATACTGAGTACAACCAACCTTGCTTTATATGACATATCAAACTATCCAATCGCATCAATTTTGTTATAAATCTTAGATTTAAAACTGTATATAGTTTAGGCTTATTTTTATAAAGTTCAAATTGATCATTTAGGCTCAAAATCCGAGAAAATTAGTCGATTTTATTTTAATATTTTTTGAGCAAAGTCCGAGTTTTCCGCTCAGATTTATTTGACGACTTATCGACATTAATTTATGTAATTTTATGAATTTACAATATTTTTTAGATTAATAAATTGAACCATGCACGACAATGTGTTATCAATAATCTATAGGGTTTAAAAGCAAAATTACAGGAGATTGTTCCATGTCATATCAAAACATTTTAGTACCTGTCGATGGTTCAGAAATCTCGTTTTCTGCAGTAAAAAAAGCTGCAATTATTGCCAAGGCATTTAACAGCCAACTCACTTTAATCAGCCTTGTTGCTGAAGACCCATTTACCGATGCAGACTTCTATTATTCTTCATCAATCATGAAAGAATATTTCGTACAAGCTTACGCAAATGCAGAATCTGCATTAAAAGAAGCTGTGCAAATCACGACTGAAGTTGGTATAGATGCACAAAGTAAGATTATTAAAGGTCAAGTTTCTGCTGAAGGTGTAGTAGAAGCAGCCAATGAAGTGAAAGCCGATTTGATCGTGATGGGTTCACATGGTCGCAAAGGATTTAAGAAAATGCTACTCGGTAGTTTCGCACAAGATGTACTCAGCAATACTGAATTACCCGTGTTGGTTGTAAAAGCTTAAGATGACCAAGCCCACATCATGTGGGCTTTTTTGTATTCAGCACACCCTTCACTAATAAGCTTACCCTTTTGTCTAATTCATACAATATCGTGAATAGAGCAAGATTAGATTGATAACATTTAAAATATTAAGGAAGCAGATATGAGTCAATATCAACAAATTTTAGTCCCTGTGGATGAATCTCCAATTTCATATTCTGCTGTTGAACATGCCCTCAGCTTGGCTAAAAGTCAAAATGCACAAGTGACCATTGTCAGTGTTGTTGCTGTTGATCCATTCGTTGGTGTCGATTTCTATGCTGTGGCACCTGCAATCACTGAATATTTTATGCAAGCTGAAAAAAGTGCTCAGCTGCGTTTAGAAGATATCAAACAAACCTTTGTACGTGATGGTATCGAAGTTAAAACCCGTTTGATTCATGGTGTATCGCCAACCGAAGGGATTTTACAAGTGGCTGATGAAATCTCTGCAGACTTAATCATCATGGGTTCACATGGACGCACAGGTTTAAAAAAAGCCATGCTGGGCAGCGTAGCACAAAATATTTTAACGCAGTGCCCAATTCCTGTTTTGATCATCAAGCAATAAACTAAGATTCAAAAAAAAGCCCTTCATTGAGGGCTTTTCTTCTTTTAGATCAATTAAACACGTTATTTAAATACACAATTCGTTCTGTAGTTTTCTGATTAAAACATTTGGTATATTGCAACTCCTGATTTTGCGTATTCATCGCATCATCCCAGTATTGCGAATGCTTTTGATAAGTCTCTTTTTCACTTTCATTTAATGAATAAACACTTTTTTGTGCAAGCACTTTACAGTCGATATCACGCTTTTCAAACCAGTCTGCTTGATCTTGCTGTAACTCCGCCTTTTGTTCATCACTAAAACGATCCCAAGTCTGATTGAGACGGTCCACCACTTTGGCATTATCCTGATCTAGCTCTTTCTTACGAATATCCATCGCCTTTTGTGCAAGGCTCATTTGTTGAGATTGACTCTCCATCCCTTGCTGATAGGATTCTTCGTCTCGCTTATTTTGAGCACTATATGCCGCATATAGCACCGCATGACGTGTCACTGTTACAACGCTATCAATTACGTCATTTTGACTTGGGACACTTAGGCTCAAACCATCTTTGTCCGTTTTAGTGATGCTATAGCTAAAATTCCCTTTAAGCTGATCATTATCCATGCTTAAGCCTGACTCCCCATCTTCGAGTGAATCATTCAAAGTATAATTACCACGTTCTTCACAGCCTTCGTCACATGGTCGTTCAGCAAAGGCATTTTCAGCACGCTTTTGTAATCCTTTCGGGAAAACCACCAACAGTTGACTGCTACATTCCAATGTTTTGGCTTTATTAGGGTCTTCAGTTAAGGTCGTGACATTTTGAATGTTAAATTTTAGATTTTTTACAATCAGATCCATGAGTTGCTGATCGGCTTCATAATCGGACTGACGTATTTCTTTGTTTAATTCTTTGAGATATTCGTTTTTTAAGTGATCTTGCAATTGGTCGATATTGGCTTGTGCAGTACAACTCCAATCTTCCAAAGCAGGCGCTTCCGTTTTGGCTTCAACATCTTTTTTATTTTTAAAATTATCACAGCCGGATATCAATGCCGCAGACAACATGAGGCTCGTGATGACTATTTTTTTCATTGTATAATTACCATTATGATTTTATTCTTCGCGCGTATTTTACTCAAAATTACAGCGCTTTGACGAGAAAAATCCCCGCATGTGCAGGGATTTTTTATATATCATCTCATTTAGTACGGTTTTAATTGGTTTTTTCAGTTACGCCTTCATTGGTAACATCTCGTACTTTGCCATTCTCGGTATTTAAAACTTCAAACTCAATACGTCGGTTTTTGAATTGACCTTCTTTGGTGCTGTTTTCTGCTACCGGTTTTTCTTGACCATAACCCACCGCTTGAAGCTGTGCAGGATCAACGCCTTTCGACACCAAATAATCCACCACAGCTTGTGCACGCTCTTGCGATAAAGCTTTATTCGCTTCCGCATTACCCACAGCGTCGGTATGACCTTGTACAGTCAGATGTACCTGTGTTGCGCGCTGCATTAACGCTGCCGCTTGATCCAAAATCGATTTATTCACGTCAGGAATATCAGATGAACCTGTCGCAAAATTAATAATTTGTAAGTTCAGCGCAGTCGCAACATCTAGAGCACGAACTTGTTCAGGGTTAATACTCGCTAATGCTTTTTGTGCATCAGTAATACTGTTATCTACTGCAGTTTGTTCGCTCACGCCTTCTTGAACCAATACCGTCATATTTTTTGCTAAAGGCTTAATTTGATTGGCAAGGCTTTGAGCATCCGCAGGATTTTGCGACAAAATCGATAACTGATTTTCTGTCCAGGTTAAAGTGGTATTTGGCACACCTTTAAGTTTTTGCAGAACCGTTGGAATGGTATCTTGATCAATAAATTGAGTATGGTAACTGGCATCAGATGAAGCACCACAACCCGTATTAAAGTTAAAGATCTGTTTGACTTGTTGCTGCAAAATTTCAAGATAATTTGAATCACCAGTTTGAATTTGACAGTTGGTTAACTGCCCATCTGTACCGGTGCTAAATTGCAAATGTGCTGGCTGAGATGCAGCAGGCTGTGCAACCGTTGTTGCAGAGGTGGTTGGTTCTTCTTTATTAGTACAAGACTTAAACCAAAATGCGATCAGACCCAATAATATAAGCAGCGCAATAATTGGTAATAACCAATTCGAGCGTTTTTCTTCAACGATAACAGGTGTTGGTTCAACAACAGGCGCTTGGTGTAATGTACGGCCAGCTGCAGTGTTTACCCCTAAACCTGCGAGTAAAGGCACTGCCCATTGTGGGAGTGCTGCCAAAATGCTATCTGCATGATTATCGAGTAAATGCGTGATTGCGACAGGATCAGATGAACCCGCTTCATTTTCAAGCACCCCTATGGTTGGGGCGATCGAATGATTCAAGGTCTGCTCTATTTCTGACGCTGGAGCAGCACCGCCACCAAGATGTTGCAGAAATTGATCTTTTAATGTGGGATTCGCCGAGAAAATATCACTAATTCGTGGATTTAACTGTTTTTGGAACGCATCAATAAATTCAGGTTTGGATCGAAAAATATTCAACAGGACTGGAACAAACTGGCTAATGGCTGAATTTTTTTCAGTTAAGTGTTGTGTATCACCGTCCAGCACAATCGAGGAGACGTGCTGCTTAATCAGCGCTAATAAGTCTATATTCATATTTGTACTCCATGCAGTTGTCATTATTTTCATGTGTACTTTAGTTTATATGTTTATTTTTTGATCAAATGTAGTAATTTGTTCGGACTTGTCAGCGTGTTAATTTCTTTTTTATTTTCAATCTATTAATTTCAATCCTCATAAAAAAAGCCAGCCGAAGCTGACTTTTAGATATCAAATTAAAATGCTAAGACTCAACATTTTCCATATTGAGCTTCAGCTTAAACGGCATAAAAAGCTTGAAGCACTTTACCTTTAACAGTGTGCTGAATTAATGGTGTGTTCTTACCATTTGATACAATCGTGTCTTTATTAATAGTCCACTCAAGCTCTGGATCGACCAGTACCCAACCCGCTTCATCTGCCCAACGCTGTTGCATATTGGCCACTTTTGCCGGTGCGAGTGTGACTTTCTCAACCCATTCCAGTGGGCTTAATAGGCCTTCTTGAATCAATTGAATACCAAAAGGTACATAGGTATCAAATGCAGTAAAACCGGGCTGTGTTTCAGCAAATGGCGCCATTTTCGCTGAGCTGCTCAGCGGCTCATGATGCGTACAAATTGCATCAATCACACCGTCTTTCACTGCTTGGCGGAGCAAGTCTTTATCTTGCTCAGAACGCAGCGGCGGACGCACATGCGCAAGTGAATTAAAGCCGTCGATCAACTGATCAGTTAAATGCAATTGGTGCATGGCTACATCGCAAGTCACCGGTAAGCCTTTCGCTTTAGCATGTTTAATTAATTCGACAGATGCGCCTGATGACAACAGACCAAAGTGCGCACGCACTTTAGTAGCTTCAATCATCAGTAAATATTTTGCAATGGCTACGGTTTCCGCTAATGCAGGGATCATCGGTAAACCTTGACGAGATGCGACAAAACCTTCATGCACACAGCCATCTTTGGCAATCTGCGGCTCTTCGGCATAGAACACAACGGTCATGTTCAGACCCGCAGCATATTCTAAGGTACGAATCACCACATCATTGTCCATAAATGGCGCATTGGCATTCGATACTGCTGTACAGCCGCCTTTTTTCAAACCTGCCATATTCGCCGGCTGCTTGCCTAACAAGCCTTGAGTTTGCGCGCCAATCACCTGCAGATAAATACCGCCGTCCAGCATGGCTTTTTCCACCAGACCATGAATCAATGCACCATTGTCTTGCACAATCGGTTTAGAGTCTGGCGGGGTAAACACATGCAAAATACCATTCGCACGCGCAGCCTTACCTTCTGACTTTAAAGTGCCGTGCTGCTGCTGACCCGGCTCTCGTAAACGCGCGCAAAGGTCAACCATACTTGGCATCAGCCATTTGCCTTGACCATCAATGGTTTCAGCGGCATTGCTTTCGGCAACCAATCGGCCATTTTCAATATAAACTGTCTGTACGCTGTCAGTTTGATTGATTGGATCTAAGACACGTACATTTTCAACTTTAACAATACTCATGACTATCCCTTAAACCGCAATCGCTTCAATTAAACCTTTTTCTTGCAACTGACCTTGCATTGCCAAAGCCAGTACCGCCATACGCACCGCAATACCATTGGTCACCTGATGTAAAATCACTGACTGAGTGCCATCGGCAATACTTGAGTCAATTTCAACACCACGGTTCATTGGTCCCGGATGCATCACGATGCAGTCAGGTTTAGCCAAAGCCAGACGCTCTTTATTCAAACCATACATTTTGTAGAATTCGGCTTGAGATGACAGCGCAGGAGAATCAATACGTTCGTTTTGAATACGTAAAGTAATAATCACGTCGCAGTCTTGAATACCGGCTTCCATGTTGTTGAACAGACGAATGCCTTCGCCATAATCATCAAAACCGTAAGGCAGCAAAGTATTAGGCGCAATGACACGAATATCTTTACAGCCCAATGTTTGTAATGCAGCGACATCTGAACGGGCAACACGCGAATGCTTAATATCGCCAATGATGGCAATGGAAATGTCTTCAAAATTCTTTTTGGTTTCACGGCGAATCGTCAACATATCCAACATGGCTTGCGTAGGATGCGCATGACGGCCATCGCCTGCATTGATGATTGCCACATGCGGACAAACATCTTTGGCAATAAAGTGCGGCGCGCCTGACGATGAATGACGAACCACAAAAATGTCGGTCGCCATCGCTTCTAAATTCCACAAGGTATCACGCAGTGTCTCGCCTTTTGATGTACTTGAACGCGCAATATCAATGTTCAATACGTTTGCAGACAGACGTTTTGCTGCCGCTTCAAAAGTGGTACGGGTACGTGTTGAATTTTCAAAAAACAGGTTCATTACCGTACGGCCTTCTAAAAGGTTGTTGGTAATCAGCTGATTTTGGTCATTAAAAAAGGACTGCGCAGTGTCCAATATTTTTGTGAGAGTTTCTTTAGAAAGGCCTTCGATGGTGAGGAAATGTTTTAAGTTACCATCTTGGTTGAGTTGAATCTGGCTCGGTGTATGCAATGCCGCCAAGTGCATGAGAGATTCCTTATCGTTAAGTTAACGCATTATACAGAGAATCTTGGCAAATGGCAGTTGAAGTTTTCAACGTTCAATGCAAACGCATGATGTTATTCAAAATGAATTTTCAAATTCCTATCTATCATTTCAATTAGATAAATTAAACGTTTTAAATTAAACTTCACCTTTCCCCTTTCATAAAGCCTTCAAACAGAACTTCTATCCGTTCTTATTCTTGATTGAATTGAATACTTTCAAACAGATAAAGTTCAGCTATAAACAGCCGCCTTCTGCGCAGTTCAATAACTTGTGAAATGAAGAAAGAGAGTTGATACGTCAGGCTGCGTGCAGCAGAAAATATATGCCGCTGCTCACAGCAGGATTGAATTAACGCAATGCGCCGATATAACGATGTGCAACCTGTGCTTTATAGATATCTTCCGCAGTCGGTTCGCTCATTAAAATTTCTGCTGTTTCAGATTGAACTGAGCTAACTATTGGTTCTTCTGGTGCTGTAACTGCAACTTCATGCAAATTCAACTCACTATATAAACGTGCAACTAAACGAGATAATTCAGGATCAGCCGTTTCCAAAGCCAAGTTAGAAACAAAGCGTGCATATTCGACATTTTCAACCACATATAATGCGTCAATAACCCGTCCTGACACACGACGTAAGCGCGCGTAGATTAAAGTGGCGATTGAAAATGCGTTTGATTGACTATTGATTGCCAGCCCTGTCATAAATACCCCTAATGATATCAATATTATAAAGATCGAATTTTGATCAGGGTTATAGCAATTTTTGTACCATTAAGTGATATTTCTCACAATGTACACAGAATAAATTTGATAAAGTCATTCAAATCTACCGATATTTCTCCCGTTTCAGCGCAATATCGTCCGCCCAAATCCACGAAAATACGTTAAAATATGCGATTGCTTTTTTGCCTTTGGAAATTTACATGAATTCGAAACCGCGTCTTTCTACATATTGGGTTACCTGTGCAGATGGACTGGAAACCTTACTCCGCGAGGAAATTGAAGGTTTAGGTGTTCAAAATATTGAACAGTTCCCGGGTCGTCTTGTATTCAAAGGCACACTTGAAGATGCATACCGTATTTGCATGTGGTCACGTTTGGCTTCACGTGTACTCACCCCGATTCATACACATGAATTAGAGTTCACGCATGATGCACGTGATGTAGCGGAAGAGCTCTATGAAGGTGCAATAAACTTTGATTGGTCACTTATTTTTGCACCACAAAGTACATTTGCCGTTCGTTTACACATCGAACGTGACATTAAAGTCAATTCTCAGTTCGCAACTTTACGTGTTAAAGATGGTGTGGTCGATTCCTTTATGGAAGCTGTGGGCAAACGTCCTAGCATTGACATTAAGCAACCTGAAATTACGTTGTATGTATTAGCTGGCAAAACTGAACATACTTATTGCTTAGATTTATCAGGTGATTCTCTGCATAAACGCGGCTACCGTCGCTACATGACAGATGCACCGATTAAAGAAAACTTAGCGGCTGCTATCTTACAGAAAGCAAAACTTAAACAACATCAACCTGATATTATCTTGGACCCAATGTGTGGTTCAGGGACCTTTATCATTGAATCTTTAATGATTTTGACTGACCGCGCGCCAGGCCTTGTTCGTCGTTTTGGTTTTAATGGTTGGAATGGTCATGACCATGAACTTTGGATGTCGATCAAAGGCGAAGCTGCTGAACGTCATAAAGCCGCACTTGAAAACCCTCTCCCACAATTCTATGCATTTGATGCAGACTGGGAAGCAGTAAAAGCAACCAAACAAAATATTATCGCTGCAGGTTTCGAATCTGTACTTGATCAAATTAAAATTGAAGAACGTACACTTGCAGACTGGCCAGATTTCCAAGCAACAGGTAAGAAATGCTTTGTTGTCACTAATCCTCCATACGGCGAGCGTTTAGGTGATAAAGCCTCTAACCGCGCACTGTATTTAGGTCTATCGGCACTATTACAAAAGAACTTCCCGAACCAGCCTGCTGCGATTATTGCAGCACAAGTTGAACAGGCCGATGTCCTTGCCTTTAATGATCCGCAAATTTTGCGTTTGATGAATGGTAAGCTGCCAATTTACGTCCGTTTTGGTACAGTTAAACCTGCGGCAGTTCAAAAGCCTTTCCTAGAGCATTGGGAACCGCAACAATTTGAAAAAATTGAAGGTGCAGAAGACTTTACCAACCGTCTTCAAAAAAACATGCAGAATCTTAAAAAATGGGCAGTCAAAGAAAATATTTTCTGTCTACGTTTATATGATGCCGATTTGCCAGACTTTAATGTCGCGGTCGATTTGTATGGTGATCGTTTACACGTACAAGAATACGCACCACCGAAAAAAATTGACCCAGAAAAAGCCAAAAAACGCTTTAACTTAGCACTGCAAGCGATTCGTGCAGTGACCGGCTTAGGTCGTGATGCGATTTTCATTAAAACACGTGCCCGCCAAGAAGGTAAAAATCAGTACACCAAACAAAGTACTGCGTCTAAACGTTTTATCGTTCAAGAAGGCAAAGCAAAGATTTTGGTGAACCTAACAGACTACCTCGATACAGGTTTGTTCCTTGACCATCGTCAAATGCGTCTACGGATTGCCAAAGAAGCCAAAGGTAAACACTTCCTGAACTTATATAGCTATACCTCTACAGCGAGCTTACATGCAGCGCTTGGCGGTGCAGCAAGTACGACCAGTGTCGATTTGTCAAATACCTACCTAAACTGGTCTAAAGAGAACTTTGTACTGAATGGTTTGACAGTAGATCATGCAGATGAACAACATCAGTTCTTCTCTAGCGACTGTTTTGAATGGTTGAAAGAAGGTCACGAGCAATATGACCTGATCTTTATTGACCCACCAACATTCTCTAACTCTAAAAAGTTCTATGGTACGTTTGATGTCCAACGCGACCATATGTCTTTGCTTAAACGTGCCATGAACCGTTTAACCACTGACGGAACGCTTTACTTCTCAAACAACTACCGTGGTTTTGAGATGGACGATGTGATCATGGCAATGTTTGACGTTGAGGAAATCAGCAATGAAACCATTGGCCTAGACTTTAAACGTAATACCAAAATTCACCGTGCATGGAAAATCACTCATCCACAAATCTAAGGTTTGACTTTAGAAATTCCTGATCTATGAAATGAAGCACGTCAGTGCTTCATTTCAACCACGACTCCATCTGGATACGTTACTCGAATATTTTCATGTCGCTCTTGCAGCACAATACGGTTAATCGGTGCAACTTCTGGAGATTGTATTAACCCGACCTGATCCGCTGCCCTTTTCTTTTGAAGCAAATAATCACTCATGGTTGAGCCTTCAAGCTGGGTCTCCTGAATGATCTTATTATTACGATTAGATTTATGATTTGAATTGTTCTGCTGCTCTTCTTTGGGTTTAGCTGCTTCACTCTCAATAATATCTAAGGTTTCTTCACTAAATTGTTTTTTACCTTGCGTTTCATTCGACAAACGTTGATCTGAAATTGAAGTACCCGCAAAAACTGTAGACTGAACAGCGATCAGAAAAATGCTACTAATAAGACTGTGTTTTACCCAAGAACATTTAGGCATGGATGATTGAACAAGTTTCCGTCTAAAAAAATAATCGTGTGACATCGTGTCTTTCCTATTGTTGTTTTGATTGGCTAGTTGCCCATTGACGCTAGCAACTTTTCAACTGTTCAACAATGGCTAGGCCGCTGTGTTCCGATAAAGTGAACATCATGATTCCGCAGCTCAAAATAAAAAACCGTCAATCAATGACGGTTTTATATTTTCAAACTAAACGACTAACGACTTGTTGCTTATTTATTTTGTATGGCTTGACCAAAAAGCTTTTGACCGAACTTATATTGCATACTCATGACCATGTTATTGCCATCGCGCTTGCCTTGCCCTGATGTTTCAAAACCTGCAAACATGGCTTCAGCTTCCTGTCCTGACAAACTTTTGCCCTGTAATTGTAAAAAGTTATTCATGATTGCAGTCATCATATTTTTATCAAAACTTAAGTCTGCTTGAAAATCCAGTAAGCTCGGTACCATTTTAATAAAAGACTCCATTGAAGCATGGTGTCCCGGCATGACTTTCCCCACGACATTTGCAGAGGCTTTACCTCCACCAATACTGATCGAGTTATCTTTAGACTCAAAATCAAAACCTTGGCTTGCGATTGCTAAGAAAGCTTGAGTCATTTCTTCACTTGATTCACCCACTGCATCGCATGAATTTTCCACCTGATGCAAAAGTTCACTAAATGCACGGACTTTATCCAGATTGACTTTATGCAATGCCAAATTTAGTGCGAAATCTTTGGTGACCGGTGAACCTGGGAAATCCATCTCATCTGCTTTTAAATAGCCTTCAAAGTCCACATCATGTTCATTTAGCTCGGTCTCCCAACGCAGTTGCATACCACGCATGCCGCCTGAGAACTTTTGATCTAAACGTTTGATAGAACCCGCTTGAATTTCAACAAAACCATTTTCAAGATTTTCCTGATTTAAACCTTGATTGGTCTTCATCGAAAAATTTTGCACCATGGTTTGCATTGGACCTTCACTCAACCGAACCACAGGTAAATGGATTGAAAGTTCGGATACCTTAGTGGCTTGCCCCGGTAAACTATTGATTCGAATTTGCAATTGGCTGGCATCAGCTTGTACCGTTGCACCTTGTGCAGTCGTTTTAAATGCAGGAATCTGTAAATCTGTTTTACTTTGACCAATCCAATTGACCAAGGTTTTTGCAGTTAAATCCGAACCAAAAAGCTTGGCATATTCAGACGTACTTTGTTGTTGAACAATCTTAAAATTCGAGTTGATGTTATAGCCTTTCAACCCACGTTGAATCTGATCGGTACCCTTCAACACGATCACTTCTTTCGGTTTACACGGGTCTGTTTTCAGGGTTAATACCCAATCGACTGTTCCACCCATCAAGCCCATTTGATAATTGCTGTACTTTACATCAACATCTTGTACAGCTGCGGACCAATTATTCTGTGTATAAAATTGGGCAAGAGATTTATCTGCATATAAATTCCCTCCCACCACTGCTGCTGAAAGCACCGCTAAACTGCCAATTCCCCACATCAACTTCGACATGTCTTTCTCATTCTGATTATTCTTTGCGCAGTATACTGAAGAACTCAGTTACATAAGTACACAATTAGAATGATTTTAAATGATTGATTTGGCAGTTTTAATTGATTTTTTGATCGTTATCACTTCCTCTATATACGCCCAACCTCAAAATAACTAATACGTTTACGATCAAAAGCAGCGTATGGATTGGCTTTAAAACTATGAAAATAGTGCTTGGCTTTTAACACATGTGAGGTCGTATTTTTCATCCACTCAATACGCGGGTCCTTCTCTGCCAAAGTAATACAATAGGTTTCTTTACCACGTTGCTTTGTCTGCTGTTTTGCATGAAAAATCAAACTTGCAAATACGTCCAGATGTTCAGGATGACATAGCGGACTATGCAACATTAAATAATCAAAGGTTCCATGAATTTTTGGCAGTGATAAAACACCACGCACACTGGCATAGGCATTATAAAAAGGTTTCATCAACTTTAATGACCTTGAATAATCGATCACTCGAGTTTGTTTAAAACTTTTTTGATTCCATAAGCCATAAAGTCCAACCAACTGATTGTGCTGATCGTAAATCAAATAGAAGTCATCTAGATTTAAGCATGCCCAAAATGGATTTTGACCATCTACCAAAGCATTAAAATCATAGCTAGGTAAAAAATTATAATGGTCTTTCATTTTTAAAATGAAATCATTCGCTTCATCTACACGTTCAGCAGTCAGGGTTTTAAATTGATATTGATTGAAAGTTTTTGGTTTCACTGCCTGTGAAACGGTAAAGGTTCGAATTTCATCATAAAAATATGGCAGCGGAAATCCAGATCTTTCATGATGTAAAATACTGGCAGCGACAATATTGTCGTTTAAAACCACACTTTCAAAAATCGTGTCTTGTGGTATTTCATCATGGAGATAGTCCATCAATAAGCGCATGACTTTAGCACCACGATACGCTGGATTCATTCTTAAATCGGCGACATAACGCATCAGGTCAGGCTGACCATTGATATAACAATAACGCCATCCCAAATTCATCATCGCAATCACGATAGATGGATCTTCCACAGGGACAACCACTTTTAAATCTGGACGATTATACTGTGCGTGGCTGGCATCAAAATAACTGGGGTGACGCGCATAAGATAAGGTAATACCATTACTTGGCATAGTCTCTGCACTAATTTTCATTAGTTGCACATCATCTTCTACCGTCGCGTTTCGAACCGCAAACTTAGTCTCGTTCTTTGAATGATATAGCACCGTTTCGTCGAACGGTGCATCTAACACATCGATATCCATATTAATACTCAATTATTTTTGTTTTCATTTTTTTAAGTGGTTCAGGCTTAATATTCCCTTCAATCATGCCATTATTCATGGCTAATGTTTTGTAGTAATCCCATGCATCTTGCACATGAACCACTTCTGGTTCATCAAGTTGTCCCAAATCCCGTGCCAATTCATAATGAAAATTATGTTTTAGTAACCGATCTAGCGCTTGAGCAGACGGTTGTTTGTCTACATTGCCTTCACTGAGTAAAATATAGTGCGGTTTTTTAACCGAACATTGTTCGATACCCAAGATACTAATCGGCAAATAATCCGCTTGTTTAAACTCTGCAAGGACTTTAACTGCAGCATTGTGGTCGAGCTTTTCTCCGACCAAATCTACCGTCATTTTGCGACCTAAAAATTTGAAGCATGGCACTTGCTGATAAAAGTCAGTGACTTCTAATTCATCATCAATCACATAACGAATTAATCCTGAACCTGTAGTAATCACAGGACTAACGATATCGCCTATTTTCAGTTGCCAAGATGGCACCACTTTTTGGCTGTCTTGCAAAATAAATTCATAAAAATGTGACTGATAACTTAAGGTAAAACGGTTTGCAAATGGAATCGTCACTACGCCTTCAGTTGCCCATAAACCTTTACCCTCAAATGCCACCCCTGCAATTCGTTGCTGTAGCTGTACTGCCCATTGCTCTGCGCTCGCTGTATCCCAACTCGAAACCAGACTGAGTTTAGGCCACAGTTTTTTCCACGCCGTTGCTTGGGTTAAATCCAAGTCTTGTAAGCGATAGCATTGTTGACAAGATTTAGGAACTTGCAGAAAACTCAAACCATCACGTTGCCATTGTCCAGTTTTTAAGACCTGTACAATTTCAGCTTGATGTTCTTGAATAATATCCAGCAATTGCAATGCAAATGTAGGACTCCATACCGAAATCATGCCTAAATGCTTATCTGCAACGAGATACACCGCGGTTGCAAACATGGCATCTTCGGCTGAATTTGCCATCGCAATTTCAGTCGGTACCGATTGAGTAATTTTACTCAACACTCGCTTCGACAGATTAAGCAGCGCACTGTCATCATTTAAATTACTATTTTCTAAAAGCTTTCGCTGGCTTTCAGGCAACCATGAAACCGACCAATAATGCGTTGAATTTTTAAGTTGTGGGTGTGTCCGATATAAATTAGTCAGCCATAAACCAATAGCCTCATCCAGTTCATCTAAAAAAGCCTGAGTATAGGGAATGAATTTAATTGCTTCACTCGACCCACTGGTCGGTTGAAACCGTACAATTTTTTCAGGCCCCAAACTATTTTTGCCACTTTGTCTGGATTGTTCAATTTGGCTTTTCCAATTGCTATAACGAGAAAGCGGATACTTTTTGGCAAATTGCTCATAGCTTAAATTTTGCGAAATGTGCTGCTTTAAAAAATGGCTTAATTTTTTACGTTGCACATTTTCTAGCTGATTTGTCTGCTGTGTATAGCGTTGAAACGCTTTGCGGCAGGCAATATTCAAAACTTGATGTGCAGTGGTGAGAAGCAATCCCATTAGGCCACCTTCGAGTCAGAACCTGTCGCAATATGTAATGTACGTGACTTATAACGTAACTTGCTATCATGTTTGCTCACACTGGTGGTCTTGGTTAAGAATCGATTCACATAACGGTATAAATCGCACCAGCGTAATTCACCAATGCACGGAAGTTCTGTTCCATCGACCCACGTTGGGTTCTTATCTTCAAAGAAAGCTATCTTGGTATTATTTTCGCGCATCTCATGGGTGATTGGCGCAACATCTGCTTTGAGTGGCTGGTAGTCTTCGCCAAAATTCAGAAGACCCGTTTCGTGGTTATAATATTCTGAGAAATATTCTTTACAGTACGATTCGACAAAGTCTTTGAGATGAGCATTTTTCTCACCATAATGTGGATAGTAGCTGTAGTAGTTATTGGCTAAGAGCAGATAAGTTTTAAAGCCTTTAGAGATTAAAATCCAATATACAGGGGTTCTTGGATGACGAAATTTAAAACTAATAATATAACGGAACATTGCTCGAGTTAATGCACGATTCCCCCAATACTCTTTCTCAATAATGGTATCACCACTGAAAAAAGCATGTCGGGCTTTACCATCAACAACAAAGTCACGTTCCATAACCGTCGAAAATCCGACAATTTGATTATTTTTCGGTTCAATAATAAAAAAAACACCGGTTTTTTCTAAGAAGTCGCGTTCAAAAATTTCATAACGGGTATTGGCATAATACTTTTGATAAATACCATACATGCGTTTGAGTTCTTGAACAGTGATGTCACCAGTATGTTTATATAAACTATAAGGTTCTTTTTTGATCTGCCTAAGCAGTTTAAATTCCATCATAATCATAATTTCCTGTTGCCATTCATTCTTGATGAACGCGCGATATTGTTTTTGTTTTACAGAACACAGTCATCTCGTTGGATGCGTGCGGACGTCATATTAGTGGGTGAAAATGATGAAATGCAATCAACTTTACGTATTTAAACGAAAATCACGAAAAGCGTAAAATAAAAAAACCCGGCCTAAACCGGGTTTCTGTTTTTACAACTGAACGTGGCTAATTTGTACCTTTTAATTGAGTTTCATCTTGTCAAAACTTAGGTGATCTCCTTCCGCTTGAACAACAATCGTATCGCCCGGTTGGAACGCGCCTGACAAGATTTTCTGTGCCAGTGTATTTTCAACTTGTTGTTGGATGGCACGTTTTAGAGGACGTGCACCATATACAGGGTCAAAACCAGCATCGATAAGTAACTCAAAGGCACTATCTTCAACTGCCAAACTCATGTCTTTGTCAGCCAAACGTGAACGTAAACGATCCAACTGAATATCCGCAATGCCACGAATTTGCGCTTTTTGTAAAGAATGGAAAACCACCAGCTCATCAATACGGTTCACAAATTCAGGACGGAAATGTTCAGATACAGCAGCCATGACCACAGCACGAACTTCGTCTTTCGACGGGTTTTCACCTAATTCACGAACATCGGTTGAACCTAAGTTCGAGGTCATCACGATCACGGTGTTTTTGAAATCAATCACACGACCTTGTGAGTCAGTTAATCGACCATCATCTAACACTTGAAGCAAGATGTTAAAGACGTCTGGATGGGCTTTTTCAACCTCATCAAACAACACCACACTATAAGGTTTACGACGAACAGCCTCAGTTAATACACCGCCTTCTTCATAGCCCACATAGCCCGGAGGAGCACCTACTAAACGGCTCACCGAATGCTTTTCCATAAACTCTGACATGTCGATACGAATAATCGCATCATCACTGTCAAATAAGAAGTTACCTAGAGCTTTGGTTAACTCAGTTTTACCTACACCTGTTGGCCCAAGGAATAAGAATGAACCACTTGGGCGGTTTGGATCGGATAATCCTGCACGAGAACGACGCACCGCATTCGACACTGCTACGACAGCTTCATCTTGACCCACTACACGGTTATGTAAGAACTCCTCCATGTGTAAGAGTTTTTCACGTTCACCTTGCAGCATTTTCGCAACAGGAATACCTGTAGCCGCACTTACCACTTCAGCGATTTCATTTTCAGTGACTTTGGTACGAATCAGTTTCGGTTCTTCATTCACCTCGGCAACTTCTTCTTCATTCAAGCGTTTTTGCAACTCAGGAATAACACCATATTGCAAACGGCTAGCTTCTGCTAAATCACCTTCACGTTGTGCTTTTTCAAAGGCAGTACGTGCTTTATCTAGCTCGATTTGAGCCTGATTCGTGCCGTCAACCAGACGTTTTTCCGCAATCCAAACTTCTTCCAAATCACTATATTCTTTTTGAACTTCAGCAATTTGTTTCTCTAGGTGCTCAACTTCAGCTTTTGAGACTGAATCTGCATCTTTTTTCACCGCTTCAAGTTGCATTTTTAACTGAATTAAACGGCGGTCTAAACGGTCAAGTGGCTCAGGTTTTGAGTCAATTTCCATTTTGATACGTGATGCAGCTTCATCAATCAAATCAATGGCTTTATCTGGCAACTGACGGTCTGTGATGTAACGATGCGACATTTTTGCCGCAGCAATAATCGCAGAGTCTAAAATTTGCACACCATGATGGGTTGCATATTTGTCTTTTAGACCACGTAAAATCGCAATGGTGTCTTCCACACTCGGTTCATCAACGATCACTTTTTGGAAACGACGCTCTAATGCCGCATCCTTTTCAATATATTGGCGGTACTCATCTAAGGTGGTTGCACCTACACAGCGTAGCTCACCACGCGCTAATGCAGGTTTAAGCATGTTACCAGCATCCATTGCACCATCGCCTTTACCTGCGCCAACAAGCGTATGTAATTCGTCAATGAAGAGAATGATCTCGCCATCATATTTGGCCAAATCTTTTAGAACTGCTTTAAGACGTTCTTCAAATTCACCACGGTATTTTGCACCTGCAAGCAATGAACCAAGGTCGAGTGAAAGTACACGTTTACCTTTCAGACTTTCAGGAACTTCGCCATTGACGATACGCTGTGCTAAGCCCTCAACGATTGCTGTTTTACCCACACCAGGCTCACCAATCAATACCGGGTTGTTTTTGCTACGACGTGATAAAACCTGAATGGTACGGCGAATCTCTTCATCACGACCAATAACTGGATCTAACTTGCCTTCTAATGCACGTGCATTGAGGTCTAAGGTATATTTGTTGAGTGAATCACGTTGATCTTCGTGGTTATTACTCATGACTTGTTCACCGCCTCGTATTTGTTCAATTGCACTACGTAATTTATCTGTCGTTACGCCTACACTATTTAATAAGGTTTTGGTTTTACCCGTTTCAGCTAAACCGAGAATCACCCAATCTGTAGAAAGAAACTCATCTCCAGCTTTTTGAGCAAAACTGTCAGCTAAATTCAGCGCCTTGACTGCTTCAGGATTTAGGTTGATGTCCCCTGTCGGCGTAGCAATGGTGGCGGTATCCTGTAGGGCTTGCTGAAGCTTGGTTTTTAACTCAGGAAGATTAGCACCTGCCTGTTGTAACAAGTTTTGGTTCGACGGCTCTTCAAGCAATGTCGAAAGAATATGGATTCCTTCAATGGCTGTATGGTCTTTCCCCATTGCTAAAGATTGGGCATCGGATAATGCTTGCTGCAAACGGTTTGTGAATTTTTCAAATCGCATTCTTGTTATTCCTCACAACAAATTCTGTACTTGAAGCATATATGGGAGTCATATTTAAAATTTCAAATACATTTTTTAAATATTTTTCAATGAGTTAATTTTAAGATAAAGATAAATCTCAATTATAATATTGGTATAAATAGAATACTTTTCAAGTCATTTATTGAAGAATTTAGTACTTTATTATGTTGTTTAAATGCATATGTTTTTTTAAACAATTTTCTTGTCAACTCAACTGACTTTCTGACAATAAAATTCAATGATTTTCCATTTGCTTAAATAATACAAATGTCAAAAAAGCCCACATTTACATGCAGGCTTTTACATAATCCACTGAAAAGTTCAGCTTAAGGTGCAGGATTTGGCTGTAGGCGATGAATAGCTTCAATCCCTTTTAAAATGTCTTCTGATAAATTCACCTCAAAAGCATCAATATTTTCTTTCAACTGATCTAGATTTGTCGCACCAATAATTGTACTGGTGACAAAAAATTGCTGCTTAATAAATGCTAGTGCTAACTGTGTCAACGTTAAACCATGCTGTTCAGCCAATTGTGCATATTGTTCTGTTGCCCATTCACTCTCCGCATTTGAATAGCGGCTGAAGCGTGAAAATAGTGTCACTCGAGCATTGGCAGGACGTGCACCATGACGGAATTTACCTGTTAGATAACCAAATGCTAAAGGTGAATATGCCAATAAGCCCACGCCTTCGTAGTGTGCAATTTCAGATAAACCGATTTCATAAGTACGGTTCAATAAACTATATGGATTTTGCACACTGACAATTTTTTCTAAACCATGCTTTTCTGCAAGTTGTAGGAATTTTAACGTTCCCCATGGCGTTTCATTAGATAGTCCAATTGAGCGAATTCGACCTTTTTTCACCTCATGACTTAAAGCAACCAATGTTTCTTCTAAATTGGTAATAGTTTGCGTACTGTTTGCTTCGACATTGCCATAACCCAATTTACCGAAAAAATTGGTTGGACGTTGCGGCCAATGCAACTGGTATAAGTCAAGATAATCTGTTTGTAAGCGCTGAAGAGAATGATCCAGTGCAGACTCAATTTCCGAAGCAATAAATTTAGTTTGCCCGTCACGAATATGACTACCGCCTTGTGACGGTCCTGCTATTTTTGAAGCTAAGATTAATTTATCACGTCCACCGCGAGCTGCAATCCAGTTACCAATAATAGTTTCAGTTGAACCTTGGGTTTCAGGTTTCGGTGGGACAGGATACATTTCTGCAGTATCCCAAAAGTTAAGACCACGCTCTAAAGCATAATCCAGTTGCTCGAAAGCTTCTGCTTGGGTGTTTTGTTCACCAAACGTCATAGTGCCTAAACAAATTTCTGGAACTAAAATTCCGCTATGTGCCAATGGTTTAAATTGCATGCCGCAAATTCCCTCTTTATTTTAAATATCAATATATAAGTCACAAAGTAGCTTACATAAGATATCGGCTTTGTTTAAATCATAATTTTCTGTTTATTTGTCAAAAAATGTGAGAAAGGCTTGTTCAGCTATAATGGTGAGAAATGAATAGACATAAAAAAAGCAAACCCCTGAGTTTGCTTTTTTTGATTTAGAAGAATGATTATTCTTCGTCGTCAAATTCGTCAGAAGCCAATTGGCTTTTATCTTCAAGCGATGCATCAAAAATTAGAATCGCTTTACCATCAGTTTCAATCATGCCTTGCTCTTCAAGTGTTTTTAGAACACGACCAACCATTTCACGGGAACAACCCACGATACGACCAATCTCTTGACGAGTAATACGAATCTGACGACCATTCGGCAAAATCATTGCCTCTGGTTGTGAAGATAAATCAATTAAGCAACGTGCAATTCGACCTGATACGTCAATAAACGCAAGGTCAGTTACTTTACGCGTCGTATTTTTAAGACGGCGTACAAGCTGTGCAAATACCGCATAACTTAAGTCTGGGTATTGTTTGCTTAATTCATGAAAGTTTTCATAGGTAATCTCAGCAATTTCACATACATCACGCGTACGCACTTCTGCAGTACGCTGTGCATTTGCTTCGAATAGACCCATTTCCCCAAAAAAGTCACCCGCATTTAAGTACGCAACCACAATTTCACGCTCATCATCTTCGCGTAAAATGATAGATACTGAACCCTTAAGAATTAAATACAAAGATTTAGATTCTGAGCCCGCATCAATGATTGTTGTACGTTTTGGGTAACGATTAATATATGCACGTTTTAATAATGCCTTCACCGACTCAGGTAACTGCCCCGGAGATAGCGCATCTGTGCTAAGTTGTGAAAAGTTTGAAGTCATGCTAACAGTTTCCGAATATGGATAATTTATAGATCGCACAAGACCTAAAGTGAACTTGTCACACGTAAGAGTTGAAATTCCTTATCAACTCAATTTATGTTAGTGTACAGGTACTGCGTAAATTTATAGCTTTTTTTAGGGACTTGCAATGCAAACTAGTGTTCATTGGCTAGAGAATGTTGCTTTTGAAGCAAAAACTCAAAGTGGTCACACTGTTATGATGGATGGATCACAAGAATATGGCGGTGAAAACCGTGGTCCGCGCCCAATGGAACTGATTTTAACAGGACTTGGTGGTTGTGCATCTTTCGATATTGTGACGATTTTAAAGAAAGCACGCCAAGACATTACTGATGTTCGTTGTGAATTAAATGCAGAACGTGCCGACACTATTCCTGCTGTATTCACTAAAATTCATTTGCACTTTGTAGTCACTGGTCATGGCGTGAAGGAAAAGCAAGTTGCAAAAGCGGTTGAACTTTCTGCTGAAAAATACTGTTCTGCTAGTAAAATGCTGATGGATGGTGGTGTAGAAATTACCCATGACTTCGAAATTTTAGAAACTGAAGATGCATAATTTATTTGTTCAATTAAGAGCCGCATAGAATGCGGCTTTTTTGTTTCAAATAATCCGCTATAGCATACATTGTATAAAGCACTGCTATATAGTCATAAACGCAGAAATATGAGCCAAAGAAGTAGCGAATATACCAAGGAAAACGAATAGCCAATCGAACAATGACCATATGGACTGGTATTTATATAAAATCAGGCATTTAGTTGAAAATATGTTTTGTAGATTAAAGCAATTTAGAGGAATAGCTACTCGATATGACAAGCTCAAAAGCAATTATCAAAGTTCTGTTGCTTTAGCCTGTATATTTTTATGGCTACCTTTATAGGGTTAATTATGAACAGTAAATGTCAACAGACCCTAATAATTTCAGATAAAAAAAAAGCAGAATCATTTTGATTCTGCTTTTTGAATTTGGTAGGTATAAGCAGACTCGAACTGCTGACCTCTACGATGTCAACGTAGCGCTCTAACCAACTGAGCTATACACCTGAAGTCCAAGCATCATATTCATTTTTATTTTTTATGACAAGCCCTTTTCTGAGTTTTTTAAACTTTGCGTACAAGTTTTAAGCAAAGTCTTAAAACATTGAATATCTTGAGAACTTAGCGGAGTACCTACGTAAATTTCCTGCTCAAATAACTTGATGGATTGTTCAAATGAACGCCTTTCATGTTCAGGTACATTTTCAGCCAAACGTTGTAACCAATGCCGAAAACTTTCAGAAGTCAATTTTTGCTGGCTCAAGGGTAAATTCTTTGCGAAATTGGTAATTTCTCTTTCAAGAGGGCTTAAACTTTTTCTTTTTTTCCACAAAATCCATATAAAATATAATGCTACAATGCCACCAATACTCAAAATAAGAATTAAAACAACTGCATAAGCAGAATTTACCCCGAGCTTTTTAAACCATTGTTGTTGAGATTCAGCATTATAACCCACCACTTTGCTTTGCCATTGGTAACTCGCATAATCACTCCATACACGGACTTTTTTCAACATCGAAAATTGTTGATAGGCCCAAGTCGACTGCTGGCTCCCAAAAATTGTCCGATCTTGTTCCATATAATCCTGCATCCCCCCATCGATACGCTGCGGTGCGATCATGGCCGTCGGATCAATACGACGCCAATGTTGATTGACATAAACTTCAGTCCACGCATGTGCATCAAGTTGACGAACTTCCCAACTTTTTCCATCTGGTGCTAATTGACCACCTTGATATCCCACAACAATACGCGATGGAACACCCACATAGCGCATCAACATTGCAAAACTCGATGCAAAATGTTCGCAAAACCCCTTTCTTGATCCAAATAAAAAATCATCTATCCGATTTTGCCCCAATACACCTGGGCTTAAGGTATATGCAAAGCGATTGTGTTTATACCATTGCATAACTTCTGCAATATAACGCTCAGGATTTTGACGACTTCGCTGCCATAAAGTTTGGGCCAATTGTTGTGATTGAACATCCAAGTTTTCAACATAGCGAGTGTTTAATTTTTTAAGTAAAGTCACATTTTTTATTTGTGGCGGCTCTGCACTTCCTAACCATTTCAGTTGAATCGGCTCCGTGCGTGCTGTTAACCGGTAGGGTGTAATTCGACCATCTTGACCTAAAGCAAAACGTGCTTCATTGGGAACGGATTGCTCCAACGACATAATCCACATCACACTTGGGTCGGCAGCCAAATATTGATAATTCAATGTCCGTTTGGGTTTTAACTCGGCTGGATTCAGCTGTATAACGTTCTGGTTAAAAAAATGACTGGTCCATTTAGAACCATCATATTCATCTAATGCCATCGCCCGCCAATACAGCTCTGTACGTGGTGGCAAGGCTTGAATATCTCCAATTATACGAAAAGCCAAACTACTCGACTGGGATAACTGAGCAATATCGCCCGGAGACATGCTGTCACTGATTCCCGTTGTGGCTTTATTTTCAGGAATAGGAATGTGCCATAGCGGCGGCAGGCGTGGAAAAAAGAGAAACAGCAAAATAAAGAATGGAACAGCTAAGGCAATAAATTTTCCCACATGCCCAATATCTTGTTTAATCGCTTGTATTTCACCGCCTGAGTTTTGGCTAAAACCAACGGTCTGTAAACGGTATAATCCAATAAAACAGCTCAACAGTGCCAATAAAATAACCAGTGCCATGGCAAAGGACTGGCTAAATAGAAAGCTACTGGCTATCACAAACATCGCAAAGTTAAATAAAATAATTACATCACGACGTGTTTTTGTTTCTAAAGATTTAGCAAATAAAAATGTACTAAGTACTGCAACTCCTGCATCAACACCAATAAAGGTTTTATGGCTTAAGTAAATGCTGAATAAAGCAGTCAATGTCAGCACATAGGTTAAAATTTTAGAAAATGGTTTTTTACTGGCGCGAGTATTGAGTAATAAAATAAGCCAAATGACTAAAAATACCAATGATGTTGCCACAGGAATATAAAGCATTTGTGCAATGAGCACCAAGGCTAAAGTGAGTAATATTGAGCGGCGTATGGTATTTTCAATCATCTCTTAAGCCTGCGCCAATAACCGTTTTGCTTCGGAAAAATGCAGTGCTCCAGTGCCTGATGCTAACTCAGCATTAGGTAAATACAGTGCATATTGATCGTGGTTTTTTTCAGCCTGCTCGACCAAACCCATCATGAGGCTAAGTTTTTCTTCATGACTTTGAGCTGGCATATGGTGATAATGAATCTCCAATTTCTTTAGATCTTCATATTGTTCAAAGACTTTGATATATAAGCCTTGTCCTCGTGCTGCTTGTTTCCAAGACACCGCATGAAGTGAATCCCCCGTCTGAAAACTGCGTAATTCGCGAAATTCATCAAGATCAGGTTCAAAGTTTTGCTGTTGTTGCTTATTTTCAACGGAATGCAAACTGGCTTGTGGGGCAACCCACGCAGTCTGCTGTGCATATAAATACGTCCAGGCCCGTACTAAACCAAAGGGATAAACACTATAAATGTGTATGGGTGGAATCTGAAAAACACCGCGTTGGCTGGTTGTAAAATTTAATTGAAAGCATTGCTGTTGCGTATTGAACAATAATTTATGTAGCTGATTTTCAGTTTTAATCCACAAATATCTTGCCTGTTCAGCATCTTGCTTAAAGTAAATATCGACCGAAAGTAATTCACCTGCTTGCGGTGTATCAACAACATTTATTTGAATCTGCAACGCATGAAGCTGTTTAAAAGTTATATAGAAACTAATACACAATACGGCGCTAATTAAAAAACAAAAGCCTAAAATCAAGTTATTGGCATAATTCACACCAGCAATAAAGGTGATGAAAATTAACACCAAATACAAGTAGCCTTGCTGATAGATAAAGATCAAGACGTCTTTTTGAGTCAGCTGTTTATGCTGATCAATTTTAAATCGACGTTCAATCCATTGCTGCCACATTGAAGCCAAGGTTCAACTCCCTTATTGAATTGAAACTTGTTCTAAAAGCTTAAAGGCTTCAAGATCTGACAAACCAATTCGATGAGACACCACCGCTGCAAAAACCGCTTGCACATCGTCAGGATTCACATAATTTCGCTGCTCAATCAGCGCATAGGCTTGCGAAGCTTTCTTTAAGGCTAAAACACCACGCGTAGAGAGACCATGTCTCCCTTTACGTGTCTCAGCAGCAAGATCCAAAATGTAATCCATTAAACGATCACTCAGATGTATCTGCTCGACAAAGCCTTGCAGTTGTAAAATTTCAGCTTCATTAAAGATATGTGCTAATGCCGCAATCAGATCATGGCGTGAAGTTTGTTGGAGCAATAATTTCTCTGCCTGACGCGATGGATAACCTAAAGACAACCGCATTAAAAAACGGTCTAGCTGGGACTCAGGTAAGGCATACGTACCGCTTTGAAATAAGGGATTTTGTGTCGCAATCACCCAAAATGGTTGAGGCAAAGCATAGCGCACACCATCGACAGTCACGTAGCCCTCTTCCATTGCTTCCAATAATGCACTTTGGGTCTTTGGACTACAACGGTTGATTTCATCTGCCAATAAAATTTGGGTAAAAATCGGCCCTGATTTAAACTCAAAATGATGTTCTTTTTGATTAAACATATTTACCCCAATCACATCGCTGGCCAGCATGTCATTGGTAAATTGAATCCGTTGAAACTTTAATCCCGCCAAATGTGACAAGGCGCTAGATAATGTCGTTTTCCCTAAACCGGGTAAGTCTTCAAATAGCACATGCCCGCCTGCCAATAGACAAGCTAAAGCCAATTTGGTTTGCTGGTTTTTATCCAAAATAATTTGGTTAATTTGTTCGAGGAATGTATTTATTTTCGGGTAAAAAGGCGCAAGGCTCTGCTCACTTAAAAGCGTTGATGTATTATTTTGTTGGCTTTTCTCTGATCCCCAAAACACCTTTTATTCCCCAATAAAAAAGTTAAATGAATGACTAACATACAGGGTTTTATTTAAAAATACAGTGTTTATCTCCAAGCCATACCCAGTTCAATACCTTAAATACATACGCTTGATATTTATTGAGTATACAAAAGCGTTGGTTTCGCTTCGACTGATCAAAATTCAACAATAAAAAAAGCGTCCCGAAGAACGCTTTTTATTTGTTTTTTAGCACGAGTCAAGGCATTAGCAAGGACACTTCTTCATGTCACCACCAGCTGATGGATAACGTGCATCTACACAGTGACGATAAAATGTTTTTGCATCCATCGCTTCCAAATCAGGATGATGTTTTGCCATATGTTCCAAATAATTTTGGTAATCTGGCACACCCACCATCAGGCGGAAGCTTTGCTGTAAACGTTGCCACAAAGTCGCAATACGTGACCAATTTTTCGGGTTCAGAATTAAATCCTTCTGCGACATAATGGTCATTTTAATGATTTTATAAATCACCGTTTTTCCACTTTTTGCAAACTTCAGGTTCATTCATATTCCCCTATTAATGTGCTGACTTTGATGGCTCAATTTCAGCTGGGTCACGGTAAATCGCTTCTGCTTCATTCACTGATGGATTTGGATTTGCTAAGGCACGACGTACCACACCAATCGCTGCAAATAACATTACAAAAGCTACGATCATAAAGAATGCACACAGACCAGCATTGATTTGATTCGATAATGCAACCGTATGCATTTCAGCCATGGTTTTTGCTGGTGCCAACAATTCATTTTTCGCAATTGCTGCATTAAAACGATCTGCTTGAGCCAAGAAACCAATCTTTGGATTTTCGTGGAAAATCTTCTGCCAACCAGCGGTCATGGAAGTAATAAACAAGAATACTGTTGGGATAATCGTCACCCAAACATACTTTTGTTTTTTCATCTTGAATAAAATCACTGTACCCAAGATCAAAGCCATCGCAGCAAGAATTTGGTTACCAATACCAAATAGCGGCCATAAGCTATTAATACCGCCGAGTGGATCAACCACACCTTGGTAAACGAAGAAGCCCCAACCTGCAACAGCTACCGCTGTACCTAACAGATTTCCGAAGAAATTATGTGAGTTTTTAACCGCAGGAACCACGATACCCACTGTATCTTGCACCATGAAACGACATGCACGCGTACCTGCATCCACAGCAGTTAAAATAAAGAGTGCTTCGAATAAAATCGCAAAGTGATACCAGAACGCCATCATTGAACGGTTATTAAAAATTTCCGTAATGATATGCGCCATACCAATCGCAAATGTTGGCGCCCCCCCTGTACGAGACAGAATCGAGTTTTCACCCACTTCTTGTGCAAGTAAGGTCAATGCTTCAGGTGTTACCACGAAGCCTAATGTACGAACTGCTTCTGCAGCGGACTCAACCGTTGTACCAATCACAGCTGCTGGCGCATTAATCGCAAAATACACACCAGGCTCAAGAATCGTTGCACAGACCAAAGCCATGATCGCAACAAAAGATTCCATCAACATGCCGCCATAACCGATCATGCGAATATCTTTTTCATTATTCACAAGTTTCGGTGTCGTTCCTGAAGAAACGAGCGCATGGAAACCTGAAATTGCACCACAGGCAATGGTAATAAACAAGAATGGGAACATTGAGCCTGCAAATACAGGACCTGTACCATCAATAAAATGCGTCACCGCTGGCATTTTCATTTCAGGTAAAGCAAACATAATCCCGATTGCTAAACCTGCAATAACACCAATTTTCAAGAAGGTCGATAGGTAATCACGTGGTGCAAGCAGTAACCATACGGGTAACACAGATGCTACGAAACCATAACCGATCAGCCACCAAGTCAGTTCAGTACCTGAAAGTGTAAAGAATGGCCCCCAGTACGGATGCTGTGCAATGTCACCACCATAAATAATCCCTGCCATCATCAGTACAAAACCAATGATTGACACTTCTGCAATTTTACCCGGACGGATAAATCGCATGTAGATACCCATGAAAATCGCAATCGGTACAGTGGCCGCGATACTGAAAACACCCCACGGACTGTTGGTCAACGCTTTTACAACAACCAAAGCAAGTACCGCTAGAATGATGATCATCACGCCAAGTGCACCAAGCATCACGATGATTCCGGCAAAAGAACCTAGTTCTTGTTTTGCCATTTCACCGAGTGAACGACCATCACGACGCGTTGAGATGAACAAGACTAAAAAGTCTTGAACCGCACCGGCAAGAACAACACCCACCAAGAGCCAAATTGTTCCCGGCAAATAACCCATTTGCGCAGCAAGGATCGGTCCGACTAATGGGCCTGCACCTGCAATCGCAGCAAAGTGGTGACCAAATAGAACGCTTTTATTTGTCGGTACATAATCCAAGCCGTCAGCTAAGCGATGGGCAGGCGTTAAACGTCGCTCATTCAGTTCAAAGACTTTATTGGCAATAAATAAACTATAAAAACGATATGCAATGCTATACACACAGATTGCTGCAAGGATCAGCCAAACTGCATTGACATGCTCGCCTCGACTGAGTGCTAGTATGCCGAATGAAACGGCACCTAGAATGGCTACAAACAGCCAGATAATCTTCGAAGCCATTCCTGACTTCGGTTGAATGTTTTCCATCTCAATCCCTCATAAATGTTGAAATAAATCAGCTTGATTTTTCTTGTTCGAGGTACTGCTGTTTCTTCCCTTGAAACTCTACTCCTGTTATAGGTTTTTTCATCTAATACTTTGGCATAAAAATTTAAACCAATAGGTATAAAAAAAGGGATGAATCACTTCATCCCTTTCGATAATAGTCTATTTTTAAACCATTATGCACGTTCTAAATAGTCACCAGTACGAGTGTCTACACGAACGCTTTCTTCTTGCTGTACGAATAATGGAACACGTACAACTGCACCAGTTTCAAGCTTAGCAGGTTTACCGCCACCGCCTGAAGTATCACCACGTACACCTGGATCAGTTTCAACGATTTTTAATACAACGAAGTTTGGCGCGCTCACAGTTAAAGGAACACCATTCCATAACATGATTGTGCAAAGTTCATTTGAGTCATCTTTCAACCATTTAGCCGCGTCGCCCATAGCAACTTTATCAGCAGCGATTTGTTCGAAAGATTCTGGATCCATGAAGTTCCACATTTCACCGTCGTTATACAAGTAGTTCATTTCAACTTCTTGGATGTCAGCAGCTTCTAGTGAATCACCAGATTTGAAAGTTTTTTCTAAAACTTTACCAGTTTTAAGGTTACGTAATTTTACGCGGTTAAAAGCTTGGCCTTTACCTGGTTTTACGTATTCGTTTTCCATGATTGAACATGGGTTACCGTCAAGCATGACCTTAAGGCCTGACTTGAAATCATTCGTAGAATAATAGGCCATGACTGGCTCACTCCAAACTTACTAACTTTAATCTATAGATGCTATGGGCTGTAACATGTCATTTAGCAAGTACTGACTGTAACATTGGCTGCCACATGCACATTAATGTGATATTGCGTATTCTAAATGACCAATGCACCATGTCGCAACGAAAAAATCCCCATTAAAGGGGTCAAGCTGCTTAACTTACACTCAGACATTAAAGAACTTTGTTTATACAATGCCCACAAACAGGTAAAATTGCTGTTGACTGAAACTTAATAAATGTTTCGTAGGCTTCATCCGTTGTGAGCTTTATCGGAATTATTTCAGCTTACACTTCAAAGTTCGACGCATTAATTTCAGCAATATTCCCCACTCACCTTTCTGCATTTTTTAAACATTCAGCATGATAAACTATTTATTTCAAGAGCAAAACTGGCAAACCCAATTGAGTGATTTGATAACAAATCCTCAAGAATTACTCGATGTATTAGAACTTTCGCATGATCAGTTATTATCGGGTGCTCAGTTCGCAGCAGATGAGTTTCGCCTACGCGTGCCGCGAGCTTTTGTTGAAAAAATGCAAAAAGGTAATCCGCTCGATCCGCTTTTACTCCAAGTCCTACCGCATCATTTAGAACTCGAAGAACACGCCGGTTTTGTTACCGACCCATTAGGTGAAGAACAAGCCAACCAACAGCCTGGTGTATTACATAAGTACAAGTCTCGTTTTTTACTGACCTTAACCGGTGCCTGCGCGGTCCATTGCCGTTATTGTTTCCGCCGGCATTTTCCCTACCAAGAAAACCTGCCTAAAAATGACGATTGGGTAAACATTAAGCAATATATCGAACAACAACCCGATATTAATGAAGTGATTTTAAGTGGTGGAGACCCGCTCACACTATCAAATCGTAAACTTCAAGTGTGGATTGAACGTTTATCGACTTTGCCACAAATTAAATTTTTGAGAATTCATTCACGAGTTCCTATCGTAATCCCCAACCGTGTCGATGAAGAGCTGGTTTCTATTTTAAAAAACAGTAGGCTACGCATTATTCTAGTGGTACACTCAAATCATGCATCAGAGCTAGATGACTTCACCTGTAGCCAGCTTCAACAGCTTGTCAAACAAGGAATCACCGTGCTGAACCAAGCAGTCTTATTAAAAGGGGTTAATGATTCTGCAGATGTATTGGTCGATTTAAGTTACCGCTTATTCGACGCAGGTGTAATGCCATATTATTTACATGTTCTGGATAAAGTAAAAGGTGCTCATCATTTTGATACACCAGCTCAGGATATTGATTTAATTTATAAAAAAGTTTTAGAGAACCTACCAGGTTATTTGGTTCCTAAACTTGTACGGGAAATAGCGGGCGAAAAAAACAAGACACCGCTTTTTGGGGCTTCAACTTTTTGAGTTAAATAATAAAGATGACCACGCATACTTCAGATACGTTTTACAATCCGACTGAATTAAAGCTGGATAAATTAAGCTTTTGTCCGACCAATGCTAAAGGTCTGCAAGAGTGGTTAAACGGTATTTCAATTTTACAATTGGGTACCTCATCTAAAGCTTTATTCAATGCCTTACTTGAAATCTCCGAGCTGAAATGCCAAGAGATGTTACGTTTTGATTTGGTTCAAATTTTACATCCGACTATGGAAAGTGTGCTCACAAGCTTAGAAAAACACTTTACCAATCAAAGCCTCATTACCACGGATCGTAATGATCAAATCATTGAATTGGCGATGCTTTTACGTAGTCACTTTGCCAAAATCTATATTGATATTGCCAAACGATGTAATCAGCAGCTCAATCAACAAAAGTTTTCGATTTTTTCATTCGGCCATAAAAAAAGCTTACAAACTGCTCGAATTGCGTCGATTTACTATGCACTGCAACAACTGACACTATTGTTGTATCAACAACACATGTTGTATACCACCCCGACTGCAGGTCAATGGATTGCAGCACATCAACTGATTGAATGTGCCATTGAACACAATTTCTATCAAAGTAATGTCAATCAGTTACTGGGTACTCAACATCAAATTGCAAATATTGCTCAAGCTTATGCACAATTAATCTTATTAGATATTTTCAATAATCATCAGATTCGCCCTGCTGAAATCCAAGGTTTGTATTTATGTAGCTTTGACTGGGCAAAATTGGTTCAAATCCTACCGAAAGAAACCACGCTTTCACGCTATATTGTAGACACGAAAAAAGATCACCCACCGATTTATAACTCAAAACAAGATCGGTCTTATCAAGCCAATGTATACATTTCAACGCAAAACTTGCTCGATCATTTGACCGAAACGCAAACTAGAAATGCCAATTATTTATCTAAAAATGAAAAGTTATTTTTAACTCCAGCGCTATATTTCCATATTCATAATATTTTGACCAACAACACTGAACGTCGTCATGAACGTTATGAATATTCTGCGCAAATTAATATTTGCTTTAGCTTAATGGTGGCGCATTTCTATCTCTCTAAAGGTAAAAACTTCCACGAAACTTTAGATTTGGAAGGCAATTATCAATTCCACAATGAAGCCTCTTTTGTCAATTCGCATGATTCAAATATGCCAACAGGCATGACTAATGCGAAAGCGCTAGATCGTGAAGCAAAACAGATTCATACCGCTGACGTATTAGATATTAGTGTGAATGGTTATCGCATTAAATGGACTGGCCCTACCCCTGCTAATTTAAAAACCGGCGAATTTATTTTGATCCAAGAAAATGCTCAAAGCCAATGGCGTGGCGGTGTTGTTCGTTGGATCAAACAATCGACTGAAAAAAGTTTGGAATTGGGTCTCGAAGTACTGGCTCAAGATTTGTATCCATGTTCAGCCCATATTCGTACCGACCGCAATACAACAAATCATCAACCTGCTTTATTGGTACAGACCACACAACTTGATCAAGTGTCTACGACCTTAATTTTACCTGGGGCAAATCTCTTCCGAGAGAAACAAACGATCCACCTTCGCTTAGGCAAAGAAGACATCAAAGTCTATCTCACCAAAGCGCAGTTGGTGACACAAAGCTTTATTCGCTTTGAATATGAATTATTGAATGAAGAGCAAGAAAATGTCGTTAAAGACTATATTGCGAAACAGAGCAATGAGATCAAAAATAACGACTTATGGGAAGCATTAAAGTGAGAAATCCATTACTATCCAAAAAACTAAAACGTACGGAAACTCGATTACTCATTATTGATGATAATCAAATACGTTTTAACCAGATACGTGATTTATTGACAGACAGCGAACATCAAGTTCATGCCATATTACTTGATGATTTACAAAATTTCGAAAAACAGCTGAATCTCAATTGGGACTTGATCATTTTTGGACGTGCTTATGATTTAAAATATGAACAAGCTTTAAGTTTAGTTCAACTATCGAGCCAACCGAATTTACCGATTATTTTACTTAAACCCGAAGACTATCAAGCAGAACAATATGCAAGTTTAGTCAAAAAAGGGATTTATGACATTGTCGATATTGCTGAACCTGAGAGTTTCTATTTTGGTTTAATCCGTGCTTTATCCTTTAGTCGCCTACAACAATCTCAACAACATTTAATGGAAGAGCTCGAAACAGCTCAAATCCAAACCCAGTCTTTAGTTGAAGATAGTCGTAAAGCGGTTGCCGTGATTCAAGAAGGCATTCATATTCAAGCCAATGCTGAATATCTCACTTTGTTTGGTCTAAAGAATGAAGATGATGTAATTGGTCTGCCTTTACTCGATCTATTACAACCTACTGACCTCAACGACTTTAAACAACGCTTTAAAAAAATCAGCCAAGGACAGCTCGATTTAGGACGTTTTGATCTTGTTTCGCAAAATATCGCAGTGGCTGGGCAAAACCCACTAAAACTCGAATTTATTGCCGCGGCTGAAGAAGATGCTTTACAGCTCGCAATTGAAATTGGCAGTCAAAGCAGCAATGCTGTAAGCAACGCTCCAGTTGAAGCTAGCCCACAAAAACCAAAAGCATTTCAACAACTCAACCGCACCATTGGCCAGCAACCTGCTAATGTAAATGCATTGGTTCTATTTACATTGGCTTCTTGTTCTGATGCGATTTTTCAAAAAGATTGGAATACCTATAAGAGCTATTTCACCAATATTAAAGACTTCTTGAAAGATCAGACTCATGCTCCATTATTTAGTTTAGATAATGGTGCAATCGTTGCCTTATTCCAAGCGGATAATCAGCTCAAACTTGATTCTAAGTTGATTGGTCTTAACACCCTGAGCAAACCTCAATTACTCAGTGTAAACAATGAAACTTATCCATTAAATTTACGCATAGGATACAGTGTTTTAGACAGCGATATTCGTGATGAAGCACATTTTGATACCTTTATTGCGAAAGCCTTTAATACTGCGCTACCAACCAACCAACAAGCACCTGAAATCGACTTAACGATTCCATTAGAAATTGACATACCAAGTTTAGATTTCGGTACACCAGAAGCACAAATTGCGCCGATTGTCGTTAGTGATGAAGCTCCTGTTATCAAGGCCCTTCGCAACTGCTTAGAACGCGGTGAAATTCATCTTAAATATCAGCAACTGTATGATAAAGAAGATTCACATCTTTATACTTATGAAGTAACCAGCGGCTTTATTTTTGAAAATAAATGGAAAGATATCGCCCAACTACGTGAATTGGCTGAAGACTCTGAGCTTTCCATTAAATTGGATCGTTGGATCTTAGTTGAATCGTGTAAACAACTACACAACTTCATCACTCAGTTCCCTGAAGCTAAATTAATCGTTAACCTGAACAAAGAAGTGCTATATAACGACCGCACCTTCCCTGAGTTTATTTCGAAACTAATTACGATTATTCGTAGTAAATTGAAAAATCCACTGATTTTACAATTTGCCGAAGAAGACATTCAGCTCAATATCGATGCCGCTCAAAAAGCATTTGTAGAACTTCGTAAAAATGGTGCCGAACTGGCTTTACGCAATTTTGGTCATTCGATGTTTAGTGAATCATTATTACGCCAAATGGATGTTCACTGCTTAACATTAGATTCAAGTTTGACCAAAATGCTTGCAAACGATAAGTCGTGCCAAGAGCTCCAAGAAAAAATTACCACTTATCATGAAATCAAAACTGTTGAAATCATGTTACGTGAATTAAATGACATGACCCTATTTGCCAATGCTTGGAATGTCGAAGCTCGCTTTATTCAAGGCGATTATTTCCAGAAGAAACTCGACCATCTCATCGATGTTCAGGACCAATAAGGTTCTGAACATTGCCGATTTAAGGTTTATCTTTTTTATCGGCACAAAAAAAACGGGCATAAAGCCCGTTTTTCGTTTTGGATATTAACGTTTGATAGAACGTGACATACCAGCAAAACGTTGTTTGAATTTGTCGATACGACCGCCAGTGTCAACGCTTTTCTGTTTACCAGTGTAGAATGGGTGGCAAGCAGAACATACGTCTAGGTAAATAGTTTCTTTACCAAGAGCTGAACGAGTTTCAATTACGTTACCGCATGAACATGTAGCAACTAAAGTTTCATATTTTGGGTGAATATCGGCGCGCATCGTCGATTACTCCTAAGATTTAAGAAGGTTTAGCTGTCATCGCAATTGATCACTCTTGCATCACTACAAGGAAGGCTTAAAAAAGCAGACCAACACCATAACAGACCATTCTTTTGGCCCACCGAGACGGATACCGTCAGAGCTAAGCACAACAAGTTGGGGCAAATTATAGCTGATTTTTTATTGTTAATAAATAGATATTCAAGGCTGAATCACTCTACTCTTTAGGTTGAGCTTGCTCTAAATATTTCTGATATTGTAATTCGACTGTACGCTGAGATTGGGCTTGATCAAAATGTTTTAATTTTTCAATAAATTCAGGACAAAACGTCGCTGCATTTACTGGCTGTAATGATTTGCTCATGCCCTCTAACATGCCTTGAAGCTGCTGTTTAAATTGTGCATCGACTGGCAAATCAACATCTTTTGCTTTTAATGGCTCTACACCATTAAAACGGACAGCCTGAACCGCAGCAATTAATTTTAGCTTGGCAGCTTGATAAGCCTGATCTAATTCCGTATTCATCTGTGGTTGTCGATCACGACAAAAATCCAACATGGGCTGCAGGCTGATGAGCGGCATTTTTTCAATGACATCACGGTTACTATTTACGGATAAATCCTCTTGGGCATGAACGACTGTGTTCAGACCCAAGAATAAAATAAAGACACCTTGTTTAATTTTCATGATTTTTTTTCATCTATATAAGGTATTTTAAAAGGACCTATTCATCTCGCCCTTATTCTTGCCCACGGCTTTGTTTTGCCCAAAGGTTGGCAATCACACCACAGACCATCAACTGAATTTGGTGAAAGATCATAATTGGTAAAACTATCATCCCCATCGGCTGACCAATAAAGAGAATTTGTGCCATGGGCACACCACTCGCCAAGGTTTTTTTAGAGCCACAAAAGAAAATCGTCTTTTGATCAGCTCGGCTAAAGCCCAACCAACGTGGTACATATAGCGCCAATAACATAATGATTGTTAACAAGACAGAGCACGCCACAATCAATAGGAATAAGGTCATACCACTCACTTGATGCCATAGCCCTGCCACCACTGCACTACTGAATGCACCATAGACCACCATCAAAATTGAGCCCTGATCAAATACCTTCACGATTTTTGGCATTTTCTTCATATAAGGAAACACCCAAGGACGGAGGAGCTGCCCTAAAATGAAGGGAATGAGTAATAACAGCGTAATTTGAATAATAGATGCTGTCGGATCGTAGTTATGTTGTGACTGGCCGAGAATAAAATAGGCCACCATCACTGGGGTAATAAACATACCAATAATATTTGAAAATGATGCACTACAGACTGCACCAGCAACATTACCCTGTGCTACCGAAGTAAATGCAATGGAAGACTGTACTGTCGAAGGTAAAAAGCACATAAACAAAAAGCCCCAATACAACTCTTGCCCTAACATCGGCACGAGGATTGGTTTCGCCATTAAACCCAATAATGGAAATAATGCAAAGGTAAAAGCAAAAACTAAAGCATGTAACTTCCAATGCATTATGCCTTCAACCACAGCCTCACGAGATAACTTTGCACCATGGAGAAAAAATAAAATGGCAATTGCAGCCGTTGTAATATAGCCAAAAATTTCTGCAGCTTGACCACTGACAGGCAAAAAAGTCGCAAGTATGACCATTACAAAAAGTAGAATGGTAAAACGATCCAAAGCCAACATTTTTAGCATAACAACATCCTGTACAAATTTCCCTTTAAAGCTGATCGGCACAAAAATGCCCAATAAGCTAAATTTACCATTGAGTAAATTTCATCTTACTGGGCCATATAAATAAAGCCAGCTTTTCTCCGATATATTCATTATTTTAAACGTTGATAGTGAGCTCAACGCAAAAAAATTTATAAATAAGAATATTCAGAATTACAGATGACTTTATATTAATGATTGCACATTAATTATTTCGTGCATTTGAGTCTTGTTGGATCAACTCAATTTTATAGCCATCGGGATCTTCAACAAAGGCAATGACGGTCACACCACCTTTCATTGGTCCTGCTTCACGTACCACGTTTCCGCCACGTGCTTTAATTTCTTCACAAGCCTTGTAGGCATCATCTACTGCAATAGCGATATGGCCATACGCATTTCCCAAATCATAACTATCTGTATCCCAGTTATGCGTTAATTCGAGTACAGTATGATTTTCTTCATCACCATAGCCCACAAATGCCAAAGTAAAACGACCTTCTTCATAATCACGCTTACGAAGCAAAGTCATACCGAGTACTTCAGTATAGAACGCCAATGAACGTTCTAAATTGCCTACACGTAACATGGTATGCAGCATGCGCATAATCGAGTTTCCTAAATCTATCATTATGTCTGAATACTATAGGGATTTAACATGCAAAGTTCAATTTAAGTCTAGAACGCATATACCTGCTTATTTCAAATATCCTTGTCCAAAACCGCAGATACGCTTAGGCTATTTATAAGCTTAGAATAAAAAAGCCCGTCCAGATTGAATGGGCTTTTTTAATTTAAATTGAATTATGAATTGGATTTTTGTTCATGTTCTTTCAATAGCTTGGCGACCCAAACCACTAAAATCAAAATCGGAATACCAATTAAAGTCGTCATCAAGAAAAAGTTTGGATAACCGATATTGGTCACAATCGTACCTGAGTAACCGCCTAAAATTTTAGGGGTTAAAGTCATTAATGAACTAAAGATGGCATATTGAACCGCTGTGAAAGAAACACTGGTCAAGCTCGATAAAAATGCAATAAATGCCGCGCCTGCAAGACCTGACGCCAAGTTATCGACAATGATCGCGAAATATAGCCACAGCGAACTATAAGGCTTAATGACCTTACCTTTGATGTCCACATTTTGTTCAGCACTAGCCAAATTAATCGGTTGAATATCAACACCAAGCACACCCGCCATATTGGCCGCTGTATTCACTTGATATGCTAAATCGACACTCTTTTTCACTACATCATTTTCTAGCAGTTGAGCCGTTAATGTTTTTTGCTTTGCTGTTTCGAGCGCTTGCCCTGGAATTGCAGCACTAAAAACACCGGTTTTATCAAGCTTCGCGTCGAATGGTTTAGCATCCAAAATAATTTGAATTTTTTGATTTTCTTTTAACTCGCCTGCCAAGTATTGTCCACGGACCACGATACTATTTGCAGTCTCTTGAGCTGAAATCGTGTTATCTGAAGTCACTGGCAACAACATCATTGCTGAGTTTGCAAAAGCATTATTCAGATACGGCAAACTCACCTGTATTGGATGTTGATTCTTAGACTGATAATCCGCACTGACCTGAATATTTTGATCAGCCGCCAAGACTGCTTTTGGAATTTGAACTGCCCAAGCTCCCGTGTCATCCGGCGTCGCTGTATATTGCTGCCCTGCTACATTTACAGTGACATCGCTCAATGGCTGACCTGATTTGACCAGGCCGATAAAAATCAAGTTTGTTGAACTTGCTAGTATCGCACCGACAAACATTAATTTCATAATGTTCATGCGCTGCGCTAGCAAACCACCAAGGAAGCCACCAACCAAGCTGAAAATCACACCATAGACTTTTACAGCTTCAGCAATCTGCTCTTTGGTGAAGTTTAAATCTTGATAAAACACATTAGAAATGACGCCGGCGATAATATCGGAAATACGGTAAAAACCAATAAGTAACAACAGTACTAAAGCCAGTTTTAGACCATAGCGCTTAAAGAAATCTGCAACTGGATTAACCCAAGTTTCAAATGCCATCTGCTTATTTACAGCACCTGATTTCACCAAAACTGAACCGATGCCAAAAGCAACCATAGCTGAACCAATAAAGCGTACAGCCTCTAAACAGAACAATGCAAATGAGTCTGAAATTTGCCACTGCTCTTTCAAGCTTTCAACCGCAACACCTGAATAGATATAACTCAAAACAAAAGCAACCACCGCAGCAAAAAATACAGCGACTAAGCGATAATAATCGGTCCGTTTATAATGCTTTTGTACACGGTCAACCTGCGGCTCACGTATCGATAAAGTTGTGATAATACCGATAACCATTACAGCAGCCATTGCAAGGTAAGTATATTTCCAAGCTTCATAAATATAGTTACCTTTGGCCGTGCCTAAATATGCCGCCAAAAATAACGCCCCTGCACCTGCCACGATCATGCCGATACGATAACCTGCATTATAAGTCGAAGCTAAAACGGTCTGCATTTCAGTTTCTGCCAACTCAATACGATAAGCATCAATCACAATGTCTTGCGTTGCGGCAGAAAAACCTAGCAATACAGCGCCAGCGGCCATTTGGTAAATATAGCTTTGTCCTAAAGCAGGATCTGAAAATGCCATGATACAAATTGCACAGATAATGAGAACCTGAGCGATCAACAACCATGCACGGCGCCGTCCGAGTTGTTTAGTTAAAAATGGCACAGGCAACTCATCAATTAATGGCGCCCAAACAAACTTAAATGAGTAGCCAAGCGCTGCCCAACTAAAAAAAGTCACTGCACTTTTATCAATTCCTGCTTCACCTAACCAAAGCGATAAACTGGAAAAGATCAGTAAAATTGGGATACCGGCCGAAAAGCCAAGAAAAAGCATAATCAGCGCACGTCGGTCTAAAAATGCAGTAAAAGCAGATTTCCATCCTGAAGCTTGTGTTGTCATGACTCAGTTATTTTTGTCAAAATCGAATGTTGCTATTCAAGCGCTTAATGACATCGGTTTCAACAACATTTATGAAATCATTGTTTTATTTTATCGATATTTCGCATGCTGTTGCTTGATCTTTGGCATTAAACCTGTATACCTTAATCACATATCTCTATTCTTTAGTTTTTTGGATTCAACAGTGACCCAGCGACTTGAACAAATTCACTCTTCTTTATCAACCACCATTAATGAAACCAACACAAAAAACTTAGCAGAAACAGTAACGACACTAAAGAGCGCTTTTGATCAACCCGAAATACAGAATACTTTAACTAAAACCCAGTTGCAGCCGCTTCAGCTGACGCATACGCCTGAGCTTAAAAAAATACCGACGTCTACCAAGCGGATTAAACCACTCAATGACTTTTTAGGACAAGATCGTGCCCGAGCTTCGGTTGAAGCTGGCATTGCATTGCCCTATTCAGGCTATAACATTTTTGCTGTAGGTACCGCAGGCTTAGGTAAGCGCACCATGATTAAGCGCTTATTACAACAACACGCTAAAAATATGCCAACGCCTTCAGATTGGGTCTATGTCAATAATTTTAAGTTTCCGCGTGAACCAATTGCGCTAAAACTTCCTTCTGGTCAAGCGACAAAATTCCAAGCGTTATTACATCAAAGTTGGCAAACCATATTAAAACAGCTTGAACGTCGCTTCACCGCAGAAACCTATCACAATCGCATTGAAATGATTCGCCAACATGCTGGTGATGAACAACATCTTGCTTTAGTTGAATTAACCCGAGAAGGTGAAGAGCTCGATCTTAAACTGATTTCTCAGGATGATGATCATTGTTTCGTTCCGATGCATTTGGTCGATAACAAATACCAAGAAATGTCGAAAGAAGACATCAATGCTTTAAGCAGCAAACAACGTGCTGAAATTGCATCAAACGTCCGTTATATGGATAAAAAACTTGAACGTCTTGGTCTACATCTTGGTGATCTTGAAGATGACGCACGCGATAAAGTTCAGGTTTTAAACCGTGAAATTGCTAAACAAGTCGTCATGCCGCGTATTGATGTAATTCAAAATAAATTTAGCATGGTTGAAGGCTTGGAAGATTATCTGAAGCAATATGCAGATGACATCATTCAAAATGTTGAGTTTGTGCTTGAGCAAGAAGAAGATGACTTTACACCTGGCCTATTTAATCGAGTGCCATCTCGCTACCAAGCTAACATCATCGCTACACACAAACCAAATGCTGGTGCGCCAGTTATTTTTGAAGATTTCCCAACCCATTACAATTTGCTAGGTCATGTCGAACAACTGACCCAAAATGGCACCATCACCACAGACTTTACGTTAATCCGTCCTGGTGCATTGCATAAGGCCAATGGTGGATTCCTCATCTTGGAAGCTGAACAACTTTTAGAGCAGCCTTATGCATGGCAAGGTCTAAAACGTGCATTAAAGTCAGGACATTTAAAGCTGTCTTCACTTGAACATATGCTTACATTGACAGGCAGTATTTCGATTGAACCTGAAGCTATTGATTTAAATATCAAAGTGATCCTGCTTGCTGAACCTGATATTTATTACGATATTTTAGAACTCGAACCAGAACTGGGCAGTGTCTTTAAAATTCGTGCAGATTTTACCGATACATTACAACGTAATGACATTAATGAGCAGGCATATATGCAGCTAATTGCTGACTATGTGCAAACAGACAAACTTCTGCCGTTTGACCGTACGGCTCTCGCAGCACTGTTAACTGATTCAAGTCGTCAAGCTGAAGATCAAAGCTCTTTGTCATTACATGCCCTCACCTTAGGTGATTTGATTCGTGAAGCACATCATCATGCAGCACTTGCTGGCGATAAAATGGTGACAGAAACACATATCAACACCGCTCTTGATCATCGTAAATACCGTCTAGGCTACTTACGTGAATTGTATTGGCAAGATCTCAGTCGCGGTACACAGTTAATCGAAACCAAAGGTCATCGATTCGGGCAGATCAACGCCCTCTCTGTCATTCAATATGCAGATGTTGAATTTGGTTTACCGTCACGCTTAACGGCTTCGGTTTATCAAGGCGGCGGCGATATTTTAGATATCGAGCGTAGTGTAGAACTTGGTGGTTCTTTACATGCCAAAGGCGTCCTGCTGATGTCGAGTTTCTTAAAGGCACACTTTGGTCGTGAACAAATTTTACATTTTTCTGCTGCCCTTGCCTTTGAGCAAAGCTATGGCCAAGTAGATGGCGACAGCGCAACTGTTGCAGAGCTTTCAGCTCTGATTTCCGCTATTAGCCAATTACCGATCGATCAATCATGGGCAATCACTGGCTCAATGAACCAATTGGGTCAAGTTCAACCGATTGGTGGTGTAAATGCCAAGATTGAAGGCTTCTATGATGCATGTAAATTACAAGGGCTAACAGGCAAGCAAGGTGTGATTATTCCACGCCAAAATATGCAGCACTTGATGTTACGCAAAGATGTGATTGAAGCTGTGCAACAAGGTCAATTCCATATCCATGCCATTGATACCATTGACCAAGCGTTAGAAATTTTGATGGCGCGTCCAGTAGGCACTCTTGATAGAAAAGGTCATTATAGCAAAGGCTCAATCTACGCTGCTGTCATGGAGCAACTTGAATACTGGCAAGCGATTGAAGATGGTGCTGAGTTTGAGGAAGAAGAGCCAAAGAAAAAGAAAAAAAAGAAGAAGTCAAAAAAGGACAAAGATAAAAAGGCAAAGAAGTCTGAAGCTCAAGACAGTACTGCTAAAAATGGGACTGCTGAAAACGAGCAACGTGTTGAAGAAAGTCCGACTGAAGACAATCCGTCATAAATGTTCGATTAGATAATTCATTTGTTGATTTTTCCACCATTCATTGCACTTTAAATGCCTTTGAAATGGTGGAAAAACGCATAACCCCAGACTTTTTAGATAATTAAGTCATAAAAAAAGCGCCTTAAAGGCGCTATTTTTTATCTGTATCCAATGATTAAAATCATCAAATACATATCCAATTAAGCTTCAGGAGCTGGGCTATATTGTTCAACTAAAGGTTGTAATTCACCTTTTTGGAACATATCAAGCATAATGTCACTACCACCGATCAATTCACCATTGATCCATAATTGTGGGAAAGTCGGCCAGTTTGCAATTTGTGGAAGAGTTGCGCGAATATCTTGATTTTCAAGAATATTTACATAAGCAAACGGACGACCAATTTGACTGAGCGCTTCTACTGCACGCGCAGAGAAACCACACTGTGGAAACTGTGGAGTGCCTTTCATGTAAAGTAGAACTGCATGTTTAGCAATTTGGTCACGAATTAACGCTTCTGTATCGCGTGCTTGTTCAGTCATTGATATATCCTCAATAAATCTGCTTCGCATTATACCCAAAACTGAGTAAAACAATATGACTAAAGCAATATTTCACGTTTTATTTACATTTCAGCTTTTCAAGTGAGTCATATTTTGCTTATATAGACCTCTTGATGCTCATATATATATGGCGTCTCCTCTATATTATTTCAATCACCTGACAAATTAGAGTTAGTCATGAATAACATTACCCTTGCCCCAGTACAAACTGATCAACCATCGCACTTGATGCCAGTATTTGGCCGCCAACCGATCAGCTTTGTCCGAGGTCAAGGTGCTCACCTGTATACCGCAGATGGCACAGAATACTTAGATGCACTGACAGGGATCGCTGTTTGTGGTTTAGGTCACTCACATCCTGCAATTACAGCTGCAATTGCTGAACAGGCAGCGACCCTCATTCATACCAGTAACTTATTTGAAGTGCCTTGGCAAACGGCTGCTGCGCAAAAATTAGCTGAAGTTGCGGGTATGGAAGAAGTTTTCTTCTCAAATAGTGGTGCAGAATCAAATGAAGGTGCAATCAAAATTGCACGTAAATTTGGTCATATGCAAGGTGTCGCAACACCAAAAATTATCGTTGCTGATCATTCTTTCCATGGTCGTACCATGGCAACCTTATCTGCAACAGGTAACAAAAAAGTTCAAGAAGGCTTTGGCCCATTGGTTGAAGGTTTTATCCGTGTACCTTTCGGTGATATCGAAGCGATTGAGGAAGCGGCGATTCACCACCCTGACATCGTAGCGATTTTGGTTGAGCCGATCCAAGGTGAAGGTGGTGTAAATACTGCACCTCAGGGTTTTAGCTACCTAGAAGAAATTCGTCAAATCTGTAATCAGCACAACTGGTTAATGATGCTTGATGAAGTGCAAACAGGTAATGGTCGTACAGGTAAATACTTTGCGTATCAACACACTAATATTGTTCCTGATGTGCTAACTACAGCTAAAGGTCTGGGTAATGGCTTCCCTATCGGCGCAGTCATGACTCAAGGTCGTGGTGTTGGCGTTTTAACAGCGGGTAACCACGGTTCAACTTATAGCGGTACAGCATTAGGTTCACGTGTGGTTTATACCGTGATTGATACCATTCAAAAAGAAAACCTTGTTGAAAATGCTGCAAATATGGGGGCGTATCTTGTTGAGCAATTCACAGAGCAACTTTCAGAGCAAAATGTGACTGTTCGTGGTTTTGGTTTAATGGTCGGCATTGAATTACCAAAAGCATGTGGCGAACTTGTGAATATTGCACGTGATGAGCATCACTTGATTATTAACGTAACAGCAGGCTCAGTGATTCGTTTATTGCCTACGCTGAATATCAATAAAGAACAAGCGGATATCTTGATTGAACGCATTGTTAAAATGGTGAAAAACTTTCTAGCGTAATATGTGCCGAAAGTAAAAAAAGCCGCTAATTGCGGCTTTTTTTATATCTTCTTCAAATTTTTTTGTTTTTATGAGGCTTCTTGGTATACACGTCCGCCTGGTAATTGACTGAAATACAATTTTAATGCATCTAGGCAACGATGAATTTTAGTAGGCTGTTGATCACGTTTAGACATCACAGCATATAGAGTGAATGATGGTAAACGCCATTCTGGTAAAACTTCAACAAGAGAACCGTTTAATAAGTCTTTTTGCGTATCTAGATATAATATTCTTGCAATGCCATGTCCTTGTTGGCAGATTGCTTTTGCAGCAAATACATTATTTGTTGTAAATCGGGAATGCACATCCAATGCAACCTGCTCTTTAGTCACTGCATTTTCAAATGCAAAATGCTGAAAGTTTTTAACCAAATTTATTTGAACCATATCATGATTTTGTAAATCTTCTGGTCGTGTAATTAAACTGGTTTGGTTGATATAGCTTGGTGCAGCAACGAGAACTTGTTCAACATGTGCCAATGGCACCACATGAAACTGTTGATCATCAATTTTTGAACTCATGCGTAGCGCAATATCAATGCGGCCATCAATTAAGTCGATATATTGATTATCTGCTTCTAGATGAACGGATAAACCGCGATGTGCAGACATCCAATGTGACAATGCAGGAATCACATGATTCGCACAAAGTTCTGGTGTCGATGCAATTCGTAATTCACCGACTAAGTCGTCACGAAGTTCATTGATACGAATTTTGCCGCGCTCTGCGGCAGATAGCATCTCTTGGCAACTATGAAAAAAAGCTTGTCCAGCTTCTGTCAAACTTAACTTACGTGTAGAACGATGTAAAAGAATGACTTCCATATCCTGCTCTAGTGAGCGGATTTGCTGACTCACGGCACTCGTGGTAATACCTAACTCACGAGCAGCACCGCTAAACGAATTTTTTTCCACAACGCAAGCAAAGACACCCATTGCTCGAAGTTGATCTAACATAAATTTCCCTCATAAACTTATGAGAAGCTTCATCTTTCGATAAAAGCAACTCATTGTATTATACGGGGATATTTTGCTTTTGCATTATATATTTAATTATTTGGTAAAACTGCAGTTGGATTGATTGGTTTACCATCTAAACGCACCTGAAACTCAAGCATCGTACGGTTTGTACCCGATGAACCCATCTCACCAATTTGCTGCCCTGCTTTCACAGTATCGCCACTTTTGACATTCATTTTACTGTTATGTGCATATGCAGTGATATAGCCATTAATATGCTTCACCAAAATTAAATTGCCGTACTCTTTAAGACCATCGGCGGCATAGACCACTTGACCATCAGCTGCTGCAAAAATAGGATCACCTGTATTACCTGCGTAACGTGTTCCTTTCACATTCGATGCTAAATTATAGCCTTGTAATACCGTAGGACGCGATACTGGACTCACCCAACGTAAACTTGAAGAACTGACCACTGGAGTTGGAACTGTAGTTCGCGTCACTGTCGATGGAGTGGTTGAAGCTTGAGTCACGGGCGCTGTTTGCGTTGGCATTGCAATCGTTTGGCGTTGAATTGGTGCCGCTTGAGTCATGGCTTGCGTAGACGTTGTACGACGTGAGCCGCCATTTTTAAGGCGAATGGATTGTCCAACATAGATGCGATAAGGCTGCGCAATATCGTTCATTTCTGCAATGCTGACATAGCTCAAACCATAGCGAGCGGCAATGCCACTTAAAGTATCTCCCGAACGAACTGTATAATAATCCGGAGCAGTCGCATAACGGGTCGCATTATTAATTTGTGGTTTTGACGCACAGCCAGTCATGACCAAAGTCGTAACAACCGCAGCAGATAAAACAAGGGTCTTAAATAATGCTGCAGGAGCGGTAATAACGCGATATTGTGACACCAGGGACATCATCTTCCTCACTAATAATTCAAATATAGTCATTATGAATGGGCTAAGATTAGCAAAAATCCACTCTAAAAAAGTTGCGGCATAACCATTTTCACAAAGTTATAACACTAATACTTAAATTTTAGATAACTCTGCGTGTAAGTTATTCAAAATCTCATAGTTTGTAGCATCCATTTGTATAGGAGTTACACTGACATAACCATTTGCCACGGCAAAGAAATCTGACTCGATATCGGTTAAGCCTTTCTTAGGCTCTGCCACTGCCTCGCCTGCCAAGCCAATCCAATAGACTTGACGACCACGCGGGTCTACATGACTGGTAATCGGTTTGGACTGTAAACGTCGCCCTTGATAGGTCACTTTAGTGCCTTGAAGTTCAGCGACATCTGGAATATTGATATTAAAAATATGTCGTGCAGGTAGCGCAGGTAAGCCATTGGCAATAAAGTCATGCACCCATTGTGCAGCTACGACATAATCTTCAGGGTTGTTATAACTACGCACATTCGGCCCAGCCAAAGACACGGCTAGCGCAGGTTGTTTCATTAGACGACCTTCAAATGCGGCACCGACCGTCCCTGAATACAGCACATCATCACCCAGATTTGCGCCGCTATTGATCCCACTCACCACCAAATCAAATTCAAAATCGAACAGACCATTCATTGATAAATACACACAGTCCGCAGGTGTGCCATTTACCGCCCACATATTTGGTGCAATTTCGACAGGTCGTAATGGTCGATCTAAAGTCAGTGCACTTGAAAAACCACTGCGTTCACTTTCAGGTGCAACAATCACCACACGACCGAGAGGACGCAATGCATGTGCTAAAGCTTGGATACCGGGAGCAAAAACGCCATCATCATTGGCAATTAATATATTCACAACTAAATTTCCATTACTAAAAAATTAAAAATGACTCGCAAGAACATTTTATTGAAATATATGAATAATTATATATATTTACATTTCAACATCCAGCATAAATGTGTGTGTACAAAATGAATAAAACCGTAGCACTTCGTGGTTTATTGGGCTTTGCTCTAGCAGCTTGCATGACTCAAACTGTGGTCGCAGACAATGACTTCACTCAAGAAGAAGCCAATACCATCGTAAAAGAAGACATTGCATCTGCACAAGTCATGTTAGAAGTATGCCCTGCGATTATTGGTCAAAATGCAAAATTTGATGCCAACATTCAAGCACTCACTAAAACATATCTTGCTGATTATTCTGATAAATCAATGACTTTAGAAAAACTACAGTCTGACAGCGAATATAAATCAGTTCTTGAAGAAGCACGTCAAGCTGCTAAAGAAACTGATAAAGCTGAACAAAAATCAGTTTGTGATGACGTTTTAAATTATGAAGGTTAATTGATCATTCAGATTTGGACGTCCTCTCAATAGGTTAGTCCTAATTGCATCAAACCTGCCAAAAAAGGATGACGCTTTATAGCCTCATCCTTTTTTCTTTCACAATGTATTGATTTCTAAACAGCTTCAATACAATTTTCTACTGATCTCTACCCAAAATATGATTAAGCTTGGCTAATAAATTTTAGCTATTTGATATCTTTTAGGTTATTTAACAGGTTATTTAAATGAAAAACTCTTTTGTAAAATCTCTTTGTGCCCTTAGCCTTTCTGCTTTTGCGTTCACCACCATGTCTGCACATGCCGCAGATGAAAAAATTGAAGTGACTCCTACACCTCAAGTGACCAGTCAAGAACTTGCAGCTATTTATGTACTTTCTGAAGTTTGTCCAAAACTGGTGAATGACAAAGATCAGCCGAAGTTTGAAGCGGGTTATGCAAAATTAGCCAAAGAATATATGCCGAATGAAAAGAACCCTGTAAATGCCTTACAACAGCTCAGCAAACAAAAAAGTTTTAAAGACGCTTTAAAAGAAGCGCAGTCTGATGCGAAGAAAGCTGGCGATAAGAAAAATGGTACGATTTGCAAAGAATTGACTGCTTACAGCAAATAATACCAATTGGTTACAATACTTTTAAAATAAGCGCTTGCACCCCATAGCAGTCCGCCTAGCTTTGTCCTAAAATGCTAGGCTCTTTGTGCTTATACCTAAGTTATTGGAACCACCCAGAATGACCCGAAAAACCGCCCTTGCCGCATTACTACTTGCACCTAGTTTTTCATTCGCGGCAACTGTCCTTTCTGCACCACCTGAATTAAATAATAAATCTTATGTGCTGATGGACTATGAGACAGGGCAAATCCTTGCTTCTAAAAATGAAAACGAAAAATTAGCTCCTGCTTCAATGACAAAAATGATGACCAGTTACATCATTGAGCAAAAGTTATTAAGCGGTGAACTAACTGAAAATGAAAAAGTACGTATGAATGAGTCGGCTTGGTGTCGCGGCAGCAGCACTGAGTCATGTATGTACGTTCCGCTCAACGGTACTGCAACTGCATTAGAAATGTTACGTGGCATTATCATTCAGTCGGGTAATGACGCTTCTAAAGCTATGGCAGAACATATTGCTGGCAATGAAGGCACCTTTGCCCACATGATGAACCAAGAAGCGAAACGTATTGGCATGGTGAATACTCAATTCATCAATGCGACAGGTATGCCAGCTGAAGGTCATTTCTCGACTGCCAAAGATATGGCGACTCTAGCGCAACATATCATTCATGACAGTTCAAAATACTATCCGATCTACTCTGAAAAAGAATTTACGTTCAATGGCATTAAGCAAGGCAACCGTAATGCCCTGCTTTATACTGACCCAAGTGTAGATGGTTTAAAAACTGGCCATACTGAAGAAGCGGGCTACTGCTTAACGACTTCAGCTAAACGTGGTCCTTTACGTTTAATTTCAGTGATCTTTGGTGCGCCAAGCATGAACGAGCGTGCATCTCAAACACGTGAAATTTTAGCTTGGGGTTATGCAAACTTTGAAACTGTAAAAGTTCAACCTGCTAAACAAGTGCTTGCAAAAGCAAAAGTTTGGTACGGTAAAGACAATGAAGTTCAAGTAGGTCTAGCTGAAAACTTTAACGTGACGATGCCTAAAGGCGAAGCGAACGCCATTAAAACTCAATTGGTTGTTCAACCAAAATTAACTGCTCCTTTAAAACAAGGTCAAGTGGTCGGTAAATACGTTGCAACGCTTAATGGCAAAGTCATTGCTGAAAAACCACTTGTGGCTCTACAAAATGTTGAAGAAGCTGGTTTCTTTGCAAAAATGATTGATCACATCAAACAATTCTTTAGCAACTTATTCTAAGTTTGATGAAGACTCGATATTAAGACTAAAGTGAAAGCATCTAGATTTCGGTCTAGGTGCTTTTTTATTTTATACTGCCTAAAAACCTGTAGATGACTTTCCTATGAGCCAAAACATTCGCCCTTATTTAGACACTGTTCCACGTATTGCTGACTCTTGTTATATCGATGAAATGTCAGTCTTGATTGGCGATGTTGTATTGGCTGAAAATGTCTCTGTTTGGCCATTTGCTGTGATTCGTGGTGATGTAAACCATATTCGTATTGGTAAAAACTCTAATGTGCAAGATCACTCAATGTTGCATGTGAGTCATAAAAAAGCCGATAAGCCTGAAGGTTCTCCACTGATTATTGGTGAAGATGTGACAATTGGTCATCATGTGAAATTACACGGTTGTACCATTGGTAATCGTGTTTTAGTCGGTATTGGCACGATTATTTTGGATGATGTAATTGTTGAAGATGATGTGATGATTGGTGCTGGTTCACTTGTTCCACCAAATAAGGTTTTGGAAAGTGGTTATTTATATGTGGGCAGTCCAGTCAAAAAAGTCCGCCCCCTAACCGATAAAGAAAAAGCATTTTTACCGTATTCAGCGCAGAATTATGTGAAGGTGTCGGGAAATTATAAATAAAATAGATTTTGCATAAAAAAATTATTTAAAATAAAGGGCATCATAGATACCCTTTTATTCTAGAGGTATTATGATTCTATGAACTGTTTGCCCATGTTTAGCGCCTTGCCAAGACCATAAAAGATTTCATATTTACAATTAGTTTTCACACGTGGATTAATATTGGAAACATTTCGATCTTTAAAACACCAAAAGAAAAACTTTTTTCCATCTTCCGCTTCTTCTATGCAAAAAATGATATTCAATTCAAATAAGAACTGTAAGAAATCTCCCTCTTTATCTAAGAATGCCGGTCTTGCAATATCTTGTTCATCTACAAAGTGAAGAAATTTTTGGAAGCATATAGTGTATTCATCATAAGTAAATGAGTAGTCACCTTTTAAAAACTCGAAGAACTTAAGGAAAAGATCATAATCTTTATCTGAATAATAAAAAGATAAATGATCTTTTACCTCTCCCAGTAAGTATTCTGAATATCTTCTTCTAAAATGAGGATCTCTGAAATCTTCTTCAATAAAGTAGTTTCTTTTTGATCCACTTTCACGATGGAGTTCTTTCAAGATATTTAACATAGTTACAATATCTCTAGGTCTAAAATATGAAAATCTCAAAAATGAAATAAAAGAATGTTCCTCAGTACCTTGTACTTTTACTTTATAAGGGAAATAGTGGTCCCAGAATGAATCATCTGGGAGATCTTTGGGCTGCCCTATTGATAAAAGTCGATTTGGAAGTTTATACAATTCAGAATATTCAAATCTGTTAAAAGGTATCCTCCAATCTAGATATAATGCATTGTCTCGAATACGGTTATTAGCATTTTGAAGTCCAATGGCATTAAAAATATCAGGTCTTAATAAAATTGTGGCTTTTAATCTTCCTTTAGAATCATTAATAGTGGAGAAAAAATCATTATTAATCGACCAAACAGCATTCGCTAAACCTTTCACACACTCTAAATAATCACTATAGTCAATTCCAGAAGGGCGTAAATCAATACCATCAATAAAAATAGTATGATTTTTTGAGAGATTCAAGGATCTTAAAGAGTCTTCAAATTTTCTTTGTATATAGAGTAAGTTTGTTTGATAACGGCTTTCTGTAAATGTTTTCTTAACACTAGTAATTCCTTCTAAGTTAGCGTATTCACTTAGTAATTCTGCTGATACAGATGAGTCATGTACAAACTCAATAGCATTCATAATTTCAGGAGAAAATGCACCTTCATAGTAAGCATCTATAGCTTTATTGACTGCACGGAATTTAATATATTTATTAATTATGTTTTCTTTACCTTCTTTCTCATAAACATGCTTAGAAACTAATAAAAGAATTATTACTTTCCAAATATTTGTATAGTCAGAAAGAGTTAGGTTCTTTTCCCTTTTTAAAGTTACAAATTTTTGATATTCCGTCTCACCAATATAGTTGAGTGTTGAGCTCGTATTTTTATATTCGTTATTACTTAACCATACAGCATATGCTGTTTTACCAGTACCCTTATCTCCTATGAGAAAATAAGTAGATAATTTCATTAAATCATCGAGCTTTTCATTCTTTACAAATAGCTGATTAAAAGCGTTCTTATTCTCACGACGTCTATAGTTAATTGCATCATTAAATCCAAAATTTAATTCACTAATAGGTATGTACATTCTCTAAATTTCCCCTTAAATCACTTTTTAATAATAGATAAAGTAATGTTTCCAATTAAAAAACATTTAAAAATAATAATTTATATAGATTTTATCTGCTTTTACAGCAAAAACCTAGATGATAATAGTAAGAATTTTGCCAATCGTTTTTCTAAAATTTTATAGAAAATCATCACAATTCACCTATAAATAAAGAAATCCCTTCACATCATAGCCACCGCTCCCTAAATTTTGTAGAATAGCGTTTTTACCCCATGGTGCTTTTCTATGACCGCTTGGACTGCTCACGTCACTGTTGCGACAGTCGTTGAAAAAGACGGAAAATTCCTATTTGTTGAAGAACATACAGAAGGTGTGACCCATACTGTATTTAATCAACCTGCAGGTCATGTCGAAGCTGGCGAAACCATTATTGAAGCCGCCATTCGAGAGACCATGGAAGAAACAGGTCACGATGTAGAAATCACGAACCTTCTAGGCATGTATACTTATACTCCCCCGATGTTCCCTGATCGTACTTATTTCCGTTTCTGTTTCTTAGCTAAAGACATTCAGCACCATGCCGATGCACAGTTAGACACAGGTATTGTCGGTGCAGTATGGATGACGTTTGATGAACTCATTGAATCTGCCCGTGCGCGCAGTCCATTAGTGATTAAAGCAGTGCAAGATGCTCTTTCAGGTCAAAAATTTCCTTTATCGCTCATTTACGAGCACCAAAATTCTCCCTTAATTTCAAATTTGGATGCTTAATCCTATGCAACAACGTGTCATCGTCGGTATGTCTGGTGGTGTAGATTCTTCTGTATCTGCAGCACTTTTACTTCAACAAGGTTATCAAGTTGAAGGTCTTTTCATGAAAAACTGGGAAGAAGATGACGGCACGGAATACTGTACGGCAATGGAAGATCTTGCCGATGCTCAAGCCGTTTGTGACAAAATTGGTATCAAACTGCATACCGCGAACTTTGCGATGGAATATTGGGACCGTGTCTTTGAGCATTTCTTAGAAGAATATGCTGCTGGTCGTACACCAAACCCAGATATTCTCTGCAATAAAGAAATTAAATTCCGTGCATTTCTCGACCATGCTGTGAACTTAGGTGCTGACTTCATTGCGACAGGCCATTATTGCCGCCGTGGTGAAACACTAAAAAATTCACGTGGTGAAGAGTATGCCCCTCTACTGCGTGGCCTAGACAACAATAAAGACCAAACCTATTTCCTACATGCAGTGCATGGTCGTGAAATTAACAAGACCTTGTTCCCTGTGGGTGAAATTGAAAAACCACAAGTGCGTAAAATCGCTGAAGAATTAGGTCTAATCACCGCGAAGAAAAAAGATTCAACAGGAATCTGCTTTATTGGTGAACGTCGATTTAATGACTTCTTAAAGCAATATTTACCTGCTCAACCCGGAAAAATCGTCCTTGACACAGGTAAAGAGGTTGGTGAACATCACGGCTTAATGTACTATACGCTCGGCCAACGTGGTGGCATCGGTCTTGGTGGTCTAAAAGGTGCTGAAGAAGGCGCTTGGTTTGTACTGCATAAAGATATCGAAGGTAATCGCCTAGTCATTGGTCAAGGTCATGAACATCCACTCATGCAAAGCACCATTTTATGGTCTGAAGCGATTGATTGGGTGGCTGGTGAACATGAGATTCCTGAATCAGGTTTCCGCTGCACAGCGAAAACTCGTTATCGTCAGCCTGACCAAGACTGTACATTATTTAAAGACTCTACAGCGCCAAATGGTGTGCGTGTCGAATTCGATGAGCCACAACGTGCTGTTACACCGGGTCAAAGTGTGGTGTTCTACACCGGTGAAGTTTGTTTAGGTGGCGGTGTGATTCATCATACCAATGCGCCTAAACCGGATTTTATTGTATAAGGATTGTTTCGGATGACAGAGTTACCGTTTCAACAGCCTCAGACTCTGAATACTCGCCAAAATCGTGCATTGGCGTTAGCTGCTGTATTTCAAGCAACACAGCTGACTCATATGACTGCATTGACTGGTCAACAGAGTATCGGGGAAAGCGGTAACTTTTATTTTGAACATCTTATTAAAGCCAGTTTAAATATCCGTCCCAAGTCAAATCAGTCTAGTCAGACGCTCGATTTTTTTAGTGGTTTGGCGGATATTTCACTGGGTTTAAAGACCTTAGAAAGTAGCATTACTCAACCCTTCAATACATCTCCCAAATCTAGACTTCCTAAACTTGCCAATACCAAGCTACCCATGACGTATGCGATGGCGTTATTGCAGTTAGAAAAGAAAGTCTATAGCAATCCTAAATTTGTAGAAATCATTGAACAATCCCAACAAAAAATTCTAAGACAGCTTTCATTTTTCGATAATAATTATTTACATCCAAGTATCATTGCTAATTTAGCGCAAACCTATATTGAAACTGCTGGCCAAATTAATCCACGTATTATGGTTCGTGGTAATGCCGAAGCATTTAAAGACACCTCTCATACCAATCGCATTCGCGCCACCTTATTTACCGGCTTACAAATGGCACATTTATGGCGTCAGCTCGGTGGTAGCTCATGGGGTATGATTTTCAGTAAGCGCAAGCTACTACAAGATATTCAAGATCTTGCCCGTTTACAGTATCAGGTGGTTTAACTGATGCAGTACGGGCTTTTTGTTTTACGTTTAATTCCAAAATTTAAGGAATCGCTATGAACGCTTTAACCGCACTTTCTCCATTAGATGGACGTTACGCAAGCAAATGTGATGCTTTACGTCCCTTCCTCTCTGAGTTTGGTTTAATCCATGCTCGTGTGACTGTTGAAGTGCGTTGGTTACAAGCGCTTGCAAACCGTCCTGAAATCACTGAAGTTCCAGCGTTCAGTGCTGAAACTAACGCTGCGCTTGATGCAATTGTTGCGAACTTCTCTGAAGACAATGCAAACCGCATTAAAGAAATTGAACGTACAACCAACCATGACGTAAAAGCAGTTGAGTACTTCTTAAAAGAGCAAATCGCACATATCGATGAGCTTAAAAATGCAGGCGAATTCATTCACTTTGCATGTACATCTGAAGACATCAACAACTTGTCTCACGCTTTAATGCTTAAAAATGGCCGTGAAGTTTTAGTTGCAGCAATGCAGCAAATTATCGATTCAATCGTTGCTTTGGCTGAACAACACGCTGAACAACCAATGTTGTCTCGTACACACGGTCAAACTGCAAGCCCAACAACTTTGGGTAAAGAAATGGCGAACGTGGCTTACCGCCTTGCACGTCAAATCAAACAATTCAAACAAGTTGAATTACTTGGTAAAATCAATGGTGCAGTAGGTAACTACAACGCGCACTACTCTGCTTACCCTGAAATTAACTGGCCTGCGCATTCACAAGCATTTGTTGAATCATTAGGTTTAGAATTTAACCCGTACACCACTCAAATCGAACCACATGACTACATGGCGGAACTTTTTGATGCGCTACGTCGTTTCAACACCATTTTGATCGACTTTAACCGTGACGTTTGGGGCTATATCTCACTTGGTTTCTTCAAACAACGTTTGAAAGAAGGTGAAGTTGGTTCTTCTACTATGCCGCATAAAGTAAACCCAATTGACTTCGAAAACTCTGAAGGTAACTTGGGTATTGCAAATGCAGTACTTGCGCATTTAGGCGAAAAACTTCCTGTATCTCGCTGGCAGCGTGACTTAACTGACTCTACTGTTCTTCGTAACATGGGTGTTGGTTTTGCACAAAGCTTGATCGCATTTGAAGCTTGCTCTAAAGGTATTGGTAAACTTGAATTGAATGCTCAACGTATTCTAGAAGACCTTGACCATGCACAAGAAGTGCTTGCAGAACCGATTCAAACTGTTATGCGTCGTTATGCAGTTGAAAAACCATACGAAAAACTTAAAGCTCTCACTCGTGGTCAAGCAATGACTCGCGACATGATGGTTGATTTCGTCAATGGTAATGAGCTTGAAGCTGTTCCTGCTGCTGACCGTGCGCGTCTTGCAGAAATGACACCTGCGACTTATACAGGTAATGCATCGACTCAAGCAAAACAAGTTGCTGATTTAATTTCTAAGATCTGATTTCTAAAATCTAATTTTAGATAGATCAAAAAAACGAGGCTTCATGCCTCGTTTTTTATTTACATCTAGATACTCCTACTCCCTTTAGGATGAAGAGCATGCTCCGCAAGGAGATGAGACTATCCAACTCTCCTTGCGAACTCAGAATATATTCTGAGGATTCTCATCTCCTATAAGGAGATAGAAAATTTAGACGTAATTTTATTCTGCAGGGCAATATTTCGCCCAATCATCTTTCATCCGTTGTAATTCACAGCCCGTTAAAACATCTGAGTAATAAACATAATAAGTCGCCTCAGGATATTGAATCTCATGGCGAAACATCATGCCGCGCAAAGACACAGAGAGCTCTTCTGGAAAATCATCTGTTAAATTAAGTTCTTCAAACTCATAGTTAAAATAACAATTTTGAGTCGCAATAAATGCCTCAACAACGGCCATAGTTACTTCCAAATACTTAAACATCGATATTCATCTGAGTTTAATACAATCTTTTTAAAAATACTTATCCCCAGCCGCAAACTAAAGACATTTGAAAAAATAATGCACAAATTCTAGCGCCGTCTAACTAACACTTTTCATCGCATTATGGCTATACTTGCCGCGAATTATAACCACTGCACACCGATAAAAATTTTGAGCTTTGCCTTTTCATGATTGATTTCAAATTAAAACTTAAGCACATCTTAGCTTTTGCGTTATTAACGCTTGCCATTGTGATCGCCAGTATCCAACCTTTAGAAATGGAAGCGTATATCCTCCATCAAATCGGCACAGCGTTTATGCTGATCGTGTTGCTCGTTTTCCTCTATAAAATAGGGCTAAGTTTCACAACTGTTTGCCTGTATCTTGGCTTTTTATTGATTCATGTTATCGGTGCCCATTATTTATATTCTTATGTACCTTATTCTGAATGGACACAAGCTCTCTTCGGTTTCAACCTTGACCAAAGCATGGGATGGTCTCGGAATATGTATGATCGGCTTGTACATCTTGCCTATGGATTGCTGCTCTATCCGTTCTTTTATCGCATATTTCAAATCTGGCTACCGCAATTAAAAGCCGGAACACTCTTTTTATTGGTCGTACAATTCGTCATGGCGACCAGTTTATTTTATGAATGGATCGAATGGCTGATTGCCATTGGCTTATCACCAGAAGAAGCTGAAAATTATAATGGGCAACAAGGTGATATTTGGGATGCACATAAAGATATGCTGCTTGCAACACTTGGTGCGATGATCACTGGTGGTATTTGTTTAATGACATCAAATTTGTTGAATAACGCTAAACAAAAGCCTGAATATTTTTTATCTTAAATACTGATGTTACGCACCTAGAAGTAATTTCTCATTTTAAAAATGATTTTTAAGTCTATTCGACGGAGTCTTACATCTAGGAACTGAATAACGGGATTAGCCTTCGGCTGGAGGTACTTTTACGAAACGATGTTTCTCATTCGGCAAAATGAGAAGCGAAGCTTCGCAAGGAAACCATCTTGCGGAGCAATGCTCCTCACCGCAAAACTCGTTCGCTCGCGTCTACGTATTCAAAGTATCGCAAAAACATTTTTGATTAGAAGCAGCCCTGTCTCAAACACTTGCGGATGACGTTACCGCGTATCGTTGTTTTATTTGAATCAAATTGCACTTCTGGTGTTACTGCGTAACATCAGTTAAATATTTAAGCAGTCCATTGAATTAAGATTGAATCTGACATTTGCGGATTCAATTTTCGGTCATAATACTGAAAGCACGCTTTTGCTCCCGCTGGCATTTTTTGTAGATCATCATCTATACGAAAATGCCGTGTATATTTTGTATGATTCACTAAAATTTCAACCCGCTCAAAAGGCTGTCTTTTATTTATATTTCCGCTACTCATATAACTCTGATAGGCCACAACAGTGCCGCAGGCTTCAGAGCGAACATCTACCTGTAGTGATGAACAATAAATATAGCCTGCCAACAGTGTTGCTGCTGGGCCAAACAGCGCAGCATACTGTTTCAGCACAGATTTTTTCACACTTTGAAAATGCAGCAAATATAGCCAAGGCCAAACCATTAGGCAAATGACACCACCTAAAATAAACAGAAAATTAGACATCATTATCATCAATATCTATGTACGCAACGCAATCTATCACAACAGCATCGTTTAGCATAAAAAAAGCTCACCGAAGTGAGCTTTAAATACTTTATAAGCATAAAGATTTTAAAATTTTAGATCTTTTAATTGAACGATATTTGCATTAGCTTTGCTCAATGATTCCATCACTTTTGACATGACAGCAGGAACCAATGAATCCGCAATTTGTGCTGCTTGTAAGCCTAACTTCTCACCCAGTGTTGGTTTTTTGCGGGTTTCAATCATATATACATCATGTTGTGGCATAAGACTTAATAGATATTCATCTGACGTTTGGAGTTTATCGACCAAATTGAGATCCATTGCATCTTGACCATACCAATGCTCACCTGTGGCAACTTTATCGACATTGAGCTGAGGACGGTATTTTTCAACAAAGTGTTTAAACAAGTTATGGGTTTGCTGTAACTCTTCTTCAAATTTGGCTTTACCTTCAGCAGTATTTTCACCAAACATAGTTACGGTACGTTTGAACTGACCCGCGGTATACAGTTCAAAATCGATATGTTTTTCTTTCAATAAACGGTTAAAGTTCGGCACTTGTGCAACTACACCAATCGAACCCACCACGGCAAATGGTGCTGAAACGATCTCATTTGCAATGCAGGCCATCATATAGCCACCGCTTGCAGCAACTTTATCCACGCAAATGGTTAAGTTAAATCCAGCATCACGTAAACGTACCAATTGTGCAGCGGCCAGACCATAGCCATGCACCATCCCGCCTGGACTTTCTAAACGTAAAACCACGCGGTCACGTCCTGCTTTTGCTGTCGCTAAGATCAGGGTAATTTCTTCACGTAGACTCGTTACCGCAGATGCAGCGGTATCACCATTAAAATCGATTACATAAATTTTTTGGTTATTCTTTTTACGTGCGCGCGCTTCTTTTGATAATTGTTGGCTTAGTTGCAGCAGCTCAAGTTTAGATGCAGTCGTTTGCGCAATTTTTTTTCGTTGTTCATTGATACGTGCATTTAAGTGGCTTACACGAATTTCCGCAGGCAACTTGGGATTATGAAATAGCATAAAATTGAAACTCATTTAATTCATATTTATGTCGTATAACATGTGGGCTGCATCACAAAAATTCAATCTATTTTTTGAAAATAATTCTCATTGAGCCAAATTGAGCATTTTATTTCTATCAAGACTTCTCTACCTAATTATTAACCCCATAAAAATAGAGCCTTTCGGCTCTATTTTTAAACAGACTAGATTAACCAAAACGCCCCGTAATATACGCTTCTGTTAGCTGATGATCCGGTTGGGTAAAGACTTTTTCAGTGGAATTCACTTCAATCAAATCGCCCAAATGGAAATATGCGGTACGGTCAGATACACGTGCTGCTTGCTGCATCGAGTGCGTCACAATCGCAATGGTATATTGCGCTGAAAGTTCAGTGATGAGTTCTTCTACTTTTGCTGTTGCAATCGGATCGAGTGCTGAACAAGGTTCATCCATCAAAATCACTTCTGGACTGACTGCAATGGTTCGCGCAATACATAGACGTTGCTGCTGACCACCTGAAAGCCCCGTACCCGGTTGGTTCAAACGGTCTTTCACTTCATCCCAAAGTCCAGCTTTACGCAGACTATTTTCTACAATTTCTTCCATGTCATATTTATCACGTGCCAAACCATGAAGTTTTGGACCATAAGCGACATTATCAAAGATTGACTTTGGAAATGGGTTCGGCTTTTGGAAAACCATACCTACTTGGGCACGCAGTAATACCACATCAAGATTTGGATCATAGATGTCTTGATTATCCATGAGCACTTGTCCTGTCACACGACAAGAATCAATCGTGTCATTCATACGGTTGAGCGTACGCAGGAAAGTTGACTTACCACAACCAGACGGTCCAATAAAGGCGATCACTTCATTTTCATAAATGTTCAGATCAATGCCTTTGATCGCTTCAGATTCGCCATAGTACACATGCACATCATTGGTACTGATTTTCACATTGGTCGATTTCGCATCTTTTTTCGCGCTAGATTGCGTATCGAATTGTGACACAAACGCAGTATTGGTTTGCTTTTGGCTGCCCTGTGCAGAGGTAAATTGTGTTTGTTCTGGATTCACGGACTTATCCTGATCTAAGGAATTCTTTTCAGTTGTAACGACGCTATTCATATAATGCCCTCAATTACCAGCGTACTTCAAATTTCTTACGTAACCAGATCGCTAAACTGTTTAAGCCGATCATGAGAGCAAGAAGTACAATGATTGCTGCTGCGGTACGCCCTTCAAAGAAGTTACGTAGTTCGTTACCTTGCCAAAGGAAAATTTGTACAGGTAATGCAGTGGATTGATCTAAAGGAGTGGCTGGTACACTTGCCACAAAGGCACTCATACCAATCAATAATAATGGAGCAGTTTCACCTAGGGCTTGAGCAACACCAATAATGGCACCGGTTAAAATACCCGGTAATGCCAGTGGCAAGACGTGGTGAAATACAGTTTGTAAACGTGATGCACCCAAACCTAAAGCGGCTTGGCGGATCGATGGAGGAACAGCTTTTAGTGAAGCACGTGTGGTAATAATGACCGTTGGCAAAGTCATCAAACTTAAGACTAAACCACCAACCACAGGAGCCGAAAGCGGCATATGCATCCAACCAATAAAGATCGCTGCACCAAGCAAACCAAAGACAATCGAAGGAACCGCTGCTAGGTTGTTAATGTTGACTTCGACAACATCGGTAATCCAGTTTTTAGGTGCAAATTCTTCTAAGTAAATTGCGGATGCTACACCGATTGGAATCGAAATAATGATCACGATCAGCATCATGAAGAGTGAACCCATAAACGCCCCTGCTAAACCTGAAGTTGCAGGTGAGCTACGAGAGTCTGGATTTTTAAATATTTCAGTATTAAATGAGTTAGATATCACACCGTCAGCTTTAAGTTTATCTGCGAGTTGGCGTACTTCAGGGCTCAATTGCTGCTGTTCATCAGGCAAGCTACGGTCAATATTACCGGCTAACCAGACATCGACATTGGCATCTGCAAGGATTTTTAAATCTTGTTTTTGACCGATCAATGAAGGATCTACCATAACCATGTCTCGTAAGCGATAAGCTTCTGAACTGGTATATAAACTGTTGAGATCATCACGTTGAGAGGCAATCGCTGGATCTTTTGCAATGATCCCATTTACGATCAGCGCATCCCAATCCACCATGCCCATTTCAGTTTGCCAAGCAATAAAACGCTCTTGGAACTGTGCAGGAGATTCACCTTCTTTTTGAACCGGTTTCGCTCCTACATTGACGATACTTGGATCAAAAAACACAGGCACCGTCATCGAGCTTTGCCAGAATGCTGGTAAGCCTTTGGCTAAAATACTGCCAAACAATAGCACGACGAACAATAAGCCAGTCACTACTGCACTAAAGCCCAAGACACGGAAGGTATTTTCTTTACGGTGTCTTTTTGCCAATGAGTTTTCAATGATTTTCTTACGTTTTTCACGAAGCTCTGCGGCTGCGTGCGGATCAAAATTTTGATCCATATTTGATGTATTCGTCGTACTCATTCGTATTGCTCACGGTATTTACGCACAATGTACAGTGCAACAATATTCAGACCTAAAGTAATCACAAACAGTGTTAAACCGAGTGCAAAAGCGACCAATGCTTGAGGACTCGCAAAGTCTGTATCACCTGTTAATTGGTTTACGATGGTAATGGTGACTGTAGATACCGCTTCGAGTGGGTTGATATGCAGTAAAGGACTGTTCCCTGCTGCAAGCACCACAATCATGGTTTCACCAATTGCACGAGATGCAGCCAATAAGAATGCACCGATGATGCCCGGCAATGCTGCTGGAATCACCACTTGGCGAATGGTTTCTGATTTTGTAGCACCCAAACCAAGTGAACCATCACGAAGCGCGCGAGGCACTTGAGTAATGATGTCGTCAGATAATGATGAAACGAATGGGATAATCATAATCCCCATCACAAAGCCTGCTGTTAAAGCACTGGTTGCATTAATATCGAGTCCAATATACGCGCCGAGCTGTTTTGCAAAAGGTCCAATAATCATTAAGGCAAATACACCGTAAACAATCGTTGGAATACCTGCGAGAACTTCAATGGCCGGTTTTGCCCAAGCACGGAAACTTGGCTTGGCATATTCAGCCAAGTAAATCGCAATCATCAGACCAACTGGAACAGCAACCAGTAGTGCAATACCACTAACCATGAGTGTGCCCCAAAGGAGTGGCAGCAAACCATAACTACCTTCGGCATTCCCTGATGTACTAAAGCCGGGGTTCCATTCAGTGCCCAAGAAGAAATCGAGTGGACTGACAAAACTAAAGAAACGCATGGCTTCACTGAACATCGACATCACAATGCCAACTGTTGTCAGGATTGCGACACCCGAACATAATGCTAATGCGATATTAATGACTTTTTCGACTTGGTTACGTGCACGATATTTTTCTGCGATGCGGCGTTTAGCCATGACTAAACCAATCAATGCCGCACAAATCACAACGGCCAATTTTGCATATGAGCCGATGTTTTCAATTTTCTTTAACTGTTCTGCTGCTGCAAGTTCATATGCAGCTGGCGTATCACTTACCCCAAAACCAGAAGCAATCGCTTGAACGCGGTCAACCATTACGCTCGTGCTTGCAGGATCTAAACTTAAACGAATATTTTCGGGAACATTATTTAAAATAACATGTTGAAAAATACTCGGTTCAACCAAGTTCCAAACAATCAAGATTAAAAAAGCGGGAATCCCACACCATAAAGCGACCAAAACACCATAATAGCCCGGTCGTGAATGCAACATTGCTGAGTTATTGCCTTTACCTGCAAGTTTGCGACTTTTGGTCAGTCCAACTTGATAAGCGATTGCAATAATTGCGAGCAACACACCAATAAGTAGCAGATTCATGTAATCTCCACTGTTTTTTCAAAAGCCCTTCTTGAAAAAACTGTTTCTTTGCAAAAAGCCAATGGCAGGTCGACCCTGCCATTGGCTATTTCCATACTTTATTTAACAGCCTTACCCGCTTTGAAGTTTGCAAGTACCGCAGCACGTTCTTTGTCAGACATTGAAATTAAGCCTGCTTTTTCTAGCTTAGAACCTTTACCTGATACTTTTTTACTGAGGAAGAATTCTGTGAACTCTTTTAAGCCTTTAATTGATTTTAAGTGCTCACCCTTTACATAGAAGAACAATGGACGAGATACTGGGTATGAACCATTCAGAATTGTTTTCTCAGATGGCGCTACATTATTCACTGTCGCTACACGTAATTTGTCACGGTTTTGATCATAGAAACCTAAACCAAAAACACCGACTGCATTTGGAGATGTTTTTAAACGTGCGAGTGTTTCAGTGTAGTCACCAGCAATTTCAATTACACGGCCATCTTTACGGAAAGTTGAACATGCTTTTTTCTGAGCATCTTTATCTAATTTTGCGAAAGCTTCATAAGTTTCACAGCCAGCATCGACCATTTTTTCTTGGAACACTTCACGTGTACCGTGGTTTGATGCAGGAATAACTAAAGTGATTGCTTCGTTTGGTAATGTTGGGTCGATTTGATTCCAACGTGTGTATGGGTTTGGAACCAATTTACCTTTTGATGGTAGTTCAGCAGCGAGTGCAGCAAATACGTGCTGTGGGCGAAGTTTGAATGCCGCTTTTTTCGCATTTGACGCAAATACGATACCGTCATATCCAACTTTAATTTCTAAGATTTGGTTAACGCCGGCTTTTTTACATGCAGCCAATTCAGTATCTTTAATTTTACGAGATGCGTTTGCAACGTCAATTGTGTTGTCGCCTACACCATTACAGAATTGTTTCAAACCACCTGAAGTACCGCCTGAACCTACGACAGGTGCTTTAAATTGTGGGAATGTATTACCAAACTCTTCTGCAACAATACTTGCATAAGGCAGTACAGTTGAAGAACCAGCAATTTGGATCGTGTCACGAGCTGCATTTGCAGTTGTAGCGACTGTTGCCCCAGTAGTGAGTACCATAGCAAGTGCGATATGATTTAAGCGCATTCTCATCTCTCTTAATTGATGCATTTATTGGAGTACGCCACTTTTGTTTTTAAAGTCTTGTACTTTTTCGATATCTGCATTTTGATTTTAGAGTATGACAGTTAGGTTACATCTTTATGACGCTTTTATGATAATTGATGATTGCACATTGATTTAAATATAATTCTTTATTTTTCAATATGTAATGAAATTTATCAAAGTATTGGTCTTAGTTATTTCTACTTTGATATTCGTAAGAATTCATGTCCGTGTCATATTTTGTCTTATTTTCTTTTTTCAAATTCCACTCTTTTTCTGAATGTTGCACATTTGCATGTTCGATTTTTTATTCCCTCATATTCCAATAATTGAAATTTCATTACCTTTTTAGTTCGCTCAATATGCAAGTTTACATAAAAACAGAGCCTAAAATGACCAGTAAAGCCATTGCGAGATTTAATCCGGACTTGCCTGTGCATATGACTTTTGAAGAACATGACTGGCACTTACTTGCAGAATATTGGTATCCCATTGCACTCGCTCGAGACATTACAGAACAGCCTTATGGCACCATGCTTTTAGATATGCCGCTCGTCATTTATAAAATGGGAGATGAACTGATTGTCGCTAAAGATGCTTGCCCACACCGTGGCGTACCACTGAGTTTAGGCAAAAATGATGGTCAAGGCGTAGTCTGCCGCTATCATGGCTTACGCTTTGGTGAACACGGTCATTGCAACCGCATCCCTGCACATCCTGAGCACAAAATTTCACCTCGTTTCAACTTGCGTACTTATGCTGCTGTTGAGCGTTATGGCTTAATTTGGTGCTCCCTCACTGCCCCTAAAGAGGCTGCACCGAATATCCCTGCAATGCCATATTGGGATGAAGCCGAGTTTCAGCAATTGGTGTGCCCAACGGTCGATTTTCAATGTTTTGCAGGCCGGCAGCTTGAAGGCTTTATTGATGTCGCGCATTTTGCTTGGCTACATCCCGATACGTTTGGCGATCCTGCAAATGTAGAAGTACCTGACTACACGACCATCGAAACAGAAACTGGCTTTAATGCAGACTATTGGAGCAGTGTTGGGCGCTATCCAATTGGTTTAGAACAGCGCGGACAAGAGGGTTTCCAATGGCTGCGCCATTTTGAAATTCATCTACCCTTTACTGCAACGCTGACGATTCATTTTCCAAATAACAGCAAGCAAGTGATTATGAATGCGGCTTCACCGATGACTGCTCGTTCTACCCGTCTATTTGCTCCCATTTGCCGCAATTATGACAAAGACTTACCTGTGGAAGATGCTTATGACTTTAACCTGAAAATATTTGAGGAAGACCGCTTAGTCTCTGAATCACAAAAGCCTGAATATTTGCCTTTGGATTTAAGCATCGAAGCGCATTTTCCAGCGGACCGCAGTTCCAGCATGTACCGCAAATTATTGCGTAAAAAAGGTTTTATAGCCAAATCCTAAAAACTATAGAACAATAGAGATATGGGATATTCAAAAGATTTTAAAGACAAAGTCATAGAAATTATGATTCGAGATGAAATGTCTGTGCGAAAAGCAGCACAGCATTTTAACATCTGTATACAAACGATTCAGAACTGGAAAAAGTCCACTACAAACAAACCTATTCCTGGCCGTCCAGCTAAAATTAGCAGAGAGCAAATATTGAAGGATGTTGAACAATATCCTGATGATTATCAGTATGAGCGAGCTGAACGTTTAGGAGTAAGCACTCATGCGGTATTTAATGCATTACATGCCGCAGGAATATCGCGTAAAAAAAGACGTTAAAGCATCCTAAAGCAGATCAAAATCAACGTCAGCAATTTCAAAATCTCATAGAGTGTTTAGAAGGGAAATTGCCTCTGATTTACATAGATGAAAGTGGTTTTCAAAGTGAAAGTACCAGAACTCATAGTTATAGCCTTCAAGGAACACGTGCTGAAGGTGAATTTAACTGGCAGTTGAAGAATTGCAGTAATGCGATCGGTGCAATTATCGAAAATAGATTGTTGACAGTTGGTGTGTTTAATTGTTCTGTGAATACAGAAGTATTTGAATGTTGGATTGAACAGGATTTATTACCTAAGTTGAAAGAAAGCAGTGTTTTGATTATGGACAATGCGACCTTTCACAAAGGGAAAAGACTTCAGGAGTTGATACGTTGTGCAGGCCATTACATTGTGTGGCTTCCTAAATATAGTCCAGATTTAAATCCAATAGAAAATATGTGGTCACGAGTCAAGGCGATTCGAACTAAGTTTAGAGTTAAAGATATTGATAAATTATTTAAAGATTACTGTAATGATTTATTTGGTATTTAGCTATAGTCCATTGTTTGCGGCATAACATCAATATCGTATTGCATTCACCTCACCCTAACCCTCTCCTACAAGGAGAGGGAAACTCCTTTACAAGCCTTATATTGGTTATAAATATTGTGGTATCTCATTCATCAAATGATAAACATCAATGACTATCGCAACTGGCGACAGGGATGTCACTATAAGGTAATGGTCACATGGAAGTACCTTTTCCCTGAGAAGGATTTTAGTTACTTTGATCCCTCAAAGTAACAATCTGCCTACGCAGTAAACTATCATCTTTCAATGAAAAATTGTGGCCATGTAATAAATTAAGCGCCTTTTCATTTAAAAAAAAGGAGCTCAAATGAGCTCCTTCTTCTACACCTACAAAATGATGATTAGTCAATTGCAGGAGTATATGTACCTTCAGCGATTGGACCTTTGATACGATCCGCTTCTGCAAGCACAAGAGCAAGCAAATTCTTCACGTTGTCTAAAGTCGCTACTGGGCTTAAAGTCGTCATTTTCAAAGATTGAACTTGACCTACTTTAGTTACACCAATATTCGCTTCACCACGAGCAAATAATTCATCTGCTACGTTTTGGTTCAATGTATCTAACAATTCAGCTGGGTAACCTTCAGGGATCACACGGAACAATACCGATGCGAATTGTGGATCAACCAGCATTTCTAGACCGTCAGTTGCATTGATATAATCTGCAACATCACGTGTAAGACCTACACCATGATCGATCATCGAACCGTAAAGCTCTTCACCTAGCGCCTCAACTGTCATCCACAATTTCAACGCGTCAAAACGGCGAGTTGTTTGCAGTGACTTAGACACTAAGTTAGGAACGCCATGCTCTTCATCATAAGCAGAGTTTAAGTACTCAGCTTCATAATGCATGAAACGATAGTTCGCTTCATCTTTAAGCAAGAACGCACCGCATGAAATCGTTTGGAAGTAATGCTTATGGAAATCAAGCGTTACCGAGTCAGACAGTTCAATACCGTCTAACATTGAACGATAGTCATTTGAAAGAATCAGTGCACCGCCCCATGCTGCGTCGATATGCATCCACGCGTCATATTTGTTGGTGATTGCACGCACTTCTTTCAATGGGTCAATTGCGCCTGCATCGGTTGTACCCGCAGTTGCAACCACACATGCTACAATTTTACCTTCAGCTTGAAGGTGCGCCATGGTTTTCTCAAGCGCGTCTATATCCATGCGTGCATTTGCATCTACAGGAACAGTGACAACAGATTGGAAACCCATACCCATCATCGCCATGTTCTTTTGCACAGAGAAGTGTGCATTTTCAGAACAGATCACTTTTACGTTACGCATTGCTTCCGCAGGTACGCCATCACGCTGAACAGACCACGGGTTACCGTTTTCGTCTTTCCAGTTTTTAGCAATACATGCATCACGTGCAAGCAAAACGCCCATCAAGTTAGACTGCGTACCGCCAGAGGTGAATACACCTGCTTGACCTGCACCATAGCCAACTTTTTGGCGAAGCCAGTCAATTAACTGAACTTCCATCAATGAACCTGCAGGGCTTTGATCCCATGAGTCCATAGATTGGTTAGTCGCGTTAATGAGCACTTCAGCGATTTGGCTTGTTACCATTGTTGGGCAATGCAAGTGCGCTAAAGAATGTGGGTGATGTACTTTTAAGCTTTTGTTTAAGAAAAGCTCAACCATACGGTCTAGTGATTTTTGTACACCCATACCTTCTTTTGAAGGATTGAATGCAATTGCACTACGAAGCTCTTTAATGCTACCGCCGGTGTACATTTTGTCATTTTGCAACCATGCAGAAACGGCTTTTACCGCTTCGCCCATTGCTGACTGATAGTCAGCAATGGATTGTGCATCATTGCAGAATAACGCTTTACGATGTTCTGCAAAATCTACCATGACTTATGCGCCTCGGGTTGCAACAAGTGCTTCAGAAAGTGCTTTCTTGAAGCGAACGATCACTTCTTCACATTCAGCTTGGTTAATGATCAATGGGCAAAGTAAACGAATGACTGTACCGTTACGACCACCTTTTTCTAACAACAATTTGTTGTTGAAACATGCTGCTTGAATTGCTGCTGCCAATTGAGAATCACCCGGTAAAGAACCCATGTGATCTGCTTTTTGACGTTCATCAACAATTTCAACACCAATCATCAAACCACGGCCACGTACGTTACCGATACATGGGAATTCCACTGCTAATTTTTTAATTTCAGCTTGTAAGAAGTCGCCACGCTCTTGCGCGTTTTGAGCCAAGTTTTGTTCTTTAATGGTTTTGATTGTTGCAAGACCAGTACCCATAGCAAGTTGGTTACCACGGAATGTACCCGTGTGACCTGCTGGTTGCCATGCGTCAAACTTACGTTTAATACCTAATACTGCAAGTGGTAAGCTACCACCGACTGCTTTAGACATAACCACTACGTCTGGCTCAATACCAGCATGTTCAAAGGCAAACATTTTACCTGAACGTGCAAAGCCCGCTTGTACTTCATCAAGAATCAACACGATGTTGTGCTTTTCAGTCACTTCGCGGATTTTCTTTAACCATTTTACAGGTGCAGTCACTACACCGCCTTCGCCTTGGATTGCTTCCAAGATTACAGCTGCAGGTTTCGTTACACCGCTTTCTACGTCTTCAATGAAGTTTTCGAAATAATACGTTAATGCGTCTACACCCGCTTCACCACCTATGCCTAATGGGCAACGGTATTCATGCGGATACGGCATAAATTGAACACCCGGCATTAAGCCGTTCACAGCATTTTTAGCAGACAAGTTACCTGTCATTGCTAAAGAACCGTGAGTCATACCATGGTAGCCACCTGAGAAGCTGATTACTGAACTACGACCAGTGTAAGTTTTTGCTAATTTAATTGCTGCTTCTGTACCATCTGCACCAGACGGGCCACAGAACTGTAGACAATACTCTTCTTTACCACCAGGTAATTGCTCAAGTAGTGCTTCAGTAAAAGCATCTTTTAAAGGCGTTGTTAAATCCAAAGTATGCAATGGGAGGCCACTTGCAAGTGTATCTTGGATACTTTGAATTACCGCAGGATGATTATGGCCTAATGCCAATGTTCCTGCCCCAGCTAAACAATCGAGGTACTCTGTACCTTCAACATCGGTAACCCAACAACCTAAAGCTTTTGCTATCGCAAGTGGAAGTTTACGCGGATAGCTACGAACATTGGATTCCATCTGGCTTTGGCGAGTCAAATAGTATTCGTTAGTAGAATTAGTGGCAGGGTTTACAGAAGAAACGCTCATATCGAATTACCATCTCTGATATGGGTTGAAAGAAATAAGTCGGGTGACTTGCGGTCCTTTGACTCGGTGCTTTATGAGTTTCTAGTTAGTTTTAAGAGCTCTTTGTGTAATGGCTAACTAGACGGCGGATGATACAGACTTTTTCAATAAAATAAATCACTTTTATGATCAAATAAAAAGATAATTTAGAGAAAAAACAGATCTATGCCATGGATAACCTGAATTATCATCTTACAGTGTGACAAAACAAAGAAAACCTTTTTATTTTATGCTTTTTTACAATTTATGAATGATTATTGTAATCTTCAAACATTTACGCAATTAAGTATTGATTATTTGAAGCAATATTCATCAAGCACTGCATTTATTTTTCTTGAAAGATTTACAATCCCACCACAGATTTTCCTTTAATCCATCACAATCCCCTTTTAAGATAACAGCATAAGCTAAATTAGTCATTCTGAAAGAAGAATAGGTCATAACAATGCGTAAAATTATCTTATCTACTGTTTTATTAGCATCCAGTCTAGGTTTGGCAGCGGCAACTCAAGCAGCTGACCCACTCAATTACAACATCGTGAACATTCAGGCGGATGCTACTCGCCAAGTGTCGAACGACCAAATGTATGCCGTTTTATATATTGAAAAATCAAATAAACAACCGGCTGAACTTGCTACCCAAATCAACCAATTGATGACCCAAGCGGTGAACACAGCCCGTAAATACCCTGCGGTAAAAATCGAAACGGGATCTCAAAGCACCTACCCGATTTATGACAATGACAGTCGTAAATTGAAAGAATGGCGTGGTCGTGCCGAAGTGCGTTTAGAAAGTACAGACTTTAAAGCAGCTAGCCAATTGGTGAGCGAGTTACAACAAAATTTCCAAACTCAATCCATCAGCTTTAGTGTGTCAGATGCACAGCGTAAAAAAGTTGAAAATGAACTGATGGTTGAAGTATCCAAAAACTTTCAACAACGTGCCCAATCGCTCGCTCAGGCATGGAATAAATCAGGCTACAACTTAGTTAATATTAATTTAAATACCAGCAATTATGGTGGACAGCCAGTACCGCGTATGGCCATGATGAAAGCTGCAAGTGCTGATGCTATTCCTGAACAAGAAATGGCAGGTGGTGAATCTAAAATCACGGTCAGTGCAAATGGCTCTATCCAGTTCAAATAATTAAATTCATTTTAAGAAACCGTGCTTTAGCGCGGTTTTTTAATTATAAAATCCACCTATTCTTTATTTAGATTAAAAAGTCTATTAGCTTAATAAGATTCATAGATTTAAATGATAATCATCCTTATTTAAATTTATTACACTCAAGATTATGATACGCGCACTCTCTCCATTGCTTACACTTTTATGTATAGTTCAAGCAAAAAATCTCCAAAGCTTCAAAACTTCTCCTTATTACCTCTGAGTATTGCTGTAGGTATAAGCATGGTTGCCACTATGGCTTCTGCTGCTGAAAATACAGAGACAACGCAGGCAGATGTTTTACCGACCATCACCATTGAAACTCAAGGTAACTGGCTTGAAAATGCCAATGAAAAAAAGGTGCAAAAGCATGCCGGTGCGCGGACCATTATTGACCGTAAACGCTTAAATGAAAGCTCAGCATCATCTCTAAAAGATGCGTTACGCCAAGTCCCTGGTGTTCAGGTTCAAGAAAATAATGGTACTGGCGGCAGCGATGTATCATTAAATATCGGTGTTCGAGGATTAACCTCTCGTCTTTCTCCCCGTTCAACCGTGTTGATCGATGGCATACCGATGTCATTTGCACCTTATGGACAACCACAGCTTTCTATGGCACCTGTCTCTTTAGGAAATATAGAATCTGTTGATGTAGTCCGTGGAGCAGGTTCTGTCCGTTTTGGGCCACAAAATGTCGGCGGTATTATCAACTTTGCCACACGTAGCATTCCTGAAGACTTTAAAGGTACCGTGGCATTAAACTCTGAATATGCAACAGGTACAGATCAGGTAAAATTAGGTCCTAGTCTGTTTGTTGGTGGAACATTAGATAATGGTTTAGGTCTTGCCTTACTTTATTCAGGCACTAAAGGCAACGGTTATCGTGAAGCGAACAATAAAAATGACATTGATGATGTCATGTTAAAAACCGCTTATGACATCACTGATCAGGATAAAATCGCATTAAATTTCCATCACTACGATGGTACAGGTGAAATGCCTGAAGGTTTAAGCGCTGCTGAATTCGAAGTAAATCCATATCAAACGTCGCATTATCGTGACTTTTTCACTGGCCGTCGTTCAGATGTATCCCTACGTTATACACATAAAGACGACACGAACAACTTTGAACTTTTAAGTTATTACATCGATTCATTCCGTACCAGCAACCTTGAATCCACCTTAACCAATGGCAATCATCGCTTAGATACTTCACCGCGTGATTATAAAGTCTTTGCCATTGAGCCACGTTATTCTCGTAGCTATAGCTTAGGTAGCACGCTGAATGAAGTGACAGTAGGCTACCGTTATATGGATGAAGAAAGCACTGAGTTCGCAGGCCGTACTGAATACGCTGCAGATGCTGAACCCGGTCAGTTTATAGCACGTACCCGCAGTGCGGGTGGCACCAAAGCACACGCAGCTTATATTGATAACCGTATAGAACTAGGTAAATGGAATATTACACCGGGCGTTCGTTTTGAATCGATTGACACCCAGAACAGTTTTAGTGCCTATAAAAATGGCGTATTACAAAATACTGTTCATCCATCGATCCAATCAGATGAATTTTTACCAAGTTTAGCTATCCTGTATAAAGCAACAGACCATTGGAATTTCTTTGCTAATGCAGGTGTTTCTTTTGGTCCACAGCAATATAACCAATTAGCAAAAACACAAGGCACTACAGCGGTCACCACCTTAGATGGCTTACATCCTGAAAAGTCTAATAACTATGAAATTGGTACCAAATATTTAGGCAATGGTTTGAGTGCTGAATTGACTGCGTTTTATCTAGATTTTGACAAAGAACTGATTTTAGAACGCGATGCTGCAAACAATGGCATTTGGACTGACCTCGGTGCTACAAGTCATAAAGGGATCGAAACCGGTTTTAGCTATGACTTTGGACATTTAGCTGAAAATCTCGAAGGCTTAAAAGCCTATGGTAATTACACCTATACCAAAGCAGTTGCTGAAGCAGGTAACTTTAAAGGTAAAGATTTGCCCTTCTATTCACAAAATGTCGCAAACTTTGGCTTAGGCTATAAATACTATGCTTGGTCAATCAATGCCGACATGTATGCTCAATCTAAACAACGTGCCCCAGGTAACCAAGATTCAGGGATCTACCAAACTGAAGAAACGGCAAATGGTAAACTGGGCGATATTCCAGGCTATTCAACTTTTGCTGTGCGTACCGGCTATGACTTTGGCGGTTCGCTACAAGGGGTTAAAGTTGCTGCTGGCATCAAGAATGTATTTGATAAACAGTATTTCACCCGTTCATCAGATGCAACAGGTGGTAAATATATCGGTCAACCACGTACCTTCTTCTTACAAACTTCATTCGACTTTTAAACTGGTCTAAATATAAAAATCCCACCGCGTGTGGGATTTTTATTGAAGAATACATATGGACATCCATATATTCATATGTAAAGATATATGAAAATCCATATATGCAGATAAACATGGAACAGACTGAATTTTTCAAATTACTTGCAGATGAGACTCGTCTGAACATCATCATGCTGTTGGCTTGTAAAGGTGAACTCTGCGTCTGCGAACTCACTGAGTCCCTTGAATTGAGCCAACCTAAAATTTCGCGTCATTTGGCATTACTGCGTTCATCAGGTGTGCTGAGTGATCAACGTAAAGGTCAATGGGTCTATTACTCCATTCACCCTGCACTGCCTACTTGGTGTACACAAATACTCGATGTCATGCGTCACCAAGAACGATTTAAAGACCTCGATTTAAACTCCCCGAAAGGCACTACCACATTGTGTGAAACGCTATGAATTTTTTATTTCTATGTACTGGCAATAGCTGCCGCAGCATTTTATCCGAAGTACTTTTTAACCAGCGTGCTCCTGAAGGTTTCCGTGCTTATAGCGCAGGCAGTAAACCTTCAGGACAAGTCCACCCATTTACCTTAAAAACCCTACATAACCTCAATCTACCGACTGAGGGTTTGTCGAGTAAAACCATCGCAGCATGTGAACAATATCAACCCGATGTGGTAATTACCGTCTGTGGTTCTGCCGCTCAAGAAGCTTGCCCAATTTACTTAGGCTCTGCCATCAAAGCCCACTGGGGCTTAGAAGATCCTTCCCATTTAGAGCTTGTAGATGAAATAAAACTTGCAGCATTTCTTGATACCGTGGCGCATATTAACCGCCGTTTAGATGCTTTATTTGCACTCGATTTTACGCAATTAAATCGTGAAGAACTCAACCTAGAAATCCAAAAAATTTCAGAGATCCAATAATGGCTGCTGCAAAACTGTCATTTCTAGACCGCAATCTAACGCTATGGATTTTTATCGCAATGGGGCTAGGCATTGCGATTGGCGTCTATATTCCAAGTGCTTCAAGAGCTTTAAATCAACTCAATATCGGTGATGTCAATATTGCGATTGCCATTGGTTTAATCCTGATGATGTATCCGCCTTTGGCCAAAGTGGATTACAAAGCGCTGCCTGAAGTGTTTAAAGATAAACGTACCTTATACCTATCACTGGTTCAAAATTGGTTAATCGCACCTTGCCTGATGTTTATTTTGGCTATCGTGTTTTTACAACATTATCCTGAATACATGACTGGTTTGATTCTGATTGGTTTAGCACGTTGTATTGCGATGGTTCTGGTTTGGAATGATCTAGCTTGCGGGGATAACCAATACGTTGCGGCTTTAGTGGCATTTAACAGTATTTTCCAAATTGCATTTTTTAGTACCTACGCATGGTTCTTTTTGAGTTTTTTACCGCCTTATTTTGGTATTGAAGCACAAGTGATCCAAGTCAGCTTTTGGACCATTACACATGCAGTATTGGTATATTTAGGTATTCCCTTCCTGCTCGGTTTCCTGACGCGTGCAATATTGGTAAAACAAAAAGGTCTGGATTGGTATAAAAATCAATTTATACCCAAAATCAGCCCCATCAGTTTAATCGCACTACTCTTTACCATTGTGGTGATGTTTAGCCTCAAAGGTGCAGATGTCGTGAACCTTCCAATGGATGTACTGCGTATTGCCATTCCCCTCACGATCTACTTTGTGGTGATGTTTTTCATTAGCTTTTTGATGAGCAAATGGATGGGCAATAATTACGCCAAAACCACTGCCATATCCTTTACAGCAGCAGGTAATAATTTTGAACTTGCCCTCGCTGTTGCCATCGCCACCTTTGGTATTGCATCTCCGATTGCATTTACCACGATTATTGGCCCATTGGTTGAAGTGCCTGTGCTTATTGCATTAGTGAGTGTATCGCTATGGTTAAAACGCAAATGGTATAAAGAGAACTGAAATGAAGCTCCCCAATATTCAACTAGATCTACTTGAAACACCGCGTTTTGAACAAGTTCAAGCTAAAGCACTTGAACATCCGCCACGCATTCTGCTGCTATATGGCTCTAACCGTGAACGCTCATTTAGCCGTTTAACGGTATTGGAGGCGGGTCGAATCCTTGAACATTTTGGTGCAGAAGTCAAAATCTTTCATCCTAAAGGTCTTCCTCTGCCTGAAGATGCTGAAACATCACATCCCAAAGTTCAGGAATTACATGAATTGCTTACATGGTCAGAAGGCATGGTTTGGTGTTCGCCAGAACGACATGGTGCGATGAGCTCTATATTGAAAGCACAAATTGATTGGATTCCTTTAGCGGCAGGTGGCATTCGTGCTACTCAAGGTAAAACGCTGGCGTTAATGCAAGTCAGTGGTGGTTCGCAATCTTTTAATGCTGTTAACCAAATGCGCATCCTTGGGCGTTGGATGCGGATGATCACGATTCCAAATCAATCTTCCGTTGCAAAAGCATTTTTAGAGTTTGATGAAAATGATCGCATGAAACCTTCCTCCTATTACATTCGCATTGTCGATGTGATGGAGGAATTATACAAATTTACCCTACTCACACGTGGTCAATCTGCCTACCTCACAGATCGCTATTCTGAACGAGTTGAAAGTGCGGAAGAACTCTCTAAACGAGTTAATCAAAAGAACCTTTAATGAAAAACTCCTGCATCTGTGCAGGAGTTTTGGTCTAAAATATCCATCCGTTTCAACTTAAACTAATAATTTATAAAATAATGTCGTTGAATCTATTGTACCTGTATGGCTCAATGCAAATTGCGGAATGATCCCAGCTTTTATAAAGTTAAATTTTTCATATAGCTTTTCAGAGACATCGCCTGTACGCGTATCAAGTACAAGTAATTTCAAGTTCAAATGTTTTGCTTGATCTTCTGCAAGTGTGAATAGTTGATGAGCAATGCCTTTTTGACGTGCCTTTGGATGCACCGTAAGTTTTTCAATCTCAGTACGACGCAGCGCATTGGCTTTGGTGGCACGAACCAATTGTACTGTGCCCACAACTTCACCGCTTTGCAGCGCCACCCACAAAAAGGTTTTATGCTTTTGAATATCCTTTGCCACAGCAGACCAATATTCATCATAGTGCGACTTAGATTCTTCAGCTAAAAAACCCAGTGATGCACCATCTTGCACACATTGGGCCAATAATTCACACAGTTGAGCCTGCTCATCTTTTAGATCTTGAAGGTTTAAATATTAAATTTCGCTCATATTATTTTCCTCTTATTACTATTTTTATCGTTATGTTCAAATGGCATGCCATAAAAAATCCCGCTCGGAAGCAGGATTTTGAACTTTCAATTTAGTAAATCGACATATGATTGCGATGGATCATTTCAAGTGATCGGGCTTCCCCTAAAACTTGATGAACTTTATCTGAGGCTAAACCTTTAACGATTTCTGCCGAACGTGAACTGAAGTTTACACGACCGACGGCAACACGATGACCTTGTGTATCGACACATTCCACCACATCACCACGTTCGAAATGCCCTTCAACCGCTTTCACACCGACAGGTAATAAACTGCGGTGATTATCACGAATGGCTTTGACTGCGCCATCATCAATTACTAAACGACCCGCTGTTTGTAAATGTGCAGCTAACCATTGTTGATGGGCTGTCACACGATCATTGTCCGTAATGAATAAGGTACCGAGTAATTCACCTGCCATCACACGTGAAAGCACATTGTCGCTATCACCGCTCGCAATGACTGTTGGACAACCGGACTTGGCTGCCAAACGTGCCGCACGAACTTTGGTCAACATACCACCACGACCGAATTTACCGCCGCCGCCAGCCATATCGAATAATGATTCATCCATTGCACGTACTGTATGGAACAGTTTTGCATCTGGATTGGAACGAGGGTCTGAGTCAAACATGCCTTCTTGGTCAGTTAGAATCACCAAAAGGTCTGCATGAACCTGTCCAGCCACCATCGCAGCCAAAGTATCGTTATCGCCAAAGCGGATTTCGTCAGTCGACACTGTGTCATTTTCATTGATCACAGGAATCACACGCCAATCGATCAAATGCTGCAAGGCATCACATGAGTTTAAATAGCGACGACGGTCTGCCAAGTCATCATGCGTTAACAGAACTTGTGCTGTACGAATAGAACGCTGTTCTAAAACGCTTGACCAAGTATGTATTAAACCCATTTGTCCAATGGCTGCGCAAGCCTGAAGACTGGGTAGATCTGTGGGTCGGTTGTCCAAATTCATACGAACCATCCCTTCAGCCACAGCACCGGAAGACACAAGAATGATCTCGTGTCCTGCATTGTGTAGTTCTGCAATTTGTCCCGCCCAATGCGAGATTGCATCCAGATCTAACCCTTTTCCGTTTGCTGTGAGTAGTGATGATCCGATTTTAACAACGATACGTTTACAACCCTTGAGCTGACGTTGCCCATCTACCACTTCTATCATCTTGTCCTCAGACTTGTTTGCTTTGACACTTATTCAGCAATTAACGTACGTAGTACGATTCTGCCTCATCATCACCGTCTTCAAATTCATCATCAAAGTCTTCACCTTGACCTGCCAGACGTTGTTGACGACGCATTTCACGATATGCTTCTTTCGCAGCAAGCGTTTGCTCACGTGTTTCAGCTTCAAGCTGATCACGGAACGCTTTAACTTCTGCTGCATATTCAGGATCTTCAGTTTCTCGTTCGCGCTGTTCTTCAATTTGATCCATCAGGTAGTACACAACGTCTTTAGTACCTTCAAATGTTAAACCTGAAGTTTTGAATACAGGGCCTTTCCACTGCAACTCTTCGAGAATGTGATCACACCATTCATCACGCGTTTCAGCCGCCAATTGGTCTACTTTATTGAGTACCAATACAACAGGTAATTTTGAAAGTGTTGGGGAGAATTTTTTCAACTCTTCCAAAATTGCTTTTGCATTGTACGCAGGGTCAGAACCATCAATCGGTTGAACATCTACAATGTGTAATAAAATACGTGTACGAGCCAAGTGTTTCAGGAATCGAATACCTAGACCTGCACCTTCTGCAGCCCCTTCGATTAGACCCGGAATATCCGCCATTACAAATGAACGGTGACTATCGGCATCAACCACACCTAGATTTGGCACCATAGTGGTAAATGGATAATCTGCAACTTTTGGTTTTGCTGCTGAAACTGCACGGATAAAGGTTGATTTACCCGCATTTGGCATACCCAACAAACCAACGTCTGCGAGTACTTTTAATTCAAGACGAATTTCACGATATTCGCCTTTTGAGCCGTGTGTACATTTACGTGGAGAACGGTTGGTTGAAGATTTGAAGTGAGTATTACCCAAACCACCTTCACCACCTGCTGCCACTAACACACGCTGACCGTCAGCCACTAAGTCGCCGATGATATCGCCAGATTCTGTATCTACAATTGTTGTGCCCACTGGAACGAGCAATACGGTATCTTCACCGCCACGGCCTGAGCAGTTCGCTCCACGACCATTTTTAGCACGTTCTGCACGGAATTTACGTGTATAACGATAATCTACTAGGGTACTTGTGTCGTTGTCGGCTTGAACGTATACGTTACCGCCACGACCACCATCACCACCATCTGGACCACCAAATGGTACGAATTTTTCACGGCGAAAACTGGCTACGCCATTGCCACCGTCGCCAGCCTCTACGGTAATGACTGCTTCATCAACAAAGCGCATGTTTGCCAATCCTCTAAAAACTTTAAAACCGCTTATTCTGCCATATTTTAAAGAATTTCTCGAACAATATTATTCAGCAATACTATAAATTTCATTCATCTTGGTGCTGATGCAAATTTTTAGGAAAATCCGCACCTCGCTCGAAAATCTTTAGCTCATCATCAAAATACCGTTGATAAATGGCAAACGAATTTCACTCCCCATTTCTGAAAGCTATTTACGTGCATTTTCCTTGGCTTCAATAATTTCAGGCAAGGTTCGTTCAACCCAACCAATCAGATGCATTAACTTTTCTGCAGCCTGCGAGCCCATTAAAGTCAGTTGATATTCAACTTTGGGTGGCACGACTGGATAGACTGTCCGTAAGATAAAACCATCTTGCTCGAGCATTTTCAGCGTTTGAGCCAGCATCTTTTCGCTCACCCCTTCGATCCGCTGCTTAAGTTCACTAAAACGGTGTACCCCTTCAGTCAAACAACGCAAAACTAATACTGACCATTTATTGGTGAGATGTTCCAATATTTCTCGAGATGGACAATCAGTGGATAAAACTTGACCTAATAATTTACTTGTAGCGTATGTGTTCATTAAATCTTTCCTCAAAGTCACTAACTTACTTTTTGGTACGTACTTACATTTAGTAAGTTAACAGATTAAGATTCAACCATCAAGATCATTTATTCAACAATCAGAGGGTTTAAATATGAAAATCGCAATTACAGGTGCAACAGGTCAACTAGGCCAATTGGTCCTTAAATTTTTATTGAAAGAAACCGCAGCCGAAAACATCATCGCTTTAGTTCGCTCGCCAGAAAAAGCAGCATCCCTACAAGCTCAAGGCATCGAACTGCGTCATTTTGACTATGATCAACCAGATACACTGGTTCCTGCACTACAAGGTGTCGATAAATTATTACTTATTTCTGCCAATGAAATTGGTCGTCGTACTCCACAACACAAAGCCGTAATTGATGCTGCAGTAGAAGCGAAAGTTCCATATCTTGCTTATACCAGCCTGTTACGTGCTGATACATCGCCATTGGGTTTATCTCAAGAACATCGTGAAACAGAAAGTCTGATTCAAGCTAGTGGTTTAACCTATACCTTCTTACGAAATAACTGGTATGTCGAAAACTATCTTGCTGCTGCTGGGCATGTGGTGGAAACAGGTACCTTATTTGGTGCAGCAAAGGATGGAAAAATTAATGCAGCATCCCGTGCTGACTATGCCGAAGCTGCTGCAAAAGTGCTTACAAGCGCTGGTCATGAGAATAAAACCTATGAACTTGCAAGCTCAGACAGTTTCACCTTGGCACAGCTTGCTGAAACCCTACAGCAAGTTTCAGGTCAAAAGGTTCACTATCAAAATCTAACAGCAGACGACTATACACAAGGTCTATTACAAGCTGGATTACCTGCTGGTCTTGTAGATGTGATCGTCGATGCCGATATCAATAGCATTGACGGTGCAATGCAAAGTGATCGTAAGGACTTGGAACAGTTGCTCGGTCACTCAACCACTACTCTACGCAGTGCTGTTGAAGCTGCTTTAAAATAAGATCGAACCATCAAAAAAGCCCGAATTGATTCGGGCTTTTTGATTTGAATTTCACTTAGGGATGTACATTTTTTATCGGTAAATCCATGTTCATATCTAAATTTGCCTTGGTATTACGCTCTGCGTTATACATCGTGGCATTAAAGGTTGCGATTTTTCGCATGGTCATCGGGTCATTGAGTTTTAGTTGTGGTGCAAACTGATGTACCACATGTAAATCAACTTTTTCATTAAACTCAAAATACACAGGGCCATTAAAATTAATTCGAATAGGAATGTTATAGGTTCTTTTCAAATGAAAAGGCATATCTAACTTGACAGGAATGTCCATTTTTAAAGGAAATTTCGGCACGAGTTTATTTTTAATCACCAAATCCGTGGTCGCCTCAAGCGGCATCGTCTGGTTAATTTGAATATTGGTGGAATAATCAATATCCACAGAGATCGGAACCTCTACACTAAACTGCAAATCTGCCAGATATTTTCCCTTTAAGGGGAGTTGCAGCTTCCGATCCAAAGCAATCTGTGTATCCAACGTCCCAATAGACTGCGTTTGCAAATAATTGCCAACGGAAATTTTAGTGGGTAGTGAATGCGACAATTGAATATCAGCATTTTTTGCACGTACTTGCATCGACGCATAAATATTTAAATACAACCAAAATAGTACGGCAACCAATAACGCAGCTGCAATAAAACTCAAAATGATGCGCTTCGCCGATTGAAATATCCACATGGCTTACTCCTGAGCTTTCGCTTCAGTTTTGGCATGCTCTCTGTTGAGTCGCATTGTTTTTAGTGGAATTACCAATTCACCCTTTTTAATTTGAACCGGCAACGTATTTTGTACGTCCACTGTCGCTTTCAATGCCGTTTTAATTGGAACATTCAAATTACCTTCAATAGGAATGTTGGTTTTTAAATTTGCATTCAGTGGAATATGTAGGTTTTCTTTCAGTACGGTTTTGACTGGCGCATCAAATTTTAAATGTACTTTTTGCTCCAAAGGCACATTCATATTCACTGGAATATCCAATTGAATTGGGATATCACCTTTGAGTGGTAAAGTCACACCTTGCCCCATGACTTTAACTTTTACTTTGGTATTCACAGGAAGGTTTTGATTCACTTTCAAAGTTTCACGCACTGGAATCGTGGTCTTGATCGGGACTTGATTATCAAAATACACCCGTGGCGTCAGCGTTTGAGTTAAGGGAATATTTAAATTTTCATGTATCGGAATTTCAGCATTCACCCTCCCTGTCACGTCCACATCCAAGGCATCATGAATTTTGACTTCGGCTTGTAACGGCTCTTGCAGGTCAATATTGACGTTCTGATTTTCTAGCGGGATATAAATATTAAAGTGCTTAAACACCCAAATGGCGATAAGTACACCACAGAGCGCAGCAAACACAATAAATGCCAATCCACTGAGCATGTGCTTTGCTTGCAAACTAAATTCCTTTTGCTTTTTTATTTTTTACAGTCTCATTTTGAACACATTATACAAACCAGTTTGCAATTTTTTGTATTTAATTCTTTAATAATTTCATTAACTTAAAACTTGAACATTTTAGTCAGCTTTTCATTATAAATGACTCACACTCATCTAACAGTGGCAGAAAAAACAAGAACTTTTGATGCTTTTGATCAATCCATTCGTCATCTATGCCTTAAGTTTTTAACCCATACTCTTTAGATAAAAAAAGAGCCTCAAATGAGGCCCTTTTTTTACAGCGTGAACTAATTAAGCATTAGTTTCAGCAGGAACTTTTGGATAGCTTACGCCGCCCATTTGCTCAGCAATACGCAATACTTGGCAGCTATAACCCACTTCGTTATCGTACCAAACATAAGCAGTTAAACGGTTACCAGAAGCGATTGTCGCTTGAGCGTCAAACACACCAGCAGTACGTGAACCGATAAAGTCAGACGATACAACTTCAGTTGAGTTTGTATAACCGATTTGACCTTGAAGGTTAGAGTTGATTGAAATTTGGCGAATGTATTCATTCACTTCTTCACGGTCAACATCTTGACCCAAAGTAAGGTTCAAAATTGCAAGAGATACGTTTGGAGTAGGTACACGTACTGAGTTACCAGTCAATTTACCTTGAAGCGCTGGAAGTGCTTTAGCAACAGCTTTAGCAGCACCAGTTTCAGTGATTACCATGTTTAAAGTAGCAGCACGACCACGACGGTCAGCTTTATGGTAGTTGTCGATCAAGTTTTGGTCGTTTGTGAACGAGTGAACTGTTTCAACGTGACCATTGATCACTGTGTACTTGTCATTTAACACTTTAAGTGTTGGTGTGATCGCGTTTGTTGTACAGCTTGCAGCAGAGATGATTGTATCTTCATCAAGGATGTCAGCTTGGTTCACACCGTATACAACGTTCTTCATGTCACCTTTACCAGGTGCAGTTAGAATTACACGTGCAGCGCCAGCGCATTTAAGGTGCTGTGCAAGACCTTCAGAATCACGCCATTTACCTGTGTTATCGATTACAAGTGCATTGTTAATACCGTAAGCAGTGTAATCAACTTCAGATGGATTAGACGCATAGATCACTTTGATGAAGTTACCGTTAGCAATGATTGCTTCGTTTTCTTCATCAACAGAAATTGTACCTGCGAATGGACCATGAATAGAATCACGACGTAATAAAGACGCACGTTTTTCTAAGTCACCGTCAGATGATTTACGAACAACGATTGCTTTAAGGTTAAGACCACGACCTAGACCAGATTGGCTGATCATCAAACGTGCAAGGATACGACCAATACGACCGAAACCGTAAAGCACAACATCACGGTTTTCAACGTTAGTTGCATTGCCTTCGAGTGATTTCACAGCGTCAGCAACGAATGCGTCAACATCACCGCCTTTTTCTTTGAACTCAACAGCAAGTTTGCCAAGATCAATTTCAGCAGTACCGATGTTTTCGATTTTCGCTAAAGCTTCAAGAATTGGGAAAGTGTTCACAACTGAAAGTTCAACGTCAAGTACGCGAGTACGACGATGCGCTTTAAGAATTTGGATAACCGAACGGTTAATTAAAGAACGACCGTATACTGTAGCTACGATGTTTTTTTCACGATATAACTGACCCACTAGGGCAATCATACGTTCCGCGATTTCTTCACGGTTTTTCCAGCGACCTTGGTGCTCTGCATGTAGGGCAACGATAGTGTCTTTGCTCACAGATACGTCCTCTAATTAATTGTAAATCTAAGCATAAATTTCAAAACCCCACAATTGTAATGGAAAACTGAAAATTAATGAATCTAAAAGCAGATTTCGACAAGGTTATTTTGTTATATATTCACTATCAATTTTCAAAATAATCATGATTAGTATTATGATTTTATAGCCGAAAGTTGAAAAACCGGCTTTTTCGCAGATTTTTGTCACAAAATTTCAAATGTAGTTTTATCAACCAGATCTCTGCATATTTAGCTCAAAGATAAACGAATATTTATATTGTTCAAATTGTGGTGTTTTTTATTTTGCTCAATTTATAGTATTTTTACTGATGTTAAGCTCGTAATAATAATTTCACATTTTTAGATGATTTTTAAGACTATTCGACGGAATCTTACATCTAAAGTTTGAATAAAGGGTTTAGCCTTCAGTCGGAGGTACTCTTACGAAACGTTGTTTCTCATTTGGCAAAATGAGAAGCGTGCTTCATAAGGAAACCATCTTGCGGAGCAATGCTCCTCACCGCAAAACTCGTTCACTACCGTCAATTTATTCAAAGTATCGCAAAAACATTTTTTATTAGAAGTAACCCTGTCTCAGACAATTGCGGATGACATTACCGCGTATCGTTCTTTTATTTGAATCAAATTTCGCCTCTAATGTTACTGCCTAACATTAGGGTCTGTTGACATTTGTTGATTAAAAAAATAGCGAGATAGTAAAATTAAATCGCCAAACCCAATTTTACACTCGCTATGCCTCGAACAATGCTAAATGATCAACACTGGTCCAAGTTACTTGCTATTTTCCGTCACTTTAATATTTATCTCAAATTAAATTTACGGAATTTTATTGAAGCGATTTTATTTCGAATTAGAACAGGCTGTCCTTGGCGTGATTTACCTCAAGAGTTTGGTAAATCAAATTCTATTTTTAAGAAATATAATCGATGGTCTAAAAATAGTAAGTTTATGAATATTTTTAAATTATTCAGCCAGCATGCTGATAAAGAGTGGATTTTTATCGATGGGAGCCATGTACGAGCGCATCAACATTCAGCTGGTATTAAGAATCAAAGTATTTCCAAAAGTATTGGTGGTAATAGTTCAAAAATACATTTAGCAATCGATTCAAATGGTAATCCTATTGAATTTATTATTTCAGATGGAACTTCACATGATATTAAGGTTGCACCTGATCTTGTATCAAAATTAGATTTAACAGAGTCAGAAATGCTATGTGCAGATAAAGGCTATGATTCAGAAAGTTTCAGAAAGAAAATTAGAGAAAGTAATACGAAAGCAAACATTCCTCGAAGATCAAATGCCAAATCTAGCAATGATGATATGGACTGGTATATGTATAAAATCAGACATTTAGTTGAAAATGCATTTTGTAGATTAAAACAATTTAGAGGAATTGCCACAAGATACGATAAGCTAAAACGTAACTATCAAAGCGCTGTTGCTTTAGCTTGTATATTTATATGGTTGCCTCTTTAGCTCAATTTATCGGCTGTAAATGTCAACACACCCTAGTTTTAAAATCAGATCAATATTTAAAATTCAGTTAATTTTTCAGATTCTCAGCAAACTTTTCCAGATTAAAATCAAAGAAATTTACACTCAGCTCTAATATTTTCGGTAGTGCATTTAAACCATTCTCTCCAGCACTAATCGCAAAATATCTCCGATCACTAAAAGACTGCACCTTTAAGGCATTTTCACATGGCTCAAAATCGAGATTGACGAGCTGTGACGCATGTTCCTTTAGCAACATTAAAACCTGCATATAAGTTTGTCGCTTTTTTTGCTGCTGCGCTTTTAAAGCATCGGCTTCAAGGCTTTCATAATCCCCTGTTTTCGTCATGCGTTTGGAAAATCCAACATGCGCGCCATGGGCACCCGTATTTTCTACAGTTGCTTCTGTAGCAAAGATTTTCTGTTGATCCTCGTTCGGCTGCAAGAGCGCTTTCAACGCCGTATGAATTTGCTGTGACTGCTGATGATGTAACTCCCAATCATCTTCATTTTGAACATGAAAAATGTGCGTACGCCGTTTCAACAAAAGCACCTGCCAAGCCTGTAGTTGAAGTCGCAGTCGTTTCAACTCCAAATTTGCCTCAAACTCCGGGCAACTACTCAAGACGTTTAGACTCGTGATGAGCTTCTGAGATATTTGCATGCTATGGAAAAATACAAAGTCATGCTGTATCTGCTCATTCAGTTGATATTGAACAGTCTGATGCAATGGCTTCAAAATCAATGCATCGAACTGCTGCTCAAAAGCAGGTAAAACCGTCGCCAATTGTTGAGTGGCATCCTCTACATGCAGCATTAAAAGTAGATGCTTATCTACCCGTGTATGTAGTTGCTGCATTAAATTTTGTAGATCTAAATGTATAAAACCTGCAATGGATGCCAACTTTGAGACTCGAAATTTTAATTGTTCGATCTGCTGATTCTCTAAAGCAGTAGTTAAATCTATGGCCACCCCATCAAAAACGTCGTCTGCTAAGGCCTCATTATGCTTTGTCGATAAAAACCGAGTTGCTGAATACTGCGTCGTCCAATCTAAATCAGGCGACAAAATATAAATAAACTCAGATGTTTGTACGATTTGTAAATATCGCGTTTTTTGTTCACGCTTTAAATAATATTTAAAAATCGGATGTTGCCAAACCTCAGATGATTTCGGGATAGAAGCATCAAAAACTTGCCCTAACATATGTGACTTTAAGAAAATTTCGATCAAGAAAATTTTGACTTGCAGAGCAGTGAGTTGACGTGCATCACTCAGCGCAATCAAATCCATTTCACGAATGATTTGTGCGGCATTTAAAATAAAATGCCGACGTAATACATTTTTTTCATACTGTAATTCAAAATCTTCTTCTGCATCTATTTTATTGATATAGGATAGGTTTTCTTCTAATTTTTGCGCAACTTGAATACTCATTGTCAATGTTCGAAGTTCTTCAAGCTGTGTTGCCAAATACTGTGCATGCTCACGCATGACATCATATTTTAGTACTTTCATCAGCATGCCCAAATTCATCGGTACATCTCTTTGATACGATTGTGATGAAGACTCCCAACGAATACCTTTTTGCGATAACACCTGCTGTATCTGTGCTAAATTGGATTGATCAAGATCAGTGCATACTTCAGATACAATACTCCGCCAATGCTGATCCAACACAGGCTCTAGCTGTAAAAGTTTAGCGCTTTGATGAAATGGGACAACCACTGACTGCTTCCTGTATCTTGGTTCTTTAATCGATCTTTTATCGATTTCAGTTTATTTTTATCTAAAATAAATATTTTTGTACACCATCATTCAATGCTGTTCTTCCTAAACAATAAATTGAATCATGGCGTGTTTTAGTTTTCTAAGTTTAAGATTTTATTAAAAAACAGCAAGCATTAATTGTAAACTGATCAATTTATCGTACCAGCATTTTCAGTCTAAGAATCGATTCGATCATTTAACGCTTTAACATTTTTTGCTAGCGCACGTTCATTTTGCTTTTGTTTAAACAGATGCAAAACACCTTCTATCACCAATAACAATACCGCACCCCAAATTGGAATATAGGTCAGCCATTCTTCGGCTTCTACTCGCTCCCCCAATGCGATGGATGCAAAAGCTAACAACACGGGTTCTAAATAACTCAACAAACCAAAAATCACAAATGGCAAATAACGACTCGCCAACATATAGCTACCTAAGCCAAGCGCACTCAGAAAACCCAGTCCTAAAACCGCCAAAATCAGATACGGGAATAACGACATCAGCGCTAAACTATCGCTATGAATAAATCCTAAATAAAAGGCTACAGGCAAAATTAAGCAAAGATCCCACCAAAAACCACCCAAATGATCGGTTTTAAAGGTACGACGTAAAAAGAAATAAATCGGATAAGCCACAGCGACATAGACAGTTTCCCACGCGATACTACCAATACGCCAAATTTCGTGGCCGACCCCTAAAATTGCCAATGCCACAGCAGCCATCTGCCATTTAGACAGCTTTTCTTTATACAGCACACATCCAACCAGAACCATCACTAAGGGCAATAGAAAATACCCTAAAGATACTTCTAGCCCTCGGCCATTAATTGGCCCCCACAAAAACAACCAAAGCTGTGTAGTACATAAAAGTGAACTAATGATTAACCAAATGAGAAAGATCGGTTGCTTGACCACACGCCAAAAAATTTCACTGACTTTGTTTAAATCTTTCATCCACCACATAAATAAGGTTAAAAATGGCAAGGTCGCCAACATGCGCCATGCAAAAGTTTGCTCGCTATCTAGAGGTTTTAAAAAGATGGTAAAGAAATACAAAATACCGAAAGTGACCGATGCCAATACAGACAATGCAACGCCTTTATACATCTTTCACTCCAGTCCAAATGACTACATAATCTTGATATTTTGCTTGATGAATCAAGCTTTTCATCTGGACATTCTAGCAAATAAAAAACCATGCACAGGCATGGTTTTTTAGCATTTGTTCAAATATTTAGGTTTTAGGTTTCACTGTCTGCTTGGTATGAATTATATCTGATAAGTCATAACCGACAGATTGAGCATAATTCAGATATTCCTGAATCACTTCCTGATCTGGATGAGCCGAACGAGAAAGCACCCACATATATTTACGACGTGGCTCACCTACCAAAACTGTCTGATAGTCTTCATCGGCTTTGAGTACCCAATAATCACCACGCCCCACAGGCAACCAACGAATGGCTTCTGGTAAGAAACTAACTTTTAATTTCGAGTTAAACGGTGCATTTTGTACAAATGCCTCGCCTATTGATTGCTTCTTGGTACCATCTTTAGATACACAGCGATTATTGACATTAATGTTGCCATTTTCATTTAGCGTGTAAACCGCAATCACATCACGGTCACAGCTTTTTTGAAAAACCATAGGCTTACGAGCTACTTCATACCACATACCTAAATAACGATCGAGCTCAACTTTTTCCACAGTCTGTAATGGTTTCGTCTGTGCATAGGCCATTGTGGCTGCACCCAAACCAATTAACACTGCTGCGCCAAGTGCAATTTTCGCGAGCTTAAAACCTGCTTTGGGAATATTCGTTGTTGTCATTTTTATGCCTCATTTCGATGCAAAACATTCGATGAAAATTAAGTAATTCTTTCTCTCGTGTTTTTACTCTAGCGGAAAAAATTGCCCTAAAAATCATTTTCTTGTCTGAATTATGTATGTAATTCAGACAATATTCCGCATCTTGTCTAACAAAATTATGAAATCATCTGTGCTTTTAAACGCAAGATTTCATCACGTAATCGAGCAGCTTGTTCAAACTGCAAATCTTTCGATGCTTTCAGCATTTCTTTTTCCAGCTTGTTCATATGTTTTGCTAAAAGTTTTGGATCAGACATCAAATGACGTTCATCTGCAGTTAACGCCTTAGCCTGATCTGAAATTTTTGCATCGATTTCATCATCTGTCAGCACTTCACCTGTATCAATATCATTGACGTTTTGACGCACTGCACTTCGTGGCGTAATGCCATGCTCAAGGTTAAATGCGATCTGTAAATTACGACGACGATCCGTTTCATCAATGGCTTTTTGCATTGAGTCAGTCATACGATCTGCATATAAAATCGCTTTACCGTTTAAGTTACGCGCTGCACGACCAATGGTTTGAATCAAAGAACGCTCAGAACGCAAGAAGCCTTCTTTGTCTGCATCTAAAATGGCGACTAGAGACACTTCTGGCATATCTAAGCCTTCGCGCAGTAAGTTAATCCCAACAATTGCATCGTATACACCCGAACGCAATTCATGGATAATTTTAGTGCGCTCAACAGTGTCAATATCAGAATGTAAATAAGCGACCTTAATACCATATTCTTTCAAATATGAAGTTAAATCTTCTGCCATACGTTTGGTTAATGTCGTAACCAATACACGCTCATTTAAGTTTTTACGATTATTAATTTCTGACAATACATCATCCACTTGCGTTAACACTGGACGAATTTCAATTTCAGGGTCGACCAAACCTGTGGGTCGAACCACTTGCTCAACGACTTGTTCAGACTTTTCCATTTCATAATGTGCAGGCGTTGCACTAACATAAATGGTCGAAGGAATAATCCGCTCCCATTCTTCAAATTTCATTGGGCGGTTATCAAGCGCACTTGGTAAACGAAAACCGTAATTGACCAAATTTTCTTTACGTGAACGGTCACCTTTATACATAGCCCCAATTTGCGGTACGGTAACGTGCGATTCATCAATGATTAATAAAGCATCATCAGGTACATAATCAAACAAAGTCGGAGGTGCTTCACCAGAAGGACGGCCAGACAAGTGGCGTGAATAGTTTTCAATACCGTTGGTATAGCCAAGCTGCTGCATCATCTCTAAATCATAACGTGTACGTTGTTCGATACGCTGTGCTTCGAGTAATTTATCATTTGCACGAAAGAACCCCAGTCGGTCTGTGAGTTCTTCACGAATAGTCCCAATTGCACGCTGTAAATTATCTTTAGGCGTCACATAATGGCTCTTTGGATAAATCGTAATACGTGGCACTTTACGGACCAACTTGCCCGTCAAGGGATCAAACCATCGAACTGAATCAACTTCATCATCAAATAACTCTATTCGAATGGCATTTTGATCAGATTCAGCAGGAAAAATATCAATAATTTCACCACGAATACGGTATGTGCCCCGTAAAAATTCGAGTTCATTTCGGGTGTATTGCATTTCCACCAAACGACGGATGATATCATCACGGCTAATACGATCTCCTTCCACGATATGCAGAAGCATACTCATATAAGCATTGGGATCACCCAGACCATAAATAGCTGAAACTGACGCTACAATAATTGCATCACGTCGCTCTAATAATGCTCGGGTTGCCGAAAGACGCATTTGGTCAATGTGATCATTAATCGATGAATCTTTTTCAATAAAGGTATCTGAAGATGGCACATAGGCTTCGGGCTGATAATAGTCATAATAACTGACGAAATATTCCACAGCATTATGCGGAAAGAAGGCTTTAAACTCACCATAAAGCTGCGCAGCCAAAGTTTTGTTATGCGCCATAATAATCGTTGGACGTTGCGTGCGAGCGATCACATTTGCCATGGTATAGGTTTTACCCGAACCTGTTACCCCTAAGAGCAACTGGTCATGCATTCCTTTCTCAATCCCCTTGACCAATTTCTCAATCGCTTGAGGCTGATCACCTGCGGGCTGATATTGTGTTACCAGTTCAAAAGGCTGTTCCTGCATCACACTCTTCTTCAACAGTTTTTATAGGGCTTTATTATGAGGGCAAAGTTGCACAAAACAACGCTAAATTTATGTAAAAAGCCAAAGTCTCTTACAGACAGAAGAAACTTTACTGAGTATGTGTTTCTATACTTTGTCATCAACTTCAAAAAATATAAAGCGCCTGATTGTGCCAATTTTTTTCGAAGAAACTCTTTAGGCTAAAAAACTCATAGATAAAGCGTTCATTTAACCCAGATAGATACTTGACCTAGCTAAATTTCACCTGCAACATGAACAAAAGGACGCCACAGATCAAACTTTATGACTTACCAATATCATGACGAAAGTATTGTTAAAAACTTAGCTGAAGATACCATTTTTGTTTTTGGCAGCAATATGGCAGGTCAACATGCTGGCGGTGCAGCGCGTACCGCACTAGAGCATTTTGGTGCAATGAATGGTATTGGTCGTGGATGGGCAGGTCAAAGTTTTGCTATTCCAACCATGAATGAGCATTTACAACAAATGCCATTGTCGCAAATTCAACACTATGTCGATGATTTTAAAATCTATACCAAGAATCATCCGAAGACTAAATACTTCATTACTTCGATCGGTTGTGGTGTCGCTGGCTATAAAGTTGAAGAAATTGCCCCAATGTTTAAGGGCATTTCAAGCAATGTGATTTTCCCGATTTCTTTCCGTCCATTCGTTGAAAAAGCATTACCAAAACTGACCTCGAAACTTTTACATACGATTTATCGAGATTCGGTTATTTTCGCACCTTCAACAGATGAATTGGTTGATGTGCTAGCCTTAACCGATAATGAAAAAAGTCTTGCGAAAATTGTGCTGAATACCCAAATGTACCCGACAGATAGCAATGGTCGTGACCGTATTTTTGAAATTGAAGATATTTTGCATGCCCTGAATGGGAAAATATTTGAGTTTCAAAGCAACTCAGAAGGCCCAATGATGTTTGGCGGTGTCATTTTAGCCCTACTTGAACTGTACAATATTAATGAAAAAGATTTTATTGATGTTTGGAAAGCTGAACGTGAAATCGCTGCACCAAAGCCTGAAAATAAAGCCCGTAAAGCCAGCCGCTAAAGGCTCTTTTCACCACATTTGAAACACCCAAAAAGCCAATGTCCATATTGGCTTTTTTTCTACGGTTGACTAATGGTTTTTAGCGACTTAAGTCACACTAAAAATAAAGTTTATTTTATATATCACATTATTTTAATATCATTTTTTTCATCTTATACTACATGCTGTAATTATCATGAAGAATGACGAGCACATAAAATAGACATGCTAGATTCTCCTTTTTTTGAGCTATCCCCCATTGCAATGTGGCTTGAAGATTACAGTGAAGTCAAAAAACAATTTGATCTCTGGCGTCAGCAAGGTGTGCAGGATCTCGCCACTTTTCTTCAACAAGATGAATTACGTATTCTGCAATGTGCAAGAAAAATAAAAATCTTACAGGTCAATACAAAAACGTTAGAACTGTATCAAGCGCGTAATATTGAACATTTATGTCAAAACCTTAATTTAGTTTTTCAGGCGGAGATGTGTCAAACACATATTAGAGAATTGGTTGCATTATGGAATGGGGAAACACATTTTTCCCATTCTGCCGTAAACTATACACTCAGTGGGCAACGCCTAGACATTCAACTCAAAGGCATCGTCCTACCAAATCATGAGCAGGATTTATCAGCAGTCTTAATTACAACTGAAGATATCACGTCTTATACCTAAGCTTGCCGTTTACAAGAACAAAGTCGTCATTTAGCAGAAGCGCGTTTCCATTATTCGCCAACCTCACTTTGGGTAGAAGATTTCAGCCGGATTAAAATAAAATTAGATCAACTTCGCGCTTTAGGTATAGAAGATTTTGTGACATTTTTGGATGTTCACCCCGATTTTGTACAAGAGTGTATTAAGGAAATACTGATCGTTGATGTTAATCAGTCCACCCTTGATTTATTTGGCGCTCAGAACAAAGAAATATTGCTCAAAAATGTACATAAAGTATTTGCCAAAGAGATGCTTCAAACATTTAAAGAACAACTGATTGAACTTTGGAATGGTAATCTACATCATCAACGTGAAGCTATAAATTATGAACTTGATGGCAGTATTCGCCACGTCTTACTACAATTTACTGTATTTCCCGATTATCTTGATGATTGGAGCACCGTGCAGGTTGCATTAACCGATATTACCGCACGTAAAAAGGCTGAAAATTATCTTGAGTATTTAGGTAAGCACGATGTATTGACCAAACTCTATAATCGTTCATTTTATATAGCAGAACTCAAGCGTCTCGAACGCAATCAATTACGTCCTGTTTCTTGTATTTTTATTGATTTAAATGGACTAAAAGAACTCAATGACAGTATTGGGCACGATGCTGGTGACAGTATCCTCAGACGTCTGGGCAACATTTTAAACCAACTTATTCAGCATACGCCCTATTCTGCTTCGCGCATTGGCGGTGATGAATTTGTCATACTTTTACCGGGTGCTGATGATGCAGCATTGCAAAACTGCTTACAAAGTTTGAATGAGTTGTTATTGGTCGATAACCAATTTTATTCTAATCAACCGATGAGTATCTCGATTGGCTGTGCCACCAATGGGCTGAATGAGCGGATGGACGATATGCTTAAACGTGCCGATTTGGACATGTATCGTCAGAAGAAAAAGTATTATCTCAATAAAGACCGTAGAATTCAGTCTGAAATACGCAATTAACATCAATAATTTGCAGTAAAAAAGCCATGGTTTGAACCATGGCTTTTTTATTTAAATCTCTTAACGCTTACCCATCGAACGACGTGTACCGCGTGGTGGCATCCAAGTACGGTCAGCATAACGCTGCGGTTTTGGACGCATATCTTCAAAGATTTCATCCGAAGCATTATCTTCAGCTTTTTTAATCGGAAAAGGCAAATTGACTAAAGCCTTTTTCTTGGGAGGGTTTTGCGTACTCATACGAATAACTCAATTGAATCTGGCGCTATTGTACAAAAAAAATGGTTTTGGTGTAAAAGGCTTTGAGTGATTAGCCTCGATTGACATATAAAGACTCCATAATTAGCTATGAATTTTTATATCTATATAGGACAACAAAACAAAAAGTTGCTTTGAATATGGTCGTTTTAAACTATTTTATTGACCCAAATCAACCAATACACTGTCACTAATGTCAATAAATATTGAATATTTACAAATAGATAGAACCATTTCTAAATTTCAAAAAAGTTAGATTTTTTTACACAAATACCTACTTAAAGCCCTCAAATAATACAAATCATCAAAAATGTTACAGGACTATTACGTTTATTCTTGTTTTCTATAACATTTTTTACGCACTAATTTTGAATAATGAGCACTTAGAAAAATTATTATCAATTTACGGACATGGAGTCCTTTCAAATGAAAAAAAGTGTATTGTGCATTGCTGCTTCAATGGCTGCCCTACCTATGCTCAGTCATGCAGACTCACCATATTTTAGTTTAAAAGATGGCGATGGCTTCAAACGTTTTTCTGTCTCTGTTGGTGCTTTACATGTTATGCCACAAGGTAAAGCGCAGCCATTTCGTGTAAATACTGCCATCAATGAAGGCTATGAGGCAGAAGTTGGCGAAGTTAAATCACAAACAGTAAAAGACAATATTCGAGAAGGGTACAAAGTTCCGCCCCTACTAGAAGTTGCGCTAAATACTTTGGACACTGTTCCTGCTGAAATGAGTGGTAAAGCCACTATTTCAGGACTTGAACAATGGGACAATCCAGGGACCGGTCTTGAAGCAGACGATGTCACCACGCTTGGGATCATGACCAACTATTTCTTCACTGACAATGTATCACTAGAAATGAAAGCGGGTATTCCGCCAAAAGTTGATTTACAAGGCTCAGGAAAAATTTACGCACCATTTTCAGCCATTGCAAAACCACTCGGGGGTGCATTGGGAAATCTTGAACTTGAAAATGATATTTTCATTACCGACTTAGGCGCACATGGTGCAGCAGCTTCTGCACGTGCATGGACTCCGGCTGCTGAAATCCAATATCACTTTGGTAAAACTGGCGTCAATAAATTCCGTCCCTATGTGGGTCTAGGCGTGATGTATGCCTACTTCAATGAATTGGAAATGAATCCACAAATTGAGAAAGATTTGATTGCCGCAGGTCACATGATTGCCAACATTAAAGAAGGTAATGCAGGCGCCTCTTTGGAAGGAAAACCAAGTAAGGCAAACCCAAAAGTTGATTTAGAGGCAACTGATGTATTTGCTCCGGTTGCGACGGTGGGCTTCACGTATGATTTCAATGATAAATGGTTTGCTGTTGGTTCTGTTAGCTATGCACACCTTCAAAATGAAACAACCATTACCGTTACAGATGCGACACACGGCGAACTGATCAAATCTAAAGCGGATATTGAAGTAAACCCGATCCTTGCATATGCAGGTATCGGTATGCGTTTCTAATTAATAACCTGAATATAAAAAAGACGGCTACAGCCGTCTTTTTTATTAGGCTATATATGGTCTTTTATTCTGAGATATCTTTTCAATCTCTTTTAAACACTTTTGAATTTATGCTGAGGCAATTTCCTTTATTCATCCATAGTTACCTATAAAAAAAATTTATTGTTTGGTGAATTAAATTTAATCGCAACTCTGCGTTTATTCGAATACCATTGGATTAAATTTAAAGAATGTAGCCTGCTGTATGTCTGATACTCGTTTCTCAAAGCCCCTGATTTACATGCTTATTGGCAGTGCTATTATTTTGGCATTGTCTTTAGGGGTGCGTCATGCATTTGGCCTCTATCTCGTGCCGATGAGTGATGAATTCGGTTGGGGACATAACGTATTTAGCCTTGCCATTGCCATGCAAAACTTAATTTGGGGTGCTGTGCAACCGATTACAGGGGCTTTTGCAGATAAATATGGCAGTAAGATCGTGGTCGCCGTCGGTGGTGCATTATATGCCCTCGGACTATTACTCATGGCCGTTAGCTCTACCGGTTTACTGCTTAATTTAAGCGCAGGCTTAATTCTGGGTTTGGCTCTCTCAGCCACATCATTTCCAGTTTTGCTCTCAGCCGTAGGACGTGCAGCGCATCCAGACAAACGTAGTTTAGCCATGGGTATTGCCAGTGCCGCAGGTTCTTTTGGTCAGTTCATTATGCTGCCCTCTACATTACTGCTACTGCAAAAATTTGGTTGGTCTTCGGCTTTGGTGGTTAGCGCCATTTTAATTGCGCTTATTATTCCTTTAGCTTGGATGTTAAAAGCACCAATGTATGTTGCACCAAATGCAGCCAATACGCATGAAGCCTCTCTGACTTTTAAACAAATTTTGCAATTGGCTTGGGAGCATAAACCCTTTTGGTTTTTAGCACTTGGTTTCTTTGTCTGTGGCTTCCAAGTGGTGTTTATTGGTATCCATCTGCCGGGTTATTTAATTGATCATGGCTTTAATGCCACTACAGGCACTATTTTCCTAGCGCTCGTTGGACTATTTAATATTGTCGGCACATACACAGCAGGTTGGCTCGGTGGCAAATATTCCAAACCAAAGCTGTTGATGGGACTGTATGGATTACGTGGTATTGCCATTATTGCCTTTCTTTTGCTGCCTTTAAGTACATGGACAATCTATGCTTTTGGCGTCATTATGGGTTTACTATGGCTTTCTACCGTACCGCTCACCAACGGTATAGTGGCCAATATGTTTGGCGTTAAATATCTCAGTATGCTGAGTGGTATCGTGTTCTTTACTCACCAAGTCGGTTCTTTTTTTGGTGGCTGGTTGGGTGGTGTGAACCACGATATGACCGGTAACTATAATGCCATTTGGATTTTTTCGATTGTCCTGAGTATTTTTGGGGTATTGGTACATTTCATGGTTAATGAGGAAAGTGTCATTCATGACTAATTCAACATTATGGTTCCGACTCAGTATTGCCATCAGTATTCTGGCCTTGTTGGCTTTATCCATCGGCTTATGGAGCCAAACACCTGAATTATTTGAATACTTTAACCAAGCGTTTTGTGCGCATTAAAAACGTATTGAAATCTTAATTCCGACCCAAACTGCTGTTTTATCAACACTACAACAGCAGTTTTTTAGCTATTTTCTACACGATTCAATAAAAGCTGCATTTTCAGCATATTAGTATTAATAATACGTTTTTTCATAAACTTAGCTTATTTTTTAATTTTCCATCCTGTGCTTTCTTCCATAGATTAAGTCTCAATAAAGAACAAATTGAGAACTTATGAAATGACCGCATTAACTCAACTTTCGCAAGCCATCCATGATGCTCCACGTTGGCATCAAGCAGAACAATTTCAAGATGGCAATGAAATTCGTATTGAAGCGCAACATGACCAAGCTTTGGGGGCTGTGGTTTATGGTTTAGATGCGCGTAAAGCACAGTCTGGGGAAACCATCTATCGTTTAAAACAAGCGCTGGCAGAACACTTGATTTTAATTTTTAAACATCAAAGTCTAGATGATTTACAGTATCTTGCGTTTGCAAGTTATTTCGGTTCAATCTTCCGTCCCGGTGCAGATATTCCTGTGCTAGCGTCACAAGATGATACCGGTACACCACCAGACGTGGTACTCGTTTCAAATGCAGTCGGCAAAGGTGACTATACTGGACATGGTGAATTGGCTGCGCATGCAGATCATCAGTGGACTCCGCTGCCATCTTTTGGTTCATTACTCTATGCCATTGAACTGCCACAAGACGGTGGACAAACCTCATGGTATAACACCATTAAAGCCTATGAAGCTTTAGATGAAGCGACACAAAAACATTTAGACCAACTTCAACTCATTACCTACAACCCATTTGTCCGTGCCAAAAATAATAAAGGCACAACGGGATATGGCGCTACACCGCTATATCGTTTCAAAAACCAACCGATTGTTGGACATGCCTATCCACATCCGCTTGTACGTACCCATCCAGAAAGTGGCCGTAAAGGTCTGTGGTTAAATGAACGATCTGAAGTGGAATTGGTTCACTACGATGATCAGTCGGGCAGTGAATTGATTGCATCTTTACGTGAACATTTATTAAAACCTGAGTTTCGATATGAACATCAATGGGAAGAAGGTGACATTGTATTTTGGGATAACCAAGCCACTTTACACTCACGCCGCCCTTTCCCTTCAAACCAACGCCGCTTATTAAAGCGAATTAGCTTAGCAGGAGGACGACCATACTAATGTTGAACTTCATGCCAACAATAAAAATAAATAACCCTGTAAAATCCGTGTTTGAGCAATAACTCCAAATAATTAAAATTTTAAAACAATAAGAACACTGCTCAAATTACGGATGATCTATATCTAAGGCCTTAAAACCTGAAATCAAATGGTCTAACATCGCACGCACACCCGGCAGCATGCCTTGTCGTGTCGCGTATGCAACATGGATGACCCCTTGCGGCAATTGCCATTCAGGAAATAGCTCTATTAACTCACCACTTTTTAAAGCATCACGTACAAACACTTTGGGCAAAGATGCGATTCCTACGCCAGAAAGAGCAGCAGAAATCATCGCACTAAAACTGTCAGTTCTTAAGCGTGGATGAAATTCAATTTGTTGAGTTTCACTTTTTTCCCGATGTCGGAAATCCCAAAAATGTTTAGGTCGGTCAAAACCAATACACGGAAAATTTTGAATCTCAGCCAATTGCTGTGGAATTTCACGCTCGAAGAAAAGTTGTGGCGATGCCACCAAAACATGATCCCAAGCATCTAAATCTCGAACGATCAAATCACTATCCATTAAAGGCATATTACGCACACGAATGGCTAAATCTACGCCTTCCTCAATGACATCAACCCGATGATTGGTCGCCATCAGATGCACACTGATGTCTGGATATTGCTGCATAAAATCGGTGACCATTTTTGCAACAGGCATTTCCACCAAAGCCACAGGACAAGAGATTTTAATCTGGCCACAGAGTTGGTCATTCAACGTACTGAGCACAAAGTTTTCCGTTTCGCTGACTTCCTCTAAAATTTTTAAGCAATGCAAATAGAACTGTTGTCCTATTTCAGTTACTGTAAATTTTCGCGTGTTACGCTGAATCAGACGTACACCCAAACGGCTCTCTAATTCTGTGATACGGCGTGATAGCTTAGATTTTGTAATACCCAATGCTTCACTGGCTTTGGTATAACCTTGGTATTTCACCACTTGCACGAAATAGTAATAGTCATTTAAATTTTGCATGATTGTTTCATTTTTAGAATAATCTGTTGAGTTTTTCGCCCTGTCATTCCCTCACTATACCTCAATAATAGATCTCAGAAGCAATAAATTGAGGGCTGAATTATGAATTCAATCAAACGTGTTTATCATAGTGATCGTAGTACTTGGGTGGGCGATGGCTTCCCAACAAACTCTATGCTCCCTATGCAAGAAATGGGCAATCAAACCAGTCCATTTCTCGTTATGGGCTATACCGGCCAATATCATTTCTCTCCAAGTCATCATCAACGTGGTGTTGGATCACATCCACACCGTGGCTTTGAAACAGTGACCATTGTTTATGAAGGTGAATTGGAGCATTTTGACTCTAAAGGAAATCACGGTAGCATTGCCAAAGACGAAGTGCAATGGATGACCGCAGGTCGAGGCATTATGCATGAAGAACATCATTCTAAAGATTTTGCCAAAACAGGCGGAAATTTAGACATGGTACAACTTTGGGTCAATTTACCAAGTCATGCCAAAATGACAGAACCTCACTACCAAGAACTGACTACAGCAAACATTACTGAAGTTAAACTTGCACAAAATGCAGGCGTGGTACGCGTCATTGCTGGCCAATTTGAAGACACATTGGGTGCAGCTGAAACCTTTAGCCCGATGAATGTGCTGGATGTGCGCTTGAATGCAAATGCTGAACAGGAATTTTCATTCAACCCACAGTGGAATAACATGATTTTTGTATTAAGTGGCGCGATCGAAATCGAAGGTCAACGCTTTGATGCGAAACAGACTTTATATGTCAGTGACCAAATATCGTCCTTGAAACTTAAATCTTTTGAAGCAACCAAACTGCTTATTTTAAGTGGCGAAGCTTTAAATGAACCTATTGCGGCACATGGACCATTCGTCATGAATACTGAAGATGAAATACGTCAGGCATTTTATGATTTTCAACATGGTCATTTTGCTTAAATATTTCCACTATAAAGTCCCAATAAAAAAACCGCCTTCTGGCGGTTTTTTTATATCTATTTTGGTATGAATTACGCATCACGCTTTCAACAGATTATTGTGTGACTTTTTGATAAAACTCATCGATTGCATTGACCATTTGATCGAGTCCCGGCTGTTCCAAAGGATAATGTCCTGCATTTTTCAACAGCACGGCATCGACTGGAACTTGGTGAATCCGTGCTAAAAATGGCTGACTTAAAGCCAAAGGCGTCCAGCGGTCTTGTTCAGGCTGCGTTAGTAAAATTGGGCAGACATCAAACTGCTCCGGTGGCGTGTCATTTTTATAATATAAATACGAATCTAGAAATTTAACCGATACACTATTCCCAGCTGACGTTTTATCTTTTAAAAAGACCTGCAATGCTGCGTCATTATTCACCAAGCGATGCATTTTACTTACCCACCGCATCGGCATTGGCAATGCTGAAAATGGTGTATGTGCTGTCACATGAGCCAGTGGGCTGCCCACGCGGCTCATAAATTTATTCAAAGAGACTTGATCACGCACAGTTTTATTTGAAGTGTCTAGAAAGGTCATACCGACGATACCTTTCACCTTTTTATTTTTTGCCGCCACGTGATAGGTCAACATACCACCTGCACTAAGCCCATACAAAACGATAGGACGATGATCTTTTTGTAGCTCGGCTTCAATGAGGTCATTACCTGCTTGAACCCAATCATCATAACGAATTTTTGAGCCCTTTTTGACTTGGGTGAGGCCATAACCGGGCATATCAATAGCGATAGTTTCATAGCCACGTTGTGCCAAAGGATGACCCAAAATCATCGACATTTGTCGACCATTTGTTCCCACACCATGAAACAGAATCACCTTCACTTTTGCCTGTGGATTCCGATAAGTATCTAAGTGAACAGTATGACCCTGCCAACTCCACCACTCTTCTTTGGGTCGCTGCGTTTCTGTTAAATGGTATTCTTTGGGTAGATAGTGCTGAATGCCCTGCCAACTGTTTTGATCTGTATAACTTGCTAATGCTTGTGAAGCAAGTAGCTGATCATCTGCAAATGCCATGATTGAAAGTAACGATGCAATGCCACTCATCAACCACTTCAATAAAGCGCTCAAAATTTCTGATAAGGTGTCTGATTTTGGAGAAGTCATTTTTAGACAATTTTTTATGTGTATGTGCTGATGCTAATCAGCGGCGGAAACCGACGCCATGTGCATGTGGGACAGCACTATGTCACTTCGTCCAATTATCTTTTTCCCTGCTAAGCACTTCAAAATATTTTTGAAGCAGGATTTACATACTCCTGCAATAATCAGCCTTTAAGATCTTTTAACTTTCATAATTTTATCCTTTAGAAATTCATAACCTTACTTTTGATTTTAAATATTGGTAACGTATGAGCCAGTCCAAACCACAACGAAACCTTGTCATCTTTCTCACCTTTTTAAGATTAGGGTGTATTGCATTTGGTGGACCTGCGGCACATTTGGTGTTGTTTTTTCAATATTTTGTGAAACAAGAAAAATGGATAACAGAGCATGAATATGCTCATTTGCTTGCCTTGGCTCAAGTCCTTCCAGGCCCAACAAGTAGCCAGCTCGGCATGGCGATTGGATTTCAACTCAACCGCTATCAAGGTGCTTGTTTTGCATGGTTAGGATTTACTTTACCTTCAGCCCTGCTGATGTGTGCCGCGGCCACTTTAAGTATAAAACTCAGTAATCAACTCTCAACTTTATTCTTTCATGTTATTCAGTTAATTGTACTAGCCGTTGTTGCATGGGCATTTTGGCAAATGATGCGAAGCTTCTGTAAAACAAAATTTCAGTATCTAGTCATGCTTTTAGCTGCATTTTTTATTTATTTCTTTCAATTTTCTCTAAATCAAGTTTTGGTGATTTTATGCGCTGCAATTATCGGTTTAGTTTTATCGTCAAATCAATTACGCAGCCAAAAGCCAAATATCGCCGAAACAGTTCCACCCAAACATGACAATTTTAGCCGGAATGCACATGAAAATACTTGCACCTCTTGGTTATGGCTTCTCGCCTTTATCAGCCCTTTTTTCATTCTGCCATTCTTCGATATACAACACAGCAGTGTCTTGGCATTTAGCTTAGAAAGCTTCTACCGCACAGCGTCCCTCGTCTTTGGTGGTGGACATATTATTTTGCCATTTTTACATCAGGACTTTGTCTCGACAGGACTGATCAGTAATGAAAATTTTGACTTAGGCTATGCCCTTGCACAACTCATGCCGGGGCCTTTGTTTAGTTTCGCCGCCTATCTCGGCACACTTTTACCCATGACTGATGTGCTACTCTTAAATACTGTACTCGCGACTGTGGCGATATTTTTACCATCATTTTTATTATTGTTTGGCTTATTACCGTTTTGGAATAAGTTGATGAAATACCCGATGCTTTTCGGCACCTTAAAAATAATCAATGCTGCTGTCGTCGGTCTATTACTGTGTCTACTATTTCAAATGAGCCAGAAATACATCATTCAATGGACGGACTTTATATTTGTTGCCGTCGTTATTGCTTTACTTCGCAGCAAGCTGCCAGTCTGGTTTAGCTTAATAAGCAGTTTTATCGGCTATTATGCTTTTTTAACTTTTCTACCTTTTTAAACTTAAGCAAAAAAACTATAGCTAAAGGAATAATCTAATCCTCATCGATTAAGCTTGCGCCCTTGACCACGGTCTTCCCCTCGACTTGATCTAGTTGATAATGCTGCACATCACTATACTGTTTGATCATTTCAACCAGTTCATTGGAATGTGTGGTCAACCAAAGCTGCGTATAGCGACTTGCTTCGGCAATCAGCATCGCCAAGGCAGGTAATAAATCGGGATGTAAGCTATTTTCTGGCTCATTCAGTGCCATAAAATTTGGGGGTCTTGGACTCAATAAAGCCACAGCTAAACACAAAAACCGTAAAGTCCCATCTGAAAATTCGGCACTTTCCAAAGGTCTTAAGATCCCTTGCTTTTGCATCATCATTTGAAAGCGCCCACCCATTTCCTGCACATAAAATTGGGTCTGCGGAAAGGCTTTTTCTAGTACTTCAAACAAGGTTTCACTGTTGCCACGCTCACGTAAAGTTTCAAAGGCTGCGGCTAAATTTGTGCCATCATGCGCTAAAACCGGCGAACGAATACCCACCTGTGGGACACGGATCGGTGAATTTCCACTGACTGAAAACTCATGATAAAAGCGCCAGTTTTTCATGGTCTCACGCACTTGTGAAACTTCGGGATATAAGTGTGGATCGGACAATTGTCCAAACACCGACTCTTCTGGTGTTAATGCCATCGGATAAGCAATCCGTTCTTCATCAACATTTTTAAGAAATGCCGCTTGGTTGGTTCTTTCCAACAACTCACTCATTTTTCGACGTAGATAGCCGCTCAACCAAATTCCTTCTAGTTTGACCAAAGGATCGAGTGCAAACAAGGTGATGAGCGGTTCAGGAAAACCAATTTCAAGTTGATATTCATAATGCTCCATCTCCACTGCAAGCTTCATGCGCTTAGGGTCTTTCGATCGATCACCCGCACGGTGACCACCTGCCCACATGATTTTTTGAATCCCGCCCTCATTTGCAATAGCTTGGGATAATTGGCCATTTGCAGCTTCATGTAGGAGACGTACAGCTTTATATAGATTGGATTTACCACAACCATTCGGACCACTGACAATATTCAGACGCGACAAGGTCAAATTCATATGATGAATAGATCGAAAACCTTGAATAGTCACTGAACGGATCGTCATGGGTTACCTAAAATGAGTTGGAAATGTTGATGATTATAAGTTTATTGCTTGTATATTTTTCATGCACTTTATTCTAACAATAAAAAACCCGCAAGCCGAAACTTACGGGTCTTTCATTGCACAATCTAAGTTAAATTTAACCTTAGAATAAGCGGTTCATACCATTCAATGTTGCAACACGGTACGCTTCCGCCATAGTCGGATAGTTAAATGTGGTTTCTACGAAATATTTAATCGTATTGTTCGGGCTGTTCATCACGGCCTGACCAATGTGAATAATTTCCGCAGCATTATTACCGAAGCAATGAACGCCTAAAATTTCTAAAGTATCACGATGGAACAAGATTTTAAGCTCGCCCACGGTATCGCCCGTAATTTGCGCACGTGCCAAATGACGGAAAGATGCCTGACCCACTTCATACGGAATTTTTTCTTCAGTTAACTGTTGTTCAGTTTTACCAATCGAAGAAATTTCAGGAATTGTATAAATACCTGTAGGAATATCCGTTACAGGTGCAATTCCTTCTTCACCGCTCATGTTAGAACCGGCACAGCGACCTTGGTCATATGCAGCAGATGCAAGTGAAGGCCAACCGATTACATCACCCGCAGCAAAGATATTCTCTACTTCAGTTTGATATTGATCATTCACGGTTAATTGACCACGGCTGTTTGGTTTGATACCTACATTTTCTAGGCCTAAACCATCTGTATTACCAGAACGGCCGTTACACCACAAAATCGCGTCGGCTTTAATTTTCTTACCACTTTGCAAGTGCAGAACCACATGATCATCATGTGTTTCAAGATGATCAATCTGTTCGTTGTGGCGAATCAATACACCCTGCTCACGTAAACGATATGACAATGCATCTGAAATTTCATCGTCTAAGTAGCTGAGTAATTTGTGTTGTGTATTGATCAAGTCAACTTTGTGGTCTAGACCAATAAAGATAGACGCATATTCACAACCAATCACACCTGCACCATAAATGATGATTTTTTGGATTGAATAATCGAGATCCAAAATTTTGTCTGAATCAAATACGCGAGGATGATTAAAGTCTAAAGCAGCTGGACGGTAAGGACGTGAACCTGTAGCAATCACTAATTGCTGGAATACTAAAGTTTCCGTCATACCTTCATTGCTAAAGATCAAAACAGTGTTTTGATCTTGGATATACGCACGACCGTGGAAAATATCAATTTTATTACGGTCATAAAAACGTGAGTGAGTTTCAACTTGTTGTTGAATCACTTTATGCGCATTACGTAACACCTGTTTCATCGTGAACTGTTTCCATTCACCGACTTTTTGAAACATAGGGTCACGTTGGTAACGTAAAATGCTTGAAACGGTCTGACGTAATGCTTTACTTGGAATTGTTCCTACATGGGTACAGTTACCACCAAGCTGTTCACGCATATCTACAATTGCAACTCGCTTACCTGATTTAGCAAGTTTCATTGCAGCGCCTTCACCCGCAGGGCCAGAACCCAGAACTACCGCATCGTATTTCACGAAAGTTCCACTAACGACCTCTTTCTTACGTGGCATTCAACGCTCCTTTACAAATATTCTTTAATCTAGGCTGTATTATGACGTATATCCTAACTTTTTTGGATATTTAGCTCACATATATTATGTGATAACCACATTTATTATATGAATATCGTTTTCCCCCTATTTAAGCTCAAGTCCGCTATAATGATCGAGCTAATTTTTTGAATATCTCCTCGTCAAAAACAGTGGAAAAGTTGAATATGTCTGAGAACCGTAAACCTGTACAGGGTGTAAAACTTCGTGGCGCAGAAAAAGTCGCTCGCATACCCGTGAAGGTCATTCCAACGGTTGAAACGCCTCGTAAGCCTGACTGGATTCGGGTCAAAATGGCTGCCCCTGATGAAGTTCAACGTATTAAAACAACTTTACGCGCACAAAAATTACATACCGTGTGTGAAGAAGCGGCTTGCCCGAACTTACCTGAATGTTTCGGTGGCGGTACTGCAACCTTTATGATTATGGGCGATATCTGTACTCGTCGTTGCCCATTCTGCGACGTTGCGCATGGTCGTCCCAATGCTCTTGACCCAGATGAACCACGTCACATGGCAGAAACCATTGCCAATCTTGGTTTGAAATATGCCGTAATTACGTCGGTCGACCGTGATGACCTAGTTGATGGCGGCGCACAGCACTTTGTTGACTGTATTAAAGAAGCTCGTGACTTGAGTCCAAAAACACTTTTGGAAATTCTAGTTCCTGACTTCCGTGGTCGTATGGATGTTGCCCTTCGTATTATGACGGAGTGTCCACCTGATGTCTTTAACCACAACATTGAAACCGTGCCACGTTTGTATAAAGCAATGCGTCCGGGTTCTGACTACCAACACTCTCTAAACTTATTAAAAATGTTTAAAGAATACTGCCCAGATGTACCAACTAAATGTGGTTTGATGGTCGGTATTGGTGAAACTGAAGAAGAAGTGATCGCGTTATTAGACGACTTAAAAGCACACGATGTTGACTATGTCACCATTGGTCAGTACTTACAGCCCTCTAAAGAACATGCCCCGATTGACCGTTTTGTAAGCCCAGAAGAATTTGAGCGTTACACTGCACATGGCCAAAAGCTTGGTTTCAAAAACATTTGGGCTGCACCAATGGTCCGTTCAAGTTACTTTGCTGACCGTCAATACTATGGTGAGCCAGTGCCTGCGGTACGTCGTAAAACTGATCCTGCAAAGAAAATTGCAGTTCAAACCATTGAAGCTTAATCACTCTAAGATTTAAAACATCTCAAAAAAGCCCTCATTGATTGAGGGCTTTTTTGTGGCTTACACCCTCAGCCTAATTCGTTTCCCAATATAATATCTTTCGAAAATAGTGCGTTCTTTACAACTGTATCCAATATTCAACCCAATATATCGAATCATCCAAGTTTACGTAATGTGACATTTCTTTGCCCGATAGGGATTGTGTTGTGATTATTTATTAATCAATCTATTGATAACACTTTATTTGCGCTTTCATTATATTCGCGCAATTGTCCAATCATACTCACCAGCCGAGTGATGCCATTTTGACAGTCTCATGCACTTTAAAATCAGAAAGACAAAAGATGAGATCATTTTTAAACGCATGTAGGCTGTTTTAAACGCATAACGCTCTGGCCCTTGTCACTGGAGCCATAACAAATGCTATTTATACTCAGTGCAGTACTCTTTATTTTTGCTCTTTGGGCCGTTTTTTTCTTTGAACTTTCACGAGCTGTAGGCGCAATAACACTGATATTTGTTTCAATTGCACTCGCCTTTTTAACCCCATGGTCATTAATACTTGGCATCCCGCTTATTGCTTTAAGTTTAGTTATGTTGATTGACCCACTGCGGCTCAATCTGCTCACCAAACCTGCCTATAAAACCTTAGCAAATGCAATGCCGAGTATGAGTATTACGGAACGTGAAGCATTAGATGCAGGAACAAGTTGGTGGGAAAAAGAGCTATTTATGGGCGCGCCTGATTGGAAAAAATTTGAGGCTTATCCCTACCCTCAGCTCAGTACTGAAGAACAATCCTTCATTGATAATGAAGTCGAGCAACTTTGTGCCATGCTCAACGAATGGGATATTCACCATAAACATAAAGACCTCCCTCCAGAAGCTTGGCAATTCATCAAAGATAATGGTTTCTTAGGACTGGTGATTCCAAAATCGTATGGAGGACGTGAATTTAGTTCATTTGCACAAAGCCGTGTCATGAGCAAGATTGCATCCCGCTCACTGACTGCCGCAGTCAGTTGTATGGTGCCCAACTCGCTTGGACCGGGAGAATTACTTCTACACTATGGTACTGAAGCACAAAAAGACCGATATCTCCCAGGCCTTGCCAAAGGTGAAGAAATTCCTTGTTTTGGACTCACTAGCCCTGAAGCCGGCTCAGATGCAGGCGCCATTCCAGATACAGGTGTCGTCTGTTATGGCACCTTTGAGGGACAACAAGTGCTCGGCTTAAACATGAACTTCTCCAAACGCTGGATTACCCTTGCACCGATTGCTACCGTCATTGGTCTGGCATTTAAACTATACGACCCAGATGGCTTATTGGGAGATAAAAATAAAACGGAATATGGCATCACCTGCGCCCTATTACCAGCGAGTCATGACGGTGTCATTACAGGCCCTCGTCATAATCCAGGCTCACCGTTTATGAATGGGACAGTTGAAGGTAAAGATGTCTTTATTCCCTTAGACTGGATCATTGGTGGGATAGAAAATGCCGGTAAAGGCTGGCGTATGCTAATGGAATGCTTAGCGGTTGGTCGTGGTATTTCACTCCCTGCATTGTCAACGGCAGCTGGAGAAATGGCATATTTAAATGTCGGAGCATTTGCCAAAGTTCGTCAGCAGTTTAAAATTTCTGTAGGTAATTTTGAAGGTGTACAAGAAGCATCGAGTGATATCGCTTCAGATGCTTATATGCTTGAAGCATTTCGCTATTTGGTGACTTGTGGTTTAAACCAAGGCGGCAAACCTGCTGTGATGACCGCAATGGCTAAATACTATGCCACTGAAACCATGCGTAAAGTAGTTAATCACGGCATGGACATCGTCGGTGGACGTGCCGTGCAAATGGGACCTCGTAATTTTTTAGCTTTGAATTATCAGGCCATTCCTGTGTCAATTACTGTCGAAGGTGCCAATATTCTAAGTCGCTCTCTGATGATTTTTGGACAAGGCTCAATGCGTTGCCATCCATATTTATTTGAGGAGCTACAATTACTTCAAGCCGAAGATAAAAACACTGCACTCAATACATTCAATGAAATGCTGTTTAAGCACTTAGGCTATACCTTTAACCGAACTGCACGTGCCTTTGCTTATGCGTTCACAGGTGGCCCATCAGACTCACCAGCTTCAGCAGATGAATTTAGCCGCCCCTACTATAAAAAAATTAACCGCTTTAGTGCCGATTTCGCGCTGACTGCAGATATGTGTCTTGGCCTATTAGCCGGCGATATTAAACGTAAAGAAATGCTCTCTGGACGACTTGCAGACATTCACTCTTATTTATTTATCGCGACAGCTATTCTTAAATATTATGAACAAGGTCAAAGAAGTGAAGCTGAACAATTACATGCGCAACTTGCATTAGATAAAGCTTTGTACAATGTTGAAGAAGCTTTCCATGGCTTATTTGATAACTTCCCAATGCGACTAGCAGCAAGCGTAGTAAAAATCATCTGCTTTCCGTTTGGACGAGTTGTTGCTAAACCGACAGACCGTTTAAAACGTGAAGTTGCCACTCAAATGATGCTAGACAATACTTTCCGCCAAGAACTGAAAAAGCACGTGTATTACAGCACTGCAGCAGATGAAGTTTCTGGTCGTATGGAAAATGCCTTTTTACAATTGTTGAAAATTGAACCGCTGTGGAACCAATTTAAAAAAGCTGAATCTAAAGGCCAATTCAAAGGTTTAACTTTTGAAGCACATATAGAAGATGCGATTGCACAAAAAGTCATTACAGCCTCTGAAGCTGAACAGCTCCGCACTTACAACATTCAACGCTATGACAGCATACTCACAGATGTATTTGACATGCAGCTCATCCACGAACTTGAGTTATCCAATCCACATTTAACCGTTACACCAGGAGTGAAAAAGCAACAACACACCGATGATGAACCAGAAGCATTTCTGCGTTATTAATCAGCTTCTGCATCGCTTTTAAACTTAATTTTACTCAAAATAAAAGCCATTCCACTGTTAAACAATGGGATGGCTTTTTTATACGACCATCAGCCAATGGTATCGCAGAGTCAAAGGTATAGGCTGTACTGCAAAATTACATCACAGAGGGTTTGCTACATGTCACAACAAGATTATGAAAATGGCTTAAAAGTTCGTACTGAAGTTATGGGTGAGAGTTTCGTCAAACGTGCGCAAGACAATACCGTGCCATTTACTCAACCTTTGCAAGATTGGATTAATGAGCATGCATGGGGTTCAACTTGGCAGCGTGAAGGCGTTTTACCCCGTAAATATCGCTCACTGATTACCATTGCATTTTTAACTGCACAAAAAAGTCCAACAGAACTCAAGGGTCATGTCCGAGGTGCTTTAAATAATGGGGCGACTGTAGAAGAAATTCAGGAAGTGTTACTTCATAGTTTGCCATATTGTGGCGCACCGGCGACTCAAGAAGCCTTTCGTGCGGCATTTGAAGTCATTAATGACTATCAAAAATCTGAATAAGTCGCTACGTTATAAAACAGCTTTAGAAAACTGCGATTATCGTGGTTTTCTAAAGGGTTTCATCTTGTTTTTAACTTAGGACCTTAAATGCAGTGAATCCCGAATCAAATCCAGTAGACATTAAAATTATAGAAGAATTCATTCACTTCAAATCGAACTTGATATCCCAATTCTGTAAGCTCAGCAGATAGACTTCGAATCTCTTCTAAAGCTAAGTGCTTGGGTAAAACCGTAAATACGGCGGTATTCCCCTGTTTGGCATTTTCTTCAATCAGCAAAGCCAAACGTGCCTTATATAAGGTGATATCTAAATTAGCTTGACTGGATAAAACTTTGGCATGTTCTGCGGGTAAAAAGCTCATATTCTTATACGCTTATCTGATTATTATTGCTTATAAATTAAGCCAAATTCAGCAAAGCGTGCAATGCATTTTTGTAATTGATATTTCAATTTTAAAGCACATTGTTTGGCGCAAACGATGCGCTTCAAAGCGATCTACAAAAAAGGCACTCAAAAAAAATCCCTCATGAAGAGGGATTTTCTATGCTAGCGGGGTAATGGAATATATTGCGAGTCACTGTTTTGAGTTTGCGGTTTACGCTCTCCCACTTGTACTGGCAAAGTCATCGCCTTTCCGTCTCGCTCAATCTCAATTTGCATAGTGCTCAATGGCGCTTGTTGTGCAACGTAATTGATTAAATGTGAGGTCGAGGTAATCAGCTCATTATTCACTTTCATGATTTTATCACCACGTTTTAAACCTGCTTGTGCTGCAGGTCCATTACGAATGACATCTGCGACAATCACACCATTCACACGTGGATCTAAAATATTTTCTTGTTTAATTGGAAGTAAACTAATACCTAACCAACCACGAACCACTCGCCCATCTTTTAAAATAGCGTTCAGCACTTGTTGACATACTTTTGCAGGAATGGCAAAACCAATCCCCAAAGAGCCACCTGACTGCGAGAAGATCGCGGTATTTACACCAATTAAGTTCCCTGCAACATCAATTAAAGCACCACCAGAGTTGCCGGGGTTGATCGCAGCATCTGTTTGAATAAAGTCTTCGTAAGTGTTGATTCCCAAATCTGAACGACCTGTAGCTGAGATAATCCCTTGCGTAACCGTCTGACCCACGCCAAAAGGGTTACCAATCGCTAGGACGACATCACCGACTTGATTGCCGCTTAGCTTAAACGGCAAAACCGGTAATTGACTCATTTCGATCTTTATCACAGCTAGGTCTGTATCTGGGTCTGTGCCTACAACTTTCGCTTCAGCACGGCGACCATCATGTAAGGCCACAACGATCTGATCGGCCTGCGCAATCACATGGTTATTCGTCAAAATATAGCCATCTGGACGAACAATCACACCAGAACCTAAACTATTTTCGTTTTGATTAGTTTGATCTGGAAGTTGATTACCAAAAAACTCACGGTAAACCGGATCATTTAATAAAGGATGATCCAATTGTTTCACTTTTTGCGTAGTGAAAATATTCACAACCGCTGGAGCAGCGACTTTTACCGCAGCACTATATGAAACCACACCGCCTGTACGCGACGTATCAATGAGGGGTTCAACCTTTTCTGCAGGCATTTTAACCCCATCTGGGGCAATGGGTGCTTTAGGTTTTTGAACCTGTTGCCATGTAAAGAAACCGATGATCACAAGTATTAATAATACCCAAGGTAACCATGTAAAGGTCCGACGCACGTCTATATCCTCTAAATTTTATAATTCATTAATGGCTAAATAATTTATATCGTATTGTAATGTAATATTTTCAACAAACTTAAAAATAAACACAGAGATTTGTGATTCTTTAGTTACAATTTAAACAATCGTGAATTTTGATGCATCTCTTTGAGATTTTGGACAGTATATGGCTCAGTTAAGTGAAATTATTCAGTGGTGTGACAGCACACTCAAAGCACATGAATTTAAGGACTATGCTCCCAATGGCTTGCAAATTGAAGGCTCAGCAGAAGTGCATAAAATTTTATGTGCAGTTACCGCATCACAAACAGCGATTGAAGCCGCGATAGCAGCAAATGCTGATTTGTTATTAGTACATCATGGTTATTTTTGGAAAGGTGAAGCTTACCCAATCACAGGTATGCGCGGCAAACGCATCAAAAGCCTGATCAAAAACGATATTTCACTCGTTGGTTATCACTTACCTTTAGATAGTCACCCTACTTTAGGTAATAATGCAGCGATAGCAGATTTGCTCGAATTAGAAAATATTGAAGCTTTAGATCCTACTGAACGCAATCCTATTGGCAATGTTGGTTATTTAAAACAAGCCATGACTCCAGCGGCGTTTAAAGAGTTCGTTTCTGAAAGATTAGGATTTGATGCCATTCACCTGGCGGCAGATAAACCCTCTATTCAAAAAATTGGTTTTTGTACGGGCGGCGCACAGGACTTTATTGGCAAGGCGGCTGCATTAGATTGTGATGCGTACATTTCAGGTGAAGTGAGTGAACGCACTTTTTATGAGGCTGAAGAATTAAACGTGCATTATTATGCATGTGGACATCATGCAACCGAGCGTTATGGTGTACAACGACTCGCAAAAGCTATTTCAGAACAGTTCAATATTGAGTATAGTTATTTCGAATTAAATAACCCGATTTAATTTAAATCGTCTTGGTCTTTGGCTCAGTCCTTATACGTATATTTTCAGGCTTTATTCTGTATTGTTATTTATAAGCAATGCGCATTTTACTGCAAGAATCTATTACAATAACGGCACTTAATGTCAAAACCCAGCAAAATGCAAGGAATTGAAAACATGACAACGATTACTTTACCAGCGTTACCTTACGGTTACGAAGATCTTGCTCCGCACATCAGCAAAGAAACTTTAGAATACCATCACGACAAACACCACAATACTTATGTGGTTAATCTAAACAAAGCAATTGAAGGTACTGACCTTGCTGGCAAAACTTTAGAAGAAATCATCACTGCTGTTAAAGGCGATGCTTCTAAAGCTGGTATCTTCAACAATGCAGCCCAAGTATGGAACCACACATTCTACTGGAACTGTATGGCTAAAAACGGTGGCGGTAAAGCTACTGGCGCTTTAGCAGCTAAAATCGACGAAGCTTTCGGTTCTTACGAAAAATTCGCTGAAGAATTTGCAAATGCTGCTGCAACTCAGTTCGGTTCAGGTTGGGCTTGGTTAGTTGCTGACGAAGTAAACGGCAACCTTTCTATCCTTAAAACTTCAAATGCTGACACTCCACTTGCTCACGGTAAAGTTGCAGTGTTGACTATCGACGTTTGGGAACATGCTTACTACATCGACTTCCGTAACGCTCGTCCTAAATACATCTCTACTTTCTTAGAAAGCCTAGTGAACTGGGACTATGCAAACGCTAAATATGCAGGTCAAGCTGCTGGCGTTGAAAAATAAGTTTTAAAACTTATCCAAAAGTCAAAAAAATCACCCTTTTAGGGTGATTTTTTATGCTTTAAATATCATACTGCCACAACAATCAATACTACACAAAAGAATGAATGAAGAACCATTACTAATCTTAAAAGCAAAATATACCAAAATATTAGTGATGTTTATCTTTATCACTATAATCCAGTATGTGAGTTACTCTTATGTTCAAGAATCTATTAAATATAGCTTTAATTCAGCACTAATATTGACTGGATTATCAATTATGGAATTCGTCTTAATTTTACTTATCATCAAAAATGGACTGCCACAAATTAGATTTTTCGAAAGTCATTGTATAATTCAACTTTATATAATGAAAATTCAGTTTAACTATGATCAAATAGAAAGCATATCCATTAACAACACAAAAAGTCACTACAAACTATTACCTGTCGGTAATGAATATTTATTAAGGATTGTATTCAAACACAATCAAAATCTTTTTAATCTACTCCAAAACACCATTAAACCTGTTATGTCTTTTTCTAAATTTCATTTAGATACCTTCGCAAACCATCAAATTTTAGAAATATATTTATTATTCCAAATTATAATTCCTTTAGATCAAGAGAAACGTATAACTACGCTTAAAAATTTAAATCTACAAAATTTGACGATAAAGCAAATCAGCAACCTAGATGATATAAAAAACTTCAAAAATAACCGCTATTTAAGAAAAAATTTCTAGACTTGAACAATAAAAAAACATTCAAATAGTCATTTCATCAAATCTGCTTGACCACTTTAAAATTCATCCCTAAAATGCGCATCAGATTCTCCAATAGCTCAGTCGGTAGAGCGACGGACTGTTAATCCGCAGGTCCCTGGTTCGAGCCCAGGTTGGAGAGCCATCTATTCTTCCATAGCTCAGTCGGTAGAGCGACGGACTGTTAATCCGCAGGTCCCTGGTTCGAGCCCAGGTGGAAGAGCCAGATTCTAAAAACCCACTCATTACGAAGTGGGTTTTTTATTGCCTACTGTTTAAGCAAAGCATACATACTTTTTTGTTTTTGCTTTCCTAAAAGTATCCGTATATGTACCAAGTTGTCTGATTAGGCTATTTTTAAAACACTTAATTTGATTTTTCTGTATTTTATTTAAATCAGGCTTGACCACCCTGCCATACATCTTTAGAATCCGTTTCAGATTCTCCAATAGCTCAGTCGGTAGAGCGACGGACTGTTAATCCGCAGGTCCCTGGTTCGAGCCCAGGTTGGAGAGCCAAATTCTAAAAGCCCACGCATTATGTCGTGGGCTTTTTTATGCTCTGACTTTTGTTTTAAGATAAGAATCACTTGCTCTATGACCTAAGCTATTCACTTAGCTCTCCGACCACATTAGAAAGAATAGTCAGAGCTTAAGTTTTAAAAACGCTTTATATTAAAGGTGTTTATATTTAATACATTCAGCCTAAATTTCCTTATTTTTTGCAATTCTGACTTGACCTCACTGCATTTGCCCCATAGAATGCGTGCAGATTCTCCAATAGCTCAGTCGGTAGAGCGACGGACTGTTAATCCGCAGGTCCCTGGTTCGAGCCCAGGTTGGAGAGCCAAATTCTAAAAAGCCCACGCATCATGACGTGGGCTTTTTTCATATATGTAGTTTATTTCGTGCCAAATCTCAGTCAGTTTACATTTTTTATTATTGGTTGCTTGGCAACTTTTGCCCTTGTCTGCTTAGTCTTTCCGAGACTGTTTAGAAGCAAACAAAAGTTTTTCCCACGTCGTGTAATCACTGCCTTTGAAAGTAAGATGTTTCATCGTTTAAATGAAGCATTTCCGAACTACCACATTTTAGCCCAAGTGGCTTTTAGCGCACTGATCACCAATCAAAATTACAAAATCAGAAATAGATTTAATCGAAAAGTCACTGATTTTGTCATACTTGACCAAACTTATGATGTGCTTGTGATTATCGAACTGGATGACCCTAGTCATATAGGCAAAGAGCAAGAAGATGCTGAACGTGATGCAATGCTTGAAGAAGCGGGCTACCGTGTAATCCGCTATACCAGTATTCCAACAGTTCACACGCTCAGGCATGATGTAAATAAATAGTTGTTAAATACCTAAAGCACAATCGAACATTGAGTGAATGCGCATTGCATTCACATCCATAACGTAAGCAGAATTTTATTGAGCATTTGACTCTTGAGCTGCCAGCACTTCTGATACTGCTTGGTCAGCCTCAGCAGCCAAAGCCTCATCTTGGGCTTCTTTAGCTTTAATGCGCTCAATCATTTCAGCTTGTTGTTGCTTATATTTTTCTTGGTTTTTGGCATCACTATTGACTGCAAGAAAAGCCATACTGACCAAAAATATAGGAATCAATAGCCCAAGTGCCATCAAAATGATCATCTTTTTGGTATTGGGTTTTGGCTTAACTTCAGACATAACTATTCTTTCATTTACATAAATAATTCGACGCCCAATATAGCAAAAAACAAAATTCGCTCAAGTCTTCATAACATTCTTTGCTCGAACTAACTGTACCCCCTCATTTTCACGGATTGAATGATTAATAATTCAATATGCAAAAAAAAGGAGACATGCTCCTTTTTTTATTATTGAAAAAACTTAGCTTGAAGCAGCTACCCCCTTACAATGTGGACTTTGGCTTGCATCTTTTTGCTCATTGGTTAAGACAATACCTGTACCTGCAGACATTTTAGCTTGAATAAATTCGACCGCTTGCGCATTTCTACAGATAATTGCCTGTGTATGACTTGCATTTGGCACAATGTCTAATTGATAACCTTCAGCATAATTTGCATCTGGGAAATACTTCGTCGCTTGCGTTTTCATATTTGCAAATAGCGCTTGCGTAACCACAGGAATAACTGCCTGATCATTTGCACCTTGAATAATATAAACAGGTGCTTTAATCACTTTATCAGCGCTTGCATTTGTCGCTGGTTGATTATCATTTAAAAATTTCTGAACAACAGGATCGGTATCGATTTTATTCAAATCAATTCCATACTGTGAAACCGTATGCGTTGGATCTTTTAAGAATTCAATCACAGCTGCTTTAAACTGTTCTTGCAAACCATTTGCACTATTCGGATCGGCATAACTTAAACATGCACCATCATCCCCTGTACGTCCATAGGCTTTTTCTGCAATAACACCAGCATCTGCAGTAAAGATATTTTTTAAATCATAATTTGGCTCATAGGCTTTAATACCCGAACTGGTCAATGCTGCATATGCCAAAAGCTCAGCATAGCCATCTGCAATTTGATCAATTAACGCCTGTGCTTGAACCTCCGAAAGCTGCCCCATACTAAGTGCATAACGCACTTGTGCCAACTGTTCATCCAATCTATTCAATCCATGGGGTTTAGGTTGACCATTTGCATCAACATTTAGTTTTGGATCTAAATAGATCTTAATAATCGTGCCTAAACTCGACGCAGGTGCGGCTGCTACTGCACCTTTATAATTAGTATCGGTATTCGCAAATTCCGCCGTCCCTAAGGATGCATGACCACCTTGCGATTGACCAATCGACATCCACTGACCATTGAGTTGCTTACCATAATGTTCTTTTGCCGCTTTAACTGCAGTAAGCGCCGAATTTGCCGCACTCGATAAATTAAGGTATGGATGAACCCCCTTGGTTCCTAAACCCTCATAGTCTGGTGCCACAATTACATAACCTGCCGCCATAAGCGTGTTAGCTAGAATTTTAAAACGTGGATGAATTACATTTCTACTTGGCGCACATTCATCTCCAGCTCCGACTGTTCCATGCTCCCATACCACAACACGATAACCATCTTTAGGTTGAGTAGCTTTTGGAAACAACACTAAAGCCGTTGCTGTTGCTGCTTTCCCCTGCACATTGGTCATGTTATACGTCATGACTTTTATGGACGATGTATTGTCTACAGTATCTAAAGCATAATTTGCTTCAGAAACAAATGTTGATTTTTGATTCGAAGATGATGAGTCATTATCATCATCATTACACGCGGTTAAAGACAGCATAGAAACTGCAACTGTCAGAGCTAATGCTATTTTTGAACGTTTCATAAAATATCCTTTTTAATCATTATTCTTTAAGCATGAAACTACATGCCTTTTTATTAATGCATAAAAAAAAGCACCCGAATAGGATGCTTTAGCTCATTTTAAACAGTTTCAGATCAATGACATTAAAGCGTCAGTGCCATGAAAATTCCAATAAAAATCATAAGCCCTACCCAACGGTTATGGCGAAACGCCCAAAAACATAACTGAGGATCACGGCCTTTGGTTTTAGTCCACTGGTAAATAAAATCGGCAGCCACAGCCAACATTGCAACTAAACCAAATGGCATCAAGAGATCTTCTAAATACAACGCAGAACCAATCAGTACAATGCTTAGCGCCTGTAATAAAGAAATGATTTCTATATCATATTTACCAAATAAAATCGCAGTTGATTTCACGCCAATTTTCAAATCATATTCACGGTCAGTAATGGCATATTGTGTGTCATATGCAACGGTCCACGCCAAATTACCAAAGTACAATAACCAGCAAGTCAAATCAGGTGTTTGCCCCACAGCGGTATAAGCCATAGGAATCGACCATGAAAATGCCGCGCCTAAAAATACTTGTGGCAGATGCGTGTAGCGTTTCATAAAGGGATAAATGAACGCTAAAAACAATGCACCAAAGGACCAATAAAAAGTTTCTATCGGTAAAAAGAACAACATACATGCGCTAACAAGCACCAAGATCAAGAACACATATATGGCTTCTTTAGCACTAATCACTCCAGTGGCTAAAGGACGATGTTTGGTTCTTTCCACAGCACCATCGACTTTACGGTCAGCAAAGTCATTAATCGCACAACCTGCTGCACGCATAAATATCGTGCCCAAAATCATGGGAATCAAAATACTGAATTGCGGTGTTCCTTGATTGGCAATCCACAGTGCCCACATGGTTGGCCAAAAAACCAGTTCCGTGCCAATTGGCTTATCGAAGCGACATAAATAGTAATAAGCTTCCAAACGCTGCTGCCAAGTAATCTGTTGCACCACGGCCATGACTGTCCTTCATCTTGTAATGTTATTTCTGCAAATATTGCTCAAAACTCGCTAAAAAAGTTTCCTGAACAATAAATTTACAACCATGCCAAGTATAACAGCTCTGACGTGTCCAACCATCGTCTAGCCACAATACACGCCTCTCGCACTTCGGATTGGTACGCTGAAATAAAAAATGTCCGATGGGTTTTTTACCAATATGCTGAAATATCCGTGCACGCCCTTGTATGCTAAGTATTGGAAATATACTTTTTGCCTTGACCCACGGCTCAGCTTCACAGCCATATAAATAGCTTTCACGTACCCAAGCTGTGTGCTGTATTGGCATTTGCAGCCACTGTGCATCTTGAAGCGTCATGCGTTGAAATTGCTCAATACTCGGCTCAACTTTAAATGCACCTTGGGCAAAATCTGTTAATTGTTGGGTTAATGAACCCGAAGCATACAACCATGTTCTTAATTCAGGAGACATTCTTTTATCCCGCATTTCGCATGCTTGACGCTGCATATTTCATTTCCCTTATAACCATTTGCTGAGTATAGCGAATCCTTAGTGTAACCAACTCAACATCGTTTTTCATGACCCATAGCTTGTTTTGATTAAAATGAGCAAAACTAAAACGGCTTAAGTACTTCATTACATTTGCAATCAACACAAACCTCACATACACAGTATGATGTCGTGGATAACAACTGAATTACACAAGCATAATGTTTCCATATAACCCGCTACATGTTTTTTATTTTTCTTGTTTTACTTTGTGCCAATATCGCGGCTCAAGCAAAATCTCTTGCGCTGAGTTTTGATGATGGATTAAATCCAGCGTTTAACGCACAAGCGGAACAAATCAATGCCCAAATTTTAAAGCAGCTACATGATCAACAAATCAAAAGTATTGTTTTTCCGAGCCTGATTAAAATTGGTGATTATCAAGGTAAACAACTGATTCAAGCGTGGGGACAATCTGGCCATCTGATTGGCAATCATAGTGCACTGCACCAAAATCTGAATAAAGAAAATGTCACATTAAAAGATTATCTGCACAGCATTGAACATGCGGATGCAGTGTTAAAAACGCTGCCGAATTACACACGTATCTATCGTTATCCATTTTTAAAAGAAGGTAATAGCGCTGAAAAACGTGATGCTGTCTATCAATGGTTAGAGCAGCATCAATACCGCATTGGCGGTGTGAGTATCGATGCCAGTGACTGGTTTTATAACCGAAAATATCTCGACTATGCCAAACTGCAAGATCAGGACAAATTAGACCGACTAAAACAAGCATATATTGCTCACCTGCTTCACCGAGCAGATTATTATGACCAACTTGCCCAGCTCACCATAAATCGTTCGCCACAGCATGTTTTACTTTTACATGTGAATGCTATTAATGCCGCATTTTTAAAGGATGTCATTACTGCTTTTCAGCAGCATGGCTGGACTTTTATTTCAGCAGCAGACGCCCTGCAAGATCCCTTATATACGCAGCACAGCCAAAACATCCCTGCGGGTGAAAGTGTGATTTGGTCGATTGCCAAAACCAAAGGATTAGAAAACTTACGCTACCCCGCCGAAGATGCGCCTTATGAAATCGATAATTTAAAACAGCATGGTTTGCAATGACGTTTGGCAAATTACTGGATATTCAATAAAAATGACCTGTTGTGTTGCAGGTCATTTTTTTCAATTCAATATTATCGTGTTAAATTAAAAGTTATCTGTCTTGGCAATGGCTTCAAACTTGCCTTGCGGCGTTTTAATCAGAACCAGCCCTTCGGTCGTAATATAAAAACTTTCTGGGTAATCAAATTCCAATGCTAGCTCTGGGTTTTTCAGTTCGACAAATTGAGCCTGTTTATAGCCTTCAACGGTCCGTCCCACTTCCAAATAAGTCACTTCTGAGAAGTTGAGTTTAAATCCCTTTGCTTGATCCGCTGGATCAATCCAAGGAAAAAAACCGGTATGTTTTTTACGTGGTTTTGCCATGTTTAGATATTCATTCAAATCTTTGCTTTATCTTAACCCATCTCATAAAAAAACCCGCACAAGGCGGGTCTTTTTACAGTGAAATTCTGTACAGAATTACAAGCTGTAGTACATGTCGAATTCAACTGGGTGAGTTGTCGTGTTAAGACGACGAACTTCTTCAGTTTTAAGTTCGATGTAAGCATCAAGCATTTCTTTAGTGAACACGCCACCTTTAAGAAGGTAATCATGGTCAGCTGCAAGAGCTTCAAGCGCCATATCTAAGCTATGAGCCACTGTAGGGATTTTAGCTTCTTCTTCAGGAGGAAGGTCGTACAAGTTCTTGTCAGCAGCTTCACCTGGGTGGATCTTGTTTTGAATACCGTCAAGACCAGCCATAAGAAGCGCAGCGAAACCTAAGTACGGGTTCATCATTGGATCTGGGAAACGTGCTTCGATACGTTTGCCTTTAGGGCTAGAAACGTAAGGAATACGGATAGAAGCTGAACGGTTACGTGCTGAGTAAGCAAGCATAATCGGTGCTTCGAAATGTGGAACTAAACGTTTGTACGAGTTAGTTGATGGGTTTGTGATTGCGTTCAATGAACGAGCGTGTTTGATCACACCACCAATGAAGTACAACGCCATTTCTGAAAGACCAGCGTATTCATCACCAGCAAACAAGTTCTTGCCATCTTTAGAGATCGACATGTGAACGTGCATACCTGAACCGTTATCACCAACCATTGGTTTAGGCATAAACGTAGCAGTTTTAGCATATTGGTGAGCAACGTTCCAAACCGCATATTTGAACTGTTGAACTTCGTCCGCTTTGCGAACCATAGTGTTGAAGCTTACACCGATTTCAAGCTGGCAAGATGCAACTTCGTGGTGATGTACTTCTACACGACCTGGGCCCATGATGTCTTCAATTTTTGCACACATATCTGCACGCATATCTTGTGAAGAATCTACAGGAGGAACTGGGAAGTAACCACCTTTCACACGTGGACGGTGACCAGAGTTACCCGCTTCATAATCTTTACCAGTAGACCAAGCAGCTTCTTCAGCGATTAATGTGTGGCGCGCGCCAGACATATCGATGTCCCATTTTACTTCGTCAAAAACGAAGAATTCTGGTTCTGGACCAAAGAAAGCAGTATCACCGATACCAGTTGATTTTAGGTATTCTTCCGCACGGCGAGCAATAGAGCGTGGGTCACGTTCATAACCTTGACCAGTTGAAGGTTCGATAACGTCACAAGTCACAACAACTGTAGCTTCTGCAAAGAACGGGTCGATAAAACCAGTTTCTGCATCTGGACGTAAGATCATGTCAGATGCTTCAATGCCTTTCCAACCAGCAATTGAAGAACCATCAAACATTTTGCCATCTTCAAACGTATCTTCGTCGATTGAATCTGCTGGGTAAGTTACGTGTTGTTCTTTACCCTTAGTATCAGTAAAGCGAAAATCGACCCATTTTGCGCCACTTTCTTGGATGAGTTGAAGGACCTTGTTCGCCATGCTCATTTTGCTCCGATGATTTTTTTGTGCACACTGAAGTGCGTGTTAGTAGTTGGTAGTTATTAAGCAATTACCGTACCAACTTTTAAAAGCTAAGCTAAAATACTGAATTCCTTATCAGAATAGAAGATTTTAGCTCCTTGCTTTTCGACTATTATACTGTGTGTAACAGTAAATGCACCATATTCAGCCACTCTTCATCACTTTTGTTTAAAAACTTCTCGCAGGTGTATCAAAATAGTGCAACTTGGTTTTGCACCAGTATGCACCAAAATGATTAATCGCTTTCAACGATAAAATTATTAGGATTTTATTCAAGCTTTAAGGTCGAATTTAAATACGACAGAAACTAATGGTTTAGCTAGTTATAGGTGAAAAAAATACCAGCGAGATAACTATATTTATGATTGATATTTAGGTTTTTTGAGCTCGTAAAGCACTTCTTTTTTGAAGTAAATTTCACCATTTTGTTTTAATTTTAATCAGTCTACCTTTGCATTAATTGTGCTCCATTTTGGTGATTTTGCTTCAAAACGGTTCATATTTTTCCATTTTGACCCTAAGTTGATATTTTTAACGACAGCAAGCAGATCTTTTTAAAATATCAATTGAACACATTTTAAACACTTAAATTCAGCCGATTGCTTTGTTCAACTTAAATCCTAAATTTATAAGTCGATAATTTGCTGAAATGATTTCAGTTGCGATGAACTTTGGCGAAATTGTTCAGCAGAAATTGAATAATATTTGCTATGATTGGCTGCATTCTAAATATTTCACTATTTTTCTATTAAAAATATCCACACGATATTTGGGTCAATATACAACTATTTAGAATCATTTCGGACTATTCAAAGCACAGTTAAGTGCATAAATTTCAAAGGTTAATACGCTCATGCTTTTGATGATCGACAATTATGACTCTTTTACCTACAACATCGTCCAATATTTTGGCGAGTTAAATCAGGAAGTAAAAGTTGTACGTAACGATGCCGTGACATTGGAAGATATCGAGCGATGGCAACCGAAGTATTTAGTCATTGGTCCTGGCCCTTGTTCGCCAAGTGAAGCAGGTATTTCAATTCCTGCGATTCAACACTTTGCGGGAAAAATTCCTTTACTGGGTGTGTGTTTAGGCCACCAAGCCATAGGACAAGCTTTTGGCGGCGATATTATTCGCGCTAAAAAAGTGATGCACGGTCGTTTATCTGACATGTATCACAGCGATCAAGGCATTTTCAGCAACCTCCCTTCTCCATTTGCCGCAACGCGTTATCACTCTTTAGTGATTGATCAAGCGACATTGCCTGAATGTTTAGAAGTGACCTGCTGGACCAATGAGGAAAATGAGGAAGATGGCACGATGGAAGAAATCATGGGTGTTAAACATAAGACATTGCCTGTCGAAGGCGTGCAGTTTCACCCTGAGTCAATCCTCAGTGAACATGGCCATCAAATCTTTAAAAACTTCTTAGAAATTTACGCTTAATCGAGTGCAAAAAATATTATGAATATTCAACAAGCTTTAAATAACATCACGAAAAATATTGAACTCACTCAACCTCAAATGGAAGAAGTGATGCGTACCATCATGCAAGGTGAAGCAACCGATGCTCAAATTGGCGCACTCATGATGGGCTTACGCCAAAAAGGTGAAAGTATTGATGAAATCACTGCCGCAGCACGTGTAATGCGTGAATTTGCGATCAAAATCGATGTCAGTGATCTGCCACATTTGGTGGATATCGTTGGTACAGGTGGAGATGGTCAAAACTTATTTAACGTCTCTACTGCGTCTAGTTTTGTCATTGCAGCAGCAGGTGCAACTATTGCTAAACATGGTGGTCGTGGTGTTTCATCAAAATCAGGCTCTTCTGATCTTTTAGAACAGGCAGGAATTAACCTTGACCTGAACATGCAGCAAACTGAACGTTGTATTCGTGAAATGGGCGTGGGTTTCCTCTTTGCACCTAATCATCATAAAGCCATGAAATATGCTGCTGGTCCACGTAAAGAATTGGGCTTCCGTAGTATTTTCAACCTACTTGGCCCGCTTACGAATCCGGCCGGCGTAAAACGTTTTGTGATTGGAGTTTTCTCAACAGAATTATGTCGTCCTATGGCTGAAGTTTTAAAACAGCTCGGTGCAGAACATGTCTTGGTGGTGCATTCTAAAGACGGTTTAGATGAAATTAGCCTTGCATCAAGTACTTATGTTGCTGAACTCAAAGATGGCGAAGTCACTGAATGGGAAATTCAACCTGAAGCTGTAGATATCGAGTCGCAAACCTTAACAGGTCTATCTGTAGATAGTGCTGCGGAAAGTCTGAAATTGATCAAAGATGCTTTAGGTAAAAATAAATCTGCTCTCGGTGATAAAGCCGCGAATATGATTGCCCTAAATGCAGGTGCAGGCATTTATGTTTCAGGCTTAACCAAAAGCTATAAACAAGGTGTTGCATTAGCACATGACATTATCTATGGCGGTCAAGCCTTAGAAAAAATGGGCATTTTGTCTGAATTTACGAAAACTTTAAAAGAATACGAAGCTTAAGATTAGGACACAGATCATGGTAGATATCGCCAATACAATTTTGGGTAAAATTGTTGAACGTAAAAAAGAAGAATTTGCAGCCCGTCTTAAACAACGTAGCTATAAAGATGTCGAAGAGCTAGCTCAAGCAGCTACACCCGTTCGAGGTTTTGCACAAAACCTCGGCTCTAAACGTCCTGGTGTCATTGCTGAGATTAAAAAGGCATCTCCGTCTAAAGGCATTATTCGTGAAAACTTCAACCCTGCTGAAATTGCACAGCAATATCAAGACGCAGGTGCGGCATGTTTATCTGTATTAACTGATGTCGATTTTTTCCAAGGTGCTGATGAAAACATTCAGATCGCACGTTCGCACTGTAACTTGCCAGCCCTGCGCAAAGACTTTTTGATTGACCCTTATGGTGTGATTGAAGCACGTGCATTACATGCTGACTGTATTCTTTTAATTGTGGCTTGTTTATCAGATCAGCAATTGGAAGAAATGTCTAAAACAGCTTTTGAGCATAACTTAGATGTATTGGTTGAAGTGCATGATGAAGATGAGCTGGAACGTGCTTTAAAACTTTCAGATCGTTGCTTGTTGGGTGTGAATAACCGTAATTTAAAAACATTTGATGTGGATTTAAATACATCTTTACGTTTGAAAAAGTTACTTGAGCCTTCTCGCCTACTTGTAACAGAAAGCGGTATTGCAACACCTACTGATGTCGCAATGATGCAGGAACATGACATTCATGCCTTCTTGGTAGGTGAAAGCTTTATGAAACAACCTCGCCCTGATCAGGCGTTTAAGGAGCTGTTTGGTGTGCCTGATAAAATATAAATGAAATATGTAGGGTGAGTTCGCTCACCCTTTTTCTCTTTTGCATCCATATTAAAAACATTACACATCCTTTTTATAATTTTTATTCAATTGAGAATTAAAAATAATGAAGTCGAATATTTCTTCTACTCTTCTATTCATTTCATTAATCTTGGTTTCACTACACCAGATAAGTTGGGCAAAAAATATAACTCTGTATACTGGCTCACCGTATCATATTGACCAAAATCATATCCTCTACTTTAATATTTCCACTATGCCCGAAGGCATCATTGCTGCGCAGATTGACCTAAATCAAATTTTTCCAAATATAAATACTAACGTGCTAAAGGGCAAAAATTATGTTTTCAATAAGAATCAAATTGAAATCATTAGTTATCAAGGCTTACCAATAGTCATTAATTTCTCAATCAATACTAAAAACAAGAATATTGAAAATTCAACCTATTTTTCTATTTCTAAAGGACATAAAAATTCCTTAGCAAAACCAATCAATATTAAATCTCACCCTTTTACCATGGAAAAATTAAATCATTTTGAACAGATTTTTTATAAAGATAACCCTCATTTATTGAAAAAGAATTTAGCTAATGAGCCATATTTAATAAATATATTCATGTTCCATGCAGCAATAAATGATTTTGATGATATGAATGATTTTTTCCAAAATGCGATAAAGAACCTGACACAGAAAAATGATATTGATAATTATAAAAAAGCCAAAAATTTGTATCTTGAATATTTAAATTTTGGTGAAAACAATGAATTTTATGATACCACCTTAATTATGGCGGCTATCGAGCACACAGATATTTCTTTCATCAAAAAAATGAAGCTGAGAAAAATAAATGAACTTGTAGTAGATGAAGTTCAACCACAAACATATTATTTCACTAGATGCTCCCCATTAGGTAAAGCTATTCGCCTAAATCAATATCAGATAATTTCTTATTTACTTGAAAAAGGCGCTTCAACCGAAATCGTGTGTATTTCTAAATTTAATGAAGAACAATCAGCATTAGCTCTTGCAGAACAATATAAAAATAAAAAAGTTATTAAATTAATTAATTCAACTTTGAAGCCCAAATAGGACTTGTAATGAATTAAGAGATCTTCTTTATATAAAGTCTTTCCAGTTCAAATCAGTGCCATTTAAGGCTATAATTGCTCTAAATTTTTATATATTTCCCGTTTTTTCATTATGAGCAAACACGATTCTTCGCTTTCAAAAGATCAGTACAACCTACTGAAATCTTTTAAAAAGCAAATTACGAATCCACATTCCTCTACGATTGCTAAACAGCCTGAGCCAACGCCAAAGACTGTTGAACAAGAGCAGGAAGAAGACTTCGCGCTTTTCCAAAAGCAAATGCAAGGTGTTCAAAAAATGAATGCAGGAAATACTGCAAAAATGGAAAAAGTGGGTCGTAAAAAACCTGATGCGCAAACGTTGGCTAAACGTGCTGCTGCAATTAGTCCTATGGAAACAGATGATGCATTACTTTCTGATACGCAAGCGATGCTCAACCCTGTTGCCAGTCAAGCGGCCTTAAGCTATCGCATTGCAACCTTACAGCATAAAGTTTTTGAAGATTTAAAAGCCGGTAATCTACGTTGGTTCGAAGCAGTCGACTTACACGGTTGCACTGTAGAAGAAGCTCGTTCGGCTGTGCTGCAAATCATTCAAATGGCGAAAGATGACAATCAAAACGTCATTAAAATTGTGCATGGCAAAGGGCCAGAAGCAATTTTAAAAACTTATGTAAATAGTTGGTTACGTCAACACCGTGACGTATTGGCATTTGTGAGCGCCCCAGAAAAACAAGGCGGTACAGGTGCTGTACTGGTTCTGCTTAAACGTGCAGAAAAGAACCCACAGTTTAAACAATAATCGGATTTAACTCCAAAAGAAGGCATTGTAATAGTTTTCTGCTACAATGCCGTCCTTGTTCAATCTCTCAGTGTAAGTGAACACGTCTTATGTCTATGCAGCAATCCTACGCAAATATCCTAACTGCCGTTGGTGAAGATCTGAATCGCCCAGGTCTTAAAGATACGCCTATGCGTGCTGCTAAAGCTTTTTCATATCTTACTTCTGGTTATAGCCAGACACTTGAAGAAGTGACCAACAATGCGGTTTTCCCATCCGGTAACCGTGAAATGGTCTTGGTTAAGAATATTGAATTCTATTCTTTGTGTGAGCACCATTTATTGCCTTTTTATGGCCGTGTACATATTGCTTATCTCCCAGAAGGCAATGTTTTAGGTTTATCAAAATTCGCACGTATTACAGAAATGTTTGCCCGTCGCTTACAAATTCAGGAAAATCTCACTCAGCAGATCGCTGAAGCTGTGGCTGAAGTGACTGGTGCACGTGGTGTTGCTGTGGTGATTGATTCAGCTCACATGTGTATGATGATGCGTGGTGTAGGTAAACAAGAGTCTACAACCCGTACCGTTTCTTTTGTCGGTGACTTTAAAACCAATAAAGAAGAACGCCGTGAATTCTTAAGTGCTGTGCCTGAAAGCTATTAATAGAACATTCAGCGTCAGCTCTTTAAAAAAGCCTCAAACTTTTGAGGCTTTTTTTATTTGTGTTTTAATATCGCAAATCGTTTGCTTTGATAGCAAAGCACTATTTTCAGGATGAATCATGTCAGATGTATATATTGCCGGTCAGGGTTTAGCACAAGCCAAACACAGCATAGACTTCCCTCGCCCAGACCGTTTGGTTCAGGGCAATCCTAAACGTGAAACTGCAAGCCTGTATGTACACCCCAATATGGACTGCGGGATTTGGCAATGTGAAATTGGCGCATGGAATATTGTCTTTGCACCCAATAAACAAGAATTTTTTACAATCCTTGAAGGTTTAGTACGTATTCATGATCAACAAGGTGGATATATCGAGGTTTCCGCTGGCCATGCGGGCATTATTCCCCCATCTTTTCAGGGCAAGTTTGAAGTTGTCGAAGCCGTCAAAAAATACTATGTAGTTGTCGAAGTTTAAATTACGGCACATCTCGCCATTAAACTTCTTTACCCATAAAAAAACTCCCACATAAGGGAGTTTTTTATTCTCAGAATGAATTAGATATACGACAAATGCTTTGTGACTTGAATACAGTTTCGACCATTATTTTTTGCTGCGTATAAGGCATGATCTGCGGCATCTAAAAAACGCTGATAGTCAGGATGACCATCATACTGTACACAACCAATACTTACGGTAAAACTAAATTGCTGACCTTGTGCCGTTCGGATCAAGCCCTTTTCAATATATTGGCGAATATTTTCTGCAATTTTCATCGCACGGTTTACATTAGTGTCCACCAAGAGTAACAAGAACTCTTCGCCACCAATACGGAATGCATAATCGCTACCTTGGCTGTAACGCTGCAAAGCTTCGGCAATAAATTTCAGTGCAAGATCACCTGCCGCATGACCAAACTTATCATTGATCATTTTAAAGTAATCCGCGTCAAAGGCTAGCAAAGACAAATGCGTTTCATTTTGACGTGCAAAAGTAATTTCACGTGAAATAATAGTACTAAGATAACGACGGTTTAGGAGTTGCGTCAAAGAATCATTGCCTGACTCAATATATTCAGCCACTTGAAATAGTTGATCGACTAAATGCTGAATTTCACGGTTCAATTCACGAATCTGTTGAATCAACTGTTGCAGCTGATCTTTTTCCGTCATCTGCATCGTTTGCTGGGTTAATTGATCCACTTCATAAATTCGGTCAATAATCAGTTGAACCTGATCTGAACCAGAAAAAGCATATGCCGCTTTATGAATGAACCATAGCCCAAACTCTGATTTTGAAAATAAGGGATGATAAAAACCAACATTGCCCGAAAAGATTTTAAACATCAGTTCATTTTCCCAGTCGAGCAATGAACCCCGTTGTTTATCTTTATGCACTGCTACATCTTGCATCGCTGAAAATAAGCGATAATTGTGTTTTGTTTCTTGGTTTTTTTCTGTATTGATCTCATAAGAGCGGCACATAATTTCTGTGCTGAACCCCATAATTTGTACAATATAACTGCACATATGGAGAATATTTTGCGTTTGGTTTAACTCTAAAATTTCAAATATTTTACGTTCTATTTCACGTACACCACGCATGATGAACCATGACGGAATACCAACACGCGCGTGTACCATTCCAACTTTCTGCTGTCTTTTGACTGAGCTTTCAAATTCACCATTCAGTGCGACATTAAACGTTTCTAACAACCATTTTCTTAAAGTGTCGATGAGCCTTTTTTGAATGATATCGTCTTTAAAAAATTCAGCTGACTCTGGCTCTCTCGACATTTGTTCATAAAAAACAGTAACTAAATGCTCAACATGCTTCTGGATAAATTGCAAAGCTGCAAGATGTTCATTTTCAGTATATTGATCACAAATATCTTTCCAAGTCTGACTTAGACCTGTAATACATTCTTGATTCATTCGGTGACACAAACCACAGCGATTACAAAGCTAGCAATCATACCTTGCTTTACTTACATAAAAAAACAAATTTATTTGATATTTCACATTTTATCTATCTTAAAAATTAATAGAAAAATACATAACTCAATTTCAATTTATTCCAATCTTGATCATCTTGTTGCTGGTATTCGTATCCTAGTCTTAAAGCATTTTGCTGGTTAACGATATATTGTAATTCAGCATCGAGTTTCAGATTCCATTGATGTGCATCTTGCCAATACGGAAGCTCTGCTTGAACCAAACTATTGAATTTTTCTGACCAAATATTTTGGCAACCCAGTGTCGGCCCAAGGCCCACTCGCCATCCATCATCTAGTGACTTACCGCCCTGCACCTGCATTTGAGACTGTACATAACACAAATGCGTACGTTCTTGATTAGCCCAGCTATAACCGGATTGCGCTTTTAATTCAGCAACACCATGTTGTTTCGTTTCACTAAATTGACCTGCATCTACAGACACTTGCTGCCAGCCAAAATTAAAACCCCAAGTTAGTGGTGTTTTAAATGGCGTGATCGGGTTGTAAGAATTGACTGATAAAAAATCAAAATGATTGAGTTTGAATTGGTCGTCTCGATATTGGATCGAGCCATCCCAAAACATCAACTGCGTACCAATCCGAAAGCCACCTTGCGGATCGATCAAATCATGATAAGCCTGACGATGACCAAGTTCGATATACTTTTCACCTTGAACTTCGCCTACTGCGGCTGAAAAATTTCGCGCATGATGTCCATTGACTGGATCTAGACTTGGCTGCTTAGGTTCAGTCCGTTGTTTGGGTTGTGAAGATTGGCTACGTAAGGCCAAGATTTGACGCAATTTAGGCTGCGTTTCTTCCGCACTCACCTTTCGACCAATCAGCAATAAATACAGATGGTCATACGCCATTTCTAATATTTTCGCTTGCTCTACTTCATTAAACTGAGCGAGTGCTGTAGACATGTTCTCAGGTTTAATTTCAGCGAGTTTATGCGCTTCGCGTGCTAAACGATATCCATGTTGCTGCGCTTGTGACAAAAGCTGCGTTTCTAATGCAGGACGATAAACCGCTGCTCGAATCAGTTGTTCATCATTGATCGCTTTGATCGTCTCAACGGGAATGGAAGCAACTTTAAATTTTTCGGTTAAATTCAGTGTCGGGCGAACCAAATCCATTAAGCCCAATAATCGATATGCACAGTTATCACTGGCGAAATAATAGGGAAAACTTACATTTTGCATTTCCCAAATATGTTTAACCAAATAACTGGTTTCTTGTTCGGTTAGTGCTAGCTCATATTCCCACAAATCACGACTTTCAAAATCACCATATTCTTTCACTTTACGGTAGTAGGGCATCAAGGAATATTCACCGGGATATTGCCCTGTTAAACCTTTCCATGCATAAGACCAGTTATCTTCACCTGCAACTGTCGCTGCATAGTTAATGGCATAGGACACCAAATTTAGCTCTTTTTGATCTTTCGGATCGAGACGCAATAAGGTATGTCCAAACATAGAACTTGGATTACCCATAAAGTCTGTGGCGTAAATTAATGTCGCTTTATACGGCTTAATTTTCCCAAACCATTCATCAAACTCAGGGCAACTCACCACTGGTAACTGCTCTGAACGGATGGATAATTCTTGCATCAGCCACTGACTACGCGCAGGGAAACGACAACGAAAGGCTTGATTAGGTTCGGCGGGTTGAAACAGTGCAGCGACATCTGCCTCTAATTCAGCTTGAGCACTTTGGCGGCCATTTTCAGCTAAAAAATAACCTGTATAGGCAACTTCACTTTGTCCTTTATGATCTGTATATAAAAGTCGTTGCCAACTGATGTGTTCAGACAGTTTTTTTGATTGTGCAAGTTCAATATATCGCTGTAGCTCTACGGTTTTAGAGAGGTTTGGATCTACAACTTGCTGAGCATATAAGATGCTCGGAATCATAAAGGTACAAAATAAAGCAATTGATTTCATTCAGTTATATTCAAATCCATTTTTATATATTTTAGATAATAAAAAACCCTGCCAAGAGACAGGGTTTTGAAAGCATCGATTAAACGTATGCTTTAAGTACTTCATCTTTCGCCATTACGCTTTGTAATGAAGCAAGTACTTGTAGAGAAGACTGGTTTTCAGCTGAATAGATTTCAGCAAAATTTGCTTTAGACACAGCAAAGAAACGTGCTTTATCTGTTGATTGAATGTTTAAAAGCTCAGCCAATACATTCAGGCTCTCGCCTTGACCAACTGCCATATCACGAGCAAGTGATTCAGCATTTTCATTGGTAAATGTTACCGCTTGAGCAGTTACTGTACCTGTACCGCTACAACCTAAAGTACCAAAGGTAATACCAAGTAACTGGTTAGTAAAAATACCGTTGGTAGTCGCAGCTAAAATTTTAGGAATTTTACCTGATTGACCAGCCCAAACTTGAGAACCAACACCACAACCTACGTCACGGTCAGCAAAAGCAGCTGTAGAACCTAGTGCAACGACTGCAACTAAAGCTAATTTTTTTAACATAGCACTTCTCCAGGGAATTTTATTCCATTGTTTTTAATTATTAAAACATGTGTAATTTTGATTACACACCTGTAGATTAACTTGATCTTTCAGATAAGGCAAAACATTTTCATCTAAAACTTTGGGCTAAAAATAATACGTTCTTTTTCACTATTTTTTGAGCAACCAAGTACCATTTTCATCACGTTTTCCAAGGATTTTGAGCACTAAAACCAGACTGAGTAATAGCAACAAATACCAAGAACCGAGTTTCCCCCAACCGACCATATGCCATGCATCGACCTGACTTGGATATAACCAAATTTGATAGAAAGTACTGATATTTTCTGCGATCCAAATCAAGAATGCCAAAATCAACAGTACTGGTAACATGGGCAACTGAATCACATGATTTTGTAATTGAAAACTGAGCTTGGTTTTCCAAAAGATCACCACACTCCAAGCAAACAAAAGCATACGAATATCTGGCACAAAAAATTTGGTCATAAAATTAAGATATGACAAAACGGCTAAGCACAGCATATTGCAAAAACGCGGTAAGTTACTGAACGACACTTGATATAGACGTAGCGAACGTGCAAAGAAACTCCCCACCGCCGAATACATGAAACCTGCAAACAATGGCACAGTCAGCAGTTTAAAAACCGCAGGCTGCGGATATTGCCATGAGGCAATTTGTGGATGGGTCAGAAATATTTCCATCCCCATTGCAAGGATATGAAACAGTGCTATGACTTTGGCTTCCGCCCAAGACTCGAGTTTCAGGTAGAGTAAACACACTTGAATAATCAGTGCATAAAACAATAAATAATCATAACGGAAAAAGCCAAAATATTCCTGACTTCCCATTGCTGCAGTTAATGCAAAAGCGATCAGCAGTAATATCCCAAATAAGGCAGCCGAAGCTGCCTTATAAGAGAACTCAAAACATGATTTTATTATCTTGACCACGGTTGAATCCTAAACCTATTTTCCTGAAGCCTTATAAATACTTGGCACTATATTCATGTACCGTATCAATAAAGGCTTTCGGATTGGCTGGATCTACCCACTGAGTAATACCATGACCTAAGTTCGCCACATAACCAGTTTTTTCACCGTTGGCATATGCATCATCTAGCATGGCACGCGTCGCTTTCGCGATTGCTTCAGGCGAACCATACAATGTTGCTGGGTCTAAGTTACCTTGCAAAGCTGCACGGCCTGCGATTGTTTGACGTGCTACATTTAATGGCGTAGTCCAATCTAAACCAAAAGCATCTGCACCCGTTGCAATCATTGGCTCTAACCATTGACCACCACCTTTGGTAAACAAAATCACAGGAACTTTGCGTCCATCCTTTTCACGCTGTAAACCTGCCACGATTTTTTGCATGTAGTTTAGTGAAAATTCAATGTATTCACGGTGTGCTAATGCCCCACCCCAACTATCAAAGATTTGTACGGCTTGCGCACCTGCATCAATCTGCGCATTGAGATATTCAGTCACCGCCACAGCCAAACGGTCTAATAAGGCATGCAGCACTTCAGGTTGTGCATACATCATTTGTTTCGTAAAACGAAAATCTTTGCTTGAACCTCCTTCCACCATATAGGTTGCCAGTGTCCAAGGACTGCCTGAGAAACCAATCAAAGGAACTTGTCCGCCCAACGCTGAACGAATCGTAGTCACTGCATTCATGACATAATCTAGGTCAGATTTGGCATTAAACTTAGGTAAATTCAGTACATCTTGTTCGGTACGTACAGTTTTATGAAACTTCGGACCTTCACCTGCTTCAAAATACAGTCCCAAACCCAACGCATCAGGTACAGTCAAAATGTCTGAAAATAAAATGGCTGCGTCTAAGTCATAACGACGCAAAGGTTGTAAAGTAACTTCACAAGCAAATTCTGTATTTTTACAAAGGGATAGGAAATCACCTGCTTTGGCACGTGTTTCACGATACTCTGGTAAATAACGGCCAGCCTGACGCATCATCCAAACCGGAGTTGCATCTACCGGTTCACGTAATAAGGCACGCAAGAAACGATCATTTTTTAAGGTCGTCATTCACTTTCCCAACTTAATTCGATATTCGCATCATCATATCAAAAAGGTTGTAAATATAATAACTTCTCAAGCATTTAAAAACCGATCATGTTGAGTGCCAAAAATGATATTTACACAAAACAACTACTGCATCTCCACTTTTTTTCTGTAATACTTAGCCAGTTTTTAATACACAGTAAATGAATAATTCTTAAGGTTGAATTACATGTTCGTTCGCACCATGCTCGCACTGAGCCTAAGTTGCATATTTGCTGGTACAGCTATTGCCGCATCTACTGCTGAACAACCATTAACGCCAAAAAAAGTGACTAATGTTGCAGTTCAGGATCCCATTGATCCGTTAGCGACTGAAGCTTCATCTGCAACTAGCCAGATTAGCGCTCAAGAACAAGAAGATCTGAACCAAGCATCGCAAACTTTAGACAGCTTGCAACAATCAGAAGATGTTAAAGCCGACATCGGTGCTGCACCTGCTACAGCGACTGCTACAACTCCAACATCAACTTCACCTGCTGCCAAAGTTGCTTGGGGTTTAAATGACCTAAATAATGCTCAGTGGTATGACAACATTGGTAAAGGTCAATTCCCTGTTTATGCACGTGCGCATGTCATGCTCAATAATGCTCATGCTTCACCGGGTGCAATTGATGGGACCAGTGGTAAAAATACCCTAAAGGCGATCGCTTCATTCCAACAAATGAATGGGTTGAAACCTACAGGAACTTTAACCAAAGAAACTTGGGATGCATTGATTGCAAAACAAGGTTCTAAACCTGCATTCATTGAATACACGTTGACTGATGCAGACTTGAAAGGTCCTTATGCAGCATCAATTCCACACGACTATGCATTACAAGCAAAAATGAAAGGCTTGTACTACACACGTGTGACTGAAATGTTGGGTGAAAAATTCCACATGGACGAAGACTTTTTGAAAAAGTTGAATCCAAAAGCGACATTTAAAAAAGCTGGTGAAAAAATCTTAGTTGCGAATATTCGTAACGAAGTTCCTGAAGATATTCACCTGATCGTTGCACATAAAGGCGCGAAACAACTTTACTTGTTTAATAGCCGCAACCAAATGATCGGTTCATTCCCTGCAACGATTGGTAGTTCAGATACTCCATCGCCTACAGGCACATACAAAGTCACAGGTGTTGCACCAAACCCATGGTACAGCTACTCACCGTCTAACTTTGTGCAAGGCAACAACAAAAAACCACTTTCATTACCACCTGGTCCAAATGGCCCTGTCGGTAATATCTGGATTGGCTTGAGCAAAAAATCATTTGGTATTCACGGTACACCGAACCCATCTGCTATCTCTAAAACTGCATCACACGGTTGTATTCGTTTGACCAACTGGGATGCAAATGACTTAGGTAAGAAAGTGAAATCTGGTGTGACTGTTAAATTCTTAGAATAATTTTAGTCATATTTAAAAAAGCCTGCTTGATGCAGGCTTTTTTATAGCTTTGGATCCATGCATAACAAAAGACTCTATACTGAATGATCGTTGCAAAAATAGGATGAATTGTCGCTAAAAAACTATATATCCCAATTTAGTTCAATCTTAAAATAGGTACATGTTCAATAATTAAGATAAGGATGAATGCCATGAATGCTTTTTTACATCCAAGTGAAAACCGTGGTCACGTAAAAATGGGCTGGCTTGAGTCTAAACACAGCTTCTCTTTTGGTAACTGGTATGACCCGAAATACATGGGCGTTAGTGCGCTTCGTGTAATTAATGATGACTTAATTGCAGCACATGAAGGTTTTGGTCAACACCCACATGACAACATGGAAATTTTGACCTGTGTGTTAAAAGGCACCATTACGCATAAAGACAGTATGGGCAACCATGGTGGCATTTCTGCGGGTGAATGGCAGCTCATGAGCGCAGGTACAGGTGTGCGTCATAGCGAAATGAACCAAGGTGATGAAGATGTGCATTTACTACAAATTTGGATCGTTCCAAATGAACGTGATGCTGAACCGACCTATCAACAAATTAAATGTGATCCACGCGATCAACCCAACCAATGGCATTTAATTGTCGGTCCAAATGACAATGCAGCTATGCATATTCGCCAGCAAGCGGAAGTTAAATCTGCATTTTTGACGAAAGGTCAATCTTTAGATATCCATGCAACGCAGCATATCAACTATATCCATGTTATTTCAGGTTCAGTGCAAATTGCTGAACATAAAGTTGAAGCTGGTGGTGCAATTGCGTTCTTAGAAGATAGCCAAATTGAAGCGCTTGAAGATGCTCAAGTGATTTGGTTTGATTTACCCGAAGTTAAATAATTAAAAGCCCTCAAATGTGAGGGCTTTTTTATACAGTTTGTCTCAGGCGTTCACTGCGTTTATACAACCACATCAACACCAAAGTTGGAATGATAAATCCCGCAGTCACCATGATGCCATGTAGGATTGAGGCATAAGGTTCAGCAAGCATGGCCACATGTTTCATTGGAGATGTCAATGGATGGAATCACTTTAAACGTCTCGAAATCACGCATTTCGAGATATTCTTAAATGACACTCAGCATCTAATTATCTAGATAAAATTCATCAATCAAAGGTGATTTTATTCTATTGCTGATGCAATCTATCTAATCAACCTTCGGTTTCCACGCGATAAAAATGATTTTGCATAAAGACGCAAAACATAGAGGCAAATAATTGCCGATCTTGTTCAGTTTGAAAAATGCCCCCGAAATAGTCCCCATCTGTGGTTAAAATTAAATCTAAGAATGTTGCCTGCTTGGGAACTACTCCCTTTCTTTGGCAATATGCAAAATATGCGCTGACATCTTCAAATAAAATCCACCATTCCTGTGGACTTCCAATCTGAACGCCACCTAATGAATGCTCTAGATCAAACATCGTATTGAGAAGATATTGAAAATTTTGCTGTGAACTTTGAAATTGAAATCTCGGATAATCTGTTGTTAGATTTAAATTGATCAGATGTAAATGGACGCTCCGAGCACACTCTAATCTATGTTTAACTTTTACATATTGTTGATACCGACGTTTATCTTTTACTGTGACCGAAGTTAAGCGAGACAAATCCATATTGTCGTGTAAATCACTGAGTTTTACTTCACACGCTATTGCATTTTTAGCAGTACGCTGCGCCGCTTGAAATCGGTTCTCACCTGTTGTTTTAGTTAGTGCCTGTATTGCGTCGATAATATGGGCTTGAAAACCTAAAGCATGAAGCTCATCCGTCGTTGTCTCTGTATCTTCTAAAATGTCATGTAATACAGCGACGATTTTAGCGTCGGGATGTTGCACATTTTGCATCACACGAAGTGGATGTTGAATATAGGCTTGTCCCGCTTTATCGACTTGTCCGAAATGGCGTTCAGTCGCCAAAGAAATCGCATTTTCTAAAGTTGAAATAAAGAATCTCCCCTTCGTGGTCTTTTTTATTTTTCTCCATCATATTAACCAATGAATACAGATATTTGTAACTCTAAGCGCTACTCGAACGACACAGATTGACTCGTAAAATACATATCTACCGTGAATTATCGTGAGGTAGATCTTTTGCAAATACTTCTATGCCATTCGCGCCAACATTTCCAAAGTAATTTTTTTCACCTCTTCTTTACTTTGCTGAATATGGCTGCGCATTTTCTCCAATGCCGCTGTCACGTTATGTCCAAGGATCAATTGTAAAATCTGTTGATGCTCTGCATAAGTGGCTTCAATTCGATAATCTTTAGAAAAATCTAAACGGCGAATAATACGGATTTTTTCACTTACATCCCGATGTACCTTTGCCATTTCACTATTGCCGATTGCTTCAACCAATTGGCAGTGATATGCTTCATCTTGCATCGATAAAGTTTTTAAATCATGCAAAAACTGTTCAGGCGGAATACACCACAAATTCACCAATGTCTGTAAAGCCTGCTTGAGTTGTTCTGATTCCATTTTGCAGAGCTGCTCAATGGCATAGCATTCCAGCAAAATCCGTAAATCATACAATTCTTCATAAGCCCTAAAGTTCAGCGGCTTCACTTCCCAACCGCTACGAAAATGTACTCTTACATAGCCATCTTGCTGTAAACGGTATAAAGCCTGCCGTACGGGTGTACGGCTTACTTCATATAATTCGGCAATTTCAGATTCGGTAAAACGTGCGCCCGGTTTGAGCTGGAAATCAAAAATATCGTTTTTTATTTTTTGGAAAACCAGCTCAGACAAGTTGTCTGAGCTTTTCCCAACAATGGTGGTTGTGGTCATGTTTATTCCATATAAACCAGCGGTTCACCGCTATGTACCGTTTGTCCTGCACGGCAGATAATCGCCTTCACTATGCCGTCATCATCAGCATAGACTGGAAGCTCCATTTTCATCGCTTCAATAATGGCTACAGTATCGCCTTTCTTCACAGACTGTCCAGCTTCGACAAAAATTTTCCAAATGTTGCCGGTCATCGACGCATTCAAGGCTGCAAATTGGCTATAGTCGGTATCATCTTGCAGGGTTTCCATTTCCACAGGTGCATCAAACTCATCTTTCCAACGCGCAACTTCAGTTGTAAATGCCTGCTGCTGCTGTGCTTTAAATTCGGCAATACTGTCTTTCTCTGTTTCCAAAAAGGCTTGATAAGCTGCAAAATCAAATTCAGTTTCTTCAATTTTGATTTCAGCTACGCCATTGGCAAAGTCAGCACGGAATTGATCAAGCTCAGCTTCAGTGACTTCATAATATTTAATTTGATCAAAGAAGCGTAAGAACCATTGTTGATCGCCAAACTGCTTGTTCTTTTTAAACTTATTCCAAATAGGCAATGTACGGCCAATCAACTGATACCCGCCCGGTGAGTCCATGCCATAAATACACATGTACATACCACCAATACCCACTGTGCCTTCTGCGGTAAAAGTACGTGCAGGATTATATTTCGAGCTGAGCAAACGATGACGCGGATCAATTGGCACGGCACAAGGTGCAGTTAAATACACATCGCCCAAACCTAAAATCAGGTAATTGGCATCAAAAATAATGTCTTTGACTTGCTCACGGCTATCTAAACCATTAATACGCTGAATGAAATCGACGTTATTTGGCAACCACGGCGCTTTGGCACAAACACTTTCTTGATAACGTTCTACAGCACCTAAAGTTGCCGAATCCTCAAATGCCATCGGCAAGTGAATAATACGGGATGGAATTTTGATTTGGCTCAAATCGCCCATCTCATTTTCGAGTCCCAATAAGAACTGGATTAAATTCGCTTGGCTGAAACGCAATCCATCATATTTAATTTGCAGTGAACGCACACCCGGTGAAAGCTCTAAGATGCCATCAATATTCGCTTCACGAATCAGCTGCATCAGTCGATAAACACGTAAGCGCAATGCAAGGTCGAGAACGTTTTCGCCATATTCAAGCAAGATGTAACTGTCACCTGCCTGACGATAGACCGCTTTTGGCGCATGTGCATCTGCTTCACGCACAGCCAATATCCCTTCAGGCTTACACTCAAAATTTGCCAACTCTGACTTTTCAGGCGCTTGAGCAAAGTTTTGAATATCGGCAATTTGCTGAACTTCCAAGGCATTGGCTTGTTCCACACTCATCGGATAGAAACTGATGCTGTCATCTGCCTTCAGTTGACCAATTTTCCAAAGTTCAGCTTTAGCAATCGTCACTGGGCAAACAAAGCCACCGAGGCTTGGGCCATCTTTAGCCAAAATCACAGGAAAATCACCGGTGAAGTTAATCGCCCCAATAGCATATTCACAGTCATGCACATTGGATGGATGCAAACCTGCTTCACCGCCATTTTCACGTGCCCAGCTTGGTGTTGGGCCAGTTAGGCGAATACCTAAACGGTTTGAGTTAAAGTGTACATTCCATGTTGAAGCAAAAAATTCTTCAATATATTCAGGTTTAAAGAAATCTGGTGCACCATGTGGACCATAGAGCACGCCAATTTTCCATTCTTTGCCATAGCTTGGAATACGCTCTGCTGCCAAAGCTTGCGGTGCTGCTGTTGCAACCGACAATCCATCTAAAGGCAGGCTTGGATTGACCATTTTAATCATGTCACCTGCACGCAGTACTCGCCCTGCATGGCCGCCAAAATTACCCAATGCAAAGGTTGAACGGCTGCCTAGATATTCAGGTACATTTAATCCGTTGCGGATCGCAAGATAAGTACGGCAACCCGACTCAACTTGTCCGAGTGCCAAAGTTTGCCCGGCTTTGATGCTGATCGGCTGCCAAAAATCGACATTCACACCATCTAGAGTCGCGCTACATAGCGCACCTGCTAAGGCTACGATGCTATCGGCATGAAATTTAAGACTTGGTCCTTGTAAGGTAAACTCAAAGCCTGCTGCCGATTTTGGATTACCCACAACTTGATTGGCCAATTGAAATGCATAATCATCCATCGGGCCTGAGGGCGGTACACCAATATCCCAATAGCCCACACGCCCCGGATAGTCTTGAATCGTACTTTGCGTTCCCGGTTGTAGCACTTCAATTACATTTGGCACGTATTTAAAATCATCCAGCAGACGTGTCCAGATTTGCATATTTTCAAAGCGTGCATCGGATACTACGGTATGTGCATAGTCTAAGTTGGTGCTGATACCATTCAGGCGAGTTTCAGCCAAGGCTGTTTTTAGCTTGGCAATCGCACTGTCTCGGTCTGCTGCATGCACAATAATTTTGGCAATCATCGGGTCAAAATATTGTGAAATTTCTGTGCCTGTAGAAACCCACGTATCCACACGGATGTCTTCAGGGAAATACACATCTGTGAGTACGCCCGGACTTGGCTGGAAGTTTTTCACTGGATCTTCCGCATAAATTCGCACTTCAATGGCAGCACCATTGGGCTGAATATTGCTGAGCTTTTCCCAATCTAAAGCATCACCTGCCGCCACTTTCAGCATGCATTCAATCAGATCTAATCCTGTCACCATTTCAGTGACTGGATGTTCAACCTGCAAACGGGTATTCACTTCAAGGAAATACACTTCATCACGGGCAGCATCATAGATAAACTCAACTGTGCCTGCGCTGCGGTATTTCACCAATTGACCGAGCTCTACGGCAGCACGGTGCAATTTTTGACGTGTCGCTTCTGGTAAATGCGGTGCAGGTGTTTCCTCAACGACTTTTTGGTTACGGCGCTGCAAGGAACAGTCACGCTCACCAAAAGCAACGACTTGACCAAAACCATCACCAAAAATTTGTACTTCTACGTGGCGGGCTTTATCGACAAAACGTTCGAGAAACACGCCCGCATCTTTAAAGAACTGCTCGCCTAGACGCTTTACACTTTCATACGCATCTTTTAATGATTGCTCATCATCACAGCGGGTTAAACCAATCCCGCCACCACCCGCGGTGCTTTTCAGCATGACGGGATAGCCAATCTCTGCCGCAGATGCGAGTGCTTCATCTAAACTTGCCAATAAACCTGTGCCCGGTGTCATAGGCACATTGGCTGCAGCAGCCAATTCACGCGCACGATGCTTCAAACCAAATTCTAAAATTTGTTCAGCCGTTGGCCCCATAAAGGCGATACCATTTTCCTCACATGCACGGGCAAAGTCAGCACTCTCTGACAAAAAGCCATAACCAGGAAAAATAGCTTCAGCACCGGTTTGTTTGGCTGCTTGAATCAGTTTTTCAATACTTAAATAAGTCTCTGCAGGTTTGATGCCCTCAAGTGAAACCGCCACATCTGCATCTAAGACATGTTGTGCATAACGGTCTGTCTCTGAATATACGGCAACCGACTGAACACCGAGTTTCTTTAATGTACGAATCGCACGAACAGCAATTTCACCACGGTTTGCAATTAAAACTTTTTTAAACATGATTATTTCCCCGAATTTTTAATTTGATTTTGCTGTTGTTGCTTGCAGTGATTGGATATAGACGCGCCAGCCGCCAAATTCACTGATATTTTTTGCACCGTTTAGGCCATAAGGTTCACAAATAAAGCCTTTCACCCAACGTCCATCGGCAAGCTCGATATTGCCCATACCCAGTGGTGTTGGAATTTCGGCGACAAATTCACCAAAGCGTGCTTTTGGAATATCCCAAAGCTCGACAATAATTTTTTGACCCGCTTCCTGACGCGCTAAACCTGGTTTCGGAGGTACTGTGCCCGGCAGTGCATAGAGGGCGTAATCGGCAGAAGTGGTTGTGGTTTCAACATGCACGGCTTGGCGTGTTGTCAGTTGGAAATTGAGTGGCATGCCTGTGAGATGTGCGCCTACGACTGCAACTCGAAAATGTTGTGCGGATGGTGCAGACATGACTGAATTTGCTTCAGGCAATGTTTTAGCTACTGCACCGAGTGGTAATTTCAAATGCTTTTGCCATTTTTCGGCAAAATCTGCTAAAGCCGTATCGTGCCAAGCCGGTGCAATGAATGTGATTCCAAAAGGCAGCCCGTCGGCACGAAAGCCTGCAGGTACAGCGATGGCACTGAGGTCTGCTAAATTGGTAAAGTTGGTATAGGTGCCAAAGTGGCTATTATTTTCAATTGGCGATTCAGCCATTTCTGCAAGCGTGTGTATGGTTGGCGAGCTTGGCACCACTATGGCATCAAATTGAGCTAAGGTTTGCTGAATGTCTCGAGCCAATTCTTGCTTTAAATATTCGGCGTTATAAGCATCAACCGCAGTGTACTGCTGGCCTTTTTGAATAATTTCTAAAACTGTTGGATCAAAGTCTTGTACCGATGTTTCTAATAAGTCTGCAACTGCAGCAGTACGCTCTGCAACCCATGACCCTTGGTAAAGTTGGCTCGCCAATTGACTAAAAGCACTGAAATCAATTTCAGTCAGTTCTGCACCTAAGTTTTTTAATTCAATTAATGCTTGCTGAAATGCATCCGCCGATTGAGCATCACCAAAAAATTCTAATTGTTTTGGAATGGCTAACTTTAATTGTGCACTGAACTTTGCAGGCGCTGTAGCAGGATTCACACGTGAATAACTGTCGCTTACATCAAAACCTTCCATAACTTCTGCCACTGCAGTTGCATCAGCGACGGTTAAGGCAAAAATTGAAATGCAATCTAAGCTTTTACACGCAGGCAATAAGCCTGTATTTGAAAAGCGACCTTTGGTCGGCTTTAAACCGACAATATTATTAAAGGCTGCGGGAATACGCCCTGAGCCTGCTGTATCTGTACCGAGCGCAATCGGGACTAAACCGCGCGCCACCACACTGCCTGAACCTGAGCTTGAACCACCGCTTACATAGTCAGGATTAAAAGTATTTGGTACTGCACCAAATGGCGAACGTGTACCGACTAATCCTGTGGCAAATTGATCTAAATTGGTTTTGCCTACAATAATCGCACCCGCTTGTTTTAAGCGCTGCACCACAAAGGCATCATCAGTTTTTATGTCCGTAAATAATTTAAACGCAGCCGTTGACGCAAAGCCCACCACATCAATATTGTCTTTCACTGCAATAGGCACACCAAATAAAGGTAAGGCAGTCGCATTTTCAATTTGTTTTAAAGCTTCAATCTGGGAAGTTAATTGTTCTATCGATGCAATGGAAATCCATGCTGAGTCTGCATGGTCAAATTGCTCAACCAAGGCATATAAGTCTTCGAGTTGAATTGTGTTATTCGCGTAGCCCGCTTTCCATTCTTCTAAAGTCCAGCCTAAAGTTTTTATTGGGTTCATTGATGTGCTCATTCTTGTATCCAAGTTTGAATACTGTATTGCACACATCATGCCAAAATTAATTTTTTGTTATTTTTTAGTATGTTAATACTAAAGCACCAATCGTTTTCCTATTTTATTTAGGCAATACAAAACGATAAGTGTTCTATTAAGTTTCCAAGCTCCACTATTTTGGTGCATGACTTTTATAATCGTGTTTTCAATAGATTCTTTTGATTTAGATGCAGATATAAATACAGTGAACTTTCTATTTTCAATATTTATAAGCTTTCGATTTAAATGTTTTGTATGACTTTGAACTTAGAATAAAAACAACTGAGAAATATTTTGAACTTTATATAGAAAAAGATACATCAATGATGGCTAAAGCAATATTGGGCTTTGAGATTGATCGGGTTGAATAGAAAAGTAGTAATAATAAAAGCTATTGATTCGCAAAATTTAGTTAAACAGTCAAAACTAAAAAATGGTGCGCTCAGCGGGACTCGAACCCACGCCACAGGCTTCGGAGACCTGTACTCTATCCAGTTGAGCTATGAGCGCTTATTTTGGATTGCGCACATCATAACAAAAAAAACTGTAAGGTAAAGCAACTATATAGATGTTAGGTATTTTTCTGCTTAAGCTTTATACAACGTTCTATTTTTAAAATGCAGTATTCCATACGATTTACTTGGTTTATTTGCCCCGATATCGCACAATACTCACACTATTTATAGAGTGAATTATTTATGACTGATGCACTAACGTTAAAGCAGCTGTCAAAAACCTATAAAAATGGGTTTCAGGCGCTTAAAGGTATTGATTTAACAGTACCCGAAGGTGAATTTTATGCACTTTTAGGTCCCAATGGTGCAGGAAAATCTACCACGATTAGTATTATCAGTTCACTTACCCGTAAAACTTCAGGTTCTGTTGAAATCTTTGGCCATAATTTAGATACCCATCCCTCGCATGCAAAGCAGTGTTTGGGCGTTGTCCCTCAAGAATTTAACTTTGGTCAATTTGAAAAAACATTTGATATTTTAGTGACTCAAGCTGGCTATTACGGCATTCCCAAAAAGATTGCAGAAAAACGTGCCGAGGAATATTTAGAAAAACTTGGTCTTTGGGAAAAACGTAGTACCCAAGCACGCATGCTATCAGGTGGTATGAAACGCCGTTTAATGATCGCTCGTGCCATGATGCATGAACCTAAACTGCTGATTTTAGATGAACCGACTGCTGGTGTTGATATTGAGCTACGCCGTTCGATGTGGGATTTCCTCACAGAAATGAACGAAAAAGGTACGTCTATTATTTTAACGACACACTATTTAGAAGAAGCAGAAATGTTGTGTCGTCGAATCGCAATTATTGACCGTGGTGTGATTAAAGAAGACACCAGCATGAAAGGTTTTCTCAGTCAGTTAAATGAAGAAACCTTTATTTTCGATTTAGCCGAACCCATTGAACCGATCCATATTGAAATTATTGGTGTTCGTTTCAACTTAGTTGACCCCGTCACTTTAGAGGTCACTATGGATAAAGCCCATACCTTAAATGATCTGTTTCAACTCATGGAATCTCAAGGTATTCAGGTTCGTAGTATGCGTAATAAATCTAACCGACTAGAAGAACTGTTTGTCCGTATGGTCGAAAAAAATCTTGAAGGTGCAGCACAATGAATTTTAACCAACTGTGTATCGCCCTCTACACCTTAGTGTATAAAGAAATTCGCCGTTTCATGCGTATTTGGCCGCAAACTCTTCTCCCACCTGCGATCACCATGAGTTTGTACTTTGTGATTTTCGGTAATTTAGTCGGTTCACGCATTGGGCAAATGGGCGGTTTTAGCTATATGCAGTTCATCGTGCCCGGCTTAATTATGATGGCGGTCATCACCAACAGCTATGCCAATGTGTCATCAAGTTTCTTTAGTGCAAAATTTCAAAAAAGCATCGAAGAATTAATCATGAGCCCAGTGCCGTTACACATGGTGCTTTGGGGTTATGTGATCGGTGGTGTTTGCCGTGGTGTTTTAGTCGGTTTTATTGTCACTGCGATGAGCCTATTTTTTACTGAATTACACCTGACCAATATCTTCGTAACTATATATACAGTACTCATTACTTCGCTGCTGTTTTCTCTTGGCGGATTTATTAATGCTGTTTATGCAAAATCTTTTGACGACATTTCGATTATCCCGACTTTCGTCCTGACTCCGCTGACTTATTTAGGCGGTGTTTTCTATGCCATCTCATCACTGAGTCCTTTTTGGCAAAATCTCTCTTTAATCAACCCTGTCGTGTATATGGTCAATGCATTCCGCTATGGTATTTTAGGTCATAGCGATGTGAATGTCGGCATTTCACTGACAGTAATTACTGCATGTTGCGTTGTACTTTATGGCGTGGCGTATCATTTACTTTCTCGTGGTTCAGGAATGCGTGAATAATGAGTGTAGAACAATCCCTTTTAGGTAAAGACACCAACTACCCTACAGAATATCAACCCGATATTCTGTTTCCGATTGCACGTGCCACTGCACGTGAACAATATGCCCATGTGGAAGGCATCCGCCAAGGTAAAGACTGGTGGCATGTTTTTGAAATTTCTTGGTTAAATGCTTCTGGTGTGCCTCAAGTCGCTATTGGCCGTTTAACTTTGCCTGCAAGTTCAGACAACCTCATCGAATCGAAATCTTTAAAGCTCTACTTTAATAGTATGAACTTTACCAAATTTGATTCTCAGGCAGCGTTTAAAGCAACCGTTGAAAAAGACTTATCTGCTGCAGCCAATGCCGCTGTGACTATTGATCTATTTCATGTTGATGAAGTTGAAATTTCAAAACCGCAAGGCATCTGTATTGATGACTTAGAACCCACCCAGTTAGAAAATCATCCAAATGCAGCTTTACTCTCTTTAGATGAAGATGCAGCGCAAGAAGAAGTTGAAATTCAACTTTATTCACATTTATTAAGAAGTAACTGTCCAGTCACGGGTCAACCTGATTGGGGAACGGTATTTATAAGGTATAAAGGTACTAAGCCTTGTTATCGTAGTATTCTGGCTTATATTATTTCTTACCGTCAGCATAATGGTTTCCACGAACAATGTGTGGAGCAAATGTTTGCCGATATTTGGCAACATTTAAAACCAAGTCAGCTGATGGTATATGCTGCCTATACACGCCGTGGTGGATTGGATATCAACCCTTGTCGTGTATCGGATTTAACATGGATGCCTCGCCCCATTCGATTGGCGCGACAATAAAAAAATTGAGGTTAGTGATGCCATTTTTTGGTTTTATTCCTTCTGAGGAACTTCTAAGCAGTATCCAAAATGGTCACGCGAAAAAAAATTCGAGTGAACCCCTTTATCCTTTACGTGATAAAACAGCTTTGCTGATTAATGAAGAAATCATTGGTGCAACTATATTAGCTCCTGTTCATCTGTTTCCTGCAAGCGATAAGCGCGACACAGCAGAAAAACTGGCTGGCTATGTCAAATCAACAGTCGCTGTATTGTTAAAGCAGCTATTGGGTAAATCTCCGAATGATGTGGTGAAACAATCCATTGAATTTTCAGAACGAAGTTTATTTCAAGACGCGACTGGCACTTATCGTGTAGGTCTGAGCTTAGATGCAGGATTGGTCACTAACCTTAAGAACAGTTATGCCGAAATTAAATCGGGTGTAGATATCAATAAAGCTGCTTTTGGTGAACTGTATAAACAGTTTGCTGAAGCTGCAGTGCGTCATTTTATGAATGACTTTAATAAAACACTCGATTTAGGCATGATTAAGCGTAAAGCAGCCGATATCGGTTCTTCTGCCGTGATTAAAGCTATTCATATTGCAATTGATAAGATTTTCCCAAATCTAACCAAAGAAGAGCTAGGTGCCCTTGCAGAAGCACATGATGCGATGTTTAACAAATAAATCGCATTACTCGTCAAAACCTAGCTTCCGCTAGGTTTTTTTATGGCTAAACGCATAAAATCGAATCCCGATACAATGACTATATATAGTCATGCAAACACAGTTCTAGAATTGAACAGATTTTTATTAAAAGACAGTGCATTTATATGTACTATTTTTAAAAATACACACAGAAAAGAAAGAACCTGATTACAGATCATATTTTAATGTTAGCTGTCATTTTGGCTTAAATTTCAATGCGTCCATTTTAATATTCAATCTCTTTCTTTTTTATCATTCAGTCTATATTTCTACTATATATAGCGACGTTTTCAACAGCTTTGAAGCGTTAGCGAAAACACCCATGAGGTGAATACGCCATCACATGCATATAGATGTTTTTAGACCTGTGCTTTTCTAACCCTGCCCCCTTCGTTTTTTGGATTTTACTTTGCAAAATTTGTAGCTTCTAAACAGTATTTCGCAACGCGATAAAGTTTATTCGTTCTGCGTTTTTATGACACATGAGTTTTAGAGTCATCTTTATTTCAAATGATTTGTGAATATTTGCAAGTTATGTAAATGAATATGTCACTTTTCAATATGTTAACTGCGAAAAAAAACCTTTGCTTTGTCTTTTTTTTGTATATCTATTTATGAAAGCATGCGCTGTCAGTGGTATCTTAGTTGCTATTGGTAACGTTTACCTTTAATGAGCTATGAAACCAGAAGGTCATCACAATTTTCAGGACCTTTACCCCCTCGAAATTTTGTTCATACTCATCGCTAAAGCAACTGGAAATTTTTTATTTATGCTAAATCGAAATTTTTATAAAAAACTATCACATATTGCCATTATGGCCGGTTCACTTTCACTGACCAGTTTTTGTCAGGCCAACGACTTCCAATCTCATCCGGCATATGCAAGCTTTAAACAAAATGCAATGCAAACCTATGGTCTGAGTGAAAATCAAATTGATTGGGCAATGCAAGGCAGTAAAAACCTACCCAACATTATTAGCATTATGAATAGACCTGGCGAATCAAAGCCTTGGTACCAATACAAAACCAACTTTTTAGCTGAAAGTACAATTCAACGCGGCGTTCGCTTCAAAAATCAATATGCCGACACTTTAAATCGTGCAGAACAACAATTTGGTGTGCCTCAATCCGTGATTTTAGGCATTTTGGGTGTTGAAACAGGCTATGGCAGCAATAAAGGTAATTTTATCACCCGTGATGCTTTGGCGACCCTTGGTTTTGGCTATGAACGCCGTGCGCAATATTTCCAAGATGAACTTGCTGCACTGATTGCTTGGTCATATAAAGATGGTATTCCAACCAACTCTGTCGTCGGTTCATATGCAGGTGCTGTGGGTTATCCTCAATTTATGCCAAGTAACATTCCAAAATTTGGTGTGGACTACGATGGCAATGGTCATGTTGACCTGCGTAATTCAGCTGTCGATGCCATTGGTTCAATTGCAAATTATTTAGCAAATTATGGTTGGCAGCGTAATCAACCGATTGCTTTTGCTGCTCGCTATAGCGGAAACAACCCAGATGCCATTATTGCAAAGGATTTAAACCAGCCAACACCCTATGGTGTACTCAAGGCTCAAGGTGTAACCCCTATGAATCCATTGGTAAAAATCGATGATCTGGATTTGGTCAATGTCATCCAATTGCAAGATAGTTATGGACCAATTTATTACATCACTTATCCAAATTTTCAGGTCATTACAACCTATAACAAAAGCCGTATGTATGCGACTGCGCTATGGCTTTTAGGCACTGAAGTTACCAGTCGATAAGACTGGTTTCCCCCATAGAGCAAAAAAGTCAACAAATATTTTCATCAAAATGAACATTTATTCGGCATTTTACACACCTTGTTACATTATTGATTATTTTTTAACCAACTACTGTTAATTTTTTAGACATTTTCAAAGTATTTTAATTAAACACTAGACAGCCTATTGATGGCATGAATATTATCCATCTCGTTAAATATAGTTGCAAAAGTGAAATATCAGACGTGTTTACATGGATATCAGCGACTTAGTTGAACCAGTAAATATGCCATTGGGAGATAAACAATGCAGTCATCAATTATTAAATATGCCTTAGCGGTTGCCACGGCAATTGCGCTAAGTCAGTCACAAGCTGAGATGGTTCAGTCATCATCATTCAATCATGATAATGACAACTCTCGTCTTGCAGCTCGTGTATTGAATAAAGAAGCTCAAAGCTTCAATTCAAACTTTACGAATTTAAGTAGCCTTTCAATCACTGAGCGTTCTGGCGATAAAATTCGTCGTCAAACAATCGCTGCTAAAATCGAAATTCCTGAAGATGAGCCTTCAGTGATTGAAAAGTTAAATACTGTTGCATCGAATACTGTTCGTAAGTTCACTCAAACAGGTACTGCTTCTTGGTACGGTCGTCAATTCCACGGTCGTAAAACAGCAAGCGGTGAAACGTTTGACATGAACGCACTTACAGCAGCACATCGTAGCCTGCCACTTAATTGCTTTATTCGTGTTACGAATCGCAATAATGGTAAAAGCGTCGTGGTGAAAGTAAATGACCGTGGTCCATTCCATGGTAACCGTGTTCTTGATTTATCTTATGGTGCTGCTAAGCAATTGGGTATTACCAGTGCGGGTACTGCAAATGTGAGCATTGAGCGCGTAGACGGTCCAAATTCTTAATTCTCCAATGAAGTGACTGCATTTAACAGACCACGCCTAGCGTGGTTTTTTTATTTGTAGCCTCTTAGCCTTTCAAATCATCAGTAATCCTGATTTTGACCCTTCCTCCATTCTTGTTTATATTGGAGTCCTTCCCCATGATTAAGGACTATCATGAAAACAATCAACGAATGGTTTGATGAATACAGCGAAAGTCATCAAAATAAAACCAATAAAATGATTCACTGGATTTGCGTACCCACGATTTATTTTTCAATCGTTGGCATATTGGCGCATTTTAGCGCGCTACTTACTGCTGTCTTACTTGCTTTAGCATTTATCTTTTACGCACGTTTAGACATTGTCCTTGCTGTTGCAATCGCCGCGTTAACATTAATCATGGCATGGCTAATTTGGGTGTTACCAGTTGGTTATGGCTTTTATATCGCACTCTTTGTATTCGCATGGATTGGTCAATTTTATGGCCATAAAATTGAAGGTAAAAAGCCCTCTTTTTTCAAAGATCTCCAATTCCTCCTCATTGGCCCTATTTGGTGTTTAGATACATTTGCAGGAAAAGTACTTGGTAATTGGAAAACACGCTATAAATCGCAAATAAAGAGCATTTAGAGCACGATTAATTTCATAGATCTCTTTTTCACTTATTCCACATCGGTTTTCTTCATATTCGATGCTTAAAACCCTATTGTTTATAGGTGTATTTATCTCTGGTATTTCCAATCATTTTTTCTATTTATACGACCAAAAAGCCAGTGTTTAAACACTGGCTTTTACTCAATATGATTAATCCAATTTTATGTTATAGCTTCATCTGAATCATGATCATTTAAATGACTAAAGTTAAAAATGACTACGTGATTTTTATTGATAGGTTTTACCTTGATGCTTTAACCAACCATCCTGATGACGTCCATTCGGATCGTGATGTGTCCAATGCATCACACCACCCTTATCTGAATATTCGTATTCACCGTAAAATTGAACTGTATCGCCTTTTTGCAAATCATCAATTCGTGGAGCAAGATCGATATTATGCGCGACCAAAAGCGTTTGACCATTATTTAAGGTCAAAATGAACTTTTGATGGCGACTACCTTCATTATCATCTCGAAGTACCGCTTTCACTCGACCTGTACCCTCAACCTGAACATTACTGAGTTTATTTTTAAATGCATGCGCAATAACATCTTCAGCACTCTGCCCTTTTTGTTGAGCATTTACAGGTTGTACTGATTCTATTTGTGGCTGTGCGTTTTGTTCCGCTGTCGTCTGAACTGGTGCAGATTTTTGTTGTTGTAAATCGATTCCGAAATAAGCGGCTGTAAGCGCAACAATAATTCCGCCGATGGTTAAATTTGTTTTGTTTGCCATAAGAGATTTTAAATCTAAATTTTCAACTCATTATAGTCATTAATATGGATAAAAATAGAATCTATGCACAAGAATGCACACAATATAAAGTTTAAATAGCTTTGAAATCAGTAAAGCTACAGCCATAAAAAAAGCCCTCTAAAACGAGGGCTTTTTTCTACAAATAATCAGAGATTATTTTGCAGCAGCTTGAGCAGCAGCAACTTCTTCAGCGAAAGAAAGTTCAGCTTTTTTCTCAATACCTTCACCAACTTCGAAACGTACGAAGTTAGCAACAGTAGTACCAGTTGCTTTAAGAACTTCTGCAACTTTCTTATCGTTGTCGATAACGTACATTTGGTTCTCAAGAACAACTTCGTTCAAGTATTTCTGAACTGAACCAGTTACCATTTTTTCAACGATGTTTGCTGGTTTACCAGATTCAATTGCTTTCGCTTCAGCAATTTCTTTTTCTTTAGCGATAAGTTCAGCAGAAACGCCAGCTTCGTTTACAGCAACTGGGTTGAATGCAGCGATGTGCATAGCCAAACCTTTACCAGTTTCAGCATCACCAGCGTATGCAACTACAACACCGATTTTTAAACCGTGTTTGTAAACTGCAAGGTTGTCGCCTTCAACGATTTGAGCACGACGTACTTGGATGTTTTCACCGATTTTTTGAACAAGCGCGATACGAGCTTCTTCAACAGTAGCACCATCTTCAAGTTTCAATTCAGCAATTTGAGCAACGTCAGTTACACCAGCAGCAAGCGCAGCAGCAGCAACTTTAGCAGAGAAACCAGCAAAGTTTTCGTCTTTAGCAACGAAGTCAGTTTGACAGTTAACTTCTAAAAGGATTGCTTTATTACCTTCTTGAGCGATAGTGATCGCGCCGTCAGCAGCAATGTTACCCGCTTTTTTAGCAGCTTTAGCTTGACCAGATTTACGAAGGTTGTCGATCGCTAATTCGATGTCACCGCCCGCTTCTGTTAATGCTTTTTTACATTCCATCATTGCAAGACCAGTACGATCGCGCAATTCTTTAACCATGCTTGCTGTAACTGCAGTCATGTTAATCTCCTAAATACGGTAGAAAATGAATTCTTTTTTAGAACAGAAACGGCCCAGAGCTGTCTCTTGGGCCGTCTGCATACATGACGCTTACTTTGCCACCATCACGTGTCGCAAAAATGACAAGCTTACGTCAAACGCATTAAGCCTCAGAAGCAGGAGCTTCTTCGCCTTTAGCTTGTGCATTTGCTTGTGATTGAGCGTATTCTTTACCAGCAAGAATCGCATCAGCCATAGCAGAAGCGTAAAGAGTAACTGCACGGATCGCATCGTCGTTACCAGGAATAACGTAGTCTACGTTGTCTGGGTTAGAGTTTGTATCAACGATACCGATAACAGGAATACCAAGGTTTTTAGCTTCTTTAATTGCAATTGCTTCGTGATCAACATCGATTACGAATAATGCGTCAGGTAAACCACCCATGTTTTTAACGCCGCCAAGAGCGCGTTCAAGTTTTTCCATCTCACGAGTACGTTCTAAAGCTTCACGTTTAGTAAGTTTAGCGAAAGTACCGTCAGTAGATTGAGTTTGAAGATCTTTTAGACGGTTGATTGACTGGCGAAGAGTTTTCCAGTTAGTCAACATACCACCCAACCAGCGGTGATCAACATATGGTTGACCTGCACGTTGAGCTTGTTCACGGATGATTGCAGAAGCTGCACGTTTTGTACCAACGAACAAAACTTTGTTCTTTTTGCTAGCCAAGTTGTTAGCAAAGTTCAAAGCATCATTTAACGCAGGAACAGTGTGCTCAAGGTTGATGATGTGAATTTTGTTGCGCGCGCCGAAGATGTATTCGCGCATTTTTGGATTCCAAAAACGTGTTTGGTGACCGAAGTGTGCGCCTGCTTGAAGAAGGTCGCGCATGCTTACGTTGTAATCTGCCATTTTCTTTACCTTAAAGTTTGGGTTAGGCCTCCATATACCCGCATTCTCCACCTAAAAAGGCACCCAGAGAAATGTGTCGATATATGTGCGGATTTTATTGCCCCATCGCACAAAGCTCGTGAAAGATATTCACGAAAAAGCATTTGATAAAATGGGCGGCTATTTATACCATAGTCACATACAAATTTCCAAAAGTTTTTAGAGATCATGAACAGTACTTACGAAGCTCCACGTCGATTAATTAAAACGCCTGACGAAATTGAAAAAATGCGCGTCGCGGGTCGACTGGCGGCAGAAGTTTTGGATATGATCAAACCGCATATTGTTCCAGGTGTGACTACCCTCGAACTTGATACGATTTGTCATGACTATATTGTCAACAAACAAGAAGCTATTCCTGCATGTTTAGGTTATGGTGCTGCGCCGGGTCGTCCAGCGTTCCAGCACGTGATCTGTACTTCAGTGAACCATGTGGTGTGTCACGGTATTCCATCTGAAAGCAAAAAGTTAAAAAAAGGTGACATCTTAAACATCGATGTCACTGTGATTAAAGATGGTTACCACGGTGATACCAACATGATGTACATCGTGGGTGGTGAAACATCTATTTTAGCGAACCGTTTATGTAAAGTTGCTCAAGAAGCCATGTACCGTGGTATGGCGGTAGTAAAACCGGGCGCAACCATGGGTGATATTGGTAATGCCATTCAACAATATGTTGAATCAGAACGTTTTGGCGTTGTACGTGAATACTGTGGTCATGGTATCGGTACTGTTTTCCACGACGAACCACAAGTTTTACACTACGGTCAACCCAATACAGGCATGATCTTAGAAGAAGGCATGACCTTTACCATCGAACCAATGGTGAACGGTGGCGACTGGAAAACCAAACTTCTTGGCGACAAATGGACTGTCGTGACTAAAGATCATAGCTTGTCTGCACAGTACGAACACACGCTACTTGTAACAAAAAATGGTGTAGAAGTGCTAACTGCTCGCCCTGAAGAAGATCTATCGCGTTTTGTTCAATAAGCAAAGTATTTGAAGCACAAAATTTTATTAAAAATGGTCACACATATTGTGGCCTTTTTTATGCCCTATTTTTGTCCGTGACTTTAAGAATTTGCCATAAAATTTGATTAAAAATTTAAGTAACTCAATGTAAATTTTCTCAATTATAGGGTTAGGATGGAATATCACACTTTTTTGCACATTGTTGATTTTGCCACTCCCCATTACTGTGCATTTAAGCTAAGATAGTGTGCTTTTTATTTTTTAATCCCTATAAGAAGGAATACTGCCGTGGACGTACGTCTGTCTGATCGTGTAAATAGCATCAAACCGTCCCCTACACTTGCTGTTACTAACAAAGCTGCTGAATTAAAAGCTGCTGGTAAAAACGTAATTGGTTTAGGCGCAGGTGAACCGGATTTCGATACCCCACAACACATCAAAGATGCTGCAATTGCTGCTATCAACAATGGCTTCACTAAATATACAGCTGTTGACGGTACTCCAGGTCTTAAAAAAGCAATTATTGCTAAATTAAAACGCGACAATAACCTTGATTACGCTGCAAACCAAATCTTGGTTTCTTGTGGTGGTAAACAATCTTTCTTTAACTTGGCACTTGCTTTGTTAAACAAAGGTGACGAAGTAATTATCCCTGCTCCTTACTGGGTAAGCTACCCAGACATGGTGATCATTGCTGAAGGTACTCCTGTAATCGTGAAATGTGGTGAAGACCAACGTTTCAAAATTACGCCTGCTCAATTAGAAGCTGCAATCACTGACAAAACTCGTTTAGTGGTTCTAAACAGCCCTTCTAACCCAACAGGTATGATCTACACTAAAGAAGAATTACTTGCTTTAGCTGACGTTCTACGTAAATACCCAGAAGTTTTAGTTGCTTCTGATGATATGTACGAACCAATCCGTTGGGACGACGAATTCTACAACATCGCAACAGTTGCACCAGACCTTTACGATCGCGTAATCGTTCTTAACGGTGTATCTAAAGCTTATGCAATGACTGGCTGGCGTATTGGCTACGCTGCGGGCCCAGCTAAACTTATTGGTGCGATGAAAAAAATCCAATCTCAATCAACTTCAAACCCAACTTCTATTTCACAAGTTGCTGCTGAAGCTGCATTGAATGGTCCTCAAGACGTTCTTGAGCCAATGATTGAAGCATTCAAACGCCGTCACGACTTAGTTGTGAAAGGTTTGAACGACATCAACGGTATCACTTGCCTTCCTGCTGACGGTGCATTCTATGCATACGCAAACATCCGTCCTTTAATTCGTGCCAAAGGTTTAAAATCTTGCACAGAATTCTCTGCATGGTTGTTGGAAGAAACTGGTGTTGCAGTAGTTCCTGGCGATGCGTTCGGTCTTGGTGGCTACATGCGTATTTCTTATGCAACTGCAGACGAAGTACTTGTAGATGCGCTTGCACGTATTAAGAAAGCTGCTGATTCAATCGAAGGCGTAGATGCTGCGATTGCTTCAATTGCTGCTGAAAAATAATTTGATCTAAAGATCGAATCAAAAAAACCCGCGATATTCGCGGGTTTTTTTATATCTGAGCCATTTTAAAGTATTTGCTATGTTTCCATTTAAGGCAGATAAAGCAAATAACTGCTGCCAGCGTATAAGCAACACACAGCATGATCCAAAAACCTTGAATATTGAATGCATCGTACGTGCGCCCCAACCATGTCACAGGATGGAATGCCAAATACCAGCCACCACCAAGCCCGAAAACCAAAATCATGCTGCTATAAACCAGCATCGGAAATACAATAACTTTCCAACACCTCAACATATTGACCGAAACTACTAATATCGCATCAAAGATATGCATCCAACACAATAAAAACACCAATGCGAAAACCACGTTGAGTACATCTTTATCATTACTGAACAAGGGCAACATATAGGGATGAAATACTGCCACAACGATTGAGGCGGTTAAGGCGACCGCGAAAGCCACCTTCATCGCTATACCGGTTAAATGCCACGCCTCCTGAACACGCCCCTCTCCGATTTTAGTCGATACCAAAATACTAAAGGTGGCGCCAAGTGACAGCGGCAACATAAACAATAAGCCGCAAAACCCCATGGCGATTTGATGCGCATTTACAATGACATTACCCAGTGGCAATGCCAGTAACGCAATTGCGCTTATGGTAAATACATCAATAAAAACAACCACAGCAGTTGGTAAACCAATGCTTAAAATATTGCATAAAATTTTTAAATTAAAGAACTCACCTAACCAGTGAATACTTAATTTCTTTTCTAAGAAAAAGAAATAATAGAGAACAAGCAACAGCCATTGCGCAAGAAGATGCGCTAGAAAAGCGCCTTTCACACCATAAGCAGGAATATTAAAAACCGAAATTCCAAATATAAAGCCATATGCCAAAGTTACTTTTATTATTAAATACAGCGTGTTTGCATAAAACACGCGCTTTGCCTGCCCACAGGTTTGCGTGTAAATAAAAAGAATTCGTAATAAAAAATGCCCGGGAATGGTTAAAGCCATCAAAACCAAACATGGTTGAATTAATGCTCTTATTTCTTCATCAGCTCTTAAGACATTAAGCAATGGTTCTGCATGAGTAAAAAGCCAAGCCGCACCACATGAAAGACAGAGCACAATAATGATACTTTGCTTAATAATCAGCTGTAATTCCAGATACGCTTTGCGGCCATTTGCTTCCGCCAGTTCCTGCATCATGCCTTGCAAAATACCCATACCCGAGACAAAAACTAAACTGTAGATACCCAAACAAACAGCCATTGCAGTGACATGTTGTGCTGAAAAATGAGATAAAAAAATCGTATCGAATAAACCACCAAGCATTAAAATGGTATTACTCAAAAAAATGGGCATCCACAAATTTAAAAACGTTTTCATGACTTTTCACTGTATTTTTTATTCTAAATATAAGTCTCAATTCGACTTATAATCAGCTGATATCTTTTATGTTTTACCCATCATCTGTTAAAAAACAAGTATATACAATAGATTTATTACTTATTTTTTTAGATGCATTTCGCGTTATTTTTCACATCATGCCTACCTCCCTTTATCCCCTCTACTCACTGCTATTCTTTATATAACCCACGTAAATACCAAAGCAAGATTACTCAATGAAAGCTTCAAATAATCAACTTGACAATAATTTCAACAATTAGCTATGTTAAGCTCAGATTCCTTTTTAGAACTCATAAAATAGGCCACAATAATGAACCCAAAAGAAATGACTGGACTACAACTTCTACAAGCCATGTGTGCAGGGAAAATTCCACCAGCAAGTATTAGCGAAACTATTCCTATGCAGCCTTATGAAGTATCTGAGAGCAGTATTAGCTTTAAGGCTAAAGCAGATGCACGACATTTAAATCCACTTGGTGGTGTGCATGGTGGCTTTGCAGCAACAGTCTTAGATACAGTTACAGGGTGTGTCGTACACTCGGCATTAGAAGCTGGTATAGGCTATGGCACCATTGATCTCAATATAAAAATGTGTCGACCTATCCCTAAAAATCAAGATTTAACCGCAATAGGCCATTTAATTAATATCAGTAAAAATTTAGGGATTTCTGAAGGGAAAATTATTGATGACAATGGCAAACTTTATGCACATGCAACTGCAACCTGCATGATTATACGTCCTTAATATTTTATTTTTCTGCTCGCAATTCAATGCGAGCAGATGATGATTCAAACTTAAATTGCTGAATGTAAGGCACGAATTAATTGGCCTTCACTTAGATCAATGCGATTACTGCCCTTTTGAAAGCAGTAATATTTTAAAGCACTATCTAACTCAACACGAAGTTCTTGTTGTTCTGAAATAGACCATACTTTAGAACGATTTGAGCCTGATAACGCATTACCGGCCAATTGGTATAAATACAAATCTTGCTTGCGTTGCAAAGGCACACGACGGCCATCATCTTGATGTTCAAAACGTAAATGACATGGCGCGTTGATCAACCATTTTTCACTAAACCACAGTTGTAATAAATCTCCCAATACCAAGTCACGTCGACCCAAAGGCCAAACGTCAACGTATGCACCTTCGACAGGTGTTTGATATTGCTCTTGGTTACTGATAATGGAAAGATAGTTTTCTTGGTAAAAAGAAAAATTTGAAAAAATCTGAGAAATAGTCAGCGTATTCATTCGCTTTCTCCTGTTTAGCCATTTTAGTGCTGGCAAGTTGGGTTTAAATCCACACTGTTTAAACATATGTTTAAACGCTTTTTTGTTGCATTCAGACTATCAATTGAATTTTTTCTTTGCAAGCCTAAGATTCATTTTTTCTAAAAAATCCTTCTTTTTGTTCAAATAAAAAACATCTATCACGCATTTCTCCTCATATTGGTATTTTTAGCTTGACCCTCTTCAAAATCTGCTTATAATCGCATTCAGATTCTCCAATAGCTCAGTCGGTAGAGCGACGGACTGTTAATCCGCAGGTCCCTGGTTCGAGCCCAGGTTGGAGAGCCAAATTCTAAAGCCCATTTATTTAAATGGGCTTTTTTAATGCCTATGATTTACATATAATCTATAAGTCATTGTCATTAAAATAAAAAAAATGTTCATTCAAGTTGATGCTGAATCAAATAAAACTGCCTTAAAACACTATCTCACTGCATTCATTTTTCTTTTAATTTTTATCAGCCCATTTGCAATTTATTTGGTGAGCTGCACACCTGAAAGTGAAATTGAGCAACATTTCAAAACACCACCCAATTTATATAATAGTGAATCTAACACCCTTCTTGACAGCAACCTACAATGGTTGATTCCACCTCAGCAGATTCAAAATCACAATACTATTTCCGAAATTTCTGAATTTGTATTGAACGAGATGACAGAAGGACAATATTGGGCGAGTACACCGATTACACTGCAAAACCAATCCGATCAACTGTATGTTCATATCGATTTTGCAGGTCAGCAACAAACTCGAAAAGATCTTGAAATTTCGGTACTGCCGTTATGTATTGATCACGAGAAAGAAACACCATGTATGAAAGCTGGGTTAAATGCAACTGGACAACTTTTTAACATCTCAACTCAAAAAAATACGCAATATCACACACTAGAGACCAATAAGTCATGGATGTTTTATGGCCATGAATTCCAAGAAAATTATATTATTCCACCACAAGCCACTCTCAAATTTTTAGTTAAAGCCAACATCCCTGAACACTTAACCCTGCAATGGCTTAGGCTAAGCATCAGTACTAGCCCCATTGTTGAGAAACAGCAAAATTTTATGCTCATGACGCAAAACAGTATGAAAATAAAATATGCACTTGCTCTATTACCACTCTTCATATTAGCTTTGATGCACATTTTTCAAGGGTTTGAAAGCCTTCGTAATTTATCTATCGGCGCACTTTCAGCACTTTTATTTGCTATCAACACCATCATTTGGGATATCCACTATATGGTGATTGGTTGCTTGATTTTATGTTTTGCAAGTGTCTTTTATTGTTTTGAGAGCCGATATTATCGACTGCTCTATTTAACGGGGTATTTACTGATCGCAGGCTATTCGCAGCAATATTATGGTGGTTTTAATAAACACTTTTTCACTCAAACCAGTTTAATTTTATTGATAGGTTTATCGATGTTTTATCTTGAACCTAAAGATAGCTAAATCATTTTCATAAAAAAGCTCCGCAAATCGCAGAGCTTTTTCTCATTTAACTACCCTTCGCTTTAGATCACATTAAAACTCAAGGTATATTTATATCGTTTTAATGCGTCTCCCTTCATTTCAAAAGGCTGTTGATAGTCAATTTTCAGTAAATACTGACCACGATCTGATAGGGTAAAATTCAAGTTTCCATCTTGATCAGTTTTAAGGGTTTTATAAACTTTCCCTTCACGACTGTAATCCGTTGTTTGCTGTAAAATTTCAACCTGCAAACCCGCAACTGCTTTTTTCTGATCTAGCACTTTCAGTTGCACAGGCTCATTTTGCTTAATGGCATTCGGATGGGTTTTAAATTGCACATCAAAGCCATCATGCAAATGATTCACCACTTGTGTAGACGTAACACGGCGCGATACAAAAGTTTCAATGATTTCTTGGGTTTGAATGCTTTTGATTTGCGACTTTTTAGACAACTCCGCTGTGTAAATAACATTTGCATTCACAGTTTTTTGAAGATCACGCGCACCATTGATTAACGCTTTCCACTGCTTTTGATCATAAGCAAAACGCGCTGTACTTCCCTGTTTTTCACCACGAATACGATACGTGCCATCCTGTTTATTTTCTAAACTATAGCTGCTGACCGTTTGCGTTTTTACCCAATCGGCATCTGTTAAATATAGTTTGTCACCTGACGGTGTATGTACGTGGAAATTAAAGTTTTTAATGGCTATTTCAGAAACAAACGGATTATCATAAAAACCAGAAAGAATTGCACTATGATTATTAAATGTTTGATAGTTTAATGGCGCCACATAAGGATAATGCGCTTCAGCCTGACCAACCGCACACAAAGCGATACAGAGTAAAGTGAATTGTAATTTCATATTGAAAAAGTGAGCTTAAATTTTTTGATTCATAGAGATCGTTTCATTTTAGATTCACCCAATACAATTGTAAATAATTCTTATTATCATTTATTTTAAATGCATAAAAAATCCCCCATTCTGGAGGATTTTTTTTATCAAGCTGCTTTGACTGGCACACCACTATGAAAGCGGAATAAATCATCTGGGCTGCTAATCAGATTTTTTTCAACTTCACGAATATGCTCAATACGCATCTGAATATCTTCTTTCGGGTTCTTTAGCTTATTGGTCGTCGCCACATCCATGGCTAATGCTAAATAGTCCTCATAATGGCGTGATTCAGACTTTAGTAGATAGCGGTAGTAACGCCCCAACTCTTCATCCACATTTGGTGCAAGCGCATAGAAACGCTCGCATGAACGTGCTTCAACGAATGCGCCAATCACCAAGATATCAATTAACGCTTCTGGCTCATAAGTCCGTACTTCTTTGCGTAGACCACCCGCATACCGACCAGCACTGATTGCAGTCCATTCCTGACCACGTTTTGCCATCAGTTCCAGCACTTGCTCATAGTGCAGCATTTCTTCACGTACTAGCTGTGCCAGTTTGATTTGTAAATCCGAGAAAAAACTATAACGAAACATCAAATTCATTGCTGTACTTGCTGCTTTCTTTTCACAATTGGCATGATCCTGCATCAGGATATCCAAATTATTTAAAGCTTCATCTAGCCATGCTTTTGGTGTTTCACACCCCAAGAAGCCAATGACTGGCTTCATTAGGGCATCATAATCAATATTTGACATATACTTTACTTAAAAATTAACGTGCGGCTTTAATCGCAGCTTTCATTTGTTTTACAGACTGTGCCAATCCAATAAACACTGCATCAGCAATAATCGAGTGACCAATATTCAATTCATGAATTTGCGCAATGCGCGCAATCGGAGTGACATTGTCAATATTTAAGCCATGACCAGCATTCACAATCAATCCTTTAGATGCCGCATATTCAGCACCTCGAATAATACGTTCCAGCTCTGCTTTCTGCGCTTCAGGTGTTTCAGCATCTGCATATGCACCTGTATGCAACTCAATCGTAGGCGCACCACAGGCAATCGCTGCATCAATTTGAGCAAAGTCAGCATCAATAAATAATGAAACTTCGCAACCAATCGCCGCGAGTGCTTGAGTCGCGTTTTTTACATCTTCAAAATGCCCAACCACATCTAGACCACCTTCAGTCGTGACTTCTTCACGCTTTTCAGGAACAAAGCATACATGATGCGGCTGAATCTCTTTGGCAAATTCAACCATTTCATTGGTCACTGCCATTTCAAGGTTCATATGGGTTTTTAATACAGAACGCATTCGACGTACATCATCATCTTTAATATGGCGACGATCTTCACGTAAATGCAGCGTAATCCCTTCCGCCCCCGCTTGCTCACAAATGATTGCGGCATTCACAGGATCTGGATAAGTTGTCCCACGTGCATTTCGTAGTGTTGCCACATGGTCAATATTTACACCAAGCAAAGCTGCCATAATTCTTTCCTAATGACGTTGAGTTTGAGAATTCTGTATCCACAATTGACGACTTTTTAATGGACGATCGCCAAGCAAGGAAGTAATCATTTGTCGGTACAACTTAGACAGTAATTGTAACTGTTCAGGATTAAATTCCCCACCTTTTTCATAATCACACATACTTAAAATATGTTGACCTGACAATGTTGCGCGTGAGGCTTTAATGACAGGTTGAAAACCTTCGTTTAAATGAAATTGATAATTTTCATGAGGCTGAATTTGCTGTTGATTTGCATCAGTTGAAAAGTCCAACGCAAAACCCAACTCTTCAAGCAGCACATGCTCAAATTGTCTAAGGATTTGCCGTAAGAATAGATCAGGGTGGGCCTGGACAGACATGCATTGAAGTTTTTCCAAGGTGTGTGCATATTGAGCAAATGTCTCAGGCATCTCAACCTCTAACGGACATAGCCTCAATAAGACTTCATTTAGATAAAATCCTGAAAAAAAAGCATCACCAAAAAAGAAAATCGGTTGATTTACAATTTCGAGTTTACTAAAGTTTTTAAGTTCGGACTTACCAGATGCTTGCAAGCAAATTGGTTGATACTGGGGAGGTGGCGTTTGCCTGAGAATACCATCAATTCGACCATGCTCCTGAGTAAACAAGTGCACAATATGACTTTTTTCACGATATTTACGATGGTGAATTAAATAACCATGCAGTATCTCATTACGCATGATTTAAAATATTAATCCTTGTCTGTCTTTTTCTTGTCGTCTTCATCTTCATCCCCATCTGGAATGACTGCACCCACAACTGCAGCAGTACCTTTAACCACGCCTTTTGTGGTTTTATAAGCCACTTTGACAGGAACAGTAACGATTTTATGAATACACCCTTGTAGAAACAAAACACATGCAACTACGGCCAATACTTTCATCATTACTCTTCCCTCAAAGTTTGTTATTTAACGATTAGATATCGCTATAACCTAAGCTTTTCAATGCACGCTCATCATCAGACCAACCGCCTTTGACTTTCACCCAAAGCGTCAACATAATCTTTTGCTCGAACATTTTTTCCATATCTACACGTGCATCCATACCGATTTTCTTCAGTTTGGCACCCTTCTCACCAATAACAATGGCTTTTTGGCCAGAGCGATCGACAAAAATCGTCGCATCAATATAGGTACACGCCGCTTTAGGACGACCAGTTTTTGGATTAACTGTTGCTTCTTCTGTTTTAAACGACTCAATTTGAACCGTTAAATCATAAGGAAGCTCTTCACCCAATTGACGCATGATTTTTTCACGAATAATTTCAGAGGCAAGGAAGCGCTCTGAACGATCCGTTAATTGCTCAAGTGAATACAGTGGTGGTTGGAATGGTAAATATTTCTCAATCGTGCTGCGCAAATGATCTAAATTTGCACCACGTAATGCTGATACAGGAACAATTTCTGCAAAATTCATTAATTTTGCACGCTCTTGTATCAATGGTAATGCATGGTTTTTATTCTCTAGTGTATCAATTTTATTGATCACAAGAATCACTGGCATATCGGCATTTTTTAGCTTTTCTAACACTAAATCATCATTCTGTGTCCATTTGTCTGCATCAATCACAAACAAAACTAAGTTCACATCACGAAGTGCAGAATGTGCCGCACGGTTCATCATTTTATTGATGGCACGGACTTCTTTTTTGTGCATACCCGGGGTATCTACAAATACCGCTTGAGATTTTTCGCGTGAGTCAATACCCACAATTTTATGACGTGTGGTCTGTGGTTTACGAGAGGTAATGGAAAGTTTTTGACCCAAAATATGGTTCATCAACGTTGATTTACCCACGTTTGGACGACCAACAATCGCCACAAACCCACTTTTAAAATCGGCTGGAATTTCAGTGCCTTGTGCACTAAAAAACTGACTAATTAAATCGTTACTGTCGCCTTGCGACTCGTGATCAGCATCTACGTGATCGGAATGAGTAGTCATTAAGACTTTTTCTCCAAAATTTCTAAGATTTCTGCCGCTACTGCCTGTTCAGCAAAGCGACGGCTTGAACCTTCACCGTATTTAACAGGGAGCCCTTCAACTGTACATTCAACTTTAAAATGTTGGTTCGGAGCATCACCCTGAATATCTACAACCTCGTAAACCGGGAGAGGTTTTTTACGTGCTTGTAAATACTCTTGCAAACGTGATTTAGGGTCTTTCAGTTGATCGGTCGGTTCAATATGATCTAAATATGGCACATACCATTTAAGAACAATCGGTTCCAGAATTTTTAAATCCTGACAATCGACATAGATTGCACCAATGATCGATTCAACGGTATCCGCAAGTATAGACTCACGATGATGACCGCCAGATTTCAACTCACCTGTACTCAAGATTAATTCTTGACTGAGTTTTAAGTCATTGGCAATTTTTCCTAGCGCTTCCTGACGAACCAGTGTCGCACGCATACGCGTTAGACGCCCTTCATTTTCATGCGGGTAGGCATGGTACAGATAATTGGCAATTATCATACCCAATAATGAATCGCCCAGATATTCTAGGCGTTCATAATTGTATTTATGGCTCACCGATCGGTGGGTCAAGGCCAGTTGTAACAATGCAGGTTGTTTAAACTGATAACCGATACGACTTGCTAAACGAGCTTCATTTAGCTTGGACTGAGCTTTGATCAAAACTTTTCTCGAACTTCAACACAATATCAATATTCAATAAGAAAGGTTTTCTTATCTCATAATCTTTTTTCACTTGTAGACCATCTACATTTGTGACTTGAGCAATATCTTTAAATTTAACTTCACGAATATTATTCATACTGAAACGTTTATCCATTTCAGTTTCAAATTTACCAGGACTAATATTCGCTTGCCCACTTTTCATTTGATCTTCGATTAAACCATTAATCATACGATCATCCATATACGGTCCCCAAACCGCAATTAAAGCCTTTGCTAAAAAAGCAAAACCAATCACCGCAATTAAAATTGCGATATAAGACGTTCCCCGTTGATGTCTCATTTTATTTTCCTGATGTAAGACTAATCAATACTACCATTACGACTAAATGAAGGTAGTTTTAAACCAGGTTCCTTATGCATCCACTTATAAAAAGCACGTCCAGTTAAGTTTTCTTCAGGTACAAATCCCCAGAAACGACTATCAGCACTTTGATCACGATTATCCCCCATCGCAAAATAGTGACCTTCAGGAACCTTAACTTCCCAATATAAACCATTTTCAGTCGAATATTTACCATTTTCAACATAGTTGATAAATGGTGCTTGACGGGCAACATTCACCCCTTCAAGTTCACGCATGGTAAATGTATGCGTACCCATCGTTTCTTTGTGATAAATCGCAGTAGGTGTGTCTAAAGCATCTTTTTCACGGCTAAATTCAACTGGTACTTTTGCTACTTTTTGACCATTAATACTGAGCTGCCCATGATCATAAACAATATGATCCCCCGGCAAACCTACAACACGTTTGATGTAACTAATGGTTGGTTGTGGCGGGTAGCGAAATACGATGACATCACCACGTTCGGGCTCACCCACATCAATAATTTTTTTATTGATAATTGGCAAACGCACACCGTAATCAAATTTATTCACCACAATAAAATCACCGGTTTCTAGGGTTGGAACCATAGAATCAGATGGAATATTGAAAGGTTCATATAAGAATGAACGTAAAATTAAAACCACAGCCAATACAGGCCAGAAATCATAAGCCCATGTGATAATGACATTTTCATTGCCTTTACCTTTTGTCTGTCGTTGTTTCCAGACCAATTTATCCAACAGCCACACCAAGAAAAAGATGACTGTGACAGGTACAAGGATCAAATTAAAATCAAAATCCATGAGCTCATTTACCTCTTTTTATTATCTGTCTACTTTCAATACAGCAAGGAACGCTTCTTGCGGGATTTCAACACTACCCACTTGCTTCATACGTTTCTTACCTTCTTTTTGTTTCGCTAAGAGTTTCTTCTTACGCGATACGTCGCCACCATAACATTTCGCCAATACGTTTTTACGCATTGCTTTGACAGTCGAACGAGCAATGATTTGTGCACCAATCGCAGCTTGAATCGCCACATCGAACATTTGACGTGGAATTAAGTCTTTCATTTTTTCCACAAGTGCAATACCGCGATGGCGCGCATCTTGACGGTGGCAAATCATGGCCAAGGCATCAACCTTATCACCATTAATTAACACATCTACCTTAACCAAAGATGAAGACTCAAAACGCACAAAGTTATAATCCAATGACGCAAAGCCACGTGAGCAAGATTTCAATTTATCAAAGAAATCCATGACCACTTCAGCCATTGGAATTTCAAAGGTAATTGATACTTGGTTCGCCATAAACTTCATATCTTTTTGAACACCACGGCGCTCAACACACAAAGTCATGACATTACCTAAGTATTCTTGAGGCACTAAGATATGACACTCTGCAATTGGTTCACGTAAGTCTTCAACCGTTGAACCATCAGGCATTTTAGATGGGCTGTCGATATAAATGGTTTGACCATTTTTCATAACTGCTTCGTAAATTACGGTTGGTGCAGATGAAATAAGATCTAAATCGTATTCACGTTCCAGACGCTCTTGTACGATTTCCATGTGCAGCATACCTAAGAAGCCGCAGCGGAAACCAAAACCTAAAGCATCCGAACTTTCAGGTTCAAAGAATAAAGCCGAGTCATTAATTTGTAATTTATGTAATGCTTCACGGAATGGTTCGAAATCGCTTGCATCAATTGGGAACAAACCTGCATAAACCTGCGGCTTCACTTTTTTGAAACCTGGTAAGCTTTCAACTTCTGGTGTTGTTGCAAGTGTGATGGTATCACCGACTGGTGCACCAAAAATATCTTTAATACCCGCGATCACGAAACCAACTTCACCTGCTTCGAGCATGTCAGTTTCTGTATGTTTAGGATTAAAAATACCTACTGAGGTGATGATGTGCGTTTGACCAGTTGATTTCATCAACATTTTATCGCCTTTACGCACACGACCTTCTTTAATACGAACTAAAGAAACCACGCCCAAATAGTTGTCGAACCAAGAGTCAACAATTAAGGCTTGTAATGGTGCATTACGATCGCCTTCGGGTGCAGGAATGACATTGACTAGTGTTTCAAGCACCCCTTCAATGCCTAGACCGGTTTTAGCTGAACATGTAGGTGCTTCAGTCGCTTCGATACCAATAATGTCTTCAATTTCTTGAATAACACGCTCTGGCTCTGCTTGCGGTAAATCAATCTTATTTAATACAGGCAGAACTTCCAAGCCCTGTTCGATCGCGGTATAGCAATTTGCTACTGATTGAGCTTCTACACCTTGCGCAGCGTCAACAACCAATAGCGCACCTTCACACGCAGCCAATGAACGAGATACTTCATAAGAAAAGTCAACGTGTCCTGGTGTGTCAATAAAGTTGAGTTGATACTCTTCACCGTTTGGATGCGTGTAATACAAGGTAACAGACGCAGCTTTAATCGTAATACCACGTTCACGCTCAAGCTCCATAGAATCAAGAACCTGTGCTTGCATTTCACGATCTTGTAGACCTCCACAAGTTTGAATAAATCGGTCCGCTAGCGTCGATTTACCATGATCAATATGCGCAATGATCGAGAAATTACGAATGTTTTTAATATCAACAGATTTTTTAGCTTGCGCCATGGGCTACCTTGGAAAAAATAAAGCGCTATGCAATCAATATTTAATGCATAGCAAAAGCCGAATAGAAATTGCGAAGGATTATAGCAGATGGATTTTTCAAAGTATCGAAAATAATGCAAAGCTTTTGGAGAGAGCATTATTCTGCAAAAATAATGCGGCAAAATATTTATTGTTTATGTTATTCAGCTTTATTTCCAACATCATCATATTGACTAAAATCCATAGGATTTTCTGTGGATGCTAAAGGTTGATAAGCTTGGGTAAATGTCGGCGACATGCGCTTTGGACGGCCTGTAGCAATTTCCATGCATGCCCACTGTGTATTGCCTGTAAACAATATCGCTTTGTCTTTAGGGCGATAAAATACATACTGCCGAAACGAATACAATGCATTGATATCATTTAGCCAAGTTCGCAGAATAATCTCCTCACCTTCGAGCGCTGCTTTACGATATTGCACATGATGCTCAACAGCGACCATGGCATGCTTCAATTCAATATATTCTTTTAAGCCTAAACCCAAAGCTTCAATATGTGCTGTTGCGACATCTTGCATCCAACTGACATACACCACGTTATTTACATGATTTAATGTATCGATATGTTCAGCTTGAACTGTAATTTTTAAATCAAAGATATCGCTCATAGCGTCCTGCAAATTTTAAACTATGTCCCACAGTCTACTCATTTTTATCTAAGGGTAAATTGCAAAAACACTAAAGTTAAAAAAACCACTCGCTTGGAGTGGTTTTCATTTAGTAACTCATTACTGAATGCGCATACCAACAATGGCGCTTTGCCCTTCACGGATTAACGAAACACGTGCAATACTGCCATTTTTCAAATCAGAAACTGCTTTAACAAAGTCTTCAGAGTTATTCACGACTTTGTTATTAATTTGAGTGACGACATCACCCGGCTGGATACGCGCTTGTGCTGCAATACCACCTGCACGAACATCCTGAATGAGCACCCCACCTTTTAATTTTAAGCGAGATGTTTCATCTGCTGTCAGATTGCGAATTGACACCCCTATCACAGGTCCTTTACGTACAGGAGTCACTTCAGCTTTGGCTGGTGTATCATCCGGTGCTGTAATTAAAGTTGCAGAAATATTCTGACGCTTATCATCACGTAACACTTCTAATTGAATTTTTTGGTTCGGCCCTACGCGGTTTAGGTAATTGAGTAATTCACCGGTACGTGAAATTGGGGTGCCATTGAATTTTAAAATTACATCACCCGCTTTAAAACCGGCTTTGGCAGCAGGTGAATTTGGCGCCACTTGCGTAATCAATGAACCTTCAGGTTTTGACAAATTATAAGATTCCGCCAAATTGCGATCGACATCTTGCAACATCACCCCCAAATATGCACGCGTCACTTTACCGTTTTTCTTCAACTGATCTGCTACATCCATCGCAACATCAATCGGAATAGAGAATGACAAGCCCATATACCCCCCCGTACCACTAAAAATACGAGAGTTCACACCAACTACCTCACCCGACTGATTAAAAAGCGGACCACCTGAGTTACCTGGGTTTAAAGCCACATCGGTCTGAATAAACGGAACTGAAGTTTCCCCCATCATGTTACGCATTTTTGCACTAACAATACCCGCCGATGCCGAATAATCAAAACCAAACGGAGAACCAATCGCAAGTACAGGCTCACCCACACGCAAGCGATCAACATTGCCTGTGCGAAGTTCAGGGAAATTACTACCATTTACTTTTAATAATGCAACGTCGGTACGCTCATCGCTCCCAACGACCGTTGCATCAATCTCACGACGGTCATTCAACACAATCGTAACTTTAGACGCATCCTCAACCACATGGTGATTTGTCAATAAATAACCATCTTTACTGATAAAGAATGCACTACCGTAACCTGTTTTTTCTTGTGGTGCTTTTTGTTGTGGAATAATGACCTGATTACCAAAGAAGCGGCGTAAAATTTCAGGAACCTGCTGTTGTAATAGTTCTTCTTGGCTTAACTTTTTAACAACATTTACACTCACAACCGCAGGGCTTACCTGCTCGACTAAATTCGAAAAATCCACAGGGCCAGCAGCTTGTGTCTGTGCTGTTGCAACCGTAAATACTGCTGCATACAATCCTTTTTGTAAGTACGATTTGTTCATTTTTAGCATTCACCCAATTGTGCTTATCATTTGAAATATGTTTGTTTTTATCACAAAGCAAGTCTTTGCTTCGTAATAAAATGTTGGATCAATTCTTAAGAATATCATCTTAATTATTCCTTAAATATTACACATCTATGAATATTTTTCATTATTCTTAAACATTCATGCCCTTGCCTTTTTGATCAAAAAATGTTGTGATGATCGGATATTTTTAAAATTAGCTGATGGACATGTCTAATTTAAACACTACACATCATTTTGATGTGATTATTGTGGGAAGCGGTGGTGCAGGCCTGAGTTTGGCACTTTCACTGCCAGATCATTTCAATATTGCAGTACTCGCAAAATCGACCCTGACCGATGCCAGTACCTATTTTGCCCAAGGCGGCGTAGCGGCAGTACTCGATAAAACTGATTCGATTGAACAACATATTGATGACACGATGATTGCAGGTGCGCATCTATGTGAATTCGATGCAGTTAAACAAACGGTCAAAGGTGGAAAACCTTCAGTAGATTTTTTACTTAATCAAGGTGTGCAATTTACCTTAGATGAACAAGCACAATTACACCTTACTCGTGAAGGCGGTCACTCTCAGCGACGCATTATTCATGCAGCAGATGCCACAGGTCGTGCTATTTCCACAACATTGGTTGAACGTGCACAAGAAAAAGCCAATATCCATATTTTTGAAAATTTTATTGCAATCGATTTAATCACCAGTCAAAAGCTGAATCCACACGCTGAAAATCGTGCCCTTGGCCTGTATGCACTGGATGAAAGTAATGAAAAAGTACATACCTTCCTAGCACCATTTACAGCACTTGCTTGTGGTGGAGCCATGAAAGCATATTTATATACATCCAACCCCGATATTGCGACTGGTGACGGTATTGCCATGGCCTATAGAGCAGGTTGCCGTGTTGCCAATATGGAGTTCAACCAGTTCCATCCAACCTGTTTATATCACCCGCAAGCACGCTCTTTCTTAATTACAGAAGCCATGCGCGGTGAAGGTGCATATTTACGTCTACCAGATGGTGAGCGCTTTATGCTACGTTTTGATGAACGTGCTGAACTTGCCCCACGGGATATTGTGGCGCGTGCGATTGACTATGAAATTAAACGTCTTGGTATTCGCCATGTATGGCTAGACATTACCCATCAACCCGCGGAATTTATTACAGAACACTTTCCAACACTGTATGCACGCTTACTCGAATTAGGTATCGATATTACCAAAGAGATGATTCCTGTAGTTCCTGCAGCACATTACACTTGTGGCGGTGTCGTTGTCGACGAGAACAGTCAAACTGACATTTCAGGTTTGTATGCGATTGGCGAAACGTCCTATACCGGACTTCATGGTGCCAATCGAATGGCCAGTAACTCTTTACTTGAATGCTTTGTTTATGGCATGAGCGCAGCAAAACATATTCAGGAAAATTTTAAAGCAGATCAACCAATATCTACAATACCGGCATGGGATGATTCACAAGTAACCAATCCAGATGAAGATGTGGTGATTTTGCAAAACTGGGATGAATTACGCCAAACCATGTGGAATTACGTCGGTATTGTTCGTACTACAAAGCGCCTCCAACGTGCCCTACACCGCATTGAAATGCTTAAGCGTGAAATCACCGAGTACTATCAAGATTATCAAGTCAGCAAAAACTTAATTGAATTACGCAATTTAGTCTTGGTATCAGAAATGATTGTTCGCTGTGCCATAGAACGTAAAGAATCACGTGGCTTACATTTTACTTTGGATTATCCAGAACAAGCCGATGAACTGCGTAAAACAGTGTTAACACCACCTGATTTCACGGTTGATTGCCCTGTAGTAAATACTGAGTTAGTCTCTTAAAACTTTTAAATCAAAAAAGAAGCCGCACATTATGTCGGCTTTTTTGATTTTACTATCCATAAATACGTAGCGCAGCTTTGAAAGTTTCTAAGTGCAGATTTACTAGATCATTCATATTCTGATAGCCCCCAGCCAATACAAACATCAACGGTATATCTGCACGTTTAGCCAAGTTAAAGACCATTTCTTCGCGTTTTTGTATCAATAAACCATGATGAACCAAAAGGGTCAGCTTGATGACAATCCATCCCTGCTTGATAAATAATTAAATCTGCACCCCATGCTTTAGCTTGCTGTATTCCTTCATGTATAGCCAAAGTATATTGTGCGAAATTTCCACGATCTTTATGCACATGCCGTGTTAAAGAACGTTCATAAGTAGGACAACCAAAATGTAGCCCATAAATACTAAAATTAAAAAGGTTCTCTAAGCGTCTAGTAAACTCAGCTGTGCCATTTCCCCCATGTTGATCGCAATCGAGTACAAAGATTTTTTTATTCGGATTCTGCTGTGCCACCAAAGCCAAACCATTGAATGTGCAAAATGATCCACCGTATTCATACACTGCATGATGAAAACCCTGTGCAACATTTGCTGCAATGCCTTTTTGCAAAGCCATTTCTGCTGCCATCAACTGCTCTGCATTGATTCTCAGCACTGCATCTCTAAGCTGGGTATTCCAAGGCTTAAAGCCTGAAAAGGTCGCAAGCTTAGTGGGCTTCCCTGTCATAAATGCGTCCACATAAACAGGATCATGCACTTGGCTTAAAATTTCAGCGTCAATACACTCAGGTTCATATATTCGGATGTTCTGACATTGTTCTAAAGCTGTTCCAACTGCTAATAATTTTTCCATACTATTGGTATGGGTATGAGCAAAATATTTTGGCGAAAAGCATACATCTAACATGATGGAAACACTCAAAGTTGCGCTATTGCCACATCTATTAATTGCTGGAGCTCAGTCGTACCTGGACTATACAGACCATTATCCACTTGCTGCTGAAAATGCGTGCTGAATGCACGTTTTCGATTTTGTGGCGACACGGCCAAAGTCGTTAAGCGTAAAAACCACCAACCAGAAATGGCCTGATAAGGAATCACAAAACCTTTAAACTCCCGATTTTGTCGTTTTTCAACTAATTGTTCAGCATCATAACTCACGGAAAAAAGTGAACCTGCTGGAATACGAACACCATTCATGAGTACAGGTTTCAAACTGATACAAGAATGGTTATCCCCCATATTTAATTTTTCCATAAATATGGGCTGACCGTGTACATCTACAAAAATATTAATTTCACCGTTACGTAATACACGTCGATGTGCGATTTTTAAAAAGAAATTTTCAGCCATTGGACATGAGCCAACTTTTGGCTTATCAACCAGTGCTTGCACTTCAACAATTTTGTTTTCAATCGGGGATTTTGGCAAAATCACATCTTCAATCAAGGAACAAATAAGCTGACTTTCTTCTAAATTTGCATGTTGCTGGATTTGACGCAAACTTTTTTGGAGACGTAATTCTTTCTCTAAAACATCGCAAAATTCTGTAGCTTGTTCAGATTGATTCAATTGCTGAATATTTTGATTCAAATCCAGATTACGCCAACTTGACAAATCTACATGATATGCACGACTTTGATCTAAAATTTTGCGTAAACCGTGCGTGTCATATTGATCAAAAAGTTTAAGATCTTGAAATTCATGTGATACGCGCGGCACATTAATATATTCAGCTAACACACGTGTGGCTTGGGTATAGCCACAGCCACGTCGTTCAGTTTGATGTGAGTAATGCTCATTCAGCATTTCTGTCAATTTTTCTGACAAAGGATATGCATGATCCTGAAAGAGCCGAACAACTTCATGTGCAGTAGCAGTCATGTATTTAACCAATCAAATCTGTGATTCAATTATAGATTTAAAACAGCACTTATGAGTTGATTGATTTCTACTAAGCTTTTGAAATTATGCAAATAAAAATACACTACGCAGAAAATTCACCAACCAATGCATAATTTATTTAGACAGACTGCTGCATTTTAATCCAATCTAATGGATCAACTGCATATTTTCAGTTCAATGTCGCTGCGGAGGAATCGAATAGCTACCGGTAATATGAGCCACAGGCTCTTCAACACCCTCTGAATAAACCAATACCTCACCATAAATGATGCTTTTACCGACCTTAAGTAATCGACATTCTCCCCGCAAGTCTTTATTCGCCTCAGGCTTTCTTAAAAAGTTAATATTCATACTTGTGGTGACTGCAAGTCCGACAATTCCAATCTCTGCAAGTATTGCCACATACAATGCAAAGTCCGCCAAAGTCATCATAGTCGGGCCTGAAACAGTATTGCCAGGCCGCAAATCTTTTTCAGTCACATGCCAAATTAAAGTGGCAGCCTTTTCACCAACTTCAACGATAGTGCAATGCTTTAAGCTTGGCGCAAATTCAGTCTTAAGGAAATTGATAATCTCCTGTTTTGTAGCATGCATAAAAAATCATCCATAACTTTTGCTATGAATGATTTTTAAATCAATTACCTAACAAATACTATGGCATTTTAGATCTGCTGTAGTTGCGATAATGCCTGTTGGAATACATGCTCAGGTGTTTGGGTTGCGTCAAGGCGTTTCATTCGTTCAGGGTGCGTTTGATGAATCTCAGCAAAACCTGATCTTACTTTCTCAAAGAAAGTTGCTTTCTCTTGTTCAAAACGGTCTAAAGCACCACGCTCTCTTGCTCTTAACATTCCTGTTTCAATCGGTGCATCAAGCCAAAAAGTAATATCCGGTATACGCGCAACAAAACTTGCATTTAAGACATTGAGCTTGTCACGATCTAAACCACGTCCTGCACATTGATAAGCAAAACTCGAATCGGCAAAACGATCACATAAAACGATTTTACCTTCTGCCAATGCAGGTAAAATCACGCGCGCCAAATGCTGTGCGCGTGCAGCATACATAAGTAACAACTCTGTATCATCACTCATTGCTTCATCATGATTGACGGCCAAAAGTAATGCACGAATTTGTTCAGCCATAGGTGTACCACCCGGCTCACGTGTAAGTACGACATTTTTACCCAAATTTTGGAAATGATCATGTAATTTACGAATGAGTGTAGTTTTACCCACACCTTCCGTACCTTCAAAGCTAATAAACATGCTCACTCCTTAGTTTTTCGCACGAATTACAGATAAATATTCTTGTACCGCGCGGTTATGGTCTTGCAAATTACTACTAAATTTATGGCCGCCATTTCCTGTTGCAACAAAATATACATTGTTAGATGAATCTGGATGCATCGCGGCTTCAATTGCTTTTTGACTCGGCAAAGCAATCGGTGTAGGCGGTAAGCCATTGATCGTATAAGTATTATATGCTGTAGGTGTACGTAAATCTTGGCGAGTGATATTGCCTTGGTATTTATCGCCCATGCCATAAATCACAGTTGGATCTGTTTGCAAACGCATCCCTTGTTTGAGACGACGCACAAATACACCAGACACTTGTTCAAGCTCACTATCAATACTGGTTTCTTTTTCAATAATCGACGCCATAATTAAGGCTTCATATTTATCTTTGTACGGTAAATTTTGAGCTCGATTAGTCCAAGCCTGATCTAAGGCTTTGATTTGTCGGTTATATAAATCCTTCAAAATTTTTCGATCAGACTCGCCTTTTGCAAAGAAATACGTATTCGGTGCAAATAATCCTTCAGGGTGTGAATACGGAATGCCGAGCTCTTTTAAGATTTCTGCATACGGTAAATGACTGATGTCATGCGTCACCAAAGGGTCATTTTTTAAAGCATCTATCAGTTGCTTAAATGTCGTCCCTTCGATCACTAAAATTCGATTCATTTGCGCATTTTCAGAATTAGAAATCAACTCCATAACTTCTCGCACACTCATGCCTTCATGGATTTCATACACACCTGCTTTTAAGGTGTCATTGATCATGAACTTTTGGTACAACTTCAAAATAATAGGAAAATTAACTTGTTTCTCTTTGGCTAGTCTGTCAATAAATCCTGAATAGGTATCCCCTGCACCAATCGCCAACATTTGCTTTTTGCCTTCCACAGGATAGGCTTTAAACAAACTCGACCACAGTAAAATCGCCACAAGTACAACGATACCAAGTAGCACAACCAAACATGCTTTAAATGGAAAACCTGCTGTGGCAGATTTTTTCTTATTTGTTTTTTTAGACACGGTGGACATATTAACGAATCTGACTTAATTGAAGTGTTCGGAAAAGTTCAATACAAGCTTGAACATCTAACTCAACTCCATTCAGAGTTGATGCAATTTTCATGGGACTTAAAGCATTGCAGAAAAAAACACTCTGAAAATGCGTAATTTCATCCATATTGACGTGACGTTGAGTACATGGAATCTGAAGCTGCTGCATCCGTTTTAAAATTTCTGCACGCATGACACCATGCACGCCATTATAACGAAGTTCAGGCGTAATCCATCCTTCATTTGTGCGAATAAAACAATTACTGCTCACACCTTCAACAACTGTACCTTGCACATCCGTCACCAAAGCTTCGCCCCATGGGGTTTGATCCAACTCTGCTTTGAGCATGACTTGTTCTAATCGATTTAAGGACTTTAAGCCCACCAAACTTGGCATGGTTAACCCAATGGCTTGATGTAATACACCACTTTCGACAGTTTCGTACTCAAAATCTGCAACAGCTTTGGGGTAATAAAACACCCAAACATCTGCTGGATGCTCAGGCAAACTATAGCCACGCTGACCGATACCACGACTCAACACAATCTTCAAAGTGCCATTAACGACATCTTGTTTACGTAACAATTTTAAAGTGTCTTCAATAAGGTTTAAATCTGCATTTAGCTTTAATCGCTCATTGCTCAGTTTTAATCGTGCAATATGTAAAGCTAAAAGTTCTATTTGTCCTTGGCGAATACGTGCCGTGCTAAAACAGCCATCGCCATAGTGAAAGGCGCGATCAAGTAAATTAACTTGTTCTATTTGCTGCGCATTTTTAAAACACTGCATACATCGTCATCCCAATTACATCACTTTATTTTAAAAAATAATTGCTCAGCATATATTTCTTTTTTGTTCATATTAAATTCTTTTTTAATTATTTTTTCTGCATTAAAACTACAGATATTCTTGCCTCATCCAACAAAACATGTATAAAAATTGAGGACAACATGAATCTATCTAAATTAAAACTTGGGGTTTTAGCTGCATTCATTTCTGCCACAGCATTCAGTGCATCTGCCAAAGATTTCTTAAATGTGTCATATGATCCAACCCGTGAATTGTATGACAACTTCAATAAAGACTTTAGTGTTTACTGGAAAAAAACCACAGGCCAAGACATTAACTTTAAACAATCTCATGGTGGATCAGGTAAACAGGCTCGTGCTGTTATTGATGGTCTAGATGCCGATGTTGTTACGTTGGCTTTGGCTGCAGATATTGATGAAATAGCTGCACGTGGTTTAGTTGCAAAAGACTGGCAAAAGAAATTCCCACAAAACTCAACGCCATATACGTCGACCATTGTGTTCTTAGTGCATAAAGGCAACCCGAAAGGCATTAAAGACTGGGGCGATTTAATTAAACCGGGTGTCGACATTATTACCCCGAACCCAAAAACATCGGGCGGTGCGCGTTGGAACTATTTAGCAGCGTGGGCTTGGGCCAAACATCAAGCAGGTGGTAATGATACAAAAGCCCAAGAATTTGTCCGCCAAATCTATAAGCAAACCAAAGTCCTCGACTCAGGCGCACGTGGTGCAACAACTACATTCGCTGAACGTGGTATTGGTGACGTGTTATTGGCATGGGAAAATGAAGCACATTTGGCAGTTCGTGAACAGCCGGGTAAGTTTGAGATTGTGACCCCTTCACTTTCTATCTTGGCCGAGCCGCCTGTTGCGATTGTAGAAAAAAATGCCAAGAAAGATGGCAATGAAAATTTAGCCAAAGTGTATTTAAATTATTTGTACTCACCTGCAGGTCAAACCTTTGCAGCACAGAACTATTATCGTCCACGTAATGCTGCGGTATTGGCAAAATATAAATCCGTCTTTAAACCTTTAAAATTAGTAACTATTGATAAAGAGTTTGGCGGTTGGAGCAAAGTACAGAAAAAACATTTTGAAAATGGTGGCGTCTTTGACCAAATCGTGAAGACCAATAATTCAAAATAATGCTTTAAATAGCGAAAAGCATCTTCCTTTCGCATAAGGTCGATGCTTTTTTTTCGTAGATACGCCCATTATCTTTTTTATTCATATAAAATTCGTTTTTAATTATTTTTTATGCATAAAGATTGGCGCTATTCTTCACCCATGTTACAAACAAAGTAATAATTATTGAGGTTCACATGAGTATTTCCGCAAAATTAAAATTGGGTGTTCTTGCTGCAGTCATTTCGACAGTTTCTTTTGGCGCAGCTGCAAAAGACTTCTTAAACGTATCTTACGACCCAACGCGTGAACTCTATGAAAGTGTGAATAAAGACTTCAGCAAATATTGGGAAAGCCGTACAGGTCAAAAAATTAATTTTAAACAATCTCATGGTGGTTCAGGCAAACAAGCGCGTGCAGTCATTGATGGCTTAGATGCCGATGTGGTGACCTTAGCACTTGCAGCGGATATTGATGTGATTGCAGAAAAAGCCAAACTTTTACCTGCAGATTGGCAAAAGAAACTTCCACAAAACTCAACGCCATATACCTCAACAATTGTATTCTTAGTCCGTAAAGGCAACCCAAAAGCGATTAAAGATTGGGGCGATCTAGTTAAACCAGGCGTGGGTATTATCACCCCAAACCCGAAAACCTCAGGCGGTGCACGTTGGAACTATTTAGCTGCATGGGCTTGGGCAAAACATCAAGCGGGTGGTAATGATACAACGGCTCAAGAATTTGTCCGTAAGATTTATAAAAACACCAAAGTGCTCGATTCAGGCGCACGTGGTTCGACTACGACCTTTGCTGAACGTGGTATTGGTGATGTATTGCTGGCTTGGGAAAATGAAGCACATTTAGCGATTCGTGAACAACCGGGTAAATTTGAAATTGTGACCCCTTCACTTTCAATTTTAGCTGAGCCCCCTGTTGCTGTTTTAGAAAAAAACGCAGAGAAAAAAGGTAATCTTTATTTAGCCAAAGGTTATTTAAACTTCCTTTATTCACCACGTGGTCAGCAAATCGCAGCTCAGAACTTTTACCGTCCACGTAACGCTACAACGCTTGCACAATATGCATCCGTCTTTAAGCCACTTAAACTCGTAACCATTGATAAAGAATTTGGTGGTTGGGATAAAGTTCAAAAAGCACACTTTGAAAATGGCGGCGTGTTTGACCAAATCGTTAAAGCCAACAACGGAAAATAAAACCAGTCATTGGCTGAATCAGGAGAACTTGACATGACACATACAGTAATTGTCCCGGGTGTAGGCGGTAGTGAACACGCACATTGGCAATCTTGGTTACAACGTCAGCTCATGTCTAGCTCTCGTGTTCAGCAAAAGGATTGGAATCACCCTGTACTAAAAGACTGGATTAAACAATTCGTTAAAACCGTACGACCTTTACAGGGTGAAATTCAAATTGTGGCGCATAGCTTTGGTTGTTTAACCACGGTGGCAGCATTGGCCTTGTATCCAGAACTTAATAAAAAAATCAAAAATTTAGTTTTGGTTGCGCCAGCCAATCCAGCACGCTTTGGAGAAAACGGCTTTGCACGCGACAGTACGACGGATTACAAAGCATTTTTTCATCAGTTAAGTATTCGTGTGCCGACAACGATGTTGATTAGTGAAAATGATCCTTGGCTTGGCTTTGAAGATGCAAAACAACTTGCTGATGCTTGGAAGCTTTACCCTGTGAATATGGGTGCTGTGGGTCACATTAATGTTGCATCAGGTTTTGGACCGTTTCCTGAAATTTTCAATTACTTAATTTCAGAAAACCACATGAAACATATCAGCTTTACTGATGAAAACAAGTATTTATTTCAATTTGCTTTTTAAGTACTGAGCATTAAGCTTGTCGCAAAATCATTTATTCAATTTTGCTGACCTTTTAAGTCAGCTTTTCTCATTTTGAGGAGTCATCATGTCGCAGCGATCCCGAGTGCTGCCAGGATTTGGTCTTTCTCTAGGCTTTACCCTAGCGTATTTATCCTTAATTGTGCTCATTCCCCTTTCGGCCGTATTTATTAAATCTTTAGGTATCGGTTGGGATGGACTATGGGAAATTTTAAGCTCAGAACGTATTTTAAAATCGTTACAACTGAGTTTTAGTGCCGCCATTATTGCTGCGTTAGTCAATGTGGTTTTTGGTTTGCTCTTAGCATGGTGTTTGGTTCGTTATACCTTCCCGGGTAAACGTATTGTCGATGCTTTGGTTGATTTACCTTTTGCATTGCCAACTGCCGTTGCGGGTATTGCATTAACTTCGTTATATGCACCGACTGGTTGGATCGGTCAGTACCTTGAACCCATTGGCATTAAAGTCGCATATACCCCAATCGGGATTACCTTGGCTCTCATCTTTATTGGTATTCCTTTTGTGGTTCGTACTGTACAGCCTGTACTGAGCGACCTAGAAACTGAACTTGAAGAAGCAGCTTCTGCACTGGGTGCAAATCGCTTTCAGATCGTGACCAAAGTGATCTTACCTATTCTATTTCCTGCACTGTTAACAGGTTTTGCTTTGGCCTTTGCACGCGGTGTGGGTGAATATGGATCGGTGATTTTTATCGCAGGTAACCAACCCTTCAAGACTGAAATTGCCCCATTGATGATTATCTCTCGCCTTGAAGAATATGATTATGCAGGTGCGACCACGATTGCTGTTGTGATGCTGGTGATTTCTTTTGCCATTTTATTCTTAATTAACTTGGTTCAAGCATGGGCAAGTCGCCGTACAGGGAGAACTGCACGATGAATACGAACAGTAATGCGCTTGCGGAAAAATTACAGTCGCGTGATGCAACGCGTGAACCGACATGGGTTCGTTATACCCTGATCATCATTGCTTTAATTTTCTTCTTAAGCTGCCTGATTCTGCCCTTGGTTTTGGTTTTCGTTGAAGCCTTTAAACAAGGTGTTGGCGTTTACTTCCAAGCATTGGTTCATCCAGATACATTATCAGCAGTAAAACTTACGCTACTGACAGCTGTGATTGCCGTACCGTTGAACGTCGTCTTTGGTGTAGCTGCGGCATGGTCTGTTGCCAAGTTTAATTTCCGTGGTAAATCTATTTTAACCACGATTATTGATATGCCATTTTCAGTCTCTCCAGTTATTGCTGGCTTAATGTTGGTATTGATTTTTGGTACTCAAGGTTGGTTAGGCGGCTGGCTGATGGATAACGACATCAAAATTTTATATGCCGTTCCAGCCATTGTCCTTGCCACTGTGTTTATTACCGTTCCTTTTGTGGCACGTGAGTTGATTCCATTAATGGAAGCTCAAGGGACAGAGGAAGAAGAAGCAGCTATCGTATTGGGTGCTTCAGGCTGGCAGACTTTCTGGAAAGTGACCCTTCCAAATATCAAATGGGGCTTAATCTACGGCGTGATTCTATGTAATGCACGTGCAATGGGTGAGTTTGGTGCTGTTTCTGTAGTTTCAGGTCACATTCGTGGCGAAACCAATACCTTACCGCTACACGTAGAAATCCTTTATAACGAATATACCTTTAGTGCTGCTTTTGCTGTGTCTTCACTATTAGCGCTCTTGGCGATTGTGACCCTGATTTTAAAAACATGGGTTGAACTACGCCAGGAACGACAAGACAAGCGTAAAGAAGATTCACAAGTTTCTTAAGGAATGACCTCATGAGTATTCAAGTAAAAAATATTGAAAAACACTTTGGTGCATTCCATGCACTTAAAAATATCTCTTTAGATTTTCCTGATGGTCAGCTCGTTGCGCTGCTTGGCCCATCAGGCTGTGGTAAAACCACCCTGCTACGTATCATTGCAGGTCTTGAATCTGCCGATGGCGGCCAAGTGATTTTAGAAGGTGAAGATGCCACTAAAGTTCATGTCCGTGAACGTGAAGTTGGTTTTGTATTCCAGCATTATGCACTGTTCCGCCACATGACCGTATTTGACAACATTGCTTTTGGTTTACGCGTACGCCCACGTGCAACACGTCCATCAGAAGCGGAAATCAAAAAACGGGTTACTCGTTTGCTTGATCTTGTTCAGCTTGGTTTCTTGGCTGACCGTTACCCTGCACAACTTTCAGGTGGTCAACGCCAACGTATTGCCCTAGCACGTGCTTTAGCGGTTGAACCGCGTGTGTTATTACTGGATGAACCTTTTGGTGCATTGGATGCCAAAGTTCGTAAGGAATTACGCCGCTGGTTACGTACCTTACATGACGAACTCCACATCACCTCTATTTTCGTGACCCATGACCAAGAAGAAGCACTTGAAGTGGCCGATCAAATCATTGTGATGAACAAAGGCAACGTAGAACAGATTGGCTCGCCACGTGAAGTTTATGAAAAACCTGCAACACCGTTTGTATTTGACTTTTTAGGTCAAGCCAACCGTTTTGAAGGTCAAAATAGCAATGGCCTTTTTCAAATTGGTGAAGACCGAATTTTGTTGCCACAAAATGCCAATGCACCGCAAGGCAATGTCATTGCCTTTGCTCGTCTGGATGAACTGCGTATTCATGCACAGCCGCAAGAAAATGCCATCCAAGCGATTTTTGTACGTGAGCTTTGGATTGCAGGTAAAGTCATTGCTGAACTGCATGACCGCCAAGGCAATCTGATCGAAATTTCATTAACGGCTGATGAAGCGAAAGCACATCAATTCCGCCCAAATCAAACGGTATGGTTAAGTGCAACGAACTTGCATTTATTTGAAAACCAAGTTGCATAAAACAATAAGTTGGGGCCTTCACAAGCCCCACTTGCTTTTAAGGTAAAATAAAATTATGAATTTCCAACAATTAAGAATTATTCGAGAAACCGTACGTCAGAATTTTAATTTAACAGAAGCGTCTGCTGCACTTTATACCTCGCAGTCTGGCGTGAGTAAACACATCAAAGATCTAGAAGATGAACTTGGTGTACAGCTATTTATTCGTAAAGGTAAACGTCTACTCGGTTTAACCGAACCAGGCCAGTCTTTATTGGGTATCGTTGAACGCATGCTCGTGGATGCAGACAATATTAAACGTCTAGCAGATGACTTTAACAAAGTGGATGAAGGGACATTGACGATTGCGACCACACATACGCAAGCGCGTTATGTCTTGCCGCCGATTGTGAACCAATTTAAAAAAGAATTTCCAAAAGTTCATCTAATTTTGCAACAAGCAAGCCCTGTTGAAATTACAGAAATGCTCCTTCAAGGTGAAGCGGATATCGGGATCGCAACCGAATCGTTAACCACCGAAGATAACCTTGCAAGTGTGCCTTACTATAACTGGCAACACAGTATCATCACACCACAAGAGCACCCACTCACCCAAAAATCAAATATCACCATTGAAGATTTGTCGAACTATCCAATTATTACTTACCACGGTGGTTTTACGGGTCGTTCTAAAATTGATAAAGCCTTCGAAGATTCAGGCTTTGATGTTGATATCGTGATGTCCGCACTTGATGCAGACGTTATTAAAACCTATGTTGAACTTAATATGGGAGTGGGTATTGTCAACGATGTGGCATATGACCCAGAACGTGATTACCGTTTAAAACAAATTCCTACCGATATTTTTGGTGTTAATACCACTTGGATTGCTGTTCGCAAAGGACATTTACTACGCGGTTATGGCTATGAGTTTATTTCTTTATGTTCACCAGATGCTGACATCAAAGCGTTGAAAAAAGTCGCTTACCCAGAAGAATGATAGGCCAATTGACGAATTAAAGAGGACACCTACTGTCCTCTATTTTTGGTAAACACATATTTTATCTAAGTTTTCTTGGCTTTATTTTTAATTTTGATTAAAATACATCCAACACAATAAAAATTAAAACCTTATTACTTCCGACCCATAAGCCCGGACTTTATGAAAAATCAATTCGTCGCAGTGGCAGTCGGTATCGTCTGCCCCATACAAATCATGTATGCAGCAGGGATAGAAAACTCAGATCAATCGATCTCGGCCTTTCTTGAACCCGGAAATTATACTGAAGCCAGTTTCGCTTATGTCGATGCTCAAGTGGACGGCAAAGTTCAAAACCAAGGTTTAATTAGTGAACTAGGCGTAACTGATTTTTCTACAGGGAATCTCGCCCATCAACAATTTTCTGGGAAATTTGCACTTAAAATTCAACCGCTTGAAAATAATTCTGCGGGGGTGATTTATGAACAACCCTTTCATACCGATATCAGTTATCAATATAGTCCACGCTTACCAGATGGCTCAAATATCGATATTGAAAGCGCCGATATTAACTTTAGAACGCATAACCTAACTGGGCTGGTAGGCTATCAACCCAATAATAATTGGAATATTTATAGCGGTTTAAGCCTACAAACATTTAAAGGTGATTTAAAAATTTCTGGACAACAATATGCTGCTCTCAATGGCTACCATGCCGATTTTAAACAAGATGAAGCGATTGGTTGGCTGCTCGGATTCAGTTATCAAATCCCTGAATATGCTATTAAAACTAGCCTAACCTATCGTTCAAAAATAAAACATGAAAATAAGACCTCTGAATCAACTTTATATTCAAATGGTCCTTTTCAATTAGTACTTGACACCCATACCTCAATTCAAACGCCACAAAGCGTCAATTTTGATTTTCAAACAGCCATTAGCCCACACAATGTTGTATATGGCACAGTTCGGTGGATTAATTGGAAAGATTTCAACATTCAGCCACCGCAGTTTAATGCCGTGCTTCAATACGCAGCACTCGATCCACAATACCGTGATTTAGCTGATATCCAATTGGTGGAATATCAGAAAGATCAATGGTCAGGAAAGTTAGGGATTGCACATCAATTGAATCCGAGTTGGCTCGCTGCTGCAGAGTTTATTTGGGACAACGGGACAGGAAATGCGGCGTCTACCTTAAACCCAAGTGATGGCTATCGAGGTTTAGGTTTAGGTATGATGCATAAATTTAACCCGAACAATTTTCTAGCGACTGGCCTGTATTATATGAAACTCTCAAAACCATCGAATACTGAAACATCTCATATTTCAGGTCTTGCAAGTGTCTCAAACAATGATGCCATGATCTATGGTCTGAAATTTGGTCACACATTTTAAACGCTTTCTAAAAACAAAAAAAACGAGCCGAAGCTCGTTTTTTTTATTTCAGTAAGAACTTACCAATGGTAGCTCACACCTACTTTACCTACTGGAAGCCATTGATATTTATCATCTTCACGGATTTTTTGCTCTTCTGCTCGTAAATCTGCAGATGCATTACCACCAGCAGCATTAACAAATGTACCAGATTTATCTAAGTCAACTGCTGGATTACCTGTGTAGTAAGCACCCACTTCACCAAAGACACCCCAGTTTTTATTTAATTTAGGCGCAAAACCCAAACCTACATACGGTGCAATATCATTTTCGTAAGACATGTTTCCGTTAACAGATCCGTTATACGAATAATTTGTACCATTGATTTTAATTGTGCCATCTTTAGAACGTTTAGTTAGATCATATTCGTTATCAATATAACCCACCCCTGCTGCAACGTATAAACCTTGTGCCCATGGATTTGCACTTGCTCCCCAAGGACGAATCTCAGCATTCAAATACGCAGTGCTATTTTCCATATCTAGATCGTACTTTGTACCATCAATAGAAACATCATCTGTCCACGAAATATCACCACCGTTATAACCTAATGCAAGGCCGACGTATGGGTTCGCAGTCCAAAGTAACGCACCACCATAACCCGTCGTACCCACTTCTAGACGAGCGCCAGTTGGGATAAGTTGGTTTTGATCAAATGCATAGCCATCATGAACTACAGAGGTATCTGCCATTGCAGTACCTGCAGCAGTAAGTAGAGCAGCTACTGTTAATAAACGTAATGATTTCATGTGTTTCTCCTCAAAATAAACTGTTATTCAGATTTTACAGACTTGTTATATGGCACATGTTAAAAGGAAACACAGCTCAACTTTTATGCAAATTTACTGATTTTTTGTTAACTTTTGATACATTTAGATTTTAATATTGATTAATAAAGAGTTTTTGTTTCATTTTTTTAAATATAATAATGATGTTAAGGAACAATTCTGTATATTTTGCGTATTTTTTATACAAACCTTATGAAAATGCTAAATTCATCACTCTTAATTTCTTGGTTATAGTGCTTGCTTAATAATTAATTCCGATCCTAGGCCGATTTACCATCTATTTTTGACTCGATTTAGTGTAAAATCTTGGAAAATTTTTTTCTGGATGGAAGAACATGTCTCAGCTTTCAACAATCATTGAACAAGCGTTTGAAGACCGTGCTAATTTCACTGCAGCTGACTGTCCTGCTGAAGTACGTGCAGCAGTAGAAGAAGTGATCGCTGGCCTAGATAACGGTACATTACGTGTTGCTGAAAAAATTGATGGTGAATGGATTGTTCATCAATGGGTGAAAAAAGCCGTTTTGCTTTCATTCAAATTGAACGACAACAAACCAATGGAAGCTTGTGACTTACGCTTCTATGACAAAGTTGATACTAAGTTCTCTGACTGGACTGAAGAACAATTTAAAGCTGCTGGTGTACGTGTAGTACCACCTGCTGTAGCACGTAAAGGTTCTTTCCAAGCAAAAAATGTTGTATTGATGCCTTCATATGTCAATATTGGTGCATATGTTGACGAAGGTACAATGGTTGATACATGGGCAACTGTTGGTTCATGTGCTCAAATTGGTAAAAATGTTCACTTATCTGGTGGCGTTGGTATTGGTGGCGTTCTTGAACCACTTCAAGCGAATCCAACAATCATTGAAGACAACTGCTTTATCGGCGCGCGTTCTGAAATCGTTGAAGGTGTGATCGTAGAAGAAGGTTCTGTGATTTCAATGGGTGTATTCATTGGTCAATCAACTAAGATTTATGACCGTGAAACTGGCGAAATCCATTACGGCCGTGTTCCTGCGGGTTCTGTTGTAGTTTCTGGTAGCTTGCCGTCTAAATGCGGTAAATACAGCCTCTACGCTGCAGTAATCGTGAAAAAAGTTGATGCGAAAACTCGTGCGAAAACAAGCTTGAACGAATTATTACGCGAAGACTAAGTCTTTATTTCAGCGGAGCATTCGTGTTCCGTGGAGCCTCTATCGCTCCTCGTCTCTACGGTTAGCAATGATCGTAGAGATTTTTTGTTTTTTTATATCTGGTTAATTTTGTTATGAGTACCCTTCGATCTTCCGCTATTCCTGTTTCTGATCCGTCTGCGGGTTTACGTATTACGGAGATTTTTTATTCATTGCAAGGTGAAGCCAATACCGCAGGTTTGCCTACGGTCTTTATCCGTTTAACGGGCTGTCCGTTACGTTGCACTTATTGTGATACAACCTATTCGTTTGAAGGCGGTGAACGCCAATCATTAGAAGAAATTATTCAAACTACTTTAGATTTTAAAACCCCTTATATTTGCGTGACAGGTGGTGAGCCGCTTGCTCAACCGAACGCCCTTCCCCTCATGACTCGTCTGGCCGATTTAGGCTGCGAAGTCTCTTTAGAAACCAGCGGTGCTTTAGATGTGTCTAAAGTTGACCCACGTGTTTCAAAGGTTATGGATTTAAAAACCCCGACATCGGGTGAAGTTGCACGAAATTTGCTTAGCAACTTCGACCATTTAACGCCACATGATCAAATCAAATTTGTGATTTGTAATCGTGAAGACTATGAATGGTCAAAACAGCAAGTTGAGCGCTATAAGCTAAACGAAAAAGTCAACACCATTTGGTTCTCTCCGGCCTTTGCCGTTGAAAAAGGTGCTGTTCGTTTGCCTCAGCTTGCACGTGATTTAGCACAATGGATTTTAGAAGACCATCTCCCTGTTCGCTTCCAATTGCAATTACATAAGTTGCTTTGGAACGATGAAACTGGTCGTTAAGTTTTAAAGAATTATTTGGAGTAATGCATATGCGCCCTCGTGCCATAGTTTTATTGTCTGGCGGCTTAGACTCAACCACTTGTTTAGCTTGGGCTCAAGCACGTTATGAATGTATCGCCTTAAGTTTTATGTATGGTCAACGTTCTACGACAGAACTAGATGCTGCTCGTGAGTTAACTAAGCAGGCTGGTGTAAAACATCGTGTCATTAATATCGACTTAGGTAACTTAGGTGGCTCTGCGTTAACGGACCATAGCATTGAAGTTCCTGATCATGAACAAGCCGGTATTCCTGTAACTTATGTACCAGCGCGTAACACGATTTTCTTGTCATATGCTTTAGCTGCGGCAGAAGTTTTTGGTGCAGAAGCAATTGTCATTGGTATTAATGCGGTTGATTACTCAGGCTATCCAGACTGCCGTCCAGAGTTTATCGAAGCCTTTGCCAACATGGCTCGCCTTGCAACTAAAGTTGGCGTTGAAGGAAAACCACTTAAATTTGAAACACCTCTGTTACATTTATCCAAAGCAAATATCATTCGCTTAGGTATAGAACATGGCGTAGACTACAGTCAAACGGTGTCTTGCTATCAAGCAGATGACCAAGGTCGTGCTTGCGGTAAATGCGATAGCTGCCGTCTTCGTAAACAAGGTTTCGTTGACGCAGGTGTTGAAGATCCGACACGTTACATACCGAAATAACAAGGTAGGGTTTATGAAAAATTTAAAATCAAACATTATTCTTTCTGCTGCTTTCTCTGCAGCTGCATTGTTTGCTTCAGTTGCACACGCTGACAACGACAAGCTTCAACAAGCATATAAGAGCACTAACGTAAAATCTTCGTTAATTAATGTTTGTAAAGAAGAAACTGGCAAAGGTAAAAAACTAACTGCCGCTGAAGTTAGCAAATACTGTACTTGTGCTGTTGAAGCAGATGGTCGTTTAACCAATGCTCAAAAATGGGAAATCCAAAGCACAATCAACCAGAAGAAAAGCCCTGCAACACTCGCTTTTGTTCAAAAACAAAATAAAGACCTTCAAGCATGTTTCGGTCCTCAGTTAACAGGTAAATTAAAAAATTTAACTGAAGAAGCAATGAAATCTGCTCAAGCGAAAAAATAATTTTCGTCTTAAAAAAGCCTGCAAATGCAGGCTTTTTTATTGCTTTAAGTTCAAAGTAAATTCTGTATGATGGTCATATTTCACATACTTTGTTTAAGCCCATTTAGGGATAAGACATGAAAAAGGAAATCTTCATGACTGAAATTAGCTTACCAAATCAAACCTTCCCAACCACCTCAGGTGAAGTCAACCTTGCAGAACTAAACAATGACTGGCTGATCATCTACTTCTACCCTAAAGATTCAACACCAGGATGTACGACGCAAGCCATTGGGTTTTCATGCTTAAAAGATCAGTTTGATGCGCTTAATACACCAATCTACGGCATTTCTCGCGACTCGGTTAAAGCCCATCAAAACTTCACTGAAAAGCAAAATCTAAGCATTGATTTAATCAGTGATAAAGAAGAAGTGCTATGTCAGCATTTCGATGTGATTAAAGAAAAAAATATGTATGGCAAAAAGGTTATGGGCATCGAACGCTCAACCTTTATTTTCCATAATGGAAAGCTGGTAAAAGAATATCGTAAAGTCAAAGCTGCAGGCCATGCAGAACAAGTCTTAGAAGATTTAAAAGCATTACAAGCTGCATAAAATTAATGATTTGAGCCCGCTCCTTTAGGAATGGGCTCAAATTTAATGAGGACATATAACTAGAGCAATAATGAAATTGCAATTCCCCACATCACAACGCCAATAATAAAGTCTAAAACTTTCCATGCCTTTGCACTTTGGAAGAGCGGTAATAAATAGCGCGCACCAAATCCGAGGACAAAGAAAAACACCCATGAAGCTGTAATTGCCCCAATCGCAAAATATACGGCTGTCGATTCAAACTTCGTTGAAATAGACCCAATCAGCACAACCGTATCGAGATACACATGTGGATTTAACCACGTTAAAGCCAAGCAAATCAGCACCAACTTCAATAGTTTGGTTTCATTCTTCTCACTGGGCGCTAAACTGCTTGAAGTTTTGAAGGCTTGCAGAAAATGCTGTGCTCCATAAACTGCTAAAAAAGTTGCGCCCAAATATTTCGCCCCACTCACAATTTCCGGATGACTTTCAACCAATTGGGAGAATCCGAGCACTCCCAATAAGATGAGTATCGAATCAGAAGCAGCACAAATAGCGCAGAGCCAAAAGACATACTGCTTTTTTAACCCTTGCTTGAGAATAAACGCATTTTGCGCACCAATCGCGATAATTAGGCTAAATCCAATTGCGAGCCCTTGCATATAACTGTGCAACATTTTTAACTACACTTTCAAAGCTTTAAATGAATCTTGCTATTATCTAAGCTTATTGCTAAAAATAAGTATTTATAAATAAATATCAATATAACTAAGTTTTTCTTAGTTTATGTAATTTCTAATACTCGTAGGTGACTCATGTTACAAAGCAAACATAGTGAAGCATTTCTTGCGGTTGCAGAAACAGGAAGCTTTGAACAAGCGGCACTGCGTTTAAATATTACGGCATCTGCGGTCACGCTCAGGCTACAAACCTTAGAAAAGAAATTAGGTCATGTGCTCATTGTGCGTGAACGGCCCTGCCGCCCAACACTCGCAGGCCAATCTTTATTGCATTATTTACAACACAGCAAATTACTAGAACATAATTTTCTGCAAAATCTAACAGGACAAACGGCGAATGCGTTTTATCAAGTCAATATTGCAACCAATGCTGACTCACTTGCGACATGGCTGCTTCCGCTACTCAAAGATCTCTTAATTGAAGAAAAAATCGTGATTCATTTTCAGGTCGATGATCAGTCACAAACACATCATTTATTAGAAGCAGGACTAGTCAATGCCTGTGTTACAACAGAATCAGAAGCCATGAAAGGCTGCGTTGCAGAATATCTGGGTGAAATGCATTATCGCTTTGTAGCAACCCCTGATTTTATCCAAAGATGGTTCGGTCAAGGTGTGACGCGAAATGCGTTAAAGGCTGCGCCTGCACTGATTTTTAATGAGAAAGATGACCTGCATACGCAATCGATTCAGAAAAATTTCGGACTCAATCCTTCACAATATCCACATCATTTCATTCCCTCTTCAACAGCATTTTTTGATGCCATTACGATGGGCTTAGGCTACGGATGGTTACCCGACTATCAAAGCAAAGACTTATTAGCAGCGGGAAAATTAATAGAGCTTTCAACAGAACTCAGTATTGATCTAGCTTTGTATTGGCATCACTGGAACCAACAATCTGTTCAATTACAAAAATTGACTGCTGTTGTGCTGCAACATGCCAAAGATCATATGTGTTAAACCCTATAAGACTACGGTTATTCAAGCCGCCATTGGCCTTTGAGCTGTATCAATACTTGCTCACCTACTCCACCGAGTGCTTTACGCATACCAAAATCACTACGCTTAATGGTTGCTAAAGATTGAACATCCAACACTTTTGGATTTTGCGGGCTTGGGGTGAGTGTGGTATCGAAGATCACAGGCTTAGTGATGCCACGAATGGTGAGATCCCCTCGAATCATATATTTCGCATAAGCCACGGGTTCGATTTGTTTACTGACGAACTTCACTTGCTTAAATTCAGCGGCATCAAAATATTCACTGCCCAAGATTAATCCCTTTAAGCTTGGATTACTAAAACTGATGCTATCTACATCTAACAGTAAATGCGCTGAACCTTTATGCGGAATTTCAGGATCAAATTTTAGGTTCGATTGAACCTTATTAAAGCGCCCTTCAACAATAGATAGCCCCACAGATTTAATGCCAAATGTGACCTGACTATTAGGCGTTAGCGTCCACTCAGCAGCATGTAGGGGCAATACGCAGCATAAAGCGAAGGCTCCCATATATTTTGCTAAGGTTCCGTGACGCAAATTCATGTTTTTCTCCTGAATAAAACACAGCCTAAAATCACTACAATGTTTATTTTTTTGCTCCATTGTAGTGCTAGAAATTTTAGCGTTTTTTTATAGCAGATTTGTTTTATCCTGAGTCATAAATTTGTGTTGAAGTTGTTTATAAATGTCTGTCTGTTGAAATTTTTGCAAAAAATCGACGGTACCTTGAGGAAAGGCATCTCGTTCAATTTCACCACGAAAATACGCTTCACGTACTGGTGTCGCAGAAATCGCCCCTTCTAGACTATCCAGCTCAACCATTTTCCACTCGGGGAAGAATTTTAAATAATAAGAAGAATCATCTTTAAAATGCCCGATCAAACCGACTTTTGCATTCGTTTCAATTACATCATTCACCAAAGATTTGACTAACTTTTGCCATTTTTCATCGTTATATACATCTATCACATGCACAAACTTGATTCGCTTCTGATCTTGCTCTGAAAAATTCGACAGGATCATCTGCTCACGTTCTACAGCCAAAAATGGATTTTTGATATTACGTTCATTTTGCGCCGAACCCAGTGCTAAAAGCACATATTGACTTTGTTGTAAGGCAATTTTAATGGTTTGCAAATGCGCTAAATGGAACGGCTGAAAACGCCCAATGAAAACCAAATAATCAAATGTATATTTCATATCAAATCAAACTTTTTATGAACTGAGCAGTTGTGCCACAGGCTGAAATATGCGACATAATGTCGAGCATAAAATCAAAACGAAACTTTTACGCAAGGATAGTACGATGACACTGAGCTGTATTCAACAACCCCATGAACATTTGAATGCGAATTTGGACAATGGCGTACTGACCTTAGCCATTAACCGACCTCAGGCGAAGAACGCGCTGTATACAGAATTATATCTGTGGATTGCAAAAGCATTAGATGAAGCTGATCAAGATACTTCAGTGCGTGTAGTAGTACTCCGTGGTCAAGATGCAGACTTCAGTGCGGGCAATGACATGCAAGATTTTATGAAATCTGCTGCTCAAAAAGGACAAGCTCCAGCTTCAGAAGGCGCACCTTTTATTTTGTTAAAATCTGCTGCTCAATTTTCTAAGCCGCTGATTGCTGCGGTTCGTGGTGTTGCCATTGGGATTGGTGTTACGATTCTGCTTCATTGCGATCTAGTCTACAGCGACAATACTGCCCTATTCCAAATTCCGTTTGTGAGCCTTGGTCTATCGCCTGAAGGTGCATCGAGCAAGCTATTGGTTCAACAAGCCGGCTACCATAAAGCGGCGGAATTACTGTTAACTGCTCAGAAGTTTGATAGTGCGACAGCGCTTTCAGCAAATTTGGTCAATAGCATTGAAGAAGATGCTTATGCGACAGCTGCGAAAAAAGCAGCACAGTTATCTGCACTTCCACTAGCATCTTTGGTTCAATCAAAAGCATTAATGAAACATAATGTAGATGAAATCGTGGCATGGATTGACCATGAAGCTGAAATTTTCATGGATCGAGTAGGCTCTCCAGAAATGATGGAAGCTGTTGCCGCCTTTATGCAAAAACGCAAACCTGACTTCTCTCAGTTCAATTAATGTTTTAATGGAACTAAAAAACCACTCATATTTGGGTGGTTTTTTTCATCTCAGCCCCAATCTATTTTCTAAATTAAAAAACTGGATGTTTCCACATGACTGCAGTATCACAAACTGAAACTAAACCTGAAAAGAAACGCTACTACGAGCCTGCGCCTGAAGGCATCGATATCGAGAATTTTAAAAAAGTTGTACAAAGCCGTCGTTCTGTACGTAAGTTTACCGACAAGGCCATTCCAAACGACGTTTTAGATGAATGCTTAGACCTTGCCCTGCTTGCACCGAATTCATCGAATTTACAACCGTGGACATTCTATGTCGTTCAGAATCCCGCAAAGAAAAAACAATTGGTGAAAGCTTGCTTAGGGCAATTAGCTGCAAAAACTGCTGCTGAATTGATTGTCTGTGTCGCGCGTACCGACCGTGTAGATGAAATGGCAAAACGGAATATTTCGGAATTTCCATTTCCTGAAGCACCTGCAGCTGTACAGAAGTATTACAAGTTTATTCCTTATAACTATAAAACTGGTTACTTCAACGCCCTAGGTAACTTTAAGAAAGTTGCTTTCAAAGTTGCACGTACACTGGATAAACAATTGCCTGTAACAGCATTTAATGAAGCAGATGCTAAACTTTGGGCGAGCAAAACTACAGCATTGGCTTGTGAAAACTTAGTTTTGGCTTTACGCGCCTATGGTTTTGACAGTTGTATGATGGAAGGTTTTGATGAACCTTTGGTGAAGAAGATTTTAGGATTAAATGCTCAGCAATACCCAGTGATGGTGATTGGTGCAGGTGAACGTGCTAAAGATGGTGTGTTCTTCCCGCAGTATCGTTTTGATCGTGATTTATTTATTCAGAAGGTTTAACTTGCTTTCAATTGAATACTCACAACCTCAATTAGCTACGTGACTTTAGTGTATAACGCGTAGGTATTACGTTACTTTGAAGGATCAAAGTAACCAAAATCCCTTGTTAGACAGAAGATTCATCCTTAAATCTCTGTCTAACGGGTGACATCCATGTCACCCTTCGTGTATCTACTTTTTTCTATAACTTAAAAATTTAAAAGCATCATTAAAATTGAATATCCACCATTTGAATAAACTCAAATGCCGGCTCTTCATAAGGATGACTTGCTTTTAAAGCCCTTGCGACCTCACTCGCCTTCTCTTCAGGCACGATGGTTTCCACACGCCATTCAGGGATAGATTCAAGCTGATCCAACTCACCAATAAATGGATTTGCACCTTTTACAGGTTTAAACTGCCCTGTTCCAATTACTTGCCAAGCGCAGTGTTCATAGTTGCCTATACCGCCTGCTCCTGCTTCAAATACGGCCAGTTTAGTCGACTCTAAGTGAGACTCAGGTACATAATAAATCAGTTTTAACATTGGTTATTCCAGACGCTATTGTGCAGTTACATTATTTAAAGCACTGTAAATCATTTTTAATGCAACATTATTCGATGCATGCGGATAGGTTGCATATAAACCTAATTTCGGTAAATCCACATCTGTTTGAATGACTTTGACCGAATCATTTAAAAACTTGAGTAAATACTCGGGCACAAAACTCAGTCCCATGCCCATATTAATCAAATTTAAATGCTGCATGACATTAGTCACCCACAGCATGTGATCATGTTGATGCTGATCAAAAGGAATCAAGGCATTTAAGGTATCGTAAAAAACAGGAGAAGCATTTTGTTCACACATAATAATGGTGTGATTTTTTAACTCTTGAAGTTTTAAGATGCGATCTGATGGATGCAGATGCGCTGCACCGACTAGATAGATCTGCTCACTTAAAACCTGAATATTGGTAAAGTCGTCATGACTTAAGTGATAACGAGTAAAACTAATATCCAATTCAGTATTTTTGAGTTTTTGGATTTGCTCTGTACACGTCAAGCTATGTAAATGAATTTTTAAATCTGGGATATGTTGTTTTAATTGCGCCAAAATACTCGGCATAATTTTCAATTCTGCGACATTTAAAAAGCCAATATGTATTTGGTTATTTTTAGCTTGCGCCACGTGGCGAGCTGCAGCTACAGCTTGTTTGGCATTTTGAATTGCTTGCTCGGCATATTTGAGAAAAGCCTGCCCTTCATCGGTCAGTAAGACTTTTCGGGCAGAACGTTCAAATAATTGCACCCCAACCTCCTGCTCTAAGTCTTTAATTTGCTGACTGAGCGATGGTTGTGCTGTAAATAGTTTTTCCGCTGCCTTAGTGAAACTCTGTTCTTTCGCCACCGTCACAAAATAACGTAAATGTCGTAATTCCATTCGCTTCACTCCACACACTCACTACATCACCCGTGTCATGCAGTCAAAATACCAATAGATCTATAGTTTATATGAATATCCATTCTACTCGGAAAATCATTTGCCTAGACTGCGGACTATTCCAAGTTTGCGCTTCACATACACATGGAGTTTTGTATGACACAGCAATACGATACCGATGTTCTGATTATTGGCACAGGGCCTGCAGGTTCTACTTTAGGTTTAGCCTTGGCAAATTACGGTATTCAGGTTCAGCTTTTTACCCAATTTAATTGGTTAGCCAATAGTCCTCGTGCCCATATTACCAACCAACGTGCGATGGAAGTGTTGCGTGACTTAGGTATCGAAGAACAGGTCAAAGAAATTGCAACGCCTTGGGAGCAGATGGGTGAAAGCCTCATTACCACAAGTCTTGTCGGTGAAGAAATTGCCCGTATGAGTGCTTGGGGCACGGGCGATGAACGTCATGGCGATTATATTAAAGGTAGCCCCTGTCCATTAGTCGATCTTATTCAACCGAAAATGGAAGCTTTGTTGGTAAAAAATGCAGCCGAGCGTGGTGCGATTTATAATTTTAATACTGAATATTTATCGCATATACAAGATGAACATGGCGTAACAGCAACATTCCTTAATCGCATTACCCAAACTGAATTTAGCTTACGTGCCAAATATTTAATTGGTATGGATGGTGCTCGCTCTAAAGTGCTTGAAGAGCTTGATTTACCCCTCGAAGGGATCATGGCTCGTGCAGGAACGGTGTATGTGACTTTTAAAGCAGATCTCTCTCAATATGTGAAAAACCGCCCTGCTATTTTGCAATGGATTGTTAACCCTGAAGCGAGCTTTGGTGATCTGGGCATGGGCTTACTCCGTGCCATTACACCTTGGAATGAATGGATTATGGGTTGGGGCTTTGATATTTCCAAAGGCGAACCACAAGTCACCGAAGAGCAAGTTCGTGCGCGTTTAAATGCCTTTGTCGGTGCTGAAGTAGAAAATGTCGAAATTCAAAAATTGTCTTATTGGTATGTGAACCAAACATGGGCAACTGAATATTCAAAAGGTCGTGTATTCTGCGGTGGTGATGCGGTGCATCGTCATCCACCATCAAGTGGCTTAGGTTCAAATACCTGTATGCAAGATGCCTTTAACCTCGGTTGGAAATTAGCGTATGCCATCAAAGGTTGGGCTGCTCCAGCTCTACTTGAATCTTATACCACTGAGCGTGCGCCTGTCGGCAAGCAAATCGTGGCGCGTGCCAACCAATCTCGCTTTGACTATAAGCATCTCAAAGAGGTATTTCGTTTTGACCAAGGCATCACAACTCAAGCTCAAATGATGCAACGTATTTTTGCGGAAGATGAACAAGCTGCAGAAATCCGTCAAAAGCTTTATCAAGCCTTAGAAATTAAAAACTTTGAATTTAATGCTCAAGGTGTAGAGTTGAATCAGCGCTATACATCCAATGCCATGATTGCTGAATCTGAGCCTGAGATCTTTGCCAAAGATCAACAGCTTTACTTGCAAGCAACCACGCGTCCGGGGGCTAAAGTTCCACATACTTGGTTAATTGATGCCAAAGGCAACAAGCAATCAACCTTAGATATTACAGGGCATGGTCGTTTCACCCTACTGACAGGTCTTTCAGGCAAAGGTTGGAAATCTGCTGCTGAATCGTTGAATCTACCTTATTTAGATGTGATTCAAATTGGTTCCCGTGAATACCGTGATGTGTACGGTACGTGGAATGCTAAATCTGAAATTCATGAATCAGGCGCTGTCTTAGTTCGTCCAGATGGTTATGTGGCTTGGCGATACCAAGACAGTACCAATGCTGCTTTTGATTTTGAAAATACGTTGAAGGCGGTGTTAAAGCAGATCCAATTGGCTATTTAATCAAAAACCACCTTCGGGTGGTTTTATTAATTCAATATTTTAGGATTTTTCTTTCCAACAATGTTGTTTTTTTTCTACACCTATTTCAGCTTTATCTAACAACAATACTAAATTTTGTGTTCGATTATTTGAACTTTTTGGCGCAAAACTATTTTGACTATATCCATTTTTATAAACGCAAATCGACCAACTATATTTTGCTGGAAATATATGAATAAATTGCAAACTTTTCTCTGCAGAAAATGTAGCAATTCCGTCCTGTGTTTTTTTTAATGTAGATTCAGTAAAAGACTTGCCTTGCCATGTTGTAAGATTTAAAAATACTTCTGCATCGTCCAACTTTTCATTTTGCTCATTGATAACAGTTATATTAATTTTCGGATGCTTCGTTTTTAAAATAGGAAAGCACCCACTTAACAATGTTGACGGAAACATAAAGCCTAAAAGTAAAAATATTTTTATATCTTTTAATAATACAAATTGTTTAAAGCTCATTATTAATTTTTGCAGTTTTTTAATTATGCATTAGTTTACATAAAAAACCGCCTCACGGCGGTTTCAATTGTTCAAATATTACATCTGTAAAACATAACCCAAAACTAAAAACACCAACTGCAAACACACCACTGCACCAAAAAGCTTCCAGCCCTTTTTACGCAGCGCAGACTTATCAACTGCCGAATATTCCGCTGTTTTAATCATGTCATCACCTCATCATGAGTGTTGATACTGAACTCGTTTAGTTATCCATCTTTCTTTTATCTTGCTGTCTTTAATCTTGCATAGTTATTGTGCATAAAATACACACTAGCATGTTTCCACAAATATAAAAGCAAAATCTAAACCAAGTTCAGTGGGAGAAATAAAAATTTAAAACCAACAAAAAACCACCCGCAGGTGGTTAAAAATCGAAAGCGATTATATGTGTAAAAACAAGCATTCACAATAATTAATATATCTTTTGGTAAATTTTAACCATAAAAAAGCCACCCGAAGGCAGCTCTTTTCTATTATTCATCTATCTAAGATTAACCAATAAATTTACGTGCATTACGGAACATACGTAACCAAGCACCGTCTTGATCCCAATCTTCTGGTTTCCAAGAATGCTGAATCGCACGGAAGTTACGTTCAGGGTGCGGCATCATAATCGTTGCACGACCGTCTTTAGACGTTACACCTGAAATCGCTTCTGGCGAACCATTCGGGTTCATTGGGTAATGCTGCGTTGGGTTGCCTTGACTATCTACATAACGCAAGATCACTTGATCGCCAGCATTCAATGCTGCAATGTTTTCTGCGCTTGTAACCACACGACCTTCACCATGTGCTACAGCGATAGGAAGAATCGAACCTTCCATACCTTCTAACAATACAGAATTTGATTTTTCAACGCGTACGTTAACTGCACGCGCTTCAAACATCTCAGAAGTATTGCGGTGGAAACGAGGCCAAGCTTCTGCACCTGGAATTAATGGTGCAAGCTGAGACAGCATTTGACAGCCGTTACAAATACCTAGAGAGAATGTTTCGTCACGGTTGAAGAATTTCTCAAATTGGTCACGAAGTTTAGGATTGAACAATACAGATTTCGCCCAACCGCCGCCTGCGCCCAATACGTCACCGTAAGAGAAACCGCCACACGCGACTAAACCTTCAAAGTCATCAAGACTGATACGGCCAGCAAGCAAGTCGCTCATGTGTACGTCTACAGTGTTGAAGCCGACTTTATCGAATGCAGCAGCCATTTCTACATGACCATTTACACCTTGTTCACGCAGAATCACCATGTTTGGACGGCGTTCATTGATGTATGGTGCTTCGATTGGCTCGTTCAAATCAAATGTTGGTTTTGCAATTAAACCTGCATGTGATTTGTCAGCGATCAGCGCATATTCTTGATCCGCAGTTTCTACGTTGTCACGTAAACGCTGGATTTGATGTGACACTTCGGTCCATGCTTGCTGTAATTCAGCACGGTCTAAGCTCAAACCATTTACAGTTAAAGTATCTGTATCGTTTACAGTACCCACAACTGCAATTGCATCTTTAAGGCTAGACGCTGCAACTTCAGCTTCTAATGCAGCCCAATCCGCTTTGCTGATTTGAAGCACTGCGCCAATTTCTTCAGCAAATAACGATTCAACAGATTGATCTTCAAGTGCTACACCTAGGCGTGAAGCGAACATCATTTCTGCAACAGTTGCCAATAGACCGCCATCACCGATGTCATGGTAAGCCTTGATTAGACCACGGTTGTTCCAATCTTGAACCAATGCAAAGAATGCTTTGAAGTCATCGAAGCTATCTACGTCAGGTGTTACAGAACCGATTGCTTTATAAACCTGAGCAAGGATCGAACCGCCTAGACGGAACTGACCTTTAGAAAGATCGATACGTACAAGTACAGACTCAATATTTTTAAGTTCAGGTGTCAATGTTTTACGTACATCAGTCACAGGTGCAAATGCAGTGATCACGCCTGACATTGGAGAAGTTACCGACTTGTCTTCGCCTTCGTCATTCCACGTTGTACGCATAGACAATGAGTCTTTACCTACAGGAATTGCGATACCTAAAGCAGGACACATTTCCATACCGATGGCTTTAACACCTTCGAATAGCGCTTGGTCTTCACCTTGTTGACCTGCAGCAGCCATCCAGTTTGCAGACAATTTAATGTCGCTGATCTGGTCGATTTTTGCAGACATGATGTTTGAAATTGATTCTGCTACAGATAAACGTGCAGAAGCAGCAGGATTTAACAACGCAACGGGTGGACGTTCACCCATTGCCATTGCTTCACCTGTGTAACCGACAAGGCTTGTTGTTGTCACTGCAGCATCAGCTACAGGTACTTGCCAACGACCTACAAACTGATCCCGTGCAACCATACCTGTAATCGAACGGTCACCAATCGTGATCAAGAACGATTTAGACGCAACAGTTGGATTCTTAAGAACGCGGTAAATCGCATCTTTCAGATCAGTTACTTTTGACGCTTCGAAGTCATCGCCTTTACGTTCAATGGTTTCATATGAACGGCTCATGCGTGGTGTACCGCCAAGCATCACTTGCATTGGCATATCCACAGCTTTGTTTTCAAACAATGGATCTTCAACGGTTAAATGGCGCGCTTCAGTCGCTTCACCCAATACCGCAAACGGACAACGCTCACGTGCACACAGTGATTCAAAGAGTTCTAAAGATGATGGACGGATCGCCAAAACATAACGTTCTTGCGCTTCATTCGACCAGATCTCCATCGGAGACATGCCTTTTTCAAGCGATGGAATTTTACGCAGATCAAGTACCGCACCTAACTCATGATCGTTCACAAGTTCAGGCATTGCATTTGAGATACCGCCCGCGCCTACGTCATGTACAGACACGATTGGGTTATGATCTTCCATGCGCCAGCACGCATCGATGACTTCTTGGCAACGGCGTTCCATTTCTGGGTTTTCACGCTGTACAGAAGCGAAGTCTAGGTTTTCACCCAACTTACCGCTGTCCACAGAAGATGCTGCGCCACCGCCTAGACCGATCAACATTGCAGGACCGCCAAGTACGATTAAAAGATCGCCCGGTTGGATTGCATCTTTTTCTACATGGTCAGGACGGATGTTACCGTAACCGCCGGCAATCATAATTGGCTTATGGAAGCCTTTTACGTCGCCATTGACATTTTGTTCAAATGTACGGAAGTAACCATTTAACGCAGGACGGCCAAATTCGTTGTTAAATGCAGCACCACCCAATGGACCTTCAATCATAATTTGAAGTGGAGATGCCATACGAGATGGTTTGCCGTAGTTTTCTTCCCAAGGCTGTTCGAAGCCCGGAATGTTCAAGTTAGATACGGTAAAACCTGTTAAACCAGCTTTTGGCTTACCACCACGACCTGTTGCGCCTTCGTCACGGATTTCACCGCCCGAACCTGTTGCTGCACCAGCAAATGGTGCAATCGCTGTCGGATGGTTATGTGTTTCCACTTTCATCAAGATGTGAGCGGCTTGACTCTTGTATTTATAAACGTGGTGACCTGTTTCAGCATCTAGTTTTGGATAAAAACGCTGTGTGTCAAAACCAACAATTACAGAAGCGTTGTCTTTATATGCCGACAATACATCTGTAGGTGATTCTTTATAGGTGTTTTTAATCATTTGGAACAATGACAATGGTTGAACTTCACCATCAATTGTCCATTCTGAACCAAAGATTTTATGACGGCAGTGTTCAGAGTTTGCTTGAGCAAACATCATCAATTCGATGTCATGCGGGTTGCGACCCATTTTTGTGAATGCATCGGTTAAATAATCGATTTCTTCATCAGAAAGCGCAAAACCAAATTCAGAGTTAGCTTTCACCAACGCTTCTTTACCTTGACCCAAAATATCAATTGAGTTTAAAGGCTTTGGTTCAGTTTCAGAGAAAAGTGCCGCAGCATCTTCAATAGCATTGAAAACGCTTTCTGTCATGCGATCATGTAATGCTAGTTTTACTTCATCAGAAACAGCATTTACACCCTTCAAAGTAAATAAAACACCGCGTTCAAGGCGATGAACCGGTGTATTACAGTTGGCAAAAATGTCTGTTGCCTTAGACGACCACGGAGAGATGGTTCCAACACGTGGCGTCACTAAAATTTGGACTTCGTCACTTGCTGCTTGGTGCAATTCAAAAGATTGACCATCGTTGAGAAGCTGTAAAGCGGATTGCTGTTGTTGCTCGTTGAGCGCTTGGTCAAAAAGGTAAACCCATTGACTTTCAATTGATTGAACAGAACTAATTGACGTTAAACGTGATAATAGTTGAGTTTTCTTAAATGAAGAATGTGCAGGTGCACCGGCAACGATAAACATGCTGATTTTGGCTCCACGGGATGATCGAAAAGACCATGCCACAATGTGACTTGAGAGAGCGCATATTCTACTGTGTATTAGTTAAATCAGCTAGATGTGAAAGTGAAATTGTAGTGCTTATATCGGGAAGTTTAGGCAATAATGCTTTTATTTTTAAATAATAAAATTGAATTTAGTCGCACAGATTAACACAAAATTATCTGATTTTTTCATTTCATCCTAAGAATAATATTCAAACTATAAAAATGTTTTATTTTTCAACAACAACTCACTTTTTAATCAAGCGTTCAAATCATATTTGAAAATTAATTTCAGGTCTAAATGTGTGAGATTTAAACCTGAAATTCATAAAGACTAAAATCAATTCACATTTGAAATTGAAACATTTTATTTATTCAAATCTGACAATAGATCTTGAATTACATTAAGGGCTAAGTTCAGTGAGTTTACATCTACACCATCAATCATATCGCAAGCCTTGTGGTAGCACGGTGCAAATTCGAGTTCATCACCTTTCATTTGCTCATTAAATAAAATTAGTGAAGTAACGGGAACTTTCCCTAAAAATGGCAAAGTATCGCTTGCTGTTAAAGTCGTTACATCATCTTTAATCTGCATATTATTGGTTTTAAAATATTGACGCATACTTTGTTCTAATGCAGCATCCTGCGGGTGCTTAGGTAATTGACTCATGCTGTCTAAAATTGGCTGATAATCACTTTGTGCAAGTCCATTGGCTTTAAACTGTGCCGCCATTTCTCCAATTGATGAATGGTCACCATCGGCAATCATGATATTCGGATTCTTTGTTCCCACCATATCAACATTGATATAGGCTTGAATGCCTTGAAGCTGTTTCTCACTGAGTGATTTCACAAAAGCTTGTGAACCTGCAATACCAACCTCTTCAGAATCCCAAAAGGCAAGATATAGTGTGTGTTTAGGTTTTACCTTTTGCTTCGCATAGTCTTGTAATAATGCTAACAATACTGCAACGCCTGAAGCATTATCATTAATCCCAGGCCCCATTTTCACCGAATCATAGTGCGCGCCGACAATCACAGCGGTATCTTTGGATTGCCCTTCAATCTCAATCACAATATTTTGCCCAACGGTCTTTTCTCGATTTTCAAATGGCAACATTTGCGCGTGCAAGCCTGCTTTCTTGGCTTGTTCAAGAATATATTGTGCAGAAGCCAATCCACCTGCTGTACCTACTGCACGATTGCCACCATTTTGTTCCGCAATTTCTTCAAATGTTTGTAAATGATGCATCATGCTATTTTCTGATGCAGCAACATTTTGGTTTGGCTGCACTTTCGTTATATTTTTTTCTGTATTGAAACTTGTACAACCTGACAAAAAAAATGTCACGCCCAAACTTAGTGCAGTCAAAGTAGGAAGAAATTGTTTTCTATACATTTAAATTATTCTCATTGAAAATTAAAAAATGGGATAAAAGGTAAAATTTGCCCATCTATACTAACAGCCCATTTTTAAATTTCTGTTTTGTTTTGCATTTCATTAAGGCAAATCACTCATACATCTTTTAAGACAAGTTGTGTCGCCCCAGACTAGTGCTTTTCTGCTAAGTTTGGCATTATTCAATTCAAGTAATAATTGAATAATGATAAATGACTCAAATGCGTTGGCTTGAACTTCTTTCTACAGTTCGTATTGGTAGCAATAAACACAGTTCTGAACAGGCACGTAGCCCCTTCCACAAAGACTACGACCGCATTATTTTTTCGCAAAGCTTTCGACAATTAAACCGCAAGACCCAAGTCCATCCCCTCACCCAACATGATGGCATTCATACTCGCCTAACTCACTCTTTAGAAGTGTCTTGTATTGGACGTTCACTGGGGATGCTGGCGGCTGAGAAAATTAAAGATGAACTCCCGATGTGGATTTCACCTGCCGATGTCGGTGCAATTATTCAAGCTGCGTGCTTGGCACACGATATTGGTAATCCACCTTTTGGCCATGCAGGCGAATATGCCATTCGAGAATGGTTTGATGACGCATCGCATACCAACTTTTTACAGGACTTAAGCCCTGAAGAAGAAGCCGATGTGCGTCAGTTTGAAGGTAATGCACAAGGCTTACGTTTACTGACTAAAATTGACTATCATCCGAATGATGGTGGTATGCGTTTAACCTATGCAACTTTAGGTGCATATTTAAAATACCCGTGGCTTTCAAAAACCATTGCATCGCAAGGCAATAAACCTGCAAGCCAACGAGCAAAGTTTGGTTGTTATCAAGCAGAAAAAGAAATCTTGCAGCAAATTGCAGAACAACTCGGTTTAATTCAACTGGGCGAATATCACTACTGTCGTCATCCGTTGACCTATTTGCTTGAAGCCGCAGATGACATTTGTTATGCCTTAATTGACCTTGAAGATGGCATTATCCTCAACATGTTGAACTATAACGAAGTTGAGCCAATTTTCCTTGATTTGGTCGGTGACTATGGCATACCTGCCGAATTGGCGATGACTGATACCACTTGGCAACAAAAAATTGCCGCATTACGTGGTCGAGTGATGAAACGTCTAGTCGAAGAAGTCACGACAGCCTTCGCCCGCCATCATCATGAAATTTTGTCAGGTCAACTTAAAGGCAGTTTATTGCAGTATTGCAGTGAAGATATCAAGTGTGGAATTAACCGAGCGAAAGAATTAGCTCGCGATAAAATTTTTGAACATCCACAAAAAGCAGGCTTAGAGATTATTGCACACCAAAGTCTGCAAAATATTTTAGACGCATTTATTCCTCTAACTACGCCAAATAAAACCTTGAGTTTTAAAGAACAGCGACTGATGTCCATTCTCCACCGTTCGGGGGCACATTTTGGGCCGTTGCATTATGAAAACATCATGCAAGTATTGGATATTATCTCTAAATTTTCAGACCATCAGGCTTATAACCTTGCACAGGAACTTCAAGGCAATAAAGTTGGTTTCTTTTAAAGCTGAAAAAATGTGAAGGCTAGTAATTCGCTGGCCTTCACGCTAATCTCACAACAAATTGAAATTGAGCAAATGGCTCAGACTAAACTGAAATAAAGTGAATAAATGACATGATCGGATGTTTAATTGGCGAAGTGCTGGCATTGGAAGCACCAACGGTATTACTCAATGTAAATGGTGTGGGCTATGAAATTGACACCCCACTTTCAACATTTTGCCAACTACAAAAAGGTCAAAAAATTACCCTGTGGACACATTTGGCTGTTCGTGAAGATGCACAACTGCTGTATGGATTTAGCAATGCTCAAGAAAAACTGATCTTTCGCACACTGTTAAAAGTTAACGGCGTAGGCCCTAAAATGGCACTGGGCATTTTGTCGACCTTAAGTGTTGAAATGCTAATTCATACGGTTGAACACGAAGATGTAAACACCTTAGTCAAAGTTCCGGGTGTGGGTAAAAAGACCGCTGAACGCCTCATGATTGAGCTTCGTGATCGCTTTAAAGCCATGGCTTCAGGCACTGCACCAACCAATTCAACTGTTGAACAAATTCAATTTACAGGCAACTCTGCAGTTGCCGAAGCTGAGGCGGCATTGCAATCATTAGGTTACAAACCAATTGAAGCACAAAAATTAGTGAATGCTGCCAAAGGTGACTTTACTGAAGCCAGCGACATTATCCGTGCTGCATTAAAGTCGATGAATAAATAATTTGTAGTTTCTAATGAGCACCGCATCCTTTGCCTTTTAGGGTTATAGACAGTATGTGAATCACGCAGGCGACAAGGATGTCGCCGTTAAACTGTGCTACAAGGACGTAGCATCAGTTTAACAAATGGGTTTTGTCACTTTTGCCCAGTCAAAAGTGAGAATCGCCTATACAATGGCATTTAAAGTTCAATCGCTTTTTGAGGCTGTGATTCTTCCACAACGATATAGAGATTAGTTAAATAATTATGCAAGACCGTCTTATCAGTGGTTCAGAAAAACCCGAAGACCACTTCGACCGTGCCATTCGCCCAACATCCCTCGATGACTACATCGGGCAGCCTGTCGTCCGTGAACAAATGGAAATCTTTATCGGTGCTGCACGTGGCCGTGAAGAAGCACTCGATCACACCTTAATTTTTGGCCCACCGGGTTTAGGTAAAACCACACTGGCCAATATTATTGCGCGTGAAATGGGCGGCAACTTAAAATCTACATCAGGCCCTGTCCTTGAGCGTGCAGGCGATTTGGCTGCGATGCTAACCAACCTCGAAGAAGGTGATGTTTTATTTATTGATGAGATCCATCGTCTTTCACCTGTCATTGAGGAAATTCTCTATCCAGCGATGGAGGATTACCAACTCGACATCATGATTGGTGAAGGCCCTGCTGCCCGTTCGATCAAACTGGATTTACCACCCTTCACTCTTGTTGCAGCGACGACTCGTGCAGGCCTACTGACCTCTCCTTTACGTGACCGTTTCGGTATCGTACAACGTTTAGAGTTCTATTCTGTCAAAGACTTAACGCATATTGTGACTCGATCTGCAAACTTGATGGATGTACCCATGACTGCCGAAGGTGCTCAAGAAGTTGCACGCCGTGCTCGTGGGACACCTCGTATTGCAAACCGTTTATTACGCCGGGTCCGTGATTATGCGCAAGTTAAAGGTACGGGTGAAGTAACCCAAGAGATGGCTCAACGTGCTTTGGACATGCTAAATGTCGATAAAGATGGTTTAGATACGCTAGACCGCCGTTATTTATCAATGCTACTAGAGCGTTTTGATGGTGGCCCTGCAGGTGTAGAAGCTTTAGCTGCTGCTATGGCAGAAGACTCAGGGACCCTAGAAGATGTGATCGAACCCTACCTCATTCAGCAAGGCTATGTCATGCGTACTGCACGTGGACGTATTGCCACCAATATGGCTTATTTACAGTTTGGGATGACACCACCAGAGCCGAAAGATAAATAGACGATTATTCACTGAACGACTTCAGGGAGTTAAATGCTCCCTGAATGTTTATTTAAATTTTAAAATAAATTCAATCCACTACAAACAGCAAACTAAAATGATAAATCTTGAGAATAGAATAATTAACAAAATTAATAGCGAATACATTCAAAACCTTCCATTAGACAGTGCCATTGAAAACATTCCCAGAGAACAACCCATCAGTTCATTTAGCCCTAAACAAATGAGTGATTTTGAAAGCTTATTTCACGCCGAATACAATTATTTTATCACTGTCGAATGTGAAAAAATTCTCAGCAAAGAAACCATAGAAGTAAGTGAAGATAATATCTTAACTATTAAACAATCGCCTTCTGCATATCGTATAAAAAACCTGAGCTTCAACTATACTTCTGCCCTCATTTTTATTGGGACGTACTATCACGACGACGTACAAGTTTTGGTCAAGGAAAACTTTAAACCAGCAAAAATTAATACGTTGTATTTCAGCTTCTCATTCTTTGCTTTAGTCATACTCGTTTATGTGTTTTTCTGGATAGATCTAGCTAATGAACTTTTACTCATGTTAGTTATTGGCCTTGGCTTTTGCTGCTTAACGTATATGTATGAATCTTTGAAGGCATTACTCCCCAAGCAACAGAAAAAGAAAATGGAAGAAACTCACTTTCATATTGCGGGATATTTAGCAGCTCATCTACAGGATTTTGTCGATGCAAAATTTAAATTAGATGAACAAACAAATTAAAAGCAGTCTCTTTTTTAATCAATAATAACATCTACGAAAGTTAAAGATTTACGTGAGTTGAAACCTTGTGCCATTGGACTGATGACTCACGGTGCTAAACTGCCCGTCATTGAAGCACTTGACGAATCATTGAATTATCGCCATTTTTAAATGCTCTAATTCTTTGCTGAAGTGCAGAACAATATTTTTCAGATTTTATAAAGACGGAACACTCTCATGGCGAATAAATTCGAATTCAACATTCGTGTATATATTGAAGATACAGATGCAGGTGGCATTGTTTACCACGCAAATCATATTCGCTTTATGGAACGTACCCGCACAGAATGGCTGCGCGCTTCAGGTGTAGACCATTATTGGCATCAAAAAGATTACAACTTTGTCGTTCATAAAATTAATGTGAAATATTCACGTCCTATATTAATGGATGACCTGATTACTGTTACAGCAAGTGTAGTTTCGTGTAAGGCTACGTCATTTGTGTTGCAACAAAATATTTATCGTGGTGATATTATGCTGGCATCAGGTGAGGTAGAATTGGCATGTATCAGTGCAGAGATGAAACCCCGTCGCCTTCCTGATGAAATACGTGAACTGATTCTGAAAGAATTGGAACAAGATTAAAAAAATTATTTGGCACATGTAGTAACTATGGCAACTCAACTAGAATCAACACTCAAAGTTTCAGACCTCATCTTACAAGCAAGTCCTGTCGTACAACTGGTAATGCTCCTGCTGCTCTTAGCTTCGTTATTCAGTTGGTATCTGATTGCCAAGTTACACATGAATTATAAAAAAGCGCAGGCCGATGATGAACATTTCCAAAAAATCTTTTGGTCTGGCGCCGAACTCAACACTTTATACAACAATGCTCAGCTCAACTCGAAACGTGTTGGCCTTGAAGATGTCTTCTATCAAGGTTTAGGCGAGTTTTTCAAACTTAAAAAACGTAATGCCAGCGCAGAACAATCAATTGAAGGTACAGAACGTATTCTTCGTGTGGGTTTAAGCCGTGACCAAGGACATTTAGAAAATGGTTTAGGCGCGCTTGCGAGTATTGGCTCGGTTGCACCCTATGTCGGTTTATTCGGTACCGTTTGGGGCATTATGAATGCCTTTATTGGTTTGGCAGATGTTGACCAAGTCACCCTTGCTACGGTTGCTCCTGGTATTGCAGAAGCATTGATTGCAACGGCCATTGGTCTTTTTGCGGCAATTCCTGCTGTACTAGCATTTAACCATTTTACAGCCAAAGGTGAAGCCGTTTATAACGATCGTGCTCTTTTTGCCGAAGAAATGGTTGCGTTATTACAACGCCAGTCTGTAGGTTCAACTCAGGACAATGACTAATGGCTATTCAACGTTCTGGACGCTTTGAGCGCATCAAAAAACCATTAAAAAGTGACATGAACGTCGTACCATATATTGATGTCATGTTAGTTCTATTGGTGATTTTCATGGTCACTGCACCTATGATCACCACAGGTGTCAAAGTCGACTTACCACAGGCAAATGGCACGCCTATGCAAGCGGAAGATAGTAGAGCGATTGTTACACTGAAAGCAGATGGCACGATCACTCTCGAAGATAAAAATCATCAAGATGATGTACTCACACTCGATGAACTTAAATCTGTTTTAACGGCCTCGCAAAATGAAGCGAGCGAACAGAAAAAGCAAATGAGTGTCCTGATTAACGGCAGTGAATCTCGTCCTTATGGTGAAGTCATGAAACTCATGTCTGCCCTTCAAGATGCAGGTTTAACACAAGTAGGTTTACTGACTGAGCCATTAAAATAATTTATGAAAGATTTCAACAAGCCGCCTTTTAAACAAAAAGCCGTTGCGATTGGTTTCACACTAGGTGTGCATATCGTCGCTGTGGTTGGCTTACTTTATCTTGGCATGAGTAAACCACCTGAGCCCCCTAACAAAATAACCACTGTTTTGGTAAAACCGGAAGATTTAAAACCTGTAACACGTGAAGTCACTGAGTTTGATGAAACCGCGCATGAAAATGTAGCTGAACAAATCACGCAAACAGCAGAACCTAGCGTTGAACCGGCACCCGAGATTCCAACGGCTGCACCACCTAAGCCAGCAGAACCACCTAAGGCAGATCCACAGATTGCTGCTCAACAGGCACTCGCTGCGGCAAAAGCACAGCAGCTTGCTGAACAAAAAGCTGCGGACAATGCAAAACGTGCTCAAGAACAAGCTAAAGCTGCTGAAGCTGCAAAACTAAAAGCACAACAAGAAGCCAAAGCGGATGCAGCTAAGGCAAAAGCAGATGCTACGGCGAAAGCCAATGCTGAAGCAGCAAAACGTAAAGCTGATGCTGATGCCAAAGCCAAGGCTGAAAAAATCCATGCCGATGCTTTAAGAAAAGCAGAAGCTGACAAAGCCAAAGCTGCAGCAACGGCAAAAGCCAATGCAGATGCAAAAGCCAAGGCCAATGCGGATGCTGCAAAACGTAAAGCAGATGCAGACGCGAAAGCTAAAGCCAATGCGGAAGCTGCAAAACGTAAAGCTGATGCTGATGCCAAAGCTAAAGCCAATGCAGAAGCTGCAAAACGTAAAGCTGATGCTGATGCGAAAGCCAAGGCCAATGCAGATGCGGCAAAACGTAAAGCAGATGCTGATGCAAAAGCTAAGGCCAATGCAGAAGCTGCAAAACGTAAAGCAGACGCCGATGCAAAAGCCAAGGCCGATGCAAAGACTAAAGCCGATGCCGAAGCACGCGAACGTGCAGCCGAAGAAGCCAAAGCTTCATCTGCAAAAAAAGCAGCTGAAGAAGCTGCACAGAAAAAAGCTGAAGCGAAGAAAATTGCTTCAACAGCAAAACGTGATTTTGAAAATAGGATTAAGCGTGCGTGGGATACACCTTCAGACTCTGCGGGTAAAACGGCGTCTGCTCGCGTTACCCTTACGGAAAGTGGTTCAGTTCGGTCAGTGATTGTGAACTCTAGTGATCCTGATATGAAAGCCAGTATTGAGGCTGCTGTTCGAGCTGCTGCACCATACCCAATGCCGAGTGACCCAGATGCAAAACGTGAAGCTCAAAGTTTTACGTCTACCTTCAAGTCATCACGTTAAATATTAAAATCCCTGCAAACCGTGTGGGGATTTTTTTGTGCTTAAGCAATGAATCACCCCATACCAATTTTTCTTATCTTCAAAAGATCAAGTTTCATCGCTGGTATGATGTTTATTTTTAATCTTCTACATCCATCCCCCAGTTACACCCTTTCCTAAAATGAATACTCAATCGATTGCACGTGCATGTTTCAATACTTGAGCTTTTATGAAGCTCTAGCCCCGACAAATTGATCCCTTTTTGTCTTCGTTCTATATAACGCCGTGTATGTGGGACTCAGCAACATCAAGTATTACTAAAATTTTCTAAACACTTGATTCAAAAATAGAATCTTATAACTAAAGAATTATCATTTTCATTCCAAAATGTGATGTTGTGTTCATGATTTTTAAGCTAGACTTGACGAAACTCGGATAAAATCTCTGCATTTTTCACAGTGTTATAACAGTTCAGTCATATTTTCATGCTTTTAATATCTCAAAATCATGCCATTATGTGACACAACCAAATACAGACAATAACTCACATTTTTAGAGTAATTAGCGAATGATGGAAATGACGCGTAAACATCTTCTTTGCTTAGCCGTATTCACTGCTTTGAGCCCAGTTTTAGTGACTCAAACGCATGCGCAGCTTCACCTCGAAATCACTAAAGCTCCTGAAGAAGCACCTAAAATTGCGATCGTGCCTTTTAGTAATGACTCAAATATTTATCCAGTGGTTGAAAATGACTTGAACCGCTCAGGTAAATTTACCAGTGCCTCTAAAAACTTACCTGCAACTGCAACAATAAACTCTCCAAATGCAGAAGCATGGAAAGCCGCGGGCGTACCCTATGTCGTGACAGGTACATCAAAAACAACGGCTGATGGCTCTTATGAAATTCACTACCAACTGTATGATGTTGAAAAAAAACAATACCTGTTAAATGAACTACTCACTGTACCTGCTTCACGTTACCGTCAAGCTGCGCATATGATCAGTGATGCGATATATCAAGCTTTAACTGGCATTCCAGGTGACTTCAGCGGCCGTATTGCCTATGTATTGCGTAATGCAGCAACACCAGATCAGCGCTATACCCTACAAATTGCAGATACAGATGGTGAACAACCCCGTACGATTTTGACTTCACGAGATCCAATCCTTTCCCCTGCGTGGACGCCTGATGCGAAAAAGCTAGCCTATGTTTCTTTTGAAACCAAGCGCCCTGCAATTTACATCCAAGACTTAGCAAGTGGTAACCGTGAAAAAGTAGCAAGTTTCCGTGGTCTAAATGGTGCACCAAGCTTCTCACCTGATGGTAAATCGATGTTGTTTACCGCTTCAATGCATGGCAATCCTGAAATCTATCAAATGGATTTACAGACTCGCCAATTAAAACGCATGACCAATGACACAGCGATTGATACAGAAGCACGTTATGCCCCTGACGGTAAATCATTTATTTTTACCTCTGACCGTGGTGGCTCTCCACAAATTTATACCTACAACTTAAGTGCTGAAAGTGTAAAACGTTTAACTTTCCGTGGTGCATTTAATGCCCGTGGCACTTTAAGTGCTGATGGTAAAAAATTAGCTTTGGTGCATCGTCCTAGCGGTAGTAACTATAAAGTTGCGGTTCAAGACATTGGTTCTGGTGTAACCAATATTTTAACACCAACAAGTTTAGATGAATCCCCAAGCTTCTCTCCAAATGGTCAAATGGTCGTGTATGCAACACGTGAAGCAAACCGTGGTTTGCTCTCGATCATGTCTTTAGATGGTCGTTTCCGCATGAACTTACCAAGTGAACAAGGTGAAGTTCGTGAACCAGCTTGGGCACCGAAATAAACACTGCATGATTTATTCAACAATAACTTTTTAATGAAACATCATAAATAACCGTCATGGAGATCAATATGAAAGCGATGAAACTGATTGCATTACCTGTTTTAGCTACAGCATTAGTAATGACTGGTTGTGCCAGCCGTAAACCTGCAGCAGACGTACAAGCAGGACAAAACCCAAATAGCTCAACCACTGTAAACACTTCTGGTTTAAGTGAAGATGCAGCACTCAATGCACAAAACCTAGCCGGTGCATCATCTAAAGGTGTAACTGAAGCGAATAAAGCATTTTTAGCGAAGCGCGTAGTACACTTTGACTACGACAGTACAGAGCTTAGCAATGAAGACTTACAAACCCTTCAAGCTCATGCACAGTTCCTTGTTGCTAATGCAAACTCACGCGTGGCTTTAACAGGTCACACCGATGAACGTGGTACTCGTGAATACAACATGGCACTTGGTGAACGTCGTGCCAAAGCTGTTGAAAGCTTCCTGATTACAACAGGTGTAAGTCCAAATCAGCTTGAAGCAGTCAGCTATGGTAAAGAAATGCCAATCAATGCGGGTCATGATGAAAATGCATGGAAAGAAAACCGCCGCGTAGAAATTAACTACGAAGCTGTACCTCCGCTACTTAAATAAGACTTGAAAAAGTCTGAGCTAAAAAAAAGCACTCATTAATGAGTGCTTTTTTGATTTAACCCGTATCATTTAATTTATATCGTTTCATTTTCATCGTTCTGTTGCAGCGTTCTGTGCTTTAACTCAATTTAGCCCTTTAACTCAGGATAAATTCAGTTAGCGGCTTTAGAACATAAAAAATAATCAATTAAAATGCAAATGAACGACTTTTAAAACGAGATCCTTAGCTTTACCAACTAGAAAATCACCTTAACAATCCAAATCATTACGCTTCTGCTTCTGGATGTTCAGCATTTTCTTTTTCTGTTTGCATCGACTCAATGAGATCATGTTTATTGAACTTTTTATACTCTGCTTTAGCTTCGTAACTGCTCCATGCAGCTTTTACGGTATCCGCAGAAATATCGTCTAAATTCAATCCCTCAGTTGCAGTCGGAGTCGCATCAAATTTTTGTGTGGTCATTGTTGTGCTCCCTGTCTTTCGATTTATACATTAGATTCAACATAGCATGTTATTCAGGACTTGCAAGGGTAAAATCACGACAAATAGTCTAGTTTAATTTTTCTTTTCCTTCGTTCTCATCTAAAATGTTGCACAATCACATTTTTATCATTTTTGATAAATTAATATTTGGAGTTTTCCGGTTATGTCAAATCTCACCCTTTCCCAATTTCTACAACAACAAAGTGGTAATCTTACTCCTGCATTAGCACAAGTTATTGAAACAATTGGTAATACATGCAAAGACATCGACCTTCTTTTACAAAAAGGTGCTTTGGCTGGTGTATTGGGTAGCGCGCAACACGAAAACGTTCAAGGTGAAGAACAAAAGAAACTTGATGTCATTTCAAATGATTACCTCATCGATGCATTAAAAGTTCATCCACATGTCGGTGGTTTGGCATCTGAAGAATTAGATGAATTCACACCAGCTCAAGAAAATGGCGATTATCTTGTCTTGTTCGACCCATTAGATGGTTCAAGCAACATCGATATCAACATGTGTGTTGGCACAATTTTCTCAATTCTTCCTGCAAAAAATGCCGTGACGCAAGCTGAAGATTTCATGCAAGCGGGTGTGAATCAAGCGGCTGCAGGTTATGTACTGTATGGCCCATCAACAATGATGGTTCTAACTGTCGGTGCTGGCGTAGTCTTCTTTACTTTTGATCCAGAAAGCAAAGAATTCTTATTAACTAAAGATGCGATTGCGGTGGCAGCAGACACTAAAGAATATGCAATTAATGCATCGAACCAACGTCACTGGGAAGAACCTGTAAAACGTTATATCGACGAACTTCTTGCAGGTAAACCTGGCCCGCGTGAAAAAGACTTCAATATGCGTTGGGTTGCATGCATGGTGGGTGATATTCATCGTATTCTTTGCCGTAGCGGTATCTTCATGTATCCATACGACTTCAAAGATCCGAAAAAAGCAGGCCGTCTACGTTTAATGTACGAAGCAAACCCAATGAGTATGTTGATGGAACAAGCTGGCGGTGCTTCTACAACAGGCCGTGTCCGCATTCTAGACATCCAACCAACAGAACTTCATCAACGTGTTCCTGTGATTATTGGTTCTAAAAACGAAGTTGACCTAGTTACGTCATACCATAATTAATTTCTTATAACGAAAGTCAGTATTTCTGCTGACTTTCGTGGATATCTCCCTCATGGCTCTGATTTATCTCGAATCAAAAGACAACCCTAAAATTAAACACCTCCGTGGCTTAATCGAACAAAATGCCTACCGTAAAAAACAAGGTCAAACTGTTTTGGAAGGCACACACTTGGTGTTGTCATGGTTAGACTCAAAACGTCCAATCAAATCGATTTTCACCACTGAACAAGCAATTAACCATGCTGATTTCGACCGCATTGCAGAACAATATCAAGGTGCGGTGTTCATTCTAAGTGAATCTTTATATAAAGATATCAGTACACTTGGAACATCTATTGCTTGCTTAGCAATTGTGGATTTACCAAGTTCAAGTGAAGCGCTTAACTTCAGTGAAGACACCTTAATTTTAGACAATATTCAAGACCCCGGTAATGTAGGCACCCTACTCCGTTCTGCTGCCGCGGCGGGTATTGAGCAAGTTGTTTGTACCAAAGGCTCTGCATCGCTCTGGTCACCGCGTGTATTACGCGCAGGTATGGGCGCACATTTTTCATTAAATACCTTTGAAAATATTGCCCTTGAAGATATTTTGACGAAATTCAAAATTCCAGTGTATGCAACAAGCTCACATCAGTCTGAAAACCTGTATAGCAAAAATTTGCGCCAACAATGTGTGTGGATTTTAGGCAATGAAGGTCAAGGTGTTTCTGAGTATGCATTACAACATGCCGAAGCCGTTGCGATTCCTCAACCGGGTGGTCAAGAATCACTAAACGTAGCCATTGCTGGCTCGATCTGTTTTTTTGAAATGGTACGTCAGCGTCAGTAAAATCGTTATTTTATTGTATTTAGCGCTTAAGCCTGAAAAAAATAGACTACACTAGAAAAAATAATAATTCTTTTTGTCAACCTAACCGTTATTTCCATCGTTATTTGTATATGAATATGGAAATAATGGTGGGTATCCGATGACAGGATTTTCCATCTCTATGGATTTAGCACCCAAAAAGTCCGAGACGCAAGACAGCAGTGTTTTAAAAAGCACGGCTGAGTCTCGCCTGAAAAACTTCATGAATGAAGTGACGGGGCGTGCTTTAGTAATGATGGAAAGTGCAACGCACGGTCAACATGGCATTGCCATGGACTTGGTGCAAGAAGCCTTTATTTCCTTACATAAAGCTTATGCTGAAAAATCCACAGAGGAATGGTATCCCCTGTTTTACACCATTTTAAATAACAAGCTGCAAGACTGGCGTCGAAAAGAAGCACGTCGTTCGCAGCCGTTTTCCTTATTTAGAAAAGTCAGCCTAGATGACGACGATGTCGAGATACAGGATGTGGTAGATGAATCTACACCAAACCCTTTCGACTTTCTGGATCAGGCTGTCACTGCAGAGGAAATACAAGATGCTATCGCAGAACTTCCAGTCCGCCAGCAACAAGCATTTATGTTGCGAGCTTGGGAAGGCTTTGATACGCATACAACTGCAGAAATTATGAATTGTTCCGAAGGCAGTGTGAAAACACATTACCACCGTGCCATTCAAGGTTTACGTACCGCTTTGGCACATTTGAATCCACATATGGGAGGATCATCCGAATGAAACAAGATGATTTCTTAAAGCAAGTAACCTCCAAACTTGATGGACTCGCACAGCACCATAAAGACAAAGCAACTGTCATGAGTAACGTGCTTGAAGATATTCATCAGCGCGAAACTTCACGTTATGGTTTCTGGAAAATGTCTGGCTTTGCACTTGCAGCAGCAATTGCAGGTTTTGTCATTTTACCGAATGCGACTGTACTGGATGACAAACCACAAAATCAGGTGATTTCAACCCCTAAGCTCTCCCCTCAAATGGTGGAAGATCTTGAAATGTTGATGGTTCTGGGTGAGGACAAAGTTCCACATGGCAGCTAAAAAATTAGCAATAGCATTCTGTGCTTTTAGTTTTTTGCAAACCAGTTTTGCTGGCTTTGATCGCTTTTGGATATTTTCAAAAGATGCAGATACCCAAGTCAATGAAACTTGGGATTCGCTATCTGAAGCAGAACAACAGGCTTTAATTAAAAAGTATCAGGCACTCAAAGAGATTCCTGCAGATCAACGTATCAGCTTGCAACAGCGCATGGATTGGTTCACCCAACTTCCAGACAGTGAAAAGCAGCGTATGCGCGAAACGTGGCAAAAAATGAGTACTTTAGAACGTAAAGAACTCGCGACACGTATGCAAAAAGCTAGTCCTGATGAACGACCTGCTATTCGCGATGAGTATATCAATAAATACTTACAACCTATCGCTGTCGTTCACTAATCAAAAACAACAGTATGTTGTGAAAATCAAATCTATTACATTAGTTAAGCCATAAAAAAAAGCCTCTTATCGAGGCTTTTTTTATTGTCTTACTTGCTCAACCGACGCTGACGATACACACCCAAACCAATCAATGCCAACAGTCCAAATACTCCCATTGAGCCACCGCCGCTAGAAGAAGAGTTGGTGTTTTTCGCGGTATTCTTAAGAGTCAGAATTGCATTGCTTGATGCAATGCCGTCACTATCGATAACGCTATATTCAACAGGATAGTCAAACTGGCTAAAGCCATTTTTTACTGAGAAGGTAATTTTTCCACCGTAGCAAGTTTCCTTTAAATAACTTGCTGGGCAACTGCCACTATACTCAGCTTCAAAGTTTAAACCTGCTGGGATTTTAGTAAAACGAATTGGAATAATTTGGCCTTCTTCATTTTTATGCCATACCGATTTATCCGCTGGCATAGATGCAACTGGACCATCACCATCATCATTAGCATTTTCTAATAAATTATTGACGGTAACAGACAAATTATTTGACGGACTAATTGTGTATTGAGCAGCTTTGGCCACTGGGGTCATATTTTTAAATGCCACACGTACTACACCAGAGGATTCCGCCTGACTCCCTGTCTTTTGTTTTAGCGTATATTTACAAAAACCGTATTCGGTAGGCGCTGTTGTTGCCCCACTGGTGCGATATATAACGATTTGTTTTATTCCCGCATCCCAATCACAGTGTAGGTCATGTGGTGGATTACCCACAATACTTGCTTCGCCTGTACTAGACACCGTAATTTCACTGCCAATGCCGATTGGTGAAGTCGTTACAGTGTAGTTGTCAGCATTTAAGGCGATTTGTCGTGTTTCAGCACTTCCATTCACAGACTCTTCTTGAGGTAATGATGCTGGGAATGGATCAAAATAAACTGCACGATACTTAAGGTTATTTTTTAATGCACTTAATACCGCTTCGTACTTTGTTAAATCATCCTGATTGGCAACTTTATATTCTGCATAATTTGGATCTTCGATATCCTTTTTCAAGCTATCAATTGTATTTTGATACTTATCTTGCAGAGCTGTTAAAGACTCATTGGTAATATCTGCCATATCTGCTGCGGTTAAATTCATTAACTCAACCGAACCAATATCACATGTGTTTCTTTGCGTAGGTGATAACTGTAAAGTACCATCTGTGATCCGCAAAATACCCCGTTGATCCGCATCACTACAGCCGTCTAAGCCAAGATTGATTAAGTCAAAACCACTGCCGATCGCTTTCGGATAATACAAAGGTAAATACAAATTATAAGCAGATTTTGTTTGTAGGGTGCTTAACAAAGTCCCCATAGCATAACTACTTACATCATGGTTTTGCAGAAAGCTTTCTGTATTATTCAGCACACTTTCGGGTAAATCACACTGCCCAGCTGCCAGTTCAAAAGCATTATTACTCGCAACAAACTTTTGACCATTATCAGGTACAGCATTATTCAGATAACGACAAGACTTACCACCAGTATTATAGGACAACACATTGAAATACCAAGCTTTTCCACCATTATTGTCATAATAATAAGTACTAGCCGCATTATTTTCGACTATTGTATTACTGGTTAAAACGAAGCTAGAAAAAGCACTTAAACGTTCCGTTCCCTGAGAAATGGCACGGATAATACTACCCGCACTTGGATTTGCTTGGTTTTTTGCAATCGTATTTGCTGTCAATTCAACTTTGGCCTTTCCACAGAAGTCCATCACACTATTACTCGTCGATGAACCATTTTGAATAATACTGCTTTGCTGGAACACAATTTCAGGCTGGGTATCCCCCAAGTTCCCGATACAGTCCATAGCAACAACACTACCTTTAGGTGCAACGTTGCCCTGAACTAAACTGCTCACCAATAATGTTTTCTTCGACATATTATGCGCAACAGAGTAAATCGCACCACCTGCAACTTTGGCTTGAGAGTTTTCTATTGCACCATTATTTAAGGTAAATGCCCCCCCTAAATACAAGGCACCACCTCGATCTTCTGCCATCCCGCCAGTAAGGCGTACATTATTGACGATAAAGTTGGCTTCTGAACGTGAAGTATTAAAAATACGCGATTTGCCTTGGGCATTAATCGTCGTTCTAATATCTTCATAGGCAGGAAATTTCTGCGTCAGTAAATTTTTTGAATCATAGTTAAAGCGACTTTTCCCCTCAATCACGATCTGATTTAGAGGAACTAACTCACCTTTAGTCAGAAGATATTCACCTGCTTCAAGTTGAATATAATCGGTCTGCCCATTATTTGGATTACCGACATTACATCCACCAAAAGATTTGTTTTTACGTGCAGTTTCAATCGCTTCACGTAAAGAACATTGATTGAGATTTTCACCATTTTCATCATCAAAGGTCGTAACTTTGATGATGTTACTTGTCGCTGCCATAGATGACATAGCCGCAAGGACCATGACCGCCAGCAATCCTTTTTTATAATTTTTCATGTGCTGTCCTTAATTCTATCCAGACTATTTTTTAAAGCGACGAAATCCAACTAAGCCAAGTAGCGCAAAAATACTCGCCCAGCCTAGAGCACCACCCGAAGTTTTAACGGTTTTACTTTCCATTTCATTGTTTGGTTCTTGGAAAATACGCACTTCTGCAGCTAAATAATTTTTTGCCGAAGTATTAAAACGGGTTGAAGACGTCACCACACGCAATTCAAAAATATCTGCGCCATGCCAATTTCCATTTGGCGTGTATTCAAAATCACCATTCAAATTCAGTGTGAATTTACCTTTAGATTCGGTGCTTTGTACAATTATTGGGCAACCATCTTGCCATGGCTCACCCGTTGGATTTGCCATACCCATCACTTTTGTACATTCTTCTTTTGGAATTAAATCACTGTCACCTAATGCATCTAAAATATTAAACTTGGCCACTTCACCTGTACGAATGTCTTTACCTAATCGAGGCATGCTCACAGGAACCACAATTTCGATTGCACCACGATCACACCAAACATCATCCAAATTACGATTTTTTCCACGCTGATCAGAAGACTCACAATACACATGATGCTCATTGCCATCTGCTGTGGTCTTCCCCTTATTTAATATCGGGCTTGAGAAAATCGTTTCGTAATCTAATAAAATACGAGGACGTAAATAACCAATAAATGCGTTATTTGCTGTGGTAAATGGACAGAAAAGTGCATTACGATCTTCTGTTAAGGTTTTACAGCTACCTTCATCATCACCCGCAATTAAACTCGTCCCAGACCATACATCATTTAAATTTGCAGCAGGCCCAACAGGACAACTCGCAGCCACTAAGTTGTTATAAAAAACAGATTGGTCTGTTCCTGAGTTCACGACTTTACAATCTTGAGCGGTACCACTAAGTGCATTACCAATCACCACACTATTGGCTAAATAAGCATGCTCAGAGGTACTATTTAGTTCAATACCACCACTGTTCTTCAGTACTGTAATATTATTGAGTGCTAAACCATCACGTAAGTTGACAGCAAAACCTTTGTTTTTGAAAAAGGTACTATTGGCAATAATATTTTGAGGGTTACTGAACACCAACTTGCTAATGTCTGCGAGCCCATTTTGATTGTAAACAATCGCTCGACCAGAAGTGCTTTCATTATTTTTGAACAAAGATGTATAGATTTCATAAGCCGGTGCTTCTGAGTAAATTGCACCACCATCTACCGCTTTGTTGTTTTGAAAAATCGTGGTTCGTATATATAGACGGCTTGCTACAGCTGCGCCATCTTCTGAAAATCCCACATTGTAGATTGCACCACCAAGTCGTGCATAGCCATCTTCAAACTTTACATTTTCAAGTGTGAGTTTTTCATTATTAAAAATGATTCCGCCTTTATCAGCACATTGATCTTGCTTACATCCTTTAAATGAAATTTCTTTAAAATTGATAGCAAGTAGTTCTTTTTCGCTATCATTAATATTAAAAATTTGATCCTTACCCGTCATTTCAATGACGGCATTATTAAGACCGAGTACAACATCTTCATTGACGTTACTGTCATACGCCGTTTTCAGATTCAGTTCGGCTTTAATATCAATTTTTTTAGTGAGTTTATAAACTTCATTTTTTTTCAGAGAAATTGAGGCATAGGCGTCTTTACCCCCGCAACCATTATATCCGGCTTCTGGCATACCATTATTGATATATTCTATGGCTTCACGAAGTGAACATTCCTTGTCATCCTTTACAACATCTTCAGTGGTTGTAACGATAATTTCTGCGCTAAATGCATGACCTGCCATGAGAAGCATGCCAATGCCTATGCTCTGTTTGAGCATATCCATCTCCTTAAATATTTTTTATCTTTTTATTCTTAAGTTGCACAATCCTTGCAACATTAAAATATTTTTATGTACTTTGTCACAGCTTGAGTAATTACTCAAGAATTTTTATTGCTTACCGATATTCATCAATTAGGGCAAAAATTTGTCTTAAATTCGCATGACTCAATTTGACTTTTTCACCTTTTAACATCTGAATCAGTTGTTCTAAAGAGCGAAGTAAAATAGACGCCTGATGCGGCCCATGTGCCAACAAATAATCCACAATTTGTTGATCCATATGGATGCCACGTCGCGCTAAAACAGAGTTCACGAGCGCTTGACGGTCTGCATATAAGCTACCATTCGGCACTTTCACACTAACAGCCTGAGTTAATCTAGACTGTAGGTCTGGCAGTTCGAGTTTGAGTTCAATTGGTGCCAGTCGAGATGAAAAGACCAATTGACCACCCTCTTCGTTATTATAGTTAATCAGGTGAAAAACGGCTTTTTGCCAATGTGGAACTCCACTGATGGCTTCAATATCATCTAAAGCCACCAAGTCATAGCGATCTAGCGAAGTAATCGCTTCAGTGGGCGCATCTAGCAATTCAAGCAATGAAACTTGAATTGCTGATTTGCCAATTTCTAAATAGGAGTCACATATTGCAGACAGTAAATGGCTTTTTCCTGTACCAGCTCCACCATAGATATAGAAACGATTCATTAATCCTGCATGTAATTGACGTACACCATCGATTACATGTCCCCAACTCGGCCCAGAAAAATCACTAATTCGGGCATCGAGCTGGGGTTCTATATCTAACTGCAATTGACGCATATCTATATTTTGGCCTTATCAATCTTTATGTTCTGATCTTTCAATGTTACTCGAAATTTCAGGATCTTGCAGCGAATTTGCAGACTGATTTTTGAGCTCAATATCGACAGCAACTTGATTGGTTTCTACGTTTAAAGTGCCACTTGCAGCATCATTTACCACAAGTACATCATTTCGGTATAAATTACTTTTCTCGTAATTTTCGCGTGCATGACGTAATAAGACCACAATAATCGCTGCAACGGGTAGTGCAATGAGCATTCCGAGGAGTCCTGCCAATTGCGCGCCTGCAAGGACTGCAAATACCACTGCCACAGGAGACAAACCAATTTTGTCGCCTAATAAGAAAGGCTGTAAAATATAACCTTCTATTGCCTGCCCTACCATGAATACCACCAGTACTAAGGCCAAATGCACCCAATCCAAACCGAATTGGAACAGGCAAGCCACAATTGCCGAAATAATACCAACCGCAAAACCCAAATACGGAATAATACTGGCTAGACCCGCAATCATCCCGATAATGATGCCGACCTCAATACCCACCAATTGAAGTCCAACCGCATATACAACGCCCAATAAGAACATTACCAAGAACTGGCCTTTTACAAACGCGCCTAGAACTTCATGACATTCGCCTACGATGGTTAATGTGCTTTTTTCGTATTTGCGTGGAATAAGGCGACGCATGTTTCCTAACATTCGTTCCCAATCTAATAAGAAATAGAAAGCTATGATTGGAATTAAGACAATCGTGCCACCAATCTGTATGAAATTCAGACCCGATTGTGCCACTTTTAACAACATGGCTTGGATACTGTCTGCACTATAGTTGGTTTGAATATACTCCATGATCGCTGCTGACATTTGCTCTGTATCAATTTCCATTGGTACAAGATTAAATGTCTCTGATAACCACGGCAGGAATGTATAGTTGACCCAATGAATATTGCTTGGAATATTGTTTTTCGCATACATCAACTGTTCCCATACCAGTGGTACGAGGAACCACATTGCAAGGAATATAGCAACACCAATTCCAATAAAGACCAAACTGATAGATAACCAGCGCGGCAAGCCAATATTATGTAATTTATCGACTAAAGGGCTAAATAAATATGCAATTAGAAATGCGCCGATAAAAGGAACAACTACAGGCTTTAATAAGTATAAAACCCATATGATCAATGCTATCCCAGCAAGAATAAATATTCGGCGCAAGGTGCGATCACCCATATAAAGTCACCTTTTTTCAATGTAATCGTTATAGAAAGGAAAATATTTTAATAAAGATAACATTTTAGTGCGAAATAGCATAAGAGTTTTGCATATTCAGGTTATAATCCCCGCGCGAATGCGGAGACTTCATTATGAGCAACTCAACTTCTACCCCAAACACTGGTTTAAGCTACAAAGATGCAGGTGTCGACATTGAAGCGGGCGACGCGTTAGTCGATCGTATCAAATCTGTCGCGAAACGTACTGCACGTCCTGAAGTAATGGGCGGTCTAGGCGGCTTCGGCGCTCTTTGTAAAATTCCTAAAGGTTATGAAGAACCTGTTCTCGTATCTGGCACAGATGGTGTTGGTACAAAATTACGTTTAGCATTGAATTTGAACCGTCATGACACAATTGGTCAAGACTTGGTTGCAATGTGCGTAAACGATCTTCTCGTATGTGGTGCTGAACCACTGTTCTTCCTTGACTACTATGCAACTGGCCACCTCAACGTTGACGTTGCAGCAAATGTTGTGACTGGTATCGGTGCGGGTTGTGAACTTGCAGGCTGTGCATTGGTTGGCGGTGAAACTGCTGAAATGCCTGGTATGTATGAAGGCGAAGACTACGACCTTGCAGGTTTCTGCGTAGGTGTCGTTGAGCAAAGCAAAATTATTGATGGCTCTAAAGTTAAAGCGGGTGACGTTTTAGTTGGTGTTGCATCTTCTGGCGCACACTCAAACGGTTATTCACTTCTTCGTAAAATTTTAGATGTGAAAAACGTTGACCTTACTCAAATCGTTGATGGTCGTCCACTTGCAGATACAGCAATGGAACCAACTCGTATTTATGTAAAACCAATACTTCAGTTATTGAAAGAAGTGGATGTACACGCAATGGCACACATCACGGGTGGCGGCTTACCAGGCAACCTACCTCGCGTACTGCCAAATGGTGCTCAAGCGGTAGTCAATGAAGCATCTTGGGAATGGCCAGAATTGTTCAAACTACTTCAAAAAGAAGGTGGTGTTGAACAATTTGAAATGTACCGCACATTTAACTGTGGCGTGGGTATGGTTCTCGTAGTTGATGCAGCAGATGCTGACAAAACTGTTGAATTACTCAACAGCCTTGGCGAAAAAGCATTCACAATGGGTCACATTGCAGACAATGCTGAATCTGTTGAAGGCGCTGACGAAAAAATCCGTGTAGTTTTCGCATAAGCAACGTTCATGATTAAAATTGCTGTACTTGTTTCAGGCAGCGGATCTAACCTGCAAGCCCTGATCGATGCCAATCTATCAGGTCAAATCGTTGGGGTGATTTCCAATAGACCTGACGCTTTTGCACTGCAACGTGCAAGAAAAGCAAAGATTGCAACTGCAGTCATTGAACATAAGCAATATCCAAGTCGTGAAGCTTTTGATGATGTGATGCATCAACAACTGCTCGACTGGGATGTTGATTTGGTCATTTTGGCAGGCTTTATGCGCATTTTAAGCGCAAAATTTGTCAAAGCATGGGAAGGAAAAATGATTAACATCCACCCTTCTCTGCTGCCAAATTATAAAGGTATGCATACTCATCAACGTGTTTTAAACACCGGTGATGTCTTCCATGGCTGTACAGTTCACTATGTGACTGCAGAGCTAGATGCCGGCCAAGCGCTTGCTCAAGGCATACTTAAAGTCAATGTGCATGATCATGCTGAAAGTCTTGCAGATCGGGTTCACGTGCTTGAGCATGTGATTTACCCTCAAGTGGCAGAATGGATCTGTAATGGTACGATCCAACATACTGCTGATGGGGTGTTATATCGCAATCAACCGATGCAAGCACCTGTTCAATTCTGCAAGTTTTAAAATCAGTTTTTATCTATTTTAAATAGAAATAAAAAACGCATCCTCGGATGCGTTTTTTTATTTGAGTACATTCAATCATTCATGTTTGGCATGAACCGCTAACATTTGTTTGATTAACTCAACCGTTTCTACTGGTTTTTCTAATGGAAACATATGACTGCCGCTAACAACTTTAAATGGAATCCCAAATTTTTTCTCAACCTTTTGTGGAAAGTGCCGAGCTAAAAATGGTCCCTGCTCTGCAATTAACTGCTGTACAGGTACTTGCGGTTGAGCATGAGGTAACCACCACAGTGAAGGATTGGTTCGAAAAATATGAACCTCATCATCACGTGAAATCGTCAATTCCACCCCACCACGCAGTTTATCGTCCATCAAGGCATGATCAATATAAGCTTGATAACAGTCTGGATCGAAATCTTTATAAAAACCTTTCGGCCTTAAAAGCTCTGCTGCTTGTTCACGGCTGTCCCAATGATCACGACGACGCTTCGATAAACCTGCTGGGGACATTTTATCCACGACCTTGAGTTTGAGGAGTTTTGCAATGTGCAAAGCAAAAGAATCTTTACCCATGATCATAGGCGGATCAATCATTAACACTTGTTCAAACAATTCTGGGCGTTGCAATGCAGCCTGAAATGTTAAAACCGAACCTAATGAGTGACCTAATCCAATCACCTTACGACCATTGGCCTGACGTACAATACTGTCAATGACTTGCTGCGTTAAGCTCTTCCAATGGTTATCGATTGGGTAACGCTTATCTGGCCCAAGTAACGGTACATAGATCACATCATATTCATCACTCAGTAAATCAAACAATTTTTGATAAACCTGTGATGGCACGCCATTGGCGTGCGCAAAATGAATTAACGGTTTCATTGTAACTTCGTGCTATTTTCAGATTGAACCTGTTGTGACAATGCACTTACCAAACCTTGACCAAATGAACTTCCCATACGACCAAGTACAGAATCAAATGGGCTGTTTTCAATGGTATAGTTCACAGCTTTTTCAGTTTTCAATTCACGTTTCAGGCTATTTAAACTACCTGTACGGTCAGCAATACCCAGCTTCACAGCCTGATCACCCGTCCAAAATAAACCTGAGAAAATAGCCGGATCATTCGATTTTAATTTCTTACCGCGACCTTCTTTCACGGCATTAATGAAATGCGCATGAACGTTATCGAGTACACCTTGAACATGTGCTTTTTGTGCTGCATCGACAGGTTGAGTCATGGATAAAATCGCTTTGTTCTCACCCGAAGTCATGGTGCGATCTTCTACACCAAACTTTTGCATCAAACCACTCACACCATAGTTCGGCATGATCACGCCAATCGAACCCACTAAACTTGAAGGATTGACAATAATTTCATCTGCAGCAGAAGCAATATAGTACGCGCCTGAAGCACCAGTATCACCAATAATGGCATATAGTTTTTTATCGCTATGGGCTTTTTTCAAGTACTGAATTTCTTGCCAAATTTCATCAGACTGAACAGGTGAACCACCCGGTGAGTTAATATTTAAAACAACCGCTTTGCTTTGTTTATTTTCATAAGCTTTTTTCAAGGCTTTGATGGTATTTGCGCTGTTTACACTTTGCTTGTCCGCTGCAATGGTCCCAATGATATCAACCACGGCAATATGTGAACCCGCTGTTGCTGCAGGATCAGATGACGACATGCTGCAACTTTTTGCCATCGCAATGATAATAAATAGTAAATAAGCAAAGGTTAAAAATTTAAAAAATATACCCCATCTACGTGCTCTGCGTTGTTCCTCAACAGAAGAAAGCACGGCTTTTTCTAATATTTTCCATTCATTTCCAGTTGGCTGCTGGATATTGTTTGAAGAACTTTGCTGTTTTTCTTCAGGTTTTGGTGGCCATTCGGACATAAAAAAAACCTAGTTAATCGTTAATTTGTAGTCATTATATACATGCTAATCGCTATAACTGTCTAATCAATTCATTTTCCCCTATAATTATTTTAAATTTTCTTTCATTTGTATCAGACTTAAACAAGATGACCGACCAAAATTCACAGGACACCACATATCACCTGTTAAAATTTATCAGCCGTCAACCTATTCAAATTTCAAGATTAATTGCAAAAGGTTTGGCTGGGTTAGTCAATGTTTTAAAAATCTCTAAAACCTACTCTACGATTCAACGCAATCTCAAAATTGCATTGCCTGAATTATCAGAGTCAGCTCGCATTCAACTCACTAAACAAGCGATTCGAAACGAACTTTGTTCTTATTTTGAATTTTTTAATATTTGGGGTGCAAGTACAGAAAAAAATATTCAACGAATTCATCACGTACATGGCGCTGAATATTTACATGAAGCGCTCGCCCTACAAAAAGGCGTTGTACTCGTAGTACCACATTTTGGTACTTGGGAAATCATGAATGCATGGGTTGCGCAGTACACTCAAATGACCATCATGTACAAGCCGGTAAAAAGCGAATCTGCCAACAATTTTGTCCGTGCTGCTCGAAGCCGTGAGCAAGCAATATTGGTTCCTACGGATGAATCAGGTGTACGTCAGATTTTCAAAGCCTTAAAACAAGGTGGGACGACTGTGATCTTGCCAGACCATACCCCCAATGCCGGCGGTGAAATGATTCCATACTTTGGTATTCCACTAAAAACCAGCAACTTAAGTGCAAAACTAATTCAAAAAACCAAAGCACGTGCGCTCTTACTATATGCCATTCGTAACGATAATCATGGTTTTGATATGCATATCGAACCTATCGATGACAATATTTATCAAGGTAATGCAGATGATGGCTCGATGGTTATCTTTAAAGCAGTGGAAGATTTAATCCATCGTTACCCAGAGCATTATCACTGGAGCTATAAACGCTTTAAAGCCAATCCAAAATTGAGAAATCTATACAATATTAGTGATGAAGAAGCCGCTCAACGCATTCGTGATATTCGTGAGGAATATCAACAACAGCAAGCAATGACAGTGGCTGAATAACATCTTCAAGCCCTGCTGCCCTTGAGTGAGTTTCTCTATTCGGATTCTTTTGATAGCCTGCGATATAGATCGAGCCATTTATACTTTGTCCGCTCTTCAATTAGTTCAATTTGCTGTTTATTTTGCTTGAAATGGATACTTCCACTTTGTGCAGTTTGCAAGAGTGGAATGTCTAATTGTTTGAGCCGTGTTTTGGTTATCTTTGCAGGATGTCCATAACGATTAAAACGCCCTGCGGAAGCAATCGCCAACTTGGGCTTAAAATGGTTTAAAAATGCATAGGATGAACTGTGCCGACTACCATGGTGTCCAAGCACCAAGACATCGACTTTTAGGTCTGGATAATCACTTAATATTTGATATTCCGTCTCCCAACCGGCATCCCCCATCAATAGAAAATGTCGTGGGCCATTGACGCCTTTGACCGTGACATATAGAACACAAGAACGTTCATTGGCATTCCATTTGGCATCTGTCAGATCTTCAGGCTTTGGCGAGAGTATTTCAAAATAGACTTGCTGATCCCAATTCCACTGCTGACCACGTTGACATAAACGCTGTGGAGCTTGGTTCGTGGTTTGTACCCGTTCATTACTTGAAAGCTGCCCAATATCAAGCTGTTGCTCCAATGAGAAAAAGCCACCACTATGGTCTTGATCTAAATGAGTCAATAACACCCGATCTAGTCGATGGACACCATTCACACTCAAAAATGGCCGGATGATATTTTGCCCGACACTAAATTGACTTTCATCATAGTTTCCACCGAAGTCTACCATCATATGATGATCTACAGAACGGATATAGATCGCCTGCCCTTGCCCCACATCTAGAATTGAAAGTTGAAAGTTTGCTGAATTTCTCCATGGGATAAACAGAGCAAAAAAGGCAATGACCGCCCAATATTTTGGCAAGATACCTTCAGGTAAAAATAAGATTACTACAACGAGTATCAACAGTATGATTTGAGTTGACGTCAATGCGACATCGTGCATTTTTGGTGCAAAGAGTCGATCTAAGCCATAGAGAAATACATGTAACACTTCTAAACACAGATCATTGAATAAAAAAACCAAATGCGCCAAAGGTGTAGAAATATAAGAAAGTGCCCCTCCGATGATATCTAAAGGAACCACCACAGTCCCTAACCACGGGATGGCAAATAAATTACTTAGTGGGCTAATCCAAGTCACTTGCTTGAAAAAAATCACCATCAATGGAAATAAAGCGACAAAGATTTTCCATTGTGATTCCACCATCAACCACATTGAATGCTTTAACTTTTGCCAAAAACTGGCGTCCGTTTGAGCCAGTAAATGCTTCCTTAAGGTTTGATAAATCCGCAGTAAAATAAAGCATGCGCCATAAGACAACCAAAATGCCGCAGATAAAATACTAAAGGGATCCACGAGCAATAAAATAGCTGCACTAAAAACCAGCAGTTGAAAAGGCTGAATGGTTTGCCGTAACAACAGCATGCTACTGGCGACAAGGCAGATCGTCAGCGTTCTCAGCGCCGGTATTTCAAAACCGGTAAATGCACAATATACAAGGACACAGAAGATAAAGGGCACGACCAAAACATACTGTTTGGGCCATTTGAGATAGATTTTGGGACAATATTTTCGAATAGCTAACTGTATCGCCCAACAGAGCATACTGGCAAATACCAACACATGCGGACCAGAGATTGCCAATAAATGACTCATGCCAAAACGTTGAAATAATTCACTAGTGCCTTCAGTGAGTAAACTTTTATCGCCTGTAAGCAGTGCTAACAACAAGCCATGATTCCGCAGCGGTTGTTGATATACAAACGCTCTTAAATATAAACGTTGTTGTTCGACTTGTATTTTGAACTGATGTAACACACCTTGATGCCGTTGATACTGTTGACCATAACCCATCGCAGTCATATGTTGAGGTGGTATAAGTTCGACCGACTTCACCTTTAAACTGGCATGTATATTTTGCTGTATGCTCCACCGCTCTTGATCAAATGCACCTTCGGTCACATAACTCTGCGTAGGCCTTAACTCACCATACATACGATAGTACTGTCCAGGGACCAACTGGATCGTCTGCTCATGACTTTGCAAAATTGAATTGGGTAAATACGCCATAAAATATTGAATCTGCTGATTCAGATTGAGCACTTCGATTTTTTGCTGAATCGCTTGGTCTTTGAGTTGGCTGATTTGTGGGATATACACAATAAACTCGCCTTGTCTGCTCTGATGCTCAACCAATGCCAAACGCTGATCGAGTTGAGTATTAGCGAAACTAAAGCCGAGAATTGCACCCATGCATAAATTTGTACTGAGCTGTAAGATTTTCGAAAAAATACTTTTTAGTTTTGGTGAAATACCAAGCTGTAAACCTAGCCAAATCAGGACAATAAAAAGCAACTGAGCTGTCGAGAGTTGTGGATTCCAAAACCTGAAACCCATAAAAGAAATGCCTAAAATCCAGCCAATACAAAAACTTTGTAACATGAGTCGTCATTATTTTTATTATGTGCTGGCAATAATAAAGCCCACCGCGGTGAGCTTCAATCAAACAATCTTAATCCACTAATTTTTTTTACAAAATCAATTTAGCGCTTAGTCATCTACCCATAAACCATCTTGCATATGCAAAATCGCATCAGCAGATTGAGCTAAATATTCATCATGGGTCACAATTAGCATTGCCATGTTAAATTCTTTACGTAACTCAGACAGCAACTCAAAAATCTTCACAGCGGTTTTGCGGTCTAAGTTCCCTGTTGGCTCATCAGCCATCATCAACTTAGGTCTTGCTACCAATGCACGAGCCAAAGCCACACGTTGACGTTCACCGCCTGAAAGCTCACCAGGTTTGTGCGTCATGCGGTGGGAAAGTCCAACGCGTTCCAAAAGATATTCAGCTTGCTGCTTCACTTCTTTGAAGTTACTCGACTTACGTAACATCAATGGCATTGCCACATTTTCAAAGGCGGTAAATTCAGGCAACAAGTGATGGAATTGATACACAAAACCTAAATGCTCATTACGGATATAACCACGCTCTGCTTCACCTAAAGTGTCAAAGCGTTGACCATTAATCATCACTTGACCCGATGTTGGACGATCTAAGCCACCCAATACATGCAACAACGTACTTTTACCAGAACCACTTGACCCCACAATCGAAACAAACTCACCTGCTTTGACTTGTAATGAAAGTCCACGAATCACATCGACTGTAGACTTCCCATCGGTAAAAGATTTGGTAATGTTTTGGGCATCTAAAACTAAATTACTCATAGCGTAGAGCCTCTGCAGGTTGAACTTTAGCTGCACGTAATGCCGGATAAATAGTCGCGATAAAGCTAAGACCCAATGATAAAGATACAATCACCACAACATCTTGCCATCTTAAATAAGACGGTAAATAGTTGATGAAGTAAGCATCAAACATATTTAAGCCCAATGTTGTATTCAACCAACCGACTAAATTACTAATACTCGATGCAGCGATAATCCCTAAAATCGCCCCAGACACCGTACCAATCACCCCAATCACTGTACCTTGCACCATGAAGATCCGCGTGATTGTAGCCGGTGAAGCGCCTAGAGTACGCAAAATGGCAATATCGGATTTTTTATCAGTAACCACCATCACCAATGAAGACACGATATTAAATGCTGCAACCAATACAATCAGGAACAGCAATAAACTCACCATTGCCTTTTCCATTTGAATCGCGCTGAATAGGTTGCCGTGTGTATAAGTCCAGTCAGAAGCATAGAAGTTTGCAGGTAGATCACGCACAATTTCTTGAGACACTTGTGGCGCTGCAAAAATATCATCCAACTTCATACGGATGCCTTGCGCACCATCTGGCAGTCTTAATAAAGTCGACGCATCGTTCAGGGCCACGTAGCCCATCATCGAATCAACCTCTGCACCAATACTGAAAATACCCACAATTTTAAATCGTTTAAAACGCGGAACGACCCCAGCCGGCGAAGGAGTTGCTTCAGGAAGCACTAAGGTCACACTGTCATTCAAGCCTAAACCTAAGGCATCTGTCATTTGCTTGCCAAGGACAATACCAAACTCACCTTTTTTCAGGTTATCGATACTGCCTTCCACCATATGGTCTTGGATAATTGATACCTTTTTTTCATACTGCGGTTCAATCCCACTGACCATAATGCCAGACACTTGACCTTGTGCCGTCAACATTCCCTGTAATTGGGTGAATGGAGCGACCCCTTGAACATGCTCATGCTGCTCAATTTTTTTTGCAAGTTCAGGCCAATTTGTTAAAATTTGTGTTGAAGAAACAGTGGCTTGAGGTATCATTCCTAAGACACGAGTTTTCAGCTCACGATCGAAACCATTCATCACAGATAAAACTGTAATAAGGACTGCCACACCAAGCGTGAGGCCGATCATGGATACCAGAGCAATAAAAGAAATAAAGTGGTTACTGCGCCGAGCGCGAGTGTATCTCAACCCTATATACAGCGAGATTGGTTTAAACATAACCATCTAGTCCGAGGTAATATATTATGGAAAACTTACAGCATCAAAGCGTTCAAACTGAACGCCGTGTAATGTCGCGTATCGATGCTGCTTTGCGCATCAACTATCAGATTATCTCTGATGATGTTGCACTGAATGATCCTTACGATCCTAATTTTGTATTGCCGCGCTATTTTCTACTACTTGCTGAATTAGATCAATTTGATCATGCACTCAACTACGAATTAGAACAATTAGCTGAGAAAGATCAACAAATTGCTCGAATCTTATCCTTATTTAACCAAAAGTTAAACCTGATAACGGGTTCTTTATACGACGCAATTGTACAAAGCATGTTACCAGTGCCTGAGCATGTGAATTTTTCAGAGACTGGTTTGAGCTTTTTTAGCGAACGCGCAATTAAAGAAGGTACTTATATCCATGTGACCTTAAGCCACCCTGAAAATTTCTTCCATATTGCGGCAACTGCGCAAGTGGTTTATAGCCGTGAAGAAGAAAGCAACTTATACCGTACGGGTGCCTATTTTATCACACTGCTCCCTCAAGACCGCGTCAAACTTGCAGAGTGTATCGCACTGACCCAAAACAAAGAGTGATTTTTAATCAATGTTTTAATTTGTGGGCGAGCTCTCTGTTCGCCCGAAAATCTTTATAAAAATAAACAAACAAGCCTGATAATAGAATCACAGCACCAAGTAAAACCATCAATGATAATTTTTCATCATTCAGTAAAGCACCAAAGAGCATAGCAAGCATGGGTGTGAGTACCGTTGTTAAAGACAAAGTTGTCGCCTTGATGTTTTGTACCAGTTTGAAATAACAAAACATTGCAATCAATGAAGCCATAATCACTGCATAAAATAAGCCAATGAGTGCTTTGGTCGAAGGCATCTGTGTCGGTGCATACTGCCAAATAAACGGTAGCATCGCGGCAGAAAATAGTGCTGAGATAAGAATCGAACCCGTGGCCTGAGACATAGGCTGTAATGGTGCATTGACTTTTTTCACCCAAAAAATCGACATACAGTAGACGAATACGCTCATTAACATTAAGAAGATACCAACAGGCTGTACGTGCTGATCACTGCCGCCCAAGCAAATAATGGCTAAACCACAGACGGCAATCAACATCCCAATCCATTGCAAGCGATGTAGATAGGTGTGAAAGCAGAAACGACCGATCAGACCCGTCATAATTGGCGCTAAACCAAACATCAAGGCAATAATACCTGAGCTGAGATAGGCCGTTGCCATATAGGTAAAAATCTGAGAACCAATAAAACTAAACGCCCCTGCCAAATAACTGTGCAGCGAGGTTTTATCCATCGGCAGTTTATGTTTAAAAATAAACAATAATGCGACAGCCAAGGGTAATGCGATAAAAAAGCGTAATGTCAGTGCCCAAAACGCATTGATATCACTGACACTCCAAACAATGGCAAGTGGCGTGGTCGACCAAATGAACACCAACAACGCATAGGTCGTCGCGAGGTTTGTTTTAGATGGCATGGTTTTATTTCTGTGCCGTTTTTCGTTTTTGCTTTTGAATGGTTTGATCTAAGCTACTAGAAAATTCGCGCTTATCTCGTTCTGAAATCGGTGCTGGACCACCAGTTTGCACACCTGCGCCCCGTAATGTATCCATAAAGTCGCGTAAATGTAGACGAGCTTTGACATTTGCTGTGGTATAAATCTCACCGCGTGGATGTATCGCTATACCGCCCCGCTCAATCACTTCAGCAGCAAGCGGAATATCCTGTGTCATCACGATGTCGTGCTCTTTCATGCGCTGAATAATTTCTTTATCCGCTGCATCTGCCCCGCTCATGACTTGAATCGAGTTAATCCGCACCGACGGCGTTATCCCAACATTTTGATTGGCGACAAAAGTGACTTCTAACTGGTAACGATCAGAAGCACGAATAATTACATCACGTAAAATGCGTGGTAACGCATCTGCATCCACCCATAATTTAAATGGCAGCACTGATTTTCCATTCACTTTTAAACATGACTCATAGTAACAAATCTACATGACAATTTGGGGATCTGCATCCGCTGAATGGATCTACATTTCTCTAATCATGAGAATAAAAAAAGCTGCAAAATGACTCCAACTTGGACTTATTTTCCAATGCTTTTACATTTAAATCCTACTGAAAACATTTTTTATGCATGATTTCATGATAAATATGACGTCGGTGACTTGAAAATTTCAAATAACCCTCGATTTATTAATTATGAAACCAACCCAATATCAATTGTGCATATGAAAAAACAAAATAGCCCTGAAATTATCACTATTGAAGATCAAACTTTTGGTAGTCATGTTGAACATTGGAATTTGCTCACCGGCAACCCGACAACGGATGTACCAGTTTGGCTGGGTCAGGCATTGGATGCACCCATTATGCCAATGGGCTTATGCGCACAAGAATCTGATATGGATCAAAGTACCTGGCTGATTCAAGGTCCATCACAAGCGTCGATTCAACTGTGCCAAGTAATTGCGGTAGAAAATAATAAACCTAAAGCCGTTAAAACTGCATTTCCAAGTTTTGATAGCCCATATAAAACCAAAGCCACCATTGAACGTATTATTACCTGTAAATCCAATACACAAGCAGTGCTTTGCCTCGACTTAGGCGCAAATACCAGTGTGTATGCTTTTGATAGTTTATATAGCGTCAATCACGACCAATATGAAAAAGATGCAAGCTACAGTGTGCAACTCAATGCTTGGGCCTATGAACTCGAAGCTGTCGCAGAACATGAACAGCTTGTTGTTGACGATCCTGCATCGATTAAACATCATCGTGCTTTAAACGATATATTGGCAGCAAATAATGGTGTTGCCCCTGCTGACTTACACGAACAGATTAAAGCGTGGCAACCAAAGTCTGAAGATGACAAAGCGCCAGTGACCGTCGATTTTTCTAAAATGGTTGCATACCTATATGGTGAAAATCTTGGCCAAGAAGACGAAGCATGGTTCCAAGGGCATATTGTTGGCAAAACCGCCATGCAATTTAAAGAGCAAGACTATACGTTGTATGATGTGACCTTAATCCACGAAGAAAACCAAGAAGCGGTGATTGTTCGTGTTGCAACACGAAATCCGGCGCATAAAGATTTCAATGTTGGGCAATATATTCGTGGCAACCTGTGGATACAAGCCAATATTTACGCGAAATCTGCCTAATTTGAATTCAAAAACCCTATTTCAAATAAAAAAAACCGCCTCAGTGCGGTTTTTTTTATTTCTCGCTAATCATGTGTATTCGCTGAATATTTAAATAATTGAATATTTTTTATCCACAAGATAGTCGATTTATTCTATTTTTAAATTCAAATTAAAATAACTTATCCACAATATTAAATTCAAAATAATGCCAAAAATAAATCCATCTGCAAAAGATAAAATATAAAAAACTAATATAAATAAATAACATAGGGAATTTATGAAACTAAATTTAGCAATTCGGTTGCTTATTTTTAAATAAACTAAATAGTTTAGTAAGTTTATGGCAGATAGTACTTTATTTAATCAAATAATTATGTTAAAAATGCGTTTAAGAAATAGTAATTAACGATAAATAGATCGGAAAGAATATCTATGAAAGTCGTGCAAGAAGAAAACTTATCGCAAGTTGACCATCACATGGAATCTCGATATCCAATCGAGCCAATGTCCTGCTTATTTTTTATGTTAGGTATGCTGATTTGTGCATACGTTTTACATACTTTTATTTTTTAATCTATTCAATAAAAAAAACCGGCATTGGCCGGTTTTTTTATGCCTCTACAATTATGCGTTGCGTTTCGCAAAGTCATCCATAAAGTTAACGAGTGCTTGAACGCCTTCAAGTGGAACAGCATTATAAATACTTGCACGCATACCACCCACTGAACGGTGACCGGCTAAATTAAGCAAGTGGTTTTCTTCAGCTTCTTTTAAGAATTGTTTTTCCAATTCTGGATTTGCCAAAGTAAATGGTACGTTCATGATTGAACGGAATTCTTTTGCAATTGGATTTGCATAAAAATCGCTTGAATCGATATAACCATAAAGCAATTCAGCTTTTGCCATATTCGCTTTATAAATTGCGTCTACACCGCCCTGCTCAAGTAACCATTCAAAAACGAGGCCAGATAAGTACCATGCATAAGTTGAAGGTGTATTCACCATTGAACCATTTTTCGCTTGAGCTGAATATTTCAAGATACTTGGAATATCTGCTTTCGCCTGATCCAATAAATCATCACGAATAATCACCAAAGTTAAACCAGCCGGACCAATATTTTTCTGAGCGCCTGCATAGATTAAACCGAACTTAGAGACGTCTAATGGTGCAGATAAAATGCTTGATGAAAAATCGGCAACCAATGGCTTGTCTGTTTCAGGAATGTTGGCAAACTGAAGACCGCCAATAGTTTCATTATCTGCATAATGCACATAAGCCGCATCATCAGATAAGTTCCAAGTGCTTTGATCAGTAATCGCAAGTTTACCGTCAATGCTCGTACCCGCTTCAACGACATTAATGTCGCCATAACGCTGTGCTTCTTTCAACGCTTTTTCAGACCAAATACCCGTGTGGATATAGTCTGCTTTGCTGTTTTTACCCAATAGGTTTAATGGGATCGCAGAGAATTGAAGTGATGCGCCACCTTGAAGGAATAACACTTTATAGTTGTCTGGAATATTCATCAGCTTACGAAGATCAGCTTCTGCTTTCTCTGCCACAGCGACATAGTCTTTACTACGGTGGCTCATTTCCATGATCGAAAGGCCTTTGCCTTGCCAGTCAAGCATTTCAGCTTGAGCTTTTTCTAAAACGGCAGTGGGTAATGCAGCAGGACCAGCACAGAAGTTGTACGCGCGCATGAGTTTTCCTTTCAAAGTGAAACACAATAAAATGATGGCATTTAACCATATCTGACGCGTGCTTGCAGTAGTTAAAGCTGAAAATATTCCAATGCTGTCTGACATTTAAAGTCAAAATTTCAATAAAGATCAAAATTAATTCTTCTTAATTCAAATTATTAGATTTACTGATATTTTTTATCCCTTGAATTGATGCTAATTTAAGGTCTTGATGTGCGAAAATGACGTGCGCTGCGAAGATAAAATTTATTTACATATGTATATGAAACAATACAACAACTTAGTGAATTTACCCAACTTCATCACAATGACTATAATGAACCCATCCTAGCTGTGAGTGTATTTTTATGCCTTTACCTCGAACAGATTATTCTATAAAAATTAAACATACATTTCGTTCAGGTTTACTGCTTGGCCTTGGTTGTTTCAGTGGCTTTTTTAGCACCACGGTACTTGCGCAAAGTATCAATTATAGCCAAGCAGAACAAAGTCTACTCACTAGTTCGTATAGTACTCAGGCCAACCAAGCGCTACAACAATCTGCCGAACTTCAAGCTCAGGCCATTAAAGGCCTTGGTTTACCTCGTGTGGATTTAAACGTCCGTGCCTATGCCTTTCATAATGAACTCGATATTCCTCTCGGTGCCCTAAAAAATAACTTAGAACAAACGCTGAGTAATGGCATTAATAATAAAATTGATGAAAGCTTACCGAGTGATTTGGCAGACCCATTAAAAGACAGTCTACAACAGCCAATCCGTGATGGTGTCGGATTAATTCCAGATTCTTCCCAAGTGGTCTTAGATGATCAAGTGATCCGCCCTACCGTTTCCGTAATGATGCCGCTGTATACCGGTGGGTTAACGTCTAGCGCCAAGGAAATTGCCAATATCCAAGCCAAACGCAGCGCGATAAGCAGTGAACAACAACAAGATGTGCAACGTTTTGAATTAATCCAAGCCTACTTCAATGCTCAATTACAAAAAAAATTAGTCGAAAGCAGCCGCTTCAATTTAAATGCGATGCAACAACACTATGCCAATGCACTCAAAATGGAACAACAGGGTTTCATTAGTAAAGGCCAGCGTATGCAATTTGAAGTGGCGAAGAATAATGCGCTCAGAACTTTTCAAAATACTGAAGCGAATTTACGCTCTAGCTTATTTAAGTTAAACAACTTAATGCAAAGCAGCCAAATTACTGATCTTACAACGCCATTATTTATCAATCAGCAACACAATCAAAATATAACCGCCTTACTAAAAAGTTATCAGGATCAGTCTAGTTTGGTGCGTAAAATGCAATTGGACAGTCAATTGGCCGGTGCCAATGTGAAAGCCCAAAGCGCAGCAAAAAAACCCAACGTCTTTGCATTTGGCGAATATAGTCTCGACGATAAACAAAACTGGATCGTTGGTGTTGCCGCTCGCTACAACTTATTTTCAGGTGTTGATAAAAACAAATCCATACAAGCCGCTGAACTTCAACGCTATGCATCTGAGTTAATGACTGAGCGTACGAAACAAGAAATTGAAAGCCTGATCTATAGCTCATTTAATGAAGTCACCAGCGCTCAACAAAGTCACCTGTTGTTGCAGCAAAACCTAAAAGCTGCTCAAGAAAATTTAAGAATTCAACAGCTTTCATTTAAAGAAGATATGGGAACAGCCACACAAGTGATTGATGCACAAAATGCACTGAGCGGGCTACAAAGTGAAATGGCGCTCAATGCTTATAAATACGTGATGTCACTCGCAACACTGCTACAAAGTCACGGGAGCATTGACCAGTTCCAAAGCTATATCAATCAATCACACACCGACTATATTCGCTAAGTTTAGCCGAGGGGAAACAATATGAATCAGGAACCAACTGATCACCAAGAAGATGCCTCTGCGAATGCTGAAACATCCCAATCCAATGTCTCGAGTTCAAACGTTTCGTCTACAGCAAATACTGCTGAGGATACTCCAAAGAAAGTGAATACCAATACTGATGCAGAGACGAAAAAAAGCTCAGTGCAAAGTCGCAATAAATCTGCTTTGATCAAGCTCGTGATTGGCATTGTCTTAGTTCTGCTTTTGGCATTGATTGCATTTGGCTTATGGAAAAGTTATCAGCCCAAACAGGTTGAATTACAAGGTCGAGTTGAGGCTGAAACCATCCACATTAGTACCAAAGTACCTAGCCGTATCGAAGAAATATATGTGCATGACGGTGAAAAAGTACAAGCGGGTCAAGCGCTGGTTCGTTTAACCAGTCCTGAAGTCGATGCAAAGAAACAACAGGCTTTAGCTGCACTCCAATCTGCCCAAGCACTGCAATCCACAGCTGAACGCGGCTCTCAACAAGAAAATATTGATAGTTTATATGCCAATTGGCAAAGTCTAAAAGCACAGCAACAATTGGCGCAAACCACCTACCTACGTGGTCAAAACCTCTATAAAGAAGGTGTGATTTCACGACAACGCCGTGATGAAATGCAAGCTGCCGCAGTGTCTGCTGCACAAATGACAGAAGCGTCTTATCAACAATATGCGCGTGCAAAACGTGGCAGTACACCACAACAACAAAGCTCGGCAGATGCCCAAGTCAAGATTGCGCAAGCCGCGTTGGCTGAAGCCAATGCACTTGAGGCTGAAACCAAATTGTTTGCACCCTCCAATGGCACCATTTCAAAAACCTATGGCAAAGTTTCAGAATTAGTTGCGATGGGTGTGCCCGTTGTAAGCCTGATTCAAGATGATAGCTTATGGATTAGCTTAAATGTCCGTGAAGACCAGTATGCTCAAGTGTATCAACTCAAGACCATGCAAGGATTTATACCGGCGCTAAACAAATCTGCCGAGTTTAAAATTGATCACATCGAAGCCGAAGGTGAATTTGCAACGATTAAAACCACGCGACAAACGGGCGGCTATGACATTCGTAGTTTTAAAGTCCAACTGAAACCCGCTCAGCCGATTACTGACTTAAAAGTGGGTATGAGCGTGTTGTTTAAAATTGAAGAGCGCAAATAATGTTTAGGGGCATTCTGCGTGAGTTTCGCTATTTGATGCAGCATAAATGGGACTTGTGTATGGTCACACTTGCCCCTGCCCTTGTGATTTTGCTCTTTACTAATATGTTTGCTCAAGGCAAACCAGATCATTTACCCATCGCGATCATAGACCAAGATCAAAGCAGTTTAAGCCGTAACATTAGTCATTTTGCGCAGCTCAACCATACCTTAAAAGTAACCACCATTACACCCAGTATGGATGATGCTGAAAAGCTTTTAAATCAGACTCAAATTTGGGGCTATATTCATATTCCTGCTGGTGCAGAGCAACGACTGGTTCAAGCAAAAGATGCAGAAGTCAGCATTGCCTATAACCAAAGCTATTTTAGTGTCGGCAATAGTATTTCATCAGCCATGTTACTAAGTACATTACAAGCTATAGCCGATTTTAGTGGTCATCAGTATTTAGAAAATAGCATCCCCTACCTTGATGCACCGACACCCAATGTCAAAATTTCACCCTTATATAATCCTGGTTTAAATTACGAGTTCTATTTAGAGCCCTACATGATTCCTGCGATTCTGCATTTATTACTGTGTTGCTGTGTCGCATTTTCAGTCGGTCAAGAAATCAAATATGGCACTGTAAATCAATGGGTGAAACCGACTTCTGTCTTTCAAGCTTTAATCGCTAAAAATCTCAGTTATGTTTTCATTTTTACCGCTTGGACATGGGCGTGGATGTTCTGGCTAATCGTGTTTCGAGGGTGGTTTGTTCAGGGTTCATTACTGCTAATTTTGCTCGGGCAATTGTTTTTTTATACAGCCTATGCCTTTATCAGTTCTACTGTAGTTTTGGCGACACGTGATCTCACCAAATCTTTTGGTTTTATTGCGGTATATGGTGGCTCATCACTGAGTTTTGCAGGGGTAACATTGCCGCTGAATAACGCGCCGATGTTTACAAAATTCTGGGCCAATATTATTCCCTATACGCCTTATGCCAAATTACAAACAGAACAATGGGTCATTGGTAGCCCAATCTCCATTTCAATCACACCGCTTGTCACCCTGATCATTTACTGTCTGTTCTATTTGGTTCTTGCCAGCTTCTTTTTACGGAAAGTACTGAAGGAGCAAAGCATATGAATAAAATCGTGTCATTTCTATCAACTTTGCTCAGACACTATATTCAAACCTTTAAAGATATTGTTAAGCACAGTTCGATTTTTACCACCTTAGTGCTTTCTGTTTTTCTTTACAGTTTTTTTTATCCCATTGCTTATCAAGCGGAACACGCAGAATCGCTCCCCATTATTGTGGTGGATGAGGAACAAAGCATACTCACCAATACGATTATTGGTGCTGTAGCGAATAGTCCCAATGTAGAAATTCGAGCTGTGACTGGTAATTTTGCGGAAGCTGAAAATATGCTCCGAAGTCAGCAAGCTGACGGGATTTTACTGTTGCCGAGTAATCTTTCAAATAGCATTCGCCGTGGTGAAACCGGTGGAATTGGTTTATATCTCAGTGCTGCAAACTTTCTAAAGACGCAAAAAATTGGCTTAGGTTTAGCCAGTTCGATGGAAAATGCTCTCGGCGAATATGCAGAAAAATTCCAGAACATATCCGATTTTAGCCCAGCTTTATCTATCCATAAGATTCCATTGTTTAATCCACTTTCAGGCTACGGCAGCTATATTTTCCCAGCGGTTGCTCCCTTAATTATTCATCAGACGATTTTATTGGGTCTGTGCATGCTGATTGCGACCTATCGACAAAACACCACATGGCGTCCAAGCTATTCACAATTAGCTGGCATTTTCTTGTGTATTTTGACTATCGGGACTTTAGGGTGCTTCTATTTATTTGGTTTTACCTTTTGGCTGAACGATTATCCACGGGGTGGAAATTTTTGTGGCATGTTCATTGCTGTACCCATCTTCCTCAGTTGTATTATTGCGATGACGCTCTATCTAGCCACCTTTCTTGACCTGCCAGAACGTGCAGGACATGTCATCGTTTTTAGTTCTATTCCGCTATTTCTACTTTCGGGAACGGCATGGCCACATGCAGCTATGCCTGAATGGATGCAAATACTCGCTCAGGTGTTGCCGTCAACCCAAGGCATTCAAATGTTCCTTCAACTCAATCAGATGGGTGTGCCTACAGCAATTGTCATCCCTAAACTGCTTTACCTCACCAGTGTTGGACTGATTTTTTTATGTCTTGCTGTCCGGCGTTTAAAGTTTGCCAAAAGATAAAACTGTTTGTGCTGTTATACATATCGAGTATCAAACGAAATGCGTTCAAATCTATTCATCATGGACTCGAACGCTTTGCTTCTTAGCATGTCTCAAATTTTAATGCTTTCTGTCGCCAATTAACTGTATGCATTTGGCGTCACAGTCGATGCTTCATCCACTTGAATATCAAAATCATCTGCATCTGAGGTGATCTCAGTAACCAAATCATCTGATTCTTTTTCTGCAGCGTTTTCAAGCCAGAATCCTTTCACTTTATCGTCCCCATCATGACCTGCAAAGACCACACTCATATACAGTTCTTTTTGCGGATAATCATATTTATACACAATTGTTGTGGTCTCACCTTCTCCCAGCCGAGTATTTGCCATTCGCTGAATCACTTCCGCCTCAGCGCTAGGTTGACCTGCAGGAATCAGTTTTTTCATACGTGAAAACAGCTCTGGATCTGCCAGCATCGCATCACGAACATTTTCTTCAACCAATGCCAAAAAGGTGTCTTGATGGGGTTCGTGTAGCGCGACGAATAATTTTTCTGACTTCGCACGCTGTGAACTTGTCTCACTTGGTAGGCTTGATTCGAATTTTGCAATCAAGAAATCGCCAATTTTTTCACAAGCCGTTATAGGTAAGATTAAAGCGATGATGACGACTAATTTTTTCAACACCGTAAAAGCCCTCTGCTTATTATTAATAATATATAAAGTTAAAATTTAGTTCGGATGGTCTGTGTGATTTATAGAATTTTCACTGATTTATTTGCCTCACAAGTATAAAGCAAACTTCTATATAAAAATGAAAAATACAGGCTCACATTTAGTTTTTCGATCTTTCTAGGCAAATCAGAGATTTTGTGAAGTGTTTATTAATAACTCAATTTTATTCATTTTATAAATTAAACTTAATAATCAAATCGTTTATACAACTAAAAATGATAATTTATCGATCAAACAGTTTGGTTTTGATCAAAATCGTTAGCTGTATTCTCATATAAACTGCAAAATATTGTCGTATTTATCTCCCAAATTATTCAGAACTTTTTGTCATGGCGGACTCAGTCTGTCTGCAACTTTTGTTCGTGGATGACTGTGGGCTTTTTTCTCCCAAATCTGACATAAGAGCTGATGTATGAAAAAGATTAAGGTGAGCCTTGCCTGGCAAATCGTGATTGCTCTCATTCTAGGTATATTTGTTGGTGCTTTCCTACACTATTCTCCTGAATATCGTGATGCTTTAGTTAATAACTTTTTGACGCCTTTGGGTTCAATTTTTATTAACCTCATTAAGATGATCGTTATTCCGCTTGTTGTGTCGATGCTTATTTTAGGTATTGCCAATACAAGTCACGGTAGTAACTTAGGTAAACTAGGTTTCAAAACGATTATTTATTTTGAAATCATTACTACCGTTGCTATTTTAGTCGGTTTAGTTGCAGCCAACGTATTCCAACCTGGTGCCGGCATTGATATGTCTGCATTGACGCAAGTCGATATTTCAAAGTATCAAGAAACAACACATGAAGTCAGTGAACATTCTCATGGTTTGATTCAAACAATACTTTCACTTATTCCATCTAACTTTTTTGCAGCTTTGACTAGTGGTCAAATGCTCCCAATCATCTTTTTCTCTGTGATGTTTGGTGTAGGTTTAGGTGCGCTTGATCAGGAAGTAAAACAACCTTTAATTAAAGTGTTGACCGCTGTTTCTGAAACGATGTTTAAAGTTACGCACATGATCATGATGTTTGCACCTATTGGTGTATTCGGCTTGATTGCTGCAACTGTTGCGAATTTCGGCTTCAGCTCACTTGTGCCACTGCTTAAACTTGCAGTTTTAGTTTATGGTGCAATCTTCTTCTTTATTTTCATTGTATTAGGTGCAGTTGCTAAATTCTGTGGCTTCAGTGTTTGGGCCATTATCAAGATCTTAAAAGATGAATTGATTCTCGCGTATTCAACTGCAAGTTCTGAAACTGTCCTCCCCCGTATTATGGAAAAAATGGAAGCTTACGGTGCTCCGAAACCGATTACCAGTTTCGTAATTCCAATTGGCTATTCATTTAACCTCGATGGTTCGACCCTATATCAAAGTATTGCGGCTATCTTTATTGCTCAGCTTTACGGGATCGATCTGACAATCACCCAACAAGTGATTCTAGTACTGACCTTGATGATTACCTCTAAAGGGATTGCAGGTGTACCTGGCGTTTCTTTCGTGGTCTTGCTGGCGACTCTTGGCAGTGTCGGTATTCCTCTTGAAGGTCTGGCATTTATTGCGGGTATTGACCGTATTTTAGATATGGCACGTACTGTACTGAATGTAATTGGTAACGCTCTTGCGGTACTGGTGATCAGTAAATGGGAAGGCCAATTTGATACTGAAAAACAAAAAAATTATGCTGCTAATCTAAAAGATGCCGCTTAATTTTATGTCATAAAAAAGGACGCTTAGGCGTCCTTTTTTACAGCTTTTTTTTATTTTTTACCTAATTTTATTTATTTTTTTCACCAAAAACTGAAATATTAAAATCTCGAATTTTGTTACTTCCTGCGGGTTTATCAAAACTTACATCATACTGTACTAGGTTTTTATTGGTATAACCGTACTCATAAGTGACCGTATATAAAGACGGCTTTTCAGTCGATTTTTCAATGTGCTTTGCTACTATATTTTTGCGTGAGTAATCTTGTTTCGGAATACCTCGTGCAAATTTACGCAGCTCTTTTTCATTCTGTTCAAACTTGGCTTTGAGTTCTGGTTCAAAGTAGGTGTACAGCTTTTCAAAATTGCCTTCACGCAACTGATCATAGGCAGCTTGGGCAACTACAGTCTGTTCAGCACTCGGGTCTGGTATTGCATTTAATGCTTTTTGGCCAATTTGGTCACAACCTGACAACGCTATAACACAACCTAGTAACAAAAAATTTGCCTTCATAACCACACTTATTCCTAATTTAAGCTTTTGAGTATATATAAAACTTCAAAGTTGATATTAAAATTAAGATATCTCTTTAACTTTTCTCTTTCCAACTTGTTGACAGTACATTAAATTAAACTCTGTTCACTTACGCAAGGTAAATGAGCTTCACTTTTAATGTATTTAAATAAAGTACCACTGAAAATTCTAAGGGTTTATTTAAGTACTAACTTTAGATGACTACCGATAATTTTAGACAAAGGATCATCTTGTTTAAATAATACGGTGTAAAATACAGTTTGTTGCTCGTATTCATACTTAAAGTTTGCTTCAATTAGTTCACCATGCACACTATTTTTAATACTTTTATATTCCAACATTTTATAATCTAAAACTTTTTCAAAATATGGAATATATGAAGATATTTCTGGTAATAATGTTGGATCTTCTAACAAACCTTGATAAAACTTCTCATCTGTTATTTTCTGGATTTGATCTAAATCTTTATCACGTATAGCAACATACAATTGCTCGATGTGTTTAAGTTGCAAAGGTGTCAGCTTATAAGGAATAGATGATTCTTTTTTTATACCTTCATTAAACTCTACAGACGTCGGCTCACTACATCCCATTAATGCAAAACAAATGACTATTCCTTTGGTTCTAATTAATTTTTTGAAATACATTTAAGTCACTATTCTTGTTTATATAAATTTTTGTTAATACTATTCATCTATCAAAAAGGACGCCGTAGCGCCCTCTTTTCTCAATCTTCAATTAGTCTTCTTCAGGCTCATTGAGATCTGATTCATTGTCATTTTGATCAATAATCGTTGAGTCATCTACAAGCTGCTCAGTTTCGATTGCTTCCACTTCTTCAAAAGTTTCGTCTTCTTCAACTGCTTCGATCGCCACAACACCGACTAAAATTTCGCTTTCACCTAAACGGATCAAACGAACACCTTGAGCATTACGACCTGTTTGTGCCACTTCAGACGCACGTGTACGAACCAACGTACCGCCATCTGAAATTAACATTAGCTCTTTAGACGCATCAATCGCTACCGCACCAACAAGTTCACCGTTACGTTCAGATGTTTTAATTGCAATAACACCTTTACCGCCACGTTTCTTGGTTGGGAAGTCATCTACTGGTGTACGTTTACCATAACCATTAGCTGAAGCACAAAGTACTTCACCAGTTTCTGGAACAACCACCAATGACACTATACGGCTAATGAGAGCTGAATCAGAGGTATCTTCATCATCAGACTCTACATCCGCATCCTCAGCGTCTTCAGCTTGAGCTGCTGCACCAATGGTCACGCGCATACCACGAACACCTTTGGCAGAACGACCCATTGAACGCACGTCAGTTTCTGCAAAACGAATGGCTTTACCTTCGTTTGAGAACAACATGATTTGTTGTTCGCCGTCGGTAATGGCAACACCGATTAAGGTGTCATCACCATTGAGTTCAATCGCGCGTAGACCGTTTGAACGAACATTCGAGAATTGTTCTAACTCAACACGTTTAATCGTACCGTATTCTGTTGCCATAAATACGTAGAAGTTTTTACGAACGGCTTCCGCTTGCTGTGCAAAGTCATTGATGATTTCATCATCAAGATCAGTCGTAGATAACTCTAGACCCAATTGTTTCAACTGAATACGAAGTGCGTCAGATAAATCATCTGCGCCGTCTTCAGTCTCAGCAAGCGCAGCTTCTAAGCCAGCAAAATGACTATTAATCACTTCATTGGTTTGTAGCTGTGCACTATTGGCTTTTACAAATGCTTTAAAGTCAGCCAAACGTTCTTTAAATTTCTTCGGCGCATCAACCACAGGTAAAATAGCGGTGATGGTTTCGTTTTCATCTAATGGCAATAAGTTCACCATCGGACGACCTTTCGCACCACGAGATGCTTGAGGTACTTCATACACTTTCAAACGATAAACTTTACCCACATTGGTAAAGCAAAGCACTGTTGCGTGGTTTGAAGTCACGATCAAATGCTGGATGTAATCGTCTTCTTTCATTGAAGTTGCAGACTTACCACGTCCACCACGACGCTGTGCAGCGTAGTCTGACAAAGGTTGAGTTTTTGCATAGCCTGATTTAGAAACAGTTAGTACCATTTGCTCTTCAGGGATTAAATCTTCACGAGAGAAGTCGATACGTGATTCCACGATATCGGTACGACGTGCATCGCCATATTGTTGAAGGATTAAAGCCAATTCTTCTTTAATCACGTTCATCAATAAGTTGAAATCGTTCAAAATTGCCGTGTATTCAGCAATTTGACCAAGAATTTCTGTATATTCAGCTTGTAACTTGTCTTGTTCTAGACCGGTTAAGCGATGTAAACGAAGTTCTAAGATCGCACCTACTTGGGTTGGAGACAGACGATAAATATCACCTGTTAAACCAAATGGACGTGCTGGATCTTCGCCTTCAATTTCATCTGGACGGACAGATACCGCACCCGCTTTTTCAAGCAATGCAACAACACCACCGCCTGCCCACTCGCCCGCTTGTAAACGTTCGCGCGCTTCGCTTGGATTTGCAGATGTTTTGATGGTTTCAATGATCGCATCGATATTTGCGAGTGCAACCGTCAAACCTTCTAAGATATGTCCACGTTCACGTGCCTTACGCAATTCGAACATAGTACGGCGTGTAACCACTTCCTGACGGTGACGGATAAACGCTGCAATAATATCTTTCAAGTTCATTAGCTTAGGCTGACCATTATCGAGGCAAACCATGTTAATGCTGAATGAATTTTCTAATTGGGTATTTTGGAATAGGTTATTTACAATCACTTCAGCGTTTTCACCACGCTTCAAGTCAATTGCAATACGCATCCCTTCTTTATCTGATTCATCACGAAGTTCAGAAATACCTTCAAGTTTTTTCTCTTTAACCAACTCAGCAATACGTTCAATGGTTTTTGCTTTGTTAACTTGATAAGGAATTTCAGTGAAGACAATCGTGCTACGGCCCGATTTTTGATCTTCTTCAATGTGATATTTACCACGGATATGCAAACGGCCTTTACCAGTACGGTACGCATCGACAATGCCTGATTTACCGTAAATGATGCCGCCTGTAGGGAAATCTGGACCAGAAATGTGTTCCATTAACCCTTCAATGCTGATATGCGGATCGTTGGCATAAGCCAGACATGCATTAATGACTTCTGTCATATTATGCGGAGCCATGTTCGTTGCCATACCTACAGCAATACCAGCTACACCGTTAATCAACAAGTTAGGCACACGTGTTGGCATTACTTGTGGAATACGTTCAGAACCGTCGTAATTGTCTTCCCACTCTACGGTATCTTTCTCAAGATCCGCTAAAAGTTCGTGGGTCAATTTACGCATACGAACTTCGGTATAACGCATTGCTGCTGCACTGTCACCATCGACAGAACCGAAGTTACCCTGACCATCAACCAATTGATAGCGTAAGCTGAAATCTTGAGCCATACGAACAATAGTTTCGTATACAGCTGAGTCACCATGTGGGTGATATTTACCGATGACGTCACCGACTACACGGGCAGACTTTTTGTAAGCTTTGTTGTAGTCATTGCCCAATTCGTGCATTGCAAAAAGCACACGACGGTGAACAGGTTTGAGACCATCTCGGACATCTGGCAACGCACGTGACACAATCACGCTCATTGCATAATCGAGATATGAGCTCTTCAGTTCATCCTCAATGGCAATCGGTCTAATTTCCGATACGCTCATGCATACTCCTTGTTATACAAGCAGAATTCTGCCCGCATTTATATATCGTAAATCTGTAAAAATTAGTTCAAAAAACACTGAACCAATATCAAAAATCAAGTCGGACAGTATAGCATAAAAACCCTGATTTTTGTGCCAATCATCTTGCACTAGAACCATGATTTTTTGTATTTATTTTAAGCATTTTGATTTTATTTGCTGTGAAAAAAACCTCTACGAATAGAGGTTGTTTAATGTTCAAAAGATTTCTTTTCGAAGCTTCAAATTTAGGGGCATAAATGTGATAAAAATCACTCTTTATGATATTGCATAACCTCTAATTCTTGAGGTACATGGTCCTGCTGCATCCATGGGTATGCTGTTAGAAACAAACCTAAAATAAGCGGAAATTCATAAACTTCTTCGATGAAATCTTTATAAGCCAAATCGTACAAAAATAAAAAACTGAGACTTCGACTATGTTCAACTGCATCAGAAATCAGTAAGCCCAATATCACCAAGCCCAATGGCCAAATTGGTAAAGCCAAGGTTTTTAGCTTACGAGCAATTTCTTGGCGTAAATACGGCGAAAACAGCATAAAGACGACAGGTGCAATCATGAATACCGAAATTAAACGAAAATACGGTTTAGGCACATCAGGAAAATAGTCACGCCCCCCAGCTAATGCTACGACCAAATAGCAACAACCACCATGCGACAGCCCACAACCAAAATTGTTTCTTTCCATCTTGCATTTCAAGTGGTCGAATATAGAAAAAAGTAAAAATCGCAAAAAACAGCAATAACAATGCTTGGACCGATTCAACTGCTGTAACAGTCATTCCATCAAATAAAGGAAAAGAGATACTTTGTAAAACAGGAAAAAGTAAACAGCAGATCATCAGCACCAATACACTGATTGGTAACTGAAAATCAAATTTCAAAGGGAGACTCCGCCTAAAGGGCAAGTTCAATAAAAAAAATGTTAACACAAAGTATACAATCCTTTAAGCTTGCTTTAAGTTTAAGATTCAAGCTTGAAGAATAGGTCTTGATTGTTTTCTTTTAAATCTCTGTATTTCTTATAATTTATTAATTTCTATTCTATTACCAAGCGATTGCGCCTGCTTACTTACCATTTAAGTTTCAACATACGTTTAGCTTATGCTACAGTAGTGCCTAATACTGACAACAAGAAATAATATCGTAAGAATTTTGAAGTACGAAATTAAGAATCCCTCATCCCATTAAGCATGATCAAGAATATCTACAACGGCATTCATTCCACACAAAAAAAACGCCCCTAAACCATAAGCTTAGGAGCGTTTTGAACTGCGTTCAGAAATTAGAGTTTAGATACTAATTCTGGAACTACAGTGTTCAAGTCACCCACTAACCAGTAGTCAGCTACTGAGTTAATTGGCGCTTCTTCGTCTTTGTTGATCGCAACGATCACTTTAGATTCCTTCATACCTGCCAAGTGCTGAATCGCACCTGAGATACCTACAGCGATGTACAAGTCAGGAGCAACGATTTTACCTGTTTGACCCACTTGCATATCGTTTGGTACGAAACCAGCATCAACTGCTGCACGAGATGCGCCTTGCGCAGCACCAAGCTTGTCCGCTAATGGATCAAGAACAGTGTGATAGTTTTCACCTGAACCAACACCACGACCGCCTGAAACAACAATACGCGCAGCTGTTAATTCTGGACGTTCAGATTTCACGATTTCTTCAGAAACGAACTTAGAAATACCAGCATCACCAGTAGATGCAACAGCTTCAACTGCAGCAGAGCCGCCTTCGCTTGCAACAGCATCAAATGCAGTACCACGAACAGTCGCAACTACAACAGACTCGCCAGACTCTACAGTTGCAATCGCGTTGCCTGCATAGATTGGACGTTTGAAAGTTTTAGGACCTTCAACAGCAATGATGTCAGTGATCATGCTTACGTCAAGTAGCGCAGCAGCACGTGGAAGTACGTTTTTGCCCGTTGTCGTAGAAGCAGCAAGGATGTGAGTGTAACCCGCACCGATAGAAGCAACTAATTTAGCAACGTTTTCAGCCAATTGATTAGCATAAGCAGCGTCGTCAGCAAGTAATACTTTGCTTACACCCGCAACTTTAGCTGCTTGGTCTGCAACTGCTTGAGCGCCTGAACCAGCTACTAATACAGTGATATCACCACCGATTTTTTGCGCTGCAGCAACAACGTTAAGAGTTGCACCATTTAGTGCTTTGTTGTCGTGCTCAGCGATAACTAAAATACTCATGATTTTTATCCTTCTGTATTAGATCACTTTCGCTTCGTTTTTCAATTTATCTACAAGCTCGTCTACAGACTTCACTTGTACGCCCGCTTTACGTTCTGCAGGAGCTTCAACTTTAACAGTTTTAAGCTTAGTTGCAGGTGAAACGCCATAATCAGCAGGTGACTTAGTATCAAGCGGTTTTTTACGCGCTTTCATGATGTTTGGAAGAGCAGCATAACGTGGCTCATTCAAACGCAAGTCAGTTGTGATGATTGCAGGAAGTGCAAGTTCAACAGTTTGTAAACCACCGTCAATTTCACGAGTCACTTGTACTTTGTCGCCTTCAACTTTAACTTCTGAAGCGAAAGTACCTTGGCCAGCACCTAAAAGCGCGCCAAGCATCTGACCAACTTGGTTAGAGTCGTCATCAATTGCTTGTTTACCAAGAAGGATCAATTGAGGTTGTTCAGCTTCTACAACACCTTTTAGGATTTTTGCAACTTCAAGTGCACCTAACTGGCTGTCGTCAGCTTCAACAAGGATACCGCGGTCTGCACCAAGCGCCATAGAAGAACGGATTTGTTCTTGAGCTTCTTTAGGACCAATAGAAACAACAACGATTTCTGAAACAGTTCCTTTTTCTTTTAAACGAACCGCTTCTTCCACTGCGATTTCACAGAATGGGTTAATTGACATTTTAACGTTCGTTAAGTCAACACCACTGTTGTCCGGCTTAACGCGAACTTTAACGTTGGCATCAACCACACGTTTTACAGCAACAAGAGCCTTCATGTAATCCTCGGCTGTTTTAGCAAATGTAAATGTTGAGAAAAGTTATATTAACTCTTCACTTTAAATTTTTTAGGTGCCCTATCTTGCAATGTGTACGGCATTTCGGTCAAGTCACAATTATCGAAAGACCTGTAAAAAAGCGTAATTTCCTTGAACTTATCGTTCACATTTTTTAAAGAATGCTTCAGTTATCCAAAAAAACGCATTATTCAGTTATTTTTTAAGCATTGATTTTTATTATTTTTTTACTTGATTTAGCTCATCAAAAGATCTGATTTAATATCAATTTTCGATCAATCTTTCTGAAATAGAGCTTTCCCTCTACACATTCGGCAACATATCTAAACTTGTCATTTAAGATAGAAGCATAATGAATTTAGCTCTGATTTCACTTTTCCGAAGCTAATTGGCGTGTTTTTCTCCCTTTCTTATTCTTAATATCTGTCGATATTCAGCACATATAAAAAACCTCCGCTTTCACGAAGGTTTTAGTTAAGGCATTTATCTCAATTTACATTTGCTGTTTTAATTGGCAATTAACCACGTCGCAGCAAGAGCCAATAAACCACCTGATGTACCATCGATCCACTTTTGTTTGCGTTCATCAATTTCCGTTTTTTGTGTAATACGTGCAAAGACCACACTCAAACTACAATACACCACAAAAATCAGCCCAATAAAAATGAAGGACAAAATCAAACCTTGGCTCACAGTATTCGCTGATTTATCGATAAATTGCGGCAAAATTGCAAAATATATCAACATTCCTTTCGGGTTCAGTAAAGCCGTAAAAAAGCCTTTTTTAATCGGGTTGGACGCTGACTTTTTCTCAATACTTAATTTTTTACTGCTAAATACTGAACGCAGCAAATGCGTTGCCAAATATAAAAGATAAGCAATCCCCAACCAGCGGATTGTTTCAAACAGTAGTGGAAATGACACGATAATCGCAGCAATACCCAATGCCACTAAAATCGAGTGAACCAAATAACCTGAGCACACCCCCACTGTTGCCATCATGCCTGCTTTTGCATCCTTACCCATCACTTGTGACAGGATAAAAAGCATATCAGGTCCTGGTGTGAAAATAAGGGGAATTACCGTTAAGGCAAACAAAGCAAATACAGACAATTCAATTTTCCCTTTCTATGTCCTGAAAGTGAAATTAGTATGTTTGAATCGCTTTAAAATAGGATATCAAATATTCTATAATAGATATTATTTTTAGAATTATATTCTATTTTATGAAGACATCTTCTAAGTCAATTCTAGTTAAACTAGATCGCATCGATAAAAATATCATTCGCGCACTTCAAAATAATGGCCGCATGCAAAATAATGACTTAGCCAAGGAAATCGGACTCTCGCCTTCTTCTTGTTTACGTCGGGTCAAATTACTCGAAGAAGCAGGTGTGATTCAGAATTACACCACCGTGGTCGATCCACAAAAGATTGGCTTTCAATTGATTTTATTCTCTCGTATTTGGTTGACTGGGCAAGATGCTGAAACCATCGATACTTTTATCGAAGCGATGAAAGAACTTCCTCAAGTCATGGAGTGCTACATTATTTTGGGTGAGTGCGATGCAATGCTCAAAGTTGTAGTTCCTGACCTAGAAAGTTACCGCAAATTTCAGTCTACTCACTTAACCAAGAAAAATGGCATCACTAGTGTAAAGACTGATTTACCTAGCCAAATCATCAAACAAAGCTTCCAGTTACCGTTAGAAGATTTGTAACCAAACAATTGATCTGCCAACGAGCAACTCAAGCACTAGAAACGACGAGGCTGATACTACAAGAATGACCACGTAGTAACGCAGTTATTCACAGCCTCGAATGCAAAAACCTAGCTATGCGGTATTTCATTATATTTTAAGCAAAGAAAAATAATGATTTGCGGCAAATGAACGAACACAATCTAAGGAGCCTTTGAGCTTAATTTCTTAAACAAGAATACGACTGATTGGATTTACAGGCTCTCGCTATCAAAACTGAGCGAATTGATTACTGAACAGCAAAATGGGTTTACATTTAGAGATTTTGTTTAGCATCATAAGTTTTGCAAAGACGTCCACTAGCTTATCTCAAATGTTTATTTGAAAGCTTAAAACCAAACGAGGTAGACACTTTAACGCTCTGCTCATAAGCATCACAACATGTCATGGTGCGGGTGATATAAGGGCTAAACATCCAAAACCAATGAAGATAGCCCATGAGTTGTTTATTTGACCAATGGTTTAGGCTGGCTGATTTTCCAAAAAGTCACGATGGATGTGGCTTAGGTCAATAAGTTCATACTTTGCCAAATCAAAAATACGCCAAATGGTGAGGGCATCTTCTTTACTGTCAAATTTAGCAGTTGCTTTATTGGTAAGCTGCCATTGTTTATCCGAAATCCAAATAAAGTATTGGCCCGTCGCCGCATTAAACGCCTGAACTTTACCATCGGCATTAATCCCTTGAAGCTGTGAACCTTCTGGTAATACAGCTTCTACTTCAGGCAAACTGATTTCAACAAAGTGTTTGATCTGGCGTAAGCCGTATCCTGCAAAAATTTCTTTTTGCTGACCATTTAACTGGTCATATTTTTCTTGAATATCTGAAATCATGGTATGGCCTATATATTTTTAACGGTACAGCAATTTAGTAAATGGCGAATTTCACTTCGGCACTTACGTCAATTCAATAATGGACAATTTTTATACCCGATAATTTGAATTTTTATAATGCGACAATAGTTCAAAATGTCGGTCAATTTTACCAATATTTTTTCACATCCTTATTTAATTTTCATGAAGTAGACCACTTTAGGATGCAAAATGTGAAATCTAGCCTGTGAATTTAAGCAAAATTTAGACCACTGAGTACCAAAGTCGTTTTTGCAATTGTTACGAATCTTTATGCTGTGCCCTTGGATGGGCCTGATCATACACTTGTGCCAATCGATCAAAATCCACATGGGTATAAATTTGTGTAGTGGTTAAATTACTATGCCCCAACATTTCTTGAACAGCACGCAAGTCACCGCTATTAGACAACATATGACTGGCGAAGCAATGACGCAATAAGTGCGGATGTAAATCAACATTTACACCTGCACGTTGGGCTTGAAATTTAACTCGATTTTCTATTTGTCTTACCCCGAGTGGATTACCTTTTTGGGTGATAAAAACTTGGGCTTCTGGGACAAAATCACCATGCCATGCAGGATATAATTGCAACCAATGCATCACAGCCTCTTTGGCTTTAGAACCAAAAGGTACAATGCGTGTTTTATTGCCTTTACCCGTAATACGTAACAGTTGGCGATTAAAATCAATATCTCGAATGGTTAAGCCCTGCACTTCAGCCAAACGTAAACCACTTGAATATAGCAACTCCAAAATCGCTTTATCACGTATCCAAAGTTGCCGTTGAGTTTCACTTTCTGGCTCAGGCTGTTCCATGATTTGTTTAATGGTTTCAATATCGACCAATCCAGGTAAAGGACGTGATTGGCGTTTGAGCTGAAAATCATCTGCGGGGTTGAAACTAAGATAATCCCCTTGTTCTGCCCATTTCATAAATTGGCGAATCGAAGATAACATGCGCTGCAAACTACTTGGACTGAGCTGAAACTGTTCCACTTTATGAGCAACAAATTCACGCAGATCTGACTTTTCAACATCATGCAGTGGCAAGTTGCGTATTGTACAAAATTGGAGAAAATCACTGACATCGCGCTCATACGCTTGCAAGGTATGTTTAGACTGATTTTGAATTTCACGTTCCTTCAACCACATAGTCAGTAGTTGACTCTGATCCATCGTCATCTGTCTTCTCCCATTTCAACATGTGCTTTAGCGTTGTTGTACGTTCTCTAAAGCGATCTTACATATCTGTTTTATGAAAAGAGTCTAGCAAAGAACCCCTTAGGCTTACCATCAACACGTTGGTAAAAAGCTTGCGTTTCATTAAGCAAATACCCTTCTACACCATCCGCACTGTGTGGATTGACATGGATTAAATCCACTGGGCATTGCTCTTTTAAACTATCCTGTGTGATACGACCAATTTTACTGTGCAATTCTTGAATTTGTTGTTCAGATAATCCTGCTTCTAAATCTAATCCGATCAACAAAGTCGGTGAATCATCTCGAGCTTGATTCAGCATTTGCGCTAAATAGGCAGCTTTTACCACACGCTCTGTGCCGAAAAAAATGCTTAATTGATCAATCATAAACTGCGGATATTCCGCCGGCTGACCAATTAAAACTTCCGTATCTTCCGTAACTTCATAGTTTTCTGAGGGCTGAATATACTGCCCGTTCAGCAAATGTTGAATTTCTTCTGGTACAAAGTCCTTCGTCGCATCAGGTGATTGTGGATTCAATACAAGCCTTGCCCCCATGGTCATTTCAAATAATGCCTTGGTTGGTAGCCGGATATACGACTCCTCTTCAGATATTGCCAACCGCATTTTTTCCAAGGACGTAAAAAATGGGATGACGCAATCATATGTTTCATCTTCCCATGATTTCAATTGAATACTGTCGCCTTCATCCAAGATCAAATCTTCGGCAATGTGTGAATCACGTCCCCCTGTTGTTCCCACACAATACACTTTGGCTGCCAATAACTGAGCTAAAAATTCTGGGCGATACGCGGGTTCATGTAAGGCTTTATGAAAAAGTTGCTCTAAGATTTCTTCTTTTATTTCTTCGTTTATTTGTTCCATGTTGATTCCAATCCCATTGAATTATAATTTTTTATTCACTTTTTATTTTGTGAAAAAAGCCCTGAATGAATCAGGGCTTGGAGTTTAACCTTGGAAGTAACTTAAGTCTAAGCGTCCTTCGTAAACTGTTGCGGTTGGTCCGGTCATCCAGACCACACCACCTTCTTGCCACTCAATTTGCAGCTTACCACCTGCCAACTCTATTTCGACCGAATTGGCTAATAAGCCACGACGCATACCTGATACTGCCGCTGCACAAGCACCTGTACCACAGGCCATCGTTTCACCGACACCACGTTCAAATACACGTAAGCGTGCATGTTTCTCATCCACAATTTGCATAAAGCCAGCATTTACTCGCTGTGGAAAACGCTCATGCGATTCGACTTGTGGACCAATTTTAGCAACGTCTGCGGTAATGACATCAGGAACGATCGTCACTGCATGCGGATTACCCATACTCACCACATCAATGGTGAGTTGTTCATTATTCGCCAATGCAATGTCGTATAAGTTTTCAGGCTCTTCCGCAATAAATGGAATTTCATGCGGCAAAAAGCGAGGATAACCCATGTTAACGCGCACCCAACCATTTGCACCTAATTCAGGCTCTACGATACCTGACTTGGTTTGTACTTTGATTTTGGTTTTGCTGGTCAACTTACGTTCATGCACAAAGCGCGCAAAACAACGTACGCCATTACCGCATTGTTCAACTTCAGAACCATCTGCATTAAAAATACGGTATTTAAAATCGACGTTGGGTAAATCTGGTGGTTCTACAATCAAAAGCTGATCAAAACCAATACCAAAATGACGGTCGGCCAAACGCTGAATCGTCACTGTATCTAAATAAGCCCGTTGGCTAATCAGATCGACCACCATAAAGTCATTGCCAAGGCCATGCATTTTGGTAAATTCTAATAACATCTCGAATTTCTCCTTAAGGCAATAAACGTTCACGTTCCCATAATGATTCGATGGTTTCACGCTCACGAATCAAATGAGACTGATCACCATCAACCATCACTTCAGCAGCACGTCCGCGGCTGTTGTAGTTTGAACTCATGACAAAACCATAAGCACCCGCACCCAATACTGCAAGCACGTCATTTTCTTGAATCGCCAACTGACGTTGCTTACCGAGGAAATCGCCGGTTTCGCAAATCGCACCAACCACATCCCAGTCTTTCTTTTCTGTATCAGTACGAGGCGTTACTTCCTGAATATCCATCCATGCTTCATATAAAGCAGGACGGATTAAGTCGTTCATTGCGGCATCAATAATGGCAAAATTACGATGATTGGTCGGTTTGAGCAAATCAACTTTGGTTAACAACACACCTGCATTTGCAGAAATACTACGCCCCGGCTCCATATATACCTTAAGGCCTAATTTCTCTAAAGCTGGACGCATTGCCTGAGCATATTCTTCAACGGTAGGCGGAACTTCGTCTTTGTACGTTACGCCTAAGCCACCACCGATATCGATGTGTTTTAGCTGAATACCCATCTCTTTCAGTTGATTGATCATCACAATGACACGATCAAGTGCATCAACAAAAGGCTGTGTTTCAGTCAACTGTGAGCCGATATGACAATCAATCCCGATAATCTCAAGATTTGGCAACGACGCTGCATATGCATAGGTGTCAAAAACGCTGTCTGAAGGAATACCGAATTTATTTTCTTTTAAACCCGTAGAGATATAAGGATGGGTTTTGGCATCCACATCTGGATTTACACGCAATGAAATCGGTGCTTTCTTACCCATTGCCGCAGCAACTTTTTGGATTCGATCCAACTCTGCATGTGATTCCACGTTAAAACATGCAATACCTACGTCCAACGCTTTTTGAATATCAGCTTCAGTTTTACCCAAACCAGAGAATACAATTTTAGAAGCTTCACCACCGGCTTTTAATACACGTGCGAGTTCACCACCCGTCACGATATCAAAACCAGCGCCCTGCTTGGCAAGTACGTTTAACACCGCAAGATTAGAGTTTGACTTTACCGCAAAACAAATTTGATGGTCGATAAAGCTAAATGCACGATCCATATCTGAATAATGCTTTTCAAAAGTAGCTTTTGAATAAACATAAAGCGGTGTGCCATATTGCTGTGCAAGCTGTTGTAAAGAACATTGCTCTGCATGCAATACCCCATTCGTACGGGTGAAACTCATGAAAGTATCCTTTCTATAAAAGCATTAAGGTGTAGGGTTAGAATTTGAAGATTCCGATTCAGTTGCAACAGGAGCCGCTTGTTTTTCCTGCTTTTGCTGTGCCGGCGTATCTAGATAAATCAGATATTTTGCGCGCTTATCTGCATTTGCATCTGAAGGTAAATGCAATGCACCAGACTGACCACAAGCGGTCAGCAGCACAGCACTTGCTAATACAATAATTTTATAATTCATAAAACGATACATAAACGTACCTAATGAAAAGATTTTTCCGAGTATAACGTGATCAACCCGCGGATAAAAGAAAAGCCCTGTAATTCCAAGTGAGCTTTTTGCCATTCTGCACTAAATTTAAGCAAATTTTGATGGTGCTATTTTCAATCCTTATTTGTCTTTATTTCTAGCTCGATCAGGCTATTGATTTCACTGAAATAGCATATCAATTTGAATGCTATTTAATACAAATCGAAACGCTAATAAACAGTCTGTTTTAACTTAAAATAAGTCCATATCCAAATAAAAAAGCTGCCCCCTCAGGAGCAGCTATTTATGTTTTTACATCAGATCAAAAATGTAAATTAATGGTGCTTTTTCTTATAAAAACCAAAATAACCAATAATCAAAATGATGAACCAAATTGGGCTCACCATGAGCGCTTTCATGGTATCTGCTTCTAGCGACAAGACATAAATCATGCCGATGAAGAAGATAATCACAAGCCAGCAAGTATATAAGCCACCTGGTAATTTAAAGGTTGATTTCGCATGCAGCTCAGGACGAGTTTTATAGTAAACGATATAGCTCCAGATAATCATGAGCCATACGCAGATAAATAAAATCGTAGAAAGTGTGGTTGCTAATGTAAAGGCTTCAACAGTGTTCGGTACGAAATACTGTAATGCAGCACCTAACAACAAACAAACTGCCGAGAAATATAACGCATTTGCCGGAACTGCACGTGAGTTTAGACGGCCAAACGCTTTTGGACCTTGCTCTTCACGAGATAAACCAAACAACATACGTGAAGTCGAGAACACACCACTATTCATCGATGACATAACTGATGACAACACAACCAAGTTCATAATAATCGCAGCAGCAGCAATACCGGCTTGGCTAAACAAGTTCACGAATGGTGAAATGCTTGGGTCAATGGCATTCCATGGCGTAACGGACATCACAATCACAAGTGCAAGCACATAGAAAATAATGATACGAATCGGAATCGAGTTCACAGCTTTAGGCAAGTTGTGTTCTGGATCTTTGGTTTCTGCTGCCGTAGTACCGACGAGTTCTACGCCGACAAAGGCAAAAATGGCGATCTGGAAACCTGCCAAGAAGCCAGTTACTCCTGTTGGGAATAGACCACCATGTGACCATAAATGTGTGAATGATGCGATTTCACCTGTCGATGAGGTAAAACCGGTAAAGATCATCCAAAGACCGACACCAATGAGCACCACGATTGCAATAATCTTAATCAGTGCAAACCAGAACTCTAACTCACCAAAAAGTTTAACCGTAACAAGGTTTAAACCCATGATAAATACAATGGCGGCAACACTGATCATCACCCCTTCTTCCGGCGAGAACGGGTTACCTCCATTAAAGAATTGCAGGTAATAAATAATGGCCGATAAATCTGCAATCCCTATAGTGATCCAGCACAGCCAATAGGTCCAACCCACAAAATAACCTGCCCACGGGCCGATTAAGTCAGTTGCAAAATCGATAAAAGATTTATATTCAAGATTTGATAGTAATAACTCGCCTAATGCACGCATGACGAGGAAAACCATAAAACCAATAATCATATAGATAATAAGGATGGACGGACCAGCTAAACTGATGGTCTTTCCTGACCCCATAAATAAACCTGTACCAATCGCACCACCAATCGCAATCAATTGCAGGTGTCGGTTGGACAAGCTTCGTTTCAAATCGCCGCTATCAGCGTGCGATCCATGAATTTCATTTGACATTATTTAATTCAACTTCGCGTTCCAATTGCGACAAATTAACGTAAAAATTTCAGAAAATACAAAATTATTTTTCATCATCTATATTTTCGGATTAAGTGACAAAGTTAATTTATTTTTCTTATATATAAAAATCTTAGCGCCAATTCACATTTTAAAGCGACCAATAAAACAACAATTTACTTGTAATAACTTAAATTTTATGCAAAAAATATTTTACCAACGATAAAAATTTATGCCAAAAATCATGGAAGTTTCTAACAATGGCATATCAATTGCTAGAGATATCAAAAATGTAGCATTCACTCACTCAGGGCCGATAAGAAGAAGATACTATGCAAGAAATTCAAAATATCATGGAAACACTCAGTGGATGGGTCTGGGGCCCATACATGTTGGTCCTCATTGTTGGAACAGGTGTATTCCTCACCTTCCGACTGCTTTTCTGGCAATTTCGCATGTTGCCTTTCGCATTCAAACAAGTCTTTGGCAAGCATCCTAAAGCAGATCAACATGATGGCGATATTTCACATTTTGCCTCACTCATGACCGCACTTTCAGCCACCATTGGTACAGGTAATATTGCCGGTGTAGCCACCGCTTGTGTGCTCGGTGGTCCGGGCGCAGTGTTTTGGATGTGGATAACCGCGCTCTTTGGTATGGCAACCAAATATGGTGAAGGTGTACTCGCTGTAAAGTTTCGTCATAAAAATGAAAATGGCGAAATGAACGGTGGTCCGATGTATTACATCGAACGTGGACTTGGGCCTAAGTGGAAATGGTTGGCAGTGGTATTTGCCCTATTTGGTACTTTGGCATCCTTTGGTATTGGTAGCTCAGTACAGTCCAACACTGTCGCGCTTGCTGTGGAAAACGGCTTAGGGATCAGCACACTCACCACTGCAATCGTCATCACCATATTCTCTGCCCTCGTTATTTTAGGCGGCATCAAATCCATTTCTAAAGCCTCTTCATTTATTGTTCCAATTATGGCGGTAGGTTATGTATTGGGTGGCTTAATCATTATTTTCACCAACCTTGAATTGGTGATCCCTGCACTAAAAATGATCTTTAGCTATGCATTTACGGGCGAAGCTGCTGCGGGTGGTGCGATTGGTGCTGCGATTCGTTATGGTGTGGCACGTGGTGTATTCTCTAATGAAGCAGGTATGGGCTCAGCACCTATTGCCGCTGCGGCTGCAAAAACTGACCACCCAGCACGTCAAGGTCTTGTCTCTATGACAGGTACGTTCTTAGACACCATCATTGTTTGCTCAATTACAGGTATCGTACTGGTGATGGGCTTCATCATGGCGGGACAAAGCTTTGGTGATCAAACGGGTGCCGTACTGACGATTAGTGTTTTTGACAAACTACTTCCTGGCTTCGGTGGTTGGGTCGTGACTTTCGGTATTATTTTCTTCGCTTATTCAACCATTCTGGGTTGGAGCTATTATGGTGAAAAATGCTGTACATACCTCTTAGGTGAAAAGTCAGTACTGATTTATCGCTTAATTTACATCGCATCAGTCTTTGTCGGCTGTGTCGTAACACTCGATCTCGTTTGGTTATTTGCCGATACCTTTAACGGTTTGATGGCTGCACCAAACTGTATTGCACTGTTATTGCTCTCAGGCATCATTGTAAAAGAATCGAAAGATTTTATTGAACGTCGTAAATCAGGTGAGTTGTACTAATCCCTCCATCCTGCTCAACAAAAAGCCACGTGAATTCACGTGGCTTTTTTATTCGGACTGAAAATCAATATTTACTTATTGAATTGTACCAATTTGACCATCATCAAATTTGTCGTTTTTCGTGTTGCTTTCATTGGATTCATCCTTTTGATCTGACTCAGCATCTTCAATAAAGCCTTCGCCAAATTGGTCACCAAACTCATTTTCAGCATATTCAGAATCTACAGCACTGGCTTCCATCAGATCCGCTTCGATTTCTAAGGCAATTTCCAAGGATAAAGAAAAGAACAATACCCCCTGAATTTTCATGTTCCCTTGTTCATCTTCAAGATATTCACTGAGAGTTTTATATGCAGGGCTGCTTTCATCAAAAGGTACGTCAAGGTATAAATCACCTGTATAGCTATCGATCAAAGACTCACCTTCTAGCCCCATACAAGGGAAATAGTCGATATTTTGCAGGTCAAACCAGTGCATAACATCATTACGCACCGTATTTTTTTCAGGATGTTGATGATCATATTCTTCAAAATGCACAAATAACACATCACGATTTTTTTCACGTGCGATGGCATCGATATGTCGTAATAGTTCAGTCATGTGGTGACCCATTTCAAAAAATATAATGCGCTATTATAAAGTGCTTACTATGTAAAAGTGCAGCTATTGAAAATAAAACGACATCAATTGACCTTCATCAGTCATTTCTTGCGATAAAAACTTGGTTTTTCGATGTATTCACCGCTATGCTGTGACTCAATTTGAGTTTGTGCACAGTAAATATTATGGCGAAAGCAAAAAGTGTCTATCGATGTGAACAATGTGGTGCTGATCATCCCAAATGGGCCGGTCAATGTACCGAATGTGGTGAATGGAATTCATTAGTCGAAGTCAGTATTGCTCCCGCCGTTACACACCGTGCACAGCCGAAAATGGGCGGTGGCTATGCAGGTCAAGCTGCTGCTGTGACCACCTTAAATCAAGTTTCAGTTTCGCATGAAACTCGAATGGCAACAGGTATTGGTGAATTTGACCGTGTGCTCGGCGGTGGACTTGTCACAGGTTCAGTTGTGCTGATTGGTGGTGACCCCGGCATTGGTAAATCCACTATTTTGCTACAAACCGCAACCTATATGGCGGCGAGTAAAAGTTCTGCCTTATATGTCACTGGTGAGGAATCTTTGTCTCAAGTGGCTCTACGTGCCCAGCGCCTAGATTTGCCGACCGATCAACTCAAAGTCATGGCCGAAACCTGTGTCGAGCGTATTTGTGAAGTTTTGGCACATGAACGCCCTGCCGTTGCCATTTTAGATTCGATCCAAACCCTATACACCGAGACACTCCAGTCGGCGCCGGGCGGTGTTTCCCAAATTCGTGAATCGGCTGCACTCCTGACTCGCTTTGCCAAAAATAGTGGCACTGCACTGTTTATTGTCGGTCACGTAACGAAAGAAGGTTCTTTGGCAGGCCCTCGCGTGCTTGAGCACATGGTCGATTGTGTTTTGTATTTTGAAGGTCAGTCTGACTCGCGCTTCCGTATGATTCGTGCAGTGAAAAACCGTTTTGGTGCAGTCAACGAGCTTGGTGTATTTGGCATGACCGATAAAGGTCTGCGCGAGGTATCAAACCCATCCGCTATTTTCCTGAGTCGTTATGATGAAGCCATTCCGGGTTCCATTGTCATGATTAGCCGTGAAGGTACACGTCCACTTTTGGTTGAAGTTCAGGCTTTGGTAGATGATGCGCACGGACAACCTCGACGCGTGGCCTTAGGTTTAGAACAAAACCGTTTAAACATGCTTTTAGCCGTTATGCACCGTCATGGTGGCGTACAAACCGCTGGACAAGATGTCTATGTCAATGTCGTGGGTGGTTTAAAAATCACAGAAACAGGTTCTGACCTTGCCGTACTTTTAGCTTGTGCCTCTAGCTTAAGAGCTAAAGCCCTGCCACAACATTTGGCAGTATTTGGTGAAGTCGGCCTTTCAGGCGAAATCCGCCCTGTACCCAATGGACAAGAACGACTCAAAGAAGCCATTAAGCATGGTTTTAAAACCATTATTTTACCGCGTGGGAATGCACCGCAAAAACCCATTTCAGGTGTAGAGATTATTTCTGTGGCACGTTTACATGAGGCGTTGAGTCAGGCAATTACGCTGACCGATGAGTCTTAGTCACGTTGAATCGTTTATTTTGAATGAATTTTCAATTTTTTACCGATGTTCTATTGAAATTCAGTACAAATGGCGGCATAACTAGATGGCTATTTTAACTTTATATAGATATAGGAAAATTTGATGGAAGTTCGACAGCGTGGTTTGATGACTGCTCTTTTAACAGCAGCCCTTTTGGTAACGCCGATTGCAGAAGCGAAACGTGCCGGTGGTGGTAAAAGCCATGGTATGAGCCGTCAAGCTGCTCCAACTCAGTCTTATCAGCAACCTCGTCAATCTGCTCCTGTTCAACAGCCTGCAACTGCTGGCGCTCCAGCAAAATCTGGCTCGAATGTGGGCGGAATGGTTGCTGCTGGTGTGGCTGGTGCTGCTATTGGTGCTGTCGCTGCAAATGCGATGGCCGATGACAATAACGGTCAAGCAGCTTCTGAAGCGCAAGCTCAACAACAGGAAGAGAAAGGTGGTATTCCAGGCTGGATCTGGATTTTACTTGCCGCTGCTGTTGCCTTCTTCATTTTCCGTAAGATGGGCGCAAAAAAAAAACTAGCCGCTAACAATCCGTATGCGCCAAACAGCGGTGCAAACAATGCACCGTTTGGCCAACAAAATGCTGCACCTCGTGCAGGCAATGACAATACGAATATTTTTGGTAATTCTGTAGGCGGTAATTCAGCAGCTTCAAATGCTCCATTTGGTGCAGCTGCAGCAACGAACGCGCCTTTTGGTGCTGCTTATACTAATAGCGGTAATCAATTGCCTGATGGTACAGAACCAGCAACATTTTTACGTGTTGCGCGTCAGCGTTTCAACCACATTCAATCGATGAATACGGCAAGCAACATTTCTGAAATTCAGCGTTACTTAACGCCTGATCTTTACCAGTCTATGTATAACGACATTATGGCGAATAAAGATGAAGACGTTGCTGAGTTTTCTAACTTAAATGCTATGGTGGTCGATTCTGCTAACGAAAATGGTCAATACGTTGTAAGTGTGCGTTTTACAGGTACGGTAAGTGAAGACTTAAATAGCCTGCCACAGCCTTTTGCTGAAGTATGGCATTTTGTTAAACCTGCGGGTTCTGATCAAGACTGGTTAGTTGCAGGCATTCAACAAGAGCAATAATGTAGACAATTAAGCATTCTTGCATTCTAAAATAGCGACTTCGGTCGCTATTTTTTTGCCTTTATTTCCCCTCTTTTTAAATCAATTTCTACTCAGCATGCTGAAATATCAATAATTATGTGAACACATTATTCTAATTATTAATAATAATTGTTATCATTTAGATTAACTTTAATACAATTTCCAAGCGCTTAAGTATTTTATGAATAGCTCACCACCTGAGGCACTCGTGACACCCCTCAAATCTGCGCTGCCTAAAACGCGTAAAGACACTCCTTCTCTATTGACCTATCGCTTGATGATTTTCTATCGCTTTGCCCTCGCTTTAGTGGGCGGATATGTTGTCGCAATGCTATCTGCCATCGTAATTGCAGATGTATTTAGCGAAGACCGTGGAAGTGCAGCCATGAGTGCAACTTTAATTTCATTTATCCTGTGGAGCTGTGCATTTATTTGGGTCTTTATGGTGAATAAAACCCTCAAAGCAACTTTAGGCATTGTGATCCCTGCGGTGTGTTTGTATGCCATTTACATGATGATGGGAAGCTAAAATGCGTGTTGATGCAAAAGTAGAGGGGCCTCGCCAGTCCATGTCTTGGCTGCATACATGGGCTAGCCTTATCTTAGGTTGGTTGCTGTATGCTATTTTCCTGACCGGAACCCTGAGCTTCTTTAAAAATGAAATCAATGTTTGGATGACACCTGAGCTGCATCAATCTGTTCCAGCCAGTTCACAAGTCCAACAAACTGAAGTCGCACTGAATTATTTACAGCAAAATCATCCGAATGCAGGTGCTTGGAATATTTTGCTGCCGAATACGCGTCAAAATGCCACCTTAATTACCGTTCGTGAACAAGGTGAAGACCCTCGCGCACGCCGTGGTGGTAAACAAATCTACATTGATAGTGCCACAGGTGAAGTGCTTGAGCCGCGCGATACGCGTGGTGGTAATTTTCTCTATCGTTTCCATTTCGAACTATATGGCATGCCACGTATGTGGACGCGATGGTTTATCGGGATAGCCACACTGTTGATGTTAGTTGCCATCATTAGTGGTGTGATTACTCATAAAAAAATCTTTAAAGATTTCTTTACCTTCCGTTCAGGCAAAGGACAACGTTCTTGGCTCGATGCACATAATGCAACCGCAGTATTTGCGCTTCCCTTCCACATCATGATCACCTTTAGTGGCCTGTTGCTGCTGTTATTTACGATCATGCCTTGGGGGATTGAGCGTATTTATGAAAACCGTGGACAATTTTTACAAGAACAAAATCGTGCCTTGGTTCAGGAAAATAAACCTGAAGGACGTGAATCCACTCAAGGACGCGATGAACGTGGTGAACGCCCACAGCAAGCCCGTGCCAATTCTGCACAAAACCAAGGCGAAAATCGTGCTGAGAGCCGTGGTGAAGGTCGAGGAGATCGTCGCTCTAAACGTGAAGAGCAACCTGTCGTTGCTGCGCCGTTGACCAACTTAGCGCCAATCGTGACTGCGGTTCAGACTGAATGGAAAACTAATCCGATTAGTACCGTTAGCATCATTGCACCGAATGCAGACCAAGCTAAAATTGAACTACGCGCCTTACATGGTGAAAGTGTCGCGTATCGAAATGTCTATGCAAGCAAACAATTTGATGGCGTAACAGGCAAAGACTTAACTGACGAAAGTGCCAAGTTAAAGCACCCTTCTGTACCGATGGGTATTTACAATGTAATGACTACGCTGCATGAAGCACGCGGTGTAGATTTAGCACTACGTTGGCTGCTTTTTATTTCAGGGATTGTAGGCACACTGATGGTCGCTACAGGTCTCATTCTGTGGTGTGTAAAACGTGCGCCGCAACAGCAAAAACAAGGCTTTAAATCATTTGGCTACCGCACGGTTGAAGTGACCAATATTGCAGCGATTATTGGTTTGCCGATTGCCTGTGCAGCATTTTTCTATGCCAACCGTTTTATTCCAGCACAGCTTGAAAACCGCTCGGAATTAGAAATTCGTAGTTTCTTTATTGTTTGGCTACTAACGCTTATTTATGCGATGTTCCGTACGCACCGTCAAGCGTGGTTGGAACTTTTAGCTTTTGCCACAGCAATTTTTGCCTTACTGCCGATTGTAAACTTCATGACTGGAGGTCAACCGCTTTGGAATACCATGGCAAATGGCCAATGGATAATTGCATCCTTTGACCTTGCAATGTGGCTATTAGCTGTTTTGTTTGCCTATTCATTTTACAAAGTGAAAAAGCATAAAGGACTGCCTGTTAAAAAAGCACGTAGCACAAAGGAGGTTGAAGCATGAAGTTCTTTCTCCTGATTTGGGCACTGAGTAGCTTAGGTTTTTTTGCCTTGGCAAGCAGCATGTCTAAACATCAAAAGCAGTTCTACAGCAAAGAACTAAGTGTGGGCCAAACACGGTTAGCCACGCTAGTCGGCTGGGCGCTATTGATCATCGCCTTACTACTTTGCCTTTCACTTGGCACGCCGAGCAATAACATCAGTTATTGCTTTGGCGCGCTGACCATTGCGGCTTTATTTGTCGGGCTATGTATTAGTTATATCGCTGAATATTTTTGGAAAATTATTGGTGCTTTAGTTGTCATCTTTGTATTGTCAGCAGTGTTATTGAAATTTTAATTCTTTAGACGACATTCTCTAAACATTGAAAGCCAATCTTCGGATTGGCTTTTTTCATGCCAACCGATTAGGCTATGCCTATTCTGCTCTTTTGGATTACACATGTCTGAACTTTCGATCTCTCCTGCTTTATATAACCGTGCCATGGCAGGCAATAAAGATGCTCAATTTGAACTGGCTGAAATTTATATGCAAAGTGAAAATGATGAGCATGTTGAACTTGCTGAAGAATGGGCACTCAAAGCAGCTCAGTTAGGTCATGTAGAAGCGATGTATTGGCTGGGTGAAGGTTATGCAGTCTATGCCAAAGATATGCTCGAAGAAGATCCTGAAGAATCTAATACCTATTTTGAGCATGCACACCGCTGGTTAGAACAAGCGGCAAAACATGACCATCCTGCTGCAATTTTAGAATTGGCCAATTTTTACCGTCGCGGCGATGTGGTGGAAAAAGATGTTGCTAAATCCATTGAACTGGTTGAACAATCTGCAAAATTAGGTGAAGTTCAAGCCATGCGTGATTTAGCTTTTATTTATGCCAATGGCTTAGGCATCGACGCTGATGAAGAAAAAGCAGATTTTTGGAATGAAAAAGCCAATGTGGCTGAGCAGTAATCCAATTATTTTCTAAAAAATAAAGCCCATCTCATGATGGGCTTTTTGCTTTTAACAAAATGGCTCAGCTCGCTACATAGCTATTTACGTCAACAGTAATCACTTGTCGGCAAATGCCTTCTGCTCCACGCTGCTGTTCAAATACGTCTGCTGGCATGGCATCAAAGCTGTCAAAGAAACTAATTTCAGTTTCGTCAATGTCATACACCAAAGAATGGTTCCCCACGCCCTCTAGAGTATCGTAATACACAATCACAAACTGATTTTGTTCAAAAGCCTGCTGAATTTGTGCATAGCCAATTGCAGGCAATATAGGCAGTTCCAATTGGTCTGCTTCTGCATAACTGCGTTTTTCACTGTCTTGCAGCTCAGGATCATGCTCTGTGTAAAACTTTACTAGAAAGCCAAACTTTTTCAGTCCTACAGCCAAACCAATGGTTGTTGTGCCATGGTCAGCTTCATAAGCGCAAACTTCGATCAACTGTTGAACATCCGCATCAATACCTAAATGCTGCAGCAACATCCACACTGCATAAATGCCGCCATTGGCTTCTAAATTTGCCAACTCATCAGGTATTTCCATCGACATATATCAAAACTCAAAATTGCTTATGGACGATGATAAACAAATCGCAGCAGTTTTGCCTGCAAGTTTTAATCCAGACCTGATTTCACATGCACAAAAATAATGTCCAAATCTTGTTTGGGCACAAAATTCTTTTCAACCATTTGAAACTGCGTAGCGCTGATTTTCTTCACTTTACCTGCCCAGCAAAAAGAAACCAACTCTCCTGCATCACGCTCGATAGTCAGTTTAAAATCTTGAATAGGCTTTGCCCAATTGGCACCAGTTTTTAAGATATAGCCCAGCGCTTGAAATGGTGCATGCTGTGATTTAGCCTTTCTGAGTCCTGCCTTAAAGTTTTGATCCATACAATAACTTTTATTATATTCATCAGGATATAAAGCCACAGACCCACCCACTAGCGGTGCATATTGATGCTGTACACGTGTGAGCGCATTGGCTTTAAACGTTTGCTTCCAGCTATAAATCACCTGAGACGACCATGAAATGGTTTCATTCGGATCTTTGGGCAATACTTTTTGCAGCGCTACATTTTTACAGCGTCTGAGTTTTGTTTCGAAAGTTTCATATTCAACATCTTGCCTGCTCCACGGATTCAGCATGTTTTTTTCCGTAAACCCGCATTGCTTAAAACTCTCCGTCATATCAATCGGGGCTGTTTTCTCATTTTTTTGAATAAAAGTGCGCACGTGCATTTCAGGCTGAATCGTTTTTCCATTCACTTGAACTTTAAAACTTTTGAGCAGCTTTTCTGTATTGGCAAAATCAGATTCAAAGAAGTTTTCTACTTTTGGCAACGGAAATAAGACCGTTTCAGTCACATCTTGATTGCTTAAATTTTTAAACTGGTAATCAACCTTAATAATTTTTTTACTAATAAACAGGTCTTCACTGAACATTTGAATATCTTTATTTTTCAGGTATTGCACACCGCCTGTTGCCACATAACCCGTTGAGTCATTGGATATGGCAAGAACAGGCCAAAACATCAATAAAGCCATTACGGGTTTAATCATTATTCTTATACTCCTGACCGATTTATGAAATTTAAATATTCGCGACGTAATTTTACATATCAAGAAATCTATAAGTCAGATATTAACCAATTTCAGATTGGAACAAAACGTAATTCCAAGTACAATACACCGCTAGTCGAGGGATGCTGCGACTTTCTTATAGGCACTAAATATAAGATCGCTAGGCTCGACGATTCGGTTGGACACTCGTTCCAATCAACAACGGCATCCGCGAACTGAATGATCAATTGTTTTTATTAAGGAGATCGTGATGAACGCGGTTAATGCTTCATTTACAGATTACAAAGTTGCCGATATTTCACTAGCTGACTACGGCCGTAAAGAAATCAAACTTGCTGAAGCAGAAATGCCAGCGCTTATTGGCCTTCGTAAACGCTATGCAGCGGCTAAACCGCTTGCTGGCGCGAAAATCCTTGGCTGTATCCACATGACCATTCAAACTGCAGTTTTAATTGAAACTCTAGTTGAATTAGGTGCAGAAGTTCGCTGGACTTCATGCAACATCTTCTCTACTCAAGACCACGCTGCTGCTGCAATCGCTGCTGCAGGTATTCCTGTATTTGCTTGGAAAGGCGAAACTGAAGAAGAATACATGTGGTGTCTTGAACAGCAAATCAATGTGAACGGTACACCTTGGGATGCCAACATGATTCTGGACGATGGCGGTGACTTAACTGCACTTGTTCACGAAAAATACCCAGAAGTGATTGCAAAAATCCACGGTATTACTGAAGAAACCACTACAGGTGTTCAACGTCTTTACGAAATGCACCGCGACGGTACTTTAAAAGTTCCAGCGATTAACGTAAATGACTCTGTCACTAAGTCTAAAAACGACAACAAATACGGCTGCCGTCACTCACTTAACGATGCAATCAAACGTGGTACAGATATGCTTTTATCTGGTCGTCGTGCGCTTGTAATCGGTTATGGTGACGTAGGTAAAGGTTCTGCTCAATCACTTCGTCAAGAAGGCATGATTGTACGTGTCACTGAAGTTGACCCTATCTGTGCAATGCAAGCATGCATGGACGGTTTCGAAGTTGTTGCTCCGTATAAAAATGGCATTCAAACGGGTAAGAAAGAAGACATCAACCTTGATCTTCTTCAAAATACTGACTTGATCGTAACAACAACTGGTAACTACCACGTATGTGACGCTGCAATGCTTGATTCATTAAAAGCTGGCGCTGTAGTTTGTAACATCGGTCATTTCGATACTGAAATCGACACAAATTACTTACGTGGTTACAAGTGGGTTGAAGTGAAGCCACAAGTTCACCAAGTGTATCGTACAGAAAATGAAAACGATTACTTAATCCTTCTTTCTGAAGGCCGTTTGGTGAACCTTGGTAATGCAACCGGTCACCCTTCACGTATTATGGATGGTTCTTTTGCCAACCAAGTGTTGGGTCAAATGCACCTATTCGCTGAAAAATTTGCTGATCTTCCTGAAGATCAAAAACAAGCGGCGATCCGCGTAGAACTTATTCCTAAGAAATTAGACGAAGAAGTTGCTGCTGCAATGGTTGCAGGTTTCGGCGGCGTATTGACGACTTTGACTCAAGAACAAGCGGACTACCTCGGTGTTCAAGTTGAAGGCCCGTTCAAAGCTGAGGCTTATAAATATTAATTGACCCTCACCCCATCCCTCTCCCAGAGGGAGAGGGTGACAGCTTCGTTAAATTGTATTCAGGATTAAAATCTTATCAATTTAATAAGCTGGGTGTTTAACCCTGCATAATTCAGTAATGAATACTCCTCTCCCTTTGGGAGAGGTCAGGGAGAGGGTAAACAAATAGTATTTATAAAAAAGGATTTGAACATGTCAAAACAGATTCCTATTTCCTTTGAGTTCTTCCCAACCAAAACTGATGCGGGCGCGGAAAAACTTAAAGTTGTACACCAAGAACTACAATTATTAAATCCTGAATTTTTCTCTGTGACTTATGGTGCAGGCGGTTCTACCCGTGAACGCACTTTGTCTACATTGAATGATTTCAACGGTAAAGGCACACCGGTTGCCCCTCACCTGTCTTGTATTGGTGACAGCAAAGAACGTATTGCTGAATTGCTGGATTTGTATAAATCGCAAGGCATTGACCGTATTGTTGCGCTGCGTGGCGACTTGCCGTCTGGTCAAGTGGGCTTGGGCGAATTGCCTTATGCAACAGATCTTGTGCGTTTCATCCGTGAGCACACTGGCGATCACTTCAAAATTGAAGTTGCAGCTTACCCAGAAATGCATCCGCAAGCAGACAGTTTTGATCTCGACATCAAACGTTTCTGCGATAAGGCCAATGCGGGCGCAAATGCAGCTTTGACACAGTTCTTCTTTAACCCAGATGCATACTTCTACTTTGTAGAGCGCATTCAAAAAGAAGGCGTGAACATTCCTGTCGCTCCAGGCATCATGCCTATTACCAATGCAAGTAATTTAATTCGCTTTGCTGATGGTACAGGTGCAGAAATTCCACGTTGGATTCGCAAACAGCTTGCGACTTATGGCGACGATACAGCGTCAATCAAAGCCTTTGGTCATGAAGTGATTGTAAAACTTTGCGAACGCCTGATTGCTGGTGGTGCGCCAAGCCTGCACTTCTACACCATGAACACCACTGACCCTACACGTCAACTTGTGAAAGACCTCGGTCTTGCATAAGACATTTCGACCTTTTTGAGAGTAAAACTTTAATGCCACGTTTTTATATTGAAGCTGATTTAACTGTTGATACGACTGTTGAATTAACGGAAACAGTGTTTCATCACTGGGTAAAAGTTTTACGTGCTCAAGTAGGCGAAACAGCCACTTTGTTCAATGGGCAAGGTGGCGAATACCATGTTGAATTGGTTGAAGTCGCTAAAAAGTCAGCTGCCGTCCAAGTTTTGCAATTCAATCCAAGCAATCGCACACCACATTTTACAGCGCTCTTGGGTCAAGTGATGAGCAAAGGCGACCGCATGGATTATGCGATTCAAAAAGCGGTGGAACTCGGTGTTTCTGAAATTCAACTACTCACTTCAGAACGTTGTGAAATGCGTTTGAAGTACGATCGTGATCAAAAGAAACTCGACCATTGGCAAGGCATTGCTATTGCAGCTTGCGAACAGTGTGGTCTCAACATTGTCCCTAAAGTACTTGCGCCACTTTCCCTTGAAAAATGGTTGGAAAGTGATCTGCCGACAACCAAGTTGGTACTCGCACCCAATAAAGATGAAGTTGATGTATTAGCTGATGCTGACCCGTACTTTGCCTTACTGATTGGCCCTGAAGGTGGCTTGAGCGAAGCCGAGATCAGCGCCGCAAATGAGAAAGGTTTTGTGAACTGGTGTATCGGTGAACGTGTCCTTCGCACAGAAACTGCACCTGTAGTTGCACTTTCAATTTTAAATTATAAATTTATTTAATTTTTACTCGATAGTTCATCTGAAAGCATCAATGATGGCATCCTTGATATTGCTTTTTATTTGTAACGCAATTACCCTAGAGTCAATAAAAACAAATGATTTGTTACTAAGAATAAACAAATACTCTCAGGAACAATACAAATACAACGATCTAAATTTGGTTAAGGCAGGTTTTTATATTCATGACGTATAAACAAGATGAATATATCAAGCAGTACAATCATACTGCTCAAATTGCGAACACGATTCGCCATAGCCGCTATTTTTTAGTCAGTATCCTGATTATTTGCTTATATATTTTTTCGATATATCAAATTTTTTATAAATCACCATCTTTGTATTTCAATATTTGGTTTATTTTTACCGAAGTTTTTGTCAGTTTATGCTGGCTGATGAGCACCGTTTATTTTAAACCCGAACAATATTCACTGATGATTGCGCATCGTTGGCTACAATTTCAGTGTTTTTCTGTCGGCACACTGATTGCGAGCGGTATTTTTTTAATTTTTTATTATTTGCCTACGACCAATCAAAGCTTTGAACCAATTCAAGCCCTGACGCTCTCTGCCCTACTCTTGATCGTGACGCAAACCTTTGGTTTGACCTATTTGACGCAAAAACTCAATTATTTTTGTTTAGCCTTTATCCCGTCTATCGTGCCCTATCTGATTGCACAGTTCTTTTTCTTAGATGGTTCAAATCACTTATTTAGCCTGAGTATTAATTTTGGGCTCATTGTGATTCTAATGTGCGCCATGACGTCATATCGAATTCATCGTCGTGTATCGACCTTACATGCTAAAAATAACCTACTGGTCGATAGTGCCAAGCAACAAGTCAAATGGACTGATGAACTGTGTCAGCAGCTCCAAGATGAAGTCAACAAATCACGAGACATCGAATTACAGCTACAACTGGGTAACCAAATCCTTGAACAGAAAGTTAAAGAGCGAACCTTCGACATTGAGCAAATGAACAAGGATTTAGAAAACCAACAAGCCAATTTAGTCCTTGCGCATGAAATCGCCGGTTTACGTCCTTGGGATTGGAATATCAAAGACCGTAAAATCGTTGTCACCAACTATAAGCAAGAAAAAACCCTTAGACATTCGAAAGAGCATCAGCAACAGTTACAACATGTGATCCATCCTGATGATATTCCTCATTTTAAATCAGCAATGATTCAACATCTTCGTGGATTTAAAGACCGTTATGAGGCCACCTATCGGATTCAAAACAGTCAAGGAAAATGGAGTTGGGTACATGATATTGGGCGAGTCATTCAACGCGATCCAGATAACCGCAAGCCCTTGCGCATGGTCGGTATTCGTCGTGATATCCATCAAGAACGGACGTCTCAAGAACGTTTAAAACTTGCAGCCAGCGTACTCGAACAAGCTGCTGAAGGGATTTTCATTTTAAATGAAGAGCTGTGCTATATCGAAGTCAATCCGTTTTACGAACAATTAACCGGCTTTAACTACGACCAAATTATTGGCAAACATCTATTTGATATCACAGCAAATTACAAATCAATTCAACGCAGTATGCACTACTCGATCATTAAACAAGTGCTGAAAATTGGTGAATATGATGGTGAGTTGCACGAAAAATTTCTTTCAGGTAAAGAACTTACGCTATGGATGCATATTAATGCGATTACCGATGATCAAAATCGCGTCACCCATTACATTGGAATTGTCTCAGATTTAACAGAACGTAAATTGCAAGAACAACGTTTATCTTATTTAGAAAATTATGACACCTTAACGGATTTGCCGAACCGTTTTTATTACAACTATCAACTGCATCAGTATTTAGTTTCGCAACAAGATTCGATTAAACAGTTGGCCGTCATACGTTTAAACATCGACCGTTTCCGTCCATTAAATGAATATCTCAGCAACAATGGTGGTGACGAACTGTTACGCCAAGTCGCACAGCGTTTGCGTCTGACCAATGCCGAAGCTCTGTTTGTTTCACATTTAAATGGCGATGATTTTGCGATTGTGTATGAAATTTCACACATCCGCCCTTCTGTGCAAGAGCATTGTGAACGCATCAATAAAGCCTTTAGCATTCCCTTTAATATTTTTGGCCAAGATCATGTCATCACTTTATCGATGGGCGTCGCGTTCTACCCTGAGCATGGTCGTCAGCTAGATTATCTAAATAACTGTGCGGAACAAGCGCTGAGTGAAGCCAAAAATTTGGGAGGCAATACTACACGTTATTATTCCAATGAAAATACCGCATTATTAGAACAAGGTATCTTCTTGGAACGAGACTTACGTAAAGCCATTCAAAATAATGAGCTGGTTGTGTATTACCAACCGAAGATCAATTTCCGTGATAAAAATATTTACGGTTTTGAAGCCTTGGTGCGCTGGAATCATCCTGAAAAAGGCTTAATACCACCGAGCTTATTTATTCCTTTAGCAGAACAAACCAGTTTAATTTCCGATATCGGGCGTTTTGTCCTGCAAAAAACCGCGCAGCAAATTCGCTTTTGGAATAATTTGGGTTATCAAAATATTTGTGTATCCGTCAATATTGTTGCACAGCAACTGCGCCGTGGACAATTATTAAATGATCTCGATGAAGCGATAGATGCCAATCAAATTGATGGTGCTAGTCTGGAGCTGGAAATTACCGAATCTTCTTTGGTCGAAAATCTAGATTCAGTACGTGAACTATTGAATGAAATCAAAAAACGTAAGATCCATATTTCACTTGATGACTTTGGTACGGGCTATTCTTCTCTATCCTATCTAGCTGATTTTCCAATTGATATCTTAAAAATAGACCGCAGTTTTATCTCTAAAATTGGTGAAAATAAACAATTGGCCATCGTTAGTGCCATGATTGCCATGGGTAAAGCGATGGGCATGACGGTAGTCGCTGAAGGGATTGAAACTGAACAGCAGTTACAGTATCTACAAGACTTAGAATGTGACATTGCTCAAGGCTATTTTTTCTCTAAGCCACTGCCACAAGAAGAGGCAACCGTGTTCCTTGAAAATAATATCTCTTCGCCTGCTTATACTTACTTAATATAAGTCACTATGCCTGAGCTATAAGATTGTCTGAAAAAGACGCGACTTCGACTGTCCCAACTGTGCAACTAATGTTATATTCAAGCGGATAAAGCAAGCATTGCAGCTTTATATTGGATAAACAAAACACAATCGAGATACAGATGGACGATCAATCTTTAAAACAGCAGGCTTTGTATTATCACGAATTTCCAACTCCGGGGAAAATCAGCGTTACACCAAGCAAACAATTGGTCAACCAACACGATTTAGCCCTCGCATACTCGCCAGGTGTCGCTGCACCTTGTTTAGAAATTGAACGCGACCCATCTACTGCTGCACTTTACACAGCGCGCGGTAATCTTGTTGCTGTAGTCAGTAACGGTACAGCCGTACTGGGCTTAGGTAACATTGGTCCTTTAGCGTCAAAACCTGTTATGGAAGGTAAAGGCGTTCTATTCAAAAAATTCGCTGGTGTTGATGTTTTTGACATTGAAATTGCTGAAAACGATCCAGACAAAATCGTAGATATCGTTGCAGCATTAGAACCAACTTTCGGTGGTATCAACCTTGAAGACATCAAGGCCCCAGAGTGTTTCTACATCGAGCAAAAACTTCGTGAACGCATGAATATTCCTGTGTTCCATGATGACCAACACGGTACATCAATCATTGTGGGTTCTGCATTACTGAATGCACTTCAACTCAATGGCAAAAAAATTGAAGAAATCAAAATTGTCGCTTCTGGCGCAGGTGCTGCTGCCCTTTCATGTTTGAACTTACTTTGCGCACTTGGCGTAAAAAAAGAAAACATCGTTGTGGCAGATTCACGCGGTTTATTGACGACTAAACGTGAAGGCTTGGATGAGTCGAAAAAGGCATACGTTCAAGACATCGAAGGCTCTCAGCTTGCTGATGTAATGGAAGGTGCGGACATGTTCCTCGGTCTTTCAGCAGCAGGTATTTTGACCAAAGAAATGGTTAAAGTCATGGCGAAAGATCCGATCATCTTTGCCCTTGCTAACCCTGACCCTGAAATTCTTCCTGAACATGCACATGAAGCACGTCCAGACGTGATTATGGCAACTGGTCGTTCAGACTATCCAAACCAAGTGAACAATGCGCTTTGCTTCCCTTATATCTTCCGTGGCGCACTAGATGTTGGTGCAACTACGATTAATGAAGAGATGAAGATTGCTTGTGTACATGCGATTGCTCGCATGGCGCATGTCGAAGCTGATGCTGCATCGTATGGTGAAAAATCTGCTTCATTTGGTCGTGATTACCTGATTCCGCGCCCATTAGATCAACGTTTGATTCTTGAAATTGCACCTGCAATTGCACAAGCAGCGATGGATTCTGGTGTTGCAACTCGTCCGATTCAAGACTTCTCTGCATATCGTCAACGTTTATCTGAGTTTGTTTATAACTCTGCGTTTATGATGAAACCAATTTTTGCGCAAGCGAAAACTGATCCGAAACGCATTGCATATGCTGAAGGTGAAGATTTACGTGTACTTCGCGCGGTGCAAATTGCTGTTGATGAAGGTTTAGCAAAACCAATTCTTGTCGGTCGTCCTGCAGTCATTGAAGCGAACATCAAGAAATTAGGTCTACGTCTTGAAGACGGCGTGAACATCACTATCGTCGATCAAGAGAAAAACCCTGATTACGATAAGTTTGCTGACGATTACTACAGCATCATGCAGCGTAAAGGTGTAACGCCTGAATACGCTCAGCGTGAAGCACGTCGTCGTTCTACCCTGATCGCTGCAATGCTAGTTCGTCATGGTGTGGCTGACGGTATGCTATGTGGTACTTATTCTAGCTATGACATTCACTTAGACTTCGTCAGCAATGTGATTGGGTTAAAAGACGGTCGTAATAACTTCTTTACCTTGAATGCATTGATGCTTGAAGATCGTAACTTGTTTATTGCCGATACTTACATTAACCGTAATCCAACAGCTGAACAGCTGGCTGAAATGACTATTTTAGCGGCTGAAGAAGTACGCCGTTTTGGTATTACGCCGCGTGTAGCATTGCTTTCTCACTCAAGTTTCGGTTCTGACCAAAATGATCCTAGCGCACAAAAAATGCGGAAGGTTTATGATATTTTGTCAGAAATTGCACCTGAACTTGAAGTTGAAGGTGAAATGCATGGTGATGCCGCACTGGATGAAAATATTCGTCATTTCGCATACCCGAACTCACGTTTTAAAGGTTCTGCGAACTTGCTGATTATGCCTAATCTGGATGCAGCGAACATTTCGTTCAACTTGTTGAAATCAACTTCAGGTAGTAACGTGACGATTGGCCCAATTCTTTTGGGTGCTGCAAAACCTGTTCATATTTTAACGCCAACAGCGACAACTCGCCGTTTAGTGAATATGACTGCATTAACTGTTGCAGAGATTCAAGAAAACGAAAAACTAGCACTCTAATTTAGTTGACCTGAACACACTTTGTGACTTGAGAAAACCTCTGTTCTGTAGCATGATTGCTCTAAGAATAGAGGTTTTTTCATGCAAGTTTATTTAGTAGGCGGTGCAGTTCGAGATCACTTGCTCGGGCACCCCTATCACGAAAAAGATTATGTCGTTGTCGGTGCAACGCCGGAACAATTACTTGCTCAAGGTTATCAACCTGTGGGTAAAGATTTCCCTGTTTTTCTTCATCCAGAGACCAAAGACGAATATGCCTTAGCCCGTACAGAACGTAAGTCTGGACATGGGTATCATGGCTTTGAATTTTATACCGACGTCAATGTCACACTCGAACAAGATCTCATTCGACGTGACCTCACGATCAATGCGATTGCTATGGATGATGCTGGCCAAATTTATGATCCCTACCATGGTCAACAAGATTTAGAGCGCCGCATCCTTCGCCATGTTTCTGATGCCTTCGTCGAAGATCCTTTGCGAGTTCTGCGGATTGCACGTTTTGCGGCACGTTATAAAGCTTTAGATTTTAAAGTGGCTGATGAAACATTGGAACTGATGCAAGAGCTTGCCAAATCTGGCGAGCTTGAAGCCCTTACACCTGAACGTGTATGGAAGGAAACGTCTCGTGCATTAATGGAAGACCACGCAGATGAATATTTTGAGGTCTTAAGAGCCTGTGGCGCTTTAAAAGTCTTGTTCCCTGAAATTGATGCGTTATACGGTATTCCACAGCGTCCTGAATATCACCCTGAAATAGACTGTGGTATTCATACCATGATGTCGTTGCAGCAAGCCTGTCGTGCCAATTATTCTTTGGATGTTCGTTTTGCTGTACTGGTACACGACTTGGGCAAAGCACTCACTCCAGTGGATGAGTTACCGCGCCATATCATGCATGAAGAACGTGGTGTAAAACCCGTTACCGAAGTCTGTGACCGTATGCGTGTACCCACCAATACCAAACAATTGGCCATCTCAGTGTGTAAAGAGCATTTAAAATGCCATCAAGCCTTGAGTTTAAAACCGGGTACCTTGTGGCGCCTGTTACAACGTATGGATGTGCTACGCCGTCCTGAACGCGTAGAGGCCTTTGTACAAGCCTGTGAATGTGATTCACGTGGTCGCTTAGGTTTAGAGGATCGTGCCTATCCGCAAGCTCAATACGTTTTAGATGCGATGCAAGTGGTTCGTAATATTAAAGCTGCCGATCTTCCACCTGATGTATCAGGGCCGGATATTGGTGAAATGCTGATTGAACGACGTATCCAAGCCATTGCCGCACTTAAAACCAGTCAATATGCAGTTGAAGCTTAATTAGAGCACCTTCGGGTGCTTTTTTAATTTTCCTTTTCTATATTCTTAAAACTTTAACTTTTGCAATATTTCACCTTACCCTTTCAAATATAGATAAGCTTTGAAAAATTTCAGCATTCACCTTTATGCACTTTTATCTATGCTCTAAGAAAAACCATCGAGCTGACAATATGCATCCCCAAATTCGTCCACTACACCTCCCAAAAGATCTCCTCGACATTCATCAACTCACACTCCAATTGGGTTATGAAATACCACTAGAGCGACTCCAACAGCATTGGCAGTTGATTCATTTGGATCAGCATTATCAAACCTTGGTGATGACGGCTGATGACCGCGTCATTGGTTATGCAGGTTTTATCCAACAATACAGTTGGGAGTTTGAGGAAAGATTTATTCGGATTCAGGCTTTTGTCATTGATGACCGTTACCGCGGTCAAGGTTTAGGGCGACGCTTCATGCAAGCCATTGAGCAAAACGCTCGGCGACAAGGTCTAAAACGTATTTTACTCAACAGTGGTAATCGTCCGGAACGACATGCCGCACATGCTTTTTATCAAAATTTAGGGTTTGAAGCCTATATGGTTTTGATTTTACTAAATATTTAAATTGATCGGCCAATTTTACCATCAGCCGATCCGGACATTTTTTAAGAAATATCGGCTGGAAAACTAATGACTTTTTCAAGCTTTAGCTGATTCATAACCACCATTAGCAATCGATCAATACCTAAGGCTATACCTGCACACTCGCTCATATGCGGTAATGCAGCAAGCAAATATTCATCAATCGGCATCACATGCAACCCAAGTTTAGCGCGCTCTGCATTATCTGCCTCAAAACGACTGCGTAAAACATCCGCATCAATCAGTTCATCATAAGCATTCGCTAACTCTAAACCTTCGATATACAGCTCAAATCGTGCTGCAACCAACTCCCCATCTTCGTCCACACGGGTTTTCGCCAAAGAAGCCATTTCCGGTGGAAAATCAGTAAGGAACACTGGCGTATCAAAACCGAGGCTCGGCTCAACATAATGCGAAAACAATAAATCGATATAGCCTAAACGGTCTTCACCCAAATCTAAGCTTAGCCCCACACGACGACAGCAATCTTTTAGATCTTGTAAAGAAGCTTGTAACGGGTTCAAATCCAAACGATCCATAAAGGCATGCTTATAGCTCAAAATAGTCGGACGAATTTCACCAAAGCGCTGTTTCAAAGTTTCATTCAATAAATCCGTCACTTCAAACATCAAGTCTTTTAAGCTAAAACCCGGACGGTACCATTCCAACATGGTGAATTCACTGTTGTGTTTACGTCCATGTTCATCATCACGGAAAACTTTACAGATTTGATAGATAGGCCCACTGCCACTTGCCAACAGACGCTTCATGGCAAATTCAGGTGAAGTTTGCAAATAATGCGTTTGCTTTTGACCATTCACATGACGCTGAGCTTGTACCGATGCTAAATGCACATCGGTGACACCCGCTTGTGAAAGCACAGGTGTTTCCACTTCAAGCACATCACGTGCAGCAAAAAACTGGCGAATTTGAGCATACATCGTGGCACGTGCACGAAGTGCAGTGAGTTCACAACTCGGCTGAAAGTTCATTTGACTCATGCTGCAGGGCCTCCATGCGCAGCCCATTCACGGCGTAAAGGATAGGTTTTACGTAAATAATCAAAGGCTTTTTGATCCACCTTGCCGTCTTTTAGGCAAGCACGTAAGTTTGCATCATCACGAGCAATGTCATAAATATCTTTTAAATAACGCTGTAATACCGTCTTAAAGTCAGCGCCAGTAAAATACTGCTCACAGACGGGCAACTGACTTTCAAAGGCTTTATTTATCGGTTGATTAAAAGTTTGACAGAATGCTTCATAGATCATCTGTGTGCCACGTGCTTTACCTTCCAAGCTATAGCCCGCAATATGTGGTGTCACCACGTAAATTAAATCTAACAACGCTGCTGAAATCTCTGGCTCATGCTCAAAAACGTCTAAGACCACTTTACGCTGTGTCTGTTGAATATCGGCAATTAAGGCAGCTTCTTCGACCACTGGCCCACGCGCGGAATTAATCAAGATCGCAGTTGGCTTCATAGCGGCAAGTGCAGCAGCATTGATTAAATGATAGGTTGGATATTCCCCCACTTTAGTTAGTGGCACATGGATACTAATCGCATCTGCTTTTTTTAACAGTTCTGCAAATTCAACTTGTTTCACCTGATCAGATTGCACAAATGGATCATAGCCAATGACATTCCAACCGAATAATTCTGCCATGACGGCCAAACGTGAACCGACATTACCTAAGCCAACGATGCCCAAGGTAAATTGTTCATTTGCATTCAATAATTCAGGTTTAACGTACAGCAATGCCGTAATCACATATTCAGCAACCGCTTGTGCATTACAACCTGCAGCATTTGACCAAGCAATGCCCTGCTTTTCTAGAGCATTAATATCTAAATGATCTGTTCCAATCGTAGCACTACCGACAAATTTGAGTGCGGTCTGTTGAATTAATTCTGCATTTACCTGAGTCACTGATCGTACCAATAATGCATCGGCTTCTTTGACATCCTCATGGGTCAATGTTCGACCTGCCGCTTGCTTTATTTCACCAAATTCGGCAAAAAAATACTCAGTAAATGCCAGATTTTCATCTGCAACGATTTTCATAGTTCATCTCATAGTTCCACTATGAACATGATAACGCGTTGATCAAGCCATGACTATTCTTCTGCACATAAGGCACAGTGCCTTCAATCTACAACCTTGATGATTGAAAATTATATCAACGACAATAATCTGAGTGCTGATCTTCAATTAAAGACAAGGCCGCCTGCCAAGCCGCTTGAATAATGGGCTCGGCCATCGGATTTTCAAACTGCTGCAACGTATGTTCACAAACCTTCGGACTCGGATAATGCAATGTAGCACTCGACAACGCTTTTACTTGAATTTGACAAGCCCGTTCTAAAAAGTAAATTTCATGAAATGCCCGTGCCACACTATCTCCAGTCGCAAGCAAGCCGTGATTGCGTAAAATCATGCAGCGATAATGTCCCATATCCTGCACCAACCTTTCATGCTCTTCAGTTGAAAAGGCTATGCCCTCATATTCATGATAAGCAATGTTCTGATAGAACTTTAACGCATGTTGCGAAATTGGCAATAAACCATGTTCCTGCGCAGAAACTGCCACGCCATCTGTAGTATGCGTATGAATCACACAATTAATATTTGCACGTGCATGATGTAAGGCAGAATGAATCACAAAACCTGCGACATTCACCATCTTCCCTGCATCATAGGTTTCAACAATTTTACCTTCATGATCAATTTTGACCAAATCCGAAGCCGTCATTTTGTCAAAGGTCACACCATAGCGATTAATCAGAAAATGCTCAGGTTCATGACTTAAACGCAGGCTGATATGGGTATCAATTAAGTCGGTCATTTTATAATAAGCCACCAAGCGATACAGTGCCGCCAATTGACAACGCTCTTGCCATTCCAGTTCATGAATAAGTTCTGGTTTCTGCATGGATGAATTCCTTTTCTAAATCGATTAATTATGTTTTCTGTTTATTGTGAATAATTAATAGCATGTCATATCCATGCTGTATATCAGCTTCGCCTGTCGAAAAAATAATTCAAAAATTTTAGGCAAAAAAAAACCCCAATGTAAAACATTGGGGTTTTTTGAATATGGCGGAAGCGGTGAGATTCGAACTCACGGAGGACTCGCGCCCTCGTCGGTTTTCAAGACCGGTGCATTAAACCGCTCTGCCACGCTTCCATGGCCGCTATCATATAAATAAAAATTCAGATTGGCAAATTATTTTGCCTTATTTTGAACACTTGGCGAATCGTTCAGACAAAATTTAGGCGATTGTAAAATTTTGGCTTAGAGCTGAAAAACAGATGCTCAATCAATATATATTTAATTAAGATCATAGCTAATTACATTGCCTCAATTTACGCATATAAAAAAACCCTGATGTTAAAACATCAGGGTTTTTGAATTTGGCGGAAGCGGTGAGATTCGAACTCACGGAGGACTCGCGCCCTCGTCGGTTTTCAAGACCGGTGCATTAAACCGCTCTGCCACGCTTCCATGGCCGCCATCATATAAATAAATTTCAGCAATGGCAAATTATTTTGTAAAAAACACGTCCAATTGAACAAAATAAGAGCAGTTTGTTATTTTTCAGTACTTTCGCCCATTTCATAACGAATTGAATTGATATACCAACATTTTTTTCCCAGTGGGGTCAGGACTTCGACCTCATCATCCACTTGCTTGGACAGGAGTGCTCGAGCCATAGGTGAATCAATTGAGATATGCTGTGGATGATGATCATAAATTTCATCTACCCCCACGATCCTTAACGTTTTTTGTTCGCCTTCATCATTTTCAATATCGACCCACGCCCCAAAATAGACTTTCCCTTTTTGCTCGGGTGAATAATCGATAATACGAAGCTCTTCCAAACGTTTTCCCAAATAGCGTACACGTCGGTCAATTTTGCGTAACAATTGCTTATTATATTGATAATCCGCGTTTTCCGAACGGTCGCCAAGACTGGCCGCCCAGTTCACTTTTTTGGTAATTTCAGGTCGTTCTTCATGCCATAAATGTTGAAGTTCAGCGACCAATAAATCGTGTCCACCACGGGTAATTAAGTTAGATTTCATGATGATTTTTCGGCCTTGAGCAAGCGCTGATTTTTACAAAACATGCCTATTTTATCCTCCATTTCTACACAGGCAAAGTATATAAAATTTATTCCCAAACAAAATCAATTATTTATGTTACATATTTTAATATTTTTTCGTACAAAATTTGACAAGTATTTTTTTGCTCATTATTATGCGCACATCTTTTAGGCTTGTTTAATTTTTATCCAGTGTAGATTTTCTACATATTTCCCGAAACCCCTAGTCATTTTTGAATGACGTCATGACTGCCCAACCCTTATTGAATTTATCAAACTTGAAAAAGTCTGAGGCCTGTTTGCCTTTGCTTTTTAGGGCATAAATTACTTGTAGCGGAGACAACATGCACAGTAGTTCAACTTCTGGGTCGAGGCTTTGCCTTAACTCTTTTAACTCTCTCCCATTTAAAGCGCTTGCACTTAGTACTATCTTAATTCCTTTTCACAGTATTAATGCCAGCAAAACAGCACATCAATATGATGCTGTCGTCAACAGTAATAAACTCACTGTTGTTGCAGTTGCCAATCCTGCCATTGTTTTTCAGGATGGTAAACATCGACATGGTTTTGGTTACGACCTTGCACGTAACTATGCAGAAAGTTTAAATGTCCAATTAGATTTTAAAACAGTGAATGACAATGCCACTGCTTTAAAAATGGTTGCCAAAGGTCAAGCCAATTTTGCTATGACCACTGCCGAAATGAGTACCATTGAAGCCAAGCATTTGACGTCATTTTCAGCCAGTTGTGGTGATACCGTTTCTTTAAAAAAGAATGGTTTAAACAGCAACTTAAACTGGGTATTTAAAAATGCAGATGATCCACTAAGCCAAACCGCGAGTGGTTTTATTTGCCGTGCCAAACAAAATGGCGCAATTGGACAGTTGGCATCATTCTACAACCGTAATGTGGTCAAACAAGATTCTTGGAATGTGATTCAACGTGATTTAAGTAAACGTATGCCGATCTATAAGGCAAGTTTTAAAAACACCGCCAAGCAATATGACCTCGACTGGCATTTATTGGCAGCGATTGGTTATCAAGAGTCTTACCTCAAACCTGACTCGGTATCCCCAACGGGTGTTCGTGGCATTATGATGCTGACCAACAGTACAGCAAAAGCCATGGGTGTGAGCAACCGTACAGATGCGACTCAAAGCATTCAAGGTGGTGCAAAGTACTATGACCAAATGTTAAACCGTTATAGTAACATTCCGTACCCTGATCGTAATTGGTATGCCTTAGTGGCTTATAACATGGGTCCTGGTGCTGTAAGTCAGATTCAAAAGCGCATCCAGTCTCAGGGTAAAAACCCGAATAAGTGGGTGAATTTATATGCTTATCTAGACCGTAACAAGGCCAGCAATGGTCGTTATCGTCAAGCTGTGCAATATGTCACGCGTATTCGTGCGTATTTGGAACATATTAAAACCACACCACAACTGGTGAATATCTAATATGCGTCCACCTAACATTTACATGTGAGCGCACAAAAAAAAGCTTACCTTTAGGTAAGCTTTTTTCGTTTTAAACTTAAGCAGTTTGCTCAAGTACTTTTTTGAACAAATCTTTTTGCTCAGCACTTGGTTTTGCTGTTTGTAATGCCATCAATTGTGACATATCACCTTGTACTTTTATTTTGCCCGTCATAAACGCTTGCATCGCTGCAGCCATATCAAACTCAAGGAATACTTTACGTAAAGTTTCAGCATCCATGTTCAACGTTGTTTTCGCGTTTGAAGATAAACCTTTTTTAATTGCACCACCATCTAATGACAATTCAGTATTGCCTGCAGCGTCAGCAACCACAAGGTTAATTGCAAGATTAGCCAATGCAGGTGGTAAGTTTAAATCACCAGCTTGAGCTGTCAGAGTTTCTACAGTTGAAAACCAATCATCAGTTAAAAAAGCAGGCATGATCTTTCCTCAATTTATTTTGTTCGTGTGTGTTGCCGTTCCGGACAACATCAGTGCAAGCATATTTTGCTTGAGGTTTGTTATAGCATGATCATTTGTGAAAAGGCTAAAGTTTTTTGTACGCACCGTTCAATATTTAACTGTTTAATAACAAAATGAGAAAAATCATAAGCATAAAAAAGGCATTCCGTAGAATGCCTTTTGCGTGATGAGGTTTTCGGCTTAATCTGCCATAAACCCTAAGTTCACCATATTAATGCGTTTGCTTTCTGACTCACCTTCTTCAGTTGAACAACTTTCGCTATTTTTAAAGTCAAATTCGCGTTGTTCATCTAGGGCTTCAAAGTCGAATAACTCACGGTCAGCCAGTTGTGAAGGTGATACATTTTGCAACGCACCAAAAATACTGTGTAAACGTTTTGGAAATTCTTTATCCCAAGTACGCAGCATGTCATTTAGCATCGCACGTTGTAAGTTTTCTTGAGAACCACACAAATTACACGGGATAATTGGGAACTTACGCATTTCTGCATATTTGATAATGTCTTTTTCTTCCACATAAGCCAGTGGACGAATCAAAATGTTCTTTTTGTCAGAAGACAATAATTTCGGTGGCATGGCTTTTAAGCTGCCGCCATGGAACAAGTTCAAAAAGAACGTCGCCAAAATATCATCACGGTGATGACCTAAAGCCACTTTCGTCGCCCCAATTTCTTGAGCAAAGCCGTATAACGAACCACGACGTAGACGCGAGCACACTGCGCAGTACGTTTTACCTTCTGGTGTTAAACGTTTGGTAATGCTGTAAGTATCTTTTTCTAAGATGTAATACGGAATTTTGTTTTCTTCTAAATAACGTGGCAATACGTCTTCAGGGAAACCCGGCTGTTTTTGGTCAAGGTTGACCGCAACCACATCAAAATTAATCGGCGCAATACGCTTAAACTGCAACAAAATGTCGAGCAGGGTATAACTGTCCTTACCGCCTGAAATACAGACCATCACTTTGTCACCCTCTTCGATCATTTTAAAATCACGAATGGCATGACCGACCTGACGGCGTAGCTTTTTCAATAGACGATAATACGCAGAGCTAGTTGGTAGTTCTGGTTTGAAATTAAATCCTTGTTCGGACTCAACTGGCGAGAACATAGACGAGTTAAACCTAAAAAAAAATACCGCGCAATTTTATCCGATTCGCAGACTTCTCGCATCAAAAGAATGTAATTTCCGAAAAAAGTAGAAATACTGTCATGATCACGTAATCTTCAGTGCATTATTTTATACAGTCGAGTTCATTTTTTAGGCGAAACGCTTATCTTTTGGACTTTTCCACAGTTGTCCACAAAAGCTGTGGATAACTTTGTGGATTTTAAATGACTTGACAAGGTGAGCTGCCCTTATTTTAAGGCTTCTATTTAAATTGATCATTTTTTGATCTATTTATTATTTATTACTTATCAATGCTTTAGATGTGTCAAGTTATGCTCATTAAAAAAAAATAAATATTTTTTTTGATTATTGAATCATCAAAATGACTTGATTTTTACAAAGTAAAGAAGAAATCAGTCTATGAAGCCTTTTCATCTAATTTTTTTTTGATAAACTCTCTTTAACTGTTTGGGGACAGAATTTTTCTTCACAATAAAATGAAAAACATTACTTGGACTTTGGGGCTGTTATTAGGTGGAAGTGTGGCTATCAGTTTAGCTGCACCAAACATTTTTGCCGGCCAAACGATTTATCAATTGCGTGAAAGTAATGGCACAACGTTACTCACCAATAAACAAGGCCGCTATAGCAATCTAAAAGTTGAGAAAAAAACCTACTATCCGGACAGTAATATCCATAGTTATAGTAACTGGGGCTCAAATGAAGCGTCTGTGTTACCCAGCTATAGTAGGAATAAAAATGCGTTTGACAATATTATTAAACAAGCCGCGGCCCAGCATGGTGTTTCCGAAGGTCTAATCAAAGCGGTGATGCATACCGAATCAGGTTTTAACACCAATGCACGCTCCCCTGTCGGTGCGCAAGGTTTAATGCAACTCATGCCTGCTACTGCACGTCGCTTCAATGTAACAAATGCTTATGATCCTCATCAGAATATTATGGCTGGTGCTCGATATTTATCTTGGCTACTGAAACGTTTTAATGGCAACACCTCGCTTGCTTTAGCAGGTTATAACGCAGGTGAAGGCAATGTCGCGAAATATGGTGGTATCCCACCTTTTCGTGAAACCCAAGACTATGTCCGCCGTGTCACTAGCCGCTACAGTAACCTATATGCTGGCAGTTTAAGTGTCTCGAGTTCGAGCAGTTCAAATAGCACTTCAAATAGTAGTGGTCGGATTATTGCCAGCTCGGACAATTATCATGCTGCTGCCCCTACTGTTGCCAAGTCACCGGCACGTCAAATTATTCAAACAGACAATGGTAGTTTTACTGATGCACCTTCAGGTTCATTTGCGACAGCAAATGCGTCTGCCTCAGCGCGCATTTATTTCAATGAATAAATTCACTGATTTTGTAAAATTGCATCTGTTTTACTAATTTTTCCTTGAAATTTTAAGACTTTCACCTCATATTGAGTTTAATGATTTTTATTTGTAAATCAGATCATTTTTCTATAATAAGAGGATTTACCCAATGATGCGGATTGGTTTGTTCTTGCTGACCAACCTCGCGGTACTGGTTGTAGCTGGCATAATCTTGTCACTCTTCGGTGTCGGTAGTTACCACGGTGCAGGCGGCTTAAACTTAGGCAACTTGCTCGTTATCTGTTTTGTGTTCGGTATGGTGGGTTCGATGATCTCACTATTCATGTCAAAATGGATGGCGAAAAAAACCACGGGTACAGAGCTGATTGACCCTAATGCACCACGTAGCCAAGCTGAAGCATGGTTACTCAACGAAGTTGCGCAACTGGCACAACGTTCTGGTATCAAAATGCCAGAAGTGGGTATTTTCCCATCGTACCAGTCAAATGCCTTTGCAACAGGCTGGAACAAAAATGATGCTTTAGTGGCGGTTTCTACCGGTCTACTGGAGCGTATGAACAAAGATGAACTCCGTGCCGTACTCGCTCACGAAATTGGTCACGTAGCCAATGGTGACATGGTGACCCTTGCTTTGGTGCAAGGTGTAGTCAACGCCTTTGTCATGTTCTTTGCACGTGTAGCAGGTGACTTTATCGACCGTAATGTCTTCGGTCGTGAAGATGGTGAAGCACCGGGTATCGCATACTTCGTCATTACGATTGTATTAGATATTGTCTTTGGTATCGCAGCGTCTGCTATTGTGATGTGGTTCTCTCGCTACCGTGAATACCGTGCCGATGAAGCTGGTGCGCGTCTAGCAGGTAAACAAGCGATGATTTCTGCCCTATTACGTTTACAAGCAGAATCTGAAATGCCAGATCAAATGCCAAAAGAAATGAAAGCCTTTGCTATTTCTGCGGGTCAAGAACAAGGTTTCAGCTTAGCTGCATTGTTCCAAACACACCCAACGATTGAACAACGTGTTGCGGCTTTACAACAATTAGATTGCCCATAATTCAGCATCTGATGTAAGTCGTAAAAAAGCCTCCCTATGGAGGCTTTTTTATTGGGTCTAATTTTTCTCAGAGCGTTTACCGTTTTATCAATCACTTTTCAGTTGAATAGCCTTTCATTGATCGCGCTCAAGCAACAGTGCATTTCTCTCTACAATACCCCATTGGCCTTTAACCATTGCCAAAGCAATGAACCGCCCATATAAATTGCAAAGATAAACACCAATAAGAAAATCATCCCGAGTATATCTGGGATATGAATCCATAACCATGCAATCACAGGGTTACGCCAAAAAGCCGATTGCTGTTGTTTCTCTTCTAATTTTTCATGTAAAAACGGATGTACCACATGTTGATCTGTACTGATTTGATATTCTTCACGTATATGCGTGTGTACGACATCTAAAGCTTTACGGCTCGGACGAATAAACACATCGAAGATCGTCCCCGCGACAGGAATAAACCCCACGACAGCATCCATAACCGCGAGTTTCATTACACCATTTAATTTGGCTTGTGGTACGCCAATCTGTTTGGCTTTATAGACAGCATAGCAGGTCAAGACAAATCCTGCGATATCACCAGCGACCGGAATGGTACTCAACGCTGCATCTGCACCTACCCCTTGTCGGGTAAATGGAATCCGAACCACCGAGTCCATCATATTGGCAAACTTGGCGAGATCACGTTCAAGACGAATGACTTCTTGCTTTGACATTTTTTGTTTTAATGGTTCAGTCATGTTTTATCCAATAAAAACCGTGTAAATCACTGAGATTAAAACATATTAGAAATCTTCAATCTGTAGCAAAATGCTAATCTCTATAAATTGAGCAATTGCGATGCAATCATCAAATACACCACCACGCCGGTCGCATCACAAATCGAGGTCACCAATGGTGCAGATGCACTTGCAGGATCGAGCTTCAACTTGTTGAGTACAAAGGGCAAACTCATCCCAATTAAACAACCGAGCAATACGATGCCCATCATACTTAAAGCCAAGACCAAAGCGACGGTTGCATCACCGCGGTAGTAGCCTAAAATCGATACAGCAACGGCCATGGTTCCGCCGAGGCAAAGAGCGACGAGTGTCTCCCGTCCCAACAAATAAAACCAATCACGAATTTTTACATCCCCAGTTGCAAGCGCTCGCACCATTAAGGTCGCAGACTGTGAACCTGCATTGCCTCCACTTCCGACCAATAAGGGTAAGAAAAAAACCAAGACGATATGTGCGGCAATAATATCTTCATAATACGAAATACCTAAACCGGACAATAAGCTACCAAAGACCAATATTACCAACCAGAACACCCGCTTTTGATACAACTTTAAAATCGGTGCTTTCTTAATGCTCATACCTGGTTCGGTACTCACTGCACTAGCTTTTAAAAAGTCTTCGGTAGTTTCAGCCTGTACCACATCCATCGCATCATCATAGGTGACAATCCCCATCAAACGCTTGGCATGATCCACAATCGGCAAGGCCATAAAATCATATTCAGCCAGTTTACGTGCAATACTTTCTTGGTCTTCGTCTATCCAACCAGTCACTACATCTTTGGTCATCACCTCTTGAATCCGTGCATCACGGTCAGCCTGCAGAATTTGCCGCAGTGAAATCACCCCATTTAATTGAGACTGATCATTGGTGACATAAATTAAATACAGGGTTTCACGGTCATGCGGTTCATGGCGCAAGGCCTCTATGGCTTGTTGCATGGTAAAGTCAGCAGGCATACTGACATAGTCTGAGCTCATGATTGCGCCTGCAGACTCTTCTGCATAAGCAGATAACGCCTTTAGATGCGCTTGTGTATCTTGATCAAGTTGTTGGTAAATTCGATCTTGTTCTGCATATGTTAAGCTTTTATATAAGTCCGTTGCATCATCAGAATGCATGTCATCAAATAATTCAATTTGTAGACGCAGTGGATAACGTGAAATCAGCTGTCGCTGTGACTCAAACGGGAAAAACTCAAATACCAAGCCTTGATGGTCTAAACCTGAAAGTAACTCGATTTGATCTTCGATTGGAAATTGCTGAATTAAACGAGCCTGATCAGCGTAGTTCAGAGGCTGTAAAGCGAAAACTGCTGCTGCATAATTTTGTTGTTGCAGCAAAGCGGAAATTTCACGCTGTCTTTGTATTAAATCCGCCATTCAACTCACTCTTATTTTAATCTTTCTATGTAGTGCACATTTTGAAGGATAAAAAGAAGAGTTTCAAATCTCTTCAATATGTTCTCGGTGAACGTTGTTTGCCAAAATTCTGTGTGAACATTCCCTGTCGAAAGTTTGGTGACATAAATTTGGCGACATAAAAAACCACCGCGATGTACTCAAGCTTTCACGGTGGCTTTTAGTGGAGCGATACGCTGTGCGTGAATTATTTCTAAGTTTCAGACACCGGCTTGATTTTAAAAATAGATCGGACCATCACATACATAAACGGAATAAAAATCAGCACCAAGACTGTACCGAATATTACCCCACCGAGTACGCTTACCCCGATCTCTTGACGACTGGCTGCACCAGCACCAAAAGCAAGAACTAAAGGAACCACCCCTGCACCAAATGCTAAAGAAGTCATCAAAATAGGACGTAAACGTAGTGCTGCGCCTTCCATTGCAGCTTCGATTACATGTTTGCCTTTTTCTTGTGCCATCGCTGCAAACTCTACAATCAAGATCGCATTTTTACAGGACAGACCAATGGTCGTCAGCAAGGCAATTTGGAAGTAGATGTCATTTGGAAAACCAGTCATGTAGCTAAACAAAATATTACCGCCAATCCCGAGTGGAATCGCACTCATGACTGCGGTTGGAATGCTCCAACTTTCATATAGGGCGGCAAGACAAAGGAAAATAAATCCAATCGAGACCAAATACAGCCAAATCGCTTGATGACTTGATTTTTGCTCTTCAAAGGATAAACCACTCCATGCCACGTCCACACCAGGCACCTGATCGACTAAGGCTTTCACATCCTGCATGGCTTGTCCACTTGAGACATTTTTGGCTGTATCCGCTTCCATTTGTAATGCAGTATAGCCCATGAAACGATTAACAACTTCTGGGCCGCCACTCCAACCAATGGTTGAAAAATTACTAAATGGAATCATTTCATTTTGATCATTTCGCACATGCCAATAAGCTAAATCTTCTGGTTTAGAACGGAATTCGGCATCTGCCTGCATCATGACGCGTTTAATACGTCCACGGTCAATGAAATCGTTGATATAACTCCCGCCCCATGCACTACTCATGGTGCTATTAATCGCATTTTGCGTTAAACCCATGGCCATCGCTTGTTTTTGATCAATATCAACTTTCAGTTCAGCTTTGTCTGGGTTAGAGCGTTTGTCTAAATTTTCGAAACTGCTAAATTGTGCAGATTTTTCTTGCAAGCTTTTAAATTGCGCATCCAGATAAGCTCGACCTTCGCCATTCATATCTCGCAGCCAAAATTCCAGACCATCGGTTTGCCCAAGACCTCTGACAGAGGAAGGCATGCTGACATTGATTTGTGCATTGTTAAATTTTTTAAAATGTTTCATAGCACGTTCACGAATCGCTTGCGCTGAATTGTGTTGTCCTGAACGTTCATCCCAATGCTTCAGTGCAATAAAGCCTTGCCCTAAGTTTTGACCCGTACCAGAAAAATTTCGTCCATAACGAATCATCACCAAATCAACATTTTGCTTTTCTTCAGTTAAAAAGTACTGCCGAATTTGTTCACCGACCTCACGACTTTTCGACATCGGTGCACCTTCTTGTAATTTAAGTTGCACACTCAAAATGCCTTGGTCTTCACTAGGAATAAAACTGGTCGGCAAAGCACGATAAAACAAAGCAAATACCGTAATAAGCCCCGCAAACAAAACCACCGTCCATAAGCGATAACGAACCGTGGCTTGTGCAAGGGTCAAATATTTGGTTTTTAAAATCTCTAATTTGGCGTTAAACCAAATCGCCCAGCGCTGCGGTTTCGGATTGGGTTTTAAAATTAAGGCACATAATGCAGGGGTTAAAATCAGCGCAACCATCAGTGACAAGCCCATTGCAGCCACAAGTGTGATGGAAAATTGTCTATAGATCACGCCCGTTGAGCCACCAAAGAACGCCATGGGAATAAATACAGCGGTTAATACCAAAGTAATCCCGATTAATGCCCCGCTAATTTCATGCATCGACTCGATGGCCGCTTGTTTTGCTGTTAACTGTTGTTCATGCATTAAACGTTCAACGTTTTCCACCACAACAATCGCATCATCGACCAACAGACCGATGGCCAGTACCAATGCAAACAATGTGAGCGTATTAATGGTCATGCCCAAAGCATATAAAATCGCTAAAGTCCCAAGAATCACCACAGGCACCGTAATCGCAGGAATCAGCGTTGCTCGCCAATTTTGTAAGAAGATAAACATCACCAAAACCACCAGTAAAACGGCTTCAAATAATGTTTTCACCACTTCTTTAATCGATTCTTGTACAAATGGCGTGTTATCCCGTGGATAAACGATTTTATAACCGGCAGGTAATTGCTTCGCTAACTGTTCAATTTCTTGCTTAATTAAGGCAGAGGTTTCAAGTGCGTTTGCCCCAGAAGCCAATGAGATCCCCATCCCTGAAGATGGATATCCATTAATGGTATTGACCCCTGAATAATTTTCCGCACCCAATTCAACACGTGCAACGTCTTTTAAATAGACAAAACTGCCATCTCGTGCAGATTTGACAATAATATTTTCAAATTCTTCAACTGACTTTAAACGTGAACCTGAAGTGACTTTTACATTGAGATATTGATCCGATACACTCGGCAATTCACCTACGGCTCCGGCTGCAACCTGCGTATTTTGTGATTCAACAGCCGCACGGATATCACTGGGCATAAGGCTATATTGCTTTAACTTCAGTGGGTTGAGCCAAATACGCATGGCAAATTGCGAACCAAAAACATCGACTTCACCAATACCCTCAATTCGAGCAATGTCCTGTTCTAGATGAGTCATCATATAGTCACCAAGTTCGATATTCGAACTCTTGCCAGTCTCATCATAGAGGCCGATAACCATATGGGTATCACCCAAAGACTTATAGACATTTACCCCTTGGCGCTGCACATCTTCAGGCAGCCGATTGATTACTCCATTTATGGCATTTTGTACTTGTACTTGAGCGGTATCTGGGTCAGTGCCATTTTCAAAACTGATGCTGATCCGGCTTCGACCTGAAGAGTCGCTGCTTGAACTAAAATATAAAAGATGATCAATTCCTTTAATTTGTTGCTCAAGAACTTGTGTGACACTTTCCTCGACTGTTTCTGCTGACGCACCGCTATAACTTGCACTGACCGTAATTCGTGGTGGTGCAATATCTGGATAGCGCTCTACCGGTAAATTGAGCACAGCAAATAGCCCGAGCGCCATGACGATGATCGCCAAGACACCTGCAAAAATCGGTCGATAAATAAAAAACTTAGACAGCATCAGTCCATGTCACTTTTCAATTAATGAAATAAAATATGTTGATTGATTTTTTCAAAAAATCTTATTGATAATCAATCACAATATGCTTGATTACAAGCCTAGACTACATAAAAACCTTGCTTGAAGCGAAATATGTAGAAAATATGGAGAGCCTCCATTTCAGCTATTTTAGTAAATTTATGTGACAAAACCGCCTCTGTCATGAAGTCTTAGCCACTGCCCTGCAATGTATGCCTGCAACTTCATTCATTTAAATAAAAAGATGCCGAGGCAGCCATGCAAAAACAATTAACAAAACAGTTAAATCTAGCCATAACAAGCAAAGTGAAATCCTCATGGGGCGTGTCTTCACTGCTCCTTTTTAGCGTTTTTGGTTTATCTGCATGTAATTCGGATGACGATAAAACCCATGTCACCAAGCCCCCTATTTTGCCTGATACAGGTTTTGTCATTGTTGGGCATCGTGGTGCCAGTGCTTTGCGACCTGAGCATACTCTTGCCGCATATCAAAAAGCGATTGATGATGGTGCGGATTTTATCGAACCCGATTTAGTGCCAACCAAGGATGGCTATCTGGTTGCGCGCCATGAAAGTGAAATTTCAGGGACAACCAATATTAGTACGCTGTCACAATTTGCGGATCGAAAAACCACCAAAAAAATCGATGGTATCGACTATACAGGATGGTTTACGGAAGACTTTAATTTGAATGAACTGACTCAAAATGTAAAAGCACGTGAGCGTATTGCTCAATATCGCTCTAATAACACTCAATATAATGATCAATACAGCATCCCAACGCTCGAACAAATCATTGAACTTGCCGAAGCTCATTATAAAAAAACTGGAAAAATTGTTGGTTTATATATTGAAACCAAGCATCCCACATTTTTCCAACAGCAAAATCTAGCCATGGAAGATCGTTTACTCACCACGCTTGCCAAATACAGTTATACACGTGATATCGCACCTGTATATTTACAGTCTTTTGAAACCACCAATCTTAAATACTTACGTGATCAACTCACGCAAAAGAAAACCCTCAAACATGGCAAAATTATTCAATTATTAGATAGCCCAACTGCAATACCGGGTGACTTACAGCAACAAAGCTCACCTCAAAATTATGCAAGCTTAGCAACAGCAGAAGGCCTAAAATCAGTGGCAAAATATGCAGATGGTGTAGGCCCAAGTAAAACGTATATCTTTTCAAACACTGAATTTAAACAAACCAGTTTTGTCAAAGATGCCCATGCTGCTAGTTTGAAAGTCCATCCTTATACACTCAGACCTGAAAATGGTTTTTTACCTGACTATTTAAAATGTAGCTCTGTGGCGACAGAACGCTGTGATACAGGTGCGGCCAAAGAATTTGAAAACTTCTATATAGCTGGTGTAGATGGTGTATTTGCCGATGATCCAGGACTGGCACGTAAAACCTTAACGCAACTGCAAAAGCCCTAATTTTCCTAAAATGAAAAAAGACGCCGAGGCGTCTTTTTTATTGTTCAATGGAAATTTTAAAGTGGGTTTGCCAAATATTCTGCGGCTGACTGCGTTGCCACTGGCTGAGGTGCTGGAGCTGTTGGAGCTGTCGGAGCTGTCGGAGCTGTCGGAGCTGTCGGAGCTGTCGGAGCTGTCGGAGCTGTCGGAGCTGTCGGAGCTGTCGGAGCTGTCGGAGCTGTCGGAGCTGTCGGAGCTGTCGGAGCTGTCGGAGCTGTCGGAGCTGTCGGAGCTGTCGGAGCTGTCGGAGCTGTCGGAGCTGTCGGAGCTGTCGGAGCTGTCGGAGCTGTCGGAGCTAAATTTAGCGGGTTCCAACGGAACTGACCATCATTCATTTCACTAATTTTACCAATACCCGGAAATGGTAAATGTGCAAATGCAACAAAGGTTTGCTCTTGAGCGAAACGTTTAAAAATTGCTAAACGAGTTTCACTGGCTTTGACCGGATCGACATCAAAATCAACAGATAACTTGGGTTGTTCAAACTGTAAATGATAGGAATGAACCACATCGCCGAGGATAGCAAAACTTTTAGCTTGCGATTTTAAGATAAAAGAATAATGCCCTGGTGTATGCCCAACACTCGGTAGTACTTCTAATCCATTAATCACAGAACCAACGCTAAAAGTCTTAAAACTCCGCATGGTCTGATAAGGCGCAATCGCAGCTTTAATTTTTGCAACGGTCGCTAAATAACCGTCACGTTTTTCGGCAGCTAAAGTGTCAACGGTGTTTTCACTTAACCAATACTGACTTTCTTGTTCATTGACGTAAACCGTTGCATTTGGAAACACGGCCTTGCCTTGTTTCGCAATGCCACATGCATGATCAGGATGTAAATGGGTTAAGAAAACACTGCGTACACGATTAAGCTTATAGCCGGCCGCCCCTATATTTTGTGCAATAGAACCTAAGTTTGGTCCAAAACAACTGGCTGCACCACTATCAACAAGACTGATACCGCCTTGTCCATCATCAATCAGATAGGCATTGACACTGGTTTGTATGCCTTTGCTCTGATCAACCGCAAGCTTATGGAATAAAGCACTGACTTCTTCTGGAGTTAAATTTTGTTTAAACAAATCAGGACTTAATTCGAGTGTCCCATCTTTTAAAGCAATGACTTTATATGCACCCACTTGGAAAGGATAAAATCCCATGGGCTGAGTCACATTCGTTTTGATTTCCGTTTGAATAACTGCCGGCTCTGCACTGACAAACTGGCTGGTTAAAAGTGTTGCTGCAAGCACAGCAAAACTAAAGTTTTTCATTGTTGACCTATATCACTTTTATTATTTCATGCAATGAAGCAAAGGCTTCAAAATTAAAAAATTTAAACGCCTGTATTGTGCCTGAAATTCAGGCAAATTTTAAGTCCAATACATGATAAACATAGCACTAACTTGATACAGACTTATGTAAATCATCCTAAACGTTTAGGCCTCATAAAATAAAAACTGAATGCAAGAAAACTTTAAGCTTGGCATGCTATATTTTCGCCAGTTTTTAAATCTATACGTCTGTACAGTACTATGAGTGAAATTTCCCCGTTTAAAGGTAAATCTGGACTTAAACGAATTTTAAATGCAACGCAATATTCCCTCGATGGATTCAAAGCTGCTTATCAAAATGAAGCAGCATTTCGACAAATTGTCTGGATGAATATGGTGCTTATTCCCACCAGTTGTTTTCTCGATGTCAGTCGTGCTGAACATGCGCTTATGGTGGTGGTGTGTTTATTTGCCTTGATTGTTGAGTTATTCAATTCTGCCATTGAAGCCGTTGTCGACCGGGTATCTTTAGACAAGCATCCACTTTCTAAAATTGCCAAAGATATGGGAAGTGCAGCTCAATTTGTCGCTTTAGCAATTATTTTTTTTACTTGGTTAATTATCCTTTGGCCTTAAATAAAGGGTGTCTCATTATATTTGCAGGGTTATGCCCTGCTTTTTTATATCGACACACTTCAATAAATGGATTTAAGAAGATCTTAAAGCCATAAAAAAACCCAGCTTTCGCTGGGCTTTTTTCGAATCAGTTCAATGCTTAGTGAGCAGCGAATTGGTTCATTGTGTTTTTCGCATCGTCACCCGCTTTAAGCGCGTTGTCACCAGCAAAGATTTCTTTGTGGTCGTCACCGATGTCTGAACCAGCCATTGCTTGGTGTTTAACACAAGAAATCGTACCGCGGATTTCTTTACGTTGAACGCCAGCTACATAAGCAAGCATACCTTGGTCGCCGAAGTAACCTTGAGCAAGCTCGTGAGTAGAAAGAGCAGCTGTATGGTAAGTCGGAAGTGTGATCAAGTGATGGAACACGCCCGCCTCACGAGAAGCATCAGCTTGGAACGTACGAACTTTTTCGTCAGCTTCAGCAGCTAATTCAGAGTTATCGTATTCAGCGCTCATTAGTTTAGCACGGTCGTAAGCAGAAACGTCTTTACCTTCAGCAACCCAACGGTCGTAAGCTTGTTGACGGAAGTTTAAAGTCCAGTTGAATGAAGGCGAGTTGTTATAAACAAGTTTCGCATTTGGAACTGTTTCTTTAACACGGTTAACCATGTGAGCGATTTCTTCAACGTTTGGAGTCGCAGTTTCGATCCAAAGAAGGTCAGCACCATTTTGAAGGCTAGATACACAGTCAAGTACAACGCGGTCGATTTGCGTGTCTGGACGGAACTGGTACAAGCCAGAAGCAAGACGTTTTGGACGGTGAAGTTTACCGTCACGCTTGATTAGGATTTCGTCTTCTTGAGCTTCTGAAATGTCAATTTCAGTTGTGTCTAAGTAGCTGATGTATTGAGAAGCGATGTCGCCTGGCTCTTTAACCACTGGGATTTTTTGAGTCAAGTCAGCGCCTTCAGAGTCAGTACGAGCAACGATGATACCGTCATCAAGACCCATTTCTAAGAATGCATAGCGAAGAGCGTGGATTTTCGCGATGAAGTCTTCGTGTGGAACTGTAACTTTACCAGCTTGGTGACCACATTGTTTAGCGTCAGATACTTGGTTTTCGATTTGAAGTGCACAAGCACCCGCTTCGATCATTTTCTTAGCTAGTAAGTAAGTCGCTTCTTCGTTACCGAAACCAGCGTCGATGTCAGCAATAATTGGCACAACGTGAGTTTGGAAACCGTCGATTTGAGCAGTGATTTCAGCAGCTTTAGCAGTATCACCAGCTTCGTTTGCTTTTTTAAGCGCACGGAACAAGTCGTTTAATTCTTTCGCGTCAGCTTGACGTAGGAAAGTGTAGATTTCTTCGATCAATGCAGGAACTGAAGTTTTTTCGTGCATAGATTGGTCAGGAAGTGGACCGAATTCTGAACGAAGAGCTGCAACCATCCAACCAGAAAGGTAGATATAACGACGTTCAGTTGTACCGAAGTATTTTTTGTTCGCAATCATTTTTTGTTGTGCGATAAAACCGTGCCAGCAACCTAATGATTGAGTGTATTTGCTAGAATCAGCATCATAAGCAGCCATATCACGACGCATAATAGCAGCTGTATATTTCGCAATGTCTAAACCAGTTTTGAAACGGTTTTGCATTTGCATACGTGCAGCATCTTCTGGGCTAATATCGCGCCAAGTGCTTCCGAATTTTGCTTTTAATTCACGGATTGCATCAATCGCTGTTAAGTATGTAGACATGATATGTTCCTGTAATAATATTAGGATTTTTCTGCAACGTAAGGCTAAAATCATACCCTCGAATGATTGTTCAGATTTAGAACACTTCGTTGCGATAGACACAGAGTAGATTGACTAAAAAAATTAATCCAATATTCTGCATTAATTTTCAGTATTTATTTAAAAAATATGTAGATTAAAGTCGTATTATAATAATTAACCAATATTCAGAAGTATTTGTATTTAAATAATTTTATCAATAAATTTGGCTGATTTTTTTGTCTATTTTACAAACACTCTGATGAATTATTCTTCATTAGACTTAAGTCGACTGAGCATTCCCTTTAAAAAAAAACAGCATTTTTTACGCCTTTTTTGCCCAAATTTACCAAACTAAATGCATGGTTATTCCGTCCTCAAATGATTATGTAAATGAGATATTTCATCTTACTTTTTAGTTTTATGAACATCACTTCGCATAATCAAAATTGCTCCTTATTTTTATTATATTTATTTAAAAATATCGGTCTAAACAGGTAATAAGTGTTTAAGAAATATGTGCTGTCGCTTCAGCAAATTTGTCTTAAAACTGCCGAATTTTAGTACAATAGTACACGTCATTTTTTCATCCATTTTTTACACAAGCCTTAGTAGTTATGGCATAATCAGATAAATTTCATGATTTTATTGTCGGTATTTATTTTATGAATCTGGAGCGGGTCGATCTCAATCTATTAATTTATCTTGATGTACTTCTTCGTGAAAAAAATGTGACTCGTGCTGCCGAGCAACTGGGTGTAACTCAGCCCGCGATGAGTAATATTTTACGTCGTCTACGCAACTTATTTAATGATCCACTTCTTATTCGTTCTTCAGAAGGTATGACACCTACAGAACGTGCGCTTGAATTACAGCCACGTATCCGTGATGCACTTTCTGACCTTTCGATGATTTTGGAACCCCGTACCGAGTTCCGCCCTTACACCTCAAATCGTGTCTTCCGCATCATGACTTCAGATTATGCTGAAGCAACACTGGTGCCGCGCCTAGTAAAAGCTTTGCGCTCAGAAGCACCCAATGTGGTTCTCGATTTTTTAACGCCTAGTGATGTGTCTTATCGAGATATGGAACAAGGTAAAGTCGACTTGGCGATTAACCGCTTTAATGAAATTCCGCAAAGTTTCCACCAAGTTTTGGTCTGGCGTGACAGTTTTTCATGCCTTTTAAATGCCAAGCACCCTGCTGCAAATAACTTAAACCTGAAAAGCTATCTAGATGCACAACACATTTGGGTGTCTAAAACAGGTATGGGTGTCGGTTTTGGTGTCAATCCTGAAAAACAAGCGGGTCTAGGTTGGATTGATCAAGCCTTAGAACGTATTGGCCAAAAACGTAAAATTTCAGTTTTTACTCGACATTATCAAATGCCAGGCTTATTGGCATCGAATGTTGACTTGGTTGCAACTCTGCCAAGCCGTATTGCTCGACTTCAAGCCAAAAGTCAAAACCTGTTACTTCGTGATCCACCATTCTATATTCCTGAATTTGAATTAAAAATGGCTTGGTGTCCATTACTTCATCATCACCCTGCTCATCGCTGGTTACGTCAACTGATTTTGTATGTTGCACGTCAAATGATTGAAGAAGAAAACCGCGAATACTTAATGAATAACTCTCAGTTTTCACAGTATCAGTAATTAATTCTTTAATTCCTTATTAATTCAAACGTATACTGTCACTATATAGGTAGTAGTTAAGACTACTACCTTGCCCATTTTTGTGTTAGAAATACAGAAAAATAGAATGAATCACAAACAGGTGTATTCGTGAGCCTTTTCCAAAATATTGTCATTATTATTCTCCTGATCGTCGGTGCGGGTTTTCTTTCATTAACAGAAATTGCCCTTGCGGGTGCACGAAAAGTAAAACTTAAAATTTTGGCTGAATCTGGAGATTCACGTGCACAACGTGTGCTTGACTTACAAGCCAACTCAGCAGACTTTTTCGCCGCATCACAAATTGGCTTAAATGCCGTGGCAATTCTTGGCGGTATTTTGGGTGAAGGTGCATTTCGTCCTTATTTCATTAGCTTAGTCACTCGTTTTTATCAGGGCCCGTGGACTGAAACTATCGGTTTCACCCTGTCGTTTACTTTAGTCACATCCTTATTCATTCTATTTGCTGATTTGATGCCAAAACGTTTGGCGATGATCGCACCTGAAAAAATTGCCGTTGCTGTTGTAGACCCGATTCAAATCTTTATTAAGGTGTGTAAGCCAATGGCGTGGGTGATTAATGCCATTGCCAATTTGTTGTTTCGTTTATTCAAAGTAAACACAACACGTGATGACAATATTACCTTTGACGACATTTCAGCCGTGATGGATGCCGGTGCTCAAGCTGGTGTACTTCAAAAGCAAGAACACCACTTTATTGAAAACGTATTTGAGCTGGAAGAACGTAACGTCCCTTCAAGTATGACTACACGTGAAAACGTGGTGTACTTTACCCTCAAAGAATCAGAAGCCAGTATTCGTCAAAAACTCGCTGAATTTCCGTATTCGAAGTTTTTGGTCTGTAGTGAAAATATTGATGACGTGATTGGCTATGTAGATGCCAAAGATATTTTGGTTCGTATCCTCAACAATCAGTCACTTTTACAACTCAACGAAAATACTATTCGTAATGTTCTCACGATTCCAGATACCTTAACACTGTCTGAATTACTCGATCGCTTTCGTTCAACCAAAGAAAAATTTGCCGTAGTAATTAACGAATACGCGTTAGTTGTCGGCGTTATTACCCTCTCCGATATTATGATTACCGTGATGGGCGACTGGGTAACACCGATTGAAGCAGAACAACAAATTATTAAACGTGATGCAGATTCTTGGCTTATCGATGGCAGTACACCAATTGAAGATTTAAAGCATGCCCTCGCTTTAGATGAAATGCCCGATGAAGAAAACTATGAAACCCTTGCGGGCTTTATGATGTTTAAACTGCGTAAAATTCCACGTCCAGCGGACTTTGTTACTTATCATGGCTACAAATTTGAAGTAGTGGATGTAGACCACTTTAAAATTGACCAATTATTAGTGACTCGCTTAAAGCCGGCTGAGACTGAACTGGAAACACCAAAAGAATCGGATTAGGGTCTGTTGACATTTGTTGATTAAAAAAATAGCGAGATAGTAAAATTAAATCGCCAAACCCAATTTTACACTCGCTATGCCTCGAACAATGCTAAATGATCAACACTGGTCCAAGTTACTTGCTATTTTCCGTCACTTTAATATTTATCTCAAATTAAATTTACGGAATTTTATTGAAGCGATTTTATTTCGAATTAGAACAGGCTGTCCTTGGCGTGATTTACCTCAAGAGTTTGGTAAATCAAATTCTATTTTTAAGAAATATAATCGATGGTCTAAAAATAGTAAGTTTATGAATATTTTTAAATTATTCAGCCAGCATGCTGATAAAGAGTGGATTTTTATCGATGGGAGCCATGTACGAGCGCATCAACATTCAGCTGGTATTAAGAATCAAAGTATTTCCAAAAGTATTGGTGGTAATAGTTCAAAAATACATTTAGCAATCGATTCAAATGGTAATCCTATTGAATTTATTATTTCAGATGGAACTTCACATGATATTAAGGTTGCACCTGATCTTGTATCAAAATTAGATTTAACAGAGTCAGAAATGCTATGTGCAGATAAAGGCTATGATTCAGAAAGTTTCAGAAAGAAAATTAGAGAAAGTAATACGAAAGCAAACATTCCTCGAAGATCAAATGCCAAATCTAGCAATGATGATATGGACTGGTATATGTATAAAATCAGACATTTAGTTGAAAATGCATTTTGTAGATTAAAACAATTTAGAGGAATTGCCACAAGATACGATAAGCTAAAACGTAACTATCAAAGCGCTGTTGCTTTAGCTTGTATATTTATATGGTTGCCTCTTTAGCTCAATTTATCGGCTGTAAATGTCAACACACCCTAATTCGATCCTTCTTTTTTCTAAAACAATAAAATAAAAATACGATGGAATAACAACGATGTCTTTTTCACTTAAAGCGATTTTGACTTGCTTTAGTTTTTACACTGGGGCTTATCTGATCTATTATTTTTTCAAAGCTCATCCACAACCTTTATTTCTATTGCTCGGTGTTGCACTGATCGTCACTGCTTGGTTTTTAACACCTTATCCCTATGAACGCGGTCGACAACAATATGACGAAACCATGCGTTTTGGTCTGTTCTTTTATAATCCCTTAATTTTTTGGTTCCGATTTTTTAGTTGGCCGATTCGGACGCTACTGTCTATTTTTGCTTAAGCGCACTTATTGTGATTAAACTGTATAGGCACAGCATTTACAGTTCTCTACAGATGTTGAATAAATGTAAACAGACCACTTTTTTTGAATAAAAATTAAAATAAATCAAAAAATCCCTCTTCCCTAATACCTTCATTATTAATGACTATTTTTCATCAAAATAGTGATGTATTCCACATTTTATCACCTTTGTTTTGACTGATGAAATTTCTCTTTATGCTCTGCCCTTGGATTTAAAAACAGCTTTATATTTCAAAGGAATGAACCATGTTAACCGTACTCGGTTTGGGCATGATCTTGTGCTTTATGTATTTGATCATGTCGAAACGCTTAAGCCCACTTGTCGCACTGACTTTAATTCCCCTACTTTTTGCCTTGATTGCGTGGTTACTTGGTTTTTATTTTGACAGCTTGTCACACATACAAATAAATGAAATTGGCGACATGATGATTGAAGGTGTAAAAAAACTTGCACCGACTGGCATCATGCTGCCTTTTTGCGATTCTGTATTTTGCCATCATGATTGATACCGGATTGTTCGACCCTTCGGTGAAATTTATTTTAAAAATGGTCAAAGGTGATCCCTTAAAAGTCGTTCTTGGAACCATTACCCTGACGTTAATTGTCTCTTTGGATGGAGATGGTTCTACAACATATATGATCTGTGTTGCGGCCATGCTGCCACTCTATAAGCGCTTAGGTATGAGCCCATTGATTATGGCATGTTTGATTATGCTCTCTAGTGGAATTATGAATCTTACACCTTGGGGTGGGCCTACTGCCCGCGCTGCCAGCGCGCTTCATGTCGACCCAAGTGATGTATTTGTTCCGATGGTTTTACCGATGTTATTTGCCATCGGCTGGTTGTACTTCTTAGGAACGATGTATGGTCGCATGGAAAGAAAGCGTCTAGGAATTGTCCAATTGGATATCAGCCATGGTGAAAACATTCAAATCTCAGATAATCCAGAAGCCAACCGCGCAAATCTACGTTGGTTCAATGCATTGCTAACCGTCGTTCTGATGATTTGTCTGGTTTTTAGTATTTTACCTATGCCTATTTTATTCATGGTGGCTTTGTGTATTGCGCTAGTCGTCAACTACAAAAATGTCGACTTGCAGAAAAAGCTAATCGCACATCATGCAGGTAGTGCTTTAAACGTGGTCGGTATTATTTTTGCTGCAGGTATTTTTACCGGTATTTTAGCTGGAACAGGCATGGTAGAAGCCATGTCCAAAGAACTTGTGGCAATTATCCCTGAAAGTATGGGCCCCTATTTAGCACCGATCACCGCTGTCATCAGTATGCCGATGACTTTCTTTATGTCGAATGATGCTTTCTATTTTGGGGTTTTGCCGATTCTTTCTGATGCTGCCGCTCATTATGGAATTGAACCTGTAGAAATGGCACGTGCCTCCATCGTAGGGCAACCTGTACACCTACTCTCTCCGCTTGTTCCTTCGACCTATTTACTCTGTGGACTTGCGAGTATCGAGTTTGGACAACATCAGAAATTTACCATTATCTGGGCTGTAATCACGTGTTTTGTCATGTTAGCAGCAGGTCTGATCTTTGGAATGTTTCCGTTTTTTCGAGCTTAACTTAAAAAGTTAAAGATAAAAAAGCACCTGATGGTGCTTTTTTTATGCTTAACAATACTGAACTAGCCAGTGTTTTACACTCACAGGTTCATTTGTAGTGATTAATGCTTTGAAATTAATGCTTCTAGAACTGCTTCATAATGAATACGAATGTCATCTTCTAAAATTTTATAGACATTGTCGAATTGCACCATTGGCCAGCCTTCTTTCCAAAATGGGAAAATATTATGCAGGTCATGAGTCACCGTTGCGTCTTCACGTACAATCGCTTGTGCAACTTGCGACAATACTTGTGCAGTTTCAGCACCATCAATCGCTAAATAATCGATACCACGAACTTTCAAAATACGGATACGGTCTTTTTTGTAGCGGATTTTTTTACTTTGGCCTTCATTTAAGCCTAAAGCTAAAGTCACAGCTTCAACAAATTTATCTTCAAATGCTTGATTTAATTTCACCAAAGCTTGTTTGTGTGCTTCTTGACGACCAGCTTTTCCCCCACTACGAATCACTTCATTTGCTTCAGTATTTAAAACATCTGATTTCATCGACTGAAGAATGTCTAGAATTTCGATATCGCTTAATGTTTCAGGAGAGTGATCAGTCATAAACTGCCTATAAAAACTTAATATTCAATAAGTATGTATTTTCGCATAAAAGCAGCATGAAAACTGCGACCTTCACTATAGAAATTGTGATTTCTCTTATAATGTTCAGATATACAACATGATTTAGAAAAAAATTCTGTCAAAAATATCGAAATCAACTATATTACTTTCACGCTTTAATACTAACGTCACAATATGGCTCAAAAGAAACAGGCTGCGCTTCACCTTCAACAACTGAAACAGCAATATCCAGCAGCCTTTAAACATAATTATTTATTTTATAGCCAACTGAAAACTCAAGGCATTTTAGACGAACTCAAAGAGCTTATTCCTTGGGTTTTGGCGGCGATGATTTTTATTTCTTTGAGCATGAGTATTGGACATGCAGTGCAACTGTATTTTCCTGATATGAGTGAGTTTCGAGCTCATGGTATTGCTGCACTGAGTATTATGCTGTTTTTCATGCTGGTTGTGCCCTTAGTCATCAAGCAAATCAAACACAGTTCAATGTCCCTGTATCAAAGTTTGAAGAATACGCCGTTCAGACTTGCGATCGTGATTTTATTACAATTACTCAATATCGCCTTTTTACAAAGCACCTTCGTTCAATCTGTATTGTTCTTTTTCGCCATGAGTTTCGGCTTTGTGCGTTTTTATAAAGAAAATCTATTCAAAGATGGAAGTAACACCCAAGAATACTATTTTCTGCAAGAGACACGTCGTATTGCTTATTGGTCGTATAAACAAATGCTTAAAGCAAAATTACGTTTGACACTCAGTAATCCAAATCAAGCAAACTACAAGCGGTTATCTGAGCGCTTTACCCAGTTCCAAAATTTGCACATACAAATGCTACATCAGGAAAATCAGCTATGTAAAAAGCTAAAGCACCAAAATGTTGAACATTATCTTGATGAGTTAATGAAATAAGTTAGCATTGATATAGTGCAAAAAACTTTCAATCACTGCTCAAAAAGTCATTCAATACATCACTATTTTTGAATATTTTCAACTTATATGCATGAATTGATTGATTTTAAAACAAACACCATCAAATACACTTGCCAAGCTTCATTTCGTCCTCTATTATTGCGCACATGCCCGAGTGGTGAAATCGGTAGACACAGGGGATTTAAAATCCCCCGCCCACAAAGCGTGCCAGTTCGAGTCTGGCCTCGGGCACCATTCTTATACTTGTAAGATTGGTGCAATAAAAGATCCAGCAATTTGCTGGTTTTTTTATGCCTAAAATTTATAAATCTATTATTATTCAATGCCAATACCTTCAGATTTTGATCTCCCTGCACTACAACTCAAGCATCCCGATGCCTTTTATCAACGGTTGCTGTTTGCGCATTTTAAAATTATCAATCTAACGCCCACTGCACCCGTTTTAATCTTTAGCTTTTGCCTGATACTTTTTATCTCACTTGGCAGCGCAGTACTTGGCCAGATGCTTTCGACGGCACTTTCAATTCACGACCCAAAAATGGCGTTCATTCTTGGTATATTGATTATTCTTCCTTTGATCTATTGCTATGTCTGGTATGCACATTATCAAGCACGTTTTAGCAGCAAGTCCGCAGTTCAACGCCTGCAAATACAACTATATCTCCTTGGCGGATTAACACTTATCCTTGCTATAAACTTTAAGTATCTACAAACAGATGTATTAAACCTCATCAGTCTCAGTGGACTATTTTTCAGTCTGTTTTTATGTGTATTTACTGAATTATTTTATAAACCTGAAAGCAGCGCCATTGAACGAGTAAAACTACAAAAGCTTCGCCAACTGGCATTTTGGTCTTATCAACAATCTTTAAAACAAAAAGAACATCAATCGTATTTCTACGCCCTACACTTACAAGCCATGCAAGAAGAACAAAAATTATCAGCATCGATCAAATCATCGTTTAAAGATTTTTTAGACAATGCTCAATGACTTTTTAAATCCCTAGACACAAAAAAGCCCTGTCACTACAGGGCTTTTTTTAAAGTTCAATTACCATTCTCGGTTAGCAACCAACTCTTCCATTTCAATATCCATATGGCCTTCATCTTGCAGCACCATCATCATGGCTTCTGCAATATAATCTGCAGCCGTATCATCCAAAGACGAATCTAAATCTTCAAATTGAGGTTTCATCTTATTGAGCTGTGCAACCGTTTCATTGGCAAAATGGTAGATATCAGTTGAACTTAGATCTGCTTTTGCAATTTTCTTCGCAAATTGAACAACCAATAACTTCACCTCTGCAACCAACACATCTGGGTAATATTCATCATCAAACATGGGTAGCAGTAAATCTGCAAACATACGAAACTCTATCACAAAACATTCAGGGCGCTTATATAACACAAATACTACAATTCACCAAATTTATTGGGATTCAGTATTTTCAAATCAGTCTGCATTCTGCATGGCTTGCCAAACACGTATCGCATCTACCGTCGCTTTGACGTCATGTGCGCGAACCATACATGCACCTTGTTGAATGCTGAGTAGATGCGCTGCAACCGAGCCTACAGCGCGATTTTGTGCATCTGCACCGCCAAGTGCTTCACCGATAAAACGCTTACGAGATAATGCCGAAAGGATCGGATAGCCCATGTCATTCAATTGATAGAATTGCTGTAAAAGCTTTAAGTTTTGCTGCGCATTTTTAGCAAAACCAAAACCCGGATCAATCATAATATTTTCTGCACGCACGCCTGCGTCCAATGCATTTTGCACGCGTTGCTTTAATTCATCAATGACATCAGCCACAACATCTTGATACTGATCTAGATTATTCATCGTGGTGGGTTCGCCGCGCATATGCATAATGATCACTGGAATATCCAGTTTTGCAGCGGTTTCTAAGGCATTCGGCCGAGTTAATGCACGTACATCATTCCAGATATGCGCACCTGCCTGAACCGCTGCCTCAATCACCTCAGGCTGTGAGGTATCGATAGAAATCACTACATTGTGTTTAGTTAAGGCTTCAACGACGGGTACGACCCGTCGAATTTCTTCTTCAACCTCAACAACAGATGCACCCGGACGTGTTGACTCACCACCGACATCAATCACTGTCGCGCCATCCACTATCATTTGTAAGGCATGTGCTATAGCTTGGTCTTTACCATTGTGTTTGCCACCATCACTGAAAGAGTCCGGTGTGACATTTAAAATCCCCATCACATGTGGCTGAGACAAATTTAATTGCAAGTTACCACAGTTTAAAGTTTTATTAGGCAAAGACACCAACTTCATATCACACATCCCAGATTTTGCTGCGCTTATTTTAACGCTAAGTTTGCTCAGCATTTCACTTACATGCATTTATTTTCATATAAAAAAACCACCCGAAGGTGGTTTTAAAATTTTATGCTTTTGGCAATGACGGCAATGGTGGTGGAACATCTGGACCATCCGTTGGTGTTACATCAATCACTGGATTTTCAGCGATGTACACTTTTGGTGGTTGAGGTTCACGTCCTTCCATAATGTCACGAATTTGATCACGATCAATGGTTTCCCATTCAAGCAATGCTTTCACCATGGCATGTGCGATATCTTTGTTATTTTCAAGAATATCGCGTGCAACTTTATATTGTTCATCTAAAATACGGCGAACTTCACGGTCAACTTCAAGCTGCGTTGCTTCAGAAATCACACGACTTCCTAAACCACCCATGAATGACTGCTGTGAGTCATCTTCGTAAACCATGACGCCCATTTTATCGGACATACCGTATTTAGTAACCATTGCACGTGCCATTTTCGTTGCACGTTCAAAGTCATTTGAAGCACCAGTCGACATTTGGTTAATGAAGACTTCCTCTGCAATACGACCACCAAACAAAATTGAAAGTTCATTCAACATTTTGTCTTTGTAATGGCTAGTTTGATCATGTTCAGGCAACTGCCAAGTCACACCTAATGCCCAACCACGCGGCATGATTGTCACTTTATGCACAGGGTCTGTACCCGGCAAGATTTCAGCAACAATCGCATGACCTGCTTCATGATAAGCCGTCGCACGACGTTCTTCTTCACGAATCACCATCGATTTACGTTCAGGACCCATGTAAAGCTTGTCTTTTGCATCTTCAAAGTCATGCATATCGACCGTGTTCTTGTTACGACGTGCAGCAAACAGTGCCGCTTCGTTTACAAGGTTAGCCAACTGAGCGCCTGAGAAGCCCGGTGTACCACGTGCCAAGACTTTAACATCTACACCAGTCACAGAAGGTAATTTTTTCAAATGTACATTCAGGATTTGCTCACGACCTTTAATATCCGGTAGAGATACCATCACTTGACGGTCAAAACGACCCGGACGAAGTAAAGCTTTATCCAATACGTCAGCACGGTTTGTTGCAGCAATAACGATAATACCTTCGTTGCCTTCAAAGCCATCCATTTCAACCAACATTTGGTTTAATGTTTGCTCACGCTCATCATTACCACCACCTGTGCCTGAACCACGGTGACGACCAACGGCATCAATCTCATCGATGAAAATGATACATGGCGCATGACGCTTTGCTTGTTCAAACATGTCACGGACACGGGACGCACCCACACCTACGAACATTTCAACAAAGTCAGAACCCGAAATACTAAAGAAAGGTACTTTCGCTTCGCCCGCAATCGCTTTAGCAAGTAAAGTTTTACCTGTACCCGGAGGACCAACCATGAGCACGCCTTTCGGAATGCTTGCACCAAGTCGTTTGAACTTAGATGGATCTTTTAGGAAGTCAACGATTTCAACAACTTCTTGTTTAGCTTCATCACAGCCCGCAACATCAGTAAATGTCACTTTGATTTGGTCTTCAGACAGCATTTTTGCTTTTGACTTACCAAAACTCATTGGGCCATTCTTACCACCAGCTCCACCACCCATGTTGCGCATAAAGAACATGAATAACAGAATGATTAAAAGAACAGGGAAACTTGCAATCAGAAGTTGCATCAAAATACTTTGACGCTGTGGCGCTGTACCTTCAACAACAACATTGTTCTTGATCAGGTTCGGCATAAGTTCAGGATCTTGAACCGCAGGACGGATACTTTCAAACTCTGAACCGTTTGATTTTTCGCCACGAATTCTTTCGCCATCAATGGTGACTTGTTTAATCTGACCCGCATTTACGGCTGCCACGAACTCAGAATAGTTCATCGCGGTCGGTTGATTGCGGTCACTGACGTTGCTGAAGATTAAAACCAGCACGCCTAGGATAACCAGCCACAACACGGCATTCTTAAAAAGATCGCTCAAAGCTTTATTCCCATTTCTATCTAATTCGTTCAATCCCACTTACATGGGTGACTCTAATACTTACGCTGCAGAGTAGCTTCGCAATAATTTAAAAACGTACAAAATGCACAATTTTTAACGAGTTGGCAAGTAAACTTTACTTGAAAGCTTTCTTACGTCCCTGCCCGATTAAAAACACTTCTTTAGATCGAGCACGTGAAGCCGCCGGTTTTGCTGTTTTCAGCACATCAAATGTGTCTACAACTTGCTTACGGTATTCATCAAATCCAATACCTTGGAACACTTTAACAACAAACTGTCCATTTGGTCCAAGAACCTTTTGAGCAAAGTCGATTGCTAATTCACAAAGATAGATCTGACGCGGTTGATCTACAGCCTTATTACCTGATGTATTGGGGGCCATATCTGAAATTACAACGTCTACAGTACGTCCATCTAAAATTTTTAACAATTCATCGAACACTTCTTGTTCACGAAAGTCACCTTGCAAGAAGGTCACATCGGGTAAAGCATCCATGGGTAAAATATCTGAAGCAATCACCAAACCTTTGTCGCCAACAAGTTTACCGGCAATTTGCGACCAACTACCTGGTGCAGCACCTAAGTCGACAACAGTCATGCCTGGCTTGATCAATTTGTATTTTTCTTGAATTTCAAGCAATTTATAAGCGGCACGCGCACGATATCCTTCCTTTTGTGCTTTTTTCACAAAGGGGTCATCAAGATGCTCACGCATCCAGTCACGACTACTTTTGGATAATTTCTGGTTAGTAATGCGGGTAGCCATAACTCTCTAAATAAAAAAAACTTCTCAGCCTTGATTGTACGTGAAATTCAGCACTTTTGCAGTAGACATGTGTATCTAAAAAGCATCTTAAATCATGTTTTTTTCAATAATGTTCATCGAGAAAATGCCGATTAAATACAGCGCTTCAACTTTGATTTTGCTATACTAGGTCGTTTTTAAAATTAGGTTATATTTATGGCGGCTTTATCTATTCAAGAACGTAAACGCTTACGTCAAATTGGTCACACCCTAAACCCAGTTGTAATGGTTGCGGACAAAGGCTTATCAGAAAGCGTTGTTGAAGAATTAAACCGTGCGTTAAACGACCATGAGTTAATTAAAGTGAAAGTTGTGACAGAAGACCGTGAAGCTCGTGCTGCAATGATTACTGAAATTGCGACTGTTTCAGGTTCTGAAGTTGTTCAAACGATTGGTAAGATTGCTTTGATTTACCGTAAAGCGGCAAAACAAAATGCAAAACTGTCTAACCTTGTTCGCTACGCACACCTGTCTAACTAAGCATTTATGGCAAGTTTCGAACTCAGCGCTTTTGATCGTCGCTTTCAGGCTGTATCAGTCGTTGGTGCTATCGAACAACAAAGCCCATATACTTTAAATGTGGGTTATTGGATTCGAGACCCAAACCAACTGATTCAATGGCCAGAATTGGTATCAGCTCACCCACGAATCGATTTTTTGTGGGAACAGACCTGCTTAGAAGTTTTTATTGGTGTACGCAATGAAGATTTTTATCGTGAAATCAACCTCTCCCCTTCACAAGCTTGGCAGGCTTACCAGTTTGAAGAATATCGCTATCCAGAAGATATGCCGCCACAAGCTGCTTACGATATTGAACTGAATCAGTTGAAACGGACGCACTATGGCTTAAATGTCAGTCTTGATCTGACAGAATTTATGCTGAAGTACAAACTTAAATGGGAAGATCTCTATATTGGTCTAACTGCAGTACTAAAAACCTCTCAAGGTGAACAGTACTATGCCATGCAGCATAGTAGTCCAAATGCTGACTTTCACAACAAACGTGATTGGCTACATCAGTTCTAAACTTTTTAATGTTTTGATCTTCGATAAAAAGCAAAAGTACGATCTTTTGCTTTTTTATTGCCTGCTTATTTTTAAATAAGTGCTTTGTACTTAAATGTACTATTCACAATAAGGGAGCCATTAATGGTGATGTGTGCTGAAAAAACAGGAGGTTTTAACTTGGTAAACTAAACACACTCATCAGGAGTTTACCATGAGCAAGAAACACAAGACTTACACCACAGAATTTAAAGCTGAAGCCATCAAATTAATTGAAGCCAATCAAGGCAATGTCTCGGAAACAGCTAGACAACTTAGCATTTCAATGCAAACTCTTTCAAATTGGAATACCAAAGCAAAGGCTGGAACTTTAGCAGGTACAAAACAGTATTCACCTGATCTAAACGCTCTACTCGAAGAAAATAAAAAACTCAAACAACAGCTCAAAATAGCTGAAATGGAACGTGAATTTTTAAAAAAGGCAGCAGCGTACTTTGCCAAAGAAAGTCAGTAAGGTACGCCTATATGAAACAAAAAAGATATTCTTTTCCAATTACCTTAATGGCTCGATTACTTCATGTTTCAGTTTCATGTTTTTATGATTGGCTCAAGAGAGGCGTGAGCAAAAGAACGATTCAACGAAATCAACAGACGATATTGGTGAAAATAGCCCATGAGGAGACCAGGCAGAGCTATGGTTATATTCGATTAACCAAATACTTACAAGCTCAGGGTATAAAAATGAGTATGTACGCTGTACGTCAGATAAAAGCGCTGAACCACCTGTATTGTAAGCGACACAAGCGTTTTAAAAGGACTACGAATAGTGACCATAATCGAGCGATCTATGAAAACCTGCTGGAGCAACAATTCTCAATGACTAGACCAAATCAAGCATGGTCAAGTGATATTACGTACATATGGACTATTGAAGGATGGCTGTATTTAGCAGCGGTAAAAGACCTTTACACGAAGCAAGTGGTTGGCTATAGCTTAAATGAGCGCATGACAACACAGCTTGTTTGTAATGCGCTAAATATGGCTATTCACAATCAAAAACCAACCAAAGAACTGATTGTGCATTCAGACAGAGGAAGTCAATATTGCAGCCATGAATATCGAAATATACTTGAGCAATATGGTTTTCAAGGTTCAATGAGCAAGCGCGGAGACTGTTACGATAATGCACCGATTGAAAGCTTTTGGGGAATACTGAAAAATGAGTTAGTGCATCATTACAACTATCAAACCAGAGAAGAAGCCAAAGCAGATATTATAAAATACATTGAGTTATTTTATAATCATCGAAGAATTCAAAAGGGTTTGGGTTTTAAGACACCAAATCAAATGGCCGAAGACTTTTATAAGTTGGCTGCCTAGAATCTCCCAAGGGAAAGTCTCCTGATAATTCAGCGTATATCAAGCGTTAACTTTAAGTTTAATTCGCTCTCACCCAATCCAGCTCCTTGGAATGACTAGATTTAACTTAAGCGTTTTAAAATTCATGTCATTCACAATTAACTTTTAAGATCTGTGGTTTGATCCGTAACATCAGCTTTCACTGGTGAAACTTTTTTCCACGCTTCTAAAGTATGTTCCTTAGAACGCTTAAATGTTTCTGTTAAATGATCTTTGTGCTTTCCTGAAATTTGGGTCACATCTTCTTTCAGCTCTTTTCCAAGTTTTGAAAGATCATCAATAACCGTATTAAACTCAGTTTTCACAAACTCTTTGAGTTCACTAAAATCTTTTTGCGATGAACCAAACTGAACTTTTAACTGATCAAGTTTATTCAATACATCTTGCTTCAAATGACGCAATTGATCTTGCACACTGGCATTCAACTGCTTTGCCTCTGCTCCGATCTTTTCTTTGCTTTCAGTAACCGCTTCTGTGGCTTGAACACTCGCTTCTTTTGCAACTTGTTCAAGCTTTTCAGCACCTTCGATAACGACTTCTTTCATGGAGGATTTAGCCGCTGTTTGTTTTTGTTGTGTTGCCATGACTTTGTACCTGTAGTTTTTGCTGACCGAACCACATTAGCGCTTTTTGATAAATTTTAATTTATGATTTGTCTGACAATAATTAATTGCTTACATTTTTCTACGATTTTGCAAAACCAAACTTTATTCTAAAATGCAAGCGCTTTATCTGCTTTATTCCTGATATTTACGATGGACTTTCAGTGGCTTTCTGCGTATAATGCCGTGTTAAGTTCAAGCGAGCAGATGTAAGGAGGGTAGGTTTTTAAGCAACCTTCCTTTTTTTTCGTCTTCTCGCTTTTTTACAGCCTAAATTTCAGGAGCTTTGGTTTGAGCACCCCAGCAATTTTAGCCCTTGCCGATGGTACTATTTTTAAAGGTACTTCAATTGGCGCATCGGGTAGTACGACTGGTGAAGTCGTTTTCAACACTGCCATGACTGGCTATCAAGAAATTTTGACTGACCCAAGTTATGCACAACAACTTGTGACCCTAACTTACCCACATATCGGTAACACAGGTTGTAATGATGAAGACGCTGAGTCAGGTCGAATTCATAAAGTATGGGCCAACGGATTGATCATTCGTGACCTACCTTTATTGCATAGCAACTTCCGTGCTGAGCAATCACTAAGTGATTACCTTAAACAACACAATGTTGTTGCTATCGCAGATATTGATACTCGTAAATTAACGCGTATTCTGCGATCAAAAGGTGCGCAAAACGGTTGTATCCTTGCTGGTGAAAATGCAACTGAAGAAGAAGCGTTAGCTAAAGCACGTGCTTTTGGTGGTCTTAATGGTTTAGACCTTGCAAAAGAATGCTGTGATCCGACCGGTTTCGAATGGACTGAAGGCTCTTGGGCGCTTGGTAAAGGTTTCGCTCAACCAGAACTTAAATTCCATGTTATAGCATACGACTACGGTGTCAAAACCAACATCTTACGTATGCTCGCAGACCGCGGTTGTAAATTGACTGTTGTGCCTGCGCAAACTCCTGCTGCTGACGTACTTGCGCTGAATCCAGATGGCGTGTTCTTATCGAACGGCCCCGGCGATCCAGCAGCATGTGATTATGCAATTGAAGCTGTAAAAACAATTGTAGAAGACGCACGCAATGTACCTGTATTCGGTATTTGCTTAGGTCACCAAATTCTTGCACTTGCATCAGGTGCAAAAACTGTGAAAATGCCTCACGGTCACCACGGTGCTAACCATCCTGTACAAAACTTAGAAAATGGTACAGTGATGATTACTTCTCAAAACCACGGCTTCGCAGTGGATGCAGAAACACTCCCTGCAAACTTGAAAGCTACGCATAAATCACTGTTCGACCAAACCCTTCAAGGGATTCATCGTACAGACAAACCTGCGTTCAGTTTCCAAGGTCATCCAGAAGCAAGCCCTGGTCCACATGACTGCGCACCACTGTTCGATCATTTCATCGAACTTATCGAAGCATCTAAGAAGTAATTAAGGAAGCATCATGGCTAAACGTACAGACATTAAAAGCATCTTAATTATCGGTGCTGGTCCGATTGTGATCGGTCAGGCATGTGAGTTTGACTACTCAGGTGCGCAAGCATGTAAAGCCCTTCGTGAAGAAGGCTACCGTGTTATTTTGGTGAACTCTAACCCAGCGACCATTATGACTGACCCTGCGATGGCAGACGCAACTTACATCGAGCCGATCACTTGGCAAACTGTAGCTGCAATCATTGAGAAAGAACGTCCAGACGCAGTTCTTCCTACAATGGGTGGTCAAACAGCATTGAACTGTGCCCTTGCACTCGATGCCAACGGTATTTTAGAAAAATACAATGTTGAATTGATTGGCGCGACGAAAGAAGCGATCGAAAAAGCGGAAGACCGTAAACTTTTCGATATCGCGATGCGCAAAATCGGTTTGGAATGCCCTCGCGCTGACGTTGCAGAAAGCATGGAACACGCACTTGAAATTCAAGCACGTTTCGGCTTCCCTGTCATTATCCGTCCATCATTCACTATGGGTGGTTCAGGCGGCGGTATTGCTTATAACAAAGAAGAATTCATTGAAATCTGTGAACGCGGTTTCGATCTTTCTCCAACTAAACAATTATTGATCGATGAATCATTAATTGGTTGGAAAGAGTACGAAATGGAAGTTGTTCGTGACAAAAACGACAACTGTATCATTGTATGTACAATCGAAAACTTTGACCCAATGGGCGTGCACACAGGTGACTCAATCACTGTTGCTCCTGCGCAAACATTGACAGACAAAGAATTCCAACTTTTACGTAATGCATCTTTAGCTGTACTACGTGAAATTGGTGTAGAAACTGGCGGTTCGAACGTTCAGTTCGGTATCAACCCGAAAGACGGCCGTATGGTTGTAATCGAGATGAACCCACGTGTTTCTCGTTCATCTGCCCTTGCTTCTAAAGCAACTGGTTTCCCAATTGCTAAAATCGCGGCGAAATTGGCTGTAGGTTATACCCTTGATGAGTTGAAAAACGACATCACTGGCGGTACAACTCCTGCATCTTTCGAACCTGCAATTGACTATGTTGTAACGAAAATTCCTCGTTTCAACTTCGAGAAATTCCCGCAAGCTGACGCAACTTTGACGACTCAGATGAAATCTGTAGGTGAAGTAATGGCGATTGGCCGTAACTTCCAAGAATCTGTGTCTAAAGCGCTTCGTGGTCTTGAAGTAGGCGCATGCGGTTTTGACGAAAAAATCGCTGTGGGCACTGAAGGCGCACGTGAGAAAATTCTTGTTGAATTGAAAGTGCCTGGTCCAGAGCGTATTTGGTACGTAGGCGATGCATTCCGTCACGGTTTCACTCTTGATGAAGTATTTGAAGCAACCAAAATTGACCGTTGGTTCTTGATTCAAATCGAAGACATCATCAAAACTGAAAACCAAATCAAAACTTTAGGTTTTGGTGACTTAAACGCTGACAACATCCGTTCGTTCAAACGCAAAGGTTTATCAGACCTTCGCATTGCGGACTTGATGGGCATTTCACAAAAACAATTCCGTAAACACCGTTGGAACTTGGGCGTAACTCCAGTTTACAAACGTGTAGATACATGTGCTGCAGAGTTTGAATCTGACACAGCTTACATGTACTCAACTTACGATGAAGAATGTGAAGCGAATCCGTCTAACCGTGACAAAATCATGGTAATCGGTGGCGGTCCAAACCGTATTGGTCAAGGTATCGAGTTCGATTACTGCTGTGTACACGCGGCGCTTGCTATGCGTGATGACGGTTATGAAACCATCATGGTGAACTGTAACCCTGAAACGGTTTCTACAGATTACGACACATCAGATCGTTTGTACTTCGAACCAATTACTTTGGAAGATGTACTTGAAATCGTGCGTATCGAGAAGCCTAAAGGCATTATCGTTCAGTACGGCGGTCAAACTCCGCTTAAATTGGCTCGTGCTTTAGAAGAAGCTGGTGCGCCAATTATTGGTACATCACCTGACGCGATTGACCGTGCAGAAGACCGTGAACGTTTCCAACAAATGATTCAACGTCTACAACTTCGTCAACCAAACAACAGCATCGTAAAATCTGCTGAAGAAGGTATGGCAGAAGCTGCTAAAGTTGGCTACCCACTTGTGGTACGTCCATCTTATGTACTTGGTGGCCGTGCGATGGAAATCGTGTACAACGACGAAGAATTGAAACGTTACTTACGTGATGCGGTTCAAGCATCTAACGAAGCGCCAGTACTTCTTGACCACTTCCTAGACGATGCGATTGAAGTTGACGTGGACTGCGTATCTGACGGTAAAGACGTTGTGATCGGCGGTATCATGCAGCATATCGAACAAGCGGGTATTCACTCAGGTGACTCAGCATGTTCTATTCCTCCTTACTCTTTATCTCAAGAAGTACAGGACGAAATGCGCCGTCAAACCATCGCTATGGCAAAAGAGCTTGGCGTAATTGGTTTGATGAACGTACAGTTTGCGGTTAAAGGTACTGACGTATACATCTTAGAAGTGAACCCACGTGCATCACGTACAGTTCCATTCGTATCTAAGTGTATCGGCGAATCTTTAGCAAAAGTTGCTGCACGTTGTATGGCAGGTCAATCTCTAGAATCTCAAGGATTCACTACAGAGATTATTCCTGAACACTTCTCTGTAAAAGAAGCGGTGTTCCCATTCAACAAATTCCCTGGTGTTGACCCAATTCTTGGCCCTGAGATGAAATCTACAGGCGAAGTGATGGGTGTAGGTAAAACATTTGGTGAAGCGTTCTATAAAGCTGTGTTAGGCTCTAATGACCGTTTACCAGGCCTACCAACGGAAGGCGAAGTAAAACATGCATTCTTATCTGTTCGTCACTCTGACAAGCCTCGTGCTGTTGGTATTGCGAAACAGTTGACAGATCTTGGCTTCAAAGTGATCGCTACTGGCGGTACTTATGATGTGATTAAAAATGCTGGTATTGAATGTGAACGTGTGAACAAAGTGACTGAAGGCCGTCCTAATATCGTAGACCGCTTGAAAAATGGCGAAGTTCACCTCATTATCAATACAACTGAAGGCAAACAGGCTCAAGAAGATTCATTCTCGATCCGCCGCTCTGCATTACAAGGTAAAGTGTATTACACAACTACCCTTAACGGTGCTGATGCAGTATGCCAAGCTTTAGCAATCAAATTGCCAATGGATGTATACCGCTTACAAGACCTTACTAAAGGTTAATTAAGTTACCGAGAAGTCCCGCCACCTCTCGGTGGCGGGCTTTTTTTCATTTCTAGGTCAGTAAAAATTTTACTGATTTTTTCTTTTACAAACATGAGGGACAACAATGCAACGTTATCCTATGACACCCGAAGGCAAAATTGCCCTAGAGAAAGAATTACAGCAACTTAAAAGTGTTGATCGTCCACGTATTACTGCAGCAATTGCTGAAGCGCGTGAACATGGGGATTTGAAAGAAAACGCTGAATACCACGCTGCTCGCGAGCAACAAGGTTTCTGTGAAGGCCGTATCCAAGATATCGAAGGTAAATTGGGTGCTTGCCAAGTGATTGATGTTAAATCACTTGAGCAAAATGGCCGTGTGGTTTTCGGTGTGACTGTGACCATTGAGAACTTAGATACTGAAGAACAAAAGACTTATAAAATCGTTGGTGATGACGAAGCAGATTTTAAAATCAACAAAATCTCTGTGAACTCTCCAATTGCTCGTGGTCTTTTGGGTAAAAATGAAGGCGACGATGTAAAAATCAACACACCACAAGGTGAAGTTGAGTACGAAGTTTCTAAAGTTGAATATCTTTAATTCATTAAGATAGCAATTTTAAGCCCCTCTTTTGAGGGGTTTTTTATAATCAGACAAATAATTATTATACCCCTGCTCTATACTTCTTTTAATAATCCTGATGCAAAAAGTTGAAAGGCATGTAATGCTTCTGACAACACCTGCTCAGGATTCTTGCTAGAAGCCACCCAAAGCGCCGCATTCATGGCTGCTCCATTTAAAAATATGGCTGCCGCTTCAGAATTCACTGCTTTAATTCGGTCTGCTGCCAATAACTGTTCTACGCATTCACGTGTAGACTTCAAGCATTTGTTTTGACTCGGCCAATGCGCAGGATCACCCAATACCGCAGGTCCGTCGCGTAATACAATTCGCTGAAACTCAGGATTCAAGGCATTTTCAATATAGGTTTTCCCCTCAAGCATCAACCCCTCCCAAAGATCTTCGGGTTGCTCCAGATACTTCTGGGCAGATAAAGCCATTTCTGAATCAATTTGATTAACCACAGCAGCAAATAAGCCCTTTTTATCGCCAAAATGATGGTACAGCGCACCACGGGTCAGCCCTGCTTCTGCCGTGAGTTTATCCATTGAGGTGTCTGCATAGCCATACTCAGCAAACGTACGGCGTGCCACTTCAATCAGTTTCTTGCGGGTTGCCGCCATTTTTTTTTCACGAACAGACATTGCTTTGATTACCTCATCATCACAAAAATTTTAATTGACATACCAGGCGTATGTCAATTATGTTGACATACGATACGTATGTCAAAAATAAAGCTGCTTTCCCCCCACTTTTAAAACCAGATATTGAATGAGAATAAACATGACTAGAATTGCAATATTTCCCCAAGATCGCCATGCCTTGTATGAACAGCATGGTTACTCTGCTGCTATTAAATCGGAAAATTTACTCTTTGTATCAGGCCAGGTCGGTAGCCGTGAAGATGGCAGTCCTGAACCTGATTTTGAGAAACAGGTAAAACTAGCATTCCAGAATCTTAGCCATACTCTCGCTGCGGCAGGCTGTACTTTCGATGAAATTGTCGATGTCACCACCTTCCATACAAACCCTGAACAGCAATTTGAAGTCATCATGAAAGTTAAAAATGAGGTGTTTACACAAAAGCCTTATCCAAACTGGACAGCAATAGGTGTTAATTGGCTTGCAGGTTTTGATTTTGAAATTAAAGTCATTGCTCGGATCCCAAACCTCCCTACAAACACTTCGGTCTAGCGATTGATTTTTAATAGGGATGAACGACGCATGACATCAGTTCAATTGGTTATAATGGTTTACCCTTTTTAAGTTGTACTGTTTATGTCTGAAAAATTGATTAATTCACCTGTAAATCATTGGTGTGAATTTGAGTTCATCTCTAAAACAGTGAAGAACCCTAATATTCACATCAAAGGTAATTATTCATATTATTCTGCATATTGGGATCAAGGTTTTGAGCGCTGTGTGGTGCGTTATTTGCACGATAAACCTGCAACAGCTGAAAAGCCGATAGACCAGTTACATATCGGTAATTTTGTCTGTTTTGGCGCAGAATGCGTGATTATGATGGGCGGTAACCAACTCCACCGCACGGACTGGATTTCAGCCTTTCCGTTTGATACACGGAGTTTTGTCCCTGCGGGTGACACAATCATTGGTGATGGATGCTGGATCGGCTCACGTGCCATGATTATGCAAGGTGTTACACTGGGTGAAGGTGCTGTCGTTGCTACAGGTGCTGTGGTGACTAAAGATGTGCCACCTTATGCAGTAGTAGGCGGAGTCCCTGCTAAAATTATTAAATATCGCTTTCCTGAAGAAGATATCAAAAAACTACTTTCCCTCAAGCTCTATGACTTAGATGAAAAGCAGTTTTTAAAGATGCGGGAAAAATTGCAGACGGATGATGTTGATACATTAATCAAATATCTAGATTAAATCCCGATTCAACATAGTTTTTCCAATCAATTATAAAATCATCGGAGTGTTTTAATTTCTGGATAGCAAAGGGAGTATAAGTTTCCAGCATATACAATTCTTTGGCATCTTGTTGTCCCACTGATACATATTTTTCATTCAATGTTACTTGTTTATTATATAAATTTCCTATATGAAATTCATCAATGAAATATTCAGTTCGTAGTTTACTGATAATAATATTTCCAAGAAATTTACTGTCACTAAAAGACAAATTAAATTTTTCAACTAACTTACTTAAAACTAAACGAAATATTTTCAAATCTTTTGAAAATTCCACACCAAATACAAACGCAATTAATATTAGGTTTTTTCTAAAATCATTAGTTTTCAAAATAGCATATTGATTAATTTTTCTTTTTAATTCACGTGAGTTGAAGTTTTTATAATTTTGTAATGCTAATACCCAAAAAAAGAATTCATTTAAAGCTTCTTTATGCTCCATCTCACCAATTCTATAAAGTTCTTCCTTCAATACATTTTCATAGTTAATATAAGGTTCCAAATTTGGAAATTTAATTGTTAAATCTATAAATTTTTCAAAATAATCAGCTGTTATCTCTGCTTCATAACCATAAAAATTCTGAACTGACTGTGATAATTGTGGCTTATTCATCACCAAAACAAAAACAATTTTAGGAATATCAAAGAAATGTTTAACCCTTTCAATTAATCGTATCGCAAAATCAGGACGACAACGATCCAATTCATCAATAATAAAAACTAAAGGTTTATCTAATTTTCCAGCTAATACAGCAAGTTCTTTCTTAAAGTCATGAATTGTTTGTTTCTCAACCTGATGATTCTCAATTTTCTTTTCGATTTTCTCCTTAACTTTTGCAGCTATTTCCTCACTTGCTGTGTCATACAACGCTTTTCCTTCTTCATATACCTCTTTAAATGCTTCTCCAGCTCCACCCAAGCCAATCCAATGCATGCCCGCTTTAGCCGCAATCATTGGTATGACAGCCGCCAACGATATTAATACTGAAGCAGTCTTAGCATTAAAATCTTTAATTTCATCATCATCAATTTCTTCTGACTCTTTAAAAGTTTGACTTATTTCAGCTGCAATCGTTAAAAATGGATCTTCCAAATAATCATTAGCAAATGCATCCAAATAGATCACGTTATGCTGAGTATCATCTAAATGCTTCGCCCAATGACGGACAAACCACGTTTTACCCTCACCCCATCGTGCATCCAAAGCAAGAACAGCACCGCAGTTTAAGCGATCAACATAACTTGTAAGCTGCTCTCCTAAACGACGGCGATCCCAAAGATCACCTTCCCATGCAGTTTCAATATTCTCAAAATTATCTTTAGCCCAGTTTAATTGATTATCCATCATTTCTATTTATATTCATCAAGTTAACTATGTATTGAGTATAGCAGTAGCGCTATAAATTAACATTTAACCCATAAGCATCTCGTAACTTGTCATAGCCTTTTCCTCAAATTCAGACTATAAAGAACTCATAAAATAAAAAGACCCCACTTTTCAGGATGAATGATGACGAGAACCACTCAATTCTCAGGCATATTTATACTTGCCCTGCTGGCAGCAGTCGTCGCAACTTTTTGCTATGCGATTCATGTCTATACCCAGACGCTTAGTTATCCCAAACCATTATTTTTCCATCAGGCTTAGTGGGTATTCCCCGGCTTTTTTATTGCCTTTGCTTTCATGGCATTTAGCTATATTCAACTTACACAACGACTTAAACACTATGTAGTAATGACTCAGCTCAGTTGCCATCACGATGGTACAGCTCCATTAGTTGAGGCTTTAGTACTCTTTGCGATTGTCTACATACTCAGTGGTTTTGGTAACTTCCACCCTGAAGCATTGTGCTGGATTTTCTATATTAGCTTTTTTATTCGCTGGCTATTTAGCTATGAGCGGACATGGTTACTGATTTTGGCCATTATACTTGCCATTGGTGGCATGTTCTTTGAAGGACTATTGGCTGAGTTTGCTTTAGTTAAATATCGCCATGAAGATATTTACAATGTGCCGTATTGGCTCGGTGGCGTATATATGCAAGGCGCATTTGCCTTACGTGCAGGTATGCGTCGTTTTGTTTATCGTTAATTTTTTAAATTTGGAAAATTGAGACATAAAAAAAAGACCACTCAATCGGAGTGGTCTTTTTTGAATATGGTGGCTATGACGAGACTTGAACTTGTGACCCCCGCATTATGAGTGCGGTGCTCTAACCAACTGAGCTACATAGCCTTAAACTGTGCGCGCATTATGGAGGGATATTTAAATATCGTCAAGCCCATAATGCGCGTATTTGATCAAAATTTGTTGAAGTGAACCGATAAGCCGGGTTCTGTCGAGGACGATCATTCCTCTAGGCGTACAATCACTCATACGCTCAAGCGACCTACCCGGATCCAGCATGGGCCATGCCTAAAGGATCCCTATTTGGTCTTGCTTCCGGTGGGGTTTACCATGCCATGAACTGTTACCAGTCATGCGGTGCGCTCTTACCGCACCCTTTCACCCTTACCTCCGATTTTGATTGCTCAAAACCATAATGAAGGCGGTCTACTCTCTGCTGCACTTTCCGTCGGCTCACGCCGCCCAGGCGTTACCTGGCACCTTGCCCTATGAAGCCCGGACTTTCCTCCCCTGCTTTAGTCACGGAGACCTATACACAGCAGCGATCGTCTGGTTCACTTCGGGGCGCATTCTAACAAATCTGACAACTAATTGCTTGATGTTTTTTGAGCAGTTAGTTTTTCGTACTTTTGTTGAAGCTGTTCCTGAGTTTCAGGATGTGCCGGATCCAATGGAATACAGTCCACCGGACAGAACAACTGACACTGCGGTTTATCGTGATGCCCAACGCATTCCGTACACAAATCAGGGTTAATCTCATAAATGAGTTCCCCCATGAAAATCGCCTCATTGGGGCATACAGGTTCACAGACATCGCAGTTGATGCATTCATCAGTGATATATAAAGACACTCTACCAACCTTGCTGTTGTTTACGCTTAAAGGCTTCCACAACAGCTTGTGGTACAAACTGAGTGACATCACCATTTAAACGTGCAATTTCACGCACGAGCGTAGATGAAATAAACGAATATTGCTCTGATGGGGTTAAGAACACGGCTTCAAATTTACTGTCCAAACGGCGATTCATATTTGCCAATTGAAATTCATATTCAAAATCTGAAACTGCACGTAAACCACGTAACACGGCTGTTGCTTTTTGCTCGTTAAAGAAATTGACCAACAGCCCATCAAAACCTACAAACTCAACATTTGACAAATGACTTAAAGACTCTTGCGCTAGTGCAACACGTTCTTCCAGACTAAACACAGGGTTTTTGTGATGTCCAATTGCAATTGCCACGACAACTTCGTCAAACATGCGTGATGCACGTGTCACTAAATCGATATGACCATTAGTAATTGGATCGAATGTGCCCGGATAAATTACACGAGTTTTAGACATCCAGTTGTACTCTGTTATTTTGTAGATGGGTATTTTAACAAAATCTTGATTTATAGGTGAAGTCAGCTTGTAAATTTAAAAACTTCATCTTATTCAAAGTTCGGGTACAATAGTGCTAAGTTTGGAAGTTTTTGATTATGACGAAAGCAGTAGTTAAAAAAAATAGTAGCAGTACGATTGCCCTAAATAAGCGTGCGCGTCACGATTATTTCATTGAAGAAAAATTTGAAGCGGGCCTTTCATTACAAGGCTGGGAAGTCAAATCAATGCGTGCGGGTCGAATGACTATCGTAGAGAGCTATATTACGTTTAAAAATGGTGAAGCATTTTTATTCGGCGCTCAAGTGCAACCTTTACTGAGTGCTTCGACACATGTAGTGCCTGAAGCAACACGTACTCGTAAATTATTGCTGAACCGCCGTGAAATTGAAAAACTACAAGGTGCAATTAACCAAAAAGGTTATTCATGTGTGCCTTTGGCATGTTACTGGAAAGGTCCTCATGCCAAACTTGAAATTGCACTAGTAAAAGGTAAACAGCTTCACGACAAGCGTGCAACGGAAAAAGACCGTGATTGGCAGCGTGATAAAGCCCGTATTTTTCATAAATAAGTTCAATAAAAAACCTCCATTTTGGAGGTTTTTTTATTTTTAAATTGCACATTTAGCAGAATTTCAACCCACCAAAACAGTTGGTCCGAACTTTCTGGTTCACCAAGACTTGATTTTTTAAAGTTAAATTGGCCGCACTAGCATTGCTGAGGTTAATTGAACCGACATTTTTATAAATCGGTAAACCAAATGCAGCACCAACAGCAGAACCTAACGGAATATAAATCGGTTCATTGGTTAAAATTTGCGATACTTTTTCTGCAACTTGTGGCAAGACGCCTGAAATATCTACTTCAGATGTTGGATTTAATTTACCAATATTGATCGGGTCTTTAAATGACATCCACCAACCTGTACGTGCAATATCATCTGCATTGGCATCTGGCCAACTGATATCTTGAGATTGAAGCGATAAATAACCGGCTGTGCCATTTAATGGAATGTTATGAATCATATTTAAGGCTTGCTCAAAGGTAATGTTCATTTTCAAATCATCAATTGACGAACCTGAATCCATAAAGAACTGCGCCCCTTCAACCCATAACAAATTGCGGTCAAGTTTGACCTGCATGCTACCGCTATCTCGATTGAGCTGAATCGATGGCACAGTCGCACTGATATTTTTGGCAATGGCTTGAGTTTGTCGTTTTCCATTAATCGTAATTTCAGGAACGGTAAACGGCACATTCATTGAAGGAATTTTTAATCCTTGACTATTTTCAGGTTGGCTGACAAAGCTACGATCATTGTTCCAAATCGTGTTAATCACCAAGTTCCCCGATAAAATCTCGCTGCTACTATCACCAAAGAGCGCTGCTTGGGTCTTTGCTGTTCCTGTGGTCGGTGCAATTTTCATATAACCACTCAGTGACTTAATCCCGTCTGTTGACGCACCTGTATTTTGAATACCTGTGGTCAATAAACCCGTAATAGATTCAGCACTGACACGAAAGCCTTTAACTTCGCGTAAAGCGGTTTGTTTAGGGTTTTTAATTGCAAATTCAATAAATGGATTTTTTAGTTTGGCACTTGTTGACGCTCGATCACCATTAAAGACGGGATTACCATTGGCATCGGTCAACGTTACATTACCACTCAGCGCTAGATGACGAATATCAATATCACAGCCATTTGACCCATTTACCCCACCACAGCCGAGTTGCAAACTTTTGACATTGACGTTCAAATCCATGACGGCATCTAAACTGAGTTTGTAGAAACCAATATTTTCATCGACCATTTGTTGGTTGACTAAAATAGGGTCGGTATAGGACATATTCATCAATGCCGCACCATTGATGGCAGACAATTCTTCATCGGCTAATCCCACCAAGCCTTCTGCTGCAAAAACAACGTCAGAAACACATAAGGTCAATGCCATTACTATTATTTAATCCTTTTTAATATTCGTCACTCATCCCGAGTGAAATTTATGAGAAGATTAAATCAATAGCGTTGGCGTAAATGAATGGTAATTTGTGACACGCATCACAACTCAATTATACAAAATGCCAATTTTCACAAATTTCAGGCCATTAAAAACCCCAGTAACATTTCCATCACTAGGGTTTTCAAAGATTTATAAATGATAGTTCAAACGATTTATTTACAAATTAATTAACTTTATTTAACAACAGCCCCAAATATTCACCAAACCAAATGGCGGTTTCTAAATCACCCGCAGGTGGCGTGACTTCAACAGGCGCATTATCCGATTGTGTCATTAAACCTAAAAAGCTCGACATCCGATTTAAATCTGTTGTGCTTCGTCCAGTTGGCATCAATGGAAGACCACTCCACAACATACCGTGCTGCATGGCGAATAAATTGATTTGCTGCAATACTGCCAATTTATCTCCACTTAAGCCGCCACCATTGGTAAAACCAGCGGCTAACTTGCCTTGCCATGTCCGTGCTAACCAGCGTTTAGATGATTGCTCCATGAATAATTTCATTGCCGCACTCATACTGCCCATATAGGTTGGGCATCCAAAAACGATGGCATCTGCACTGTCCAATTCATCCCAATCCACATGCTCTACATTCATGAGATGGACTTTTACACCGGCTTTTTCTGCACCTTGTACAATGAAATTCGCCACTTTGGCAGTGTGCCCATAGGGGCTGTGGTAAACAACAGCAAGAGATTTAGCAGTCAAAGACATAACATTTAAAAGTCGATAGATTCAGTCAAGTTTAGCATTTTCAAAGCATAAAGACGAATGTTGCCATACGTCCTGTTTTCGCTTCGCGGCGATAAGAAAAATATTCTTCAGCTTGCAAAAAGGTACATTGGTCGCCACCTGTTACGGCTTTAACCCCATGTAATGCAAGAATATAACGCGCTATCGCATAAAGATCAGCATAATATTTGCCTTCCCTTACACCAGCTTTAAATGCACTTTCAAGTTCTGGGTATTTGGCACAAAAGGCAGCTTTGACTTCTGCGCCAATTTCAAAATTCTCTTGGCAAATGGCTGCCCCCAACCACGCCCATGTTGGCTGAGTGTGCATGGCTGCAATGGTGTTTTCCACAATACCATTAGCCAGGCCCTTCCAACCTGCATGCAGATTGGCAACTTCTGTCCCGTCAGCATTACCCAAAACCACGGGTAAGCAGTCTGCGGTCATCATCATCAGGGCATGATGTTTAGACTGCGTGACCATGCCATCGCCTTCAGGTGCAACAAAGTTGATCTGTTCATCAATGCGATGGCATAACGTACTGTGGGTTTGGTTCATCCAACTGATTTTATTCACGCCATATTCAGCAAAGTCTTTGAGCAATTGCATCCGGTGCTTTTGCACACGCACTGCATCATCTCCCACATGCAATGCCAGATTGAATCCTGCCAGTTCGGGTTGTTCAGCAGGTTGCGTCTGATCATGATGAACTCGAGTTTGTCCCACAAAAACACCCTGTGGAAGTCCCTGAACAAATTGCATGTTGCCGTCCTTTTCTATCTATGGCGTGTAAATCAGGTTAAAACTTAATACGCTTTGTTTTCGCTACGTAATACTTCAACCAATTGATTAAAGTCTTCAGGCCATGGTGCTTCAAACATCATGTCTTCACCTGTACGTGGATGAACGAGACCCAATTTAACCGCATGTAAAGCCTGACGTTTAAAGCCACGTAAAGTGTCATCTAATAACACCGACGCGCCTGCAGGCATACGTACACGTGGTACATACACTTGATCGCCCACAAGACCATGACCGATATAAGTAAAATGCACACGAATTTGATGGGTACGACCCGTTTCTAGACGTGCTTGAACGCGGGTAAAGTTTTGGAAACGTTCTTTCACATTATAGTGAGTCACCGCATCTTTACCGCCCGGCAAGACAGCCATTTTGATGCGATCGACAGGATGACGCTTAATTGGTTCATCGACTGTACCGCCAGCAATAATGTTGCCATATACGATCAAATCGTAAATACGGTAAACCGATTTCTTCGCCAATTGCTTACTTAAAGAAAATTGGGATTCGAGGTTTTTCGCAACAACCAACAGACCTGAAGTATCTTTATCGATACGATGCACCAAACCTGCACGGGTCAACTCTGAAGATTTTGGGTAGTGATGCAAAATTGCATTCACCAATGTGCCTGTACTGTTTCCAGCGCCTGGATGAACAACCATACCGACAGGTTTATTAATCACCATAATATCGTCATCTTCATAGACAATATTGAGTGGAATATCTTCAGGTAAGCTACGGGTTTGTGCCTCTAACTCGACGTCTAAAGTCAGTAACTCTGTGCCTTCGCATTTGTACTTTGGTTTCACAGTGTTACCATTGACCAACAAATGGCCCTCTTTGAGCCACTGTTTTAGCTTTTCACGAGAAAAATCAGTCCAAACCAGTGCTGAAACCTGATCAATACGTTGTCCTAAATAGCTTTCATCCAATTGAAATTGCAACGATAAACGTGTTGCAGTTGAGTCTGAAGTATGGTTATCTGCATCCTCAGAATCTTCAAGTAAATTGAAATCAGTTTCAGGGAAATTAGAATTGGAAGATTGTGCTTGACTCATTTGCTCATTCAGACAAAAGTGGTTTAATAGTTCAATTGTAGCTCATTGCCCGTATTAACAGAGGAATTTTTATGTCGCTACCAAAATATAAAATGACAATGCTTGCTCTAACAATAGGCATTGCATCGGCAATGGTAGGCTGTAGCAGTAATCCAAAGAAAGAAGTGGTCGACACAGGTCCACAATCAAGCGAACAGATTTATATCGAAAAAGCACAAAAAGCGCTTGAACGTAACCAATATACAGATGCAGCAAAACACCTTGAAGCTCTAGAGACCTACTACCCTACAGGTAACTATGCGCAGCAAGCACAACTTGAACTATTGTATGTAAAGTTTCAGCAAAAAGACTATGAAGGTGCGATTGCACTTGCAGACCGTTTTATTCGTATGAACCCACAGCATCCGCAAGTTGATTATGCGTACTACGTGCGTGGTGTTTCAAACATGGAGCAAAACTACAATGGTTTGCTTCGCTATACTTCTTTAAAGCAATCGCATCGTGATGTGAGCTATCTCAAAGTGGCTTATCAAAACTTTGTCGACTTTATCCGTCGCTACCCATCGAGCGAATATGCAGTCGATGCCGCACAACGTATGAAGTTCATCAGTCAAGAATTGGCTGAAAGCGAAATGAATGCGGCACGTTTTAATGTGAAGCGTAAAGCATGGTTAGCTGCTGTTGAACGTTCACTTTGGGTGATCGAACATTATCCGCAAGCGCCACAAGTTCCAGAAGCTCTAGCGACTGTAGCCTATGGTTATGACAAACTTGGTGATAAAACCACGTCTCAGCAATACATTGAAGTACTTAAACTGAACTATCCAAAACTTGTGAAGTCAGACGGTACAGTCAATATGCGTGCTGCACGTAGTGAAGGCAGCTTCCTTAACCGTGCAACCTTAGGTATTTTCGGTAAAGAAGCACAAACGATGTCTGAGCAAACCTCTACAGACGCGGTTGAAACTGATGAAGAAAAACGTAGTTTAACTAATCGTTTAAGCTTTGGCTTACTCGATCGTCCAAAAGATGAAAAAACACAATCGGCCGAAGCAGCTGAATAATATAGTCGCAACGAAGGTCGATTTTTCACAAAGGGCAAGTTAGAATACTTGCCCTTTTATCTTTTCAGGATCTACAGATTCGGTTAGATTAAAAGGTATACAATAGTTCGATGGACGATGCTGTACGGCATCCCCACTGAACTTACAGCATTGCTGATTTCAACATATTTCACGAACTGCCCAAATTCAATAGATAGACAGATAAAACAGCATGGCCATTCCTCAACATACAATTGATCAAATTTTAGATCGCACCGATATTGTCGATGTGATTGGTCAATTTGTGAAATTGAAAAAGACTGGACGCACCTACTCCGGATGCTGCCCATTCCATCAGGAAAAATCGCCATCTTTCCATGTCTATCGTGATAAACAATATTTTCACTGCTTTGGTTGTCAGGCCAATGGTAATGCCATCCGTTTTTTAATGGATATTGGTAGCCGTAACTTCATAGAAGTGATGAAGGATTTATCAAGCCAAACAGGTATTGAACTACCGAAAGACAATAACGATTCCAATAAACTCAAATATAAACGCGAATCTAAACCCAAACCTGTACAAAAACCTGCAATCGAAGCAAAAGCTCTGCCGCCCAAAACAGGCGAAACCGATACAAATCCTGCTGCAGTAAATTTCGAACACGACCCATTTGCTGAGTTTCAAAATAACGAAGATGCCTTTTATGGGAACGATCCGTTTGCTCACTTTGACCAAGTTGCCAATGGTTTTGAAGATGTGCCGCAAGACGGAAACTTATATGACTTGCTGGAAAATGTCGCACAGTTTTATGAGCAACAACTGCCGCTCAGTCCAATTGGGCAAGCTTATTTTAAACAACGGGGTCTCAGTGCAGACACCATTGCCTATTGGCGTTTAGGCTATGCCCCCGAAGATTGGCAACATCTGGAAAAAGCCTTTCCACAAGATATCGAAGGACTCAAACTCCTCGGTTTGATTCGCACCAGTGATAGTGGTCGTGACTTTGACTTACTGCGTGAGCGGGTGATTTTCCCGATTCGAGATGCGAAAGGTCGTGTGGTCGGTTTTGGTGGTCGTGCCCTAAATGATGAAATCAAACCGAAGTACATCAACTCTCCAGACTCCGAAGTTTTCCATAAAAATCAGTTACTTTATGGTTTATATGAAGGCCGTAAACAAAAAGCCCAAGATTGGTTAATGGTCGAAGGTTATATGGATGTCATTGCCCTACAGCAATATGGCATTCATGGCGCTGTAGCGACTTTAGGGACTGCCAGTAATACTGAACATTTAAACATTTTATTTAAGCAAAATAGCCGTATTACCATTGCATTTGATGGTGATGCCGCAGGTCAAAAAGCAGCTCGTCGTACGCTCGAAATTGCACTGCCATTACTGAATGATGGACGTGAACTTAAATTCTTTGTTTTGCCAAATGACCACGACCCAGATTCACTGATCCGCCGTGAAGGTATTGAAAATTTTCGACGTTTACTGGACACCTCACCGCTACTTTCTGAGTTTGTTTTTGCACATTTAACGCAAAATCATAATGTTGCTTCGCCTGAAGGTAAAAGTCAGGTGATGGGCGAACTGAGACAACTGACTGAACTGTTGCCGAAAGGTGGTTCATATCGTTATTTGCTACAGCAATATTTCCGTGAAAAATTAGGGTTTAGCCGAAAGTGGCAGCCTCAAGTCAATAATGATGCATCATTGAGCTTTAGTACAAAAATTGATGCCGAAGAATATGTGATTGCGATTTTAATCAATCATCCTTATCTCTACATTCATTTTGAGCCTTTACGCGCCTTAGTTTCACAAGATCTCTTGCTTTATCACGTTTTAAATATTTTCAATGTGATTTTTGATGAATTGCCTGATGACCCAGAGTTATCGACCTATTATGTACTCGGTGCATGTGCAGCGCATCATCATGAATTACAACATATTTTAGAGCATGCCAATATCAGTGACTATACGTCATCACCTGAACAGGCAGATAAACTTGCAGCAGATTTATCGACAAAATTGCAATATCAATTCTTACAACTCAAGATCAAGTCGAATAAGTTTTCTAGCCTTGCTGAAATGCGTAATTTAAAACAACGTATTTATGATATTGATAAAAAAAGATCGCTCACGCTCCTTGAAGATTAAGTTTTAACTTCAAGTTCAAGCTGTGAACGACATGCTATTCAATGAATCAGCTTATTTATTTCTTTGGTTTACGGCGATTTTCAGCAACATTAACTAAATCTTGTTCTAACATTTCAAAATAAGCAGGATTTTCCGCCATCGCAGCATTGCGCAGCACGATAGAGGTTGGATGCAACAGCTTTTGGGTTAAACGATGCGACATTTCTTGCATAATCTTCGCAGCATCTTCGCCCTTTTGTAGACGATTCAGGGCTAAAGCCAGTTCTTCTTGACGCAATGACTCACCATGTTCACGGTATGCATGAATTGTCGAGCCAGCCAAATTCACTTTTTGCTGTGTGATTAAATCTGTCGCAAGCTGATTAACCATCACTTCGGCTTCAACTGCCGCCTGACGACGCTGAGCCAAGTTTTCTTCTATGACTGTTTGCAGATCATCTACACCATATAAATAAACACCATCTAAACTTTCAACTTTGGCTTCAATATCACGGGGTACCGCCAAATCGACCAACAACATTTGTTTATAACGGCGTTTTTTCAATGCTGCTTTGACATCCGCAAAATAAATCACTTGATGCAAGCTTCCAGTACAACTTGAAATTACATCTGCGCGATGTAAATTGTCTGCCAAATCTGCAAAATCAATTATTTCAACTTCTACACGATGAGCAATCTCTTGCGATAAAGCTTCGGCACGAGCACGTGTACGGTTACAGATAATAATTCTACCCACACCCATTTCGGCCAAATGCTTCGCAACCAAGCTATTCATTTCACCAGCAGCAACAATCATGACCGTCAATTTTTCAGGCTGACTAAAAACCTGTAAAGCTAGCTGAGCAACGGCATAGCCCATCGACACCGCATGACTTCCTACGGCTGTTTCAGAACGCACTCGTTTTGCCGCATAAAAGGCATATTCAAAAATACGGTTTAAATTTGGGGAGACAGTTTCGGCATCTTTGGCTAAGGACAAAGCCGTTTTAACTTGACCTAAGATTTGAGGCTCACCAAGCATGAGCGAATCCAAGCCGCTAGCCACACGCATGAGGTGTGTCACCGCCTGTGCATTTTCATAACGATACACATGATTTGACAATTGCTTTACATCAATACCATTTGATTGGGCAAGCCAATTCAATACCATGTCTGCATTTTCAGACATCGCATAGACCTCAGTACGATTACATGTAGACACCACCACCATGTCATTAAGTTCAGGTGCATGGCTTTGCTGTTCAAGCAGCGCTGTTAACTTTTCAGGGTTAAATGCAATCTGTTCGCGCAGTTCTACAGAGGCGGTTTGATGGTTGACACCCAATGCAAAGAAAGACATATCAGATCATCATTTCGCTAAATTTATGCTATTGTGCATTATCGGCGTCATAAAAAGCATTACTTGGATCAAGAAAAATTGCGTCTAACAAATAGCCGACTGAACGGCCAGACAATAAAGCAGTATTCTACCACATTCTTACTTGTTGGTAGCATGGCTTCTACTGCCCCAATTCGGGCCGTGGGAGAAGTTTACCATGCAAATTCAGGATATGATGCAATTAAACAAAGTATGATTGCAGAATTTGCCTTAGCTTATAACGACATCCCAACCGCGCTTCATAATTACACCGTGCTTGCAATCAAAAGTAAATCCACCATGGTCAAACAGCGTGCTTTAAACGTTGCTATTGAGCAAAATGATTTACAAGCAGCCTTAGATATTGCTACACATTGGGTTGTGCAAGAACCTGAAGATGTACCAGCATTATTTTATTTATCACATATTGCTTTGAAAGCCCATGAATATGAGCTTGCCGCCGAAACACTTGATAAAATTTTAACCATTGACCCAAATGCAGATTTAGAACAAATTTTGGCGGGTATTTCCCCTGAATCAGAGGAAGATCGCGCTTATCTGATTCAAGCACTGACCGCTAGCAAGGAAAAAACCAACCCTTCTATTTTGGTCTTAGTCGCAGGTTTACAAGCTCAAAATGGTGCCTTTGCTGATGCCTTAGACACCATTAATTTAGCACTGAAAAAACGCCCGAAAGTGACTGGCTATATCTTAATGAAAGCCAATTTACTTATATCGTTAGGTGATGAAGAAGAAACCTTAAAATGGTTCGAAAAATCCAGCCGTAAACACCGCAACAATATGGAAGTTCGCTTAGCAGAAGCAAAATATTTAATTAAAATCAATCAGTCAGAATTAGGTCTAGAAAAACTCGAAGGTATACTAAAGAAATGGCCATCTGCTGAAGAACCGCTATTTATGGCAGGTTTGACCAGTATTGACTTAGAGCTTTATGAAAAAGCCGAAAAGTATTTGGTGGAGTTACGTTATTCGAGCAAATACCAAAATGAAGCGTATTACTATCTCGCAGTAAATGCTGAACGCAAACAGCATTATGAAACGGCAAAAGCCTATTATCGCCTTGTTGATGGCAGTCTTTATACGGTTTCACGTCGCAATATGGTCAGCATTTTTAGCCAGCAAAATAAGCTGCATGATGCACTGCGCTTTTTAACCCAAGAGCGGGTTAATTATCCTCAACATGCCAGTTTTTTATATCTTGCTCAGGCAGATATTTTAAAACGCATGAACAATAAAAAAGCAGCAGTTCGTTTGCTTGATGAAGCGGTAAAAAACTTGCCCGAAGATCCTGAGCTCATTTATGCCGAAGTTCTACTGCTCGACGCCCATCAAGATAAAGATAGACTCGACCAATTACTAAAACAATTACTTGAAATTGAACCCAATAGCCCGACCTATTTAAATGCATATGCCTATACCTTGGCGGTACAAAATAGACGCTTAGATGAAGCCCGAAAATACGTCGAACATGCCTTAGAATATGCTCCTGAGCAAGCCTCAATTTTAGATACGTTCGGTTATATTTGTTATTTGCAAAATGATTTTAGTACATCTGCATCTGTTTTGGCCAAAGCGTATGAACTGAGTAATAGTTTAAAAATTGGCATTCGCTACGCACGATCAGTCTTCATGCAAGGTGATATGAATAAGTTTGACGCGTTGTTACAACAACTCCAACAAAAACATCCGAATGATCCGCAATTAGAGCAACTACATTCGTTATTGTTACCCCAACCCATGAAAAAGAGTTAGAAAGACTTTATGCAAGTATCTTCAAAATTTGGGGTATCTGCCCTGACCTGCTGCGCTTTATTTTTTACCGGTTGTCAGCAATATGTTAAAACACCCGCTCAACCTAGCCCTGAAGAGGTCGCTGCAAATCAATTCAACTTACAAGGTAAGATTGGTGTGCGCACGCCACAACAGTCAGGAAGTGCTTTTTTTACTTGGGTTCAAGACCGCAATGAATATGATATCGAACTGAGTGGCATATTAGGTGTTGGAAAAACTCAAATCAACGGTAAACCCGGTCAAGTTCAACTCAATAGTGCAAAAACCGGTTTGATTGAAGCAGAAACACCAGAAGAATTACTCGAACGTGCTACCGGTTGGCAAGCTCCCATTACCCACCTCATCGACTGGGTACAGGCGCGCCCTGCAACCACACAAGCAAAAATTCAACGCGATACTGCGCAGCGCCCACAACAGATTATTGAAGATGGTTGGACCGTTGAACTCAGTTATAACGAGACTGCGACGGTACCGAACAAGTTAATTTTAAAACAAGCACTTGAATCCGGTCAGGAAAACCGTATTACAATGGTGATTCAAAATCGTTAATTTGCCTAAAAGCTGAACTATGACTTCCATGATTCGTGTACCTTCTCCTGCAAAACTCAATTTGTTTTTGCACATTACTGGCCGACGTCCAAATGGATATCACGAATTACAGACGATTTTTCAGCTCATCGATTTATCTGATTGGATGGAATTTCACCCACTTGCAAATTCTGCTGATGAATATTTTATTCAAATTGAGGGCTTAAACAGCGTCAATCTAGAGCAAAATTTAATTTATCGTGCTGCTCAAATACTCAAACCGTTTGCTAAAGCACTGACTGCACAAAAAATCCACATTGAAAAAAATATTCCGATGGGTGCAGGGCTCGGCGGTGGTTCATCCAATGCAGCCACCACCCTAATCGTGCTTAATCAACTATGGAAATGCGGTCTAAATACCGAACAACTTGCAGAGTTCGGCTTACAACTTGGGGCAGATGTTCCAGTGTTTGTACATGGTCTAAATGCATGGGCAGAAGGCATCGGTGAACACTTAACATTCATAGATTTAGCTCAAAAACAGTACATTGTGTTAAAACCTGACTGTTTTATCAGCACTCAACTGCTTTTTTCACAAAAAACGTTGACAAGAGACTCAAAGCCCACTAAATTTTGCGGCTATCAGGAAACGCCATCTGATTTTGGAAATAACTTTGAGCCTGTGGCACGAAGCTTATATCTCGAAGTCGATGAAGCAATGCGGTACTTAGATCAGTTCGGTACAGCAAAGCTTACAGGTACAGGTGCTTGTGTATTTACTGAAGTGACTGAAAATATGAATATTGATGACATATTGAAAAATGCACCATGTAAATCTTACTTGGTTCGCAGTTTGCAAGAATCACCATTACGTCATTTTGAGGTTTGATATAGGGGCGTCGCCAAGTGGTAAGGCACCGGGTTTTGATCTCGGCATCCGTTGGTTCGAATCCAGCCGCCCCTGCCATCATTTTTCACCTGTAGATGTAATTGCTGTAAAGTATTAGGGGCGTCGCCAAGTGGTAAGGCACCGGGTTTTGATCTCGGCATCCGTTGGTTCGAATCCAGCCGCCCCTGCCATTTACTTTATTCGCTATTTCATCAATTTAGGGGCGTCGCCAAGTGGTAAGGCACCGGGTTTTGATCTCGGCATCCGTTGGTTCGAATCCAGCCGCCCCTGCCATTTACTTCAAAAAAGACAGAGCATAATTTGCAGTATCTTTGTTGTTTCAACTTGACAAAATACCGTAAAAATATTAAAGTTCTGCCGCATTAGGGGCGTCGCCAAGTGGTAAGGCACCGGGTTTTGATCTCGGCATCCGTTGGTTCGAATCCAGCCGCCCCTGCCATCTAATTCTCCAATTTGCCAACCGCCAAGGGTGCTTCATGCCCAATCTTGTCGTTTTTAGTGGATCTGCACATCCACAATTCGCCCAAAAAGTCGTTAGCCACCTTCACATCCCTCTAGGTGCTGCATCTGTAGGTCAATTTTCTGACGGTGAAATCGCTGTCGAAATTACTGAAAATGTTCGTGGTAAAGACGTATTCATCGTACAACCAACTTGTGCTCCAACTAACGATAACCTTATGGAAATCTTAGTTATGGCTGATGCTTTGCGTCGAGCAAGTGCTGGTCGTATCACTGCTGTCATTCCTTATTTTGGTTATGCTCGTCAAGACCGTCGTCCACGTTCAAGCCGCGTGCCAATTACAGCAAAAGTTGTTGCAGATATGCTCACAACTGTTGGTATTGACCGCGTTGTCATGATCGACCTTCATGCTGACCAAATCCAAGGTTTCTTCGATATTCCTGTAGACAACATCTACGGTACTCCTGCGCTTTTAGCAGATCTTCGTCAACAGTCACACGACAACTTAATGGTTGTTTCTCCTGACGTTGGTGGTGTAGTACGTGCGCGTGCTGTAGCTAAGCAAATGGGTGATATCGATCTTGCGATCATCGACAAACGCCGTCAAAAAGCGAATGAATCTCAAGTAATGCACTTGATCGGTGACGTTAAAGGCCGTGACTGTGTCATCGTTGATGATATGGTGGATACAGCAGGTACATTGTGTAAAGCTGCTGACGCACTAAAAACTTTTGGTGCTCGCAAAGTTGTTGCTTACGCAACTCACCCAGTACTTTCTGGTAAAGCTTTAGAAAACTTGAAAAACTCTGTGATTGACGAATTGGTTGTAACAGACACCATTCCGCTTTCAGAAGAAGCTCAAGCTCTTGGTAAGATTCGCCAAGTTTCAGTTGCAAGTATGGTTGCTGAAACAATTCGTCGTATTAACAACGAAGAATCTATTAGCGCAATGTTCGATTCTTATCTATAATATAGCGCTAAATTTAAAAGCCCTGCCTTTTGGTGGGGCTTTCTATCACTAGACTGGTCGAAGGTCTAGTCAATTAAACTTAAATAGGAATGTCTATCATGGCAAACTTCGTATTAAATGCAGTAGCACGTGAAGAAGCAGTACAAGGGAAAGGTTCGAGCCGCCGCCTTCGTCTTCAAAATAAAGTACCAGCAATCATCTACGGTGGTGCAGCTGAACCTGTAGCAGTTACTTTAGAACTTCGCGAACTTGTTAAAGCTTTAGAAAGCAACGCGTTCTTTGAAGAAGTTGTTGAAATCAACATCGACGGTAAAGCTGAAAGCGTTAAAATCCAAGCTTTACAACGTCACCCAGCTAAAAACACTCCTATGCACGCTGACTTCAAACGCGCATAAGTGTTAAATGGTGTAAATGAGTGAGCAAACTTTCACTGATTGTTGGTTTGGGTAACCCAGGTTCTGAGTATGCCCAAACCCGCCATAATGCAGGCTTCTGGTTTGTAGAACGCCTTGCAGAACAATATGGCATCCAACTTAAAGCTGATCCTAAATATAAAGGCATCAGTGGTCGTGGTAATATCGAAGGTCAAGACGTTCGTCTGCTGTTACCCACAACCTTTATGAACCTCTCAGGTCAAAGTGTTGTTCCCTTCGCCAAATTCTATCAAATTGCTCCTGAAGCAATGCTTATCGCACACGATGAACTCGATATGAACCCGGGTGTCATTCGCCTGAAAACGGGCGGTGGTCATGGTGGTCATAATGGTTTACGCGATATCGTCCCGCATATTGGTCCAAATTTCCATCGTTTACGTATTGGTATTGGTCATCCTGGTTCTAAAGAACGTGTCTCAAGCCATGTTTTAGGTAAAGCACCAAGTAGTGAACAAGGTTTAATGGATGATGCAATTGCACATGCCTTATCACGTACTAAATTGTTGGTAAGTGGTGAGATTCAGCAAGCCATGAACCAGATCAATGCTTACAAATAGAACTGACAATTCCACAAATTATTGAACAATACTTATTGCCATCTGAATGATTTCAGAGCAAAATGCGCTTGCATTTGACTGCTCACCCAGCATTCAAGAGATTGTTCCACCATAAGATACGATCTTAGGTCTACCAAGGAGACGCTAGCCATGCTATCTCGTTTATTAAAAGCTAAAATCCACCGTTGCGTCGTTACACAAGCAGAATTACATTATGAAGGTTCTTGTGCAATTGACGGTATTCTTCTAGATTTAGCCGGTATCCGTGAATATGAAGAAATTCATATGTGGAACGTGACTAATGGTAAGCGTTTTACCACTTATGCCATTCGTGGTGAAGAAGGTTCTGGCATTATCTCTGTAAATGGCGGTGCTGCTCACCAAGCAGATATTGGCGACTTGTTGATTATCGCAACTTTTGGCGATTTCACAGAAGCCGAAGCAAATGCACATAAGCCACGCTTAGTCTATGCGAACCCAAACAACACAGTGAACCACACAGCGAACTGTATTCCAGTTCAGGTTGCTTAATTCAAGCATTTAAAAAATTCTAAAAAGCCCGCAAAATTTGCGGGCTTTTTTATGGCTGAACTATGCATTATTGACTACGAAAATTCAGTATTAGACGCATATCACTACATACAACTCAACAGCTCAATTTGTCTACCCTGCTCTCGGGCCCTTCCACCATGCTTGGTTTTGTTTACAATCAAAGGGCTGTAAATGCTCTCCGACCAACCCCACCAACAAAGGCTGACCATTTTCTTGTACCTTTAGCTCTGCATATTGCGCATCGCGATAGCACGGTTCCAAACCTTCAGCAAATAAAAAGCTGCTCGCAGCGGGATATAAACCCTCAAATCTATTGTCAGGATTTTTGAGCACCAGTTTTGTGGATGAGCTTGGATACTGCGCTAACAACTCTGGGTTGAAACTGGTTCGAATCACTCTACGCTGTGCATCAAGCTGCACATAACTCACAATACTTTTTTGATCGACAAAATAGTCACGGTGTACATTTTCTTCTGTATTTGCTTTGGCAGCCTGCCCATTGGCAGATTGCTCTTTTGATGGCTGACCACCAAAATAGAGCTGATAATTCAAGGCCATATAATCCCCTTGAATTAAAGAGCGCGGATCGACAGGTTGCAGCTTTACATAAATACTCTGACTGTTTGCCAAATGCCATTCATGACGTGCAATCATCAGTACGAATATAAGAATACTGAGTACAGCCAAACCAATAGGAAGTATTTTTTTATTAAGTATGGTCATCACACATCTCCCCCTTGTTTAAGCTGTATCGCAGATAACATCTTGGTGATACCAAGCAACAATAGACCAGAAATCAAAATCGTTAAACTTTTCAATAAAAAACTCAGACCCAAATTGTAATACAGCATCCATAAGCTAAAAATGATCAACAAGATGCTCAAGGCTTTAACCAAAGATTGCTGATAGACCTGCGCCCATGCCAATAAAACCAATAACAAGAAAATTTCAAAATAGCCCATCGCAATCAGCACAAGGCCCAATAGCAGTAACAGCCATTTTTCGCTCCCCACCTGTTTTTGCTGATTTGCGATGTAAAGGCCAAGCCAAACCACAGGCAGTAGATAAACGATAAACAGGTCAAGAACACCATGTTGGGTCTGTTCAAAATGTAGAACGTTATTTGACAAGGTCTGCAACACCACACCCGCCAATACGATGCATAACATCCACAACACAACACTTTTTCGATACATCGAGTGCAACCAAGCTGTTGCACTCCCGAGCAAGAAAATCAGTAGAATATAATTCAATCCAATCACAGCTAAGATGACATGTTCATCGCTCATAAAAAGATCGGCATCAAATAGTGTGGCCACTGCAAGGCCATATCCTGCAATGAGTTGAATAAAAACAATAAACCAATGCATTCGACTAAACAAACAGAGCAAGATAACGCCAATTTGTAATACTAAAATAAACCCAATGCTATCGGTCAAGCTCTCTGTATGTATGAAGACCGCAGATTGGCCACATACCCATAAGCAGTAAGCAAATTGGCGACTAAAGATACTTTTAGCTCGTCGAATCAACCACCAAGCCACAGCCACAAAAACTAAGCCCATGACGATTGAAAACGCCTTCCAATAGGTCAGCAATAAGCTCGATAAAATAATGCCTGCGAACCATGCCCCAATCGCTAAAGGAATAACCGCAAATTTAGTCTGTGGCAGAAATTTCATCAGTGCCCAACTGATCACCGCAAACCAAGCAAATATCAGCAAGGCAAAAACCAACAATCCTGCACTCGAGTCAGATAAAATATGTTCTGCCCATTGGAAAATCAAAATACTGAAACTCGCGGCGAGACCTGCAGCTTGTAAACTGGTTTCTAATGCACGATGTTGTCGATAAAAATAGATAACCAGATAAATTGGAAGCAACAATGCAAAAATTAAATATTGCCATTGATACTGCTCTGCCCCATTTCCGCAGTATAAAAACATGCAATACATCGACATTAGTGTAATAAATGCAACAAATACAAAGCGCAGTGCAGCATAATATTTCAAACACAAGGTCACACATATTGCGGTCAATACATTCATGCAGAGTAAATACCACCATGAATGATCAACGATTAAATAGCTTTGTTTAAAATATAAAAATAATGCCAATTGACTGATCAAACACAGTAACGCAAAGACTCCAATATTCGGTCGAGATAACCAAGGTAAAAGCAGCAAAGCCCAGACCAAAAATAACAGATAACTGTCTGCTCCTGTTTGATAGACCTGCCCAATCACAGCTAAACTTAATCCGAGCAACAAAGCACTTAAAGCATCTAAGCTTTGCTGAATCCAAGCATGCCTTACAAAATATACACTCGTCACAGCACTCAGTACCAACAGCAACATTGGAATTGCCAATTGAATAAATTTGGGTAACATCAGCCAGTTTGCCGCGATCAAATACATGAAACTGGCTGCTATCAGTGCAACACCGATCACTTGCAGATACCGAATGACCTGTACATCTTGGAACAGATCTGTTGAAAACTCTTGATCTAACTGTGAACGATGCAGCTTTATATTCTGCTGCTGAGAATGCTGAGGAAGCGTCATTTTTTATCATTATGCAATCATGGTTGATTTATCGGCACGATAGCATGCTTTGGCACACTTTATAAAAATGCTTACAAATCCAATCTTATAACTTTACTTATCTAAAATTTTGCAAATGATTCTACGCAATAATTCCCCATCACCACACAAACAGGTCTATACTCAAGACACATCGCTTCAGGGCGGGGTGAAATTCCCCACCGGTGGTAAATTTGCTGGGTTGAAAGCCCTGCAAAAAGCCCACGAGCCAATCGTTTAAACGCGATTCGCAGATCAGGTGCAATACCTGAGCCGACGGTATAGTCCGGATGAAAGAAGACGACGTCACATCTCTATATCATTGATCATTTTCAATATATATCGTAACGCCACTATTTCACATGTCCTGAAATGTTCAACCGTATCTAAAATTTACGCGAGCGTTTCAATGTCTAGTTTAATTCAACCCGAAATTTTCTTTTCTGCCCTTCCACCTGCAGAACAGCGCATGCTGCAAGCCTTAGAAGACATTCGTCATGGCAAGCCTGTTTTAGTCATGGACGATTTTGACCGTGAAAATGAAGCCGACCTGATTGTTGCTGCAGAAACACTGACTGTAGAAACCATGGCACGTATGATTCGTGACGGTTCAGGGGTTGTCTGCCTGTGTTTAACCGATGCTCAGGCTAATCATTTAGAACTTCCACCCATGGTGTCTGATAACTCTAGCCATTTTAAAACTGCCTTTACTGTCACCATTGAAGCTGCGGAAGGTGTTACTACTGGAGTTTCTGCAAAAGACCGAACAACTACAGTCAAAGCCGCAATTAAAGATGGTGCTGTTGCTGCTGACTTAAACCGTCCGGGTCATGTTTTTCCTTTACGTGCGCGTGAAGGCGGCGTATTGACCCGTCGCGGACATACTGAAGGGACTATTGATTTGGCACGTCTGGCCGGTTTAAAACCTGCAGGTGTTTTGTGTGAATTAACCAACCCAGACGGCACAATGGCGAATGGCGTACAAGTTTTAGCGTATGCACAAACCCATCACTTGACTGTACTCACCATTGAAGAAATTGTGCAATATCGTTTACAGCACAATCTCTAGTGCGAATTAATTAAAGCTCTACACGTTCATAAAAAGGCTGACTGAATCAGCCTTTTTATTTTTTACTGCATATTTCAAATTAAGAATTAAACCGTGAATATGCTATAGATCCCGTAGATGGCAACTACCATTAAAATCACCCCACACAGGGTCAACAATTTTTTATACCAGCGAGATTTCGACAATCGATGAAAAGACAAATACACCAAAGACAAGGTTGCGAAATCTAAAACGATCCAACTCAGGGTCAACACAATTAAACTCAGATTAAGATGAGGAGTAATTCCTACAAACTGCGGAAAAAATGATGCGAAAAAAATAATATCCTTAGGATTTGAAATCCCCACGATCAATCCTTTCTTAAAGCCCCCTTGTGCTGCTTTTAACTGCAGAGATTGTGCAGTGGGCTGTATAGTTACTTCTTTTAAAATATCAAAACCAATATAAGCAATATATAAACAACCCAGTATTTTAATGCCATCGAGCCAATGCACATTAACATTTAAAATGCCTTTTAAAATACACACTGACAGCACAATCAAAATCAGTGACGCAAAATTTGTCCCGACAATGGTTTGAAATGCCTTTTTATATCCGCCTTGTAAACCTGAACTTGCGACCAACAGCATGACAGGTCCAGGTGTTGCAATCATCACGATGACTGCCACACAATATAAAAAGTACTCCGAATAATTCACGCTGAGATTCCTTTACTTATTTTTTTACATCACGATAAATTTCATAAATAAAAAAAGAGGACTTATAGCCAAATCCTAAAAACTATAGAACAATAGAGATATGGGATATTCAAAAGATTTTAAAGACAAAGTCATAGAAATTATGATTCGAGATGAAATGTCTGTGCGAAAAGCAGCACAGCATTTTAACATCTGTATACAAACGATTCAGAACTGGAAAAAGTCCACTACAAACAAACCTATTCCTGGCCGTCCAGCTAAAATTAGCAGAGAGCAAATATTGAAGGATGTTGAACAATATCCTGATGATTATCAGTATGAGCGAGCTGAACGTTTAGGAGTAAGCACTCATGCGGTATTTAATGCATTACATGCCGCAGGAATATCGCGTAAAAAAAGACGTTAAAGCATCCTAAAGCAGATCAAAATCAACGTCAGCAATTTCAAAATCTCATAGAGTGTTTAGAAGGGAAATTGCCTCTGATTTACATAGATGAAAGTGGTTTTCAAAGTGAAAGTACCAGAACTCATAGTTATAGCCTTCAAGGAACACGTGCTGAAGGTGAATTTAACTGGCAGTTGAAGAATTGCAGTAATGCGATCGGTGCAATTATCGAAAATAGATTGTTGACAGTTGGTGTGTTTAATTGTTCTGTGAATACAGAAGTATTTGAATGTTGGATTGAACAGGATTTATTACCTAAGTTGAAAGAAAGCAGTGTTTTGATTATGGACAATGCGACCTTTCACAAAGGGAAAAGACTTCAGGAGTTGATACGTTGTGCAGGCCATTACATTGTGTGGCTTCCTAAATATAGTCCAGATTTAAATCCAATAGAAAATATGTGGTCACGAGTCAAGTCGATTCGAACTAAGTTTAGAGTTAAAGATATTGATAAATTATTTAAAGATTACTGTAATGATTTATTTGGTATTTAGCTATAGTCCTCTTCATCCATGTTTTGCAATAAATGCAAGCGAATGGCATCTGCTCTTAAGAATGCCAAATCATAGCTGGCTGTGGCGAGTGCCAAAACGCGACGCTCAAATTCATCCCACAACGGTCGTACCTGTTTGTAATGTATCCCGAGTCCACTTTCATCTGTGAAATGACGGTTTTTTTCGCAGAGCTTGAGTGCGTGATACAGTTTACGGCCTTTGCTTGCATCTGGACGTAAGCGAACTCGCTTAGACAAGACAAAGCCTTCGACATGGATGATATCTGCTTGCGGCAACATCGGTATTAAAATTTGATCTAATTGTGCATCTAAACGACACCAAATGGCCGTGTGTTGCTCTGCTGTATAGGTATTCCATTTTATGACTTCATGGTTAAAGCGGCGGCAACCACGACAGACTGAATCACCAAATACCGTAGAACAACGCCCTGCACATGGGGTCAACGAGGCAATTCGACGATCAGTACTCAAAACCGGCTCCATTCAAGCAATATTTATGGGATAAAAACAACTCGGCATGACTATACACGCTAAAACTACTGAAATGAAGCTATGATCAAATGTGTGGTTAAAAGCCACCACATTACTCGCTTATTCATCCAAATCACGGTAGAATGTGCGCCTTAATTTTTATCCTGTTTATTCACTTGGAGTACTCCATGAACGCTACTGTAGAACAGCTTGCACCTGTAGAACAGCAAGCGACCTCTGGTTGGGTTGTTGCCGCACTTTATCAATTCAAAGAAGTTCAAGATCCTGCCGATCTTCAACAACGTCTTTTAGACTTGGTAAAAACCATCAACCTTTGCGGTACTCTAATTGTGGCAGGTGAAGGTATTAACGGTACGGTTGCCGGTGACCGTAAATCTGTAGATATCATCCATCAATTCCTTCTCAATGAAGGCTTCAATGCGATGGAATACAAAGAATCGCATAGCGCGGATAAACCATTCCGTAAAATGAAGATCAAACTGAAAAAAGAAATCGTGACGTTAGGTGTGGAAGTGAAACCACGTGATTTAGTCGGTCACTATCTTGATCCTAAAGAATGGAATGAACTAATTGCACGTGATGACGTAATCCTAATTGATACACGTAACGACTATGAATACAAAGCAGGTACATTTAAGGGTGCGATTGACCCGAAAACTGAGACTTTCCGTGAATTCCCTGAATACGTGAAAAAAGAGCTTGAGCAGCATAAAGATAAGAAAATTGCCATGTTCTGTACAGGCGGTATTCGCTGTGAAAAATCAACCTCACTTTTACTTCAAGAAGGCTTTAATGAGGTTTATCACCTTAAAGGCGGTATCTTAAAATATTTAGAAGAAACCCCTGCTTCCGACAGCATGTGGGAAGGTGAATGTTTCGTATTTGACGGTCGTACTGCTGTCACTCACGGTATGGAAGAAGGCGAAAATATCAAATGTCACGCATGCGGTTGGCCACTGGCTCCTGCTGAAGTTGAACTTCCGAGCTACGAACATGGCGTATCTTGCAAATACTGTATCGACAAAACCACGGAACAACAAAAAGCTGGCTTCCGTATGCGTCAATCACAAATTATGGCAGCAAAACGTAAGCGCCTCTAAGGAAAATTTGTTGTAACGATATATAAATAAAAGCCCTATTTTTAGGGCTTTTTTTTACGCATTCTCAACAGTGACTTAATTTTTTTGACAAAATAACTATATCTGGTTATTTACGAGAATCAGTTCGCGCATTTATGCTTATTCTGATCAATTGATCCGAGAAAATCATTATAGATAATTGAAAAGGAAAGCATTATGCCAAAATTAATCAACTCTCCAATTGCAACCTCAAGGCGCCTTGCTTTACCCGCTCCCCGTGTAAAAGAAAGTGTAGGAGAATTAAAACACCTCCTTAACCAACAATCGCATATTTTGATAGTCAGTGTTGCTACATGCATTGGTGCAATTTTTGCCTTATTTATTGCTTATACATTGCACTTACAACCCACTATGCTCAATATTCTTGGACTTTGTGCGATTCCATTTGCTTTATCGCTGAGCTTACGCCAAGTCTATATTCACACCCTGTTAAATATGGAACATGATGATTAATTTGCGCACCTTGCAACGCTACTTATTGCAACTTTGTCCTACGCTGTTCAGTATATAAAACGATTTTTAAGGCTGCTAAAGCGCCAAAATCAAAAATAAAATCCAAACTGCACAGCGTAAACTCAGTAATATAAAAACCGTACTCTATGCCTATCAATTATTCAGTTTTACTATTACTCAGCATTGCTCAATACCATCACTCATTCATACATTTTCCTTCTCATTAAGCCTACGTGCTACTTAATACAAGATGAACTCAACATTTGTTGTTTTTGCTTAGGTGGTTTCAGGAATATTTAAAACGGAACTTTACCCACTGCGCTTTTCAACATAGGATAAATACACCTTTTCTCTGCCTTAGCTACCATGACTTTAACTGAATGGATCATTTCAATCATGGAACAATTGGGTTATCTCGGTATTGCCCTACTCATGTTCCTTGACAATGTCTTCCCCCCAATCCCCTCTGAAATCATTATGCCCTCGGCTGGCTATTCTGCCTCCCAAGGTCAACTACTCCTCATTGGTGTCATTATTTCAGGTTGTGTCGGTTCTTTACTGGCGGCTGCATTGCTATATTGGATTGGCTATAAATTTAAGCATGAATCCATCTTTCACTTCGTCGATCGCTATGGAAAATATTTATTTATCAAATCGGCAGATGTAAAAAAATCTCTAGCATGGTTTGAGCAATACGGTCACCGCATTGTATTTTTCGGCCGGATGATTCCAGCTGTGCGTTCTCTCATTAGTATTCCTGCTGGAATGAGCCGCATGCCATTTTGGAAGTTTATGTTTTATAGTGGTTTAGGTACGATTATTTGGACCACTTTTTTAGCTTGTATGGGTTTTTATTTAGGTGAAAATCAGCAGTTAATGCAGCAAATATTTAGTAAAGTTGGCCATGTGATTATTCTGATCACAGTCATCATTATTGCTTGGATTTTGTACCGTCGACATCAACGTCGACCTCGTTAATTTTTTGTTTTTGGGGCTTAAATGAAACACTATCTCCTACACTTTGCTGCTGTTTATAGCATCGCCTTGGTGCTTTTGATTACCGTATTAATTTTTGGATTAAATCTAGGTGGTATTACATTAATTCCTACATTGGTGGCATGTGCATTAATCAGCGTTGGGCATTTTGTAAAAAAAGAACAACGTGTGCCGAGCAACCATGAAAAGATCCAACTGGTTTGGGGCTCCAGTGCCGTTGCAATCATTATTGGGAGCTTTTTTGTGCTGTTCTTGGTGCTAATGAATCCCAATGCCGAAAGCATTATGAAGTCTGTAGATCATGCAGGCATTGGGCTAACTGCTGTGGTTATGCTTTGTTTGGTCGCCATTCATGGCACGATATTTCATATTGCCTACGGTTGGTATGCAGACTACTGTGCTAAAAAATTATAATTTTTTCAATGTATTGCGTTAAAATCTGAATTATCACCCCTTCACTGAAACTTAAAATTCAATGAACATACTTCGGGCAAGCCATACTTGCCCTTTATATAACGAAAACATGAACATTGAATAATGAAAAAATACATCATCACATTTAGCATTGCTTATGCCCTCGCCATGGTCGCTGTCGCAGCCATTGAATCTTTCTTTGATTTACCCGGTGGTTCATCTATTACCTGTCTCATTGTGGGCGGTTTTGCTGCGGCATCTAGCTTTGTCAAAGACCATCAGCGAGTGCCAGATAAGTCTGAAAAGAGAACTTTGATTTGGAGCTGTATTTTAGCTTCCGTACTGATTAGTGTCGTTGCTACAGTCATTTGTCTCTTGATCTTCCCTGAAACCCAAGCCTTTATTCAAATGGCGCTAACGCAATTACCCGCTTGGGTCTGGCTGCTTGCTATCAGCTTTACCTTATTCATCCATTACCTCATGTTGGCTTTATCTTTTGGATGGATGGCAAAGAGCTTCTTAAAAGCCAAACGTAGTTAAGCATTTAGACTAACTTTGAATTGAAAAGGTATAGCGCTAAAAAAAGCACCCCAAGGTGCTTTTTTAAATTTCGTCGAAATTAATTTGGTGTGTGATACATCAAATATAATTCGTTCAAATTGGTTGGGATTTCTTCTGCAAGTTCATCCATCAACTGACCATTGCGACGGAAAGATTCCATTTGTGGATCTTCTTCATCAATGCCGCTGAACACCATGATTGGCAAAGTTAAATCTACCAATTGTTCTTCAAACTCGTCGGTGAACCATGCATCTTCGTTTAGGAACATGGCATCAACGAAGCCAACACTCCAGTCACCAAGACTTGATTCAACATCGGCTTCTTCAATTTCAAATGGAAATTCAATACCATCTTCATTGGCAAGATTCTGACGAATCGATTCGAGCCATGCTTTTACTTGTGCAATAATTTCAGCAGGTACTTTTTTCTGATTGTTATCAAAAAGTTCGTCTAGCCATTTATCAAAAGCTGGGCCTACTGCAATTGCACACAAAAAACCATGAGTCGCTGCAAAATCTAGACCATGCTCGTTGTCATCGCCGTCTAGATAGTCACTCAAAAGGTCTAAATCTAAAGCACTCATTTCAAATCCAGAGTTAGAAACTTAATGCGTAAGCATAGCATTTTCAAGCGCTATGCTAAATCGCTATTTAGTCTTGTTCGTCATCAAAATCATCGTCATCGTCGATGTCGTAATCAAAATCTTTAAGCTCACGTTCAAGACGGCGCTGAGCCAGAAGGTCATCAATAAGTCGGCGCTTTTCTAACGATTCTTTCGCGCTAGTTTTTGCACTGGCCTCATCGAAATTCACATCATCATCACCGTAGTTATCATCTAGTTCAAAATCTGTAGAAGACACCAAAACTACCTCATAATGAAAAAAATTGAAGGGGTCTAGCCGCTATTTATATGGGATATAAAATATTGTCAAGTTTTATTTGTTTTTTTAACATCTAAACTTTAAAAATAGGGCTTTTTTTCTTACCAAAACCTGTGGCATGATATAATCCACCCTGCGTCCTTCATTTTTATGACAGTCACAGTTGACCCATAAAATAATCGATGCATGGGATGAACTTGAAAACAACAATTTCAGCCCCACCTAAATTACTGAATTTAAATTTTTAATATCTCATTGGACAGCTTGATGCTGTACCGTCCTAATGGGATAAGCCAGCTATTCACAAGATTTAATGAGACGATCGTGCTAAAATGCACGGTTTTTTACTGCCACAGATTCAACGAAGAGTAAGCAAAGATGAGCGATATGACTTCCCCTACTTCTCAAGTAGCGGCTCTGATTAGCCGAGGCAAAGAGCAAGGTTACCTAACTTTCGCCGAGGTTAACGATCATCTCCCGGACTCAATCACTGAAAGTGAACAGATTGAAGACATCATTCAGATGTTGAATGACGTGGGTATTCCGGTACATGATCGTGCACCAGAAACTGACGATACAATGTTTGAAGGTGGCAGCGAAGCGACTGACGAAGTTGCTGAAGAAGAAGCCGCTGCTGTACTTGCATCTGTTGAAAATGAACCCGGTCGTACCACTGACCCTGTGCGTATGTATATGCGCGAAATGGGTACAGTTGAGCTTTTGACACGTGAAGGCGAAATTAGCATTGCAAAACGTATCGAAGAAGGTATTCGTGACGTTTTACATTCTATTGCTTATTGGCCAAATGCAGTCGAAGTTGTATTACAAGAATATAAAGATTATGAAGCGGGTGAACGCCGTTTAGCTGATATTCTTTCTGGTTATTTAGATCCAGAATCTGACGAAGCCATCCCAGAAGTGATCGATGAAGATGATTCTGAGATCGATGAAGATGAAGCGTCAACCAACAAGCCAACTAAAGATGTCAAACTTGATGATGACGATGAAGAAGAAGAGTCTGAAGGTGATGATGATTCTGAAGGCGAATCTGGTCCAGATCCTGAAATTGCTAAAGCACGTTTCACTGAGCTTGAACAAGCATGGTTAGTCACTAAAGCTGCAATTGAAAAACATGGGCGTAACAGTAAAGAAGCTGCTGCTGCACTTGAAGCACTTGCAACTGTGTTCATGATGTTCAAATTCACACCACGTTTATTCGACATCATCTCTGATTTGATTCGTAATACCCATGACCAAATCCGTACTTCTGAACGTGAAGTTATGCGCTATGCAGTACGTCGTGGTCGTATGGACCGTACTCAATTCCGTACGTCTTTCCCAGGTCAAGAATCTAACTTTGCTTGGTTAGATGAACAAATTGCTAAAGCACCTGCAGAAATGAAAGGCTATCTTGAAAAAGTCCGCCCTGACGTTCTGGCATTCCAACAAAAAATCGCTGACATCGAGAAAGAACTTGGTTTAGATGTTAAAGGCATCAAAGACATTTCTAAACGTATGTCGATTGGTGAAGCGAAAGCTCGCCGTGCGAAAAAGGAAATGGTTGAAGCTAACTTACGTTTGGTAATTTCGATTGCGAAAAAATACACCAACCGTGGTTTGCAATTCCTCGACTTGATCCAAGAAGGTAACATTGGCTTGATGAAAGCGGTGGATAAATTCGAGTATCGTCGTGGTTATAAATTCTCTACTTATGCAACTTGGTGGATTCGTCAGGCGATTACGCGTTCGATTGCCGACCAAGCACGTACTATTCGTATTCCAGTACACATGATCGAAACCATTAACAAGATCAACCGTGTATCTCGCCAACTTCTTCAAGAAATGGGTCGTGAACCTACACCAGAAGAATTAGGTGAACGTCTAGAAATGGACGAAGTGAAAGTTCGTAAAGTGCTTAAAATCGCGAAAGAACCAATTTCAATGGAAACACCAATTGGTGATGATGAAGATTCGCATCTTGGTGACTTCATTGAAGACGGTAATATCACCTCTCCGATTGACGCTGCAACGTCAGAAGGCTTAAAAGAAGCAACACGTGAAGTTCTTGAAAACTTGACTGAACGTGAAGCGAAAGTCTTGAAAATGCGTTTCGGTATCGATATGCCAACCGACCATACCTTGGAAGAAGTGGGTAAACAGTTTGACGTAACACGTGAACGTATTCGTCAGATTGAAGCGAAAGCATTGCGTAAATTACGTCATCCTTCACGCTCAGAACATCTGCGTTCATTCCTTGAGAATGATTAACCTATAACTAGGACAATGCAGGCTTGAATATGGGGTTTTCCACCCCATATTATGAGCATGTAGCAAATGATTCCAAATACCTGCTCATTGCAGGTATTTTTAAATAATGAGGTGTCCCATGACTGATATGACTAATCGCGCTCCTTCACGTGAATTGCAAGAGCATCTTTGGGTCTTCCCTATGGACTACCCAATTAAATTGATTGGTAATGCAGGTGAAGAACTTCGCCTAGCAGTGAATGAAATTTTTGTTAAACATTTTCCTGATTTTGATGGCAGTAAAATGACTGTGACTCCATCTCGTACAGGTAAATATCATTCAATTACTGCTCAATTACGTTTCGAAGAGTTAGAACAAGTACATGCGGTCTATGCGGATTTAGCAGCTTGTAAACACATTCGTACCGCGCTGTAATTCTGTTGATTTAAATAAAAAAGCACGCTTTAGGGCGTGTTTTTTATGTCTAAGTATAATAGTAATACCCTCAAGTAATTCAGTATTTAACCCCCCTTTTGTACGTCTAATTCATTATAATCCATACATGACTTTGATAGAAAAGGACACGAAATACGTGACTGAAACTGTTCAAAAACCCGAATTAATCATTCGTCAATATAACCACCTTACCCCTTATGCAGACCGCTTTTTAGAGATGAAAACTCTCACTGAACAGCGAGATGAAAACTCACCTGATGAGCTGTGGATATTACAGCATCCCGATGTATTAACTCAGGGGCAAGCTGGCAAGCCTGAACATATTTTGGTGCAAAGTAACATCCCTGTGGTACAAACAGACCGTGGTGGACAAGTCACTTGGCATGGACCGGGTCAGTTGGTCGCTTATTTCATGTTTGACTTAAATCGCTTAGGTTGGAACGTGCGTACGCTGGTTTCCTATGCAGAAAACTTGATGATCGAACTGCTGAAAAAGTACGGCATCGACGCTTATGCCAAGCCTGATGCACCCGGTGTTTATGTTGCAGAACGCAAAATTGGTTCTCTCGGTTTTAAAATTCGTAAAGGCCGCAGTTATCACGGTTTGGCACTGAATATCGATTGTGATCTATTTGGTTTTCATACCATTAATCCATGTGGCTATGCTGGATTAGAAATGGTTCGTATACAAGATTTGGTGCAAGATTACCCTAAATTTGAAAACTTATGCGTCGATATCATTGATACTTTGAAAAACAGTGGTTACTTTAAAGACGTAACAGTCAAACAACTATAAAAGACTTTGCTTTCTCAAATAAAATAATTTAGAGTAAAAGCTCTAAATTAATAATTATAGATAAGGGATGTACACGTGATTGCAACTAAATCCGTTAAACCCGCGCTCCAGCAGGCCTATGTCAAACTCATGATGGATGTGATTGGCAGAGGTCTGGTCATGGCGAGCCAGGTCGATGAAGAAATTAAACAAGAAGTTGCTAAATTTCCAGTTAATTTTATTTTATCTATGAATGTTTTTCCTAATGGTGCTGCATTTGTCGCGCAAGTTACGGAAGACCATCAACTAAAACTCCTCACACCCGGCACTCAAAAGCCTGACTTAACCATTACGTTTAAGCATTTGAATCATGCCTTTTTGGTCTTCTCATTTCAAGAAAGTACCGCACAAGCCTTTGCCAATGACCGCATGATTGCCGATGGTGATTTGTCTTATGCCATCCGACTGGTGCGTTGTCTCAACAAAATGGAAGCGTTAATTTTACCTAAATTGGTGGCTGAATTGGCTGTCAAAGAATATCCAACACATTTACGCCTAAAAGAAAAACTGAGCGGTGCTGCAAATATTTATTTAAAAGTAGCCCAGTCTTATTTAAAACGGAGCGCATAACACATGGCTAAACCATATTACGAATTTTTCTGTCCTGTAAAAGTGATTGCTGGCCATGCTGCTTTAGAACACATCCCATTCGAACTGTCTACTTTGGGTGCTAAACGCCCCATGATCATTACTGACAAAGGCGTTCGCAGTAATCAATTACTTGCACCGATTGAAGCGGCTTTTGAAAGTACCGAGACGGTGATTGGCTATATTTTTGATGATGTTCCTCCAGACTCAAGTTTAGAAACCGTACGTAAAGCGGCTCAACTTTACCGCGACAACCAATGTGATGCCATTATTGCCGTCGGTGGCGGTTCAGTGATTGATACCTCTAAAGCAACCAACATCTTGGTATCTGAAGGTGGTGATGACTTACTGAAATACTCAGGTGCGCACAACTTACCAAAACCTTTAAAACCATTTTTTGTGATTCCAACAACCTCAGGGACAGGTTCAGAAGTGACTATGGTCGCTGTGGTTTCTGACCCTGAAAAGAATGTTAAAATGGCCTTTGCATCGAATTATTTGATGCCACATGCGGCAATTCTTGACCCACGTATGACGCAAACTTTGCCACCTCATCTTACGGCGATGACAGCGATGGATGCGATGACGCATGCCATTGAAGCCTATACGTGCATGGCGGCGAACCCTATTTCAGATGCCTATGCTACTGCCGCAATCAAGAAAATTAGCAATAGCTTATTTGGTGTCTTAGATAATACCAGCGATGCACATGGGCGCTTAGAACTTGCACAAGCCTCAACGATGGCAGGAATTGCATTTTCGAACTCAATGGTTGGATTGGTGCATTCATTAGGCCATGCGCTGGGTGCAGTCGCTCATCTGCCCCACGGCTTATGCATGAATTTATTCTTGCCGTATGTGTTGGAATACAACAAAGAAGTGAATGGCGATAAGATTGCTGAATTGCTATTACCACTGGCTGGTCCTGATATTTATGCACAAACACCGGCCAACCTCCGCGCTGAAAAAGCCATTTCAACGCTTTTAGCCATGCGTGACCGCTTGTTTAGTTTGACCAAATTACCACGTACTTTGAGTGAAACAGGTAAAGTGACTGAAGCTCAATTAGATGAAGTGGCAGAGAAAGCACTGAATGATGGATCTATTATTTATAATCCTAAAGAAGCCAGCTTAGAAGACCTCAAAACTATTCTAAAAAAAGCTTGGTAATTGCTGAAAAATAAGCGAATATAGCGAAAAATTAAGCCTGATGTTTTTTTAAACATCGGGCTTTTCACTTGCAGAACGCAATATCAGTTATTTTTTAATCAAACTGGCATAATTTCTGCTAAAAATAATTTCAAAGTTACTGACAAAATGTACCAATTTGGAGTAGATTGGCGCACTTTTGTTTTAAAACGTAGGGGGGATCGTTCGTCTCAAACGATCCTTAGAACATGACTGATCCTTGATCAACGATAAGAGGATAACGCCGTTGACAAATATCTCTGGGACTCAATCGGCAGCTAAACTGCAAAAAACGCTTGGACTCTGGCACATTATTATTATTGGTTTGGCTTACATCCAACCAATGACTCTATTTGATACTTTTGGTTTAGTATCTGAAGAAAGTCATAGACACGTGCCGACTTCTTACATTATTGCCCTTATTGCAATTCTGTTTACCTCGATTAGTTATGGTCATATGATCCGTCGCTACCCTTCTTCGGGTTCTGCGTATACCTATGCCCAAAAATCTATTCACCCGAACGTTGGTTTCATGGTGGGTTGGTCTTCTTGGTTAGACTACCTATTATCTCCAATGGTGAATATTATTCTTGCAGTGATTTACCTTGAAGCACTATTTCCAACAGTAAACCACTGGGTATGGGTCATTGTGCTAACGGCATTCATGACTGGAATTAACTTACGCGGCGCGCGTTTTGTTGCTAACTTCAACAGCCTGATTGTACTTGTGCAGTTATTAGTAATTGGTATTTTCACGTGGATGGTCTACAGCAAGCTTCAAATGGGCTTCAATGCTGATGGCCCGATTTCTGCGGCAGAACGCTACCAATTATGGAGCCTTGAGCCATTTTGGAATGAGCTGACGTCTGTGGGTGCGCTGATTACAGGTGCAACATTACTGTGCTTCTCGTTCACTGGTTTTGACTCATTAAGTTCATTGGCAGAAGAAACCAAAGATACTGAGAAAACACTGCCGAAAGCGATTTTCTTAACTGCTTTAATCGCAGGGATTATCTTCATTATTAGTACCTACTTCATGCAGCTGTTCTTCCCTGCTGAGCCGGGTAACTATTTCAAGAATATTACTGAAACACAGCCAGAGATACTCTTGCTCGTCGGCGGCTCACTGTTCCAATCCTATGTGTTAACTTTTGCGATTGTGACAGTAATGGCATCAGGTATTTCTGCACATGCTGGCGTATCACGTCTGATGTATGTAATGGGTCGTGATGGCGTCATTAACAAAAAGATTTTTGGTCATATTAGTCCGAAAAACTTCACACCATCGTACAACATCATGATCGTAGGTGCGGTTGCATTAACTGCGGGCTTTATGAATCTTGATATTGTCATTTCGATGATTAGTTTTGGTGCATTGACAGCCTTTACTTTCGTGAACTTATCTGTGATTTCACGTTATGCACTTCGTGATGGCCGCACAAAAACAGCCAAAGATATTTTTAGCTTTGTCGTTATTCCAATGCTTGGCTTTATCAGTATCTTTGCGATGTGGTTAGAAATTGAAGAAACTGCATTGAAATATGGTTTGTGGTGGGCAATGTTCGGTATTTTATACCTTGGTTATAAAACTAAAGGTTTTAAACACCCTGCACCGCAACATAACGAATTTGATGATAAATTCTAATCAAGTTTATCTCTAAACAAAAAAGGCGCTTAAAGCGCCTTTTTTATTTCTAACAAATGATCTCTAAGGCTGAATACGCTTAGATGATTGCTTAAAATGGATTGTCATTTCTTCACACTTCTCACCTGCATTGCCTTTAAACTCAACAGCAGTTCCCAAACCATGGGACCATGTGCCTACTTCCACTGTTTCAAGATTGACTGCCGCTTCAAAGACATGCTGCTGCTGCGGATATAGCTTGATTTCACTCGGCGTTTCACAAGTCTGTTTTGGAAAATAAGGTCGAACTTGCTCATCCAACTGCATTGTTAATGGCATATCACATTGCAATTGAATTGTGACTGGCACACTATTGGTGTTCTTTAAGGTTAGACGTACATTTTGTGAACTTAGCTCAGACTGTGCAGCTGGTATTTCTACAAACGTCTGGGTGTCTATTTTTTCTCGGTCATGCGGATTTAAGAACGTCAATTTACGCTCTACACCATGACAAGAGTCTTGCTCAGGCGCAGAAAACTCCAGATAACGTGTTCCAAGTATAAAGCTACCATTCTGCTCACCCGCATGACCAATATCAATGATTGGATCACCTGTGCCTTCGATCGTTACCCCACCGCTCGAAAAAAAATCAATCTCACAGCCGGACAATACGGACATCAGGCTGCAAAGTGTCAATATTTTAAAATTTAATTTTCGCATCATGTTGATAAACTCCAAAGCGAAATGCACGATTTGCTTCAGGATTCCCGTCATCCATTGCGCAACGCTCCGCGGCAAGTTTTAAAAGTTGTAATGAGTATTTCTGCCAAAGCTCTAAGCTCATTTCATGTAATTTATTAATCGATTCTTCTGTTAATTCGTCAGCACAAATGGCTTGTTCTAAGTAAGGTATTTCATCAGGATTCAATAAATTATGCAAACCCGCCTCTAAATGCGCTTGAACATTTCGCGTTAAAATTTTACGTGCTTCTAACTGCGAAGGATCTGGAATAAAACGACGTTGTTGTAAATACACCTGTCCATCTTTTTCAGTGGCAATTTCCAAACGAACAAGCTCATTGAGTACCGAACGTGGATGGCGCTCGGTGGAGATTCGTTTCACTAACATTTCAAAACTATTTTCCGACTCACTACTAAAGGGCAATGAATTCCCCCAGCCTTCCGCAAGCCACAAACCCATCACACGTGATGGCACACTAATTGGCTCCGAAACAGTCGCTTCAGTCAGATCCTTACCTTCAGAAATCACTTCTTTATAAGCAGTCACGTCCTTACGGTGTAGGCCAGAAAGTAAACTGATCGCAGAAATCGTCGGTTTTTGATCGATACGCTCTAACTCATGTACAGCTTGTTGGAAAAAAACCGGTTTCAATGCAGCAGTAAACTCGGTATACCCCACACCTGAGCGAATCAGCCATTGGCTCAGCTCATTCATCAGCACCAATACTTGCTGTAAATTTTGATCTGCCTCATTAGTGAGAAGTTTGCTCATTGAATTGCCATGAAAATTAGACTGCATAAGTGAAATTTTCGCATTGTTTAATCTACTTCACAATTTTTATCTGATGAGATCTTGAGGGTATTCAGTAAAAAAATGATTATTTACATTAAAATGCGTAAAAGAAACACTGATCGAGATATCTAAACTTTCAACACTATGCCACCAACCAATTGGGATAAATAAGGTTTCCCCTGGCTGCAAAATGCACTCAAACGGCGTCACGTTTTCTAACAGTGGATAGGCTGCAAGATCAGCCTTTGCAACGTCTGAAACCTGACTGAATACCCAATGATCGTTATACATATACGGCATCTGCCATGCAGGAATCAAAGTCACTTTTTTACGTCCATAGATTTGTGCCAACATGTTATTGGTTAAGTCATAATGTAGTGGCGTAAATGTGCCTGCAGGGCCAAACCATAAAAAATGTCGATCTTTGATCTCTTTTTGACAATAAGCTTTGGCAAAGTCGCCAAGATCTTCACTTATCTTTTGCATGAACTGCTTATTTTGAGCGGCGTTATTCGCGGTTAAATAAATGTCATTGCTACGCTTAGTGGCTTTGATTTGTGCGACAAAATCTTGCATCAAAATAATGCGTTTCAGCTGTACCGATTTTTTTTCAAAATCATGATGCTGCTCACGATGCATCTGGACTTCAACCAGCTCATTTTCAAAATGCTGTGCAAAATAATCAGGACTCCATTTATGCAATGCAGGCCAGTGTTGTATCCCACCTTTTAAAATGACCGGCCGCATCTGGCTATAATACTGCTCTACAAACGTCTCAAAATCAGGTGTTTCTATGCAATCGATTGTGGATGGACTGTGGTCGTTCAATTGATTTAATTGACCCATCACCTGTAATAACCAGCGCTGTTTATTCTGCTGTTGCTGTAGTTGCTTCAGTTTTTTTAAAATTACGTTATTGTTTACATGCTTTAAAAACTGAATGATCAAATGATTTGAAATATTTTTTTGCTTAATTTTTTCTAAAATTTTATCTGTCTCTAAGCCCTCAAGACAATAGTCCAAAAGTTCATTTTGCAGCTGCACTGAAAGTTGGTCTGCATCAGAAAATAAGCATTGCTCAGCCCTTGGGCTTAATCCATGTGATTGTAAAATTTCACTTATTTTCTGTACATCACACCCATTTTCAATATTTTCATTCAGCCAATTTTGCCATTCCATCGGTAAGGATTGATACCAATTTTTACTTTGCTGTAGATATTCGCTCTGGCTTTCTACATTCATCTTCACCACTCCACCCTCTTTACAAGTGAAGTATAAATGATCTATTTTAAAAATGCTAAATTTTCGCATTTTATAATTATTTAAACACCGCGAATGTTATGAATCCGTCAAATATCACGCGGAATGACATAACAAAGTAAAGGAGAAAGTTCATGAAAATTCGTCATTTAGTCATCGTTAGCAGTCTGTCTTTAGCTTCAATACCGGTATATGCAGGTTTTGCCGATACCATGCGCGATTTAAGAAATACGCTGAATCAATTTAATGAAACATCCAAAGAAGTATCAAATACTGCAAAAGAATGGACAGGCAGTCGGGCCACGACTAACTCAAATTATGCTGCAAATGGTTTCAGCATGGGACAGCAACTCAGACCTAAAATTAATAATCTACCGCTTTATCAAACTGCCGATAAATCGAGCCAAGTCATTAATAAACTGTCAAAAAATGCAGACATTATTTTTGCGGGAAACATGACTAAAACAGGTTTGATCGAAGTCACTACAGAACATGGCAATGGCTGGATTGAGTCACACCTTGTGCAATAAATCTTGATTTTAAAAATTTATACAACTGCATCAGCCGTACATAACAACTTCACTCTATTGAGCACTCGTCATGAATAAGAATCACAAAATCAGCATTATCGCTGCTGTATTTAGTACTTTGGTCGGCTGTGGCGGCTCCAATAATGATGGCCCATCACCAACGCCGACACCGACACCGACACCGACACCAACACCGACACCAACACCGACACCAACACCAACACCAACACCAACGCCAACGCCAACAACTGTAGCGGATAAATTCACAGGAGAGTGGATTCAAGGAAACTCTGCTCTCGGTAATAGTAATTGTGATTTACCACAAATTTCCATTCATAAAACCAGTGAAAATTCAGTCAGTTCACTGAACGAAGAACTAAAATATGCTGAACACAATAGTTCAAGCAAAACCTGCAGCGGTGAATTTATTTCCAAACGTTATCAATTACTGCATGACATGGTAATCAGTGATATCCAACCTGCTGCAGCTCTAAATAACTTTGAATATCATGCCATTAAGTTTCAACCAGTCAGAGATGGAACAACCAGCAACCGTGTCCTGACTTTTTTAAATAGTAATTCTTTTTGTGTGATTAATGCGACGATTTCAAATCCAAGCTATATCATCATGGAGCGTGGTCTAATTAAAGATCCACTCAAGGACAGCCGCTGCTATACAAAAAATACCAATGAATTCTTCACCAATTTAAAACCGAAAGCCAAAATCACAACTGCAGACTTTAAGTCTGAGAGCTTTATTAATACGACTAACACTGTGAACTTCTTGGCTCAGCTCAATGCGATGGGACAAAATGGTTATAAATTAATTGGCTATGATACTAAGACCCTGGACAATGGTAATGTTAATAGCTACATGAAACTTGCTAATGAAAATACGCGTTTCAATCATATTGTGGCAGACCGTACAGCACCCTCTACCTCTGACATTTATTTTACATGGCGTAATCAGTTAAATGAAAAAGGCAAATCAGGTTATCAATACCTACATAGTGTCAGACCAACCAATGCCATGAATTTCAAAGATTATTTCATTAAAAAGGAAAATGATACCGCGACATACACCTATGACAGCGGCTATGTTTCCCCACTCGTTGACCCAGTGCAACTGGAAACCATGCTCAATACATTAGGTTCTCAAGGCTGCCGTATTATTCAGTTCAAAAGCTATTTCACAGGTTTACGACCTGAAGTTCTGAACGGCAAACAAAATAGTCCTAAAGTTGCAACCTGTATCAATAGCAGTACACATCATGGCACTTACAGTTATCGCCATAAAACCTATCCAACCGGTAGCAATAGTTTAGAACGTACTCTGAAATTGCAGACAATGATTGATGAGCAAGCAAAAGAAGGGTATCGCTTAGTTAGTCGATCTTTAGATATGAGTTCAACCACCAAAAATGGCATGCTGTTTATGAAAGACAGTGAAAATACCAATATCGGCGAATTTAAAGTCTTTAGTGAAACTGTCTTTGCAACATCGACGTTTAACGACGTCTTACTGAAACGTCTTCAGCAGCAAGGTCAATTGGGTTGGTTATACACCAGTGGTCAACTACTATTTGCAAATAATCCAAAACATCTACAAACAGAACTGAGTGACTTTAATTTAATTGATTAATTCACGAGGTATCTCGAGCTTTTCCATGTCCTTTATTTTTTGCATCAAGGACATGGATCATTCACATAAATCAAAGCAGTGATAAAAACCACTTATTTTAAGCGGCAATTAAAACCCATCTTGGTATCAACGATATTTTTTTCATATCCCAAACTTTGAATAAATTGATTTCGATCTGCTACTAGCTGTTGATCAGCAACGCTAAGACGCGCTTTATTTTTTTGAGCCAAGCTGTATGTTTCATTGACTAAGCCTTGATATAGTCCACATACTTCCTGACGCTTGGCTTTTTTCAATTGGCGACCACCATACCAAGAACGCTCAAAATCGTCGGCTTTTAGTGTTTTTCCCCATTCCTCAATACGCTGATTTTGTCTTTGCTGCATTTCCAGCATGCCCTGCTGTACTTCAGCCTTAGTAAAAGGCTTAATCACCTCAACCTTTGGTACAACTGGAACATTTTCTGTAGTTGCAGTGACGGTGACTGGTGTCTGTTCCGTTGTGGTCGATACGGTTGGATTAGCCCAACTCATTGATGAAATGAATCCGGTCGCAATCACGACACCAAAAGCTTTTAAATTTATAGATTTCAAGTTTTAAGTACCCGTTTTATTTCTTCACAGTGTTCTTATACACATTTTTATATTGATGCTGAAGTTTTTAAGCCCGTATTTTACAAAACTTCATTGCTGTAAATGGTTCACTGTGTTCACTCCCAATAAAAAACCGCTCGATAGAGCGGCTTTTTGAACAGATCACACTTAGACCAATTCTTTAAAGTCTTGCTGACGCCAAGCTTCATATAAAATCACAGCAGTAGCATTAGACAAGTTTAAACTGCGTGAATTTGGTGCCATCGGCAGGCGAATCCAATGTTCTTTCGGAAACATCATACGGACATCTTCCGGCAAACCACGTGTTTCTGGCCCCATTAACAATGCTACAGGACGGTTTAAATCAGAGGTATGCGGTGTTTCAAAACCTTTGGTGGTTAATGGATAAATGGCATCCATCTCAATACCTTGTGCTTTTAAGCCAGCAAGGCATTCTTCAAAGTTTTCCCACACTTTCATGTGTGCCCATTCATGATAATCCAAACCAGCGCGGCGAAGTTTTTTATCATCTAGCTCAAAACCTAATGGTTTGACCAAATGCAACTGCGCTCCAGTATTGGCACATAAACGAATGATATTCCCTGTATTTGCAGGAATTTCTGGCTCGTATAAAACAACATGGATCACAGTTTTTTTCTCTACTCTTTAGTTAAATAATGGCTTAAAGCTCAGGCTATAGTTTCTATAGCTGTAGCATAAGTTTAGATGGTACAACAAGCGCTTGTTTATCCTCTTTGCTTAGCTTTCGCATTGCAATTGGATAATACCAGAACTTGTTTATCCTCTTTGCTTAGCTTGCGCATTGCAATTGGACAATACCAGAACTTGCTTATCCTCTTTGCTCAGGCATAGCCTTCGTCTTGCATGTGGACAATTCAGCAGCCTGCTTATCCTCTTTGCTCAGGCATAGCCTTCGCCTTGCGCTCGGGCAACGCGTTGCGTTGCTTACCCTCGCTCATGCCATTGAAGTTGTTCACGCAGACTCACCACATCACCAATAATGGTCAATGTAGGCGCCTGAATTTGGTATTCACTGACTTTAGATGCAATATCTGCCAATGTCCCAACCACGACTTTTTGTTCAGGTGTCGTCCCTTTAGAAACCAATGCGACAGGCATGTCTGAACGCTGCCCATGCGCGATGAGTTTCTCACAAATTTTTTCTAGACCGACCAAGCCCATATACAGCACAAGCGTTTGATTTTGATAAACCAACTCATTCCAAGGTAGCTCAGGCGAACCTTCTTTCAGATGGCCTGTCAGGAAGCGTACACTTTGCGCATAATCACGATGCGTTAAAGGAATCCCTGCATAAGCCGAACAACCAGATGCAGCAGTAATCCCTGGAACGACTTGGAAGGCAACGCCTGCCGCAAAAAGTTCCTGAATTTCTTCACCGCCGCGGCCAAAGATGAATGGATCTCCGCCTTTTAAACGGCAGACACGTTTGCCTTCACTTGCATATTTCACCAGCAAGGCATTGATGCCTTCTTGCGGAACAGCATGATTAGATCGTGCTTTACCTACGTAAATTTTTTCAGCGTCACGGCGGCAGAGGTCCATAATCGGCTGAGAAACCAAACGGTCATAGATCACCACATCCGCTTGCTGCATTAAACGCAGGGCTTTTAAGGTCAGCAGTTCAGGATCACCCGGCCCTGCACCCACCAAATACACCTCGCCTTTCGGCTGTTTCCATTCCAATATGGCCTGTTCAATCAAACGATTGGCTTCAGTCAAATTGTCATTGAATACCTGCTCTTTGAGCGGGCTTGCATACAAGTCTTCCCAAAAAATACGGCGTTCATCTGGATTGACGATTTTGGCTTTAACGGCTGCGCGCCATTGGCCTGAGAACTCAGCCAGTTTGCCCATGCCATGCGGAATCGAGCTTTCTAACTGGGTGCGTATTTGGCGCGAGAGTACTGGCGATGTGCCATTAGATGCAACAGAGATGACCAGCGGAGAACGGTCAATTATCGCAGGAACCATAAAACGGCAATGCGGCGGATCATCAACACTATTGACCAAGACATTTTCAGCTTCGCAGGCTTCAAAAACCGCCTGATTGACCGCTTTGTCATTGGTTGCTGCAATCACTAAACGAAACTGACGCAGCGCAATGGCATTTTCTTGATAAACCGATTCGTGATAAATCGAGTTGAGATATTGACCTTGGGTTTTATTAACCAAGGTCAATAAATCATCTTCAATTTCGGGTGAGCAAACTGTCAGCTGAGCGCCCGCTTTTGCAAGCAGCACAGCCTTTCTATATGCAATTCGACCACCACCAACAATCAGACAAGGTTGCTGCTGCAACTTCAAAGAGATTGGAAAGATATCCACACACGACCTCAATAGTTTAAATCTGATTGTCTTAAGCAATTTTTGTGCACAAATGTATGCACTTTATCAACTATTAATCGATAAATTCAGCACCGCCCATATATGGACGAAGTACTGCTGGAATTTCAATTGAACCGTCTGCACGTTGATAGTTTTCCATCACGGCAAGTAAAGTACGACCAACTGCCAAACCTGAACCATTCAGCGTGTGTACAAACTCAGTTTTCTTTTGGTCAGCACGGTAACGCGCTTTCATACGGCGTGCTTGGAAGTCACCCATGCATGAGCAAGATGAAATTTCACGGTAGGTATTTTGACTTGGCACCCAAACTTCTAAATCATAAGTTTTGATTGCACCAAAGCCCATGTCTCCGCCACACAGAACGACTTTACGGTATGGTAAGCCTAATGCTTGAAGAATACCTTCGGCATGACCCGTTAATTCTTCCAAAGCATCCATCGAAGTTTCAGGTTTTACAATCTGAACCATTTCTACTTTGTCAAATTGGTGTTGACGGATCAAACCACGTGTATCACGGCCATACGAACCCGCTTCGCTACGGAAACATGGCGTATGTGCTGCATATTTTAAAGGTAGACGTTCTGGGTCAATGATTTCATCACGCACGAAGTTGGTTACAGGCACTTCTGCAGTCGGGATCAGGTAGTATTCTTTTTCGCCTTGAAGTTTGAATAAATCCTCTTCAAATTTAGGCAATTGGCCTGTACCACGTAAAGAGTCTGCATTAACCAAATAAGGTACATACGCTTCTGTATAGCCATTTTCCAAGGTATGTGTATTTAACATAAATTGGGTAATTGCACGCTGTAAACGCGCCAATGGGCCTTTGAGTACGCTAAAACGAGTACCTGTCAATTTGGTTGCGGTTTCAAATTCTAAACCGCCCATCATTTCACCCAAGTCAGTATGGTCTTTGATCTCAAAATCAAACTGACGTGGTGTACCCCACTTTAGAACTTCAACATTGTCATTTTCGTCTTTGCCTTCTGGCACAGACTCATGAGGTAAATTTGGAATCGATAAAGATTTGGCTTCAAGTTCAGCCTGAAGCTCAGAAAGTGCAACTTCTGCGGCTTTAATTTCATCACCAATAGCAGACATACGTGCCATGATTTCAGATGCATCACCGCCAGCTTTTTTAATTTGACCAACTTGTTTTGCACCAGCATTACGTTCAGCTTGTAACGACTCAGTTTTAGACTGAATTTCCTTACGGCGAGCTTCAAGGTCTGCCCACTCTGCTACGTTAAGTTGAACACCACGTTTTGCTAAGGCTAAGTTTACAGCCTCAATATTATTTCTGAGTAATTTCGGGTCGATCATAGCCAATCTTAAGTAAAGAAAAAAACTGGCTATAGTGTAAGCTCTTAACACTTAAAAATACAGTGACCGAGCTTACAGGTGCCCCTTATTAGACCAATAATCTTGCTTCAAATTGTCTTATTTGGTTTCGTAATTTGGCAAACTTGGTAAATATTCAGGTTTAAATAGCCCTTTAGCCATAAAATATGGAAGTTTTAGCTCAGGCATGCCCTCTGCGTAGCTCGCCAATTCATACAATGGATAAGCAAATACGATCCCGTTCGCGCCATAATAAAAATTATCGCTTAACTGTAGTTTTGAACGTTCAATATCGTGACTATCCAACCACATATAGTTGGCATCAAAAAGTGCGCTAATCACTTTCGCGTCTGCACCTTTGACCAAGACATCTTGTAAAGCCAAACGTTTTTTGGCTTTTAAATCAAAATTGACATATTCAACATGCGACATGCCATGAGCCGCATGCGCTGCGTAGGTATAGCTTTCGATTGCAAAAGTTGCGATATGTCCCCACTGACTAATATATCGAACAGAAGTGGTACTTTGACTTAGGCCTGCATCCGTCTTGTCCGATAAATCAATTTTTTGATTCGGCTCAGTTGAAAATGCAATCGGATCTGCCTTTTTAATTCGGTCAGTAAAATATTGATTAATCCAATCAACATTGGTTTCAACCGTTTGAATCGTATATTGGGTACAACCTTCCGCATCGCAAGCTTGTGCTTTCGGCAATTGCATCGCAACAGATTTCGATTGAATAAGTGGAATCGCATCAGCGACGACCGCTGGCTTCTGTTCCGTCGTTGCACCTTCAACAGGTTCATTTCGAGGATGACAGGCCGTTAATGACCCAATTAAAACCACAGCTGAAACAGCCCAAGCTATATTATTCATATGATTTTTTTTCATCCCAAAATTCCCTATAGCAACAGTCAAAACCACAAGTCACTTCATTTAAGCAACCTGCGAATATCAGCATACTACTAAATTTCACTTAAATTCAGCTTGCTTGCTTTACATTTCTCCATAAAAAAAGCAGACCGATGTCTGCTTTTTTTCGTTCATGAGAATTATTGATCAATAATGTCCGTACCTTTTGGAGGTACAAAGTTAAAGGTTGACGCTGGAATAGACGCATTCACCTTCACATTATTGAAACGTACATTTGTTGTTTGACCTAATGAGTCTTGGAGAATCATTAAGGTTGGTGCATTTTTCGCACCAAAACTAATGGTTAAGCTTTGAAATACGCCATCATCACTTTTTGGATATAAGGTGTAATAAGTTTTTGTCTTATTTGGCTGTGTAATACGATAAGACTTCATGATTTGAGCCGTATTACCCGACAATAATAATGCAGGCGTATTCGCAACTTGGTCATCTAAGCTTTGGCGTACTGCTTGTTGTAGGTCTGGGTCATAGATCCAAACTGTTTTACCTGTAGTCGCAATGGTTTGCTTAGATGGGCTGGTTGTTTCCCAATAGAATTTACCTGGACGCTGAACTTTCATGACCCCAGTAAAAGTCTGGTTCATATGCTGCGCACTTAAACCTTTCTTTTGAGTGGCTTTCGGGTTGGTCACTTTTGTAGTTTGCTGAAAGTTAGCTGTAAAACTTTTAATACCCGATAATTGTTTCACCAAATTGGCAGTTGCCTGCTGCTCCGACGCTGCAACTGGTGCCGCGAATACTGTCGTACTCATAACCGGTGCCAGTGTCGCTGCACCTAATGCCATAGCACAGATGGTTTTACGAAGCATTTTCATAGATTCACCTTTTATATTTGCATCAACGCAATTTGTTAGATGACTCCATCTTAAACCACTTTCATTGACTAAATTTAGAGAAAATAAGAAGTTTTGTATGGTTATTAATGCAAATTGCTGTTTTTTATTCATCATGATGGAGAAATATAAAGTAAAAAGGCACTTGATTTGACTCAAATGCCTTTCAAATAATTAAACCATGATTTAGCAATTTCAACATTCCAATTTTCAGTTATTTCCATTGCCACCCAATAGCAGCTCCTGCACCAAAGTCACTTTCAGAGTTGCTGGTTACCCCAATTTTATACACATATTTTTTGTTTTCAGTGACACCACTGAAGCCAAGTGCATAGCCTTGCTCACCGTCCAAGTCCCCATACCTGCACTGAACATGTTGTAACCTGCATCTGTGGGTTGTGGTAAGGAAGCGATTGCAATGCTTGAAGCAACAGCACCATAAACATTATCTTTAAATTTATCGAAATTATGGTTCAATTCATTCACACGTTGGTTGGTATAACTATTGGCTTGATTGAGTACATTTGCCCCATGCTGATCTGTATATGCTTTTGAACTATTTAGCACTTCTAGATCTGCTTGACGCATTTGTTTCACATTCACCGCATCGGTGTCTGCCGTACCAGCTGCCACATGAATAATTTGCCGCTCTGCACCAGCCGAGCCAACAGAAACCGTATTATTGCGATTAGAGCTTGAACCATTGCCTAGTACAACAGCATTATTTGCCGATGTATTGATATTGTTACCAATCACATAGGTATTATTACCTGTGACTGTATTATTTGAACCTACTGCACCAGAGCCATCACCATTGACGGTATTGTTTACACCGAGGGCAATAGACTGATTACCATCAGCTTTATTACCGGCACCGACTGCAATCGCATCTTGTCCATTCGCAGTTGGTTTAGGTGCTGTATTGGCAACATTTGATTGGATTTTAATGTACGGATCTGTTCCTTTTAAGCTCAATAACCAGTCCACTTCAGTACCGACAAATCCATTTTTTATCGCAAGTTCATATGCACTGAAACCATTTTCACCTGTTAGCCCTTGTGCGCCAACTGCACCACGTAGACTTTCTAACCATTGGTCTTCATTGCCTTCATAACCATTGCTCACCGCAACTTGATAAGCACTTGCACCATCTAGACCATTGCTTCCATTCAGACCGTTCAAACCATCCTTACCATCGATTCCGTCTCGGCCATTGAGTCCATCTTTACCAGTTGCACCTGTAGCGCCTGTATCACCTTTAGCTCCGGTTGCACCTGTAGCTCCCGTTGCACCAGTATCGCCTTTGTCACCCTTAGCCCCGGTCGCACCTGTAGCACCTACTGCTCCAGTATCACCTTTGTCACCTTTAGCTCCGGTTGCACCTGTAGCGCCTGTTGCTCCAGTATCACCTTTGTCACCCTTAGCTCCGGTTGCACCTGTAGCACCTGTAGCACCTACTGCGCCAGTATCACCTTTAGCTCCAGTTGCACCAGTATCGCCTTTGTCACCCTTAGCCCCGGTCGCACCTGTAGCACCTACTGCTCCAGTATCGCCTTTGTCACCTTTAGCTCCAGTCTCACCCTGTGCACCTGTTGCTCCTGTCTCACCAGCAGGACCTTGAGGTCCCATTGGCCCTACTGGCCCAGGAATACCACTATTGCAACGATTACATTTATGCTCAGGATATGACGAGCCACTCCCACCAGCCCATGTAATTGAACCTAGAGAAAGTAAAATACTCACAGCAAGTAATTTTGGTACAGCTTTAATAGCGATTGAAGTTGTTTCACCAAGTCCTAATGTCTTTTCAAATGCAATTTGTTGGCTTTTATCAGGACAATTCCTTTTCTGATAGTCAGCATTGATAAAAACTGTATTCAAGATTTTATTCATGTCCTTATCCTTTTTTTGTATTTATGCTCCTCTATTACGCTCTTTATATTTTGTGATTTAAATCACTATTTATGGTAATTTATTGATTTATACATTGTTTGTGACAATCTAAAAAATACCTTATATTTTATTCAGACGAAAAAAAACCCGCAAAAAATGCGGGTTTTTTTTTATTAAAGCTTACGCTTCAACAGATACGTAGCGACGACCGAATTGGCCTTTCACTTCGAATTTCACAACGCCGTCAGCAGTTGCAAATAAAGTATGGTCACGGCCCATACCTACATTTACACCAGCGTGGAATTCAGTACCACGTTGACGAACGATGATGTTACCAGCAGTCACAGATTGACCGCCGTAGATTTTAACACCCAACATTTTTGGGTTCGAGTCACGACCGTTTTTAGTCGAACCACCGGCTTTTTTAGTTGCCATGTCTATTTACTCCTCGTAATTAGCCTGAAATAGCTGTAATTTTCAACTCAGTGAACCATTGACGGTGACCTTGTTGTTTACGATAGTGTTTACGACGACGCATTTTGATGATGCGGATTTTGTCGTGACGACCATGGCTAACTACTTCAGCAGTTACTTTAGCGCCAGCTACTACTGGTGCACCAATTTGAATGCTGTCACCGTTAACAAGCATCAACACGTCATCAAAAGTAACAGTTGAGCCAGTTTCAGCTTTCAATAATTCTACTTTAAGGGTTTCACCCTCAACTACACGGTGTTGTTTACCACCGCTTTGGATTACTGCGTACATTTAAGTACTCCAAACATGCCCGTGTTGTCGTGCCGGTAAAGGGATATACCGATCTTAAAACGATCGTCACTGGGGTTTCGCAAAGGCAAAGATTTTAAGGGATAACCCGAAAAACAACAAGTCATTTCCGTAAAATATTAGATGAGTATGCGTTTATTATATAAACAGTGTCATTAAAAGTATTAAAATGAGTGATCTATTTCACTTACCATGTTTTTTTGCAAGGTTTGACATAGATTTTTAGCAACGATTCGCTAATATACTCTGGACTGACATCAACAACATGCTGTTCAAACAACATGCTAAAGATAAAAGTCTGTTAAAAAATAAGTACAATACTTCCGCTTGATGAAAAAAATCACTTAAGATTAAGTCAATTGAGTAAGTTCTTATCTGTTATTCATATAACAAATTGCTACACTACGTCTGTAATTCAAAAATTATTGAGGTTTCTCTTCATATGACCATCGACTTTAAGCAAGATATTCTCGCGCCTGTTGCTATTGACTTTGCTGCGATGGACAAATTTATTAATGAAGGGATCACGTCTAAAGTTGCCTTGGTCATGGCAGTCAGTAAACATGTGGTTGAAGCAGGCGGTAAACGCATGCGTCCCATTATGTGCTTACTTGCAGCAAAGGCATGTGGCGCAGAAGATTTAGAAAAACACCGTAAACTTGCAGCAATTATTGAAATGCTGCATACCGCGACCTTGGTACATGACGACGTAGTCGATGAATCGGGTTTACGCCGTGGCCGCCCAACAGCAAATGCGACATGGAATAATCAAACTGCCGTACTTGTGGGTGATTTTTTGATTTCTCGCGCTTTTGATTTATTGGTGGATCTAGACAGCAAAGTATTACTCAAAGACTTTTCAACGGGTACCTGTGAAATTGCTGAAGGTGAAGTTTTACAACTTCAATCACAGCATCAACCAGAAACCACGGAACAGACCTACTTAGATATTATTCACGGCAAAACATCACGTTTATTTGAGCTCGCTACCGAAGGTGCAGCGATTTTGACAGGTACACAAGAGTACCGTGAACCGCTTAGAAAATTTGCCGGACACTTTGGAAATGCCTTTCAAATTATTGACGATATTTTAGATTACACCTCAGATGCTGAAACATTAGGTAAAAATATTGGTGATGATTTGATGGAAGGTAAACCAACTTTACCTTTAATCTCTGCCTTAAAGAATACCACTGGCGAAGAACATGACATTATTCGCCGCAGTATTGCCACAGGTGGTACGGCAGATTTAGAGCGTGTTATTCAGATTGTACAAAGCTCTGGGGCACTTGATTATTGTAGCCAACGAGCGACTGAAGAAACTGAGGCAGCACTAGCCGCTTTAGCAGCGCTACCAGATACTGAATATCGTCAAGCTTTAATCAACCTCGCAAACTTGGCATTACACCGAATTCAATAATTAACAATATTCATCGTAATTCCCCTTGCCTATGCATATAAAACTCAATGATATCTTTTTGACCATGCAGCAACAGCTCGATACCCCTCGGGCTGTGCTGGATGAAAACTTGCTGATCGAATTGGTCAACCGAATTCGACCAGAAGATACAAAAAATACCGACGAAATTAAGAAAAAATTTCAGGCTTTCATCCAAGCTTTACTCATCACGCCAGATGCAGCCTCTACCCTGCAAAGTTTTGTCCTAAAGCTCATTAGCCGATATAAACAAACCAGTTTATATGCGGACACGGGTATTTTGTCTCTCGATGGTTTTTGGGGACAACTGTTCCAACGGCTTGGCGCACATTTTCTTCCTCTGATCAATGACGAAACTCAATTACAAGATTTAGTCCGTCGAGTTTTTTATCGTCATAGCGACAAATATTGGCTGGACAGTATTGATGATCAGCAATGGATGCAGCTCTTTCGACTATTTAATCAAGGTCATAGCAATCAGGAAGAAAAAAAGAAAATTCGCCGTGAGTTAATTAAAGCCATTACCGTTTTGTCCTATCGGGTAAGTGGTATTGGCTTATATCCTGAATTTATTAATGCACAGCCTGAACTGACCGAATATGAATCACCTTTTTTGGTGCAAAACCGTGAAATAAATGATTTTATTCAGCAGTATAAAAAGCTCCATCAAAGTGCTGAAGAAATGAGTGCTGTGCTACCGCCAGATGCTTCTCAAGCGTTGGTAATGCTGGAACAATGTCGTGATGTGGTGCTGAAAATTCGGCGTGCGACCAAACGAATTGGTGTAAGTGTCAGCCTGACTTACTTATTGTCGCTTTTAGAACAATGTTTAGATCGCTTAGAAATCTTACTCAACCTGATTGTTGAAGAAGATGATGTCCGCTATGTGTCTATGGGTAGTTTACTCAGTGATGTGACGTCAGCGATTTATAGCGAGCGCAGTGTGCGCGATTTGCTCGCCACCAATAGTGAATTGGTTGCCCTACAAGTCACCGAAAACGCAAGTAAAACTGGCGAACACTATGTAAGTACGGACAAACAAGGCTTTATGAGCATGTATCGATCTGCGGCAGGTGCCGGTGTGATCATTGCATGTATGGCAACTTTAAAAGTGCTGATGGCCCGTGTCAGCATGGCACCGCTCATGCAAGCCATTTCATATAGTCTGAATTACTCTTTCGGCTTTATGCTGATTCATGTCTTACATTTTACTGTTGCCACTAAACAGCCTGCGATGACAGCTGCCGCCCTTGCCTCGACGGTTCAGCATCGTAAAGGCTCGAAAATGGCGCAGATTGCCGAGCTTGCCGCGCTAATTATTAACATCATTCGAACCCAGTTTATTGCAATCTTAGGCAACATCAGTATTGCGATTCCTGTTGCAGCATTGATCGCATTAAGTTGGGACATGGCTTTACATGAGCCATTAATGAATCATGCAAAAGCAGCTAAAACCTTACACGACCTCAATCCATTTACCTCACTGGCTGTGCCACATGCTGCGATAGCTGGGGTATGTTTGTTTTTATCAGGTTTGCTTGCTGGGTACTTTGACAACATGGCGATCTATCGCAAAGTTGGACCACGGATTCAAGCACATCCAAAGTTAAAACGCATCATGGGTCAAGAGAGACTGGATAAGCTTGCCGCTTACATTGAGCGAAACTTAGGTGCTTTGGCAGGTAACTTCTTATTTGGGATCATGCTGGGCAGTATGGGAACGATTGGATTTATTTTTGGTTTACCTTTAGATATTCGCCATATTGCCTTCGCCTCGGCCAACTTCATTCAAGGCCTCATCAATATTAATGGTTCACCAGACATTGGCTTAATCATTGTGTCATTCTTAGGAGTTATTCTGATTGGTCTGACTAACTTATTCGTCAGTTTCACGTTAACCATTATTGTGGCACTACGGGCACGTCGCGTAAGATTTGAACAATGGAAACCACTGGCTAAATTGGTGATGACTCATTTTCTAACGCGACCAAGTGACTTTTTCTGGCCACCGAAAACCCCACTTGAAGTTGAAGATGGCACACAAGCCAGCAAGAACAATCATTAGCAGATTTGTGTTTTATTTTAGTAAGATGTAAATGAACACAAAAAATAAAATCAGTATGATTTACACATACTTGAAATAAAGTGTACTGATGAGTACACTTTAGTCCATTAATTAACCGAGCTCGAACCGGTTAAAATGACAAGGAATAAAATATGCCACGAACGCTACTGTTTGTTGGTTTTTTTGCATTAATTATCAGTGTGTTGTCACTTTATTCTAGCTATTTAAATCTATTAGATTTAAGTATCGTAGAATGGATGAGTCAGCACCGTATTGCTGTTTTTAATCAAATTGCCATCGGACTTTCGGCGCTAGGGGGCATGCCTTTTGTATTATTTTTCACCACGCTATGGTGTTTACAATTTGCGTGGTATAAAAAATACACAGAGATTGTTTTTATCAGTATAGGGATCTTTGGAAGTATCGGCCTTGCATGGTTGCTTAAATTTACGTTTACCAGACCACGTCCCCCAGAAATGTACCATCTTGTAGCATCTTACGGGAGTTCATTTCCAAGCGCGCATAGTTGTTATGCTGCATCGCTTGCGTGTCTGATGATCTTGATTTTCCGACAACATGCTCAACATCGCTTGATCACCATTTTGGCATTGTTATGGATGCTGTGTATGGGTGTTTCGCGAGTATATGTTGGGGTTCATTTTCCGACAGATGTCTTATCCGGTTGGAGCATAAGTTTTATTTGGATCGCGCTACTTTATTTGAGTTACATCAAAATCAGTAAAGCGTAAACAAATGAATAATTTAGATAAATATCTAATTGAGGTGGAACAATGATGTCTGCAAAGCTTTGGGCTCCTGCCCTGACTGCTTGCGCATTGGCAACAAGTATTGCACTTGTTGGTTGTAGCAAAGATCCTAAAAATGCACAGCAAGCTGCTGCTGCACAGCAAATGCCACCAACTGAAGTCGGTGTTATTGTTGCCCAACCGCAAAGCGTTGAACAATCTGTTGAACTTTCCGGCCGTACATCTGCCTATGAAATTTCAGAAGTACGTCCACAAACCAGTGGTGTAGTACTGAAACGTCTATTTGCAGAAGGCAGTTATGTTCGCGAAGGACAAGCCTTGTACGAGATAGACTCGCGTACAAACCGTGCTTCAGCTGACAGTGCTCGTGCTGCTTTAAGACGTCAACAAGCAAATTTAGGCGTGTTACGTGTTAAAGAAGGTCGCTACCGTCAGCTTGTTGGCTCAAATGCGATTTCAAAACAAGAATACGACGATATTGTTGCTCAAGTTAAACTGGCTGAAGCAGACGTTGCTGCATCTCAGGCAGAACTTAAAAATGCAGAAATTAACTTAGGTTACTCAACTGTACGTGCACCAATTTCAGGTCAAACCAACCGTTCTACAGTGACAGCGGGTGCATTAGTTACTGCATCTCAGGCTGATCCATTGGTAACAATTCAACGTCTTGATCCAATGTACGTTGACATTAACCAATCAAGTGCTGAACTTCTTCGCTTACGTCAACAATTAAGCCAAGGCAACTTGGACAGCAGTAATAACACCAAAGTGAAATTACGTCTTGAAGATGGTAGCGAATACCCAATTGAAGGTCGTCTTGCATTTTCTGATGCGAGTGTAAACCCAGATACAGGTACGGTTACACTTCGTGCTGTTTTTTCTAACCCGAATCATTTATTACTTCCGGGTATGTTTGCCAATGCTCGCATCGTTCAAGGTGTGATTCCAAATGCTTACCTGATTCCACAAGCTGCTATTACGCGTACCCCTACAGGTCAAGCGATTGCAATGATTGTGAATGCAAAAGGTGCTGTTGAATCTCGTCCTGTAACCACTGTTGGTACGCAAGGTTCGAATTGGATCGTTACTCAAGGCTTAAACACTGGCGATAAAGTGATTGTTGACGGTATTGCGAAAGTTAAGCCAGAACAACAAGTTGTAGCCAAACCGTATCAACCTCAGGCTGCTGCACCTCAAGGTGCTCAACAACCTGCTGCAGCAAAGCCAGACGCTAAAGCCGCAGAACAAGCAGCGCCTAAAACTGAACAAAAAGCTACTTCAAACGCATAAGGAGTAGACTGAATGGCTCAATTCTTTATTCATCGCCCCATTTTTGCATGGGTGATTGCATTGGTTATTATGCTAGCAGGTGTACTCACGCTATCAAATATGCCAATTGCACAGTATCCGACCATTGCGCCGCCAACGGTTTCAATCTCTGCGACTTACCCTGGTGCATCTGCAGAAACGGTTGAAAACACCGTAACCCAAATCATTGAACAACAAATGAATGGTTTGGATGGCTTACGTTATATTTCGTCAAACAGTGCGGGTAACGGTCAGGCATCTATTACATTGAACTTTGAACAAGGGATCGATCCCGATATCGCCCAAGTTCAAGTCCAAAACAAACTCCAGTCTGCGACAGCGCTTTTACCTGAAGACGTACAACGTCAAGGTGTAAAAGTCACCAAATCTGGCGCAAGCTTCCTACAAGTTGTAGCATTCCACTCACCGTCGGGTAAGTTGACTGCAGACGACATTAAGGACTATGTAAACTCGAATATTTCTGAACCTCTCAGCCGTGTAGCAGGTGTAGGCGAAGTCCAAGTATTCGGTGGTTCTTATGCGATGCGTATTTGGCTAGATCCAGCCAAAATGGCAAACCTGAAAGTTACACCGAGTGATGTGGCTGCGGCTATCCGTACACAGAATGCTCAGGTTGCTGTTGGTCAGTTAGGTGGTGCGCCTGCAACTGAAGGTCAAGTACTGAACGCGACAGTTACAGCACAAAGTTTGTTGCAAACACCAGAGCAGTTTAAAAACATTTTCCTGCGTAACAGTAGTGATGGTGCTCAGGTACGTTTAGGTGATGTTGCACGTGTTGAATTAGGTGCTGACAACTATCAGTTCGACTCTAAGTTCAACAACAAACCTGCTGGTGGTGTAGCGATCAAACTAGCAACTGGTGCAAACGCATTAGATACAGCCGAAGCTGTTGAAGCACGTTTAAAAGAACTACGTCCAAACTACCCTGAAGGTTTAGAAGACACGCTCGCATTTGATACGACTCCATTCATTAAGTTATCGATTGAAAGTGTTGTACATACCCTTGTAGAAGCCGTGATTCTCGTATTCTTTGTGATGTTCTTGTTCTTACAGAACTGGCGCGCAACGATTATTCCGACATTGGCTGTACCTGTAGTGGTATTGGGTACTTTTGCTGTCATTAACATGTTTGGTTTCTCGATCAACACACTCACCATGTTCGCGATGGTACTGGCGATTGGTCTCCTCGTGGATGATGCGATTGTTGTCGTAGAGAACGTTGAACGTGTCATGGTTGAAGATCATCTTGACCCAGTGACTGCAACTGAAATCTCAATGAAACAGATCTCGGGTGCCCTCATCGGTATTACCTCTGTGTTAACCGCTGTATTCGTGCCGATGGCATTCTTCGGTGGTACGACAGGTGTAATTTATCGTCAGTTCTCAATCACGCTGGTAACAGCAATGATTCTGTCATTGATTGTGGCATTGACCTTTACCCCTGCCCTATGTGCGACCATGTTGAAACAACATGATCCAAACAAACCTGAAAGCAACAATATCTTTGCCCGTTTCTTCCGTTGGTTTAACAGCTCTTTTGATAAAGTTGCGCATAAATACCAAGGCGGCGTGAACTTCATGACACACCACAAGATTTTCTCTGGTGTGATTTATGCAGTTGTAATCGGCTTATTAGTGCTTTTATTCCAAAAGTTACCATCATCATTCTTACCTGAAGAAGACCAAGGTGTTGTAATGACACTGGTACAGTTACCACCGAATGCCTCACTTGAGCGTACGGATAAAACTGTCACTGCAATGACCGATTACTTCCTGAAAAACGAAGAAAAATATGTCGATTCTGTATTCAGTGTTGCCGGCTTCTCGTTCACAGGTGTGGGTCAAAACGCAGGTCTTGCTTTCGTCAAGTTAAAAGATTGGGAAGATCGTACATCACCTGAATCTCAAGTGGGTGCGATTATTCAACGTGGTATGGCATTGAACATGATCGTGAAGGATGCTTCATACATCATGCCAATCCAATTACCAGCAATGCCTGAATTGGGTGTAACTGCCGGCTTCAACTTGCAGTTAAAAGCTTCTGCAGGTCAAACCCATCAACAACTTATCGATGCCCGTAATATGGTGCTCGGTATGGCTGCTCAAGATAAACGCCTCATGGGTGTTCGTCCTAACGGCCAAGAAGATACGCCACAGTACAAAATCACGATTGACCAAGCTCAAGCCGGTGCTATGGGTGTCAGCATTGCTGAAATCAATACCACAATGGGTATGGCATGGGGTGGTTCTTACATCAACGACTTCGTTGACCGTGGTCGTGTGAAGAAAGTCTATGTACAAGGTGAAGCTGCGGCACGTATGATGCCTGAAGACCTGAGCCAGTGGTATGTTCGTAACAACCAAGGCACAATGGTTCCATTCTCGACCTTCGCTACTGGCGAATGGACTTATGGTTCACCACGTCTTGAACGTTATAACGGTATCGCATCTGTGAACATTCAAGGTTCACCGGGTGTGGGTGTAAGTTCGGGCGACGCGATGAAAGCGATGGAAGAAATTGTACAAAAACTTCCTTCGATGGGCGTTCAAGGCTTTGACTATGAATGGACAGGTTTATCTCTAGAAGAACGTGAGTCTGGCGCACAAGCACCATTCCTATACGCACTTTCATTGTTAATCGTCTTCCTATGTCTTGCTGCCTTATATGAAAGCTGGTCTATTCCGTTCTCAGTATTACTGGTTGTACCATTAGGTGTATTGGGTGCGTTATTACTGACTTTCCTTGGAATGGTGTTCTTCAAAAATCCAAACTTGGCGAATAACATTTACTTCCAGGTGGCTATTATTGCCGTCATTGGTTTGTCCGCGAAGAATGCGATCTTGATCGTAGAATTTGCCAAAGAACTTCAAGAAAAAGGTGAAGATCTGTTTGACGCAACTTTGCATGCCGCTAAAATGCGTCTACGTCCAATTATCATGACCACTTTAGCCTTTGGTTTTGGTGTACTTCCGCTTGCCCTTTCTTCGGGTGCAGGTGCAGGTAGTCAGCAGTCTGTAGGTTATGGTGTATTGGGTGGCGTAATCAGTTCTACCCTACTTGGTATCTTCTTTATTCCTGTGTTCTACGTATGGATCCGAAGTATCTTTAAGTACAAACCAAAACAACAAAATAATCAGGAGCATTTATCGTGATGCAAAATGTATGGTCTATTGCAGGTCGTAGCATTGCGGTTTCTTCACTTGCGCTTGCTTTGGCTGCCTGCCAAAGCATGCGTGGTCCAGAGCCGGTTGTTCAGACCAATATCCCCGAAAGCTACACAGCAAGTGCTTCTGGCACTTCTGTGGCTGAGCAAGGATATAAAGATTTCTTTGCTGACCAACGTCTGGTACAAGTTCTTGACTTAGCTTTAGCCAATAACCGTGACCTACGTACGGCTGCTTTAAATATTGAACGTGCACAACAACAGTATCAAATCACTGCCAATGGTCAATTACCAACCATTGGTGCCAGTGGTAGCGTACTTCGTCAAGACACGTTGAATACGCAAAAGCCTATCACCTCTTATAATGTCGGTTTAGGTGTCACTGCCTATGAACTTGATTTTTGGGGTCGTGTACGTAGCTTAAAAGACAATGCTTTAGACAGTTACCTTGCAACTGCAAGTGCCCGTGATGCAACACAAATTGCGTTGATCGGTCAAGTGGCTCAAGCATGGTTAAACTATGCATACGCTAACTCAAACTTGAAGCTTGCAGATCAAACCTTAAAGGCTCAGCTTGAATCTTACAACCTGAACAAAAAGCGTTTTGATGTCGGTATTGACAGTGAAGTTCCTGTTCGTCAGGCTCAAATTTCTGTAGAAACTGCACGTAATGATGTTGCGAACTACAAAACTCAAATTGCTCAAGCGCAAAATTTATTGAATCTATTAGTGGGTCAACAAGTACCTGCGAACTTGCTGCCGAACCAACGTGTCAATCGAATTACTTCGACCAATACTATTGGTTCAGGTATTCCAAGTGATTTGTTGAACAACCGTCCAGATGTACGTGCAGCTGAATACAAACTGTCTGCCGCTGGTGCGAACATTGGTGCAGCTAAAGCACGTCTGTTTCCTACGATTAGCCTGACAGGTTCTGCGGGTTATGCTTCAACGGACTTAGGTGATCTATTTAAATCAGGCAACTTTGTATGGTCTGCTGGCCCTAGCCTAGATATTCCAATCTTCGACTGGGGTACACGTCAGGCCAATATTAAAGTTTCTGAAACTGACCAGAAAATTGCATTGTCTGATTATGAAAAATCAGTTCAGTCAGCTTTCCGTGAAGTGAATGATGCGCTTGCAGTTCGCCAAAACATTGGTGACCGTATTGCAGCACAGCGCCGTTTAGTTGATGCAACCAATACAACTTACAAACTATCAAATGCTCGCTTCCGTGCTGGTATTGATAGCTACTTAACTGTACTGGATGCGCAGCGTGCATCTTATGCAGCTGAGCAAGGTTTGTTGTTGCTTGAACAAGCAAATCTCAACAACCAAGTTGAATTGTATAAAACACTTGGTGGTGGTATCAAAGCCAACACTTCTGATGCTGTGCAATACCAACCTTCTACTGCTGAGCGTAAAGCTGCATCAAAACAATAATTTGAGTTAGCCTAGCCCGTAATATTTGAAAAGCTCACTTCGGTGGGCTTTTTCATTTTTAGATCGGAGCTACAAAATAAAAATGAACATATTGCTTTTTGCTGAAGAGTTTCCTATCTTCAATTCACCTTTTTATATTGATAACTAAAAATGCTTTTAAGTAATCTTGAATCTGTTCCGAGTCATACCATTATACAACAACTTGATGTCGTTTATGGCAGTACTGTCCGCAGTAAACATGTTGGTCGTGACTTTATGGCTGGCCTAAAAAATATCGTGGGTGGTGAACTTAAAGGTTATACAGAACTACTCGAAGAATCCCGTCAAGAAGCTATGAGCCGTATGATTGACAAAGCACGTGCCTTAGGCGCGAATGCGGTCGTCGGTATCCGTTTTTCAACCTCAAATATTGCTCAAGGCGCCTCTGAATTATTTGTGTATGGCACCGCTGTTCGCGTAGAAGCCAACTCAGCAAAACTACCAGACCCATTTCCAACTCAGGACTAAGTCATGGATGCCTTTATTATTAAAGTCCTGATCTTTGTGGTGCTCTTTTGTATTGGCTGGGGCTTCGGTCGCCATATCGAACAAAAACATCTCAAAGAACTCGAAGCTCAAGAAAAGCGATTGGCGCATATTCGCATAGACAACAACCGCTTTAAAACTACTGAACATTTCGGACAACTGATTTCAAGTAATGTAGTGATTTCACATGATTATTTTAAATATGTGATTGCCAATATTCAGAACTTCTTTGGCGGACGTTTAACCAGTTATGAAAGCATCGTCGATCGGGCACGTCGTGAAGCCGTGGTGCGTTTAAAGCAAGAAGCTGAAAAGATGGGCGCAACGCAAATTATGGGCCTGCGTTTAAGCACCACTGAGCTGGGTATGCAAGGCGGCATGGTCGAAGTCTTTGCGTATGGAACAGCAATTCAAAAGAGAGACATCTGATCTCTCTACTTCTCCCCAATTCATTTTTACTATTTAATTTACTTTACACAATGTGTTTTCAAACTCTTCATAACTCACATTTTCATTGCGACAAACTTTAAAACAAACTTCATTAAATTTCTTTTCATCAATATTTGGATCATGATAACTAAATGCAACATCTCCAGCATAAGCACGTGCCAGATCTTGCACCACAATGTCAGCTTTACATCCATATAAAGTTGGACATGCCTCTAATGTTCCTTCGTAATACTCTTTACACTGAGACGGTTCGACATCCACCTTATTGGGTTTTTGCATCGACACATTTAAACCATTTTCATTCATTAGAAGAAAATATTGAAGTTTTCTAAATGGTTTTAAGTCAATCTCGAGTCCCGAATGATTGATACGAGCCAATTGATCTTTGTAAGAATTATGATCATCTGAGATTAACTCTGCATTACCAGCTTTGTCGATTTTGATAAAGCTATAGTTGACAGGCATATATGCGCCACTCCCCTTATGTGCAATCACTTCGATCAAATGATCTTTCGCAATAAATGCTCCCGTAAATACAGTCGATTCAACACTGGTCAGCAACTTACCTTTCACTAAAACACAATATCCAAAACATTGATCTTTGAATCTAGCCTGATCGCCTTTAAAATCATCAACAGGATGAAATTCAGCTCGCCATTTAAAATCACCAATTTTATTCGAGCTATAAGGTAATTTATCAACATCTGAATCTTGAGGATTTTGACTGTAATACTCAGACTTCAATAATCCTTGTTCATCAAACAGTGCTTCGATCGGTAACCACCCCTCATTTGGTCCTCGCATAACAACTTCTGCACTCGCCGCTTCAACTTTAGGTTCAATCTCAACAGATTCAATAACTGGTTCTGATACAGTTCCTATTTCTTTTTCAGGCTTTTCGAGCGTTGACTTCTGCTCAATTTTTTGAGTTTTCTGTTTAAAATAAAAATATGCCACTGTACCGATTGCACCAATGATTGCGCACAAAATGATGGCTATTCCCCATTTGTTAAAATTATTCTTTTTCATTTCTTATAATCTCGTTACTCATTAAAAAAGTCACTGTTAAGAGTGACTTTTAAACTATTTAAACTTGATAAAATTTACTTCACTTTGGTTTTACGAATCATTTTATATAACGTTGTCGGTGATAATCGAGATACCCAAACACCGAGCTTTTCTTTAGAACCACCCACCACGATGTATTCTTCCCCACGTTGCAAAGATTGCACCACCGTTTCGGCAAACTCATTGGCTTCTAGACCATTTTCAATGGCTTCATCCTGATGCCCTTGTGGCTTGCCGGCACCATTGAGTGCATTAAATGAAACATTGGTTTTGACAAATCCGGGGAATATCACCGATACGCCCACCCCTTGATCCGCAACTTCCGCACGTAGACTGTTCGCCCACATATGAATGGCAGCTTTTGCAGCAGAATAGGTCGCGCGGTATTGTGTCCCTAATAAGCCTGCAACACTTGAAACAAAAGCAATTCGACCAGACTTTTGTGCTAAAAATGTCGGTAAAACGGTTTTGGTTAAATAGACTTGCGAAAAATAATCTACTTCCATGATGGCACGTTCAGTTTGCATAGTCGTATCCGTAATCAATGCACGCTGACTCAATCCCGCATTATTGATTAGCCAGTCAATTCGACCTTTATGCGCAAGGACTTGTTCATAAGCATGGCGAACTTGTTCTTCATTGGTAATATCTGCACACACTGAAAGATGCTGATCTGGATGTAATAATGAAACCCGGACTTTTTCCAACTCTTCAAAACGACGTGCGGTCAAAATGACCTGCGCCCCTTGCAAAGCACATTCTTTTGCTAAAGCTTCACCCAAACCTGACGATGCCCCAGTAATCCATACCACTTTTCCGTTCAAATCATCACGTTTTGCCATTTTGACATCCTTTTAAATAACTAATTTATTCATTTATATGTATTTTATGCTTTACGTAGTACAGGCTCATTGTTCAAAAACACCATAAAATGGTCAAAATACTGACTCATTGACTGTGCATCATAAATTTTGCCGAGTTTATCAAAACGTTTATAACCGAGTTGCGTGGTGAGATTGATGACACCGGTTAAAGTTTTATCCACCACCATGTTAAATTTCAGCATTTTTTTCGGTTCTCGCACCAAATGCGTCACCCCGGCATCGACCACTTGTGTAAATGCCTTCAATGCGAGCGGCACATATTGATTCTGCCCTTCTTTCATTTGATTGACATAGGCAAGCAAGTCGGTGGCTAAAGAGGCATCGATCGGATAATGCATATAATGCTGACCATCTTCGCTGTAAAAACGTCCATATAAATAATTCACCATCGGTACAAGGCGGTCATTGCCAAAAAAAGACACCGACCACGGCATATATTTACGGGTCGTTTCACGTATTTGCTGAATAATTTTTTCGGATTCATTGTCTCCAGACTTATTCATGCGCGCCATTTGGCCAAAAACTTGATCTAAAATTTCACATGCAATATCCGCTAAATTATCCCCTAAGGCTTTGGACTGACTTTCTGTTTCACCTGCATTGAGTTTTTGATGAATCGTCTCAAAACGTTGATATGTCGTAGGTTGAATCTTTAAAGAAATAGAATAAGTCATTTGATATTGCTCCTTTTATCTTAGTTTTGGGATCAATGGATACTTCTTATCTTAGGTCCTATCATACGGACTCTTTTATTTACTGCCAAATCCTAAAAGTTAACATTCGCCCAACATCCCTAATTCACCATTTTTTTTGCTACAATAGATCTAATTTTTTATCCACTTTTGATCTGTTTAGACTATGACTGATTCAGCGCAAAATATTGCTACGACCTACGATCCGACCGAGATCGAAAAAAAATGGTACAAGACTTGGGAAGAGAGAGGCTACTTCAAGCCATCTCAAAAAGGTGATTCATTCTGTATTATGATTCCGCCACCAAACGTCACTGGTAGCTTGCATATGGGTCATGGTTTCAACAATGCCATTATGGATGCGTTGACTCGTTATAACCGCATGTCTGGCAAAAATACCCTTTGGCAGCCGGGTACCGACCATGCAGGTATCGCAACGCAAATGGTTGTTGAACGTCAATTGGGTGCTGAAGGCATTAGCCGTCACGACCTTGGCCGTGAAAAGTTCATCGAAAAAGTGTGGGAATGGAAAGAACAATCTGGCGGGAACATTACCCGTCAAATTCGTCGTCTAGGCTCATCTGTAGACTGGTCACGTGAACGCTTCACCATGGATGAAGGTCTTTCAAATGCCGTGAAAGAAGTATTTGTTAAGCTACATGAAGAAGGTTTGATTTACCGTGGTAAACGCCTTGTAAACTGGGACCCTAAACTACAAACTGCCCTTTCTGACTTAGAAGTTGAGTCTGATAAAGAAGAAGCAGGTTCACTTTGGCACTTCAAATATTTCTTTGAAGACAAATCAATCCGCACCCACGATGGTAAAGACCACATCGTTGTGGCGACCACTCGTCCTGAAACATTACTCGGTGATACAGCGGTTGCGGTTGCGCTTGATGATGAACGCTATGCGGCGCTTGTAGGTAAAAACATTATCCTACCTATTACAGGCCGTGCTGTTCCAATCGTTAAAGATGAATATGTAGACAAAGAATTTGGTACAGGCTGTGTAAAAATCACTCCTGCGCACGACTTCAATGACTATGAAGTGGGCAAACGCTGTGAACTTCCAATCATCAACATCTTCAACAAAAATGCTGAAGTGTTGGCTGAGTTTGAATATATCGCGAAAGCTGGCGAGCAAATTTCTAAAACCATCCCTGCACCTGCGGAATATGTGGGCTTAGATCGTTTTGAAGCACGTAAAAAATTAGTTGAACAAGCTGAAGCTGAAGGCTGGTTAGAGCAAATCCAACCGTATACGCTTAAACCACCTCGCGGTGACCGTTCAGGCGTGATCGTTGAGCCTCTACTTACTGACCAATGGTATGTGAAAATTGCCCCTCTTGCTGAGCCTGCAATTAAAGCGGTTAAAGATGGCGAGATTAAATTTGTACCTGAGCAATACAGCAACATGTACATGGCTTGGATGAACAACATCCAAGACTGGTGTATCTCGCGTCAATTGTGGTGGGGTCACCGTATTCCTGCTTGGTACGATGTAGATGGTAATGTTTATGTAGGTCGTGACGAAGCTGAAGTTCGTGCGAAAAACAATATCCCTGCCGATGTTCAATTAGACCAAGACGAAGACGTACTCGATACATGGTTCTCATCAGGTCTTTGGACATTCTCAACCTTAGGTTGGACTGGCGATGAAGCCAAAGATAAAGAAAACTATTTCTTAAATACTTTCCACCCGACTGATGTACTTGTGACTGGTTTTGACATCATCTTCTTTTGGGTTGCCCGTATGATCATGATGACCATGCACTTCATGAAAAATGAAGATGGTACACCGCAAGTTCCATTTAAAACTGTGTATGTACATGGTTTGGTGCGTGATGGCGAAGGTCAGAAAATGTCGAAGTCTAAGGGCAACGTGCTTGACCCATTAGACTTGATTGATGGTGTTGATCTTGAAACGCTAGTACAAAAACGTACAACAGGTTTGATGAACCCGAAACAAGCAGCGAAGATTGAAAAATCTACCCGTAAAGAATTCCCTGAAGGCATTCAATCTTACGGTACAGATGCGGTTCGTTTCACATTCTGTGCGCTTGCCAACACAGGTCGTGACATCAAGTTCGACATGAAGCGTGTTGAAGGCTACCGTAACTTCGCGAACAAAATCTGGAACGCAACCCGTTTCGTGATGATGAACTGCGAAGAACAAGTGATTGGTCAAGAAGTTCGTCAAGACCTTTGGGAATTGCCTGAACAGTGGATTGTAAGCCGTCTACAAAAAGCAGAACAAGCAGTGCAAACAGCATTTGCAACGTATCGTTTAGACTTGGCTGCACAAGCGATTTACGAGTTCATTTGGAATGAATACTGTGACTGGTATGTCGAGCTGACTAAGCCTGTTCTGAATGATGAAAATATCTCGGTAGAACGTAAAGCTGAAATCCGCCGTGTTCTTCTTGCTGTGATGGAAGCGTCTTTACGTTTGGCTCATCCGTTAATGCCTTACTTAACAGAAGAAATCTGGCAAACCCTTGCGCCGAAGCTGAACATTTCGGGCGAAACGATTATGTTGGCGCAGTACCCTGTTGCTGACCAAGCGTTAGTGAATGAACAAGCTGAAGCAGATATGCAATGGCTGCAAGGTTTGATTGGTGCGGTACGTAACATTCGTGGTGAGATGGGCTTAGGTAATGCTCGCTTGTTGCCTGTTCTACTTCAAAACACGACGGATGCGGAAAAAGCTCAAATCGCTCGTATTGAACCATTGTTCAAAGCATTGGCAAAAGTTGAAAGCATTACTTTCCTTGCAGATGCTGAACAACCACCATTGTCTTCTTCATCTGTTGTAGGTCATGTATCAGTATTTGTTCCAATGAAAGGTTTAATTGACCCGAAAGCGGAATTGGGTCGTCTACAAAAAGACTTAGACAAGGTTCAAAAGCAGCATGACCAAATTGCGACTAAACTTGGCAATGAAGGTTTTGTGGCGAAAGCACCTGCTGCTGTGGTTGAAGGCGAAAAAGTAAAACTTGCTGAATTTGCTGATCAGTTAGTGAAGATTAAAGCGAATATGGAGCAGATTGCGGCGCTTTGATTTCTTTTTAAATATTTAACAAATAAGATAAAATCCCTTCATTTTTGAGGGGATTTTTATGCAAACAATAATAGGGCATCATATTTTCTTAATTACATTAGGAATAATCTTATTTTTTACAGTAAATTTTATAGGTAAATATTCAAAAGGATTTGGGTATGCAGAAATTAAATTTGATATTCATAGTGATGAACTCGTAGGGTTTAATTTTATTCTCAGGATACTTACCCCCGTAGTCTTTACCATCCTTGTTTCTTCAGTAATTTTTTACTTCAAATATGACTGTTTAGTAACTAACATCTACTTATTAGTAGTATACAGTTTTGCATTTCGAGCTGTTTGGAATTTAGTACATAACCGTACTAAGTTAATAAATTGGTATGCACAAATTGGATATGCGACCATCGCAATATTAGCCACATATTTAGCTTATAAATATTTAATTTTACCGAAAACACCACTTTTCCCTGATTTAGAGACCGTTGCTAATGAACTATGGATTATAATTTTTTTGTTTTTATATAAGATCTTTAATGAAGTGAAATTTGAACCTAAATTCAAGAAAAAAAGAGTTGATAGTTATATTGAAAACCGTTTGTCATTATTTAAGAGTAAATATGAAGGTATCATTGATCAATCCATTGATGAAGAGCTAAAAAATTTTAAAAATAAAGCGAATATCTATCTAATTGATCAAGAAAAGCTAGAGGATTATAAGTTTTTAAGACATTCTTTACTAAAGCCTTTTGATAACATTTTTAAAATTTTTATAAAAAATTTAATTTTTTCTATTATGATTAATGAAGATTTTAATAGACCATTTGCTTTTAGAAAACTAGAAAATTTTTTATGTAAAATTTCAGGTAAAAGTTATACACAAGGTATTATGCAAGTTTCATCGCAGATTCCTTTATCGGATGAGGAAAGCATCAAACTAGCAATTCATAGAATTTTTGAGGATGCTTATAACTGCTTTCTTGAAGAAGATGTTTATCTATCAGAGCACCAATTAGTCATTCATATTGGGCGAAACTATAATCCATGTGATGATTATATTAGCTCAGTTGAAGATATATATAACATTGTCAAATGTGAACAATCTGGAGAGCTACAAATTTTTATTAATGACCATACATTAATAGGTTTAGATGCATCATTTAATCTTGAATAATTACCCTCACCCTAGCCCTCTCCCCGAGGGAGAGGGAATTTTTCATTCTTGATTTACTTTCAGCTCAAGACATAAATTCCACAAATCCTCCAACACCACATCCGTCCTCCCCAACACATCATAATTCCAATATCGTACAACAGTTAAACCCAAAGCCTCTAAAAACTTAGTTCGCTCAGCATCGTATTCAATCGCATCATTCGTTCCATGCTGACTACCATCCAACTCAATCACTAAACCAATTTCATGACAGTAAAAATCCACAATATAAAGTTTGATCACATGCTGACGGCGGAATTTCAGGTTCATAAAACGTTTGGCACGTAGAATTTGCCACATGAGGTTTTCAGCATCGGTGGCTGTGTGGCGCATGTTTTTGGCAAACTCTAATAATACAGGGTCTATTTTCATTTTTATTTCCCTCTCCCTAGCCCTCTCCCATAGGGAGAGGGAACATTCATTGTGAATCTAATTTTTATTATGAAATTTCAGCCCCACTAATACATCCAAATTTATAACTTAAATTTGATATGTAATGGATTTCCCCTCTCCTTTCAGGAGAGGGTTAGGGAGAGGTGATTTTATAAAACCCCATTCCCCAACAACACTTCCAACCCTTTCACCTTCTCCATATATTTCAGCCGTTCTTTTTCCCACTTCACTTGCTCTTTCAGCACTGCAACATCGCCATCAATCACCTTATACACATCTTTCACCTGCATATTTTTCGGCTTCGGCTTTTCGCTCCAGTGAAAACTATCCGTAATGTCATCTATCTGACTGGCTAGGCGTTGGCTTTGAGCCTCTAAAGCCGTTTTATAAAACTTTAAATGTTCATCAGTTAAAGCTTTAGGGCTTTTGCCTTTATTGGTTTCAAGCTGTAATTGCAGCTTTAATAAATAAAACAAATCCTGTGCTTCATGGGCTTGGTTCACCACTTGCAGCAACTCGGTTTTTTCCGCTTTTTTAGTTTCATCAGGTTCACGGTCTGGGTGAATCATGGCGGTGATTTTTAAATACACGGTTTTCAGGGATTGGTTCACTAACTTTTCAGCTTGTTCACGTTTTTGCACTAAGCGTTTACGCTGATGTTCTTCTTTCTCGCGTTGATACTGTTCGCTGTCCCACTCTTCAAAAGACTCATTTTGTTCTGTAGTTTCTTGTTCAACATCAAAATGACCTTCTACTTTGCTCTGTTCAGTTTGGGTCAACTTAGCTTTTTTATTCGGCTTTTGATTATGTGCATGATGCTGCTGATAAAAAACATCAACCTCTGCAACCTTTTCAAGTTCGGCAGTATTTAAGTAGTTGGATTTTTTTAGCTGCTTTGCCAATTTGGTGAGTTTGGCATCAAGCTGTGCTAAATCTGCTTTGGCAAAGTCTTCTTGTTGTATGTGCAGCCAAAGTTGCTCAAGCTGACGAAAGTACACCGCATGCAAATCACGATAGATCGGCACAAGTTTCAGCTGGATATAACTCTGAATTTCACTTTTGGCATTTTGCCAAAGATCTAAATCCAGCTTTTGCTGTTCGATTTGCTCAATCAGTTTATTCAGCTTTTTATGCTGTGGGGATAAAGCTTCAACACTCGGGAGTAAACTGACTTTTAACTCAAATGACATAAGCAAATTTAACGCAAAAAGAAAATTATAGCCGATCTAAGCACTAAACTTATGAGCCCTTTGCCTAACTCAAAAATCACGTTTTATTAATTAACGCTCAAACCGTTGTAAATATTGACTCAGCTCTTCCCGAACAACCACCTCATGTCCTGCATGACTTCGACTTTGTTCCAAGAGATGTTCTGAGTCGATCACTGCCACGCGATGACCATCCGCAATTAAACGGTCTACACCTTCAAAGAGCATTCGGACACCAACATCGTGTATCCAAGAAATATTAGTCAGATCTAAAACAATATGGTTATTCGCGACAGGTTCATTCTGCAATAGTCGCTGCCTCATTACAGATGAAGCGCTGTTGAACACATTTTTGTACCCACGCCACTAAGCCATGATCAAAATGAATATTCTGTTGCTCAGTCTGAAAGACGAGCTGGTCTAATCTGAGCTGAAATTGTAATTGCTGCATAACTATCGTTTAAATTATTTAATCTTCTGCCAAGTTTAACTCACGAAAGCTGCGTACTTGGTTACGACCTTGTTGCTTTGCCATGTACAGCGCTTGATCGGCCATACGCGTGACCACAGCAGACGGTGTCCCCTCAATCGCAGTTGCTACACCGAAACTTGCACTAATCTTCAACATTTGATGGTTGGCTATCATAGTTTCAGCTTCAGAAATGGCCAATCGACAGCGTTCAGCGACCTCTATCGCCTGCTCTAAACTCTGATTTTTTAAAATTAAAATAAATTCTTCACCGCCATAACGTCCAACCACATCTTGTACACGAGTATTGTCATTTAAAATTTGAGCAACACGTTGTAAAACGGCATCTCCTGCATCATGTCCATATTGGTCATTGATCAGTTTAAAATGGTCGAGATCAAGTAAAACCACTGCAAATTCAGGCTGTGTCTGTTTGCTGAGCCTATCAAGTTCATGACTGACATAACGACGGTTAAACACATTGGTCAGGCCATCGACACGGCTGAGGACTTCCATCTTTTGTTCACGGTGTCGCCACTGTAAAAGCAAAATCTGAAAAAACACCGCACTGACGATCAATATAGGTAAATACAACTCCGCCATACTCATAAGCCAAAAGGCATTGTCGTAAAACTCACTCTGTTTTAAAGCTGGGCTGAAAATCGGTGCATATTCTAGATGGTCAATCGAAGTTTGATAGCAAATGTAGCCAATAAATAGTGTGATCGGAAATGTGATACTGAGCATAATCGCAGGACGATAAAAAACTAAACCGACCATCAGCAGATTGACCGTCCCCGCCATGGTGGCAGGACTATAGATCCCGATCATATAGCCACCATAGATCATGCCGATCCCAAACAGGACGGGCGCAAAATAGCTAAAAAACAGTCTGAAATTTAAATATTTTTTGAAATAAAGACTGAGTACTGCCAATACGCCATAACTGAGTAGGACTATACAAGCGACGATGATCCTGAACTTGAGTTCACTCGGATTAAACCAAATCCGATTGGTCGAATAATAAAAATTCATGATGCACCACTTCAACACGCTAACTTGACTCAGCATGCCAAAGATGAGAAGTAAACGCCCTTTATCGTAGTCAGACCAATTGATGATGAGATAGTCTGACTCAAACAAAAGATGCTTCAATTTACGCCATTGTACGCCCCATTTCGTACAGACAGCATTGCCCCAATTTTTCCCCATTAATCTTCTTTTTTATTTTATTATTTCGCTAGTTATACAAGGTTTTAACTTCAAAAAGAAAGCCTATTTTCACAGTTAAAAGTGCAACCTTTGAAGCCTTTAAACTTCACTTACACCACTATTCAAATTACTTTTCCGCTATTTTTTTAGCTCATTTGGTCACTTTTATCTTTTTTGAAATAGTACAGTTTATTATTCTAAACGCTCGGTGAATAAGATCCCGTTCAGATGATCGACCTCATGTTGTACGATCCGTGCAGGAAAGCCATTCAGGGTTTTCTCTTTGACTTCACCTTGAAGGGTCAAATATCGCACGTGAATTTGCTCGGCTCTCGGGACTTGTCCTCGTGCATTCGGCACACTTAAGCAGCCTTCTTCACCCAAAACCGTGGTCGTAGATCGAGATGTAATCACTGGATTGACCATCACGATCGCCTCCATTTCAGGCGCATCGGGATAGCGTAAATTTGCACGTGAAGCCACGATAATTACCCGCTTAGAAACATAAATTTGCGGTGCGGCAATGCCTACGCCTTGACGCTCAAGCATAGTGGCATGAAGTGTTTCACTTAGTGCAGTTAACCATGCAGAACCTATTTCAGATGCTTGCACCTCTGCGGCAGTGAGCGTCAAAATCGCTTCTCCACGCTGCGCAACAGCAGCAATATGACTCATGTATTTATCCTTTTTTAAGTCTAGCAAGCTTAAATTATTTAACTGATGTTACGCACGTAAAAGTAATTACGCATTTTTAAAATGATATTTAAGTTTATTCGACGAAGTCTTACATCTAGGATTTAAATAAAGGGATTAGCCTTCGGCTGGAGGTACTTTTGTTTCGGCAAAAGTACCCAAAACCATTGTCATCCGCAAAACTCGTTCACTAGTATCAAATTATTCAAAGTATCGCAAAAACATTTTTGATTAGAAGGAGTCCTGTCTCAAACACTTGCGGATGACGTTACCACTTATCATTCTTTCATTTGAATCAAATTACGCTTCTGATGTTACTGCGTAACATCAGTTATTTAAAAAAAAAACAACCATGCAATATGCATTATTATCGGTTCTGAGTATAAAACAACGGCATGCTATGGCTTTGAATCTTTTATGGTTTATATAGAGCACAAAGTAAAATAGCAGATCACACCGCCCTATACTATTGATATTTATCATTTATATTCCAAGATTTAACGCCATCCATCACCAATCATTCTTTAAGTTAATGCGACTTTATCTATATTATTTTGTTCTTAATTCACGATATTTTCATAACTATAAGTTTTTAATAAGGCAACAAAGTTTGATTATTCAATAAAAATTTGAATCACTAAAATCCTCAAATGCTATTTGCTGCTGGAAAATATTTGCATGGAAGCTCAGCCACGCCTGACTCGTCAAGATAAACGTACCCTCGGGCTGTCATCCCTCGGTGGCGCACTCGAGTTTTATGACTTTGTCATTTATGTATTTTACGCCAAAATTATTTCGGAACTGTTTTTCCCCACTGGACTCAGTCCATTTTGGGCGATGCTGAATACTTACGGTATTTTTGCAGCCGGATATTTTTTCCGCCCGTTGGGTGGTGTGGTGATGGCGCATTTTGGCGATTTGATTGGTCGTAAGCGTTTATTTAGTTTGTCTATTTTACTCATGGCTCTACCTACACTGATGATCGGTGTGATGCCGACTTTTGAAAGTATTGGCTATGCAGCACCACTCCTGCTTCTACTGATGCGTGTGATTCAAGGCATCGCGATTGGTGGTGAAATCCCAGCGGCATGGACTTTTGTTTCAGAGCATGTGCCTGAGCAAAAAATTGGTATCGCCAATGGCCTACTCACTGCTGGCTTATCTTTGGGTATCTTATTGGGCGCACTGATGTCTTTGTTTATTTCATTACAATTTACAGAGTCAGAAATCCATGATTGGGCATGGCGGATTCCATTTATTTTAGGCGGGATCTTTGGCTTTGTTGCGCTCTATCTCCGCAGTTATTTAAAAGAAACGCCTGTATTTAAAGCCATGCAAGAAAAGAAACAATTGGCTAAAGAGCTTCCAGTGAAACAAGTACTGCAACAGCACAAAACAGGCGTTGTGATTGGTATGCTGTTTACATGGTTCTTAACTGGCTGCGTTGTTGTGCTGATTTTAGCGATGCCAAATTTACTCACGGGCGCCTTTGGTTTTGAACGTGCCGATGCCTTTAAAATGCAAAGTGCCGCTATTGTGATGCAAATGGTCGGTTGTATCTTGGCAGGTCTTTTGGCAGATCGCTTCGGTGCGAGTAAAGTGATGCTGTTCGGTTCACTCCTTGTCGCAATAATCGCGGGCGTGTTCTATAACAGCTTGGGCCATGTGGCAGCATCGACCGTGTTTGCGCTCTATATGCTGCTCGGTTTGGCATCAGGCACGGTTGGTATGGTGTCTTATAGTATGGTGAAAATGTTCCCTGCACAGATTCGTTTCTCGGGCATTTCATTTTCATACAATTTGGCCTATGCCATCGCGGGTGGTATCACCTTGCCATTGGTTCAATGGTTGAGTTTATACAGCAACATTGGCGCCATGTATTATATATGGAGCGTCTGTTTGGTGACCTTCTTTACTGCGATGCTCTATCGTCAACGTTTTGAAAAAACTTCGCACTAAAAATAAAAAAGCGGTCAATGACCGCTTTTTTTAACTTGCTTTCAAATCAATTCAGGCTTTTAAATTTTTACGTAATTCATCTTCTACAATTTCAATCTCAAGCTGACTAAAACGACGAATTTCACCTTCTGCATGTTTTTCAAGTAATCCACCAATCAGTGGAACTTTGACTTTCACCGTCCAGTCCAAATTGAAACTCACTTGTGTTGCATCACCACTGACACTTCGTTTACAACTGGCTTCGAGCGGTAGGTTCGGATCTAGTTTGACATCTGACGTTAACGCCGCCAAATTACTAATATCTGTACGTTTTAAGCGAAACGCATCTTTTAAAAATTTCTTGGCAATATCTGGAATATTTACATCAAGGTTATACGCACGTTTTAAGGTATACATATCGCCTGTTTTCTTTGATTCTAAAATTTCTAGATTTTCACCCGGTATGCGTTTGCACACCGCTTCATGCAAGCTAATATCTGCGGCTAGTCGTTTAAAATCTTCAATTGAAACGCCATGAATAGTGGCATTGACGGTAAATTGATGTGCCATTCTCGTAATCCTTCAGGTCAATATAGGTTTTATTGTTTTATTTCGCCCAGTCTACAGTTGCTAAAACTGTGCTTTGGATTAAATCGGAAAGCGTTATGGCTGTCATTGACCTGAAACCAAACTGAAAAAACAGAATTGCCATACTGCAACTCATTGGACTCTGCCTTAAAGGACTTTTTGATAGATTTGCCCATGCTGATCTTTAAACTCGAGCTGAAATTCCCAGCCCGCATCGATTTTTAAATACATCCCTGCATAAGACAACTTTGTGCACCAATGACCAAAGTCGAGGCTAAAAATATCAAAGCTAGCTTGTTCAGGCAGCTGTTGTATTGGTTTTGCATGTATTAAAGCGCTAGGTTCAAAAGACGTGCAGTGCGAGCCATAATCATGAAAAAGTTCGAAACATAGCTGATTAACTGATGTTATGCAGTAACCATCAAAGCGCAATTTACTTCAAATAAAAGAACGATACGCGGTAAGGTCATCCGCAAGTGTTTGAGACAGGACTACTTCTAATCAAAAATGTTTTTGCGATGCTTTGAATAATTTGACGGTAGTGAACGAGTTTTGTCGGTGAGGTGCATTGCACCGCAAGATGGTTTCTTTACGAAGCACGCTTCTCATTTTGCCGAATGAGAAACAATGTTCCGTAAGAGTACCTCCAGCCGAAGGCTAATCCCTTTATTCAATCTTTAGATGTAAGACTCCGTCGAATAGACTTAAAAATCATTTTAAAAGTGCATAAGTACTTTTACGTGCGTAACATCAGTTGTTAATTTAAGATCATGCTATGCACCATACCATCTCGATCACGGTGTACCAATTTGATTGCTTGTGAATAATCGATCAAGACGCTTTGGTGTTTATAACTGATTTGGATACCATATTCATCTGCACCATCATCCAAACCGCTGATGCTACATTGCGTCCCTTGTGGAAATGCCTTGAGCCATTCAGCGTTATACACATCTGCTATTTGCTCAAACTGAAAAAAGCTCGCCTTTTGCTGCAGTAGAACCGTAGCTTGTCGGTCAAAACGCAGTTGCTGCTCAAGTTGAAAGTCGATAATCATGACTCTGCACGCTCTTTACTTATTCATCGGGATCGGATCATCGGCTATTAAAATCAAGCTTCGCAGACACCCAATTTTGCTTATAAATTCACAGAGGATTTTATGACATGTCTTAGACTCAAATGAACACAGCCACATTTCTTAAGGCATAAAAAAGGCACTTCTCATCGGGGTGAAGCCCGATTATGAAATGCCCTTTATGGTTACAAAGTAAATATATTTTTATAAATTGTCAAATTGGGAATGAAAAAAACATCTGTGGGCTAAATGGATAAAGCTTTCATCGCCTGTTGCTGCTGTTTATTTTTGACTTGTGTCCATTGCCACCAACCAAATGCCGCCAAGCCCACAAAACCTGCATACAACGCCGCAGTGAGATACAGGTCTTTGTATATAAACATACCCACATAGATAATATCGACAAATACCCAAAGCACCCAAGTAGCAATATGTTTCCGGCTGGTCCAATACGTTGCGAGTAAGCTAAACGCGGCCAATTGTGCATCCAAAATTGGTACGGCTGCATCGGTAAAATAGTGCAGGCTTAAACCAAAAATCAAACCGCCCACCGCAGCTAAGAGCATTTGAAAGATCACAATTTTGGTCGCAATAGGTTCAATACGAATGTCGTGGTCTTGTTGTTTGCCCTTCAACCAGTGATAAAAACCGTAGAAGTTCACCACCACAAAGAAAAACTGCAAAATGGTTTCGCCATAAAGTTTGTAGGTATAAAACAAGTAGGCATACAGCAAAAAAGCTGCAAAGTTAAACCACCAACACCACATATTTCGCTTTATGGTTAAAGTCACCCCGATTAAGCTAATAATGACTGCAAATATTTCTAAGTTCGACATGGTTGATTGGGCCTTAAAAAAGCTGCTGCTATTATGGAAAAAATCGGCCCAAAGGCAAGCTATATCCTGCATTATTTCATATCAACTCTGTAAATTTTAAATCAAACCATTCAGCCAACTTACTTTGATTTTGATGTTTTGAACGCATCAGTTTTGACAGTTTTCTAACAATCGTTTAAAAACTTAGTTATGCCTAAAGAATAATCAGAAGGAATCATTAAAATGTCAGAACAACAAGGTCGTGTAAGTCGAGAAATTCGTGGTCATCTTTATTTAATCGGTTTGGACCGTGCAGATAAACGAAATGCGTTTGACAGTCATTTAATTCATGACCTTTCACTGGCGCTCACTGAATATGAAGATGATCCAAATTTACGCTGTGCGGTGATTTTTGCTCATGGCGATCATTTTACTGCGGGTCTAGATCTGGTCGAACTACAACCCAAACTTGGCAGCGGGCTGTTTAATTTTCCTGATCAGCAAATTAATCCGTGGGGAACCAACTCACGACAACGAAAAAAACCAGTTGTGGTCGCGGTACAAGGGTTCTGTTTTACAGCGGGTATTGAACTCATGCTGAATGCCGATATCGTGATCGCACAGCGTCACACGGAGTTTGCTCAAATGGAAGTGCAACGTGGCATTCTTCCCTTTGGTGGCGCAACAGTTCGCTTTGTGCAAGCAGCGGGTTGGAATAAAGCCATGCGCTATTTACTCACAGGTGAACGTTTCAATGCGCAAACGGCATATGACATGAACTTGGTGACTGAAATCACCGACCAAGCGCCCTTATCTCGTGCAATTGAACTTGCAGAACAAATTGCACAGGCTGCACCACTGGCGGTTCAGGCAACACTCGCTGCAGCACAGCAAGGGGTGCATTTGGGAGCCGATGCTGCCTTTGCTCAATTGGATCAGCACTTACAACCACTACTAAAAACACAAGATGTACAAGAAGGTGTGATGGCCATGCTACAACGTCGCGCAGCCAATTTTCAGGGCAAATAACCCTTTATTTAAAGTGAGTAAACCCTTTACGTCCTGCCTATCAAGAGAAAAATTATGTCAACGGATTTAGAACCAGCAGCGCAAGAAATACATAGTACACCCGTGAGTTTCCCTGCAACCGATGGTTATACGCTTTCAGGCGTTGAATATCGGCCTAATACTGCCGCTAAGGCCAATATTATTATTTCAAGTGCGACAGGTGTACCTCAACAATTTTACCGTCGTTTTGCCGAGTATGCCGCAGGACTCGGTTATCAAGTACTTACTTTTGATTATCGTGGTATTGGACGTTCTGCACCGTCAAAACTTAAAGGCTTTAAGATGTCCTACCTCGACTGGGGACGTTATGACCTTTCTGGTGCCATAGCTTATATGCAACAACACGGTCAGGAAACTTTTCTAGTGGGACACTCCTATGGCGGTCAAGCATTAGGCCTCACCTCAAATCATGATCAGATACGTGCCATGTATTGTTTTGGCACTGGCGCAGGTTGGCATGGCTATATGCCCTTTAAAGAAAAAATGAAAGTTCATGTGATGTGGAATATCGTTTTTCCGCCGATGGTTGCCGTCAAAGGGTATTTGCCTTGGAGCAAACTCAATATGGGCGCTGACCTTCCTGTCGATGTCTATAAACAATGGCGCCGTTGGTGTAAAAACCCAACCTATTTCTTTGCCGATCCTGAGCTGAGTGAGCTATCTCAACAATATGCTGCAGTTCAAACGCCGATTTATGCGGTCGCTGCACTTGATGATGACTGGGCATTACCCAATTCACGACATGCTTTTATGCAACATTATGCGCAAGCGTCAATGCACTATATCAATATTGAAGCGCAAGATTACGGCCTAAAACAGATTGGTCATATGGGATATTTCCGCAAAGGTGCTGAACCCTTATGGCAGGAAGTGATAGGAAGGTTTGATGAACTATTAGTCGCCTAGAGCAATTTACTCCATAGACATCACATTGATTTATTCGGATAGAGAGTTACATGCGTCCACGGAAAAACACCTCAGAACATCTATTGTTACAGTCAGCACACGCCTTTAAACGCTATGGCTATATGGGCTGTAGCATGGGGAAATTGGCTGAAGCCTGTGGACTTTCAAAAGCTGCTTTTTATTATGACTATCCGAATAAAGACGCTCTACTGATGGAAATTTTAAACCTGACACACGTGAAGTTAAAGCACAGTATTTTTCAGCAATTACAGCAATCCACTGCATCACCTCAACAGACTTACCCGCACATCCATCAACTGGCCATCCAGTTTTTTAGCCAAGGTGGATTAGGTTGTTTGGTCGGGATTTTAAGTATGGAACGGCAACATTTGCCTACCGAGATTTTTGCAAAATTACAGTCCATCTTTCACGAGTGGCAACTTGCCTTTGAAGTGTTTTTTCAGCGATGCATGAGCATCGAACATGCCGCTCAACTTGCCAAAGTCAGCTTGGCGGATTATGAAGGCGCGATTTTAATGGCCCGAATAACCGATGATTTGAGTTATCTCGATTTAGTCCAAGATCGCATTTTGCTTCAACTTGCGGAGTCTTGATAGCGATATTCAATTTTATGTTCTTCGCCAAAACGGTCGACATGTGTATAAAACTCACCGTATCGGCCTAAATAATACTCGAGCGATTGATTGTAAAAACTCCAATAAATCGACCATTCATTCAGATCTAATTGGCGAATTTGAGTTTTACAATTGACTGGCATGCGACGTAAAAAAACTTCTTGTAACTGTTCGGCCGCCTGTAGCGAATCTAATTTGTATTGTTGTTGAAAGAAAATTTCCGCAATATCATCAAAAAGTTGCTGTTCATATTCATCAACTTCAATGACCTGATCGACTTGGCGTATAGCATCATCATTCGATGCTAAAGAGATACTTTTCGATTTTTTTGGTGCTTGGTAACGCGTATATTTTTGACGATATTTTTCTGTTTTTATTATTTTTTTGACCACGATTCCTGCTGCAGACAACGCAATCAGAATACACATCACAATGAGAAAATTAACCATAATAACAACCTACTGCCGATGACGCGCATACACATCATTAATCACCGAATATTTTTATGGACTAATATAACGCACAATAACGTTTAAAATTCATACAAAATTATTTTAAAGCTGAAATCTTGCCTATTTTCTTTGCTAATTTATTTCAAACTATTACACCTGCTGAAATCATTGAGTATGTATACATTTCTAAAAAATCTATTATTACTTTAAAAACAGTATAGTTAGATGCATTTATGTCGTTATTTATCCGTATTTAACGATTAATTTATAAATATACATTTGTAAATTTTGCAACAATTTTGAAATAAAAACCCAACCCAACAGCGCAATGGCAGCAAAAAAACATAAAACGCAACAAGAAACCTCTTTAAGCACATGGCGATATCTTCTGAAATGACAGGCTGTTGGAGTTTTCTATAAAAAGAAAAAATTATGATACGCGAAGCACAAATCCAGGACATACCCGAAATTATTAACGTGATTCACAACAGCATTCGTTCATGTATCCAGGACCATCAACGTAATGAAAGTGTGATTCAAACTTGGCTTGAGGAGGCAAATCAATCAAATATCTTAATGTGGATGCTTTACAACGATAGTTGGGTCTACGTCAGTGACAATCGAGTGGTCGGCTTTATTTTAGTCAGTGATCAGGGACAAATTTTACTGAACTATATCTGCCCTGAATGTCAGTACCAAGGCATTGGTAAGGCGTTATTGTTAAACATGATTCACTGTGTCCGGAAAAAGAATATTACCGAGATCAGTCTAGAAAGTACCCATACGGCACTCGCCTTTTACCAAAAATATGGCTTTGTCACACATCAGGATTTTGAGCCTGCCGATGTTCCGCTCAAATTGGTTAAACAGCTCTGTTAGTAGAGAAATAAAGTTCATAGAAGGATAGATTTTCAAACAGCATGAATTTGAGAGATGAATTTAAATGAGTATTGGCAATGGTACTAACAATAGCACCGCAAAGTTTTAACCGTTTACAACTGTGTATCAAGGCTTAAGTTGATCGCGTCCTGCCTGTTTAGCCATATATAAATAATGGTCTGCATGCTTCATTAAGGCTTCGATACTGTCGAAGTCATTCTGCTTATCCATCCATGCCATGCCCAAACTCAGTGTGACGTAATTTTTGTCATCACCCCGATTAACATGTTCAAGTTGTTCATTACGCATGGCTTCGAGTACCAATTGCAATTGCTCTTGGGCAATCGCATACGGAACATCATGCATCAATATGGCAAACTCTTCTCCCCCGTAGCGAGCCACATAGGCTGAACTTGGTAGGGTATTTTGCATGGTTTTCACGATCTGCTGTAACACCTCATCGCCTTTGAGATGTCCATAGTGGTCATTATAATTTTTAAAATAATCGACATCTAACATGGCAAAGACCAATGTTCGGTGACTATGAAAACGGACTTCCGAATATAAGCGTTGAATTTCAGCATTCAATGCACGACGGTTAAATGCCCCTGTTAAGGCATCAATACGAATTTGTAGCTCTAATTTTTTATTCAGCTCGTGAAGCTGTAAGGTGCGCTCTTTAACTTTCTGATCGAGTGAACTGTTTAGCTCAAGCAAACTATTATTCAACTGCTCGGTATGCATCGACTGCTGTGCATAATGGTGCGATTGCTGAAACATGATCAACAAGGCATACAAACTGGTTGAAATGAACGATAAATTGACTGAATCAATCAAATTCATCATCAGCAAGAAGTCGTTTAAAAAAGTAATGCACAGGAAAATAACCGCGATTAAATTTAATTTTGAATACGGTTCTTTCTTTTTCAGTGTTAAGTAAAAACCATACGCAAAATTACTCAGAACAACGATCACATAGGCAAAGCTGTAGGTTGCCAAAGGCTGAAAAATTTCAGGCGTCGAAACAAAAGTCACTGAAATATTCAACGACAACAGCAACATCGCGATCTGATAATTTAAGGTAAATAAATAGCGACGACTGAGCAAGTGGATATAACTTAAAAAGAAAATCGATGCCAAATAGGTAAATAAGTATTCTAATCGCGTGCCCCACAACCAATTGATATCGGTAAAAGTGGTATAGGCATAAGGTGCTGAAAATAAATTATGGAGTGCTAAAAAGACAATAAATAAGCCAAACACCAAGTTACTTCGGCTATTGCGACCGCGTAAACCTCGGAAAACAGAAAATAGGATCGTAAATAGTCCCACACCCAAGACGGCGCCCGACACCATCCCAATACTCATCATTTGTTGTTGGAATTGGCGGTTTACTGTCTTGGCGATACCAATACGCATTGGGTTTTCAAACCCGCCATGCATACTGTTAAAACTTGAAGCCTGAATGGTTAAAGTGAAATATTCATCTTGTGCCACAAAATAGGCAATTCGCGGTGCATTCTCCGTTTTTTGTTCTGCTTCAGTACGCCCAACTTCTCCCAAACGAACGATCACATCACCATTTAAAAATACCCGATACGCACCGTACTGATTTGGAATCAAGACCGCGATACGTCGGCCAATAAATTGTTTGGGAATTTGGAAATGTCCAGTAAATGTCCCAAAACCTTTACTGTCCCCTGTAATATCTTTAAATGAAGCAGGCAGATAGACCGTTTGACCGACTAGAACCGAACTCGGAGACGTTAAAAATTGATTTGGATAAAACAACCATTTGCCTTGTAAGAGGCTACTGGTGTCTTCCGTGAAGTAGATTTGGTTAACTTCGTTTTGATGTTTTAAATAAAACGATTTAGGAGCAGTTTCATACTGTGCTTGAGCAGTCGATACAGTGAGTGCCAATGTAAAAATAATAAAGGTAAGAACCCAGAACAATCTGGTGCAAGGCAACTGTAAAGACAACGGCTTTGATTCCTGCGTTTATACTCGAGCAATTATTCTAATCTACGGTAAAAGACAAAAATAACAACTACTATTTTATCAAATTGATCAATAACTTCCATGTCACTGATCTAAAACAGTCGCTGTATTAATCGCGCGTTTTTACATCATACAATTCAATCTCAAAAATAAGATTTGAATTGGCAGGAATCACATTGCCCATTTTACGCTCACCATAAGCCAAATGTGATGGCACGATTAACTTACGTTTACCACCGACTTTCATCCCCATGATGCCCTGATCCCATCCTTTAATTACACGGCCTGTACCAATCACTGTTTCAAAATAATTACCACGATCCAGTGATGAATCAAATTTAGTACCGTCTTCTAACCAGCCTGTATAGTGAGTTGTAATCAAAGCGCCTTTAACCGCTTCTTTACCTTCACCTACCACTAAGTCAATAATTTCTAATTCCGTGCTCATGCTCTCAACCTCAAATGCCGCAATCTAAATAAAGCACTATTATAAACAGAATCAGTCTGAACATGATGCCCTTGAACACTTTGAACGTTCATTGAATGAAGACGTTTATGCGGTAAGAACAACGCTATTTACAATGATAATAAAGAGGATTCATCCATGAGCATTACATAAATTGAGGCCTGAAAATTTTCCCAAATTAGATTTTTATGATGGTTTTAGATCGACTGAGTTTCAAATCAACTTTTAAATCAACAGAATAGTATTCACTAAAAAATTGTTATATATAAGGATGCAAGCCTAAACTCACATCCATCGTGATGAGTTAAATCACATCAGGCGCTTATTGCAATTGTGTCCATTCAATCACAGCTTGAGCTTTATCACCTATCAAAGTCCATTCGCCATCCATTACGTTTAATTGTAAAGACATGGTTCGTTCGCATAACTCTTGAATGGCAGCTGTACTCGCTTCAGATAATTGCCAAATTTCAACATTCTTCAGGGTTTTCAGTTTGCTGTTGCGTTTATACCATTCGTCTACTGAAGAACCATAGGTAATCACAGCAACGTGTGGGCAACGAGCACTGGCTTTTTTGACTTTATCTTCGTCAGGACAACCGACTTCAATCCATTTCACCAATTGACCTGTTAAATCTTTTTCCCACAACGCCGGTTCGTCTGTTTCAAAAAGATCTTTGGTAAATTCTAATGCTTCATCTGCATAGCGTGCATATGCCAAGACCCGTACCATCAAACGCTCAATCGTTTCAGAAGGATGCAAAGCCATCGTCAATTGATAATCACCATATTGGTGTACATCCATATTGGCAATGTTCAAATCTGCTTTATAAATTGTAGCTTTTAGCGCCATGTGAAAGTCCTCAAATTTGGCGCCTAGCATATAAGATTTAGCAAGCTTTTGCTGCGCTGATTTACTTATTTCTCCGCTTTCTCGGCATCGATACGACACTGCATTAAGCGATCTTCAAATTCGAGCCATTCACGTTCAGTTTGGTAAATAATTTCGACACGATTATCGATACTTTCCTCGCTCGACTGATAATTAAACTGATCGGGATTAAAGTTAAAGGTTTTCCACCCTTGGTCTGTCTGAAAAATACCTTTGATCCGTAGCCAATCTTGCTGCTCACAGAGTAAATCTAACAGCTCAAAAAAGTCGAAGGTCCATCGTTTTGGGAGTTTCCAACCTGCGACACTATAGCCCTGAGCGGATTCAACATAATGATAAGGCAACTGTTTAATTTCTGTGGGTACATCGACCAACGTTTGCTTTTGTATCGCCAATAAAGGCTGAATTTTACGAGGACTTCCCATATAGGCAAGATCAATATTTGTTAGTTTTAAATCACCTTTTACAACATTGATCCATTGCTGCTGATACGGTAAATATGCTTGTTTGAGTCGTTCCAAACCAGCTTGATCGGCTTCACTCATACAATCGACATGTGACACCACCACGATTTGCGCCACTTTGAGTTGATCGGCATACAGATTTTGTGCGGTCCAATCTTGATCATGTAAGCGTGAACCATCGACCACGGTCACCAATGCCCGCATGGCTAAATGCGGATGCCAATGTGGCTCGGTCAATTGCTCCAAAAGTTGTCCCGGATGCCCTAAACCTGTCGGTTCGATAAACAGTCGGTCAGGTTTCACTTCAGACAATAACCGTGACAATGCAATCTGCATCGGCAGTTGGCTACTACAACATAGACATCCACCCAATAGTTCCTTCACCGCAAAGCCCTGATCTTGCGGCAACATCTGTTGATCGACCCCAATTTGCCCAAACTCGTTCATCAGTACGGCCCAAGTTTCGCCCGCTGGCTTTTGCTTTAATAACTGCTGCAAAACCGTGGTTTTACCCGCACCTAAAAAGCCAGAAATAATATGAACCGGAATCGCACCGTGGGTAGAAACTAATTTCAAAAGTGAGTCACTCAAATAAATAGCCAATGATTGATGGCCTTTACCATAATGATTTCAAAAAAATGCTGCAAGCCTAGTCTTCATTTCTCTGTCTTCATTTTCCTAAAGCATAGATCAGCCTAATATTCCGACGAATTGTATAATCATCTGGCGATTAAGAGCCTGTTTATTCCATTTGTATGAATGCATGACATATCTGGTCACACTTTACTGGCAAAGTTAACTCTTATATTAAAAAAAATGGTCATATCGAAAAGAATCCTTACATTTGGATTTTAGTGAAATTTCTGGATTCTGCTTATTTACGACATCGATGTAATCATCATGTAAACAATGAATGAATCATGAAGCCGATTTGGTCATTTTTTCTTGCAAAGTTAAATGAAGATTCCGATATTTTTTTACATTTAAAACACAGGATGGACGGTTATGTATTCATCCAGTTAACCAGTCTGTTTCACTTTGTTGCTCGCATTGATCACTCGGTTTTCTCAATTTAGCATGAGTTCTCTCCTGATGGACGTGATGATCTTTTCAGGACTTACTAAAATATATAAGGATGCTCAAAATGAAATTAACTCAAATTTTACTTGCTTCTACTCTAGCTGCTGCAGCTGCAACAAGTTTTGCTGCAAGCAAAGATAAACAAGAAGCACCTGAACAGGAAAAAGTAGTGGTTAGCACTCAAGAACAGCCAGCGACTGAAACAACTGCTGCTGAAGGTACTGCTGCTCAACCTGCTTCAGAAGCCAATGCTGAAGGTTCTGCACCAGCTCAACCTGCTCAGTAATAGACGGATAGCGTACTCCACACGCTAAATTCATTTAGTCTGCTGCTCAACATTTATCCCTCACTAATAGAATGTTGTGCTAAATGAATTAAAGTCGCCGGATCATTGAAAAATGGTTCGGCTTTTTTATGTTCAAAGCTACTAATTGATAGATTTTAATGATAGATAAATCATTCAAAATGATTGATGATTTTCATATAAATAAATATATATCATTCACTTAAAATAAAACCCTGCAAAAAACACGACAATTCGATTCATCGTTTCGACTTATGCCTAGCTTGTTGAAAGCCTTGCTTTAGAACTTAATAGTGGCATATGTGAAGTGATTGGATGTTTACGCATGAGCAATAAAGCAAATTACACAACGGAAGTTGCCATTCTGGGCGCAGGTCCTGTCGGCTTAACCATTGCAAACTACTTAAGTAAGCAAGGTGTCAAAGTCACTGTGATTGAACAACTGGACAGCCTGATTGACTACCCACGTGCGATTGGTATTGATGATGAATCATTACGTACCATCCAATCATTAGGTTTAGTGGATCAAGTATTACCACATACAACACCGAACCACGCGATGCGTTTCTTAACCCCTAAAGGTCGTTGTTTCGCTGACATTCAACCGCTCACTCGTGAATTTGGTTTCTCACGTCGTAATGCCTTTATTCAACCGCAAGTCGATAATGTACTACTACAAGGTTTAAAACAGTACGAAACCACAAATGTTTTATTCTCTCGTCAATTGTCTGATTTTAGCCAAGATGCCAATGGTGTAACGCTAAATATTCAAAATAAAGACGGTGAAGCTGAAAAAATTCAAGCGCAGTATTTGATTGCTTGTGATGGTGGCAACTCAGTGGTCCGTCGTACCCTCAACATCGGCTTCGATGGTAAAACTGCACCGAACCAATGGATCGTGATCGACATCAATAATGACCCACTTGCAACGCCACACATTTACCTATGCTGTGACCCTGTGCGTCCTTATGTATCTGCTGCTCTTCCACACGGTATTCGTCGTTTCGAATTTATGGTGATGCCTGGTGAAACTCAAGAAGAATTAAGCAAACCTGAAAACATTGCCAAATTATTGTCGAAAGTGCTTCCAACGACCGACGGTATTGAAGTGATTCGTCAGCGTGTTTATACCCACAATGCCCGTATTGCAGATAAATTCCGTGTAGACCGTATTTTACTTGCAGGTGATGCTGCGCACATCATGCCAGTATGGCAAGGTCAAGGCTATAACAGTGGTATGCGTGATGCGTTCAACCTTGCGTGGAAAGTTGCAATGGTTGTACAAGGCAAAGCTGGCCCAGCGCTTTTAGATACATACCAAGTTGAACGTAAAGATCATGCCAAAGCGATGATTGATCTTTCTGTAATGGCGGGTCATGTCCTTGCGCCACCAAAAAAATGGCAAGGTTTCGTGCGTGATGGTATCGCGTATGCGCTCAATTACATCAAACCGATCAAACAATATCTATTGGAAATGCGCTTCAAGCCAATGCCGAAGTACAACGATGGTGCATTGATCAATAACGGTGTTAAAGATTCACCTGTGGGTAAAATGTTCATTCAACCATATGTTCAACTTGAATCTGGTGAAAAAGTCCTACTTGATGAAGTCATCGGTAACGACTTTGCAATCATTGCTTGGGGCGTCGATCCGAAATGGGGTCTGTCAGATGCGACCATGAAAAAATGGCAAAAATTGGGCGTTAAATTTATCCAAGTATTGCCTGCTGTTCAGCTTAGCAATGAAAATCGCACCAAGTACGACAATGTGATTACGATTGGTGATATTGGTACCGATATTCGTGGTTGGTTTGGTAAAACCACTGAATCTGTTACGATTCTTCGCCCAGACCGTTTTGTTGCAGCGATTGCAATTCCACAAACTTTAGACAGTGTGAGCCAACAATTGTTTGCAAAATTGCATGCTTAATTGGGTTTAGTACCCAATTAAAAAAACCACGCACATCGCGTGGTTTTTTTGACGACAAATCGGTTTAAACCGACTGAAACCAATGCACATCTTTTACCGATTCACGTTGCTGAATCTGCTGAATAAAAGGTTTAAATTCATCTAAATATGGCATTATTTTGAATGAAATTGCATACACCATCCAATAAGCTAAATACAAATCTGCTGCGCTAATTTTATCCCCCAACAGATATGGCTGGGCCTGCGCAAGCCCTGTTTTAATAAAATCTAAAAGTATTTTTTCATTACCAAAACTCAAACTGCCACGTTTTTCATCCATCAACTCAGTACTAATGCCGACATTTTTCATGTCCATATATTCAGTCAGCGGACCATGACAAAAAAACATCCATTTCAAATATTCACCCCGTTTTGGATCATCCAATGCGGGTGCTAAACCTTTGTCACTGAATTTATCGGCTAAATAGCTAAAGATGGCTGCAGTTTCACTGATCACAGCAATACCATCGACCAAGCAGGGAACTTTGCCCATGGGATTAATCTTGAGATATGCCGCTTGATGCATCTCTTCATATGGCACTTCAATAATGTCAACTTCTGACTCGATGTCTAATTCTTTTAATAAAGGCAGAATGGTATTACTGCGTGAGCGTGGATTGCTGTAGAGTTTCATTGCTGGGTTCATTGTAGATATCCTTATTTTCATCCTTGTTATTCTGTCTATTACTATACGCGGCTTTATGTAGAATTATGTTGCGTTCATCCGTGCTTTAAACACTTTCCGATACAATACGCCCGACTAATAATTACGCTAAATTTGAATTTATATTTAAAGCAAAAAGTATTTACTCCGACTTTCTGATAATCAAACAATTGAGCTCTACATCGATGAAAAATAAATATTTAATTGCCATGTTTACGGTGATTTTAATTTCAGGCTGTTCCAAGAAAACCGAAGAAATGGCAACTGAAGCCAGCGCAGATGCACAACCTGCTCAAGTCAGTACACAGCAAGATCAAGCAGCGGAAAGCACTTCCAATGAGCCGTCTACCACGCCTGCAACAACACAAAAACCTGAAACTATTTTAAATGAGCAGGTCAACCCAGCCGAAGCCTCTCGTAAAATGGTTCGAGAAGCCAATGTCAGTTTTGAGTCGAAAGATGTGGTTAAAACGGCCTTAGAAATTGAAAAACTCACGCTAAGTTTAGGTGGCTTTATTGAACAGAAAAATATCGACTTTGTGGTGCAAGAGAGTCAATCCTACCCGATTGCTGACGGCAAAATTAAAATCTTTGAAAAAGTAAATCCGCAAGCGGAAATGATCATTCGTGTGCCAAGTGAAAAAGCTGCACATTTCGTCAATCAACTGTTGCCACTAATGCATTTTTTGAACCGTCAGCAATATTCGGCAAAACGCTATGAGCTAAAACTACTCGAAGAAAAAATGTCGCAAACACAGGTCGTGCCCGACCATGTTGCAGCAGCACAAATCAATGAAATCTCACGTCTGACCCGCTTAGAAGTTCAAGATCGTGTCCGCTATAGCACGATTGTGATTGGATTTACTCAACCTGCCACTGTCCGTGAACATATCGATATTAATCTTGATGCTATTGCGCAGTTAAATGGCGATAGTTTCTGGCAAAGAGCGTGGTACGGTATTCAAAAAGGTTGGCAATTTGTGTTGAGCCTGCTGGTTATTCTCATTACGATTTGGCCACTCTATCTGATTATTATTATCGGTTTGATTGCATACCGTGTGATGAAACCCTATTTACAAAAATGGTTTAAATGAATGAGCTGAACAAGCTCCATTCTTCATTTAATCTATGATTAAAAATACGATAACTAAAAAAATCCCGAAGCGCTTAATTCGGGATTTTTTCATTTAAATCTTAGGGCAATATTTAAAGGCTTAGAAAAAGCCCATATAGAACTGCTCTTTTAATACTTTTAAAATCAACTCGATCGCATCATTTTTACGATCTTTTCGATAGCTTGCATACAAACCAATGGTCGGCAAAGGTTCAACGGTACTTTTAACCAATATTTTATCACCGAGCAAAGGAATGACATAAGACGGTACTAAACTCCATCCCACGCCCATACCGACCAAATTGACATTTAACAAAATATTGGTCGAATGCTGCACCAAGTTCACATTCAGTTTATTTTGCTTAAAGAAATCTTGAATAATTCGGTATAGCTCAGGTGATGAATGTTCATCACTAATAATAAAATCCTGATTATTCATGTTTTTAATGCTGATATGCCGCTGTTCTGCCACAGGCGAATTTTTCGGCACAATCAGCGCCAAAGGCTCAGTAAAAATCTGAACAGATTCTATATCAGGGCTTTCTTCGACATAACGGGTAAAGGCAATATCAATTTCCCCTTTACGCACTGCGCTGATCTGATCGACATCCATTAAACTATGAAAATGAATTTTTAACTCAGGAAACTGAGCTCGAATATTTGGCATGATATAAGGAAAGACCTTCATTTCAGCCACAGGAACAAAGCCGATATTCAGTTGTTCTTTACTGAGCTTCGCAATTTGACGCGCATCTATCATGGCTTTTTCAGCATGCTCTAAACTCAAACGCGCTTCTTTTAAAAAGGCCTGACCTTCTGCAGTCAGTTCAACTTTTCGGTTGGTTCGCATCAATAATTGCACCCCAACTTCCTGTTCTAGGTCTTTAATTTGCTGACTTAAAGAAGGTTGCACAGTACACATTCGCTGCGCAGCCTTGGTAAAATTTAGCTCTTCGGCAACCGCAACAAAATATCGTAGATGTCGTAATTCCATTATTCAGCTCCTAAAGCACTGCGTTTAAATTGGTTTGCCACGAATAAACGATACATCCACAAAGTGAACAGCACCATCACCGCACAAAATAAATAGGTTGCCTGAAATCCAAAGTATGCAATCAGCACACCCATAATGACCGAACCGACAGCAAGGCCAATATCAAACAAGGCAAAAAAGGTGGATATCGCATGTCCCATTCGGGCTTTTTCTACCGTTTGAATCGCGACCGTTTGCAGGCATGGGAACACTGAACCGTAGCCGATGCCCATAAAAACGGCCGATATCCAAAGCACCCATTGATTCGTGAGAAAACTCACAATCACCAAACCAATGGCAAAGCAAATAAAGGATGGATAGATGACTGCACTCGGGCCTTTGCGATCATAAACTTTGCCAACCCAAGGACGGACGATCAACATCGACACAGCAAAGACAATAAAAAAGATACTGGTATAAGCGAGTAAATGCTTCAACTCTGCATAAGCGGTGATAAAACTCATCACACTCGAATATGCAAACGCAGTTAGTAGTGCCACAAAACTGATGGCAAGTACTCGTGTTTCAATCACATCACGCCATTGGATGGCTGCGGATTGGCTCGCTTGATCACTTGATTTATGCTGTACGTATTCTTGTATTTGAACTAACCACGTAAAAATATAGCCCACTGCAACCAAGAAGGCTAATACTGCAAATAAGGTACTAAAACTGCTGAATTGAATCATACTCAGCGCTAAAAATGGCCCGATCACCACGCCTAAGTTGGTCGACATGACAAAGTAGCCCATGCCTTCGCCCTTTCGATGATCTGGGATGTAATCATTTACGATGGGAACATTGACCGTGGTTAATATACTGAACCAAAAACCATGTAAAAAACGAATGACCAACAACGACCACATGCTGTCAATCCACAAATAACTCAGCGCAAAAACGACAAAGATAAAGCCTGAAATACGTACAGAATTGGCTTTACCAAAACGCTCAATGATCATGCCGGAAAAGGGACGAATCGCAATGGATGACACCAAAAACAGCGTTAAAGCCATACCCGCTTGCTGAATCGTACCACCCAATTCTTTCATAATATAAATGGGCAATATGGTCAGCAGCGCAAAGTAATAGCTAAATAAAAACAAGTTATTACACAAACAAAAAACAAAAGACTTGTTCCATAGTGATGCATGATTTTGATGGATCATGATGTCCTTGCCTCACCACCATGTGTGGCTTCTGATTCAATCAGAATCGGCTTAAGCGCCAACTGCACCAGTCGCTTGATATAGTCTTCATCTGGCTGAGTATTAAAGAAAATGATCTGATAATGAATCGGGCCATACAACATATCTAACATCAGCTCAAAAGGATAATCCGCTCGAATTTCTCCACGTTGAATGGCCAATTGAATCAGCTCACGTGTCGCTTCGCGTCGAGGTAACAAATACTGTTTAAAAAACTCACCCGCTGCTTCACGATGCTCCGCCAAAACGACCAGCAATGCTCGACCCACATGCTGATTTAAAGCCCGTGATAGTTTGAGCAATTGTTGATTTAGATTGAACTCTAAACTTTGTGATAAATCGAGTTCAAACACCGACGCGGTGTGCGCTTTAAAAGCATCGAAAACCAGATCGGACTTATGCTTCCACCAACGGTAAATCGTCGATTTTCCCACGCCTGCACGAGCCGCAATATCTTCAATGGTCATGCTTCGATAATCACTTTCCGCTAAAGCATCTGTGACTGCCTGTAAGATACATTGCTTACGCCGAGAAGTTTTTTCAGTTTCACTCATAATTTAAAAAAAACGATACGTATCGTTTTATATTAAACGGTATTGGACTGAATGACTATCTTTAACTAAGCTTTGAAGAAAAAAACTTTAGTCGCACACTCGGAATTCAAATCCCTACTGCACTCTCCAGACGAATTTCAGAATAAAAAAAAGATCGCTTAAGCGATCTTTTCAAATATTCAGCCACCAAAGCGATTAGCTTTGTGTCGACTTTTTATAAATACTGCAAGAAGGATGATGATTTTCCTGTAAACGCGCCACTTTACGATGTTCCGCAGCTTCGAAACGACAACGTTTCCAGTCATTATCTAGATTCAATGCCGGAATTTGTTTCGGTTTACCTTGATCATCTACAGCGACCATTGTGAAATAGCAACTATTGGTATGACGCACTGTACGTTTTTGAATGTTCTGCGCTTCAACACGAATACCAATTTCCATAGAAGTACGACCTACATGGTTCACACTTGCAAGGAAAGTCACTAACTCACCCACGTGAATTGGTTCTTTAAAATTCACTTTATCGACTGATAGTGTCACCACGTAGCTACCAGAATAGCGACTTGCACAAGCATACGCGACTTGGTCTAACAATTTTAGAATCGTTCCACCATGCACATTACCCGAAAAATTCGCCATGTCAGGAGTCATTAAAACTGACATCGATAATTCTGACTGGTCGTCTAGTGCATTCGCAATTTGATCTAATGGGGACATCTTGTTTCTCTAGACTCGTGATATAACAATGATTAATGTGATTATTATATAGATTTTAATCAAAATTAAATGTTCAAATCGGCAAAAAAACCATCATTATTATTTATAGTGATCATACCATCATTCAGTAAAATATATATCGATAACGATATACACCCGATAAACAAGTAGTTATCGCGCTTACTATCAGTTTTTTAAGCAAAGCTACGCTGTGTTTTATATTTAAAACATATTCATTAAAACGCGTTGTTCCATCGATTCAACATAGCACGGCATTAAACTTAATCTTCTAAGACTTTTAACATCTCGAAAGATACGTTGTCATAGCTGGTTTTTTGTTCACCATCATTAGTGCTTTCTAGCGTATAAGAATTATCGACATGTACATGAGTGACAATAAATACGCTATCTTCCATCATCGCAAGCTTTACTTTTTGCCCCACATCAAGCGTTTTCATCTACTGCTACCTTCAAAACAATTATTGGTTTTAAGTATTAATAACCTGATGATATTCTAAACACTTCAACGCTATTGGTAAACGTAAGCACATGAATAAAAATGCTAATATAGGTATATACTCTTAAAATCTACGTAAAACCAATTAATAGGATTTTCTTAATTAATTTCAAATAATTAACTGTGTATTTTTTTATTATCACGATTTTTATATCTGGCAAATCTTTTGATTAAGACCTAAAACCAATCATCATCCAATATATTAATGATTACTGGATGCTATTGAGCATGAGAAGATCAAAATGCCTGACCAAAATATAAAATGCACCCTATTACGTGAACAGGATGCATTTCAATTTACTGATTGTACCTGCCTAATCTTTGGCTGCTAAATAAGGAATATGATGCCCCTTGCTGTATTGATGTTCAGCATAAACCCGAGAAATCTCTCCAAGTTTTTCTAAAGTTGCCTCTTCACCTGCTAGCATCGTCGCTTCACGGCCTTTCACATCAAATATATGTGCTTTTTCACGTAAATCAGGTTGAATCACAATGTCTGCACGCTTGAGTTCTTCTTGAGCTAAACGATTTTGCATAATATTGATATTTTGGTTAAACAAGCCCCAAACATTCGACGTTTCGGTATGAATCGGTCGTGCCAAAATATCCACCGCAATAATAATATCTGCCCCTAAATCTCGTGCAACATCCACAGGAACTGGGCTGACCAAGCCGCCATCGACATATTCTGTGTCTTCAATAATCGTTGGAATAAACATACTCGGAATCGACACTGAGGCACGAACAGCCTGTCCCGTATTGCCATAGTTGAACACGACTTTTTTGCCATCCTTTAACTCAGTTGCCACCACATACATCGGGGTTTTTAACAACTCTAAAGGCACGTCATCAACTTGCTCATTGATATAATCTTCAACTTTTTTACCGTCAAAAAAACCTTTTTTGTCCAAGCGTATTTCTCGAACATCATTGGCTTTCATATTTAAGGCGATATCTCTTAACTCATTGGCACTTTTACCTGAAGCATAGATTGAACCTACAATACTGCCCGCACTGGTTCCAACAATAAAATCAGGGTGTATTCCCTGCTGTTCAAGTATCTGAATGGCGCCAATGTGTGCATAACCACGTGCCCCACCACTCCCTAAAACCAAAGCAACAATCGGACGCTTTTCCTGCTTCTTCACTTTTTTAAAGTCAATGCGGTTATTCGCAACTTGAGCAGGTGCTGCTGTATAAGTTCGAATTTGTGAGGTTGTTTCAGCGCTGACCGTTTTTGAGCCCACACTTTGACAACCCACAAGGCTGATTGCGAATGCAGTCATCAAAACAGTTATGCTTTTCATTGAGAGATATTCCAAATACAATACAACTCGAGATTTGAAGAGAAAAAGTAGTCTAATCAGTCCGCATTCACGTCACTGTTATTATTCGTTAATGCCGATGATCGATACACATTATATTGACATACAGCCTAGAAAGTCATTGGCTGTCAAAGTTTCAATGTCTAGCAGAATTTCCACATCAGGATTTAAGCCCTTATCTAGCAAAAAAAGCCCCGATAACGGAGCTTTTTAAGTTAATTTTTGACTTTACCAAATATCGGAATTAACGCGATCCTTATATTTTGGATGCTCATCCATTTTAAACACGGGCTCTTTTACGCCACGTTTTAACTGTGAGGTATAGTCTTTCAACAGCATCAATAAAAATGGTGTCAGCAATAGAATCGCAAAGAGGTTAATACTTGCCATCACGCCCATGAAGAGGTCTGCTAAGTTCCAAATCAGTGGCACACTCATGATTGAACCAAAGTACACCATCATGAGGACGAATATGCGGAATATAAACATCACTTTAGGATTGTTATTGATAAACTGTACATTACCTTCAGCATAAGCATAGTTACCGATTACTGAAGAATAAGCGAATAAGAACAAGATAATGGCAAGGAAGTCATCTCCCCAAGCACCAATCTGACTCTCAAGCGCCATTTGCGTCAAAGCAACGCCTTCAAAGCCTGCATTTTCATACAAACCGGACGCCAAAATAATGATGGCCGTACAGGTACACACCACAAATGTGTCGACAAATACACCGAGCATTTGAACTAAGCCTTGATTGACTGGGTGTTTAACGTCTGATGCTGCCGCAGCATTGGGTGCAGAACCCATACCGGCTTCATTGGAGAATAAACCACGTTTAATCCCTTGCATCATTGCCATAGAAACCATGGCACCGAAAAAACCACCTGCTGCTGCATCAAATTCAAAGGCTTTACTGAAAATTAACTGGAAAATATCTGGGAGAATCGCAAAGTTAGCAAATGCAACATAGAAAGCAACTGCGAGATAAAGCAAAGCCATAAAGGGCACAAATCTTTCTGCAACTTTGGCGATCCGTTTAATCCCGCCAAAAATAATCAGCGCAGTTATGAGCACCAAGAATAAGCCCACCCAAGAGATTTCAAAACCGAAACCACCTAAGTCTAAAATGATGTTGGCTTTATCCCAGCCCCACGCATGTGAGGTCGCACCTGTAATCGCATTGGCTTGCACCGCATTAAAGACAAAACCATAGGTTGAAATCAGCGCGATGGCAAAAACCACACCCAACCACTTTTGCTTTAAACCTTGTGTAATGTAATACGCTGGTCCACCACGGAATTGCTGATTTTGCGTATCACGCACTTTAAAGAGCTGTGCAAGTGAAGATTCCACAAATGCTGAACTCATGCCTAAAAATGCGGTAAACCACATCCAAAACACTGCACCTGGCCCACCAATCGCAATCGCAATTGCAACACCTGCGACATTACCTACGCCGACACGACTGGCCAGTCCCGTCACAAAGGCTTGGAATGGTGTAATCCCATGTTCATCATCGCCTTCTTTACGGCTAGATTTCATCACTTTAATACTATGAAAAAATAGACGAATCTGAACTGCGCCAGTGATTAAGGTATAGAAAATACCAACCGCCACTAAAAATACGACTAAGAAATCCCAAAGTGGATCATTAAAAACTTTGACCCAGCCCATGAGAGTTGCATTTAATTGTTCATCCATAATCAATACCTAAAATGCGAATACAAAAACAAAGGCTCTAAATTAGAGCCTTTGTAGAATTAAGCGAAAAATTTGAGAATTAACTGAATAACCGTCGCATTAATTAAGTCAACAAAGAATGCACCACATAGCGGTACAATTAAAAATGCCTTATGTGAAGGGCCATACATATTTGTAACCGCTTGCATATTTGCCACAGCCGTCGGCGTTGCACCCATACCAAAACCACAGTGACCTGCTGATAAAACAGCAGCATCATAGTTTTTACCCATGACACGGAAAGTCACAAAAGCAGCATACAAAGCCATCGTCAGCGTTTGTGCACCCAAAATGACTACAAGTGGGCCAGCGAGATCGGATAATTGCCATAACTTTAATGACAACAATGCCATCGCCAAATACAAAGATAGAGATGCATTACCAAATACATCGATAGCGCGGTCGAAAATTTGTACACGGAAAATACCTTCCAGTACATTTCGTAAAATTACGCCGCCAGCCAGTGCCCAAACAAATGTCGGTAATTCAAATACAGTACCTTTACTAAAACCTGTCATGAAGTCCGCAAATGCTAAACACCCTGCAAATAAACCTAATGTGGTAATCGCATTATCTGCTGTAATGAGACGAACTCGATGCGGATATTCAAACGGTACATATTCTGTTGAATTAATATCTGCTAAAGGCGTGTTATCACTTTTTTCAATTTGTTCATGACTACGGGGCGTTGCAAGTTGATAGCGGTTGATTAATAGCTTCGCCAGTGGACCACCGATAATACCGCCAATAATCAAACCAAATGTCGCACTTGCCATACCTAAGGCTAACGCACCTTGAATGCCATGCTGAACTTCTAAAATTTCACCCCATGCACCAGCTGTACCATGACCACCTGTCAACGTAATTGAACCTGCAATCAAACCAATCAGTGGATCAATACCCAATAAAGTCGCAAGACTGATACCAACGACATCCTGCACAACAATGAAAGAAGCAACGGCTACCAGAAAAATAACAAGACCAATTCCTCCTTCTTTCAATTTGGCAAAGTTTGCACTCAAACCAATAGAAGCAAAGAAAATCAGCATGAAACTCGTTTGTAATTCACTACTCGTTGTAATGCTATAGCCCCAAAGACTGTGCACTACTAAAGAAATAATCGCTGCAACTAAACCACCGGCAACAGGCTCTGGAATGTTATATCGGCCTAAAAAACCAATACGATTAACAAGAAACCGTCCCAACAAAAGCACAATTACCGCTGCGATTAAGGTATAAAACGCGTTAAAAGTAAATTCCATATAATTTGTCCAAAATTATTTGAATATTTTTAAAGCTCTTCTATCAGCATTAGCTGCCTTTATGGTCTGAAATACAACTACATTTTGTAATTTCAAATCAATAATGCAATTAAACGACTCAAGCTAAAGAGTTTGAAAAATATTCATCATCTGATTCAAATAAGTAAGTCTGAGCTTTAAAAATCAACTCAAAATGACTAACAAATCGCTAAAAGTTTTAAATTGAGAAACAGCCTCAAATGAAGCAAATTTAATGACAGAACATTGTGTATGTCTGTACTGTTTCGCACTATTTCTGAAAAGTCGCACATTATGCAGCCTGAAAAATAAAATTTCAGTACTTTTTATTGCAAAAAGTTAATTTTTCTATAATTTAAAGTTATATCTAATTGTTTTTATTTAAATGCATTCGCATTTTTTATCTATATAAAATATTAAAGATTTGAACATAATGCATTATAGGACGTGGTTCAACGCCTGCCTTAACCAGTACGACATCATGACTCAGGCGATTTAATGAATCTATCTGTTTAGTGCTGTGAGTTCATTTGTGTTAATACATCCTCTGTTTAAACAAAAAAAGCCTGAACTAAGTCAGGCTTTTTTGATCGATTCTGATCGATGATTTGAGCTTAGAAGCTATATTTAGCCATTAAGCCAACGCGGTCATCGTTATAAGATTCACCAGCAAAGTTTTTGCGTTTACCGTTCACATATTCCAAGCCAAGTTCAACTGGTTTTACAGGTGCGTAAATAAAGTTAATCCAAGCTTGCTGTGCTTCTTCGTTCGCATTTGAATTCAATGCATCTTTCGCATACGCGCTGCCATCATCCGCAAATAGCGCGCCGTAAGCTAAAGTCGAACGTAGTTTTTCATTAAACTTATAAGTTGCACCCACTTGTACAGCAGTGAATTTGTTTTGCTCGATGTTGCCATCTACAACAGAGTAAGCCGAGTTAGAACCATATAAATAGTTGCTGTTGCCTTCTGTATACGAAACATCACCATTCAATTTCAATTGATCAGTCACTGCATAAGATGCACCCGCTGCTACACCCCAAGCTGTTTCAGTATCATCCGCAGCTTTAGATTTGTAGTTTTCAACCAATGCACGAGCTGAAGCGGTACCTTTACCTGCTGCAAAACCTTGAGTCACTTTGGCAGTTAAGTTTGGAAGGCGATATGTCGGATCTGCAGTAACAGTCCCTTTACTATCCCCTTCTTCCGCAGAAACAAATAATTGAGTATCTGGAGCTAATTTGTAGTTATAACGAACTTGAGGAATACGTGTAGTACCACCACCCAAGTTTGTATTGAAATCAATCATTTCTGGTGCATGGCTAGATAAGAAGTTAGATGTCGTTTGACCAAATAACCAGTTGTTAAAGGTTAAGTAACCGTGACGTAAGCGAAGTCCATCATTTGAACCACTTGCATCTGCAAAGTCGACTTCAATTTTACCGCCCACTTTATTATCACCACCGACAGGTGCTGTAAAATCTAAACCAAAACGTGTGGTTTTTGCAGTTGCGCGAAGTTTATCTCGTGCTTCTTCTTTAGACGTATGTACGTTGTTAAAGTCGTTATCCGCACCTTCGATGATGTAGTTCGCATCACCACGAACAAAACCGTAAAGACTTACATCTGCACCTGTTTTAGATTTTAAGCTTGCAGCTGGAGTAGCTGGTGGCGGTGGTGGTGCAACAGGACGCGCTTTAACTTGCTGAATCTCTGTTTGTTGCTGTTGTTGAACTTGCTGCTGCGCTTTAATTAAACTTTTCAGTTCTGCAACTTCTGCACGTAATTGTTCAATTTCAGAAGTATTGCTGCCTGCATGAGTCATTGAGACCGTAGCCAAACTCATGGCAACAACAAGGGTTTTCATTGGGTGGAATACAGTTTGAGTTTTCATCCTAAGCTCTCTATTGTCCTGTCATTGTTGTATGCCCTAACTCTGGGCGCTTTGTTATTCGCCTATTTGAGCGGACAAATTTCAAGCTGCATATCCGTGCTTTAGTCGCATTAAAGCCCCAACTTGTTGCCCCCAATAACGAAATACTTGAAAGCAAAAAGCAAAAACGCTGAATCCATCACTGAAAATAGACTGAAATATTTAGTTAAAATTCAGACTTAGCCGATACAGATGGCAAAAAAGCTCATTACTCATACCTTAAAGGTAAATATCCATACCCTATAGGTATGTCATAAAAATGATAAAATCCGACATATTACCGATAGAGACATTCACAATGTATTGATTCAGCATAAAGTACTGTGTTTGATGCAAATAATACTTATTTATCAGTTGCTCTATTTCATTCGAGTGGGACAACAGCGATCCACAGTTTCACTAATTATTTCCAAATGGATGATTGTTTAGATATAAGTTTCGAGTAAACAGCAATTGAGCTCAAGGTGCGATAAATAGCGCCCTCATTCATCGTTATGGATGATGAACATTTATAATGAGTGACGCGGATATTTGATCAATAATACACGTACGTTGATGACCGACGTTTAAGTCAGACCTGCTAAACGTCATCACCTGCATTTAGTTCAACCCATGGCTGAAGCTTTTAAACTACGCATGGTGAACATTGCAACAACCACAAATAGCAGCATAATCAGGGCCATATTGATCAGCGCTGACCATACTAAAAAGTTCAAAAACACTCCGGCCAATAGACCACACGCAAATTGCATACTTCCCATAATGGCACTGGCTGTGCCAGCTCGTGAGCCTTGTTCAGACATCGCCAATGCCATGGCATTTGGCCCAGTGAAGCCGATTGAAGCAACACATAAGAACATGCCAAACATTACAACAAAGATAGAGGAAAGATGAAATAATCCTGCCGCCAATAAGATCAGCACACCACACAATTGAAGTGCATTACCCAATTGCAAACGATGGCGAACATCCAGTCGATTTGCAAGTTTCTTATTGAGGGTTGAAAACACCATAATCCCTAAAGCATTCGCCCCAAATACATAAGCAAATTGCTGTTGGCTCAGACCATAACCATCCATCAAAATGGCAGATGAGCCACTGATATAACAAAATAAAATCGCGCCAGAGAAACAGCCTGTGAGCATCGGTTTACGGAAAGTTTCGTCCTGTAAAATCGCACCATATAAACCTAAGACTTGTTTCAAACTTAATTTTAAGCGTCGCTCAACAGGCAGGGTTTCTTGAAAGAAAAAATGTACGCAGAAAAGACAAAAAATACCGATAAGTACCAATACCGCAAATATGTATTGCCATTCAAACACCTGCAAAACCCATGCGCCTAAAGTAGGTGCAATGATTGGTGCAATTGTTGTCACGATCATCATACTGGCAAAGGCCTGAGCAGAAGCTTGCATACTTAAGCGATCACGAATTGCGGCACGGGCAATCACTACACCGACACAGCCACCCAATGCTTGCAAAACGCGAGCCGCGATCAAGCTCCATTCACTATTAGCAATGACACACAGAAAACTGGCACAAATATATATAACCAAACCGAAATATAGCGGCGTTTTACGCCCAATGCGGTCGCTGACTGGCCCATAAATTAACTGCCCAATCGCCAAACCCAAGAAATACGCAGGAAGACTATTGGCCACTTGTTGGGTTGTGACACCAAAATCATCGGCCATTTGAGGTAAAGCAGGCAAATACATATCGATTGAAAGTGGCCCCAAAGCAGTCAGCAACGCCAATAAGACGATCCAGCGTTGAGAAAATTCCTTTTGTGATTCGACGCTTTTCATAAGAATAATTCATTTATCGCAAGCAAGTTTTGCAGACAAGTTTACACTGCACATAGTATTATTTCTTGGCTTCAATGTGAAAATTCACACGATACACATTGCTTACTGCCCCATCGCTTTAGCAAAGGAAAAATTTTGAACGCCTGGCTCGCACGACTGAAACAAGCAACCTATAACACGACCTTTATGTATAACTTGCGCATGGTCATTGCCTTCGCAGGAACAGCCTTTGTCCCATATTTTTTAGATCAGCAATTGATGACCATTCCCCTCACCTTGGGGGTGGTTGCCGCGGGTCTAAGTGATATCGATGACCGCTTTTCAGTCCGCGTGCTCAATCAAATTTATACCTATATCGGATTCTTTATTACTGCGGTATCCATTTATCTGTTATTCCCGCATCCGATTTTATTTGCATTAGGCCTAATTGTGTCTTGTATCGGTTGGATTCTTTTGGGTTCATTGGGTCGTCGCTACGCCACCATTTCTTATGGCTGTTTGGTGATCTCCGTGTATTCCATGCTTGGGGTCGAACTTTTTGAAAATTGGTATACACAAGCAGGTTTATTGGTCATCGGTGCGATGTGGTACGGACTGCTTTCGACTTTGAGCTTTCTACTATTTCCAGTGCGTCAAGTTCAGGACAAATTGGCGCAAAGCTATTCGTCCCTTGGTGACTTCTTATTTGCAAAATCTAACTTGTTCGATGTCGATATGACGCCGGAAAGTTATCAGCAAAGTTTGATTGAGCTATCGCTAGAAAATGGCAAATTAATTGGCATTTTCAACGATATGAAAACAGCCTTATTAACGCGTTTAAAAGGCGACCGTGGACAAAAAGATACGCGTCGTAGCCTGCAATATTATTTTGTCGCGCAAGACATTCATGAACGTGCCGATTCCGCGCATATTGATTATCAAAAATTGACCCGTATTTTTGAACATAGTGATATTTTATTTCGCTTTCAACGTGTGCTTTCAATTCAAGGAAAAGCCTGTAAAGATTTGAGTATCAGTATCTTACAGCGAAAGCCATATCATCATAATCAACGCTTTAAACATGCATTCCACAATCTAAAACTGTCACTCGAAAAGCTGCGTGAAGAGCAAAAATATGATGAAGTTTGGATCAACTCTTTATTTGCTTTATACCAAAACCTAAAAGGCATAGATGCGCAATTACGTAACGTCGAAACCGAGCGTTATATTGACCGACAAGCCCTGATTGAAAATCGTTTAAAAGATGATGATTTAAAAGGTTGGGACGACATCGTCATTCGATTCAAACAACATTTGAGCCCTGAGTCGGTGCTGTTCCGTCATGCTGTGCGTTTATCGACCGTGTTATTTATTGGTTATATTTTTGTCCAAGTGACCAATATCAGTTATGGCTATTGGATTTTATTGACTGCCCTGTTTGTCAGCCAGCCGAACTTTAACGCCACCAAGCGCCGCCTCTATTTACGTATCATTGGCACCTTGGTCGGGATTATTTTAGGTTATGCAATTTTATATTTTGTCCCTTCTGTCGAAGGTCAGTTATTACTGCTCATTTTAAGTGGCGTGCTGTTTTTTGAATTACGTAGTAAGCAATATGCACAAGCCACTGCATTTATTACCATTTTGGCGCTGATCAACTTTAACTTAGATGGAATGGGTTTTGCTGCAGCTATGCCGCGTATGATTGATACACTGATTGGTTGTGCCTTGGCATGGTTTGGTGTGAGTTTCATTTTCCCAGACTGGAAATTCCGTCGCCTGCCTCGAACCATCAGCCGTTCGATTCAAGCCCAGTGTGATTATTTGGCCGAAGTGGTTGAACAATATAAATCTGGTCGTAATAACGGGTTGAATTATCGTGTGGTCCGTCGTGCAGCCCATAATACCGATGCAGAAGTGGCTTCACTGATTTCCACTTTAGCCACCGAACCCGATACCGATCCGACTCAAAAAGCTTTGGCCTTTGAGTTTTTGTGTCTCAATCATACCTTTATTAGTTATATCGCAGCCTTAGGTGCGCATCGTGAAAAAATTCAAGACCAACAGGTCTTAACCTTATTGGATAAAGCCACAGATGACATTCAAGGTGCATTACTACGTGACGAAGTACCTGACTTAACGGCACAAAATATGTTGCAAGAAATCCGTCAGCGGTTGTCACAAAATAGTGAGGAAGATCAAAAATCCTTGATCGTGCTACAACAGCTTTCGTTGATGTTTAACGTGTTGAACCAATTTAGCCAATTGAAACAAAATCTCAGTCATGAGCATGATCAGGCATCGACTGAACTGGCTTCGCTATAATTTGGATGATTTTGGAACAATATACTCACTGAATTGGTATAAATAATGCTAAACTTTTTACAGTTTTAAATCTGTTACTTTCACTATGACCGCAAAAAATTTATATGCCTACACGCTAGAGCCAGTGGCTTATGAAATTTCTGAAGAAGAACAACGTTATGCTCAACTTGTTCTGTCTCGCAGTAACTTCAAAATTGGCAAAAAAACATGGCTAATTATGGGTGCAATTCTTGCACTGGCACTCTTGGGCCTCATCTTTATTAAGAACTATTCAACAGTATTTTGCTGGGTAGCTATTGTCTGTGTTGTGATTTACTTCCTTGTGCGTAAATTCGGTATCGAATGGTATGCGAAACGCAAACTGAATGAAGTCCCTGTACAAGAAATTAAAGGCATTCGTATGGGTGTTCAGCCGCATGGGATCTCTATGCAGCAACGTATGGGCGCAAACATGGGGACGATGACTGTCGGTTGGAAAGACATTCATGAATGGTATGACACTAAAGACTTCATCCTTTTAAACTTTAAAGTGAAGGGTCAAGACGGTGCATACATCTTGCCTAAACGTATGGATAGCAAGAAGTTTCCATTTTCGACCATTCGTAAACACTTAAATGAAACTGTAGGCCCTGCTAAAGCTATTTAAGCCAAACAGACATTTATGTATAAAAAACCTCCGCTTTTTGGAGGTTTTTTTATCTGTTTAATTTTCGAATGATCATTGATAATTACAATAATGAGAATGAATATTACTTACTTTTTCCACATTCTCTACTACATCATCGTTTATAATTCGTCGCAATTCAGCAACCTTTTATCAATATTAAATCCATCATGTTTAAGAAAACCCTTTTCCAGATTCACTGGTTCTTGGGGATTAGTGCCGGCTTAATACTCTCGCTTATGGGGGTTACAGGTGCCCTTTATTCCTATGAACAGCAAATACTTAAAGCAATCAATCAGGACAGTTATGTGGTTCAGGCTCAACAGCAGCCTAAACTAACCCCTGCTGAGCTTTATCAGCACTTTAGTCAGTCTGATCCTGACATGAAAATTAACAGTATCTCTATTGCCTCAGATGCGACCGCCTCAAGTACCGTGAATATTGTCAAAGAAGGTGCTCGTCGTGGTTATAACATGATGGTTAACCCCTATACAGCCGAAGTTTTACCTGAAATCAAAGGTCAAAAATTCTTCCAGTTTGTACAGCAGCTACACCGTAATTTAACTGTTGGCCCTGTTGGTAAACAAATTACCGGCGCATGTACACTGATGCTGATTTATTTTGTATTGAGTGGTTTATATCTGCGTTGGCCAAAGAGACATTCTGTTAAACAATGGCTTGCAGTTAAACCAAAGCTCAAAGGACGTAATTTCCTGTGGGATCTACATGCTGTCGTCGGCACATGGGTGATTATTTTCTATCTCATTTTGGCATGTACAGGCCTGTACTGGTCTTATGATTGGTGGCGTAATGGCATGTTTAAAATCATGGGCGTTGAACGTCCACAGCCCCAGTTACAAGAAGGTCCAAAACCGAATGGGCAATCTGCTGAACAGGCGGGTGCAAAGCAAGGTGGTGAAAAACAAGCCACTGAGGCAAAACAAACTCATGGCGAACACCAAGCACGTTCTGAAAGAAACCCTGCAACGTCGAGTCCCTCTGAACACGGTGCTCAAGAAAATAAACATGGTGCTGAAGGTCGCGGAGAAAAACGTGGTCTAAAACCAGAACAAGTGAATATTGCCCTTACGCAAAGTTGGAACGGCTTTAATCAAAATATTGGTCGTGAATACTCAAGTGTCACTTTTAATATTCCGAAAAAAGCCAATGGTGAATTAGAAATTAACTTTGTGGATGCCGTCCCTCAACATGAACGTGCGCGCAACAAAGCGACTTATAACTACAAAACGGATGCTCTTACCGATATCGAGTTATACGAAGATAAAAAGCTAAATGAAAAAATCATGACCAGCATGTTGCCTGTACATCGCGGTAGTTTCTTCGGACCGATTTATCAGTTCTTTGTGGTTATTGCATCCCTCATGATGCCGCTGTTCTTTGTCACAGGATGGATGCTCTATCTCAAACGTCGTAAACAGAAAAAACTGACACAGCATGCCCGTCAAAGCTTAGCACCAGTTACCATCGACCCAAATGCACAGCCTTGGTTAATTTGCTATGCATCACAAACAGGTCAGTCTGAACAATTGGCATGGCGTACAGCAACAAGCTTACAAGAGGCTCGTCAGCCTGTCACAGTGAAAGCTGTTCAGCAACTTTCAGCAGATGACTTAACGCAAGCCTCTCAGGTTTTATTTGTTGCAAGTACCTATGGCACTGGCGAAGCACCTGACCTTGCTTCAAGCTTTGAACGTAAACTGATGACACAAGGCCTCAATTTGAGTCATGTTCAGTTTGCCGTATTAGCTTTAGGTTCAGAAGAGTATCCGGATACTTTCTGTAGCTTTGGTCATGCGATTCATCGTTGGATGCAAAGTAATGCTGCGAAGCCCCTGTTTGACACAATTGAAGTCAATAATGGCGACACCCAAGCCATTCAAGCATGGAATAGCGCTTTAGCCAAAGCGACTAAACTTGATCTTCAACACATGCAAATTGAAAAAACTTTTGATGCGTGGACATTGAGCAAACGTGATCTGCTCAACCCGAACAGTTTAGGTGCACCTGCATTTAATATTGAGTTAAAACCGCAACATGAAGCCAACTGGCAAGCGGGTGATATTGCAGAGATTCAGCCGGGTAATAGTGCTGAACGTATTGCAAACTTCATACAAAAGTACCAGATTCAAAGTCAGCAAGTGGTTGATTCTACTCAGCAACGTATTGAAGATGCATTATGGGATCGCAACCTAAATACAGATATTGAACCCTTTGCCAATCTTGATCATTTGCTTGAACAGCTTCCACCGCTTCCAACTCGTGAATACTCCATTGCCAGTATTCCAAGTCAGCAAGTATTACGCTTAGTGGTGCGTCAGCAATCCAATGCAGAGGGTGAACTTGGCTTAGGCTCAGGGTGGTTAACACAACATGCAGCGATTAATAGCACACTACAACTGCGTATTCGCACCAATGAATCATTCCATTTGATTGCAGATAATCGTCCTGTGATTTGTATTGGTAACGGTACAGGTATTGCAGGTTTACTCAGTCTTTTACATGCACGCGTTCGTCAAGACTATACGCAAAACTGGCTGATTTTTGGTGAGCGTCAACGCGCACATGATTTCTTCTATCAAGACATCATTGAAGCATGGCAAAACACAGGCTTAGTTCAACGCATAGACCTCACCTTCTCTCGTGATCAAGCGGAGAAACGCTATGTGCATCATGAGCTACGTGACCATGCGACCTTATTAAAATCATGGGTAGAACAAGGTGCCGTGATCTACGTTTGCGGTAGTATCAACGGTATGGCAACGGACGTTGACCACGCACTGATTGATATACTAGGTGAAGATGTCGTGGCTGAACTGCGTCAAGCTGGGCGTTACCGTCGTGATGTTTACTAATAAGATGTTTACTCATAAATAGTCCCAACTAAAAACCAGACCTCGTGTCTGGTTTTTTTCACGCTATACTTAGGCCAAATACGAATACTGCTTTAATTTTTTGCATGAAAAGAATACTGCTGCTTTGTGTAGGCTTGCTGCTCTGCGTAGATGCCATTTGGTTACTTACATTAGATAAAATTCATTTAGGCATCCTTTTACCCTTAGTCATTGGGTGTATTTTTATTTTATCCGGACTATTTTCAACCCAAATCCACAATATTTTAGATCAATACCCTAAACTCAAAAGGCTCTGGCGTGCTACATGGTGGTTGTTTTGGCTTTGGCTATTGAGCCTTTTACTGTTTTTTGCGTATTTACACTTCAATAGCCAGCAATCCAAGCCATTTACTTCCGTCCAAGCCATCATCGTTTTGGGTAGTGGTATTGAAAATGGTCAACCCTCTCCGACCTTAAAGGCGCGTCTCGATGCCGCAGCACCGTATGCCTTGCAACAACCCAATACTATTGTGATCATGACCGGTGGTTTAGGCTTTAATAAAAAAATGACCGAATCTTCCGTCATGAAACGCTATTTACTTCAACACTATGACATTTCAGCGGCAGGCATATATGAAGAAAGTAAAAGTACCAGTACAGAACTCAACCTGATCAACAGTAAAATGATTTTAAAACAACATCAGATTTCTCTTGATGCCCCCATTGCAATTGCCAGTAGTGACTTTCACCTCCCACGTGCAAAAGCAATTGCACGAAAGTTAGGCTATACACAAGTGTATACCATTGCAGCGCCTACACCGCTGTACATCCGCTACAACTCTTGGCTACGTGAATATTTTGCTTTTTTGAGCGGTTTTGTACTTAACGAATATTAAAAAAAGCCCTTGTTTGATCAGTAAACAAGGGCTTTTTTATGCTGTAAATAAACAATTAATTTAAACGAATGCTACGTGGCAAAGGAATTTTAAGGTTTTCAAAGATTTCTGGGCGCTGTTGATAGACTTGATATAAATAATTTTTAATATCTAACAGCATCTTTTCAGGCGCAACCAAAATATTTTGCCCTTCTGGGGTCAAATCTAAAGATACCGTAGTGCTCTCGCTGCGTAAAAACGGAATGACTTTTTCGATAAAGTCTTTTAATGAAATTTCCTGAATTTCATAATTGGACCAATTGTCTTTAATTAATAAACGTGCCAAACCACGGTTTTGCCAAATAGCGAAGGAACGTTGACCTGTAGGTGTCGCACAAAGTGCCCAACCATCTTGATATAACGCAATCACGCCACCTTGAGCGACCATATTTTCAATAAATTGTTTATAGGTTTCTTGAGGATTGTAATTTGTAGTTTGAGTTTTAGACGCTGCCTTGCGCTGATATGGATTTCTCATAGATCACATACAATATTAAAATTATTATAGAGCGAATTTTATGTAAATCAGAAAATTTAGGCAAGCTTTTGGATAAAGAAGTTTCTATAGAAGAATATGGTGGGCGCTGACGGGATCGAACCGCCGACATTCTGCTTGTAAGGCAGACGCTCTACCAACTGAGCTAAGCGCCCTGAGCGAAGAGTAACAAAGCGGAGCCTTGTCTGAGCGCAAGAGAAAAATCGAAGATTTTTCTAAAGGCATTCTCTTGAACAGAGATTTTTAAGATAAATGGCGCAGCGGACGGGACTCGAACCCGCGACCCCCGGCGTGACAGGCCGGTATTCTAACCAACTGAACTACCGCTGCATCACGTAGTTTCTTTCGAAACACAACCTATATCTTAAAAGATATGGTGGGCGCTGACGGGATCGAACCGCCGACATTCTGCTTGTAAGGCAGACGCTCTACCAACTGAGCTAAGCGCCCTTAAAGGGTACAACAATTATATTCTTTGAAATGGCGCAGCGGACGGGACTCGAACCCGCGACCCCCGGCGTGACAGGCCGGTATTCTAACCAACTGAACTACCGCTGCATCGCAAAAAATATGGTGGGCGCTGACGGGATCGAACCGCCGACATTCTGCTTGTAAGGCAGACGCTCTACCAACTGAGCTAAGCGCCCTCAAAAGATCTATCATGTAAATGGCGCAGCGGACGGGACTCGAACCCGCGACCCCCGGCGTGACAGGCCGGTATTCTAACCAACTGAACTACCGCTGCACTTACACAATGTCGCTGTTGTGGTTCAAACGAATTAAGATTTAAAGTGGCGCAGCGGACGGGACTCGAACCCGCGACCCCCGGCGTGACAGGCCGGTATTCTAACCAACTGAACTACCGCTGCACTCTAAATATCTTAACGCTGAAAAGGTTTGGTGGGCGCTGACGGGATCGAACCGCCGACATTCTGCTTGTAAGGCAGACGCTCTACCAACTGAGCTAAGCGCCCTTTTCAAAACATGTTCATCGTTTGATGAGGTGCATTATAGAGAATCCTCACGGTCTGTCAAACGCTTTTCTAACTCTTTTCCACTTTTTCTGTTTGAGTGATTAAAAAATAAGTTATATTACGGAAAAATCAGTATTTTTGAACATTTTTTAGCTATAAACCTGTAAATTTATTACTAAAAATAGGACTTATATTCTGCATCATTCACATAAAAACAGTTTTTCGCGTGGACTCATAGCTAATCGTTCAGCGAACCGACGATTAATTCACCACACACACTGCATTCTAAAACACCCTAGTGTACAAAATACATTCAAACACGACTTTCTGTTGGTTTGCGAGCATTAGTCCTGACAAAAAAACGCCTTTCAAACTCACTTTAATTTTTCAAATCTTTGTTTTGATGCCATGAACTTCGGTTTTCATGGCTTGTGCTTTTAACGACGTGTTCAATGTTCAGTGATGTAAACCAGCGCATTTAATGGAATCAATTGATAAAGTTCTACAACATCGCTGTTTCGCATGCGAATACAACCATGTGACATAGGTATACCCATTGGTTCAGTATCTGGTGTGCCATGAATATAAATATAACGCTGATAAGTATCACAGCCCTCACCCACATTAAAGCCGGGTTCCAAACCACTGAGCCACAATATTCGAGATAAAATCCAATCCCGATCAGGGTGTGATGCAGCAAGTTGCTCGTCGTAAACCTCTCCGGTCCACTGACGTGCTTTAAAAACTGCATTTTGAGGTTGTTGTCCACCAAACTTTTCCGCAATTTGATGCCAACCACGTGGAGTCTTACCACTATTTTCTTGTTCACCAATGCCATTTTTACCCGATGAAATGAGGTAAAACTTATTCAGCTTCGGCAAAGTTAAAGTTTGATCTTTCAAGTTAATCAGGATATCGGCTTGATCTTGGGTATATTCAGACATGCTCTTGCTCTTTCTGCTTATCTTTATCTACTGGTTGTGTCTGCGGCGATGTTTCAATAGTCCGTATCTGATTTGGCTCAGGTCGTGTCCATAACCAAATGCCAACGATCAACATGGTTAAGTCAGTGAATATCTTGACGGCAATCGGTGCAGAAGTAAAAAGCATAATCAGACCACTCACCAACATCATGATTGATGCGAACCATTTTGCTTTGCGGGGGACGGTGCCATTTTCGCGCCAAGCACGCAAGGTTGGCCCATATTTAGGATGATTCAACAACCACGCATCCATTTGAGGCCAACCTTTTGAAGCCGCCCATGCCGCTAATATTAAGAAGACTGTCGTGGGCATTCCCGGCAATAAAGCCCCTATAAAGCCTAAAATGACAAAGACAACCACTAAGCTTCGCCAAAACAACGTCTTCATACCGCTACCCTGAACTTTCAATTCAGGTAGTATAAGATGTTTTTAACAATTATCCGTTGTTATTCTGCATTATTCGAAAGGTTTCAATATGGCTGTAACCCCGACAACGTCGTCTTATTTTGAGCCATGGTTGCAATTTAAACAGCCCTTAGTTCGCCAATTGGCTTTCTGTATTGCCAGCCCAAATATTCTGCAGCAAATTCCCTATGAACTCGAAATCCGCTATCCCTTTCATTTTCATCCAAGCGAGCTTTGGCATAAACATTTTGAAGCCTACCTACCCCGTTTAAAACAACTCGAACAACACCCAAGTGAATTAGTAGAGTTTTTACAAAAATTAAAAAGTACTCGCCTTGGTTTACGTTTCGAAATGTTTATATGGTTTTGGCTTCTCGATCACCCATACCATCCCTACCAGATACTCGGACATAGCATTCAAAAAATTGACGGCCCTCGTACAGTAGGTGAACTCGATTTTGTTTTAAAAAATACCGAAAGTGGTAAAGTTGAACATTGGGAAGTGGCTTTAAAATATTATCTAGCCGAGCGCGATTTTCAATTACCCTATTGGTATGGCTTAAATCGTAGTGATACTTTGGCTCGAAAGCTTAATCATTTCACCCAAAAACAATTCCAATTTGATGAAGCACTTGGGCAGCAAATTCAACAGCGCTATTGTGTTTTAAAAGGTCAATTATATTTACCTATTCAGCGTACCAACACATTGCCAAACTGGGTCAATCCTGCGCGCAGAATAGGTCAATGGGGACACGCTATTCCATCCACAAGTCAAGGTTACTATCGCCTACAACGACATGAATGGATTTGCGTGCAGCAGCAACCGACAAGTACAACCGCACATTGGTGGACAGATGGTTTATATAAAAAAGACAGTGATGAAAGCTATTATATGTATAGACAGCCACGCTTGATCTTGCCGCAAACGATTTAAGACCCAATGCACCATTTAGTAGAAATTTACATTTATTTACTCAACCACCGTAAAAACCACCTACTGTTTGATACGGCTATTTTTTAATCTAAATCTCACATCAGAATAATTTATTCCTCTAAAAATTATTCTTTCATAATGGAGAATACAGTCAATGAAAAAAATTCTAGCTGCATCACTTATGGTCGCTTTTATACTGACAGGTTGTAATACAGTAAAGGGTATGGGTCAAGACGTATCTAAAGCTGGAGATGCGGTAACCAATACTGCAGAGAAAACTTCAGAAGAAATTCGCCGCAATTAATTTATTTCCCAAGATTTTATAAAAGAGCCCTATTTTTTAATAGGGTTTTTTACGTCTAAATTTCCCTTCGCTTGTTGATTCGCCTATTATATTGCGACATTTTTGACTTCTGTATTTAGCATGACCTCAACAGCAACTCTTGATCTCAGCCTAGAACTACTGCGCCAACCGTCGGTGACACCGATTGACCATACCTGCCAGAACATTATGGCAGATCGTTTAGCCAAGATTGGCTTTAACATTGAAAATATGCGTTTCGATGATGTAGATAATCTTTGGGCACGTAAAGGGACTGAAGCACCAGTATTTTGCTTTGCAGGTCATACTGATGTGGTACCTACGGGTAACTTGGATGCATGGGGTTCTGACCCATTTCTTCCTGAAATTCGCGACGGAAAACTATATGGTCGTGGCAGCGCAGATATGAAAACAGCGTTGGCAGCTATGGTTGTCGCTTCCGAACGTTTTGTTGCGAAACATCCAAACCATAAAGGTTCGATTGCATTTCTCATTACCTCTGACGAAGAAGGTCCTTCGATCAATGGGACAGTCAAAGTTGTTGAAACTTTAGAAGCGCGTAATGAAAAAATGACGTGGTGTTTGGTGGGTGAACCTTCAAGCACCAACACACTTGGCGATATTGTTAAAAATGGTCGTCGTGGTTCGCTAAATGCCAATTTAACAGTTAAAGGTAAACAAGGTCACGTTGCTTACCCACATCTAGCAATCAACCCAATCCATACAGCTTCAAAAGCATTGGCTGAGCTTTGCGATACCGTGTGGGACAATGGTAACGAATACTTCCCTGCAACGTCGTTCCAAATTTCCAATATTAATGCCGGCACAGGTGCAACCAACGTTGTTCCGGGCACGATGAATTTACTATTTAACTTCCGTTATTCAACAGAAGTAACGGCAGATGAACTCAAAGCACGTACTTTGGAAATTTTAGATCGTCATGGCGTTGAATATGACATCTCTTGGACGTTATCTGGTCTTCCATTCCTAACCCCTGTAGGTGAGTTAGTGAATGCCGCACGTGATGCCATACGAGAAGTTACTGGGACTGAAACTGAACTTTCGACCAGTGGTGGTACTTCTGATGGTCGATTCATTGCGCCTACAGGTGCGCAGGTGCTTGAACTGGGTGTTTTAAATGCCACGATTCACCAAATCAATGAACATGTCAATGTGGAAGAATTGGAGCCACTTTCTGAAATTTACGAAAAGATTTTAGAAAACCTGTTGGCTTAAATATTCCCTGCATAGTCAAAAAAAAGGAACTCCATTGAGTTCCTTTTTTTATATCGCGTTTTGCAAATATTAAGCTGCTTGAAGCCCAATACTGTTTTGAATATTAGCTAAATTTGGAATATGAAATACCTGATCGGCCATGCGTACATATTGGAAAATATTGGCGTCTTTCACAGCTTTTTCTTCATCAACCACTTCAGAAATACGCAGACGAATGGTTTTCGGCATTTCATTACACATCAGTGCAAAACGCTGTCCAACATCATCGCCTTCAATCACCAAAGCCACGCCCTGATTTTTTGCAGGATCATTGACCGAGAAAACAGGCAATTTCAATTCATGCCATTCAACAAAAGGAACCTTGGTTGCACTATCGAGCGCTGAAAGCACAATATTTTGTGGCAACAACATTGGCTCTTTACCATGACAATCAATGATATACGCATCGATAAAACCGGTAGAAACCGTAATGAGATGTTGCAGTTCCTGTTGATCAATTTTATCGCTGACAACTTGAGAAACAGTATTTTGGCTCATAGATTACCCCTGCTTTTCTGCAATTAAAGCTTCAATATTGGCAAGCAATTCAGCTTCTTGGAATGGTTTACCCATATAGTGAGTCACACCTAAGCTAAATGCACGCTCACGATGTTTTTCACCTGTACGTGATGTAATCATAATGATTGGCAGGTCACGGTGAATGTCATGGTGACGAACTAAGTTTGTCACTTCGAAACCATCCATACGTGGCATTTCAATATCGAGTAGCATCAAGTCTGGACGGACATTTTCAAGCTGCTCAATTGCATCCACACCATCTTTCGCTGTCACAATGTCATAACCTTGACGTTCAAGTAAGCGTGAAGTCACTTTACGTACAGTTACCGAGTCATCGACAATCATCACTAAACGACGCGCATTGGCTTGACGGCCCAAATCACGCTGTTCAGCTGAATGTTTAACACGCTGCGTAGTTTGAATTTGACGTGCAATATTTTGCCCATCCAAAATCAAACATACATGACCATCACCTAGAATCGTGGCACCTGCAATCGCGGCTACACTGGTAAATTGTTGACCAATTGGTTTCACCACGATTTGAGAACGTGAACCCACCAGCTGATCGACCAATAAAGCAATGGTTTGACCACTGTTGCCTTTAATTAGTAGTACAGGCAATGAATGGCCGACATTATTTAAACGTGGAATTGGCTGATTACCCACAAACTCTGATAGATAACGTAGTTTGTAATTGGTGTTGTCAATTTTAAACACGTCATCCTTACTATTGAAGTAAGTTTCAAGTGCCGTAGGTGCAATACGGACAATACGTTCAATTTGCGCTAATGAAATCGCATATTGCTGATCGCCCGCTTTCACCATCAAGGCATCGCTGACCGCTACTGTGGTTGGTACACGAATGGTAAAGGTCGTCCCTTTACCTAACTCAGACTCAACGGAAACATGACCACCCAAGGCTTTAATTTCACTTTGCACCACATCCAGACCAACACCACGACCCGAAATTTGCGTTACCGATTGTGCCGTTGAGAAACCTGGATGGAAGATCAATTGCAAGATTTCTTGTTTATCGAGGAACTGATCCGCTTTGATTAAACCAAGTTTTAAGGCTTTGTCTTTAATTTTGGTTTCATCAATCCCTTTACCATCATCACTGAAAGACACCAGTACATCAGTACCCTGACGACTAATGTTCAAGACGATGCTACCCACTTCTGGCTTTTTTAAAGCCAAACGGTCAGCAGTATCTTCTAAACCATGGTCGACCGCATTACGCAGCATATGTTCAAATGGTGTCACCAAACGCTCTAAGATCGTACGGTCCAATTCACCTTCTGTATTTTGAACAATCAATTCTGCAGGACGGTTCAAGGTCGAAGAAGTTTGACGCACAATACGTTGTAAACGTGGTAACAAGCGATCAAATGGCACCAAACGGGTACGCATCAGACTTTCTTGAATTTCTGACTGAATACGTGATTGTTGTAATAACAAACCTTCCGCATCACGGATTTTTTCTGCCAAAGTACTCTTGAAGTCAACCAAATCCGACGCAGATTCGGCTAGAGATTTTGACAATTGGTTAATCGATGAATATTGGTCCATCTCCAATGGGTCGAAATCCGCATAGCGTGAATTTTCAGAACCATGTTTGGCAATAATTTGTGACTCAAGCTCACCATCCATTCGACGTAACTGGTCAGCAAGTCGCTTAATTGCTAACTCCATTTCATTCAAGGTATTGCCTAGCTGACCTAAGTCCATCTCAATACGTGAACGGTTAATCGAGTTTTCGCCTGATAAGTCAATCATCTTCTCGACGAGATCAGCCGAGATACGAATCATCTCATTACTGTTATCAGAAGAATTGGCTTCAGTCCACTCACCCAACATCGATGGCGGTTCAACACCATCACCCTGAATAAATTCAAAGCCTTTGCTGACGATACCTTGTTCCAATTCTGCAACACGGTTTGGCAGTTGAACCGTAACATCCACATATTGAATGGACTCTAAGCTCAATTTGATGCTGTCAAAATTACTATAGTCGTGGTTGAAGATCGCTTCTTTTAACCATGCTAACGTCGTTTTGAGTAAGCCGTCATATGCATTTGAGTTGAAATGATGAACCGCGAAATGCTCAAACGTCGTCTCAAGTTGATACGCAATTGCGGCAACAGGTTCATTTTCAACCATACGCGCACCACCCTTAATACTGTGGGCAGCACGTTGTAATTGAAGCAATACGTTACGGTCACTACGTTGTTCAGTCCATTGATTTAATAATTGAACGGCTTGTTCAAGAATTTCCTCAGACTCTTCAAGGAAGGTTTCTTCCATGACAGAACGTAGATCATCATCTGGATGCTCAACATGATCAGCAACCGCATGTTCAAGATGTTCAACAGCGGACTCAGTGTGAGCAGTCGTTTGAGCTTCAACCACTGCTTCTGCTGTGTCTTCAGCAACATCCATCGGCTCTGACACCGACACATCTGGCTCTACTGCTGCTTGTTCAGTTTCAGCTAAAATAGGAGCCGAAGCCAATGCAACAGGTTCTGAATGTTCTACTGCCACAATTGACTGAATATTCTTGAGAATATCGATCACATTATTCGCTGGGTAGTCGATCCCTTGGTCACGAATGGTTTGAATACGATCTGAAATATCATCCTGCACCAAGCGAATAATTTGAATTAACGCAGGAGTAATCGAAATTTGCTGACGAATAATGCGCTCATAAATCGACTCCAATTCATGCGAAATTAAACCCACATGAGACGCGGCAATCATATTTGCACCACCTTTTAGGGTATGCAAATAACGCATTAAATTATTCAAAGCTGAAGTATTGGTTTGATCGCGCGTCCAAGTACTGAGGTCTTGGTCAATACCTACCAATAACTCCTCTGCCTCTTCAATAAAGATCCCTAAAAGATCTTCATCAAAGTCATTATTCGCATCCACCGCTTGCATCTGTTGATGATCAAGTTGAATACGCTGACTTAATTGTGCAAAGTCTACTGCTGTTGTATTTGCAACAGCGGCTTTATCTTCTACTGTGGCAACAGGTTCAGCAACTACATGGGCTTCTGGTGTTGTCGTCGCTGCAACTGCTTCAATGTCTTGTTGTACAAATGCAGTCAGCTCATTTAAGAAACGCTGAACCTCTTCACTTAACACTACACGCTGACCCGCAGCTAAAGTGTCAAATAAGTGAATAAACTCCTGATGTGCTTGCGCAAATAACTCATAGCCATAATCAGCATGGAGTAATTCAGGCTTTTCAACTAAAGACTGATATGCTGCACGCAGTTGAGTTGTGAAATCATGGATTCCAACAGACGCACGATTATCCGTATGTTCAATCAACTCTAAAGCTTGTTGACTGAGCTGTTGAATATAGTCTGGGAATTCAGCAAGGGCACGTTTATCAAACTCAAATTCAGCATCCAATAACTGATCAATATTTAATTCGATTAGTTTAGAAACCAAACCTTGTGGATTATCTTCAGGCGCCAATTGATCTTGGCTAGCAAAACCATAATCATCCCAAGCGGCTTTGAAGGTTTCATAAATAGATGCAAGATTTGCCTTATCTCCTGAACGCAGCACGTGTAAATAATCACGAACAAATTCAGCATATTGAATCAATAAAGCAGTTTCTTTCGAGCTCGATACGATTTCGTCTTGCAATAAGGTTTTGAATAAATTTTCAACTTTTGAACTGGCTTCAAAAATCTCTTCGATTTGTGCCATCGACGAACTGCCACGTAAGGTGTGTAGCGCGCGAATCAAGCCATTATAGTCTTGTGATTTACTATCATCAGATTGGAGGAACTGATCAATCGTTTGTAGATGTTCTTCAGCTTCTTCAATAAAAATGCTCACAGTCTCTTCGACCAGTGATGCATCTGCATCCACTTGTTCAGGAGCAGGTTCTGATTCAACAACCGCATCAATCGTGCTTTCAAGCACTTCTACAGGTGCTGTATCTTCAACTTCAATCAGTTCTAAACCAGTGAGACCATCTTCAGATTTTAATTGATCTGCCAGTTTTAATAATTCTTCGAGTGCAGGCTCAAGGCTAATATTTTGTTGTAATTGTTGCCCCATTAAAACCAATGGACGTAAGTCAACATCCAATTCGGCAACATTTTTAAACCGTGGATAGAGCTTATATTGATAAACATTTAAAACTGTTTGTGCAAACTTTTGAACGGTTGGCGTTAACTGTACTGAACCTGCAATAACACGATTCAGCGTATCTTCCAATGCCCATGCAGTTTCACCCGCCGATTTTGCCCCGACCATACGACCTGAACCTTTCAGGGTATGGAAATGACGACGAATCGTCGTTAAAGTGTCTTTATCTTGTGGATTTTCCAACCAAGTTGTAAATAAACCCGCCAGCTCTTCAAAGATTTCTTCTATTTCTTCAACAAAAATCTCTAAAATTTCTGCATCTTGATCAAGATAACTATCTTCAGGAAGCGTAGTTGTTTCAACTAAATTTTTTAATATTTCTTTCATAGCTAAGGCTTCTTATGTTTTGCCACCAAGAAGGTTGCTCAAACTTAATTGTAACCATCACCTAAGACTTAACTGTGACGTTAAGTTCACCTTATCGATGTGTTATCTGTAATCGGTGCAGTACCCTAACCGTAGCTAAGGTACTGCAGGTTTGCGCCTGACTTACTCTGGGAGTTTAAAGTCAGATACAGATTCACGTAATGATTCAGCCATGTTCGCCAATTCAGATACCGAACGTGCAGTATCAAATGTTGCACTGGTGGTTTGCGAGGTAATTTCTTGTACAACGTTCATCGTTGTCGCAATATGACCTGCTGAAGCAGACTGAAGTTTTGCAGCATCCGAAATGTTTGCAATCAGTTTCGCCAAGTTACCCGATACAGACTGAATTTCATCCAGTGCTACGCCGGCATCCTTAGACAAGTTCGCACCACGTACAACTTCCGAAGTCGTTTGTTCCATTGAAATTACGGCTTCGTTAGTATCCGTTTGAATGGTTTTTACCAAGCCTTCAATCTGTTTGGTTGCAGACGCTGAACGTTCCGCAAGACGCTGTACCTCATCCGCTACCACGGCGAAACCACGACCTGCCTCACCTGCCATCGATGCCTGAATTGCTGCGTTTAATGCCAAGATGTTCGTTTGGTCGGCAATATCGTTAATCAATGCGACAATGTTACCAATCTCTTGAGAAGACTCACCCAAACGTTTAATACGTTTTGAAGTTTCCTGAATCTGCTCACGAATCGTGTCCATACCTTCAATTGAACGGTTTACAACATCTGCACCGTTTGCAGCAATTTGTACTGAACGTTCTGCTACGACAGCTGATTCTTCAGCGTTCGAAGATACTTGGTCAATCGACATTGCCATTTCGTTAATCGCGGCAGATGCACCAGCAATCTCTTGCGCCTGATGCTCAGATGCTTCTGCAAGCTGGTTGGTAATACCCTGCGTATTCGCCGTATATTGTGCAACTTCTTGAGAAGTTTCTGTAATACGCGATACAAGGTCACGTAATTGGTCGATTGCGAAGTTAATCGAGTCGGCAATCGCACCGGTAAAGTCTTCAGATACCGTCGCATACGAACGCAAGTCACCGTCTGCAAGATCGGCAATTTCATCGAGTAAACGTAAAATCGCGTTCTGGTTACGGTCATATTCTTCTTGAAGACGGGTTACACGGAATTTATCAGATTGACCACGTAAAGAAAGAAGTTTGAATACACAGATCAAGAAGGCTGTTAATGCAAGAATCAACAGTACCGCAGGTAAAATGGTTTTCAGACCAGTGTTAGAAGACAATTGATTTAAATTACCCAACAAATTGTCTGACTCAGCAAAAATTTGTGAAGATGCTTTACGTACGTTCACAATTTGTGTTGAGTTTTTCAAAATCGTCGCTGAAGCTGATTTTAATACGTCGTCATATTCGGCTTTAATACCTTCAAGTGATTCACGTAATTCAGGGCTTTCAATACGCTGTACACCGAGCTCTGCACTACCGTCCAATTGAGCATTTAAGTACAAACCGAAGGTTTCCGTATCGGCACTGAAGTCATCCGCAGACTCACGTGAGCTATCAGAACCTGAAAGCACCGAACTGATCGAACGTAAAATACGTTCCGCAATGAATACTTGGTTTTTCGCAATAACCACCTGGTTCGAAGGCATGTCTTGACGCGCCATTTGATCGACCATCAGGTTATATTCCGCCTGAATCCCCGGAATGGTTTCACCAATCGCGATGTTCGTGTCATATAACTTGTTAATGATTTTTTGTTGCGAAGTAATCAAGTCAATACTTTTTGAAACTTCAGCCCACTGCGTATCTACAGATTTCAGCGCATCGGTATTCGCATGAATATCTTTTACTGTTTCTAAGTTTTCTTTGAACGAATCTTGAGAGGCAATTAATTTTTTCATTGCATCTTCAGTACCTGAAGCAGTTGCCTCAGTTGCTTGACGCGAAATTGTTTGCGAAAGAAGACGGAGTTCACCCAAACTTTGCGTTAATTGGTTACCGCGAGGAACGCTATAGAATAGGTATAATAAAATGATCGTTGCCAGTACTAATGAACCAATCGCACCATAAATAAATGGTTTGGATTTTTCACTATCACCAAAAACTCGAGATAATTGATCTGTCTGTGATTGCAGTTTTGCCAGAAAAGCATTACCGCCTTTACGACCACTGGTGCTTTCACCCGTATTTTTCTTTTTAAGTTTAAAGCCCATTCAGCTTCTCCCCGATTACGCCTTCTTTCGTTCGTGCGCGACAATTAATTTATAAATTTTATAGATGCGTTCATGTATTTTGGATTTTGCAGTAAACGACTGAAGAGAAATACATTCCACTGCTGGTTATGCTGGTGGAAATACCCCTGACAATATTCCTGCAAATTTCGATCCAACTCATTATGTTTAGAAAAATAACTTTTCTTATTAAAGTGTTGAATACCCAAAACTTGATCGACTACCAAACCGACATAATGGTCATTATGACTAATACATAAAACTTTTTGAGTGGGTGAAAAACTACTTCGATGACCGGTTATATATTGTGCTAGGTCAGACAAAGAAAGTAAGCGTCCCCGAATATTGGCTAATCCCATCACCCAAGGTTGGGTATTGGGAACTGGCGTATATTTTGGTGGGTAGATCACTTCAGCTACTTCACCTAAAGGAGCAACGTAATATTGCCCCATCATCTCAAAAGCAATGCCTGACCATCGGTTTACTTCATTTTCAGTGGAAACGTAGTTTTTGTTTCCTCGTTTTGCGATTCGAAGTAATTCGATAAATCCATTTGCTGCCATAGAGCTTTATCCTGCATTGAGGTGTTGCTTAATCACATCAATTAATTGTTTTTCGTCTACAGGTTTAGTTAGATAATCAGAAGCACCTTGGCGTTTACCCCAAACACGGTCAGTTGCCTGATCTTTGGTACTTACAATGACAATCGGGATATGTTTGGTGGTCGCACCACGTGCAATTTGACGTGTTGCTTGGAATCCATTCACACCCGGCATTACCACATCCATCAAGACCAAATCAGGTAACTCAGCTTGAGCCATCGTCACCCCATCTGCCCCATTTGAAGCTTCAATCACTTCAAATCCGTGTTTACCTAAAATTTCTTTAAAACGGAATGTTTCTGTTGGTGAATCATCAACGATTAGGATACGTGCCATGCTTTTTCCCCAAAAAATAAAAAATCTAATTAAGCTGTAACGTGATTACGGATTGCATTCAGCAATTCATCTTTACTGAATGGCTTCGTTAAGTATTCATCCGAACCCACAACACGACCCTTCGCCTGATCAAATAAACCGTCTTTACTTGAAAGCATAATCACAGGAATATTTTGATAATTTTGAGAGTTTTTAATCAGGGCACAAGTTTGATAGCCATCAAGACGTGGCATCATAATATCGACAAATACGATATCTGGATTCGCATCTGCAATTTTTGAAAGTGCTTCAAAACCATCTACAGCAGTGACTACTTCACATCCTTCACGCTGAAGCAGCGTTTCGGCCGTACGACGAATGGTTTTTGAATCATCAATTACCATGACTTTTAGATTTTGGAATTTATCGTCCATTTATTGACCCTACCCATTGAGGATGTACAAACAATTAAGTTAGCAGCATTATTATTTACAAGTTGTGAACATTTTTAACATATCTTTACTTGCGTTTTCAATGAACATTTTCTGCGCAAACACACAAGATTTCTTGTTTTTATTAACTGCTTCACACTTTCCGATGACCAACGATTTTTTTTTAACTTGGAATAGTATTTAATTGTCTTAATTAAGCATATTATAGCAAGATTATTACTTTAAAATAAGTAATTTAGTCAACTTTAAACTGGGGAGTACAAGGTTGAGTCCGTTTACAAAAAAAATTCACTTGATTGGCCTTAAACATTTCTCAAAAAAAGTCATTCTGACGACTTGTTTAGTGGCTTATACCCCGCTTTTATTTGCTGCACCAACCAATACGCAGCAACCACAAAAGGCGACTTGGTATCGTTACTATGACAGTAAAGGCATAGCAAACATCAGTACCAATGTGACACCAAATCACATCCGCTATGGTTATGAAGCACTTGATCAAAATATGCAAGTGATTAAACGTAACCGCCCCTACAATGCTGAAGCGGACGTTAGACAAGCTCCTCAGCGTGCTGCCCAAGCACGTCAGCAAGCTTCAGATATCAAACTTAAAAAAGCCTATACCAATAGCCGAACTGCGGCCATTAAAAAGCGTGATGCACTGACTGGTATACGTAAACAGATCGTGTTTGAACAAGAACAATTAAAACAATTACAAAATGATCGTGTATTATTTGTTCGCCAAGAACGTGAACATTTTCGAAAAGGTGAAACCGTTCCGGCAAAATTAAAAACAATGTTGGATAATAATCAAAAAAATATGGTAGCGAAAAAAGAATACATTCAATCGTTACAAACTCGCTATCGAAATACAGAAGCTGAATACGACAGAATTATTACGCGTTTAAAAGCGATGGAATAAACTTGTTATTCAATTGCTTTTGTAGACCGCTGATATAAGGACCATTATGCAATCTGCACAGCAATCATCCCCTTTTTTAAAGCTTAGCCTGCTTTGCATAAGCCTGACTTTGGCTGCATGTCAAAAAGAAGATCCGCAGCAAAGTGTAAAACCAGAAAATAAGATTGAATTGATTCAACAAGATCTGGTGACGATCGAACAAGGCAACGCCATTTCAAAAACAGCCTTTACAGGCACCATTCGGGCAGTCAATCAGAGCAGTATTCAAGCCCAAGTCACTGCGACTGCAACCAATGTGAATGCAGAGGTCGGACAACGTGTCAGCAAAGGCCAAGTGTTGGTGCATTTAAATAATCAAGACAACGCAGCACGTCTTGCTCAATCACAAGCGAACCTCGCATCCACACAAGCTCAAGCCAATCAAGCCAAACTGATGATGGAGCGCAAACAGCGTTTACTAAATCAAGGCTTTATTTCCAAAGTAGAGTTTGAACAAAGTCGTGTCGATTACCAAGCTCAACTGGAAAATGTTCGTGCTCAACAAGCCAATGTCGATATTGCGCGAAAAGCCAATCAAGATGGCACCATTTATAGCCCTATCCAAGGCGTGATTACCAAACGTGATGTTGAACCGGGACAAACAGTTGCTGCCGGACAAACCCTTTTTGAAATCGTCAATCCAGACCAATTAGAAATTCAAGCCAAATTACCAAGTGATCAGCAAGCTGCACTGAAAATTGGACAAAAGATTGAATATAGCATCCAAGGTAATAGTAATTTACTCACAGCACAAATCAGCCGAATTTCACCGATTGCCGATCAGGCTAATCGTCAAATTGAATTTTTTGCAGCCCCAAATGAAACTATTACTTCATTAAGTATTGGTGCTTTTGTCGAAGGTCACATCTTAGGTACAGATAATATTTCAGGCCAAAAAATTCCACTCGATACCATTCAAAGTCTAAAAGACCAACCTTATGTCTGGGTCATTCGTCAAAATAAAATTGCCAAAGTACCTGTACAAATTTTGAATCAGAGTTATAGCAATAACACCGCGATTGTTCAGGGCTTACAAAATAGCGATCTGATCAGCCGAATTAAATTTAATGATTCAGATATCAAACAAGATGTAAGTATCAGCCAAAATTAAAAGAATAAGGCAGGACAGTTGTTATGTGGTTAACCCGAATTAGTGTGAAATATCCTGTTTTCACCATCATGATGATGTTCTGTCTGATGGTGCTAGGACTCGCTTCTTGGCAACGTATGGGTGTTGAAGAGTTTCCTGATGTCGACTTCCCTTTTGTTGTTGTCTACACCAACTATCCGGGTGCTTCTCCTGAGTCTGTCGAATCTGAAATCACCAAGAAACTTGAAGATCAGATCAATACCATTTCAGGCCTTAAGCAAGTCATTTCACAGTCCAGTGAAGGTTTATCCACGGTCATTGTCGAATTTAATCTAGATGTCTCGTCCTCTGTAGCTGCACAAGATATTCGAGATAAAATTGCACCAGTAACTGCACAATTTCGTGATGAAATTGATGACCCGATTGTAGAGCGCTACGACCCTACTGCCAGTGCGATTATGTCGATTGTTTTTGAATCGAAGGACATGTCTTTACGTGATTTGAGTTCCTATCTCAATCAACGGATTGTGCCACAACTCAGAACAGTTCCCGGTGTCGGTACGGTCAATTTATTGGGTGATGCACAGCGTCAAATTCGAATACAAGTAAATCCGCAAAAATTACAAAGTTTCGGGATTGGGATCGATCAAGTTATAAACACCCTAAAATCTGAAAATATTGAAGTTCCGGGAGGAACCTTAAAACAAAAGAACTCAGAATTGGTGGTCGAAATTAAATCTCGGGTTATTCACCCAAATTCTTTTGGAGATTTAGTGGTTGCCAATAAAAATGGCGCGCCGATTTATCTCAAACAAATTGCCGAGATAGAAGATAGCCAAGCCGAAATGGAGTCGAGTGCCTATCTGAATGGTAAAACAGCCGTTGCTGTCGACATTCTGCGAAGTTCGGACTCTAATGTGATTGAGGTGATTGATAATACCCGTAAAACTTTAAGTAAAATTCAACAGCAATTACCACAAGGCACGACGGCAGAAATTGTGGTTGATTCATCTAAAGGTATTCGTGGCAGCATTAAAGATGTGGCACGTACCATTATTGAAGGTGCTGTACTTGCAGTCTTCATTGTTTTGCTATTTCTCGGTTCATTTCGTTCGACAGCTATTACAGGTTTAACCCTACCGATTTCGCTACTGGGCACCCTCACCTTTGTTTGGATTTTTGGTTTTACCATCAACATGATGACCCTACTGGCTCTCTCGCTGAGTATCGGTCTACTCATTGATGATGCCATTGTGGTTCGTGAAAATATTGTCCGCCATGCCGATATGGGCAAAGACCATGTCACCGCCGCACTCGACGGCACGAAAGAAATTGGTTTAGCTGTATTGGCCACGACCTTGACCATTGTCGCGGTATTTTTACCTGTGGCATTTATGGGCGGTATTATTGGGCGTTTCTTCTATCAATTCGGTGTAACCGTTAGTACCGCTGTACTGATTTCGATGTTTGTGAGTTTCACCCTTGACCCGATGTTGTCTGCTCACTGGGCAGAACGCCACGATCCAAATAAAAAGCCCGGCAAAATCAAACGCTTTTTTAACTGGATTTCGGGCAAGCTCGATAACTTAAGCCATCATTATGAAAAATTACTCAAGCTTGCTTTAAAGTTCCGTCTCATCACCCTTTTAATCGCCGTCGCATCATTATTTGGTGCATTGGGTTTATCCAAACTGATCGGAACCGAATTTGTACCGGTACCAGACAAAGGTGAAATTCGGATCAAATTTGAAACACCCGTTGATGCAACCCTTGAATATTCACAGGCGAAGCTTAAGCAAGTCGATCGTATCATTCGCCAGCATCCAGAAGTCAAAGCCACTTATGGTGCCATTAATAGTGCCACTGATCGCGGTAAAAACCATGCCAGCATTCGTGTCACCGTTTCACCACGTACAGAGCGTAGTCAAACCTTAACGGATCTCAACAATGAATTCCGTACCCGTTTAAAACATGTGGCAGGAATTACTATTACCTCGATTGCCTCAGCTGATGAAACAGTTTCGGGCGGTCAAAAGCCGGTCATGATCTCGATTAAAGGCCCAGACTTAGATGAGTTACAACGCATTTCAGATCGATTCTTGGTTGAAGTTGCCAAAGTCGAAGGTATTGTCGACTTAGAAAGCTCGCTTAAAGAACCTAAACCGACGCTAGGTGTACATATCAATCGCGTTTTAGCCAGTGATTTAGGTTTATCCGTCAATCAGATCGCCAATGTGTTACGCCCTCTTCTTGCGGGGGATAATGTAACAACGTGGAAGGATGATAAAGGCGAAACCTATGATGTAAATTTACGTCTCACTGAAGATCAGCGTCGACTACCAACAGACATTCAAAGCATGTACATCACATCGCAAAAAACCGATGCCACAGGCTTACCTATCTTGGTTCCATTGGCAAGTGTGGCTAGCTTTGAAGAAACATTGGGTGCTTCACAAATTAACCGTCGTGATCTGGCACGTGAAGTGATGGTTGAAGCCAACACGGCAGGTCGTCCCGCGGGTGATATTGGAGCCGAAATCAATGAGATTGAGAAAAATTTCGACTTGCCACCGGGTTATAGTTTTGTCACGCAAGGTGCCAATAAAGATATGGCTGAATCAGCGGGTTATGCAATGACAGCGATTACGCTCTCTATTGTGTTTATTTATATTGTTTTGGGTTCACAATTTAATAGCTTCATTCACCCTGCAGCCATTATGGCGTCATTACCCTTATCATTGATTGGGGTGTTCTTAGCCCTGTTCTTATTTAATTCAACCATGAACCTCTTTTCCATTATCGGGATTATTATGCTCATGGGCTTGGTGACAAAGAACGCAATTCTACTCATCGACTTTATTAAAAAAGCCATGGATCATGGGGTAGATCGTTATGACGCAATTATTGAAGCAGGTAAAACCCGTTTACGCCCTATTTTAATGACCACCAGTGCAATGGTGATGGGTATGGTTCCGCTTGCACTAGGTTTAGGTGAAGGCGGTGAACAAAGCGCGCCAATGGCACATGCCGTGATTGGCGGGGTGATTACCTCTACCCTACTAACACTTGTGGTTGTGCCGGTGATTTTTACCTATTTGGATGATTTCCGAAACTTCCTTGCACGTCAGGCCAAAAAAATCGTGTCATAATGACAAAATCTAAAATGAGGTGACTTTGGAAAATGTTCACCTCATTTTTTATTGTATACTCTCCACTTTAACGCTTAATTTTTTAGGACAGTTTCCATGCGCGCGAGTCGCTTTTTATTTGCAACGTTAAGAGAAACCCCAAACGATGCTGAAGTTATTTCACATCAGCTTATGCTTCGTGCCGGGATGATTCGTAAATTGGCTTCAGGTTTATACACTTGGCTGCCGATGGGCGTTCGCGTATTAAATAAAGTTGAAGCGATTATCCGCGAAGAGATGGATCGTGCTGGTTCACTTCAAGTCCTGATGCCTGTCACTCAACCTGCATCTTTATGGGAAGAATCAGGTCGTTTCGTACAATATGGTCCAGAACTTTTACGTTTTAAAGACCGTCATAACAATGACTTTGTACTTGGCCCTACACATGAAGAAGTGATTACAGATCTTGCTCGCAATGAGTTGAAAAGCTATAAGCAATTGCCTGCAAACTTCTACCAAGTACAAACCAAATTCCGTGACGAAATCCGCCCTCGTTTCGGTGTGATGCGTTCACGTGAATTCATCATGAAAGATGCCTATTCTTTCCATGTTGACCAAGCCTCTTTACAAGAAACCTATGACAACATGTATGCAGCTTACTGCAAGATTTTCACGCGTTTAGGTTTAAATTTCCGTCCAGTTCAAGCGGATACAGGTTCAATTGGTGGTTCGGGTTCTCATGAATTCCACGTACTTGCTTCTAGCGGTGAAGATGACATCGCATTCTCTACAGAGTCAGATTATGCTGCTAACGTAGAAATGGCTGAAGCCGTACTAGTTGGTGAACGTGCTGCTCCGACTAAAGCACTTGAAATTATTGATACACCAAATCAAAAAACCATAGCTGATGTTTCTGAATTCCTTAAATCAGACCCTACTCAATCTGTCAAAGCATTATTGGTTCAAGGTGTTGCTGAAGAAGGTAAAGCTGCACCAGTGGTTGCCTTATTCCTACGTGGCGACCATGAACTGAATGAAATTAAAGCTGAAAAACACCCGTTAATTGCTGCTCCATTAACTTTTGCAACTGAAGCACAATTAGCTGACTTAGGCTTAACTGCTGGTTTCTGTGGCCCTCAAGGCTTAACCGAAAAAGGCATTACCGTTATTGTTGACCGTGCAGCGTCTGTACTTTCAGACTTTGTTGCTGGTGCAAACCAAGTTGATAAACATGCTGTAGGTGTAAACTGGGAACGTGATGCACAATTCACCGAAGTTTATGACCTGCGTAATGTTGTTGAAGGTGACCCTTCTCCAGATGGTCAAGGTACAATCTTGATTAAACGTGGTATCGAAGTTGGTCATATCTTCCAGTTGGGTCAAAAATACTCTGAAGCGCTTGGCTGTAAAGTTTTAGGTGAAGATGGCAAACCTCTCGTTGTGACTATGGGTTGCTACGGTATTGGTGTAACTCGTGTTGTTGCTTCTGCGATTGAACAAAACTTCGATGACAAAGGGATTATCTGGCCATCTGCAATTGCTCCTTTCGAAGTTGCTATTGTGCCCATGAATGCACATAAGTCACCACGTACAATGGAAGCAGCTGAAGCACTGTATGCAGAGTTAACTGCTGCTGGTTATGATGTTCTTCTTGATGATCGTAATGAGCGTCCTGGTGTTAAATTCTCTGATATCGAGTTAACAGGTATTCCACACCGTATTGTCATTGGCGAGAAAGGTTTGGATGCTGGTACATTTGAGTACAAAGGTCGCCGTGATGAAGAATCAAGCAACCTCAGTAAAGAAGACCTTTTAGCGAAAATTGCAAAATAATTTGCGCTAAACATAAAAAATCCCGCTACGTGCGGGATTTTTTATGTCAAATATTTTAAGCCTTAACAGAATTTCAGCCCCCCGAAGCAGTTAGAACGAAACTCCTGTCCAGAAAGTTTTAAATTGGTTAATGGGAAATCAATTAATGACGGGTTTTTAATCTCTTTAACATCTAAAGCAGAACCCGCAACACAACCAAAGATTAAATCTCCACAGTTACGAACATTGGTACTTAAGTCATGGTTAATTCCGGCGATCGTTTGTTTCAACACTTCATCTGTAATCGCCACTTTATCTGATGGTGTAATACTGCCCAAATCAACTTCATCTTCCATCGCCAACCACCACCCTCTTTCTGCTGCGACTGCAGCACCAGGCCAGAGTATTTTTTGAGCTTGCAAAGACAGCGAAGCAGGGTTATTTAAATATAGTGCGTGAATCAAACCTAAACTTTGATTTACCGTAATATCGGTTTTTAGCCCAGTAAGATACCCCGTCACATCTTTATCCAAATTAATGTTTAAACCGAGTAGAGAGATTTGAGCTACTAATGGACCACTAAAATCTAGACGATCAACAGTTCCTGTACCCTTTAACTGTACATCTGTCATTCGATTCCCACTTACAACAGTGGCTGGAATCGTAAAAGGAGCTGTGGTTGATTTTAAATTAAAGGAATAATTATCTGATTTGTAGTGAAGCGGTAGATCAACTTCAGCACCAAATAATGTCCCCTTAACTGCTCCTTCAATATATTGCTGCGTAGAAGCATAGTCCATCACACGCTCGGCAGTTGTTGCAACACCCGCAGATGCTTTGGTTTTCATATAACCACTAAAGGTATTGATACCATTGGGTGTATTGCTATTTTCTGTACCTAATGTCATTAATCCAGAAATTTTTTCAGCGCTCAAACGAAAGCCCATCACTTCACGAGTTGCCGCTGATTTCGGATCTTTAATTGCAATTTCGATAAAAGGATTGGTCAACAAAGCAGAAGTTGCCGCACGTTCATCCGACGTATAATTGCTATTTGCAGGCAATCCACTCAGTGAAATATGATCAATATCAATATCACAAGCACCTGAGCCATTTGCACCACCACAACCCAATTGGAGCTTTTTAATATTGGCATTGAGCTCCATTTCAGCTTCTAAACCAAGCTTATAAAAGCCGACATTGGATTGGTCTACGGCTTGTCCACTCTCATCCACAGAATTATACCCCTGCGTATATTCCATGGAGAGTAATGCTTGACCATCAACTTTTGATAAGCTTTCATCATCTAAAGCCATCATTGCATGAGATAAGCTACTCATCGCAAATGTCGAGAAGATCAAACCTCTGATTAACTTCTTTTTCATAACAAATTCCCTGTTCGTTATTTTATTTATTTGTTATTGATTTAATATTATTAGCGTGGAGTAATCCCCATGGTGCTTCGCATTGTTCCACCGGTTAGGGCTATATCCGCCATCTTTTGCATATTGCCATTTGTTAACATCGATACTTCTGCACGAAACGCTTTAGACATATTATTGGTTGGATTGAATTTCACCTGATTATCAAACTCTACCGAATCTTGTTTCATTTTAATTCGAGCATCAAAGCCTAGATCGCCCTGCATTTTATTAATATTGATACTTGAAGCTGAAACGACACCGCTGGCATTTACATCTTCATTCATCAAACTTAAATAGCTTCCCATAACTTTTTGATCTTTCTTTTCAGCATCTGTTAATGCTTTAAATTCATAGCTTCCACGGAAAGATAAATAATTATTTTCCGCACTGTCATTTAGACCCGGCACTATAAATAGCTCACCTTTACCATCAAGTTTAAACGCAATATTCGTCAACACATCATCACGTTTAGAGAAATTATCTAAAGGTACTGTAGTCCCACATTTGGCAGAAGCTGTAGTCGCACAGTTATAGGTTGAACCCGGAAGTTGACCAATCGCTAACTCGGCATTAGCTGCAATCAATAAATTATCTGCACGTACATAGATGCCATCATTTTCATAACCAATCACACCATCAGATTGAATAAGTGCATTGATGTTTCTTAAGCCGGCATAATAATTGACTTCTTGACCATTAATACCTTTTTTACCATCAATCAAAATAATGGATGTTGTACTTGGCGTTCCTGTTTTTTTATCAACACCATAACCATCTGTGCTCATTACAAGGTTATAGCCAATACCTGATTTTTCAGCCGCATTTTTATAACTGTATTTTTTCTCTGATAATGCAACGTTGGCATTCATATTATAAATCGGGATACCAATCCCCCAACTGTTGTCATTACTTGCAATTGCAGCAATTGAGTTATCAGAAATAAATCGTGCGGTACGCGCGATGGACTGAAAATCCATACCACGAATCGCCACTAGTGCAAAATTTCCGCCCGCCGTTTGATTTGACAAGTTTTGGGTTAAAACATTATTGGTTAAACCTAATGTCGCTTTTAATTTATCATTTACCAGAAAATCAAGGCTTTTTGCTTGAATAGTATTGATATAAATATCGCCAAAATCAATATAGGCATTTTTATCAGCAACTAAAGACGTTAAATTAGAAAATTCAATGGCATAACTACCAATACCCGTATGGCCAATTTCTAAGGTTGTCGGTGCTTGACCTGCAACAAGGCTAGGATCATCCTTTAAAGTAAAATCCGCGCGCACTCCTAAATGTAAACCACCTGAACCAACAGACTCATATCCTGAAGCTTTCGTTGCTAGACCAAAATCTTTAATTCCGTCTTGATTGGCATTTAAGGCCACTCGTGCATTAGTGACAGCACCCGATGCTCCCATACGAATTAAATTGCGCTGTGCACCACCATCGGTATCGTATCGTAAATCGATATTAACGCCGGGGTTTGTGGCATCGCTACGTGAGCTATGCACATCTGATGTGTCCTTGACCCGCCCCAAATTGACCGTATGATCTTTGCTCCCTGTGGATTTTGTGGTGAGAACAATGCCTTCATCAGCTGCAACATACATATAACCTGAACCAGCAAAGTTAAAGTTAAAGTCCTTTAAGGTTACGCTATGTCCATTCATACCATGACTAATACTGGCATTTTGCAATTGAAATTCCATATACGCCGTATCATTACGGTTAAATAGACCATTGCTGGTTTCAAGTAATACTTTTAAAGGTGAAGTTGTTGCAATCGTAAGCGAACCTAAGTTTTGCGCAGGCGTTTGGCACGTTGCACCTTGACACAGCAGCATAATATTTTGTGCAACAGCCGTAAATGGGCTGACACTGGCTGCAATACGCATACCTACACCTGCATCCGTCGTCCCCACATCAAAATCTAATTTTGATCTAATGGTACTTTGTCCAACGCCATCTATTTGTACATTGTGCAAACCCATTTTCATCTTATTTTGGTCAGTTGGGTCAACCCAATTTAACTGATCAACTTTGACTCTAGAAACTTCATAGGTAATCGAAATACCATCTTGGCCAGTAACTGCACCCAAGCTTTCATCGGTCATCGCTTCAAAAGCATATGCATGTTGAGCAAGTAAAATACTGGTTGCGAGTGCCGTTAAAGTTGTTATTTTTTTCATCACTATATCCTTATATTCAGTCACAGCTGATTAACAGCGACCTGCACCATTTCCAGTGCAGTTAAAACTGAAGATGTTTAACTTTCCACTCATGTGCATGTTGCCGTGCACATTAACACCCATAAATCCTTGTTCTGAACCACGATCAAAATCAGGCACAGCTAAAGTTGAAGTTGTTCCATCAGCTTTCTTTTCGGTATAGGTCGTATAAGTACTGGTATTCTCATAACCTTCCTTACCTGTCGTACCTGTTTCCACCGCCAACGTAGCAAAGCCTAAATTCCTAATTTTTAATGGCTTATCATCATAAAATGTCAACTGCATAGCCGTTTGTGGATTACCTTCACGATTGATAATCGTCACACCATCTAGTGAAAATTGATCGATCTGTAACGTTCCTTGAAACTGTTTAAACACCAACCATTTCTTATTACCATTTGCATCCACATGATTATTGGGTGCAAGAGCTAAGCGACAAAACTCATTGGATGAACATTGATATCCATAAAAAGCCTGAGTAGTTTTACCATTCGCATCCATGATAGAAATGTTGTTTTTCGACATATCATTGGCGTATTGATGGTTTAATGAAAGCGTCCAACTGAGATCTGCACCGCCTTGACCGGTTGCAGCGGTAAGTTCCCTATTATCCATAGACACTAAACCTGCATGAGTTTGTGTCAGTGCAGCACAAACAACAGCGCATAAAATTTTATACATGTGATTTCTCCTACAGCCCTGTTGTTCTTATTTTTAAGTGCTGAATCAATACGCCATCTATGGCAACAGATCCTAAATTCGTGCTTTGTCCATTGACACCTTTAAACACCACACCTGTCGCAGTATCCGTACTTTTTGCATTCAACAGATTACCAGGCAAGCGCTCTACTGTACCGATCGCAATGCTACTGTGTGTTGCATTACGTCCTTGATATAGTGCTGTCGCATCTGAAGAGTTTGCTTTTAACTCCGTGCCACAACTATAGACATTACAGGTTGAACCTTTAAAGTCTGCAGCAGTTAAACCCGATGTACCTGTGGTATTACCAGCGATATCCGTATAGTAAGTATAAATTTTACTGTAAATAGAAGGTACATTTGGAATACGTGTCACTTCCAAAATAATATTTCGACCTTCTGAACCCACAATAAAGGGCTGATACATATTTCCTAAAACTAAATTGATATTTGGGCTATATAAATATAGACCTTCAGTTTCATGAAAGATTGGAGCTGCAGAACGATCCATCGCTGGTGTCGCTGCTGTTCCATCATCCAATTCAGAGCGTGCAGCTGTACTGATACGCATGCCGCGAGCATCCAAATCTCCATCATTGATACTCAGTGACTCAGCACGATCATTGGTATTAATACGAATTAAACTGGCTAAACCTAAAGTTTGGTTATAGTTGGTATTTGTTGATTTCAGGGTTTGGAAAATGCGAACTTGTGAACCATTTAAACTCAGGCCATTGGCAACAATTTGAGTCCGTAAACGATAGTCTTTATCTAAGCCGCTGGTGGGCGCACCAGTGATAGGATCAACAACATTACTTGAATTTAAAGACCGTGAAAATACATCCATCCACAAACCAAGTTTGATGTTGTTAGATGCATCATCTGCTGCAATTTTCTTTAATGGTGCCTCAATGGCTAAGTAACCAACATTCCCCTTATTATCTTTCGCAAATTGTTCAACATCTTGATTTCCTGCATGAAAAAGCCACGGGTTTTCTGCTGTACCCCAATTAAACCCCTGGTCTGTATAGCGCGTTGCTAATGAACTTTTGCCATTTTTATCTTTGCTATTGGATAATGCTAAGCCATAAATAAAAACATCTGCTTTCGATCTGAGGCTCGATACGGTTGCAGTCGATGCAATTTGTTTGGCTGTAATCTCAGCATTTTTTTTCACCGTTGCTAATGCTGCATCGCTTGCCTCTTGAGCTTTAAGTTCGGCATATTCTTCTGCCAACTGATTGAGTGTCTCAACTGCTTTGGCATTTAACTGAGCATCTTTTGTTGGATCAATAAGATTTGAACGTGTAATTTTTCCTGAGACATAATTTTTATAAAACGTAGACCCAGTAGGTAAATTACCCGTACTATTGTTACCGTATAGTAACTCAATCATTTCATAGGTGTTTTTTAAAGCATATTCAGATGATTTATTTTTATTCCATAAAGTAGCACCAGAACCTTCCGTCGTTCCATCGTTTTCAAAATTTATCTTACCATCATAATAATCATCATAACGCTGATTGTAATATGCCTGCATCGTTGGCGATTCAAGATAAGACTGTACTAATCGACCACGATATTCTGTTGAATATGTTGTTATGGTTTCATTGGTTACACGTGTAGCATTATTGGTCTCATAGGTGCTTTTAGAACTTAAGAAAGTTGAGTCATAAACACCGTTATAGCCCGTAACTCGCCCTTGCTGATAAGCATCAACATAAGCTGCTTTGTAGATTTTATCGTAAGCTCGCTGCCCTAATTGTTCATAGTTTTCACCTGTAGGAATAATTCGAATAAAACCTGTATCATTTTTCCCGGGATCAACCATAGCAGATGCATAACTAGAAGCCGCAGAACGGTCATTTGGGCCTTGAAAGACCATTTTGAAATTTTCTAAAGTGAGTGCAACACCTTCACCCGTTGTGGCTGAAAGTGCTTCATCTGATAAATCTTGAAGCGCATAAACAGATGGTGCAGCAAACATGCTGACTGCGGCTGCTAAGCAACTCTGGCGGAATAACTTAGCCTGGGTGAATTGAGTCATCTCGACCTTCCTTTTATCAGATGCTCTGCATCTCTCTTATATTTATTCCTGAGAACTGGCTTTGATGTTATTGTCCATTTATTCCTTAAATGGAGACTTGTGATAGACCAGTCACTTAACTTTTTATTATGCTGAATAATTACTCAATTGCAAAAACTTCCCCACCGAATGGTCTATTTTCCGATGAATGACCCAACAAAAAAGCGGGCTACTTCGCCCGCTTTTTTAAACTAAATCCGAAGGATTAAGCTTTCGGTAAAGTCACACCGGTTTGACCTTGGTATTTACCACCACGGTCTTTATAAGAGGTTTCACACACTTCGTCTGATTCAAAGAACAACATTTGTGCGACACCTTCACCCGCGTAAATACGTGCAGGCAAGTTGGTTGTATTCGAAAATTCTAAAGTCACGTGACCTTCCCACTCTGGTTCAAGAGGCGTCACATTGACAATAATACCGCAGCGCGCATAGGTTGATTTACCCAAACAAACGGTTAACACATTACGTGGAATACGGAAATATTCGACTGTACGTGCTAGTGCAAACGAGTTTGGCGGAATGATACAAACGTCTGATTCGATATCAATAAAGCTTTTATCGTCAAAGTTTTTAGGGTCAACAATTGCTGAATGAACATTGGTAAAGACTTTAAATTCACGAGCACAGCGCACGTCATAACCATAGCTCGACACGCCATACGAAATAAGCTTTTCGCCATTTTCATCATAACGGACTTGGTTTTCTGCATACGGTTCAATCATGCCGTGTTTTTCGCTCATTTCGCGAATCCAACGATCAGACTTAATAGCCATTTATCTCTATCCAAAAACTTAAATCAATTATTGCGTGGTACTTTAACTGAAATCCGACTTAATGAAAATAAGCTTTGCGGAACTAAGCGGATTTAGTCATTTTCAAATCTCTTTAGAGTTTTAAAATCGCAGAATAACTCAGTGGAATCGAAAAACTGACCAAGACTAGCGATGCTGTTCGTTGTAGATTGGCTTGATTGAGCCAACTAATTTTATTCGATGCCAAAACGGAACCAAGAAAGGTCCAAAAGAATGCTATTGGAACAATCAACAACAAAAAGATCAGCATGTGAGCTACATAATACTGCGCATTTTGCCAAGCCAATGCAGGAAAAATCGCAGATGCGAATAATAATGCTTTGGGGTTTAATAACGTCGCAACAAAAAGTTCGCGTGCACGAATGCCCTTTTGATTAAAATTTTCAGCAACAGTTGCTGTACGCCATAATCGCATAGCCAAAAATAGAATATAGCCAGCACTAAACAGTTTTAAAATGGTCGGCAGTAAAGGCAGATGTACGGAAATTTTACCAATGAGAAAACCCCATAGGCTAATCGAAATAAGATAACCAAAGGCTTCCGCTGGAATGAGTCGGAATGATTTACGTAGCCCAACTTGAATACCCGAAGATGCGAGTAGCGTATTGGTTGGTCCCGGCGTTAACAAAATACTGATAACTAGACCAATAAAAAACCATGAAATCATACTTTGACCTCAAACTTAATCCGCGAAGATTAATTCAGTTGTTTCGTATTAGCAAAATAAAAAATAGAAATGCTTATAAAAAACTCCTTATTTAATTTTATGAATTCAGCAACTTAAATAGAAAAAACAGAACCTTAGCTGAACAGTCATTCAGAGCACTTTACAATTCAAAGAAATAGTTTGAACTTATATTTATTAATAGAAAATTCACATAAACCCCATACATACCCTACAGTTATTACACGTAACAAAATATTATTAAAATAAACAATACCGCCCCATGCCATTCTTACGCATAGCCATTATTTATTGGAGACTAAAAATCAAAAAAAATACTTTTCAAAAATAATTGATTAAGTTATGTTCAATTGAGTAGTGGAAATTAAAACTAAAATTCATCAAATCAATATTCAAAATTTATGTGTAAAAGGACGTTTCTATGAACCAATGGACAAAACTCACGTTACTCTCGGTCACTTTGGCATGTATTACTGCTTGCTCAAATGATCAATCTACTTCAAAAAATACCACGGAAGGAAAAAGCACAGAAACAGCTACATCTAACCAACTTCAAACTAAGTTCGTAACCATTGCAACTGGCGGAGCATCAGGACCTTACAATGTGATTGGGACGAGTCTTGCAGAAATTTATAACAAAACTTTTGGTGTAAATTCTAAGACTCAAACTACAGGTGCATCCGTCGAAAACTTAAACCTTCTGAAACAGAATAAAGTTGAAATGGCATTTGTTATGAGTGACAGCTTAACAGAAGCACTGAACGGAACAGGAAGTTTCGCAAATGGTAAAGTTGAGAATGTCAGCCAAGTCGCAGCGCTTTATCCCAACTACGTACAAATCGTAACCTCTAAAAAATCAGGGATCAAAAATATCGAAGATTTGAAAGGTAAACGTATCGCTGTAGGTGCACAAAATTCAGGTGTAGAAGTAAATGCACGTACACTGTTGAATGGTTTTGGAATCACCTATAAAGATATTAAAGTTGATTATTTAGGCTATGCTGAAGCCGCTGATGCTTTAAAAGGTGGCAAGCTTGATGCAGCATTCCTGACTAGTGGCATTCCAAATTCATCACTCATGGAACTTCAACAAAGCTTTGATCTACAGTTAGTTTCAATCAATGCAGATAAAGTCAAAGAAATAGCTAAAGATCAAAGTTATTTCTTACCGATGATTATTCCAAAAGGCACATATGGCAATACTGCGGACATTCAAACTGCCGCAATTAAAAATGCATTAGTTGTTCGCACAGATATATCGGATGATGATGTCTACAAACTAACAAAAACTTTCTTTGACAGTTTGCCTCAATTGGCAACTTCACACCAAGCAGCAACAGAAATCACGCTTGAAGGTGCTCAACAAGGCCTTGTAGCGCCTCTACATCCAGGCGCGAAACGCTACTATGATGAAGTGGCTAAAAAATAATAAGCTTCAAAAAAATGCAGTTTATACTGCATTTTTTATATTGTTCTTCTTAATCTATGCTAGCTATCCAACACTGTATACGCAGGTTAGAGTTGAAACTGATATATGCAAAATTTCAACTGATCAATTTGATTTACAGTGGAAGCATTCAGTAGAAAAGACGGCTTGGTCTGAACAATATCAGCGTCAAAAGAATACGTTTTTACTGCGCCACACCGATTTGATTTCATTTGGTGCAGGTACACCCTCAAATTATCCCATTGAGTTTCAAAAAAATGGTGTGATTAGAATGCGGGTCAATCAAAATATAGATGAAATCAACTGGGTGATTTCTAGAAATATGCAAGGCACGATCCTCGCTGACCAAAAAATTTGGTCTATTTTTCAAAGTTACCCAGACTATAGTTTGGTCAACATCTCGGTTCAATATCAACCCAAATGGAAGTCTTGGTGGATTGGAGAATGCCTATGAATTCCAAAGAAGATAAAGTTGTATTAGAACAACTCGATGAGAAACAACAACAAGCCATATTAGAAAAATTTGATCGGGAATCTGTTACTCGAATCAATATGAGCAAATCTGTTACCTACTTTGTTGCATTTGTAGCGATCTTTTATTCATTATTTCATTTATTTATTACGTTTAATCCTTTACCTGAGTTAATACAGCGTGCAGCCCATGTCGCTATTGGCCTAGCACTCATTTTTTTACTCTATCCAGCTCGTCAAACAAGCTCCCGACAGCATATTTCACTTCTCGATTGGTTCTTGGCTTTGCTTTCCATCTTCAGTTTTTTATATTTATGGAAAGAATATCAATCTATTATGACCACTCGAGGTGGTATTCCAAATACCTTAGATATCGCGTTTGCAATTATGAGTGTGGTATTAGTCATAGAAGCAACTCGCCGGGTCATGGGGTGGATGCTGCCCATTTTAAGTTTAATTTTCCTGACCTATACATTTATCAGTCACTTTGATTGGTTGCCAGATCGATTAATTACTCGCCCTTATACCATCAGCGACATTTTCGGACATATGTATTTAAAAACCGAAGGCTTATATTCTTCGGCAATTGGTGCATCCGTCACTTTTATTTTCTTATTTATCCTTTTTGGTGCTTTTCTTGCAAAATCAGGTATGGGGAAATTGTTCAATGATCTTGCCATGGCATTGGCGGGTCATAAACAAGGTGGTCCTGCCAAAGTTGCTGTAATTTCAAGTGGATTTATGGGCAGTATTAATGGAACTGCTGTTGCCAATGTTGTTGGCACAGGCTCATTTACCATTCCATTGATGAAAAAAATTGGTTATCACAAGAATTTTGCTGGTGCCGTTGAAGCCAGTGCATCCGTCGGTGGACAAATTTTGCCGCCAGTCATGGGTGCGAGTGCCTTCATTATGGCCGAAACAACTGGCGTGAGTTATGGCACGATTGCACTAGCCGCATTATTACCTGCCTTACTGTATTACCTTGGCGTCATGGCTCAAGTTCATTTCCGTGCGGGTAAAGATGATCTGAAAGGCGTACCTAAAGCTGATTTACCTAAAGTAAAAGAAGTTCTAAAAGAGCGTGGACATTTACTTATTCCAATTTTGGCACTGGTCTTTTTCTTATTTCAAAATATTCCTGTGAGCTATGCTGCTGTCTACACCATCGTCCTGACCATCTTTGTAGCAGCTTTAAGAAAATCAACACGAATGGGTGTAAAAGATATTTTAGATGCGCTCGTTGATGGAGCCAAACAATCATTATCTGTGATGGCTGCTTGTGCTGTCGTTGGTATTATTATCGGCGTAGTAAGTCTGACAAGTTTTGGTTCAGTAATGACTTCTTCAATTATGAGTTTAGGTGCAGGTAGTCTCTTTCTCACTTTATTTTTAACCATGATTGCATCGATGATTTTAGGCATGGGGCTTCCATCTATTCCGGCCTATATCATTACTGCCACCATGGCAGCACCAGCACTCGCAAACTTTGATATCCCTGTATTAGTCGCGCATATGTTTGTGTTCTATTTTGGTTTATTTGCAAACATCACCCCACCAGTTGCCCTTGCCGCCTTTGCGGGCGCAGGAATTGCAGGCGGTGATCCAATGCGCACTGGGTTTCAGGCCTTAAAACTATCTCTTGCTGGTTTTATTGTTCCATTTTTATTCGTTTATAACCCTGCCATGCTGATGATTGATACCACCAATGTTGCAGTCAATGCTCGAGAATTTGCCTTTCCTGCATGGACAACTATAGTGAGTATTACTGTCACTTCAGTGATAGGAATTCTCGCTTTAGGCTCCGCAGTTGAAGGTTATTTCAAGACTTATCTCAACTGGTTCTGGCGTATTTTTTTAGGTGTGGGTGCGCTGTGTATGATTATTCCAGAAACCATTACAGATATTGTAGGCATTATCATGGTCATCATCGCAATTACGGTGAATATTATCACTGCTAAACGTAAAGCAAACCCGTCTCTTTCCTCCTAAAAAACCAATTAAAAAGCCCGGTAATTACCGGGCTTTTTAATTTCTTAGACTAAGGCGTACCCTCATTTGATGGGTGGGTTTTAATGACTTCAAATAATATTTAAAATTATTTGTTCCTCTATATTTTTTCAATGCTAAGCCCCTTGTAACAGAGGACATTTGGCAAAAAATCTAAGACACAATGCGTTTGTACAGTTACTGCCGTTCAAAGAATTGATCCTAGCCAAAATAATAGAAATATCGTGAAAGCTATTTTGTAAAAACTAAGTACAAACGCGACATCCTTTGATATGCCTCAAGAATTTTATCCTTGGCAGACGGCTTATAATCGCAGGAAAAATAAGAAATTGTGCAAATCGTTTTTTAGATGTGTAATTCATAGACATCGTTGAATGTCTAAAGTTCAGTACTCATAATTTTCAAACACTCCCAATACCACGTTATAAAAAATCTGGCACGAGGCCAGATTTTAATACGATCAACTTAAATTTCAGTTCACCCTTAGAAAATACGGTTTTTATCTTTTTCAGCCTGAGGTAATGCATCTGCAACTTTTTGTGCAATCGCCATGTAGCTTTCAGCAGCATCATCACCTGCTATCACAGATGGTTTCCCTGCATCGGCATTTTCACGAATTTGTACATTCAGCGGTAAACGACCTAAGAGCGGAATGTCGTATTGGGCTGAAAGTTGGTCGCCACCACCTGTACCAAAGATTTGCTCTTCATGCCCACAGTTCGAACAGATGTGAGTCGACATATTTTCAACCACGCCCATCACGGGAATATGTACACGATTAAACAACTCAATGCCTTTGGTCGCATCCATTAATGCAACATTTTGTGGTGTCGTCACAATCACAGCACCTGTCACCGGTATACGCTGTGCAAGCGTCAACTGGATATCACCTGTGCCTGGTGGCATATCAATGACCAATACATCCAGATCAGGCCATAAAGTTTGGTTAAAGAGCTGCATTAACGCCCCTGTCGCTTTCGGCCCACGCCAAGCCACTGGCGTATTGTTATCCCCAGTTAAGTGACCAATTGAAAGCACAGCCATACCATATGCTTCAATAGGAACAAATTGCTCAGCTTCAATCATCGACGTGCGGCCTGCATTGCCGAGCATCGTTGGAATACTTGGACCATAGATGTCTGCATCTAATACCCCAACCTTTAAACCCAGCTGTTGTAATGCGAGCGCCAAGTTCACAGTGGTGGTCGATTTACCCACACCGCCTTTACCAGATGACACCAAAATGACATTTTTAATGCGTGGATGTTTCGGTACATCACGTTGTTGTGGAGCCGCTTTTTGAATCGGCGGATTATTCGGATCAACTTCAGCAGGTGCTTCAGGTGTTTTCGCAGACGCATCCACAACTGGAGGTAACTGGCTTTTGGCTGCTGAACTCTCTGCTTTTTCTTGGCTAGAACAGCTTTCGCCTTCTGCATGGTGATGACCGCAACCACCCGATGTATGTCCAGTCTTTTGCTGAATCACGTGCATATTTAATTCTGTGATGCCACATTTTTCCAATGCATCGGCCAAATCATCATGGATTTTTTGTAAGTCATCGGCTTCTGAAGGAAAGGTATTAATCGTGATCTGCAAGATCTGACCTTGCACATTTACCTGTGTAATACGGTCTTTTAAAGCATTATTTGAATTGGGAAGTACGTAGTTTTGTAAAACCTGTTGGATTTCCTCTTCTTTCACCTCTTGGGAGGGTGAAAACACAGATTTTAGAGAAGAAAGCCACGACATTATGTTGTCTCCAAACAGGAACATCAAAAGATAATAGCGATAGTTTACCTGTTCATTTGCCCCAGAGTAAGAGGGAGATGAATGACTTATCCCTATAAGCTTATAAAGTTGAGTAATTTAGTCAGCTTTCAAACAATTTTTCTAACGTGTGACACTTAAAAATGCACCTGCAACTGATTTTTGCGGCTAAACCAAAGCCTTTAAATTTGAATTGATTACATATCAACCATACATTTTCAGCGTAATTTCAGTTTATATTTCAGTCGTTTCAACAGAATAATCATAGCGATGGATGTGCAATCTAAAGGCACATTTTGTGCTTTTTAGTTTTTAAAATGGGGATGACGATGTATCAGAAGACTGTGTATAAGAAGAATATGTATAAAACGGCTTTATGTGCCTTGATGCTCCTGACTTCAGCAGCCCATGCAGAAGTTATGACTGAAGCCATTCAAACACCTGACCGACAAACTGTGGCGATTGGTGATAGCCTCGATCTCATGCGCTCGCGTATGCAAGCTTCTCCGATGAAAATGGTGTCTTATCCGCTGCAAGAGAAAAATCAGCCTGCAAAATTGGCGGTAGATTACACCTATGAAATTGCCAATATGCGCTACGTGATTACCGTAGTCGATGATCAAGTCAAAAATATTAAGACTGAAAATTTAGATGGATTAAAGCAATGAAACCTAAAAAAGCCGCTCAAGATAGAGCGGCTTTTTTCATTAGACCCAATTAAGCTTGGTCATCTTTTTTAAACTTATGCAGTGTGTCAGAGGCTTTCTTTTTTAACTCGTCAAATTTCTCTGTCGCCTGCACCTTCAGTTCATCAAATTTTTCGACAGCCTCATGTTTAAGTTCAGCTGCTTTGACTTTGGCTTCATCAAATTTATGACTCGCTTCTGCTTTTAACTGCTCTAGACGGTCTTTGGTTTCTGCATGCTGTTCTGCATGTTCATGTTTGGCCTCATTTAAGGCTTTTTCACCCTCAAGCTTGAGCTCTTCAACTTTATGCTTTGCACCATCGAGTGCTTTTTCGCCTTCTAGTTGCGCCTCTTTGGCCTTGAGTTGTATGTCATCACCGAGTTCTGATGCTTTATTTTTTAAATCATTTAATGTGCTTTCTGTTGTCATCTCGCTCACCCTATTCTCAGTTATTGTCTAACAATAGTTATAACGCGATTTGAAGCAGATACCTGAAATAGACGCATTTAGAAACAAATCAACCACAGGAAAACGCCATGTGATTGCCTATTTTCACAATGGCTTGATACAAATATGTATGGTCGATTTTACTCTATGCTTTTAATTTTAAAGGATGATGTAATGCAAAGAGATCAATGCCACTCCTATGCATTGATCTCTTGAAATTAAACTTATTTGCTGACCGTACTCATAAAGCTCACTGCGGAAAACAGCCAAATAAACAGGATAAAACTCCGTCCCTGATTAAAATGCGCGACATCGGTACCATGCAAAATATTATGACGGGTCATCGCTACGGTAGAGCTGTTATCCATTTGATAGGCCGCCAATTCGGCAAAATACGGATTTAACTCATTGGCAATTTTAGATTTGTGCCAAAGGCTTTTAATTTCACTGCCTTTAAGCCCCGGTACAATTTTATAGACATCGACAAATTTAGTGCCATTTTGACTTAAGAAACCCGTTTGAATCAGCACGTCTGTCAAGATGCCTTCAAGCTGTGCATATAACACTGGGATACAGCCTGCATGAATGTCTAATTTATACAGTTTAAACGCATCTAAAAGTACCTGACGGCGCGCTGCTTTATGTTCACCAATATTCAAAGCATCAAAGGCTTTCAACATTTCAGTTTGAAAAAACTCGCTATTGATGACATTCAGAAAATCAAAGTCTGCATCATTTTCGTGTTGATGAAGCAGTTGCCAAAAATACAATAAATTTAAAGCATCATTCGCTACTTTCATTTCTACAGGCTGATCTAGTTCATCGGCCAAAATATCGAAATAAGGCTCATCTTGTGCCAAATGACGCAGGGTTTGAATCAGCAAGGCATGCTCATCTGCAGAAATCTGTTCTAAATATTGCTGCGCATCTTTGATAATGTGATGCCCCAATTTATGACGCTGTTCATTTTGAGGAATACGAGTGATTGGCTGATCGTCTTCATAGTCATCTTCATACATGGGCTTGTTACTCTTAGGCATCACAGTTATGCCCTATTATCACTGTAATTGTGTCAGCAATATAGATTTTTTTACTTTTGCAAAGATTTCACCTATTCCCTTGTGCAAGTACTGGCTATCTCATGTAAAATTACAGCCCATTGCATAAATACGAATGAGAGAGTCATATCCGTGCGTAATATTTTAGTTACTAACGCCCTTCCATACGCGAATGGCCCAATTCATATGGGTCATTTACTCGGTTATATCCAAGCTGATATTTGGGTTCGTGCCATGCGTGCAATGGGTCATAACGTGACTTATGTATGTGCGGACGATGCTCACGGCACAGCGATTATGCTGCGTGCGGAAGCCAATGGTATTTCACCTGAACAGCAAATTGCCAATGTGCAAAAAGAACATGAGCGTGACTTTGCTGGCTTTAAAGTTGATTTTGACCATTACGACTCAACCAACAGTGCTGAAAACCAAGCACGTGCTTCTGAGATTTATATTAAGAACCGTGAAGCGAACAACATTGCTGTACGCCCTGTGACGCAATTGTTTGACCCTGAAAAAGCAATGTTCTTGTCGGATCGTTTCATTAAAGGTACATGCCCGAAATGTAAAGCGGAAGACCAATACGGCGACTCATGTGAAGTGTGTGGTACAACATACAACGCAACTGAATTACTCAATCCAAAATCGACTTTGAGCGGTGCGACACCTGTAGAAAAATCTTCAGATCACTACTTCTTTAAACTGCCAAACTTTGGTGAATACCTGCAAAAATGGACACGAGACGAAGGCCGTCTGCCTGTGTCAATTGCCAACAAACTCGATGAATGGTTTGAAGCAGGTCTGTCTGATTGGGACATCTCACGTGATGCGCCTTACTTCGGTTTTGAAATTCCAGATGCGCCAAACAAATACTTCTACGTTTGGGTTGATGCGCCAATTGGCTATATGTCGAGCTTTGAAAACTACATCAAGACTAAACGTCCTGACCTAAGCTTTGAAGACTACTGGAAAAAAGATTCTAAAAATGAGGTGTATCACTTCATTGGTAAAGACATCGTTTACTTCCACGCGTTGTTCTGGCCTGCAATGCTTGAAGGTGCAAACTACCGCACCCCAACAAGCTTATTCGTCAACGGTTTCTTGACTGTAAACGGTCAGAAGATGTCTAAATCTCGCGGTACCTTCATTAAAGCGGAAACGTATCTTGAGCATTTAAACCCTGAATACTTACGTTACTACTTCGCGTCGAAGCTTTCTGACAAAGTTGAAGATTCTGACTTAAATCTTGATGATTTCGTTCAGAAAGTAAACTCTGACTTGGTTGGTAAAGTCGTGAACATCGCAAGTCGTTGTGCCAAGTTCATCAATACTAAGTTTGATAACAAACTTTCTGCAACATGTGCAGAGCCTGAGTTGGTGCAAAGCTTTATTGATGCAGGTGCATCTATCGCTGCACAATACGAAGCGCGTGAATTCTCTGCGGCAATCCGTGAAATCATGGCACTTGCGGACAAAGCCAACCAATATATTGATGAGAAAAAGCCTTGGGCTTTAGCGAAGATTGAAGGTGAAGAACAACAAGTACATGACGTATGTTCTGTAGGTATTAACTTGTTCCGTCAATTGGCAGTTTACCTTGCTCCAGTTCTTCCAACTTTGGCTGCTCAAGTTCAAGACTTCTTAAAATTAGAATCTTTCGACTTTGCTTCAGGCAAAACGATTTTGGTAAATCATGAAATTGCTCAATTCCAACCATTGATGCAGCGTGTAGACCCGAAAGCCGTTTCTGCGATGGTTGATGCGTCTAAAGACTCTTTAGCTGCGCCTGCTGAAGCACCAAAAGCGGAAAAGAAAAAAGAGAAGAAAGCTGAAAAGAAACCTGAGCCTAAAGTTGGCGAAGCTGAAATCATTGGTATCGAAGACTTTATGAAAGTTGACTTGCGTGTGGCGGAAGTTTTAGAAGCTGCTCACGTTGAAGGTTCTGACAAACTGCTTCAATTGACTTTAAATGTCGGTGAAGCTGAGCCACGTAACGTGTTTAGCGGTATTCGTGAGTTCTACCAACCTGAAGACTTAAAAGGCAAATTGGTGGTAATGGTTGCGAACCTTGCACCACGTAAGATGCGTTTTGGTATTTCTAACGGTATGGTTTTAGCTGCGGGTAATGGCGAAGGTGTTTGGGTGATTTCACCTGAATCGGGTGCTAAACCGGGTGATAAAGTGTCTTAATTTTTTAGATTAAGATAAGAAAAAGCCTCTACGTTGTAGGGGCTTTTTTATAAATATTATTTCTTCAAGATTGGATCACAAAGCATAGGCACAAAGCTATAGTTATCATCTTTTTTACTCACAAGTATAATTTCATCACTTGAAACTGCTATTACTTTACTATCTTTTGGAGTGATGCATCTTGAAAACTTCTTTGCTTCAAAAGCATAAATATATGATTGGGCCATTTCAGAAATAAAGTTTGAATATTTATCTTTATATTTATCTCCAAAGGTAAATAAAAGCATAAAGATAAAAGGATATATTAAAAATCTAGCTGCACAGCTCCATCCAGAATAGCTTTCTTTTAAATCATCTCTTTCTTTAGCCCAAATTACGTACATCATATAAAATTGACTTAGAAATATAAGAAGTAGAAATACGATGAATGTAACTAAAATAAAAACTATCGGAATTATCATTATAGCCACAAAACTCGTGACTCTATTCAATCCATTAGATTCATATCCGACAATGTGATTAACAAGTTGATCTGCAAAACCATATGTAATGTTTGTTAATAATGCATATATAGCAACAAGAATAACTTTACCTAATATTGTTCCCCATGCTTTATGATAACAGTATAAAAAGTCAGATGTTATACCTCCAGCCCAACATACACTTAGAAGAAACAAACTAATTTTGAAAAAATCATTCGTTGGCATCAGATACCAAAAAAATGTATTTAAAGCTAACACACACCCTATCAAATAGAATTTTTGACTTCTATTTAACTGCTGAAATATTCCCTCAATTTTTTGTTGCACCTGAATTAACATTATTCGACACCTTAATATTTTTATTAATTTATTGTAATTGTACGAAGAATAATTTGAATGCACTTTAGGCAAGAACACGTCTTAATCCGTCGTTCTATAACTAAACTGAGCCTCACTTACTGAATTTAATTAACTAAAAACAAAACTACTCTTATTTTAGTAAATTTTTATTATCAACGTACTCCTTTTTATAGAACTAAAGTTATTTTAAAAAACTTAAAGATACTTAATCAAATGCCTTGCGACATGGATTTCGCCCATTCGTTAGGAGCACACGGAAGTAACCTCTTACGAACAAAGGGGTTTTGTTACTTTTGCCCTGACAAAAGTAAAGCAAATGTACCTAAATATCAGAACACCCTCACCCCAACCCTCTGCCATAGGGAGAGGGAGTCTTCATTACAAAATCAAAGCATTGATTAAAACATCAAACCACTTCAATCATCATTTTCATCAGCCGTATGCTTAAACACATCATACGCTTTTTCAAACTCAGCAAATTTAAAATGATGTGTTGCCAATTTTTCTAAAGGCAATTTTCCATTACAGCAACGCTTTAACAACATACTTTTGGTATTGGCAACTACTAAACCTGTGGTTAAGTGATAAATACCATTCTCGCTTTAAAATTTTGAGTACGTTCTCATCGACATAAAAAAAGCCTTCATCAATGAAGGCCCTTTATCTATTATTTTTACTTCATACCAAAAATCAACTTTAAACCCAGCACTGTCATCACTGCCCCAGCTGCCCGATCAAAACCCGCTTTAAACTTCAAATAGATTTTACGTGGTTTTTCTGCTGACAAAGCCACAGCGACCAATGAGCACCACCCTGCATCGATAAAGAAACACAAAACTGGCAGTACAAAGTAAAAATACGTCGGAATCTCTTTCGGTAAAAGTGCCGTAAAAATACTGGCTAACACAATTGCAATTTTCGGATTCGACAACTGGGTAATTAAACCAGTCGTAAAGGCACGACGGAGTGACATCTGCGAGCTGCTGGCATCACCAGCTTCAATCGGTTCTTTGGCATGTTTTATAATTTTAAATGCCATCCAAAGCAGGTATAAACCACCACAAATTTTTAAAGCCAAATATGCAGAAGGTACAGCCAATAAAAATGCCTGCAAACCCAATACCGCTAAAAGCCCAAATATTGCAGCGCCCAATCCTGTACCAAGTGCAGTAAATAAACCGTGTTTACGTGAAATTGCAATGGAATTCTTCGCCACATAAATTGACGTTGGCCCCGGGCTCATTGCACCAAGTAATAGTGCTGCCGCAATCGAGCCTAATATCCAAAATGATTCCACTGTCACACCGTTTTCACTTAAATTCGTGGCAATTTTACAGACAGAATCTCTGAATTTCTCCCTATAATTTGCAGTGTTTATTTTAATTGACCAAATTTTTCACTATAAATAACTTGAATACTGCATTAATCCAACGCATGATCGCTAAAAGTACAAATTAATATCAAGACAATGAAATTAGCCGAAGCCCTACTTTTACGCAGTGACTTACAAACTAAATTGGCCTCCCTGCAACAACGAATCAATAACAACGTGCTCATTCAAGAAGGTGATGCACCTAGTGAAGAACCGAATGCTTTAATTCAAGAAGCATTTGCTGTAAATACAGAACTTTATGGTTTAATTGAAAAGATTCACGCCACCAATGCACAGGCTAAAACCCGTTCTGGACGCTCCATGCTTTCAGTGCTCAATGAACGTGATTTATTGACCCAGCAGCATCGAATCTTGCAACAAGCAATCGACAGCTCACGCCGTGAAAATGGTCGTTATAGCTCGAGTGAAATCCGTTGGATTAAAACCATTGCAGTGGCAGATTTACAGAAACAGGCCGATAGCATTAGTCAGCAACTTAGACAAAATAATTTAGAAATTCAGGCATCCAATTGGCAAATAGGCCTGATAGATTGACCTGATTTAAGCATCTGAACCACGGTTCATTCCAGTTCGGGCATACTGGGCGAGTACAGAGCCTTTTTAAATGTTTGTAAGGCTTTAATCCAACAAACTACACTGCAGAAGTAAGGCGTCTACTTCAAAATGTTCACACATCTGACGTAGCACACTGCATCTGTGACTCTTTACATGTCACGTCTCACTACCGTGTACTGACAGTATGTCCACCCTATTTTTTATGCACCTATGTGCTAATCGTCATCTGCAGCGGCTTCATTGAGCGCAACATCTTCACGCGGTAATTTATAGTCATGGTCATTTACAGGGACACCACCAATGATCATGGTGCGATGTTCGTTTTGAGGACGATGCAATTCATCAGTCGTATCACAACCCACCATCCAAAAACTGCACAGGCACAGCATAGGCAGCACAGCCCGACTTAATTTGCTCATTGGATGCCCTCCATTTTTATAATTATCTTGTTTATAAATTTAGCATAGCATTTTTGTGTAGATATTCACCTTATTTATCTACCGATTTAGGGTCAATTGTCAGGAATTATGTCTCGACGTTCTTACCAATGCGTATGCAGATTGATGCCGATAGAAAAATATTTCCTTTTAAAAATAAATAATTGATTCATTTTATTTAACTACATAGAAGACAAGTTACAAAACTGCTATCGAATACGATTTCACTTCGGACACTTTTGTCCGTTTAATAGCTAGATAAATTTAGAATGATGATGTCAAAGAATAATGTCCACACGTCAACAACTCGCTGCGCAAAACCGAGAAGTGCTTTTAGAAGCTGCGATTGAGGTATTCCGTATTCACGGAATCAATGCGCCTCTACAACTCATCATGGATCAAGCTCAAGTTGGACGTGCGACGTTTTATCGTAATTTTAATGAGCGTCGTGAGTTGGTACTCGCCTTAATGCAAGGTGCCTTGAACCGACTTGAACAGCGTGCGCTTAATTATGCACAGTTCGATGATGGATTTATTCGCCTCATTCAAGACCATATTTATAATATTCCCTATCTCACGGCTTTAATGGAATATTGGCGTGTGATCGATCGGGATGATCCTGCCATGGTTGAAATATACCAACGACGTGATGCCATTTTACAACCGATGATTGATCAGGCCATTCAAAATGGTCGCTGCCGAGCAGACTTTAAACCGGCGGACTATGCCATGGTCACCTCTATTTTGCGGGCAGCTTTGCAAGGCCATACCGAAGCAGATCAGGAAAAACTCGCCAAACGTGCCGTGGAATTTTTACTACATGGTATTTGCGGGTAACACGTCATGTCCAAATCTCCGCGTTTATTGGAACCTGCTCCGGATTGGACACCCGAAGAAAAACCGACTTTGCCCGGCTCTCCCGCTGCGATTGCGCATCCCACCTATAAGCGTTTTTTATACTTCTTTATCGGTTTATTTGTTGCGATCTCGGGGAGCTTAAGTAATGGATTCATTACGGCAAATTTACCCCTTCTACAAGGTGAATATGGCTTAACGCCTTCAGAAGCGGCATGGATCCCTGCGGCATTTGTTATGGCCAATGTCAGCTCCAACCTGATCTTATTTAAAGCCCGTCAACAATATGGACTTAGGCTATTTTCAGAAATTGGTTTGGTTTTATTTATCGCGGTGATGGTGCTGCATTTATTCGTCCATACCTATGAAATGGCAATTTTTGCACGGGTGATTAGCGGCTTACTTGCAGCTCCACTCAGTTCGCTTGGGATGTATTACATCATGCAAGCGTTTAAACGTGCTCATTTTGGTCGTGGGCTTTATCTGGCTTTGGGCTTTCAGCAGTTGGGGATTCCGCTGGCATGGATCATGTCGCCCTATCTGGTCGATGTAAATGATTGGTCTATTTTTTACACCTTTGAATTAGGTCTAGCCTTATGTTGTTTGGCGATGGTGGTCTCTCTTAAATTGCCACGAAGTCTAAGAATCGAGGTGTTTGAAAAGCAAGATTTATTCACCTTTGCATTATTAGCACCCGGCTTTGCTTTGCTATGTATCGTGTTGACTCAAGGCCCGATTGTTTGGTGGTTTGAGGCTGAATGGTTGGCCTATGTACTCATCGCCGCTTTGATTCTTTTAGTTGTCGGTCTGACCTATGAACATTTTCGGGTCAATCCCCTCATTGTCACACGCTGGCTCGGAACATCGTCGACCGTGAGTTTTATTATCGGTGCCTTTGCCATTCGCTTTCTCATGTCTGAACAAAGCTATGCGGCCGTGAATTTTTTGAAAACCATGGGCATGGGACCCGACCAATTTGTTTCCTTTTATACCGTCGTGCTGATCGGGATTGTCTTAGGTACAGTGTTTAGTGCCCTGACCTTTTCCAAAGAAAAAATCGTGCTTCATCTGCTTGGTGCAGCAGGTCTCGTGCTCTTTGCCTGTGCGCTGGATTACCACCTGACCAGTGATGTTCGACCGCATGATTTTTATTGGAGTCAGTTTTTGGTGGGCTTTGCTAGTGGCATGTTTATTGGCCCACTTTTGCTTACAGGCATTGTCAGTGCTTTGCAAAAAGGCCCATCGCACATGGTGACGTTTATCGTGCTGTTTTCTGCAACGCAAACCTTTGGGGGATTGGTCGGATCCTCGTTCTTTTCGAACTACCAGCAAATGCGTACCCAAACCTATCAGGCACAGATTTATAATGATTTATCGCAAACCTCACCTATAGTGGAACAGCGCCTACAACAATTGGCGCAAAGTGCGCATCAATATTCTTTAGACCCTAATTTAGATCAACAACAAGCCATACGTAGCCTTAATCAAACCATCACTCGAGAAGCCCAAGTTCGAGCCTATAACGATGTGATTTTTTTAAATGGCATATTCGCCGTTATATTGTTGCTTTGGGGCTTGTTTCTGATTGGCAAAAATAAATATCAATTACGCCAACAGCAACGCACGGATAGTAGCTAAAATTTTCCCGACTTAAACAACATAAGCAACAGCCAAATGACCTAATTGATATTGAGAACACCATGACCGAAGACCATAAACCCACTGAGCAAGCAGCAGCGCAGCAACCACAAACAGCAACCGCTATGCCTGCGCCATCAAGCAAGCTTATCTCTACGCCGCAGCGGACCCTGATTTTTATGTTGATCATCCTCTTGCTGGGGATTGCGCTGATCTTATGGGCGTGGCGGATTGGTCCATTTCATAACAGTATCGAGTCGACTGAAAATAGCTATGTCAAAGGCAAAACCACGGTGCTTTCATCACAAATTAATGGTTATGTGAAAGATGTTTTGGTGACGGATTTTGATCATGTGAAAAAAGGTCAAGTGCTTATGCATATCGATGCAACGACCTATGATCAAAAAGTCACACAAGCTGAATCTGGGGTGGAACAAGCACAGAACTCGCTTGCCAATCAAAGCCAGGCCATTGAACAACGCAGAGCGGATATTACGGCAGCCGAAGCGAAAGTGGACCAATCACGTGCGGCCTATGAGTTAGCCCTTGCACAAATGACGCGCTACCAACAACTCGGCAATACTGGTGCTGCGTCGAAAACGGAACAAGACAAAGCCACTGCAGACGCTAAAAATAGTTTGGCCCAACTTCATCAAGCAGAAGCCAATTTGCTGGTTGCCAAAGAATCATTTAAAACCGCACAAGTTGCAGCGACGGGGCTTAAAGCGCAAGTAAATAGCGCCAAAGCACAGTTTGATCAGGCTGTGACTACCAAAGACTACAGCACGATTGTAGCGCCTATGGATGGTCAGCTAGGTGAAGTCAGCCCGCGGATTGGTCAATACGTTGCAGCAGGCACTCAACTGATGTATTTGATTCCACAGCAGCGCTGGGTGACTGCCAACTTTAAAGAAACGCAAATTGCAGATATGCATATAGGTCAAAAAGCGTGGTTCAGCGTTGATGGCATGAAACATCAAAAATTTTACGGCAAAGTTGAGCAAATCTCCCCTGCGGCTGGTTCTGAATTTAGTGTTTTGAAACCTGACAATGCCACAGGAAATTTCACCAAAGTCGTGCAACGCATTGCCGTGAAAATTGCGATTGATCCCAATCAACAAGGTTTGGAAAACTTAAGACCCGGTATGTCTGTCGTCACCTCCGTTGATGTTGCTAGTTAGTTGATGTTGATAGTTAGCGGACGCTGGCAGTGAAGTACTATAAGCAAAGTTGAACAATACAAGATGTAAAGGATTTCATCTTCTGCACCTCCCGTTTTACAATGCCTACCTATTTGACCTCCAACCACCAAGATAACGATTACCAACATGTTTAAATCTATCGCCCACGCCATTCCTGAGCAGACTATTCAATATCAAGGGGTTAATTTGTGTATTAAGCGTTTGGACTTGGTACACCCACAAATATCAGGCAATAAATTTTATAAACTCAAATATAATTTTATTGAGGCGCAGAAATTAGGGTTTAAACAGGTGCTTAGCTTTGGCGGTGCTTATTCAAATCACATTGCAGCCACTGCATATGCTGCACATTTATTTGGATTCGGCAGTTTAGGCATCATCCGTGGGGAGGAATTACAACATCAAGCCCGAAATCCTACTTTAGCCACCGCCGAACAGTTTGGTATGCAGTTCAGTTTTGTCACACGCCAACAGTATCGGGAAATGAAACAAGTTGACGCTTTAGCGCAATTACGACAGGAATTTCCCGAACATTATGTCATTCCTGAAGGTGGAACCAATGCATTGGCTATCCGTGGCTGTAGGGAAATCTTAAGCCATGAAAATCAACAAAATTTTGATCTCATCTGCTGTGCAGTCGGTACAGGTGGAACCATAACGGGCTTGATCGAAGCCAGTGCGGAACATCAACTTGTTCTTGGTTTTTCAGCGCTCAAAGGCAATTTTCTTTGCGACGATGTTGCTCAGTTGACGCAGAAAACCAATTGGAGCATCAGTGATGAATTTTGCTGTGGCGGTTATGCCAAAACAACGCCGGAACTTTTACAGTTTATGCATGACTTTGAACAACGCTTTGCGATTCCATTAGAACAGGTTTATACGGCTAAAATGCTGCGAGGTATTTTCTGCATGATTGAGCGGGGTCAGATTAAAAACCATCAACGTGTTTTAGTGATTCATACTGGTGGCCTACAAGGTCGCCTGAAAGGTTCAACCGAAGCGCTAAAAAGCGTATAATCCTGCGTCCTTTCTTCCATGCGGAAACTTACCATGTCGCAAAATCAATATGATGTCCTTGTTTTAGGTGCTGGTGCATCAGGCTTAATGACGGCATATAAAGCGGCGCAGCGTGGACGCAAAGTTTTGGTGGTTGAAAAAGCTAATAAAGTTGGCAAAAAAATCCTAATGTCTGGCGGCGGTAAATGCAATTTCACCAATTTGTATGTCGAACCAGAAAATTATATTTCACATAATCCGCACTTTGTTATTTCGGCATTAACTCGCTATACCAACTGGGACTTCATTGGTATGGTCTGCGAATATGGCATTGAGTACGAAGAGCGCAAACATGGGCAATTATTTACCCAAAATGGTGCAAAAGAAATTCTCGCCATGCTATTGGCAGAATGTGACAGAACGGGCTTGGTGGATATTAAAACCAACTGTGAAGTAAAAGCAGTCAATGCCTTGCCTGAACAAGGCTTTCAAGTGGCAACCAATCTAGGCTTTTTTGAAGCAGAATCCGTGGTTATTGCCAGTGGCGGTCTTTCTATTCCTACTTTAGGTGGTTCAGGAATTGGCTATGAGATTGCCAAACAATTTGGTCATTCTGTCTACCCCACTCGCGCTGGCCTAGTACCCTTCACTTTCTCCGATAGTTTTAAAGAAGTCACCACTCGCTTGAGCGGCAATGCTGTTGAAGCGACGTTATCGAATGAGTTAAATAGTTTTACTGAGGCTTTACTTTTTACTCACCGTGGTTTAAGTGGCCCAAGCTCATTGCAGCTTTCAAACTACTGGGATGTCGGTCAACGCTTTAACATCAATTTCCTGCCAACTTTAGATGTTTTAGATTTCCTCAAATCTAAGAAATCTAGTCAACCAAAAGTGTTACTGCGCACACTATTCAATGAACACTTACCGAAAAGCGTGGTTGTGGAATTACAAAATCTGATTTGGCCTGAACAAGCTGAATTAGCCATTGGCAATATCAGTGATGAAAAACTAGAACTCATTGCAAGCCGTTTAGAAAGCTTTGAAGTAAAACCATCAGGCACTGAAGGTTACCGTACTGCTGAAGTTACACTGGGTGGTGTCGATACCACTGAAGTCTCATCAAAAACCATGGAAAGTAAAAAACAGAAAGGTTTGTACTTTATTGGCGAAGTACTTGATGTAACAGGTCATTTAGGTGGATACAACTTCCAATGGGCATGGGCTTCTGCGCATGCAGCTTCTGAATACGTCTGATCTCGACATAGAATTAATTAAATATAACCTGCAGAAGATCTCTGCATAAAAAAAGGGCTGATTCATTCAGCCCTTTTTCTTGCCCAATCGGACTTATTCAAGATAGTCGGTTTTAAATAATGATACTGACGACGTCGAAGTTCGTTGAATTGTCAGATCCATTTTTTCAACGGCAACTGAAATATGTTGTGGTTGCACGCTTGCGGTTTGTTTGAGTGTCGATACTAAAGTATTGAGCATTGAAATTACCCCCATTTTGCCATTCCTTTGCACAGATCATAAGTGTCATTCATGACAGCAATATGAATCCTAAGTTTTTATATTTTAAGTAATATTCCATATATCACTATTACTTAAAATACCAATTTTCGAGTAAATTTCAATCATTATTTTTGGACTGATTGGTATAATTTTTTTCACTTTTTGGCGGTGATTGTTCTGTCTGCTCAAAATCAGTGCGTTTTGATTTTGCAAAAATAAAGCGTCGTGCGCTCGCCAAAAAACCAACTGTGATCCCAGCAATAATCACTGGGGCTAAAAATTTATTCGGTGTTTTTGCCATACAATATTCCTTATAAAGCATTAAAATCGACCACTTAAGCGTGGCCGATTTTTTTAAAGACAGAATAGTTTAATTTGGATCATCTGGTTTTGGCGGGGTTAAAGGTGCCGAAGGTGCATCGACCTGTTTTTCAGCCTCGCCTGTCGATCCAAATGGATTATTTTGTGGTTGATCACTTGGGTTTACATCCAACTGATCTGGCGTCGCGGTTTCTTTTTCACTGACGCCGGGAGCAGCCTGTTGAATGTTTGGATAGCCATCATCGGTTTTCACTTCAGAAGTCATCACAGATGTTGATGGCGTTGGACTCGCTGTAGACGATGTTGGCGTATTAAAGGTGGTTTTTGCCTTCGCCTGTTCCTGTACTGGATTCGGTTCGTTGGCTTCACGTTTTGCTTTATCAATAAGATCTGATAACAATCGTTCCGCCGGATTGCGACCACCTAAACCAAAGGCCAAAGCGAAAGCAACTGCAACCGCACCGAGAGTTAAACCAAAGGCCAAATTCACGATCGAGTCGGCAATACCCATGGCACGCAAGCCCATGGCTACAACCAAGCCCATAATCAGCACACGGACCAAATTACCTAACCAACGTGAACTGTTATATTCCCCTCGTTGCACCACATTTGCCACAATATTGGCAAGCCAGAAACCCACCACCAAAATTACAGCACCAAGTAAAATACTTGCACCGAACTGGATAAACATAGCAATAAGGGCACTGATTTGCTCAAAGCCTAAACGGTTAGCAGCTTCAGATACCGCAAACAACATGGTGAAAAATACAATGAGGCAACCGACAACATCCGACACTTTGGTTTTGCCCAAAAAGCGTTGAATGTCTAATTTTTCTGGTACAGCATCGACACCAGTACCCGAGATCACATCCACCACTAGACGTGCCACAAAGCGTGACACCACATAAGCCAAGATTAAGATTAAACCTGCGGCAATGATGTTCGGTATTGCATACATGATCTCATGCAACATGGCCGTTGCCGGCTGAGAAATCGCCTCGATGCCAAGTGCTTCGAAAGCCACAATTAATGCCGTGATGATGACTATAGCAAAGACGAAATTACCCAAAACTTGAGCAAGTTTTGCGTTTTTAAACATGCCCACTTTTTCGACTTGCTGCTGCAGGCTTAAACTGTTCACCAAGCCTTCCACGATGCCTCGCACAATCTTCGCCAAAATATAACCCACAAAGACGATAACACCGGCAATAAAGATATTGGGAAGATAAGAAACAACTTCAGTGACCATATTTTGGATTGGGAACAAGAGACCATTCAAACCCAAGATCGATAAAACAATCGGTAGGAAAAGTAACAAGATTAGCCAATAAACTATTTCACTGATATTTTGACTGATTGGGCTGACGCCAACCTCAGAACTAAGTTTTTCATCGAGTTGGGTTTTATCAAGCAGTTTCTTTGAACCGACTTTGACCAAACTCGCCACGATCCAACCAATAAAACCTACAGCTACCGCAGCCAAGAGCTGTGGAATAAATAACAAGAACTGCTGAATCATATTACTGAATGGGCCACTGACACTGGTCAAATTCAGCACATTGAGCGCACCAATGACGGCAATGATCAAAATAATCCAGAACACTACTCTGGAGACTATATTTTCAACATTGGAACGGTGCCCAGTTGCATTTGAAAGTTTTTGATTTGTACCTAATTGTTGCAGAACTTTTTTGACGCCAGCAGCAATCAATAAAGCAATGACCCAACCAATCAGGAGAATTGCTACTGCACTTAAAATGGGGTGAAACTGTTCCCAATAATACATGGCATCAAAACGGCCACGCGGACCACCCAGATAATCATTCATACGTTCGCCCTCATTGTTATACATGATCTGTTGTTATGTGCATTTTTACGTATGCCGCGATATCACACAGCATTGGTGCTTTAAACTTGAGCTTTCTTTTCCACCTTAGTTTTTGCGTATTTTTTAATCAACCAAAGTATGCATAACTCCAACAAAAGCTCACAATTGAATGTAAAAAAGCCTTGGCATAACCAAGGCTTTATTTGTGTCATTCTGATGAGATGCTTAAGGTACAAATCCTAGAATCACATCACTATGTTCATGTATTTATCATCAATGATCTGTCGCAGTTGCAGTATTTGAATCATTGGCAACAGCTTCATCCCCCGCTGTACCGCTAGTCGTATCATTGGCAGTTGCAGTTTGTGCATTCGGTGCAGGATGATCAGGTGGTGCATCCGAAGCAGACGGTTTCATATCTGCAAACATATAAAACAATAACGCGATTAAGAAGATACCCACTAAAATTAGCATATACACTGGGATACGTTTTTTTTGTGTTGTTTCTTCTGCGCTGGTGGTATGGGGCGGTTTATTAAAATCGTGTGTCATATTCCCCTCGCTATTTTGTTGTTCGTCGTTCACTTTTTATACTAGCAATACAATATCCATTGTTGTGTGAAGAACAATTACAATCCGTGAAAACATGTAACTTGAAAGATCATTTCAATTCACATCCGTTTTTCTGTTTAGATAATTCCCTTAATTTTAGATTTAAAATCAATCGCTAAGGTATAAATATGGGACAATGAGCTGAATACTACATTTCAATCGTATTCATTTTCAGAGTGATAAGTTTTTCGAAAATAACTGCTTTTTTGAGCTAGATGGAATTCTCTGCTTTTGATGGATGAAATGAGCTATAATCATGCACCTTATTTTTCACCTGTTATCAAATCTATGGCGTACCATCAACAAGGTGTAACGCTTGATCTTGACACTGACGTCACTCATCAATGTTCCCTTCATTACACTCGCGATCAACATCTTATTGGCATTATTGAATTTAGTAAGCCAAGTTATGTGTTGAAATGGGGTGATTTGGAATATTTCCGCCGACGTACTGAAGAGTTTTCAGTGATGCCATTCCCTGAATGCATCAATGCGATGGTGATTGATATTCGAAATATTGCGGCTTTTTTAGATAATGAAGTGCCTATTATTCCTTGGCGCTTGCTCGAAGAAGAATGCCCGATTCGCTTAGTTGTTCCCCAAGATCGACTGGAGCATTATGCTGGCTTTTTTGAACCGACTTGGTTGACTTCCGACGTAGACACAGCGATTCAAGAAATTCGTGAATTTATGGATATGTTTGTGCATTAACACGGAGATTAAACTAAAGTTTAATCCCGAAAACCTCCATTTGGAGGTTTTTTTATGCCCTTTTATTTTCATCATTTATTTCACAATAAAATTAAATTATTTTATATTTAATGACTTATAGCAAACCTTCTTATAAAAAATCTTCATAACTTATCCCATTTCTTAGTAACAATTCGGCAATAAATTTTGCTTGAGCCTTGTTCGATTTATCACCTAAGATGTAGAAAATGATCTCTTTTTTATTGTTGAAACATTCTTAAAAACAGAGCAATAAAACTAAATACGTAACAAGATCATAAAAAGTGGATATTAAATCAGGGTAAAAGGAGTTTTAACGATGACGTCAAAAAAACATTTAGCAACTTTGTTCTGTGCAAGTGCGCTCACTTTAGGGCTTAGCGCATGTAGTGACAATAAAGCACCTACAACGGATAAAGCTGCAGGAAGTGAAGCTGCTGTTTCTGACTCAGGGACTTTAGATAAGATCAAAAAATCGGGCACGATTGTTTTAGGCTATCGCGATTCATCGATTCCATTTTCATATATCGCAGATAATCCAAACCAACCTGTGGGTTATGCGCATGATCTTCAATTAAAAGTAGTTGAAGCAGTAAAAAAACAATTAAATCTTCCCGATTTAAAAATCCGTTATAACTTAGTGACCAGCCAAAACCGAATTCCATTGGTTTCTAATGGTACTGTTGACTTAGAGTGTGGTTCAACCACCAACAATAAAGAACGCCAACAACAAGTTGATTTCTCAACAGGTTTCTTTGAGGTGGGTTCACGCTTACTTACTGCAAAAGACTCTGGGATTAAAGACTTCGCTGACCTTAAAGGTAAAAAATTAGTCACCACGGCAGGAACTACATCTGAGCGTTATATTCGTCAACATGAAAAAGAGTTAGGTATTGGTGAAGTCATTTCTGCCAAAGACCACGCTGAGTCTTTCCTCATGCTACAAAATGGTCGTGCAGCGGCATTTATGATGGATGATATTTTGCTGGCGGGTGAAAAATCGAAAGCCAAAGATCCAAATAAATGGGAAATCGTGGGTACAGCACCGATTCAAGAAATTTATGGTTGTATGCTACGTAAAGGCGATACTGGCTTTAAACAAGTGGTTGATGATGCAATCAAAGCGACCTATAGCTCTGGTGAAATCAATGACATGTATAAAAAATGGTTCCAAACGCCAATTCCACCAAAAAATATCAATTTGAATTTCCCGATGTCTGATCAATTAAAAGCATTGATTAGCAATCCACATGACCGTGACGAATAACTTTCCCTAAACATTCTAAAGATGCTTAAGCCAAACGGATTTTGGCTTAAGCTCATTATAGGGAGTTCCTATGAATTATAGCTGGAATTGGGGTGTGCTGTTCCAATCTACTGGTGTAGGTGATTCGACCTACCTGAATTGGATTTTAATTGGAATCGGCTGGCTGTTTGTCATCGCTTTGGTGGCATGGAGCATTGCGATGGTGCTTGGCAGCATCTTGGGTATTATGCGTACCCTACCGAGTCCTATAGCACGAGGTATTGGTACGGCCTACGTGACTATTTTCCGAAATGTACCCTTATTGATTCAACTGTTTATTTGGTTCTATGTTGTACCTAACTTCCTCCCTGCTGCGATTAAAAGCTGGTGGATGAATGACCTTGGGGCAAATACGACCGCCTTAATTTCTGCAAGTGTCGGCTTGGGTCTATTTACAGCTGCACGGGTCTGTGAGCAAGTCAGGACTGGTATTGAAGCGCTTCCTTTGGGGCAAACCAATGCAGGTTATGCCATGGGATTTAGTACGGCTCAACTATACCGCTATGTGATCTTACCGCAGTCATTCCGCACGATTTTGCCACCCCTCAGCTCTGAGTTGACCAACTGTGTCAAAAACACCTCAGTCGCGTCTTTGGTCGGAGTTGCAGAAATCATTTCGCAGATGAAAACCATCAGTGAATACACGCAAAACACCATCGAAATTTATACCTACGTCACCATTATTTTCATCGTGATCAATATCTGTTTAATTGGTTTCATGAATTTTCTGGAAAAACGCCTACGCGTTCCTGGCTTAATTGCAGGAGATAAATAATGGAATGGCTCAGTTCTTTTATTCAAGACCTCCAAGCGTCTGGCCCTGCGCTATGGCATGGTTTCAGCATCACGCTAAAAGTGGTGATCACGGCAACCATTGGTGGTGTCTTTATTGGGACTTTATTGGCGTTGATGCGCCTGTCCTCGATTAAAGTATTTAATATTTTTGCTAAAGGCTATGTGAACCTCTTTCGTTCTATTCCTTTGCTCTTGGTGCTGATGTGGTTCTACTTTGCCGTACCCTTTATCTACACAGGGATCACAGGTAACTATCTAACGATTGATACTGCCCTCGTGTCGAGTATCGTGGCCTTCATGCTATTTGAAGCTGCTTACTTTTCAGAGATTGTCCGTGCCGGGATTCAATCGATTCCTAAAGGCCAAACTTCTGCAGCTTATGCTTTGGGTATGAGCTATGGCCAAGCAATGCGCCTAATTATTTTGCCGCAATCTTTCCGCAAAATGACGCCACTGCTTTTACAGCAAACCATCATTCTGTTCCAAGATTCAACCATGGTTTATGCCATCGGGCTGTTAGACTTTTTCCGCACCAATTATGTTCGAGGCGACCTCATGTCATTGTTAACTCAATACATTCTGTTTGCCGGTCTGGTGTATTTCACTATTAGTATGATCGCCACCTATGCAGTTAAAAAATTACAACGGAGGTTAAGTGTATGACCGATCAAAAAACGATGATTGACCTCCAAAATGTCAGTAAATGGTATAAAGATTTTCAAGTGCTCACCGATTGTACGACTCAAATCAAACAAGGTGAAGTGGTTGTGGTGTGTGGACCTTCTGGCTCAGGTAAATCAACGCTCATTAAAACCGTCAATGGGCTTGAGCCTTTTCAAGCCGGTACGATTTTGGTCGACGGAATTTCCATTAATGACCCAAAAACCGATTTAAATAAATTGCGTAGTCGTGTAGGTATGGTGTTCCAGCACTTTGAACTGTTTCCACATTTATCCATTACCGAAAACCTGACCATTGCGCAGGTCAAAGTCTTGGGTCGATCAGAAGCCGAAGCCAAGAAAAAAGGCTTGGCTTATTTAGACCGTGTGGGTTTGAGTGCGCATGCCGCTAAATTCCCTGCACAGTTATCAGGTGGACAACAGCAACGTGTTGCCATTGCACGTGCGCTCAGTATGGACCCGATTGCCATGCTGTTTGATGAACCAACTTCGGCACTTGATCCAGAGATGATTAACGAAGTGCTTGATGTAATGGTGGGTCTTGCCAAAGAAGGTATGACCATGATGTGTGTAACCCATGAGATGGGCTTTGCTCGTCAGGTTGCAGACCGAGTGATCTTTATGGATCAAGGAAAAATTGTAGAAGACTGCAGCAAAGATGATTTCTTTAATGCCCCTCGTGGTGAACGAGCGCAGCAGTTCTTAAATAAAATTCTGCATTAACAACAAAACGTATTTAGTTTCCGAAAATAAAAAAGCTCATCCATCGATGAGCTTTTTTTCATGGCAGATTACCAATAATTTTCTACAGCAATATTTCCTTCACCACGACGGTTCATGGTCAAACCACGCGCCTTTAATGCCGCCTTGGTGTCATCAACCATTTGTGGATTACCACACAACATGACATGCGTCGTTTCCACATTAAATGCTAAGCCTGCCGCCTGTTCTAACTCGCCATTTTCAATTAAAACGGGTAAACGGTCATGCAGCGGTGCATTTGGATCACGTGTCACAATAGGAATAAATTTAAATCCCGTATGCCCTTCACCAAAGGTCTCGGCGATTTCTTGAATACGCTCGACATAAGCCAGTTCTGATACTGTACGCACACTGTAGACTAGATTAATTTTTTCGTATTTAGACCACGTTTCAAAGTCTTGTAGCATCGATAAAAATGGTGCTAGACCCGTTCCTGTTCCCAACAGCCATAAGTCCTTTGGCAATGGCAACTGATAACGCACCAAGGTAAGGAAACCATAAGGCACTTTTTCTAAATACAGCTCATCGCCCACTTGTAGATGCTGCAAATTTGAAGTAAACGCACCATCAGGAACGACGATAGAGAAAAACTCTAAAGTTTCATCAAAGGGTGACGACACCACAGAATAGGCACGAACCACCAATTCATCGCCCACTTTCAAACCAATTCGTGCGAACTGACCAGCGGTAAATTTAAAATGTGCAGGGCGTGTCATGGTAAAACTGAACAAAGTATTGGTCCAACGGTGTACAGATAAAACCTTTTCTAAGCTAAATTTTTCAATTGACATGATTTGAACGTGGCGTGACAGACTGTGCTCATGTTAGCATGACAGCATAATTTATTAATATTTTTTAAATGTTAAGGCCTGATTCATGCGCATGACTTTACGCCAGTTGGCTGTTTTTGTAGCAGTCGCTCAAGAAGGTACCGTTACCAAAGCCAGTGATGCTGTCAAACTTACTCAAAGTGCAGCAAGTATGGCATTGGCAGACCTCGAAGATGGTCTCGGTGCTCCACTGTTTGACCGACTTGGTAAACGCTTGCAATTGAATGACTTGGGTCGTTTTTTATTGCCACAAGCTTTGGAAATTTTAGGGCGCTGTGAAGCTTTTGAACAAGCAGCCAAAGGCGAACTACAAAGTATTGATCTGCGTTTGGGCGCGACCCTAACCATCAGTGACTACTTGATGCCAGACCTCATGGCAGATTTCTTACAAATTCAACCTCAAGCACATTTACAACTTCAAGTCGGCAATACCCGCCAAATGATTGAAGCGGTAAACCAATTTCAGTTAGATTTGGCCTTAATTGAAGGTTCATGCCATCTGCCACAGCTACAATGTATTCACTGGCGTGACGATGAACTTGCGGTGTGCTGTTCCCCAGAGCATCCCTTAGCGAAGCTGGATCGTGCACTGACTGCAGCTGACTTCGATAACGTAGAATGGATCTTACGTGAAGAAGGTTCAGGCACACGTGAAGTATTTGACAACGCAATTTTAAAAGACCTGCCAGATGCCAATATTCGTTTAACCTTGGGTCATAACGAAGCCATTTTAAAAATCGTGGCGGGTGGCCTAGGAATGTCATGTATTTCTAAACTGGCAATTGAGCCTTTACGTGAAAAAGGTCAATTGGTGGTTTTAGATACACCGTTCTGGCAACTTGCCCGTCCATTATTCATGTTGGTACATCGTCAGAAATACCAAGGACCAGGGCTCAAAGCCTTTATGCAATTTTGTGAAAAATCTGTCTAAATAAAAAAGCGCCTAATGGCGCTTTTTCTTATTTATTAAATTGTCGTTCGCAAGGTATTCCGTCGTTGTTTCCGTCCATTTTCGTGCCTGGACAATGTTGTAGAAAATAGACCGCTTCTTCATAAGATTTCATCTGACTACAATGTGTACGCCCATCACAACTAAACTGTGCTTTCTCTGCCGCCCTTGGCGTATCACTTGAAGCATGAGCTGGCACAGTGTCTCGAACAACAGACTGAGCCTGCGTTGAAGCTGTGCCGTATAGGTTTTTTTCACCTTGCTCAGACAGCACCCGATCGGGTAAATCCCCCTGTGCTTTTCGTTGTTCTTTTACAATGTTTTCATTTTCTTGCATGAGCTGTTGTAAATGTAGTTGCTTCTGTTCTTGGTACTGCTGATATTTCCCATATACAGCCACAGCTAATACTACAATTACAATGAGTCCAATCATGCTGAAGATTTTACTGCCCCAAACTGTGCCTTTGGCTGTATCGTGAGGAGTAGCTTGGTCATTCACTCGATCCGACCTTGATTCAAATGACGGATTTATCTGTTCATGAGTGGACCGCTCTTTTTTCAAATCTAAACGGATGATATTTACCGCTTTAAATTTACCCTGATCTGCTTCAATCCTGTATTTGAGATTTTCTCCAACACGTGGTTCGATGTGTCGGCTAGGAAAATCACGAATATGAAAAAATAAATCCTTTGCTTGATCTTGTTGTATAAATCCAAAGCCGCGCTCAACGTTATAGCTTTTGATTTTCCCCTCTTTAAACATAAAAATTGTCTCTCATCTTTTCTTTTAATACTCTTATGATAATAAAAAAAGAGGCCCTATAGACCTCTTTTTTATTTCAAAGATTTCTATGAAATCTTAAAATCACATTATTTACGCAAATTCGAAAGCAAAGCTGAAGTAATTGACTGGTTATTTGCCACTACTTTAGATTTTTTAGCTTTTGCAGATTTGTCTTCTTCACGCTCAATGTTTATGGCTTTATAACGATCACCATTTTTCACCACATTAAATTTCACACGATCATTACGTTTTGGCTCGACACCATCTGCGGGAAAGTCAGAGATATGGAAAAATACATCACCTTCTTCACATGAAAGAAAGCCAAAGCCCTTTTCAGGATTGTACTGCTTCACTTTACCTTTATATTGTTCGGACTTCATAAAGTACCCTATTCCATTTATTCCAATGTCTTTAGTATATAAAAAAGAGGCTATAAAAGCCCCTTTTCTGTTCATGATTCAAAAATTAGTCTTTTTGAACTGAACCGAAAATTTTATCGCCTGCATCGCCAAGACCAGGAACGATATAACCGTTTTCATTTAAACCTTGGTCTACAGATGCTGTGTAAATGATCACATCTGGGTGAGCTTCATTCACACGTTTAATGCCTTCTGGAGCTGCTACAAGCACCATGACACGAATATCTTTACAACCACTGGCTTTTAGAACGTCAATAGCAGCAACGAGCGATGAACCTGTTGCAAGCATTGGGTCAATAATCATCGCTAAACGGTTTTGTACGTCTGGTACTAATTTTTTGTAGTAAGTACGCGCTTCTAAAGTTTCTTCATCACGCTCTAAACCCAATACAGATACTTTCGCACTTGGAATCAGGTTTAAGAAACCATCTAACATACCAATACCTGCACGTAAAATCGGTACAACTGTTATTTTTTTACCGGCAATACGATCTACAGTTACTTTACCATTCCAACCATCAATTTCATGATCGACCATTGGTAAATCTTTCGTTGCTTCATAAGTCAGAAGCATAGTCACTTCTTGAGCAAGCTCACGGAAGTTTTTAGTACTAATATCTGCACGACGAAGTAAGCCGAGTTTATGTCGAATAAGAGGATGACGGATTTCATGGATAGCCACGGGAGAACACCTAAAAGGTTAAGATAAAATTTCAACCATTATAAAGCTATTTAACAAATGATAAAAATAAAAAAGCCCCCTTTACAGGAGGCTTTTTTGTAATAAGCAAATTAATTGCTTAATTCATTAGTTAAAACCACTTTGAATTAAGCTAAAAATGAACTGTTGTAATTCAGGTGAGATCGCAAAGTATGCCACTTGAGAAACTGCAATGATTGGATCTGGATATACACCGATCAACAACACAAGAGCAGCTGCACCAAGCACCATAATACCACCCACTTTTTGACCCCAATGATCGACAGCGTCGATACGTGGGTTTTCCGGTGGAGTCATGTACATCACAACCATCACACGTAGGTAGTAGTACAAACCGATACCTGAACCAAGGATCACCATTGCAGCTAAGAACCATGAACCACCAGCAACAGCTGTTTTGATCACAAGGAACTTACCAATAAAGCCTGCTGTTAATGGGATACCTGCAAGAGATAACATCATGACAGTCAGTGTTGCAGTCAACACTGGACGACGCCAGAACAAACCACGGTACTCAGCAAGGCTACCTGCTTCGTCTTTGTTGTTGTAAGGGCTAGACATCAGTGTCACAACACCGAACGCACCAATCGTTGTTAATACATAAGTAATCACATAAACGTTGACGCTGCTAAATGTTGCAAAGCCTTGTACTTGAACAAAATCAGTATTACGTGCACTGACAATCGCAACAAGTAAGTAACCAAAGTGAGCGATTGAAGAGTATGCAAGGATACGTTTCAAGTTCACTTGACGTACTGCTAGTAAGTTACCCGCAAGGATAGACAATACTGCAATGATGGTCACGATCGTGATGAAGCTGTCAGAAAGGATTAAGCCAGAAGCTAAGAAGTAACGAACGAATAGACCGATCATTGCCACTTTAGCCACAGTCGCTAAGAATGTCGCGATTGGCGCTGGCGCACCTGCATACACGTCTGGTGTCCATTTGTGGAATGGCGCAAGAGACAATTTAAATGCAACAGCAAAAACAATCAGTGCAAGACCAAGGACTACGCCCGGTTGGCTGAAAGTTGTGAACATTTTGCCTGGTTCAGCAACGAATGCCATTGTACCTGTATATGCATATACATAAGCCATACCCATCAACAACATCGCAGAAGCGGTTGCTGAAAGCACCAAATATTTCACACCCGCTTCAAGCGACTGTGAACGTTGGTGTGTATAAGCCAATAGGCCGTATACAGGAATCGACATTAACTCAAGACTGATAAAGAAAGACGCATAGTGCGAACTTGCAACCATTAACAATGCACCTGTTACAGAGCACAGCATCAAGATATAAAGTTCTTCACGGTTATCTTTATAGGTTTCGATATACGCATGTGACAATGTGCAGCAAGCAAGTGCTGCAATCAAAATCACGAATTGGTACAACATCGTAAATGGATCTACGATGAACAAATTCATTACGTTTGCAGGTGCATACTGCCCTGCAACGAAAACAAAAATAATATAAAAGGCTGCAAGGTTCAGACCGATAACGGAAGTCGTTGCAACTAAATTGTGGTTACGCTTGATTGCAATTAGCAACATCACGACGATCGCAGTTAAAGCCACGATCATCACAGGAGCTAATGGCATAAGCTCAGAAAATGACATTGTGAAGTCCATGGCTTATTGCATCTCCACATTTTCAGGTTGTACAGCAATCTGCTGCACAACATCAACGACTTCTTGAACTGGAATATAGCTATTTGCAATCCACGCCATGCTTGAATTTGAAATATCAAGGAAGGTTTGTGGGAATAGACCAAGCCATACTAGACCAAGAGCACAGATTAAAAGAATCACAACTTCACGCGCATTTAAGTCTTTCAACGGATTTGCGTAATGCTGTTTTTGTTCTTCGTTTGGTGTACCAAACAATGCTTTGTGGATCAGGATTAAACCGTAAAGACCGGCAAATACTAAGCTTACTGCAGCAAGGATTGTGTACACAGGGAACTTGTCATAAGAACCCATCAAGATCAGGAATTCACCGATGAAGTTACCTAGACCTGGAATACCTACAAGTGCCGCAACAAAGAACATTAAGAAGAATGAAAGGTATTGGAACTGACCACGGATACCGCCCATCAAACGCATGTCACGTGTATGCAGACGTTCGTAAACCTGACCACACATAATGAACAATGCAGCAGAAGATAGACCGTGAGCCAGCATCATAATCATCAAGCCTTGGAATGTCAGGATGTTACCTGCATACAAGGCAAGAAGTACGAAGCCCATGTGCGAAATAGATGTGTACGCAAGCAGACGTTTCATGTCTGTTTGTTGGAATGCACACCATGCACCGTAGAAAATACCGATTAGACCAAGAATGATCGCGATGTCAGCAAACTGAGCAGATGCTACTGGGAAGAATGGAATAACGAAACGTAAAAGACCATAAGCCGCAGTTTTAATCAAGATACCTGCAAGGTCGACAGAACCCGCTGTAGGTGCTTGCGCATGTGCATCTGGTAACCAGCCGTGTAATGGGAAAACTGGAAGTTTTACCGCAAAACCAATAAACATACAGATCATGAATGCATACGCAAGTGCTGGAGCTTTTGCCTCAACAGTGTGTGCAACACTCATCAAGAAGTCATAGTTAAAGCTGATTTGACCGTGAAGTTGGAAGCCAACAACCACTAGACCCAAGATACCGATCAACATGATCAGACCCGCAACCTGAGTATAGATAAAGAATTTAGTTGCAGCGTAAACGCGTGACTTACCTTCTGCCCCTTTATGACCCCAAAGTGCGATCAAGAAGTAGATTGGTACCAGCATCATCTCCCAGAAGAAGAAGAATAGGAACATGTCAATTGCTAAGAATACACCGATCACACCACCTAAAGACCACAGTAGGTTTAAGTGGAAGAAACCAACGTTCTTTTGAATCTCACCCCATGAACAGCCAACTGCAAGTACACCCAGTAATGCAGTTAAACCCACCATAAGCAGTGAAAGACCATCCACCGCAAGGTGAATGTTAATCCCTAAAGTGGTAATCCACGGTAGGTTAAATTGAGCAGCCCACTGTGGAGCTTGCGTACCCAACTCGTAGTTATAACTACCGCTTTGCCATAAAACGACGGTTAACACCAACGTTAATAACATACCAATTAAGGCAATATAGCGTGGTAAGTGCTTGTCGAGTTTATCGACAAGCCAGCATACAAAACCTGCAATGAACGGAATAAGGATCAGAGCGGGTAGAATTAAATTGTTTGGAGTTTCCATTTTATTTCCCCACGACCTGAATCACGACCAGGATCAATAGTAATGCAAACGTACCGAATGCCATACTAGATGCGTATTCACGCAATGAACCTGTTTGACGTGAACTTGTAAAGCTATTACCGCCTTTAACAAGTGCAGGCAATACAAGCCATAAGCCATCAATTGGATCACGACCAAAGATTTTAGCCAGTAGTAAATAAGGCTTAACGAAAACAATGTTGTACAAAGCATCGAAACCAAGTGCATTACGACAGATATTTGCAAGACCCGCGCCCAGTGAAGTTTTCGCGAACGATTTCACTGCACCATAAGCAAAGGCAAATAACACCACACCAACTGCAAGACCTGCAAGTGCAATACCAACTGCTGTATATTCAGCGCTATGCATACCGTGTTCTAGTGCTTCTGGAATATTAAACGCTGGGATTTGTGCAGCATTTAAAATATTCGTTACTGGTGCTTTTAATACATAAGCTAAACCAGTTGAAAGCACTGCAAGAATCGCCAATGGACCCCAGTAAGTAACACCTTTGATTTCGTGGTAAGGCGTGTTTTCTTTACCAAAGAATACAACCCAAATAAGACGGAATGTATAAATTGAAGTTAAGAACGCACCTGCTACACCAGTCCAGTACAAGCAGTCATAAACTGCAATCGCTTGACCTTTCACCCATACAGCACCAAGAATCGCATCTTTCGAGAAGAAGCCGATCGTAATGAATGGAATCGCAGCCAATGCACCGCCACCAATCGCGAAACAAGCAAACAAGAATTTGTTTTTGTGGAATAGACCACCCATCTTGAAGATGTTTTGTTCGTGATGGTAAGCCAAAATCACTGCACCAGAAGACAAGAATAATAATGCCTTGAAGAATGCGTGAGTCAGCATGTGGAATAGACCAGCTTGGTAAGCTTCAGCACCTACAGCCATAAACATATAACCCAACTGACTCATAGTAGAGTAAGCAAGAATACGTTTGATGTCTGTTTGTACCAATGCAGCAAAGCCTGCTACTAACAATGTCACTGCACCCGTGATTGAGATGAACATCATCACTTCTGGTGCTTGTTCAAACACGCTGAACATACGGCTACATAGGTAAACACCCGCTGTTACCATTGTTGCTGCGTGGATCAATGCAGATACTGGTGTAGGACCAGCCATCGCATCTGCCAACCATGTTTGTAATGGGATCTGAGCAGATTTACCTGCAGCACCCAAGAACAACATCAATGCAGTCCAAATCGCAATCGAAGAACTCTGAGCCAAAACTGTTGGCGCAGCAGCTACAACTTCTGCAATGTTTAAAGTGCCGAATTGTTGGTAGATCAAGAACAATGCGATCAGTAAGAATACATCACCCACACGTGTCACAGTGAATGCTTTAATAGCAGCAAAACCGTTTGCAGGTGTTTGGTAGTAGTAACCAATCAATAGGTATGAACATAGACCTACACCTTCCCAACCGAGGAATAACAACGCTAAGTTGTCACCCAACACTAAAAGCAGCATGCTTGCTACGAATAGGTTGAAATATGAGAAGAAACGTGCAAAGTCTTCTTCGCCACGCATGTACCATGTTGCAAAGATGTGAATTAAGAAACCCACACCTGTGATCATGCCCATCATCAATAATGATAAGCCATCTAAATGAAGCGTGAAGCCCGGTGCTAAGTTACCTGCACTGAACCAAGTCCAAAGATGCTGAGTTGTTGCAACTGAACCATTATTAACAAAGTCGATACCCGCAATTAATGCAAATAAAGCTGAAAGACCCACTGAACCTGCACCAATAATTGCAGCAACTGATTCAGGAAGATTTTTACGACCTGCCGCCAACAGGATAAAACCAATTAGCGGGAAAAGTACTGTTAAATATAAATAACTCATCCGCGCATCTCACTAGCAGCATCCACATCCAGATGATGGAAGCGATGATAGAACTGAAGGACGATCGCAAGACCGATACAAGCCTCTGCTGCAGCAAGCGTTAAGATCAAGATAAACATCACTTGACCGTCTGGCTGTGCCCATGCGCTTCCTGCCAATACGAACGCTAAAGCAGCAGCGTTCATCATGATTTCAAGGCTCATTAAAATAAATAGTAGGTTGCGTCGAACCATCACACCGTAAAAACCCAGTGCAAAAAGAATGGTTGCAACGATCAAACCATGTTCTAAAGGGATGTTGCCCATTATTCTTTGTCCTCTTCTGCACCTGGCTCACGTTTGCCAAGATGGAATGCAGCGACAAGTGCGCCAAGCAATAACATCGCAGCAACTTCAACCAGCAATAAGTACTGAGTAAAGAGTGAAGTACCCACTTCTTTCGGACCGACAACTTGAGCACCCATGACAGTGCCAGCAGTTGTGTAGTCTGACTTCAACATCCAAACAAGGATTAGACCCATCAGGAAGCTCATCAACGCAGGATATGCCCACGCTGAAGAAGTCAGCCATTTGCTTTCTTGTTCAACTGTATTTTGACCAAGATTCAGCATCATCACGACGAATACGAATAGCACCATGATTGCGCCAGCGTAAACGATAATTTCGAGGGCACCGGCAAACGGCGCACCCACGATCATGAAGATACCTGCAACTGCAAGTAAAGAGATAATCAAGCTTAATAAAGCGTGTACTGGGTTCGTGTTAGTTACAACACGAACGGTAGAGACGATGGCCACAAGCGCCATCAAATAAAATGGCCACATCATGGTAATAGACTCCGTACATCAACTGGTGTGCTTTCGCGTTGAGCCTGACCTTTATCTTTACCAGCAACAGCCATACCTGTTACGCGGTAGAAGTTATAGTCTGGGTATTTACCAGGACCTGAGATAAGAAGGTTTTCTTTCTCATATACTAAGTCCTGACGAACATACTCACCTAACTCAAAGTCAGGTGTCATTTGAATCGCAGTCGTAGGACATGCTTCTTCACACATACCGCAGAAAATACAACGTGAGAAGTTGATACGGAAAAATTCCGGATACCAACGACCATCTTCTTTTTCAGCTTTTTGTAGTGAAATACAGCCGACTGGACATGCAACCGCACAAAGGTTACATGCAACGCAGCGCTCTTCACCATCAGGGTCACGCGTTAACACGATACGACCACGGAAACGTGGTGGTACGATGTCTTCCGCTTTAACCTCTGGATATAAAATGGTGTCACGTTTACGTGTCGCGTGTGAGAATACCATCCACAACGAACGTACAATTGACCCAAATCCAGCTAGAAATTTAAACATTTTATTCTCCCTGCTGTCTTAGGCCTGATTCATCAGAATCACAGCACCAGTTACCAGAAGGTTAACCAACGCCAATGGCAAGCAAATTTTCCAACCAAAGTTCATGACTTGGTCATAACGTGGACGCATTAAAGAACCACGAGCCAAGACAAACATCATGACAAAGAATGCTGTTTTAATAATGAACCAGAACGCAGCTGGAATGAATGGAATATCTAGGTTGAAAGGCGCTAACCAACCACCGAAGAATAAAGTCACGATTAATGCAGAGATCAGTACTACGTTGACGTATTCCGCAACGAAGAACATACCCCATTTCATACCGCCGTATTCGACATGGTAACCTTCCGCCAATTCTTGTTCTGCTTCTGGTTGGTCAAATGGATGACGGTGAGTTACCGCAACACCCGCAACCACGAAGATCAAGAAACCTAAGAACTGAGGAATAACAAACCAAACATCACGTTGAGCTTCAACAATTTCACGCATGTTGAATGAGCCTGCAATCGCAACCACACCCATCAATGAAATACCCAAGAACACTTCATAAGAAATGGTTTGAGCAGCAGAACGTAAACCACCAAGTAATGCGTATTTGTTATTTGATGACCAGCCACCGAACAATACTGCATATACCGCAATACCAGCCATTGCCATAAAGAACAATAGACCGATGCTCATGTCTGAAACACCTAGATAAGGTGAAACAGGAATAACCATGAACGATAGCACCGCAGTTGCCATCGCAACTGCTGGAGCCATACGGAAAGTCAATTTGTCAGCAAAATTTGGTGTCCAGTCTTCTTTGAACATGATTTTCAGCATGTCGGCAACGATCTGGAACATACCGCCCGGACCTACACGGTTCGGACCGTAACGGTCTTGCCACAAGCCGAGTAAACGACGTTCAATAAAAGACATCAACGCAGCGATCAATACTACAACCAGTAAGATCACAATTGCTTGAAGAACTGAATAGGCGATTGGCCAGTTTTCAGCCCACAGCGGCGTTTGACGGATTAATTCTTGTTCCATGAATTACACTCCTACCGCGACTGAAACAGGTTCTGCAAGCGATACTGTAGGTGCAAGACCCACTGGGTAACCGATATAACCTGTAGGTAAGTATTCAATCACTTGAACTGGAAGGACGATTTCAGCATCCCCTGCTTTCACAGCGATACGTTGACCATCTTGAACATTTAAGCGTGCTGCATCTTGTTCACCCACAGCAAACATTGCTTCAGGAATACGCGATTCCATCGCAAGTGTTTTCACTGTAAATTCACCAGAAGCGAAGATGTGATGCATCGGTACAAGACGGAAGCTTTCACCATTAACCGCAACAGGTGCCGGTGCAACGAAAGTACGTGCTGGACGTTTCGCTAAACGATCGAATAAACGAACGCCTGCATCGCCACCTTTTAAGTGACCACCCACGTTGTCTTGGAATTTGTTCCAAGCTTGTGGAGAGTTCCAACCTGCAGACCAAGCAAATGGTACAAGTGAAGCTGGAGTTTGGTTACCTACATAACCTTCCATTGAGAACGTCAACGCAGAGTCTTTATCGACTGGTTGTTTTGGTTCATGAATAGAAAGTGGTGCGCGCATCGCAGTACGACCTGAGTAACGACGTGGTTCACGTGCCACTTTCAGACCATGTACACGGAAGCCAGCATCTGGTGCGACATCTTGAATTGCTTCAAGTGCAGGAACGTTTTTCGCTACTGACTCAATCACGTCATCAAGAACTGTCCAAGAAATCGCTTTGCCTTTCACGCCAGTTTCAATGGCATGTAACCAGCGCCAAGATTCTTTGATCGCAAGTTCTGGTTTGTAGTAGCTTGGGTCATACACTTGGTAGAAACGTTGTGCACGGCCTTCTTGAGAGACAACTGTACCATCACCTTCAGCAAATGAAGCAGCAGAAAGTACGATGTTGGCTTTTTTCACAGTTTCAGTTTCAGAATGATCAAGTACGATCACTTCTTTACCAGAAAGTGCAGCATTCACCTGCGCGGCTGGTAAGCGACGATAAAGGTCATTTTCCACCACGATCACGGTATCGTAATCTTGTGCAAATGCTTGTTCTAGGCTTTGACCACCAAAGATCGCTAAGCCCATTGAGTTCACTTCAGGAACAGTCAATGTTAAGCCCGCATTACCAAGGTTCTGTGCAACTTGTGCAGCAGCTTCCATGATTGATGCGTCTTGCAAGCTTGTACCAGAGATGATTAATGGTTTTTTCGCAGCTTTTAAAGTGTCAGCAATCGTTTGTGCAAATGCTTTTGCATCGTCATCCAAACCTAAGATCACTTCACCTTTGACAGCAGCAGCGACCGCAAAACCTAAACGTGCAATGTCGTTAGGTGATGCAACAACTTCACCTGTTGCAACATCAGCTAAACGTGTTTGAGTTGCAGCAAGGATGTAAATCGGAGATTTCGCATCTTGGGCAATACGTTGTACAGGTTCAGCCAACCACTCTTGCGTACGGCGCTCTGCAGCCATTTCTTTGGCTTTATTTTTCGCAGCTTGGCGAACAGATAGAGCCATACGTGGTGCAGTTTGAGTTAAGTCTTCACCCAAAATCAACACAGCATCGTAGCTTTCGATTTCACGCATACCTGGGTTATAAACACCTTCGGTTTGCATAATAGAAGCTGCAAGTTCAACAAGTTTTTGCTCTTTTTGAGCCATACCCGTTGAGAAGTTGTCTTGACCTACAAGTTCGCGAAGCGCGAAGTTTGATTCAAGTGACGCACGTGGTGAACCGATACCCAATACTTTTTTGCCTTGGATATTTTCAATTACGGTATCCAATGCTTGGTCTACAGAAACTGTAGTCACATTTGCACCAGAGCGGAATTGTGGTTGACGTGGACGATCTTCACGGTTCACATAACCTGTACCGAAACGACCTTTATCGCAAAGGAAGTATTGGTTCACGTCACCGTTAAAGCGGTTTTCTACACGACGTAGTTCGCCATAACGTTCACCCGGAGAGATGTTACAACCTGAAGAACAGCCTTGGCATACGCTTGGCGCATACTGCATGTCCCATTTACGGTTATAGCGTTCAGAGTGAGTTTTATCTGTGAATACACCTGTTGGGCACACTTCAGTCAAGTTACCAGAGAATTCAGATTCTAAAGTACCTGATTCTGGACGACCAAAGTAAACACGCGAAGCGTTTGCATACACACCAAAGTCTGTGCCACCTGCATAATCTTTGTAGTAACGCACACAACGGTAGCACGCAATACAACGGTTCATTTCATGAGAAATGAAAGAGCCTAGCTCTTGGTTGTAATGCGTACGTTTTGTGAAGCGGTAACGACGACGGTCATGCTGAGTCATTACAGTCATATCTTGTAAATGACAATGACCACCCTCTTCACAGACTGGGCAGTCGTGTGGGTGGTTGGTCATCAAGAATTCAACAACAGAAGCACGGAAATTCTTTGCTTCGTTATCTTCAATCGAGATGTAGGTATTGTCAGATGCAGGCGTCATACATGACATAACTAAACGACCGCGAGTATCTTCAGGATTCGCGTATTGAGTCACAGCACATTGACGGCAAGAACCGACAGAACCTAAGGATGGATGCCAACAAAAGTATGGGATGTCGATGCCAAGGCTAAGACATGCTTGTAGTAAGTTCTCTGAGCCGTTGACTTCATACGATTTTCCATCGACATGAATTGTAGCCATAGTCGAATTCCTTAAGCTTGTTCTACGTTGCTAGTTTGAGCTGCCGCATTTACGACTTTAGCTTCAAATTCGCCACGGAAATGTTTGAGTGCGCCCATTAACGGTTCCATCGCACCTGGAGCATGCGCACAGAAAGTTTTACCAATCCAAAGCTTACGAGTAAGTTCTTGTAAGTGATCGATATCTTCTTTCTTACCTGTGCCATCTTCCAAGGCTTTAAGCGCTTTAACCGCCCAAGGTAAGCCATCACGGCATGGTGTACACCAACCGCAAGATTCACGCGCAAAGAATTCTTCTAAGTTACGTGTCGCAGAAACCATACACTGAGTTTCATCAACCACCATGAGCAAACACGTACCTAAACGTGAACCTGCTTTCATGATGCTTTCAGCATCCATAGGAAGGTCAATATGTTCAGCAGCAAGGAAGTCTGTAGAAGCACCACCCGGTAACCATGCTTTGAGTTTTAAACCATCACGCATACCACCCGCATGATCTTCAATCACTTCACGCGCAGTTGTACCAAATGGAAGTTCCCAAAGACCAGGGAATTTTACTTTGCCTGAAGCGCCATAAATTTTAGTACCTGGATCTTTCGACTTACCTTCAGATAAACCGATATACCATTCAGGACCACGAAGCATAATTGCGGGTAAGTTGTTGTAAGTCTCTACGTTGTTTACAATCGTAGGACGACCCCAAGCACCTGCAACTTGTGGGAATGGCGGTTTAGTACGAGGGTTCGCACGGCGACCTTCAAGCGAGTTAATCAATGCAGTTTCTTCACCACAGATATAACGACCCGCACCAGTATGCACGTGTAACTCGAAGTTCCAACCTGTACCTAAGATGTTTTCACCCAAGTAACCTTTGGCACGAATTTGGTCCAATGCTTCATTTAAGTATTGAGCCGCTTCGATGTATTCACCACGGATGAAGATATAACCCTGTGTTGCTTCTAATGTATAAGCAGCAATCAACATACCTTCGATCAACTGATGAGGAAGTTTTTCCATTAACAGGCGGTCTTTGAAGGTACCTGGTTCCATTTCATCGGCATTACAGATGAGGTAACGAGGGCCTGAGTTATCATTTGGCGCCATAAGCGACCATTTGATCCCTGCAGGGAAGCCCGCACCACCACGACCTTTTACAGTCGCAGCTTTGATCACTTCAAGCACTTCTTTCGGTTGCATGCCAACAGCTTTCTTAAAGCCTGCATAACCTTCAAGTGCTTCGTAATCATCTGCACTGCGAACGTGTTCCTGTTTACTCAAACGCCAAGTTAATGGGTGAGTTTCTGGGTTACCGTCGCCATAAATTGGTTTTGGTTCAGTATTCATACATACTTCTCCAATAACTGTTTAATTGAAGTCACTTCAACTAGACCGTGAGTGTCTTCGTCAATCATTAACGTCGGACCTTTGTCACAGTTACCTAGGCAGCAAATTGGCAATAAAGTAAAGCGACCATCTGCAGTCGTTTGACCAAATGAAATGCCTAATTCACGCTGGAATGCTTCAGCAAGTGTTTCCGCACCCATCAAGAAACAAGCAATCGAGTCACATAATAAAATTACGTGGCGACCAACTGGTTGACGGTAAATACGGTTATAGAAAGTTGCAACACCTTCTAGGTCTGCAAGGCTCATGCTAAGCAATTGCGCAATAGCATTCATCTGTGCATCATCTACCCAGCCATTACGGCGTTGTACACACTTCAAAGCATCAAGACATGCTGCGCGTGGGTACGGATAGTGACCAATGTGATGTTCGATATCGTGGATTTCTTCCGCAGTTAAAATCCCTTCAACATTCACACGTGGTTTTTTGTCAGTCAAAATCATCATAATGCGATTACCCCTTAGCGATCCACGTCAGCCATTACGACGTCAATTGTCGCTAAATAAATGATTAAGTCAGACATTAAGCTGCCGTTAATCACAGAAGGCATTTGCTGTAAGTGCGTGAAGGTTGGTGTACGGATACGTGTACGGTAACTCATCGTTGACTTGTCTGAAGTCAAGTAGTAGTTCGACGCACCTTTTACCACTTCCGCCATTACAGAGCTTTCGCCTGCTGGCATTACAGGACCCCATGACACGCTCAAGAAGTGCGTAATCAATGTTTCGATGTCTTGTAAAGTTTTATCTTTTGGTGGTGGAACAGCCAGTGGATGGTCTGCTTTGTATGCACCAGAAGGCATGTTGTCTAAACATTGCTTGATGATTTTCAGCGATTCTTCAATTTCACGGAAGTGAACAAGAACACGTGCATAAGCATCGCCTTCGTACTCTAAAGGCACATCAAAGTCGTAGTTTTCGTAGCCGCTATAAGGACGGTATTTACGAACGTCGAAATCAATACCTGTAGCACGTAGACCAGTACCCGTTACACCCCAAGCCAATGCTGATTTTGCATCATACTGAGCAACGTTACGGGTACGACCGATAAACACTGAGTTTTTCAGTGCTGCAGTGTAGTACTCGTTCATACGCTTCGGCATCCAATCTAGGATTTCGCGAATGAGGTGCTGCCAGTTGTTTGGCAAGTCGTGCGCTGTACCACCGATACGGAACCATGCTGGGTGCATACGGTAACCCGTGATCGCTTCGATCGCGTCATAGATTTTTTGACGGTCAGCGAACATATAGAATACTGGGGTCATACCGCCGGCATCCTGAATCGCAGTACCAATGAACAACAAGTGGTTATTGATACGGAACAATTCAGACATCATGACACGGATACATTGCGCACGGTCAGGAACGGTAATCCCTGCCATTTGCTCTACGCCAAGAACGTAAGGCATGTTTTGCGCACAACCACCTAAGTAGTCAACACGGTCTGTATACGGGATGAATGAGTGCCATGTTTGACGCTCAGCCATTTTTTCCACACCACGGTGGTGATAGCCGATGTCAGGAACACAGTCTTTCACTTCTTCACCGTCCAACTGCAAGATCACACGGAAGGCACCGTGCGCAGATGGATGGTTAGGACCCAAGTTTAGGAACATGAAGTCTTCATCATCATTCCCACGCTTCATACCCCAATCTTCAGGTACGAAACGAAGATGTTCTTGTTCGTAATCCTGTTTCGCTTGGTTTTGGCGATAAGGCGTGTATTCAGTCGCACGTGCAGAATATTCTTTACGTAACGGGTGACCTTCCCAATATGTTGGCAACAAGATACGACGGAGCATTGGATGCCCTTCGAAGTTGATACCAAACATGTCGTAAGCTTCACGTTCGTACCAGTTGGCATTCGGCCAAATATTGGTTGCCGTTGGAATGTTTACATCATTCTCAGCTAATGCAACCTTGATACGAATATCACTGTTACGCTCTAACGATAACAAGTGATAGAACACAGTGAAGTCAGATGCAGGCAGACCATCGCGGTGTGTACGTAAACGCTCATCAACCGCAGACAAGTCAAACAGCATCACGTATGGACGTGACACCGTACGCAAGAACATTAAAACTTCTTGTACACGTGCGCGCTCAACCCAGACTGTTGGAAAGTCTTCAAAAGTCGTTTGCACGTAGAAGTTCTCACCAAATTTGGTTTTGAGCTCTTCTACAATTGCAAATGCAGGGCGGGAATCAACTGGAGTTGATTCTGGCATAGCAATGTCAGTTTCAGCCATTGGCTTGGCTTCCTATTTAATACAAATTCAGTCAATCAAAACGACAATTACACCCAGTCCGGGTGTATCAATATTTCGTCGCAGTGATTATTTAATTTCATCCATTGAGCGTAAGTTTTTCACTGCAATACGCTGTGCGTTCTTACGGTCACGTTCTGGCATCATCTTTGGCTTATACACTGGCTTAAGATCATCACCAATCACGGCCGATAAAGGACGGCGCTCAAGTTGAATCTGGTCTTGCAATAACATCAATGCCTGAATTAAAGCTTCAGGACGTGGTGGGCAACCCGGGATATACACATCGACAGGGATGATTTTATCCACACCTTGTACAACTGAATAAATGTCGTACATACCACCAGAGTTTGCACATGCGCCCATTGAGATTACCCATTTAGGCTCAAGCATTTGCTCGTACAAACGTTGAATTACAGGCGCCATTTTCATGAAGCATGTACCTGCAACAATCATCAAGTCAGCCTGACGTGGTGAAGCACGAATAACCTCGGCACCGAAACGTGACAAGTCATGCACGCCTGTTAAAGTCGTTGCATACTCTACGTAGCAGCAAGATGTACCAAAGTTAAACGGCCAAACTGAGTTTTTACGCCCCCAGTTTACTGCTGTATGTGCAACATCCTCTAAACGAGTCATGAACACATTTTTATTCACTTCTTCTTCAAGCGGATCGGTAACGATTTGACGCTCTTGAAGTGGATATTGATCAGCATCCGGATTCGCACGGGTTAATGTATATTTCATCCCGTCTTACTCCTTGTCAGATGATGCAGTCGGTGACTTAGATTTCACACGACCAGATGATTGCGCTGGAATTTGACCTGTAGGGTCCATAACCAACTCTTCAATAGAGTTAAAGCGTGTGATTTCTGCGATATCCATATTTGGCGAACCAATTTTAGGTTTAATTCCCGCCGCTTTACGCTTGTCAGAAGGTGACCAATTCAAACCACCAGAAGACAATTCATAAACCAAACCAGCAAGTAAAACTAAAATAAAGACTGCTGCAGCTGCAAAACCAACCCACCCAGTTTCACGAACAGAAGATGCCCATGCATAAAGGTAAAGTGCTTCGATATCGAACACCACGAAGAAGATCGCAACTAAATAGAATTTCGCAGACAAGCGAATACGTGCACCACCAGCACCTACTACACCTGACTCAAACTGCTCTTGCTTAGCACGACCCCATGATTTACCCCCAAGGAGTAAAGGGACGGTCAGCATAAAGACGCAAAGGAATGTAACGCCGATCACGAAGGCAATAATTGCCCAATCGTATGGAGTAATGGCACTCATGCGGGGATAACTCCTGGCAGGCCTATTTATTAACAAAGAATGTATGTATTGGCCTTCAAATACACCAAACACAAAATTAATCCCGCCAATTGTACCCGATTGAGGAGGCTTCTTGCTAGCTTATCGGTATTCGTCTTTAGGATGATTTTTTAATCATTTCAGCATTTAAATTGGGTTTACTCCCTTAAAATTAGGATTAATCGCTTAATTAGATTAGATCGTATTTTTTTATTAATTATTACATTTATGTGATTTTATCAGAAAATTATGACTGTTCAGTTTTATAAACAAACCCCCTCATTTCTCAACATACACAGCAAATTTGCCGCATTTTTATCAACTGTGTCATTTATTAAATAAATACTCCCCCACCTCAACTTTGTTACTTCTTTATTCATCTCCTCTGATTTTGGTCTGTTCTTAAAATAAAAACCGAGCTGTATTGATTCTATGTAAAAAGGCATTTTTTTAGCTTCTTGTGACTTTTTTGCAATTCTTTGACACGACCCACAAAGAGTGTGATATTTGTAGTTAAAACACAAAAAGCAATCACAACGGAGAGACAATAATGACTTTAGAATTTACGCATAAACCTGATTATTTTCTATCTGCGCAATTGGTGATTCACCATATTAAAAGCTACTTAGATAAGCATCCTGATGCTCAAAATGCCATTTTTGATTTACGTGATATCTATGAGTTGTTACGACAAGATTTAGCTTCTGCAACAACCAACCTTAACGGGATTATGAATATTGCAGATGAATATAAACTTGAAACTTTAAACGGTGATCAAAAACTTATTAGCAATTATTCTATCGATGCTAAAAACAACTCCTTACTCATCGATTTTAATGCAGATGCTCTTGCCGCATTAAAAAATGGCAAACCTATTATTGAACCCGATGCAACAATTACGGAATAAGTAGAAAACTGATATCAAAAAGCCCTTCAAATTGAATGGCTTTTTATACTTATCATTCACTAAAATCAGCTTAGCTACATATCTAAGCTTACTTAATTTTCATTGGTACTCGGCTCTTTAATATCTAACTTCGGTTTATTTTTCTTAAAACGAGTTGCAGGCCATGTCATGGTGAAACGCGCTCCACCTAATATTGGACTTTCATCAATATCAATAGTCCCGCCAAACCAATATGCAATACGACTAACAATCGATAAGCCTAAACCATAACCCCCTGAAGCACGGGTACGACTATCATCTAAACGCGCAAAGGCATCAAAAATACGCTTACGATCTTCTTCTGGAATGCCGGGGCCATCATCTTCAACACAGATATAAGCCATACCTTCATCATTCACACCACCACTAATCAGCACTTTATCATCACAATATCGCACTGCATTCCCCACCAAGTTTTGTACAACACGGTGTAAATAGCGACGCTCGGTTTCCACAACCACTCCAATTGGTGGTGCTTGCAATTCCAAGGTTTTCCCAGTCTTTAAGGCTTCTGTTTCAATCAGAACCTGATCTAAGACTTCAAACAAGCTAACATCTTCAAACTCCAAAGATGGCATACCCTGTTCGAGCTTAGCATAGGTCATGATTTCATCAATCAAGGTGTTGAGCGCTTCGATATCTTTATCAATCTGTTCGACTTGCTGCTGACGGTAATCGTAGTCGTCTTCATCCGCCATCATTTCAACACCAAAGCGAATACGTGCCACAGGTGTTCGCAGCTCATGCGATACCGCGCGCATCAACTCACGCTGTGCTTCAATTAAACGCTCAATATGATCTGACATCGAGTTATAACTCGATGCTAAAGTACCAAATTCATCGGTACTTTCGACAGGCAGACGTACAGATAAGTCCCCACCCTTCATTTTATTTAACGCATAATTTACAGCACGTAACTTACGTTGCATCGGCACCAATAGACCATAAACACCCAAGCTCAAGACAAATAAGCTTAGTAGCGTAATACCGGCTGCCAACTGGAAAGGCATCCAATTAAATAATGGTACCGGCCCCATGACCAAGACTTCTGAAGTTGAACTTGGAATTGGCGATACAATCGAAATGGTCGTGCCGCGCTCCGTCGCACTGTCACGATACAAAATAATGCTGTGATCTAAGCGTAATCGGCCGATTTGCTCAGAATCTAAAGGCAAACTCTGAACATTTTGAATTGAAATTGGGTAAGAAAAATGATGCTGGATTTTTTCAAGATATTGTTTTTCTTGACCTGGGTAATAAACCAAATAATCCAGTATAAAGACAGGCAACGCCTTCATTTGGCGTTCTGAAATATTATCGGCTTTAATATACAGCAGATGTGCAGGGTCATCTTTTAAGCCAATAATAATGTAGGCTGCCGTCGTTTGTGCGTCCCAACGCACTACAGCTTTACGCTCTTCTATACGTTTTGTTTCCGCTCGGGTTAAATCAACCTGATTAGCTTTTACATAATAAATAGGCAACTCAAGTAGATCAGATGCATCTGACACCCAATCTGACTTTTGTTGTTCATTTGGCTGACGTGCAATACCTTCACTTATAATGAAAGCCAAACCGTCAGTAAGCGATTCACGATATTCTTGCGCGCGCTGGTAGTTAATGATTTGCACCAGCAAATAGCCAAATGTAGCGACTAAAAAGACTAAAATCAGTAGCCCCGCATAAACGCGCAAAAATATACTGTGTTTAAACACGTAAAAGTGTCCTACTTTGCCAAACTAAGGGACGGTATTTTACATTAAATGCCGTTGGTTTCTTTTACGAATAAATAACCTTTACTACGTACGGTCTTAATGCGTTTCGGGTTTTCTGGATCATCACCAATTTTTGGACGAATTCGCGAGATACGCACGTCAATTGAACGATCTTGACCATCGTATTCAATACCACGCAGACGCTCAAAAATATCTTCACGAGAAAGAATGCGACCTGCATTAGATGCCAACAACCATAAAAGGTCATATTCTGCACTGGTAAAGTCAACCAACTCATTATTGAGTGTGACAGAACGACCACCATTATCAATTACAAGATCATCAAATTCGATGCGCTGTGCAACCTCATCTTCTGGTGCTTTGTCTGTACGACGTAATAATGCACGAATACGCGCAAGTAAAACGCGAGGTTGAACAGGTTTTGCAACATAGTCATCTGCACCCATTTCTAGACCCAACACTTGGTCCATGTCTTCGGTACGTGCAGTCAACATTAAAATTGGTTGATGGTAGTGTGGGCGAACTTCACGACAAATGGTTAAACCATCTGCACCCGGAAGCATCACGTCGAGTAATACCATATCTGGTTGTTCAGCGATAATACGGCGAATCGCACGATTACCGTCTGGTTCTACCCCAACTTCAAGTCCGTTACGGATTAAGTATTCTTGAGTTAAACGAGCAAGACGCTCATCGTCTTCAACAATTAAAATTTTAGGTAACTTTTCTTCTTGGCTCATTGATTGCCCCTTATTTGATTGGGCGTATCCTATTTGAAATCCGATAGATACGCTTAAACATAGTTTGCAATATACACACGTTTACATTGTAAACAAGATGGCATTCACGAAACTGATACATCAATATCGTATTTTGTAATAAATTTTAACCTGCCACATTTCTGCAATTTTATTTGTCGATCATTTCCATGACCTATTGCTCACAATAGCAACAATTATAAATTTGGATACATTTTCATCGGATAAAAACTGACTGGTTAATTCACAACTTTTTACGCTTTCTGAAGTTATCCACAATGTTATCTATAAGCACTCTTTTTCGACTTTGCTATGCTATGCCCTTGTCGGATAAGGCATATATAACAAAGATAAAAAATAGGGATTTTTACGCAATGGAAGGCAGTTCGGACTGACCGAAATTTTTAAATAAATGTCAATATTGATCTACCCTAAATTTTCCCGTATCTTGTGTTCAATAAATTTTTAAACCACTAGGTCTTGTGTTTAAACCTCAAACACTGTGGCATAAAAATTGCCCAGTTCAAACGGTCCTAACATAAAAATAGATGACAAATGGAGCTATGCTAGCATGAGCGTAACGAATTCAACCCCTGGTCAAATTCAGGTGATTAAACGCACCGGTGACGTTGCACCTTTTGATGCAGAAAAAATCTCTGTGGCGATTGGTAAAGCGTTCTTGGCCGTTGAAGGCCAGCAAAGCGCTGACTCCAGCCGTATTCATGACCGTATCTCTCAATTAACTGAGATGGTATTGAATACCTTTAACCGTCGTTTACCTTCTGGCGGTACCATTCATATTGAAGAAATTCAGGATCAGGTTGAACTTGCGCTTATGCGTACAGGTGAGCAAAAAGTTGCTCGCTCTTACGTGATTTACCGCGAACAACGTGCCGAAGCTCGTAAACAAACTGGTGCTCACCATCACCCTACTTTACAAGTGACAGGTTCAAACGGTCAGCTTAAACCGCTTGATCTTGGCGCGCTTGAGGCAAATATTGTCAAAGCAGCTGAAGGTTTAGAAGGCATCGATGTTCGAGCGATTATCGATGAGACTGTAAAAAACCTTTATAACGGCGTAAAAGAGTCAGACATCTCAACGACCATGATGATGGCTACTCGTACACGTATCGAACAAGAACCAAACTATACATATGTGACTGCGCGTTTATTGCGTAATGACCTTGTTGCTACAGGTTTAGAGTTCTTAGGTTTAGATACTGACACGAATGAAGGCGACGCTTTAGAAACTTTCTTGAAGAAAGGTATCGAGCTTGATCTTCTTTCTCCAGAACTACTTAACTTTGACCTTGCAAAATTGGCTGCTGCGATTCAACCAGAACGCTCAAACCAATTTACTTATTTAGGTCTACAAACCTTATTTGACCGTTACTTCATCCACTCAGATGGCGTACGTTTCGAATTACCACAATTATTCTTCATGCGTGTTTCAATGGGTCTTTCATTGAACGAAGACAACCGTGAAGAACGTGCAATCGAATTCTATAACTTATTGTCTAGCTTCGATTACATGGCGTCTACGCCTACTCTATTTAACTCTGGTACTTTACGTCCACAGTTATCTAGCTGTTACTTAACAACCATTTCAGATGACCTTTACAACATTTATGGCGCAATGCGTGATAACGCAATGTTGTCTAAATGGGCGGGCGGTTTAGGTAATGACTGGACGCCAGTTCGTGCGCTTAACTCGTACATCAAAGGTACGAATGGTAAGTCACAAGGTGTTGTACCGTTCCTTAAAGTTGCCAACGATACTGCTGTTGCAGTCAACCAAGGTGGTAAACGTAAAGGTGCAGTATGTGCATATCTTGAAACTTGGCACTTGGACATCGAAGAATTCCTAGAGCTTCGTAAGAACACCGGTGATGACCGTCGTCGTACCCATGACATGAACACAGCGAACTGGGTTCCTGACTTGTTTATGCAACGTGTATTCGAAGATGCTGAATGGACTCTATTCACACCATCTGAAACACCTGATTTGCATGACCTAACAGGTGCAGAATTTGCTGAACGCTATGCTTACTATGAAGGCATTGCGAAAGAAACCAACATGCTACATAAGAAAGTCCGTGCGAAAGACTTATGGCGCAAAATGTTGTCTATGTTGTTTGAAACTGGTCACCCTTGGATCACATTCAAAGACGTATGTAACTTACGTTCACCACAACAACACGTTGGTGTAGTTCACTCTTCTAACTTGTGTACAGAAATTACGCTGAACACGAACGAAGATGAAATCGCAGTATGTAACTTAGGTTCAATCAACCTTGTACAACACGTGCAAGGCGGTGTGTTAGATCGTGAAAAGCTTGCTCGTACAGTTAAAACTGCTGTTCGAATGCTCGACAACGTGATTGACATCAACTACTACGCTGTTCCTCAAGCACGCAACTCGAACTTGAAACACCGTCCAGTGGGTATGGGTATCATGGGCTTCCAAGATGCTTTATACGAAATGAAATTGGCTTATGGTTCTGATGCTGCGGTTGAGTTCGCTGATGAATCTATGGAAGTGATTTCTTACTACGCGATTCAAACATCTAGCGACTTGGCACTTGAACGTGGTACTTACGAGACATTTAAAGGTTCACTTTGGGATCAAGGTATCTTGCCAATTGACTCTTTAGATATCGTACAAAAAGCTCGTCCTGACCGTATGTTCGAAGTTGACCGTACAACACGTTTGGACTGGGATACTTTACGTACTAAAGTTCAAAAAGACGGTATGCGTAACTCAAACGTGATGGCGATTGCACCGACTGCAACCATTTCGAACATTTGTGGCGTATCACAGTCAATCGAACCAACTTTCCAAAACTTGTATGTGAAATCTAACCTTTCTGGTGAATTCACAGTGATCAACCCGTACCTAGTACGTGCGTTAAAAGATCGCGGTCTTTGGGATTCTGTAATGGTCAACGACCTGAAACACTTCGAAGGTTCGGTTCAAAAAATCGCACGTATTCCTGAAGAGCTTAAAGCAATCTTCGCGACTGCCTTTGAAGTTGAGCCACGTTGGATTGTTGATGCTGCATCACGTCGTCAAAAATGGATCGACCAAGCTCAGTCTCTTAACCTTTACATCTCTGGTGCAAACGGTAAGAAACTCGACATGACGTATAAAATGGCATGGTTACGTGGTCTAAAAACTACTTATTACCTACGTGCATTGGGTGCGACTTCTGCTGAGAAATCAACCATTAACACTGGTGCATTGAACGCGGTTAAGCCTGCTACTGTTGCAGCACCTGTAACTGCAGTTGCAAAAGAAGAACCTAAAGCTGAAGTTGCTGCTGAAGAAGAAGGTTTTGGTCAAGCGGCTCCAGTGCCAATGGCATGTTCAATTGACAACCCTGATTGTGAGGCTTGTCAGTAATCTGACAGGTTTTAAATCCTCCCCAACCCTCCTTTAATAAAGGAGGGAGATTCCTCGAAGCAAATGGCGGGATGCAAGTCCCCCTTTGCAAAAGGGGGATTTAGGGGGATTAAAAATTTAGGCAATAAAAAAGCCCTCTAGCGTCCGTCAAAACTAACTAGAAGGCTTTCAATCTCGATGTGGCATTGCTAAGAGGTCACCCCGAGGCTGGCATTAGAGAATGCGATAGTAATTCTATCATTGAATTTACAATCGAGCCAGTAGAAGTCATCTAAGCAAGTATTATGAGGTACTTAGCCATGGCGAATAAAGCTGCTCGAAGTGCTATCACGGGTCAATATGTAACTTTGGAATATGCTAAAAAGCATCCTAAAACTACTGTTGTTGAAACCGTGAAGCCAACTAAATCATCTAAAAAATGATTTTAATGTAATTCTTAGTCTCGACTAAGAATTACCAATGAAATAAAGGACACCACCATGCCACATATGACCCATAACTATCAGTTAGGACTTGTTGCCTTGGTGGTTTCCTTTATTTTGACTTTTTATGTCCCGATCGCCTATTTCTGGTTCAAGGCATATAAATCGCGTAATCAAAATAAGTAGTGGGGATAGTTGCTCTACCGAACACTTTTAGAGCAGTGATCGACAAAACTTAATTTTGCTTACACAAATTGAGCGTATAGTAGGACATCTCAGCGACGCTGGATGTCTATAAAAGATATAAAGCAACGAAGAGAGAACTGTTATGTCTATCCTAAGTTGGGACGATTTCGAAGATGATGAACCGAAACAAGCTGCACAAGCTCACCAGCCTGCGCCCGTCGAACCGCAAAAAACGACTGATTCGCAAGTGGTATCTAATGCACAGCACTCATCGCCGAATTTGGCAGCTGCACAACCCGCTCGAACCAGTACAAATCGACCAACAGATCCAACCGATCCGTTGGCAAGAGCATCTAACGCTCTAGAAAATCTAGACGTTGCACCAGGCTTAGAAGAGCTAGAAATGGGTGCTCAGCGTGTTCAAGTTGATGATAAAGCGATGATCAACTGCCGCGCTGACTTAAACCAACTTGTACCGTTCAAATACGAATGGGCTTGGCAAAAATATCTAGACGGTTGTGCAAACCACTGGATGCCGCAAGAAGTGAACATGAACCATGACATCGCACTTTGGAAGTCTGAAAATGGCTTAACCGAAGATGAGCGTACCATTGTTATGCGTTCTTTAGGTTTCTTCTCGACTGCGGATTCTTTGGTTGCAAACAACTTAGTTCTTGCAATCTACCGTCACATTACCAACCCTGAATGCCGTCAGTACATCTTACGTCAATCATTTGAAGAAGCGATTCACACGCACGCTTACCAATACTGTATCGAATCTTTAGGCATGGACGAAGGCGAAGTCTTCAACATGTACCGTGAAATTCCTTCAGTGGCTCGTAAAGCAGCTTGGGGTCTGAAATATACACAATCTTTAAGTGATCCTACTTTCAAAACAGGTACACCTGAAAACGACCAAATCTTGCTTCGCAACTTGATCGCGTTCTACTGCGTACTTGAAGGTATCTTCTTCTACTGTGGTTTCAGCCAAATCTTGTCTATGGGTCGTCGTAACAAGATGAATGGTGTTGCTGAGCAATTCCAATACATCTTACGTGATGAATCTATGCACTTGAACTTTGGTATCGACATGATTAACCAAATCAAGATCGAGAACCCTCACCTATGGACTGCTGAGTTCCAAGAAGAAATCATTCAAATGATTCTTGAAGGTACTATGCTTGAAATCGAATATGCTCGTGACACTATGCCACGCGGTGTATTGGGTATGAATGCAGGCATGATGGAAGAATACTTGAAGTTCATCTGTAACCGTCGTTTGAGCCAATTGGGTTTGCCTGAACAATTTGCTGGTGTGAATAACCCATTCCAGTGGATGTCAGAAATGATGGACTTACGTAAAGAGAAGAACTTCTTTGAAACTCGCGTAACGGATTACCAAACTGGTGGCGCGTTAAGCTGGTAATTGATAAATATTTAAACCCTCTTCGGAGGGTTTATTTTTTGAGAATAAAGCATGGAAATAATAATAAATACAACAACAAAAGAAAATTCACTGATTTATAGGTCGTGGATATGCATCATTATTATGGGGCTTCTTTTCGGCATGTATTACCTGTTCATACAACGCTTTTACCTACTCATTATCGCAATCATCATTACGCTTCCAGTAACACTCATTGCTGCAACAAGAACATGTCATCACTGCTATTTTAAAGCACTAACATTTAATAGCTTGGTCATATTCAGCATATGCTTTTACCCACTTATAATTTTTAATCATACAATTTCGATTATCTTCATAAGCTACTGTTTAATTGATGGATATCTTGTACAAAAGAAAATTAAAACGCTGCTCAAACAACCTAATTTTATCCAGTCGATCCCTACAGTAATTTCCAATAGAGACCAATTCAGTCTTGACCATGAATTGATCCACGGGAGAATATGGCAACGAAAATATCACCTGCCTTTACTCTATTTAGTAATTTTATTCACTATTCCATTGGCTTTTCTATCGAGATTAGAAAACAGCTATTTTCTTTACGTACCTGTTAGCTTATTTCTCTCCTTTTTCATTTGGGAGTACACCATTAAGAGATATATTTATTTTTCTTATTTGTTCAAATCACACCTTCCTCACATTCAAACTACACAATAGACAAGCTAAAAATAACTGTCGTTATGAAGATTACGGACGAATACCATCATCAAACCAAGGTCATAGTCCCTTCATCGCAGACGGAACCATGACAATAAACCTTCATTTTAAATAGCATTTTGTAAACATCAACCTCAATGCATATACCACTGCCATCGCAAATATTGCATAACCTGCGGGTGTGATAAACAACGGAATACACAAAACAATCACCACGGTTAAAGGATATAAAAGTTTTCTAAAACCACTTTGATGATGCAATTCATGGAGTAAATATAAACTTGTCGTATAAATCACAAGGCTGATCGCCACAAAGTAGCTTTCTTTTTCAGAACTAATCAGTGCCTCATGCGAAACCACATCGACTGCGGCAGCTAAACCTGCACCAATCGCCGCGATACTAATAAAAACAAAGAAATGTCCATACCCCCAAGTAAATGCCATTTTTCGGCTATTTAAACGCTCTGCAATACTGGTATCAAAATAAGACCACCACATGGTGAACATCATCATCAGGCCGCCTACCATCAAAAAGATCAGTTCAGTACTAAAACGTTGATTCGTTAATGCATCAGTCATCGCAATCGAACAGCCGACAATAGATTCGCCTAAAACGATAATGGTGAGCAGTGAATATCGCTCTGCAATATGATGCGCATGCCAAGGTGTACGGCTTGCAGCTTCTGCAAAAACTGGCACAGACAGTTCAGCAATTGCAAGTAAAATGAAAAGATAAACGGTGAAATGCAGCGGTGAAAAATGAAAGAACAGCCACCCCACTTGTACCAGTATTATGCCAAAAGCATAGCGTAATGCAGTTTTTCGACGGGACAGATCATGCTTTGCAACGCGAAACCACTGCGTAACTAAGCCGAGACGCATAATGGCGTAACCAATCACAATTACGTCAAAATCCTGCTTTTGAAAAGCGCTTGGAATACCAGCAGCAATGACCAAAGAGCCAATAATCTGAACAAAAGTTAAGATTCGATAGAGCGCATCATCATTATCATACGCCGAAGCAAACCAACTAAAGTTCATCCACGCCCACCACAAAGCAAAAAACACCATGCCATACAGCGTTAAACCCTGAGCCAAATGATTTTCAACAATGGCATGATGCAGTTGCTGCCCTGCGGTTGCGATCGCCACGACAAAGATCAAGTCAAAAAGCAATTCTAAAGAGGTCGCGACACGATGATGCTCATGTGGATCACGTGGGTGCAAAGGTTTGAGCCACTGACTAGGGAATAAAAATGATTTGGACATAGCATTCAGCTTTATTGTTTTCTGTCTGAATTTTTTCAAAAGCCTGAAACAGTTACAAGATCGATTACATAAATCAGATGAGAAACAGTTTTCTAGAAAAAGGATAATGGCTTTAAAAACACACTTAAGATTTAGATATTTCAATTGTAGAAGTTAAAAATTCAAAGTGACAAAACTGCGAAAGACGTTTTAAGATAAAAACTCGATAGATCGATGTGTTTTTTATATCTCAGCTATATTTTTCTCTAAATTTTAATGACATACTGCTATCCACTAAAATAATAATGAAACCTAAAAGTAATGTTAGAAGAAAAATTAGCGTCTTTTCCTGACGCAGTTTGGGTACAGATTCATTATGATCAAATGCAAGTTTTAACGCGTGATCATCAAATTGTAGCTGAACAAAACTGCCCTCTGGCTTTTATAGAACGTGGAAGTTTTGTCCGAAACTATCATGTTGCAGAACAGTGCTTCAACCAACTCATACAACAGATCCACTTCAAGTGGTATGAGTTTGGACAGCCGGTTATTTTTATTCAGTTAAAAGAACGCTTAAGTGAAGAAGTCAGCGCACTCGAGCTACAAGCCATTCAAGAAATGGCTCTAAGCGCAAATGCACATTTTGTATTTGTTTACGACAAACATGGTATCGCACTCGAAGCAGAAACCATCAAAAATGATGAGTCTCCTTTGCTCAAATGGCTTTTCTGTGGGGTGATCTTGCTCATTTTGCTGATTATCTTTAAATAATCAGCATCATTCATTAGGTTCGGTGCAACTACGACACTTTCTGCTGCTGCAATTGCTCAATACTCGAAATCAAATCGTTAAAACCGTCAATTACTAGCGCTGGTGCAGCCATTTGAATTTCTTCTGTACTACCATAACCATAGCTCACAGCAATACTCGGCACAGCATTACGGCGCGCGCCTAAAATATCGTACTCACGGTCTCCCACCATCACACATTCCTTCGCATCCAACTGTTCTTGCTGCAAAATGTATTCAATTAAATCGCCTTTGTTGGTTCGCTCACCGTTCAGTTCACTGCCATAGATCACAGTAAAATATTTTGCCAAATCAAAATGTTCTAAAATTTGGCGGGCATAGACCGTCGGCTTTGCTGTAGCGACGTACAAGTGAAAGCCTTGCTGTTGTAAAGTTGCTAGAGTGTCGGCAACCGCAGGATACACTTTATTTTCAAATAAGCCCGTAACGGCAAAGCGCTCGCGATAACCAAGTAAAGCCTGATCTGCAAGTACATTATGCATATCGACATTGAGGATTTTGGCCAAAGAGGCTTTCAAAGGTGGTCCAATGATCCAATCGATATTGGTCTCATCCGATATGGGATGTCCAATTTTCGCCAGTCCATAGCGTGCTGAAGTGGTAATGCCAACTTTTGGATCTGTTAATGTTCCATCGAGATCGATCAATATATTCTTAATCACAGCTTTTACCTTATCCATTCACTTCTGCAAAAATACTATCGAGTGTTCGCTCAAAGTTGCCTATACTATCGCAAATTTTGTGTAATAAGGACATCATTGTGCGCCCTACTGTACTGTGCTTTTCAGGTCTTGACCCTTCAGGTGGTGCAGGACTGCAAGCGGACATTGAAGCCATTGGTCAAAGTGGCGCACATGCTGCCATTGCGTGTACAGCATTAACCGTTCAAAACTCACAACAAGTGTATTCGTTTGAAGCAACCTCTCGTGAGTTATTGCTGGCTCAAGCACATGCCGTCGTCGGTGACCTCCCTATTCGCTGTGTAAAATCAGGAATGTTAGGAACGACTGAAAATATCGCGGCTCTCGCTGAGTTTTTACGTGAACATCCCGAATATCACTATGTTCTCGACCCCGTTTTAGTTGCCAATAGTGGTGGCTCTTTGGGCGATCAAGCAACGTTGGTCAAAGCCTTTGCAGAACTGATTCCTCTTGCCACGGTGCTTACACCCAATACCGTAGAATTACGTGCGCTCACAGGTGAAGAGGATATCTCTAAGGCAACTGCGCAGCTTTTTGCGATGGGTGCTCAAGCGGTATTAGTAAAAGGTGGGCATGAAAATACGCCTGACTATATCCAAAACTCGTTATATGTTCAGGGTGAATTAGTCTCTGAAACCCGTTGTCCACGACTGGATGGGGAATATCATGGTTCGGGCTGTTCATTGGCGAGTTTTATTGCAGGGCGTTTAGCCTTAGGTGATGAGCTCAAAACGGCTGTTCATCATGCCGAAACATGGCTATTTGGTGTGTTGAAAATCGCTGAATCACCAGTTGTCGGAGGACAGAAAATTCCAAAACGTTTTTAAAGTACTCGGTTATTTATTTAAACCCGATAGAATAAAACGCTGCATCATTTAAAGCCCTGAATATCAGGGCTTTTTCAAATTAAGAGTCGAGTTGAACGCGATATACTAAGGTTGGAATTTCCCATGCACCACCAGCAAATCCTTTGCACTGTGTGGTTTTTGCCATATAGGTTTGGATAAAACGCTGACCATTCCAAGACCACTCCCCCCGTACTATGACAGTCACCAATGCCTCGCCCACGTTGATTGGAAAAAATTTGCCCTTCGCTAAAACCACTTCCAGAAAAGGTCACGGATTGTTTGATTTGCTTTAAGTTGCGATCCATCAACCAATAACCATTACCACTATTATATGCCCCACGCCAACATGGCACTTCGACCAAGGCATTTTTCCCATTGATTGGAAACACCACGACCCGATCATCCTCTAAAAAATTTGCATCAAAGAGTTGAGGACAATCTTCCACTGTCGTTTTCTTCTTTATCAATCCAAATAATTGTTTGGCGGTGGGCGCATTGACGGCATACCGTGTTTGTAAGCCTTTACTGTAATTTTGAATATTCACTTTCGGAATACTTTTCGGTTTGAGTACATTGGCCGAACTACTATTGGCTTTACGTAATAATGCTGAATTTGTCCCTATTCGCTTTTGAAAATCATCCATACGGAGCAAAACCGCACTAGCACCTTGTACGGACAATAACCATGTTTTGTTGTTGCCTTTCCACACAATCGGTTGATTGGCTTGTAAGGCTTGAATCAGTTTTTGAGTTTGAGCTGCATTTAACTGACCTTCCGCAGTCTTGGCATCAAGCTGCACAGTTCCCTGATTTTTACCTAAAATATAAAGTTGAAGTGGTTGATTTGCCGCATTGAAGGTTTCAGGATCGAGTTTTACTCGTGCGCTGACTTGCGCTTGAGCTCCCGCAGCACGTTGTAATAACACAGAAATAGCTGGCTGATTGCCCTCCGCTTGATAACCTGCAACGCGACAAGTCCCCGTATTATCACAAGCGATTTCCCAATCCTTATGTGAAAAATAGTTTCCTTGAATTTGAGCTAAGCTCACACTACAACCCAATGCAGCAACGTAGCCTAATAGAAGTTGCCAGATGACATTATTTTTGTTCATGTCTTTGGCTCAAAATAATTATATTAGAACCATCTTAAAATGCTTTTCACTGAAACTCCAGTCTAAAAAGATCTGCTGCATCATTTGAAATTATGAAGACGAATCATTCAGTTGCTGTATCTCCTCACATTTTTTTCGCTTCACATTTTCATCACTGAGCGTATTCATCAAATCTGCCGCCAGTCCTTTTAAGAGACTCATATCATCTATAGTCATTTGCAGCCATTTGATTCGGCTGCCGATTTAAAATATAGAAACTTCACAACGCAACACTATTACGACCTCTAAGCGCAACGCCTGTATAAAAGCGAATGCGGTTACCCGAGTTGTGACTTAAATTTTAGTAAATTGAGGAAGTATTCATTTTAAATATTTGTGCAACAAAGCCCTTCTGAACGATGGTCATTATTTTTAATTTAGGCTGAAGTTTTAGGGCTGCATACGCATTTCATGTAATGATTTGCAAAGAAAAAAACAGAGCTTTATAGCTCTGTTTTCATACTGCGTTTCGAGAGGAATTAAAAGGTAATCACTTTACTTTGATGAGTCACAATATCCACGGGAACAGAAATATGTTGATGAACGATCTTCCATTGAGACTGCGTTTTTTTCATCCCAATGGTATTACGACACCACGAGATCCCCGGCGTCGGTATCCCGCTCTGATCATCAATTTTGGAATAACAGTGCAGAAAGGCAATATCAGGATCTGCATGGATGACCAATTCCCGCCTAAATACCTTTAAGCCTTCACGAAAATACTCCCGATAAAATTCCCACATTTTTTGATATGCCATTAAGCCACGCATTTCACAACTGGCATCAAAAAAGTACACATCTGCTGCGCAGGATTCAGCAATATTTTCAATTTTCAATTGGCAGATGACCTCATCCCAATTGGCTAAAAATTGCAGAATTTCATCAGCGGCCTGTTGGTCACCAACTATTTTGATTTTATCTTGCATCTCTGGCACCTATTTATTTTATTTTTTATGAAGCATTGTTCTGGGCGGCGTTTGGAAGTTGAATTTTAACGATCTTCCAGCTCCAACCGCGGCGTTGCATACTAAATACGGTATATTTTTCTTCGCTTAGGCCTTGGAGCGGCACATACAGATCAAATCGATTCCAAGCGCTATAGCTGGCTTTGGGTTCAAGTGGCTGGCTTTGCTTTAAAGCAACAGCGGTTGCAGTTTCGTCATTTTTGGATAGTGTTGACGCATAAGGTTGTTCTGCGACCTTATTTTCAGCATGCGTGAATAGTTCAATCCCTGGGCTAATCATGCTCGGATTGGTCAGTTTGGTTATTTCTGGTAGTTGGATCGACTCTTTTAATGCTTTGCCTTGTAAAAGCAGCATGATACTGGTTGGATTGACCAGACTGTCGACTAGCGTTGCACTGAGGACTGTGCTGAGCTGCCCACCCCAAGACTGGGCAAATTCGGGTAAATGCTGTAGCCCAGTTTTCTGTTGAATGAGGTCTTCAACTTGTGGTTTTAGACTCGATTTGACTGCCGCAAAATCGATATATTGAGCAATTTTTTCAGGTTGATTGTGCTCATAGGCTTGACGTATTTGATACAACACCCAATACGGAGACGCAATCATCCAACCCATGACGATGATCAAAATCGTAATGAGCCCATAATACAAAATATGATTCTGCTTATTCATCGTTCACCACTCTAGCCAGTGAAGTTGTGGTACTTCCTTGTACCGTCAAATAAGCCTGATCTGATTGAATAGCGTCCAACCCAACAGCACTTATCTGAGAACCATATTGCTTTTGACCTAGTGATTTTGACGAGCCTTCAGGTTTTGTTTATCCCGCGTTGACTGTCTCGATCAGGTTGTTTCAAATTTAAGCAGTTAGATCTTTAATTTGGGTACTTGCACCATTGGTTTTAACTGATTCAATGCCTTTATCGCGTGATTGCTCACTGGCATAAAATTGGCTGGTCCCAATAATTTGATGGTTTGCCGCTTTCAAATTAAAATATGGTTTGCCATTTTTGGCCGTCAGTCGTTCAAAACGACTGTCATCTGAACTGTTCTTTTGTACAGACTCAATCCCGTTTTGGGCTGATGCTTTCGCTTTATATAATTCACTCGTTAAAATGATTTCACCGTTCCCTGCTTTTAATACAAAACGAAACTGCTGATCATTAGAATGACTGATCTCGTACCATCCCGACATATGTTACCCCTTCATTTTCATTGTTTTATCTATTATTCGATCAGGATTTGTTGTTGGAAATTCAACCTGATCTACAGAATATAAATGAACTCGGTCACATTTTTCAATGTCTTTTTTGATCAGTGTAAAGGCTTAAAATTTAATCACTAAGAAAATGATTTTCAATAAATAATTCCAATAAAAAATAATCCGACCGAAGTCGGATTTCATCATTCTTTCATCATGCTGAATTTGTGAATAGAGTTGCATTACTCAACGCATTGAATAAAGGCTTTAAGGACTGACGATCTGCTTTGAATACGTCGCTTTATTCATTTCTAATATTTCCACACAAAGTTGCACTTCTATTGCTGAAGCTGTGACATGTTGTTTCAACACGTCCAATAACAACAATGAAATTTGCTTTTGAACTTCAACCGTTCTACCCGTCAATAATGAAACTTTGGCATGCATATACGCATGTTGAGCGTGTTCATCCAAACCCACAACAAACTCTTCCTGAGCGACAGCGCGGCTCTTAATATCATTGATGGCACTGACATGACCCGATTCAAATAAGGCAGCGTTCAGCGCTTTAAGTAAAGGACGAGCCTCAAGCTCAAGGTTGTTAGAATATTCCAAATGAATATGCGGCATAGTAAAGACATTTCAAACCTGTAATGCTTCTATTATGCAGGCTGAAAAATAAAATCTATAGCGGATTAGTTATCTATTTCATGTTTAAGTAGACATCCTAAGCCAAGTGTTGACTTCGCTTAGGATGATTGAAGGCTGCTTTAGAGCGAACAAAAACGAAACTTAAACTTTTTTCACGTATTCAGATTTGAGTTTCATTGCTCCGATACCATCAATTTTACAGTCAATGTCATGACCATCTGTTGCATCAGCTAAAAGACGGATATTTTTAACTTTGGTGCCAACTTTCACTACTGAAGATGAACCTTTAATTTTAAGGTCTTTCACCACAGTAACCGTGTCACCATCGGTCAATACATTGCCATTGGCATCTTTAATCACTATCTGTTCATCTGCAGCTCTTTCGCCTTCACGCCATTCATGTGAACATTCAGGACAAATCAGTAAATCACCATCATTATAGGCATATTCAGAATTACATTGGGGACAATTGGGTAAAGACATAAAAGACCTCAAAAAAGATGGACGCAAAAATCCATAAAAACTTAATATAACATTTTTATGTATTTCATAAACTTAAAAACCATAAATATCGTATGGTTTAGTGAAGTTATGACGATGTACATAACACAACGCCACAGTACTAATCGGTTTAAATTTTAGATCTCTAATGAGGTGTTTAATATCAACGCTTTTAAGATATGCGCATGATTTTTATCTATATGTTTGGCCGCTGTGAGTAAGGTCAGGGGCTCCTCTTTTTCCCATGCGCGCAGTTGTTCTAACTCGGCTTGATGGGGTTGTATTTCTTGCAAATAGCGCTGTTTAAACTCGTCCCAACGAGAAGCCATTGCTTCGTCTTGATGATACCAACGACGTAAATCTGTAGATGGCGTCAATGCCTTCGGCCACAAATCTAGCTCTGCGCTCACTTTACTGATACCACGCGGCCACAAGCGATCGACTAATATGCGTTTACCGTCGTCTGGGCTTATCTCATCATAAATACGTTTAATGTGTACAGTCATTAAGCCCTCCTTCGCCTATTTGCAGTTTTTCAATCATTCGTCAGATTATTCATCGGGGATCGCTGGATTCACTAAAAAAGCCAGTAACTGTAAAGACTCCTGCCAACCCAAATAACAGGCATCAGGTGGAATAACGCTCGGCAACCCTGCCTGTACAATCGTCACTTCGGTTCCTACTGATACCGCTTTAAACTCAACAGTGACTTCGATTTCACCGGCCAACTCTGGCATATCAAATTGGTCTGTATAGCGCAGTAAATGATTCGGCACGACTTCATGATAATCACCATGAAAAGCGTGTGTGGTTCCCGTTGAAAAATTTTGAAATGACATGCGGTACGAGCCACCTACACGCACATCCGAATGTTCCACATGGGCCGTAAATCCATGCGGTGCCATCCATTTCACTAAAGCATCTGGCTCCACAAAGGCACGATAAACGCGCTCTACAGGCGCACTAAAAACACGATGTAATCGAACAGTATTGCTCATGATGATGTCCTTTTGTCATTGTTTTCACTGAATCATCCACATGCATTCACCCTCGCTTTATCGTCCATTTTTATCACACTGAAACGTTCTAAATGAAACAGCTTTGAGACATGCGAGAAAGGTCATTGCTGTTCAATACTATAGTGAATCCTACAGATTGATCCCATCACTTTAACGCAATGCCGTGTTATGTTTTGTGAGCTGCATTCATATTGATTTTTATAAAAATATTGAAAAATCAAAATTTTACACAATTTCTCTAAAATTTAAATAATAAAAAACCCAGTTGAAAGACTGGGTTCTTGTTGCTAAAGATGCAATAGTGAGACTTAGCTCAATTGTGCTTCATCTTCTTCCAGATCATCATCTTCATAGATATAAGCCATACAACCCCAGCCGTCATATTCGCCCGAATGTTGTTCCGCAATTTTAATAAACCACTGCTCTAAATCAACGATATCTTCATAATCAGGTTCCATATAAACATAGACCGTGATAATCCATTCCACGCGATCTGATTCTTCATCTTGGAACAATGAAATTTTTTGCTCTTCTTTCAATAAGTACAATGCACACTGTTCAGCCTGCTCTTGAGTCGAAAAGGCAATTGAATATTCGATTTCGTGCGGCACAGATAGATCGTCACCATCTTGCTGCATCTGCCACAGCACATTGCCATTATCATCATCTGGAAATTGTTTAAAATCACGAGTCATTGTACTTTCCCTTATCGTTTATGAATTTTATTCTGTTGACTTAGATTAACGGATAATTGTTGCAATTTGCATTAGCTAAATCTCTTTAATCAGAAATAGACCGCCGAAGTGATCTTTCTGATAACCATTCAAATTAAACCACAACATCCATGTGGGCCTGAGTTTCTTTAAGATGTAAAACCAAAGCTGCCATTTTCAATTCTTCTAAGCGTAATTGTAGATAACTGTCGAGTACCCGTGCCTGACTAAAATGTACACCATGCGCATTGAGCAAGGTGAAATCATCCGCCAAAGCCTGCAATAGCTCACCTAAGTTTTTGGTATTTAATTGGGCTAAATACAAATCAGCACGACTATTAAACACCAATGTAAATAATTGCATCGCAGCCAAACGACGTTCTTCATCAACATAATTACATTTTGCAGTCGATTGCTGCTCCATTGCATCAATCATTTTGCAACGTACCGCAGTCAAATTTTGGTTTGCCGCAGATTCATTCATGCCATCCATCAGCTGATCTAAAATACTCTGTAAAGGTAAAAAGAATGCTGACTGATAGCCCCGTATTTTGTTGTCCAAAGCACGGTTGATGTTTTCCAAATGCTGCTGATCCAGCGCTTGGCTATACAAACCCTTTAACTCGGCACGGGCTTGTTCCTGTATTTGTGATTTAGCTCTTTCTTGATATTTGCTCAAATACTGACGTACTTGTTCAATCTGTGCGCGAATATCATTCAACATAATATCGGCATTGGCTTTGGTGACTTCCACCAAACCATCAGCCTGTAAAGTTCGATACTCAACATATTGTTCAATCTCTACAATATGTTGATATTTTGCTACTTTATCGACTTGGATTTTGAGCCCACAGTTTTGAATACGTAATTGACTGATTTCATAATTCAATTCATCTTGCTGAGACTCTGTTTCAGCCAGTTTTAGCCGCGTACGGTCGAAGTTTTCCTGCAGTGAACGTAGGGTTTTATCATTTTTCAATTTGCGGTTATAAACAAAAAGGAGAGCCACAATTAATAGGATGATAAGGACGATTAAAGCAATATTGATCATTTGCCAATCCTCAAAATAAGCTTCAATAATTTAAGTTTATTCCCCAAAACAAACCTAATTTATAAAAATTAAAATCAATAATTTATTTCATATTAGCAGAATAAATGCAAAAAACTGTATTTATCTGACCAAATACACACTTGCACACAATTTAACTAAAATGCTGTTTTAAATCATTTTAATAAAATATTTTTATATTAAAAAAGTAATCATTCAATATTCATTAGAAAATATAATAAAACCTTAAAAATGGCGTTTATTTACTAAAAGCTACAAAGAAATTTAATATCAATCTTTCTAAATTTTTCACATACTTTATAGAGATATTTAAATTATTTATATATCCCCAGAATTGGGGATATAGTGTATATCATGAATCATTTTTAAGCAGAAAAACCTATTTAAAGCTGTAGATATTCTGCGCTTTTTACGAGTCCCAAAGGTTTTAATTCAATGCAGCAGTTTTTATGAACAATGAGCATTCACATGAATATGCTTTAAAATTCTGCCGCACAATGAATATGAACAGCTTGTTGAGTTAAAGGCTGGGTAAATGCCAGATCGCAAGCATGTAACGCCATCCGTCCGAGTGAGCTCTGTTTTGCATTCGGGTGATACAGTTGATCCCCTGTAATTGGGTGCCCAATATGCATCATGTGTACACGTAGCTGATGAGAACGCCCAGTCACTGGTGTTAATAATACTCGGCTAATATCCTTGCTTGCGTCATAGCTGATGGCTTGATACAAGGTTTTTGAAGGTTTGCCCAATTCAAAATGCACCATCTGTCGTGGGCGATTTTCCCAGTCCGTAATGAGGGGCACTTCAACACTGCCCTCACCTTCGAGTTTGCCTTGAACCAAAGCCACATATTGCTTTTGAACCGTCCTCGCTTGGAACATTTTACTCACCGCCACTTCTGCATCGCGGTGTTTCGCAAACATCAAAATGCCTGATGTTGCCATGTCTAAACGATGGGTAATTTTTGCAGCAGGATACTGCTCCAAAACACGAAGATAGGCACTGTCATGATGCTCAGGCAAACGTCCTGGAACCGACAACAATTCCGCTGGTTTTTCGATGACAACCAAGTCTGCATCTTCATACAAAATACGTAGAGGACCTTGAGGCGGCGCATAGACAAAGTTGGGATCTAAAGGCATGGACAGACTGTGTACTGGGAGAATGTCGGCAAAATAACAACTGACTAATTCGCTGTCAATCGACTTTGGCCGATCAGGTCTAACCCTAACGATTATTGGTCCCCAATTTACCAAAGGCTGGTGCTAATGAATGAGACAAATCATCCTCCAGTAACTGTAAGATGCTTGCACTCGTGGTTGATGGATACTGATGTAGTGTGATGCGATATTTGCCCTGAAACCACTGTGACAAATGCAAGGCATAAGTTTGTTTAGGCCCAAGACCTAGATGTTGTTTTAAACGGTTCTTTATACCTGTCCGTGATGATCCAACATACAGAATGTGATTGGGTTGATTTAACTTGGCGCAAGCATGGGTTTTCAATGCCTTAAATGCGGCATAATCCTGATATGTCTGCTGTATATCGCCACCAACCTGCTCTATCACATAAATATAATGTGCGTGTAGAGCAAGATCATCAAAACTTGAAAACTCAAATATACGCTCAGCTTTAGTCTGCTGTGCCTGCAGACAATCCTGTATCAATTGATCAAGATAACCCATAACAAAATTATTTAAAATTTAGATAGTTAAGCATAACAACTTTGTGAAAAAGGACAATCCGAAGCTTAGATTAAGTTTGAGTTGTTCTGCGTGATATTTATTACATCAGCAGTGATCAAAGTTTTTTGGAATTTTGAAAAAGATGGAAAAATTTATTATTGATTGAATTCTTAAAAATTTTTTAGGGTGTAAGAGAAAACAGTATTGTTTACTTCAACTATCATCACTTTGTAAGTCATGATCTTATAGCCTATAAACTTCTGGTTTATAGCGTCCTAAGCTGAATCGAGACCTTTTGGGTGAGTACTGTACACGTGTTTTGCACCACTGACAGCATGCTACTCTTTTCAATCTCTATCACACCCTTGAGATATATAGTAGTGATTTCGATGAGGGATTGTTTCCCTGAAAATTACTATTTTTGGCTTATTTTAAAAATATTTTTCACATTTAAAGATATATTGAAAATATTTTCTTCTTGCATCATGTTTTAGCATTTTTTCCATCTGATAAATGACTTTTACCGAGAATTTTCGCCATAGCTTAGCACTCAAACCATCGGGATCATTTGAATTTTAGACAGGACTTTTAACCAATGAGAACTTGTATTGAAATGAGTTCTCCAACTGGATTAAGAGTCAATAATGCATACCACAGCGAGATTTGAAAATTGAGGTGTGCTTGAAAAAAGTAGCAAAAAGTACAGAGGCTATTCAATGCGATGAAAATGTGATGAAAATGAAATTCCTTCAGATTTAACACTTGGCTTAGGACTATTTTTACGGGAGATGCCTGATGATCTTTAAGCTTATGGTGATTAAACGGGTGTGGTTTGTTTTATGCGGATTAAAGGAGTAATGATTCATTATTCTTTTTTATTTTGGCTTAAATTTTTGGGGTGGTATAAGAGAAAACAATATTGTTTACTTCAACTATCATCACTTTGTAAGTCATGATCTTATAGCCTATAAACTTCTGGTTTATAGCGTCCTAAGCTGAATCGAGACCTTTTGGGTGAGTACTGTACACGTGTTTTGCACCACTGACAGCATGCTACTCTTTTCAATCTCTATCACACCCTTGAGATATACTTTAACCAAAGGGCATCGGGATTAATTTCCTAAGTTTTTCTAATTTTCTGCAAATTCAGCAAATTTTTTCAGCCATTTTAGGTTTAGCAGGATATTTTATCTTTTTAGCTCATTTCAGCGTTTTTTATCTGCAGATTTGCCCAATTATAAGAAAATTTTCTTTTACAACAGACAAAACGTCCAAACACAGCGTCAAATTTAAAAATATATCGCCGCTGAACATTCCCCCTCCGGTTCAATTATCTACATTGATTATGACTCACAAAACACCGCTCAATGAGTAACTAATGATCTAGATCTATCTTTGTTCTACTTATTGAACTGATGTTACGCAGTAACATCAAAAGCGCAATTTGATTCAAATAAATGAACGATACGCGCTAACGTCATCCGCAAGTGTTTGAGAAAGAGCTACTTTTAATCAAAAATGTTTTGCGATACTGTGAATAATTTGACGGTAATGAGCGAGTTTTGCGGTGAGGAGCATTGCTCCGCAAGATGGTTTCCTTGCGAAGCTTCGCTTCTCATTTTGCCGAATGAGAAACAACGTTTCGTAAAAGTACCTCCAGCCGAAGGCTAATCCCTTTATTCAATCCCTAGATATAAGACGCCGTCGAATAGAATTAAAAATCATTTTAAAAGTGCAAAACTACTTTTAAGTGTGTAACATCAGTTATTTAATGGATGATCTATTCAACGCATGATTGGTCATTGAGCTAAATAGCTTTGTACCCACTGTGCGCTAAACCACCAACCACTACATGCTGCCATACCACAGAGTAAATTGGCCAAAATTTTATTCATTCGGCTGAGGTCTGATGCATATATTTTGAGATTGATCAAATAAGCAATCACAGCATATACCAGTCCAATCGCACCACCAATGATGATCAAGATCAAAGGCCATGCTGCATAGGCATGCGCCTCTGCTGGATATTTTGTAGAACGGATGGTTTCTGTGGTCATGCTGTATATCCTGTTAATAACGCGATTACCTGTTTTAGTTAGCAATTTCTGCGCCATTTTTCCTGGATATACAGCGTTATTTCAAGGTTAATGCATGTTGAATTTCTAGCTTTGACTACAGCATTTATCGCAACCGACAACTTTTTCTGTTGGCCAACTCATTCGTGCACGCTTATAAGCGAGTTCGAAATTGGCAAAATAACCAATCAATATTTGCTGGTCAAATTGCGGCATGTCTACACATCCTTGCGTACCATTGTGAATTAAATGTGAGCCATTCGTTAAGGCATTTTCATCGACTATAAATTTAATCATCTACCATTCCCCTCATTATTTTTTATAAAATTGAAAGATTAATAAATCCATATAAAAACTATGTGATTTATAATCACATACAAAAATTATGCCTTTATTGTTCAAGAATCAATCGGTATTTAAAGATTTTTTTAGTCGTCTCTTGGATAACTTAAACGCAGAATGATGTGCTCTTTTAGGATGGATAGGTGGGATTGCTCGATTTCATTTTTTGCGCTTAAGCCAAGTGCTTGGAATGTTAAATAAAAGTATTTTCACCCGAACTGGCATTAACAAATACGGCGTCCAAATCAGACAACCTATATTACTCGTCGCTAATTGTATGAAGGTCTGTGTATCAAATGTACTTCTTATAATCTTTATCAAACGCTGCCAAAAACTCAGTTTCGGATTTTTATTTCTATATTTATTAAGCAAACACGCAGATCACTCACTCTAAAAGATGGATTCATTTTAGAGTGGAATCTTGACTGGTTTATAAAGGGGTATCGACCTGTACAGCTCGTTTATAGCGAATACGTCGAACCAACCAGATCACGATCGCAATCACTAAGATCACCACGAAAAATGGGACTAAAAATGCCAATACTGACAAGACCGCAGCACCAATCCATTCCCCTGTAGATAAGATCGGATTTGCAACGCCACCTGTGGTTGCGGTAGAGACACCACGCGCAGCGACGGTACTCATTTGCACTGCTGTTGCTGTACCACCACCGACGATAATTGCTGCCGCCCAACTGGCAAACTGTGACATTTCACCTGAGCTTACTGCCATTGTGGCGATGGTCCCTGCAATCATAGCTGCGGGTGTTGAAATGGTGTCGAGGGCATTGTCTACCCAAGGAATATAGTACGCGGCGATTTCACAAACCGTCGCAATTGCTAAGCCAATACAAACCGCAGGCATAGACAACCATTCGAATCCTTTCATTGGTTCGAATAGTCCTAAAATGGAAGCAACACTCATCACCAATAAAGGTACAAAGACACGGAAGCCACAGGCAGCACTTAAGCCAATACCGATACACAGTCCTAATATTGTTTCCATGGGCTTCTCCGAACGGTTAAACGTACAATTTGTTTTTATATATGCTGTGTTATACGTTAGCAAAAAGCCCTATCGAGTGATAGGGCTTTTCTTTCTAAACAGCGGATAACTGTTAGTGTTTTGCAGCTTAGGCATTCTTATTGTTAAATTGATTGCCTTGGCATTTGGTACACGGTGGTAAACGATCAGTACCAATTTCTAAGTAGACGCGGTGTCCGCATTGAACACAAAAATAGAAGCCTGTTCCGGGTTTTTGACCAGCAGTAACCATTTTTGTTCTCCATGTGTTTTTTAGAAATGGTAGATTCAGTATAACCCTCTTGTGATGAATGTCTATTGGTCATTTCGACAATTGATAATGGCATTTAGGCAAAGCATAATTTCGAATGGAAATTTTGGTGGGTTTACAGCGATTTGCTCAGCCAGTTTTCTACTTGCAGTTCGTCTACACGCAGAAATTCTTTTTCATTGTTTGTGACCATGACCCAATTATTCGATCGTGCGTGCGCAGCTAGCCATAAATCGTTATTGCCAATCATTTGTCCCTGAAGCGCTAACTGTTTTCGAATTTGAGCATAGTGTACGGCGGTGTGTTCATCTAACTCTATAACAGGAATGATTGAAGTTAATTCATCGATAACTTTGAAAGCTTTGTCTTTCCATTGGCTTTTTTCCGCACCAAAGCGAAGTTCCCCCAAAGTAATCACTGAAATAAAAATATTGCCGTCAGGTAAATGTTTTTCAAAATGCTGACGGACAATTTCGGGTTGATGCTTGGTGATATAAATACAAATATTGGTATCTAATAAATATTGTGTTGGCATTAGAACTCTTCTCGTTCTTGCGGTGGTTCATCCACTCTTGTTTCTGCATAAAAGTCGTCTGGCATTTGTGCCAAAACCTTAAATAACTGTTCTGCTGTGACTGGTTTTTCTCGCAGTATAACCTCATCACCACGGCGGAAGATTTCAACTTCCTTGCCTTCAAAGCGAAATTCTTTAGGTAAGCGAATAGCTTGACTACGACCTGTCATAAAAACTTTTGCTGTAGTCATGAAGCGACTCCATAAGTTTTGATATATATCTTATGATAGGTATTTTTTGAGTGTTTTTCAATCAAATCATTATCCGTATTTAATACTTATTTTTAGAAATAAAATCTATAAGAAGAAGAAAAAAGTAACTGATCTAATATAGAATCAGCTGGACTATTTTCGATCTAACTTATTAAAAAGAGAAAGCTTTTGCTATGACTTTATGACAGTTGGGCCAAAAATTAAGCTTAACTTTCAGTATTTTCACACTCAATAATTTCTTCCAAATTAAAAATTTTTTGAATTCCATCATTATCAGATTCAAAAAAAGCTATATTGACTCCTCCTGAATGTTTGACACTTGGATACATAATTCCTTGTAATTTTGGTTCAAATACATATCTAAAATATTCTGAAACGACCTGTGTAGGCACATAGTCAATATGCTCTTTTCCATCTTTAGCAACCGGTTTCAATAAATCCTCAACAAACTCATAGAGAAATAAAATTTCCTCTCTAACACTATGCTGTGGTATATCAAAAATACTAGGAACTGGGGGTAACCCTGTTAAATCTAGAACTTGAATATTATTTAATAATTTTAATTTAGCCAATGACCAATATTTCTGATCATCAATCACTTCAAGTTTTGCTGTCTCTGACATAAATGCGATATAAAAATAAGGAATACCTGCTGGATTCATACGCCCAGCACCAGCCAATCTTTTTGGTGCAACTCCTATTTCTTCAAACTCAGTAAATTCTTGACCTTTCTTATGCGCCCTAACTCTATAAAAATTTGAATATTTTGGAATTTCTCTAATCAAGCCCAATCTATTAGATAAATCCCCCAATCGATCTAACATAGAAGTTAAAGGAACCGAATAAAAATCATCATATCCTGAAGATTTCTGAGTTAAAAATAGATAGCGTGTTTTATATAAAATTTGTTCTTTAAAACCTTGCCACCCATAACTCAAAACAGCACTCTCAGGAACTCCAACCCAATCATTTTGGACATGTTGAACTAAATATAAATTGGGATCGGCAGATTCACATAAGTCTTCTATAAACTGATCATTCCATCCAGGATCAAAGTCATTAATTACATCTTGTATAAAAACTTGTTCTATTAACCATTCACCTTCAACATAAGGCATCCCCGTATCTTGCGCATCTTTATAAGAGAGAAATATTCGATCATATATTTTTTGAGCTACAAGTTTGTATTCACATGCAATATTCTTATTTCCAATACTCAAGCAATATGAGCATTTTTTTTGAGTCGCATTTGATTTAATTATTTCAGCCAAATAATCATCAGCTATACAATTGAAACATATGCTTTTCTCAATAAAACTTAATGAATATGCAGTGATCTCATCCATACGATCATTAAACCCCATCATCCCCTCCAATATAAAAAAAGAGCCCACACAATATGGGCTCTTTGATATAGAAATCAATTAATTATCAGTTCAAGCTACCTTCCAAGAAATCCTGTGCAAAGCGCTGCAATACACCACCAGCCTCATACACATGTACTTCTTCTTCAGTATCCAAACGGCACGTCACAGGCACTTTAATGATTTCATTTTTGCCGTCTGCTGTTGAACGCTCAACCACCAAAGTCAGGTCAGAACGCGGTGCAATATTACCAATCACGCTATAAAGCTCAGTACCATCCAGCTTCAAAGTTTTACGGTCAGTCCCTGCTTTAAACTCAAGCGGTAACACCCCCATACCCACCAAGTTAGTACGGTGAATACGCTCAAAACCTTCTGCCACGATCACTTCTACACCTGCAAGGCGCACACCTTTGGCAGCCCAGTCTCGGCTCGAACCTTGACCGTAGTCTTTACCTGCAATGATGATCAGTGGCTGCTTACGATTCATATAAGTTTCAATCGCTTCCCACATACGCATCACTTCGCCTTCAGGCTCTACACGCGCTTTTGAACCCTGCTTGATGGTGCCGTCAGCACGAACCACCATTTCATTGAACAGTTTAGGATTCGCTAAAGTCGCACGCTGTGCAGTCAAGTGGTCGCCACGGTGCGTTGCATAGGAGTTAAAGTCTTCCTCAGGCACGCCCATTTTGTGCAGGTATTCACCCGCAGCAGAATCCATGATAATCGCATTCGATGGCGATAAATGGTCGGTGGTGATGTTATCCGGCAAGATCGCCAAGGGACGCATGTTAGTCAAGGTACGCGGTGCAGCCAAAGCTCCTTCCCAATACGGCGGACGGCGAATATAAGTACTTTGCGGACGCCAGTCGTATAGTGGACTTGCCGCTTTTTCACGCTCACCCAGATCAAACATTGGGATATACACTTTCTTAAACTGTTCAGGTTTAACCGCTTCTTTCACCAATGCATCAATTTCAGCATCAGACGGCCAAATGTCTTTTAAGTAAATTGGATTACCGTCTTTGTCATTACCCAGTGAATCGGTTTCGATATCAAAACGAATCGTCCCTGCAATGGCATACGCCACAACGAGTGGAGGCGAAGCCAAGAACGCTTGTTTTGCATAAGGATGGATACGACCATCGAAGTTACGGTTACCTGAAAGTACCGCAGTTGCGTACAAATCACGATCAATAATTTCTTGCTGAATCACTGGATCGAGCGCACCTGACATACCATTACACGTGGTACATGCATATGCCACGATACCAAAGCCCAGTTTTTCTAAATCACCGAGTACACCTGCTTCTTCTAGGTATAAAGCGGCTGCTTTAGAACCCGGTGCAAATGATGATTTCACCCAAGGTTTACGCACTAAACCTAATTCATTTGCTTTACGTGCCAACAAACCTGCCGCAACGGTATTACGGGGGTTAGAGGTATTGGTACAAGAGGTAATGGCAGCAATAATCACCGCGCCATCTGGCATTAAACCTTCTGCTTCTTGCGCACGTGCTGCTTCTAAGTTTCCTGCAATGCCTTTGGCTTTTAAGTCAGCCGTCGATACACGCGCATGCGGGTTCGATGGACCTGCAATATTACGAGTGACTTGTGATAAATCAAAACGTAGTACACGCGGGTATTCTGCCGCTGTCATATCCGACGCCCAAAGACCAATTTCTTTGGCATAGCTTTCAACCAATTTCACTTGATCCGCTTCACGGCCTGTCAAAGTCAGGTAATCAATGGTGTTTTGGTCGATGTAGAACATCGCTGCCGTTGCGCCATATTCAGGGGTCATATTCGAGATCGTTGCACGGTCACCTACAGACATGCTGTCTGCACCTTCACCGAAGAACTCTAAATAAGCACCGACGACACGTTCTTTACGCAAGAATTCTGTAAGCGCTAACACGATATCAGTTGCAGTAATGCCCGCTTGACGCTGGCCCACCAGTTCTACACCAATGATGTCTGGCAGACGCATCCAAGATGCACGGCCGAGCATCACGTTTTCAGCTTCTAGACCGCCGACACCGACAGAAATCACACCCAATGCATCAGTATGCGGCGTATGTGAGTCTGTACCCACGCAAGTATCAGGGAAAGCTAAACCATCACGGTTTTGAATCACTGGAGACATTTTCTCCAAGTTGATTTGATGCATGATACCGTTGCCCGCAGGGATCACATCAACATTTTCAAATGCTGTTTTGGTCCATTCAATGAAATGGAAACGGTCTTCGTTGCGACGATCTTCAATTGCGCGGTTTTTCTCAAATGCGTCAGGGTCAAAACCGCCAAATTCTACAGCTAGAGAATGGTCAACGATGAGCTGCGTTGGAACAACAGGATTGACTTTTGACGGGTCGCCGCCTTGGTCAGCAATCGCATCACGTAAGCCTGCAAGGTCAACCAATGCTGTTTGACCTAAGATGTCATGGCACACCACACGTGCAGGGTACCAAGGGAAATCGTGGTCTTGTTTACGGTTAATCAGTTCTTTTAAAGACTGCTCTAAGATTGCAGGGTCGCATTTACGAACCAACTGCTCTGCAAGAACTTTAGATGTATATGGGAGTTTTGCGTATGCGCCTGGCTGAATATCTTCTACGGCTTGACGTACATCGAAGTATTCTAGCTGGGTGCCTTGCAGCGGTTTACGGTAGTTGTTGTTCATAGCGTTCCTGCCCTCGGTCTTTCATTTTTTTGCGTTGTCTTTTTCATAGACAATTCATCTTTGTTCGATAGGCATACTACACTGCCGAAAACCCATTTCCCAAATCTCATATATTTCATAGAGTTAAATATAAAAATAGGGGTTTTTGAAATATTTAGTTACACTAACTTTGGAATATTCTCTCTAAATGTGAATTTTTTTGAAAAATAGCTGCAAATCCGCCTCATTCTTTAGTCTAAGAAAAATTGCACTGCATAATATTTAATCTAAATATCAACCAAATTGATTAAAAATCAGTCTTATCAATTTTAGTATTTAATAATCAAGGTATTAAATTACTTCATTAGCTCATTGCGCCTCAAAGTCACAATGTGAATCAAAACACTGTTTTATCATTTATTTCATCTTAATTCTCAATTTATCCCTATTTGCAGGGATAGCGTCGAATCACTCCTCTCTCAGATAATAAAAGCACGACATACAAGCACAGTAATTCGCTGTACTCGCCAAAATAATCACAATATATACAAAACCTTAGCTAAATAAATCAGCGACTACTGTTCTACCGTCATTATGCTTTGGGGAAAGATCATGACAAAATTTAAAACCATCATTGGGGCTGGCTGCCTCTTAAGCTGTCTCAGCTTCATTGCCTGTGGCGACAACGACCAATCGACAACAGATTCGACGATTCAAGAAGAGGAAGCGGACTCACCGACTGTCGTCTCGAATCCACCACGTTTGAAAGCCAATGCACAAGGTGAGCATGAACTGCTAATTGCCTATAAACGCCAAGCCTTATACGACCCTGAAACGGGTGAAAATGACCTATTACAGGTCAGAGGCTATCTGACTCAACCTGAACTCTGGAACTCGAAAAATAGCGATGGCAGTGTCTCTGATGTACTGGTTGGCCCACAAATTCGTGCGAAACAAGGTGACAATTTAAAAATTCATCTGGTCAATCACCTCCCTGTTGAATCGACGGAGACCTGTCCAAGTCCAGTGACCAATATTAACCAAGGGAACTGTTTTAACACCACAAATTTACATACACATGGTCTTTGGGTTAGCCCGCAAGGAAATAGTGACAACGTATTTTTGAGCTTAAAACCTCAGCAAGATTTTCATTACGAATTTAAGATCGAACCGAATCATCCTGCGGGAACATTTTGGTATCACTCGCATGTGCATGGTTCAACCGCGATTCAGGTCTCAAGTGGCATGGCTGGCCCTTTGATTATTGAGGGAGAGCGAAAACCTGTCATTCGTCAGGGGCAAATTCAGCAGACTGGAGATTTGGACATCTTATGGAAAAATCAAAAAACCCAGCAGTATGACCATGAAAAAATCATGCTATTCCAGCAGATTCAATACAATGAAGATTGCGACAGCAATTTAAGCCAAGTGAATGGTACACCCTGCATCTATAGCTTAGAAGATTATTCAAAACTCGATATACCCACCTCATGGGCGGATGAAAATCGTTTTACCAGTATCAATGGCAAAATGTTTGGTGAAATTAAGGTGGATCAGAACCAATACCACCGCTGGCGCATGATTCACGGCGGTATCCGTGACACCATTGGTTTGACCATCAAAGAACTACCTGATTCTGCGCACTTTACCGCAGAGCAAACCCTTAGTGAATGTCAAAAGTATCAAAGCAAGTCGATGTCTTCACAGTTTAAAACACTGAAAACATTACCGTTATATACCCTTGCACAAGACGGCTTGACCATGGGAAAAATCCAAAAGCAAGGGGTTGAAATTTTTCAACCGGGTTATCGCTTTGATGCCATGCTCTCCTTCCCGACCACCAATAAATACTGTGTATACGATACCAAGCTGAATCTAGAAGATGAAATTAATGCGCCTGAATCAAGTCCGTTACTTCGTCGTGCACCAGAAGAAAAACTCAATACACAGCTCCTCGGTTGGGTCAATGTGCAAGCAACTCAACTACCGCAGCAAACGCCGTTTAACTTTTTAAAAAGTCAGGCCACCCAACTAAAACTGGCACCAGAAGTGATTGCACAGCTCGAACAGGGTGATTTATCAGCCTTTATCTCTCATGCGAGTTTAATGACTGCTGAAGTCGATGAAATGCTCAAAACGATGACGAAGCAAATCACCAACTTTGACATTCTGTTCAATACAGATGGCAGCTTTAAATTTGGTATTCGTCATGCCGAAGAAGGTACCTTGATCAGCTTTGGCGATGCCTACCATGATGAAGACCATACCCACCATAGCTATGTCCGCAAGCTTCCAATCGGGCAAACTCAAGAGTGGGAGTTAAGCAGTAATGTTGCCAGTCATCCCTTCCATATTCATGTCAATCCATTCCAAGTGGTGAAAATATTGAATGAAAATGGTGTCGATGTCAGTGCGATCGGCAGCTCAGATAAAGATGGTGCAGGAAATATTGACTCGCAATATCATGGAATGAAAGGCGTTTGGAAAGATACACTCTTTGTTAAACAGGGCTATAAAATCTTTGTACGCAGTAAATACGAAAAATTTGAAGGCGACTTTGTGCTGCACTGCCATATTTTAGACCATGAAGATCAAGGCATGATGGAAACCGTGCGTATTTGTGGCGATCAATATGATTGTAATAGTGAACCGCCTTCGCATCATTCCACTATGGATATGACTGCAAGCGATATGCCTACACACAATCACTAAGACCGATCTCTGCTGTACAAAAGCCCGTATCAATATGGGCTTTTTGTTTGCCTAACACTGCGGCTTGCTGCAAAATAACATGATTAATGATATCTAAAATTTATACTGAGGCTGGTCATGACAACGTCTATGGCATTCACATCTTTTTCTCTCAACGGTGTCGATGCACAAAAATTTCTACAAGGGCAAGTGACTTTGCATGTTGAACGCCTTGAAGAAAATGCAACACGTTATACTGCAATCTGCGACCTCAAAGGCCGTATTCACTTTGGTTTATGGCTCACCAAACACAGTGCTGAAAGTTTTTCTATTGTCACTACAGCAGATCAAGCCGAAGAATTTACCAAACATATTAAAAAATTTGGTGCATTTTCTAAGATGAAACTTGAAGAAACTGGTGCAGTTTTTCCAAGTTTAGCCGGTGATGACACGACTTTTGCTTCGGCGCCGACGGATATTGCAGCATGGGAAGTTCAAGCCATTCAAGCGGGTCAGGCCTATATTGACCAAGCCATTGAACATGTGTTCCAACCTCAAGAGTTACGTCTACATCAGCGTGAAGGCGTCCACTATGACAAAGGTTGTTATTTGGGTCAGGAAGTGATTGCACGTTTATGGTTTAAAGCCAAACCGAAAGCTTGGTTGCATGCGATTTCAGGTACAGGTACTGCTCCTGCACAAGGCGAACAGCTGAATAAAGGCGTACAAGTGGTCAATAGCGCGGCTGTTGAAAATGGTTACGTGGCTTTAGTTGTGGCACGCCCAGAAGCTTTAGAAGAGTTAGATGTAACTGTTTTAGCCTTGCCTGAAGCATTAAATGGTGATGTGGCACGTCCTGCTTAAGCATCTTAATTTTTAAATAAGAGCCAAATTACAAAAGCTGTTTGGCTCTTATTCTGATTACTATTTAAAATTACAACAAACTATAAAGATTTATAAAAATGCTCATCCCTTTCCCATTTCGCTTTTTCTTATTAAATTGCCTCATTCTCTTCAGTTGTTTTATATCGCCAAATATTTATGCCGAGATAAATTCAGCGGTATTGGAAGAGCTAAAAAATAGCAATGTGGTCGATCAAACCAACTCGCTTTCCCGCGATGAAATTGTCCAGTTGAAAAAGCAAAACGAGCAGCTTTATCAGCAAAAGCATATCGACTTTAAAATTTTGATGATTCCCTCGACCAATGGAAAAGCTATTGATCAATATGCACTTGAGATATTCAATAAACTTAAAATTGGCAATGAAAAGCTCGATAACGGCTTACTACTTTTGGTTGCAAAAGATGATCGTAAAATGCGGTTCGAGGTAGGTTATGGTTTAGAGGGAGATTTAACTGATATAGAAGCTGGGCGCATAATTCGACACACCCTCGCTCCAAATTTCCAAAATAATGACTATTTTAATGGCTTTAAAGAAACACAAAAAAAGTTACTAGATAAATCAATTACTCTTGGTAAACCTAAAAACGAAGATCAAAAAATAGATCACATTCTAAAAACAATAGCTGGAATATCTCTATCATTCTTATTGTGTATCCCACTCTATTGGTGTTACACAAAAGTGATTATTAAATTTGGTACTAATGGTGCCTTAGGTGCTTTTATTGGACTCCTTATCTTTGAAATTTTTATTCATCTTTTGATTTTTGGTTATTTAAATTTTGGAAAAATTGCATTTTTACTTTGCGCATCTATTCCTCTTTATGCCCCTTTTATGTTGACTATATTTCTTCCCTTCAATGAACCATACAGATTACTTAAAACTATTTTATACAGCTTACCACTTCAGATTTTTGCTTTATTTGGCTTCGGCATTTTTTACTTCATCGAATTCTATCCTCAAATATCATTCATTATATTAAAATCCATAACCACTTGTTTTATTTTACTTTTATTAAGATATGCAGTGTTTTTATATCGATTCAGAGCAGGGACTGAAAATACCTATCTCACCGCTTTTTATAATCAATATTTACAAGAAAAAGCACGTCAAAAAATGTTGGATGAACAATATGAGCGTTTAAATCCTTTCAATAAAACGAGCGAATCAAGTCAGTCTTCTTCCTCTAGTTACAGCTCTTCATCGTCAAGCAGCAGTTCTTCATCAGGAAGCAGCTCAAGTAGTTCTTCCTCATCTTCCTCATCTTCCTCACGAGATTCAGGAGGCAGCTCAGGCGGCGGCGGCGCATCGGGTTCATGGTAATACCTAAAACGACGTGACGATTAAAGATTAATTTTTTTAAATCCAATCACTCAAAGCCAAAGCCTAAAAACTTTGGCTTTTTAATCACTCATTTTTTCCCTCACATAATAAATCACCCCTGCCCGATCATCTGAAAAATAAAAAGATTTTTCATCGATCTTATAAATATCAGCAGGTCGCCCATACACCTTTTTACCGACTAAAAAACCATCCATAAAGGTTTCAAGTTTTTGTCCTTTACGCATAATTGCAATTTGATAGCCATGGCCAATCGCTTCGTCGGTAGAGCCATGCAAGGCCACTAAAAATGCATTTTTAATGGTGGCATCTGTGTCTGGATGATCAAAATAATCAAAACCCAGTGCTGAGGAATGCGAAGGGAAATAAGCATAGGGCGATGGAACATTTTTACAGCCTGATGCACGTTTAAATTTAGCATCCGCCAAGACTTTGCCCTGCCATGAATAACATGCGGGCCAACCATAATCGACATCCTGTTTTAGCGCATAAAAAGTTTCATCTGGCTTTTTACTTCCCAAATGATCAGAACCTTGATTAGTTGCAAATAGAAATCTACCGATCCATTTTAGACCAACAGCATTACGCAAACCTGTCGCATAAATCCGTTGCTCTGAACCATTAGGATTCATCTCGATGACGGATGCTCGCACTTTTTCTTTTTCTACACAGGCGTTACAACTCGAGCCAACCGACACATAAATCTTTCCATTTCCACCGACTGCAATCGTCCGCGTCAGATGCCAACCGCCGTATTTATAACTCAAACCATAATCAGGAAATGTCGCTAAAACTTCAGCCTTACTCGAAGGCTGAGTTTCACCTCTGTTGAATTTTTGCCGTGTCAGTTGGTGCGTTTCCGCCAAATAGAGCCAATCCTGTCCTTGAGCATCGGTATAAAACTGAACTGAATTTGGATTTCTCAAACCGGTCAGATAAGGAATGATTTTGCCAAATTTACCTGTGTCAGCATTCCAATCATCCAATATATATACAGTACCTTTTTTATTATCTGTTAGATCATACATATCCGTGACAAACATTCTGCGATCAGGTGCTTGCGCTAAAAAACGAACACGTTTGAGACCTTCGGCAGCAGGAATAATTTCATACTGCGCAGGCAAATTTAATGAAAACTGCTTGCCATTTTTTAAATGGATTGGATGCGGTACAAGCTTGGGTTGTTGAGCCCAACTGGTCATTGAACAGACGAAACCAAGGATCAAGATGGCGCTTATTTTTATCATATTTAAATACATCTCAATGAATCATGTATATCTGTATTCATCATAGATGCCTTGTATCTATTTTATTCAATTTATATTTTTAGAAAATATTATACTTTTGAAAATAAAGATTTTTTAAATTACATACGCTGTTGCAGTACACAACAATCAAAAATAAGGAGGAACTTTATTCCCCCTCACGTTTTCGTTTTTAAATCATGATCTTAATCAAAATCCATGAAACAACTTATTCATGTCTTTGCATACATATTCTTTAAAATGATAGGCGCGCGCATGTTTGGCATCAAATTTAGCTTCTAAATCGCCTTTTTTGAAAATATAAACACGATCCTCTTTACTGACTAAAAACTCTGCACCCAGTTTCATCAAAAGCGCATCAATTTTATCTTCATCTGCAATCGATTCATCTGCATTAATTTTATCGTAATTGCGTTTAATGCCTTTAATAAACATCGCGCTGCCTCTGAGAAAATAACAATGCGCGATTAAATCAGAGTCCTGCTTTTTTGCAAAGGCTTTTGATGCAATAAAGTCATGGCATTTAAAGTGCTAACGGCAATCAACATTATTTTATAAAAACGCTTTAAATCACAATTCCTCACTTTACATTTACGTAAATCTACCTATGATGTAAAAACCGACAAAAATAACCACCAAAACACATAAATGGAATTATGTGCATGATTTAAAAAAGGTTTTAAGATGAAAAAAATCCTACTTGCAAGCATTTTGGCAATGAGCACTCAATTCGCTTTTGCTGAAACTAAAACAGATGCCGTCGATCCTGAATTTGCTAAAGTGGAAGCCATGGTCAAGGCCAAAGATATGAATGGCGCCTACCAAACACTGAGCAAGCTTGCAGCAAAAGGTAATGCTCAGGCCATTTATAATTTGGGCTATCTTACTCAAACAGGTCAAGGCGTAGCGAAGGATGAGAAAAAAGCCATCCAACTCTATGAACAGGCTGCAGCCAAAGGCTACCCTGTTGCTAACTATGTTTTAGGTAAAAATTATGCAACGGGCACACTGGGCTTAAAACAAGACACCAATAAGGCCAAACAATATTTAGAACGCGCATCTTCGGCAGGTTTTGACGATGCCTCCATCGACTATGCCATTTTACTTTTTGCAGAAAATAAACCTGAGTCAGATAAATTGGCACTCAGCAAACTTGATCCGCTGATTAAAAAAGGCAACTACCCTGCGATTCATGCCAAAGCACTTTATGACATCAGTGCGGGCTTTAAAGCTAAAAATGAAAAGCCTATTCAGCAAGGTCTAAATAGCATTCAAGAGTTAGCAAAAAAAGGCTATGTCCCTGCATTGATGGCGGTGGGCAATATGTTTGTAAATGGCAATATCATCCCGCAAAATTTGCCTGAAGCTAAAAAAATATTCAGTGCATTAGCCAAAGAAAATATTCCACAAGCCAAAGAATCTTTGGCAACCGTGGATAAAATGATTGCTGAACAAACCAAAGCACCTAAAGCCAATGCGAAAAAGAGTTAATTGAGCATTAAAAAAAGCCCTGCACATGCAGGGCTTTTTCATGGGTTTAAGCAAATCTTGAGCTGATCAAAATCACGCCCACCACAGACTGATTAATACACCTGTTACGACAAAGCCCAAGATAGTACTCATCAACAAAGGCGTTAAGGTCTTTTCATTTAAGCCATAAACTTGTCCAAGCATGGCAAAAATCGTCGGCATCGGTAATGCGGCAATAATCGTCCCTGCATATAACATCTCTTGGCTGACATCGGTCAAATAACGTAAGCCTAAATAAGTCAGTAAAGGCATCACCAAGTTGCTTGAAATCACCAAATAGAAGCTCTGAGCATTCACATACTTTAAGCTCATACCGACAATCCCTCCACCAATTGCAAACAGTGCCAGTGGTGAAGCCGTTTGACCTAACATCGCTAGTACATCATTGATTTGATGAGGCAAACGAATTTGGAAAATTGCAAACCCAATCCCTAGCATTACCCCTGCAAAGAGTGGATTTTTTAACAGGGTCATTAAGGTATTTTTGATGATGTCGCCAATATTGGCTTTTTGCTGTGAACTTCCTAATTGCGCAAGGACCAGTACCGTTGGAATCAGCAGCACACTTTCAATAATGACGATTAGTGAGGTATAGGTCATCGCATTTTGACCGACCAACAAGCTTAGCACTGCAGTGCCAATTAAGCCTGTATTTGACATGCCAGCGCCTAATGACAGTACCGCTGTTTGCGACATATTATTTTTAAAATGTGTCGACAATAGCCAATAGGCCATACCATACAGTAAAAACGTGACTCCGGTATAAACAAAGAAATAGCCGGGATACCAAATTTGATGCAAATCTTTAGAAGCTAATGACTGAAAAAACAAAGCCGGCAGTGCAATCTTAATCACAAATGCACCAATGGTTCCGACCTGTTCTTTACTCAATAAACTGCATTTTACAGACAGATATCCCAAGGCCAAAAGAAAAAAGATTGGACCAATCACCTCAAAGACCATACGAAATATCCTGTGTAATAGACTCTTCTATCCACACCCTCAACCTGAGAGTGTAGATAGGACCGCTATAAATTTTGAAAATTAGAAAGCCGTAAATTGACTTCTTTGTGCATGCGGCTGACAGCGTAAATACTGCGGAGAAATTTTTAAATTTTCACCGAGTTCAGCAGCGGCATGCCATGGCCAACGCGGGTCATATTGAATTGCACGAGCAAGACCAATCGCATCTGCCATGCCATATTGTAAGATGCCTTCGGCTTGCATTGCTTCGGTAATTAAACCCACAGCAATTACGGGAACCTGAACGGCTTGCTTAATGGCTTCAGCGAAAGGCACTTGATAACTGGCTTGTAATTGAATTTTTTGCGCAACATCTAAGCCGCCACTAGAAACATGAATATAGGCTGTGCCTAGTTGTGCAAGCGCTTTTGACAAACCAACAGCCGAGTCTAGATCCCAACTCGGTGCTTCAGTATATTCCATCCAGTCAGTTGCAGAAATACGTACCCCAATTGGATAATCTTCAGGAACGGTATTTTTCATGGCTTGGAACACTTCAAGCGTCAGTCGAATGCGATTTTCCAGACTGCCACCATATTCATCGCTACGCTGATTCGACAATGGCGACATAAATTGATGCAGCAAATAACCATGTGCGGCATGTAGCTCAATTAAGTCAAAGCCTGCATCTACCGCGCGTTTTGCTGAATCGGCAAAGTCTTGAATGATCTGCTGGATTTCATCTCGGCTTAAAGCATGGGGTACATGATCTGTGGCATTAAAGGGCAAATCACTGGCTGACACAGTTTGCCATCCTTGAGGATGATCTGGGGGTAATTGTCCACGTCCTGCCCAAGGTTTATCTGTCGATGCCTTACGACCCGCATGTGCCAGTTGGATAGCAAATGGCATAGGTGAAAGTGATTTCACCTTGGCCAATAGTGCCTTCATCTGCGCGCGTTGCATATCATTCCAAAGGCCGAGGTCTGCATAGCTAATGCGCCCCTCTGCCTGTACAGCTGTTGCCTCGATGATACAAAGTCCGGCACCTGACAAGGCATAATTCGCCCATTGTTGCTCATGCCAATAGCTTAACTCCCCTTGCTCATTGGCAGAATATTGACACATGGGTGCAATCACGATTCGATTACTCAGCCCCAATGTTCCAAACTGAATTGGTTGAAATAACAACGCCACATCACTCTCCTTTTAGAAGGCTTTGGTCACACTTAATCCTGCACTCCAATTCAAACCATCTGCGGGTTCAAAGAAGCGTCCGTTTCCATCATTGACGATCACTGAACCGACATAGTTCTCATCAAACAAATTATCTGCACGTACATAGGTTTTGACTTTCCAATCTGCTTGTTTCCACACATAACCTGCGTTGGCAGAAACCACGGTATAGCTCGACGCGGCATCACTGTTGGCATCATCGACATAGACTTTATCCATATAGCGAACATCTAGGCCGGCATTAAAGCCAATATCTGGCTGCCAATTCAGTGCGGCAAACGCTTGGTTTTTGGCGATACCCGGTATATAAGTGCCTTTGACGACATCACTGTCAGGAATTGCGGCATCAAAAGTGGCATCGATATAACTGTAGCTTGCTTGCGCGCTTAAATCTCGCCATAGCTGTTTATTCCACGAAAGCTCAACACCTTCACGTAAGGTTTTATCGGCATTTTTATAGGTTGCACGACCATTGATACTTCCTGCAGAGACGATGTCATCTTGGGTTTTACTTTGGAACACTGCTGCAGTGAAATTCCCCCATGCATTTTGTGATTTAAGCCCAAGCTCGTAGTTATCGCTACTGGCCGGTTTTAAATCAAAATTCATGCCGTCATCTTTAGAATAGGCCATTTCTGTAAAGGTCGGTGTTTCAAAACCTTTGGCATAACTGACATAGGCATTCAGTTGAGGTGCAATATTCCAGCTTAACGCTGCTGAAGGTAAAACTTTGTCATAGTCAGTTTTACCGCTGTCGTCACCATTGTCTTTATCTGCTGCATATACTGCTTGCTGCTGATAATGATCTTTAGACTCATAGTGTACATTGCTATATCGTAGCCCTGTATCTAAAGTCCAATTGGGTAAAAAATTCCACGAAGCTTGTACATAGGGATCTAAATTCCACAAGGTATTATTTTCATCACGGCGTAAATCACCTTTCACGCCATAATTGTCATTGGCATCAAAATTTTCATAGCCCTTACGGTCTTCATCCATGTAATCAAAGGCAAGGCCTGCAGTTAAACGCGTATTCGGCAAGAGGTCTTTGCCTGTCCAGCGAATATCTGTTCCATAATAGTCACGGCTAAAATCAATCACACCGCCTGCATGGCGAGGGTTTCTTTGACTTGTTGATGATATTGGATTTCCATCTTCATCTAAGCCTAAATTGATTGAATAATCACCTTTAGGAATCGATTGATACTGGGTTACATCACGTTGCCCCATATACACCATTGCATTAAGTTCATGCTGATCATTCAATGGTTTTTTCCATGTTAAGCCCGTTTGAGTTTGGTTAATTTCTTTACGTACATCAAACTGCTTTAAAAATGCTACTTGCTGTTTCGGATTTTGACGCAATTTCTCCCGAGTCAACCCTTGTGGATCATCGGCATTGATATCCACATGATTCACAATCCAATTGACCTTGGAACCATCATCCAGATCCCAAGTCAGTTTTGCATTGCTAAGTACCTTATTTGCGGCACTATGATCACGGTACCCATCGGTTTCAAAATAAGAAGAACTGACAACATAGCTAGGTTCATTGGCCTGTTCTGAGCCACCTTGCAGCACAATATCAGCACGGCTTTTATGATGACTGCCGCCCGAATAGCCGAGTTCGATCGAGTCTTTTCCAGTACCTTGCTTGGTTGTTGTTAAGATTGCCCCACCCGAAGAGTTGCCATATAAAGAAGAAAATGGCCCGCCCAATACCTCGATATGATTTAAGCTACTCATATCGATGTTTGACGTCTGTCCTTGCCCATCCGGCATGGTCGCAGGGATTCCATCAACATATAAACGGATACCACGCACACCAAATGTTGAACGTGCGCCAAAGCCTCGCATAGACAGTTGCAAGTCTTGTGCATAGTTTTCACGGTTATTGAGTTGTAGTCCGGGCACACCTTTTAAGGTTTCAGACAGATTCACACCCGTATTGTTATTATTTTCAGCCTGCTGTACACGGTATACCGATGCAGGTGTTTTTAACCACGTGGTATTGGTTCGTGGTGCTTCAATGGTAATCTCAGGAAGTAAAACAGGTTCCGTAGAACCTGTTTCTGCATACAGCTGCTGGCTAATACATGCCGTTAGGCAAAGTAAATGTGTCTTAAATGATGTGACGTTAAATTTACTTTGCATAGAGCACCTATTTTGACATTAGAATATTACCTTAGAGCTTAAACCAATTAGGAAAGCATCATCAACCCGATTTGTTGAGCCTGGGTTAATCACATATTGTAAACTTGGGCGAATCATCAACCATTTCGTAGGGTTATGGCTATAGTTCAACTCGACATTATATTCCGCACTTGCATCAAATTTCTCAGCAGAAAGTCGATCATTTACATGCACACGGTTCACGCCCAAGCCAACCATATCGTTTGGTAAACGATCGGCCAATCCAATGTATTTCAAACCCAGCTGCTGTGAGTTATCAACTTTTGTGGTGACACGATCATGCCAAGTAAAATTGGCAAAGCTATGCAAACCACGTTTGCCTTCACCTGTAGACGTTAACTGTTGCTCAATCGCAACCCAACCACCAAAGGTACGATCTTCTGCTTCACCCGAAATAATGTCTTTTTGATTTTTTACATTATCTGCAGTGTTGTACATCGCACCAAAGCGGTAGCTGCCCGGTAAGCCATTGACCAATGATTTTGGTGTCCAAACCAATTCTACGGGAATGGTTACGCCATCAGCATGATCTGTATCTAGACTCCAACCTTGACCTTCTGCTTTGGCATTACCATTGTCAGGGTTAAATTCATAAACACCGACTTGTGCCGCAAGTTCTGGTGTCGCTTGGTATTTCACACGTCCACCCCATTGTGAAACTGGGGTATTCATCCACATAGAACCTTGCCATTTACCCATTTGTGCAGCACAAAAGGCATTGCTGGCAAAATCACACGCCATCACGTTAAAGTCCATACCGACACCAAGACGACCGGCTTTAACACTAATACCTTGTTCTTTAAAATTCTTTTCAATCGATAATTCAGTTAAGCGACTGTCCTGATTACCACGACCAAAATTGGCTTGTGCATTTGCCAATTGAGGAACATCCCCTTGCAAATCACGAACTGAGGTACTTTGACCTTGACGAGCAGTCATTACAGCACGCACAGTCACGCTATCCCAACCTGCGAGTTTTTCCATATCAAGCTGTGTACCTAACCACAATTGGCTGGCTACCGTTGCTGAATGTCCCGGATTACGACCGCCATCGGCAAGATAGGCAGCATCAGCAGCAATATTGGCCTCAAACTTCACACCTTGTTGTGCAAGTTCGGTACGTTTACCATCCCAATCCCCGAGCATGTACTGACCTTTAGTGTCGAATGCTTCTGCGGCGTGAACATGTGTCATGGCTGCTGCAACAAATGCAGGTAGAAGAGCTAGACTGTATTTTTTCATGGTAAAACCTAAATCTGGAGAGAGTCTCTAGACAAGCCACAAGGCTTGAAATCTAATGTCACAAAAATTACATAATTTTTCACGTTCTATCTCAGCATTATTTTTATCATTCACCAAACTTTAATTTATCAATAAATGATTTTAAATAAATCTATTGTTATGTAATATTTTTAATTTATATTTTTCAATATCTTATGTTTTTTTAAAATTCAAATTTTAAAATTCCGATCTCTTGTTTAAACTCATTATCGTGACTTATTGGTTTATTATTCTCACAATTATTAATCAACAACCTATTCATACACTCCCTCAGGCCGCGATGAAACTTGCATTCTGTAGGGCTAGACCCAATAGTATGCATAACTTGAATGATCCATTGCTTCGACCTTTATGCCTGAATTACCAGAAGTAGAAACCACTAAAACCAGTTTATTGCCATTATTGAATGAAAAGGTTCTCAAAGTTGAGGTTTTTCAGTCGAGTCTGCGTTGGCCTATTCCTGACGACATTCAAAAACTCGTCGGACAAAAGCTGCTTCAGCTCAGCCGTCGATCAAAATATATTTTGGCTGAATTTGAACAGGACAGCATGCTGTGGCATTTGGGCATGTCTGGCAGTTTTCGGATTTGTGAAGGTCATGAAGCATTACGAAAGCATGACCATCTGGTGATTCATTTTGAAGATATGCAATTACGCTATCACGATCCACGCCGCTTTGGCTGTATTTTATGGTTAGATGCATCATCTCAAAGCAAACTGATTGACACGCTTGGCCCTGAACCGCTGAGTGATGCGTTTAATGCTGAATACTTATTCCAAAAATTTAAAAATAAGCAGACCGGTATCAAAGTATCGATCATGGACAATCATATCGTAGTCGGTGTCGGCAATATTTATGCAACGGAAAGCCTGTTTAACCTCGGCATACACCCTGCGCAGCCAGCATCGAGTTTGAGTTTTGAACAAGTTGAAAAAATGGTCATCGAAATCAAACGTATTTTAAAACAGGCAATTGATTTAGGCGGTTCGACTTTACGTGATTACACCAATGCGACGGGCGAAAATGGTTATTTCCAACAAACTCTGCTCGCCTACGGACGTGCCGGTGAAATGTGCATCAACTGTGAAACCATCTTGCAAAATATCAAACTAGGGCAACGTGCATCGGTGTTTTGCCCAGAGTGTCAGCCTTTAAAAAAGGTTAAAATGCTGACTGAGAAAACCGTGAAAGGAAATAACGCATGAAGTCTGCGATTGTTCGCCACATCTTAGTCAAAGATAAAGAACTATGTGAGCAACTAAAAAAGAAAATCAAAGGCGGTGCGGACTTTGCCAAAATTGCAAAGCAGCATTCGACATGCCCTTCGGGTAAAAAAGGCGGTGAGCTTGGCGACATTAAAAAAGGCCAACTGGTTGGTCCAATTGATAAGGCGGTATTTACCCTACCCGAACGTGAACTGCATGGCCCGATCAAAAGCCAGTTTGGCTGGCATTTGTTAGAAATTAAGTTTCGGATGGATTTTTAATAGTTATTTGATCGCATTCAAATTTTGAAGTTGTCAAAATATCCCCTTTTTGGGGAAAGGTAGTTCTCTCATTTACATTCGCTTTATAATATGAAAACCATGCTTTTGAAATAGGAGACTCTGGATTTTTTTAAATGTCCCACAGCACCTTTAGACCTCCCGAATAAAATACAAACAGGCTGATTTAGTGATAACTTGCTTATGTCATTAATTTTAAATTTTACAACTTGTACAGTATAAGCTTCAGAATCTGTTTGTTTTGCTATTTCCTTACTAACATCAAAAGCATATGCTATTTCTAAATGTAATGGTTTTTCTAATACATACTGTGCTAAATCATGTGGTAATTTTTTATAGTCTGGTGCAATTTCATCATCACCTTTATATGCACGAATTGAATTGATATTACAATCAATTCTCTTCAAAAATTCTGAAGGTCTACCTAGGGTTTTATTCCAAGAAATACTTGATGCACTATCTTTAAGATCATTAATTAAATAACTGTTGTTCTCATCTTTAACCCAAGTTAATTCGCGATGATCATAAATATTATTATCGTTGGGTCTTGATGATGTTTCTAATGCAATCTTATACCCATCTCTTTTATATAATCCATTAGCAAAAAAAAACTAATTTAACAGCATCAGAACGCCAATCTCTGTTAAAAATATAAATATTATAATGATTATTTTTAAGGCTTAAAATTTTGTATTTGTCTAAGTTCGATCGACTATAGTAAATACCATTTTCATTATCCGTGTTATTCAAGTTTTGGCAAATTTCTTGAACAGACTCTCTCATAGCTTCAGGAAAATAATTTATAAAATCTTTATTTTCAGAATTTTGTGCAGCAAAAGCATTTGTAACTATTACAATTGAGCAGCCTAACAATACAATATTTATAATTTTTTCCATATATATTTTCAAATTTTTATTTAATTCTAAGATTAGGATCTGTTGACATTTGTTGATTAAAAAAATAGCGAGATAGTAAAATTAAATCGCCAAACCCAATTTTACACTCGCTATGCCTCGAACAATGCTAAATGATCAACACTGGTCCAAGTTACTTGCTATTTTCCGTCACTTTAATATTTATCTCAAATTAAATTTACGGAATTTTATTGAAGCGATTTTATTTCGAATTAGAACAGGCTGTCCTTGGCGTGATTTACCTCAAGAGTTTGGTAAATCAAATTCTATTTTTAAGAAATATAATCGATGGTCTAAAAATAGTAAGTTTATGAATATTTTTAAATTATTCAGCCAGCATGCTGATAAAGAGTGGATTTTTATCGATGGGAGCCATGTACGAGCGCATCAACATTCAGCTGGTATTAAGAATCAAAGTATTTCCAAAAGTATTGGTGGTAATAGTTCAAAAATACATTTAGCAATCGATTCAAATGGTAATCCTATTGAATTTATTATTTCAGATGGAACTTCACATGATATTAAGGTTGCACCTGATCTTGTATCAAAATTAGATTTAACAGAGTCAGAAATGCTATGTGCAGATAAAGGCTATGATTCAGAAAGTTTCAGAAAGAAAATTAGAGAAAGTAATACGAAAGCAAACATTCCTCGAAGATCAAATGCCAAATCTAGCAATGATGATATGGACTGGTATATGTATAAAATCAGACATTTAGTTGAAAATGCATTTTGTAGATTAAAACAATTTAAAGGAATTGCCACAAGATACGATAAGCTATAGCTAAATACCAAATAAATCATTACAGTAATCTTTAAATAATTTATCAATATCTTTAACTCTAAACTTAGTTCGAATCGCCTTGACTCGTGACCACATATTTTCTATTGGATTTAAATCTGGACTATATTTAGGAAGCCACACAATGTAATGGCCTGCACAACGTATCAACTCCTGAAGTCTTTTCCCTTTGTGAAAGGTCGCATTGTCCATAATCAAAACACTGCTTTCTTTCAACTTAGGTAATAAATCCTGTTCAATCCAACATTCAAATACTTCTGTATTCACAGAACAATTAAACACACCAACTGTCAACAATCTATTTTCGATAATTGCACCGATCGCATTACTGCAATTCTTCAACTGCCAGTTAAATTCACCTTCAGCACGTGTTCCTTGAAGGCTATAACTATGAGTTCTGGTACTTTCACTTTGAAAACCACTTTCATCTATGTAAATCAGAGGCAATTTCCCTTCTAAACACTCTATGAGATTTTGAAATTGCTGACGTTGATTTTGATCTGCTTTAGGATGCTTTAACGTCTTTTTTTACGCGATATTCCTGCGGCATGTAATGCATTAAATACCGCATGAGTGCTTACTCCTAAACGTTCAGCTCGCTCATACTGATAATCATCAGGATATTGTTCAACATCCTTCAATATTTGCTCTCTGCTAATTTTAGCTGGACGGCCAGGAATAGGTTTGTTTGTAGTGGACTTTTTCCAGTTCTGAATCGTTTGTATACAGATGTTAAAATGCTGTGCTGCTTTTCGCACAGACATTTCATCTCGAATCATAATTTCTATGACTTTGTCTTTAAAATCTTTTGAATATCCCATATCTCTATTGTTCTATAGTTTTTAGGATTTGGCTATAAAACGTAACTATCAAAGCGCTGTTGCTTTAGCTTGTATATTTATATGGTTGCCTCTTTAGCTCAATTTATCGGCTGTAAATGTCAACACACCCTAATAAAAACGGCACTTCAAAGTGCCGTTTTAAATGCTAAAGGATTAACCTTTACGTTTTAATTCATCACGAATTTCACGAAGTAATTCGATATCTTCTGGAGTCGCCTCTGGAGCTGGCTCTTCAACTTTTTGACGGCGCAATTTGTTCATCAATTTCACTAACCAGAATACGACCCATGCCAAAAGCAAGAAGTTGATTAAGATAGTTAAGAAGTTACCGTAAGCCAAAACATTAAGGCCTGCATCCTGTGCTGCTTTTAGCGTGGTTAAATTGTTTGGGTTATCGCCCAATACTAAGAACCAATTTGAATAATCAACTTCACCACCAAGGATCCAAGAAATAAAAGGCATGATAATGTCTTTTACCATGGAATCGATGATTTTACCGAAAGCACCACCAATGATGACACCGACAGCCAAGTCCATCACGTTGCCTTTCACGGCAAATTCTTTAAATTCTTGAATAATACTCATGTGATCTCCAGAAATTTTTTTCAGCTTTAATTTTGTGACGAAGTATACATTATATCTGTATAACTATTTCCACCTAATTTACTTGGTTTTTATTGGATTCTAAATGCCATGTATAAAAATTCACACAAAACATTTTTCACTATAGTAATTCACTCTATTAAAAAGGATTTATCAAAATTTTGTATGTCGGATCAAATGAATAAAGTCATTCAATTTTTGCATTTTTATTCAAAACACCCATGCATAAAAAAACCGCTAACCTAAGTCAGCGGTTTTTTTGAAACTGTAAAATTAACCGTTACGGTTACGTTTACGTTCGTTTTCAGTCAACCAGCGTTTACGGATACGGATTGACTTAGGTGTTACTTCAACTAATTCGTCGTCTTCAATGAATTCAAGCGCTTGTTCAAGCGTAAATTCAATGTGCGGAACAAGAGTCAACGCATCATCAGTACCAGAAGCACGTACGTTAGTTAGCTGTTTCGCTTTAGTTGGGTTAACAGTCATGTCGTCTGAACGTGAGTTAATACCAACGATCATACCTTCATAAACTTCTAACTGAGGTTTAGCGAATAGACGGCCACGGTCTTGTAAGCTGAATAGTGCATAGCCCAAGCAAGTACCTTGAACCATAGAAATCAACACACCATTTTGACGTTTCGCAACAGTACCTTGTTTCATTGGACCGTAGTGCGAGAAGCTTGAAGTCATGATACCTGTACCTGAAGTCATTGTTAAGAATTCAGAACGGAAACCAATCAAACCACGTGAAGGAACAGTTGCTTCAATACGGATACGGCCTTTACCGTCAACTTCCATATTGGTCATTTCACCTTTACGGTGACCCATTTGTTCCATTACAGCGCCTTGGTGCTGCTCTTCAACGTCAAAAGTTACGTTTTCGTATGGCTCTTGTTTTTCACCATCAATTTCTTTGATGATTACTTGTGGACGTGATACGCCCATTTCGAAGCCTTCACGACGCATGTTTTCAATAAGAACTGAAAGGTGAAGCTCACCACGACCAGACACTTTGAAACGGTCAGGACTATCAGTATCTTCAACACGTAATGCTACGTTGTGAATCAATTCGCGATCTAGACGTTCACGGATATTACGTGAAGTTACGAATTTACCTTCTTTACCAGCAAACGGTGAGTTGTTTACTTGGAAAGTCATCGATACTGTAGGTTCGTCTACAGAAAGTGCAGGTAAAGCTTCAACTGCTTTTGGATCACAGATTGTGTCAGAGATATGAAGTTCATCAATACCCGTTACACAAACGATGTCACCAGCAGAAGCTGATTCAACATCGATACGCTCTAATCCATGGTAACCCATGATTTTTAAGATACGACCGTTACGTGTTTTACCGTCTTTGTCGATTACAGTTACAGGAGTGTTTAATTTCACTGAACCACGTTGAATACGACCAACACCGATAACACCTACGAAGCTGTTATAGTCAAGTGAAGACACTTGCATTTGGAATGGACCGTCAACGTCAACCGCTGGTGGTTCAACGATGTCTACAATTGTTTCGAACAATGGAGTCATGTCTTCAGCAAGTTCTTCTGGAGATGGACCAGCCACACCACGAAGACCTGAAGCATATACAACTGGGAAGTCTAACTGTTCGTCAGAACCACCAAGGTTGTCGAACAAATCAAATACTTGGTCAATTACCCAGTCTGGACGAGCGTTTGGCTTGTCGACTTTGTTAATAATTACGATTGGTTTCAAACCACGTGCGAACGCTTTTTGCGTTACAAAACGAGTTTGTGGCATTGGGCCTTCTTGAGAGTCAACAAGAAGAAGTACGCAGTCAACCATTGACATTACACGTTCTACTTCACCACCGAAGTCGGCGTGTCCCGGGGTATCCACAATATTGATACGGTATTCAGTGTTAGTACGCTTGTCTAACCATTTGATTGCAGTGTTTTTTGCAAGAATGGTAATACCACGTTCACTTTCAATAGCGCCAGAATCCATTACACGTTCGATCTCGCCTGCGCGATCGCCAAGAGCACCTGATTGCTGTAAAAGTTTGTCTACAAGAGTAGTTTTACCATGGTCGACGTGCGCGATGATGGCAATGTTACGGAGAGTTTTAATATCTGACATGTGAATTCGATACGCCTAAAGTTTGAGGGCAAATTATACAGAAAAAATATAGATTTTAGTAGTGACAGTTTATTGACAATCGCATTTTTTTTGACGACTGGCACGCTTTTGGTTTTGTAAAGCTGTGTAAACAGATTAGAATAGCGCCACCTAGCCTTAATTTTCAGTGCCGCATGTCTGATTTAAACCAATCTCCCGAAGCAAAAGATCAACTCGATTTAGTCTATGGATTGAATGATCGACCAAAACCTTTTATTGCTTTTCTCGCTGCGTTTCAACATTTATTGGCCATTATTGTCCCAATTGTGACGCCGGGTCTGCTGATCTGTTTGGCACTTGGTGTGTCAAAAGAAGACACCAATATGATTCTGTCGATGTCATTGGTGATCTCTGGTATCGCAACCTTTTTACAATGTAAAAAAGTCGGTCCATTTGGTGCAGGTCTCCTGATTGTACAAGGAACCAGCTTTAACTTTATTGGTCCTATTATCGGTATTGGTTCTGCAATGGTTGCGGCAGGTACACCTGTAGAAGCAGTTATGGCGGCAATTTTTGGTGTCGTGATCGCAGGTTCATTCATTGAAATGGGTGTGTCACGGATCTTACCGTGGGTGAAAAAACTGATTACCCCATTGGTAACAGGTATTGTGGTGCTATTGATTGGTCTGACTTTAATTAAAGAAGGCCTGATCAGCATGGGTGGTGGTTATCAAGCCATGGGCGATAAAACATTTGCCAATACAGACAACCTCATCATGTCATGTACCGTTTTGGCACTGATCATTTTATTGAACCGTGTGCGTATTACATGGGTAAAAAGTTCTGCCATCCTCATTGCCTTAGTCGTGGGTTACATCCTTGCAGGCTTTATGGGTCATTTAAACTTTGATGGTTTAAAAGATGCGCCACTGGTTCAAATTCCAACACCGATGCACTTTGGCTTAAGCTTCTCTTGGAGCTTGTTTATTCCAATGGCATTTATCTACCTTGTGACATCTTTGGAAGCGATTGGCGATATTACCGCGACTTCTAAGCTTTCAAATCAAGCTGTAGATGGCCCTGAATGGATGAAGCGTATTAAAGGTGGTGTATTGGTGAATGGTGCAAACTCATTCCTTGCCGGTATCTTTAACACATTCCCAAGTTCTGTATTTGCGCAAAACAACGGTGTTATTCAGTTAACAGGTGTTGCAAGCCGCTATGTAGGCATTTGGATTGCTGCCCTATTGGTTATTTTAGGCTTACTTCCTGCTGTAGCAGGTGTCATTCAGGCAGTTCCACAAGCCGTGCTTGGTGGTGCTGTAATGGTCATGTTCGGTGCCGTGGCTGCCTCGGGTATTAATATCTTGTCAGGCATTCATTTAGACCGCCGCGCACTATTAATCATTGCGATTTCATTGGCATTGGGTCTAGGTGTTGCACAAGTACCACAAATCCTTGAACATCTTCCTGAATTGTTCCGTAATATCTTCAGTTCAGGCGTTGCCACTGGTGGTATCGCTGCCCTTATTTTGAATATTGTTCTTCCTGAAGTGAAGAAGTAAGTTCATTTGTCAAAGAACACTGCCTAGGTTCCGCCCTAGGCAGTGTTTTTTATGATGGAGAAATCTATGGATCTCACAAGTGAAGTCGTTATACGACAGATCGATTTATTACAAGATCGCGTGCTTTTCGTAAATGCACCGACAGATGACTTACTCAGTCAATTGAATGACAATATTAAGCCATCGATTTGGTGCTGGAATTTTAATGATTTTCAGTACTTTCAAAATCAACAGTCAAACGTCCATTTTGGTGTCGATTTTCCTGAAGGTCAGTTTGATCAAGCGGTTATTTTTGTTCCGAAATCAAAAGAACTGCTGAATTATTTATTACACAATGTCGCAAGTCATCTTGCTCAAGGTGCGTCTATTTTCCTCGTGGGTGAGAAAAAAGGCGGTGTTGAACGCGCAGCAAAACAATTACAACCCTTTGGTAAAACCCTAAAAATTGATAGTGCGCGTCACTGTCAAATGTGGCAAACCCTATTGGAAAAAACTGTCACACTGAAGCCACTGCAAGATTGGGTGCAAAAATATCCAGTAGAGACCCCAAATGGTGAGCTTACGATTTGCGCACTGCCGGGTGTATTTAGCCAGAACCGTTTAGATGTGGGTACGGCTACATTATTGCCTTATTTGTCACAGGTGACTTCTGGCAAAATTGCAGATTTTGGCTGTGGTGCGGGTGTTATCAGTGCTTATTTAGCCAAACTGAATCCTAAAAATCGTATCTTTGCCATGGATGTAGATGCCTTTGCACTAGCGTCTACACAAATGACATTTGAACAAAATTTGCTTGAACCTGAACAACTTGAGATTAAAGCGGTCACAGGAATCGAGGATGCTCCATTATTTTTACATGCCATAGTCAGCAATCCACCCTTCCATCAAGGGATTCAAACCGACTACAATGCCAGTGAAAATCTATGCAAAACTTCGCGCAGACATTTGAAGTCTGGGGGTGAGCTTTGGATTGTTGCCAACCGATTCCTCAATTATCCGACTTTAATTGAGCAACATTACGGTCAATGTACAATCAAAGCCGACCAACAAGGATTTAAAGTCTTGTTTGCGAGCACGCAAAAAAATCTTAAGGAACAATGATGAGCGAAACTCAAAAACCAGCTCAGCTTCAGCGTAAGTTGGGTGCTCGCCATCTCAACATGATTGCAATTGGTGGATCAATTGGTACAGGTTTATTCCTTGCCTCAGGTGCAACCATTGCCAATGCAGGCCCGGGTGGCGCCCTGCTTGCATACTGCTTAATTGGTATCATGATTTACTTCTTGATGACCAGTCTAGGTGAGCTTGCAACACATAATCCAACTTCGGGTGCATTCTTTACCTACGGCACCAAATATGTCGAGGGTGGTTTCGGCTTCGCTTTGGGTTGGAACTATTGGTATAACTGGGCGATTACCGTGGCATTTGAATTGGTTGCAGTCCAATTCATTATGAAATTCTGGTTTCCAGATATTCCGGGCTTCTACTGGAGTGCGATTTTCCTCGCAATCGTCTTTGCCATTAATGCACTGACCGTAAAAGGCTTTGGTGAATCAGAATTCTTCTTCTCCCTAGTTAAAGTGCTCGCAATTGTTGCCTTTATCATTATCGGTTTGTTTATGATTGGCAAAATCATGCTGACACCGGGCGTAGAAACATTTGCCAACTGGAGCAAGGGTGAAGCCCCATTTGTCGGCGGTTTATCTGCCTTGATTGGTGTAGCCATGATTGCCGGTTTCTCTTTCCAAGGGACTGAAATGGTTGGTGTGGCTGCTGGTGAATCGAAAGATCCTGAAAAGACCATCCCTATTGCCATTAAGCAAATTTTCTGGCGTATCTTGTTGTTTTATATCGTGTGTATTTTCATTATCGGTACACTCATTGCCTATGATGACCCACGTTTATTACAAGCGGCATCTACTGAAAATATTGCACTATCACCATTTACCTTACTGTATGAAAAAGCAGGTTTTGCCTTTGCTGCATCAGTAATGAATGCAGTGATCTTAACCGCGATTTTATCAGCGGGTAACTCTGGTATGTACTCCTCTACCCGTATGCTCTTTGATATGGCACGTAAAGGCAGTGCGCCGAAAGTCTTTGGTCGCTTAGATTCACGTGGTGTACCAATGAATGCACTTTATGCAACAACAGCGATTGCGGCACTGTGCTTCTTAACCACCTTTATCGGTGAACAAGCGGTCTTTAACTGGTTACTGAACATGTCTGGTATGTGTGGCTTTATTGTGTGGCTCGGTATTGCAGTTTCACATTATCGCTTCCGTAAAGGCTACTTGGCTCAAGGCAATAAATTGGAAGATCTTGCTTACCGTGCAAAATTCTTCCCATTTGCACCTTGGTTTGCCTTTATTTTGTGTGCCATCGTGGTCCTTGGTCAGAACTATCAAGCCGTTTTAGATGGTGAGTGGTTAGCCGTTGTTTCTACCTATATTGGTATTTTCTTATTCCTTGCCATTTGGTTTGGTTATAAGTGGAAACACAAAACCAAGTTGGTTTCATATCAAGAAATGGATGTAAAACCAATGAAAGTTGATCAAGAATAATGTGATCACTGAATAAAAAAAAGCAGCTCCTAAGCTGCTTTTTTTTATGGCTAAAATTGTATCTCAATACATTCACGCTTTAACAAAATATTTCGTGAGTGATGTTGAGGAATGATGTCTGATCTATCATCAACAACTGATAGGCTGACGCAATCATGTTAAGCAGCAAAATAAAAACGCCCAATGCAATGCATCAGGCGTTTGTTCAAAAGTCACAACCTTTTCAGGTTTGATTTTCAATACTTAAGAAGCATTATGCTGTTGTACAAAGGCAATAAACTCGTCTTCGCTCATCACCGGAATACCCAGTTTTTCAGCCTTTTCTAATTTAGAACCTGCCTTTTCACCCGCAACCACACATTTGGTTTTACCCGAAACACTACCACTGACACGTGCGCCTAAGGCTTGAAGCATTTGCGTCGCTTCATCACGCCCCATGGTACTCAATGTTCCAGTAATCACCCAACTCTCGCCATTCAGCGGCTGACGACTTGGTGCAACAGGTGCATCCCAATGAATCCCAGCTGCCAACAAACGATCAACCACTTCGAGGTTATGCGGCGCTTGGAAAAAGTCGACAATCCATTCAGCGGTAATATCACCAACGTCTGGCGTTTTTTTCAAGGATTCGAGATCTGCATGGCGAATCGCATCAAAGGTTTGGAAGGTATTGGCGAGCATGCGTGCCGTGGTTTCACCCACGCCTCGAATGCCAAGTGCATAAATAAATGCGCCTAGTGTCGTTTTCTTACTATTTTCAATAGAATCGATGAGGTTTTGAACCGACTTTTCACCCATTTTTTCAATGGTCAGTAATTTTTCACGATGCTCAGGCAAGCTATAAATATCAGCAACATCTTTAAGCAGATCCAGATGTAAAAGAGATTCTGCCCAACGGTCGCCTAAGCCCTCAATGTCCATAGCTTTACGCGATACAAAGTGACGAATCGCCTCAATACGCTGTGCAGCACAGTACAAACCACCTGAACAACGTGCCAAGGCTTCACCTTCGGGCATCACCACAGGTGAAGAACAGACAGGACAACATTCGGGCAATTGAACTTCAACTGTTTCTACAGGTCGAAATTCAGGCCAAACTTTTTCCACTTTGGGAATCACATCACCACTACGGTAAACACTCACGGTATCGCCTACACGGACATCTAGGCGGTGAATTTCACCAATATTATGAAGAGTGACATTGGAAACCGTTACGCCACCGACTGCAACAGGATTTAAACGTGCGACTGGAGTTAAAGTGCCTGTACGCCCCACTTGCCAATCAATATTTTCAACCGTCGTGAGCGCTGCAACTGCAGGGAATTTATATGCCGTTGCCCAGCGCGGTTCACGACTTAAAAAGCCCAGTGTTTGCTGTTGCTTCAGGCTGTTTACCTTAATCACCATGCCATCAATTTCAACGCTCAGGCTTGGACGATCAATGATCATTTGCTCATATGCAGCTTGTACGTCCTGAATGCTGTCACATATAAAGTGACGTTCACCGACAGCAAAACCAAACTGTGTCAGCCACTCAAGACTTGCAGACATGGTGGTTTGCCCATGATGTGGTTCACACTGTGCAATGCCATAGGCATAAAAAGCCAAAGGACGCGAAGCCGCAATTGCAGGATCGAGTTGACGTAAGCTTCCTGCTGCTGCATTTCGTGGATTGGCAAAGGTTTTTTCACCTTTAGCTTCATTTTCAGCATTAAGCTTTTCAAAGCCTGATTTTGGCATCAGAACTTCACCACGGACTTCAAGCAGACTTGGAATTTCAGTCTGTGTAGAGGTCAGTACTTTAGGCAAATTACGAATGGTTTTTACATTTTGGGTAATGTCTTCCCCTGTTTCACCATCGCCCCGTGTCACACCACGGACTAAAATGCCATTTTCATACCAAAGAGAAATGGCCAGCCCATCAAATTTTAATTCGACATCATATTCAATTTTTTGATTCGGTAAGCGCTCTTCTGCACGACGGGCAAAGGCAAATAAATCTTCTGCATTAAACACATTACCTAATGACAACATAGGCACTGCATGGGTTACAGATTCAAACTTAGACAAGGCCTTTCCACCCACTTTTGTAGTTGGTGTATCAGATTGTACTAAATCAGGGTATTGCTCTTCTAAAGCTTTTAATTGGTGAAAAAGTTGATCATATTCACTGTCCTCAATTTCTGGCGTGTCCATGACATAGTAGGCATGGTTATGCTTCGCCAAGAGTTGAATCAGTTGTCGCATCTGTGCAACGACAGTGGATTGTTGTGTCATACATTCACCATAAAAAAGGGCGGTTCATGCTCCGCCCTCAAATTTCATTATCTGTTGCTATTATAGAAACCCACTCGGTGAGTTTCAATCAAAGACGCTTAGACTTCGATAGCTTGACCTTGACGATAATCAATGGCTTGATGACGCCAATGTTCACGCATCTGCGGTGTAAATTCTTGGTTATTTTGATCATACACAGTACCGTCAATTTCACGGGCAATTAGACGTGAAATGCTATCCATGGTATCAAAGGCATTTTGTACATCGCTGTGTGGCAGCGCTAAGAAGAAAGCCAAACCTTTTACTTCTTCAGTCGATAAAGTTTCAAGATCAAAACCTTGCGCAGCGCCATCATTATTCATTTGCAATACAGAGAATAATAACTTTGTACCTTCTTCATCATAGCGATGGAAACAAGCCATTTCGCCAAAGCGTAAACCGTATTTCAGTAACACTTTTAATGCTTTTTCACCCGACAAGGCACGGCTATCCGGGAACACATTTAAGGCGATATAGGTTTCCGCAGTCGCTAAAGCACTTTCTTCATCAACAATTTTTTGTTCATGTAAATGCGCATCCAAAATACTGCTTTCTTCATCAAAATCGCTGATTTCAGCTTTTTCAATTGCGCTATTTACACTAAATTCTGGCGCTTTTTCTACAGGAACAGCGTCTGCCTGAACGTTCGTCGCAGGAGTCGCGGCGTCATTGGCATCGGCGGCTACAGATGCAACCGTTGTAGATTCTGTTGCTTCGGTAGACAAAGTACTGTCTTCTGTTGCAGTTTGAGCGTTTTCAACTGAAACGGGATCCGTCGTTGTCGTCTCAGTCTTTGCCGTAGCCTCAACGCTCTGCTCTGCTTGTTCCGTTGCAGTTGCTTCTGGCGTTACATTCGCTTGAACAGTTTCAGTCGCTTCAACCGCTGTAACTTTTTTCTCAGCCAAAGTCGGCTCTACACGTGGCGTGGTTTCAGGTGTATTTAACTGATTTCGTACATGGCGCGGAATAACAGGTTGCTGACTATCAGGATTAATATGTAATTCGGTGTCAAGTGATGGCGCTGCATCCGCAGGTTTACGAAACATCATTCGAATGCCCACAACCATGATAATTACAGCGATTACAATCCCAGCTATAGTGGTGATTTCCATGTTATGCCTCCGCAGCTAAACCGTATTCTTTGGCCTGCTCAATATTCACAGTCACTAATTTTGAAGTTCCTGGTTCTGGCATGGTCACACCAAGTAAGTCAGTTGCCATTGTCATTGCCAGTTTATTGTGTGTAATGTAGATAAATTGCACTTGTTCTGAAAGCTCTTTTACAAGATTACAAAATCTTCCTACATTTGCATCGTCTAAAGGTGCATCGACTTCGTCTAAAACGCAAAATGGCGCAGGATTTAGGCGGAAAATCGCAAAAACCAAAGCCAATGCGGTCAATGCCTTTTCACCACCCGACAATAATGCCAAAGAGCTGTTTCGTTTACCCGGTGGTCGTGCCATCAGTTTTACACCCGATTGCCAACCATCTTCAAGGCTTAAGCTTGCTTCACCACCATTAAATACTTTCGGAAATAACGCTTGAAGTTCAGCATTAACCTTATCAAAAGTGGTCATAAACAGCTTCCGCGTTTCCTGATCAATGCTTTTCATCGCAGCTTGCAGTTGTTCAACGGTCTTTTGCAAGTCATCAATTTGGTGGCTTAAATCATCAAAGCGTTTAGAAACTTCAGTATATTCTTCTGCCGCAGCCAAGTTGACTGCACCCAATTTATCAAACTGCTGCTGTGCTTTTTCTAGTTTTTGCTGATGGGATACCACATCAATGCTTAAACCTGTCAGCATTTCGCTGTTCATTTCTTTTAGCTGTTCAGAATAATGCTGTAAATCAGACTGCGCGGATTGCCAAGCCAGACGCTTTTCTTCCAATTGCGTACGCAATTTTTCATCTTGCTGTTGATGTGAATGGCGTTGTTCCGTCAATGTCTGTTGTTTGCTCTGAACATTATTGAGTTCAAGCTGCCAGTCATTCCAGGTTTTTTGTAAACGTTCAGTGACTTGGGCCTGTTCAGAATACTGTGACTCAAGCGCAGGCAATTCTAACTGTACCGGATCGACAAATTTCTTTGCCTGCTCCATCTGTCCAATAATTTGCTGAGTTTGCGCTTTCAAAAAGACCGTGTCTTTTTCTAATAATTCAATCTGTTGTTTCGTCTGTACAGACTGACGACGCACGATTTCCAATTCTTGCTGACTGTGTAATGCCAATTGTTGAGCACTTTCCAGCGCTAGACTCAATTCCTCAACTTGGAATTGCAAGGTTTTATAATTGGGCAAGGCTTGCTCAAGCTTCATTGTCAGCGCATGCAGATCAATTTCCAAATCGTCTTTTTGCATGGCATCTTCTTCAAGCTGTGCTTCAAGTTGCTGCAATTGATCTTCTAACTGCTGCTTTTGTAAAGCAAAAGCCTGATTGGAACTTTGTACCTTCGCAATGGCAACATCAGTATTTTGAATGTCTTTTTGCCAAGTTTTTAATTGGCTGTGTTGCTGTTGCAGACTTTGCTGTAAAGCCTGTACGGCATTTTGCAACTCAGGCAATTGGCCTTCTAGTTGTGTCAGCTTTGGCTGCTGCGCTGCAAGTAATTCAGTCAATTCATCTAAGCGAATACGATGGCTCAATGCACCTTGGCCTGCTTGGCTGTCCTCGTCATAGTTCAGACCAATCACCCAATCCGCACCAACATGATAACCATCGAGCGTGAGTATTGACTGACCTGCGGCCAGTTTAGCCTGATGGCTCAATGCCACCGTCAATGTTTCAGCAATCGCGACCTGCTGCCAGATCGAAAGTTGTGGTGCTTCAATCCACCTCGCCAAAGCGTCTAATCCAACGATTTGTACTGCTGTGTGATGATTGCCTTTGACCTGACGTGCAATACCGTCTTGAAAATTATCACTGTGTCCCAAGACTTGGGCACTCAGCCATTTAGACAAAAATTTCTCGACCAGTTGTGCATGCTGTTTACCTTGTGTGCTCAACTGCAACTGCTGCATTAAATGTTGACGCTGGCTTTGCTGCTTTGGACTAGCTTTAATCATTAATTGATTTAGGTTTTTCTGCTCTGACAACAGCACCTGTATTTCTGACTTTAGCTGCAACACCGTATTTTTGTGCTGTGCCTGCTGTTCTTGTGCAGCTGCAAGCTGTGCTTGAGTTTCGGCAATCACCAGCTCTTGTTGTACAATTTGCTGTTCGAGCTGCTGCTTATCTTGCTGATACTGCTCCAACTCATCTTGCTGCGCCTGATGCTGAATTTGACCTCGTTGCTGTTGCAGAGTCTCACGTTGTTGCTCAATACGACCAATATTTTTGGTCAATTGTTCACTCTGCGCCAACATCTGTAGCTTTTGCTGTTGCTGCTTTTCGACTTGCCCACGGCATTGTTCAAATTGTTGAACTGCTTGTTGATGCTGAGCTTTCAAATCGGCCAATTGTTGAGTCTGATCTTGACTACTGCTTTCTTGACGCTGTAATTGTTCAACAAATCCATCTTGCTGTTCTTGCAGCGTTTCCAGTTGTAACTCCAATAACTGTAAACGTTCTTTGGTTTGAGCTTTTTGCTTTTCAAGCTCCACCAAACTTGCCGAATTTTGTGCAAATAAACCCTGTTTTTGCTCCAGTGTCATTTTCAACTCAGACAGTTTCTTTTCCGCCTGTTGCCATTCACTTTGTAAGGGGGTGGACTGCTGAATAAGCCGTTGAAATAAAGCATTAGTGGAAGATAAGTCATGCTCTAAAGTATTCAGCTCAGAACGAACCAATTTAAAGTTTTCACCTAAATCGTTCATTTGAACCGTATATTCTTGTTGTAAACGCGTGCTTTGTTCACATTGGAAAGACAACACTTCGATCTTAAAAGTACGAATTTGGGTTTCTAATTCTTTGTATTGCACCGCCGTTTCAGACTGGCGTTTTAAGGTTTTCAGCTGAGATTTCAGTTCTGATGCAATGTCTTCGAGACGTTCTAAGTTTTGAGTGGTGTGTTCTAGATGCTGTAAAGTTTCACGACGACGAGCTTGATAGCGAGAAACCCCAGCGGCTTCTTCAATATACACACGCATTTCTTCAGGTTTGGCATCGACCAAACGGTTGATCATGCCCTGTTCAATAATCGCATACGAACGTGGACCTAAACCGGTACCTAAGAAAATATCGGTAATATCACGACGGCGGCATTTGGTGCCATTGAGGAAATATTCGGATTTACCATCACGATTGACCTGACGACGAACTGCTAGTTCAGTATAGGCATTATAAGCACCACCTAACTTGCCATAGGTGTTATCAAAACGCAGTTCAACACTCGCCATCCCGACTGGTTTACGCTTTGCCGTTCCGGTAAAAATAACATCTTGCATGGTACCACCACGCAATTGACGGGCACTGGATTCACCCATAACCCAACGAATGGCATCAATCACATTGGATTTACCACAGCCGTTCGGTCCAACAACCGCACTACGGTTGCCTTCAAATTTTAGAGTTGTGCTATCGGCAAAAGATTTGAAGCCGGAAAGTTTTAAGCTGCTTAAACGCATAATGTCCTGATCAGCGGCGTGAACGTCTCGCCCACGCTAATTCGATTTGTTTCATCCGTGTTAGTGATTCCAACACAAGGTTGCGTAAGTGTCGACAAAAATCTTCCATAAATAAAGTGGCTTGATGTGATTTTCTGATTAAAACTGCATCAGTCACTAATTTAAACAAATCAAAAGATTCTTGTAGTTCACGTCGTGAAATATTCAGTGTCAGAAAATAACTGCGTCTGAGTGATGGCAACAATTCTTGGTAATAACGCATCAGGTAGGTATTTCCCACCATTTCATGCTGACGAGCCATGCCCTGAAAAATCAGATCATAAAACTTTTCAGTATTGCCTTGGCGAGTTTCCACGTCTAATTGTTCAAGTAATAACTGAATACGCTCAGCTTCATGGCTGCGCCACGTTTCCGCCATACGATGCACAATTTGACCCAACAATAATGCTGCAATATCAAATAATGAGCGCACTTGTAAAGCCGACATTTCAGAGACTAAGGCGCCACGGCGTGGGTAGATTTCAATGAGCTGGGTCCGTTCTAAAATCAATAAAGCTTCACGAACAGAGCCACGGCTCACATCCAATTCGGCCGCAATTCTGAGTTCCTGAATACGCTCGCCTTCGACCAACTCACCGCGAATGATTTGTTCACCGATGTGTTTGGCAATTTGTTCTGACAAACTGTCCGCTTCTTGTTGTTGCATACTGTTCCTATCTTTTTTTTATAAGATGCAATGTTCAGATTTACACTCAATCTATTTGCATTAGAAACGATAAGCAACCTAATTGAACATGACATTGTCTGACAATCTTGTGTCAACAAAGCCAATTTTGTCAGTCAAAACGGATAATCAAGCGCCAAAGGCTTGCACACCTTGATAAATAAAATAGCAACCAACTGTTGTTAATAAACATGCAAAACAACGCTTTAGCATAAATGGCGACAACATATGAGCCACTTTCGCACCTAATTTCGCAGTGATGAAGCTCATTACACTAATCCCGATAAATGCATAAATATGGATATAACCAATGGTATTGGGAACCACGATATCGGCTTGATGACCAAACCACATAAAGCCAAGGGCCCCTGCAATCGCAATCGGTAAACCACATGCAGCAGAGGTTGCAACTGCTTTTTGCATAATGACGCCGTTTTTATTCAAATACGGGACGGTTAAGCTACCACCACCAATACCGAAGATCGCAGAAGCAATCCCAATGCCGCCGCCTGCTGCCATTTGCATGGCTTGTGAGGGTAAATGTTTATTCGGATCGACAGGTGTTGCTGCACCTCGAAACATTTTAAAGGCTACCCAGACCGCAAAAAAGCCGATTAACAGTTGCAAACCCTGCCCTGAGAGATAATCAGCAATGCCTGCACCGAGAAATGAACCGATCACCAAACCTGGTGCCAAATTCCGAAAGACATTCCACAGCACTGCACCTTTTTTATGATGCGCCGAAACCGAACTGAGTGAGGTCACAATAATCGTGGCCAAAGAGGTGCCCACCGCCATGTGCATAATCACACTGGGATCATACTGAAGTTGGGTAAAAACGATGAATAAAATCGGCACAATAATCAGACCACCGCCCACACCAAATAGCCCCGCAGCAAAACCAGCGATTGCACCAATCAGTAAATATATGATTAACTCCATCAATATTATTCCACAACTCTCAGATTCAAATGGATTTAGAGACCAGACACTTACAGCAATTGCTGAGCACAGCACCTCAACCGCCTGAAGTTTTATTACTGAAGCCCATAACAACATCGACCAATGACGATGTCCGTGAGATTGCCAAAAAAGGCATTCAACATGTTTTGGTATGCAGTGAAGAGCAAACTCAGGGGCGTGGGCAACGCGATCATCAATGGGTCTCACCCGTTGGTAATATCTATTTAAGCACATTGCTGAATTTACAAACAGCGATAGATGGACGGCTTGCACTCGAAATTGCCTTAAATATCTTGCAAATGCCAAGTTTGCAAAATCTCGCATTACAAGTGAAATGGCCCAATGACCTATATAGCCCACAAGGCAAATGGGGCGGGATTTTGATTGAACCAATTTCGCCACATCAAGCGATTGTCGGCGTGGGCATGAACTTATTTCCGATTCCATCCACAGGAATTGAGCAACGCGCAACGTCGTTATATGAACTCGGACTTCACTCGCCAAACCGTTTACAGTTAATCGCTGAACTCTATGCCGCGATTCAACTTGCAGGTGAATGGTTCGATCATAACTGCTATAACCTCGCTGAACGATTCAACCATTACGCTGCATTTATGCAACAGCCCGTTGAGCTTGAACATCTGCGAGGCAAAAGCCAAGGCCGCTTTCTCGGTATTGAAAATGATGGTTCGATCAACATCCAAACTTCGCAGCGCTTAGAAAATCATTTCCAAGGTCGCTTACGTTTAGCAGATCAATCATAAACAGGATTGCAAAGGCCTACTGATGAAAAAATTATGGCTCGATGTCGGTAATACCCGGCTGAAATACTGGATTACCGAACATGATCAAATTATAGAGTATACTGCGGAACTGCATTTACAGTCGCCTGCCGAACTCCTACTCGGTTTGATCCAGCACTTTAAAAGCTTGGACTTAGATCAGGTGGGGATTTCCTCGGTACTCGACAAAAAAAATAATGATCGGATTCAAAAAATTCTTAAATTTTTAGCCGTTCCTGTCACCATTGCCAAAGTTCATGCCGAATATGCGGGCTTGCGCTGTGCCTACGAAGATACCAGTAAATTCGGGATCGACCGTTGGCTGCAAATGCTCGCTGTAGTCAAAGACCCTACTCAAAAATACTGTGTGATTAGTTGTGGAACGGCACTCACCATTGACTTAACAGATGGCTTACAACATTTAGGCGGCTATATTTTGCCAAATTTGTATTTGCAACGTGATTCGCTCATCCAAAACACCAAAGGCATTAAAATTCCGGATGCCACCTTTGATGAGCTGTCTCCTGGTAAAAACACCATCGATGCTGTTCATCATGGCATCTTGCTTAGCTTGGTCAGCACCATTGAAAAGGTTCTCGACAAATATCCAAGTCGGTTGATCTTAACCGGTGGCGATGCTGCGCTATTTGCACGCTATTTAGAACAATATCAGCCAGCTGTCGAAGCAGATTTACTGCTTCGAGGCCTACAAAGTTATGTAAATGGTGTGTAATTTAGCTATTTATTTGATAGCAAACTGTGAAAGCGTGATGGCCAATGGTGATCACGCTTTTTTATTGAGGGTCATTTCATATAAGCGTGGTTACAAATTGTATCGCGATTCATGACCTTTTTTCGTCCAAGGAATTACAATAGCCTGCGATGATCGACAGATACATCAGCAACTTTATAATTTAAAAATGTCTTTCAAGATAGAATATAAGACGAAGAGTATAGATATGAAATTTAAAAATTTACTGGGTTTAAGCCTGCTCGCCTCTACATTATTCTTCGGCGGTTGTACCACGACACAAAATCTAGCCAACTCTAAAATCCCTGCCGAAATCAAATCACAGCTCAGCGCCTCTGAAGCAGTTTTGGGCTATTTTGGAGATGAAGATAATCCCGATTACTGCGGCTGCGTATCGTATATTGACTCAAGCTATTACATGACCCCAGTCAACGACGGCTATTACCGTGTACTTTTAGGTCGTAATGCCACAGGTGATTTTTTAGTCCAAGATTTTTACCAAGAAACCAAAACCCCTCAATCCTCACCTGCTTGGGTCAAAGATCCGATGAAACTATTTAGTTTTAGTGGCAGTGACATCGAAGGCCCAGTAACACTTTATCGCAAAAACGGCAAAGTAGAATCAACCTTTGTGAATCAAGATGGCGTGAGCATCCAAGGTGAAGAGTTTTATCCAACAGGACAACGTGGCGCAGCGTATAAAGTCGATGAAAATGGCAATGATGCCTATCGCTTATGGTATGCCTCAGGAAAAATTGCGGCTGAATATGTGGTCGATACCGATGGTGAATATGTTGGTGCTTATAAAGCATGGCAGGAAGATGGTCGCGAAGCCAATGACAACATTGACGACATTCGTGAACGTGTTGCTTTAGAACTCGACTGATCTATCAACAGTTCGAACAAACAAAAGGCGCAGATTGCGCCTTTTTTTATCTTCAATTGCACCTATTGCATGATCAATTTTAGTTTTCACTATTACCTTATCTATAAAACACGCGCTCAAAACCTACCTAAGCCGTTAAAATCGGCTCTAACACGTGCCACAGTTGTGGAATCTCAGAAAAGCCATCTTTTGCTGTGAAATGCCCTGCTTCTTTCACTTCATAAATTTGTGCATTTATAAAATTGCCCAATTGGATCGCAACCGGTGGCGGCACGATTGGATCATTGGATGAAATCAGACTGATACAAATCGGCATATAGGTCTGTAAAACACCGCTATCCATTTTTGCACGTTGAATAAATGCAGTTAATTCAGGCTGTGTCGGTAAACTACTTTTAAAACCTGACACAAAAACGCCCGCTTTAATCCGTGTGCTATGCTGTTCAAAATATTGATTGAGATAATGCAGCGTGGTTAAGCACCCCAAACCATGTGCAATCACGATGGTATTTTCATCCAAATCTGGCATTTGCAACGCTAGAAATTTCTGCCAATGGTCAAAATCAGGTTGTGCCGCATTTGCCATCACGATGCGTCGAGAATAATGTCCTGCTTCTTGCAGCTTTCGTCCCAACCAAGGAAACCAATGATCATTCGGTGATGCATCATGACCATGAACAATATAGATCTTTTGGCTTTCTGGCGTATGCGGTGTATTCATGATTTGATTCTTATTTTAGGTGATTATTTTTAGTGAAGCTTTCAATTTGCAGTTCGGCAAATTTTCACCTCAGTTTTAAACCTGTCACCTACACGCTCTCAATGTCAATTTGGCATCTTTTTGTAATGATTTAGCTCAGTTCGGTATCTATCTGCTGGTATAGCAAGATTCCTTCATCCAGTACTTGCTATCAAATGCACTCGATCACTTTGCTTAAGCGCACAGTCTCGTCAAATTGCAGCCATAAAAAAAGGCGCTAAATGCGCCTTTTTTTAAGTCCAAATTACTTCGGATCTTTACTGCCGAACAATGGACCCATGCCACCGCCGCCAAATTGTTTTTGCATATTGCCTAATGATTTCATCATTTTTGCCATACCTGTTGGGTTGGCAAATTTCTTCATCATTTTCGCCATTTGCGCATGTTGCTTGATGAGTTTATTTACTTCCGCAACATCCATACCACAGCCTGCTGCAATACGTTTTTTACGGCTTGGATTCATCAAGTCTGGGTTACGACGTTCTTTAATGGTCATCGATTGAATAATTGCTTCCATTTTCTTCACTTGCTTTTCAGGATTTGCTTGTGCAATTGCATCTTGAATCCCTGAGTTGCTCATGCCTGGAAGTTTATCCAGGAAGCCCATCATGCCGCCCATTTTGTTCATTTGATCAAACTGCATCAGCATATCTTCAAAGTTGAAGCTACCGCCTTTTTGCAGTTTTTTCGCCATTTTTTCGGCTTTTTCTTTGTCGATTTTACGTTCAACTTCTTCGACCAAAGAAAGTACGTCACCCATACCCAAAATACGCTGTGCGATACGTTCAGGATGGAATGGCTCTAGGGCGTCGAGTTTTTCACCCATACCCAAGAATTTAATCGGCTTGCCAGTAATAGCACGAACAGAAAGTGCCGCACCACCACGTGCATCACCATCTGTTTTTGTCAGGATCACACCCGTCAAAGGCAAGGCATCATTAAAGGCTTTTGCCGTATTCGCCGCATCCTGACCAGTCATGGCATCAACCACGAACAATGTTTCAGTCGGCTTAATCGCTGCATGCAGCTCTTTAATTTCATCCATCATTTCGTCGTCTACATGTAAACGACCTGCTGTATCGACAATCAAGACATCAGCAAATTGAATTTTTGCTTGCTCAATCGCACGATTTGCGATGGTAATTGGTTTTTCGTCTGCGCTTGATTCAAAGAAAATCGCGCCAACTTCACCTGCAACCGTTTGTAGCTGCTTAATCGCTGCTGGACGATAAACGTCGGCAGACACCATTGCTACTTTTTTCTTTTGACGTTCTTGTAAGAAACGTGCAAGTTTTGCCGCAGTGGTTGTTTTACCCGCACCTTGTAAACCTGCAAGAAGCACAACAACTGGTGGTTTTGCCGCTAGGTCTAGGCTTTCATTCGCCTCACCCATCATTTTGGTCAATTCGTCATGAACGATTTTGACGAAAGCCTGCCCCGGTGATAACTGAGTCATCACTTCTTGGCCTAATGCTTCTTCCTTAACTTTCGCGATGAATTCACGAGTTACAGGTAACGCAACATCGGCTTCAAGAAGTGCCATACGTACTTCGCGTAACGTATCTTTAATATTGTCTTCGGTTAGCTGCCCTGAGCCAGTAACATTTCTTAAACTCTGCGTGAGTCGTTCTGTTAAGGTATCAAACATTGCAAAATCCGCTTAAAATAGCCATGAGCAAAAAATTGTTTCTTAAAATAGAAAATTTATGCCTAGAATGCTATAGGATACTTTAGTTCTTGCAGAATTTATATAAATGAATATTCAACATCCTGAAAAAGGTTTGACATGATCAGTCTCCCCTTGGTTTACACGATCCTAGCATTAATCGCTTATACCACGTCTTTTTGGTATTTATTCAGCCATTTAATGTCTAAACGTGCGCCGAACCATTGGTTTATTGGTGTTGTACTTGGTTTAGGCATGTTATTGCATGCAGGTGTTTTATATAACGACATGTTGACGCCTATGGGTGTGAACTATGACGTGTTCAACCTGATGTCATTTACTTCAGGTCTCATGCTATTACTCAGTGTGTTATTTAGTACCTATCGACCTGTGCTGGCAATGAACCTGTTGGGTATTCCTGTGGCAGCGACGGGGTTGATTTTAGGCTTTGCATTTAGTCGACAAAATCAATTTATAGAACAACATTCACTGGGTTTAGACATCCATATCATCTTGTCACTTTCCGCGTATGCCGTCCTGCTGATGGCAACTATTCAAGCGGTTATTTTGCGTTTACAAGACCGTGAACTGAAAAACAAACAGAAAAAACGTGTATGGGTGAGCCTGCTTCCATCCTTCCAAGCCATGGAATCTTTACTATTTGACTTATTGATTGCTGGTTTTGCACTACTGACCGTGGCACTTGGGTTTGGTTTCTTCACCATCGATAACTTCTTTGCACAGCATTTGGCGCATAAAACTGCCTTTAGCATCATTTCATGGTTCGTCTATGGTGCCTTGCTCATTGGGCATTATCGATTCGGTTGGCGTGGTCAAAAAGCCATTCGCTTTACCATTATTGGTTTTTGTCTATTGGCAGTCGGCTTTATTGGTTCTAAGTTTATTTTAGAAATGGTTTTGGGTCGCTAAGTCGACGATGAAACTATCTTAAGTTTTATTAAGAAGGGAGCTACAGCTCTCTTTTTTATAGCTTGATTATTCACATAAAAACAACAGGCATAAAAAAAGCGCTATACAGCGCTTTTTTTTCATTACGTCTAAATTATAGAGCAACGATGTTTACAGCATTCGGGCCTTTTTGACCTTGAGCGATGCTGAAAGAAACCTTTTGGCCTTCTTGCAAAGTTTTGAAGCCAGAACCAGTGATTTCGCTGAAGTGAGCAAAAACGTCAGGACCGTTGTCTTGTGCAATAAAACCGAAACCTTTAGTTTCGTTGAACCATTTAACTGTACCAGTAACTGTATTAGACATAATAATACCTATTAATTTGTTGATTTAGCCATTGGATGATGACTGACTATAACTTGGAAAATAATAAAGAATTGAACTTCATTTCTGTAAAAAACGAAGGATTATGACTAACACTGCGATACTTAAAGAAAATTTACGAAACAATACTTTTTTTCTAGTTGCAGCCATCATACATGAAATCTTAAAAGATTCAAGCACAGTATATGTTGTTGATTCCATTAAAAAACAACAGTAAAAGCCATCTTCTTATTATTACTATCCATCTGTATTTACTCATTTTATTGTTTAAGTTTTATGTCAGTCAAGACATTACGACTTTGGTCCTAATTTCACCAAATAATTACATAAAATCTTGTGATTTCGTATTCCGCGTCACCAAAAGCACAAAACCTAGACATCCCTTTCAAAACCACGTATAACTCCGTTTTTCAATTTTTGGCTGTGTGACCGTGAAACTTGTTCTTGCGCCGATGGAAGGCTTAACCGACCCAATTATGCGAGATGTGTTGACGCATGTGGGGAGTTTTGACTGGTGTGTAACCGAGTTTATCCGTGTCACGGACTCTGTCCTGCCCGACCATATTTATCATAGCTATTGTCCCGAACTGAACAATGCAGGCAAAACTGCAGCAGGAACACCAGTTCATGTGCAGTTCTTAGGTAACAATCCGACCATGCTCGCGGCAAATGCTGTACGCGCGGTAGAACTTGGTGCCCCTGCGATTGATATGAACTTTGGTTGCCCTGCAAAAACCGTCAACCGCCACCGTGGTGGTTCAGTTCTGCTAGATGAGCCAGAAGTGGTGTATGAGTTAGTCAAAGCTGTGCGTGATGCTGTTCCGAGTCATATTCCTGTATCGGCAAAAATGCGTTTGGGTTATATGGACCGTAACTTCACCATGGAAAATGCGCATGCCATCGAAGATGCAGGAGCTGCATGGGTTACAGTCCATGCGCGAACCAAAGCCGATGGTTATACCCCGCCTGCCTTTTGGGATCAGTTGCAACCCATTCGTGAAGCATTAAAAATTAACGTGATTGCCAACGGTGAAATTTGGAACAATGCCGATGCCAAACAGTGCCAACTCGAATCGGGTTGTGAAGACCTGATGATTGGTCGTGCTGCAGTGACCACCCCTGACATTACACAGTGTATTCGTCGTAATACCGATGAGCCGCTGATTACATGGCATGAACTACTTGGCTTACAAATTCGTTTCTTAAATGGTTCGTATAAAAAAGAAATGAATATGGTCGGTCGTTATAAACAATGGCTCGGCATGATGTCAAAACATTACCCAGAAGCCAAAGTTCTTTGGGATGAAGTAAAACGTGTCAAACCACTCGATGAAATCGTGGAAAAACTCAAAGCCGGTATGTAAGTTTTAAAACACATATCTCAGCGTAGCCGCAAAGCCTTTGAACACGCCTACAGTGTTCAAAGGCTTTGTTGTTTGGCAAACTCTAAAATTGCATCGATCTCATCTGCCAAAAACTCTTTTGGGTGTTCCGAAGTCGGGTTCATCACCAAGCTTGCGCCTTTGGTAATCGCAAATAATTTTTCCGCACTGATCATGACAAACTCTGCATCTGCGCCAACATCCTGTTGAAGCATCGCAAGACTCAGAAAGAACGGAATGGCTTGCTCGCCCTGCTCCGTTTCCATCAATTGAAAATGTAAATGCTGCTCAGCATCACGCTCACCCAAACAATATACTTGGCTAGCTAAAAGTTGCTGATAAAAGTCTTGGTATTGCTCAGGATGATCTAAAGTCGATTCATAAAGGTGTTGAAGCGTGTCGTTCATTGTTATTGTCCGTCTATTTTTATCAGTCAGATACTGTTCACAATCCACAGCATACAGGAAGTTTATGAATTATGCCGTTGATTTAAATCCTCAATGTGCTGTCGATTTGTTTTCCACGATTTTTCTAAAATTTCTTTTTCTAAACGTAACTGTATTCGTTTAAGTTTCATTTCAGAGATCACCGGTTGCTGAAAAGTTTGAACATAGTCCACCCAAGCTGTACCCCGAAAAACATTCGACGGCATCTCTGTTTTAAACACCGCTTCAGGCATAAAAACAATCACAGAATGCATATTGTCTTTATCCACAATATCGCTCAACACCAGTTCTAACACTTTCATATGTTTATAATTTTAGTGAATCGGATTTTGAAATTTAAAACTTTTTTTATAAATCTTTTGCGTCCATTGTTTTTGTCTCTCGCTCCCAAAAATCCAACCCTTATAGTTTTTAGTTTCAATCACAAACACACCAAATGGGCTTAAAAGAAGATGATCAATTTGAGTCGTAGCTCCCTCGCCATCTGGTAAGGTCAAATCATTTAACAAGATATAATGGTCTTTCAAATAAAGTTTAACATGAACGGCGACAGCAAACTCCCCCATTTTCCCCTTTAAAAAAGGTTTAAATGCTTTGATTGCCCCACAATCAGTAACAATGGAATTAGCCACCACAACGTCGAAATGAGGGGTGCAAAGATTTGAGAAATATTCATTGATTTGATTCATTATTTTAAATAAGTATATTTTCTATTTTATTGTAATTTCTCAATTTTTAACAATATTTCTTTATTTTCTAGACCACCCGCAAAACCCACTAATTTTCCATTTGCGCCCACGACACGATGACAGGGTGCAATAATTGAAATTGGATTTTTACCATTGGCTGCACCCACAGCACGTACGGCTTTGACATTGCCGATCTGCTCTGCAATTTGTTTATAACTGCGAGTTTCTCCAAAAGGAATTGTCAGTAAAGCTTGCCAAACTTGTTGCTGAAATGCAGTACCCTCAAAGTCTAGTGGCAAGTCAAATTGCTGTCTTTTACCTGCAAAATATTCATTTAATTGCTGTGCGGTTTTGAGCAAAATCGGGTGTTGCAGATCTTCAACCAAAGCCGCCAATCGTACACGATTAGGATTTTCATTTTCCCAAAGCACAGCCACCAATGCGGTTTCATGTGCAACAAGTTTTAATTGTCCAACGGGCGAATTTAAAAACTGATAAGAAAGTTGCATGAGATACTCCAAGCTCAAAATCGCAGCACTTCATTATTCAAGAGGACGATAATTTCATCAAGACCAGTCCTGAAATAATCAGTACTGCAGCTAGCATGCGCATGGCATTGGCAGGCTCACCCAATACAACGATGCCGAGGATAAATGAACCCACTGCACCAATCCCTGTCCACACCGTATAGGCTGTACCCAGCGGTAAGGATTTCATTGCATAAGACAATAAAGCGAAACTTGCGATCATGAAAACGATGGTCAAAATACTTGGCGTCAGTTTGCTAAAGCCTTCAGAGACTTTCATACAATAGGCCCAAACCACCTCAAGCAATCCCGCTACAATCAATAAAACCCAAGCCATATTTTTACCCATAAAAAAAGCACAGAGGTCAATGACCGCTGTGCTTTAAAACATATTAACTTGAAGATAATTTCATCAAGATTAGACCAGAAATGATCAGTACTGTGGCTAACATCCGCATAGCAGTTGCAGGCTCACCGAGTATAAACACCCCCACGAGGAAAGAGCCAATCGCGCCGATTCCAGTCCAAATGGTATAAGCCATTCCTAGAGGCAACGTTTTCATGGCATAGGCCAATAAACCAAAGCTCAGGATCATAAAAAATAAAGTGACTAAACTTGGGCCAAGTTTTGTAAAGCCTTCTGAGAGCTTCATCGAATAGGCCCAAACGATTTCAAAAATACCAGCGAATACTAGAACAACCCAGACCATGATGCCTTCCTCCATATTAGTAGAGTCAGGTCGTCCTGACGATTTTTCTTACTGGCTTTGAACAAAGATGTAAGGGAGGTCGTTCCTCCGAGTATTGTCTTAGTATAGCAAACATGCTGAATTTTAGTGCAGTCTTTACATTTTTGACCAAATTCAGGGCGTTATTCAGTTAATGAAAAAACTTGCACAGATGAATTGCACCAAAACATGGCATGTCTGTTCAAAGGATAGATTCAGACATAAAAAAAGGCATCACCAAAACCTGTTGATGATGCCCTCTTTATTTGGTCTATTTGACTGTTAGAACTTCAGACGAAGTCCTGCGCCATACCACCATTGTTTTTCACTTCCAGTTTCAGCTTGCCATGCCGTATGCTGATTTCCTTTTTCATAGCTGTAAGCAACATCGATAAATGGCATCAACTTTTTATTGATTTCATAGCGTGTTTCTAGCCCTAGCCATACAGCACTGAGTCCTGTTTTTTGTGCATAGGCGGAATCATCACTCAGCACCACATCTAGGTTCAGATACGGTTTTAAAATCAGTTTTTGCGTCAGCAGCAGATCACGTTCGGTTTCTAAAGAAAAACTGACCAGATTATCTGTATCAAGATATAGATAAGCATCAGTTTCAAAGAAATACGGTGCCAGACCATGCAGACCCACCACAGCATCTAACTGTTCTTTGTCCGTCACTTGATGTTCATCGACCCGATAACGCGCACCAATTTGTGCATCCCAAAAGTCGGAGATCATACGGCTATACATCACTTGAGCCGCATAATCAGCGTCTTGAGATTCTGCTTTATCGGCATGTAGTTTGATGAATAGCTTATTTTCATCGGTCCCGATTCGACTCTCAATTTCGGTCTTTAAACTTCCTCGGCCATCGGCATTATTGAGCCATCGATTGTCTATTTCGGTCGCTTGATAAATCTGTCCACCATGTTCACGCTTATGATCAACAGGATGCTGCGCAAACTCAGCACGTGACGCAATAGATGATGCTTTTGCATGTTCTGCAGTATGCTCTATCTGGCTCGATTCAATCCCTGTTTGCAGCTCTTGATGCGACGAATCATGTGAGGAATGCGACTCATGTTGAGCTGACATCGGCATGCTGTGATGTGCATCTTGCGCCATGGTTATTTGAGTGACCGATGCCAAAGCTAAACTTAGAACCGTATATGTGCATGGTTTAATGATGCGCATGAGACACCTCCTTTTGCGGCACAGATGCTGTTTTCGTATTCTCTGCGACATTTGCGACCACAAGTTTATTCATCATCCCTGCAGACATGTGATACAGCAAGTGACAATGAATCGCCCATTCCCCTAATTCATTGGCCGTTAACAGAGCAGTCACTGTTTTCCCTGGCGGCACAATCACCGTATGTTTATTTGGCATTTCAGAAGACACTTGCCCATTTTCCAATTGCATGAACATGCCATGTAAATGCATCGGATGCGCCATCATGCTGTCATTGACAAATTTCAGGCGAATTCGCTCACCATATTTCACTTGTAGTGGTTCGGCTTCGCTAAATTTTTTGCCATTCATGGTCCACATATAGCGTTCCATCGTTCCTCCCAAATGAATGACCAAATCTTGCGTCGGTTCACGTGTATCAGGCTGTGGCGTTAACGCTTTTAGATCACTATATTGCAGTGCCTTATCACCAACAGGTGTTGAAGCATTGGCCCAACCCATAACCGTTGCTGAATTTTCAACTGCCTGCTTCTCCTCTTTAGACTGTGCATGCTCCATCGCTGTATGCATATCATGTTTCATGGATGAATCTATTGAGAAGTGGTTCATAGATGAATGATCCATCACACTATGATCCATATTGGCATGCGCTGAATCAGACATGTTCTGTTTATGCATATCTGGATGCTGCATAGTAGTATGTGCAGTCACTGGAGAATAGTCCATGTCATGTCCCATAGCTGCATGATCATGAACTTGTTTCGGCTGAATATTTGACGGATTGACATTATGCGCGCTGTGCTCATGAGCATTCGCTTGTTGGCTTGCTGAAGTTTGGGTTGAACCTGTAGCAGTATGTCCCATATTGCTATGGTCCATACCTGACATTGAACCATGCCCCATATCTTCCATGGTCAGCAAAGCGCGTGGCCGAGCTTTTGGCATGTGAATGCCTGAGTGCTGAGGCTGCGTTTCATCATGTAAAGTGCCTATCGCAAATCCTGTCCGATCGATCGACTCAGCCTCTATCTGATAGTGCGCAGATTTAGGCTCTACGATCACATCGTAGGTTTCCGCAGCACCAATGCGGAATTCATCAACATTGACTGGTTTGACCGCTTGGCCGTCTGCACTGACCACCGTCATTTTGAGCTGAGGAATGCGCACATCAAAAAACGACATAGCCGCAGCATTTACAAAACGAAGTCTGACTTTTTCATTGGGCTTAAACATCCCCGTCCAGTTCTGCTGTGGTGTTTTGCCGTTTACTAAAAACGTATAACCCGTGACATCAGACAAATCCGTTTTCAGCATACGCATCTGATTCCACATCGAACGGTCTTGCAACGTATTTTTAAAACCTGTTCGTTGAATCTGCGTCCATACATCTGAAACTGTTTCACGCTGATTTTGATAGTATTCGGCAGACTTTTTCAGATTTGCCATAATCTGAGCGCTAGATGATTCATGAAAATCCGACAGCATGACCACATAATCACGTTGCGTCTGTTCATGTGCTGCAAGTGCTTGTTTGCCTTTCGGATAAATTACCAAAGCGCCATACAATCCGTCTTGTTCTTGGCCTTTGGAATGCGCGTGATACCAATAGGTTCCGCTTTGACGGACTTTAAATTTATAAGTAAAGCTACCATCGGGCTGAATTTCATTGAAACCATTAAAACCGGGTACACCATCCATTAAGCCGGGCAGCAATAGACCATGCCAATGCACCGAGGTATTTTGTTTTTTGAGCTGATTATGTACATGGATGACCGCATCATCGCCTTCTTCAAACTCCAGTAAAGGCGCAGGAAACTGACCATTAACACTGATTTTTTTGACCGCTTTACCTGTCAAATTGATGGTCTTTTCATCAATATTCAGATGATATTCTTTAATGGCTGCAAACGCCCACGTTGGAGACAGCAGACACACCCCGAGCACGAGACATGATTTAGATAAATTAGACATGACTTAACCTTTATAAAATAACGAAAAAACGTATTTAAAACTCAGGTTAAGCTTGCGGAGGTCTTAGAATTTCTTGCCAAAAGCCTTTTGAATGCTGTCCAGCAAAAATGAAACGAGGAGGTTCTGTATAGTGATGCACATGGACGGTCTGCAATGCGACCAAGGCGCTATCGACATAAGAGGTACTGATTTGGCAATGTGCGAGTGTACAGTCCTGACAGTCTGTGTTTTGTATCGTTGAATGATGCACCTGATCATCTTGCTGTGCAGATGTCGCATGACAATCCGTCATTGAAATGACTTCAGGTGTCGTCTGCTTGCCATGATGTGCTGCATGCTCAGGAACAGCTTGCCGCTGATTTTGATGGCAATTTGCCATATTTGAATGTGAAGGATCAGTATGTGCTGCATGAACTGATGCCTGATGGGCATTCGCAGTCATCATTTGTTGATGTTGAAAATTTTGCTGTGCACTGACCACACTGCTCCATCCCATGACAAACGCCATGAGCCAAGCAAAGCCAAGATGCTTACGCAAAAAATTGAACAATTTAGTATCCTAATTCAACCCAATGATGCACTGTGACAACATATCCCTATTAACACATCTTTAGAAACATCACGCGATCGGCTCAGCCGAAATCCGCATGAAACACCATGATGATGTTATTTATGATTCAACGCAATCACATGACATTCGTATCTACATGACATGCAGCTCGACCAATTTATCCATCATGAACGATACATATAGGAGTATCTAAAAGCACTATCCAGTGCGATCGATGATGTGTTTTGCCAGTCGCAGCTTATCTCAATACTTGCTAACAGCATAATTAATTGTGCAGTTATTCACAACAGTTTTAAATTTATTGCGCTATCATAAAAATCAGCGCATATCGTCCAGTTAAAACATAAAAGTTATTTTTTAAACTGATTAATTATTTACCACAGATTAATAAATACACAATATTTCAAATACTTTGACCCATATAAAAAGGACTCAATTGAGTCCTTTTTATACTTAATACGTCTAATTATTAAACCATTGATGCACAATCGTTTATAATTTATTCAAGTTATCCATATACTTATCTACACAGATATCCATACGGTTATCCATATAGTTATCCACAAGCCATGAATAACTTATACCCAAAGGCTTAAGCCTCTTGAGCATGCACTTTTGCCAATTCAGAACGCATGTCATCAATCACAGCTTTATAATCAGGCTTACCAAAAATCGCTGAACCTGCAACGAACATATCTGCACCAGCTTCAGCAATGTCACGGATATTGGCTGGGGTAACACCACCATCCACTTCTAAGCGAATATCACGACCTGAAGCATCAATAATTTTTCGTGCTTGACGCAGCTTTTCTAAAGTCATTGGAATGAACTTTTGACCGCCAAAACCAGGGTTCACACTCATCAACAAGACTTGGTCAACTTTATCTAAAACGTAGTCTAAATAATGCAGAGGTGTCGCAGGGTTAAACACCAAGCCCGCTTGCGCACCCCCAGATTTGATTAACTGTAAAGAGCGGTCAATGTGGTCAGTCGCTTCTGGGTGGAAAGTGATGATATCTGCGCCAGCTTCCAAGAAATCACCAATCATACGGTCTACCGGTGAAACCATAAGATGAACATCAATTGGCGCTTTAATGCCATATTTTTTCAATGCCTTACAAACGCCCGCACCAAAAGTTAAGTTCGGTACATAATGATTATCCATGACATCGAAATGAACAACATCTGCACCTGCTTCTAGAACATTTTCAACTTCTTCACCTAAGCGCGCAAAGTCTGCTGACAAAATTGAAGGTGCGATTAAGAATGGCTTGGACATGAAAAACCTAGCTTTGAAAAGGGAGTGATTGACGCATTATAGCAAATTGTCCCCCTATTCGCTGCCCATGCCCTTAGTCGATTTTTCGATGCCGATGATTGAGATCTCTCTAATAAAGAAACCTAGGATGAACTGATGTTACGCAGTAACATCAGAAGCGAAATTGGTTCAAATAAAAGAACGATACGCGGTAACGTCATCCGCAATTGTTTGAGACAGCACGACTTCTCATCAATTTTTTTTTGCAATACTTTAAATAAATAGACGCTAGAGAGCGAGTTTTGCGGTGAGGAGCATTGCTCTGCAAGATGGTTTCGTTGCGAAGCTTCGCTTCTCATTTTGCCTAATGAGAAACATCGTTTCGTAAGAGTACCTCCAGCCGAAGGCTAATCCCTTTATTTAAGCCCTAGATGTAAGACTCCGTCGAATTGACTTAAATATCATTTTAAAAATGCAAAATTATTTTTTGCGTGCGTAACATCAGTGATTAATATGAATAAAGACCACTGCGGTAGAAACACAGCGTTGCATTTTTAGACTTAACGGGCATCTATGTACTTTGCTAAGTTAAAGGACTGACGACTTAATAATAAAATTGCATCTATGAAAAGTTCAACACACATCACCACCGCCCAAGCAGCACGTGTTGCTAAGCGCTTAGTTAATCATTGGAAACATAAATTTGAAGTCAATGAACAGATCATTGGAGAAAATACTGCATTCAAGATTCAACTACCCTCCGCAGAGGTCAGCCTTCTACCACAAGCTGCATTTTTAGATGTAGTAATTTCAGCCCAAGATCCAAGTGCAAATCTAGATCAATTGGAACATGTGGTTTTAGATCATTTAATCCGCATGGGACAAGAAGAACTCAGTGCAACATGGCAACGCGAACCGTAGTCTACGTCGCCATATTGTCAAAGCCTTTCACTCAATGCTGATGTGATTGATAATTTCTAACTGCATCAATACGAGCTTTCGTCGCTGGATGTGACTCAAAGAAGTCTGTCCAAGATCTCTGATCTTTGGCAGTTTCATCCCTTGTACCTTTCTCTTTTGCTGTTTCACCATCAGCTTCATCTTCCATACGTTGTAAGAAGTTTGCAAAATGTGCCGTTGGAATTTGATGTTTTGAAAGTTGTTTTAAGGCATATAAATCTGCTTCTGATTCAAAGTCTCGTGAGTAACTCGCACCCACCGCAGCCACTGGCAAACTGGTGAGAATGTCAGAGCCATCCCCTGTAATCATCAACAAAATAATACTGATGCCTAAACCTGACAAACTTTGCTGCAAACTATGGCGTTGAACTAAATGCCCCTGCTCATGTGCAAGCACACCTATGAGCTCATAATCATTTTTCGCTAATTTAACCAACTCATCTGTCACGATAATGGTGTTATTGGGTATCGCCAATGCATTTGCACCGATGCTACCACCACCGCGGAATAACAACTTCGCAGGACGATTTTCAGCCACCAATTGTTGATATTCTTGTTTCAGTTTGTCTTGGCGTGCTTGTGGCAATTTTGTGGGTTCAGTCATATCGATAATATATTTTTCCGCCTGATCGCCCCAACTCGTTAAAGCGGTCTCAGGCAGTTGATTGGCCACCACATGTGACGCCGCAGGTATGCCCCATTTAATCAAGACAAAAGCAAAAGCCACCACAAAAATCACACTAAAAATGATTAGAGAAGGTGAACGCTCTAATTTCCAAATCGAATGCCAACGCGACTTCACATCGAGATTAAACCACTCCGGCAAGGGTTGATGAAACTCTAAACGAGCATCGTCCTTTAACTCGATCACTGGCTGAATATCACCTAACGCTCCAATCAGCGTCATATCTTGATAGGTGTAATGCTGCGTTTGTTCTAGGTCTTGACCATAACGCACAATCACGGCATGTTCCCCATCTGCGCTGATTTGAGCAACAAAGGGTTTTGACACTTTCCCATCATAATAGGTTGCATTCACTACTGATGTTTTCATGTAATTCACCTGTGTTATAAGGAAATATCTAGGTCAAAAATATCGGATAATTCTTCAGCAATTGCATTGTGATCTTGCTGCATTTGATTTTGTAATTGGTCAGGATCATCGACCAACATTAAATGCAAAGATTCCGTCTGATATTTATATAGTCGCACAACTGCCCATGGTGTCAGTAAACCGAGGCTAATCACTTTAGCCAACCAATTACTCAAGACAATCCATGCATAGCGCCATTGATTACAGTCCGTATGAAACTGACTGCGGCTCAACGTGGTGTTATTCCAAGTGGTAATAAAAATACGTGCAGCTGTGAGTGGCCAAATAAACATATAGCCAATCAAATACATACCAAAAATAATGAAGACATAAGATGCGTCATTTAAACCATCTGAACTACCAAACAGTATTGCAAAGATTACTGCCAGCAATGCACCAAAGCCCATAAACAGAAATAAAGGCACATACATGGCGCGCATATAATCGCCCCACGTATTATTCAGATTAAATTTCAACTGCCCCAGATACAAATGATTCAGACATTCACGTTTATATAGCCAGACCGCAACTGGTGTAAACAATCCAAGGGTAAAGACAACCACCGTAAGACATTTGACAAAGCACCAATATGCGCTTTTATTTGTCCCTGAAAAAAAGAATCGGCTATTACTAAACTTACTGTTGCGAGCACGGAAACGAATCGTAGATCGAATGAGCCAAGGAACCGCAAAGAAGATCAGGACAAAGCCCGCTAAGAAAGCTTCCCAAGAATACTTTATAGCAAAAGAGAAACCACCATAGACCACTAACGCAATGATTCGTCCAACTAAAATTTTTGTAGGCAAACCGGTAAAGTCAAAACGACGCTGAAATACCCAAGTATTACCGTAAAAATAACGTAAACGGCGGACCTTTGCCCAAGGCGCATAAAGTCCAAGCGTGACAATCGTCAGTAAGATATTCACAATCCAAATACCGAAATATTCAGACGCATTACCTTTAAACCTAAAATGATAATTTCGCCCCAAAACATCAGCCTGTTCTGTCTCACCAAATAGACTCGGTGGATTCATCACGGGCAGCTCTGGCGGAAGCGGCGTTTCCAATTGTGAATTTTGCATAAGTACCCTAAATTATTTTTTTTGGTATGTCGAATTTATTCATTTGCATGGCAATGCTCATCACCATGCCTTATTTATACGTATATCAAAGCAAGCTGTGCCTCAATATTTTTTTAACCACTGACTTTTAAATTAATGAACTACTGTTTGCAATTGGACAGCGTGAAATTGCAAATGATCATCCATAAAACTTTGAATAAAATAATAACCATGATCATAGCCTGCATGTTCACGCACTTCGAGTGGCTGCCCAACTTGCTCACACGCTTGCTTAAACAACATCGGATTTAACTGGCTATAAAATTGATCATCAATACCTTGGTCAATCAAAATGGCTTTAAACAAAGCCCCTTTAGATTTCACTAAAGCTGTAGCATCGTGCTGAAGCCACTGCTGTCGGTCTGAACCTAGATATTGATTAAAGGCTTTTTCGCCCCATGGACACTGACTCGGCGCACAAATCGGTGCAAAAGCAGAAACCGATTTAAACAGGTCAGGATGCTTCAACGCTAAAGTTAATGCCCCATGACCGCCCATACTATGTCCGAATATGCCAATCGCACCTTTTTGTACCGGAAATTCAGCCTGTACCAGCGAATACAATTCTTCAGTAAGAAAACGTTCCATTTGATAATGCTCGGCCCACGGTTGTTCCGTTGCATTAATATAAAAGCCTGCGCCTTGCCCAATATCCCAATGATCACCTTGTGCTACCTGTTCCCCACGTGGAGAAGTATCAGGGCTGATTAAAATCAGGCCAAGCTGCGCAGCTAAACGCTGAGCATGCGCTTTAATGGCAAAGGTTTCTTCAGTACAGGTTAATCCCGCCAAATAAAACAATGCAGGACACGCTTGGCCTTGTAAGGCTACTTCTGGCAGAAAAATACCAAACTTTGTCGCGGTCTTTAGACTTGAAGAATCCAATTGATAAATGCGCTGCTCACCAGCAAAACAAGTATTTCGTTGTACTAATTCCATGATCTTTATCCTAAACTTTTTTGATCTTTTAAGGCGTAACCGTCGTAGCCGGTGCAGTAGTCGTCGGCGGGAACAATCGTTGTTCTAATTGAGGCAACATTAATGCCATGTTTTTCCCCATCGACCACTGTGGCTCAGAAGGTTCGAAACCTTGCGCTGCTTCCCATTTCGCTACAGTCGCTTTGGTTTCATTAAATGCCGCTTGAATACTGGTCTGCTCACGCATCGCCTGATCAAAGAACGCACGACCAAAATAGGTGTATTCAGCTTCATTCGAACAGCCAAAAGACTGTCGATCAGCTGCCGATGCAGTAATGATTAAAGTATTATCATTTTGTAGTGCTGGAATAAAACTGCCTGAATAACATGAAGAAATCACAATCACACGCCAACGAATTCCGGATGCATCCAAGGCTTCTTTTAACCATTTAGGATCGACTTGCGCCAAATCCAAAGGTGCATTTTCCATTTCAAAGACATTTGGTAAACCATGTGAGGTCATATATAAAAATAAGACATCACTTTCTCGGTTCATCTGCTGACCGATACGACGCAGCGCCAACTCCATACTGGTTTTAGATGCCAGCGGAATTTCAGTGCGCGTTGCAGGGTTATTGATAAGCTCAACCGAACGTCCATAAGTACCAAAACGTGTATCAAACTGTTCTTTAATCCGTTCAATTTCCAGTTTAAAGACATCTTGATAACTCGCACCTGCCACCCCTAAGAAGTACCAATGGGATTGGGCAAACTCACCATATTCCACTGCGTCTAAAGACTTATTCAGCAAACGGCTTTGTGCATAGAAGGCATCTTCAGCAAAGCTTGGTGGAACTTCTTCTACTTTCCAAATCGGCTGATCTTTGACTGAGACTTGCCACACGACCAAAGTAAATAGCGTCGCACCCATAATCAGTGCTCGCTCCCACCATGGCCATTTCAGCTCACGTGAAAATACCCAAACGACAGCCAGACTTTGCCAAACAAATAGAATAATGAATAACGTTGGAATGTAGTCGTACAAGAAGTATGGAAGAAAATCGAGATCTCCCAAATATTGAATCAAACATTGAAACAACATGATGTGCGTATCAAGCACCAACCAAAGCAATGCTGGGACCAACATTAACCGTGGATTATTCACACGTTGTGACAGGAAAATCCCCACGATTAAAGCAATAAATGGCCACAATGCGTAGCTAATGAGACCTTGGGCATTAAATTCGCCAATACGCCCCGTGCTGAGCCAACTAAATAAACTGTTGGCACAACCACCTAAAATCCCCCAAAACACCAATTGTAAAATCGATGGTCGAACGATTTGTAAAGAACGACGAGACCCCAAAAATAACCACATCCCCGCAGTTTGGTTGCTTTTAAAATCATGCCAAAAATTGATGGAGGGTTTGAAATCAATCATAGAGTTCTGATGGTGGCCTTGGCTCGCTTAATTGCACAAATAATTTTATGCCTGATGTCGTTTTTAGCAATGCTATTTTTTAACTATATAACAAATCTTTGAACAATATTGAAGCAAATATCATTTTAAGTCACAAGATCATGTTGGAAATATGCATCAAAGCGACAAGCATCACCTTGCCACTGATGTTGTGGCTCTTGATTCGCTAAAAAAACCGCCAATCGTGGACGTTTAACCACGACACGTTTAGCAATTTTTTGTGCTAAATCCAGTAAATTATCACCTAAATCCATCTCACCATCTTCAGGTAACAGCAAATGCAATAATTGCATTTGTTTTTTGACCTGAGCTTGCTTTTTGACGGCTTGCTGGTTTTGATCTCGCTGCGGAAACATCGGATCGAGATAAACCACGTCAAAGATTTGATTGGTCGTCGACAAATGTTTCAAATAATCTGCCGAATCTGAAAAGACCAATTCAATTCGAGCTACAACCGAACTTAAAAACGCATCTTGCTGCGCACGTTGATGTGAGTCTTCCAATAGGGTAAATAAAATTGGATGACGTTCCACAAGGGTCACATGCGCACCCAAATGGGCCATCAATAAACTATCATGCCCTAGCCCTGCGGTTGCATCTACAAGCTGTGGTTTTTCAGCCAAATTACACGCACGTGCAATCATCTCAGACTTTAAGGATGCTCGCTTTAAACGCCCCACTTCTGCTTTCCAATCGGGTTGCATCTTCATGCCATTGGCCGCTAACCACAAACCATCTGCATCGACACACAAACTGAGTTCAGAGTTTAAACGTAAAAAACGCGCGTTTAATTTTTCAATCAATTCAATATTTACAGATACACCACGTGAAGAAAGCACAGCAGAATACTGCTGTGCTTTCTCATGAAACTCTTGTTCTGTGTATAAGCGGATTTCGCTTACCATAATTTCCAGCCTGTAAATGCGAACAATAAAATCAATAAACCTGAAACAATTCGATACCACGCAAAAATCATGAAATCACGTTTTGCCACATAAGCGACAAGCGCACGAATTAAAATCAATGCAGAGACAAATGAAACGATTAAACCAACGGCGATCACAGTCCAATCTTGAGTGCCTTGAAATACATCATAGCTTTGATATAAATCCAGCAAACCTGCACCGACAATAACCGGAATACCCAAAAAGAATGAAAACTCAGTGGCTGCTTTACGAGAAACCCCTAAGAACATGGCACCAATAATAGTCGCACCTGAACGTGAAGTCCCTGGAATTAAAGACAAAACTTGAATTAAACCAATCCAAATCGCATCTTTAATGGTTAAATCTTCTACTTCTTTGGCACGCACTTGCGGTGGATTTTTTTCGATCCAAATAATGATCAAACCACCGATAATCAACCCCATAGCAATCGCAATGTTATTGAACAGCAGCTCTTTCACCGTCTGACCAAACGTCAAACCAATCAATACGATTGGAATCGAAGCGAGAATTAAGCCAAAACCTAAACGGCGACCTTTTTCTTCACCAGTCACCATACCGGTTGCTGCGCCCCACAGGCGGCCCCAGTATTCATAAATCACCGCCGCAATCGCACCCATTTGAATTGCGATCACGAAAACATCACTTTTTTCTTTGGTCCAAAAGTTCATTAATTCTGAAGCCAGAATTAAATGCCCTGTACTTGAAATCGGTAAAAATTCTGTAATACCTTCAACAATACCCATGATTGCCGCTTTGAGCAGCAGTAGAAGATCCATATATAACCCTAATTATGGCTTGCCTTGTTCTGAAATTTTCTTCCAGGCGTTATCTCGTAAATATACGGGCAATGCAAGTTCAGCACTCACCCATGCTTTTCTTTGCGCCGCTTCGCGGGCAATAGTAGCAATATCTTGTGCTGTTGCACTTAAGTCTTTGTATTGTGTTTGTTCTGATTGAATGAGCTCACTACCAGAACCCACGACAGTAAATTTGATCTGTGGTGTGGCATCTGCGTAGCTTAATAATTGTTCTTCATCAACAGCCTGCATAATGCCATTGGCATCGAGTTGATAGCTTGCGATATACACTTCTTGCATGCGAGCATCAAGGAGTGCTGTTACTTCAGTCAAACCATGTAGACGATGCGCCGCTTGAGCCAAAGCTTGCAAAGTCGAGACTGGAACAACAGGTACGTCATTGGCCCATGCCAAAGCCTGTGTTACCGCTGCATTAATACGAACACCACTAAATGAGCCAGGCCCACGACTAAATGCAATTGCATTTAAATCCGCTAACTCAATAGCAGTTTGATTAAGCCCTTGCTCAATCATTGGGAGAATGGTTTGCGTCTGCGCTTTTGCCCGTAAATCGAGTTGAAAATAAAGCTCTTGAGTTTCATCTACAATCGAGACGGAACACTGCTCATTGGCAGTTTCCAATGCCAGTAATTTCATGCGCAACCTTAATTAAAGTTAATCTTAAAAAACGTTGAATATGATACTCCACTCCATCGCAGTTCGCGAGATTTTCCACCTCAGACACAGCGCTTTCTGTATTTAATCTATAAAAAAAGCCTCGACAAACGTCGAGGCTCTTTTGCTTGCCATATATAGCGTTCTAAAGTTCAGCGACTTCGAGTTGAGTAAAATGTTTAAAATGAGCGGCATAGTGCATGGCACTCATTTTTAGACGTGCTTCCGCTTGTTCATCTAAAGTCTTAACAACTTTACCCGGTGAACCCATCACAACAGAATTATCCGGAATCACCTTCCCTTCTGGAATTAAAGCATTCGCACCAATGATGCAATTTTTACCAATCACAGCATGATTTAGAACCACGGCATTGATTCCAATCAGACTATTATCTCCTACGGTACATCCATGTAGCATGGCTTGATGCCCAATCGTGACATAATCACCAATGATCGTTTCAATGCCCGCATCGGTATGCAGCACCGCATTTTCTTGTACATTGGTAAAATCACCCAGTTTGATACGACTATTGTCACCTCGGATGACGGCTCCGAACCAGACACTCACTTCTCGGCCTAATTCAACTTGCCCAATGACCGTTGCATTTTCTGCAACCCAACCATCCCAAGGTTGATGCGTGGCTTTCGGGCTATATCCTTGAAATTTGTACAACATGATCAAACATCCTATTTTGACTTTCTAAAAATGATTTATGGCTCACGGCCCAAATGAAATGAAGGAGAATTTAATAAAAAAGGCCATTCTTTTTGATAATTCAGACCATATTGAAATAAGGAAATCAGCATCCGTGCAGTCAAGCCCCATACGATTTCGTTTTCGATTCTTAAACTGGGAAAATAAAGCGATTGCTGGGCAAAACGAACTTCATATGGCGTTGGCGGTGTTTCTAAAAGCTGTCTTAATGATGCAAAAAAAATACGGTCAATTTCAGTGGGTTGAGGTATCAAATTTACATCAGGCGGGATCAACCCTACGATCGGTTTAACCAACATCCCATTCCGAGCTTTTTGCATCGGTAAATCACCCAAAAGCTGCACATCAAATGGATTTAGAGCTGTTTCTTCTTGGGCTTCTCTTAAAGCCACCACGATATTACTGGTGTCTTGGGCATCACGTTTGCCACCGGGAAAGGACACTTCACCGGCATGATTATTCATATAGAGCGAGCGGCGGGTCAATAAAATACGTGGATTATCTTCTTGGGTAATCGCAATCAATACAGCAGCATGCGCAGGTTGAATACGCTTAGAAAAACGTAAACTTTGCTGCAATCGCTGAGTCAATAAACCCTCATCCATCCACATTACATCCTTATAATTATCTTGTTTTCATCATAGCTGAATTTCGGCCAAGCTGGTTAGAAATGATGCCAAAGTTTTATTTTTAAGTTATTCTGACGGTTCACACAATCCATGACGATGAATATGAACTTTTGCTCAAACTGCGGACAAAAAACAAAAGAAGCGATCCCGCTTGGAGATCATCAGATACGCCGTATTTGTACCGCATGTGGGTTTATTCATTATGTGAATCCTAAAGTCATTTGTGGTGCTTTAGCCGTTTGGGACAATCAAGTTTTACTTTGCCGTCGTGCGATTGAGCCACGTTATGGGCTATGGACATTACCCGCTGGCTATATGGAACTCTATGAGACAATGGAGCAAGGTGCAGCGCGTGAAACTCGCGAAGAAGCCGAAGCAGAAGTCAACATTGAGCAACTATATTGCATGTATAACATTCCCCGTATTGGGCAAATTTATGCCTTGTTCAAATCTGAACTAATCAATGGTGAATTTGGTGCAGGTGATGAAACCATTGAATCACGATTGTTTAGTGAAGAAGAAATTCCATGGGATGATTTAGCCTTTCCTAGTGTGGAAAGAACGCTGCGACATTATTTTGCTGACCGCAAAACAGGTCAGTTTGAAATGCATCTCGAAACCCTTGGTACGCGACTCGATCACACAGGTTAATTTGCTGCTCTCAATATTAACAAAGCCCATCACTGATGGGCTTTTTTATTTTACTCATATTTGACGATTATTTAGCCTTGATGGTGTAACAAGGGGCCAAATCTAAAGAAATATCACCACCGCTTAGCTTCGCCGTTTGAGCCGCAGCAGTATCGTTTGGATTTTTTAAGCTATAAATATAACTAAAGCTGGCCAAACTATTCCCCCACTTCACCACTTTATTATCCGAATCCGTCAAAGCAACGCCAGAGGGACGTGTGCCTGCATTGGCGTTAATCATATTGTGTAACTGCACTAAAGCACCGCCCACAACCATTGAGGTGTCCGCTGAAGTTTTCACACTTGAGTTCATTCCAATCAGCGCGCCATCAAGCGTATGGAAATATGGGTCAGCTAAAATCATACGAATCGAAATGGTATTTGGATTAATATTTCCTTCAGGCGTAAAGGTACGGGTTGTCGTTCCGATACGATATTGCTGTACACCTTTATCATCTTTCATTAGCAGTGGGTCAAGCACATCTTTTCCGCTACAGCCTTCCGTCGCGTGTGTCGACAAGTCGACAATTTGACTATCTTGACGAGTAAATACATCGTCTGGCACGCCAGATTTTATATTTGTGCGAATATCACCATTACGGTCAATCACCACACCCAATTTCACTGTTTTAATCGAAGTATCGGTAAATTTAAAGGTTAAATCTGCATACAACGGGAAGATATAATTTTGTCCAGCAGCAACATTTTCAACAGACTTAAAGACTTTTTTGTCTAAATACGATAACGGATAAAGCTTGTATAAATCCATCGTGCCTTTAAATTGCACTTGGTTAATGTTTTGCTCCCACAGGCCTAATTTTTTCTTATCATCGGCCGTCAGAACATAATCATCTTTTTTAGCCATTAACGTTTTATATAAACTTCCACCCGTACCGACCACCATTTTGTCGGCAAGTAGCGTCCCTTGTTTAATAATCAGCGGGCCAGAGTTGGCTTCTTCTGCATCAAAACGGAAACCCAGAATGCCAGGTTTATCAATTTGCTTGGTAAGCGGATCAATCCAATTGTCCTGTGGCGTTGCTGTTAAACGTGTTGGTCGTACCTGCGTCAGGAGCAAGACATTCACACCACCAATGGTACTCAACTGTTGATCTACTTTGCCCTTCCACTGTAAACCACTACCAAAGGTCATACCTTGGCGGTCCGTCATTAACATGAAATGACCAAATAAATTGACTTTTGAACTATCGGTCGGCAAACATTCATTTTTATCACAGCCCACCAGTCCATTTGAACCACTGGCATTGGTAATCACGCCATCAGTTGAAAATAACGCAAACTCAGGCTGATATACCGCAGCCGTTGAGATATTCATGAGTTTTGAAACTAAGGTAAATGCATTTTCATTGCTGACTTCGGACAGGTCTAGCCAAGGTGTAAACAGGTCATTAAATTCCGTATCTGAACTGATACTGAAATCTGCTGTCGCGACATTTCGAGTGATTTGATCAATCAAAACTTTATCTGCATTGTTGATATAAACCGCTTGGATATCTGTAGCTGTAACTGCGCTGTTATTTTTCAAAGCCAAGGCTTGAATGATTTTGGCTAAACGCATGGCCACTTTAACCGTTGCGTCGCTATTTGAAATCGTTGCAGCAGGTTTACCCGCGATGCCGGCAGCCAAATCCAATAAGGTCAAACGTGGGGGTGTCGTGCCACTGGCTACATTTGAAATTTGCTTCAAATCCACTTTACCCAAATCAATTCGACGTGATTTTTCACCTTGGACAAAGAAAGTTACCGTATCGCCAATCTTACAAGCACCTGTCGAAACACCTTCTTTTAGATCAAACAAGGTAATATAGGTATTTTTAACGTCGCTCGAACAATTAAAGTTCAGACCTTCAATTGGATAATCTAAAACAAACTCGACACAGCCTTCGGTATTACTTTTACAAGTACCATTAGTCGTACTGGTATCATAAATTTCAGGATTCACATTTGCACTTTCACCGCCACAGCCACTGAGCGCTGCAACCAATGCCGTTAAAGCAAACGGTAATAAAATTTTATTTTTCATCCTAATTCTCTTTCTTATGTCCTTAACGGATTGCTGTTAATTTAAGTTGGCCTTGATTGGTTAATACGCGGCCATCGACGTCTATTGCTGTTGCTAAAGGCGTTAAGAATAAATACTGGCTACCTTTAGGCACTTGAATCACGCCTTCTATTTTTTCATGGTAAAGATGATCCGCTTCACCTTGGTTATTTTTGAATCCACCTGCGCCTTCCATGACACATCCATTTTTGTCTAAAAATACCGCAAATGGCCAATAAAATGTAGGATTTTGTACTTTGGATGCAAATGAATGTATACGAATATTTTGTAATGGTGATTTTAGTTTTACGACTTCGTAGTCAAATTCGTCCGACAATGGTGCTCGAGGCCATAAATTAATATCTTGAGCCAAGTCGAGCTCTTTGGCTTTCTTCATTTTTTTATTCGAAAAACATTGCTGACCTAAACCTTGAATGGTGTCAGCTTGTGAGACTCGATAATACGATGTGGCCAAAGTGATCGGCCCTGTATCTTCGGGTTGATTGCGTTTAAATAAATTATCAATGACGGAGCGACTGACACCTTTTTCACGTTCAATCGTTTGCATCCGCGTTTGCCCCATCTTGCTGTCAATAACGCCTTCGGGCATGGTGTAAAAGCGCTTTTTGCCTTCTAAGTTAAACTCTTTATCTTCAAGATATTCATTATTGACATACTTTTCACCAGCCATGGTCGAAAAGCCTTGTTCTTGTTTTGCCTTAGCCGATTGTTTTGAAGGATGATTTTCTAAGTTTTCACCTGAAGATTGTACGGCTTTATCAGTGCTAACAACTTTCTCAGCAAGGATCTTTTTTTCGACGATAGGTTTATCTTTTTCAGCCTGAACTTTGGCCTGATACGGAGCACTAGGTTGGGTTAGCTCTGATTGCTGTAACTTTTCGGTCCATGTGGTTGAAGGTACAACTTTTGTTGAAGTACCTGACTCTTGTACTGATTTTTCAGATTTGGGAACGTTATCACCTGAGACCTCTTTAATTTTATCGACTGTGACAGCTTTATTATCATCCCGTTTTTCCGGCTCACGTGTACTTAAACTCTGAAACTTCACCGGTTCAGCAGCCTGTGCTGTTGGACTCGTTTGACGCGTCATCGGTGTCTTGGTTTGAGACGGACTAATGCTTACAGATGGTTGAGTAACGTGTTGCTGTACAGATGGTGAATCAATCATTTTAGCTATAGAACTTTCTTTGAGTTTCTTTACAGCTTTTTCTTGTATTTGTACCACCATTGGGCGCCCATCCGGCCCAATAATGGTATGAAACGCCCCGGCATAGGCATACGACACTTGCACCACAGACAGTACAAGTAACGCGTTTATGAATAAAATCCTTTTCATTCTGTTTGCTTATCCTACCAACGAGTTCTGTAATTTAATCCTAGGATGGTGATTTTCGTATCGGTTTTTACATTCATTCCAGCATATGGGTTTAAAAGTAAGTTATTCACACCGGTTAAGTTTGCAAGACTACTAGTATTCGCTGGAATGTTATCTTTACTGCGTAAAAAGCCGATTGATAAATCTAGATCCGTATCTGCATCAAAACGATATCCAATCCCCATACCAAAGAGCTGCGCACCATTAATTGGGACCATGGTATTTCGCTTACCGTCAGGAATAGAGGTACTCCGTGGTTCATAGCCTGCACGCAATTTCAAACGATCTGTTGCTGAATATTCAATACCGATGCCCCAGTTCCAAGGCGACGTAAATTTCAAAGGTAAGGCCAAAGAATTATCGGTCACATTTTCAGATAATAATTTTGCAATTTTCAGCGCTGAAATTTGACGGTCGAATTCAAAACGGAATTTGTCCCAAGCACGATAATCGGTCCAGCCCACATCAAAATTGATTTGTAAATCAGGCATAACCTTATATTTGATCCCCGCCTGTACATGCTGTGGATATTCAAAATCCATCGAAACCAAACCCGACTCCGAGTTTGGCACAGCATTTGGGAAACCTAAAATTGCAGCTAAAATTTGACCTGTTGGTGATGACATTAATCCCTTAATCATCTCCTGAGGTGCTTTCGCATTTTGTATGCGATAACGACCTTTCATGCGCATTTTCGCTGCACTTTGATACACCATACCAAAACTAAAATCTTCGCGTGGCTCCCACAAAACCCCTAAGTTGTAACTTGGGCTCAGTGACTGCTCTAAAGCCAATTCCATCTGACCAAATTTGCCAAATGGATTCATCCCTTCTTCGGTATTACACATCCCCAATAGCAAGATGTCGGTAATAATGTCCGAATTTTCCTTAAATGGTGTACAGACGACTTCATCAATCATCCTTAACATGCCGATCAATTCATTGGGAAATCGCAGGTCAGATTTCAATCCAATGGCTTGATAGGACATCCCCACACCACCACCAATCGATAGCTCATCACTGACTTGATAGCCTACTGTTGGCGATAGATAAGTAATACGCTCTAGAGCAACTTGTTGTCCCATGAAATTACCTGGGTTACCATTTTCAGCACCAAAACCCGCAATCAAAGGTGCATAAACAGCTGATGCGAATGTTGCTTTAGAACCCGGTGGATTGTAGGCAATCCCCATCGTTGGCGCGGCAATGGGTTGTCCAGCACCAAAATCCACCATCTTTTTTAAGACAGGTACATATAAGGATGCATATTCAACATCACCAGAAACCTTATCTTTAAAGTCCGTACAAATATCAGCCGTCACTTCAGGACCATCATTACAGACTAATGGATCATCTGAATAACCAAAAACGTTATAACCCGCAGGAACGGTAAATTCACGTTGAATATCAAAGTTTGCAATGATGCCCTGCATATCTGTTTGCAAACCTTCAATCTTAGTTAATGCTGCAGGGTTAAAATGTACTGCACTAATTCCTGGAGGATCCGCAGTTACTGCATTACCTAATGCAAGTGACCGTACATCAACTGAAAGGTTGGTACCCAATTGTGCAAAAGCAGCACTAGAACAGCCCGTTAAAACGATCGCACTAACAAGTGGGCTGAGTCGAATTTTACGCATACGACAGCCCTCTTAACGAAGTTTTTTTCCAAAACCTAGAATATCCAACGGGAAAGACAACCCTAATGACACATCTGGTGCATCTTCAGTTAAACCTAAGCCCACCGTACCATTCACAATGGTCTCTGGAGATACACGTACACCTAAAGAAATCGCTAGAGTTGAACTGGTTTGGTCTGCAGGTGAATAGGATTCGCCACTGCTATACGTAAATTCTGCGCCGGTATTGAAACTTTGTTGATATGACATGGTAAGGGAAACATCGTAGTTAAACGAGTATGCAAAACCGAATGCAAAACCGCCACTAATCCCCGGTTCAAACTCTTCAATGACTCGCGAACCACGACGTTGGTTTAAGTCAGTTTCTTTGAAACCATAGTTTGCCGAGACGGATGCAAACAACACAACGGGATCAATATATTTACGTGTGCTGGCACCGATACCTGCAGAATAGTAACCTTTACCTGTTGCTAGATCATTTACAGCATTAATTTCGTATGGACTATCACCAGTTTTCGTGGACAAATTACCAAATAAAATAAGAGGCAAACGACCTTGCTTCAGTGGGAATGGTTCCCAGCGTGCGCCTAAAGAAATATCCCCTAAACCAGCAGTTGAAGTATCTTTTAATAAATCAGTTTTTGCTACTAAAGGCACAGATGCAGAGAATGTCAAATTGTCCATTACACCGTATTGCACGGTAAATGTATTGGTCATTGAGTGTGTGGCATTCTCTTGTACACGGAGTTGATAAAGTTGGCCTTGTGCCATTTCCATATCAAGTTGAGTATCACGGTAATAGGTATAATCGATATCGTAAAAAGATGATATTTCACCTTTTTTAATCAATGAATACTGACGTTCATTCGAGCTAAATACTTCCTGTAAGTTAGCTTCTTGACTCGCATCCCCCTCTTGCTGTTGAAGTGCGGTCGATGCCTTTTCAGTGGCAGTAGCACTTTCGACTTGTGGTGCCTCAGCTTGTACTGGCTCTTCAACAGATTCATACTGTCCAATTTCTGGCTCGGCAGCAGCTTCTTGTGCAGTATCAGCTTGGGTTACAGCAGCAGGAGATACAGACTCTTCTACGACTGTCTCTTGTTCAACCGGATCATATTCTCCAAGGCTTGGCTCTTCAGCTGCATAGGCAACCCCCATCACCACCTGAATACTCATGGCTAGTAGTGTTTTGTTCATCCATTTACGATTCATGTTCCTTCCCACCGTTTTTATTTTTTTAATCCTGACACTTTGTTATACGCATTCATCTAATTATTTACTCTTGTAGTAAAGCCTTAGAAAGTTGTAATTCGATTTACCATATGACTCCGACTCTTCATTCATATTTTTATCAAGTCGTATCGTAGATGCCTTGTCTGCAATTTTTTCCATGTAAAACTGCGGATATTGAATATCAACCAATGCATAACGGTTCACGGTTGCATCTTCAACATGTCGCAAGTCTGAATCTTGCAAAGCTAATAAATTTTTACGTTGCTCAGGCGCAACATTGATTAAGAATAATGTGTTGTTTTCCCATATTTCTTGGAATCGAACTTCATCGAAACTGATATTGCCCAGTGCTGGATCTGCAACATAAACACGCCCATCTTTATAGGCTTTAAAAACCACAAAATGTTTAAAACCAGCATATGAAATCGGAACAATCGCAGGTTGGCCTTGCTTAACTAGATCTGAAAATTCACCTTTGTAGCCCCCACTGTCTAACCCGACAGCAGCGACAAAACGTTTCATGTCTAATAAGGAGAAACTTCGACGTTCGATAATTTTTTCAGTTTCACCAAATTTCAGCAAACCATTCATGGTCTGTTGCTCAGTTAGCTGTGTCCCTACATAACCATTTAATAAAGTGGTTAAGGCCGCCGAACCACAACTGTAGTCATAGGCTTGCCGAACGATGCCTCGAAATTGATCTTCTATGGCAGGTTTAATTTTTACAGATTCACGGTGCATCCGAGTAAAGGAATCATTTCGTGAATCCAATGTTTCGGTATAGTGAACTGTTCCGACTGGCTTTTCTTTTAAATCGAAGGACTCTTTGGCAAAGTAATACATCAATGCCGAGCCTACAGCTATCTCTAACATATCTTCTAACTTTTAGTTATCGGCAATGATGTGCCTTTTTTCATTATTTTTTTAGAGCTAATGCTCTACATCCATGTATTATGCAAGATACCTTTTTTTTTATAAAAAAACAGCATTTTTTTATGCTTTATTGGGTCATTCCGCACTTTTTTGTAAAAAAAAGCGCGTGATCAACACGCGCCTTATTTTTATTCTAGATTACTTACTAGAAATTGTAATTACAGAACCTTGGTTATATACACCCATAGCTGGGCTGTAGAATGTTTGTAAGCCTTGAACTTCGATATCACCAATTGAACCAGCGTCTTTACTGCCTAAATGAACACCTTTCACATAGTTATCAATTGGACCAGAGTTGCTTACCATTTGAATATAACCATTGTTTGTGCCTTCTTTACCATAAACACGGACATCTTGGTTAATGGTTAAATCAGATTTACCCGCATCAGCAACCTTGATGCTTTCGATAAAGATTTCACCTGCTTCACGTGTAGCCGTTTTAGTTGATGCATCAAGGATACCTAGATCTTTAATTTCTAAGCCGCCAACCATAGTTGTGCTCAGTTTAATCATTGCACCTTGTGGAGCAGCACCCAACTGAACATTTGCAGTCATTGGACCCGTTTTTAGAGAAAGTCCAGATAAAATTGCATTGTAGTTGTTATCATCACCGCCACGACGAATACCCGTAGTACCTGCTGTACCAGATGCAGTTACACCAATTTCACCGATTTTGATATCTAAACCAGAAACATCAGCTGCGATGTTAATGAATGCACCATTTGCACCAGTACCAGCATCAGTATCAATACGTAAATCAGCTAAATTGCGAGAAGCTAGAAGATAAGCTCCACCGTTATCATAGTTTGCACCAATAACGATACCTTTATTTTCTAAAGGATCACCAGCTTTCTTGTTACCTTGAATAACGATCGCACCAGCAGTACTTGTACCGCCCTTAGCTGTATCCGTTAAACCGTCGTTATCGTGAATGAAAAGTTTTTCGATTTCAATTTTTGAAATACCAATCCCGATGTTAATACCATCTTGACCAGTAGTTGAACTAAGTGCAGCATCATCCATTGCCTGCATAGCCATAGCATTCGCACTAAATGCGATTGAAGAAACTAGAGCTAATTTAGTGAAATTTTTCATACGGTACTCTCCCAAGAGTATTTATTTTTTTTTGATTTTCAACCACTCGATTTATTCAGCTGTAATATTATTTTGTGACAACTGTTAAACCTTTCCTTGAGTCGTTTGCTCGCTCGATTAAATTATATCCAAGCTAAAATTTGTTCAACTGTCGTTGGTCGCAATCTAATTCTTACCGATAAACGGTATTTGCAAACCAAATGAATTAGGAATGGTATAAAATCCATTTTAGTCTTTAAATTTAATTTCTCTGTTGATGCAAAAACCGATTTCTTTAAAAAAATTTATTCTCAAACAAAATGTTAGTGCTCAAAATATTTTGCAAGCGCTTGCACCCTTGTCACATGTGATTTTTTTAGAAGATCAAAACCAACCTGTTATTTGCTTTTTGGCAAATCAATATCAGCAATTTAAGAATGCTGAACTTAAAACTTATGTGCGTACCAATTTAGATCAATATGAGGAATGTGATGCTCAGCCCTTGCAAGATATCGCCTTCCAAGATTTATGTTCAAAATTAGGCAGCGGGTTTTCTGGTGGCTGGGCTGGTTTTATTAGCTATGATTATGCAGCGCAGCAACAGATTTCCCTGCATTCCAAAGCACAACCTCGCTTATTTTTAGGACAATTTTCCAGTTTTTTAAAATTAGAAGATGATGGTTGGTATTTTTATAGTTCAGATCATTCTGCAGCTCAGATTTACGACTACATTGATCAGTTCATTCAAACAGAGACTACTCAGCATCGATTTAAATTAAGACAAAAATGTACTGCAAGATGGTCTAAGTCAGACTACACGAAAGCCTTTGATCAAGTGCAGGAATATATTAAAGCGGGTGATTGCTATCAAATTAATTTAACACAAGAATTCACAGCTCAAGCAAACGGTTCACTCTTAGATACCGCTCAAGAATTTTGGTCACTGACTGATGCACCATATTCAGGCTATTTACGTATTAATGATTTTGAAATTTTAAGTTGTTCGCCTGAACTTTTTATAGATTTTAAGCCTAAACGCAAGATTATTACTAAACCAATCAAAGGCACGATGCCTCGCTATGAAGATCCAGTTTTAGATGCGCACTCAAAACAACGATTAAAATCATCTGAAAAAGATATGGCTGAGAATGTCATGATTGTCGATTTACTGCGTAATGATTTGAGTGTTTATGCAGAAACAGGTTCTGTAAAAACACCTAAACTTTTTGATATTGAAAGTTTTAATCAAGTGCATCACATGGTCAGTGAAGTTGAAGCCGTGCTGAAAACAGATGTAAACCCTTTTGAGGTTCTGATGTCGGCACTGCCGGGCGGTTCGATTACCGGCGCACCTAAAATTCGCGCGATGCAAATCATTGATGAACTTGAAGGTGCTCCTCGCGGCGCCTATTGCGGCTCGATGGGTTATTTTAATCACGATGGCACGGGCTCTTGGAATATTTTAATCCGCTCTATTCAAAAATACCAAGATCAGGTTTCGCTGTGGGCAGGTGGCGGAATCACCATCGCGTCTGATTGCGATGCTGAATATCAAGAATGCTTTGATAAAGTCAAAGCGATGCTGGATTTGTTAAACACGTGGTATACGAAAGATTAAACAAAAAAAGCGATTCAATTGAATCGCTTTTTTATAACCCTCCCCTTGCGAAGCAGTGCTTCTCACCTTTTCGAAAGGAAGATTAGGGTAGATTTAAATTTATAGTAGCTTGCAGCAATCAAGCCAAAATATCGTTTTTAAGCGTATCCACAAGGCGCTGATTTTGTTCATCTGTACCAATGGTGATACGTAGGAATTGATTAATCCGCGGCTTATTGAAGTAACGCACAATAATCCCGCGTTCGCGTAATTCAGCAGCCAACTCACCTGCATCTTTATTTGGCAATGAGGCAAAAATAAAGTTTGCCGCAGACGGCAATACCTTAAAGCCCAGCTCAGACAGCTGACCTACAAGTTTTTCACGGCTCGCAATCACCTTGGCATTTTGCTCTTCAAAATAGGCTTGATCCTCAAATGACGCCACGGCTGCTGCAATCGCAAAACGGTCCATCGGATAGGAGTTAAAGCTGTTTTTTACTGCCTCAAGCGCTGCGATTAAATGCGGCTGCGCAATCGCGAAACCCACACGCAAACCAGCAAGTGAACGCGACTTAGACGTCGTTTGACAAACCACAAGGTTTTCATATTTCGCAACCAAAGCCACAGCAGATTCTGCACCGAAATCGACATACGCTTCATCAATCACAACCACTGAATTCGGATTGGCTTGCAACACTTCCTCAATTGCAGACAAACCTAAAGCAATACTGGTCGGCGCATTCGGATTGGTAATGATGATACCGCCATTCGGCTGTTTATAGTCATCAATAACAATTTCAAAATCATCGTTCAGCGGCATAATTTTAGTATTGGCAGCTATACCAAAAAATTGGCTATATACCGGATAAAAACTGTAGGTAATATCTGGATACAAAACCGGCAGCTCTTGCACAAAAAAGGCTTTAAAAATGTGCGCCAGCACCTCGTCCGATCCATTGCCGACAAAAACCTGCTCAACAGGCACATGCTGCTGTTTTGCAATCGCTTGCTTTAACTCAGACGCATCTGGATCTGGATATAAACGTAAAACATCAGCAGAATTTGCCAATACTTTTTGAACTGCTTCCACCACTTTTGGCGATGGCGGATACGGATTTTCATTGGTATTGAGTTTTAAAATATTTTGGATTTTAGGCTGCTCACCCGGTGTGTACGGTTCTAATTCACGTACATCAGGGCTCCAAAAACGCATTTGTTCAGAGGTAATATTTGGCATTTTATTTTGCTCTTTTTCACCCTCTCCTAACCTCTCTTGCACTTCGCTTTAAAGGAATCCTTAAAGCTCGTTCAGGGAGAGGAATATTCATTTTATGAGATTTCCCCTCTCCTTTCAGGAGAGGGTTAGGGAGAGGTTTATAGTTTTGGAAAACTAAGTTTTTCACCTAGTCTATATTTATTACTGGTAACGATATCTCGCAGATCTCGCATGCGCATCTAAGTTTTCCTGCTGCGCTAATGTATCAGCCGTTTTCGCTAAAGTTTTCACGCCATCTTCAGAACACATGATTAAACTTGAGCGCTTTTGGAAATCATAAACACCGAGCGGTGATGAGAAACGCGCTGTGCCGGAGGTTGGCAACACGTGGTTTGGACCTGCACAATAATCACCAATCGCTTCTGGTGTATAACGCCCCATAAAGATTGCGCCGGCATGGCGGATATCTTCAGCCATTTCCTGCGCTTCATCTAAGCACAGCATCAAATGTTCAGGCGCAACTTGGTTAATCAATTCGGCGCCTTCAGCACGGTCTTTGACTAAAACCAATGCGCCGCGGTTTTCGATTGAAGTACGCGCAATATCTGCTTTAGGCAAAGCTTCTAAATGCTTTTCAATCCATTGTTCTACTTGATCTAAAAGATCCGCATCTGGCGTAATGAACACCGCTTGAGCCACAGTGTCATGTTCCGCCTGCGACAATAAATCCATCGCCAGCCATTCAGCGTTGTTTTGACCTTCTGCATAGACCAAAATTTCGGATGGCCCGGCAATCATATCAATGCCAACTTGACCAAATACCGCACGTTTTGCTGCAGCAACAAAACGGTTGCCCGGGCCAGTGATTTTATCCACAGATGGAATGGTTTGTGTACCATAAGCCAATGCTGCAACCGCTTGCGCGCCGCCAATGGTAAATACACGGTGTACGCCAGCTAAGTAGGCTGCTGCCAAAACCAATGGATTCAAATCACCATTCGGAGCAGGAACCACCATAATAATTTCAGGCACACCAGCAACATGCGCAGGTACAGCATTCATCAATACAGAAGACGGATAAGAAGCCAAGCCGCCCGGAACATAGATCCCCACGCGGTCCAGCGGTGTGACTTTTTGACCAAGCGTATTGCCTAAAGCATCGACATAAGTCCAGCCGTCTTGCTTTTGCGCTTGGTGAAATTCACGAACACGGTTCGCAGCAAGTTCTAAGGCTTCACGCACTTCTGAACTTAAACCCTCAAATGCTGCTTTCAGTTGTGCTTGCGTCAGCTCTAATTCTGAGAATTGATGCGCTGGATGTCGATCGAACTGCTGTGTCAATTTAAGAACATGAGCATCACCATACTGACGAACATCAGCAATGATTTGGTCAACGGTTTTTAAAAGTTCTGGATCATTCACAGTTTCAAAAGCCAACAAGTCAGCAAAAGCTTGCTTGAAGTTTTGATCTTGAGTCGATAAACGTCGCATCAATTTACCCACAAGGTAATCTATTGGAAAAGATTAGTTTACCTGTTTTAGCGCAGCTTGTGGACATCTATCGCATGTGTTCATGTGGAGTTTTATTGAAAATAACTTTCGTTAAAATTGGTGAAAATACAGTTTTTATCATTATTTTTTAGTTTTCATAAAAAAACCGCCCAAATTTGAGCGGTTTGATCAGCATAGTTAGCAACTTAACAAATTATGCTTTCTTTGCTTGCTCGCGTTCTTCCACGGCTTTTTCTAGCTGTGCAAGAATCGGATTCAACAAAGTTTGTTTACGTTTAAAGCTTGCTTTGTTCACGATTAAACGTGAAGACACTTTACAGATTTCTTCCAAAGGCTCTAAACCATTGGCACGTAAAGTGTTCCCTGTATCCACAACATCGACGATGTAATCACCTAAACCAACCAAAGGTGCAAGTTCCATAGAACCATACAGTTTGATCACATCAACTTGTTCGCCCAAGCTTGCATAATATTGACGGGTCAAATTGACATACTTGGTTGCAATCTTTAAACGACCGTTTGGACGAACCATGCCGACTTTACCAGCCGTCATTAACTTACAGTTGGCAATTTTTAAGTCCAATGGTTCATACACATTTTGTGCACCATGTTCCATCAGCACATCTTTACCTGCCACCCCAATATCTGCAGCACCATTTTCAACATAAGTTGGTACATCAGAAGCACGTAAAATTAAAATACGTACGTGCTTATGGGTCGTTGGAAAAATTAACTTACGAGATTTATCCGGATCTTCCAATAAGTTAATGCCAGCTGTCTCCAACAATGGCAAAGTTTCTTTTAAGATACGTCCCTTACTTAATGCTAAAGTTAAACCATGATCAAAATTGCCCATTACGTCAAAATTGGGATCATCGTTTCTCATATCGCTCATTAACTTACTCGCTTAATTTGGGCACCTAAACCTTGTAACTTCGCTTCAACATCTTCATAACCACGGTCAATATGATAGATACGGTCAATCAACGTTTCCCCATCAGCGGCAAGTGCTGCTAAAACCAATGAGAAAGAAGCTCGTAAATCAGTTGCCATCACCGGTGCAGCAGATAATTTCTCTACACCTGTAACAACAGCATCATTACCTTCAACCTGAATATTGGCACCCATACGTGCTAATTCAGGTACATGCATGAAACGGTTTTCAAAAATCGTTTCAGAAATTGTAGCAAAACCACGACCAATTGCATTCACCGCCATAAGCTGTGCTTGCATATCGGTTGGAAATTCTGGATGTGGTAAAGTCTGGAAACTTACTGCTTTCGGGCGTTTACCCATCATATCCAGTTCAATCCAATCTTCACCGCGCGTAACTTCCGCGCCCATTTCTTCAAATTTATCTAGCACAGACTCCAACAAGTTTGGATCAGTATGTGTGGTTTTGATTTTACCGCCAGTGATCGCTGCTGCAGCGAGATAAGAACCTGTCTCGATACGATCTGCAACAACGGCATATTCACAGCCATGTAGGCTTTCAACACCTGTAACAACCAAAGTATCTGTGTCCAAACCTTCGATTTTTGCACCCATCTTGATCAACATATTAGCAAGATCGGTAATTTCAGGTTCACGAGCCGCGTTACGAATGGTCGTTACACCGTCTGCAAGAACCGCAGCAGTTAGAATATTTTCAGTACCACCAACTGTGACCATATCAAAGACAACTTCGCCACCTTTTAGACGACCATCCACTTTGGCATGCACATAGCCAGCTTCAACTTCAATTTCAGCACCAAGTGCTTCTAAAGCTTTTAAATGTTGATCTACAGGGCGTGAACCAATTGCACATCCACCCGGCAAAGACACTTTTGCACTACCATAGCGCGCCAATAACGGCCCAAGCACCAAAATAGATGCACGCATGGTTTTCACGAGTTCATATGGTGCAAATTGGTTATCTAAGCAAGAAGTATCTGCCTTAACCGTATCACCTTCATAACTGATTTGAACACCTAAACCTGCGATCAATTTCACTAAGGTGTTCACATCTTTTAGATTTGGCACATTAGTTAATGTAATAGGTGTATCCGCAAGGATAGTTGCAGCGAGTAATGGCAATGCAGCATTTTTCGCACCAGAAATACGAACTTCACCTTCGAGCTTAGTACCGCCCTGAATCAGAAATTTATCCATTAATTATTAAGCTCCGAATAAGCTTGCTTTGCGCCATTCTTCTTTGGTCATTGCACGAATTGTTACTGCATGTACTTCACCGCTGGCAATGTAGGAGTTCAAAGGTGCATAAACAGATTGTTGACGAGCAACAGGACGTTTGCCTTCAAATTGATCATCGACAATGCGTAGATCAAATTTGCCGCCTTGCCCACTAACTGCAACCTCAGCTTCTGGAAAAGCAGCTTTTAAAATTTCAGTGAGCTGTTCACTATTCATCACAAGACCCCATATAGGACTAACGGTGTAAAACCCGTCATTTTACTATAAATCTAAAAAATAATTCATTAGTCACATACATTATATATATAAAAAAAGAGGTTATAAAAAACCTCTTTTTGTACAATTTACAATCTAAACCGTTAAAGGCATATAAATGAGCTGCATTTTTCGATGTTTATGTAATTGTTTTTTTAATTTTTCAGACAATTTTTTGATCGAGGTATACATATCATCAGCGCACGCTTGTGCAAAAAGTTCTGTCCCAGGTAATCGTATAATCGCTTCCGCAATATGATTATCACTACCTTTTTTTGAACGTTTATCAACCTGATGATCTTTAGTCAGTTTGACTTGCATACTATTGACCTGATCTAAATGTTTGGTCATTTCCGCAAATTTAAGACGAATATTTTCTTCTATTGCTGGCGTAATTGTTAAATGATGGCCACGAATTGTAATCTGCATAATTCTATCCCTCACCTTCTTTCAGGACTGGAAAAGTTCAAGCCGAATCATCCAACTCAATATGCGAAGCATACATTTACACAATCAGATCATTTCGGCCATTCCTTATAAAAAAAGAGATTCATTATTTCGTCATAATGAACCTCTAGAATAGTCAGATTTTCAAATTTAGATCAACACTTTTCGCTCTGAAGATGATGGAATATGTAACGATTCACGATACTTCGCAACTGTACGACGAGCAACATCAATACCTTCTGCATTAAGCAAAACTGCAATTGCATTATCAGACAAAGGCTTACGTGTATTTTCTTCTGCAATCAACTTTTTAATTTTTGCACGAATTGCCGTCGAAGACGCTTCCCCACCAGACGATGTTCCAACATGACTTGAGAAGAAATATTTCAACTCAAATAATCCACGTGGTGTGAGCATATATTTATTTGTGGTTACACGGGAAACTGTGGATTCATGGAGTTCAACTTCTTCCGCAATGTCTCGTAGTACCAAAGGCTTCATTGCCTCAGGACCTTGCTCAAAGAACGCTCGTTGATGCTCAACAATACAAGTTGCTACTTTTAATAATGTTTTATGTCGTTCATCAATACTTTTAATGAAATTCTTTGCTTCAAGCATTTGATTACGTAAATATTGATTATCGTCACTTTGATCAGCACGCTTGATCATATTGGCATAGAAAGAATTCACCCGTAGTTTTGGCATTACATCAGGATTTAACTGTACCAACCAATGTTCATTCTTTTTTAAGACTACAACATCTGGAATTTGATAGTCTGAATCTTTATCTTCAAATTCTTGCCCTGGATGCGCTTTTAATGTTTTTAGCAAAGAAATGGCTAGTTTGAGCTGTTCTGTATTTAATCCCGTTTGCTTAATCAACTTGGGTAATTCATTGGTAATCAGCAACTCATAATTTTTCAATAATAAAATAGCTTCATATCGATATTCGACATGCTCAGGAAGATTTTCAACTTGCACCATTAAACATTCGGCAAGATTGCGTGAGCCTACCCCTACAGGATCTAGACGCTGAATATGCTTTAAAACTACTAAAACTTCGTCATCTTCGACTTCTTCTTCATAATCCATAGAGTCTAAAAGATGCTGAACCGATTGGGTAATTTCATTTAAGTCACAATCTAAAAAACCTTTGTTATCTAAAGCATCGATAATACAGTGTGCAATTAGTTTATCGATCATAGAAAAGTGTAAAAGATTAACTTGCTCAAGCATATGCGCTTGTAAACTTTGATGCCCCTGCCGATTATCTTCGCGCTCTTCAAATTCAGCAGCACCTAAACTTGTGGGTTGATGGGTATATACATCATCCCATTCTGTATCCACTGGTAACTCATCAGGTAAATGATCGGCATTTAATTCATTGGTTAAGTCTTTATTTTCCCTTTCTTGTTCTTGTAAGCTATTTAAACTTTCAACGGTATTTTGTTCTTCAACTTTCTCTAATAGAGGATTACTGTCGAGTTGGATTTGAATTTCTTGTTCCAATTCCAAACTTGAAAGCTGTAATAAACGAATGGCTTGTTGTAATTGAGGTGTTAATGATAAGGAATTGGCAACCTTTAACCCCATCGCTAATTTCATTAATAACTCCCCCTATAATTAACCGCACTTTATAAGCAATTTTTATGCCGTTTTATTTTTTATAGCATAGTTTCGAAGAGAACGCCCGATTTTTTGTCTTTTTTAGACTCATTATTCAGCTAATTCATTCTTCTATTAGGAACAATTCGCCTTATAAATTAACTATATAATTAGATTTCTTATTCATTTTATTCCGGCTGTCACTGTATTTTTTGTTTTTCATTGTTCTTATTATTTTTCCCCGCATAAAAAAACACCCCCTGACGTATCAGGGGATGTTTCGAATAATGAGCTGGCGATGACTTACTCTCACATGGGTAACCCCACACTACCATCAGCGCTAAGAGGTTTCACTTCTGAGTTCGGGAAGGGATCAGGTGGTTCACTCTTGCTATTGTCGCCAGCACAACTGTTATGGATACTTGCTTAGTCTAATCTCAGAGCAGTGCTCTTCGTGCTAAGTTTTCTACCAAATGAGTTATTAACAGATCATATCTGAGTTGCAGTATTTTGTTCTTAAGCGTTAACTAAATCAAGTTATTTTGCTTAATATCGAATCAATTGAGCTTTTATACAACAACTGTTTGGGTGTTGTATAGTCAAGCCTCACGAGCAATTAGTATTGGTCAGCTTCATGCGTCACCGCACTTCCACATCCAACCTATCAACGTCGTAGTCTTCAACGGCTCTTTAGTGGACATAAAGTCCAAGGGAAATCTTATCTTGAGGTAGGCTTCCCGCTTAGATGCTTTCAGCGGTTATCCCTTCCGAACATAGCTACCCGGCGATGCGACTGGCGTCACAACCGGTACACCAGAGGTTCGTCCACTCTGGTCCTCTCGTACTAGGAGCAGATCCTCTCAAATTTCCAGCGCCCACGGTAGATAGGGACCGAACTGTCTCACGACGTTCTAAACCCAGCTCGCGTACCTCTTTAAATGGCGAACAGCCATACCCTTGGGACCTGCTTCAGCCCCAGGATGAGATGAGCCGACATCGAGGTGCCAAACACCGCCGTCGATATGAACTCTTGGGCGGTATCAGCCTGTTATCCCCAGAGTACCTTTTATCCGTTGAGCGATGGCCCTTCCATACAGAACCACCGGATCACTAAGACCTACTTTCGTACCTGCTCGACTTGTGGGTCTCGCAGTTAAGCGCGCTTTTGCCTTTATACTCTACGCGTGATTTCCGACCACGCTGAGCGCACCTTCGTACTCCTCCGTTACTCTTTAGGAGGAGACCGCCCCAGTCAAACTACCCACCAGACATGGTCCTCGCTCCAGATCATGGAGCAGAGTTAGAACCTCAATATTACCAGGGTGGTATTTCAAGATTGGCTCCACCGAAACTAGCGTCTCGGTTTCAAAGCCTCCCACCTATCCTACACAAGTAAGATCAAAGTTCAATGTCAAGCTGCAGTAAAGGTTCACGGGGTCTTTCCGTCTAGCCGCGGGTACACCGCATCTTCACGGCGATTTCGATTTCACTGAGCCTCTGCTGGAGACAGCGCCCCCATCATTATGCCATTCGTGCAGGTCGGAACTTACCCGACAAGGAATTTCGCTACCTTAGGACCGTTATAGTTACGGCCGCCGTTTACTGGGGCTTCGATCAAGAGCTTCGCTTACGCTAACCCCATCAATTAACCTTCCAGCACCGGGCAGGCATCACACCCTATACGTCCACTTTCGTGTTTGCAGAGTGCTATGTTTTTAATAAACAGTTGCAGGGGCCTGGTTTCTGTGGCTGCTCTCAGCTCAGGAAGCAAGTTCCATCACCAAAAGCAGCGTACCTTCTCCCGAAGTTACGGTACCATTTTGCCTAGTTCCTTCAGCAGAGTTCTCTCAAGCGCTTTGGTCTACTCGACCTGACCACCTGTGTCGGTTTCGGGTACGATTCCAGTGTAACTGAAGCTTAGAGACTTTTCCTGGAAGTATGGTATCAGCCACTTCACTGTACAAGTACAGCTTGCTGTCAGATCTCAGCATAGAGTACCCCGGATTTGCCTAAGATACATGCCTACTTCCTTTCACCTGGACAACCAACGCCAGGCTGACTTAACCTTCTCCGTCCTCTCATCGCATTACACTGAAGTATTGGAATATTAACCAATTTCCCATCGACTACGCCTCTCGGCCTCGCCTTAGGGGTCGACTCACCCAGCCCCGATTAACGTTGGACTGGAACCCTTGGTCTTTCAGCGAACGGGTTTTTCACCCGTTTTGTCGTTACTCACGTCAGCATTCGCACTTCTGATACCTCCAGCAGACTTCTCAATCCACCTTCATCGGCTTACAGAACGCTCCCCTACCACTTACACTAATGTGTAAATCCGCAGCTTCGGCATATAGTTTTAGCCCCGTTACATCTTCCGCGCAGGCCGACTCGACTAGTGAGCTATTACGCTTTCTTTAAAGGGTGGCTGCTTCTAAGCCAACCTCCTAGCTGTCTATGCCTTCCCACATCGTTTCCCACTTAACTATAATTTTGGGGCCTTAGCTGGCGGTCTGGATTGTTTTCCTCTTGACTACGGACGTTAGCACCCGCAGTCTGTCTCCCGGATAGTACTCATTGGTATTCGGAGTTTGCATCGGTTTGGTAAGTCGGGATGACCCCCTAGCCGAAACAGTGCTCTACCCCCAATGGTATTCGTCCGAGGCGCTACCTAAATAGCTTTCGGGGAGAACCAGCTATCACCGAGTTTGATTAGCCTTTCACCCCTATCCACAAGTCATCCCCTGGCTTTTCAACGACAGTGGGTTCGGTCCTCCAGTTAGTGTTACCCAACCTTCAACCTGCTCATGGATAGATCACCCGGTTTCGGGTCTACACCCAGCAACTAAACGCCCTATTAAGACTCGATTTCTCTACGGCTCCCCTAATCGGTTAACCTTGCTACTGAATGTAAGTCGCTGACCCATTATACAAAAGGTACGCAGTCACCAAACAAGTTGGCTCCCACTGCTTGTATGCATGCGGTTTCAGGATCTATTTCACTCCCCTCACAGGGGTTCTTTTCGCCTTTCCCTCACGGTACTGGTTCACTATCGGTCAGTCAGGAGTATTTAGCCTTGGAGGATGGTCCCCCCATATTCAGACAAGGTTTCACGTGCCTCGCCCTACTCGACATCATTATCTAAGCCCTTTCGCGTACAGGACTATCACCTACTATGGTCGCACTTCCCAGAGCGTTCCACTAAAGCTTAGATAACTTAATGGGCTTTTCCCCGTTCGCTCGCCGCTACTGAGGGAATCTCAATTGATTTCTTTTCCTAAGGGTACTGAGATGTTTCACTTCCCCTCGTTCGCCTCATAAACCTATGTATTCAGTTTATGATACCCGCCTTATAGCGGGTGGGTTTCCCCATTCAGAAATCTCCGGATCACAGGATATTTGCCGCCTCCCCGGAGCTTATCGCAGGCTATTACGTCTTTCATCGCCTCTGACTGCCAAGGCATCCACCACATGCACTTAATTACTTGACTATACAACCCCAAACAGTCGCTAATACATACAAGTTGTATTTCGCGTCGCAAACTTAATTGCCACAGTTAGAGTCTCGTGAACTTAATCACTGTACAGCTTCAATTAGATTCATATACCAAAACGCTTGATTCAGTTAATTTCGCTAGTAACTCATTTCATTCAACTTTCACAATTGCTTGTTAGGTTAAATCAAACGAGTATGAACAAATTATTTCAACTCAAATATATTCTGTTAATGATTTTTCCAGCCTTCGTCAGGTCAGGAAACTGTGATAAATCACAGAGCTTAATAACAATGAAGCGAATCATACGCCACTTTGTTGCTAAGCTCTATAACCTAAACACTTGATCGCTTAAGGACTAAACAACTTCAACACTGCATGATCACATACTGCGCGAAGCGTAGCTTCTTGCTTAAATTTCAAGTAAAAGCGTTGCTTTTATAATCTTGAAATTTGGTGGAGACTAGGAGAGTCGAACTCCTGACCTCCTGCGTGCAAAGCAGGCGCTCTACCAACTAAGCTAAGTCCCCAGCTTATCAATAAGTCAATGTTTCTGATTCTCTGTTTGCTTCCGTATTTTATTCAAATACTTCGTCAGTAGTGGTGGGTCTGACAAGACTTGAACTTGTGACCCCACGCTTATCAAGCGTGTGCTCTAACCAACTGAGCTACAGACCCTCAGATACATCGTCATGAAGAACAACTTGTTGTGGATTCTTACCAATCGTCAATCTTTCGTTAAGGAGGTGATCCAGCCGCAGGTTCCCCTACGGCTACCTTGTTACGACTTCACCCCAGTCATCGGCCACACCGTGGTAAGCGTCCTCCTTACGGTTAGACTACCTACTTCTGGTGCAACAAACTCCCATGGTGTGACGGGCGGTGTGTACAAGGCCCGGGAACGTATTCACCGCGGCATTCTGATCCGCGATTACTAGCGATTCCGACTTCATGGAGTCGAGTTGCAGACTCCAATCCGGACTACGATCGGCTTTTTGAGATTAGCATCTCCTCGCGGAGTAGCAACCCTTTGTACCGACCATTGTAGCACGTGTGTAGCCCTGGTCGTAAGGGCCATGATGACTTGACGTCGTCCCCGCCTTCCTCCAGTTTGTCACTGGCAGTATCCTTAAAGTTCCCGGCTTAACCCGATGGCAAATAAGGAAAAGGGTTGCGCTCGTTGCGGGACTTAACCCAACATCTCACGACACGAGCTGACGACAGCCATGCAGCACCTGTATGTAAGTTCCCGAAGGCACCAATCCATCTCTGGAAAGTTCTTACTATGTCAAGACCAGGTAAGGTTCTTCGCGTTGCATCGAATTAAACCACATGCTCCACCGCTTGTGCGGGCCCCCGTCAATTCATTTGAGTTTTAGTCTTGCGACCGTACTCCCCAGGCGGTCTACTTATCGCGTTAGCTGCGCCACTAAAGCCTCAAAGGCCCCAACGGCTAGTAGACATCGTTTACGGCATGGACTACCAGGGTATCTAATCCTGTTTGCTCCCCATGCTTTCGTGCCTCAGCGTCAGTATTAGGCCAGATGGCTGCCTTCGCCATCGGTATTCCTCCAGATCTCTACGCATTTCACCGCTACACCTGGAATTCTACCATCCTCTCCCATACTCTAGCTTCCCAGTATCGAATGCAATTCCCAAGTTAAGCTCGGGGATTTCACATCCGACTTAAAAAGCCGCCTACGCACGCTTTACGCCCAGTAAATCCGATTAACGCTCGCACCCTCTGTATTACCGCGGCTGCTGGCACAGAGTTAGCCGGTGCTTATTCTGCGAGTAACGTCCACTATCTCTAGGTATTAACCAAAGTAGCCTCCTCCTCGCTTAAAGTGCTTTACAACCAAAAGGCCTTCTTCACACACGCGGCATGGCTGGATCAGGGTTCCCCCCATTGTCCAATATTCCCCACTGCTGCCTCCCGTAGGAGTCTGGGCCGTGTCTCAGTCCCAGTGTGGCGGATCATCCTCTCAGACCCGCTACAGATCGTCGCCTTGGTAGGCCTTTACCCCACCAACTAGCTAATCCGACTTAGGCTCATCTATTAGCGCAAGGTCCGAAGATCCCCTGCTTTCTCCCGTAGGACGTATGCGGTATTAGCATCCCTTTCGAAATGTTGTCCCCCACTAATAGGCAGATTCCTAAGCATTACTCACCCGTCCGCCGCTAGAAATCGGTAGCAAGCTACCTATTCCCGCTCGACTTGCATGTGTTAAGCCTGCCGCCAGCGTTCAATCTGAGCCATGATCAAACTCTTCAGTTTAAAATCAATAGTACATATAGTGTACCAATCTTGGCTCATCAATTACTGACAAAAATTTGCTCAAATAAACTTCGAGTAATTTCTACCATTAATCAATGAAAATAATTTCGATCGATCAATCAGTAAAAATCCACACAAGTTGTTCTTCATAATCTCTTAATGATCTTCTTGCTGGTTCGCCACCAGCAAGCTAGGTCGGCTATATTACTCTTTATTTCTAAAGAGTCAACCAGTAATTCAAATTATTTTTAAACTTTCTTTCTAAAACTCAACTTAATCAATTCAACCAAGTCATTGTTTTATCAGAAGTTTTAATCTTCATCACCACCGATGGATGTGCATTCTACAGCATTTATGATCCAACGCAACACCTTTTTTATGATTTATTTTACGCATGTCGCTTTTTTAAACACATAAACATTCTTTTGTATTATTATTGGGCTATATACACCCTATTTCATATAATAAAACGTATATACACCCAATTTTCATTCCATTTAATTTAAGAATTATTGATTTCGTATGGTTGTTTTTAAAAAAACTGCCTATTTAATAATGGCGTGCTCCATTTCACCCATATTATATGCAGCTCCCACAGCAAATATTTTCACAACCACTTTCTCTATATTGAGTTATGCCAAGTGGGAAACCACTTCACCCAAATTTTGTGTGATTAATAATTCAAGTTTAGTCAATGATTTTAAAAAACTTGCGCCAACCCACAGCACTTATAAAATTACAGCCATCAATGTGAATGACATCAAATCTAGTCATTGCCAAGTTTTATTTTTTTCCAATCTATCAGCAAAAGAAGAACAAAGTATTTTAAACAACCATGTTAATTTCCCCGCCCTCTCTCTAAGTAGTAACAATAGTGAGTGTGAGTCTGGCAGTGCATTTTGTTTGTATAAAAAAAATCAGAGTTATTCGTTTAAAATTAATATGGAAAGCTTAACGCAGTCACAAATACATATTGATCCACGCGTTTTATTACTGGCGAAGTCATCGGAGTCAGCTGAATGAAACAACTCTATAACCCAATTACATTACACCAATTATTTACGCGTTCGCAGCTCACTATCTTCGCTTTAACTTTTACGATTTGTTCTGCGATTTTTTTGGTTATTTCCACTTATACTATGCATACCTATGCAAAAAACAGCTTAACGATTTTATCAAATGCGATAAACGAACGTGTTCAACCCGCTGTGGTGTTTAATGACCAAACAACGATGCGTCAAATTTTAAATGAATACACTCAACTGTATCCCATTCGATCGATTGAAATTACCAACCATCAAAATGCGTCGCTTGCTCATGCTGAGCAAAAAGAAATTTCAACATTCTCTAGCCAAGCGATTTTAGATTATTTCTTTTTTAGCCAACCGATTCGTTTAGATATTCATCATGATCAGAAAAGTTACGGCGAACTGGTCGTATATGGAAACTCTTCAGATTTAGTTAGTTTCTTCCATAAAATTTTGCTGGGCTTGTTTTTAGGTTTTATTCTTTTATTGGCTACTGTGTTTTGGTCGGTGAATTCTGTTTATCAATACTTAATGCAATCTGTTCGCTCTATTGTTGAATCAGCCCAAACCATTAGCATTAAGAAAGATTATAAAATGCGGGTTTCAAACTCTGATATTCAAGAATTACACGCACTCAGTACCGCCTTTAATGGTTTACTTAGTGAAATTGAACAGTCAAATAAAAACTTGATTTCAGAAAATGACAAGCTAATTCATCTAGCACGTCATGATGCATTAACCCAATTGCCAAATCGTAATTATTTTTATGAAAAGCTGTTTGAGCTATTTGACTTAAAAGCGAACACTGCTGTGTTCTTTGTCGATATTGAAAACTTTAAACATGTGAATGACCAATATGGACACTTAGCTGGTGATGCAGTACTACGCGCCTCATCACATTGTTTAAAACAAGCACTACCAGATAATGCTTTCGTTGCGCGACTCGGTGGTGACGAATTTGCAATTATTATCAATCATTTAAATTTCCTGACAGAACTCGAAGTCTTTTGTCACAAAATACATGAATGCTATGGTTCCACATTTGTTTATGAGCAACATAATATTGCATTACAAGCTAATATTGGTGTAGCACTGATCCAAAATGCGAAATCGCCAGAAGATCTAATCGCAGATGCGGATCGCGCGATGTATGATGCTAAACTTTCGAATAATCATTGGTGCATTGCACCACAACGCCCCAACTCATAGGATTTGCTATGTTAAAGAACGCATTTAAAGTTTTATTTATACTTGCATTCACGGCCACTATGACAGCCTGCATGAGTTTAGGTAACTTAAGCTACAAACAAGCACGCATGCTTAAAAAAGAAGGTTTTGTCTTGACCAACGATGGTTGGACACTTGCCCTACCAGAACGTCTTTTATTTGGTTTTGATGATTATCAAATTCAACCTCACCAACAAGGCAAGTTAAATACACTTGCCACTCAACTGATTAAATATGACCTGAATAAAATTAAGTTTATTGGTCATACGGATAATGTTGGACAAGCCAATTACAACCAACAACTGTCAGAAAAACGTGCGCAAAGCGTCGCAAACGTCTTTTTAAAGCAAGGTTATAACAGTTCAAATATTCAAATTATTGGCCGTGGTGCTGAACAGCCGATGGTCTCTAATGACACCGAAACAAATCGTGCCATCAACCGTCGTGTAAATGTCACGATCATTCCCTAAATAGCGGAATTTAGAAAAGCCACCTTATGGTGGCTTTTTTATTTTTTATAAATTTCAGGCATAAAAAAACCGCTAAATGCGGCATCTTTTTCATAGCATTACTTTTGAGATAAATGGTCGGAGCAGTAGGATTCGAACCTACGACCCCCTGGTCCCAAACCAGGTGCACTACCAGGCTGTGCTATGCTCCGCTTTCAACTTTAAAAGTTGGGGTGAATGATGGGATTCGAACCCACGACAACCGGAATCACAATCCGGGGCTCTACCAACTGAGCTACATCCACCATCATGTTCTTGCTTGTGAATAACCAATATAACGCATTTTAAATTACAGGCATAAAAAAACCGCTGTATGCGGTATCTTTTATCGACCGTTTTCTTTAAGAAAATGGTCGGAGCAGTAGGATTCGAACCTACGACCCCCTGGTCCCAAACCAGGTGCACTACCAGGCTGTGCTATGCTCCGAATTGGGGTGAATGATGGGATTCGAACCCACGACAACCGGAATCACAATCCGGGGCTCTACCAACTGAGCTACATCCACCATCACAACAAGTTTCAGATTCTAGTATCAGAACACCATTAAAATGGCGCGCCTGACAGGATTCGAACCTGTGACCATCCGCTTAGAAGGCGGATGCTCTATCCAACTGAGCTACAGGCGCATTACCGATGACATAGACTATCACGCGATTTTTGCCTTGAGAAATTGGTCGGAGCAGTAGGATTCGAACCTACGACCCCCTGGTCCCAAACCAGGTGCACTACCAGGCTGTGCTATGCTCCGTTTCATCTCAGCTTTCGCTGTATCGCATATCGTGCGGTACGGTGTGCATTCTAGGCGTGACGTTGATTAACGTCAACACCTATCTTCAAAAAAACATAAAAAATCATTTCAAGCGATTATTTATCAAGCACTTTAATCATTTTTCAAGCAAAAATTAACGTTTTAAACTGGCACTGAAATTCAACATCCGATCTAAAGGCAATTTAGCACGTTCAGCCAATGCCGGATCTACAAAAATTTCCTGATCGCCTTTTTGTAAAACTTCGAGAATGCCATCTAATTCATTCATCGCCATCCAAGGGCAATGCGCACATGAACGACAAGTCGCTCCCTCACCTGCCGTCGGTGCTTCGATGAGAATTTTATTCGGCACAGCTTGCTGCATTTTATAAAAAATACCGCGATCTGTTGCCACGATTAAACGTTCGTGTGGCAAGGTTTGTGCAGCCTTGATCAATTGCGAGGTGCTACCGACGGCATCTGCAATATCCACCACAGATTCTGGTGACTCTGGATGTACCAAAACTGCTGCATCAGGATACAGCGCTTTCATATTGGCAATACCACGTGCACGGAACTCTTCATGGACAATACATGCCCCATCCCATAGCAACATGTCTGCACCGGTTTTCTTTTGAATATAGCGACCGAGATGCTGATCGGGTGCCCAAATAATTTTTTCACCTAAACTATCTAAATGCTCAACAATTTCAACAGCACAGCTCGAGGTTACCACCCAATCTGCACGCGCTTTCACTGCCGCCGAGGTATTGGCATATACCACAACCGTATGATCCGGATGTGCATCACAAAATTTGGTAAATTCATCGACCGGACAGCCCAAATCAAGTGAACATGTTGCCTCTAGAGTAGGCATCAGTACGGTTTTTTCAGGAGATAAAATCTTTGAGGTCTCCCCCATGAATTTCACCCCCGCAACCACCAACGTCGTTGCTTCATGATCCCGACCAAAACGTGCCATTTCAAGTGAATCCGAAACGCATCCACCGGTCAGTTCTGCTAGTTCCTGCACTTCAGGATCACAGTAATAGTGTGCAACAAGGACAGCGTTACGTTTTTTGAGTTCCGCTTTAATTAATTCAAACTTTTCAAGCTTTGCAACTTCCGTTAAGTGATGCTCTTTAACATCGCCCAAACGATCCAAATGCGCTTGTACAATTGATTTTGCTTCATTTGCAATTAAGTTGTTTGCATTATTCATCACAACGTCTTCTCTATCCTTAATGCCTGTTACTACACAGGTGCTTCACAACTGACCCATAAATATGGCACTTGGCTATTTTTTACCGGTCATTAAAAAGTTCCACTTATAAAAAAGCCTCACAACGGAGGCTTTTCAAAAACATCAAATTTATGAACGGTAATCTGCGTTAATCTTAACATAGTCATACGACAGGTCACAGGTATACACAGTATCTCGCGCACTGCCACGTCCTAAATCTACACGGATCGTGATCTCAGATTTCTCCATCTCTGCAGCCCCTGCTGCTTCGGTATAATCTGATGCGGCACCACCGTCTTTACAGATTTGAACATCACCTAACCAGACCTGAATTTTTTCAACATCTAAGTTTGGCACACCTGCATAACCAATAGCTGCCAAAATACGGCCCCAGTTTGGATCTGATGCGAAGATTGCAGTTTTAACCAACGGTGAATGTGCAATGCTATAAGCAATATCACAACATTCTTGAGTATCTGCGCCGCCTTCTACCGCCACAGTAATAAACTTCGTCGCACCTTCACCATCACGGACAATGAGCTGTGCAAGACGTTTCATTACACGTGTTAACACGTCTAAAACAGCAGCATAACGTGAATCTGATTCTGAAGTAATTTCTACGCCACCAGCTTGGCCCGTTGCAATCAAAATACATGAGTCATTCGTTGAGGTATCACCATCCACCGTAATACGGTTAAACGACAGGTTAACTGTGGTTTTCAAAAGCTGTTGCACCAGCTCACGGCTAATGGGTGCATCAGTTGCCACATAACTCAACATGGTCGCCATATTTGGACGAATCATGCCTGCGCCTTTAGAAATACCTGTCATGGTATACAGGACGCCATCTAACTCAAATTGTTCAGATGCACCTTTAGGTGTGGTATCTGTGGTCATAATGCCCGTTGCCGCTTCCAACCAAGCGTCTTCTTGCAAACTGTCTAATGCCGGTTGCAAGCCTTGAACCAAACGATCAATAGGTAATTGCTCGCCAATTACACCCGTTGAAAAAGGAAGGACTTCTGTATTTTGAACACCAGCCAGTTCTGCCAGTTTCGCACATGTCGCTTCAGCATTTGCCATGCCAATTTTGCCAGTACCTGCATTGGCATTTCCGGTGTTAATCACTAAATAACGTGGATTACCTGCTAATAAGTGCGCTTTAGAAATATGCACCGGTGCTGCACAAAATGCATTTTGAGTAAAAACGCCTGCGACATTAGAACCTTCAGCAAATTCAAAAATGACAAGGTCACGTCGGTTCTGATAGCGCACATATGCTTCAGCCGAACCGATTTTTACACCTTTCACCACATGCATCTGTGGCATAGATACGTCACCAACTGCCATTTTTCAACGTCCAACTATATGAGTTATAAAAAATACAGCTTAGTGCAAAATCTATAAAAAATCGAGCAGAAGCACGGTTTTGCTGTAATTTTATTGTGGATTTCTTTTGCACATAAAAAAACCAGTCTTTCGACTGGTCTTTATCGCTGTTCGTCGTAAATTAGTTACGCGCAAGCTGAGTTGCTTCATCAAGAAGCACTTGTTTCGCTTTTTGTTGACTCACAGCAGAAAGGGCTGGGTTTTCAGCCACAATACGGTCAGCATTCGCCGCATTGGCTGCTGCAATTTTTGCAGTTTGCAATACGATTGGACGATTTGGATTGGCAAAGGTATAACGAATACCCGTACGCGGGCTTGCTACAGTCACTTGACCGTCAGTACCAATCTGTACTTGAGTTGTTGTTGGACCAACTGCTTGTTGAACTTTCTCTACAGAAGTCGTCTGAGGAGCGTTTGCAAAGGTAAAAGTTGGCAAAGCCAAAGCAGCAATCATGAACGGTTTTAGTACTTTTTTCATTGTCTTTTCCGTCTTACGGTTATTGATAGAAACTAAATAACATTTAATCTACAGAACTGCAAATACTATTCAGGTCAGATTAGTAGTGTAAATAAAAAATCAGAGCGCGAAGGCTCTGATTTATTTGAAATTAAAAAATGCTGTTTAGATTTTACCGTGACATTGTTTATATTTTAGACCTGAACCACATGGGCAAGGCGAGTTACGACTTTCTGGCGGAACAATCACTTGCTCTGCAGGTGTGTATTGCGCATCGATAACATCATTACCATTGGCTTCAGCCAACAAATTATCAAAGTCATTGTGTGACAATTGAAGATTCATTGATTCAGCTTGAGCCTGTTTTTGAGCTTCCATTTCTGCAAGCTCTTCGGCTGTAGGCACATGAATGCGAGATAAATCTGTCACGACATCTGACTTAATCACAGCAAGCATGTTTACAAATAAGTTAAAGGCTTCTTTTTTGTATTCTTGCTCAGGATTTTTCTGCGCATAACCACGTAAATGAATCCCTTGACGTAAGTAATCCATTGCTGCCAAATGCTCTTTCCAATGGCGGTCCAATGAATTCAACATAAAGTGACGTTCGAGCATTGCAGCCGTTTCGTCACCCATTTGCGTACGACGTGAACGGTAGTGCTGAAGAACTTCATCAGTAATACGTTCAACCAAAGCTTCTTCATCCAAACGACGATCTTGCTCTAACCACTGCGAAATTGGCAGTTCAATCGATAGATCTTCACGTAGCACCTTTTCAAGACCTTCTATATCCCACTGATCGTGAATAGACTCAGGTGGAATATATACTTCGATCATGCCTTTAGTCACATCCTGAATCATTGTTTCGATGTAATCTTGTAAAGACGGTTCAACAAGAATTTCATCACGTTGCGAGTAAATAATCTTACGTTGCTCGTTGTTTACGTCATCGTATTTCAATAGATTTTTACGAATATCGAAGTTACGTGCTTCAACTTTACGTTGTGCATTTTCAATCGAGCGTGACACCATTTTATGCTCAATGGCTTCATCTTCTTTCAGACCCATGGCACGCATCATTGCAACTACGCGATCACCTGCGAAGATACGCATCAAGTCATCTTCAAGCGACAAGTAGAAACGTGATACACCTGGGTCACCTTGACGGCCCGCACGACCACGTAACTGGTTATCGATACGACGAGATTCATGACGTTCTGAACCAATGATGTGTAAACCACCAGAGTTCAGCACCATTTCATGATTTTGTTCCCACTCTGCTTTCAAACGTACTTCGTCTGCTTCAGTCGGTTCTTCAATCTTCGCCAGCAACGCTTTCCAGTTACCACCTAACAGAATATCAGTACCACGACCAGCCATGTTAGTCGCAATGGTTACTGCACGAGGTGAACCCGCTTGCGCAATAATATCTGCTTCGCGCTCATGTTGTTTCGCATTAAGTACTTCATGTTGAATACCAGCTTCTTTCAGCTTATCTGATAAAATTTCAGAGGCTTCAATGGTTGCTGTACCAATCAGAATCGGCGCAACACCCGCTTCATGAACACGTTGAATTTCTTGAATGATGGCGTTGTATTTACCTTCACGGTTTAAATAGATTAAATCGTTTTGGTCATTACGAATCATCGGGCGATGGGTTGGAATCAGTACAACATCCAAGCCATAAATTTCTTTCATTTCTGCAGCTTCAGTATCTGCAGTACCCGTCATCCCTGATAATTTCTTGTAAAGACGGAAATAGTTCTGGAATGTTGTGGTTGCTAGTGTTTGGTTTTCAGGTTGAATTTCCAAACCTTCTTTTGCTTCCACTGCTTGATGCAAACCTTCTGACCAACGGCGACCCGGCATGGTACGACCAGTGTTTTCATCGACAATGATCACTTCACCTTCGTGGATGATGTAATGCACGTTGCGTTGGTATAGGTAATGCGCACGAATGGCCGCAGAAACATGGTGCACCAAGTTTAAATTAGCAGATGAATATAGACTTTCACCTTCAGCAAGCAAGCCCATTTGAATCAATTCAGCTTCAACAGTTTCATAACCGACTTCGGTCATTTCTACAGAGCGCTGTTTTTCGTCAATCCAGAAGTGACCACCATCTGGTACCTTCTCTTCTTTTTGTGCATGAAGTTTTGGTGGAATGCTGTTAATGGCAGCATACAACTGTGATGAGTCTTCTGATTGACCAGAAATGATCAAAGGTGTACGTGCCTCATCAATCAGGATCGAATCGACCTCATCGATGATGGCATAGGTTAAGCTGCGCTGTTTTTTCTCAGCAGCAGAAAAAACCATGTTGTCACGCAAGTAATCGAAACCGAATTCGTTGTTGGTACCGTAAGTAATGTCAGCACGATACGCTTGAGCTTTTTCAGTTGGGTCTTGCATTGAGTAAATAATCCCAATGCTTAAACCTAAAAATTCGAATAATGGACGGTTTAACTCAGCATCTCGCTGTGCGAGATAGTCATTCACCGTAATCACGTGAACACCTTCACCACTAATCGCATTGAGGTAACAAGCAAGCGTTCCCATGAGGGTTTTACCTTCACCGGTACGCATCTCTGCGATCTTACCTTCATGTAAAGTAATACCACCAATCAGCTGTACGTCATAATGACGCATGCCCATGACACGCTTCGCAGCTTCACGACAAACAGCAAACGCTTCAGGTAATAATTTATCAAGGCTGTCGCCTATTTTATAACGTTCTTTGAATTCTTCAGTTTTTGCAGATAAGTCTGCATCGCTTAGAACAGATATCGTCGGCTCGAGCGCATTAATCTTCTCTACGATTTTACGCATGCGTTTGAGTTCGCGCTCATTTTTGGTACCGAAGATTCCTCCGATCAGACTTGCCAACATGAATAGACTCTCTAAATCTTGCTTGTCAAATGAATATATTTTCTTAGTCGTTATTATGGTGCTAGAAATTCGAAGTACAAGGGTTTTGCACAAAAATCCCCTTAAATATTCTGCGCTCGGGTTCTAGCCCCGGAGACTTAAGGCAAGCTAATGTAACAAATTTTCTGCAGACAACATAGTGACTCTGTCGTGAGATATTTCGCATTTATCCCCCAATAAAACTGTTTTATATGAAATATATTCATAAAGAAATGAAAAAACACTATTTTTAATCATAAAAAAAATCCTTCATATTTATTTTTGAGTTAAACAAATTCAATAAATACGGGGATATTCCATGACGATTCGTTTAGGTGATACTGCACCAGACTTTACTCAAGACTCAAGCGAAGGCAGCATTCATTTTTATGACTTTTTAGGTGACAGTTGGGGCATTTTATTTTCGCATCCTGCCGATTACACCCCAGTCTGCACCACAGAACTTGGATTTACCGCAAAACTAAAAGATGAATTTAGCAAACGTGGTGTCAAGGCCATTGCCCTATCTGTTGATGATGTTGAGTCGCATCATGGTTGGATTAATGACATTAATAATACTCAAAATACCACGGTGAACTTCCCGATCATTGCAGACAAAGACCGTAAAGTGTCTACCCTTTATGATTTCATTCACCCCAATGCCAGCGAAACATTAACTGTTCGCTCTTTGGTGATCATCGATCCACATAAAAAAGTCCGTTTAATCATTACTTATCCTGCATCTACAGGGCGTAACTTCCATGAAATTTTACGTGTCATTGACTCTTTGCAACTGACAGACAACCATAAAGTTGCAACACCGGCTAACTGGCAACAAGGTGAAGATGTGGTGATTATGCCGTCATTAAAAGATGAAGCGGAAATCAAACAACGCTTTCCTCAAGGGTATAACGCAGTTACACCTTACCTTCGTTTAACGCCTCAACCTAAGTGAGGATAAAACGGAGCATTACGCTGTCCGAGCGCAAGATAAGAGGCTCTGCGGCGAGTGACCAATCGAAGGGTGAATTTTTACTATTATTAATCGCAGCACCTGAACCAACTAAGGGTCATAACCATAGTTACTTATAGTTACTATGGTTTTCACCTCAGAATCAATTACGAGCCCGTTCTGGCAGTTTCCAACCCGCTCATCTTCGGATGAGCTTTTTTTTGATTACAAATTCCTCTCAGGGATTAGATTGGTTAAACATCACAATTCCTTTATAACTAATAAAAACTTGAAAATAACAAACCGTGATTCATCAAATTCATCATTTACATTGTGGTAGTTTTTGTCCAACGTGTGCCCCTTTATTTGGACAGAAAGGCTTTCGCGCACATTTGGTCTGTCATTGCCTGCTCATTGAAACCGATAAAGGGCTCGTCTTAGTCGATACAGGACTGGGCTTACAAGATTATTTGCATCCACAAAATCGTTTAGGTCGGTTTATTTCACGCACAGCGCAGATCAAATTTAATCCGCAACTGAGTGCGACTCATCAAATTCAAAAATTAGGCTTTAAGGCTCAAGATGTTCAACACATTTTGTTGTCACACTTAGATTTTGATCATGCTGGCGGGATCTCTGATTTTCCGCAGGCGACCGTGCATGTGCTAGCCAGTGAATATAACGCCACTCAAAATCTTCACAGCCTTAAATCACGACTGCGCTATCGACCACAGCAATTCCAACTGCATCGTTATTGGAATTTTATCGAAAGCATCGGGACGCAAGCATGGTTTAACTTAGAACACACTGCCGGTCTGTCTATTTTTCAAGATGACATTTTAATGCTTCCACTTTTGGGACATACCGCGGGTCATGCCGGTATTGCGATTAAAAATAACCAGCGCTGGTTGTTATATTGTGGCGATGCTTATTACTCACAGCATCAATTAAATCCAAATTTTCATTCGCGGGCCTTAAATCAGCTTGAGCGTTTATTTGCCACCGACAATACACAGCGACTGCACACACTTCATAAGATTCAGCAGTTAGCGCAGCATCCGGACATCGATCTCATCTGCGCACATGACCCTTTCGAACTCGCTCGATATCAGAACACAAACTATGACCGCTAAAATCCTGCCAATGATCCTACTCAGTGCTAGCTTCACGGGTTGCATGACATCAAATCCATTACCGTTAAATGAACGTCCTCAGCATTGGGGGAAAGTCGTTCATCAACAGCATAATTTTTATCAAATCAGCCCAACGCTATTTCGCAGTGAACAACCTGATACAGATCTCGCCCCTTTTCTACGAGAACAGCAAATCGATGTGATCATAAATTTACGTTCACGGCACCATGACCCAGAACGCTTAAAAAATGCTATTGATATGCAAAAGATTAAATTTGTACATATTCCGATACACACATGGCAAATCGATCGTGAAGATTTACTGGCAGTGATGAAAACCATAAAAGAAGCTGAACAACAGCAGCAAAAAGTGTTAATCCATTGCTACCACGGCTCAGACCGTACAGGCGTGAGTGTGGCCATGTACCGTATTATTTTTCAGCATTGGTCCATTGAGGAAGCAAAACGTGAAATGAAACAAGGTGGCTATGGCTTCCACCCTATTTGGAAAAATATTGACCGATTATTCAGTCCTGAAAATGTAAAATGGATTCAGCAGCAACTACTGAATCCATCTTATTAAAGGTAAATCCTCATATAAACTTAGCGTTTATCGAGAGGTACCCAATCAATCACCCAAGCCGATTTCATATTCAAACTTGCATCTGAATTGATCTTTTTACGTGTTGCGTCCGCAGCATCACGGTCCTTCGAAGGACCGACCATAATACGAATGCCTTTAGATGTAGGACTCTTCGTCACTTTATAGCCTTTTGCACGTAATTTTGCAGCGACGGCATCTGCATTGGCTTCATTGGCTGCCAGAGCAACTTGTACCATCCATTGCTTATCGCCATTTTCCAACAGATCACGTGCTTTTTCAGCTTCAGCTTTTTTCTTGGCTTCGGCTTTACGCTTTTCTTCTGCCTTGTGTTTTTCTTCGGCTTTACGCTTTTCTTCAGCTTGTTGCTTCGCTTCGGCTGCTTTCTTATCTGCTGCTTTTTTCTCAGCTTCAGCATGTGCTTTACGTTCAGCTTCTTTTTGAGCATCCGCTTTACGTTTTGCTTCGGCTTTTTGTTTATCTGCTGCGATACGTGCCTGATCAGCCTTTTGCTGCGCCGACTGAGTCTCTAACTTTTTTTGAGCCGCCAACTTATCCTCAGCTAAACGCTTTTGCTTGGCTTTTTCATCTTCAACCAATTCGGGCGGAATATTATCCGAACTTTGTTGAGCTGAACGATGTGCGTTTAAAGCTGCATATTCTTCTGCTGCTTTACGTGCTGCATCAGCCTCCGCTTGTTGTTGCATCGCTAAAAATTCTGCTGCACGTGCTTCTTGCTCCGCAACCGATTTTTCACGGGTACGTCGTTGTTCTTCGAGCAATCGCTTTTCAGTTTCAACATCAACAGTCAATGATGACATTTTACCTGCCCCTTGACCTTGTTGCTCAACTTGAGCCATTTCAGGGGTTTGGCTTTGATTTTGATGTATTTCTTCTTTGCCTTTAAGTAAAAGTGCGGCCAGCAGTACACCACCACCTAATAAAACAACACCACCCATCCAGCGTTGTTTGTTATTCATTGACATTCTTCCAGATACTCCCATACCGCTTCTAAGGTATGAAATGAACCACATACCAGAATCAGCTGATTATTCTTTGTTTCTTCCAGCGCGGACTTAAAAGCTAATTGCACATTGTCATAATGTTCTACGACTTGATGCTGTAGTGCGCTATCCAATTGTGTGATAGATGCCGCACGTGGCACATTTAATTGTGCAATTTTCCACATTCTTACCGTATCTTTCAATAAGTTAACGACAGAATTTATGTCTTTATCAGTCAGCATGGAGAAAACGCTGATCACTTCTGTGTATTGTTTATTGTACTGGAGGAAATTTCGCAATTGCTTTAACAAAAATTCAACACCATGCGGGTTATGTCCCGCATCGAAAATCACCGTTTTTCCTGCAATTTCTCTAACTTCAAAACGGCCTTGTAACTTGGCATTATTAATCCCCTGAGCGATCGACTGCTGAGAGACCACCAAACCACTGGCCAATATTGCTGCTACAGCCGTAGAGATATTTTCGAGTGCCAAAGAACCCACGGGTAGTTTTAAGGTTGAACCTGATGAGGCAAACATCCAAGATTGTCCGTCATCACTGTACTGATAAAAATAATCACGATTGAGTACATGTAAAGCAGCTTGGCAATCTTCTGCTTTTTGACGAATGGCTTCAGGCAGTACTTGCTGTCCACCAAAAATCACGGGAATATTCGGACGAATAATCCCTGCTTTCTCAAAAGCAATTTTTTCAATGGTGTCGCCCAACCAATCGGTATGGTCTAAACCAATATTGGTAATCACTGCAACATCTGGATCGACGACATTGACCACATCAAGTCGACCACCTAGGCCTACTTCAAGTACCCATACATCGCAATGTTGCTGTTTAAAAATAACAAAAGCGGCCAAAGTGGTCGCTTCAAAAAAAGATAAACTTAATTCACATTCACGACGCGCCTGATCAACAGCTACAAAAGCATCAATCAGGGTTTGGTCAGCCACTTCAACACCTTGAAGCTTTACACGTTCATTGAATCGATAGATATGCGGTGATTGGTATAGCCCCACGTTATACCCTTGGGCATTTAAAATCGCAGCCAAAGTGGTCGTGGTTGAACCTTTACCGTTTGTTCCCGCGACCGTCAGCACTTTCGCATCAGGCTGGGTTACACCGAGTCGTTCCGCAACAGGAATCACCCGTTCCAGACCTAAATCAATACCCGTAACATGAACATGGCTCCAATAATCGAGCCATGTGTTTAAAGAATCAGTTGCAAGTGGTGCTGTGTTCAAGGCAAGTTCATCAATTTCGCTACAATACGATAAACTGTATCACGTAATGCATGACGGTGGACAATTTGATCGACTACACCATGATCAAGCAAGTATTCTGCACGTTGGAACGGTTCTTCCAATTTTTCACGTACAGTTTGCTCAATCACACGCTTACCAGCAAAACCAATCATGGCTTTCGGTTCAGCCAAGTGAACATCACCGAGCATTGCCAATGATGCAGTCACACCACCATAGACTGGATGTGTCAGCACCACTAGATAAGGCAAGCCTGCATCTTTCATTTTTTGGATGGCTGCAGAAGTACGCGCCATTTGCATTAAAGACAACATGCCCTCTTGCATACGCGCACCGCCTGAAGCAGCAAAACAGATTAATGGTTGTTGTGATTTAATCGCAAGTTCAGCAGCCTGAACAAAACGGTCACCGACAACAGTACCCATTGAACCGCCCATGAAATCAAATTCAAATGCGGTTGCAATCATTGGAATGCCTTTCAGCGTTCCTTGCATCGCCACTAAAGCTTCTGTTTCACCGGTTTTCTTCTGCGCTTCAGACATACGGTCTGGATACGCTTTGCTATCTACAAATTTAAGTGGATCTTTGGCTTTAAATTCTTGACCCAATTCTTTTTGTACTTGGTCAAAGAACCAGTTCAAACGATCACGTGCTTTCATTCGCAAGTGTTCATCACACTGTGGACAAACGTAGGCATTAAATGACATTGCAGTACGAGTCACAAGTGCATGACACTCAGGACATTCAATCGTCGGCTCAGTAAATGTCGCCTTTAATGCTTGCTGTTCATCAGGTACATGAATACCTGGTACCGCACGCTCTGTCCATGGCGTAGATGCGCTCAGAATTTTGCCTGTTTTTGCGTCTTGACTCATACTAACTCATCGAGCGCAGCTCGAAGCTCCTTCACTTTATTCACTGTTTCGATTACAGCTTGTTCTGGCGCTAAGTTTGCAAATTGTTTAACAAAAGCACTACCTACAATCACCGCATCTGCAGCAACACCCATGGCTTTCGCCGATGCTGCATCACTGATACCAAAGCCAACGCCGACAGGTACCTGAGTATACGATTTGATTTTTTGAATACGTGCCGCAGCTTCAGCAACGTCTAAAGTCGCTGCACCTGTCACACCTTTCAAAGAAACATAGTAGATAAATCCACTGGCTTGTTTCACCACATGCTGAATACGTTCATCAGTGGATGTTGGCGCAAGCAAGAAGATTTGATCCATGTCGTATTTTTTCAATACGGCATCTAGATCTTTTGCTTCTTCTGGTGGCAGATCCACCAAGAGCACGCCATCTACACCGCATTCATGTGCATAGGCAACAAACTTTTCATAGCCGATTACTTCAACGGGGTTTAAATAGCCCATCAGTACCACGGGTGTTTCTGTATCGTTTTTACGGAACTCTTTCACCATGTTCAAGGCATCTAGAGTATTGGTTCCTGCAGCAAGCGCACGCTCAGCGGCAAGTGCAATGACAGGGCCATCCGCCATTGGGTCTGAAAATGGAAGACCTAATTCGATCACATCCACACCTGCCTCAACCATTTGATGTAACAAAGGTACCGTTACTTGTGGATGAGGGTCACCAGCCATAACATAAGAAACCAAGGCCTTACGCTGTTGAGATTTAAGCGTTCCAAATCGAGTGGCTAAACGTGACATAGGGTTATACTTTCCTTGAATGAATCAAAACTATGATGTGGGTTTTGTCGAAATACAAGACATCGCATTGTAACGCTATTTTTTACCCATTGAACAGGGTATACAATCCTCAGTCGGCATTTCTCATGCAAACATAATTTTCCAGAACAACCCGAAAGCATCATTTACCGATATTTCAGTTTTTTTCACAATGATCAAAGATGCCTAATTTTAGGATCTGGCAAAATTATAAGGTTTTAGATTAACTTAATTTTATCATCAAAAAAATGTTAAAAATAACAGGCTTAGCATTTACATTTTAATTTTCCTTAAATTGCAAAACCTGCTTTATACTAGCCGCATACTTTTATTTTTTTATCTCCTATGTCCTCCGATTCACAAGTGAAAGTGCCTGCTCGGGCATTTGCACTGCTCCCGCTTATTGTTTTTCTGACCATTTTTTTGGGCAGTGGTATTTACCATTCCATCATTGGAACTGAGTTTGCGTTCTATCAAGTGAAAGCCCCAGTCGCTGCTCTTCCTGCAATTGTATTGGCAATTTTGCTCTATCGCGGCAAGATAAATGACGCGATTGATACATTTATGAAAGGTGCTAGCCACCCGAATTTGATCTTAATGTTCATGGTCTTTATGCTCGCTGGTGCTTTTGCCAGTGTCAGCAGTGCCATCGGTAGTGTCGATGCAACAGTGCAGTTGGGACTATCGATGATTGCGCCTGAGTTCGTGCTGCCTATGCTGTTTATTATTGCGGCCTTTATTGCCACAGCGATGGGAACCTCCATGGGCACCATTGCAGCCTGCGCGCCAATTGCCTTTGGTTTTACACAAGTCACCGAAATTGAAGTGGTGTATGCCATTGGTGCTGTGGTCGGTGGTGCTATGTTTGGTGATAATCTGTCGATGATTTCAGATACCACCATTGCTGCAACGAACAGTCAAAAAGTTCAACTTCGCGATAAATTTAAGGTCAATGTCTGGATTGCTGTTCCTGCATCGATCGTCAGCATCTGTATCTATTTATTTATGAGTCAAGGCTCACAAGCGATTGAACACAAAGCCTATAATGCGTGGCTAATCCTGCCGTATTTAGCCGTATTTATTTTGGCCTTTTCACGTTTGCACGTGCTTGCTGTGTTGACTATTGGTGTCTTACTGTCTGGTTTGATTGGTTTGGTCATTCAACCTGAATTTAATTTTTTAAGCTTAAATAATTCTATTTATGACGGCTTTACCGGCATGTTTGAAGTTGCCCTGCTTTCTATTTTCTTGGGTGGTATTTCTGCCATTATGCAAAAAGAAGGCGGTTTAGAATGGCTGATTCAACGTATTTACAGCATGACACGCTGCTTTAAAGTTGGTGCTGAACGCGCAGGTGAAATTGGTATCAGTTTCTTGGTGATTTTCTCCAACCTATTTGTAGCAAACAACACTGTCGCAATTATTTTATCTGGTGACATGGCACGTGAAGTCGCCAAAGAATATGGTGTAGACTCTAAACGTGCTGCTGCGCTCTTGGATATTTTCTCTTGCGTAGTCCAAGGTCTCATTCCTTATGGTGCACAGCTGTTACTGGCTTGTTCGATCGCAAAACTTTCGCCTGTGGAACTGATTGGTAGTGTGTATTACTGTTGGGTCTTGGCAATCTTTGCCATCCTTGCCATTTTACTTCGGTATCCAAAATTAAAAGCTGCGGCATAAGTTTGGCTTTAAAGAAAAGCGGTCGTTTGACCGCTTTTTTTAATGCTGTATGAATGGCTTTTCTTAACGAGCAATCAGCACGTTTTATTCTAATCTCAAGGCTTTTTTTCGCGCTAATAATGTCTCTCCACTATATGCCTTAAAAGCACGTGCCAAAGCAGACTGATCTGAATAACCTAGCTGTAAAGCGATATCTGTCAAATGGGTTTGTTGTGAAAGTAGATATTCACAGCGTTTCATCCGTTCAAGCTCCAAAAGCCGTTTAAACGAGGTGTCTTTCTCCTTTAACTGTCGTTGCAAGGTTCTGACTGACAGATGTAACTCCTCTGCTAACCACTCTATTTTAGGGGCTTGCTGTTTTCGTTTGAGATGATCAGCGATGCATTGTTGCATCTGTTGAATTGGATCGGCATGTTGCGGACGAGCGGCGATCGCCTCTTCGGCTTGGCGTAATAACAATTGCATCAGTGACGGATCAGCAAGTTCTGACTTTAAATCCAAACTGTCTGCATGAATCACAAATGAATATTTAAGGGTCGAAAATTCCATTTGGCAACCATAAAACTTTTCATAGTGATAACGTGCCATCCGCGGCACATGTGCAAAATGAATGCGGAGTAACTTTAAAGAATCTGGAAAAATTTGCTTGGCCAAATGTGCCATACAGGCCATGGTCAATTCATTCACCAACGCATATTCATCATCATGCTGTGGCCAAGACAGTATAATTTGATGATCTTGATGGCTCATATTCATCGGCACAATTTGCGCGCCATCAATCACCAAACGACTAAACCGCATCACATATTGCAAAGCATCTGCAACACTATTACTCAGTGTCGCCATATAGCCTAACACCCCAAAATGCTCTGCACGAATATACTTGGCCATTTCAAAGACCAATTGCGGGCAATCCAGATGTTGCTGAGTCAGTTGCATGATGCTGTTAAAAAAAGAATTCGGCGATTGAGAGTCGATCGGCAAAGACAGCACATGCTGAATTTGCGCAGCATACGGCGCAATCCATTCGAGCTGTGTATAGTTTAATTCACGCTCAATTAAGACCATATTCCACAGTTGGAAATAACCATTTGGGATCTGAATTTCAGCCATCTCGCCACTCTTTCTGACCTGCCAATTCTGACATTTTATATTTTCATCATGGCGTAAAATGTATAAAAATTGGCAATATCTGTCAAAACAAAGTGCAATTTCTCCGACATACTGCAATCAATACGACTCGCACAGAAAAAATATCATGAATGCTATCGTCAAATATCAAGTCGAACCCATTGTTCGCACAAAGCTAAATTTTAAGTTAGAAGAAATCCCGCGCTATTGGTTTGGCGGAGACCCTTTTTTAACACGTATGTTTGATGCCTTGAGCCTGACCTTTCCTGATGGCGAGCGCTATTTTATTGAATCTGTACGTCTGTTCCGCAGTCAAATTCAAGACCCTGATTTACAGCAACGTGTCGCTGACTTTATTCGTCAAGAAGCGCAGCACGGTATGGCGCATGACAAAATGAATATGTTGATGAAACAACAAGGCATGCCTGTCGATGCGTTCATTAAACGCTTAAATAAAATTTTTAAGTTTGAATTGAGCCAGCGCTCTGCCGAATACAATATTGCCATGACGGCTTCCGCCGAGCACTTGACTGCGCTGATGGCTGAAACCTTTTGTAGCCAAAAGTCCGTACTAGAATCTGCGCATCCTTATGTCCGTGCATTATTTATTTGGCATGCGATAGAAGAAATGGAACATCGCGATGTGGCTTTTGATGTGATGAAAGATGTGGCTAAGGTCGATGAAAATCTAAAGAAATTTACTTTGGTCTGGACCAGTGGATTGATGCTTGGCTTTACCTTATACCGTGCTAATGTGATGCTGAAACATGACGGGTTCAGCTTCACTGAACGTTTAAAATTAAATATGAAAGGCTTACCGTGGTTCTTTGGTAAAAATGGCACCCTCACCCGTATGAGCAAGCCATATCGAGATTGGTTTAAAAAAGACTTCCATCCGAGTCAGCATCCCATTGTGCAAAATTATGATCTCTGGTTAAAAACTTATGAAGAAACCAATGATCCAATTCAAGCTGCGGAAGTGTTTTGGCAAGCTGCAAAATAAACACTGAATAAAAAAAGCCGCATCGATTGCGGCTTTTTTATAGGCTTAGACTCACCATTTGGCATAGTGCTGCTCAAGTAAACCATATTCATTTAAGAATACAGTTTCTTCGCCATCACGTTGAATTGTACCGCTAATTTTTGCCTGCCATTGACTGAACTGACTACCGACCAATCTTAAATTCAGGTTTTCATAGCGCCGCCAACCTGTGCTGACGATCAAATTTAAGCTGTTGTCTAATGAGCTAATATTCCATTGATTATCGCCTTGTTGCTGGAACAGCACATCAGACATGGCATACAGATGTCCATTGACCCACAGACAATTTTCATTGCCAAAGCTTTCATTTACCCCAGAGGCAAGATTGATCCCAACGCGTCGATTTTGACTGTCCCAAAAGTTACACGATAACCAAAACCATGCGGTTTCAGGACGAAGAAAACCACAGGTATCATCTAAAGACACCAATGTTCGGTCATGAAATTGAATGGTCTTGCCTTGCTTATTGATAAAGAAACCTTCACAGCCCAACGTCGTCAATTTTTGAGTATAGGTCCAACCATTAATTCCTGTAGGGCTACACATACTCAGCGGATCAGTCCCCGCACAAAACACTCGAGCGCTCAGTTTGAGTTCGCCATGTTTTGACATTTGAATGTATCGCACACCATTGGCATGCTGAATGTCTAGTTGAATCCCAGACTTAATAAAATGACTTTGATTAAATAAAGGTTGTTCATCTAAAACGGTATTACGTGACAGGAAATTAATCGAATTCCATTCCAACACTTCATTCGCAATATGGTCATACACATAGACAAAACCGTGCCCCGCCCACGCGATATCGGCAATCGCTAGACCAATCGTATAATGATCATGCTGAATACAACAAAATTTAAATTTTTTATATTTTAAACGCTTACGCCAACCTTGAAGTCGTTTTCCATACGGTGTCTTATATTCATACTTACTTAAATCGATGCGATTGGGAAGTTCACTAAAACGCCCATAATGCGGCTGTCCATTCGGCCGTATTAAATCCATATACGCCATTCCATTGAGGTTTAAGGTCTAAATCCTGAATGTTATTATGCCTATTATTTAACGCCTGAAAAGACAATCCATCTGATTTCAGGCGAATATCACAAAAAAATATAAAAGCTGACATTTCAGCTCTTAATCATCACAATTATTCATTTATTAAGATGTAATCATTTTTCCATGAATTTTGCTGGCTATGCGGCGTTTCAACCAATTCGATATAGCGCCCATAGACATGATCAATCGCAATACAATCATCAACATCTAGGGTTCGGTCGGTATGTTGTTTTTGCCAATGTGACTCAAAAAAAGCCTTGCCCCGTTGTTTTGCAACGCTGGCATTTTGTCCCGTCACCAAAACATAACGATGTAATTCACCAAATTCGCGGGCATCATATCCCCCGAGATTAATCAGCCATAATTTTTCATCTTCAGCTCGGGGCGCGGCATCACAAAATTGGATACGATAATGCTGATTTTCAGTGCTGACTGTATGTACCTGTGCCCAAGCATCAATATGTAAGCCTTTTTGCTCACCAAACCATGCCGTTCTTAGTTGCGGATAAACCTCTTCTAATGCGTTACCCACTGCAAGAATGACATCATGCACTTCGATATTTGCTCTTGGATGGCGTCCGCCGAGCATCACCATAAATAAACTGGACACAATCTCCCCCCTATTTTTGACTTCAACTGCCCACATAGGGCTGAAGTAATTTCAATAAAATCACGCCGCCTAAAGAGAGTACCGCATTGTTAACGAAATGAATGAGTAAGACATGCCAAATGTTACGCGTCCACAAATAGATCAGGTTGAGAAATAGGCCTGCCGCCATAAAACTGATGGTCGCAATTAAATTGCCATCAAAATTATGATAATGAATCAAGCCAAATAAGATTGAGTTCAGCAAGACCAAGATCACTCGCCACGGCCACGGCTGTACAAATAGCTTTTGTAGTAAGGTATAGCGGAAAATAATATCTTCGAGCAATGCGGTAAATAATGGCCCAAGACTGATGATCAACAAACTGAAAAAGGCAATCGTATTGGGATCAATGGTCGATTTTTTTTCAATGCTCTCACCGACGGGCAACAGACTGCGTGTAAAAGAAATCACCACTTGTATGACGACTGCACCGACAACCACCAACAGGCTTGAGCGCCAAAAGGCCTGCTTATACTTTTGCCAATGCATAGACAGCATGCTTTTATACAGCCAACCTACCGCAATAAATAAGATGCCCCGAAAAATTGAATCCCCTAAAGCAACCTGAACAGAAATACCAAAAAGTTGTTCTAGGATAAAGCTATTAAAAAATATCAGTGGGAGAATACACAGTGCAAAAGTATCACGCCATTGCCATGAAATGTGTTGAGGAAAGGATTCAGCTCGAACCAATTGAGTAAACGTCATTGTTATAAAATCTTTCTTAAGCAGTAGAGTTTCATCATTATTGTGACGCAATATACACTTTTATTCTGCTAGGTTTTTGTAGGCAAATCAAAATAGTTTCTTCAGTGTTATAAAAAAATCGCACAGAATAGCTTCTGCGCGATTTTTTCTTCACCCTCTCCAAACCTCTCCCAAAGGAAGAGGCTGAAAAGCGAAATTACATCTCAACCATTTCAACGCCATCAATGCGAGCAACGGTCATCAAGTCTTTATCACCACGGCCTGAAACGGTGGCAATAATGATTTGGTCTTTATCCATAGTTGGCGCCAGCTTGGTCACATACGCCATTGCATGTGAGCTTTCTAGCGCAGGGATAATACCTTCAATTTGAGTTAAATCACGGAAGCCTTGCAATGCTTCATTGTCATTGATCGGCACGTAGTTCACACGGTGCATATCTTTTAAAAAGCTGTGCTCAGGACCTACACCTGGATAATCCAGACCTGCAGAAATTGAATGCGTTTCAATGATCTGACCTTGTTCATCCGACATTAAATAGGTACGGTTGCCATGAAGCACACCAACATGTCCTGCATTGAGTGGTGCAGAGTGTTTGCCTGTTTCAATGCCGTAGCCTGCCGCTTCAACACCGTACATTTTTACATCTTCATCGTTCAAGAATGGATAGAACAAGCCCATTGCATTTGAACCGCCGCCCACACATGCCACCAAGGCATCTGGTAAGCGGCCTGCTTGTTCTTGAATCTGTTTACGTGCTTCACGGCCAATGATCGATTGGAAATCACGTACTAGTTGTGGATATGGGTGCGGGCCAGCCACTGTACCAATCACATAATAAGTAGAGTCAACATTGGTTACCCAGTCACGCATCGCTTCGTTCATGGCATCTTTCAATGTTTTTGAACCGCTTTCGACAGGTACAACAGTCGCACCAAGCAAACGCATGCGGTACACGTTCATGGCTTGACGTTTAACGTCTTCAGCACCCATAAACACTACACATTCAAGGCCTAAACGCGCTGCAATTGTTGCCGTTGCTACACCATGCTGACCCGCACCTGTTTCGGCAATAATACGTTTTTTACCTGAAAGCTTAGCCAGTAAAGCCTGACCAATGGTGTTATTCACTTTATGTGAACCTGTATGGTTCAGGTCTTCACGTTTTAAGTAAATTTGCGCACCACCCAACTCTTTCGACCATCGCTCAGCATAATACAAAGGACTAGGACGACCGACGTAATACGCCAAGTCACGGTCAAATTCTGCCAAAAACTGTGCATCATCTTTCATGCGGAAATAGAGTTTTTCTAAGTCCTCAAGTGCTGCCATTAGAGTTTCTGACACAAAACGCCCGCCATGAATACCGAAATGCCCTTGTGCGTCAGGGAATTGGGTATAGTCAATCTTATTTTGCTGATCCACGATGGACTCCTTGCATAAAGCGTTCTATGAGTTGTTGGTCTTTAATACCTTTGCTTGATTCTACACCACCGCTCACATCAACGGCATAAGCGCCTGTGGTTCGAATCGCATCTTCAATATTGTCAGGCTTTAAACCGCCCGCCAAAATTAAAGGAATATCGAGTTTAGGGAACTGTGCCCAGTCAAAGCTATGCCCTGTACCACCTTTCAGCTCAGGATGCCATGCATCCAATAGTACGGCACTTGCCCCTGCCTGCTGAAAAACTTGAATCTCGCTAATCACGTCCAAATCGGGTTTGACCTGAATGGCTTTATACCAGCGGCGCCCAACGGACTGCGCAATCGTTTTGCACTGTTCAGGGCTTTCATCGCCATGAAACTGCAGGATGTCTACAGGTGAAATTTTTAAAATATCCTGTATGTCTGCAGCCGATGCATTCACGAATAAACCCACGGTCTGCACATACGGCGGCACATGCTGAATCAGCTCAGCGGCCTGCTCTGTCGTTACACTGCGTGGGCTGGGCGCAAAGAATACAAATCCTATCGCATCTGCACCAGCTTGGACGACAGACTGAATATCTTGAGTACGTGTAATTCCGCAGATTTTGGCACGGGTTCGCATATTATTGTGGCTCTAACTCCGCCCTATTCATAGCCTATCTATAAATATAAGGGCGAATCATTGTAATGCAATTTTCAAGTATTGCGTGGATTTTCAGCATCATTCAGCAGAATTTAAAAAGCCCTGATCAATCAGGGCTTTTTTTTAAGAAGGCTTGATACTTATTTCATGGCATAACGCAAGGTTACCCAAGCAGTGCGACCATCTTGATTAAATAAAGTGCTATTGCTGTAGTTGGTCGAATATTCTTTATCAAATATATTGGCAAGTTTGGCTTGAACACTGAATTCAGGCGTGGCTTGATAAGTTACTCGCGTATCCACTGTGGCAAAAGAGCCCAATTCAGCAGTATTTGTAGCATTAGTATAACGCTTATCTTCTGCATGAACTGAAGCACCGACAGTCCACTTATCCATTGTATAATCTGCTGAAGCATTAAAGATTTGCTTTGGTTTTAAAAACAACTGCTTGCCATGAAGTCCTGCTGTCTCGTTTTCAGGTTCTTGATATGTATAATTCACATTCCAAACAAAATCATTTAATTGCTGAGTGAATGATAATTCAGCACCTTTAATTTTTGCATTATCTATATTGCTTGGAACATAGTTCCCCGTTGCATTTGGTGCCCATGCGATCATATTTTCAATTTCATTATAGAAACCGTTTAGCTCCCATTGAACATTGCTGATCACACCTTTGAACCCAATTTCATAGTTTTCAGATTCTTCTGGCACTAATGTAGGATTTTCACTTCCTGGCCAATACAAATCATTGAATGTCGGGGCTTTAAATGCGGTGCCATAACTGACATAACTTTGTACAGTATCATTAAAGCGATATCCCAAAGTCGCACTACCAGTCGTATGGTTGCCAAATTGTTCGTTATCATCCTGACGAACTGCACCTTGCACATCAAAGCTGCCAAATGAACCTAGATATTGTGCAAAGTAAGCTTTGTTATCCCGCTCTTTAACGGCATAAGCTTTCGTACCTGACACTTCATCATTCTGGTAATCAAAACCAAGCATCAAGGTATTTTGCTTATTAAAGTTCAGTGTATTCAGCCATGATAAGCTATCACGCTGTGTGTTAATGACCGATGGATTTGCATCACGACTATCTAATTTATCTTCAGAACGCCCTAACTTTAACCCTGTAGTCCACACATCAAATGGCTTGTAGGTTGCACCAATACTGTAAACATTTTGCTCGATTTTACTATGCACATTGTTTGCATCAATATAAGGAGAACCCCAGTCATCCCTATTATCGTATTCATTCTCACCATCAACTACTAAGACACTTGCATCAACATTAAATTGATCATTGAATTTATGCCCCATACGTAAAGATGCAGACTTATTTTCGTAGCCGTCTTTATCTAAATCATTGGCTTCATTAATATTTGTCGCGTCGATGCCTTGGGTTTTGGTGCCAGCTAAACTCAAGGTTGCCCAAGTATTGTCATGTTTAACATTTAAACCAACATTGCTCTGATATGTTTCATGAGAACCATAGGTAAAAGATGCAAAAGGCTTCACCCCATTTTGCGTCCCTTTACGGGTAAAGATTTGAATCACACCACTAATGGCTTCTGAACCATATAAGCTTGAACGCGGACCGCGTAAAACTTCTACACGTTCAATTTGATCAATTGGGAAGTGTTCAAAAGCAGTTTCACCAAGCGTTGCTGAACCCACCTTTTGACCATCCACCAAGACCAATGCATGACGATTACCCGTACCGCGAATTGAAACACTTGTAACTTTACCTAAACCGCCAGTATTGCTATACGTTACGCCCGGCACTGTACGAAGCAATTCTTGTAAAGAAGTAAATTGCTTACGTTCAATTTCTTCACGGTCAATTACAGTCACTGCTGCCAAAGTTTTTTGTGCGTCTTGCTCAACAATATTGGCAACCGTGTTGGTAATCACTGGAAGTTGATAAACTTGGTCTGCTGCCATCGCAGCAGAAAGTGGAGATAAAACAAAAAGCGACCCGATAAGAGTCTTAGAGAAAGAATGCATGCTGTATTCCCCGATCGCACCGCCCGTGCGAAATAAAAGTGGTTAACGCGTGGCGGTTTTTGGGTAAGCGATGGCTTGCCATTTTTCAGACAAAAGCATGCAATCCCGCTATAACGCCCGCCGCATTATGAATAGGTCTGCATCAGGCCGGTCTCCGGACTTACGTTATGAATAACGATTCACCGTTGCGGGGGCAGTGTCAGATAACAACAGCTCTATACTGCTGGACTGACTTCCCAGTTTCACTTCTCAATTAAGGAAGCACCTGAAGCATGGGCAGATTAGTTTCTGCCCCACAGCAAGTCAAGCTGAATATGCAGCAACACTAAAATGCCCGATAGATTTGATTGTTCGATAAATCGGAGTTCTCTATACTTAAGCCATTCACAACAGTTGGCATGGGAAGTTTCCACAACACTGCCCCCGCAACGGTGCGCAAGCAATGCCTTGCCAGTCCGATACCTGCTCACTGTGTTCTATCACTCAATCATTTACGTGGGGTAAATGCATGGAGCTTTGTATGCCTTTTCCTTTTCAGCCGACTGCTCTTGCAGCTGGCATATCTGCCCTTTGTATTTTTAGCTCCCAAATATCTGTTGCAGCAGATTCCATTGCACAACCTAAATTGGACACCATTGTCGTCACGGCAACACGCTCACAAGAAAAATTAGAAAATGTGCCAGCACGTATTTCCATTATTGATGAGTCGCTCATAGATCAATCACCAATTGCATCATTTCCACATTTATTAATGAGTGATGCTTCTATCAATATGGTGCAGCTGGGTGGCTATGGACAACAAGCTTCATTTTTTTTACGTGGCACAGAGTCAGACCACACTTTGGTATTGCGTGACGGTGTCCGTTTAAATAATGATGCCAGCGGTTTAGCGCCAAATAATTTTATAGATACCACAGACATTAAGCAGATTGAGGTTTTAAAAGGCCCAGCATCTGTCCTTTATGGCACCAATGCCATTGGTGGTGTGGTACAAATCATTAGCAAAACCCCTGAAAAAAATGCAGCTTTTATCAGCGCTGAAATAGGTGAAAATCAAACCTATAAAAGTACTGTCGGGGTAGACCTAGCCAAGCAAGGTTTTTATGCGCAAATTCGTGGACAGCGTTTAGAAACCGACGGCACACTGATTCATGAACATGAAAATGCCAGAGCTTCTAGCTTTAATCAAAAAGGCGTGTCTGCCAAATTTGGCTATGAAGAAACACGCTTTGGCACTTCATTGGATTATTCTGAAAACCAAGGTAATGCTCAATATGAGCAATACAGCTGGAATTCACTGCAATATGAGCAAAAGTCGCAAGATTTTAAAAATCAAATTGCAACCCTGAAGTCACGCTTCAACCCCACAGATCAGCTGACCCTGAATGCTCGCGTGTCTTATTTTAAAGATGAGTTGGAACAGCTCAAAATCTTTGAACAGACCCATTATGAATCCACTGAATATGAACTGACCGCAAAACATCAAATGACGCCGTCTCAGAACATCATTGCAGGCATCACCCATCGGCAGCTAGAAACATCAACGCTAAAAACTGCAGAGTCTTTTCATCAAGACTTAAACAGTACGGGTTATTATCTACAGCACCAATATCAAACTGATAAATTAAAAACTCAAGCGGGTATTCGTCGTGAAGACCATGAAAAATATGGTCAACACACGGTCGGACAAGTTGCTGCGCGTTATTTTTTCACGCCGTTGTTTAGTAGCTATGCCAATATTGGTACAGCATTTAAAGCGCCAACCATGAACGACTTATATTATGGCGACTATGCAAACCCTGACTTAAAACCCGAAGAAAGTCAATCCTATGAAATTGGGCTAGACCTACAAATGACACCACAACTAAAAACTGGTATGTCTATCTACAGAACTGAAATTGATAACCTTGTTGATTCTGATCCCAACAATAACTGGAAGTTTGCCAATATTGATGCAGTGACCATTCAAGGTTCAGAAGTCTATGTGAATTGGAGCAATGAGGCATTTTTTACAAAGGCCAGTTATAGCTACAATCAAGCAAAAAATGATAAAACAGGTTTGGATTTGAGCCGCCGCCCACGCCAAAAACTGGCATTGTCAGCTGGTTGGGCTGATGAACATTATGGGCTGTCAACAACGCTGAGTGCGAACAGCCATTCAGACAGCAGTAATTATGATGAGGATGTGATCCCTGGACATGCTCAGATTGATTTCAATAGTTATTACCAACCCAACGAGCAACTGCGCTTCTTTGCCAATATTCAAAATGTCGGCGATGTTCAATATAAAACGGCTTCTGCTGGCAATTTCGACGGCAAATTCTATTTAAATGGCGGCCGTTTGGCTTCCTTTGGCATCACAGTTAGATATTAATTTCACACTGATTTATTCAACTTTTAATCAAAAAATGGACAATTAAAATGGGCCACCGTTTAAGTAAAATTTATACCCGCACAGGCGATTCAGGCACAACAGGTCTTGGTGACGGATCACGTGTAGCAAAGGATGATTTACGCATTGAAGCCTTAGGAGATGTCGATGAACTCAATTCAAGCATTGGTATTCTGCGTTCGCACATCGCACTTAGCAGTATTGAAGACAAAGCGGCTTGGGATAAATCGCTCAGCCTGATTCAGCATTGGTTATTCGACCTTGGCGGTGAAGTCTGCATTCCAAACTTCAACTTGGTACAACCTGTGTCAATTGAGTTTTTGGAAAATGACATTGACCGTATGAATGAAGCGCTGCCAATGCTCAAAGACTTTATCCTGCCATCAGGAACATTGGTGTGCAGCTTTGCCCATCAAGCGCGTGCAGTTTGCCGCCGTGCAGAACGTCGTTTAATGGCTGTACATAACCGTGACCAGAACATTCAAGCACCGTCATTGCAGCTACTTAACCGACTCTCTGACTGGTTATTTGTCGCATCGCGTACATTACAACACGCTGAAGGTGGTTCTGAGGTGCTGTGGCAGAAAAATATTAACGACACGATTGATCAATAAGTTTTGGATTCAAAAATTGCTCAAATCCTTTGACCAATTAAAAGTCTATTTTACATTGAAATAAATCGAAACATTTCGTCCGATCATTCTTGTATTTCAGGATGATCGGATCAAAATAACAGTGTCATCTCCCTGTCATTCTTACAGGACACTATGTTTTTATCTTTCAATTTTGCAGGCCCTTTATGCGCATAATCGGTCACCGTGGCGCTCGTGGTGAAGCACCTGAAAATACCCTAGGTGGTTTCCAATATATTCAAGATTTAGGCATACGCTCAGTTGAATTTGATGTGCGACAACTAAAAGATCGCGCCTTAATTGTGATGCATGACGATCAATTCATCCGTACCACCGGCCAAGATAAGTATCTTTATGAATGCGAAAGTTCTGAACTAGAACCGTATAACCATGCAGTGACATGGTCAGAATGGAATAAAGTTGAGCCGACGCCACTGCTCGAACAAACGCTCAAAATTATTCATAACTTCGATCATATTGAAGTCGAAGTGAAAGCAGTGAAGACACAGACTGAAGCTGAAGCGCTGACTGAAACCTTGGAACAACAGCTCCAAGGTTTCGAACATTCCGCGGTGATCACCAGTTTTGACCCTAAAATTCATCTTGCTTTGCAACAAAAAAAATCCGGCTTCAAACGCGGGCTTTTGGTTGAAACAGACGTAAAATTTAAAGCGATTGAACAAGCACTTGAATTAGGTTGTATCCAAATCGGTTGGATGAACCAACTCGCCAATTCAGACATTATTCAGGCCACGCAGCAGGCAAAATTAAATGTGAGCGTATGGACTGTCAACGACGTTGATCGTGCTAAACAGCTTAAAGATTGGGGCATTAACGGCTTAATTACCGACTATCCTAAATTAATGATGCAGCATTTTTAATGCTGCTTTATTCACCTAGATTTGTGTAATTCACTTCTCGATCAACACGTCGATATTTCAATCGGTCTATTTTCTTTCCAAAACCAATACAGTTTGTCCCCGACTGTTTTGCATCGTCATGTGTTTCCCTTTTATTTGGAATTGTGTTGCGGCTTGCAAGGCATCTGAAAGTTCAGCCTCTTGAGCCAAAGCCGAATCACAACTGAAATAGCCTGCTCGGGCATTCAGATCAATGCTGTGTTTTAAGGTATCAATCACATAAGTGCCACTGATGTTATTACATCCCGTATTGCCTTGAATTTGGCGAAATTGTGAACTGAACTGCAAATAAGGTTGATGATGAAAGAACTTGGCTTTTTGCCCTGCAATTTGCACAATCGCCCATGGAATATCTTGTATCCCATCATTTACTCGAATAACTTTTAATGGCTGCTCAACGCTGTTGCCATGTGACTTTTCCTGTGATTTCCCTTGTGACTTTGTAGTCACCTTCTGCGTCGGAGAACTTTGACAGGCCATGAGTCCCAGACAACTGATCAGAAAGCCGCCCCAGATACAGTGTTTGACCAAAAGCTGCGGATTATTTTGACGATTTTGCTGTTTTTTTAGCATCTTTTTTACCCCACAAAAAGTCAAATAACTTCAGTCGTATTATGTTACTGTTTAGAACAATACAACTGTACAATAACAGTGGTGAAAACTGGTTTTCCCGTGCTACTATTCTGTACGTTTAAAATCCCTTAAAAAATTAATGGGATTAGTCCTATCTATACCTCCCAAGGTTTCAGGAGTGCTGTTGGAGATGAATGCTCCCCTACCCAAAGCCCCAATGAACTGGATTGCTATTTTTGCATTGGTGTTTTTACCTATTGTCGCAGTTATTGCAATTCCGTTATATGCCATTAATCATGATTTTAGTGCCGCTGCTTGGATCAGTATGTTTGTTTTACTGGGTGTCAGCAGTTTAGGTATTACTGCGGGTTATCACCGCTTATGGGCACACCGTGCTTATGAAGCAACCTTGCCTTTAAAAATCATTTTAATGCTCATGGGTACTTTTGCTGTTCAGAACAGTATTTTGTTCTGGGCTTCAGGTCACCGTACACATCACCGTCATGTAGACGATATTGACCAAGATCCATACTCGATTAATCGTGGTTTCTGGTATGCCCATATCGGGTGGATGCTTCGTGATTATCCAGCAGCAGAACCGAACTACAAAAACGCGCCAGATCTTTTAAAAGATAAAGTCGTTTTGTTCCAAGATAAATACTACATTCCACTGGTGATTGCTGTGCATGCAGCGATTTTAGTGCCAATTGGTTGGGCTGTTGGCGACATGTGGGGCGTTCTATTATTGGGCGGTTTAATGCGTCTAATCTTGAGCCATCATGTGACGTTCTTTATTAACTCACTGTGCCACATGTGGGGTAAACGTCCGTATACTGACGAAAATACCGCTCGTGATAACTTCTGGCTCGCTATTGCTACTTGGGGTGAGGGTTATCATAACTATCACCACATTTTCCAATACGACTACCGTAATGGTGTGAAATGGTGGCAATATGACCCAACTAAATGGCTAATTTGGTCATGTTCTAAATTAGGTTTGGCAAAGAACTTACGCCGTATTCCAAGCTTTAATATTAAAAAAGCTGAGTTGGCAATGAAATTTAAATATGCTGAACAAGACCTTGCGATTTATGGTCTGAATATGACCGATGACATCGCCACAGCAAAACAACGTATTTCTCAAGAATATGATGCGTTTTCGCAAACCTTGAATGACTGGGCAAAACTAAAAGAACAGGAAATTCAAGCGAAGAAAACCGCCGTTGCTGAAAAAATTCATCAAATGGATGACAAACTAAAACTTGAATTCCAGCAAGTTGAACAACGCCTATCTCAGCACCGTGAAACACTGAATCAATTAATGCGTAATTTGAAAAAGAAAACCGCTTAACTGTTTTAAAGCTCCTCAAATGATAAAGCCTCCCTTATGGAGGCTTTATCATTTTAAGCTACAGTTTTTCTATCTGGTCTTTGCTATAGTTTCTACATAATTTGAATTTTTAAAGATCATTATGCTGTTCAATGCCCGATATAACACCCTGCCACCTCGCCTGTACCATCATCAGCAGCCTGTACCCTTAAAAGGCTCAAAAGCAGGACATTTCAATGCTGCTTTGGCTGAACAGTTACAATGGTCGGATGAAGATAAAGCTCAATGGGTAGAGATTTGCAGCGGGCAAAAAATATTTGAGGAATTTGAGCCGCTAGCGATGGTCTATGCTGGTCATCAGTTTGGTCAATGGGCCGGCCAATTAGGCGATGGACGCGGCTTATTGATTGCGCAAATCATCGATCAACATGGGCAAACCATTGACCTCCATCTCAAAGGTGCTGGCTCGACCCCTTACTCACGCATGGGCGATGGCCGTGCGGTGCTACGTTCAGTAATTCGGGAATATCTTGCAGGACATGCGCTGAACAGCTTAGGTGTTGCATCAAGTAATGCCGTGGGTTTTACCAGCTCTGAACAAGGCGTACAGCGTGAAAAACTCGAGCTTGGCGCGATGATGCTACGTACATCTGACTGTCATATCCGATTGGGACATTTTGAATGGATCAATCAATATCAGGGTGATTTACTACCTGAATTCACGCAAAAATGTATTGAGTGGCACTACCCTGAATGCTTGGATGCTGAACAGCCCATTTTGGCTTTTGCCACTCAAGTTATTCAGCGTACCGCAGTGATGATTGCCAAATGGCAGCTGATTGGTTTTGCACATGGCGTGATGAATACTGACAATCTGAATATTACCGGTTCAACTTTGGACTTTGGCCCTTATGGCTTTATGGAACGCTTCCGTCCAAACTGGATCAATAACCATTCGGATTACCAAGGCCGCTATACCTATCAGCAGCAGCCGAGCATTGGGCATTGGAATTTATGGCAATGGCTGAATAATTTAGTGCCGCTCTGCCCTACGGACTATGACAAAGAACAGTGGAAAGAAGATTTAGCTAAGTGCTTAGAGCATTTTGAACTGACCTTCTTGGAACATTATAAATTGGGCTTAGCTCAGAAAATGGGTTTGCCAAGTTTCCATAAAGACAGCTTTGACTGCGCCATGGCCTTTTTGCGTATTCTGCAAAGTGAACAGCTGGACTACACGCAAAGCTTTATTCGTCTGCAAAATCATGAATATGAAGCCATTAAAGATGACTGCTTAGACCGCCGCGCCTTTGAAGGTTTCTTGGCACAATATGAAAGTATCCGTGAGCATCAGGACACCTATGCTTTAGATGCGGAAATGGCACAGGCCAATCCGCAATATATCTTGCGTAACCATATGGCGCAAAAGGCGATTGAGCTTGCTGAACGTAATGATTTTTCAGAAGTTGAGCGTTTGTTTACATTGCTCAGTCAGCCCTTTAGCAAACAGCCTGAACTGGAAACAACAGAAGATTTAGGACCTTTACCAAGTGATGTGCCTGAAGTGATGGTCAGCTGTTCGTCTTAAACATTTATCCACAAATCCACATTTCACTCGGATCAAAATTGTGGATAATTTAAACATTATCCACAATGCCGAATGGATGAGCTGTAAAGGCAGTTCATCCTCTCAAAAATAATGACAAGAAAACGTATCGCCATTTTTAGTTTCGCTACCCTCTTCTGTATTGCGGTAGCCTACTTTGCCTATCAAAAATTTGAAAAATATCTACCTACACCTGCCAATGCACTGGCCTTTCTGCCTGCATTAAGCGATTTGCAAATTCAAAAAATTCGCACAGAAACGCCGATCGACAATATTCAGGTACATAAAGCTCAGCGTTATTTGGAATTAAAACATCAGGATCAAGTCATTCGGCGTTACCCGATACGTCTGGGTTTTCAACCGCTTGGACATAAAGTTCAAGAAGGTGATGGCAAAACGCCTGAAGGCAGCTATATGATTGATTGGCGCAATCCGCAAAGCGCATTTTATAAGTCTTTGCATATCTCTTACCCTAATGTGACCGATAAACAAAAGGCTAAAGATTTAGGGGTTTCTGCAGGTGGTGACATTATGATTCATGGTTCTGCGACCAGTTTGCAGATGAAAGCTGCTCCTCAGCTCATGACGTATTTTCCACAAAAAGATTGGACTTGGGGCTGTATTGCAGTGCGTAATGTTGATATGGATGAAATTTGGCAATTGGTAAATAATGATACCGTTATTCATATTCATCCTTAGGCTTTAACGTTCAAGCTTATTTTTAGGTTATCCCCTATGATTGCATTACACGCTGTAGCTGCTAAGACGGCCTTAGCCCTGCCTGAAACTACATGCAGCCAGCCTTTTGGTGAAGGCTGTGATGTGTTTAAGGTGATGGATAAGGTTTTTATGCTGAGTTTTCATTTAGAAGGCAAAGCAGCTATCAATTTAAAAGTGCTACCAGACAATGGCGCAATGCTTAGAGATATTTATCCCTTTATCCGTGCAGGCTGGCATATGAATAAGCAGCATTGGATTTCTGTTTTTACAGATGAAGAATTGGAAGAAGAACTGCTGCAAGATTTGGTACTGAATTCTTATGAATTGATTGTATCGAAGTTAAATAAAGGACAGCGGCAAAGGATTGAGTTGCTGAGAAGTGTTTAAATTAATTGCTCTTCCCTTACGATCAGATTGTTACGATGTTATTCACCAATTAAAATGTCTATGCGATAAACCATTTAAAATGTCCTGTTTTTAACCACAAGAGTCAAGCACAGGATTTAACTTTCTTTGTTCAATAACAACTTTCTGAGCTTTACGGCTTGGCATATTTTTATTTGTTCTTGAACATTTATTCTGTTTTTCCAATTCTTCATGCTGCTGTTGAATATGTGCCAGAACTGCACCTAACCGTTTATTCTCAACAATCTCATTTTGCTGTAGCCCAGCCAATTTATTAAAGATGCTGTAGTTGAGCTTTCGGCCTTCATGCATGATGGCCACAGTGCCATCCGGGTACTCCAGAAATGAAATGTATTGCCCAACAAGCTTATGATTCAGCTCTGTCGGTTCAAGCATATAAATACACTTGTCATAGGTCAGGGTCAGATTCTTGGTGACCTTACGCGGTTCCTGCCAGGTAAAAATATCATCCAGTTCAAGATCAGATTCGCTTAATGGCCGATGCAGGTTCTTTGAGTTTCGCGCACATTTGGCGAACTTCTGATTGAACTGCTCAATAAAGCAGGGTAACCATATATTGGCCTCTGCAATCGAACCGATGCCTTCCAGACGCATCTCCTTGATCAGACGGTCCTGAAGGGTTTTGTTGGCACGTTCCACACGACCTTTGGCTTGGGGTGAGTTGGCAAAGATAATATCGATGTTCAAATTATTCAGAATCCGCCCAAATTGCGTAATCTGGCTGTCTTGCCTGGATTTTTGATTAACTCTGAATACCGAATGCTTGTCGCTATAAAAGGCTAGAGGTTTGCCGTATTGTTCAATGTAGGCTCGGGTTGAAAGCATGTAGTCAAAGGTCGTTTCAGCCTCACAAAAGCGCAGATGCAACAGCTTTCCAGTAGCATCATCGATATAAACCAACAAGCAGCATTTTGCAGCTCGACCTTCAAACCAGTCATGATATGAGCCATCAATTTGGATCAGTTCACCGAAGCAATCCCGGTTATAACGTGGCTGATATGGACGCTTCAGGCGCTTGGATCGCGGAATCCACAGGTCATTGGCCGTCATCCAGCGCCGAAGCGTTTCTACCGGGATATTCAGGTCAAACATGCTGCTGAGCTTCTCATGCGCCAAGGTGGGTCCAAAGCCCAGCAAATGTTCAGCAATAATGGAAAGGCACTTTGATTTTAACAAGTCATCATGGCGACGATGGCCAGGTTGACCACGACTGGCATGTGCCATACCTGAGACACCATCTTGATTGAGCTTCTGCAATAACCGGGTAATTTGACGGGTGGAAAGATTTAGGATTTCAGCAGCACGGACCTGGGTAATACGATGATCTCGAACGTCTTGCAGAACTGCAAGCCGTTGAATTTCTTTGTCAGACATAGTGATCAGCATCTATATTTATATCCAGTCCATGGTGATAAAAACCATCATAAACTAGACATTTTTATTGGTGAGAATATAGACACTTTAAATGGGTTCTAACATACGAATTTCGTATAACCTCTATTATGTTAAATAGACTCAAAACCAGAGGAAATTTCTTTGAATTCTAAAGCAGTTTTTTGGGTGTTGGGGATATGACCAAACACATATTCATCCTTCATCTGAAAAAAGAAATCAAAGCTTTGGCTCATGAATGGATCTTGTTGACTTTGTTTTTGGTAAATGGGAGCCAGACGATTGAGATAGTAATTCATCCAATCTACTTTGTTATTAAAGGTGGCATAGTCTTTTAGATCAGTATAGAGGTTCTTTAAGTCGCTAGAAATCGCTTCAATAATGGGGTGAAACATCCATACTGTAATATTCATTGGCTGTAGTGGGCTAAGCTCATAGGGCTGTGATGGTTCAAAGCGTTGTATCGTATAAAGTTGTGCACCATGCTCAGTGTAACGAGAACAGAGTAATTTCGTGTTCTCGACTTGAAAGTAGTCAGTGCCTACTTTGAGTTCTCTTATCTGTCTAGAAATATCGAGGCATTGGGGGAGTTTAGCAATGTTTGAATGCGCTAATCTTTTAAAAAATTCTATCGATCTTGTCACCACATAGCTTTCACCTGTCCCTGTAATAATGCCTTGATCCCATGGATGAATTTTAGTGGTTTTTTTAGGATCGAATTGAGCATCACCTGTTCCTGTTAAAACAACTTGCTTATTGTCTGTAGTGACAATGATGCTATCATTCAGTTGAATAGCGATGATGAATGTCATGCTTTGGTTAAAAATCATTGAATTATTAATCATTTATATTACACTAAATTCAGGCTCAATTTTTTATAAATTTATAAGAAATAGGTAAATCTATGGCTGGTGGATCTCAGATCATCATTAATAAAGATGGGATAACTATTATTACCCCGACAAAGTTTGAGGCTAAAGCAGGGCAGCATTTATTTAAACAAGGAAGTAAAGTCAACTTTTCGTTACCTGAAATGCCAAATGTTGTGCTTCCATATAGTAATAAATTAGATGTATACAATTTATTTAAAACTGATGAACTAAATAATATTAGCGACTTAAAATATTCAGTCGTTAGAGAAAATGGACAGTTCCAAAAAGGAAATCTTGATGAATATGGAAGAACAGAACGGATAAAATCAAATCAATCGGAAAAAGTAAAAATTTTAGTTGGTGGCGATGAATGGCATTACTATATAAATACTTTTTCAGGAATGATGGATGATGAGATTTTAATTAAGTTTGTTGATCTCATAGGTGAACCTATTGCAAATTTAGAGTTCAAACTAAGTGATGAAAATAACAAGACTATTTTAATAAATAGAACAAATAAAGATGGTGAGGCTAAATTTCTATGCAATACAGTAGAATTTCCCTTACTTTCAGTTAAATATCTTACAAAAGATGAGTTCAAGCCTATTACTAGAATAGAAAATAATTTAGTAAGGGAAATTATTCTCATTAGTCCAAAAATTCTGAAAGAAATTGAGTTATTACAAGAATCTGAAGAGCCTGGTGATTATTTAAGAAGTAATTATTCAGAAAAACTTTGATTAAGACATTGCGTTAAGGAAATTATGATATGGCTGATGAATCACAAAAGGTCAATAAAAATGGCAGACCAACGCTTGTTTTAAAAAGAGAGCATCTTGATAACGTTGTATCAGGAGTATCAACTGCATCTGATTGGGCTGGGTATGTAAAAGATACTGCAGATGTAATGAAAGCACAGAATTATAATATTAGATGGGGAGCTTTACATTCTAAAAATGTTCCCTTATTGAGTAAAGAGCGTTTAAAAAAAGCTACAGAATTTAAGGTGTATAGTAGAAAGTCTTCAGGTCATATCTTTAATGGAAATCAGCATACGAGTGTTCTGAATACAAAAAAAGCTGTAGAAAAAATTGATAAAATTGGTACTAAAGGTGGAATGGTATCAGATGGGGCAGAAATAATTTTAGCAATTCATGATGAGGATGCTGAAAAATTAGCAGAACAAACATCAAAGTTGGTGCTTTCAAAAGCTGGTGAAAAAGCTGGTGAAACATTAGCACTTGGAGTTGTTGGCAGATGCTCACAAAATGCTGTTCGTTCATTAGATCCGAGACAAGTTGGGGTTGGTTTAGCCCTCTGTGGTATCGCTGGCTTGTCAGTTAAGTACGGTATGGAGTCAGCTGGAGAAAATGCAGGTGAAGAAATTGGAAAAAGAGGTGAGGTAATAAAAGCGGCTGAAATATATATCAATGCTCAGAAGAAATTGAATGAAAATGCTGGGGAGGCAGAAAAGAAACGACGAGATAGAGAAATAGAAAAAGACCCTATGCTAGAATGGCAGATAAAATATTCTGACTAAGTGAATGAAAAATGAATGTAAAAAAAATAGCTTTTTTTTTAGTGTTTTTGAGTGTATTTGGTCTTAATGGTTGTACAAAGACTGTACCTCAGAAAGAAAAAAATCTTGTTCAATCAGAGTCTTTATATAAACAAGGTCAAAAATATTTTTTAGGTGATGGTGTAAAGCAAAACTTTCAAAAAGCTTTAGAATATTTTGAAAAAGCTGCAAATGAAGGTTCTGTAGTTGCTCAAAATGATTTAGCAGGTATGTACTTCAAAGGAATAGGTACACAAAAAAATGAATCTAAAGCTTATTATTGGTTTAATGAAGCATCTAAATTAAATTCTTCTGAAGCTCAGTATAATTTAGGTGTAATGTATGACAATGGATATTATGTAGATAAAGATCGAACAAAAGCTTTAGATTATTATAACTTATCTGCAAAACAAGGATATGCTCGGGCTCAATTCAGCCTCGCTAATGCATATCTTGATGGAAATGGTATTGAAAAAGATATCAATAAAGCCATTAGCTTGTATACCGATGCGGCTAAACAGAATTTACCAGATGCTCAATACAATTTAGCCAACATATATGAAGAAGGAGCTATAGTTCCAAAAGATGAAAAAAAAGCGCTCGATCTTTATATACAAGCAGCAAACCAGAATTTTCCTATAGCTCAAAATAATTTGGGTTATATGTATGCGAATACCTATAATGATCTAGAAAAAGCAAAATATTGGTTTCAACGGGCATTTGAGAATGGTTATAAAGATGCTGGGGATGCACTAAAAAAAATAGAATCAATATCTAATTCTAAGTAGTGTAATTAGGCAAGTTAATATCAATATGATAACTAATATTAGTATGACTCCTTGCGCTTCAAACAAGATCAAAGCAATTAAAGATTTTCTAAATGTAAATTGATTTTCTTTGATTACAAGCTTACTTTCATTACCTATGCTAGATATATAAACGGATAAAACTTTATCCGTATTATACTGGTACCATGCATTTTCTAATTTAACTTTTAGATCGGCACATGACTCTAATAACGTTATTCTATATATGCTTAAGACATTTTGAGCATTACGATAATAAATTTTGTTATGATATTTATACATGTATTCAACATTCATCTTAGCAGTTCTGTCTATACCTTTTCGCCAAGGTGAACTTGAGCAAGATATTTGTGTTTTTAAAATTTGAAAATTTTCAATTTTTTGCCATGTATTCAAATCTATACTTTTATTATCATATTTATTTGATTTTATTAAAGTAACTAAAATAATTATGAAGCCTATTAAAAGTAAAAAAAGTGAAAATTTTTTCATATAATTATTTTAGCTCTAATTAATGACTATATGTTAATTTCTTAATATCTAAAATTAACATAATACACGTTATACGAAATAATTTTGTTAGAACCCATTTAAAGTGTCTATATTCTCACCAATAAAAATGTCTAGTTTATGATGGTTTTTATCACCATGGACTGGATATAAATATAGATGCTGATCACTATGTCTGACAAAGAAATTCAACGGCTTGCAGTTCTGCAAGACGTTCGAGATCATCGTATTACCCAGGTCCGTGCTGCTGAAATCCTAAATCTTTCCACCCGTCAAATTACCCGGTTATTGCAGAAGCTCAATCAAGATGGTGTCTCAGGTATGGCACATGCCAGTCGTGGTCAACCTGGCCATCGTCGCCATGATGACTTGTTAAAATCAAAGTGCCTTTCCATTATTGCTGAACATTTGCTGGGCTTTGGACCCACCTTGGCGCATGAGAAGCTCAGCAGCATGTTTGACCTGAATATCCCGGTAGAAACGCTTCGGCGCTGGATGACGGCCAATGACCTGTGGATTCCGCGATCCAAGCGCCTGAAGCGTCCATATCAGCCACGTTATAACCGGGATTGCTTCGGTGAACTGATCCAAATTGATGGCTCATATCATGACTGGTTTGAAGGTCGAGCTGCAAAATGCTGCTTGTTGGTTTATATCGATGATGCTACTGGAAAGCTGTTGCATCTGCGCTTTTGTGAGGCTGAAACGACCTTTGACTACATGCTTTCAACCCGAGCCTACATTGAACAATACGGCAAACCTCTAGCCTTTTATAGCGACAAGCATTCGGTATTCAGAGTTAATCAAAAATCCAGGCAAGACAGCCAGATTACGCAATTTGGGCGGATTCTGAATAATTTGAACATCGATATTATCTTTGCCAACTCACCCCAAGCCAAAGGTCGTGTGGAACGTGCCAACAAAACCCTTCAGGACCGTCTGATCAAGGAGATGCGTCTGGAAGGCATCGGTTCGATTGCAGAGGCCAATATATGGTTACCCTGCTTTATTGAGCAGTTCAATCAGAAGTTCGCCAAATGTGCGCGAAACTCAAAGAACCTGCATCGGCCATTAAGCGAATCTGATCTTGAACTGGATGATATTTTTACCTGGCAGGAACCGCGTAAGGTCACCAAGAATCTGACCCTGACCTATGACAAGTGTATTTATATGCTTGAACCGACAGAGCTGAATCATAAGCTTGTTGGGCAATACATTTCATTTCTGGAGTACCCGGATGGCACTGTGGCCATCATGCATGAAGGCCGAAAGCTCAACTACAGCATCTTTAATAAATTGGCTGGGCTACAGCAAAATGAGATTGTTGAGAATAAACGGTTAGGTGCAGTTCTGGCACATATTCAACAGCAGCATGAAGAATTGGAAAAACAGAATAAATGTTCAAGAACAAATAAAAATATGCCAAGCCGTAAAGCTCAGAAAGTTGTTATTGAACAAAGAAAGTTAAATCCTGTGCTTGACTCTTGTGGTTAAAAACAGGACATTTTAAATGGTTTATCGCATAGACATTTTAATTGGTGAATAACAAATTTATTTTATCCACTATAAATCATACTTTTATATAAATTCGCCCTAGAATTCAGTGAACTAGAGCGGTCTTTATATGAATATTCACTCAATTGTGAATTTTGTCAGAATTTTTCAAAATCATTCTTTGGTGACAGTGAACAAAGGCTCTTCCCTAAGCCTTCATCTTATTAAACCTTCTTCGCTTGCATCACTCTAAACAGCACATACAGCAGTAAAATCCACACCGGCTGCATCAGCACCGACAGCATAAAGCCCTGATTCCACATGATGTACAAAATCATCAGCATGAACACCAAAACAAAGTAGTTGGTGAACGGCGCAAATAAAGCAGGAAACTTAGTTTGTATGCCCTGCTGCTGCATCGCTTTTCTAAACTTCAAGTGAATCAAGCTGATTAACATCCAATTCAGCACCGCAGCGCTCACTACGATATAAATCAAATAGCTCAATGCTTTTTCAGGCAAGAAATAATTCAGCAGCACACAGCCAAAAATCAGCAGTGCTGAAAATAAAACCGCGGCAATCGGTGTACCGTGTTTATTGACCTGTTTAAAGACTTTTGGCGCATTGCCCTGCTCTGCCAGTCCCAGCAGCATGCGGCTATTGGCATACATACCACTGTTGCAGACTGATACTGATGCCGTCAAAATAATAAAGTTCAGCAAATGTGCGGCCCAATCAATACCCATCTGATTAAAAATCATCACAAAAGGACTATGATCCAAACCGCCAAGTTTCAACTGATTCCACGGCACCAGCGACAGCAGTACCGCCAAAGAACAGATATAAAATAAGAACACGCGGATCACGGTTTGGTTTACTGCTTTGGGAATGTTTTGATCTGGATTTTCAGTTTCCGCAGCCGCCATGCTGATCAGTTCAATGCCGCCAAAAGCAAACATTATAAAGGCAAGCATATAAAATAGGCCTTCAAAACCGTGCGGAAAAAAGCCGCCATGTGTCCACAAATTGCTGATTGAAGCGGTGGAGTCTGCGCCTGCTGTAAACAGCAAATACACACCAAAAATAATCATGGCAACAATCGCCACAACCTTAATCATCGACAGCCAAAATTCTGACTCGGCATACAGTTTTACATTGGCTAAGTTAGCAAGCGTAATGACCGCAAAAAACACCAAAACCGAAACCCAAGTGGGCACATGCGGCCACCAGTAATTGACATATTTTCCAATGGCGGTCAGCTCGGTCATCACCACTAAAATATACAGAATCCAGTAGTTCCAGCCCGTTAAAAAGCCCGCAAACTTGCCCCAATACTTAAAAGCAAAATGACTGAATGAACCTGTCACTGGCTCTTGTACAATCATCTCGCCCAGCTGACGCATAATCAGAAAAGCAATCAAGCCGCCAATCAAATAACCTAAAATAATGGATGGCCCAGCCGACTCAATAATATGCGCAGAGCCTAAAAATAGCCCTGTGCCTATTGCGCCACCCATTGCAATCAGCTGAATATGGCGGTTCTTTAATCGGCGCTGTAGTTGAGGCATTTCGCTGCTCACAACACGTTCTCATCTTATAAAAAAGTGGATTGTAGCCTGTGCAGCTCTTTGCAGCCAAATATTCATAGACAATTGCTGTATGAGCAGCAAATGATGCTGATAAAATCAGACTTCAAATCTGCCCATACCGTTAACTGCACTATGAATCAGCAACACTTATCAATGGTCTTCATTCCTGGATTTATGCTGGATGAATCCTTGTGGGATGAGTTCATCCCACAACTTCCTCACACATGGAATTTCTTTAGGGCAAGTTTAAAACACGGTCAAACGATTGATGAAATTGCGGAACATATCCTGCACAATGCCCCACCGCGCTTTGTCTTGGTGGGTTTTTCATTAGGCGGCTATATTGCCAGAACCATTGCGCAGAAATATCCTGAACGTATATCTGCACTCATTTTAGTGGCAAGCTCTTTACGCCCTGATAGTGAAAAACAGAAGCAGTTAAAAATCGCGGCCATTCAAGCCGCATCAGCAGGCACGTTTCATGGTTTGAGCAAAACAGCGATTTCGAAATCATTACACCCAATCCATGCGGACAATCGGCAGCTGATTCAACGCATTCAAGATATGGGCAAAAATCTTGGATTTGAAAGCTTTAAAGCGCAGTCCTTATTAGACCGCAGCCATATTCGCAACGATGCCATTCAGTGCCCAACACTGATTATTTCGGCTGCTCAAGATCGGCTGCGTTCACTAGATGAAGCGCAGGAGCTGCATCAATCCATAGCACACAGTCAACTTGATATGATTGAAAATACGGGCCATATGATTCCACTCGAACAGCCGGAAGCTTTAGCCGCCAGCATGCTGAAATGGCTGAATACATTGTCCCTTTAAATATAAACAGCCCTCAATTGAAAGCTGTTTTTAGCATTCACCACGCTAGATGGATATTGATAGCGAATGCAGTACGTCTAAACCTATTCTAATCATTCATACTGCACCGCCATGTAAATCATTATTTACGCTGTGGCACTTCAGCCCACCGTGCATAACTCTTCGTGCTTTTCAGCACAGTGCCCGCTTGTTTTACAGCGACGCCACTATAGTCCTGAGAGAAACTATCTGAATTTTCATCAAAACTCGCACCATCAAATAATGGGAAAGTTCCGGCTTTTTTCTGAATCACCACATCATCAATCATCCAACCTCTGAAGCCGTTATAAAGTCCATCGACCGTTCTGAATTGGAATTTCAGTTGAACATTGGTCTTGCCTGCATATTCATCTAATGAGATCGCTTCTTGCTGAACAGCAGCCGGTGCAAGGTTAAAGCCTAAATTACTGTATGGAATCGGCGCGCGCTCATATGCCGAGGATGGATCTGCCAGCGGGTTTAATCGAGCCAAAGTCTTGAAGCTATTGCCGCCGTCGGTAGAAACTAAAATATTCATCAAATCGAATCCCTGATTATTTGGATTGACCGACTCAATTTCCCACCATGTTTTAAAGCTTAAACTCAAAGGCGCCTGATACTGGCTTAGATTAATGGCAGGTGAAATCAATTCACCCCTATTGTCATACTGCGAGGTGCCGCCATCAAACTCTGGAGCCGTAGATGAATCACTTAAAGCACCAATAAAGTTGCCATTTACTTTGTCGCCATACCAATATGCCGTATTACCTTGCAGTGGCTCAGGCACCTTGCCTTGACTTTGGTCATTCGGCGCTAAGCGTACACGCTGATTCACTTGATTATTACGGATGTTGTGACCTTTGTTTAGCAACTGCCAATCAACATTGGCCACACTTGGCTGCGACCTTGTCCATGCATTGCGAGTAGCAGAATCCGCTTCAAAAGTTTCACGCCAAACTGCATCTGCAGACACTGTTTCAGGTAGCACTTCAAATTGATAGCCCGATGCAGAAGAAGCAATGACCGTAACTTTTTTCGTAATAGTATTAATTCCTGCACCGTTAATGGTGAGCGTGGCATTTTTCAATGCTTCAAGCAGATCATTGCTCACATTAAATGAAAGCGTGAAATATCCATTGGCATCAGTCAAAGCACTAACAAATGCGCCATTGGTCGCTGTACCGCCAGACAATGACACTTGCGCATTCGCCAAAGGTTTCCCTTTAAAAATCACTTGACCAGAGAATGTTCCGACCACTGCATCATTGACTGGTGCATCACTTAGTGTCTGACAGTCTTGGTCTAAGCAGTTGAGAACCACATTCAACACAATGCTTTTATTGGTATTTTTAGGATGGATCAAGAATGCCGAAACTGCAGACTGTCCATTTTTAGTGACCAAAACATAATATGTGCCTGCAGCCAATTTAGGCAGCTTAACGATGCCTTGAGCATTAGCAAGGTAACTTTGACCTTTAAAATGAGTCGCTGTCGGTAAACTGTTGATCGGTGGAAATAACTGTTCAGAATCATCTGCTGTGATTTCATTTATTGTCGCTTTCAAACTACCTGCTTGTACCTTCTGCCACTCTTCATCACTTAAAATCTGAATCGACGCAGCATTTAATGCAAGATTATTTACATCCAACAGCGTCAGCTCTTCTACACTTTTTTGTACCATGGCATCGGCAACTGGCTCTGACGGTACGCTTCCTGTCTCATCACGATCACTACCACCACATGCCGTTAAACCCAAGACACCCGTGACCATTATTATTTTTGCAAATGCTATATTTTTCATCTGTTCTGCCCTCTAATTTTCCATTTTTAAAATTGTTATCTCTACATTGAACTCTGCCAGCCCAAACATACTGGTCAATATTCAAGCAAAATAATACCCAATTTCCACTAAATGCGCAAATTTCACATTTTATGTTTTTATTGCTTTGTTTTTCTTGTTTTTAAAATTAATTTAGCTAGGTATGTACAAAAAAACAGGCCAAAGCCTGTCTTTTAGAATTTACAATCTATGTTTTAATCTTCTGGATATTCAAAACGGTAGCCAACGCCATACACAGCTTGAATCCACTCATGGCGGTTGCCAGTTTCCGCTGCATCCGAAATTTTACGGCGCAGGTTTTTAATGTGACTGTCAATGACACGGTCAGCCACCTCAAAACTGTCTGGGTTGATATGATCTAGCAATTGCGCACGTGAATATACCTGCCCCACATGCTCCAAGAACAACTCTAGTAAACGGAACTCCGTTGGCGTTAAGCTCAGCGCTTTTTGTTGATACCAAATGCGCTGCTGTGCTTTGTCCATACGGAATAAATCATTGACTTCGGGTTCTGCTTTTCGTTCTAAACGGCGTAATACCGCTTGCACACGTGCCACCAACTCTTTCGGACTAAACGGTTTGCAGACATAATCGTCAGCACCCATATTCAACCCCAATACACGGTCAATTTCTTCAGTACGTGCAGTCACCATAATAATTGGCAAATCAGACTGCTCACGCACCTTGCGGCAAATGGTTAAGCCATCCATACGGGGCACCATCAGGTCTAAAATCATCAGACTCGGTTTACGTTGTGTGAAGCTGTCATAGGCTTCTTGCCCATCATGAAACATGCTGACTTCAAAGCCTGCAGCCTCTAGATAATCACGCACCAGCTGTGCAAGTTCCACTTCATCTTCAACCAACATGATATGTTTCATGCATGCTTCCTTTTAATATTTCATCTGTTTGGGAAATGTCAATTTGCAACGCAAACCGCCCAATGGAGAATGATCAAAACTCAACTCTCCACCCAATGCTCTAGCTATTTTTACGGATAACGCCAATCCTAATCCTGTACCACCAGTTGCACGCGTACGTGAATCATCCACACGATAGAAACGCTCACCTAAACGTGCCAACTGTTCATCAGTTAAACCAAATGGGCTGTCATCAACATACACGGTCCACTGGGTTTCATCTTGCTCAGTATGAACATGCACTTCACCACCAGCTTCCGTATAACGAATACTGTTACCCAATAAGTTGACCATAATCTGTTTAAAACGGTCTATATCTAATTGTAATGAAGTCCCTTCGCCCATTGCGGTAATTTTCAAATCTGCTTGCTCAAACTTCGGCTTAAAGCTTTCAACCTCTTGGATCACTACATCCCAAGGATTGAGCGTGGTCAAATAACAATTCAGTTGTTGTGCATCAGCTTGCGCCAAATCCGCCAAATCTTTGGTCAATTTTTTCAAACTACTCACTTGATTGAGCATCGAAGTAAAATGCTCTGGCGTTGGCTTACGAATACCGTCCTGCATCGCCTCAATTTGAGCCTGCAACACCGCCAATGGGGTTTTTAATTCATGTGAAGTATCGGCCACCCATTGACGACGTGACGTTTCATGCTGATCGAGAATCACAGCCAACTGGTTCAATTCATTCGATAAATCACCAAGCTCATCATTACGGTTCACCGCGACTTGATGTTGATAATTGCCCTTTGTTAACTCACGTGTTCCCATTAACAAACGCTGAATCGGTTTTTTAAAGTAGGTCGCCAATAACAGTGCAGCAATTAAACTTGCAATAAATGTCAGCACATAAACCAATAACAAATAACGTTTTTGCTTACTAAAGAAGTTAATACTGATCGCATCATCTTGCTCGAGTACAGGTTTGAGCCCCAAATACCCCACGATTTGATTATTTACCATAATCGGACGATAAGAAATCTGTTCATCTGTCGGCTCACCCACCACAAATTGGCGCTGTGCATCATATAAAGATAAACGTGAACTCAAGCCCAAGCGGTCAGGCATTTGAATAAACTGTTTTTTACCACCATTGTTGGTATTGTTTTGAGAGGATTGACCGGCATCTTTATCTTTTTCATCCGCATTCGACTCTTTGGGGCGGAACACATTTTGATTCGCGCTTAAAGGAAATTTTAAACCTTCAAAGGGTTGAAACTCAGACGGCAAGTTTTGTTCAAGCCATTTTAGCTCTTCAGTTTTTTGTTCTGCCGTTTGCTGTGGCGTTGCCAACATCGATGCTGCATTCAAACTATGATCTTGGAAATAGCGCTGCTGCAATGCAATGTCATATTGACGACGCAGCCACCACCGAGAGAGACGATCATAGTCATCTGGCGCAGCCTGCCCTTCAATTTGCAAAATTTGCGCCTGAATCGCATTGCCCCAATCATGATAAACCGTATACACATCGGCTAAGTTTTCAATGACATGGTCAAGCTTTTGCATCTCGACATCGGCCACATATTTGGTGAAATTACGCTGCATATTCCAATGCAACACGCCAAGACTTACCGTTGTGATGACGAGCGTCGTCAACAGCACAGTCAGAAACAAGCGTAAGGCAATCGGGATACGACGTATTTTCAAAAGAGAACTCTCATTTTTCTTCTATATTCATTATTGTAGCGAACACGCTACTAAAAAACTCTCCATTGTTTCTACATCTTTATTATTTAATCTTTAACCATCGGAAAAATATCTAATCTGGTGGGGTAAAGACTATGAAACAAATGACCAAAATGGCTTTAATCGGTGCAAGCGTATTGAGCATGGGTGCATTAACTGCCTGTCAATCGACAACCGCACCAAAAGATAACGATCATGGCCGTATGATGAAACAACATCATGGTGATCACGATCGTCGTATGTCACCTGAGCAACGTGAATATTTTAAACAAATGCGTGCAGAGCAACGTCAAGTGTTTGCTGATATGCAAAAAGCTTGTAATGGCAAGACGATAGGTTCAACTGTTCAAGTAAAAGCTGGCGAAAAAAACATTGATGGTACATGTACCATGGTGTTCAAAGCAGACCGTCAGGACATGAAAAAAGCGCGTGGTGAACACAAACCAATGCGCGGTGAACACCGTCCAATGCGTGGCGACATACGTGGTCAGATGCAACGCGGTGAGCCACTGACTGATGCAAAACGTGCAGAACTGACTAAACAGTTTGATCAACGTTTAGCAGAACGCCAAGCGAAGCAACAAGCGATTATGAAAGCATGTCAAGGCAAGACTGATGGCAGTGCGGTTGCCATTAAAGTTGGCGAACAGCAAATCAATGGTAAATGTGAAGTGCGTTTCCAACCTAAAGCCCCTGTTGCCCCAACGCCAGCACCAGTAAAATAATCCAAACTTAGATCGCAATACCATTGCGTAAAAAAAGGCGCTCCCATGAGTGCCTTTTTTATTGGACATATCTTTTTACGCTTTTTGACTATTTGTGTCATTCATTTTCACCTAAAAGCGTTTACACTCAATGCACTTAGCTTTTTCAAGGGATATTTCTTTGACTTTACAGTCACCAACAAATCACCCTGAAATGCTTGTACCCAATAAGAAGATGTTGCACGATTAGAACCATTCCAATACGTGTCATTGAAGACACGTTCAAATGTTTATTTAGGATTACTAACGCTGGTAGAAACCAGTATTGAGGAAAACGATATGCCACAATACAAAGCGCCCTTACGTGATATGCAATTTGTTCTGCATGAACTTTTAAAAGCAGAAGATCACTATGCACAACTGCCTGCATTTTCAGACACCGTAAGCCGTGAGTTGGTTGACCAATATCTAGAAGCTGCTGCTGACTTCTGTGAAAATGAACTTTCTCCTCTTAACCAAGTCGGCGACCGTGAAGGTTGTACTTGGAATGATGGCGTTGTAACAACACCAACTGGTTTTAAAGAAGCGTATCAAAAATATATCGAACTCGGTTTCCCATCTTTATCTGCTGAAGAACAATACGGCGGTCAAGGCTTACCGGTTTCTTTAGGCAACATCATTTCAGAAATGGTGGGTACTTCGAACTGGGCATGGGGTATGTACCCTGGTCTATCTCATGGTGCTGTCCGTACATTAGAACATCACGGTTCTCAAGAGCAAAAAGACACTTACCTTCCTAAACTTGTTTCAGGTGAATGGACTGGTACGATGTGCTTAACAGAATCTCATGCAGGTTCTGACTTAGGTATTATCCGCTCTAAAGCTGAACCACAAGCAGACGGTAGCTATGCAATTTCTGGCGAGAAAATCTTTATCTCTGCTGGTGAACACGACATGGCTGAAAACATCATCCATATCGTACTTGCTCGTCTTCCAGGTGCACCAAAAGGCACGAAAGGTATTTCATTATTCATCGTACCTAAATTCAATGTAAATGCTGATGGCTCAATTGGTGAGCGCAATGCGGTACGTTGTGGTTCGATTGAACACAAAATGGGTATCCATGGTAACGCGACTTGTGTCATCAACTTTGATAACGCAAAAGGCTTCTTGATTGGCCCTGAAAACCGCGGTCTAAACTGCATGTTCACATTCATGAACACTGCACGTATCGGTACTGCTGTACAAGGTCTTTCAGCTTCTGAAGGTGCTTTCCAAGGTGCGCTTGCTTATGCAAAAGACCGTTTGGCAATGCGTTCACTTTCAGGCCCTAAAGCACCTGAAAAAGAAGCAGATCCAATTATCGTGCACCCTGCAGTGCGCAACATGCTGCTTACGCAAAAATCATTTGCTGAAGCTGGTCGTGCTCTGGTTTACTTATTATCTTTCCATGCCGATATCGTGGAACAAGGTGCAACTGAAGAAGAACGTAAGTTCTCTGACAATATCTTGTCATTATTAACTCCAATTGCTAAAGCATTCTTGACTGAAACAGGTTCTGAATCTGCAAAACACGGTGTTCAAGTATTTGGTGGCCACGGCTTCATTTCTGAACATGGTATGGAACAAATTGTACGTGATACACGTATTTCATGCTTGTACGAAGGTACGACTGAAATTCAAGCAATTGACTTGTTAGGCCGTAAAGTATTGGGTACTCAAGGTGCAATGTTGAAAGACTTCACCAAGATCATCCATAAATTTGTTGAAGCTAACAAAGACAACGCTGCCATGAAAGAATTTGTTGAGCCGCTTGCTGCGCTAAACAAAGAATGGGGCGACTTAACCATGCAGATTGGTATGAAAGCAATGCAAAACCCTGAAGAAGTGGGTGCTGCTGCAGTCGATTACCTCTACTTCTCTGGTTATGTGACGCTTGCTTATTTATGGGCTCGCATGGCCTTAGTTGCACAAGAAACTTTAGCTGCAGGAACAACAGATGTTGATTTCTACAATGCAAAAGTAACGACTGCTCGCTTCTACTTCAAGAAAATCTTACCACGCGTTCGCTCTCATGTAGAAGTGATTGCAGGTGGCCTAGATCCTCTTATGGCATTGGATGCAGAACACTTTGCATTCTAATGTGAATATCTAAAACATATTCAAAAAATTGTACTCGTGAGTGCAGAAATAGAGAAAGGACGGTCATAGCATTGGCAGTCCTTTTTCTTTATAAATAGTCCCATAATTTTACTTTGGTCAATTTTCTCCACGCTTTATGTCGATACAAATTGCCCCAAGTCCACAGATTCAAACAATAAACAGGTGAACGAACATGCCAATTTATAATGCGCCGCTTGCAGATATGAAATTCATCTTAAATGATGTTTTTAAAGCAGAACAATTCTGGCAAAACAACGAAAATCTTGCTCACGTTGATGCTGCTACTGCAGAAGCCATTCTTGAAGAAATGGCAAAATTTGCGCAAAACGTCACTCATCCTTTAAACCGCACAGGTGATGAAGAAGGCGCAACCTATAGCAATGGCAATGTCACGACTCCTGCTGGTTTCAAAGAAGCATTTAAACAATATGCAGAAGGTGGCTGGATTGGTCTAGGCGCAGATGAAGAATGGGGCGGTCAAGGCATGCCAAAAATGCTGACTGTTCTGTCTGACGAAATGCTGTTTGCAACCAACCCATCATTCATGCTCTACCCGCTTCTTTCTGTAGGTGCAGGCATGGCATTAAACAGCTATGCATCACAAGAGCAAAAAGAAACTTATTTGCCAAAAATGTATACAGGCGAATGGTCAGGCACGATGTGCTTAACTGAACCGCATGCAGGTACAGATTTAGGTATTATCAAAACTAAAGCTGAACGTAATGAAGACGGTACTTATAACATTACTGGTACGAAAATCTTCATCACTGGCGGTGACCACGACCTTTCTGAAAATATCATCCACTTAGTTTTAGCGAAAACGCCTGATGCGCCTGCGGGCTCACGCGGAATTTCACTCTTCATCGTACCTAAATTCTTGGTGAATGCAGATGGTTCATTGGGTGAGCGTAATGCTGTAGGCCCTGGTTCTATTGAACATAAAATGGGGATCAAAGCGTCTGCAACATGTGTGATGAACTTTGATGGCGCGAAAGGCTACCTGGTTGGTAAAGAAAATGAAGGCCTTGCAGCGATGTTCGTCATGATGAACTACGAACGTCTGTCTATGGGTATTCAAGGCCTAGGTGCTTCTGAATTTGCTTATCAAAATGCAGCGCAATATGCGACTGATCGTTTACAAGGCCGTAGCGCTTCTGGCGTGCAATCCCCTGCTAAACCAGCAGACAGCATCCTTGTACACGGCGATGTACGTCGTATGTTGCTAAATGCACGTGCCAACAATGAAGCATCTCGTGCATTTGCAGTTTATGTCGGTCAACAACTGGACATTACCAAGTTCTCTACGGATCCAGAAGCAGTCAAAGCAGCCAATAACCGTGTTGCGCTGTTAACACCAATTGCAAAAGCGTATTTAACAGATACCGCTTTCCAAGCAACACTGGATGCGCAAATGGTATTTGGTGGTCATGGCTTTATTCGTGAATGGGGTATGGAACAATGTATCCGTGACCTGCGTATTGCACAGATTTACGAAGGAACCAACGGTGTTCAGTCTCAAGACTTAATTGGTCGTAAAACCATTAAGTGCAATGGTGAATTCATTGCTGAATATATCCAAGAAATCCGTGATTTTGCCAATAACTTAGATGCCAGCTTGAACTACATCAAAGATGCAACCTTAGATGCAGCAGCTGAAGTTGAAGCTGTGACTCAATATGTACTTGAAGCTGCTCGTGAAAACATTGAGTTCCCAAACTCAGCAGCCGTTGATTACCTACATGCTGTAGGCTTACTCAGCTTTGCCTATATGTTTGCCCGCATTGCAGATGCAGCAAAAGACAAAGATGGCGAGTTCTACCAAAACAAACTTGCACTGACTCTTTACTTCACGCAGCGTATTTTGCCTGAATTGGCTTTACGCATTGCTAAAGTGAAAGCAGGTTCTGAAGTGATCATGAACTTCTCTGAAGATTACTTTACCAACCAAGCTTAATTAGCCGTACAAAATTAAAAATGCCCGATTTATCGGGCATTTTTGATTTTACTGCTCTTATTACATAAACACTGAGTGCAACTTTTTCAAAAAATCATAAGCATATTTACTTATTCACAATCTCCTAATTCCATTCGATATGTAAAACAAGAATGGAGCTGATCGTCTAGCATTGGAAATGTAGCCCAATGCGTTGTATCTTTATCTTGTTTAAATCCTGCCTTCATTAAGACATTTTGTGATGCTAGATGTTCCTCAGCACAAAAAGATGAAACAACCTTCGTGACATGATTCTGCTTTAAATACTTAATTCCTCCAATTAAAGCCTCAGTCATATAACCACAACCATGAAAATTCACCCCTAACCCAAAATGTTTTTCTCCATGGTTTTCTTGATTGAAGAAATACAGTAAGCCCATCGCTAAATGCGTATTCTTATCACTAATCACCCATGCAAAATCAGGATTGTGTATCGACCAATAATAATCTGCCCACTTTTCTAAAACACTCTTAGTCTGTTGAATCGTTAAATGTGGCAACCGCTGCAGATAACGAGTTTCTTCTATATTCGAAAAATATGTATCAAATAATGAAATTTCATCTCCTAACTGATACTTTCTCAGGCATAAACGTTCAGTTTCAATCATATTGGGCATGATTATTTAGCCTGTTATTTCATGGGATAATATTTTTTGATCGACTCCTCCATTTCAGCATTCGACCTTTCCAAAGCTTTTGCCACATTCATCGCATCTACAACACTTCGGTTTTGACTCACTTTAAATTTCCCAATCATCGACTGAATATCGATTTCAATCGCTATAATTTTTTCCAGTTGTTCCGCGATAAAATCATGAGGCGCATCGCCCATTTTCCATGGCACGGGTTGGCTAGCTTCATGTTGTCGAGTCAGCCGAGCCAAAACACCTCGTAAATATTTTTCATCGTCAACTTTACGAATTGTGCCTTTGACATGTACCACGCGATAGTTCCATGTCGGCACAACGCGATGATGTTCCTGCTTTCCTTCATACCAGCTTGGCGAAATATATGCTTCGTCGGCATGAAAAATCACATAGGCTTGCGCTGACTGATTTAGCAATTCAAACATTGGATTGGCCTTAGCAATATGACCGCGTAATACACCTAATTCGCCTGACTCAGCGTCATATTCTAGTGGTAAATGATTCACTTCCAACTCACCATTGGGTGCAGTCAGTATTACTGTCGCCAAAGCATACTTACGCATAAGATCAATCAGATCAGGGAGTTCATCATGTTTAAAATGCGTTGGTTGATACATCGTCGCTTCATTCTTATAGGACAAAATTTAAGCTCAAACTTAACATTAAAACCTTTATTGAACCTAAAAAATATTTTTGTCATATGCGCTTCATGTGCATGAAATTTGCTTGGTATTTAATGACTTGTTCTTGATTGAATATTCACGCAATTTACACAGGAGGAATATATATGACACACCGTGATCCCAAAGTAGAAAAAATCGAGGCCCTCCTCGACCGACTTGGCAATATTGCTGTAGAAGGTTTTCATTATCTTGCACTGTTTGTCATCGGCTGTATGATTTTATGGTCCGCGGGTCATACCATTTTTGAAATTATTACGGTTAAACAATTCGCCACGATTGACGATATTTTATTATTGTTTATTTACCTTGAACTCGGTGCCATGGTCGGTATTTATTTTAAAACTAACCACATGCCGGTACGCTTCCTGATTTATATTGCTATTACTGCCCTGACCCGCTTACTGATTTCGGACATTCAACATGACCATAAAGCAGATATGGGCTTGGTCATTACTACAGGTTCGATCCTCATTCTTGCTGTGGCCATTTTGATTGTGCGCTATGCCTCTTGGACTTACCCTTCGGTTATTCGAGACAAGCATTCCGAAAAGCCACTGCCTGAAGGAAAAACCCCTCGCCCACAAGATGATGAATTGGCTTAAACACTAAATCGTTCCCTCTCCTTTTAGGAGATGAGTAGCACTGCTACGCAAGGGAGAGGTTATAAACCTTATCGATTAGGCACCAACACATAGCGACCATTTTCAAAGATCCAGTACATGCCACTTGGGGGTGCAGGTAAACCTAAACGCTGCCAATCACTGATAAAGGTATAGGTCGAACTCGAAATACTAGCGCTGGCAGGATCGCCATTGACCCAACTATAGCTCTGCGAATTTTGAGTAATCGTGGTCGGCGCATTGTATTGAATACTTATGCCATTTTGCACCTGTGGTGGATATGGACGGTTTGGATAATTGGGATATTGAGGGAGATGAGGATAGTTCGGGTAATGCTGCGGGTAATTGGGAGCATGCTGTGGATAGCTTTGACCATGTTGGGGATAACCAGGCCGATTCATAGCAGGTGTACGCTTAGTGGTATCCACACCTTGATAGTTTGACCATTTGTTTTCCGCAAAAGTACTGGCTGAAGTCATTATCAGCATCACACCTGCCATTGCATAGAATAATGTTGCTTTCACTCAAGCTCTCCTTCACGGTATATAGATTAAGTATAGAACCCATTTTAGGAGAAAAAATGAATAAAAATCCATCAAGTGCAAGAATTTGTTAATTTTCCGACCAAGCTGATCGCACCTTCAAGCTAGCCTGTTTTTGATTGGATTATGCTAAGATTGATTTTATTTCGTAGTGGATCAAATGCTGTGTCTGAATTAAGTTTTGACCGACTTCATCAATTTTTTTCGAAAGTACCTAGTATCCAAGAAGCCTTAATCGACTCCTACGGCACCGATGGCAAAAATGCGTGGTGGTTCAAATTTCAAATTAATGTAGATCACCCTTTAGCATGGCAAACTATTCAAGAATTGGGCCATGTATTGAACTATATTTCTAAAAATGAACGCTTACCGACTCAATTTTTACCGGTTTCTCCGCCACCATATATGAATGGCGAAGCAAAAAAATTCTTGTCTTGGGTGATTCAATGTAACCACGCCGATTTTCCACCAGATGTCATCTGTGACTGGTTAGAAGCTCGTTTGCCACAACCAGTAGATGATGCCGATAAATGGAAAATCAAAACCGATATTAAAGAATTGGATCAAATGACAGATAAAGATTTAGATCAAATCGTTCCGCCGAATCCTGTACCGAAGAATTAAAACTGATTTAGTTCCTCCTAACCTCCCTTTAAAAAAGGGAGGAAAGTCCCTCTTTAAAAAAGAGGGATTTGGGAGATTAAGACAATTCTAAAAAGTAGATATTCCGCTCCATTCCATAAAGCGATACAACACATATTTCAAGGTCGATTCATCCGCATATTTACTATAATCGACACTCATTTGTTTACCATCACGGTTTGACCAAGCGGTATTAAAGTACTGTGATGCATCTTTAAAAACTTGAGCATCTTTCACACCGATCACGCGTAAATCCGTTTCTAAATTATAATTTTTCAAGTTACGTGCCGTGAAATTGGCAGAACCTAAAATCATATCGGCTTGATAAGCAGTACGTTTTAAAATCATCTTGCTATGGCACTGCTCACCTTGGGTATTACACCAACGTACATCAATACCCGCATCATGTAATTCGGATGCTACAGGTCGATTTGGAATGCCATTTTTGGTACGTCCAAAAGCATCCTTATTCGGATCGAGTAATACACGAACTTTCACGCCACGTTCATGTGCAGCAATGAGTGCTTTGATAATTTTACGTTCTGACAAGTAGAACATCGCGATATCAATTTCAGTTCCAGCTTTCTTCGCACTATCAATTAAGTCGAGTGTGGCATCATAAATGGCTTTTTCAGTCAGCACTTGAACCTGTGGCTGAGTTTTCGCGGCTTCAACATCTTTAATCACTACAAATGGAATATTGGCTTTAGACATCATACCTACGGCTTGCTCAGTCTTTAACAAGTCAATCGCGGTCATGCCTTTGACGGTTAAGGCTACATTGGAATGTCGTGAGCTACCATCATGTGGATTCATAGAGGTGACTAAACCTTTCCAACCGTCAACGGTATCGACCACCAAGGTTTTACGATGATTGGCTTTAAAGTTGAAAAGATCCATATAACTGCGGATCGTCACTTTCTCGGTTCCCAATGGGTTCGGTAACCAGCCTTTTTCAGGATTATTGCCAATATCTTGACAACAGATATACCAAAAACCTGACCATGCTGGATTAGAGGCACGAAGCGGCACCAAATTGGTTTCCATCAACTCAATGCCCCCTTGTCGTAATTGACGATAATGCTCGGGTTGAATGCCGCCATAGACCGAATTGACCGGGTCAGTAATCACAAAAATTTCCACTTGAGGTGATACGCGACGCTTCAAAATCAGCGCATCGGTCAGCTCCTGTGTTAATTGTTCATGTTTTAATTGAGAGTCGCCAACTTGCGGATTAAAGAGAAACATATCCAACACAATGGTCGACTGTGCTTCTTCAATCATTTTCAGCATTTCTTTAAAAATGCGATGTTCCTGTTGCTGCTTTCCTTGCGCATCGATATAGGTTTCATCCACTAAAAAGTTCACTTCGGCATGGCGAAGTTTTCCCGTGTAGTTCAGCCCTTCCGGCAGTGGTTTTAGCGTGTGATAGGTTGCCGATGCCAAATAACCTAAAACCAATAAACCAATGACCACACCCACATAGCGACGACGTGACCAATTGAGCTTGTGATGTATTCGTTGAATGATGCGCATAAGAAAAAACCTAGTCTAATGCGCTCAGACTAGGTTTTATTCATTGATTTTTCAAGAGGATTTCTGTGACTTTACCTAGACTTACTTAGAAAAGTCTGTGCAAATTCAATTAGAAACCAAATTCAAGACCAACTGTAAAATTACGACCGACTTGTGGAATATTGGCAAGGAATGACGTGTGAGAATAAACATCTTCATCCAATAAATTATTGGCTTTGAAATAGACTCGATAATCATTTTGATCTTTCAACTGACCACTATAGGCCACACCCAAGTTCACAATGTTGTAGCCATCTGTTTCACGCTCAAATGCAGTGATTTTGTCTTGTTTGAATACATGTGAATATTCAGCAAGACCTGACCAACCATCAGCAAAGTCAACATCTACCTTGGTTCCTAAGCGCCCTGCAGGCACACGTGGCGCATTTTCACCATCAATTTTGCCGCGTACATAATCACCAAAGACACTGAGTTTATACATATCATTAATGGCATAACCCACTTGCGCTTCCGCGCCATAGAACTTGGCTTTGTCTTGGGTGTAATCAACTAAGCGGAAGTTTTCAAAATTATCTTTAGTTGCAGCATAAATGTAGTTGTCATACCAGTTGTGGTACACATGAACGTGATAATCCAACTGATCTTTTTCATAATGGAAACCTAATTCGAGATTATTAGATTTTTCAACATCTAGATTTTCATTTCCTCGTTCATAGGTATTGGTCGCAAAATGCTTACCATCTGCATAGAGCTCTTGCGCCAATGGCAAACGCTCTTGATGAGAACCCACCAAGGATAATTTATAATTGGGTGCAAACGCCCAGTTCACAGCACCTGAGTAGGAAATACCATAATCGTCATAATCTTTTTGTGCAGAATCGATCTGAATTTTCTGCTGATCGACTCGGGCACCCAACTCGACATGAAAATCACCAAATTGTTTATGTTCTAAACCAAATACACTCCATTTTTGGGTTTTATTTGGGTTTATCAATGACTCTTCGCCACTGATATTGAGCTTTTGTTGATTGTACTGGGTACCGATTACCCCTTCCCATTCAGCAATTGGGTTATGGACCAATTCTAAACGGCCATCATAGCCCTGACTTTTAAAGGTCGTTGCCGCTGTATTGCCTTCAATTTCGTCATGTTGATAATCGGTATAACTTGCATGTGCACGGAGTTTTTGGAAGCCCGCAAACGGATTCGCAAGTTCGGTACGAAAATCATAACGTTCTGACTTTAAATCGACCCATGGGCCTGCGGCATCATGATCGTGATCATGTTCGTCATGCGCTGAATGATCATGTTCATCGGTATGCCCATGGTTATCATGACCATCACAGTGTAGATGGTCATCATGGGGATGACAGCTTTCATATTCATGACTATGACCCGGCAGGCCATATTGGTCTTGTCGGTTGCTATAAGACAGTCCAGCAAAACCACGATCATGAATCCATGACGCGCCCACACTGACATTTTGCCCTTCTGCAAAAGTGTTGCCAACGCGGCGTTCTTTTTCTAATTCACCATCATGATCATGGAAATAATTGGGTGCAATATAGTCATTGGCTTTGCGTTTCGAGCCTTCTACACGTATGGCAAATTGCTCACCTAAAGCAGCCGTCACACCGGCACTTGCTAATTTTTCATCACTGCCTGAGTTATAACGAACCCCAACTTGCCCTTCATAACCTTTATCAGGAATAGAGGTAGGAATCTTTTGATCCGTCACATTAACCAAACCGCCGACTGTGCCTGCCGCGTATAACAGTGTTGATGGCCCACGGATCACTTCAATTTGTTTTGCCAAAATCAGATCTACCGTAACCGCATGGTCAGGAGATAAAGTCGAAACATCTGCAGTTTCTGAGGCGTGTTCTAAGACTTTGACACGAGGGCCATCTTGACCACGCAGCACAGGACGACTTGAACCTGCACCAAACTGATTTGAATATACACCCGGCTGTCCGGCTAACGCATCACCAATTGTGACGCCACCTTGTGCAAGAGCTTTATGTTGAATGACATTATCGGCAACAGCAAAATCTGCCGCACTTTGGTTTAAAGGATGGACCTGAACATTAATCGCTTCGAGCTTTTGTACCTGTTGTTCTGGGTCATCGGCATAAAGGTTGGGTGCAATCACTGCAAAAATCGAAACAGTTATTAAATTCTTATGAAAAGACATGTTGGAGAGACTCAAATCAGGCTATTTTTGAATAATGTTATAATATAACATTTCATTCGTTTTGCAATAAAAAACATTCTAATCTGCCCAAATCATATACACTCACCGATACTACATTGTATTTATTCATATATTTATTTTAGTTCAATGCCTTTTACCATATCCCATGCTGTACTCGCACCGCCTATTTCCAAGTTAAGCGGAAACCGCCTGCCTATTGCAGCACTCGCAATTGGTAGCATGGTGCCGGATTTATTCCGTTTATTTACTAATGCTGACTACAATGGATCCCATCAATGGTCGGGGTTAATTTTTCCAAACTTAATCCTAGGTTTGCTGTTTTGTGTGCTGTGGTATGTGCTCTATCGCCCGATGTTATTTGCTTTTTTTTGTTTAAATAAGCCGCTGAATCTACAGAATTTCAATAAATTTTGCGGATTTATACTCAGCCTTATCCTCGCACTCATCGTTGGAACATCGACGCATATTGTTTGGGATGGCTTGACCCATGTTGACTTTCGTACCTTTGCATTTAAGGATCTATTGAGTCTACCGATTCAATTTTTTGGTCATTCATATCCCCTACATCGCGTGTTGCAAATTGGATTATCTGGCTTGGCACTCCCCGTTTTGGCATGGATGATTTATCGTCATCATCTTCACTATCGAAGTACTGCAAACGTCCCCACATCCATCAAAGTCTATGTATATGGTTTAGCGGCCCTGTCTTTAGCTGCGGGCATCGCAAGTTATTTTTATTTTGCTGACAGTATTTATTCAGATGCCTTTGTGCATAACTTGTATGCCTATGTCGGCAAAGCCATTAATTATTTTTTCCGTGCATTTTTGGCCACGTTTAGCCTTGGTAGTCTGATATTTCTGATCTTAAGCAAGAGCACTAACATTTTTTCTACGTCATCGGCTTAAGCCCTTCATTGAGCAAAAATTTGCTGTAAATTTGGCTGTTTTAGCAATAAGTCCTTGTGACAAAACAGCCAAAAAGAGGCATAATCCCCTATTCGAATAAAAGCGGTGCGCTGTTTACGCATTCGCTGACCTTAACCCATATAGTTGGATTTCTAACGCTATGATGCGAACTCATTACTGCGGCTCACTTACTGAAGCCCAAATCGACCAAACCGTTACATTATGCGGTTGGGTTCACCGTCGCCGTGACCACGGTGGTGTAATCTTCCTTGACATGCGCGACCGTGATGGCCTTGTTCAAGTAGTGATTGACCCTGATACTCCTGAAGCTTTCGCGACTGCTGATAAATCACGTTCAGAATTCGTATTAAAAATTACAGGCCGTGTACGTCGTCGTTACGAAGGTACTGAAAACGCGAATATCGTGAGTGGTCAAATCGAAGTTTTAGGCAAAGAAATTGAAGTTCTTGCTGCGTCTGAAACTCCTCCATTCCCATTGAATGACGACAACACAAATATTTCTGAAGAAGTACGTTTGAAATATCGTTTCCTCGATATTCGTCGTCCAGAAATGTTAGATCGTTTACGTTTCCGTTCTAAATTAACAAACCTTATTCGTAACTACTTCGAAGAAAATGGTTTCCTAGACGTTGAAACACCGATTTTGACTCGTGCAACTCCTGAAGGTGCGCGTGACTATTTAGTACCAAGTCGTGTTTCTAACGGTAGCTTCTACGCACTTCCACAATCTCCGCAATTGTTCAAACAGTTGTTAATGGTTGGCGGTATCGATCGTTACTACCAAATTGCTAAATGTTTCCGTGATGAAGACTTACGTGCTGACCGTCAGCCTGAATTCACACAAATCGACGTTGAAACATCGTTCATGAGTGACGATGACATCATGGATTTAATGGAACGTTTAACGGTTAAGATGTTCAAAGAACTTCTAAACGTTGAATTCGACAAATTCCCTCGCATGACTTATGCAGACGCAATGCGTGACTATGCATCTGATAAACCTGACTTACGTATTCCTTTGAAACTTGTTGATGTTGCAGACATGATGCAAGACGTTGAGTTCAAAGTATTCGCAGGTCCTGCAAAAGATCCTAAAGGCCGTATTGTTGCGCTTCGCGTACCAGGTGCTGGCGCGCTTCCACGTAGCCAAATTGACGAATACACTAAATTCGTTGGCATTTATGGCGCGAAAGGCTTGGCTTACATCAAAGTCAACGAACTTGAAAAAGGTATTGAAGGTCTTCAATCTCCAATCGTTAAATTCATCGAGCCAATCGTGCTTGATCTATTGAAACGTGTTGGCGCTGAAAATGGCGATATCGTATTCTTCGGTGCAGATAAAGCGAAAATCGTAAACGATGCGATGGGTGCTTTACGTATCAAAGTCGGTCACGACATGAAACTTGCAACTTGCGAGTGGGCACCACTTTGGGTTGTTGACTTCCCAATGTTTGAAGAAACTGATGACGGTAAATGGACGTCTGTTCACCACCCATTCACGCTGCCAAAATCAAGCGTTGAAGAAGTGAAGAACAACCCAGGTGCTGCACTTTCTGTTGCTTACGATATGGTATTGAACGGTACTGAAATCGGTGGTGGTTCATTACGTATCTTCAACCTAGAAATGCAAAAAGCGATCTTTGAAGCGCTTGGTATTTCTGAAGAAGAAGCAGAAGAGAAATTCAGCTTCTTGCTTAATGCCTTGAAATTCGGTGCGCCTCCTCACGGTGGTTTGGCATTCGGTCTTGACCGTTTAGTGATGTTGATGACTGGTGCATCTTCAATCCGTGACGTGATTGCATTCCCGAAAACGAAAACTGCTGAATGTCCACTGACTCAAGCGCCTGCGCCAGTTGAAGCAACCCAATTGCGTGACCTAGGTATTCGTTTACGAGAAAAACCTAAAGCTGAAGAATCTAAATAATCTTACATTTTTAGATTTAGATTTAAAGGTTTAAAAAAACCCTGCTCAATGCAGGGTTTTTTATTTCGATCAACAAAAGGTCGTTGAAAACCTACAAAACATAAATTAAAGATTTGATTGACTTTGCTAATATCAAAATGATTCAACTGCGTTATGATGTTGCACTACATCCTTTGGGCAATGGATAGCTCAATTTTCCACTTCCAATTATTTTGTTTTTAGATTCAGATCTTTTTGTACTTTTCACTGAATAAGTCCGGTCTCTTGGCAAAATTTATTTTATCCCATGCTGTCAATTTTGAGACCTTGTGATTCATGTACTTTATATTCAAAATCATCGCGCTATTGCCACTTTGGCTGTTACAAAACTTGGCCTTGATGATCGCGTTTATTCTTGACCTGTTTAACTCATCAATCAAACGTATCACTAGCATCAACATTCAACTGGCCTACCCAGATTTGTCAGAGACTGCGCAGAGACAGCTCGTCAGTCAAAGTATCCGCAGCCAATGCTTGACCTATATTGAATTTATTAAATGTTGGGGTATGCCACCAAGTTATAGCCTGAGCTTACTGAAAAATATTTATGGTGAAAATATCCTCACGGAAGCACTTGCGAATAAAAAAGGTGTCATTGTTGTGGTTCCGCATTTTGGCTGTTGGGAACTACTCAATGCATGGCTGAACTTGTATACAGAACCGATGATTATGTATAAACCGAATAAAAATAAAGGGATCAATCGTTATCTGTTAGAAGCACGAGAGAAGTTCAATGCAACCTTAGTCCCGACAGATGAAACAGGGATCCGTGCCATTTTTAAACATTTAAAACAAGGCGGCCTAACGGTGATTTTACCAGACCATTTACCAAAGCCTTCAGGCGGCATATATTCCAATTTTTTTGGGCAAAATACTTTATCGATCACGCTAGTTTCAAAGCTTGCTGCAAAAACCCAATGTAATGTCATCGGCTTAAGTTGTATCCGACAACCTAACTTAAGGCACTTTGATGTACACTGCCAAACATTATCAGAAGAGATTTCCTCTAAAGATTTACAATGCTCAGTCGACGCACTGAACATCGCGATGCAAGACATCATTAACCAAGCACCTGAACAGTATATCTGGTCTTACAAACGCTTTCGGGTCTGCTTTGGCAACATCAATATGTACCGCAAATAAAGGTGATCTGAACAGAACTCAACCTTAAGATTTGTTTATCACGGGCTTGGATTAATCTTATTCAATTGAGATCGATTATTGACAGTGGCATAATAGCCTCAATTTCCACTTTAAGTGATTCTCCTATGGCTATGCGTCCTGAAGTCCGTCGTCGTGCAATCGTGTTGATTGTTTTTTCTGTCGTACAATGGTTGTTCATGCGCTACATTTTAGCCAATGAATTATTCAACTTAACCACCTATAACCGAATCGTTTTATTCTGTGTCAGCAGCCTTGCAGGTGCATTATTAATCTTTGTCGGTTTGATTTATATGGTGTTGAAAGGTAATGCGGATAAAGAATAATATTCCCGTCATTGGGGATAAGATATTTTACAATTTATTTGTTAATGCAATTTCTAATTAATTTACATAAATTACAGTATATATTTTATGGGCCTACGAAAATCAATACGAAAAATATTTTACCATTTAAGGTTTAAATATTTATTTTATAAAAATATCAGAGGTAATTGTATAAATGCTGAAAATTATGCCGACCCAATTCTTCTTGGAAATCCTAAATATACCCAAATACCAAAAAAAATTTGGATTTATTGGAATAACAACCCCAGTAAATTAATCTTAGACTGTATAGACCAAGTTAAAAAAATAAATACAGAATATGAGATATTTTTTCTAGATGACAATACAATTATAAATTATTGTAAAATTGATTTTAATGTCTTTCATGAATTAACACCTCAACAAAAATCTGATCTAATAAGATTCGACCTTCTATATAATTATGGTGGGATTTGGTTAGATGCAAGTATAATTCTTTATAGAGATTTAAATTGGATATTGCAATTATGTCAAGATAACAAAAAAGAATGCTTCGCTTTTTATAGAAAACCAAATACTATTTTTTTTGATTTCCCTGTTATTGAAAATTGGCTATTAGCGACTTCCGCTAAAAATAATTTTTTTAAATTTTGGAGAGATGAATTAAGCTATGCATTAACAATAGGTGTTGATAATTATCTACATAATATATCAAATCTTCCTAATCCAAATTTATATTTTCAAAAAATTAAAAACTTAAAATATTTCATAGCATATGTTGCATGTCAAAAAGTATTAAGAAAAGAGATACCCAATATCTATCTAATTAATTGTGACAAAAATGCTTTTCTATATCAAAATTTAACACCAAAAAATAAATATGTATTTTTAGAAAATATGACTCTAAACTATAATCCATCTCAACCACCACATTTAATTAAATTAATCGGCTCACAAAGAAAAAACATTGAGCACTATTACAATTTAAAAAAATTTAAAAAAAATTCTTTGCTAGATTTTAAGTTAAATTGCAATAATTAAACTTAACTTTTATAAATATAATTTATTAAATAACTTAGCCCAGTTTTTTTTGATAAATTTTCCATATTTACTTTTGGAGGCAATTTTTTTTGCACTTCTATCATACTCAAGACGACTTAAATAAATGTCTGACTCACCTTTTTTTATTTCTGGATGATCAATTAAATTTATCATCCAAATTTTAGTCGATGCATCAAAATCAAACAAATAACTCCAATCATCAGTTCTTCTAATTGGTAAATGATAATTTAATAAAGTTTTTGCCATATCACGATCAATGACATATGCTACAGCATAATTAACACGGTGAAAAAAATGTGGAGATACATTTAAAACTTTCTGACCTAGAAACTGAAAATCCTCTATTTTGCCTCTAACTTTTTTACATACTTTCATTTGAATTCCACATAAACTCACAAGTGTATTGCTTGGAATTTTTTTATTTATTATTTCTTGTTCTAAAACATCAAAATTTAAAGCATTAGGAATAATTGCATCATCCTCCAACACTAAAGCATATTGATCATTAGTCATTAGAAAACTTTTCAAAGCCTCTAAATGTGATAAAGTGCATCCCAATTCACCAGGTGTTAAAGGTTTTTCTCTTCCTTTTACAGCCATTTCGAAATATTCTTTAGTAGGAAGATCTGCCCCCTTAATACCTATAATTTCGTAATGAATTGCTTTATCTTGGAAGAAGGATTGGTTTAAAAAATTTTTTAACCGAGGTGACTCTTTGTGTTCAACACTAATTATAAATACTTTCAATTGCCGCTCCAAAAAAATTACGATTTCTTTAGTTGAATCTGTTCATAGTACAATTTTTCAGTCTTTGTACACATTTCTTCAAATTTCAAATTCAATTGTGCTTTTTCAAAAGCTGATTCAAATTTTGGTTGAAGTTGAGATTTTAAACCAATTTTTTTGTTGATTAATAACTTAAGTGCTTGTGCGTCATTGGGTCGGCAAACATATTCTTGATCTAAAAAATCCGTCACCATTCCAACATCTGTGGCAAATACAGGTACTTTTAATAGTAAAGCTTCAGCAAGTGTAATAGGTCCACCCTCATTCCTAGAAGAAATAATCATAACGTCAGAATTTGTTAATAATTGAGGTATATCTGATCTCGAACCCAACAATTTTACATTGTCCTGCAAAAAAAGCTCAGATATTTTTTTTTCCAAAATAGGCCGATCTCCCCCTTCACCTGCAATCAAAAGATCAGCATCAACTCCTTGCCAAGCTTCAATTAAAAGATCAAAGCCTTTAGCTTGTACTAGCCGTCCAATAGCTAAAGCTTGTGGACGAATTCGTGGGGTCAATCTCATTTCAGATAAATACTCTACAGATGTCCCATTCCAGATTACTTGAACCTTATTCTCTTCTGGAAAAATTTGTGCAATTTTATGACTAACTGCAATTACCTTGTCAAATTTAAGGAATGGCTTAATATTAGTTTTAATATTGTGGATTGTAGCAATAGTTGGACAATCAAATTTATTGAGCCATGGTGATAATATATTTGCAGCCTTGTTTGCTTGTGCATGAATAATGTCTGGAGAAATACTTTTTATAAGCTGAAAAAGCTGATAATGAAGCAAGGGGTTAAATCGGCTTCTTGATAAATCAATATTATGTAACTTAATGCCTACGTGCAAATAATCTCGATATGAAGCATGAGCAATCAAATGCACTTCATGATGTTCTGCTAAGGCATTGCATAATTTTATGGTATGTTGTTCCAATCCACCCATACCGGCACTAGAAGCCATAACCTGTATTATTTTCATACGTTTTCTAGCCTTGTTTCTTAATAACTTGTTTCAACCGATCAGCCCTACGTAGAATTTTTTTCTTCATCAACCGATTAGACCAATATGAAATGGGGATAATTTCTTTACCACGAGCTATAGATTTAATATCGACACAATATAAACGCATCCCCTTTGAGGATTGCTGTATAACCATATTTCCAGAATTTAAGTCAAATAAAGGGATGCGATATTCAAGCAAAAATTTACAAAATTTATCAATCTCTTTGTATAACTGTTGCTTACTTAATGTGGAGTTTTCACGTATATGATGATGTAAACTTTTTGCAACTGTACCATCTTCATTACGAACAAGTTCAGTTGATAATATCCAACCCAACTCACTCTCATCAAGACTATAAATCGGAGCAATATATTCTAGGGCAATTTCATGAGTCACCAATTTGTGTAATTTTTTTGCAGCTCTCCATTCTACAAAATTTTCATTAAAATAATTAAAATTACGACTTAAATAGCGTTGTATTGACTGTCTCCAGTTTTTAGTCTTTTTCCGTTCAAATGGTAAATCAATTTTTAGACAAATCGAATTATCTCTTGGTGAAATCACACAATAACGATTTGCCCCTGAACCTAATAATTCTGCTTGAGCAATTTCACTTTTTGAATACATGTTCTAACCATTCATAATTTTCTGAATACGGCTTATCAAAAATTGTTTCCAACATAAATTTTGTTGTACGCTGACAATTATAACTCACATGTGCACGCTTCCAACCAGCCTCAGCTATTAACTTAGCCTGATCTGGATTATCTTTATAAAATTGTGTCTTTCGAGCTAAATCATCCAAGTTATCAAAATAGACTACTTCAGAATCATTAAATAAAAGATCTAATTCTGGTACTTTAGGCGTGAATGTCAGTAAACCATTCCCCGTCAATTGCACAATACGATCAGATACATATAAACAAATATCATTGCGTCGTGAATAACTCAATCCCATTTTACTTTGTGTTAGCGTTTGAATATAATCCGCTCCATACAACTTGGGCGCTACAAAACCAGGCAAGTACAGTTTTAAAAATGATATTTTTTGCTGCAACTGTTTTACAAAGTTTGCTCGCTCCTGATCTCCAGCAGAACCACAAAAAATAAAATCATGTGAAGTATTTTTATTTAAAAAACTTTGTCCTACTTCAACTACCGAATTGACCATGTTCGGCATATATGCAGCCACAGTTTGATCTTTAGCGAATTGTTTTAATAACTCACCGCCAGTTGTAACAAAAATAGTATCTAAGTAAGGCTGAAACTTATGGATAAACTTAATTTTTTCAGACTCATAGATTGGATCTACATACCAAAAGGCAATTTTAATATTTGGATATTTCTGTCTAATTTGCTTTAAAGTTTCAGGATCAATCTGTGGACAATGCCCAATCAATACTAAGTCTGGTTGTAAGTTATCAGTCAGACGTAAGACTTCAGCATTTGCCCATTTAGCCCCAATTTTTTTAGTCCGCCATATTGTTCCAAAGTAAGCCATATCTTTAAATGAAAAATCATAAACAAAATGACCATTTTGCTGTAATCCAAAAGAAATTTTACGGTCTGTGTTATAAAACTGCTCAGCAGATTTTTTATAAGCTAGGTTACAAATGTGAAGAATCTTCATCAGAAAATTAAGCCCCAATAATTTAACTTATTGTATATGATTCAAATTAATCTCGTTCATTTATTCAAATTATTTAACTTTATAGTATGAAAATTTGTCAGCACTCACTTAAACTTTCTTGTATTGAATAAGAACAGTATTTTGAATTGAGGAAAATTCTACTCACTCATACTAAAATTTTAATTATGTACCACCTAAACTTAGATATGGCACATAATCATCCCAATCAAAAACGGTGACATTTTGATTATCTTCGATATTCGCCAACGATTTTTTAGGATCTAATAATGATGTTTTCACCCCCAATAAATCTGCATAAATATGCATATAATCATAGGCACTCACAGTCTTGTTATAGTAGTTTTTGGCCTGCGCATCGCTACGTAATACAAAAAATGGAACCTGATAATTATCTTTAAAATCATTATCTACATGATATGAATCTTCATCCACGGTCATACCATGATCAGAAAAATACGTCACACTGAAATTACGCTGATCAGCCTTCAAAGTGGTATATATCTGTTCTATAAAGTGATCCAACTTATTGATCGAAGATAAATAACAATTAATCGTTTCAGGTTTATCCGCATACATGCGCGGAGCCTTAAACAGACGTTCACACGCATCCGGATGTGAGCCCATCATATGAATAAAAATCACATTTTTTTGCTTAGCATATTTCTTTAACTGAGCCTGTAATATTTCGACCATTTTATCATCGTCGATATTATTCGACATATAGTTACCACTTTTCAGAAAAAACTGATGATCGGCATGAATAGCAATTTTAGAAATCGCCGTATCATTTTTCCCCATAAATCCCTGATTTGAAATCCACATGGTGTTATAGCCAGCTTGTTTTGCTAGTGTCACCACATTTTTTGCAATTTGTGGTTCACGGTTTTGATCAACCAAAGTCAGCGTTCGAGTCAGACTGGTTACCGTATTTGGTGCAGTGGCGATGTAATGATCTACAACATCTAGTGGCATCTGATTTAAAAAAGGCGTGGTATCTTCTTTCGCACCGTAAAGTGATAAATGATCTCGCTGAACACTCTCACCAATGATAACCACTTGATTATCATAGCTAGCATTCACCTGTTGAATTTTCCAATCAACATCTTGCACATTATCTTTAAGGAGTTTGGCCTCTTCTTGTTTATATTTAACCGTCGCTAGTGCAGTTTGAACACCAAACACACTGACGCCGTTGGCAATAAAGATAAGTGCCAAAATCAGCTTGCGATAATTTCCCTGACGAGTTGGATTAAAAAATAGAATATAAAAACAGAGGCTTGAAAATAAAATCAAGGCAAAAATAATATATTTAGGATTAACTACAGATAAAAATTCAAAAGCTTCATTGGTATTGCTTTGGAACATCGATGCCACGATTCCCAAAGACATGTGTCCTTGTAAGAACCCCGTCCCACTTGCAATATACAGGCTAATGACAAAAAACAGCGCAAGGAAAATGTACTTAAAAATACGACTATGTAATTGTTTTACAGAAATGAAAAAAAACGTACTCGAAAGAACCAAAACAAAGAATAAAGGAGCATCTTTGACTTCAGATAAATAGTCCCAAAAACCCAACCCAACGCAAAACCCAATTGAAAGCAAAAATGGAAACAAATAGGTTTTTAGCATTGACCCGACAACCCTGTAATATTATTCAAACATTGTCTAGTTAGACTGAAATGTTGGTAGAAATTTTTCGTCGGGTATTATCTATACTTTAGGGACCGAGTACAATCTTTTTGGCGATACGGTCAGTTTCTTTAAATTCGGTAGCGAGATTCAAATCAGTTAAAGTGGTCTGTAACGACACCAAGCCTTGTTTTAAAATTTCATCTACCGACTTGGTAATCCGATCTTCCTTCAACCGATCCACTTCAATCACCCCGACTTTACAACCCGCGGTGAGAGCCTCGTAAATCATTGAAACACTATCTTCAGTTACCCAAACCGCTTCGGCTTTTTGCATTTCTTCGAAAATCCAACCTTGCGGAGTGACTTCAACTGGGAAAATCTGTACTTTTTCAATATTCTTTAACTGTTTTAATTCTGCTAAAAACGCTTTTGGTGTGCGCCGTGAAGTGGTCAAAATGATTTGTGAATTTGAATTCTGCTCGACTATTTGTTCAATCGCTTGGAGTACTTTAGCCGCATTCCACTGATGGCGTTTTGAAGAGCCCCCCAAGGCGATCAGGATTCGACCATGCTGATGCCGCTCTTCATTTACAATTGGATTTAACGCACCTTGTGTGGTTAGTACTTTATTAGATGCCTGAATACCATCGTGCTGTGGAATCACCGCATAATCAAACCATGCAAACGGCAAGCTTGGCTTCATTAAAATAATGGTTTTGGCTTTGTTATACACTTTGCCCAACAGCCATACTCGAAAATGTGTATGGCTGCCGACGCCAAAAATATAAGTTGGCTCGTGTTCTACGGCATGAAGCTGATGGCTAAATAGCGCAGAAATAAGTGTCACTATAGGCAAATCATCAATTGAAATTTCTTGAAATGTGACTGCTTCCTGAGATTGGCGCTGCATGGCTTTAAATAAACCCAAAGCTTGTGAGCGATGTCCTGCTTTACCATCACTGACATAAACAATATGCATAGTCACGTTCCCAAAAATTCAATATCTTCAAGCCAATAAAAAAGGCGAAACTTAGTTTCGCCTTTTCATCTTAACCGATCAGCTTATTTTACGTAAGTTAACCAGTGCGCATATTTAGGGTCTTTACCCTGAACCGCATTAAAGAATGCAGTTTGGATTTGCTCAGTGATTGGACCACGACAACCTTCACCAATTTGACGGTCATCATATTCACGGATTGGCGTCACTTCAGCAGCAGTACCTGTGAAGAATGCTTCATCAGCGATATAGAATTCGTCACGTGTAATACGACGTTCAACCACTTCAAAACCAAGGTCTTTCGCAATCGTAATAATGGTTTGACGGGTAATACCATCAAGTGCACCACCCGCGATGTCAGGAGTATGAATCACACCATCACGAACTAAGAATACATTTTCGCCTGAACCTTGACATACATAACCTTGTGGATCGAGTAACATTGCTTCGTCATAGCCAGCATGTGCCACTTCTTGGTGTGCAAGAATGGACAAAGTATAGTTACCAGATGCTTTTGCTTTACACATGGTCACGTTTGGATGATGGTGCGTAAATGAAGACGTTTTAACACGAATACCCTTCGCCATCGCTTCATCACCAAGGTAAGCACCCCAGCTCCATGCAGCAACAACGGCATGAATTGTATTGTCAGTTGCTGCAATACCTAATTTTTCTGAACCAATAAAAATAATTGGGCGTAAATAGCAAGAAGCCAATTTGTTTTCACGAACCACATCAATTTGAGCTTGTTCTAATGCTGCATGATCAAATGGGACTTTCATTTGATAAATTTTTGCAGAATTTAATAAACGCTTAGTGTGTTCTTTTAAACGGAAAATAGCCGTTCCATTCGGAGTTTCATAAGCACGGACGCCTTCAAACACACCCATGCTGTAATGCAATGTATGTGTTAATACGTGAGTTTTCGCCTCACGCCAGTCAACCAATTGTCCATCTTGCCAAATAAAACCATCACGATCAGCCAAGTTCATGGCACACACTCCAAATTTTTATACACAGTCATTTTTATCCAATGCAAACGTTGCAGTTGGATCAATTAATCTTTGCCATAGCTTGCAAACGACCACTCGGGTATCGTGCCAATCGTCAGCTGAAACTTGCATGGATTGATTCGCAAGTGCTAAACGGTGGCTCTCGGCTCGTTCACGGAGATAAGCTTGAATCAATGCTGTCGCATCGGCGCTGGATAAGCAATCCGTTCTTGCGGCATCCTCAAGGATTCGTACGTTGTCAGAGTAATGGGCGAGATCGGGATTCGACCCACTCCATGCTAATACTGCATACTGTGCCATAAATTCGATGTCAACGATACCACCTGCATCTTGTTTTAAATGAAAAATTCCATCTTTTTGCTGCTCTTTAGAAGAACCTAGATGGTCTTTCATTTTTTGGCGCATTTTGAGCACTTCTGCACGAACATTGTTCTCATCGCGTGGCTGAGTCAAAATATTGCAGCGCAAGTTTTCAATTTCAATCCGTAAACTGTGTTCACCTGCAATCGTTCTGGCACGTACTAAAGCTTGATGCTCCCAGACCCAAGCATTTTTATGTTGATATTGCTCAAAGGCTTTTAAGCTGGTCACCAATAACCCCGCTTCTCCCGAAGGTCGTAAACGTGTATCCACCTCATACACTCGACCATCTAGGGTTTGCGTGGTCATTAAGGACATAAATTTTTGTGCAACCCGCATGGCAAATTCAAAGCCACTAATTGGTTTCTGTCCATCGGTATCGGCTTGTTCGTCCATATAGTGAATAAACACCAAATCCAAGTCCGAACCATAACCAAGCTCGATGCCACCCACCTTGCCATAACCAATTACCGCGAAAGCCGTGTGATCAATCGAACAACGCTGCCCTTCTGCATCGATGGGATAGCCATGTTTTTTGGCAACAATTTGATATGCCAAATGCAAGGTTGCATTCACCGACACTTCAGCAATATCGGTCAATGCATCCGATACTTTCATCAATGGGCTTTCGGCCAAAACATCACTAGCAGCTACTGCTAAGACATTGGATTTTTTAAATAATCGAAGAACACGCATCTGATCTTCAACTTGATCAATCTCAATTCGAAGCAGTTGTTGACGTAGAGAGTCTTCTAAATCTTTACGCTTTGGTAGCTCAAAATCCATCGACAAAAACTCGTCCAACAGCACGGGATAATGCGTCAATTCTTCGCAGATCCAAGGACTCACTGTTGCCATTTTCACTAATCGTTGTAATGCCCCTTTGCTCTCAATCAGCATCACCAAATAGACCGTACGGCGCAGCACCGACTCTACCAAAGGCATGAGACGTAGTAAGGCCACCTGAGGTTTATCTGACTGTAATATCGCTTCAATGAGATGTGGCCAAAAAGTTTTTAAACGCTGTACAGCTTTGGCAGGTAATTTTTTCAGCGCATGCCCATACCAAAATTCGTGAATTAAATTTTTGGCATCATCATCTAAAACATCATTTAACTGTGCTTCTAAATGACTAAAACTTTCTAGTAATGGATCGGGTTCTTTTTCTTTAATAAGATGTTCAAACTGGTAAATGACTTTGGCACGTTTCTGATTGAGCACATTCAAAAAGTCATCCCAGGTTGCAAAACCTAAAGTATCTAAAATGCGCTGGCGTGGTTCAGGCTCATGTGGCAACGATTGGGTTTGCTGATCATTGAGTGCTTGAATCGCATGTTCAATACGACGTAAAAATAAATACGCATCTTCTAAATCAGCAACCGCGGTTTTTTCTAATAATCCAACTTCACCTAAATGATGCAGACTCACTAAACATTGACGGTCTTGCAGCTCGAGTTTTGAACCGCCATAAATGAGCTGAAAAACTTGAACAATAAACTCTACTTCACGAATTCCGCCTGCACCGAGTTTAATGTCATCTTCGATATTACGACGTAGCACTTCACGTTCGATCATGGCTTTCATTTCACGCATGGCTTCGAAAGCGGTGTAATCAACATATTTGCGGAAGACGAAAGGTCGGGTCATTTCCAGTAACTCTGCACCTTCTTTACCCCCCGTGACGATACGTGCCTTAATCCAGGCATAGCGTTCCCATTCTCGGCCATGCTGGCTTAAGTATTTTTCTAATGCAGCATGACTGATTGCCAAGGCAGAACCATCACCCCATGGGCGTAGACGCATATCTACACGGAAGACAAAGCCGTCTGCGGTAATATGGTCAAGCAGGTAAATTAATTTTTGTCCCCACAAAATACAGAACTGCTGTACATCGATACATTTTCGACCATTGGTTTCGCCCTGTTCATCAAAGGCAAAAATAAGATCAATATCACTTGAAAGATTAAGTTCCTGTGCACCAAGTTTTCCCATGGCAACCACAATTAGGTCTTGAAATTTCCCCTTATAGCCTAGCGGTTCACCATATTTCGCAATCAACGGATTCAGCGCAAAATCTTTTGCCGCACAGATGGACGCATCGGCAAAGTCTGAAAGCTCTCGAGTTAAGGTGACGACATCGGTGAGTTGATTGGCATCTTGCCAAATCCAACGAAACATGAGACGTGCGCGCAGCACACGAATTGCACGCATCCAACTATTTTCATCTTGGATATCGGCAAGGCTGCTTGCGACAAAATGTTGAATTTGTGCTGTACTGAGCGAGGTTTGAAACTGATCAATTGCATAGTCTTGTTCTAAACTGGCCTGATGGATTCCGAGCACCTGTTCAGCATATTGACTGGCACGTAATGTTTTCTGCAATTGCTCCGCATTCATTTCACAAACCCTAGCGTGATTTTTTTCTAGTTATAACAGTTGATAACGCTTAGGGAAAAGTATTTTTAGGCTTTTATACCAATAGACGGACTTTAAAGTTCGCTTAAGGTCGCATCTTTCTGTGCACTGCTACTCTCGGTACTTAAGGTTTGATGCAGACTCGTCGCCTTTGGCAACCAGACTTTAAATTGTGTGCCTTCACCTTCTTTCGAGTTCACCACAATTTCACCCTGATTTAAGTCCACAAAACGTTTACAAAGCACTAAACCCAACCCCGTACCACGTTCTCCTGCCGTACCTTTAATACTAACCGTCAGTTTTTGCTGAAATAAATCATCAATCTGAGCTTGGGTCATGCCCAATCCAGTATCCTGAATGGTGAATACAACCCGTTCGCCATCTCGTTCGGCAGAAATCGTCACCACACCTCGTCCATCGGTATGAGTAAATTTCAATGCATTTGACACCAAGTTTTGCATCACTGATGTGATCATATTGATATCTGCATTGACTTTAATGCCTTCAGGCACGGCGTTGATCAGTCGAATATTTTTCTTCACAGCCAAGCTATTTAACACATCACTGACGATTTTTGCAGACTGATGTAAATCAAAATTAATCGGGTGATAAACAAAGCGACCACCTTCTGCCATAGCCCAGTTTAATAAGCTTTCTAAGAGGTTATACGTCGACTGTGTGGTGTCATATAAATAGTCTGCAATATTTTGCACACTTGAATCATCTAAGGTATTGCGTTCCTGCGCCAAAACCTCTGAAAAACCCAGTAGACCATGAAAAGGTGCTCTTAAATCATGCGCAATAATTTGGAAAAATTTAGTCTTACTAAAATTCAGTGCCGACTGCTGTTCATAGGCTTCTTTTAATTCGGCATTTTCAACACGGAGTTGAATGATGTTGACTAGACTTTGTACAAATTCTTCAACGATCTTTAATTGTTTGGCTTCAAATGCAGTGACTTGATCATCGAATAAAATAACTTTACCGATAGATTCTTGATCATATTTTAAATCGAAAGCGACTAAACGCTGATGCCCTAATCCAAGTTCTTGCATATAGTTGGAATAAGCTTGGTAATTTTCAGCGTCGCGGTCTATACGAGAACGTTCAGCAAAAAACTGATCTAGACGATCATCATCAGCTTCGGCCATAAATGCCTTAAATATGTGCTCTGAGGCATACCATATATAAGGTTCATTTTTAAATGCGAGGACAGCATTATCGACTTGCACAATACCACGCGCGAACTTTAAAAATTCTGCAATGCGGTTGTCGTCCGTATAAACCCCCATCAATAAAGACAAACGACAGGCAGTTAATAATTCGGTTTGTGTACCAATATCCAGTAAACGTAAAGCCATCCCGTTGCTCTCCTCAGGGTTTATCTTAAAGATAAAAACCAACTGTTCTGTTCAAGATTAATAGCAAAAATAGCCCAAACACTCAATAACAAAACCCAACAAAAAAACAAACATCATTTACGAATGCGCTATTTAATTGAACTTTCATCCAATTAGAAAATAAAAATATCTATAAAGAACATAACATTAAAGGTAAAACAAAAATTAAAACAATAAAATTAGAAACTTAAATTAATTTAAATTTTATTAACTGTTTATTTTAAATCGTACTTTTCGCGTTTTATTCAAACTAAAAACATGACCAAAAGAAATATTCACTTACATAAGACCTAAAAAACTGGGTTTAATTTTCTTTAACTACATCACAAAAAACAGTGAGTTTTATGATTATTCTACGACCAGATTGCTCATCAGGATGCTCGTTTCAGTCAGCTACACTAAATGAATCTATTTTTAAGTTTTTCTATTAGACTAATTTATTAGTTTTTATCAGTTGTGTGTGTCATTTGAGCGTTAAACCATACCTGCTCGCTTTTACTTTATTAAACTGAGCTAAAGATTCGTTTCATGCTTCTACTGTACATGAACTCATTCACCCAAATGACTGAAGCTGAAAAAGTGCCATGCCTTATTCATCAGATATATAAGTTATCGCATAAACATTCCGCGAACGTTCAAAGTCAAACGGAGCATCAAACTCACGTCGTTCTTTAATAAAGTCCCCAATCCTGACTAATTTTCGAACTTCCGCACCAAATCTACACCTAAAAGTTAAGGCATTCGGTTTGACCTATCAAACGCTTTGCTTTACAACTAAAACTTGAACGAGCCATAAAGAACAGATCAGCCCCAAAAAAATGATATAAATTTAATAGTTCAATAGCTTTAAGCTATGAATAACAAGCTTTCAATATTTCCCTTTTCGGTTTTGCGCTAAAATTAGGCGTCAAACTGCACTTCTTTTGTATCATTTTTCTACGAAATGACCACATCACAGGATCTTGCGTTGACTGAAAAGCAATGAACCCCGATACTTTCATAGTTTTATTTAAGCAAATCGGTTCATAGAGGCGAGCCACAAGCTCGGACCTCAAAGACACAATCTAAAGCAAGGGGCTATATATGGCTGGTGGAAAGTCAACTATCATCTACACACTGACCGACGAGGCGCCATTATTGGCGACTTACTCTCTGCTGCCGATCATTGAAACCTTTACTAAACCTGCTGGCGTTGAAATCGTTAAACGCGATATCTCAGTTGCAGCACGTGTACTCGCTGAATTTTCAGACTACCTAAGCGAAGAACAAAAGGTGCCAAATAACTTGGCAGAGCTTGGACAATTAACCCAAGATCCAAGCACAAACATTATCAAACTTCCGAACATCAGTGCTTCAGTTGGCCAATTAACTGCTTGCATTAAAGAATTACAGTCTAAAGGTTTTTCAATTCCGAACTACCCAGAAAACCCAGCGACTGAGGAAGAAAAAGAAATCAAGGCACGTTATAGCAAATGCCTAGGTTCTGCTGTAAATCCTGTACTTCGTGAAGGTAACTCTGACCGTCGTGCGCCTACTGCAGTAAAAAATTACGCGAAGAAACATCCGCACTCTATGAGCGAATGGAAACAGTGGTCACAAACTCACGTTTCTCACATGGACGAAGGTGACTTCTACCACGGCGAAAAGTCTATGACTTTAGACCGCGCTCGCAATGTAAAAATGGAATTGATCACTAAGTCTGGTGAAACTATTGTTCTTAAGCCTAAAGTTGCGCTTCAAGACGGCGAAATCATCGACTCAATGTTCATGAGCAAAAAAGCACTTTGCGACTTCTATGAAAAAGAATTAGATGATTGTAAAGAAGCAGGCATTTTGTTCTCTCTACACGTAAAAGCGACCATGATGAAGGTGTCTCACCCAATCGTTTTCGGTCACTGTGTGAAGATTTACTACAAAGATGCATTCGAAAAACACGGCAAATTGTTTGATGAGTTAGGTATTAACATCAACAACGGTATGTCTGGTCTTTACGAAAAAATTGAAACTCTTCCGACTTCTCTTCGTGAAGAAATCATTGCTGACTTACATGCTTGCCAAGAACACCGTCCTGCACTTGCAATGGTTGATTCTGCAAAAGGCATCACTAACTTCCACTCACCTAATGACGTAATTGTAGATGCATCTATGCCCGCAATGATCCGTGGTGGCGGTAAAATGTGGGGTGCTGACGGCAAACAGTACGACTGTAAAGCTGTAATGCCTGAATCTACTTTCGCGCGTATCTACCAAGAAATGATCAATTTCTGTAAATGGAATGGTAACTTTGACCCACGCACTATGGGTACTGTACCTAACGTTGGTTTGATGGCGCAAAAAGCTGAAGAATACGGCTCACACGACAAAACTTTCGAAATCGCTGAAGCGGGTGTTGCAAACATCACCGACCTAGAAACTGGTGAAGTGTTGATGTCACAAAACGTGGAAGAAGGCGATATCTGGCGTATGTGCCAAGTGAAAGACGCTCCAATCCGTGACTGGGTGAAACTTGCTGTGACTCGTGCACGCAACTCAGGAATGCCTGCGATCTTCTGGCTTGACCCGTACCGTCCACACGAAAACGAACTCATCAAGAAAGTTCAAACTTACTTGAAAGAGCACGACACTACTGGTTTAGACATTCAAATCATGTCTCAAGTACGTGCTATGCGTTATACACTTGAACGTGTTGCTCGTGGCCTAGATACAATTTCTGTAACTGGTAACATCCTACGTGATTACCTAACAGACTTGTTCCCAATCATGGAATTGGGTACTTCTGCGAAAATGCTTTCTATCGTGCCTCTAATGGCTGGTGGCGGCATGTACGAAACTGGTGCGGGTGGTTCTGCGCCTAAACACGTACAACAACTTGTAGAAGAAAACCACTTACGTTGGGACTCTTTAGGTGAGTTCTTGGCACTTGCTGTTTCTCTAGAAGAAATGGGCATCAAAGAAGACAACGCGAAAGCTAAACTTCTTGCAAATACACTTGATGCTGCGACTGGTAAATTGCTTGACAATGACAAGTCTCCATCACGTCGTACTGGCGAACTTGACAACCGTGGCAGCCACTTCTACCTTGCTAAATACTGGGCTGAAGAACTTGCTGCGCAAGACGAAGATGCAGATCTTAAAGCGAAATTCGCTCCTCTTGCTCAAGCACTTGCTGAAAACGAAGAAAAAATCGTTGCAGAACTTGCTGAAGTTCAAGGTAAAGCTGCGGACATCGGTGGTTACTACGCTGTAGATACAGCGAAAGTAAATGCTGTAATGCGTCCAAGCGCAACTTTAAATGCTGCTCTTGAGGCTGCTCAATAAGTTGATGCAAAACTAACTTAAGTTAGTGATGTAAAAAACCAGCGCTTCGGCGCTGGTTTTTTTTGACAAACTAATAATTTCAAAATTTCTTATCATTCCGACTCAATAGAATTATAGTTCTAGGTTTTTCCATTGCTTTATATTTTTCATCAGCTTCTTTTAATTCTTTAACAAAATCAGATGCACTTTGCAGTTTATCCTCCAATACCAAGCATAAAAGCGCCAATGCAATCAAAATAAAAGAAACAAAAATAAATACGATATTAACAATAAATTGAACACCTATAGAATTAATTACCACCCATAAAAGCATCCCTCCTATAAAGGCAAAAATAAAATATCCAGCTATAAACAAATAGCGCCTAGGAGTTGAACCAAGATTCAGGAAAGGTTTTATTAATAAATCTTTCGACAAATCCAAGGTTTGTCTTTTCTTATAAATAATGTATTGAACGCCATCGTCAAATAACAAAATCATACGATCAAAATTAATTAAATAATTCTGATGAAGCTCTATTAGCCTGAAGCAAGCCTATCTGAAATTTTCTTATGTTTTAAACTTGTAATTTCATGTCTTTTTAAAAATAACGTAATAATAGTTATAAAAATACCTGCGATAGGAGCTATAAGCTTCCAATCAATTTCCATTTATGCATCTCAACATAATAAATTTAGATAGATACATGATTTAACATTAGTTTTAAACGATGAAAAGCCTTTCTCATTTATAATTTTTTAATTAACAGGCAATAAAAAACCCCAAGTCTTAATAAGCTTGGGGTTTTTTAGAATTTTGGTCCCGAGGGTCGGACTCGAACCGACACATCATCTCTGATAGTGGATTTTGAATCCACCGCGTCTACCAATTTCACCACCTCGGGAAGGTGTTGAAACGTATAATAAACTGTTTCAAAAACTTGTCAACGCATGATGTTCTCATTTGATTAAAAATAAACCGTATAAGAATTTTTAGATGGATAATCCATCAATTTCAGCGTTAAAACCCAAAAAAGCTTATACTAAGCCAAATTTCATTATCCCCTTTTCAGATTTCTTAACATGCAACTTTCTGACTTTAACTTCAATCTCCCCGACGAACTCATTGCCCGCTATCCGCTTGAAACACGTAGTGCATCACGCCTGCTCCATCTCGACCTGAATGGCGAATACCACGACCATCATTTCACTGACATTTTAGACTTGCTCAATGAAGGTGACTTATTGGTACTGAACGATACCAAAGTGATGAAAGCCCGCTTGAAAGGCAAACGCGCTACAGGTGGTGCAGTTGAGGTTTTGGTTGAACGTATTCTTGATCCAAAAACCGCACATTGCCACATTAAAGCCAGCAATACACCTAAAGAAGGTGCGGAATTATTTATTGGTCCAGACGAAGTTAAAGTGACCGTTCAAGGCCGTCATGAAAACTTATTTGTTGTGGAATTTTCACAGCCTATTTTACAAGTTTTAGATTTATACGGTGCTTTACCGATTCCGCCTTACTTTAACCGTGAAGCAGAAGCGATTGATACCGAACGTTACCAAACTGTTTTTAACGATCCGACCAAATTGGCTTCAGTTGCAGCACCAACAGCAAGCTTACATTTTGATGAAGCGCTACTCAAAAAATTGGCGGACAAAGGCGTAAATAAAACCTTTGTTACCTTGCATGTGGGTGCAGGTACATTTTTACCCGTGCGCACCAATGACATTGAAAACCACATCATGCACAGCGAATGGTGTGACGTGTCAGAAGAATCTATGGCTTTAATCCGTGAGACAAAAGCACGTGGCAATAAAGTTATTGCTGTCGGTACTACAGCGACTCGTGCGACTGAAAGTGCCGCTCAAGCCAATGGCGGCGAACTCAAGGGCTGGACAGGTGATACGCAAATCTTTATCTACCCTGGTTATGAGTTCAAAGTGGTCGATCGTTTAATTACCAACTTCCATTTACCTGAGTCTACCCTGCTCATGTTAGTGTCAGCGTTGTCTAATCGAGACAATATTTTGAATGCCTATCACCATGCCGTCGACAGCCAATATCGCTTCTTTAGTTATGGCGATGCGATGTTAATTGATAACATTAACCACAAATAATCGAACGCTGAAATCATCCCTATGCCGATAGATTCTGTAAAGCACTCCATCCATATTCGTCGAAAAAAGAATGCTGTGGTTTTTCAGAATATCGCTCGGCTCTGGGATATAGGCCGAAACGCCAAAACACACCAAGAGCTCCTCGATGGACTGCATCCATGGAATGCTCCCATTACACTCAAATTTGAAAATTTACTGCCGCTGGCTTTAGCCGCACTGGGTATCGGATTCATGCTGTTTATTGTAATTCAGCCCGATCATGGCTGGGCACAGCTCTGCTTTGCTGCGGGATTGGTCATGGTGTTCTGGGCCTATATCAGCTATGAAAAAGATGACCCGCTCGAAGATGTTATTGCGTTTTTGGAAACCGAATGCATCGCAAAAAAATACCAACTGGCTTTTAACCGACAGCCTCAATACATTTCAATGCCGCTGAATAATCTACAATTTATTGGCAATCTTAAACGTATGTTCCCCGTATTTAAGCAAGGCAGCCTTTCGAATGATATTCAGACCTTCGCGAGCACCGTTTGGGAAGATGAAAATCAGCAACAGCATCAAGTCATGGTCTTTCATTATCACTATGTGAATGAACTGAAGGTACGAGACAAAGACGGTGATGAAGTCACGGTCAAAGAAATTCATAAAGACCTGTGGGGCGTATTTGTTTTTGATATTGGCATCCATGGACTTGCCGTATCTGCAACAGGCAAAAACTTTGGCTATCCCTATAGTTTTCCTTGGCACAGCAGCGACATTCAAACCAATCAAAAATTAAAGTTTTATGGCGAGAACCAAATGGAAATCGCTAAATTGCTCAGCCCAGGCTTTGTCCTCCGACTAGCGGATTTTTTTCAAAACCGTGAAGGTGATCTGCTATTTCATCCGAGCCACCGCATAATGTGCTATCTTGGCTCTACAGATTTATTTAAAGTCAGTAGTAAAGCAAAACGAATTCAAGATGTTTCGGCATTGCGTGGACATCTCAGAACCTTTAAATTAAATGCTTTAGAAAATTTGAAAAACGATTTAACGCAGTTTTTAAAATAGATTTCATACAATAATGTTTTAACTTACGACCTTTTATCTTGAGGATAAAATTTTATGGGGCTTTTGATCTTTGTTTTAATCATCATTGCATTGGTGATTGGCGCAATCATGATTCGCAACAATATTGTCCGACATCACAATGCAACCATTCGTGCATGGTCAGATGTAGCCAGCTATGAACGTCAAAAAATCAAAATTTTAGATGGATTACAGCCACTGGTTGAACAATATTCGAATTTTGAACAAGGGACTTTGGCAAAAGTCACTGAACTCCGTCAAAATATTATGAACTTGAACGTAAGCAGTACCGATGTCAGCCAATTACAGCGTATCGAAGCCTTGAATCAAGATCTGATGCGCAGCCTGAATGTTGTGGTTGAAAACTATCCCGAGCTCAAAGCCAATGATATTTATCTGAAAATGATGAATGAAATTGAAGAACAAAACGAAAATGTCGGCGCGGCAATTACTATTTTTAACCGCAACGTCGAATTGTTCAACAACCACATTCAAGTGTTTCCTAACAATATTATTAATACGCTATTGCTGAGTAAAAAAGCGGTTCGCCCTTTCCGCGATCAAGCTGCCAGCCAAAATTTTGATTATCGTCCGAACTTTTAAGTTCGGGCTTTAATGCACCAAAGTAAAAAAATAATGATGAGGTGATCAAGCACCTCCAAAACTAGAAAGAAAAATAAAATATGCAAAATCAAATTAATGCACTGAAAAATGTGCTGATTCAGGCGTTTTTCAAACTCTATGAGCAGCACCAAGACGACCATATTTACGCATGTACGTTGGTGTTCAATCCCTATTTGTCCATGGACTATATCGCAGTCTCTACGCAGCGTAGTATTTTTGCCGAAGATGAAGATTCTGCTCAATATCTTGCAACGCATGATCGATGGAATGTGTCTAAATGGCGCTATCGTAGCCTACCGTCTTTAAGTCAAGACTTGGCGCAGTTTAAACTGACATCTGTAAATGAAGTGGGCCATTTAAACTTTGATCCATCTTCTATAGAAAGTACGATAAAGTCTGAATCGGCTAACCATCTTTCAATCTTGCTCAATGCCATACAACAAACAAAATTCGACTTGGCTCAGTCCTATGGCATTGAATTGGACAATATTCTGTTTTTTATCACGGTGCCGACACAGCCCGAAATAGAGATTTATTCAGCTCAGGTTTTAAATCCTCCAAGTACACAACTTGACGATTTTCTTAAATCCAAACACCCCCTCCAACTCGACAGCTTACCCAAGCGTATGAAGCTGTCTCAGTATGATAAAGACCTGCTGATTGATTTGGCTCAAATCGTTGAAATACAACCTTATAACTATTTACATGTAGCTAATGAAGTCTATCTTTTAAGCTTAGAAAAAAACTATGCAACCACGAATCCTTATATTCAAAAGCTTATTGACAGTATCGTGGCCATGACATCGGACCCGAAAGGCACATTTGCGATGGAAAAAGAAGAAATTTTGCAGCGAATTAACCAGTTCTATTTTAATGCCAAGAGTTCAGATGAAGCCTTGTCACAAGACGCAATCTATAAATTTACAGACTTAACACCCGACAAAGCTAGCGTTTAACCGCAGAATCAAGGAAAATAGAGCACTTTTAGCACTCTTACCATCAGCGAACTGTTTTTTCGCCTTGATCTGGACCTTGTATGAAGTTTGAAAAATTGGCGCAATCGGGCCGTGCTCGTCGCGGCCGTTTAACCCTTGAACATGGTGTTGTTGAAACACCTATGTTCATGCCTGTCGGTACTTACGGTACTGTAAAAGGCATGCTCCCACGTGACATTAAAGAAATTAAATCCCAAGTTATTTTGGGTAATACTTTCCATTTATATCTACGTCCAGGCCTAGATGTCATTCGTGAACATGGTGGTTTACACCAATTCATGAAATGGAATAACCCGATTTTGACAGATTCAGGCGGTTTCCAAGTCTTCAGCCTTGGCGCTATGCGCAAAATTAAAGAAGAGGGCGTGACTTTCCGCTCTCCGATTGATGGCTCTAAAGTCTTTTTATCTCCTGAAATTTCGATGGATATTCAGCACACGCTGAATTCAGACATCGTGATGATTTTTGATGAATGTACGCCTTATCCTGCGACACATGAAGAAGCGCAAAAATCACTGCAGCTTTCATTGCGTTGGGCGAAACGTTGTAAGACTCAACATCATGACGTGCTGAAAAACCGTAATGCACTATTTGGTATTATCCAAGGCGGCATGTATGAAGATTTACGTGATGAATCTTTAAATGGTCTCAAAGAAATTGATTTTGATGGTTATGCCATTGGTGGCTTGTCTGTTGGCGAACCTAAAGAAGAAATGATCAAAGTATTGGATTATCTTCCAGAGAAAATGCCTGCGGATAAACCACGTTACTTGATGGGTGTCGGTAAACCAGAAGATATCGTAGAAGCAGTTCGTCGCGGTGTCGATATGTTTGACTGTGTGATGCCAACTCGAAATGCACGTAATGGTCATTATTTTGTGACTGACGGTTTAGTGCGTATTCGCAATGCCAAATATCGTCATGATCAAAGTCCGCTTGACCCACATTGCGACTGCTATACCTGTACAAATTTCACCAAATCTTATCTCTTCCATCTTGAGAAATGCGGCGAAATGCTCGGTTCGATGCTCGGTACTATTCATAACTTACGTTATTACCTGCGTCTGACTGAAGCGATGCGTGATGCTCTCGATCATGGCACTTTTGATGAGTTTGTTGAAGACTTTTATCGTCGTCGCGGCATGGAAGTGCCACCTTGTCCTCAAGATTAATTCTTTCAGCATTTGCGCTGAAGAAAAAGACAAGGTAAATTGCTGAACAAGTCCAATTTATTTATCAAAGTATTGATAACCAGTTTTTTTAGTTTAGGAAAATGAAATGAGCCTTTTTATTTCTACTGCTCACGCGGCAGGTGAAGCTGCACAGCAACCGAGCATGATGGCAAACCTGTTGATGATTGCGGTATTTGTCGCAATCTTCTACTTCTTGATCTGGCGCCCTCAATCAAAACGTGCAAAAGAACATCGTGCACTAATTGAAAGCCTAGGTGTTGGTAGTGAAGTTGTTTTTGCGGGCGGTTTAATGGGTAAAATCACGAAAATCGAAGGTGATTTTGCAGTTGTTGAACTGAACCGTGGCGTAGAAGTAAAAGTACAACGCGCAAGTGTGATTTCAGTTCTGCCTGAAGGCACTCTAAATAACCTTTAATCAAAAAATAAGTCGTGCACCCGCACGGCTTTTTTCATTTTAAGAAGAAAACGAATGCGTTACCCAGCATGGAAATATCTACTGATTCTAGTGGTACTAGTCATCAGTACATTATATGCCCTGCCAAGTTTGTATCCTGATGAACCTGCTGTTCAAATTTCAGGTGCCAAAGCCGGTACCCAGATTGACCAAAGCATCGTACAAAAAGCAGAGCAGATTTTAAAATCTGAAAATATTGCCAGCCATGACAATAGCTTCACCAATAATGCCGCTTTATTACGTGTTGATTCGAGCGAACAACAATTAAAAGCGAAAGAAGCACTGCGTCGTGGGCTCGGTGAAAATTATGTCGTCGCATTGAACCTTGCGCCTACTACCCCAGAATGGCTACAAAAAATTGGTGCTAAACCAATGAAGCTGGGTCTGGATTTACGTGGTGGTGTACATTTCCTACTTGAAGTGGATATGGATAAAGCCATTTCACAACGTATGGAAACGTCTGCGGCTGACTTACGTCGCCAACTTCGTAACAATAAATTAAAATTCAATAGCTTATCTTTGAACAACAACACCATTACGATGCAATTTGCAAATAATGATGACCGTTCTGCAGCTATGGATTTCCTTCGTCGTAACGGCAATGAATATACTCAACAAGCGGTTGCAACAACTGAAGGTTCGACTCTTCGTCTAAGCTACACAGATACACGTAAACAAGAAATTCAGTCTTATGCTGTCAACCAAAACTTAACAACTTTACGTAACCGTATTAACGAGTTAGGTGTAGCGGAAGCATTAGTACAAACTCAAGGTAGCAACCGTATTGTGGTTGAATTACCGGGTGTACAAGATACTGCTGAAGCAAAACGTGTACTTGGTCGTACTGCAAACCTTGAGTTCCGCTTAGTTTCTGATTTAAACGATCAATATATCGATCCTTACACAGGTCAAGCAAAAGGCTCATTACCGCCGGGTACCGAAGCTTTTGCTTATGAATCTTTGGACAGTGGTCGTCAATTATTACTTAACCGTAACCGTATCTTAACGGGTGAACGTGTACAAAACGCGTCATCAGGCTTTAGCCAAGATACAGGTGGTGCTGAAGTAAACATTACTTTGGACACTGCGGGCGGTAAGTTGATGTCTGAAGCTACTCGTAATGCTGTAGGCAAACGAATGGCAGTTTTGTTCATCGAGAACAAACAAAAAATTAGTTATGTTGCAGATCCTGCAACAGGTACACAAACTGAAGTTCGTACACCTTATACCGAATCTGTGGTCATCAATGCGGCAACGATTCAAGCCGTATTGGGTTCTCAGTTCCGTATTACCGGTCTAGATTCACCTCAAGAAGCATCTGAACTTGCATTGATGTTACGTGCAGGTGCATTGGCAGCGCCAATGTACTTCGTGGAAGAACGTGTGATTGGTCCGAGTCTCGGTCAAGAAAACATCGACAAAGGCGTGTTATCAACTCAAATCGGTTTCTTATTGGTTGCGATTTGGATGGTGGTCTTCTTCCGTGTATTTGGTCTGATTGCTAACTTTGCCTTGGTCGTGAACTTAGCCATGATCTTAACGGTGATGTCTTGGATTGGCGCGTCCCTCACCCTTCCGGGTATTGCAGGTATCGTGATTACCATTGGTATGGCGGTCGACGCCAACGTACTGATCTGTGAGCGGATACGAGAAGAAATTAAATGGGGTGCCTCGCCGAAACAGGCGATTGTTGCGGGTTATGATCGTGCGTATAACACCATCTTTGACTCCAACTTAACCACATTCTTGGTTGCTTTCATTCTGTTTGCAATTGGTACAGGTCCGATTAAAGGCTTCGCGGTTACCCTAATGATTGGTATTGTCTGCTCGATGTTCACAGCGATTACCGTGACACGTGCAATCGTACAAATCATTTATGGTAAAAAACGTAACCTGAAGAAGTTGAGCATTTAGGAGATCGAAGATGACTGAAAATACTCAACCGAAACAATACGGCCGTCCGGACAACGAGCGCATTATTCCATTTATGAAGATTGCCAAACCGGCAGCCTTTATATCGATTATTTTAACGCTCGCAAGTATCTTTTTTATTTGCACCAAAGGTCTAAACCTCGGTTTGGACTTTACTGGCGGTGTGGCAGCAGAGTTGAACTATAGTCAACCAGTAAAATCTACCGATGTGAGCTCAGCGCTGACAAAAGCTGGTTTTAAAGACCCTGTGGTACAAACCTTAGGATCTGACCGCGACCTGATGGTTCGTATGCCAGTTCAAAAAGACATTGAAGCTGAAGACCTAACCAAAGCCATTACGACTGCCGCTCAATTGCCAGGCAATAAAGCAGAAGTACATAAAGTTGATGTAGTTGGCGGTCAAGTCGGTAATGAACTCTACGTGCGTTCTGCGGGCGCTGTTGGTCTTGCCCTACTGCTCATGCTGGTTTATGTCACTATTCGCTTTGAGTTCAAACTTGCGATGGGCGCTGTACTGTCTTTATTCCACGATATCGTGGTGACCATTGGTATCTTTGCTATGATGCAGTGGCCGTTTGACTTAACAGTTTTGGCTGCGCTACTCGCGATTATCGGCTTCTCGCTCAACGATAACATCGTTGTATCTGACCGTATTCGTGAAAACTTCCGTAAGATTCGTGGTGCTGAGCCTCTCGAAGTTGTCAACAGTGCATTAACTGAAACACTTCGCCGTACCATTCATACCTCAATGACACTATTACTGGTTGTTGTAGCGATGATGGTACTGGGCGGTGATGGTCTGAAATGGTTCTCTGTTGCAATGTTTGTTGGTGTATTTGTGGGTACATATTCATCAATCTACATTGGTACAGCCTTCGCGTTATGGCGTGGCCTGAACCGTCAAGACTTCATTGTACAAGTGAAGCCTGAATTTGAAGAAGAAGAAGAGATTCCTTAAGCTTTTCGACTTATAGTTCAAATCAAAACCCATCTTCGGATGGGTTTTTTTATGCGACTACCTTAAATAAATGAGCTAGGTAAGATCGCAATAATAGGATGTAATTTTTCAATATCGGATTGCAGGAATTCCACCTGTCGTTTTTGGTCTAGACTTGCAAATTGCCACGTATCATCTGTTTGCTGCATTATGTTTAAAATAAGATTTAAGCCATTTCGTAAATATACACAGGCTAGATCCGATCTCTCTACCCCTCGCCGTTCATCACAGACCACAAGCCAACCCTCTTGTAATACAGGGGCATAATACGATGCTGTGATGCGAATCAAATACAGGTCTTGAGTGTTTTTAAATAATGCTGAATATTGAGATGAATCATTTGAAATCAATTTTAACGAAAATGCCTGTGTCTCAACTACCTGCATTTCAAAAAGGACTAAGTTTGGTTGCTCTGTAGTACTCTTGGCTTGTTTTATAAATTGAACTTCATGATCCAAACTTCCCTTTATGAGTTCCAATTGTGTCTCTAACTCACGTGCAAATTTCTCTCCAATCTGCCGATGACTATTTAATAATTGGGAAATTAAAGGAACTGATAAGCCAAAATGTTCACACACGGCTTTACCATTTTTAAAAGGGCCTGTTGCCACCCAATGGTCAATCGCTCGTGTTAAATTCTGTCGACGCTTTTCAAAAAGCTCTGAAGGCAGCATAAGCATTCAATTTTATAATTTCTCTCCCCCAATATAATAAAAAACCCGCACGCAGCGGGTTTTTTATACAATTTTATTTTTAGCTACCTTGTACCAAGCGACGTGCGCTGATAATGCCCGGTTGTTGCTCTAGACGTGCCAACAGTTTCGACAACTGCGCCAATCCCTTCACTTCAATCAATAACTTCATATTGGCAATACCATCACTTTCGGAAATCGTATTCACCTGACGAATGTTGATTTGGTCTGAGAAAATCACTTGAGTCAAATCTTTAAGCAAACCACGACGGTCATAAGCTTCCACCACGATTTGCACACTTTGACCACGGGTTGGCTGCATTTCCCAATCCGCTTCAACCGCACGTTCAGGCTCTTGTCCAATCATACGGATATAATCCGGACATGCGACCTTATGGATACTCACGCCACGATTCAGGGTGATATAACCGGCAATCGATTCACCATGCACAGGCTGACAACACTGAGCAATGTGTAGTTCTACATTGTCCAGACCATCAATCAAAATACCATGCGCCGAAAGCGTATGACTTGCACGAGGGTTCAATGTCGGTTTTAACACCAGTTCAGGCTCATCCTGATCGAGGTGCATATGACGGTTAACCTGATTGATTAAGGCATGCAGGCTAATGTCACCACTCACCAAGCCAATCAAGATATCTTCACCCAATTTCACATTAAAATGATTGCAGTAATCATTCAAATCGATACTTTTCGGGTGAATCGCCAAACGTGACAATTCTTTATTCAGAATCTCACGTCCCACTTCCAAGTTTTTACTACGGTCTTGCTGACGGAACCAATGACGCAACTTGTCACGTGCACGAGCCGTCTTGATATAACCCAGCGAGTTCACCAACCAATCTCGGTTCGGTTCACGATCTTTCTTGGTTAAAATCTCGACCTGCTCCCCAGTTTTTAGGGTATAGGTTAGAGGCACATAACGTTGGTTCACCCGTGCTGCATAGCACTTGTTACCCACTTCAGTATGCACATGATAGGCAAAGTCGAGCACAGTCGAACCGCGTGGTAATTCTTTGATATCACCGTCACGACTGAACACATAGATTTTCTCAAAATCTTCAAACTCTTGGATTTGTTCGAAGTTTTCAGAAGCCTCATCTTCTTTATGGGCGCTAGCATCATTTCGTTCTTGATAATGTTCAAGCACTGCACGTAAAGAATGTAAGCGATGATTAAATGAATAATCTGTGGTTTTAGAACCTTCTTTATAGTTAAAGTGCGAACACACCCCGAGCTCAGCTTCTTCGTGCATATTATACGTACGAATTTGCACTTCTAAAGATTTGTTCTCTGCAATCACGGCCGTGTGCAGTGAGCGATAACCATTGGCTTTCGGGTTGGTAATATAATCATCGAACTGATGCGGAATATGACGCCAAATCTGATGAACGATCCCCAATGTGTGATAACACTCAGGCACATTATCCACCAAAACACGAACCGCTCGAATGTCATAAAGCTGATCAAAGCTCAGGTTCTTACTCTTCATTTTTCGATAAATCGAATAAATGTGTTTCACCCGACCATTAATCTCGGCCTCAATGCCATGATCTAATAGTTCTTTACGCAACTTTTCTGTCACGAACTGAATATATTGTTCACGCTCTAAACGTTTTTCATTCAGTAAAGAGGCAATTTCTTTATAGCGTTCAGGTGCAAGATAACGGAAAGCGAGATCTTCAAGCTCCCACTTAAGCTGTGCAATCCCTAAACGGTGCGCAAGCGGCGAGTAAATGGTTAAAATTTCTCGTGCGACACGCTCTTGACGTTCTTTGGTTGAGTGCGCTAACTCACGTAATGCATAGGTACGTTCAGAAAGTTTGATTAATACAACACGAACATCTTCAGTCACAGAGATCAGCATTTTATAAATGCCGGTCAAATGTTCACGTTGGTTATTATTAAAATGATCTTCTAGACGTTTATTTTGCTCAATCAGGTCAGACAACTTACCCATGGCAAGCGTGCCTTTCACCAAAGCATGCACTTGATCGCCAAATTTGCTTTGGACTTCTTCTAAACTGGTTACGCCTTCACGAACACTTCGATACAGCATGGCTGCTGATAACGTATCTTCATCCGCATACAGATGAGCAAGAATATCCGCCATTTCAATACCGGTATAGAAGGTATTCGAGCGATGGTTGACCGTTGTTTCAAGTTCATTCTGTAAGGTCAGATGTGCAACTTCTTCGAGTTGCTTTAGAGGAGCCCCGTCAAACATGCCACTCACACGTTCTAGCCATTCAGCTAGATCATGCTGTGCTTGCTCGGCATGTTCTACAGTCGTTTCCTGTGACAACTCATTGAGACGTCCAGGTAATTGTTCACGTACTGTGACCATACCCTACTCCTAGTTTTCTACGCTTCATAACTTTTGATCGTTTATCTGATTTTCTTTTTCGAACAAAGCAATCGATTCGACATGCCCTGTATGGGTAAACATGTCCATGACACCCGCTTTTTTCAAACGGTAGCCTTGTTGTACCAGCATTCCAGCATCGCGTGCTAGTGTTGCAGGATTACATGACACATAAACGATTCTTTTTGCACCAAATTTGGGCACATAACGCATTATTTCTTCTGCACCAGAACGTGGTGGGTCTATCAATAATGCATCAAATCCTTGTTTTGCCCAAGAATGATGCGAAAAATCTTTTGTTAAATCTTGTGAATAAAATTTCAGTTGCGAAAGGCCATTGTTTTGTGCATTTTCTGCACCACGCTGAACCATTTCTTCACTCCCTTCAACTGCAACGACTTGACCCGTTGAACCCACACATTGAGCAAGTGGTAAAGAAAAGTTTCCTAAGCCACAAAACAGATCTAGTACTCGCTCACCCTGTTGTAACTGAAGCAATTCACATGCCAGTTTCACCATTTGCGGATTAATCGTGGAATTCACTTGCGTGAAGTCTTGAGGATTAAAGCCAAATTCCACAGCAAAGTCACTTAGACCATAGTGCAGACGCATCGGTGCATCGGGATGATCCACACGATGTAAGCTGTCCGGTCCCTCAGGTTGTAAGTACAGTTGCCACTCTTTATGTAACGCAAATTTTACTAATTGGTTGACATCTTCCGCGCAAAGTTCCGCCGTATGACGAATCAGGAGAGCAATTTCTTGATCTCCCATGGCCAGTTCCATATGCCCAATATCTGCTTTACCTTGCAAACCTTGTAACAGTTGTTTGAGTGTGGTGATTGAGCCAAACTCACGATCCAACACCATACAACGGTCAATCGAAGTCAGTTTATTTGACTGGCTTTCACGAAAGCCGACCACGAGCTTATCTTTTGCAGGTAAGTAACGCACACCGATACGCGCTTTACGACGGTAATCTTCACGCAATGAACGTAAAGGAGCTAACCATTGATCAGGTTGTATCCCAGCAAAATGTTGCAAATGTGATTGTAAAACATCTTGTTTTAAACGAATTTGCTCGTCGGGATGAATATGCTGCATGCTACACCCACCACAGCCCCCATAATGTGGGCAGGCCGGTTTAACCCGTAGAGCAGACTCTTCACTCAGCAATTCCAGACTATCTGCTTCTTCGAGACGCTTAACGACATTAGTAATACGCGCATGCACCGTTTCACCTGGCAATGCATAACGAATAAATACTTTCTTACCGTGTTTTTCCGCAGGATGATCTGGATGCGTCCCAAAGTGCGCTATGCCTCGCCCCTCATGTGAAAGCGATTCAACCTGAAATGTATAAATGGGTTGTTGGGCTTTTTGGGGTTTGGCTTTGTGTTTCATGCGTACCTAATGTGTGGAAGATGGGAAATCAGATTGGGTGAATTCGGTACGTTGCGAGGTTTGCTGCCATACCAATAAAAAGTCAGCGTGTTGCGGCTGAGTTTGTAAATATTGAATCGTACTTTGAATCAAGTGCTGATGATCATTCAACAATAACTGTCCTTTCAGCAACAGCCAGCGTAAATAAATCAACCATGTATTGAGCACATCACCTTCACAGTAGCTGGTCAGTTCCATCCACTGTTGTTCACGCACATATTCAGGCACATGGTAGCCACCATCACCACGTTTACCGGGGAAACCAAGTAAATGTGCTGCATCGTCGAGCTTTTGAAAATGACGACCATGGAACATGGCCATGACATCCATCAAATCTACATGACGATGATGATAACGATTCTGGTAGTTATTATAGCGCTTTTGCGTATCAATCTCGCCCTGATCAAACAAACTTGGTGCAGATAGTCCGTGATACATGGCACGGAACAAAATCACAGGCAAATCAAACTGTGAACCGTTCCAACTGACCAAGGTCGGATGACGCTTTTCAAAAATAGAAACGAATTTTTTTAAAATTTCAGCTTCGCTATTGTCTTCACGGCTAAATGAAAACAACTTCATGCCCTTTTCATCAATCCATAGTCCAGAGATACAGACAATTTCATGCAAGGCCAAACGCTGAAAATCCGTGCCCGCCTCTTGGCGACGCAGTTTAGTCAGCGCAGCATCTAGATCCACCTCAGGCAGATCCAGTCCATACAAATGCGCACCTGACTTCAAATCTGTCAGTGTTTCGATATCAAAAATTAAAACAGGTAAACGCATAAGTACTCACCAGTGCCGATCGGCCACTGTAATTATTCAGGATCAACAACAGAGAATAGACCAGTCGACAAGTATCGGTCACCACGGTCACATACGATGCAAACAATCACGGCATCCGGATTTTCTTCAGCCAATTTAACTGAAGCCCATACCGCACCACCCGATGAGGTACCTGCACTGATACCTTCTGTACGTGCTAAACGACGAGCTGTTTTTTCCGCTTCAATTTGCGGAATATCCATAATTCGATCAACACGTGAAGGGTCAAAAATCGTAGGAAGATATTCTTGTGGCCAACGGCGAATACCGGCAATGTTTGAACCTTCAGACGGTTGTAAACCAACAATTTGAATATCCGGATTTTGTTCTTTTAAATATTTCGAAATCCCCATAATGGTCCCGGTGGTTCCCATTGAGCTGACGAAATGTGTAATTTTACCACCTGTTTGTTTCCAAATTTCAGGCCCAGTAGTAAGGTAATGTGCTTCCACATTGTCTGGGTTACCAAACTGGTTTAGGACTAAACCTTTGCCGTCTTTTTCCATTTGAAGGGCAAGATCACGTGCTTCTTCCATGTTTTCTGATTCGATCAGTTCAGCACCGTAGGCACGCATGGCATCTTTACGCTCTTGGCTAGAACTTGCGGGCATGATCAAAGTCATTTTATAGCCACGCATTGCTGCAACCATGGCTAAAGCAATCCCCGTATTTCCGCTCGTCGCTTCAATCAACGTATCACCCAGTTTAATCTGACCACGCTTTTCCGCTTGCATAATCATGTTATATGCAGGGCGATCTTTGACCGAACCCGCTGGGTTATTGCCTTCTAACTTGGCTAATACTGTTGCTTGAGTATGACTTGCCAGACGCTGTAAACGCACTAACGGCGTGTTGCCGACGTAATGGTCTAATAAAAAATCGTCTGCTTGAAAATCAGGGGTTGTATTACTCATTATTCACACCTATATCGAGGTGCGCCTATTGTATGAAAAAATGCCTTTGCCTGCACCCATTTGCCTCGCTTTTTCGCGAAAGTGATTAAAGCGCAATCAGTTTTAAATAATCCATGCTAATATTCGGGGCATAAGGAATAAACTGCTTAAACCATGTCAAATATCAACAAAAAGCTTTTTAAACGCCTACACTTAAATCATGCCTATGGTCAGTTGATTGCACTTATTTTCGTGCCGATCACCATTTTGGCCTGTGTCGGTGCAATGTTGGTAATAACAGAAACCTCCAATGCAGCCAAAGCACAACAAAAACAAATGGCTGTCGCGATCCTGACGCGCTATCAACCCACGTCAGAATCTGCCATAGAGTTACTCAACCATTATCCGTGGCAGTTTGATCAAGCTCGTAATGCCATGCAAAGCATGTTGAACGAAAAACATTTGATTCGTGCTGCGATTATAGATTTCAAAGGCAATAACCGCCTGAGCATTGGCTTTCAAGATCAAGCTATTTGGCCTGCTTTTGAGAGTAAAGCATCTTTTATTGGACCAATTCCACATCAGGGTAACCATGTTTATGCCCTGAAAATTTCAGATTCAACCCAGACGCCGGCATGGTTAAGCATTGAACTGGATAATCAACCGCTGCAAATTGCCCGCTATCGCGTGTTAATCGTGTTGATTGCAACAGGTTTATTGACACTCTTATTACTTTTGCTGTGTTTGAATTTTTATTCACGTCGTTGGATCGCACCAATGTACGAAATTCGCATGCAGTTACAACGTTTAAATGCCGATACTCTAGATCAGCACATGATCATTAACAGTACTGGCGAGCTCCGTTTATTACAGCGTGATATTGCCAATGTGGTTAAACGCTTACATTTCAGCTTTTTAGAACTGCGTGAACATACCGAACAAACTGAAGATGATTTAAGACGCACGCTTGATACTTTAGAAGTGCAAAACATCACCTACCGTCAAGCACGTGACCAAGCAATCCATGCCAATCAGTCTAAGTCGGTGTTCTTGGCCAATATTTCCCATGAACTGCGCACACCGCTGAACAGTATTGATGGTTTTATTCATCTTTTACTGCGCCAAGGCAACCTCAGTAATGAGCAAAATTTATATCTACAAACGATTCGTAAATCTTCTGCACATTTATTGGCTTTAATTAATGACGTGCTCGATTTCTCCAAAATTGATGCCGGCAAACTAGAACTCGAAACTGCGCAATTCGACTTAGAAGAAGCCGTCTTTGATGTGATGGATATGTTGTCGCCATTGGCAGCACAAAAACACATCGATATGACCTTCTACTATGCTGACAATGTGCCAAAATTTGTGGTTGGTGATGTCCTACGCTTCAAGCAAATTTTGACCAACTTAATCTCAAATGCAATTAAATTCACTCCAGATGGTGAAATTATTGTCCGTGTCCGTATGGAGCACGATGACATCGGTCAATGTCTGCTGCACTTTAGTGTCCAAGACAGTGGTATCGGCCTAAGCGGTACCGACCGTAAGAAACTGTTTGAATCCTTCTCGCAAGGTGATGCATCTGTTACCCGTCAATTTGGTGGTACCGGTTTAGGTCTTGCCATCTCCAAACAATTGGTCAGCCTGATGCATGGACAAATTGGTTTTGAAGATAACCAAGAACGTGCCCCAACGGAAAAAGGTTCAACCTTCTGGTTTACTGCGCGCTTTGTGGTCGATGAAGAAATTGAAATTGTGCATCCACAATTTAGCAATCTACAAGTCGTTTCCTACTTAGCACATCCAGCAACCGCCAATGTCCTGCGTCATTACTTAGAAAATTATGATGTTGAACATATTGAAACGCAGTCGATCCTTGATTTATTTAGTCGACTCAATCAGCTAAAAACCAATGAAAATACTTGGTTAATTGTTGACCATAGTGGTGACTCCGAAGCCTTACTGAAAGAAATTCGTCATCGTTATAGCGGTAACTTAGCAGTTTATGGCTACCAAATGATGCTCGATCCAAACATGTTGAACGAGTACCGTGCACGTCCATTGCATCAACCGCTCAGCCGTACAGCGCTGATTCAGTTGTTGAGTAATGAGCCGTGGTTTGATCAGGAGCAACATGAAGAATTTAATGGTCAAGGTCTGCATATTTTGGCAGTCGACGACCATTTACCAAACCTGATTGTGCTTGAGGCCCTGCTCTCTGAGTTGAATGTGAAAACCACCAAGGCTTTGAGTGGACAAGAAGCCATTGAAATCATTCAGGCTCGCCAAGAGCAAGGTTTGACGGCTTTTGACCTCATCTTTATGGATATTCAAATGCCAGTGATGTCAGGTGTCGATACCACGCGTGCCATTCGTTCACTTGAGTCAACCTTTGAAAATCATAAGCGCCTTCCTATCATCGCTTTGACGGCACATGCGCTCTCGGATGAAAAACAAAAGCTCCTACAAAGCGGTATGGATGACTATGTCACCAAGCCCATTCAAATGGATCAAATTATTCAAATCTTGACCCAATGGACTACTGATAACTTTAAGAAAGTGCCGGTTTTAGAGCGCAGTTCGGTGATTGAAGCCCTAGAGCCAAGTATTTTAGATTGGCAGCAAAGCTTGCAGTTGGCCGCAAATAAAGAAGATCTCGCAGTCGATTTACTGAAAATGCTCGTCGATAGCTTTGAGCAAGAAATCCATGAAATGGCACAGCTCATAGAAGATGAAGATTTCCCACAATTAGAGCATGTGCTACATCGGCTTTATGGCGCAACCCGCTATGTGGGCGCTCCGACCCTCCAAGAGGTTTCAGGTCAATTTGAGCAATTTGTATCGACCTTACGTAAGGAACGCCGTAAAGCGGATGACGCTTTTGTCCAAGAAACCCTGAACCGTTTCGATGAGTTAAAAAATATCATGGCTCAAGTTGAACACGCAGCTCAACAAATCTTAGCCAAACAAAATAATTAAGCGCAGTCCGACTAAAGTCAGTGCCGTCCAGCTTCTGTTGTGACTGCACTGTCATGTATCCTATCAGGGTGCATGCTATGCTCGGGCGCAGAAACAACAAGAGTAATTACCATGGCTTTATTACGTGTAGAAAAAAATAATGGCATTGCAACGGTTTACTTAAACCGTCCAGAAAAACGTAATGCAATGAGCTTTGCATTGCTTAAAGAATTGGTCAGCACCGCTGAAAAATTAAAAAAAGATCGTAGCTTACGCTGTGTCATTTTAACGGGTGAAGCCAATGTATTTAGCGCTGGCATTGATTTGGCTGACCTAAATGATCCAAAAAATCGTGCCTATGCCGCGTGGGAACTGTTAAAGCCCGGTCAAAGTTTATTTCAAAAAGCCTTCCTGATTTGGCAGCAGCTTCCTGTGCCGGTGATTGCCGCACTTGAAGGCTTTTGCTTTGGTGCAGGCATGCAACTTGCCTTGGCTGCCGATATCCGTATTGCCCACCCGAAAACGCAAATGTCGATTATGGAAAGTCGTTGGGGCTTAGTCCCTGATATGGGCTTAACTCGCTCACTCAAAGGTGTGATTGGACTGGATTTAGCCAAAGAATTAACCTTAACAGCACGTATTTTTGACGCAGAATATGCCAAGGAAATTGGCTTAGTGACTCATTTAAATGAACAGCCCTTGCTTCAGGCACAGCAGTTAGCCGAAGAATTATCACAACGTTCACCAGATGCCTTGGCAGCAGCAAAACAAGTCTTAGATGCCATGGAACATAGTCCAAAACGTTCTTTACGCTTAGAGAAAATCTGGCAATTAAAATTACTGCTCGGCAAAAACAGCCAATTGGCACGTAAAAAAGACAAGAACCCAGAGGTTCAGTTTTTACCACGCCAATATAAGTAAAATAGTCACACAGGATAGATTGAGTACAGCACATGGCGTTTGATCGTAATACAAAAATTGCATTTCTAGGTATGGGGCTGATGGGTAGCCGCATGGCCACACGTCTCATTCAGGCAGGATTTGAAGTTGCGGTGTGGAACAGAACTGCCGCTGCGTGTGATGAGTTAATTGCGATTGGCGCGACGGCGCTTCAATTGGACAAGATTGCCCATTATCCTGTGGTTTTATCTTGTCTCGCAGATGATGCTGCTGTTGCCGCGGTGTATGCAAGCATCGAAACCCATTTAGCGGCAGGACAAATTATTGTCGACTTCTCGAGTCTTTCTGTAAATCAAACCCATCAATTGGCTCATGCTGCAAAGTTGAAACAAGTCACTTGGATTGACTCTCCTGTTTCGGGGGGCACAGCAGGTGCTGAACAAGGCACCTTGGTGATCTTTGCGGGTGGTGATGCTCAAACGATTCAAGATTTGAGTCTGATCTACAATGTTTTATCTCAACGCGTTACCCGCATGGGCGACTCAGGTACAGGTCAAGCCACCAAAATTTGTAATCAGCTGATCGTTGCTGCCAATAGTACATTAATCGCAGAAGCTGTCGCACTGGCCGAGAAGTCAGGTGTAGACACCACGTTATTAGCACCAGCACTTGCTGGTGGTTTTGCAGATTCAAAGCCTTTTCAGATTTTAACCCCACGTATGGCAACGCATCAGTTCGAACCCGTGCAATGGAAAGTTCAAACTTTATCTAAAGACCTGAATAATGCAGTCCAACTGGCTGCCCAGTTTGAATTAAGCATCCCTGTTGCCAGCCTTGCTTTATCGCAACTCAAAGCCCATCAGGACAATGGTTTTGCAGAAAAAGATTTAGCCACCATCATTCAACATGTCGAACAAAACTAACGACTTTCACTTTAGAAGTACATTGCTTCAAGGACGATATACATGACTCAGCTCGCGGTTAATTTATCCATGATTTTTACCGAAGTGCCGTTGTTAGAGCGTTTTGCTTTGGCTCGTGAACATGGTTTTAAGCATGTAGAAATTCAGTTTCCGTATGAGCTGAGTATTGAGCAAATCCAAACCCAACTCACCATCAATGATTTAAGCCTGTGTTTAATCAATGTCCCTGCGGGTGATTTGATGCAAGGCGGCGATGGTCTTGCGGGAGTTCCGGGGCGTGAAAATCAATTTCATCAGGCCTTAGAGCAATGTATTCGCTATGCCACTGCGTTAAATGTACCGAGTGTCAATATTTTAGCCGGCAAACAGCCACAAGATGCTGACTTGCTGCCATGTTTAAATACCTTGTCGAGCAACCTCAAACTGGCGTGCCACATGTTGTCTGAACATCATATTCAACCAGTATTTGAAATGATTAATGGCACTGATATGCCGCGCTTTTTGGTCCAAAATATTGCCCAAGCTCAGGAAATGCTTGAAGCTGTACAACACTCTACTTTGAAGATGCAATATGACTGCTACCACATGGCGATGATGGGTGAAGATATTCTCAGTACTTTGGCAGAAAATATTCAGGATATCGGTCACATACAGTTTGCTGACTGTCCGGGGCGACATGAACCTGACTCAGCGCAGATTCCATTTGCAGAGATTTTTAAATGGTTAGATCAAAGCCAATATACAGGTTACATCGCGGCTGAATACCGACCACGAAGCAACTCATCACATTCTTTTGCGTGGAAAGACAAATACTTCCCTCATTTAGCCAATGGTCAATGACGTGTTGATTTGAAATTCAGCAACAAAACCGCTATATTAGATCATGTAAAATTGTCAGGAAATCATACCCTCTATGAATTTAGAACCATCGCCCAGCGCTTCTAATTCTCTCGATCTCGCAAAATCAACGCAAATCAAAGACGTACAAGCGTGCTTAGCTGTTGTACGTGAAGCACTTGAAGATGTAAAAGCCAAAGATATTATTGAACTTGATATCAGCACTATCAGCAACGTAGCAGATGCGATTGTTATTGCGAGCGGTACTTCAACTCGTCACATTAAGTCTCTTGCAGACAACGTGGCAGAAGAAGCACGTAAAGCTGGATTCCGCCCTATCGGTGTTGAAGGCGAACGTGATGCAGAATGGATCCTGATTGATCTCGGTTTTGTAGTGGTACATGTGATGTTACCTACAGCACGTAAATTCTATGATTTAGAAAGCTTATGGCGTACAGCTCCAGAAACTGTAGCTTAAGCTTCCAGAAAAAAGCGACCTAAATAGGTCGCTTTTTTTATCCCTTGATTTCATACACGGACAATCAGCTTCATGGTGTTTTACCCCCGACACTAAAGCAGTTGGTGTAAATCCACCTCAGGATAATTGGCTTTAATTTTCAGCTTGGTTTGTGCATAAACTTGGTCTGCACGCATCGGGCCATAAAAGTCACAATACACTTCATAAATGCTCGTTAAAACTTTGGCATAACTGGTCAAAGGCAAAAACTCGACAAAACTCGCTGAATTAATTTGTGCATTTGCCGCAATTGCCAGCCCGATTTCTTCTAATTGCTGAATCACATCTTGGGTGAAATCAGCCTGATCTGTAGATTTCACCGTCAGCATGACTGACTCGATAAAGCCTAAAAAGGCCTCGCTAATGGTCTCTGCAATGAGCTCGTCTTCTTGCTCCTGCTCCTGCGGTTTTTCAACCCTTAACAGTTCCTGCTTTTCTAAGGTAGATAACTCATACAAGACTTGCTTCAGCATATCTTTACGATAAAAGCGTAGCTCTTCTGTGGTACAGATATCATTTAAGAAGCGATTTAAGACAAATGACGGTTTCATGCTGTACTGCTGCTCCCAGTGCCGTAGTGCACTGTCGAGTAAAGTCCCATGAATAAATTGTTGTAAGCCTTTTTCTAAAGCTTCGCGGCGTTGTGCCAAATTCAACAGTTCGGTGCTCATTGCATTACTCCTGTTAATGACGTTTGGTCATATCATCCGTTTCAAAAGTCACATCTTTTTGAAACTCGGGATAAGACAATTCAGCATGCTCGGTATAGTCCAAACCACGTTGTTCATGTTGCTTACTCACCCGTAAGCCACCCAACAATTTATCCAAGACCTTAAATACAATGAACGCAACGCCAAAGCCCCATAAAAAGGCTGCAATCACTCCAAGCCCTTGTATCGCGATGACATCGCCATTAAACATATTATTTTCAAGGAAGATCCCTGCAGCCAATGTTCCCCATGCGCCACAGAATCCATGCACGGTCACCGCATCAACCACATCATCCAGTTTCATTTTTTCCATGAGCATTGGTAGGAAGGTCACCATCACACCTGCACATAAACCGGTGATGACCGCACACAGTGGAGACATCGTTGCACAGCCTGCCGTAATGGCAACCAAGCCACCCAGTGAGGCATTGATCGTACTGCGGATCAAAATGGCTTTAGATCGGATGAGACAGAGCAACATATATGCAACCACGGCAGCACACGCCGCAAGATGCGTATTTAAAGCAATACGTCCTACGCTGACATTGGCATTAATGGTCGAGCCTGCATTAAAACCAAACCATGCTAACCATAAAATAAAACCGCCTAATGCTACCAAAGGTAAGTTATGCCCTGGTAAATAATGGCTTTGCCCATTACGTCCAAATCGACCCAAACGTGGTCCCAATACAATGATGCCAGCCAAGGCAACCCAGCCGCCCATTGAATGCACCACGGTCGAACCTGCAAAGTCGATAAACCCGAGTGCTTTTAACCAACCGTCTCCGCCAAATAAACTGCCCCATGCCCAACTACCAAAGACAGGATAAATCAGACCGGACACAACGGCCGCACTCACCACATAAGCGACAAAATGAATCCGCTCTGCCATGGCACCACTGGCAATGGTTGTTGCAGTTGCAGCAAACATCATTTGGAAAAATAGAAGGTTCCAGTGCCAATCATCCAGTTGATCGGGTGCAAAATGACTTAAGCCAAACCAGCCCGTGGTATTGACCCCAAACATCAGACCAAAACCCACCAGCCAAAACACCAGACCACCCAAGCAGGCATCCATGTAGTTTTTCATGAGTACGTTCACGGTATTTTTACTGCGAACTGAACCACTTTCGATCATGGCAAATCCGGCTTGCATAAAGAACACCAAGATACCGCCCAGTACCACCCAAATACTGTCGAGCGAAATACGAATGTCTTGAATATTACTGGCGTTTTGCGGGTCGACTGCCCATGCAGTCGATGTCAGGACACTCAGAAATGGTGCCATCAAGTATGTTTTTTTCATGATTATTCCCCCAAGAATAACCATGCTTTGCAAAAAGAATACCAAATTTCAGACAATTAATTATTTTTCAATGCATTGCGTCACAAAACCAGTTAGCCGCAATGTTCTGAATCGCTGTAATCAAATCTAATGAAACAAAACAGCGCATCAATCTGCACCTTTGTTTCAAAACACGCATCAATTTGATTCAAGCACCTGATGCGCTAAATATTTGTGCACTTTTAGTGTGAAGCATACATTAATCAAAAGCCAAGAAAATAAAAGCGAAGAAAACAAAAAAACCACCCGAAGGTGGTTTTAAATCTTCCTCAGTCCCGCTTTATCACAGCGGGACTTTGGCAATATGGATTAATGACCGCCGCCATTAATGGCTTTTGTCATATCTTCCACAACTTTCTTCGCATCACCGAAGATCATCATCGTTTTATCATTATAGAACAAGTCATTATCTAGACCTGCGTAGCCTGTAGCCATAGAGCGTTTGATCACCATAATGGTACGTGCTTTATGTGCTTCAAGGATTGGCATGCCGTAAATTGGAGAACTTGGATCGTCTTTTGCCGCTGGGTTCACAACGTCATTCGCACCAATCACCAGTACTACATCTGTTGCTGGGAAGTCTGAGTTGATCTCATCCATTTCAAGAATGTCTTCATATGCAACGTCAGCTTCAGCTAAAAGTACGTTCATGTGACCCGGCATACGACCTGCCACAGGGTGAATCGCAAAACGAACTTTTACACCTTGCTCTTTTAAGATTTCACACAATTCTTTCACGGCATTTTGTGCACGACCTTGCGCCATACCATAACCCGGTACGATCACCACGCTATCCGCATTTGACATCAAGAAGCCAGCATCGTCTGCAGAGCCTGAACGGTGATTACGCTGTGCTTTTTCACCATTATCTGCCGCAGCTACTGCTGTACCACCCATTGCACCACCAAACAAAACGTTGATGATTGAACGGTTCATGGCTTTACACATGATGTAAGACAGAATCGCACCCGATGAACCAACCAGTGAACCTGCAACAATCAGCATGTTGTTTTCAAGCGTGAAACCAATCCCTGCTGCTGCCCAGCCTGAGAACGAATTCAGTAGCGATACTACCACTGGCATATCACCACCGCCTACAGGTGCAATCCATACCCAACCAAATGCAAGTGCAAGAACAGTCATTGCCCAGAAAGCATTCATGTTGCCTGTAGTGAAGAAGTAGATACCACACGCTAACATTGCAAGGAAAATTAAAGCTTGAACAGGTTTTACCCATCCACCTGAAATGGTTTTTGCCCATTTCTTAGCAGCCAATTTACCATAAGCAAATACAGACGCTGTGAAGGTAATCGCACCAACGAAACAGCCTACAAACAATTCAAATAAATGAACTTTGCTCATGTGGGCATGTTCTACACCCGCAGCTGTTAATACCGCTTCATTCTCCGCAAATGCTGCAGTCAATTGGTTGTTATGTAGAATCGCAGCGATCGCAATCAGTACCGCAGCCAAACCGACTAATGAGTGCATCAGTGCCACAGTTTCAGGCATTTGAGTCATTGGAACTGTTTTTGCACGTGCAATACCAACGACTGCACCCAACACCATTGCACCTACAATCATCCAAATCACGGGATGATCTGCGACAAAGAATGTGGTGATTACAGCAATCGCCATTGCGATCATGCCGTAACGGTTACCTTGAATCGCAGTTTTCGGACCAGACAAACCACGCAATGTTAAGATAAAAAGAACGGCACCAATCAGGTAAAACCAATCCGCATATTCTTTAATGAATTCCATGGATTAACCCTCTTTTTTCTTTTGCTTAGGTTTGAACATTTCAAGCATACGTGCAGTCACAGCAAAGCCACCAAAAATGTTGATACTTGCAAGGAAAACGGCAATCGCACCTAAAATACTCACCACGTTAATGCTTTGGAACTGTACGCTTGCATCCACAATACCTGGGATACCAACGGTTTGAATCATCGCACCAACGATAATGATCGATGACAAAGCATTGGTTACAGCCATTAATGGTGTATGTAGTGCAGGTGTTACCCCCCAAACCACGTAGTAACCAACAAAGATTGCCAAGACAAAAATAGTAATCGTTTCAACCATGATGATTCTCCTTAACCACGTTTCAGCAGCACTTGGCCGCCATGAGTGACAAGTAGTGCTTTTTGAATTTCTTCTTCAGGGTTAATCGCGAAGTTCTTTTCGCTATCAAACATGGTTTCAATGAAATTCAAAACGTTACGTGCGTACAGTGCCGACGCTTCAGTCGAAACTGTTGAAGGAATATTTGGGATACCAAGAATTTTCACACCATTGGCAGTCACAACATTTTCGCCGCAAACAGAACCTTCAACGTTACCGCCAGTTTCAACCGCCATATCTAAAATGATTGAGCCTGGTTTCATTTTGGCAACTGTTTCTGCTTTGATTAAACGTGGTGCGTCACGACCCGGCAATAATGCAGTCGTAATCACGATATCAGCATTCGATACGGCTTTATCAACAATAATCGCTTGATCACGAATATAGTCTTCACCCGGCATCCAGCCATAACCATTTTTCGCAGCATCAGCTGCTTTTTGTTGCTCTTCTGGTGACATTGGTACGTCTAACCATTTACCACCTAAAGATTCAACTTGGTCACGTGCTGTAGGACGTAAGTCAGTTGCTTCAACTACTGCACCTAAACGTTTCGCTGTTGCAATGGCTTGTAAGCCTGCGACACCCACGCCCATGATCACAACACGTGCAGGTTTTACTGTACCTGCTGCTGTCATCAGCATTGGGAACATACGTTGATATTCTGCCGCAGCCAAAAGCACAGATTTATAACCTGAAAGGTTGGCTTGAGATGAAAGTACGTCCATGTTTTGCGCACGAGATAAGGTTCGTGGCAAAAGTTCCAATGCAAATGCAGACACGTTTTGTGACGCAAATTGGTCAAGTTCGGTGTTGCGGTAAGGGTCAAACATCCCTACAACGGTGGTACCCGCTGTGAGTTTTTGAATTTCGTCACCTTTAGGCGCACGAACTTTCAAAATCATTTGACTACCGGTATAGGCATCATCCGTAATTTTGGCACCAACTTGTTCATAGGCGCTATCGATGTAAGCAGCGTTTACCCCTGCTCCACGTTCAATAACGACGCTATGACCAGCGCTGATCAACTTCTTTACTGTTTCAGGCGTCGCAGCGACGCGATTTTCACCGACAACAGTTTCGGCTGGAATTCCGATCTGCATGAGCGTTCCTCAAGCTAATTTTTCTTAAGTAAACATCGCAATCCGCGATGTCTCCCCTCAGGATGTGTTTTTGTACAATTTTTGGATTCTAATTGAACTTTTTTAAAATACTACCCAATATTTATTTAATAAATGCCCATATTTTGAACTCATGATTCATGAAAAGAATGATGCGATATTTCATTTATTCAGTTTTATTTGTCGATTTATTACTCATTTTTATTCTACTTATAACTTTTTAATATTACTTAAGACTCAAAACATAAATAATTTAGTCGGTTTTAGCGCGTATTGTTTCAGCGCGTTGATCATTGTGACATTTTCATTCGACAACTAATGATTCGAACTTGTCGTTACAAATCGACTTAAGTCAGGTAAAGCCAGTCGTTCATTCAAACTGCATCAGCTCGTTGACTCATTTGACAGTTTTGACGTGCTGACTGGTATTGAAAACTGACTTTTTTCTACCACAGTCTAGTCAAATCGGTCAGCTTGAATATTCGATGAATTTTTGCGCACGTTTCGGGTTTATCGAAGTCTTGCCCTCCCCACCTGATGCTTCGCCTTAAGTCTTAGAATTGGCTTTTTTAGCTAAAAAAATAATTTTTTGAATATTTAGCATTATGATATCGCTATTGGCTTTGTATCACCAAAAACAATAATTGCACCATTTATGTGCAATTTTCACCTTAAATGTTTCAGCCTGATATATTTGACCTGCCGAGTCATGTTGAGATTAAAAAATTCAAAACCAAATTGGTCATTTCTTCCACTGTTTTTCATGTTTGATCTAGCAATCCCTTATGCATAAAGGAATAAGTACTATTCTTTTTTTGCATTTTTACTCACACGATGCATTTTTTATAATCAAAATGATAGTTCAAACTTATCGGATCAATGCTGTCGAATTCGTTCAGTCGTCATGAGGCACACCTTAACTTATGTCAAGAAACCTTAGTCCGCACTTCATCGGTGCAATTTTTGCGCTGATTGCTGCCTTCTTGTTTAGTACCAAAGCAATTTTTATTAAGCAAGCCTATGCACTTTCTCCTCTTGTCGATGCCACTGTCCTCATGGCTTTACGCATGATGAGTGCATTGCCGTTTTTCTTGGTCATTGCATGGCTGAGTCGACGTTCTTATCAAACGATTCAACGAAAAGATTGGGTGCTCTTGCTCATTTCAGGATTAATCGGCTATTACTTTTCGAGCTGGCTCGACTTCCGTGGCTTGATGTATATCAGTGCTTCGCTTGAACGAATTATACTTTTCCTATATCCCACATTAACCGTGCTGGCTTCCGCTGTTTTATTCAAAAAGCCACTAAGTTTTAAAACCATTCTTGCCCTGTTTTTAAGTTATGGCGGGACAGTTTTAGTGATGCTACAAGAACAAAATGCCACACCACATGATCAGTACTTTTGGCTCGGATGTAGTTTGGTTTTTGCCAGTGCCGTGTTGTTTGCGATTTATTTATTACTCACGCCAGGCCTCATGCAAAAGTTTGGTTCTTTACACTTTACCGGTCTAGCTCTGAGCATTGCCTGCGTTGGGACGATTATTCATTTTCTATTTGCAACACCGCAGCCTATCGCCTTGCTCCAACAACTCCCGAGTCAAGTCTGGCTGTATGGTTTAGCGCTCGGACTATTGGTTACTGTGCTTCCAACCATTTTGATGATGCAAAGTATCGTCCGACTCGGGGCAGCACAATCGGCCATGATTGCCTCTATCGGGCCCATTTTAACGATTTTACTGGCCGTCGCTTTATTGAATGAACACTTAAACCTATGGCAATGGGTCGGTTGCGGTCTGAATATGCTGGGTGTCTTGATGATCAGTCTCAGTAAGAAATCCTAAACGCGTGCGTGGATACAATTCACAGAGAAACACTTTAAGACCTGTTTGATTTTCCTTATAGTGACCACAACAGCGTGGCAGCAAATTCTTTGCATACGCTTCCGCCCAATATCTGGACAATTTATGAAAGCCTCGATCGACATTAGCCATGATAAAACCCTGTTGTGGCTTATGGCTGCTGCATGTGGTTTATGTGCGGGTGCCAATTATTATTGCCAACCTTTAGTGGCTTCTATCCAACAGAGCTTTCAAATTCCACAATCTGAAGTTGCGCTAACCGTCACCTTTGCGCAAATTTCTTATGCTTTGGGTCTACTGTTTATTGTGCCGATTGGCGATATTGTGAATAAAGCCAAATTTATTCCATTACTCATGCTTGGTGCGACTGTCGGTTTAGCCCTCTGTGCTTTTTCGACCAATCTATACATGCTTTGGGCAGGAACCATTATCACGGGGCTATTTTCAGTGGCTGCTCAGGTTCTTATCCCTTTGGTCACTGTTGCGATACGACCTGAAAAAATTGGGGCAGTTGTTGGCTTTTTAATGAGTGGGTTATTGGTCGGCATTCTGTTATCGACCAGTCTCTCTGGCTTATTGTCCTATCTGTTTCATTGGAAATCGATTTACATCCTCAGTGCGCTCTTGATGTTGGTGTTAGCCGTCTTACTCAAAAAGCGTCTGCCTGTGGTCAGCATCACACGGATGCCCTACAGCCAAGTTTTCCAGTCAATGGGCGCATTACTCAAACATGAGCCACGGTTAATTTTCCGATCTCTGATTGGGGGCTGTGTCTTTGCCGCGATGAGTATGCTATTTTCCACCATTGCCATGTTACTGACTGAGCCACCTTTTCAGTTGGCCGATGTTTGGGTCGGTGTCGTGACTTTAGTTGGTGTGTTTGGTGCCCTTTCAACACAGTGGATTGGCCGTTGGGCAGATTTTGGCTTTAACCGAAAATTAACTTGGCTCGGTTGCAGCATCTTAGCCCTCAGTTGGGGACTGCTGTATTTGGGTGGATCATCTCTTGCTTTTTATATTTTGGGCTATGGTTTAATCAATCTAGGTTTGGCAATGGTGCATAGCTGTAATCAAAATATTATTTTCCAACTCAACCCTATTGCACGCTCTCGAATCAATTCAATTTACATGACTTTTTATTTTGTCGGTGGTGCATGTGGTTCAGCTTTGGGCGTATTTGCATGGCATCATGGCGGCTGGACCACCACCTGCATGACAGGGATTGCCTTAGTCATTGTTGCTGGATTTTTTGTCTTGATCGATCAACTCTATACTGCGCGGCAACTAAAATATCCACAATGAACTGTATGGATCATTACTCTAAAGCCACATTACTGTGGCTTTATTTTTTTGAAATTAACTGACTTGCACCACAGGATAAAAGGGTTTGCCTAAATCCAAGGTTTCTGCATTTTCCAAAAGAATCACCATAAATACTGGTAAGAGTGCTGACAGTATTGTGCAGCCATCTTGAAGTTGTTTCCGATTGACCGAACTTTTATAGGTCGCGCCGCCATGAACCATTTGATTGCGTAGCGTATACATGCGATTGAACAGCACCATTAAAATATCAACGGAATCTTTTTCTTTAAGCGCGCGTAGTACTTTCTGTTTTTCATGCGCCAAGCCCTCTTTGCATGCGTCATGGCTAATTTTTTGATTTTGATAATCCCAAAAACCCTGATAAACATAGGGATTATCCAAAAACAACCGTATCGGCTGACTAAAACGCTCCCATAAAATATTATAGATTTTATGCTCTGCATCCTTTTGGCAAATCACATATAAAAACTGCCTTAAGCTTTGCTTGTCCTGAGCAATCTGTAAGTCTTGCGCATATATTGCGTTGAAGGACACCCACAAACTGATAAATTGCAAATCGAGATCATCTTGAAGATCAATCGACTTTTTCAGCCAACTTAAACCTCGATGAATGCGTAAATTAAATTGGTCGGTATGTTCCGACTTTTTACTTTTGAATATTTCTTCAAGTAGCATCATGCCTGCTAAATTCCAATGGATAATTCGTTTATTTTTCTACCATTTGAACTTAGCGCAATTGTTTACCGGCATGCAATCAAAATATCTCTGTATTCAACTATTTGGTTTCATCTTGTGTGAGATAGGTATAACGTTCTAACAGATCATTTTCATCAAAAATCAATTCATAAGACATTTTCTTTCCATTAAAAACGGATTCGGCAGGTGTTCCTAAAAGTTCCCATAACCCCACGGTCGCCACATCTGCTGCACCATGCCAAAACGCACGTCCGACTTTACTGGCAGTCGAATAACCTTGGGTAAAAGTATAAATTTCATAGCGTTTGCCATTTTTATATTCAGAGGTGATCGGTGCGCCAAATTCAGCAATCACCAAGTTACGAGACAGCCCTTGTTGAATCATTTCGGTATTTTTCTTGTTTGGCTGCTTGCTTGCCATAACAACAGAACAGCCTGTTGTGCCTGACAATGTGAAAACCAACGCTAATCCTAAGCAGGTCTTTTTCATCATGTGGTATCCCCCAAATTTTTCAAATTTCTATTTTTAATTTTTGATTTTCATCTGCTGTTGATCTTAATTGTTTCTTTCATCTTTTTCATTTTTTTATACGACTATTCGTCTGATTTTTAGAATGATTAGCGCTTGAAAGATTCACATTTATGAATGTTTCAGACTGAATAATGCTTTAAGTTAATTATTGTTCTGCTGGTGACGAAGTTGGTGGAACGAACCAGTTTTTCCAAGAGCTACTGTGGCGAGTTTCAATTGCAACGGTAGGGATGAGCTCTTGCTTCAGCATTTTTTCTTGACCCACGGCTTTCGCCAACCGCGCTTTGACCGAGTGTATACACTCACGGTCTTCAAACTCACAGCGGTCAAGGTTGGAGCCACCACAGGGTCCATTGGCTAATCCTTTTGGGCAGGTTTCAGGACAAATATATAAGGTTTCACCTAAACGACATTGTCCGCAACTTTCACAGCCCACGATGCCATGTTTACTGATAAATTCTGTTTTCAGCAAGGCTGCATCAGCTTTCGGTTTTTGCCATAATTTGGCCGCAAAAATATAAGATCCCGCTCCTTTGGCCAGTTTTGAACTAAAAAATAACTCATGCATGATATGCATACTTTTATATTTCAAAACTTGTTCAACTGGAGCCTTATGGTTATTTGCGCCCGTCGGGTGGAAGTTCACATCGACACTAGAGCGCCAAAGTATTTTCCATTTTGCTAAACATTGTTCAAACGTTAATGTGGCAAATTGCAGAATTGCTTTTTGCAACTTCTCTTGTTCTTCTGCTTTATGGCAAGCCGATAAATGAACCCCTGCATAGCCCAATTGCTGACACATTAAAATTTGTAAGGCACAGCGAGCATAGACATTTTGTTCAGCTTGTATGGCATCAGTTTGCTGTTCTTGTTGCAAAAAATTTAATACATCTGCTGAAAGCACGATGCCTGCGACTTTTTGCTTGGCCATAAAGCGGGCACGGGTAAATGTCAGAGGCATGACACAAGCCAATACAGGTACATGTGGATAGTATTGCTGCATATAGTGTTGGTAACTGCTCAACACATCCATGTCAAAGCCCAACTGTGTAATCACATAGTCAGCGCCAGCTTGAATTTTTTTATTCAGTTTAAAATACTGCGCATCCTTTTCTGCTTCTGCATATTTAAAAGGATTAAATGCTACCCCTAAATAAAACCCGCCATAGTCTTTGGCTGCCATGACTTGATTGACCGACTCTAAATAACGGCTCCGTAGAGTCGGATCATTTGCCCCATCCTGATGCTGCTTGAGTTTATCACCACTGAGCAAAAGTAAATTCTCTACCCCGTGCTGCTGAGCATCTTTCAGAAAAGTTTGAAAATCTGAGATATCTCGACCTTTCCCCGAATAATGCAGAATTTTTTCTTTGCTTTGAGGGTAGTCTTGCATTGCTTCTAAAGGAGCAATATCCGTGTCACTTTGTACTCGGTCAGCCAATGTCATGCACACAGGAAAGCCTGCAAATGTCGTTGGGACCAGATGCGTTTTTTGCGTCGTTAGATATTCAAACGAGATACAAAACTGGCGTTGCAATAGATATTGGGAAAATAAAGACATAAAGGCAGGCAGTTAAATCTGCTGAGAAACCATACAATAAAGTTTATAAAATTATAGATTAATCACATAAAAATTTAAATTACTTAAGCCACACTTCCGACTTTTTCTAGCCTGACCTTGAATATGTCACGCTAGCAAGACCATGCCCCAAACCACAATTTATGCTAATATTGCGCGCGTCTTGAAATGCGGTTTTTTTCATCGTATTTCAGACAGCTTTTGGTATTTCTTCACCATTTTCCATTTCGTTCTTCCATCTTGTTCTTTTAAGGCGTGTTTTTTTAATGACTGATCTCCAACCCATTGAAAATAAACTTCAACCACGAATCAGTGTTGCGCCAATGATGGATTGGACGACTCGTGACTATCGTTTCTTTGCACGCTTGTTTAACCCTAATGTGATTCTCTACACCGAGATGGTCACCACAGGTGCGATTTTATTTGGCGGTGCGAATCGTCATTTGGACTATAACAACGAAGAACACCCGATTGTGTTACAGCTTGGCGGTTCAAATCCTAAAGATTTAGCGACCTGTACCAAGATGGCACAGGACTGGGGCTATGATGAAGTAAACCTCAATGTCGGCTGTCCGAGTGACCGCGTTCAGAACAATAAAATTGGCGCATGCTTGATGGCAGAGCCTGATTTGGTTGCAGAATGTATTACTGAAATGCGAAATGCTGTTGATATTCCAGTGACCGTGAAACACCGCATCGGGATTGATGACATGCAGTCTTATGAAGAAATGCTGCATTTTGTTGATACGGTTGCAAAGACTGGCTGTAACAATTTTATCGTGCATGCTCGTATTGCCCTGCTGCAAGGTTTGTCGCCAAAAGAAAACCGTGATGTGCCACCTTTACGTTATGAAGATGTTTATCGTCTGAAACAAGAACGTCCAAATTTATTGATCGAAATTAATGGCGGAGTGAAAACCTTTGCTGAAACACAACAACATTTACAACATGTTGATGGCGTGATGATTGGCCGTGAGGCTTATCACAACCCGTATTTATTGGCTGAGATCGGTCAGCTTTGGGATCTCGAATTACCCAACCGTTTCGATATTATCGATCAGATGCTACCGTATATTGCTAAACGCATGGAAGAAGCTGCGCCGCTTTCTATCATTACCCGTCATATTTTAGGTTTATTCCAAAATCTACCAGGTGCTCGAAAATGGCGTCAGGCTTTAAGTGGTGGCAATGCCAAAACCTTTGCAGATGTGGAAAATGCCATCCAAAATATTAAAGATGCAATGCAACGTACAGAAGACTATTTACGTGATCATCCGAAAGTCGTTTTAGAAGAATAATCTTCTAAAAGTAAAAGCCCGCTATTTTGCGGGCTTTTTTATGCGTCATGCCTCACAAAGTACGTGTTTGGCAACATCGTCACAACTCAGCTAAATCATCTAAACAGTCACATCATTGCTCAATGACTATTGACCGTAATGTTCCCTTTGGGAAAAGGTTCATCATCATAGCCAGTCCATTGATAATCGGATGGATCTTCTTCCTCACGCAAACCCACGTAACTCTCAGGCGTCGATTTAACAGGTTCAATTTCTTCGGTTGGTTGTTCCAATTCTTCAACCAAATGATTCAACTCTTGATCTAACTGCGCCTGATATTTTGCAATTTCAGCTTCGTCAATGAAGGCAAATTGTTCTTCATCTATTTTCCATGCATAACCTTGCAAATCTTTGTAAATATCGACCAAAACAGTATAAGGCTGACCATCGTATTGCAACGTCGCCTGAGCCTTAAAACTTAATCCCTTACGTTCTAATACTTTTATATTTTGAATCCGTAAATGGTACTGCCGATAATCTGGATTCTGATCAAACTCATGCTGCATCTGCTGCTCAATCTGCCGAGATAATTCATCTGTCGAGACAAAATAACTACAACCAGCCAAACTCAACAGTAAAAAAATGGTGAGCCATCGAAACATATTGCATCCCCCATGATGCATTTATTCTTGATGAAAAAGTCAGACCGATCACAGATTCCGATCCAAACATTCCTCATTGTTTGCTTCATAATAGCCAATAAAACACACAGTACAAGCCAAATTATCAAGATTTCTCAATTTTATATTTAATTTTGATATCAATCACTTAAATTGCATTTTTACTGTTTTAAAACACTGACAGCCTTGGTCTCTTGCTGACATATTTTTGTTGAAAATGACCATTTTGGTAGTGGCTTCCTAGCCGTCAAGGTTTCAACATGAAACCGATCCTATTGTGATTTATTCAATTTATAGGCTTAAACAAAACATCATAAAAGCGCCATAAAAAATCCCCGAACATTGCGGGGATTTTTAAGGCATCAACTGAGATTATTCATCGTCCGTTTCAGGCTCATGATGTAGCGCATCATGTATGGCTTCCACCAATTGCTGTGCAATTTCTTGTTTTGATGCCTTCTCTAAATCACGCTTTTCCATTTGATATTGATCGGCGAAGAACACGGTCATGGCATTTTCGTCTGAAGCAAAACCAATGTCTTTACGTGAAACATCATTGCAAGCGATCATATCGAGTTTTTTTGCCACAAGTTTGCCTGCGGCATACTCCTCGACATTGCGTGTCTCGGCAGCAAATCCAACCATAAATGGACGTTTTGACTGCTGCGCAATCGTTGCAACGATATCTGGATTTTTAATTAAAGCCACATTGAGTTCATCGCCAGCTTTTTTGATTTTATGCTCTGCAACTTCTGCCACGCGATAATCCGCAACGGCTGCTGTTGCAATAAAAATATCACAGCCTTCATCCAACATTTGCAGACTGGTGTCTAACATTTTAATTGCAGACTGCACATTAATCCGTCGCACACCATTTGGTGTATCTAAACTGACAGGTCCTGCGATCAGCGTTACTTTAGCCCCAGCCGCATAACAAGCCGCTGCCAGTGCGAACCCCATTTTACCTGTGCTGTGGTTAGAAATATAACGCACAGGATCTATCGACTCGCGTGTAGGACCTGCTGTAATCGCCACATGTTTGCCTGCAAGCATGCCGAATTTTTCAGCAATAGCTCGCTGTGCTTGATGAAAATAGGCCGTTACTTGATCCGCCAAATCTTCTGGCTCAGGCATACGTCCTAAGCCCACATCTCCACAGGCTTGAGAACCGGCATCGGGCATGATCACATGTACGCCATCTTCAACCAGTGTATTTAAATTACGCTGTGTCGCTTTGGCTGCCCACATTTGCTGATTCATCGCAGGGGCAACCCAGACGGGTGCTTTTGTCGCAAGATAAAGTGTCGAAAGAAGATCATCTGCTAAACCCGCCGCAAATTTTGCCAGCGTGTCGCAACTTGCAGGAGCAACCAATACCAAATCAGCCCAACGTGCCAATTCAATATGCCCCATACCCGCTTCTGCTTCGGGATTGAGTAATTCTGTATGCACAGGGTTGCCTGAAAGCGCCTGAAATGTTAGCGGGGTCACAAAGGCTTGCGCGCCTTGAGTCATCACCACGCGCACATCAAATCCGGCATCTTTTAATCGACGGACAAGAATGGCACTTTTATAGGCTGCGATACCACCAGTGACACCTAAAAGAATATTTTTTGTGGGCATTACACTTAAATCAAAGCTCACGAACAGGCTACCTATCTGTTGCAGTGGCGCTCACAATAGCATTAAATATGCACTGACCCAACAATCTGCTGTGAAAAAGCCGATTGACTGATAATAAAAAAGTCTAAGAATAATGAATAATTCAATTAAAAATTGGCCTGAACAAGAGCGCCCACGTGAGCGCCTGATTCAACAAGGCGCACAAAGTTTATCAGATGCTGAGCTACTGGCTATTTTCCTACGCTCTGGTTCCCAGCAGCACTCTGCTGTCGAACTCGCACGACTCCTGATCCAACATTTTGGTCAGTTGCAAGCGCTAATGAATGCGTCACTTGAGGATTTGCGCCAGTTTCATGGCATCGGAAACAGTAAATATGCGCAGCTCATGGCGGTAAAAGAACTCGGTAAACGCTATGTGAGTCAACATTTTCAAAATGAAGCCTTACACTTGCAACATTCTGAACAATTGCAAAACTTTCTTCGCTTTGAATTTTTATCGGAACGTCAAGAAGTCTTTGGCGTGCTTTGTCTAGATGCGCATTTAAGAAAAATAAACTTTAAAAAACTTTTTTATGGCAGCCTCAATACCTGTGAAATTTCCATCAATCAACTGCTGCGTTATGTCATTTCTGAACATGCCAGCAGTATTGTCATTGCACATAATCATCCTTTCGGTCGTGCAGAACCTTCTGCTGCCGATCTTGAATTGACTCGACTCATTCAGCAGGCTTGTCAGCTGGTGGAAATTCGACTGATCGATCATTGTATTATCTCAACAGAAGGGAGTTTTTCCTTTGCTGAACATGGCTTGCTCCAAGCACACTCATCTGCATGAAACAGTTATTGACAAGTGCTTGAGCAAACCCGAAGATCATCATAATTTTTTAAAACTAGAAATTATCATTCGAACATGATCGTCCGTGACCAACCGAGTATTTTTAAACTGCTATTTTCTTGGCGAGGAACGATTTTACCTAAGGTTTTACCGCCGCTCGGGATCGTTATGTTGCTGTCTGCCATTGTGGGCGGCTTATCCTATGTCGATATCTTCCATTTTACCGAATTTCCTTTGGTCGGCTTTACCCTGATCGGTGTTGTGCTGTCGATTTTCTTGGGCTTTAAAAACTCAGCCTGCTATGACCGTTGGTGGGAAGCTCGGCGTTTATGGGGCATTTTGATTGCCAATGCACGCCATTTTGACCGTGACTGCCGTTTACTCAGTCAAGGCCGTCGTGAACGTGTGATTCAACATGTAATCGTCTTTGCCAACGTTTTACGTGACCGACTCCGCCATCAAACTGCCAATCCCACTGAACTGGTTGAAACCAGCGGCATGAGCGCGAATGCCATCACCCAACTATACCAACAAGCCAATGCACCGCAGTACACGTTGAGTTTGATTCAATGGGAGCTGATGCAAGCGCTTAAAGATGGTGAAATTTCAGATATTATTTATACCCAGATGAATCAGCATGTGATGGAGCTCAGTACCGTACAAACCGGCTGTGACCGTATTGCCACCACGCCATTACCGTTTGCTTATTCGGTCTTGCTGAATCGAACTGTTTATTTTTTCTGTTTTGTCTTGCCCTTTAGCTTGGGTTCTACTTTAGGTCTTGCGACCCCACTTTTGGTGGGGATTTTGGCCTATACCTTTTTAGGCTTAGATGCGCTGAGTTCAGAGATTGAGGAGCCCTTCGGCACACAGAGTAATGACCTTCCATTGGACTCGATGGTACGAACCATTGAAATTGAACTACTTGGAACTTTAGGCAAACCCACTCCACCACCGATTCAAGCCAAAGATCATAATTTACTTTAATTGGTCCATGCGTCTAAACCCTCGCTTACATAACCTTGCCGTACACTTTTTTTATACCTCGAAGATATGTAAGCAATTGATGTACGCAGCAAGATCAGAAGCGTAATTTGATTTAAATAAAAGAACGATACGCGGCAAGGTCATCCGCAAGTGTTTGAGTCAGGACTACTTCTAATCAAAAATGTTTTTGCAATACTGTGAATAATTTGAAGGTAATGATCGAGTTTTGCGGATGACAATGGTTTTGGGTACTTTTGCCGAAACAAAAGTACCTCCAGCCGAAGGCTAACCCTTTATTCAATCTCTAGATGCAAGACTCCGTCGAATCGACTCAAAATGATTTTTAAAAATTCAAAATTACTTTTATGTGCCTAACATCTCTAAGTAAGGAAAATCTTAGAGAACGGCTTTAAGCAAAGCTCTCCCAAATTCCAACTTGCCCTTCTTTCACTCGAGGGATATTGCCGAGTTTAATCCATGGCATATTGTCGCCATGAAAATCACTGCCAACAGAAACTTTTAAGTTAAAGGCAGCAATCATGCGATCCACCATTTGACGAGTCGATAATGGCTCAATTGCCGGTGGTAATTCCACCGCATCGCCGCCCGCTTCTGCAAAGATTTCGATCAAATAACGAATATTGGTCGCAGATAAATCATAACGCGTCGGATGCGCCAACACTGCAAAGCCACCACTGGCATGAATCACCTCAATAGTTTCAGCAAGACTCGGACCTTCAAATTTTACAAAGGCTTTTTTGCCTTCTTTAATATATTTATCAAAAGCTTGTTGTGGACGTGAAACTACCCCCTTTTCCACCAAAGTTTTGGCAATATGCGTGCGTGTCACCCGATCTGGTATATGGTCGACTTTAGCAATCACATCGCAATAAATATCTTGACCAATTAACGGTATCAATAAGTCACAAATCTGCCGAGCACGTTCCGCTCGAATACGCTTTTGATCCATTAATAAGGCTCGTAAGAGCGCAGGATTTTGCATATTTAAAGCGACGATATGCACACCATAACTTTTTTTGGTCGCAGGTCTCGACCACTGGCTGGAAATCTCCACGCCAGAGATTAATTGCAGCTTTAATTCATGCGCGACCTGCTCTGCTGCCAACAATCCGTCCATCGTATCGTGATCAGTCAAAGCCAGCGTATGAATTCCAATAGCACTTGCGGCCTGCACCAAAGCCTCTGGTGACAAAGTACCATCAGAAATATTACTGTGTGTATGTAAATCTACGCCTTGCATCTCTATACTATGTCATTTATTTGATCAGATTTAGATACTCTAACATGAAAGCACTTTTAGACTTTGTGCCACTCATTATTTTCTTTTATTTATATAAAACTGTAGATCCAAAAGATACGCAGCACCCATTATTACAATTGATTGGTTCTGCTGGGGGTGTCGATAACAATAACATTCTTGTGGCAACATCAGGTCTCATCATTTCCATGCTTGTGGTTTATGGTGCATTGTTTGTCATGCAAAAATTCCGTCTAGATAAACAACAATGGATTGTGTTGTTCATGACCGTGATTTTTGGTGGTATTACCCTGATGCTAAGCGATGATTTTTATATTCGTTTAAAAGCCGTTTTACTGAACTTGGTATTTGCTGGCGCGTTTTTACTTTCTCCACTATTTAGTAAAGATAAGAAACCACTCATCGAACGTTTATTTGGTCCAGTCTTAAATTTAACCGCTGTCGGTTGGAAACGATTGAACTATGCATGGGCTGCAATGTTCGTGGTGATGTCATGTTTACACACCTTTTTCGCTTATTTGTTTGCAGACGGAAAATATTGGGGTGAATTCACTGCTTTTGGTGACATGATCGTGATGTTTTCCTTTATCATTATTCAGTTTATTGTATTACGTAAATACTTTAAGACCTCAGAATAATCCATTCGGTCAAAAATCAGGAAAAGTCATGCCATTATTCGTCGTAAGCTGTACAGATAATGAAGGTACAGTGGAAAAGCGCCTTGCGGTTCGTCCTCAACATCTTGAACGTCTACAAAAACTTGATGATGAAGGTCGTCTGATTGTTGCAGGTGCGATGCCTAAAGATCCGGCAAACCCGCAAGCTGGTTTTTATGGCAGTACGATCATTGTCGATTTTGATAGTCGTGAAGCCCTAGACCAATGGTTGGCAGATGAACCTTTCCTCAAAGAAGGGGTTTATGGCCAAATTGATGTCAAACCATTTAACAAAGCATTTCCTAAAGGATAAGGTTCATGCGCGTCGTTGTTTCTAGTTTACTGGGCTTATCTTTAATTTGTTCAACTGCATGGGCTGAAGAACCGGCTCCTGCACCTGCTGTAGCCCCTGCTGCTCAAGCAACGACTGCAACACCTCCTCCCAATCCTGTGCCGCATACTATTCCTGCCAATAAACCGGGCATCATTAAAGTGGCGGCAACCGTCAATCCCAATGGTCAACCTCAAGATGCAAATCCATTGACCATTGAGCAATTGGCAAAAAATAAAGCGCTGCAAGATGCCAAAGTCAAAGCGATGGTCAAAGACCAATCAGTACGCTTACAACAGTTAGAAAAAGCTAACCTTGAAGCCTTGGCGCAAAACCAAGAATTACAACTTAAAAATGATAGCTTGGGCGTACAAGTACAAGTGCTGCAAAGTGAACGTAGCGCGCAGATGTTTTTATACGGCGGGACCACACTTGGTGTTGGCGTGATTTTAGGTTTCTTGTTGGCCAGTTACGTCTATACCAAACGTCGTCGTCAATGGTAATTCATTTTTCTACTTCAATTTAAAGGTTGCTTGAGTTTTGTCAGGTGCAATTCAGACTGCCGATCTCGATTGGCAAATGATCGATGGCATTGATATTCCAGTGTCTAAACAGTTTGGTGATGTGTATTTTTCGAAGGACAATGGCCTACTCGAAACACGTCATGTGTTTTTAAAAGGGAATGACCTCGACACTCGCCTTGCGGCACTGACTGATTTTGAATATTTCAGTGTCGGCGAAACAGGTTTTGGTACAGGCTTAAATATTTTGGCCTTGTGGCAATTATGGCAACAGGTTCGTCCAAATAATCACAGTCATCTACATGCTATTTCTGTAGAAAAATTCCCTTTATCTAAAGCAGATCTCATTCGTGCATTAAATGCATGGCCTGAATTACAGCCATTGGCACAGCAACTGATTGCGCAATATCCTGAACCTATTGCTGGATGTCATCGACTCAATTTTCCAGAAGAACGTTTTTCGATTGATCTTTGGTTAGGCGATGCACACGACGTTTTTCCGGTCATGGCAAAAACTGCTACAGTCAATGCATGGTTCTTGGACGGTTTTGCACCTGCCTGTAATCCTGACATGTGGGAAGAAAACGTACTCAAAAATATCGTGCGTCTATCGGACATTGGGACGACCTTCGCCTCATTTAGTGTGGCCGGTGTACTCAAACGCGGCTTACGTGAACATGGCATTACTATTACACGACCACGTGGCTTTGCACATAAACGTGAAATGCTCAAAGCCTTTTGGCTCTCACCTGAAAGTTCAGATGATCAATCCGAAGTTGCGGACATACCCACTTTAGACGAAAAAAAAAATCCTGAAATCGCTCTAGGACATAAGCCCCGTCAAATCGCGATTATTGGCGCTGGCATCGCTGGTTTAAGCTGTGCGTGGGCATTTGCTCAACGTGGGCATCAAGTGCGTATTTACGAGAAATCAGCACCACTCAGCGGTGGGTCGGGTAATCCTCTTGCCCTACTCAACCCTAAACTCTGTCCAATTGAACAAAGCGCTGAACATCTAATGACCCTAAGTTGGTTATATGCACTCAAGCATTATCAAAACTTCAAGGCATTTCGTCCCTTACAGATTCACCAATCTATTTTAAAAAATAAAGTAGAACACCTTGAGTTAGCTCAAAGTTATCCTTCAGAGGTGTTAGCTGCTGAAGAAGGCACGCTAAATCAATTAGCCTCAGCATTTCCAACCTTGCTCCTCAAACAAGCAGGCGCAGTCAGTCCACATCAGCTTCGTGACCAAATCTTGGCACATCCACACATTGAATTGTTACAAGCAGATATTCAACGCATTGAGCAGCAACAAAATGGCGTTGCGCTATTTACACAGGATCAGCAGCTTCCATCTGCCGAGCATGTCATTCTCTGTGCTGCACGTGAGAGCATGCAGCTACAAACAGATTATCCAGAACTGCGTGCCATTCGTGGACAAGTCAGTTGGTTGAACAATCCAGCTCAACAAATGGATATGCATACCGCCTATAGTTATGGGGGCTATTGTATGCAACTGGATGCCGAACAGATGATTATGGGCGCGTCATTTTATCCCGGCCGTGATGACACCGACGTTCTCACAGAAGATCATGTGCATAACTATGAACTTATCCACAGTGTATTCCCCGACTTTGCCAAAACCTTAGCACCGATTGAGCAATGGCAAGGACGTGCCGCAATTCGCGCACAGACAAAAGACTTTTTCCCAGTAATTGGTGCAGTCCATGAAGATCAGCAAATTTATAGCTGTAGTGGACTCGGTTCTAAAGGTTTCTTGTATGCCCCGCTCTGTAGTGAAATCATTGCCGCGCTGGTCTTAAAAGAAGCCTGCCCTATTCCAACACAGCTACTCGATAAAATTCATGCAGCACGTTTTATACGACGCGCCAAAGCCAAACAAAAAACTAAGAAGCCTTATTTTCAGGGTCAGATGCCGTCATCTCCACCTCAAAAAAATAACCTGCAATAAAAAAGCGCCTTTCGGCGCTTTTTTTGATTCGATCTCATTTCCCTTGTTCCAAAGGAAGACCGGCATCACGAGCAGCACGCGTGCCGCCCATTAAGATTACATATTCACGTGAGCTGTCAAAACCCTCTAGTAACTCTGCTGCACGTGGAGCTTTACTTCCGCCACCACATAAAATGTAAATGGGTTGATCCGTTGACACCTGAGTCAGTGCATCTGATGACAATGCGTTGATCGGTCGGTTAACCGCACCTTTCACATGTGCTTCAGCATAAGCACTTGCATCGCGAACATCCCAGATAATCGAGTCTTCTGGGAACTCAAATGTTGTAATTTCTTGTTTACGGATCATTGCGCACTCCTTTTGATGTAAACAACACTTGGCAAATGAAGAAAACATCCCTAGCATCTCAGATATTCTTTCCCTTTGTAAAGGTCTAATCTATGCCTTCTTTTGATATTGTTTCCGAATTAGAAGTTTTTGAAGTAAATCATGCAGTTCAAAACACGCAAAAAGAAATTGCGACGCGTTTTGACTTCCGTGGTCAAGACGTTTCAATTGAGTTAAATGAGAAAAATAAGGAAATCAAAATCTCAACAGAAAGCGATTTCCAATGTGAGCAAGTGTATACCATGCTCGAAAATCATTTCTTCAAACGTAAAGTCGACATTCAAGCACTCGATCCACAAAAAATGACGGCTTCTGGTAAAAACGTCATTCAAGTGATCAAACTAAAAGACGGTCTTGACTCTGATACTGCAAAAAAAATCAATAAAGCCATTAAAGAAAGCGGCATTAAAGTGCAATCTTCTATTCAAGGCGACAAAATTCGTGTGACTGACAAGAAACGTGACACTTTGCAACAAGTGATGGCGTTCTTAAAAGAGCAACAATTTGGTGTGCCGCTTCAATTCAACAACTTTAAAGATTAAGGCAGCACAACTGCCATTGAGGTCAATATGGCACGTCCAAATCGTCTAAATAAACTGGTTAAAGCAAGCTCTAAATTACCCAAAGGTATTCAAAGTCGTTTGCTCAGTCGAGCTTTTGGTCGTGTCGTGCCCATGGTTGGAACAGCTAAGATCCAATATCAACATGTCAGCCCTGAGCGTGTTGAGGTGAGCATCGCCAATCATAAGGCGATGCAAAACCACATCGGGCAAGTACATGCCTGTGCCATGGCGCTGATCGCCGAAACAGCCACCGGTTTTGTCACAGCAATGAACGTTCCAGACAGTGCCATTGTCCTGATTAAAAGCTTCAAAGTTGATTTTAAACGTCCAACCCAAGGTGGGATGAAAGCGATTGCAATGCTTACACCCGAACAGCAACGACAAATGCAAAGCACAGAAAAAGGTGAAACCTTCGTACAGGTCTTAGTCACCGATGAATCTGGTGAAGCACCCATTCAATGCGAAATGCTTTGGGCGTGGGTGGCAAAATCCGCTCTGAAAAATAAATAAATGTAAATAAAACTTACTTTTAGGTAAGTATAAGTTTTACCAAATTTCAGCAAAATCAAGACTGTTTTTTACTATTTATACGCCCTAATTCCGCTCAATATGCTTGCACGACACAAATATATTGAGCACTTTATGAAAAAAATCATTCCCCTTTCACTCATCAGCCTGGTGGTGTTTTTAACTGCATGTCAAAGTACTATTCCTGCAACGCCAACGACTCCAACACAAACAGCTGAAAGCAATATTCAAACCAGCCAAGCAGCGGAAAATAAGAAAATCGTGATTGATTTTTATGAAGGTGTCTTTCTTAAACATCAGGTTAAGACATATGCTGACCGATATATTGGCAATCAATATATTCAACATAATCCGAATGTACCTGATGGCAAGGCGCCATTTGTCGATTACTTCACCCAGTATTTTAAACAAAATCCTGAAGCAAAAAACCAGATCAAACGTGCTGCTGCCGAAGGTGATTTGGTCTATTTACATGTGCACTCTACGCAAAATAAGCAAGACCGTGGAGAAGCCATTATTGATATCTTCCGTGTTGAAAATGGTAAGATCGTCGAACATTGGGATGTGCAACAAAGCATTCCTGAAACCAGTGCCAATTCAAACACGATGTTCTAATTTCTTGGTCACTATTCATAAAAAAGCCACTCGATTGAGCGGCTTTTTTTGTCTTACTTTAATTAAGCTTGATCTGCAGCAAATTTAGCTTTTGCATCCGCAGGAATTTGACGCTTAGCACCTTTCACATCGACAGCGACAAATGTAAACACACCCTCGGTTACACGAATTGGATCTCGTGAGCTGTCATGACTATCCCAAACTTCAATCTGCATTTGGATAGAGGTATTACCCACTTTTAAAATTTTGGTATATACACTGATGACATCCCCGACTTTCACTGGAACGAGGAAGGTCATTTGGTTAATTGAAATCGTTGCACAGCGTCCTTGACTGAAACGCTCTGCGTGAATTGCACCGGCCAAGTCCATTTGTGACACGATCCAACCACCGAAAACATCACCACTCCAGTTGGTGTCTGCAGGCATCGCGATGGTTTGTAGGGAAAGCGTTCCTTCAGGTTTTACATGAGTTTCTGACACTTTAGCTCCTGGCGCTGACATTTATTGAGGTAGATTTAACTGCTGATTGAGCCATTGTTGTAACTCACCAGCACGCATTGCACCACTTATTCTAGCAATTTCGTTGGTTTTATTCATCAAAACCAGTGTAGGAATACTACGAACATTAAATGCACCGCTCAATCGAGGGTTTGCTTCGGTATCAATTTTGGCAAAAACCACCTTCGGATTAGATTTTGCAACTTGTGCAAAGTGTGGCGCCATCATCTTACATGGTCCACACCATTCAGCCCATAAATCAATCAGCACAGGTAAATCACTATTGCTAATAAAATTTGCAAAGTTCTTTTCATTCAACTCGATGGGCGCCAATGGAATCAATGCTTGATGACATTGACCACATGCAGGTCCAACTTCGAGTTTTTCTTCAGGTACACGGTTTTTTGCACCACATTCAGGACACACAACGATCATTTAGCTGACTCCAACATGTTGATGTAAAAATTCTAATTGGGTTGTCATGGCTTTTTCAAACCATTGCCCGTGATAAATATCAAAATGTTGCATTTCCCACTCATAATACTGCACATATGGTGCAATATTGGTCGCAGTTTCTCGGCTTGATTCGATGGGAATCAAACTATCTTCTTTGGCCGCAATAAAAAGTACTGGTATGCTAATTTTACGGACATCCAAAATTGGGCGATAACGGATTAACTTAAAAAAGGCCCGAGCTGGAATTTCTCCACTCCAATAAAAATCAGGATTTACAATCGATAAGTAGCCCGCATAACTATCTTCAGACTGTAAAAAACACAATCGATGTGGATGAACTACAGGTAAAGTCGTTGGGCTCATCCCAACTTTAGAACCCATATAGTCCTGACTCGATAATTTTAACGCTTTGGGTAATTGCTGTAAGGGATACAACTTTGCACTTTCAGCGCCATCGACAAATGGAACTTGTACCATCAGCGCTTTAATATTTTTAAGCTCTGCCGCCAAACTAAGTACATAGCCACCACTCAGCGATGTTCCCCATAATACAATGCGTCTCGAATCAATCGATTTACGCTGCTGTAAATGATCGATCATGGTCCGCCAATCTTCAAGTTGAGCTTTAAGATTCACCAACTCTCTCGGACGCCCTGTGCTGCCCCCCCAATAGCGATAATCAAACAACACGACAGCATAGCCCGCTTGTACAAAGCGCTTTGCATATTGCACTAATTTAAATTGGCGTAATGCCGCTAAACCATGTGCCATGAGAATGACTGCAGGTTTTTCAACAGATTTTGGACGATAAAAGTCAGCAGCTATAACATCTTGTCCGCTTTTGACATACAGTGGTTCGACTGTATAGGCGTGCATACGCGCTCCATTGCGTTATTTTATGGTTGTAATCGCTTATAAAAATTTAAGAACATTCTGCTCAAGTTTGTGCTTAATGCTATCATAAAGCATAAATCTATGAATTAAATTATGGAGTGACTCAATGAGCGAAAATGTTGGTTTTGCAGGTCAAATCGGCCCAGAACATGTAGCGCAAGTGGTTGAAAAAGGCTTTAAATCGATTATCAATAACCGCCCTGACATGGAAGGTGGTCCTGAGCAACCAACCAGTGCTCAAATTGAAGAAGCAGCTCGTAGCGCTGGTTTAGACTATGTTCATCAACCTGTTGTTGCGGGTCAAATTTCTGAGCTAGATGTCCGTAACTTTGCGAATCATTTTAATGAATTACCAAAGCCAGTACTCATGTTCTGCCGTACAGGTAACCGTTCGAATAACCTATATCAACTGGCAAAACAGATGGATCTTTTGGATGACTAAGGCTTTCATTCAAAAAGCTTTATTGATCGCGACTTGCGTCTTTTCAGCACCTACATATGCAGATAATAACAGTCAGCCCTTAAATGCATATTTAAGTGTCTCAGGACAAATGACCACAGATAAGTTTTCAAGTTTACTCAAACAACTTAAATTTAAATCTGTAATTGTGAATCGACCAGATAATGAGGCGGGCAATGAAGTGACTGTTTTACAGTTACGAGGAATTGCAGAAAAGTCTCATGTGAGTGTTGTGTATCAACCTGTGCAAAGCGGTAAAATTTCTCAAACAGACGTGAAAGAATTTGCCAAATATTATAATGAGCTTCCTAAACCCATTTTGATGATTTGTCGCAGCGGCTCTCGTTCGACATCTCTTTTCAATCAAGCTCAGGCTCAAGGTTTGCTCAATGAATAAATTCGTGTTTACCGTTTTATTTACAACGTTGTTGCTAACAGGGTGTAATTCTATGAATGTACGTCCAACCGTTGGTGTAAGTGTCGGGACTGCACTCTGAATTGAACAGCCCCTCTAATAAAAAACAGCGCCGAAGCGCTGTTTTTTTTATTATTAAGGACAACCACTCAGACCGTACGGACTTGTTAAGTTTGGACCAAAAGTACCATTTGAACTATAGTCAGTTGTTACTGATGGTAAACCCAAACCATAGGTTGTACGTGTAGGTAAAGTTGCAACTTCAGAAGATGCACCAATTTGTACATTTAACCATTGTGCATAAATTTTCGGATAACGAATTGTAAAGTCAAATTTACCATCCTTATCAGTCGTGTAAGTCGCTGTAGCTCCTTGACCTAGGAAAGTTGGGACCTTAACAGGAGTATTACCTACTGGCGTACCTTCCGGTGCTGCAGAACACGCTGTAATTGGATTCATAGTTGGCGCGATAGCCACATCATCCAATGCATTATTTGGAGTGCCATTATTATCCATTGGAACACCATCATCATTGTAATAGATATTGGTATTGGTTGGATCGACATCATAATAGCTTTCGCCAGCTGCAACCCACTTAACTTTCGGGCTAGGTGATCCAACTTCTGGTGCTAATGCCCAAATATATCTACCTTTGAAATAAGTAGTAGGCGTAATATCCATTTCTACTTTTTGATTAGCTAATGGTTTCCCATCAAAATCAACAACACTTACGGACAAGTTACGAGTGTAATAAACACCATCACTAGATACCCCTGTCTCAGTTGGATTAACCCCAATCACAATTGAAGCAACAGGATTTTCAACAGCTGCTTGCACGATATTAACCATACGAACCTGTACAGCGTCTGTAAAACCTGGTTCTTTATAAGTTGCAGTTAAACGTAAATTATCAGTATCAAAAGTTGCAGCCGAATATCCACTAGTACGTGCGTTTTCATCTACTTTTACAGTAAATGTTGCTTGACCATTTGCATCTGTTGTCAATCCTGAAGGGCCTTCAATGATAGCACCATTAACTAATTGGTCTATTACAGCTAATTCAACATACTTATTCGCAACACCGCCGCCATTAAGGTCAACAAGTGTCACGGTAACCTCAGTACTATCTTCACGAACATTTAGCATCTGCTTATTTGTAGCAATGCGCAAGCTGTACTGTGTAGGTTGAATTTGAGGTGGTGGTGCAATAGTTCTAATGGCTTCTAAACGTTTAATTTGAGTTGCTACAGCACCAGCTTCATTGATATGTGTTGCTGTTAATTCAATACCACTTGCAATCAATAGGTCGCCATCAACTGTTGCACCATCAATTTCTACAGAGAAGAATGCATTACCATTAGAATCCGTCATGACTGATTGAGGCAAGCTAGTATTTGTAGAACCACCGCCCCCTGGTGTACCAATAATAATGCTTGCTGCATTGTTGGCAGCTAAATTCACAAGCTGATTTCTTAAAGGCTGTCCATTAACATCTGTCAACTGTACTGAAACAATTGAACGATCACCTTCTACATTTAAATTTTCTTTAGAAACTGAAAACTCTAAATTATTGGTATTAATCGCTTCATAAACTGTGAAATTAAGTAGTGCTTCTAATTTTTCACCTTTTGGATTCGTAATCGAGCCTTTAACTTTTATACCTGCTGTTAACAACGCTTGCTTAGCAGCATCCGTCATTTCCTTTGGTAAAGTAATCGTGACTGGTACTTGGCCATTTGCCGAAGTTAAAACTGAGTCAGCACTGAGCTTAACACCAGCAGCTAACGCTTCATTATTTAATGTTAGGTTAACTGGATAGCCTGTATTTGCTCCCAACTCATCTTTTACTGCGACTTGTAACTGGTAAGATTTTCCTAGCTCTAAACTAGAATTATCAGCTGTAAGACGCAGATTTACAGAATCCTTAGGGATCGCGACCTGAATTGTTCCTGTTTGCTGGATACGATCACCATTGCTTGGGCTTGTACCAACGACAGCAAAAGTGATGCCATTTTTTAACAAACTTGGATCATACTCACCCTCTGACACACGAACAGTAAACTCAGCCTCACCCCTACTATTTGTTTTTAAATTAGTGTCAGAAAGTGATACACGAGAGCCAGCTAGTGTAGAGAGTGCAATTGACAACGAGGTATTCGGTATTAAATTACCATCCTCATCAATTGCTTTTACTTTAACTTTAACCTCACCACCCAAGACCGAAACAGTTTGAATATCGTACTCAAAATTCAAATTTGCAAGATTAGGAAGTACAACAACGGGGGCAGTAACGTCGATTTTACGCGTTAAAGTATAAGCTGAACCATCAAGGCGATTACCACGTACAGCGACTGTAATACCATTTGCAATTAAATTTGCTGCTTCAGTTGCATTATTTGCTTTAACTTTTAAGCTAAATACAGCATTACCATTAGCATCCGTTGTCACACCAGAGGCAGATGAAAGTGATACACCATTACCCAAAGCTGCATCGTTTAGACCCAAACCAACTTTTTGGTTCGCAAAAGCCTTACCATCTGTACCAATTGCTTTAACGCTAACTTGTAAAGTTTGTTCCGCAGCTCCAGGAGAAACAATAATAGATCCAGGTATTTGTACATCTAAATAATCTAGATCAATCGAGTTTTGCTCTGTCGGTGCTTTAAAATTTAATGTAATGGACTGTTGTGCACTGCTCACTGAACCCGCAGTTGCAGTCAAAATAATACCATTCTTTAATAATTCTAACTGACGATCACGATTAGCATTATTCACCTTATATGAATATTCAAATGTCGCATAACCATCACTAGATGTATTTTTAATTGCAGCACTCGAAAGACTTAGTCCTAAAGCTTGTAAATCAGCTACAGGTAAGTTTGGCATAGAAATTTTAACGCTTTCTCCATTTAATGGACTTCCTTCAACCCCAATGGCTTTCACTTTAACTTGAATTTTTTGATCAACAGTATGATCAAAAGAAGAATTTATAGGATCAATTGCTAAATAATTTACTTTTTCCTCAGATTTTGCTTCATCTTCAACAGCAATTTTAATGCTGTTAGTCAAGTTATTATCTGAAGTAAAAGTCGCGGTGATACCTGCTTGTATTAATGCCGCAACAGCAGCTTCTGTTTTTGCATTAGATTTTAAGGTATAGGTTACATAACCATTTTTGAACTCTTGCTCAGCACTACCATCAAATGTAATACCATTTGCAGTCGCCTCTTTATTTAAAGATAACGTTACTTTTCCTTTCGTTGCAGCTTGACCTTTGTTATTAATACCTTGAACGGTAATTGTAACTTGATCATCTTTCGCATTAATTTTATAAGAAGAGGCTACTTCTAAACGCTGTAGTGCTAATTGATCGCTTGCATCCGTATCATTTGTAATTACACTAATCGTATCTTGAGCGAAGATTTCATCATTATCTGCATATATTGCTTTTAAATTGATTCCTTGTTGAGACAAAGCAATTGGATAAGATGAATTTGATTTAATGGTGAAAGTTGCATATCCACTTGCATCCGTCACTTGTTCTTTCGGTTCTATTGAAACACCGTATGCTTCGCTCTTATCAGTAAATGAAAGCTTAACTAATTTCCCAGATAGCGCTTCGTCATTGCTATTCTTTGCACGTACCTTAACCGTTGTCAGACCACCTTGTGCCGCTAGTGCTGCATCTGCCTTTATAATTTCAAGTTTTTGAACCATTACAATCTGGCGAATATCTTTAAACGTTAGCACACCCGGAACTACTTTTTGTGCTTGAAATTCATCAATTAATTTAAATTGTAATGATTGTGATTTTGCAGCGAATTGTTCTTCCATTTGCGAATCAGTTAAATCTGGATTCGCCGTAATAGTAAACTTAGCTTCACCTTGCGCATTTGTAACGACTGTTGAACCAGATGAAATAGAGAATTTGCCAATCATTGCTTCAGGTAGTGCTAGAGTAACAGTTTGATTAGCCTTGGCACCACCATTAGAGTCAGTCACACGAGCTGTAATACTCGCTGAGCCCTTAGGTAGATCTAAAATAACACCTTGTTCGATACTGATATTATAATTACTAGTTACCGTACTTTTTTTACTAATATTAAGCGTATAAACTTGCTTAATCGTTGTTCCATCAACAGTTGCTGTCAGTTGAACCTTGCCTGAACTAGTCGCTAACGAAGGGACATTTAAATCAAAGCTAGCAACGCCACCTTCACTCGTTGTAACAAGTGAATTAGCACTAGTAACACCAATTTTTTCTGAATCAGAAATTGATAAGCGAACCGCTTTATTAGCAATACCACCTTTATCGCTATTTAAAACTTGCACAGAAAACTTAACAACAGAATTATCATTTGCACTTGCAATAACATTACCCGCTGCGTCTTTTAGCTCAAGAACATTTAAACTTTCTGCCACTTCTGCTGAATTATCAGTAGATTCATTACCTGTTGAATTGTTTCCACCATTAGATGAACTATTATCATCATTATTATAATAACCGTCACTCCCACCACCGCCACATGCAACCAAAGCTATTGAAGTCGCTAATACGGTTGAATTTACCCCTAATTTCTTTAAATTAGAAAAAATTGTCATGCTTACACCCACTGTTTTATTTAATAATTAGCGCCCTAAAATACACTTTTATGGCTTTGCTAAAATTTAATCAAATTAACAAAATTAATCAATATGAATAACAAAACTTACATAGCGAAATAATTTTAAAAAGTGTTCTTTTTCACATAATTCAAAGCATCTTTCGACTATAAAATCAGCAGAAACCTTAAAGATTGATATATTTTTTATTGTTTTTCAACACATTAAGAAAAATCTCTTTAATCTAAAACATTGCTTCTTAATAATAAGCTTATAAATTAAATTTAAATATTCTATTTTTAAATTAAATATATGTGGAATTGACATTTTCCTTAAATAAGGAAGACTAGTCTAAGTGCAACTTGAAAAAATATATTATGTACGACATCATCATTATCGGTGCAGGAACAGCAGGCATTTCAGCCTATAAAGAAGCAATTAAAAAAACACAAAATATTCTTATCATTAATGATGGTCCTTGGGATACTACCTGTGCACGCGTCGGTTGTATGCCCAGTAAAATACTTATCTCTACTGCCAACCGTATGTACGAAATAAGACATGCAGATAATTTAGGACTAGATGTCAAAAGTGAAATTGATACCTCCAGCGTCATGCAACATGTTCAAACCTTACGTAATCGTTTTACACGAGCCACCTTAAAAGATGTTAAAAGTTGGCCAAGCCAACATAAAATTTCAGGAAAAGCTAAATTTATTGATTCCAATACCATTCAAGTAAATAGTCAAACATTTCAAGCCAAATCATTTATCCTTGCAGTAGGTACAACTCCTACTATAGATGCTGAACAAAAACAAATATTAGGCGATAAATTAATTACGTCCGATCAAATATTTGAGTTAGAACAACTACCAAAATCTGTCGCAGTTATTGGAAGTGGTGTCATCGCTTTGGAATTAGCGCAGGCTTTAACACGCCTCAATGTAAACACCACAGTTTTTGCACGTAGTCAAAAAATTGGCTCATTGACTAGCCCCATATTACAAAAGCTCGCACAGGAAGAATTAAGTAAAGAATTAAAGCTAAAGTTTGAAATTTTACCTGAACATTACTCTGTTGAAGGCGATCTAGTTCATTTAACCTATACTGAAGAAAACGTACAAAAGTCGCTACAAGTTGACTATGTCTTAGCTGCAACCGGCAGACGTACATTATTAAATACCTTAGGTTTAGAACGTATAAGTGCAGAATTTAAAGATATTAAAAATTTACCGATCAATCCGGATACAAAGCAACTAGCTGATTATCCAATTTTTATTGTCGGTGATGCACATACCAATACCCCTATCCAACACGAAGCAGCTCATGAAGGTAAATTTGCAGTACAAAACTGTTTAAACTTTCCACAAATTCAATCTATAAAGACGCTAACACCTCTAGGCATCTTATTTTCTACACCACAAATGGCAACCATTGGACAAAGCTATAAACAACTACAAGATAAAAACACAGAGTTCGTCATTGGTTTCGTTTCTTATGAAAAACAAGGTCGTGCGATTGTTGCTGCTAAAAATAAAGGGGCTGCTGAAGTATATGTGGATACAGTTAACCATAAGCTCTTAGGAGCTGAACTATTCTGTGCAGAAGCTGAACATTTAGCACATTTGTTAGCTTGGATGATTTCAGAAGAACTAAGCATACATGAAATTTTGGATAAGCCTTTCTATCATCCAACTTTAGAAGAAGGGTTAAGAACAGCATTAAAGCATGCACGACGTCAGTTAATATAATTTTATCGTTCTATGTAAACTTATAGCGTTGGATATCCAGCGCTTAATTTCCGTATCCCCCTCTATCTTTTTCCTTTCCCTTTTTCTTCGTGCATAAAAAAACACCCCCTGACGTATCAGGGGATGTTTCGAATAATGAGCTGGCGATGACTTACTCTCACATGGGTAACCCCACACTACCATCAGCGCTAAGAGGTTTCACTTCTGAGTTCGGGAAGGGATCAGGTGGTTCACTCTTGCTATTGTCGCCAGCACAACTGTTATGGATACTTGCTTAGTCTAATCTCAGAGCAGTGCTCTTCGTGCTAAGTTTTCTACCAAATGAGTTATTAACAGATCATATCTGAGTTGCAGTATTTTGTTCTTAAGCGTTAACTAAATCAAGTTATTTTGCTTAATATCGAATCAATTGAGCTTTTATACAACAACTGTTTGGGTGTTGTATAGTCAAGCCTCACGAGCAATTAGTATTGGTCAGCTTCATGCGTCACCGCACTTCCACATCCAACCTATCAACGTCGTAGTCTTCAACGGCTCTTTAGTGGACATAAAGTCCAAGGGAAATCTTATCTTGAGGTAGGCTTCCCGCTTAGATGCTTTCAGCGGTTATCCCTTCCGAACATAGCTACCCGGCGATGCGACTGGCGTCACAACCGGTACACCAGAGGTTCGTCCACTCTGGTCCTCTCGTACTAGGAGCAGATCCTCTCAAATTTCCAGCGCCCACGGTAGATAGGGACCGAACTGTCTCACGACGTTCTAAACCCAGCTCGCGTACCTCTTTAAATGGCGAACAGCCATACCCTTGGGACCTGCTTCAGCCCCAGGATGAGATGAGCCGACATCGAGGTGCCAAACACCGCCGTCGATATGAACTCTTGGGCGGTATCAGCCTGTTATCCCCAGAGTACCTTTTATCCGTTGAGCGATGGCCCTTCCATACAGAACCACCGGATCACTAAGACCTACTTTCGTACCTGCTCGACTTGTGGGTCTCGCAGTTAAGCGCGCTTTTGCCTTTATACTCTACGCGTGATTTCCGACCACGCTGAGCGCACCTTCGTACTCCTCCGTTACTCTTTAGGAGGAGACCGCCCCAGTCAAACTACCCACCAGACATGGTCCTCGCTCCAGATCATGGAGCAGAGTTAGAACCTCAATATTACCAGGGTGGTATTTCAAGATTGGCTCCACCGAAACTAGCGTCTCGGTTTCAAAGCCTCCCACCTATCCTACACAAGTAAGATCAAAGTTCAATGTCAAGCTGCAGTAAAGGTTCACGGGGTCTTTCCGTCTAGCCGCGGGTACACCGCATCTTCACGGCGATTTCGATTTCACTGAGCCTCTGCTGGAGACAGCGCCCCCATCATTATGCCATTCGTGCAGGTCGGAACTTACCCGACAAGGAATTTCGCTACCTTAGGACCGTTATAGTTACGGCCGCCGTTTACTGGGGCTTCGATCAAGAGCTTCGCTTACGCTAACCCCATCAATTAACCTTCCAGCACCGGGCAGGCATCACACCCTATACGTCCACTTTCGTGTTTGCAGAGTGCTATGTTTTTAATAAACAGTTGCAGGGGCCTGGTTTCTGTGGCTGCTCTCAGCTCAGGAAGCAAGTTCCATCACCAAAAGCAGCGTACCTTCTCCCGAAGTTACGGTACCATTTTGCCTAGTTCCTTCAGCAGAGTTCTCTCAAGCGCTTTGGTCTACTCGACCTGACCACCTGTGTCGGTTTCGGGTACGATTCCAGTGTAACTGAAGCTTAGAGACTTTTCCTGGAAGTATGGTATCAGCCACTTCACTGTACAAGTACAGCTTGCTGTCAGATCTCAGCATAGAGTACCCCGGATTTGCCTAAGATACATGCCTACTTCCTTTCACCTGGACAACCAACGCCAGGCTGACTTAACCTTCTCCGTCCTCTCATCGCATTACACTGAAGTATTGGAATATTAACCAATTTCCCATCGACTACGCCTCTCGGCCTCGCCTTAGGGGTCGACTCACCCAGCCCCGATTAACGTTGGACTGGAACCCTTGGTCTTTCAGCGAACGGGTTTTTCACCCGTTTTGTCGTTACTCACGTCAGCATTCGCACTTCTGATACCTCCAGCAGACTTCTCAATCCACCTTCATCGGCTTACAGAACGCTCCCCTACCACTTACACTAATGTGTAAATCCGCAGCTTCGGCATATAGTTTTAGCCCCGTTACATCTTCCGCGCAGGCCGACTCGACTAGTGAGCTATTACGCTTTCTTTAAAGGGTGGCTGCTTCTAAGCCAACCTCCTAGCTGTCTATGCCTTCCCACATCGTTTCCCACTTAACTATAATTTTGGGGCCTTAGCTGGCGGTCTGGATTGTTTTCCTCTTGACTACGGACGTTAGCACCCGCAGTCTGTCTCCCGGATAGTACTCATTGGTATTCGGAGTTTGCATCGGTTTGGTAAGTCGGGATGACCCCCTAGCCGAAACAGTGCTCTACCCCCAATGGTATTCGTCCGAGGCGCTACCTAAATAGCTTTCGGGGAGAACCAGCTATCACCGAGTTTGATTAGCCTTTCACCCCTATCCACAAGTCATCCCCTGGCTTTTCAACGACAGTGGGTTCGGTCCTCCAGTTAGTGTTACCCAACCTTCAACCTGCTCATGGATAGATCACCCGGTTTCGGGTCTACACCCAGCAACTAAACGCCCTATTAAGACTCGATTTCTCTACGGCTCCCCTAATCGGTTAACCTTGCTACTGAATGTAAGTCGCTGACCCATTATACAAAAGGTACGCAGTCACCAAACAAGTTGGCTCCCACTGCTTGTATGCATGCGGTTTCAGGATCTATTTCACTCCCCTCACAGGGGTTCTTTTCGCCTTTCCCTCACGGTACTGGTTCACTATCGGTCAGTCAGGAGTATTTAGCCTTGGAGGATGGTCCCCCCATATTCAGACAAGGTTTCACGTGCCTCGCCCTACTCGACATCATTATCTAAGCCCTTTCGCGTACAGGACTATCACCTACTATGGTCGCACTTCCCAGAGCGTTCCACTAAAGCTTAGATAACTTAATGGGCTTTTCCCCGTTCGCTCGCCGCTACTGAGGGAATCTCAATTGATTTCTTTTCCTAAGGGTACTGAGATGTTTCACTTCCCCTCGTTCGCCTCATAAACCTATGTATTCAGTTTATGATACCCGCCTTATAGCGGGTGGGTTTCCCCATTCAGAAATCTCCGGATCACAGGATATTTGCCGCCTCCCCGGAGCTTATCGCAGGCTATTACGTCTTTCATCGCCTCTGACTGCCAAGGCATCCACCACATGCACTTAATTACTTGACTATACAACCCCAAACAGTCGCTAATACATACAAGTTGTATTTCGCGTCGCAAACTTAATTGCCACAGTTAGAGTCTCGTGAACTTAATCACTGTACAGCTTCAATTAGATTCATATACCAAAACGCTTGATTCAGTTAATTTCGCTAGTAACTCATTTCATTCAACTTTCACAATTGCTTGTTAGGTTAAATCAAACGAGTATGAACAAATTATTTCAACTCAAATATATTCTGTTAATGATTTTTCCAGCCTTCGTCAGGTCAGGAAACTGTGATAAATCACAGAGCTTAATAACAATGAAGCGAATCATACGCCACTTTGTTGCTAAGCTCTATAACCTAAACACTTGATCGCTTAAGGACTAAACAACTTCAACACTGCATGATCACATACTGCGCGAAGCGTAGCTTCTTGCTTAAATTTCAAGTAAAAGCGTTGCTTTTATAATCTTGAAATTTGGTGGAGACTAGGAGAGTCGAACTCCTGACCTCCTGCGTGCAAAGCAGGCGCTCTACCAACTAAGCTAAGTCCCCAGCTTATCAATAAGTCAATGTTTCTGATTCTCTGTTTGCTTCCGTATTTTATTCAAATACTTCGTCAGTAGTGGTGGGTCTGACAAGACTTGAACTTGTGACCCCACGCTTATCAAGCGTGTGCTCTAACCAACTGAGCTACAGACCCTCAGATACATCGTCATGAAGAACAACTTGTTGTGGATTCTTACCAATCGTCAATCTTTCGTTAAGGAGGTGATCCAGCCGCAGGTTCCCCTACGGCTACCTTGTTACGACTTCACCCCAGTCATCGGCCACACCGTGGTAAGCGTCCTCCTTACGGTTAGACTACCTACTTCTGGTGCAACAAACTCCCATGGTGTGACGGGCGGTGTGTACAAGGCCCGGGAACGTATTCACCGCGGCATTCTGATCCGCGATTACTAGCGATTCCGACTTCATGGAGTCGAGTTGCAGACTCCAATCCGGACTACGATCGGCTTTTTGAGATTAGCATCTCCTCGCGGAGTAGCAACCCTTTGTACCGACCATTGTAGCACGTGTGTAGCCCTGGTCGTAAGGGCCATGATGACTTGACGTCGTCCCCGCCTTCCTCCAGTTTGTCACTGGCAGTATCCTTAAAGTTCCCGGCTTAACCCGATGGCAAATAAGGAAAAGGGTTGCGCTCGTTGCGGGACTTAACCCAACATCTCACGACACGAGCTGACGACAGCCATGCAGCACCTGTATGTAAGTTCCCGAAGGCACCAATCCATCTCTGGAAAGTTCTTACTATGTCAAGACCAGGTAAGGTTCTTCGCGTTGCATCGAATTAAACCACATGCTCCACCGCTTGTGCGGGCCCCCGTCAATTCATTTGAGTTTTAGTCTTGCGACCGTACTCCCCAGGCGGTCTACTTATCGCGTTAGCTGCGCCACTAAAGCCTCAAAGGCCCCAACGGCTAGTAGACATCGTTTACGGCATGGACTACCAGGGTATCTAATCCTGTTTGCTCCCCATGCTTTCGTGCCTCAGCGTCAGTATTAGGCCAGATGGCTGCCTTCGCCATCGGTATTCCTCCAGATCTCTACGCATTTCACCGCTACACCTGGAATTCTACCATCCTCTCCCATACTCTAGCTTCCCAGTATCGAATGCAATTCCCAAGTTAAGCTCGGGGATTTCACATCCGACTTAAAAAGCCGCCTACGCACGCTTTACGCCCAGTAAATCCGATTAACGCTCGCACCCTCTGTATTACCGCGGCTGCTGGCACAGAGTTAGCCGGTGCTTATTCTGCGAGTAACGTCCACTATCTCTAGGTATTAACCAAAGTAGCCTCCTCCTCGCTTAAAGTGCTTTACAACCAAAAGGCCTTCTTCACACACGCGGCATGGCTGGATCAGGGTTCCCCCCATTGTCCAATATTCCCCACTGCTGCCTCCCGTAGGAGTCTGGGCCGTGTCTCAGTCCCAGTGTGGCGGATCATCCTCTCAGACCCGCTACAGATCGTCGCCTTGGTAGGCCTTTACCCCACCAACTAGCTAATCCGACTTAGGCTCATCTATTAGCGCAAGGTCCGAAGATCCCCTGCTTTCTCCCGTAGGACGTATGCGGTATTAGCATCCCTTTCGAAATGTTGTCCCCCACTAATAGGCAGATTCCTAAGCATTACTCACCCGTCCGCCGCTAGAAATCGGTAGCAAGCTACCTATTCCCGCTCGACTTGCATGTGTTAAGCCTGCCGCCAGCGTTCAATCTGAGCCATGATCAAACTCTTCAGTTTAAAATCAATAGTACATATAGTGTACCAATCTTGGCTCATCAATTACTGACAAAAATTTGCTCAAATAAACTTCGAGTAATTTCTACCATCAATCAATGAAAATAATTTCGACCAATCAACTAGTAAAAATCCACACAAGTTGTTCTTCATAATCTCTTAATGATCTTCTTGCTGGTTCGTCACCAGCAAGCTAGGTCGGCTATATTACTCTTTATTTCTAAAGAGTCAACCAGTAATTCAAATTATTTTTAAACTTTCTTTCTAAAACTCAACTTAATCAATTCAACCAAGTCATTGTTTTATCAGAAGTTTTAATCTTCATCACCACCGATGGATGTGCATTCTACAGCATTTCATATTCGTTGCAACACCTTTTTCCATTTATTTTTAATTTTTCATTACGTTTGTTTATTTATTCTACTAAATTGAGTTTTTTTACTATTTTTTGAGCATAAAAGGGACAATATTTCCATATTTGTCCGTTAATTTATCTTTTTCATTCTTTTCTTGCCATTTTAAAGCTCGACAATCGACATATTCACAGTAACCACCCTCCCCACACTCGATTTCGTCGTTAATTTTAATTTGATAGTTAAAGCTTCCTGCATAGCCAGCGCCGAGTCCAAATTTAAAATCCCCACGGCTCTGCGCCTGTATATGTATTTTTAGTTTGTCATTTTGGTAAATCCATTCAAATTCACGTGGTAAATACATTTTTTGCAAATTGGGGGTTTTAACCACAGGATAAACGCGCATGACTTTAAAGAACACGCCTTGGTCTGCCATGAACACTTGCTGCTGATTTAAATCTCTTAGATATAAACGCGAACTCAAAATATTGTTATAACGATCTCGCGTTTGCATAAAGATGATTTGACGCTGTCGGCTGAGGTTGATGACCTGATGGGTATAAAACGCTAAAGGTAAATATGGGAACTTGCGTATTTGTGCATAGGATAATACCGCCAGCTGATTTACATCATAAATCTGGCCCTGAAATTTGATTTGACCTTCACATTGGCACATCACCGACCAATATTCAGCAAGACCTAATCTCAACTTAATTAAACACGAAGAAATATCGGTAGTTTGCACGGACAAATCTAAACTGAGTTCAGTATCTTCTCGATGGATTTGAAATACCGCTCCATCCCAACCAATCTGCTCTTTATCTCTAAATTTAAAGACGGTATCACTCAAACCACAGTCGTCTTTGATGGAATATGATTGTAATTGCCCAACCATATGACCGCTCACACTGGTCAATACTGTGGCTGTATTAAGTTCGTCTTGTTGAATGGACACAGGATTTTGAAAAGCGGGAATCTGAGGCTGACCGAGCCAACTTATAAAGTTAAGATAATGTAAGGGCGCAGGAAGATTCGGTAGACAGAGTCCATAATGGACTGAAGGGTAAGGCGTATTCGGCGCATGTAGATTTATTTTTTTATGTTGTAAATCTGGAGCTTGATTCAGTCGTCTTGATTGATCCAAGAAATCTTGAAATATCTGCATATCAAGCTCCTTTTCATTTTTATTTCATGTTTTAACTCATGCTTCAGCCTTTTTTGCCATTAAGGTTGTGACAAAGCCAGACAATGCATAAATTACTGAAATAATTAAAATACCCATTGGAATATTATACGTTACAGCAGCTAAAATGAAGACTATGATTGGCAACACCGCAAATGGAACACGGCGACGATCCACAGTTTTAAATGAATAGTATTTTACATTTGAGATCATCAATAGACCCACTGCAATAATCACTACCGCATTAAAAATCTGAATACCTGTTTCGCGTAAGTCGAAGACCGCAGGGATATCCATACCTACCCATACCAATGAAATAATCATAACGGCTGCGAGTGGACTTGCAACACCAATAAAATAACGTTTATCGACAACCCCAATTTGTACGTTAAAACGTGCCAAACGGAAGGCTGCACATGCGGTGTAAACAAAACATGCTGCCAGGCCAATACGGCCTAAGTCATTTAGACTCCAGCTATACATTAAAATGGCAGGTGCAACACCAAATGCTAGCAAGTCTGATAAGGAGTCAAACTGTTCACCAAAAGGACTTTGTGCGCCGATAGCACGTGCGACACGTCCATCCAAACCATCAAATAATGCTGCAAGGAAAATGGCATAAATGGCTTGTTGAAACTCACCATTCATACTGGCAATTATTGAATAAAAGCCGGATAACAACGCTGCAGTTGTAATCAAGTTTGGCCACAGATAGATCCCACGACGTTTCACTTTATGCCCTTCATGGGTATGCTCCTCTTCTTCAACTTCAAATGTAATGCCATCAAATGCATTTTCATCCTTTGAAGAAATTTCCCGCTCAGGTTTATTTGTATTTGTCATTGTTCGATCCTAACTGTGACCTTTCTTTTTCAAGTTTAAAATTATTCGCCAACCAACCAACGTACGGCTGCATGACCACCATTTTCATTCATACGAAGATGTGGGAACAACCATTGTAATGCTTCGTCCGCATCTTCAGAGAATTTCCAAGGTGGGTTAATCACCAATAAACCACAACCATTTAGACCGACTGGAGTGTCATCTGGCCATACACAAATTTCGCAAACCAACTGACGACGAATGCCGGTTTTGTACATTTTCTTTTCAAAACGTTCAATCATCGCGCGGTCTTTAATTGGATACCATACCGCAAAAACGCCTGTCGGCCATTTTTTATAAGCAGCCACCAACAATTCTACAAGCTGTGGAAAATCTTTACGTTCTAATTCGTAAGGCGGGTCAATCATGACTAAACCACGTTTTTCTTTTGGTGGAATTACGCCCAATAAACCTTCGTAAGCATCACGTTCATGCAAGCCTGCACGTTTATCAAAAATATTGTGGCGCAATTGTTGGAATACATCGCGCTGCATTTCAAAAATCGTGGCTTTATCAGTTTCACGCATGCCTTCAAGTGCGAACCACGGAGAGCCTGGATAAGCGCCTTTACCAAAGTTTTCACGCATTTTTTCAACAACTTTTAAATATTGTTGAACACCTTCAGGCGCATTGCGTTTAATTGAATCATCGAGCTTAACTAAACGATGAATACCATTTAAAAACTCACCTGATTTCTGTGCTTCAGAGGTCGAAAGATCATATTTACCTGCACCACCATGTGTATCTACATAGCGATAAGGTTTATCTTTTGCATTCAGTCGACTTAATAACTGAAGCAGCAAAACGTGCTTCATCACGTCGGCAAAGTTGCCTGCATGGAAATGGTGACGGTAATTCATGTTTCTTTAATTCCTAATATCAACGGACATTTTAGCATGAAAAATAGTTTCATTCCGATGCTATTCTTGCTCTAGAATACGTCACCTTTTTTTCCACAACTTTATGGATCGTATATGGAAACAGCCTTTCTCCCAAAGTCTTGGCCGGTTGATCAAATCCTCGATGATTTAGATCAACACGGTTTTAGCATTATTGATGACGCTTATCCTGCAGAATATATACATGCACTTGTTGAAGAATGTATGTCAAATTTAAATAAATTCAGGGATGCAGCCGTACAAAATGGAGTCATCAGTAAAATTAGAAGTGATCATATTTTATGGATTAACGACACATTAGATGTCGCACAAGAACACGTTCAAGCCTTAGAACATTTATCAGAACAATTTAATCGCGCATTTTTTTCTAACATTCACGAAGTCGAAGCACATTTTGCTTGTTATAACGCAGGTGAGTTTTATGCACTACACAAAGATAATCCTCAAGGCAAAAATGGACGTGTCATTTCAGCGGTTTATTATTTGCATGAATATTGGCAAGCTGACTGGGGCGGTGAATTGCGCTTACAAGATAAGAATGATGTTTGGCATATTTTAGAACCTAAACCGAATCGCATTGCGTTATTCCAAAGTGACCTATTACACGAGGTACTCGAAGCAAAACATCAACGTTTATCGATTACGGCTTGGCTACGTAATGACAACTCGATGTGGTAATTCGAGATTCCTCCTTTAAATCCCTTAAACTATCCTCATATATGAGTCATTCATAGATGAGGATGTACCCGATGCGTCAAAACAGTCATAAAATTATTCAGCGTATTGGCGAAACCGATCAATTATTTCTACAAGGCAACAGCCCTGAACTTGCTCTTGAGCGTGCAGACTTACGCCTGCAATTGGTTAATTTAAGTAAGAACCATCAAGAACAAGTGTATTTTCTGCAAGAAGCCATTGTTCTACTTGAGCAAAGCCGGATTGAATTTGAAGAAATGCCGATTGAGCTATACATCAATTTGTCTGTACATTTAGCCAAAGCTTATATGATATTTTTTGAAATTACCCAAGAGCAGCGCTATGCCCTGATTACCCAGCAGATTATGAAACCGATGTCCAAAGCTGAACATGGCGACATTTACTTCTACTTGGCCTATGCCTCTGCGGTAAAACAGGAACCTGCGTTAACCCGCCACTGGTTAAATAAATACTGCAAATCTCAAGAATTCAAACTTACCACATTACTTGAGCATCCTGCATTTAATCCATATCGCCAAGAAGATTGGTTTGCTGAGTTACGCCAAAGCAAACTGCACTAAATAAAAAAACACCTCTGAGGAGGTGTTTTTTTATTTGTGGAAAAATGAAATCTATGCCGGCTGCAGCTTATATGCATCCATATGCAACTGTTGATTCAGCTCATCAATCCATATAGCCCAATCATCATCTTGTACTAAATGACTGATTAGAAAATCACGCTGCGCTTTATTCCAAAACGGCGCATCATGTAAATTTTCACTTGCAGCAAGCTGATGCGTACGCACGTATAACTCGATCGCAGCTGGACTGCTAGCTAACCCCAATTGAGAAAACAATAAAGCTAAGGATGGTTTATTTTGATTGAGCATCTCGCCCTCCTTATCAACTAATCTGTCATTTATTATTTAATTAACTTATATGATGAAGCTAAAAAAACCTAGCGTTAAAACTAGGTTTGTTGTTTCAAATTGTATTTAGATTTTGCATGATCCGGAAAGCTTATGTTCTGTATGCAATTGTTCATTTAAAATATCGACCACTATGGCCCAGTCATCATCTTTTTTCCAATGACTGATAATGAAGTCACGCTGTGACTTCGTCCAAAATGGCGCTTCATGCAATGGAACATCCATGGTGATTTGATGCGTTTCGATAAATTGATCAATGCCTTCCGGACTTGCATCTAACCCCAATTGTTCAAAAAATAGTTCCAACGTCGGTTGTTGATCAAACATTGCCGTTCTCCTCAAGCCAAAAACATTTCTTCCACTTCATAGTTATCTGTTTAATTGACTTTGTCAGTTGCAACTACATCTCAACGTGTTATTTTTTGTTCAAAACTTAAGCTTGGTATTTTTCGCAGGCCATAAAAAAGCACCCCAAATGGAGTGCTTTTTTTTATAATTTAATTTAAAAAATTAAATTATTTAACCATGTCAGCAACTGCTGCACGTTCTTCTTCAAGCTCGTTTAGAGTGAAGTTGATACGTTCACGGCTGAATTCGTCGATTTCAAGACCTTGAACGATTTTGTACTCGCCATTTTCACAAGTTACAGGGAAACCGAACATTACGCCTTCAGGAATACCGTAAGAACCGTCAGAAGGGATACCCATTGTTACCCATTCGCCGTTTGTGCCAAGCGCCCAATCACGCATATGGTCGATTGCAGCGTTTGCAGCAGAAGCAGCAGAAGAAAGACCACGTGCTTCGATGATCGCAGCACCACGTTTACCAACAGTTGGAAGGAACACGTCTTTGTTCCAAGCAGCATCGTTGATTTTGTCTTTTAAGCTTTCGCCGTTTACATTTGCAAAACGGTAGTCCGCATACATTGTTGGAGAGTGGTTACCCCAAACAGTCATGTTTTTGATGTCAGAAACTGCAACACCCGCTTTTTGAGCAAGTTGAGTTAACGCACGGTTGTGGTCAAGACGTAACATTGCTGTGAAGTTTTTCGCTGGAAGATCTGGAGCAGATTTCATTGCGATGTAAGCGTTAGTGTTTGCAGGGTTACCTACAACAAGAACTTTAACGTCACGGCTAGCAACTTCGTTAAGTGCTTGGCCTTGACCGATGAAGATTTCACCGTTTACTTTAAGAAGGTCAGCACGTTCCATACCAGGACCACGTGGACGTGAACCTACAAGAAGAGCGTAGTCAGCATCTTTGAATGCAACTTTAGGATCATCAGTACCGATCATACCTTCTAAAAGAGGGAATGCGCAGTCATCAAGTTCCATCATTACGCCTTTAAGCGCTTGTTGAGCTTTCTCAACTGGAATTTCTAATAATTGAAGGATAACTGGTTGGTCTTTACCCAACATTTCACCGCTTGCGATACGGAATAATAAGCTATAACCGATTTGACCAGCTGCGCCAGTAACGGCAACACGAACTGCTTGCTTCATGTAATTATCTCCAATTGAGGAAGGTCATAATGATTAAATAGCTGTTCTATCTAATCTTAATAATCATAAACGGCAAAGATTGTACTCCAATCTTTTGACGCTTGCATGTAAAAGAGAATGCTTTTCAACAAAAGTATGATAGGAAATATAAATAAAATGCCGAAAAAAGCTTAGAAAGAACCTTTAATTATGAAAGTTGCAGGACAATTTCCGACGATAGTCGTAGGGCAACTTTTGTACTTACCATTGTTTTTATAGCAGATTTTAATCTCAGTCAGTAGGCTACCACCACGGGTTTGCATACAGTTAAATTCAATACTTTGGGATACCAATCCGCTGTTCATACGCAACATTTTATTACGCAAGACATTGGCTTGAATGGATTGGGTTTCTTGGCTAGTCAATTCATCTGGAATTTTTAGCTTATCTGCATGATTAATAATGGTTCTGAAATACTGACTAGCATTCATTGGGATACAGCCGCCGGTAGTGTGCCAAAGCGCCACGCGAGCATTTTCATCAGGCATAATCCGTGCAACCACTTTGGCTTGCAGCGGAGAAAGTTTAGCGGAACTATTGGTGGTGCAATCACGGGTAGAAGTTTCTGGATATAGACCCGTGATATTGAGTGAATACCCTTCCAGACATTTACGCTTTTTACTTTTTAATGGGTCATAAGCACAAACAGCAGGCACCATTTGCACATCCATCACATAACCATTGACCACGGGTGCTGCCGAAAGCACAGACATACTAAAGCCTGCACCACTGCCGATGAGCAGTGATGTCAGTATTCGATAAGCAGGTCTAATGTCCATGTTCGGCATTGATTATTTACCCATATTGCACCTAAAAGCAGGCGCATCTTGCTTTAAGGTTTATTGCGCATTCCGTAATGGAATCATTTGCATTCGTTTTTCAATCGATTGCGGCCCTTGACCTAATAAAAGGCCGTAATGGGTTGCATTGGTCATCACATGTTTTACATAGTCTCGCGTTTCCGTTAATGGAATCGATTCCGTATATTGATCTGCTGCAATCGCCTGATATTCAGGCTGCCAGCGTCGAGCACGATTTGGGCCCGCATTGTAGCCTGCGGTCGCTAATACTGGACTATTACTCAATTGACGTTGAATCATCGATAAATAGAAAGTGCCATAACGGATATTGGTATTCATATCCGTTAATACAGCGGGGTTATAACTCTCCCCCATCTGACGAGCCACCAATTTTGCGGTGTCTGGCATAATTTGCATTAAACCACCGGCACCGACATGTGAACGTGCGCTAGTGACAAACCGACTTTCTTGACGCATCAAACCATAAACCCATGCAGGGTCAATGCCAGCATTACGACTATGACTCACCACATAATTTTGATGCGGCATGGCATAACGTAAAGCATAATTATGCTGTTTGGTGGTTCGATCTGCTGCATAAATCGCCCGATCATACCAGCCCATATCGGTTGCACGTTTAGCTGCGGCAAGAATCATGCCATCATCATGCTTTAAATAGGCTTGACGCACCGCCCAGTTCCATTCACGGTTAATATAGCTGTCAGATGCATTAATATTGCGCAATGCAAAGGCACGGCTGAAGTGAATATCCTGACTGAGACGTTGTGCATCTTGTGACGAAGGCTGCACATTTGACGGAATATTGTTATAAGACTGACCAATTTTGTCACGTGCTAACAAATTATGGTAATCATCGCCAACGGCGAGCTTGCGATAAATGTCTTGCGCCGTGCGTTTTGATGAGGCATCGCCACGTTGTTCAGAGGCACGTGCTAACCAATATTGCCAACGGTCTTCTTGCTTTTGCGAAACGCCCATCGCATCAATTGCACGAATGACACTTTCCCATGCGCCAAAACGAATGGCTTGTCGCGCATAAATCTCGGCCTCTTCTGCACTAAAAGGCAGTCCATAACTCAAATCAAGATAATTTAGAACTTCACGGTTGAAATTGTTTTTCATTACCGTTGTACCACCGATATACCCGACACTACGGTATAGGGCTTTTTGTACATCGGCTGGTGTGCCTTCTGCTGCACGTTTGACCGAAGAAATCGCGCCATTTAAGTCGCTATCGGCCAAGCGACCCATCGCATAAATCAGGTATGCATGATCTTCAGCTGTGGCTTTGGGTGCAGACCATAAATAATTCAGTGGATTGGCTTGAATGGTGTTGAGTTGTGACAAATTAATATTCACGCCAATGGTTTGCGCAGTCGCAATCGCTTGTCCTGACTGACCCGCTCTTAACTGTCCCCACATCCGTTGATGGCGGTCATCTTGAGTCATTAAAGGACTCGACAGCATCATACGGCCCAAGCCCGTACACGAGTCAGGTTGTGAGTTTGTGGTCAACCATACATCTTTAAATTCTGCGTAAACCAGAGGGTCGCCCGACTTTGCGCGGACTTGAGCCATGGCACATGTTTCAGCACGGTCAGCATTAGTCACATATTGCAAGACAGGCTGTGCTGTAGCGAAATCAGCTTGTTTGACTTTTTCTTCAACATAATCTGCGGCTAATTTTTCTGCCATTGCCGAGTTTGGATAGCGCTGTGCAAAATTAATAATGGCACTTGCAGGTTGTGAAGCCAAATTATTATTCAGTAACCAATATTCTGGATAATAGCCCAAAACGTCATTTTGCATGGATGATTGGTATTGTTGTAATAAACTAATATTGCCTGCATTCGCAGCACGTAAAGCATCGTTAAACTGCTCATCTGCGGCTTGGGCAAACGCAGAAATTCCGGAGAGCCCGACACTCAAAGCAAGTAATTTAGCGTAATTTTTCTGTTTAAAATTATGTTTTAACATCCACTTGCCTTCTTTCATGTCATTCTGCTCAGTTACAGCACATCGAACTTTGTTTAGGAATTAGTTTAATAATTCTAAACTCTGCATTGTGTTCTGTTATGTAACCTTATGATTAGCCAATATTAATTTTCAAACATTTTTACTTCATAAATCAATATGGCAGAGTTGTCATTTTAGGCTGTAAGTTTCTAGTGAATTACTGCTAAAATATTGCCCATTCTTAAAATCCCCTTTTTGACCTCCGCAGCTGCACAATTCAATTGATTGAATTGTCTGTCAGCCACGTATGGTTATTGATTTTCATAAAATTCCTTTAGGAGCCTACATGACGGTTCAAACCTTCATCCCCAATAGTGCCCAAGCTGCCCCAGATAACACTGTTACCCAGCCACAGCACACCCCAGCTCAAGATGGAGCAGTGAAAAAACTGTACATCGAAACGCAAGGGTGTCAGATGAATGAGTATGACAGTCAACGTATGGGCGACCTTTTAGGTGATTCTCACGGCTATGTGCTGACAAACGATCCTAAAGAAGCCGATATTCTCCTGATGAATACCTGCTCTATCCGTGAAAAAGCACAAGAAAAAGTATTTTCTGAGTTAGGCCGCTGGCGCAAACTGAAAGAAAAGAATCCTGATCTTGTGATTGGTGTCGGTGGTTGTGTGGCATCTCAAGAAGGCGACAACATTCAAAAACGCGCACCGTATGTAGATATGGTCTTTGGCCCACAAACTTTGCATCGTTTACCACAAATGCTCGATCAGCATACTGAGCAAGTGGTCAAACCAAAAAAAGAAAAAATTCAGTTGGTGGATATTTCATTCCCTGACATTGAAAAATTCGACTTTTTGCCGGAACCGCGTGTAGAAGGTTTTAAAGCCTTTGTCTCGATTATGGAAGGCTGCTCAAAATACTGTTCTTTCTGTGTGGTTCCTTACACACGTGGAGAAGAAGTATCACGTCCACTGGATGATGTATTGGCTGAAATTGCCACTTTAGCTGAAAAAGGCGTACGTGAAATTTCATTACTCGGCCAAAACGTGAATGGCTACCGTGGTGAAACTTTTGAAGGGGAAATCTGTACCTTTGCAGACTTATTACGTTTAGTTGCTGAGATTCCAGGGATTGGTCGTATTCGTTACACCACATCGCACCCGCTTGAATTTAACGATGACTTGATTCAATGCTACCGTGACTTACCGCAAATGGTTTCTCACTTGCATCTACCGGTTCAAAGTGGTTCGAATGACGTTCTACAAGCCATGAAACGTAACCACACGATTGATGTATATATCGATAAAATTGCTAAATTACGTCAAGTTCGCCCTGATATGCATTTATCTAGCGACTTTATTATTGGCTTTCCGGGTGAGACTGACGAAAACTTCGAAGAAACTTATCAATTTATCCAAGATATGGATTTCGATCATTCATACAGTTTCATCTACTCAAAACGTCCGGGTACTCCTGCTTCAGAACTTGAAGACACGACCCCTGAAGATGTGAAAAAAGAACGTCTTGCCAAAGTTCAACAATGGATTAAACAATCTAGTATTGATAAAACTGATGCAATGCTAGGAACCATTCAACGTGTCTTGATTGAGTCTGTTTCAGACAAAGATCCGAACTTGCTGATTGGTACTGCAGACAATACACGTTTGGTTAGCTTTATCGGTGATCCTGCATGGGTTGGGCGTTTTGCAGAGATTGAAGTGACCGATATTAAAACTTTGAAGTTTGTTTACGGTGAACTCTTGAATCTTGAGCCTGACGTGGCGTAATGTAAGCTTAATCGTCAGACCAATTTAAAGGAATTCTCTTGACTGCAGCGATTCGACGTACTGTAACTTTTGCTGGTATTCCACTTGACCGTTTACAAAGCATGCTCGGTGCCTATAACGGTCATCTCAAACAAATTGAACAACGTTTAGATGTCAAAATTTCTCATCGTGCAGATGCTTTTTTTGTCGATGGGGAAATCGATGCGGTAGAGAGAGCCGAAAGTCTCCTTCACCGTCTTTATGAAGAGTCCGAAACCAATCCACAGATTAGTGCGGACATTTTACACATGATGATTCAAGGCAGTCAGACTGACCGCGAAATTCAGGAAGATTTTTCTGAAAATGAGCATACCGGTTTAGACAATGTTTATCTACAAACCCGTAAAGGTCGGATCAACCCACGTGGTGCCAATCAAAAACGCTATGTACAGCGTATTTTACAAAGCGATATTTCATTTGGTATCGGCCCAGCGGGTACAGGTAAAACTTATCTCGCGGTCGCCGCTGCTGTAGATATGCTAGAACGTAACGAAATTCAACGCATTTTATTGGTTCGCCCTGCGGTTGAAGCCGGTGAAAAATTGGGTTTTTTACCCGGTGATTTGAGCCAAAAAATTGACCCTTACTTACGTCCGCTATACGATGCTTTGTATGAAATGCTCGGTTTTGAAAAAGTCGCTAAACTAATTGAACGTCAAGTGATTGAAGTTGCACCACTGGCCTACATGCGTGGTCGTACCTTAAATCATTCTTTTGTGATTTTAGATGAAGCACAAAACACGACCCCTGAACAGATGAAAATGTTCCTCACCCGTTTAGGCTTTGGTTCTCGTGCAGTAATCACTGGCGACATTACACAGGTCGATTTACCTCGTGGTCAACAATCTGGTTTGGCACATGCCTTACGTGTGATTGAAAAAATCAAAGAAATTCATATTACTCGCTTCCACTCTCGTGACGTGGTACGTCATCAATTGGTTCAAAAAATTGTTGAAGCCTATGAGGGATGGGACAGCGAACAACATCGCCTTACAGCTGAACAACGTGCAGAACGTAAAGCACGTCAGGAAGCCTTGGTGGCGGACAATGATGCTAAAGCTGATGGGCAGCATCAAGACGAAAACATTTAAGGATTCATTTTGAAACTTAATCTCTCCTTGCAGCAAAATTTTCAGTCACCTGAATTGGTGGTGAAACGTGCGCATATCAAAAAAGTCGTGGAAACGGCTTTACGTCATATCGATACACAAAGTGATTGTGAGATCGGTATTGCATGTGTGGACAATGACGAAAGCCACAAATTGAACTTGGAATATCGTGGTAAAGACAAACCGACTAATGTGTTGTCTTTTCCGAGCGATCTCCCCGATGAAATGGCTGCAGTTTTAGACTCATTTCCGATTGGCGACTTGGTGATTTGTATTCCTGTGGTTCTTCGTGAAGCACAAGAACAAAGCAAAGCACCCCTGACCCACTTTACGCATATGCTGGTACACGGTACGTTGCACCTCATGGGTTATGACCATGAAACCTCTGATGAAGATGCTGAAGAAATGGAAGCATTAGAAATCGAGATTTTAGCCAAATTGGGTTTTGATAACCCTTATCTGGAAAGAGATTAAAAACCCAAAAAGCGAGCTACGGCTCGCTTTTTTAACATTATAAAAACCAAGGAAGGAAAGATATGCAATATGTCGTTATTTTTAAAGCACGCATTCGTACGCTTGATGAGCTGTATTTTTCGACTGCACAGCAGCTTAGAGACAAAGCCTTGACACACTTTAACTGTCAACATTTTGAAGCGCTGACAGAGGGTGAGCATGAAATCGCCCTTTCCTACTGGAATACGTTAGAAGACATTCGAGCTTGGCAACAAGATGCACAACATCTGGTCGCGCAACAATTGGGGAAAAACCAATGGTATGCGAGTTTTAGCGTCGAAATCTGCGAAGTTTTGCGACGCTATCACAACTGATTAACGCACCTCAAACTCTGCTTCTGCAGGATCAAAGCGCCAAGTACGCACAATACGAAGTTCTGAGATGTCTTTCATTTTGGCATCAAACAAACCAAAAGGTGCCGCCTTACGCACAGAGGTTTTTGCAGCTTCATCCAATAAACTTGAACCTGAACTTTCGATCAAACGAATGGCACGAATCCCGCCATTACTGTTCAAAATAACCATTAAACGTACTTCACCGCGTAGCTGTTGCTGTTTTGCCGCTTCAGGATAATAACGGTTGCCATAAAACTCGACTTTTTCGCGGAATTTTTCCATATAGGCCGCAGAAACATCTTGCTTGGCTTGAATACCATCAATGGTTTTAATTTTTTGCTGACGGCTAAAGTTTTGCTGACGTTGTAAATATTGGGCTTCGATACTCGCCACCATCGCAGCCTTGGCCTGAAACTGACTATTCAACTCCTCAACGGCTTTTTTGCGACTGTTTTCTTCCGCTTGTTTTTGCCAACTCAAAGTTGTCATCAACACTTTATCTTCAAAGCTGAGCTCTTTCTTTTGTTGCAGTTGTTCTAAAGCTTCACTTTTTTGCTCACCGGCTTTTTGTTCAATCATCGGTGCAGGCATGTCACTCGACATCCGATGCGACTCACGGAATGTCCCCGAGCCCTGCTGATCGGCTTGCGCTAAAAAGTCTGCATGTTCAATTTTTTCCGTCGTTGGACGTAAAGAAACTGCAATTTCTTTGGTGTTATAGTCAGCCTCTTGGGGCAGGGTAAATTGCATGGTTAAAAATGCCAAATGCAACACAGCAGCAAACGCCAACGCAGTTGCAAATATGGGATCTTTCCACCACTCTTTCATCAAGGGCATGAACGTTATTTTTTTCAGCATCTCATTAAACCGACAATTTGCCGCATTCCCCAAACTGCTTAAAACAGTATAAAATAAAACTCGTATTCATTTTTTGATGAAAACGAGAAATCCATCAACACATAGATAATGCACAATTAAAATCATGAAAATGGTGCAATTTATTTTGCTAAACTGCAAGATCAAAACCTTGTGTTTTTATAGAAATCGACAAGATACACATCGTCAAAAAACATAATTTGTCAGGATGCACTTCTTATGCAAACGCTAGTTTCCAATATCGCTAAACGTATACGTCAAGTGTACCAAAAAGCTGAAGGATTTATTGAAGATGAGCGTGAATTCCCAATGTCTCAAGTGTTTTTAAATGCGACGTTTCAGCGCTTTGTGACCGATAATGTGAAAATGCTCAAAGACTTGCATGCTGACCTGCATGATGACTGGCTTCGACTGTATGCCACATTGGATTATAACGGGCTGATCATAACACTCTCTGTCGATTTAAAACTGGTACAGATGGAACTCAACAAACAAACCCAATTGATCGTATTTGAACAAATTAGTGATACACAAGTGATAGAAGCGAAGTATCCAAATGTTCTGTATAAGATGGGCGTGCGCATGGCGTTATGGTTCTATCAAAAAGTACTCAACCAAGATCCATTGGGTATGATTTTGGAAAAGCTCAATGTGATCAAAGTTAAAGATGATTTACTGTATTTAGACCTGAATCGCTGGCTCGGTAAAAGTCGATCGATTATCGACACACTGGGCAAAGTCCATGTCAACCATGCTGTTTTACGTGAGGCCGAATTGGTGGTGATTGGTAATGTTAATTTAACCGCATTGTTCACCAAGATGTCGCAAGAACGGATTGAAGACTGGGAAGATTCAAATTTAAAAGACGATGAAGTCACACCAATTAAGCAAAAGGAAAGCTAGACTTATCCTGTACTTAGATATCTTGAGCCTATAAAACGCTACACAACATATACATTAGGCACGGATTTGCGACGAGATTCTCCACAATCCAGCCGCATAATAAATATATCAGGTGGTTTAGCCCACCACACTTCTATTGAATAGGAAAACCATACTTATGGCACATTCAGCTTTGAAAAATTTAGGTCTTGTTGCTGGGGTATCGACTACACTGCTTTTGACTGGTTTCTCAAGTCAGTCATTTGCCATGAGTCCATTCCAAGCAAGCTACCAGTTTAATTACAACGGCAAAAACTTGGGTTCTGCAACACGTACCCTAAAACAATCTGGGAATAACTGGACGTATGTTTTCGCAGCAAAAGCTGGTGCGATGGCCTCTGCAACTGAAACCAGTCGTTTTAGTTTAAATGGCAGCCAAATTCACTCGAACAGCTTTAGCCGCAGCAGCAAAATTTTGGTGCACAACAACACCATGAATATTAATTTTAATGCGGGTGCAAAAACCATTAACACCAAAAAAGATGATAAAGCGCGTTCATTTGCGTGGAAGTCTGGTGTGTTAGATGAACTCAATGCTGAATTGCAAATTCGTGAAGATTTAAAAAATGGTGGTTTGAAATCGAATTACTACATTGCCGATGCCAAAGAGGTTGAAGCTCGTAAGTTCGTGAAACAAGGCACTGAAAAAGTGAAAACCACTTATGGAACTTTTGACACCGTTAAAGTCGTGATGCGTCATGACAAACCAGGCCGTCAAACGACTTTCTGGTTAGCACCAAAACTAGATTATCTACCTGTCAAAGTTTCCCACCAAGACAATAAAACCTCTTACGGTTTATTGTTAACGGGCTATAAAGGTGCAACAAATTAATTGATTTGATCAATTTCGCTTGCATTTTTCACGGTGCTTTTTAAAATACGCTTTTGCTTTAAAAAGCACCTGCCCCTCGAGGATTCTCCCGTGCACGCTCTGGAACAGAAAATCTTAGCTGAAGGTATCGTTCTCTCTGAAGAAGTTCTGAAAGTCGATTCTTTCCTGAACCACCAAATTGACCCTGTGATGATGCAGCAAATTGGTCAAGAATTTGCCCGTCTTTTTAAAGATGCTGGCATCACAAAAATCATTACGATTGAAGCATCAGGTATTGCACCTGCAGTAATGGCTGGTCTTGAACTTGGTGTTCCTGTGATTTTTGCACGTAAATATCAATCTTTAACCTTAAAAGATGATTTGTATCGCTCAAAAGTGTTTTCTTTTACGAAACAAACTGAAAGCACGATCGCGATTTCTAAAAAGCACATCAATGCTGAAGATAAAGTTTTAGTGATTGATGACTTCTTGGCCAATGGTCAAGCGGCTTTAGGTCTTGCAGATCTTATTCATCAAGCAAGTGCTGAAGTATTGGGTATCGGTATCGTGATTGAAAAATCATTCCAACCTGGTCGTGATATTTTGCTTGAAAAAGGCTATCGCGTTGAATCATTGGCACGTGTGAAATCACTGGCGAATGGTACAGTTGAATTTGTTCGTGACTAAGTTTGCGTTCAAAAGAAAAAAGAACACATCAGGTGTTCTTTTTTTTTGCTAAAAATTTGCGATTAAGGTGACATACAGCGCACTTTTTAACGCCTTAGTTACAAGCAGACAAAACATCGGTGTGCAAAACTCGATAAAATTCAGGAAAATCGTCACATTTGATCGAATGGGTCAACTACTCATCTCTCAAATTACATTATGCTGCACCATAAATTCGGCCACTTTATTTTTTAAGGCTATGGAAAGTTATGAATACAGAAGATCAAAACATGGAACCGACAATTAAATGTCCAAAATGTGGATCAAGCCATATTGAAAAGCGTAACCATGAACAAAACTTACAAAAAATTGGTGGGGTCTTACTCAGTGGTGCAGGAACTGCTGCAGGGACTGTCGGTGGTGCGGCATCTGGCGCATCTATTGGTGCTGCGATTGGTGGCGTGACTGCTGGCCCACTTGGCGTGATTATGGGCGGAACCATTGGGACTTTTGTCGGGGCGATTAGCGTTGGCATCACAGGCGGCTTTTTAGGCCATCGCTTTGGTAAAAAAGCAGGTGTGATTGTAGATCAAAATATATTTTTAGATTACCAATGCAAGGCCTGCAAACAACGCTTTGAAGTTGAATCTCAACCTGAAGATGCAGCAAAAACTGAAGATCAAGACTAATTTTGATTGCTGCTAAATTAAATAAGAGCGTTTCTACGCTCTTTTTTAATAGGTTATTGTTTTTCTAATATGTATTTCTAGTCTATTGAAATACTATTCGAAACCATGGCGAATCAATTATTTTGAAACATCAGTTAAAGATTTTGAGTCCACTTTAACTTGATCTTGTTTCGCTAAAAATTCTTTTTCTTCGGCTTTTTCTTTTGCGGGAAATCCATACTGTATAAACTGGCATTGCCGTACACAAGGAAGATGCAGCCAATACGGAACACAGGAAAGTCATTAGAAAATTAACAATAGACATCACACACCCTAAAGAAGAAATTTAAATACAAATCATGTAATCAAAAAATAAAAATAACGCGCCCAAAGAGAGAGCAATATTCGACTCGAAACCATCACTGAGCAGGCTGTATTTAAAAACTTTCAATATATTGTTGATATCATTTATTTTTAATATTTCAGGAATAGTTCGACAGATTTATTTTTATATTTTGGTCGGTATACAACGTCATAAATAAAAAGACGTCACACGTAAATAAAGCAAGAAAAGTGCAATATTTAAGCCTTTTCTTGCCCGTTCGCTACAAAGTTAGCGCAACTTCCTAGAGCAAGTAAGTATCAAATCAACTTTTTGACGACTTCGCCTAGGCGTTTACCCAGCTCTTCACACAAGTTACGCTCATCTTGACTCAATGACTGATCATGGCGTGGACCACTGACATGGCTTGCACCATAAGGTGTACCACCCGTTTTGGTATTCGATAATGCAGGATGGGCATTACTTAAACCCATAACCATCATTCCGTGATGAAACAAAGGTGGCAGCATGGTCAGCAAAGTACTTTCCTGTCCCCCATGCATTGAACCTGAACTGGTAAACACACAGGCAGGTTTGCCATGTAATGCGCCATTGAGCCAAAGCGCTGTGGTTTGATCCCAGAAATATTTCATTTCCGACGCCATATTACCAAAACGTGTTGGCGAACCAAGGGCTAAACCTGAGCAATGCGCTAAGTCATCTAAGCTACAGTAAATATCGCCTTCGGCAGGAATACTGGGCTGCACGTCAGTCACCACAGTAGATAAATTTGGAACGGTTCGTATTTTTACTGCCATTCCAGACGCTTCAATTCCATTGGCAATTAAATGTGCCATCTCACGTGTTGAACCATATTTGCTGTAATACAACACCAGTACATAAGCTTGCGTCATTTTTATAAATTCAATGAAAAAAGAAAACTATACGGTATTTTTCCTATTTTTTGGTTAAGCTAAGTGATGAAAATTGCATAAACATGACTAAAATAACTCGAGACTTGAACGAATGATCGAAGCATTTTTAAAAAAACTTCCCTTTTACGACAAGAAATGGTTTCAGTTTGTTTTATTTGTCATTCGACGTTTTGAAGCCGATCGCTGCCGTGAACAAGCAGGATCATTAACCTATACCACCTTGTTTGCAGTGGTACCCATGTTGACCGTATTCTTGGTCATCATCTCCTCAATTAAAGCTTTAGAACCTGCTCGTCAACAGCTTCAACAATTGATTTATAGTAATTTCCTACCGAAAACGACAATTGCTTTTGATAAAGCGCTAAATGCCTTCACCGATAAATCCAGTAACTTGACCGTGATAGGTGTGCTGTTTTTATTCATTACCACAGTTATGATGCTGACCAGCATTGAGACAGTATTTAACCGAATTTGGCGGGTGCGTGAGACACGTGGCGGCATTATTGGCTTTATGCGCTATTGGACTATTATCTCATTAGGCCCAATCTTACTGGGTAGCGCATTTGTTGTGTCATCTACCTTGGCCTCTATGAATGTCCTCAGCAATAATTTTGCCGGCTATGAACTGGATGGGGCTTTTCTGCTGTGGATCTTGTCTTTTTCATTGACCATTTTAGGTTTTTTCATTCTGTATTGGACGATTCCCAACCGCAGTGTGCCGATTAAGGCGGCGCTGATCGCGGGTGTCTTTAGTGCCGTGGTATTTGAATTACTCAAAAACCTCTTTGGTTTTGTAATGTCAAATTTCACCAGTTATCAAATCGTTTACGGTGCTTTTGCTGCAGTGCCAATTTTCCTGCTTTGGATATTCCTTTCATGGAATATCGTACTGATTGGGGTAGAAATTAGTTATGCACTGACAGCTTTCAATTCGGGCAACGACCAAAAACGTCATCCTGTGATTATGTTGATGGATTTGCTTGAATTATTTTATAAAAAGCAAAAACTCGGTCAGAGCGTGACAGAAAAAGAAGCGCTTGAGGTCTTAGGGCGTGATGAAATCGGCCGCCTGCCAAGCTATATTTTATTGTTTGAAGAGCAACACCTGATTAAACGTACAGATGATGATCATTATGTTTTAGTTCGTAATTTAACCCAAGTGGACTTTTGGAGTTTTTACAGTAAGCTGCCCTATCCGCTCCCTAAACGGCAAGATTTAGGTCGCGTCGATCCAGATGATGTTTGGATGGAAAAAATTGGGCCGCAACTGGTCGAATCGGATGATTATCTCGCGGCCAAACTCTCGATTCCACTTGCGACTATTTTTGAAGAAAAATAAGCGTAAATAAAAAAAGGAGAGCCGTAGCTCTCCTTTTTTTATTTATACATGATCTTAGGTCGCTGTGCGCTGACGTCCCATCAATTTAGACAACCACCGATGCAAGGTTACCGTCATCACTCCGACCATTACTAAGGCCGTCCCCAAGATAAAATTCTGTTCAATCGTTTCGTTTAAGATCAATACGCCAAAGACCAGTCCAAAGATTGGGGTAAGGAATGAAAAAACGCCCAGACCATTGGCCAGATATTTACTTAACAGCCAAAACCACAACATCAGGCTAAAAAATGAAATAATGAGCACATGAAAAATCATGCTGCTGATGGACAGCACCGTCCAATGTACAGTCATTTGTCCTGTCAGCCATGCTACGGGTAATAAAAACACGCAACCACCGACTAACTGATAAAACAGCGTCTGAGTCGGAGGTGCATCAGAGAGTTTGGTGAGTCTTAATGAAATGGTGGTCAAGGCCCACATCACCCCAGCAAATAATGCCATCGCATCCCCCAACAGTGCTTGAGTGTTGACTGTAGTACTACTTTCACGTCCCATAAACGACAGGACAATACCTGAAAAGGCAATAAAAATACCGCCCCATTGGATCGCTGTGAGTTTTTCTTCAGGCAGTTTCCAATGTAAACCTAATGCCACAAAAATCGGTGCGGTATAGAGCAAGACAACAGTATGTGATGCAGAGGTATATCGCAGGGATTCTGCCACTAAAATAAATTCAGCTGAAAATAAAAACGCCAACCAGATACCCGGTAGCAAGTATTCGCGTGTATATAAATGTGTACCCGGCTTGAGACGCATCAGTGGAAAGACCAACAGCGCAGCCAGACCTGATCGAATGGCAATTTGCATGATCGGCGCAATATCAACCGCGGCCAATTTCAAAATGACCTGCTGAATCCCTAAAATCATGCACAAAATAATCATCAGACCAGAAGCTTTTGCATCTAGCGCCTTGCGCTGTTCCACACTATTTACTCAACAATACGACAAGCAACACTATAGAACTGTCAGAAATAAAATATATACTTCAAAATAGACAAGTGATCTTCTTATTCAGGCAAAATTTCTCATGCGTCATAAAGCTCGTGCAGATCATACGCAGTTGCAACAACTTCCCACTAACGATGAAATTCAAGCAGCGCTGTGGATCAGTTTTCGTGACGATCCTGCACTGTCTGTTTATCCCGTTCATGGGCATGCTTGGGGCGAGTTTGTCTATGCCTTTAATGGCGTGATGGAAGTGAACATCAATCAGATAGACTATATTACCCCACCGCCTTATGGCATTTGGCTTCCCCCACACTTAGAACACAGTGGTTTAAATCGTACCGCGGTTTCACATGGCACCTTATATGTACATGAATCGCTATGTACTCACTTACCGAAACAACCTGGGATTTTACTCAGCTCGCCCTTAGTCACCGCGATCTTCAGCCATTTGCGTCTCTTACACCAACAAGCCGACCTCATGGAAAATACGGCCGAATATCAACGCTTGCTTCATGTGATCTTAGATCAACTGCATCAAGCTAAACTGGTCAGTAGCTATTTACCGCATTCGGAACATCCTGCCCTCAAACAATTGCTTGATTATTTACACCAACATTCTGCGGATCAAAGCTCGCTTGAGCAATTGGCACAGCGGATAAACATGACGGAACGTACTCTGGCGCGCTATTGTCAAAAAGAACTTGGGATGTCCCTGTATGAATGGCGACAACGCCTCAAAGTCATGAAAGCCATGTCGATGCTCAACGCAGGCCAAACTGTCGAAAATATTGCTTTAGAACTCGGTTATGCCAATGCCTCGGCGTTTATAAATATGTTTAAAAAATGGATGCTTTGTACCCCAGATCAGTTTAGAAAATCTGCCTTAAAGCCCTAAATTTGTTTAAATTTAGCTATAAGAGTCTCTATAAAGTGATTCAACAATCCGCTAAGATCAAAAAATCCACGAAGAATGATAAAGACTCCATTTCGAATGAATAAAAAAACCATTTTAGCGCTGTGTTTATCTGCCGTATTTTTAACGGCTTGTAGCTCCAAAGAACAGCGTGAATTTAAATCTGTACTCAAAACCGCTCAAAGTGGTGATTCGACTGCACAAATGAAAGTGGGTGATTTATACCTCAGTGGAACGGGTACAGAACAAAATATCGAACAAAGTGTACATTGGTACAAAGCTGCTGCGGATCAAGGCACTACGGACGCATTCGCATGGTTGATGACACAAGCCTATCAAGGCAACTCGCATGCAGATCAAGTGATTCGAAAGATGCAGCAAGATGGCAATATTTTCCTTGCACACTGGGTGCTAGACCTTGCAAAAAAGACCCATGATCCTGCTGCTGAATATACTGTTGGTTGGATGTACGACACGGGAAAAGGCTTAATTCAAGATAAGCACCAAGCGCAAATTTGGTATGAAAAAGCCGCCAAACAAAAGAATGTCGAAGCAATCAAAGTCTTGGGAAATCAACACTATTTTTCTGAACATCCTTCGTTTACACCCGACAAAGCTGCCGAATATTTAAGCTATGCTGCAGAACAAGGACAAGACGCTGACGCCGCGATGAAAATGGCACATTATTATCATTATGACATTCGAGATGGTGAAAAAGCGCGACAATGGTATGCCAAAGCTGGTGCATTGGGAGACACCGACTCACAGCATATGGCCGACACCTATGAAACATGGAAAGACACTGGTCCTTTACAACCCAATGAGCCACCACCATCAAGCAGTACTGAATAGATCAATCAAAAAAGGCTGCATTAAGCAGCCTTTTTGTATGTCGTTCACAGATTATTTGACAAAGGTTGTCCAGACATAGTCCTGATTTTTGCCTTTTAGGGTCATTTTCAACTGCTCACCTGACTGTAGTGCCGCGACACCTGCAGGCGTACCCGTCATGACCACATCACCCGCCTCAAGACTAAACACTTGGCTAATATCGGCCAACAAAGTACCCACATCAAAAATCAGCAATGCAGTATCACCGTTCTGACGCAATTCATCATTGACATGCAAGGTATAATGCACATCTTTCCAATCTTGAACCACCTCTTGGACATCGACCCAATCCGCAAGGATGCAAGAACCATCATAAGCTTTGGCACGCTCCCAAGGCTGACCTTTTTTCTTTAAGTCATCTTGTAGATCACGCAAAGTCAGATCTAGGCCCAAAGTCACAGCTCCAACTGCTTCTAAGGCTTTGAGAGGATCAGTTTCAGCCGATAAAGGACGATCAATACGTAAACTTAATTCGCATTCATAGTGGCAACTGCCCCATGCAGGATTCCATGTGATGCCTTGCTCTAATGCGGTTAATGCACTTGGCGGCTTCATAAAAAGCACAGGACGGTCAGGAATTGCATTGCCTAATTCTTTGGCATGATCTGCATAACTACGACCGACGCAAACAATTTTAGATGGACGTGACTGCATACTACTCCCTCTTTTGTTATGAATAGATTGTCTTAGTGCTGAAAAATATTGCTAAAAATCGCTTGGTCCGCAGTATCTTTAAATGCACTTTTCGGCACAATAATCACGGTTTTATTTTTCAGCTCAAGCATATAGGTCAATTTGCCTTCAGCAAAATTGGCCACTTCAGCATAATGGAAGATATTCTTACGACCATTGGCATGAATTTCTGCATAGTCTTGAAATAAATCAATACCTTGTTCACTTTTTCCTAATTGGTATTTTACAAACTGGCGTTTAAACATCATCGGTAAAAACCAATAACGCATGATACCTTGAAGAAGTAAAAAGAAAGCACCCAGCCCAACATAGTAGGCACCGACACCATTTACACCTAAGTAAAAACCCCAGATGATAATCCCAAGGCTAATGGCTGGCGTTAAAAAACGCGTAAATTGCTTTTTGCCAAAAGTAGCTAGTGCAAAACCATCCTGTGATTCTTCTAGATTTAAAAAATAGCGCAGCGATAATGCAGGTAGATTCTCAGACATAAGCGTATGAATATTTAAAAATGAATTGCGCTAAATACTACACCACAATTCAAACTTGCTTCATGCTTTTTAATGGTCGGTTGTAACACTTCACTACTTCCCTTCCACCTAGAAATACGTTAAAAACAGCAACAAATAAAAGATTGCATACGCAGGATGTGACATGCAGATAACAAAAATAGTCATGATGCTAGTGTTTCTGAGTGGACTGAGCATATCGACCAGTTGGGCCAAAGTCGTTCAATGGCAACCCCAGATTCCTAGTAGTTTGGACTTGTTTAATGGCAATGCCAAAGCCTTGGCAAATCTTGCCGGTGATCACATCGTGATTTTCGCACATCCCTCACAGCAGATTAGTCTACCCACGATGAAAGCAGGACAAACAGTCGTTGGTAAATTTCAAAGTGCCGCTGTGGTTATCCCAACCAACAGCAATAATGTGGCGAGATTACTCAGTAATTATCCAAACTATGCCGGCTTATTTCCCACGCTAAAATCTGCTGAGGTTTTGCAACAGCAAGGTTCAACCAGCCAAGTTGAATATCGCATCCATATTCCAACACCAATTCCGGTTTTAAACTTTAAAGAAACCGTGGTGATGCAGCACCAAATTGATCACAACAGCATTAATAGTTTGGTTCTGCAAGCACCGGTGCCCTTTGGTGCAGGAAAAATTGAATGGTTTGAGATCGATGCACAACACACCTTGATTAGTGTGACCCAATGGGGCGATTTAAATCAGCCCAAAGGTTTTTTGTTTAGCAAAATATTAAATGCCTTACCCGATGCCAAATTAGGGATTCCTGCGGGAACCAATGGTTTTTTACTCGAATCATTACAGCGCCGATTTAAAGCCTTTAGTAGTGAAACTCTCGCTGCAAATCAATTGCCTGAACTCAAATTAAATGCCTCTCAAATCGACAAAGTCACTCAATTAAGTCAAAGCTCGAAAGAACCTGTGTCCTTTATTTTAACAGCGCAGCGCGTTCCCTTTGGGCAAAATTATGAAGTGATGCGCTTTAGCACCAGCTTTCAATATTATGCACAAGAACCTTCGAGCTTACAGCGCTGGATTAATGTGTCGTCGTTCAAGCATTTATTTCCAAGACAAGTTAAACATATGCAAGTGCAGAAAATTAATCCGCACCTGATGGATGCCGACTATAAAATTTCGGTGGGTTTAGGCGTGATCAATATTCCCTTTGATTTTAAAATGCGTTTTAACTACCCAGACTTACTGCAAAATCAATATACCGCAACAGGTGGGGACTTAAAGTTTGTCCGAGGTGCAATGCATATTCGCCCCTTACAACAAGGGTCGTTATTACAATTGACCAGTGCGGTGAAGATTGATGACAAAGCACCGTTTTTACTTCGTGCTATGCGCAGTATGCCGTATCACGACATGTTACCGGCTTTAGGCGGAAATACGGTCTTTGCACTCAAAGTTAAACAGAAGTTAAGTTAGAACCTTGAGTGATGAGCTGAATTTATTGTTTTTAGCTATATTTCAGACACAAAAAAACCGCAACATGTGCGGTTTTTTCAATCTTGATCAAGTTGGTGCGCTCAGAGAGATTCGAACTCCCGACCCCTTAGTTCGTAGCCAAGTGCTCTATCCAGCTGAGCTATGAGCGCGACGTCTTGATGAGGCTCATTATACGTGATTTTTATTTTTTGTTAAGAGCTTTTTCATATAAATTTAACTAAACGCACAGCAAATAAACAATTACTCTTTAAACACGTTCAAAATCATCCTGATTTACTTTTTTAATGGCTTTTGAATCACAAGTTTGAAATTTAAACTTAGCAATACTCACGTATAAATGCTCAAAATGGATAACAAATATATTGCCCTCATTGAATCACGGCTTTAACTCACCCAACTTTTCTTTATCTTAGCTTTAAAAAAATGCATCACCATGAACATCTGAAATAAGCGTTAATCTGTTGAAGAAAGCAAATGGAATAGAACGCTTTATAAAAGCAAAAGACAAAAGACAAAAGACAAAAGACAAAAGACAAAAGACAAAAGACAAAAGACAAAAGACAAAAGACAAAAGACAAAAGACAAAAGACAAAAGACAAAAGACAGGCTGCATCAAAACGATAAATCACAGGCACAAAAAAACCGCAACATGTGCGGTAATTTGTTCAAGTTGGTGCGCTCAGAGAGATTCGAACTCCCGACCCCTTAGTTCGTAGCCAAGTGCTCTATCCAGCTGAGCTATGAGCGCGTAACTTGTGTCGTCTTAAAAGACTACGTTTTCAGATTTACTTATTGGTGCGCTCAGAGAGATTCGAACTCCCGACCCCTTAGTTCGTAGCCAAGTGCTCTATCCAGCTGAGCTATGAGCGCGACATAAGTAAATCGTGGCGGTGAGAGAGGGATTCGAACCCTCGATACAGTTGCCCGTATGCATCCTTAGCAGGGATGTGGTTTCAGCCACTCACCCATCTCACCGTAACGTGCCGCCATAATACAAAGATCATGATACGACTGCAAGCACAGTCGTTATATTTTTTTCATTTTTTTACTCAATTAGATATTTTTTAAACGATTTTCAAAAAATTAGTGCAAAATTAGTTCAGCACGCACTGCTGTCCTCTACTTTTCAGCTTTAAACCTTATAAAATATCGGCATAAAACACTTTATTGCAATCAATTGCGTGCAGTATCTGCTTGCATGACTTATGCTAATCCTAATCTTCTGATTTGAAGCCAAATACATATGAAAAACTGGGTCGATCCTGAAGCAAAAGCTGAAGCCGAACGTTATGACAATCCAATTCCAAGCCGTACTCTAATTCAAGAGACGATTGAACAACTGAAAACTGCAATGTCGCATACCGATCTTGTAGAACATTTTGAAATTGCCGATCAAAAAAGTATTGATGCACTGAGCCATCGTCTGATTGCGATGGTTCGAGATGGTCAGTTGATGAAAGATGGATTTAAGTTCCAGCTTGCAGCTGAGCAACCGACTCATGAAGCAACGGTTTATATCAACTCAAAAGGTTTAGGCACAGCCAATATTAGCGGTGAAAATGACCTTTTACTTCCTGAACGTGAGTTGCGTCAGGTGTTTAATGGTGACCGTGTTAAAGTCCGCCAAACGTCGGTAGACCGTAAAGGCAAGGCATGGGGCTTTATTACTGAAGTTCTACAGCATCGTGTCAAAGAAATTATTGGTAAAGTGTCTGAGTATGAAGGTGAATATTTTATTCAGCCGGCAAATCCCAATGCACACCAACCGATTACTTTAGAAAAAGAATTAATCGAGCATGCCAAAGTCAAACTCGGAGACTCTGTGCGTATTGCGATTGACAGCTACCCAACCAAAGAAGAATTTGCGACAGGTCATATTGTTCAGTCGATGGCTGATAAAGCAGACACTGAAATTATTATTCCGCAAACCATTTTAGAGTTTGGTTTACCTTACGAATTCCCTGAAGCAGTACAACAAGAAGCCGACAGCTTTAAAGAACCGTCAGAACAAGACCGTGAAGATCGTGTCGATTTACGTGATTTAGCACTTGTCACCATTGATGGTGAAGATGCCCGTGACTTCGATGATGCCGTGTATGCGGAAAAACGTCCGGGTGGTGGTTATCGCGTTGTGGTAGCAATTGCCGATGTCAGCCATTATGTACGTCCGGGTAAACCGCTCGATGACGAAGCTCAAGAGCGCGGTACATCGGTGTACTTCCCTCATTTTGTATTGCCGATGTTGCCTGAAGCGCTGTCGAATGGTTTATGTTCTTTGAACCCACACGTAGACCGTTTATGTATGGTCTGTGATTTAAACTTATCTCGCGCGGGTCGTGTCACTAAGTTTGAGTTCTATCCGGGTGTAATGCATTCAAAAGCTCGTTTGACCTATACTCAAGTGGCCGAATATTTTGAGGGTAATAGTCAAGCCATTCCTGAAGACCGTGATGTACGTAAATCGGTCAATACCTTATTCCAATTGTATCAAGTGTTGAAAGGCTTACGTGCTGAACGCCACGCGATGGAATTTGAAACCGTTGAAACTTATATGACCTTTGATGAGCTAGGCGGTATTAACGAAATCCTACCGCGTAGCCGTAATGATGCACACAAACTGATTGAAGAATGTATGTTGCTGGCAAACGTCGCAGCGGCAGAATATGCATTAAAAAATGAAATTCCGATGCTGTACCGTGTGCATGAGCCACCTGAGTTCTCTCGTATTCAAAAGGTTCGTGATTTTGTGAAGTTATTGGGGCTGCCATTCCCTGAACAGCCGACTCAAGCTGACTATCAAGCCGTGATTGATGCCACCAAAGACCGTATTGATGCTCCAAGTATTCATGCCGTTTTACTCCGTTCAATGATGCAAGCTTATTATGGCGCGAACAATGCAGGTCACTTTGGCTTGGCTTATGAAGCGTATACGCATTTCACATCTCCAATCCGTCGTTATCCAGACTTGTTACTTCACCGTGCCATCAAAGCACAATTGAAGAAAAAACCTTACCCAATTTCTGGCGCTTCGCTGGATGATGCAGGTGAACACTTCTCTGCGACCGAGCGCCGTGCTGATGAAGCTTCACGTTCTGTCACTACATGGTTGAAGTGCCATTACATGCAGCAGCATTTGGGTGAAGAGTTTGTCGGCACCATCAGTGCAACTGCTGAATTTGGCCTGTTTGTAACGCTCAAAGACTTATATGTTGATGGCATGATCCACGTCAGCCAATTGGGTGATGACTTCTTCGTCTATGACCAACCGAGTCAGAGCTTAATTGGTCAATCTCGCGGTCAAGTTTTCAGTCTCGGCGATGAAGTAAAAATTAAAGTCGCTGGTGTAAATCTAGAAGAGCGCAAAATCGACTTTGAATTGATTCAACAATTGAGCCATGCAGGTCGTGCTATTCGCGCACGTGCCCCTCGTGTTGCAAAGCCTACAGCCAAAGAAGAAGTCTTTTCAGAGCGTAAAACTAGCGTTGCTGAAGATGGAGAACAGCCCATACGACGCAAAAAATCGAAATCTAAGCCCAGTTCATTCGGTAAAAAGCCTGCTAAAAAATCTGCAAGCAAATCTGAAGCGAAGGCTAAAGATAAAGTGAAGAAAAAATCTAAACCGAAAAAGAAAAAATCCAATGCAAAATCATCTGCGGATTAAGGTTTAAATCAAGAGCGCTTCGGCGCTCTTTTTGATTCTTAAGGTCAGTGAAGACTTCGCGCCCTCTGCAGAAGATGAATAATTCCTGATTTAGTCTTGATTTAACCCGCAACAAACCCTACATCTATAAATAACTCAGGATTTATATGAAGTAGAAAATATGACTTTAGAAAAGGCAACTTTGCCCGTTCCTCAATTTGATCAAATTACCTTAGATCAACTCAAAGAAAAAATTCAAAATGCGATTCAACACGGTCAACAATTTCTAAATCAACTGACAGTTGTTCCAGATTCGGTACAAAAACAACTGAATACGTTAGAACAGGTCGATGATCTTGAAAACAATATGAGTGAAGCATGGGGCGTGCTCTCACATCTAAATGCCGTGATGAATAATGCTGAAACTCGAGAGCTCTACCAATCTTTATTACCCAGCCTGAGTGAGTACTATACGCAGCTAGGTCAACATACAGTGTTGTATCAAACCTATCAGCATGTACATGACAACAGTGTATTCGACACGCTTCCTGCAGCACAGCAAAGCGCGATTAAACTTGCGTTACGAGATTTTAAACTTTCAGGCGTAGCCTTAGAAGGTGAAGCGAAAAAACGCTATGCAGAAATATCTGCACGACTTTCACAGTTATCATCAGACTTTTCCAATCACGTATTGGATGCCACCCAAGCCTACTTCAAACCTTTAACTGAAGCGCAGCTCAAAGGACTACCTCAAGGCAGTATTGAACTTCTGAAACAATATGGTCAGCAACGCGAACTCGAACAGGCTGTAGCCACACTCGACTTCCCGTCTTATATTGCCATTATGACCTATGCAGAAGACCGCGAAGTGCGTGAAGCACTCTATAAAGCCTATACCACACGTGCTTCTGATCAGGCAGACTCTGCTGAATTTGATAATACAGCGGTCATGGAAGAAATCTTGAAACTACGTCAGGAAATGGCTAGCCTGCTTGGTTTTAACAACTATGCCGAATTGTCTTTAGCAAGCAAAATGGCACCCGATGTGGCAACTGTAGATCAGTTCCTGATTGAACTGGCAGAACATGCGCGTGCGCCAGCAGAGAAAGAAATCGCTGAACTGAAAGCCATTGCAGCGCAAGACGGTATCACTGAGTTGCAACCGTGGGATGCCACTTTCTATTCAGAAAAACTCAAAGTTAAACAGTTTAATTTGTCACAAGAAGACCTGAAGCCCTACTTCCCTGCACCTAAAATTATTCAAGGCTTGTTCAGCATTGTAAATCGCCTCTATGGTATCAATGTGATCGAGCGTGAAGCGCCTGTTTGGCATCCCGATGCACGTTACTTTGAACTTGAAGATCAAGGCAGCGTGATTGGCGGTTTCTACTTTGACCTGTATGCACGAAGCGGTAAACGTGGCGGCGCATGGATGAGCGGCTTCCGTTCACGCATGCAAACTGAAAATGGTCTGCAAAAACCAATTTGCTACATGGTCTGCAACTTTACCCCACCTGTCGGTGAGCAAGCTGCTTTACTCACTCATGATGAAGTAACGACGCTGTTCCACGAATTTGGTCATGGCTTACATCACATGCTCACTGAAGTCGATAATATTGCTGTGGCTGGTACACATGGCGTGGCGTGGGATGCTGTAGAGCTGCCAAGTCAATTCATGGAGTTTTGGACTTGGGATCAAGAAAGTTTAGATTTACTCAGTGAACATATAGAATCAAAGCAAACTTTACCAGCCGATCTATTAAAAGCACTACAAGATGTGCGTTTCTTCCAGTCAGGGATGCAAACGTTACGTCAAATTGAATTTGCCATGTTTGACTTAAATATCCATAAGGCCAACCCTGCTTTGGACGCTGCAGGCATCCAACACACCCTAGATGATATTCGTCAAAAATATGCAGTTGCACCCACCACTTCGTACAACCGTTTCCAACATGGTTTCAGTCATATCTTCGCAGGTGGTTACGCTGCTGGTTATTATTCATACAAATGGGCAGAGGTTTTGGCAAGTGATGCCTTCGACCGATTCGAAAATGAAGGAATTTTTAATACTTCGACTGGCAAGTCGTTTAGACAATTTATTCTAGCAGTTGGCGGAAAAGATACGGCACTTGACGCATTTATCAATTTCCGCGGACGCGAGCCAAAAATAGATGCTTTGCTGCGTCATCAAGGTTGGACGAACGCATCTAAAAACGCTTAAACTAGGGACCTTAGTTAGATTCAAGGTAAGTATGATGACCATTAAACGACGCTTCATTGCAGGTGCAAAATGTCCAAAATGCCAAGCGATGGACCGGGTTGTCATGCTGACCTCTGGCGAAGACGAATGGATCGAATGCATTGATTGTGGTTACAGTGAAAATCGACCGACTTATGTCGATCAACCTGAACAACCCGCCGTGCCAGACGATATCGGTGTGATCCAATTTAAGCCACGTCAGCCTAAATAAAAATTAAGGTCAAGCAATGACAGAAGATCAAAGACATAATCCAAAATTGTTAGTTGGAATCATTGGGGGCTTAACGTTATTGATTGCTATCTTTTTTGCATATCAATGGTTAAGCAGCAGTACAGCAGATAAATCTGCACTTCAAGAAGAACTGGTCGCTGCACCGGTTAAACCGCCTGTTGCAACCCCTGTCCAATCTGAGACTGAAGCATCAGTCCCTACCGCAGAGACTGACACCATTAAATTGGTCGAAGAAGACATTTTAGATGCAGCTGTGCCTGAAAATGCCTCTTTAGCCAAAGAGGAAATTGCCAAATTAGATGACATTCAACAACAATTGAATGATCAGGAGCAAAGCTTAAAACAGCAACATTCAGATGCAGATGAGCTGATTAAACTGAAAGAAGAACAAATTAAATTACTCGAAGCACAGTTAGCACAACAAGCAAAATAACCGACTTCTGCTACACCATGCGTACTTATAGGCTAGAATATCATCAGATTTTCTAGCCTTTTTGTTATGTCCACTACTACACCACAAAATATCCCCAAAGCAATTGGCTTTCTCATGCTATCAGCGCTGCTTTTTTCCATTATGGGGGTTTGTATACGCTACGCATCCCACACAGTAGATAATGCCACCATCGTATTTTTTCGCAATGCGGTTGGCTTATTGATCTTTCTACCTTTGATCCTACAAAAGGGCAGCACATTTTTTAGAACTGAAAAATTGTGGATGCATACATGGCGTTCAATTGTAGGCTTGGTGGCAATGTATGGCTTTTTTTATGCCATTGCCCACTTAAAACTCTCCAATGCCATGGTCTTCACCTATTCCTCGCCGATCTTCATCCCCTTAATTGCATGGTTATTTTTAAAAGAAAAAATGACCCTGAGTATGCTCATTGCCGCAGTCATTGGTTTGATTGGCGTCCTCTTCGTCGCAAAGCCCGATGCAGGAATGTTCAATCAGTTATCACTCATCGGACTAACCGCAAGCTTCTTGGCAGCCATGGCATTTGTCACTGTCCGTGCCCTTACAGCAACTGAACCACCTGAACGCATCGTGTTTTATTTCTGCTTTTTTGGCACACTCATTTCCATGATCCCGATGTTCTGGCTTTGGCGTCCTTATAGTTTCAAGGAGTTTGCTTTTCTGATTACAGCGGGGCTTTTGGCCAATATCAGTCAAATTTTTATGTCCAATGCCTATAAGCTTGCACCCGCAGGTCAAATTGGCCCCGTGAACTATATCGCGATTATTTTTGCGGGTATTTGGGGCTTTGCACTGTGGCAAGAATTGCCAGATATTTACAGCCTATTCGGTTTTGCTTTTATATTTTTAGCGATTTTGCTATGTAGTCCGTTCCTACAAAATAAGTTTAAAAAGTCATAAATATCCATTCATTTACCTTCAAACGCACAGCCCCTTATTCAATAAAAAAAGCACCCGAAGGTGCTTTTTTAATGTTTCAAAATTAATTTATTGATACCAACCGAACAGCTTAAAGAAATACGGCAGATAAGCAATAATCAACATTGCAGGGAACAGCACAATCAGCGGCAAAATCCAACGTTCATAACGGTAATAAAACGACAAGTGACGAACTTCAGCATCCGCTTCATTGACTTCAGCATCCCCTATCGACTGTCGGGCCAAGAGGTGGTTCAATGCAACTGGAGGCGTAACATAACCTAGCTCAAAACCAATGAGTGTAATCATCCAAAAATGCACAGGATGAATACCGTATTGATAGGCTACAGGAGCAACAGTTGCAGAAATTAAAATGACTGCGCCAAACGGATCCATAATCATACCCACAAAGACCATCAATCCGACAATCAATGTGATAACCAAAAAAGTACTGCTGATATCAGTTGGGAATAAACTCATGACTTCAGTACGCTCTAGCAATCCACCAACGCTTACCGAAAGCGCCATCAAAATAACCAAAGCACCGATATGTCCAACGGTTTCACTGGTCGAAATATGCATCGACTTCCAAAAACCAACTTGACGTAGAATCTGCATAGAGCTGGATTGAGCCACTGTATGATTCGCAGCCTGCCCATCATCTGCGCTATTGCCATGTAATCCTTCACGGTATTCTGCATGTGCAACCTGTGCGCCGGCTAAAGCAGGTTCAGCATTCGCACTATAATTTGCTGTTAGTGTTTCATCCCAATGCCCAACTGCTGACAATGGTGCTGGCTGATGACGTAATTTATCCACTAAAACGATCATCAGCAGAATAACAGGCATCATGACTGGTGCAGTAAATTCATTTAAATCTGTATTCAATAAATATTTATAGAACATCCAGATCAGCACGAAAATCACAATATAAGGAATAACGGCTAAGAAGGCACGTCCTGACTGCGGCGCTGCCACATTGGCTTGAGCAATACGGAACTTATGTTCTGCAAAAAATAACGACACAATTAAAAACATCGTAGATGTCAGCAAGAACGTATAAATACCATATTGATAAAGCAGATCCGTGGTCACTTCTTTATTTAGCGATGCAACAACCACAATCAATAAGCATGGACGTAAAACCACCCCAAGCGAACCGGACATTGCTGTTGCAGCCAAGGCAAATTGACGGCGTCCGCCAGCGTTCCACACTTCCTTATAAATAATCGCGCCTGCCGCAATGACAAAGATCCCCGATGCGCCAGTATAGGCTGTAGGCAATGCTGCTGCGATTAAAATCAGCCATGTTAAAGTCTCAGGAGCTAAGTTCCATGGGCGTAAAATATTCAAGAATAAATCTACGACACGGGTTTGCTTCAACAACATACCCGCCCAAATGAATAACGCTAGATTCAGGAAAATACTTGAAAACTCGACCAATTGCCCTAAATAGATGCCTTGCCCCATCGGGTAGTCCATAAAGAAGATAAAGGCGATACCTGTAATCAACGCCATATACGCATATAAAGGCACGCTTAGGAACGCGAAACTAAGACTACCGCCCTCTTTGGCATCTTTTGGCGGACTAAACAATTGCAAAACACTGATCAATGTCAGGATTGAGAACAGCGTCATCCACATCCAATAAATCAGTTCAGTTTCGGTGGTCATTGGAACTCCCGAATTTTTCACTGAATTGAATTGGCTGATACTTGAGTAGGTTAACAGTCCATTACCGAAGCTCATCATCAGGCTATAAACACGATAATCCTTCTTGGTTGCAGGACCGCGTAGACCAATATGATGAATTTTCAATGTCGCACTAATCGCAGCTATAACCACCATAAAAATCAACAAAATGGCGCGATTTTCAGTACCAAATTTAAAGATACCGAAGAAGCTTGTTTCAAAATTACGATAGGCGCGAATACTCGGATGCTTCTCCATATGTTGCATGGCTTTATCATAAAATTGATACTTTTCTTCACACTGCTGCACACCCGCTAAAATAGACGAACGAACGTCATTCTCAGATGCCGTACCAAAAAAATCAGCAAACTCATCTGCTGCATTGGCTTGCATTTGAGTTTTCACCAACGCATCGACATTCGGGTTACGGTCACATTCAGGCTTGGCAGGCTCAGCCCTTAAAAAAGAGTACTGCATACCTGTTGCAGGGTCACCATACAGTCGCTCTCCCATACGGAGCAACTGCCCATGGATCATCTCCCCTGTACCGATAATTAGTGTAAGCAGAAGCAAGATCAATACGACTAGAGTCGAAATCCATTCTGTCCAGACATAACGTAACAGACCAACGATGCTGGATCTGTTTTGTGCATCATTTTGCATGAGTCTTCCTATTTTTATTTTGGAGCCTAGCTGGACTAAGCACCCTCTTCCTTATCGGTTCGAGAAGTTCCTTTCCCTGACCTAACTGTTTTATTATTACGTTTAAATTTGCATCAATATTCAAAACATTAAAATGACAATATGTATTTTCTTTTCGGTTTTTTTTGTCAACCCAATCACCTAAAGTGAGCTAACGATCCCAGAAATAATTGCCAACAAGATAGAACAAGGCGATGATAATGCCCCAAATCACCCCCAATAAATGTGCTTCGACTAAAATGGGGCTTCCAATTAATTCAGCCGTTCCCGTATTGCCCACGGTATTTTCCCACACCAATTTTGCCAAAATCAGCAACAATACAAAGGCTGCAAAATTTCGCTCCCGTCGATACATCAAATGCACACAAGCGACCGCGACATAGGCACCATGCAAGACACCAGATAATCCGGCATAGGCTTCAATATCGGGTAAGAAAAAATAGAAACTTAGACTGATTAAAGGAGATAAAATCAATAAAATGGCAACAAAATGCCATGTCGAAACTCGTGGGAAAATAAACGGTAAGCAAATAAAGGCCAATATATTTAAAACAAAATGAATCCAACCGACGTGAACCCAATGTGCGGTCCATAAGCGCCAAAAATCATGAAATAAGTCATCTTGCCAATAGATAAAATAATCTTTAAATACCTGTAGCGAGGCACAGATCGAAACGAATACCGCAAGAAAGACAATTTTCGGTATTAAAAATTGTAGTTTCATTTTCGCTCCTCCTGTACCTCACTTTTAAACGCTATTGCAAAGATTAATTTGCAGCTGTGCCACTGGTTTCAATATCACCACTAAACAAATCATCGAGTTCAGAACTATTGGCACTTTCATCCCAGAAATGTTCCATACCATCATCAGCCGTACGAACGCCTGTATGTTCAGTCCAATAACGATCTGAAATCCCTTTCACCATGGTTTCAGCCATGCTATCGATGAGCTTAAATTGTGGATTAACAGGTTTCTCATCGCTACGCGCTTGTGCAAAGGTACGTAAGGCATCACGGATTTTCGCATCATCGCCACTGGCTTGTGCAGCAACCGCATATAAAGCATGTGACAGTCTCACACCCTTTTGCTCACCAATTTGCGTAGATTGTTTCAATGTTTGGTATGGATCAGGTTTTCCATCACCTGCACCCGGCAATAACGTCCAGATCACAGCGCGGGTTGCATTTGGTGCGCCCCAGAATTTTTCATTATTCAGACACACCATACCGCGTTCAACAATCGCAGCAATGTCTTTCGGAACGTTTACCGCCCCACCTGAGTTAATATCATTGGTCATGGCCTGTAAGCCACTTAACATTCCCAACATATACACTGTTTGGTCAATGTCGCTGTTCATTTTTGGACAGCCTTCACCTAGACTTTTCTTATACTTCTTTTCAAAACGATCTTGAAATAATTGATAGCCGGTATATTGACGCTGTGCAGCAAGTGCCGCCCAACGCTTTTGCTCAACACGAGCATCCTGTGCTTCGGATACTTGGTTAGCTTTAGATGCACGTAAATAGCGTAACTCTGCATCCAAGGCTTTTTGTTCTGCACAAATCCCTGCTGCTGAATACATCAACACAGCCACACGTGTTGGGTCTGCGCCCATATCTTTGGTGGCCATAATGGCTGGAGTTAATGAATTACCTGAATTACACACCATTTCAGCATCTTCCATGGCTAAAATTGGTGGCACAATATGTTTTTCTGTAAATCCGAGTGCAACATTAGCACCGGTTTTTACAACCTGCGAACAACCCGCGAATAATGTACTTGTTATTGCTACAACTGCCACACCCTGGCATATTTTTTGGACGCTCGACATTTTCCTGTCCTCTATAATTGTGTTTATGTCCATCACGACAAACATATCAGAAGCAAAAAATGAATAAAAGAGTATTTGCTCTAATTTGAACGACACACTGTGCCATGAATCACGCTGAATGCAATTGACTGATTTTTTACAAAGACTAAATTTTAGGCAAAAAAAAGTAGCATAGCGACGGTTCGGCACATGCTACTTATTAACTGTGAAAGCGTTTGACTGCTTATTTTTGAGTTAACTGTTCCTTCAGCACTGTTCCTAGTCGTCCTATAACAATTGCTAACACAATCGCTATTACCAGAAACATCCAAGTTGGCATCATCATGATGATTTCCCTTAACGGCTGTTGGTAAGGCTAATATATAGGCAGAGAATCACCGCACAGCTTAAAATTGTCAGACAATTTAAATATTTTGCCAATAAATTTCAATCCTGTCAGACAAGATTATTTTACCCACAATATAAGATAATGAAATATTTGCATTTTATTGAATTTTAAAAATAAAGGCTGTCTAACAATTAGATCATTTTGGCCAATACTTTGAGTGATTTCCACTGTTTCAATGACAATTGATCGCGCCAAATAATCACTGGTTTTGCACGTGCATGCATAAAATACACCACGATATACATTTGATGATCCAAAATATGGCTAATTTGAACGCGTTGCACTGGACGGTTGAGCCGTTGCAAAGACCAATCAGTTCCATCCAAATAATCTAGACTGGTGACGTGTAAATGCTTACGGAAAAACAGTACATAAACCACTAGTCCAATGAGGAAAAATACCCCCCAAAGCATAGGTGTTAGTAACTGATAAAGCAGCGTCATCAATACCGCAAAAATAAAAAACTGAAACGCATGCGATAAAAAACTGCGTTTCAGTTTGAATTGCCGATTATCCATGAACGTAATGTTTTAATTTTTGAATAAACGTTTTTAATTCAGGACGTGGCGGTTCACTAACTTCCATAAACCAATCCAACAAATCTGGATCTTCTGCAGCAACGAGTTCTGCAAACATATCTTTTTCAGCTGCATCGGCTTGTAAATAGTAATTTTTGACGTAGGGATCAAAATAAACATCAATCTCTTTTAAACCACGACGTGCGCGGTAGATCACTTTACGCTCTTCTAAGCTGATTTCATCAGTCATTGTCTTCCCCAATCGTTGAACCCGTCTAGTGTAACTCATCCACCCCATTGAAGTGGAGTGTTTTCAAAGATTGACCGAATGCTTCATCGCAATTCTTGCTTTTGAATGTTCTGCACATTGCAGTCACACGCTGCATCTTATAAGTTGAAGACAAAGCCATAAAAATGAATAGGATATTCAAAATGCAATCTGGAGCGATTCGCCCACTCAACAACATGCTGCCACGTCAATTATTTAATGCAGAACATGATGCATTTCGTGAAACAGTACGAAAATTTTATGAAAAAGAAGTCATACCTAATATCGAAAAATACGAAAATCAGCAACACGTTGACCGTGACTTATGGAATAAAGCCGGTGCCATGGGCTTACTTTGCCCGACCATGCCCGAAGCTTATGGCGGCTATGGTGTAGACCGACTCTATAGCATGATTCTGATTGAAGAGCAGGCCTATGCTATGGACTCCTCTACTGGCTTTTCACTGCATTCCGACATTGTGGCCAATTATATTCATAACTTTGGCAATGAAGAACAAAAGCTGCATTGGCTGCCGAAAATGGCTTCTGGCGAAACCGTGACTGCCATTGCAATGACCGAACCAGGCACAGGTTCAGACCTACAAGCGGTACGCACAACCGCTACAGAAGATGGCGATGACTATATTATTAATGGGTCAAAAATCTTTATCACCAATGGCTATTTATGTGACATGGCAATTGTGGTCTGCAAGACAGGTAATAGTGAAAAAGGTTCAGCTAATTTATCGCTAATTATCGTCGAGGCAGATCGCGTCGGTTTTAGCAAAGGCAAACCTTTAAATAAAATTGGCATGAAAGGTCAGGATACCTGTGAACTGTTCTTTGACAATGTCCGCGTCCCTAAAAGCAACTTACTTGGCATGCAAGGTATGGGCTTTATGATGCTGATGAAGGAATTGGCTTGGGAACGTATGTTGGTCGCGATTATTTGCCAAGCCGGTGCAGAAGCAGCCTTTGCGCACACTGTTCAATACACCAAAGAGCGTAAGGCATTTGGCAAGACCGTATCTAGTTTCCAAAACACCCGTTTTAAATTGGCAGAGCTACGCACTGAAATCGATTTTTGTCGAACTTATCTAGACCGATGTATGGAGCTGCAACTTGAGGAACAGCTCGGTATTGACGCAGCCGCAGCTGCTAAATACAAAATTTCAGAAATGTTCTCCAAAGTCGTGGATGAATGTCTGCAGTTGCATGGCGGCTATGGCTATATGCTTGAATATCCAATTGCACGGGCTTATATCGACAACCGTGCCAACCGTATCTATGCCGGTACCAATGAAATTATGAAAGAGCTGATTTCCCGCTCTTTATAACAACAAAGCCCATCATCGGATGGGCTTTTATATTCTTTCGATATCAACTTAAATCATTCACAAAATCACAGATGAGTGCAGCGACCAATGCGGGTTGCTCTTTGTGCGGCATGTGATGAAGCCCTTCCAAAATCTCTAGCTCAGCATCACCTTGTATACCCGAAAAAAGTTTCTGAGCTTGTGCTGTCGTCCCGTATTCATCCAGTTCTCCATGTATGACCAAGCTTGGACACTGTACTTTTCCAACATAATGCTCAAGGTTCCATTGACGAAAACTCGGTGAAAGCCAAGTTTCCGTCCAAGCATCCAAAACCCATTGGGCTTTATCCCCATGGTATTTAGCCAAGCGTTCAAGCTGTCCCGGCTGCGCAAACCCTGTTTTAGCTTCACGTATACCCGATAATGTGAGTTCTTCCACTTCATACTGTGCTGCTATGGTAATCAGACCTCGACATTGTTCAGTATATTCACTGGCAATGACGACTGCCATTCCCCCACCGACACTATGTCCCATCACAATAAACTGTTGAATGGAATAATATTGAAGAAGCGCCCTAAAGCTCCGCTGTGCTTCAGCATAGACAAAATCAGTACTTAATGGATCAGGGTTCGCTGATGATTTCCCGAAGCCCAACCGATCATAGGCAATCACCGTTCTGCCAGACTCAGCAGCCAATTGCGCAGGAAAATCACGCCACAAATCAACACTGCCTAGTGAATCATGCATCAATATAATCGGAGCCAAAGTTGCATCATTATCTGCTGTTTCAGGCTGCCAAGCTTTAATATATAGCTCATAATCATTTAATTTTATAAATTCTGAATGTTGTTGAATATTCACATTAACCCTGTGTACATTTCCTTATTTTCAACATGATATATTTTTCAACAAATAATACGCATCAAATAAAACCCTAAAGTCACACATCTAAAGTAAAAAAAAGGAGCATCATGCTCCTTTTTTATGTAATAGACTTAAGAAACTAATCTGGGTTTAGCAGCCACTTGATCAGACTTTTTTTCAAATTTCAGCACTCCATCTTCAAATGAAGCATGCTTTAATTCTTTACGATCTGCCAAATAGTTATTGCTGACTTTCCACGGTGCATGTTTACCCTGTTTTGGCATCACATCTGCTGCACGTGCAATATAGCCTGAAGTCAAACTTCCCATTACGGTATCTTCTAACAACTCGGTCGCATCGCCTTGTGGAATCACTTGGTTATAACCATTTTGATCCATATAGTTAATCAATTTACAGATGTATTCAGAAGCAATATCGACTTTTAAAGTCCATGAAGCATTAATATAGCCAATAATCATCGCCATATTGGGTACATCACTGACCATAACACCACGGTACAACATATGTTTTGAGGTATTCAGTGGCTGACCATCGATTGTGGCACTAATGCCACCTAAAATTTGAATGTTGAGACCTGTAGCTGAAATCACCACATCTGCATCAAGATGTTTACCTGATTTCAATTGAATGCCATTTTCAGTAAAACTTTCAATTTGATCGGTTTCAACAGATGCACGGCCTTCGCGTAAAATTTTAAACAAATCACCATCTGGCACCACACAAAGGCGCTGATCCCAAGGATTGTAATCTGGGGTAAAGTGCTTCATATCCACTTTACCTTTCAACTGCAACTCAATTGATTTTAATAAAAATTTACGGAGTAATTTAGGTTGCTTTTGTGCAACAGCATAAACAGCTCGTTGGACACCGATATTTCGTGCTCGGGTCAGTTTATAAGCAACATCTTCAGGTAATACTTTACGCATTTTGTCGTAAATGATGTCAATAGAAGGTACTGAGGCAATATAGGTCGGAGAGCGCTGTAGCATAGTCACATGCCCTGCACCGCCTTTTGCCATTGCTGGCACAAGGGTAATTGCTGTTGCGCCACTACCAATAATCACAACTTTTTTGCCTGCATAATTAAAATTTTCAGGCCAATGTTGTGGATGAATGAAGGTACCTTTAAAGTTTTCCTGCCCTTTAAACTCAGGTTGGAAACCTTGGTCATAATTATAATAACCCGTACAGCCAAAGACGAAATTTGCAACCCAGGTTTGTTGTTTCTTCTTCGCATCTTCAATAACAACAGACCATTTACGAGTTTGTGAATCGTAGTTCGCACTCATAACACGGTGCTGAAAATGAATTTTTTCTTTGATCTTATATTCGTCAATCACTTCAGAAAGGTAGCCTTTAATCGAAGACCCATCAGCAAGCACACTAGATTTTTTCCACGGCTTAAAATTAAAGCCAAAAGTTGACATGTCCGAATCAGAACGAATACCCGGATATTTAAAAAGATCCCATGTACCACCGAAACTTTCACGACGTTCAATAATTTCAAATGAACGATTTGGACAATTTTTTGAAAGATGAGCAGCCAAACCTACACCAGAGATCCCTGCACCTACAATGAGAATATCAACTTGTTTTTCCATGTTGTTCTTTTAACCTATCTTAGATTTATATTTATTAAATCACATTTTTGACAATGCACAATGTCAAGTTTAAGCAAAAGGCGATTTATTTTTATCTTTTAAGGACAAATTGAATTATTGTCTAACAATATACAGCCAATACAAAACTGCAGGCATTAAAAAAGGTCGGTTAAAAACCGACCTTTTTTAGAACAACGTACGCTGCTCTTCACGAAATTAGTTAACTTCGCGATCTACTAGCTCAACGTAAGCCATCGGTGCAGCATCACCTGCACGGAAGCCCGCTTTAAGAACACGTAGATAACCGCCGTTACGTTCTTTGTAACGAGGGCCAAGAACGGTAAATAATTTACCAACAGTTGCAGCTGAACGAGTACGAGCAAACGCTAAACGACGGTTTGCTACAGAATCGACTTTAGCTAAAGTGATTAAAGGCTCAGCAACACGACGTAATTCTTTTGCTTTAGGAACAGTAGTTTTAATTAACTCGTGTTCGAACAAAGAATTAGCCATGTTTTGGAACATCGCTTTACGATGACTGCTTGTACGGCCTAATTTCACACCACTATTACGATGACGCATGGTGATAGTCCTACTTAATTAACGGCTACGATAAGCAAAGCGATCGTCCATGCGGAGGCTAGCCGGTGGCCAGTTCTCTAAACGCATGCCCAATTGCAAGCCTTTCGATGCCAGAACATCTTTAATCTCAGTCAACGATTTTTTACCTAAGTTAGGAGTTTTAAGCAACTCAACTTCAGTACGTTGAACAAGATCGCCAATGTAGTAAATATTTTCTGCTTTCAAACAGTTAGCAGAACGAACAGTAAGCTCTAGATCATCTACTGGACGAAGCAAAATCGGATCAACTTCTTCACGAGGCTCTTGAGCAACTGGTGCTTGATCTTTCTGAAGATCAACAAAAATTGCAATTTGTTGTTGCAAGATTGTTGCCGCTTTGCGGATAGCTTCTTCAGGATCAACAGTACCGTTGGTTTCAAGATCAATGATCAATTTATCAAGGTCAGTACGTTGTTCTACACGAGCGTTTTCCACTGTGTAAGACACACGTTTGATTGGGCTGTAAGAAGCATCTAATTGCAAACGACCCACTGGGCGAGTTTCGCCCTCAGGGAAGCGTGAATCAGAAGTCTCATAACCACGACCTTGAGAAACTTTCAGGCGCATTTTTAATGAGCCAGAAGCACTTAAAGTACCGATCAAATGTTCAGGGTTAACCACTTCAACATTGTGTGGTAAACGAAGGTCAGCGGCTGTAACGTCGCCAGGACCTTGTTTTTCCAATGTCAGATAAGCTTCATTTTGATCGAACAGCTTAATAGACAATCCTTTTAGGTTCAGCAAGAGCTCGACGATGTCCTGCTGCAAGCCTTCCAAAGTACTGTACTCGTGCTCGACACCTTCAATCTCTACTTCAACCACGGCTGCGCCAGGTAAAGAAGACAAAAGGATACGACGTAAAGCATTACCAAGAGTATGACCAAAGCCACGCTCTAATGGTTCTAGAATAACTTTTGCCGAGGTCCCGCTTGCCGCTTCGACCTTGATCGCTTGCGGAGTTAGAAACTCATTTGCAGTACGCGTCATTATTGCTACCTCAAGGATTATTTAGAATACAATTCTACAATCAAGCTTTCGTTGATTTCAGCAGGTAAATCAGAACGATCTGGTGCAGCTTTGAACGTACCTTCCAATTTAGAATGATCAATTTCAATCCAAGATGGAATGCCACGTTGAGTCGCTAACTCAACTGCGTTTTTGATACGCAATTGTTGTTTAGCACCTTCGTGAACTGCAACAACGTCACCAGCTTTAACTTGGATAGACGCGATATTAACACGACGACCATTTAAAGTGATTGAACGGTGAGATACAAGCTGACGAGCTTCTGCACGTGTAGAACCAAAACCCATGCGATAAACAACGTTATCTAGACGGCTTTCAAGAAGTTTCAACAAGTTTTCACCTGTTGCGCCTTTAACACGAGCAGCTTCTTTGTAGTAGTTACTAAATTGACGCTCTAAAACACCGTACATACGACGTACTTTTTGTTTTTCACGTAATTGTAGTGAGTACTCAGATTGTTTGCCGCCACGAGCGCCACCATGTTGGCCAGGTGCTTTAGCAGCTTTTTTTGTTTTGACGTCAAATGGTTTAACGCCAGATTTTAATTGCAGGTCTGTCCCTTCGCGGCGAGAGAGTTTGCATTTTGGACCAATATAACGAGCCATGAATGTTTCTCCTTACACGCGACGTTTTTTAGGTGGACGGCAACCGTTGTGCGGGATTGGCGTCACATCGGTAATGCTGTTAATTTTATAACCCACTGCACCTAAAGCACGAACCGCAGATTCACGACCTGGACCAGGACCTTTTACAAGGACGTCCAAGTTTTTCAAACCGTAATCTAAAGCAGCTTTACCAGCAACTTCAGCAGCTACCTGAGCAGCAAACGGAGTTGATTTACGTGATCCACGGAAGCCTTGTCCACCAGAGGTAGCCCAAGCCAGTGCATTACCTTGACGATCGGTAATAGTCACAATGGTGTTATTAAAAGAAGCGTGAATGTGTGCAACACCTTCAGAGACGGTACGAGTGACCTTCTTGCGTGTGCGAGTATCTTTAGCCATCTTTTAGCTTCCAGAAATCTTATTTCTTAATAGGTTTGCGCGGACCTTTACGGGTACGTGCGTTAGTTTTGGTGCGTTGACCACGGACAGGCAAGCTGCGACGATGACGAAGACCGCGGTAGCAGCCTAAATCCATTAAACGTTTAATGTTCATGGAAATTTCGCGACGTAAATCACCTTCGGTAGGAACCTTAGTAACTTCTGCACGAATCGCATCAAGCTGAGCGTCATCTAATTCACGAATTTTAGTTGTTGGTGCAATACCAGCAGCAGCTAAGATAGCTTTTGCAGTGTGGCGACCAATACCAAAAATGTACGTTAGAGAGATAACAGCATGCTTGTTATCCGGAATGTTTACACCGGCAATACGAGCCATTCAATTTTCTCCAAAAAGGCAGTTAAGATAATCAACCGCCCGACAAAATCTTTGAGGGGCGGATAATAACCTAATTAGCCTACTGAAATCAACAGGTCTTGATCAGATTAACCTTGACGCTGCTTATGACGAGGTTCTGCGCTGCAAATTACGCGAATAACCCCATTACGACGGATAACTTTACAGCTACCACAAATTTTCTTTACAGAAGCTTGAACTTTCATAATGAAACCTCTAAGTGCGCTTATCCTTTCGGATGAGCAGTCGTTTTACGCATTAACGATTGATTGTCATATTGATGCGATGTGAGATGAGCTTGGAGCTGAGCCATAAAGTCCATCACCACCACCACTACGATCAGTAAAGACGTACCACCTAAGCTAAATGGAATACCAAATGAGCTTTGTAGAATCATCGGCATTAAACAGATGATTGTGATATAAACCGCGCCAATAAAAGTCAAACGATTCAAAATATGATCTAAATAGCGTGCAGTTTGCTCACCAGGACGAATACCCGGTACATAAGCACCACTACGTTTTAAATTCTCTGACACTTCTTTCGGGCTAAATACTAGCGCAGTATAGAAGTAACAGAAGAAGATAATTAATGCACCAAATAGCACCAAATACATCGGTTGACCCGGCGACAATACGAGTGCCAAATCTTGTAGGCCACGTTTAATCACACCAGCATTTGGGTCTGCACTGCCAACCCATTGCCCTAAGCTCGCTGGGAACAATAGCAATGAACTCGCAAAAATTGCAGGAATCACACCCGCCATATTAATTTTTAATGGCAAATGTGTTTGCTGAGCAGTAAATACACGACGACCTTGTTGTTTTTGAGCATAGTTTACTGGAATGCGACGCTGCGCCTTCTCAATAAACACAATTGCTGCTAACACTGCAACAGATAGCAATGCAAAGATTGCAAGACCAATTAAACTTGATTGCCCATTATCTACTGAGGTTAAAGATTGCAGAACCAAGTTCGGCAAACCAGCAACGATACCAGCGAAGATGATCATGGAAATACCATTCCCTACTCCACGCTCAGTAATTTGCTCACCTAACCACATCAGGAACATTGTACCTGCAACCAAAGAAGTTACAGCAGGAACGTAAAAAGCAAGTCCACTAGTCAAAGTAATATTTTGACTAATCAGACCTGCACACATCCCAACGGCTTGCACAAGTGCAAGAAACAATGTGCCTTGTCGCGTATATTGATTAATCTTACGCTTACCTTGTTCGCCTTCTTTCTTTAAAGCTTCCAGCGAAGGAACAACCGTAGACATTAACTGCACGATAATCGATGCAGAGATATACGGCATAATCCCAAGAGCAAGAATTGACATACGCTCTAATGCACCACCTGAGAACATGTTAAACAAACCAAGGATCGTACCTTGGTTTGCATTAAACAGATTCTCTAGTGCGGCATTGTTAATGCCCGGTACTGGAATATGTGCTCCCAGTCGAAAAACCAACAACGCCCCGATGAGGAACATCATACGGCGAATAATTTCACGATATTTCACATGAAAAGGTTGGCCTTTCATCATGTTAACATGACCTGTCGAACTAGGAGTCATAGACACTGGGGATTACTCCTCGACTTTACCGCCAGCAGCTTCAACAGCAGCTTTAGCGCCTTTAGTCAATGCAACACCTTGAACAGTGAATGCACGAGTAATTTCACCAGAAAGTACGATACGTGCACGCAACATATCTTTACGTACAACGTTAGCAGCTTTTAAAGTTTCAAGAGACACGATGTCGCCTTCAACTTTAGCAAGTTCTGATAAACGTACTTCAGCAGTTTTCAAAGCCATTTGGCTAGTGAAACCGAATTTAGGTAAACGACGATATAACGCAGTTTGACCACCTTCGAAACCAGGACGTGTACCACCGCTCTTACGTGAGTTTTGACCTTTGACACCACGGCCACCAGTCTTACCAACGCCAGAACCGATACCACGGCCTAAACGAAGGTTGTCACGCTTAGCACCTTCTGCAGGTGCAATTGTATTTAAACGCAGAGTCATGGCTTATTCCTCTACACTAACCATATAGTAAACTTGGTTGATCATACCACGGTTAGAAGGCGTATCTTGCACTTCAACTGTATGACCAATACGACGCAGACCTAAACCTTTAAGGCTAAGCTTGTGATTTTTCAAGCGATGCGATGAAGATTTAGTCTGGGTAACTTTAATCGTTTTCATGATTGATTACCCTTGAATTTGTGCTACTGATAAACCACGTTTCGCAGCAACTTTCTCAGGAGAAGTCATATCACGCAAACCGTTAAAAGTTGCGTTTACTACGTTAGCAGCGTTAGTAGAACCATAACACTTAGTTAATACGTTACGTACACCTACAGCTTCTAAAACTGCACGCATAGCGCCACCAGCAATTACACCAGTACCTTCAGAAGCAGGTTGCATGTAAACGCGGCTTGCACCGTGACGAGCATTGATAGGGTGCTGAACAGTACCGTCAACAAGGTCAACAGTAATCATGTTGCGACGAGCAGCTTCAAGTGCTTTAGAAATAGCAGCTGGAACTTCACGTGCTTTACCACGACCAAAACCTACGCGACCATTACCATCACCCACAACAGTTAATGCTGTGAAAGAGAAGATACGACCACCCTTAACAACTTTGGCTACACGATCAACGGCAACCAGCTTTTCAACAAGACCTTCGTTTTGTTCAACTTTAGCCATGATTAGAACTCCAAGCCGTTTTCACGAGCAGCATCAGCCAAGGCTTTGATACGACCATGATATTTGAAACCAGAACGGTCAAATGCAACTTTAGTTACACCAGCCGCTTTAGCACGTTCTGCAATTAAAGCACCAACTTTCTGAGCCGATTCAACGTTACCAGTAGTACCAGCACGTAGAGTAGCGTCTAAAGTAGAAGCTTGCGCTAATACTTTGCCACCATCTGCAGAGATAACTTGAGCATAGATGTGACGCGGAGTGCGGTTTACACACAAACGAGTCGCACCCAATGCACGGATGTGCAAGCGTGTGCTTTTCGCACGACGCAAACGGGATTGTTTCTTTTCGTTCATAAGAACCTCGCGCCTTATTTCTTCTTAGCTTCTTTACGAAGTACAACTTCGTCAGAATAACGAACACCTTTACCTTTATAAGGCTCTGGCGGACGGTAACCACGGATTTCTGCAGCAACTTGACCTAATTTAGCTTTATCAGCTGATTTAAGTACAATTTCAGTTGCAGTAGGAGTTTCTGCAGTTACACCTTCAGGAAGGTTGTAGTCGATCGGGTGAGAGAAACCAAGGTTAAGGTTAACAATGTTACCTTTAACCGCAGCTTTATAACCAACACCAATCAGTTGTAACTTACGTTCGAAACCTTCGTTAACACCTTTTACAAGGTTGTTAAGCACAGCGCGAGCAGTACCAGCCTGCATCCAAGCATCTTTAGATTCAGCTTTAGGAGCAATAACTAGAGTACCGTCTTCCTGTTTTAGCTCGACCAGCGCATGCAGGTTGAAAGACAATGTACCTTTGCTGCCTTTCACTTCGACCTGCCGGCCGTTCTGAGTAACTGTAACACCGTTAGGTACAGTTACTGGGGCTTTAGCCACACGAGACATGAGGAATCACCTATTAAGAAACAAAAGCAATAACTTCACCACCGATACCTGCAGCACGTGCAGCGCGATCAGTCATGATGCCTTTGCTTGTAGAAACAATTGCAATACCTAAACCTTGCTTAACGCTAGGAAGTGCATCTTTACCGCGATATTGACGTAGACCTGGACGGCTTACGCGTTTCACAGTATCGATAACTGGTTTGCCTTCGAAATATTTTAAAGTAATCGTTAAAGTCGCTTTGCCTTCATTATCAGCAACAGCTACATCAGCGATATAACCTTCTTGTTGAAGTACGTTAGCAATCGCAACTTTCAACTTTGAGTTTGGCATAGAAACAGTTTGTTTCTTTGCCATTTGTGCGTTACGAACACGTGTTAGCATGTCGGCAACGGTATCTTGCATACTCATTTATAGTGCTCCTTACCAGCTTGCCTTAACAACGCCCGGTACATCACCTTGCATTACTGTTTCACGTAATTTGTTACGGCTTAAACCGAACTTACGGAAGTAACCATGAGGACGACCAGTTAAACCACAACGGTTACGTAGACGTACTGGAGATGCATTACGTGGTAATGCTTGAAATTTCATCATCGCTTCGAAACGTTCTTCGTCTGATGCATTTACGTTTGCGATAATTGCTTTTAATTCAGCACGTTTCGCAGCGTATTTAGCAACAGTAGCTTCGCGTTTCAATTCGCGATTAATCATACCTTTCTTAGCCATATCGACCTCTTATTTGAACGGGAAGCCGAATGCACGCATAAGCGCACGGCCTTCGTCATCGGTGCGAGCAGTCGTAGTGATGGTAATGTCCATACCACGAATACGATCAATCTTATCAAAATCGATTTCAGGGAACATGATTTGTTCCTTAAGACCCATTGAGTAGTTACCACGACCATCAAATGATTTCGCAGAGAAACCACGGAAGTCACGGATACGAGGGATCGCGATAGAGATCAAACGGTCTAAGAATTCGTACATACGTTCGCCACGTAAAGTAACTTTACAGCCGATCGGCCAACCATCACGGATTTTGAAACCAGCGATAGATTTACGAGCTAAAGTAAGTACTGGTTTTTGACCAGCAATTGCTTGCATATCAGAAAGAGCGCCATCTAACAATTTCTTGTCAGCTGATGCAGCACCAACACCCATGTTGATGGTGATTTTTGTAATGCGAGGGATATCCATCACATTCTTAACACCCAATGTTTCTTTTAATTGAGCCTTAAGTTCGTCGTTGTAACGCGTTTTAAGTCTGGCCATTGCCTAGTCAACCTATTACTTCGCTACCGCCACTGATTCACCATTAGACTTGAATACGCGAGTTTTCACGCCTTCAATCACTTGGTAACCAACACGGTCAGCCTTTTGGGTTGTAGCATTAAAAATTGCCACGTTAGAGATATGAAGCTCAGCTTCTTGAGTTACGATGCCGCCTTCAGCGCCAGTAACTCGGTTAGGCTTTTGATGCTTCGTTACCAAGTTAAGGCCTTCAACCTTAACACGGTCATGTGAAACAGACAAAACAGTACCTTGTTTGCCTTTTTCTTTACCTGCGATCACAATTACTTGATCGCCCTTTTTAATCTTAGCCATGAGTGCCTCTTATAGAACTTCAGGAGCCAATGAAATAATTTTCATGAACTGTTCAGTACGAAGTTCACGAGTCACTGGTCCGAAAATACGAGTTGCAATCGGCGCTTTGTTGTTGTTCAAAATAACAGCTGCGTTATCGTCGAAACGAATAACTGAACCATCTGCACGACGGATGCCGAATTTTGTACGTACAACTACAGCATTCATCACGTCACCTTTTTTAACACGTGCACGTGGAATAGCTTCTTTTACAGTAACTTTAATAATGTCGCCAACAGAAGCATAACGACGATGTGAACCACCAAGTACTTTAATACATTGTACGCGGCGAGCACCACTGTTGTCTGCTACGTCGAGCATACTTTCGGTTTGAATCATTGCCCTACTCCAAAACCGAGCATCACCGGTCGCAATTTCGAAAGGCTCAAAGAGTACTCGAAATTGACCGATGATGCAAGAACGTTTAATTACTCAGCAGCAGCTTCAACAACTTCAACTAAAGTCCAAGACTTAGTTTTAGAAATTGGGCGGCTTTCTTTGATGCTTACTACGTCGCCAACTTTAGCAACATTGTTTTCATCATGAGCGTGTAATTTAGTTGAACGGCGGATTGATTTGCCATACAACGGGTGTTGAACGCGGCGTTCGATAAGAACAACGATAGACTTGTCCATCTTGTCGCTAACTACTTTACCGGTTAACGTGCGAACTGTTTGTTCACTCATTGTCCGTTCCCCTGTTTTTCGGTAAGGAGGGTCTTAATACGAGCAATTGTCTTACGAGTAAGCGCAACTTCGTGCGATTTACCCAATTGACCAGTTGCTTTCGCCATACGAAGACGGAATTGGTTAAGCTGTTGCTCATCAAGCAAAGCTGTCAACTCTTCTACCGACTTTTCACGTAGATCATTAGTTTTCATTACATTACCGTCCGAGTCACGATAGTGGTTTTAAACGGAAGTTTTGCAGCAGCAAGCGTAAACGCTTCGCGAGCAAGTTCTTCGTTAACACCATCAATTTCGTACAAGACTTTACCTGGTTTGATTTGGCAAACCCAGTATTCCACAGAACCTTTACCTTTACCCATACGAACTTCTAATGGTTTTTCAGTAATTGGTTTGTCTGGGAAAACACGGATAAAGATCTTACCACCACGTTTAATACGACGGCTGATTGTACGACGCGCTGCTTCAATTTGACGTGCGGTCATTTGACCACGTTCAACTGATTTAAGTGCAATAGTACCAAAAGATACTGAGCTACCGCGATGTGCTAGACCAGTGTTACGGCCTTTTTGCACTTTACGGAATTTAGTACGTTTAGGTTGTAACATGGATTATTCTCCTTTTTCAGCAGAACGATCATTGCGACGACCACGACGCTCTTGACCTTCACCACGACCACGGCCACGTTTAGCTGGACGTTCTTCAGCTGGAGCTGGGTTCATGACTTGTTTCATGCCGCCCAAGATCTCACCACGGAAGATCCATACTTTAACGCCGATCGTACCGTAAGTAGTCTCAGCACGCATAGTAGCATAGTCGATGTCAGCACGAAGAGTATGAAGAGGTACACGACCTTCACGATACCATTCAGTACGAGCAATCTCAGCACCACCTAGACGGCCTGAAACTTCTACTTTGATACCTTTAGCACCAGCACGCATAGAGTTTTGAACCGCACGCTTCATAGCACGACGGAACATTACACGTTTTTCTAATTGAGAAGCGATTGCTTCAGCAACTAAACGAGCGTCTAAATCTGGGCGATCGATTTCGTTGATACTTACTTGCGCAGGAACACCCATAATGGCTGTTAATTCGCGTTGTAATTTCTCAATGTCTTCGCCTTTTTTACCGATCACGATACCAGGACGTGCAGTGCTAATAGTTACTTTAGCTGCGCCTGTAGGGCGTTCGATAAGAATATTGCTTACCATCGCATTCTTAAGTTTTTTAGTTAAAAACTCACGAACTTGAAGATCTTTTAGCAAATATTCAGCATATTGTTTCGGATTCGCATACCAGTTAGCGTTATGACGTTTCACAACACCTAGGCGGATACCGATTGGATGAACCTTCTGACCCATATCAAACCCCTACCTTAACGGTAATGTGACAAGTACGCTTAGTAATACGATCTGCACGGCCTTTAGCACGTGGCAAAATACGTTTCAGGCTCATGCCTTCATCAACGTAGATCGTAGAAACTTTAAGGTCGTCTACATCTAAACTGTTATTGTGTTCAGCGTTTGCAATCGCAGATTCCAATGCTTTTTTAACTAAAACTGCAGCTTTTTTGTTGCTGAAGTTTAAGATATTTAAAGCATGCGCAACAGATTTGCCGCGAATTAGGTCTGCAACCAAACGTGCTTTTTGTGCCGAGATAGCGGCACCGCGTAATTTAGCAGTTACTTCCATCATAGCACCTATTAACGTTTAGACTTCTTGTCAACACCGTGACCACGATAGGTACGAGTTGGCGCGAATTCACCTAATTTATGACCAACCATATGCTCAGATACGATCACTGGAACATGGTTACGGCCATTGTGTACAGAAATTGTTAGACCAACAAAATCCGGTAAGATCATCGAACGACGCGACCAAGTTTTGATCGGCTTACGGTTATTAGCCGCGATAGCCGCTTCAACCTTAGCGAACAAGTGCGCATCGACGAATGGGCCTTTTTTCAGAGAACGAGGCATTGTCAGATTCCTTTACTTGTTACTTAACGCGACGGTCGCGAATGATCATCTTAGTCGTACGCTTGTTGGTACGTGTTTTGTACCCTTTAGCTTTTTGACCCCATGGACTTACAGGTTGAATACCTTTATTACGTCCTTCACCACCACCATGTGGATGGTCTACTGGGTTCATCGCCATACCACGTACGGTAGGACGAACGCCACGCCAGCGTGATGCACCTGCTTTACCAAGTGAACGAAGGTTGCTTTCTGAGTTAGAAACTTCACCTAACACAGCACGGCATTCAACGTGTACTTTACGCATTTCGCCTGAACGAAGACGAATGATAGCGTAAGAACCGTCACGACCCAACAATTGAGCAGATGTACCAGCAGAACGTACTAATTGTGCGCCTTTACCGATTTTAAGCTCGATGTTGTGAAGAGTAGAACCGATAGGCATGTTGCGAAGTGGTAAGCAGTTACCTGGACGGATTGGAGCATCGTTACCAGATTGAACTTGATCACCAGCGCGAAGGCCTTTAGGTGCAATAATATAGCGACGTTCACCGTCAGCATATTTCAATAAAGCAATATGAGCTGTACGGTTTGGATCGTATTCAATACGCTCAACTACAGCAGGGATGCTGTCTTTGTTACGTTTGAAGTCTACGATACGGTAGTGCTGTTTATGACCACCACCAACGTGACGAGTTGTAATGTGACCGTTGTTATTACGACCGCCAGTACGTTTTTTAGCTTCAACCAACGGAGCATATGGCGCGCCTTTGTGAAGGTGGTTATGAACCACTTTCTCTACAAAGCGACGTCCTGGAGACGTTGGCTTACATTTTTGAATCGGCATAATTTTCGTCCTTATTCCGCTGCGTTTTCAGCGGTATCGCCCAAGTCAGCCATTTCAACATCTTGGCCAGCTTTCAGGGTGACGTATGCTTTTTTAACATCAGAACGACGTCCTAATGTTTTACCAAAGCGTTTAGTCTTACCTTTAGTGATCGTTGTGTTAACTTTAACAACTTGAACACCAAATAGTTGCTCAACAGCTTTTTTGATCTCAAGTTTGTTTGCATCTAGTGCAACCTTGAACACTTGAACACCAGCAGTTTCGCCTAAAACTTGTGCTTTTTCTGAGAATACAGGTCCTTGTAGGACTTGATAGATACGTTCGTTGTTCATCCGAGTTCTACCTCAATTTTCTTAGCAGCAGCAACAGACATAACAACTTTATCGAACGCGATCAAGCTAACAGGATCGATTGCAGCAGCATCAACCACATCAACGTGTGGAATGTTGCGAGCAGCAAGATACAAGTTCTCATCAACAGCATCTGTAACGATTAATGCACGAGGTGCATTCAAGTCGTTAAGTTTTGCAAGCAATTCTTTAGTTTTTGGAGCTGCAACAGCAATCTCTTCAACTAAAACAAGGCGATCTTGACGAACAAGCTCAGCCAGGATGCATTGCATAGCACCGCGATACATTTTACGGTTTACTTTTTGAGACCAGTCTTGTGGACGAGCAGCAAAAGTTTTACCACCGCCAACCCAGATTGGGCTACGAATAGAACCAGCACGAGCGCGGCCAGTACCTTTTTGACGGAAAGGTTTTTTACCACCGCCAGAAACGTCAGCACGTGATTTTTGCGCTTTTGAACCTTGACGACCACCAGCTAAGTAAGCTGTAACAACTTGGTGTACAAGAGCTTCGTTAAAATCACGACCAAACGCAACTTCAGATAACTCAACAGCAGAGCCGGAAACAGTATTTAAATTCACGTTATTTCCCCTCAGGCCTTGATAGTAGGACGAACAGTAACGTCGCCACCAGTAGCACCAGGAACCGCGCCTTTAACAACTAGAACTGAACGTTCTGCGTCGATAGCAACGATTTCAAGACCCTGTGTAGTTACACGTTCAGCACCTAAGTGACCAGGCATTTTTTTGCCTTTGAACACGCGACCAGGAGTCTGGTTTTGACCTGTAGAACCGATAACACGGTGAGATACAGAGTTACCATGTGTAGCGTCTTGAGTACGGAAGTTCCAACGCTTAACACCACCTTGGAAACCTTTACCTTTAGATGTACCAGTAACGTCAACAATTTGACCCACTGTGAACACATCTACACCGATAGTTCCGCCAACTTCACGACCTTCAAGATCAGCTTCTGTAGCGCGGAATTCTTGAACTAGACGACCAGCAGCAACACCAGCTTTCGCAAAGTGACCTTTCTGAGCGTTAGTTACGCGAGATTCGCGACGTTCACCAGTAGTGATTTGAATCGCTTGATAACCATCAGTTTCAAGCGTTTTGATTTGTGTGATGCGGTTAGGATCAACCTCAATCACTGTTACAGGTACAGAAACACCAGCATCTGTAAAGATACGTGTCATACCGCACTTGCGACCGACTAAACCAATAGCCATGTGCATAAACCTCTAAAAAAGCGGCCTAATTAACTTAGAGCGTTAATTAACCAAAAGCCTTAACCCAAAGCGATCTGAACATCAACACCAGCTGCAAGATCCAACTTCATCAATGCATCAACAGTTTTATCTGTAGGTTGAACGATGTCGATCAAACGTTTGTAAGTGCGGATCTCGTATTGGTCACGCGCATCTTTGTTAACGTGTGGTGATGTTAAAACGTTAAAACGTTCGATACGTGTAGGCATCGGGATTGGACCACAAACTTGTGCGCCAGTACGTTTTGCTGTTTCTACGATTTCTTGAGCTGATTGATCAATTAGACGGTGATCAAAAGACTTAAGACGGATACGAATTCTCTGGTTAGACATACCAGTTAACTCCAAGCCAAATATATAAAGAATCACCCTTGACGCATCTCACCCCACTTTAAAAGAGGCAAGTGTCAAGAGCAGTGAAATATCACTAAGGTCACGATCGATGCCGCGACTGTCACGATGTTAACTACTTTATTCGTAGCTAACCCCCTTCATCAAAGGGTCGCCCATTATAGCTATTGTTTAATGCATAAGCAAATCTCTTTTGCTGTTTTTCTTATATTTTTCATTTTTTATGCAAGATCAATTGCTTAACTTTTAATCAGTAGGCGTTTTTTCTTAATACATACTCTATTGCTTGGTTTAGTATTTGATTTCCCTCAATAAATTTGTTTTTTGCGCTTTTCCGTAGATCATGTACTGGCTGCACATGTGTTCCTGAAAAAAATGCCACTTCTTCATCATTTTCCAAAAATAAATCGAGTACTTCTGGGGTAATTTCAGGATGAAATTGGAAGCCCAAAACATTTTGCCCGATTTGATACATTTGATTACGACATGCATCATTTTCCGCCAGTAATACCGCTCCTTTGGGAATTTCAAATGTTTCACTGTGCCACTGCATGACTTTAAACTCTTCAGGTAGTTTAAAACAGTCATGCGGTACGTTAGCGACTTTACGGATGGTCGTCCAACCCAGTTCTTGTTGTGCATTTCGACTCACCGCCCCACCCAAAGCATTGGCAATCAATTGCCCGCCTAAACAAAGCCCGATTGCGGGTTTACCGAGTGCCAAATAGCGTCGCAGCCATCGTTTTTCTATTTTTAACCATGGGAAGTTTGCCTCATCATTTACGCTCATGGTCCCACCCATGATGATGAGCAAATCGACATCTTCGACATGCGGCAAAGCCTCGAGATCTAAGGCTTGATCGACAGGTAATGCAAAGAATTCTGTGGCCGTAATTTTGGCCTGATGCTGTTTTAAAAATTCATAACAACTGCCGAACCCTTCGCCAGCAATATGCTGAAAATAATGTACTTTTAAATGCGACTTCATGCGCTAAACCTATTGTTGTTGCTCTGATATCGGTTTTGCAAGAATGAAGCCAACTTTGCTTTTCACTTAATTTTCTATACAAAAGCATCGTAAATCCATGCGTTTTAGTCGTATTCTTTTGATCATTCATTATTATTTTGATCATTTCAGAGCGCCACGTGAAAAAGAATCCTCAAACTGAACTCATTCATGCACCAAGAAAGGCACCGCAATACATCAATAGTGTTCAACCTCCCCTGTTTCGTGCATCCACTATAATTTTCGAAAATACTGATGCGCTATTTAATCGCCATTGGACCGATGATTATGACTATAGCTATGGCACACATGGTACACCCACTACATTTACCCTAGGCGATCAGATTGCTCAGATTGAAGGTGGCTTGTATCACTTACTCGCACCAAGTGGTTTGTCTGCGATTAATTTGGTCAATTCATGTTTTTTAAGTCAGGGGGATGAGGTTTGGGTCGCAGATAATATCTATGGCCCAAATATGGAACATCTGCGCAATTTAGAAACCCGCTATGGCATCGTGGTCAAGGTTTACAACCCGATTGATGTGAACTCATTCACACCTTCAGCGCAAGCCAAGCTTATCTGGTTAGAAGCGGCGGGTTCTGTCACTTTAGAGTTTCCAGATTTAGTCGGCTTGGTCAAAAAAGCCCAAGCACATAACATTCTCACTGCACTGGACAATACATGGGGCGCAGGACTTGCCTTTAATGCTTTTGATTTTAGTGCTGAGCATCTGGGTGTCGATATCAGTGTGCATGCCTTGACCAAATACCCAAGTGGCGGTGGTGATATTTTAATGGGCTCGGTAATTACACGAGATATAAAGCTTCATCACAAACTGTTTCGTGCGCATGCCATTCAAGGCATTAGTATCTCTGGTGATGACGCCGCGCAAGTACAACGCAGTTTGGCTTCAATGCGCCTGCGCTATGAACACCAGTCACAAAGTGCTTTAACTGTATTGAATTGGCTAAAACAGCAGCCAACCTTTGTACAGGTTTTACATCCTGCCGATGAAGCTTCCGCAGGACATCAGTATTGGAAAGAAATTTGTACAGAACAACACAGTGCTGGCTTGGTCAGCGTGATATTTAATGAAAAATATAGCCTGCAAGATGTACGCCGCTTTTGTGATGCACTGAAACTCTTTAAGCTCGGTTTTAGCTGGGGTGGCCCAGTCAGTTTAGTCATGCTATATAACTTAAAAGATATGCGTGTACTCGAACATTCACATATTCAAACCGGCTTACTGGTTCGCTTTTGTATAGGACTAGAACATCCTGCAGATTTAATACAAGATATAGAAAACGCACTACAACATTTAAATAAACAGCAACTCGAATAAATACAGGAACATCTATGGGTACACCAATTATTATTGGCAAAAAAACACAAGACACCACACAAGATGTGGTGCTTCATTCACAATTTGCAAACCGCCATGGTTTGATTGCTGGGGCCACAGGTACTGGTAAAACGGTGACGTTGAAGGTGTTGGCAGAAAGTTTTTCTCGGCTGGGTGTACCCGTATTTTTAGCCGATGCCAAAGGGGATGTTTCTAGCCTTGCCAAAGCAGGTGAAAGCAATCCTAAGTTTGACGAACGAATTAAAAGTTTAAATATCGAGAGCATTCCTTTTGCTGCCTCGCCTGTGGTCTTTTGGGATTTGTTCGGTGAACAAGGTCATCCCATTCGCACTACCATTTCTGAAATTGGCCCACTGCTCCTTGCCCGAATCCTCAACTTAAATGACACGCAAGAAGGTGTGTTATCTGCGGTCTTTCGTATTGCTGATGATCAGGGCTTATTGCTCATCGACTTTAAAGACTTAAAAGCCATGATCAGCTACGTCAGTGAACATGCCGCAGAATTTAAAAATGAATATGGCAATTTATCACCTGCAAGCTTAGGTGCAATTCAACGTAATTTGCTTGCCTTGGCCGATCAAGGCGGTGACAAGTTCTTTGGTGAGCCTGCGCTCAATATCATGGATTTCATTCAAACGGATGCGCAAGGTCGTGGCAACATCAACCTGCTCGCAGCCGACAAGTTAATGAATACCCCTAAGCTCTATGCGACTTTCTTACTTTGGATGCTGTCAGAACTGTTTGAACAATTGCCCGAAGTTGGAGATATGGATAAACCCAAACTGGTGTTCTTCTTTGATGAAGCACATTTATTGTTTGATAACGCCAGCCCTGCTTTACAAGAAAAAATTGAACAAGTGGTTCGTCTAATTCGCTCTAAAGGGGTCGGCATTTACTTTGTAACGCAAAACCCACTTGACCTACCCGAGAGTGTTTTAGGACAACTGGGTAACCGCGTTCAGCATGCGCTACGTGCATTTACCCCGAAAGATCAGAAAGCGGTTAAGACGGCAGCAGATACTTTTCGAGCCAATCCTGCGTTTAAAGTCGATCAAGTGATTACGGAACTGGCTGTCGGTGAAGCACTGATTAGTTGTCTAGATGAACAAGGCACACCCCAAATCGTTGAGCGTGCTTGGGTGATGCCACCCTATTCTTCATTTAGTCCAATTGCTGTAGAAGAACGCAAAGCACTCATGGCAAATAGCGTTGTTGCAGGTGTGTATGACACCGAAGCAGACCGTGAAAGTGCCTATGAACTTTTGCAAAATAAAGTGGCGGAGCGCCAACAACAAGCCGTCCAAGCGGAACAAGATAAAATAGAAGCCAAAGAACAAGAAGCGTTGGCCAAACAGCAAGCACGTGAACAAGAACGCCTTGCGCGCGAACAACAAAAAGAAGCAGAGCGTTCAGCCAAACAACGTGAAAAACTGATTCAAGACACGGTAGGAACTTTTGCAAAAAGTGCTGCACGCAGCTTGGGCGGGTCGACAGGTCAGAAAATTATCCGTGGCCTCTTAGGTTCTATCTTCGGCAAGAAATAATCTAAAAACCCAATTAAAAAGTACAAATTTATGGAATCTTTTTATATCCCATAATTTTTTTATGGTTTTTACTAAAACATGTATTGCGCGGATGTATTTAAAAATGTATTTTAAATACATCTTATAAATAACAGCCATGAGAGATCAGCTATGACTCCGCAGCAAATTGACCTAGTAAAAGCTACTGTTCCTGTTCTACGTGAAAATGGTGTCGCGCTGACTGGTTACTTCTATAATCGTATGTTGGGCAATAACCCTGACCTCAAAGAAACCTTTAACATGGGACATCAACGCAGCGGTGCTCAGGCACAAGCCTTGGCGGGTGCTGTATTGGCTTATGCTGAAAATATTGAGGACCCATCTGTACTTTTACCAGTTGTAGAATTAATTGCGCATAAACATGTGAGTCTTAACATTCAAGCGCCAGACTATAATATTGTCGGCGAAAATTTGCTGCACTCGATCAGTGAAGTATTAAGCATTTCAATGGAAGATCCACTGATTGCAGCTTGGGCAGCAGCATATGGACAATTGGCAGACTTGTTTATCAGCACTGAAAAAGCGATTTATGAGCAACATCAGCAAACTAAAGGCAGTTGGTTAGGTTGGCGTAATTTCAAAATCGCGAAAAAAGTGGCTGAAAGTGATGAAATCACCTCATTCTACCTTGAGCCTTCTGATGGTGGTGATTTACCAAAATATGAAGCAGGTCAGTACATCTCTGTACGTGTATTGGTCGATGAGCTGGGTCTAAAACAGCCACGTCAATATACACTGTCGACCAGCCCGCAAGACAACTACTTACGTATCTCTGTAAAACGTGAAGATCAGAAAGGTGACTTGGTTCCAGGTTGGGTATCGAATACACTGCATGGCTTGGAGATCGGTTCAGAAATCGAAGTGTCTGCACCAACAGGTAATTTCTTCCTGATTGATTCACAAAAACGCAATGTCTTTATCAGTGGTGGTGTAGGTCTAACACCAATGATTGCGATGCTAAATCAGTTGGTGACTTTAGACATGCCACAACCTGTAACATTTATCCATGCCTGCCGTAGCAAACAAGTGCATGCAATGCATAAACACATTCAGGATTTGGAAGCAAAATACCCACGTCTTAGCACCTTTACAGCGTATGAGTTCCCTCATGCTAATGATAAGTTAGGTGAAGATTATGATGCTGCTGGTCGTCTAGACTTAGGCAGCATGGATACTGCACTGTTACCGATCAATGCGGATTATTACCTTTGCGGTCCAATGCCATTTATGGCTGAACAACAGAAAGCTTTAATTGCTCGTGGTATTCCTGCTAGCAATATTCACAGCGAAGCTTTCGGCACTGGTGGTGTAAAACACTAACTAAGCTATTCACCTGAAATACAAAGGGTTAGTTTAGTTATGCTAGACTAGCCCTTATTTATTTCTCTCAGACTCACAGTATTATCATGCAACTCAATAAATTCACCGATTATGCATTACGCATTTTGCTCTATATCGCACGCCCTCGTGATGTGCCTTATAACATTGCTGAAATTGCGGAAGACCTGCACGTTTCGCGTAATCACTTGGTGAAAATTGTGCATTTTATGGCAAAGCAAAACTGGTTAATCACCAGCCGCGGCAAAGGTGGCGGCATTCGCCTAAACCCTGAAGCACTTGAGGCTCAGCTCGGTCAAATCGTACGAATTCTGCAAGGTCATCACCAGATAGTAGAATGCAACGACCCACCCTGTGTACTGCGTAGTCAGTGTGGTTTAAAAAGCCTCTTAGACCAAGCTTTAGAACAGTTTTATCAAAGTCTCGATCAGTACAAACTTGCTGACGTCTTGCAACCAAGCAGCGCATCTAAATTTACAACACAATCTCCAATTCGAATGATCAATCTCTAATTTCACTTTGCCTGCGACAAAATTCGCTTGCCTGCCCGACTTCCTTTATAATGCGTGTTGTTAAATCAGTTATTGAAGTTGGGTTATGCATCAGCACAGAGGAAAATCACGAAACAGTAAAGCGGCCAATGCGCCGAAGCAAAAGATTACTTATGAGAAAAAAGTAGACTCTGCGATTACTGAATATGCTGTGCGCTCGCTCAACTGGCTACGCAAAGCTGAGTTCTTAATGAGTGCGCCTAAACTCAACCTCTGCGTTGAAGATACCGGCTATGAAATTGCCTTTGCTGGCCGCTCAAATGCAGGGAAGTCGAGTGCCATTAATGCGCTCACCAACCAAAAGCAATTGGCTCGTGCGTCGAAAAAACCGGGTCGTACCCAAATGATCAACTTTTTCAGTTTAGGAAATCCTGATCAGCGTTTGGTCGACTTACCGGGTTATGGCTATGCCGCTGTACCTGAAGCGATGAAAATCGTGTGGCAAAAAGAGTTAGAAAACTATCTGATACACCGTGAAAGTTTACAAGGTCTTGTGCTGTTGATGGATATCCGTCATCCACTACAACACTTTGACGTCATGATGTTGGAATGGGCACATTCACGTAAATTGTTCGTGCATGTACTGCTCACCAAATCAGATAAACTAAACCGTGGCCCAGCCTCTAAAGCACTACAAGAAGTGAAAGCAGCATTGAAAAAAATGAAGCTGAACTTCTCTATCCAATTGTTCTCATCATTGAATAAACAAGGTTTAGAAGAGTTAGCGAGTGTCATGGCGGGTCGTCTTAACTTCACTCTAGAACAATCGACAGAGTTTGATCTTGATAGCATTCCTGAAGCATCGGAAGATGATATTGAAATCGATGCAGATGCGGAAGCATTCGACGACGTCGACACTACATCTGAAGATTTACCCCAAGCTGAAGGCAAAAATTCAGACCACTAATCCAGTATTTTTAAAGTCAGCGCAAGGATGATTGTCTGACAAAAAGTATCTTCTGAAGATAATGAAATGTCCTGTATTGCTAATCACAATGCAGGATTTTTTTTGGATACTGAATATATCAGATGTGCACTCGATCACATAAAAACAAGGATAGGTCATGAAATTACTCTCCCGCTTGAGAAACACAAAACTTGGATCATCAATCGAATATAAAATTAAGCCACGTAAAGTGAAATTTGAGTGGCAAGATACCCAAGTTGACTGGGTGCCCAACCAACCTTTTGTCAGCTATTTTATTAATGAAATTAATATGATCTTACCGGCAGGTGAGTTTTGGTTTTGCCGTCTGTATAACAAAGTATTGCCACAAATTAGAGATGAAAAATTAGCAGAGGACGTTAAAGCATTTATCCGCCAAGAAGCCATGCATGCTCAGGCGCATAACTCTGCCAATAAAGAATATCTGTCTCAGCGCAATATCAGTATTCAACGCAACCTCGAAATCATGGACTTTCTCTTTGGCAAACTGCTTGCGGACCAACCTTTAGGGCTCAACGTACCCAAAGCCTTGGATCATCAATGGGATCTCTTTCGTTTAGGGGTGATTGCAACAGTTGAGCACATGACCTGTGTACTAGGTAAATATGCTTTATATAACAAAGAGTGGGAACGACTCGGCGCTGATCCGAATATGCTCGATCTAGTAAAATGGCATGGTGCAGAGGAAATAGAACATCGTACCGTGGCTTTTGATTTGTATCGTCATCTCGGTGGGGGCTATATTTCTCGCTATTATCAAAGTGTGATCGTGATTGCAGCCGTACTTGGTCTATGGGTCGATGGTGCAGCACATATCATGCAGCAAGACGCGCGCTATGCATCGATTAAACCTGCCGTATATAAACCGTGGATTTGGCGTGAATGGGCGCGTATCGCGCAAAAAGACAATCGCTTATTGCCACATCCGCTTTGGCTAGTGTCACAGCAATTGGGGTATTTAATGCCTTGGTACGATCCTGTACATGAAGCAAAAACTGAAGATGCGATTGCTTACCTCGACAACTCTCCTGCTGCAAAACGTGCCGCACTGAAAGTTGCATAAACACCATTTAAAATCTGTATTAAGCAGGGTTCGCCCTGCTTTTTTTGTGCTCACTTCCATTACGCTCTATTTTTTTATTGAGCAATCAACAAACTTAAGATGAATAGGGTCGTCATAAGTTCGAGGTTTAAAGTATAGTTCTTCCGAACTCCCTCTTCTCTTTAAAATGCATTTATACTCAGCCTCATCCTAAAATAAAAATAAGCCATTCAGGAGCATCTCCCTGCACGCTCACATCTCCGTCATCACACTGGCCATGAAAGATTTACACGCTGCATTCGCGTTTTATCAGGAGGGTTTAGGTCTTAATAGCGCAGGGATTATTGGGACTGAATTTGAACATGGCGCTGTGGCATTTTTTGATTTACAACACGGTTTAAAGCTCGCACTCTGGTCACAAGATAGCCTGAGTCATGACACCAGAATTAGCGCATCAGCGTTTTGTCCAACTCAAATGTCTCTCGGACATAACGTTAACAGTCCCGCAGCCGTCGATCAAATCATGCAACAAGCCCAACGCGCTGGTGCTAAAACAATTAAGCCCGCACAGCCCACGTTTTACGGTGGTTATGCAGGCTATTTTCAAGACTTAGATGGGCATCTGTGGGAGATCGTCTACAACCCACATTTTAGCTCTTTATCTGCTTAATTCGACAACGTTGGTTCATCGACATCTCGCGTATGACGATCAACCACTACACTAATCATCATATCGCCCTGTACGTTCACCACAGTCCGTACCGTATCTAAGAGTCGATCTATCGGCAGTAAAATCGCAATCGCTTCTGCAGGGAGTCCGACTGATTGTAAAACCATAATCATTGTCACCATTCCAGCGCTTGGAATGCCCGGTGCGCCGAGTGACGCAATCATGGCGGTTGCACAGACAATTAACTGCTGTCCCAAGGTTAAATCTAAGCCCATCAAGTTGGCAATAAACAAGGCAGCAGCAGCTTCATATAGCGCTGTACCATCCATATTTAACTGTGTGCCCAATGGAATCACAAAACCTGCTGTTTGAGGACGTACACCTAAATTTTCCTGCGCACATTTCATCGACAGTGGCATCGTTGCTGAACTTGAACTGGTTGCAAAAGCAGTGATTAAGGCAGCTCGTGTTCCTCTAAAAAATGTGAATGGACTCATTTTCCCAAAAATCCAAAGCAACAGAGGTAACACCACTGCCCCATGGAAAATCGTCGTCCCTGTGACTACGGCAGCAAACTCCGCGAGGCGACTCAACACCGAAATATCTTCTGTAGCAATCAATTTAGCCAATAATGCAAAAATACCAATCGGTGCAAGCTTCATCACCCAGCCGATGATCATCATCATGATGTCAAAAAATTGCTGACTGAGCTTTCTCACACTTCGGAACTTTTCACCACCTTTGACCAAGGCCACACCTAGAAATAGTGAAAACACCACGACTGCGAGTACGTTGCCATCACTAAAAGCTTTAAACGGATTGATGAGTGTATTTTGAATAAAATTGGTAAAGAATGAACCTGCTGTGAGGGTGTCAGGGCTCTGATGTTGTTGCATTGCATCTTGGAACATGATGATGTCCACACCCTGCCCAACTTTAAAAATATGTGCACATCCTAGACCTAAGATCAATGCCAAAGTCGTGGTGGTGACACAGCAAGCTAAGGTAATTTTCCACGTTCGACTCAGCTGACCACCCGCTTGTAAATTCGATACCCCCACCACGATCGAACTAAAGATCAGCGGAACCAAGATCATTTTCAGCAAACCAATAAAAATACTACTGGCAATCCCCAAGCCATACAGGCTGGCGGATAAAAACTGCGTCTCTGGAAACTGAATTAATAAAAACCCAAATGCCACACCCAATATTGCGGCAATTAAAATCTGCGTATTTAAGCTCATTGTGCCTTGCATTTATCATCCTTTATTCAGGCACTATGCCATGCGACCCACCGGGAATCGAGGAATTTTTTGTCACATGTACTGCTGCAATTCTGCAAAGCATGTATTCAACCCAATTCAATTTGTACTGCACCCCAATTAGATAACTCGAATCCGCGAGTAGCTTCATACCCAAAATTGACGGACAAAAAAAACCGAATCAGAAGATTCGGTTTTTTCAGTATTCAACTTTTACTATTAACACATATTGCTCAAAGCTTATTGGGTTTCAATTTCACGTAAACGAATCAAGCCTTCTTGTGTCGTACTACAGACCAACTCACCGTTTTGCCACATGCGACCAAAATTTAGACCACGTGAACTGGCACTGACGGTGGCATCCATGTCATAAAGCATCCACTCATCCACACGGAATGGCTTATGGAAATACATGGCATGGTCAATACTCGCACACTGCAAACTTGGTGATAAATAACTTAAACCATGTGGACGTAGTGCAGTCGTCATCAGCGTAAAGTCTGAATAGAATGCCGCAATGGCCTGATGTAAAGAGATGTCATCAACATCGGCAGCAATAGTGTCATGGGTACGAATATAGTGTGCATACGATGGCGCAGCAGGCTGCGGTTGGTACGGGTTTTGTGGATCAATCGGGCGAATTTCTACGTGACGGTCGCGCATAAAAGACGCACGGACGTTTTCAGGGACAAACTCCACCATCATTCGTTTCAGCTCTGCTTCAGATTTTAAATCTTCGACGGCTGGATATTCTGGCTCTGCAACTTGGTAGTTCAACCCTTCTTCTTGCTCTGCAAATGACACCATACACATAAAAATCGTTTTACCATGTTGAATCGCACGCACCTGACGACTCACAAAACTGCGTCCATCGCGAATACGATCCACTTCATAAATGATCGGTGCATTGATATCACCGCCGAATAAGAAATAGGCATGTAAGGAATGAGCTGGTCGATCTGTCGTATAAGATGCCGCACGGAGCGCCTGACCTAAAACCTGTCCACCAAAGACACGTTTCCCGACCAAATTTCGGCTTTGCCCACGAAAAATATTTTCTTCTAATTTTTCAAGACTGAGTAAATCAACCAACTCTTGTGTTAAGGCATTCATAACAAACCTATCTATCATTCGGGATTAAGCTAACGCAGGCAACATCAACAGATGTTTAAATATATTTTCCATTTTGCCATAAATCCAGACTAAAACCCTAAAGATTCGCTGACTGATCTGTCACCTTGCTGATGCAATATAACTGCTAAAAATACGTTTTTTAACGATAAAATCTTACAATATCTATGCAATTTGTCAGAAAATGACATACAGTTTTTAAGTACAATTACGCAGAATAGATTCCCCTCAGAATCTCTGTGGTTTGGTCATGAAAAGTAGGAGTTTGTATGTCCAAGAGCGGCTTTGGTCAGATGTATCGAAAGCTTTCGAGTAAACTGCTTGACCTTGTGGTAACACCGCATGTTTTAGGTGAAGTCCCTGTAGAACCTGTAGTGACTGAAACCGATACAGATACCGGCGTACAGACAACGAAAATTACCTGCTACGTTCTGCAAAATCATTCACGGAGTAATGCTTTAATTGTCGATGGTGAAACCCGTCGTTTAAAGCTACACCCTGCACTCGACCCAATGACTGTGGGTACGCAAACAGAAAAAGCCTCTGTGGTGTTTTTACAACATCATGATGAAGACAACTTACTCAATCCACCGCCACATGCCTTTCCACCTCGTTTATTGCGTTTAATTGAGGTTTTGGAAAAAAATCCTGATGCGGATGTTGAGCTCGTTCCTGTAACCGTGCTGTGGGGTCGTGAACCCGATAAAGAAGATTCTTGGTTTAAATTATTATTTACCGATACATGGTCTACACCAAGCAAAGTGAAGCAGTTGGTCAATATTGGTTTGCACGGTCGTCAATCGTACCTCGAATTCCATGAGCCACAGTCTTTGCGTCGTTTGGTTGAATATGCCAAAACTACACATCCAAACTTGTCACCTGCGACTTATATTGTCAGCACACTGAATGATTATTTAGATGCGCAGCGTGAAGTGGTTTTGGGTCCGGATTTATCTGACCGTCGTAATGTGATGCACGGACTGATCAAATCTACGGATGTGCAAGATGCGATTCGTCGTGAAAGCATTCGCAGTAAAATCAGTATGGTTGAAGCTGAACGTCGTGCGATTGGTTATTTAAATGAAATCGTTTCTGACTATTCTGCATCAACAGTACGTTTTGCTGACTTAGCCCTGACTCGTCTGTGGACACAGCTTTATGATGGCGTAGAAGTACATAACTTCAGTACCGTTCGTGAACTGGCCAAAGACTACGAGATCATTTACACCCCATGTCATCGTAGTCATATTGACTATTTATTATTGTCATATGTGATCTATAAACGTGGCTTGATGGTGCCGTACATTGCTGCGGGCGATAACTTGAACATGCCATTTGTCGGGCAAATTTTACGTGGCGGCGGTGCGTTCTTTATTCGTCGTTCATTCCGTGGCAATGGTCTCTATACCACCGTATTTAAAGAATACCTCTATAGTATTTTGGCGCGTAATACACCACTTGAATACTTCATCGAAGGGGGTCGTTCACGTACTGGTCGCTTATTACCACCGAAGACTGGCATGCTCGCAATGACTGTCCATGGTCATTTACGTAATCCAGCCAAACCGATCGTGTTCTTACCGACCTATATTGGTTATGAGCGTTTAATGGAAGGTGCGACCTACGTTGGCGAAATGAATGGTAAGCCCAAAGAGGGAGAATCGATCATTGGGATTATGAAAACTCTGCGTAAGATCGAACGTATTTTTGGTAAAGTTCATTTGAACTTTGGTGAGCCAGTTTTCCTTGATGATATGCTGAAACAGCACAATGCAAGCAACATCAAAATCGAGAAGAATGACGATCCAATTCCGCCAGAAGTTTCGGATGCCATTAACAGTTCTGCACACGTGATTTTAGAAAATATTAACCGTGCAGCAGTGGTGAACCCAGTTTCATTGCTTTCACTGATTTTATTGGCAACATCTAAACATACTTTAGATGAAGAGATTTGCATTAAGCAGTTAGATACCTATCGCGATCTTTTAACTGCCTTACCTTACGATGAGCGCATGCAAGTGACACCGCTGTCAGGTAAAGAAATCATTGCTTATGGTTTAAAACTCAAGCTGATTAAACGTGTTAATCATGTCCTTGGCGATATTATTGCCATTGCTGATAATCAAGCGGTGTTGTTAACCTACTTCCGTAACAACATCCTGCACGCATTTATTTTGCCATCACTCATTGCCGCTTTGGTTGAACATAATGGTTCTATTCGCCGTGGTGATTTGATTAATGTCATTCGTACACTGTATCCGTTCTTAAAAGCTGAGTTATTCCTCAAATGGAATAATGAAGAGCTTAAAGATCAGATCTGTGCGTATGCAGAAGTACTGATCAAAGCTAAACTGATTTCTGAAGATACAGAAGGCAACCTGATCTCCCCTGCGCCTAACTCAGAGCAGCACAATCAGTTAGTAGTCTTGGCTGCACCCGTGATGCAAAGTCTAGAGCGTTACTACATGACTTTGGCTTTAATTACACAACGTGGTTCGGGCAATATCTCGACGCGTCAGGTTGAAGAACTCAGTCACTTGGTTGGTCAACGTCTGTCTGTGTTATATGAATTTAACTCGCCAGAGTTCTTTGATAAGGCCTTATTCCAAAGCTTTATTAAAGTCTTAACCCAACAAGGTTATATCAGCACCAATGAAAACAACGCCATTGTGTTTGATGAAAATTTCCAAAATGTTGCGCAATATGCCAACCTCGTTTTGGATGATGTGACCCTGCAAATGTTGCAGCACATTACAACCTTTAGTGATGAAGAGTTAAAAGAAGCACTTGATAAAGTTGCTGCGGAACAAGCTAAAAAACGTTTGAAACGTAAGAAAAAATAAACAGTTCTGATTTTTTCGCCATAAAAGCGGAAGAAGATGAGCAAAATCAGGGACAAGTTGTAAAAAGCTTGTCTCTTTTTTTTGGACTATACAAAAGTATTTAATATTTTCTTTTTTAAAATTAAGGTATGTACATTCCAAAATTTTGGAGTTCCATTGGCTAGCGGTTTATTGCCTTTAAATTCATTGATATAAATAATATCAAAGTCCGCATCAAACAATTGTTTAAGTTCTTCCTGTTCAAAACCTATAAATTTTTCAGAAAAATTATTTACCCAATCATCATCTTTCCCTAACAGTTGTATGAGTAAGATGCCTTGCTCACTTAAGGATTCCTGCATTTTCTTTAAAACACTTTCAAGCGAATCCGTAGAACAAAAAAATAAACTGAATAAAGCAATAATTAAACTAGCTTTAGGAAAGCTATAGTCTTCAAAGGCCTGATTAGAAAATAAAAAATTCTTATTGTCTTTAAATTTACTTAGACAGATATTTTTAGCATCAACAGACGGATCAAATGCATATACTTTAAAATGATGACGGAGTAGAAATGATGATTCATTTCCTGCACCACAACCACAATCAATCGCGATCTTTGGTAAATTCTCAAAATAACTTAAAGCTTTTTCCAAAATCGGTCTATGGGGTAGATTCTGAGTAAGTTCAGCAAATGATTTTGTCATTATTTAAATTTTATCCTTTGAGATCCATTCGAAAATTTGAACAATCCATGTTGTAAAAGACCTATCTTATTCATTTATAGATTTTTTTTTAATACTCACAAAGCTGCACTGAAATTTATACGTCACACCAATTTTACACTACACATCACAATCAATCGTGCGCCAACTTAAAACCACTCTCCATCATCCGCGTTGCATAAAGCTTTTTCCCTGTTTCTGCTTCGCTCTCTAAAACCAATTCGGGTAAATGCATAGCTCTTTGCAATTCCAAGATTCGCTCATGCAAGGGTTGAGGTTGATTATTAGTACAAATATATGATTTTTCATGATGTTCCACGTGAAGTAGATGACACAGAAATTTTGCCAAATCATCGATATGTATTCGATTTGACCAATGGATATTGGGATAGCAACGAGTCGTTTCGGCCAGTTTCTGCATTCGTGTTGTCGATGTGCCATAAATCCCAGAGGGACGTACAATCACGCATTCGGTAGGAAATGCTTGTGAGTAGCGATGCTCCATTTCGCGTAACAACATCCCCTGCTCATCGATCGGTTGTGGCACAGTGTCATCATCAATGTGCTCCCCCGCATGCTCACCATAGACACGAGTGGACGACACCACGATTAAACGTTGTATTGGATGACTTGCTAATGCTTGAACAATCGGCTGTACAGAATCGACATAAGTTTGTCGGTAAACATCCACAGCATTGAATTGAGCATGGCGTGCAGGAGCCAAAAGAACATAGACAGCATCAATCGGTTGAACCTGCGACAAATCCAGTTGGTGAATATCTTGGATTAAATGTTCTGCAAAATCATCCTCTTTCGCACTACGACTCACTGTGGTAATTTGGTGACCTTGCTGAAATAATTGTTTAGCAACACGTTGCGATGTTTTACCATAACCGATAAATAGAATATGCATCAAACGACCTATTCTCAGAACTGATCCATTTAGATCATATAAACCGAAGTTGAGGGGACATGGCTGCCGTCCATCAATTGCAAGGGGTTGGCAATGCCGCCGCTGCTTTACTTGAAAAACTAAATATTTTCACGACAGATGATCTTTTGTTTCATCTGCCACGCGACTATGAAGATCGTAGCACGATCATCCCCATGAACCAATTGACCGTGGGTCGCAGTTATTTACTGGAAGGCACAGTCAAAAGTATCGACTTTCCTCCCGGTAAGCGCAAATCGATGGCCGCCCTACTGGATGACGATTGTGGCAAAGTTACTTTACGTTTTTACCATATCTACAAAGGCATTACTGATCGGGTGAAACCGGGGAATCGTTTACGGATTTTTGGTGAAGTCCGTGTTGGTGCTCGTGGCTTAGAAATGTATCATCCTGAACTACAGGTGATTACTGAACACACACCTTTACCACAAACCCAACTCACTGCGATTTACCCCGCAACCGAAGGCTTAACGCAGTCCAAACTGCGTGAATATGTCAAACAAGCACTACAGTTATATAGTGATGACTTACCTGAATTACTGCCAGAAAAATTCACCAATGGCTATGCCCTAAAACAGGCGCTGGACTATATTCATCACCCCCCTGTCAATGCCAATATGTTGCAACTGAGCCAAGGTTCTCATCCTGCACAGCAACGTTTAATTTTCGAAGAATTGGTTGCCCATCAGGTCAGTTTGCTTAGCCGCCGTGCTTATATTCAACAAATCGAAGCACCGTCTTTCTCTGCAAGTAAGAACTTCACCAAACAACTTTTAAGTACGCTGCCATTTGAAATGACCGGCGCACAAAAACGTGTGTCCAAAGAAATTGCGGTCGATCTGAAAAAGAACAAACCTATGCTGCGACTCGTACAAGGCGATGTAGGTGCAGGTAAAACCTTGGTCGCAGGCGTGGCTGCCTGTCATGCGCTTGAGGAAGGTTGGCAAGTGGCCATGATGGCGCCGACAGAAATTTTGGCCGAACAACATTATCTAAATTTCAAAAAATGGTTTGAGCCTATGGGACTGACCGTGTCTTGGCTTTCCGGTAAACAAAAAGGTAAGGCTCGAGCTGCGGCAGAACAAAGTATTCAAGATGGTTCAGCCAATTTAGTGGTCGGCACGCATGCTTTATTTCAGGACAATGTTCAATTTGCCAAATTGGGTTTAGTGATTATTGATGAACAACACCGTTTTGGTGTCGATCAGCGTTTGGCGCTACGAAACAAAGGTCTCAATGGCATGACACCGCATCAACTGGTGATGACAGCAACCCCTATTCCTCGTACCTTGGCGATGTCGGCTTATGGCGATTTAGATACCTCCGTCATTGATGAACTGCCACCCGGTCGTACACCGATTCAAACAGTCACTATTCCACTTGACCGTCGTGAAGAAGTGCTACAGCGGATTGCCAGCAATTGTGCTGAAGGTAAACAAGCCTATTGGGTCTGTACCTTAGTGGAACAATCAGAAACTTTAGATGCTCAGGCCGCTGAAGCGACTTTTAATGAAATTAAAGAACGCTTTCCAGACCTCAATATTGGTCTGGTTCACGGCAAAATGAAGGCCGATGAAAAACAAGCAGTGATGCAGCAATTTAAAAATAATGAATTGCAATTACTGATTGCAACCACAGTGATTGAAGTCGGTGTTGACGTCCCGAATGCCTCAATCATGGTGATTGAAAATGCAGAGCGTTTAGGGCTTTCACAATTGCATCAGCTACGTGGTCGTGTAGGACGTGGTGCAAAAGCCAGTTTCTGTGCCTTGCTGTATAAAAATCCCTTATCGCAAAATGGGCAAGAGCGTTTACGCATCATGCGCGAGACCAATGACGGCTTTATTATTGCTGAAAAAGATTTGGAAATTCGCGGCCCCGGTGAGCTCCTCGGCACTAAACAAACAGGCGATATGGGCTTTCGTGTAGCAAAATTAGAGCGCGATGACCATTTACTCAATCAGGCACACTATGTGGCTCAACAAGTCCTGAACGACTATCCTGCACAGGCTCAAGCCCTTTTAAAACGATGGCTGCCGGAAGCTCCTCGATACGCCTATGTATAATAATTATTAGGATGACAGATCGATCATCCTAATTATACAGATTGGCTTTAACCAGTAAGCTTGTCGAACAGGTTGCTGTGGTGTCGTGATTGCACTTCACAGCAATCTGTGCAAAATACTCAAAAAAGAATGATTAGAATAAAAACATGCTCCAATCCATCCAACATTTCATCCGAAAAGGAATGCAGAGCGTTTCCCCTTGCCTGCTCTGTGGTATCGATCGACAACAACATCATTCGCTTTGTACCGACTGCTGGGCACAATTGCCTTGGTTTAAACAAATGGTTAACCGCCATGAACACAGCATCTCTTGTGCCTTTCTCTATGATTTCCCAATAGATCGCATCATCCAAAGCTATAAGTATGAGCAACAATTGCACTATCAAAATTTACTGGCACAGAGCCTTTTAAGCTTGCGCTTAGCTAGGGTTCAAGCCATCGTGCCCATGCCTATTTCAGTAGAACGACTCAAAGACCGTGGGTACAACCAAATGCTACTCGTTGCACACATGATGGCAAAGCAATTGCGGATCCCTGTTTGGCAACCAGTGATTCGTCAAGCACAGCACGCTCAAAAAGGTTTAAGTCGACTAGAACGCCTAGAAAATATCGAACAACAATTTATTATCAACCCAACCGAAAAACGCCGTTTCCGTAAAGTCCTCATCATCGATGATGTGGTGACCACGGGGAGTTCAATCCATGCATTAAGTACGCTGTTACATCGGCTACATTGCACGCAGGTATATGCCGCATGCATTGCTGCAGCACAGCCTTAGTTTCTAACATCAACCACTAATAAAGAAACTGAGCAAGCGAAGCGGTTTAGCTTTCAACAAGAGATCGCGCCTGCTGCTTCACCCAAGGAATCACCACCTCACGTGTTAAAGGTGCGAGTTTTGTTTGTCTATCATCCAAGCTAACCCATTGAATTGCTGCAATTTCCGCATCAATTTTCGGTTCACCTTGCAACTGAACAAGATAGACATAACTCACCAGTAGATGACCGGCTTCGTTCGCAGCGGCCGTTTCAAAACGACCAATAAATTGTTCAATCTGCGCAGCGCAGCCTATTTCTTCCTGAATTTCACGCAGCATGGTGATTTCAGGGGCTTCATTGGGTTCCAACTTGCCACCCACTTGCATAAAGAATGCCGTGTGTTTTTTACGAACCACTAAAAGTTCATGCTGTTCATTTAGAATAATGGCTGCAGCAACAGTAATAGTTTTCATCAATCTTGTTCCAAATCCGCGATAAAGGCTGTACGTTCAACCATGCCCCATTTCGGCTCTGGCGCAGTGAAATGTTGAAACTTCTCAACAATCGTTTCAATATTATCTTCTGCAATTAAGCCTTCGATAAAACGTGGATGGGTAAAGCCTTTTTCTGCAGTTGTTTTCAGAAAATTCAATAAATCGTCATAAAAACCATCTACATTGAGAAAGGCACATGGCTTTAAATGAATGCCCAATTGAGCCCACGTCCACTGCTCAAAAATTTCCTCTAAAGTCCCTGCTCCACCTGGAATCGCCACAAAACCATCCGAGAGTTCAGACATTTTGGTTTTCCGTTGTTGCATATTTTCTACCACATGCAATTCGGTTAAATCTGGATGTGCCAATTCTTTATCGACCAAGACTTTTGGAATCACCCCAATGACTTGCCCACCTGCACGCAAAGCACTATCTGCCACGACACCCATCAAACCTGAACGACCACCACCATAGACCAGTGTGATGCCTTGTGCCGCCAAATGACGACCGACTTTTTCAGCCACCTGTAAATAGGCAGGATTGTTACCAAGGGCGGAACCACAGAAAATTGCGATAGATTTCATTTATAATCACCATCAGATCAGGAACGCTATGCTGGAAAAATCAACTTTAAACAGATTTTTTCATAAAATAAGCATTAGAACAGTGTTTTTCAGCAAATCCTTGTCTAAAATACACCCATTCATTTTTAACTTACTGCGCAAGGGGAAAAGACAACATGCTTGAAGCCTTTTACGCCACAGAGCGCGGTAGCCTGGAAGATGTCACCATCAATGGTGACTTCGATTTACATCAGGATTTAGTCTGGCTCGATCTCATTGCCCCGTCTCAGGAAGAGCAGCAATGGATTATGGATGCCTATGATCAAAATTTACCTACATTAAAATCATTAGAAGATATTTCGTCGAGTGCACGATTCTACCGTGATGACGATGGTATTTTGCACATCAGCACCTATTTTTTAACGAAAAATAAAAATTTTCAGGTCGATGGCGAACCCGAAGAAAATGCCAACACCTTAGCTACCGTGCAGACAGTTGCCTTTATTTTGCATAAAGAGCGCTTATTCACTTTACGGGGTGAAAAGCTGGTGGCTTTCCGTGCCTTTCGTGCCCGTGCGCGTCGTAATGACTATGAAATTGACTATAAAGATCCAACTTGGATTTTATTGGGTCTTTTAGAAGCCAAACTCGATGAGCTTGCGGATATCTTGGAAGATATCCACAAGGACTTAGAAAAATATTCCACAGAAGTGCTGAATAACCGTCATCGTGAGATGATTTTAGACTTAGATGACATGATTACCCGACTTGCACATTTAGAAGATATGCTCGGGAAAGCACAGCTGTGTCTGATCGATTTACGTCGTGTTCTCACCTTCCTGTCACGTCCTCGCGCCTTGGGCAGTCATATTTATGATGCCGACATCCGAGAACTCAGCGAAGACGTACGCTCTCTTGTTGAGCATGATGCCTTCTTGTTCCAAAAGGTTCGATTCTTACTGGATACCACTTCTGGGTTCATTAATACCGAACAGAACGATACGATTCGTCGATTCTCGATTTTACCAAGTATGCTTGCACCACCGATGTTAGTGGCTAGCGTCTATGGGATGAACACCGATGTATTGCCCTTCGCACATGGTACAACCAGTTTTATCGTGGTCAGCTTAATCATCGTGGCATTCTTTATTGGCCCATTGATGTACTTCCGCTGGAAGAAATGGATTTAATCCTTTCCTATTGCGTAGACTTGCGAGAACTTCTTATCGCACTGCAATAAAAAAAGCACCTTACGGTGCTTTTTTTATTTAGATCAACTGCAAGTCATGCTCAAGATGACAGGCTTGAATAATCTTCATCATTTTTTCAGGGACTGCTTTAAACTGCAAACCTTGCGCTTTTGGCGTTTGACGCAACCAACGGACCAAAACAGCTAAAGCCAAAGTACTGCCATGTTCAAGCTCAGCAAGATTGACCACTAAGGGAAAAGCTTGCTGTTGTTGAATCAATTTCAAGCCGTCTTGATAATACAATTCGGCATTGTTGTAATCGATTTTGCCTGAAACTATCAATTCTTGTTGATGAAGTTTAATCACACATCACCTATCTTATTTTTTCTTGTCTAATGCTGCATCAGCATCAGGTTTGAAGTTCGCAATTGCTTTATCAATGTTACCGCCATTACGTTTTACAGTTGCCGCAAACTGATTACGGAATTGTAAGCCTAGGTCGATACCCGAAACGTTGATATTACGGATTTTCCATTGTGAACCTTTATCCGCCAACTGGAAAGAGACTGGAATTTTTTCACCGTTGTTATGGAAATCAATCGTTACAACAGGGTTCTTACTGTTCGACGCCTTATATGGACGCATGCTATACGTTTGGTTACTAAACTTGGCAAAAGCTGAACCATAGTTTTCGATCAGTGTTGCACGGAAGTTACGTTCAAACTGTGCACGTTGAGCCGCTGAGCTGTATTGATTCGTTGCATACGTACCCATCACGATACGTGTGAACGCTTGTGAATCGATGTACGGGTCTAAGTTTTGACGAACAATCGCTTTCACAGCCGCAGGGTTATTTTGTAGTTTTGCGTGGTCTGCTTTTAAACGTGTAATGAGGCCATCAGCCACTTTTTTTACAAATGCAGGTGGTGCTTCGCTTGGAGCAGCAAAAGCTGTACCTGCCATCATAGTTGATAAGATACTTGCTGTAAGCGTATGTTTTAACAATGTGTTCACTTAATTTCTCCTAAAAATTATTCAACAAATGCAGGTTCTTCTGCCGTTGTTGTGTCAGCAGCTTCTGTTTTTTGTTCAGTATCTGCTGTGCTGTCAGATTTGTTCCCTGCACCACCGGTCACAAATTTAGACACCAAATCTTCGATTTCCATCGTACCTTGGGTATTACCAATTTGGTCACCACGTTTTAAGAAGTTGACACCACCACCCGGTACAATTTTCAAATATTTCTCACCCAATAAACCATTGGTTGCCACCATAATGTAAGCATCTTCATCGATATTGGTGATGGATTTCATGTTAGCAATCAGTTGCTGTTCCATTTCTTTTTGTTTCGCAGGTGTTGCTGCTTCATAGTCTGATGTGTAACGCAGTTCTTCGAGTGCATTCTTTTGCACTTCTTTTAATTGTTCTGCGTTATAAGAGGTTAATGAGCCATCCATAATCAGATGTGCTGTCACTAAGCGCGTCACAGGATCGAGTTTCAACGACTCCACTTGACCGACTTTGACACCGCTTAAGGTGACTTTGGCACGGGGTTTAATCCCGTTTACATTTTCAAATGTCGCGGTCAATTCATAACTGTCTTCGATGTTATTGCCGACCAAACCACTCACACGCATCGCCAAGAAGAAAATAGCGATAGCAAAAAGAATGACAAAAAAACCGACGGCCAGTTCACTCGTACGTGATTTCATTAAATACCTCCGAACATGACCGCAGTCAACACGAAATCTGATCCTAAAACACACAACGAAGAATACACGACAGTACGTGTGGTCGACGTTGCAATACCTTCTGAAGTTGGGACACAGGCATAACCCTGATAGACCGCAATCCAAGTACAAATTAATGCAAAAACAAAACTTTTGATGATGGTGCCATTAAAGACGTCTTTAAAGAATTGCACACTGTTCTCGATGCCACTCCAATAAGAGCCTTCATCTGCACCCAGAAAATCAACACCCACCAATTTACCACCCATGATGCCGACCGCAGCGAAAATCACCGACAACATTGGCAAGCTAAAAATACCGGCCCAAAGTCGAGGCGAGATCACTCGTTTTAAGGGATCGACCCCGATCATTTCCATACTCGACAACTGCTCAGTGGCTTTCATCAAACCAATTTCAGCCGTCAAAGCAGAACCTGCACGACCTGCAAAGAGTAAAGCCGCAACCACAGGTGCAAGTTCACGCAGTAACGTCAGTGCAACGGCGGTGCCGAGCATCGCTTCACTACCAAAGGTCGACAGAATGCTATACATCTGCAAACCCAGTACCGAGCCAATAAATAAGCCAGATACCACAATAATCAGTAATGAAAGCACACCAACACGGTACATCTGATAAATAAACAATTTCACGCCAAGTAAAGTCGGCATGGAAAAAAGAATCTGCAGCAACATAATGGTTGCTACGCCGATTCCTCGAACACGTTCAATGACGCGTCTACCTAATGCGGCAATAGCATTCATGAACGAACCTCATGATTTAAATAGGCCTGATGACTGAATTGATAATCGACTGGACCTTCTACCGAACCCGTCAAGAACTGCTTCACAAACGGCGAGGCATGTGCTTTTAACTGCTCAGGTGTTCCCTCGCCCTGCACTTTCCCTTCAGCCACCACATAGATGTAATCTGCAATTGATAATGTTTCAGCCACATCATGCGAGACAATAATCGTGGTTAAATCTAAAGCTTCACGTAGCGAACGAATCAAGCGAGTTAAAACCCCCATCACAATCGGGTCTTGCCCTGCAAAGGGTTCGTCATACATGATCAGCTCAGGATCGAGTGCAATTGCACGGGCCAAAGCCACACGACGATTCATACCACCCGATAGTTCAGAGGGCATCATTTGTTCTGCACCACGTAAACCAACCGACTCTAATTTCAACGCAACAATTTCAGCGATCAAATGCTCTGGCAACTTGGTATGCGCACGAATTGGAAAGGCTACGTTTTCATATACCGACATATCGGTAAATAATGCACCGCTCTGAAACAACATCCCCATACGCGCACGCGCAGCGAAAAGCTCCTGACGTGACATCTGTGCAATGTCCTGCCCATCAAGCAACACTTCTCCATTATCGGGAGTCAATTGACCACCGATTAAACGGAGTAAAGTCGTTTTACCTGTACCAGATGGACCCATAATTGCAGTGATCTGACCACGACGAATTTTTAAACTGACATTGTCATAAATGACGCGCTCTCCTCGCTTAAAACTCAGGTTTTTCACTTCGATCAGTGCCTGAGTCTGAGAAGACGTTTGATTATTCATAGCTGAGGATTTTCCTGCATTTTTTTCAGCATGCATACTATAAAGGATTGAAGTTTAAAATGTTACCATTGCATGAGCGCATATCCCTGCATTCCATCAGGTAAATTGTTTTTTATTATTAATGCGATTTTATAGAGGCTGTCTTCAACCCAATAGAAGAATTTAGTTAAAATAATTGTATATATAGTAAACGATATTACACAATAAGAGTGTCAAACCGATATAAGGCATAAGTACCTCGATCATCACTGTACGCATATTTGCCAACGCGTTTCCGTTCATATTAATTATCATTAAACACATAAAGTTTGATCAAGTATACATTTTTCTGATTAAAAAGCTAATTTAAATCCATAAAAAAAACCGGTGTTTCCACCGGTTTTTTCGATATTTCTTTCGAAATTCAATTAGTCATTGAATTTACGACGTGGTCGGTCTTCGCCGAAAGTGCGTTCACCACGTGGTTTATCATCACCGAAACGTTTTGGACGGTCATCGCCGAAACGTTTTGGACGATCTTCACCAAATGAACGTTGAGGACGGTCACCGTTGAATTCACGACGTGGACGATCTTCACCAAATGAACGTTTTGGACGATCGCCATAACCTTCACGAGCTGGTTTGTAATCTACACGGTTACCACGGTTGTCATCGTTAGAACGACGGTCAAAACCACCTTCACGACGTGGACGATCGCTGTTAAATTCGCGACGTGGACGATCTTCAAAACCGCCCTCACGACGTGGACGATCGTTGTTAAATTCACGACGTGGACGATCTTCGAAACCGCCTTCACGACGTGGACGATCGTTGTTAAATTCGCGACGTGGACGATCTTCGAAACCACCTTCACGACGTGGACGATCGTTGTTATATTCGCGACGTGGACGATCTTCGCCACCGAATGAACGACGTTCGCCATCACGGTTGCCTTCACGACGTTTGAAGTTTGATTCACCTTCAAAACGACGACCGCCACCGAAACCACCACGACCACCGCGACCGCCATCACGACGACCACGACCGCCATCACGGCTACCGCGTGCAGGAGGTGGAGATGGCTCAAGACCTTCAATTTCAGATACATTTAAACGTGCGTCTAAGAAGTCTTCTAAAGCACGAATTTTACCGCGTTCACGGTAAGTCGCTAAAGTAATCGCGTTACCAGTACGTCCCGCACGACCTGTACGACCGATACGGTGTACATAGTCTTCGTTCTTCATTGGAAGACCGAAGTTAATTACGTGAGAAATAGTTGGTACGTCTAGACCACGTGCAGCAACGTCAGTCGCAACTAAGATTTTTGCACGACCTTCACGAATGCTGCGTAAACGACGGTTACGTACAGTTTGTGGCATTGCACCGTGAAGAGCGACAACTGAGTGACCTGCTTCTGCAAGTTCTTCAGCCAACATATCTGTATCTTCTTGAGTAGATGCGAATACAACTGCTTGATCTACAGACTCATCAGATAACCAGTGAGTCAAAAGTTTTTTCTTGTGTTCGAAACCGTCAGTCCAATGAAGAGTCTGAGTAATGTCAGTATTTGTAGAGTGACCAGTTTCAATCGCAATACGCTGTGGATCATTCATCATGCGTTCTGCAAGTGTAATGATACGCGGCGCAAATGTTGCAGAGAACATTAATGTTTGTTTACGGTTAGCAGCCAAGTCGCTGATCGCTTCTAGGTCTTCAGAGAAACCTAAGTCAAGCATACGGTCAGCTTCGTCAACGATTAATGCATCAACGTTGTCTAGTTTAATTTGACGACGGTTAACCAAGTCAAGTAAACGACCTGGAGTCGCTACGACAACTTGTGCACCTTTAAGCTGTTGAATTTGTTTACCGAAAGGCATACCACCCATAATTGCAGCAATACGAACACCTTTCATATGACGTACTAAAGCAATTGCGTCTTGGCTAACCTGTTGAGCCAATTCACGTGTAGGGCAAAGTACAAGAATAGACGGTGCAGTTACCGCTTTCATGCGCTCTTTGAAAGACATCAAAGTGTCTTGACCAGCCAAAGCATTCACAGTTGGGAGTAAGAATGCAGCAGTTTTACCAGAACCAGTTTGGCTTGATACAAGAAGGTCTTTACCTTCTAATGCAGCTGGAATTGATTGTTCTTGCACTGGAGTCGGAGTAGTAAAACCTAGACCTTGTAATGCTAGTTGTAACGACTCATGTAAAGGAAAATCAGCAAAAGTTTTGCTCATAGAGTATTTCACCCCAAAAATGGGTGCTCCATTAAAAATATGAATTCAGATGGACATCGGCAAAAAGCGGCACAGCAAAAAACGCTGAAAATATAGAATCAGCGGCGATCCGAGAACGACGATGTGTATAACGCACACATGATTACAGCCGCAACCTGAAGGAATCGCTTAGCGATTGGGTGGGGCGCGAAATATCGTCCTCTCTTTGGACCGGAACGCGCATACACAATGATAGAAGAGAATGTTCAGGTAATGAACGAAATTTAGTGCGTGCGGGGATTATAGCAGAAAGTTTTTAAATGTCACCTGTTTTAGTCAACTTCAGAATATTTTTTGTAAGAAGCTTTAAATTATAGGTGTTTAAGCCTTTATTTTTGACCGATTAGACAAAAATAAAGCCCTCATAAAGAGGGCTTTATTTCATTATTCTGTCAATAAACTCGAACTAAGTGTTCTATTATTTAGCAGCTTCACCCCAAGCTGGAACAACAGCTTGCATAAGTGGTTTAAGCATTTTCATAGAACATGCAAGTACTTGACCATTGTCCATTGAGTCGTTACCACCACGAGCATCAACCACAGTACCACCCGCTTCTTTCACAATAAGTTCACCCGCAGCGATGTCCCATGGTTTCAAACCAAGTTCGAAATAACCATCGAAACGACCGGCAGCAACATATGCTAGATCAAGAGCAGCAGAACCTGAACGACGGTATTGAGCACCGGCTTCAGTCACATTTAACAATGAGTTGAAATGGTTTTTCGCATAAGAAACCACTTCGCCATTACGAATTTTACGATACGCATGACCCACTGAAAGGAAAGTGTTTTCTAAGCTGTCTTTTACATTTACACGAATACGGCGTTGATTCATCATCGCACCGCGACCACGGCTTGCAGAGAACAACTCATCTTTCACAGGGTCATAAATAACACCGTGTTGAGTTACACCTTTATGTTGAACTGCAATAGAGATACAGAAATGTGGAACACCATTGACAAAGTTTAATGTGCCATCAAGTGGGTCGATGATCCAACACCAATCAGCGTCGTGACCTTTGCCTTCTTGAAGACCAAACTCTTCGCCTAGGAAACTGTGATTTTTATAGCTTTTACGTAGGGTATCGATAGTCAATTGTTCCAAATAACGGTCTACACGCGTTACTGGACCATCAATTCCTTTTTCTTCGACTTGTAGATCGAGTTTATGACGATTTTGATGCGCTTTTAAAAGCTCTTGACCAACTAATTGAGCCGCACGCGCAGCCATAACCACCATAGGTTCCATTGAACACCCACTACAAATTTGAAGATACTGATAAAGAATAATGCATAAAAGCCCTTATATCTTATCAAATATAAGGGCTTTTAGGGAAAAAATGTTTCTAAAAATTAGAAATTCAACAAACCACTGTTTGCTTATGTTTTAGCCAGCTCTGTGTCACTGAAGCGCCAATGCCTTCAGCATCCAGTCCAGCCTGATGCAACATTTGAGCATGTGTTGCTTGATGCATGAACTCGTCAGCCAAACCTAAATTCAGCACAGGCTTAACCACGCCTGCTTGGGCTAAATATTCATTTACTGCACTGCCCGCACCCGCCATGACTGCATGCTCTTCAACTGTCACAAATAGTTGCGTACTTGCTGCGATTTGATCGATCAACTGTGTATCTAATGGCTTCACGAAGCGCATATTAATCACACGTACAGCCACATCTAGCTTTGTCGCTAAAGCCTGCCCTGCCTCTAGTGCCGCTTGAACACGACTACCAAAAGCCAATATAGAAATGGTGTCATCTTGCTGATCATTGAAGTTTGCAACAATTTCACCACGGCCAATTTCAAGCTCAATCATCTCTTGCTGAATCTCAACACCCAGTCCATTACCACGTGGGTAACGTACCGCCGCTGGGCCTTTATACAAATAAGCCGTATGCAACATTTGACGACATTCATTTTCGTCTTTCGGCGCCATGATCACCATGTTTGGCACGGTACGCATAAAGGCATAATCATATGCACCGGCATGCGTTGGGCCATCTTCACCAACCAAACCTGCACGGTCGATACCAAATGTCACATCGAGATTTTGCAAAGCGACGTCATGAATCAGTTGATCATAACCACGTTGTAAGAAGGTTGAATAGATTGCAACAACAGGTTTTACCCCTTCACAGGCCATCCCCGCAGCCAAAGTCACCGCATGTTGTTCTGCAATGGCAACATCAAAGAAACGCTCAGGAAACTGCTTGGCAAATTGCACCATGCCTGAACCTTCACACATCGCTGGGGTAATCGCCAATAAACGATCATCCTGTGCAGCTTCATCACATAACCACTGACCAAAAACATCTGAATATTTCGGTGCAGTTGCCACTGCAACGGGTGTATTCACTTTACTGATGGCATGGTATTTGATTTGATCTGCTTCGGCAGGTGCAAAGCCTTTACCTTTTTTGGTATAGACATGCACTAAACGTGGGCCTGTGCGTTTTTTTAAGGCTTCAAACACATTTGTTAATTGTTCAACATCGTGCCCATCAAAAGGACCAAAGTAGTCAAAGCCAATGGCTTTAAATAAGTTATCTGCAGCATCGGTCGCAGCACAATGTAGGCGTGAGTTATACGCCCATTCAGGATGCGGTTGAATATAGGCTTCGCCATTTTCAGAAATATTAACCGATTGACCACTTTCCCAAATCGCTGCCAAATGCTTGGCAAAACCACCAGTACTGCATGAAATCGACATATCATTGTCGTTCAATACCACCATAAGGTCAGCATTGTGTGCCACCGCATCGTTCATGGCTTCAAAAGCCATACCTGCTGTCATCGCGCCATCACCCACGATTGCAACCACATGACAGGGATCTTGCTTGAAGCGACGTGCCAATGACATCCCAAGACCAGCAGAAATCGCAGTTGATGAATGGCCTACACCAAAGGTGTCAAATTCAGATTCTTCACGGGCAGGAAACGCTGCCAAACCATCTTTAGCACGAATCGTCACTAATTGTTCACGACGACCAGTTAAGGCTTTATGCGGATAGGCTTGATGACCCACATCCCAAATCAGACGATCACGTGGCGTTTCAAAACAATAATGTAATGCCACGGTTAATTCGATCACCCCAAGATTGGCACCAAAATGCCCACCACTTTGTCCGGCCGCATACAAAATAAATTGACGTAACTCATCCGCCACTTGCTCTAATTGGCTGCGCTCGAGTAAACGAAGTTGTTGAGGATGGTTAATCGTATCCAGCAACGGTGTTACAGGGCGTTGAAATGGTATTTCTTTATACAGCATAATGTGGCAAAGCCTTCTAAAGCCTGGCAAATTCCTAAGCTCGGTCTAAATGGGTAACTCGATCATATCGTCGAATTGTATCACCTTACAATCAGCCAAACTTGTAGCGATGTAATTTTTAGCAATGATCTCGTTGGGGAGATTTTGAATGAGTCAGATTATCCTGAATAATCTTCCTATTTATCAACTATTATCGTTCGCTTTATACAAAAAAGAAAATGTTCTGCATAAATTCGTCGTTGCAATTCTACCAATGTCCAAGCATTACGCTATACTTTAGCCAATTTATAATCGAATAAACGGGTTAAGCAGTGCCTATAGAATTTGTCGCAACGTCAAGATTACCGACCGCTTTTGGTGAATTCAATATTACGGTTTTTCAGGATCCTGAAACCGGTGAAGAACACGTCGCACTCTCTAAAGGACTAGAACAAGCTCCCACTGAACCTGTTTTAGTTCGTATCCACTCCGAATGCCTCACCGGTGATGCCTTCGCTTCACTCAAATGTGACTGCGGCCCACAGCTTCAAGCCACCCAAAAATTAATTAATGAAGCAGGTCAAGGGGTGATTTTATATTTACGCCAAGAAGGTCGTGGTATTGGCTTGACCAATAAAATCCGTGCTTATGCCCTACAAGACCAAGGCCATGACACAGTGGATGCCAATTTATTATTGGATCTTCCTGCCGATGCACGTCGTTATGATATGTGCCCTATCATGTTGAATCATCTCAACATTACGGCTGTGCGTCTCATTACCAATAACCCATTAAAAATTGAAGCGCTCCAAGAGCAAGGCGTGAATGTCGTTGATCGTGTTCCGCTGACTGTGGGTTTAAATCCCTTTAACGAACAATATTTAAAAACCAAACATGATCGTATGTCGCATATGTATCAAAAGGACGATTTTTAAAAATCCTTTAAATTCTCCATAAATTAATCCCTCCAAACCTCCCTTTACAAAAGGGAGGCTTCCCCCTCTTTATTAAAGAGGGGTTAGGGGAGATTCAAATCGTCATCGAAAAAATACGATTTTCAGGAACACGACGTTTTAATCGTAAATCAAAAGCCATGCAGATATTACGGACAAAAGGCTTGCCTGCATCACTCACCTGAATGTGCTGATCAAAAATCTCGAGCAAGCCATCTTCTTGCATTTCAGCCAATTGCGCTAATACTTCATCAAGCTCAGGAAATTGCATTTCTGGACCTGCCCAAGAAGTTTGGAAGGTACACATCAAATTGAGAATATGTTTACGAATGATTAAGTCCTCATCTGTCAGCACATGCCCCCGATAGACTGGAATTTCATTCGCTTCTAAACGTGCATAATAGTCTTCAATTTTCTTTTCATTTTGTGCAAAGCTGTACCAACTATCACTGATCGAAGATAAGCCGAGACCAATCATCACTTGGGTTTTCGATGCGGTATAGCCCATAAAATTACGGTGCAAACTGCCCTGCTGAAAAGCTTGATACATCGGATCTTGGGTTAATGCAAAATGATCCATCCCAATTTCATGATAGCCCTGCGCCAGTAGCTGTTTTTTACCTTCTTCATAGCATTGACGCTTTAAATCATCTTTCGGGACATCGGCATCTTTAAAACCACGCTGACCATTGCCCTTAATCCACGGTACATGTGCATAGCTATAAAAGGCTAGACGATCTGGCATCAAACGATTGGTCTGTTCAATGGTATGCAACACGTCGTTTAGATCCTGAAATGGCAAACCAAAAACCAAGTCATGCGAAATAGAGGTATAGCCAATATCACGTGCCCACTGTGTCACTTGTTCAACATGTGCAAAGGGCTGAATACGGTGGATGGCTTTTTGCACCTTCTCATTATAATCCTGCACTCCATAACTTACGCGTCGAAAACCAACATCATACAAAGCTTGTAAATGCTCACGTGTGGTATTGTTCGGATGCCCTTCAAAGCTAAACTCATGTGTATCGGCAATATCAGCATGCACTAGAATGCCTTGAATCAACTGGGTGAGATGCTCCGGAGAAAAGAAAGTAGGCGTTCCCCCGCCCAAATGAATTTCTTTAATTATTGGCCGATCAACCAAGAGCTGACAATATAAGTCCCATTCTTTCAGCACCGCCTGAATATAAGGCAGCTCCATCTCATGTTTTTTCGTGACTTTTTTATGGCAGCCACAGAACGTACATAAGCTTTCACAAAATGGTAGATGGATGTACAGACTGATGCCTTCGCTGTGATTGGTCTCATCAAATGAACGCTTCAATCCCTGTTTCCACTGTTGCAATGAAAATTCAGCTTCCTCCCAATACGGCACGGTTGGATAACTGGTATAGCGTGGACCTGGTACATTGTATTTTTGAATTAAAGAACTCGCCTGCTGAGACATCGATGCACCATTTCAATCAATGAGATTCAATTTAAATCTACCTTATGATTATTGTGCTGAGCTTCAGATGTGAATTCAACCTAGCAAATTTGTCGGAATAGGCCCAATTTCAGCCGGAGCAATTGCTGCTAACTTTGCATGATCTTTTGGTTTAATCACTAGATATCTAGATTTAAAGCAAAGATCCGATGCTGAGTATCGGGAAAAATGCCTTAAGTTTTCACGTAATTTATGTTTTGATGACACTTATCTTTAAATTATTTTAATAAAGGTCACCATGCAGAATCCAACTTCAGCCGATATTCAACGTGTAGATGAATTCCTTCGCGATTTACAGGCACGGATTTGTGCCGCATTGGAACAGCAAGAACGTGCTGGTGGCGGAAGTGCCGAATTTGCGATCGATGACTGGGAACGCCCTGAAGGTGGTGGTGGTCGCTCACGTGTTCTTCAAAATGGAACTGTGATTGAAAAAGGCGGCGTGATGTTCTCGCACATCAATATTTCAAAATTACCCGCCTCTGCGACTGAACGCCATCCCGCTATTGCAGGTGCAAAAGCGCAAGCCATGGGCGTGTCGTTGGTAATTCACCCGAAAAACCCCAACGTCCCAACCTCACATGCCAATGTGCGTTTATTTGTCGCCGAAAAAGAAGGACAAGATCCGATTTGGTGGTTTGGCGGTGGTTTTGACCTCACTCCATTTTATCCAAATGATGAAGATGTCTTGTCTTGGCATCAAACTGCCCATGATCTTTGTGCCCCATTTAGCGATACACTCTATGATGAACATAAGAAATGGTGTGATGACTATTTCTATCTAAAACACCGTGATGAACAACGTGGTGTGGGTGGTTTATTCTTTGATGATCTCAACCAATGGGACTTTGAAACCTGTTTCAAATATATGCAGGCCGTGGGTAATGGTTATTTAGAGGCGATTTTACCGATCTTCCAAAGAAACCAAGACAAAGCCTATACCGAAGCACAACGAGACTTCCAACTATACCGTCGTGGTCGTTACGTTGAATATAACCTGGTCTATGACCGTGGTACCTTATTTGGCTTACAAACTGGTGGACGTATTGAGTCGATTTTAGTGAGTATGCCACCCTTGGCAGGCTGGTCGTATCGTCCTGAATGGGAAGAACATTCTGCCGAGAAAAGGCTCACCGACTTTTATTTAAAACCGCATGATTGGCTGAATACGCTGAAATAAAACCGATAAACATGTATTTGCCCCTGTCCGTCAGGGGCTTTTTATTGCCTGAGGATTAGAGTATTCATTTGTATGTAATATCTTGATGCATAAATAAATTTTTTAAGCATTTACTTTGTAATCAGATTGCTCAACAATGACACATCTTTTAAACAGCTTTATGCTATGTCATTGCACAATGTGTCAATAAACTCATGGCTGTAACTTTCTTGTACGGAGTACAACGCACATGACACATCAAACACTCAATAAAAAAGCAGTCAGTCTTACTGCCTTGGTGTTTTGGAGCTTTGCTGTTGTGCTGATCAGCGCTATCAGTACTAATATTTTTTCCGAAACGTCTTTGAATGATAATTTGGCCATTGGCTTCATGGTCGTTGCCCTCATTGGTCTAGTCATCAGTGCTGCGAGCATCTTGATTCAAAGCGTCTTAGATATTTGTAATCCTTAATTTTCCGCCTTTATTTCACGATTTTAAGACTGCCCGAACTTTAGCCATCTTCGGTTTTGGCGTATATTGTCTGCTCTTTCACATCTACATGGACGCTGTGCAATGAGCAAACAATTTGCCGTGATTGGCAACCCGATTGAACAATCACGCTCACCTGAACTTCATCATGCCTTCGCTGAAAAAACAGGCCTCGACATTCAGTACAGCAAACGACTTGCGCCACTCGATGGTTTTCAGCACAGTGTCGAATCCTTCTTTGCCGAAGGTGGCATCGGTATGAATGTCACTGTTCCATTTAAAGAACAAGCCTATGCACAATGTGCCGTGCTTACTGAACGTGCCAAAATTGCAGGTGCGGTCAATACACTTTGGATGCAAGATGGCACACTCCATGGCGATAATACCGATGGACAAGGCCTAGTTGATGCCATCCGTGCCTTAGATTGGAATTTAGAACAGAGCGATATATTGATCATTGGTGCAGGGGGTGCAACACGTGGCGTGATTTATCCGCTGGTACAAGCTGGGGCCAAAAAAATCGTGATTGCCAACCGGACTTTAGCGCGTGCTGAACAATTGGTCGCTGACTTAAAAACTGCTGTCCCCAATGCAGAACTTGCAGCCATTGCCCTCACCGACTTAGCAGGTCAATTTGATCTGGTGATTAATGCCACATCGGCCAGCTTAACGGGTGATCCGCTAATTTTGCCTGAAGCTTTACAATTCACGCACGCCTATGAAATGGCCTATGGCAAACCGTCGACGTTTTTGGATCAAGCCAAAGCACGCCATGTTCCGACCTCAGAAGGTTTTGGCATGTTGGTTGGTCAAGCGATTGAATCTTTTTCCATTTGGAATGGCATTAAACCTGATCTAAAAGACTTTCTATAATTCAAAATGATTTGCTCAATTCACTTTCTGAGCAGGCTAAACACCTAAAAAAAGAACCTCAATTGAGGTTCTTTTTTTGATCCAACTTAGTTCTTGTGTTTTTGTATCGCTTTATAGGTCTCATAATAAGCCGATTGGCTGAACAACTCTTCGTGTTCTGCTGCTAGGCCTTGCAATGACGCTTCTGATAATTTTCCTTTGATATCATCAGCAAAGGCTTGCGCATAGATTTTTGATGCTTTCACCAAATGCGCTTTTTCAGTTCCTTCCAGTTCATAACTGGCTAAAAAGTTTTGTTGATATAAATGTGCAAATATCGCCTGATCAGTCTTATAGGTTTTTTGCAACTGCTTCCATTCAACCTGAGCTTTGTACTCGCCAATTCCTGACTGTACATAATGGTTGACCGAAGAACCTAAGTCATCAAAGTCTTGATAGCGATGCAAAGCATGCTTATCACGTAATTGATTTAAACGCTTCAGCGCATTGCCTGTTGGTTCTTTTAAGCCATCAACAAATCGATATGCATAAACTTCTGCAATTTCATTCAAATCATTGGCTGAGTAATAACGCACATACTGAGCGCGATAGTTAGCAAATGCCACGACAAATGCCGCTTGATAGGCTTTCACTTCAGAGTGATGGCGTTTATAACTTTGCAAAGCCACTGTACTGAGATATTCAGGAAGTTCGATTTCTTCATTTGCAGCACGGACATCATCGACCGATGCAGTTTCTGCTTCAGCAAGCAGAGGATCATTACCCGTGATTGGCGCAAGTAAGCCTTTCAACATATTTTCAAAGAGTGAATCTTTACTGACTTCCTCAATGGATTTTGCCTGTTTCATGGCTTGACGATCAATTGGAGTCGCATTGCCATAATTCAAAATTTGGTTGCTACTTTTCAGCTTTAATTGACCTAAACGTGGCTCATTAAAGGCCAATTGATAGTCCATTACTTGGACGCGGCCTTTGTGATCTAAGCCTACATCCATCACGACATTCGAAGATGATTTATCCTGTGTATTCAGCACCTGCGCAATTTCAGCTTGATGCTTTTGCCATAATTGCTGAAATTGTTTTACATCGATAAGTTGTTCACTTTGATATTGCTGGAATACCGGCTTTAACTGCTCAACAGCGTCCGAAATCTCTGAATCTGTATTGGATGTGTCCGCATCAGAAGCCGATGGTACAGAATCTGCTTGCAGCGGTATCACCCGAACATCTTGATAATCCTGACACAGTGTGACTTTACCAATCGGCACCTGTTTGGTGTTCATCAAGGCCTGACAGACTTCCTCAGATAAATTCGCTGTTTCGTCATCTTCTTCGGAAGCCGCATAAGCTTCGGTTACTTCAGTATCCGAACTATAGGTTTCTTCGTCATCACCCGCGGTCGCCTCCGCATATGCACTTGCAGTATCGATCGCGTACTCAGCAGATTCAGCTGCAGAAGACGTTTGTTCTTCTTCCGTTTCATGTTGGTGATACATCAGGCCATGCATTTTCGCATTGAGCAGCTCATTCACACGTTCTACAGATGCATAAGCCGCATCATCGTCTTCATCCTCAACTGCTGCCGCTACTGCAGTCCCTCCCGCCGCTTCAGCCGCAGCTATCGCCTCTTCGGAAGCACTAAGATGCACAGCAGCGTCCACAGATTCATCTTGCTCAGCGTCACTATTGCGCTGACCTTTGATTTGCGTGGTGTAATAGTTGGCGTTCACAAAATCAAAAAGTTCAAGCTGGGTGTATAGCGCATCGAGATCACCCACATAGCGGATTTTTTTAGTCAGCCCTGCATTTTTTTCATCACGTGTTAAAGCAATATTTTGCACTTGATTCGGCTCTGCCAAGACATAAGGCAAAGCATTCATTTGTTTTAAATAGTCAGCAAATTTTTTCAAATCGTACTGAGCAATCGTCTCTTTATGTTTTGAAAAATCCACATAAGCCAAGCTGCTTTGGCTTTCACGATTTACCATAAACGGCATGAACGCAAAGTAGTTGGTATAAAATTTATGTTGATTAAAATCAATGATCATCGGCAACTGTGCATTGACCTGCAAAGTCGGTTTTTGATAACTCAGTTGTAAGGTTAAGGCGGCAAGTTTTTCTCTAAAATGTACTGAACCGCTATAGCTAAACTGTAAATCATTCAACACATTCAGCAGTGATTGTGCAATTTTAGATTGCGGAGAAACGCCATCCTCTTCATCGCTATAACGCGCTGATGGTGGGATCGATTCATTGGCAATGGCTTGATAGAGCTGTTTCTTTTCTTTTTGGCTAAACGGAATATTTTGGGTTTTAATCAACTGATCCAGTTGTTTTTTAAGTTTAGGATCCAGCTCTGGCTGTGTGCTTATCGCAGGTTTTGACTTGGTTTCAGGCTTTTTTTCATCGAACTGAATATCGGTCTGAATTGAAAATTGCCCTTTCATGTCATAACTGGCATTTTCAAACATTGCGTTTAAGCCTTGAGTGGCTTGTTGCCCGAGAGACTGATCCGTTGAATTGGTTTTTATGACATGTTGAGCACACCCAGTAATACTCAAACCCAGTAAACAAAGTGTTATATATTTTAATCGCATAATTGTACGAAAGACCTAAGTTCTTTATGATTTATTAAAAGAAAAAAATGATCAAAAGATCAACATCCAGTTTATCAGAAGTTTACTTTTCACATGTTGGTTAAATATTACAATTCGCCTTTCTGACATTTTTTAAGGGCGTATTCATCAATGTTTTTTGGATGAAATTATGAATAATCAAATCATCAATACAGATAATCCAAAAAAATTTAGATATTAGGATTAAGACTATGCCTGCATATAAAGCGCCTTTACACGATATTCGTTTCTTAATGAATGAAGTGCTCGATTACCCAGCACACTACAAAACTTTGTCTAATGGTGAAGCTGCTGATGCAGATACTGTCGACATGATTTTAGAAGGTGCAGCGGATTTTTGTGAAAACATCCTTTCACCTTTAAACCAAACGGGTGATGAAGAAGGCTGTCATTTTGAAAATGGTGATGTGAAAACACCAAAAGGGTTTAAAGAAGCCTATGACCAATTTGTACAGGGTGGCTGGCAAGGTCTGTCTTTCCCTGAAGAATTTGGCGGTCAAAACTTGCCACAGTCGTTGAATCTCATCAAATCTGAAATGATGGGTACAGCAAACTGGTCATTCCAAATGTATCCGGGTCTAAGCGTAGGTTGTATCAATACCATTCTACAATTTGGTTCAGAAGAACAGAAAAACCAATATTTACCGAACCTTGTTGCTGGAACTTGGTCAGGCACCATGTGCTTAACTGAACCTCAATGCGGTACCGACTTAGGTCAGGTAAAAACCAAAGCGGAACCTCAAGCTGACGGTAGCTATGCAATTTCTGGTACAAAAATCTTCATCTCTGCGGGTGAGCATGATTTAACAGATAACATCGTGCATATCGTACTTGCTCGTCTTCCAAATGCTCCTGCAGGTACTAAAGGGATTTCATTGTTCATCGTTCCAAAATTCCTTGTGAAAGCAGACGGTTCAGTGGGCGAACGCAACCCAGTGACTTGTGGTTCGATTGAACACAAAATGGGGATCCGTGCTTCGGCAACAGCTGTGCTGAACTTTGACAATGCCATTGGTTACTTGATCGGTGAAAAACACAAAGGCCTACATGCAATGTTCACCTTCATGAACACTGCACGTATTGGTACAGCAATTCAAGGTATTGCACATGCTGAATTGGCATTCCAAGGCGCACTTCCATACGCGAAAGAACGTATGTCTATGCGTGCACTTTCAGGTAAAAAAGATCCTGAAAAAGTAGCCGATGCGATTATTCACCATGCAGACGTACGTCGTATGCTTTTAACTCAAAAAGCGATCGCTGAAGGCGGCCGTTCAATGATTTACTATGCAGCTCAAATTGCGGACAAAATGACTGATGCTTTAACCCGCGGTGATACAGCAGCGTTTGAAGCACATGATGACCACTTAGGCTTCTACACCCCGATTCTCAAAGGTTTCTTAACCGAAATGGGTTATGAAGCTGCAAACCATGGTATGCAAGTATACGGCGGTCATGGTTATATTAAAGAATGGGGCATGGAACAAATTGTTCGTGACTCACGTATCTCTACTCTCTACGAAGGCACAACCGGTGTTCAAGCACTAGACTTGATTGGTCGTAAAGTTCTGTTGACCTCTAAAGGTAAAGTGATTCGTGACTACACAGCTGAAATCTTGAAGTTCTGTGGTCAACATGCACGTAACAAATACATGCGTCGTTTCGCGTGGGACTTAACGAAGCTTTGCGCACAGTGGAATGCATTAACGGTTCGTATCATGCTTGCAGCACGTAAAGACCGTGACATCGTATCTTCTGCTTCTGTCGATTTCTTAATGTTCTCTGGCTACGTGATGATGGCTTATTTCTGGGCACAACAAGCTGCCGTAGCTTCTGAAAAATTAGCAGAAGGCAATGGTGCAGAAGTTCCTGAGTTCTATAAAGCAAAAATCAAAGTGGCTGACTTCTACTTTGAACGTCTATTACCACGCTCACAAGGTCACGCTGAAGCAATGGTTAACCCATCGAAGACCATGACTTCTTTGGCTCCTGAACACTTTAGCTTTGACTACTAAGCTTTAAACCGAGTTAAATGACTCTATAAAAAGACCGCTTCGGCGGTCTTTTTGTCTTCTCTTTTAATTTTCATCTATAGCGATAATGAGCAGCATTCTTAATTTCTTCATGAGGTAATAACAATGTATAAAGATGAACTTTATATGGAGAAATATTGTTGTATTTTTCAAAATAATAATTTTATTTAATAAATATTAAATACTTAAAGTAAATTTCACTCGATGATTTTAGCTTTACATTTGTATCTCATACAACTTCATATCTTCTACATAGCCTCCCCCTATGATGACTTCATTGATTCATAAAGAGCGTAACCATGAAAAAATTGATGTCTTCATTAATGATTGGTCTAATTGCAATAACTGCGACAATGTCTGCAATGGCAGCGCCTGCATTCGATCATAAAAATCCGCCACCTGCTGCACACTTCGATAAAAAACCTGTACCGCCTAAAGCAACACATCACAAACCTGCTGGGCCGCAAATAGTGAAAAAAGAGCATCAACAAGCTCATGCAAAATTTGCCAAACAAAATCATAAGGCAGTAGCTTTTAAAGGCAATCAACACAAACCTGTTCCGCAGCATAAGTTACCGCCTATGCCACCGAAACATCGTTAAGCTAAATTAAAAAAAGACCGCTCATGCGGTCTTTTTTAATATTTACTTTGCTTTATCAGCAATAAATTCTTTAATCTCTATGGGTTTATCTTTTACCAACTCAACTGTGCCTTCATTCACACCATTAAAGTTCTTAAAGTGAATTGAAACACCTTGGTCGTTGGCAAGTCGTACACCACTTCCTGAAACTCCTCGTTTCAATTCATACACACGATCAGAATTATCAGTCAATTGTGCGGTTTCAAAATTATCTTTGGTTTTTAACTCAAGGCTTAGATCTTGTGGCCCTGTAAAGTGAATCACTTGCTCATCTTGAGCTACTGCAACATCGTTTGTTTGTGCAGTTGTGGCCGTTGCCTCTGTTGCAACATTTTGTTCTGATGGTGCTTTTTTATCGGTGCAACCCACCAAAGCTATAGTTAATAACGTCGCAGTTAAAATATATTTCATTTTCTGAAGTTCCTTTATGCCATGTAAATTCAATTATCAACTGAATAATTTCATACACATTCTGCAAATTACATTCGAAATATGAAAAATTACTTGTGGCTCAAATTTTAAAACAAGTTTGACATAGCTTTCATTACAGGAATTCTTCCAATACTGAATTTAAAAAGATATGTCCCTGCTCGGTACAAGACAAACGTGTTGGATCACTGACCATCAATTTACGTTCACGTAATGAGTTCAATAACTCGGCAATCGGCTCTAAACTTTCCCCTGTACGCTCGCTATATAGCTTGGCTTCCACCCCATGATTTAAACGAAGTGCATTCATCATAAATTCAAAAGGCATGTCGGCTGCTTCGATGCGTTTAAACTGAAGATGTTCAGCAGGTACTTTGGCTAAATAGTCTTTCGGCAATCGGGTTTTTTGGAAACGATACACCCCGTCTGGCATGGTCACTTTACCATGTGCGCCTGCGCCAATCGCCAAATAATCGCCAAACTGCCAATAATTTAAATTATGTGCCGACGGCTGTTCTTTACGCCATGCCGATACTTCATAATTGATAAAGCCTTGCGCTGTTAAATAGGCTTCGCCCTGTTCTTGAATATCTTCAAGCACATCATCGACAGGTAAAATTGGTTTTGTGCGGAAGAAAACCGTATTGGGTTCAATGGTCAACTGATACCACGACACATGCGTTGCGCCATTTTCAACAGCCAATTTCAAATCCCAAAGCGCTTGCTCAATGGTTTGTTCAGGCAGGCCATGCATTAAATCAACATTCACTCGCTCAAAGCCTGCTTCTCGCGCATGCTGAATGGCTTGAATCGCATCATCATTGGAATGAATACGACCCAGTTTTTGTAAATGCTCTGGATTAAAACTTTGTACACCAATTGAAAGTCGGTTAATGCCTGCGTCTAAATAACCCGCAAAAGGATCGTGCTCAACCGTGCCCGGATTGGCTTCTAAGGTAATTTCACAGTCCGCTTCAAATGGCACTAACGCTTTGAGTTGAGCAAATAACCATTGATAGCCTTTGGATGAAATGAGCGATGGTGTACCCCCACCAATAAATACACTATGAATCAAGCGACCCTGAGCAAAATCGACTTGCGTTTTAAAGTCTTCAACCAACGCCTGTAAATATTCTTGTTCTAAGTCTAAAGACAATTCACCATTCGGCACCGCATGCGAATTAAAGTCACAGTATGGACATTTGCGCACACACCACGGCATGTGAATGTATAAAGATAACGGAACAACTGCAGGATTTAATTCAGCCAAGGAAAATGCTCAAAAGGAACAAAAGAAGTAAGCGCATTTTAACATGACTGCATCAGAGCGCTTATGAAAACTCATCCACAATACAGTAGACTAATAAAATTAAAGAAGAATTAGATGATTAGAAGATGAAAATAAGCAGCCATTTATTGTACTTACTGCCGCTCGCGATGGGTGTTGGTATCGCCATGACCATTCAGACAGCGATCAACAGCCAATTGCGTGAATATTTATATTCACCGCTGCAAGCTGCCCTTTTTTCTTTTTTGGTTGGTACAATAGTCCTCGCCTTTATGGTGTTTTTTCAATCGGTCGAAAAACCGGACTTTGCAAGTTTTGCTCAAATCCCTTGGTATTTATGGCTGGGGGGATGTTTGGGTGTTTATGCCATCAGTATCAGTATTTATACCGCACCGAAACTGGGTTTTTTATCCCTCTCCGGTCTGATTATTTTTGGACAGATCTTAATGTCGATGGTATTTGACCATTTTGGCTTGCTCGGCACTGAAAAAACCCCGATTAACTGGCAACGCTTATTGGGTGGCGTGGTGATTTTTATTGGTGTGCTTCTCACTTTCCAACGCTAAGACCTCATTCCTAAGCACCTCACAAGAAATGAGTACATTCTGTGTCTACTGTCACGGCTGTAACAAGCAGCAAGTATGAATTAAAACAACTGTTTCATTTAATGATCCCGATATTGATCACGCAGTTTGCGCAAGCGGGATTTGGTCTCATTGATACCATCATGGCTGGACACATGTCCGCCAATGACCTTGCAGCCATTGCGGTCGGGGTCGGCTTATGGATACCAGTCATGCTGCTGTTCAGCGGCATTATGATTGCCACCACCCCATTGGTGGCCGAAGCCAATGGTGCACGCACACCTGAGAAAATTGCCACCATTGCCCGTCAGTCCTTATGGGTCGCATTATTTTTAGGGATCATTGCTGCATTAGTCTTACAAGCTATGCCGCTGCTTTTACCGTTATTGGGTGTCCCTGAAGTATTACTTCCGAAGGCGAGCTTATTCTTACACGCCATTAGTTTAGGTATGCCTGCTGTCACCATGTACGCAGCTTTACGTGGTTACTCAGAAGCATTGGGGCATCCACGTCCAGTCACTGTGCTGAGTCTGCTGGCCTTATTGGTGTTAATTCCACTGAACTTTATTTTTATGTATGGTTTAGGCCCAGTCCCTGAACTGGGTTCTGCTGGATGTGGATTTGCCACCGCGATTTTGCAATGGTTAATGTTCTTTGCTTTGGCGATATACGTTTTCAAAGGATCGGCATATCAAAAAACCCAACCTTTCGCTGCTTTTGAAAAAATGAACAGTGAATGGATCAAACGTATTTTAAAACTCGGCTTTCCTATTGGCTTAGCCATTTTCTTTGAAGTCAGTATTTTTAGTACAGCCGCTATTGTTTTGAGTCCTTTAGGCGAAGTCACCATTGCCGCGCATCAAGTCGCCATTTCGATTACCTCGCAATTGTTTATGATTCCCATGTCACTAGCGATTGCGCTGACCATTCGGGTCGGTACCTATTATGGGGAGAAGAACTGGCTAGCGATGCGAAAAGTCCAAAAAGTCGGTATGTTGACAGGGACGGTATTTGCCCTGATTACCATGTTGCTGCTTTGGCTTTTACGTAATGAAATTGTGTCACTGTATACCAATGACTATGATGTGACTCAGCTTGCAGTATATTTGGTCTTGTTCGCTATTGCCTATCAATTAATGGATGCATGGCAAGTCAGTGCCGCAGGGTGCTTACGCGGTATGCAAGACACCAAAGGACCGATGTGGATCACTATGATCGCGTATTGGATCATTGCCTTCCCTGTCGGGATCTATCTTGCACGCTTCACTACGACTGGTGCTGCAGGCGTTTGGATTGGCCTGATTGTGGGTCTGACTGTCGCATGTATACTGCTACTTACACGTTTATTTATGATGAATAAACGTTTAGCACATGCGGGATAAGCCCTAAAAAATCATCTAAAAAGTTACTTAAAAAAGACGGCTAGGCTATGCAGCAGATTAATGCAAATTAACACGCTGCATAGCAACGCCATAAATAAAAAGCACGAAGAAGAGGAAAATAAACATGTCCCATGTATTTCGCTCGATGAGTCTCTGTCTGAGCTTAGGCTTTTCCATGTCACTACAAGCTGAACAAACGATCAACCGACATGAATTTCCTTTATATTACGCACCCATCAAAGTTCAATCACAACCTGAATTTGATTACATCAATCAAGCACTTTGGACAGCCTTTCGCTTTTATCATGAACAACAAGCAGACTCATATACCGCACGTTTAAAATTAAGTTGTCAGCAATCTGGTATGGCGTATACCTATCAGGACTTCATCAAGGCCAATCAAAAGTTTGCCTCTGCGGATGATCAGGATTTTATCGTGACGCAAAACCTTATCACCTTGAATGAAAATTTACACCATAATCAATGCAGCAAATATCTCAGTCCACATTTAGAACTGGAAAAAACTGAAGCAACTGATGTTACGGAGTAACATCAGTTGCTTCAGTTTGATTCAAAAAAGAACGATACACGAAAATGTCATCTGCAATTGTTTGAGACAGGACTAGTTCTAATCAAAAGTGTTTTTGCGATACTTTAAATATTTAGACGCTAGCGAACGAGTTTTGTCGGTGAGGTGCATTGCACCGCAAGATGGTTTCCTTGCTAAGCACGCTTCTCATTTTGCCGAATGAGAAACAACGTTTCGTAAGAGTACCTCCAGCTGAAGGCTAATCCCTTTATTCAATCCCTGGATGAAAGACTCTACCGAATAGAATTGAAAATCTTTTTTTAAATGCGTAAATACTTTTACAGGCATAACATCAGTGAAGCAAGCAAAGCACCAAAACCAACTAATTAAGCGCCTCGATGGCATTTTTTAAACCTTGTGGCACTTGGCTGTCGTCCTCTACGTCTTTCACGATCGCCTGCCCGACAATCACATCTGTCCCATTAAAACTCATGGTCGGTGATCCATACAATTCATAGCCTTCATTTAAAGCTTTGGTCACACGGGCACAGAAATTGACATCATCTTTACCGGTTAAATAGCGATACACTTTCATCGTTCAGTTCTCTTCTAGCGACGCGATATTTTAAACCATTCAGCACGTGGCTTAAATTTGCCTGAATTATTTTCAGTATTTACATTTTTGCCCATCATTTTATCAATAGAAATAAAGTCTTAACAATTTAAAGTAGGCAGTTTGTGTTTTGTCGCCTATGATCGGTATTAGATAATAAATGATGATCTTGAGGAACATCACATGGCAAAAACGGCTAGCACACCGGGTCGTCGCTTTATGAAACTTGCCAGTATGACGGCAAGCATTGCTACTAAAACCGTTTCCAATTCCATCCGCAATATCACTGCCGATGAAGAACAGAAAAATGCATCTCGCAGTAAACTTTTTCAGGACATCGGTCTGCAAATTGCAGACACTTTGGGTGAAATGAAAGGTGCGGTGATGAAAGTCGGACAAATTGCCTCGCAGTACAAAGACATTTTTCCACCTGAAGTCGCAAAGGCCATCAGTAAATTACAACGCCAAGCGCCAGCCATGCCCTTTGCTGAAATTAAGGCTCAAGTAGAACAAGAACTCGGCAAACCCCTCGCGCAAATTTTTAAAAGTTTTGAAGAACAACCTTTTGCCGCTGCATCCATTGGGCAGGTGCATAAAGCCGTGTTACCTAATGGTCAGCAGGTGGTGGTGAAAGTGCAATATCCGGGTGTCGAAGAAGCCTGTGAAAGTGACTTAAAACAAGTTCGCCTTGCACTTCGTCTGATGGGCGTATTAAAAATTGATCGGAAGTTACAAGACAAGCTATTTCGTGAAATTCAGGACAGTTTGGACAACGAACTGAACTATGAAATTGAAGCGCAAAACTTAGATGTGGCCCGTGCTTTTCATAGTGCGCTGGATGACAAAATCATTATTCCACAGGTCTATAAAGATTATTCTTCACGTCATATTTTGACTCTAAGTCTAGAGCTTGGCGACAGTATAGAAACTGCCAGTACGTGGTCACAAGAAACCCGAAATGCCTTGGGAAGACGCTTATTCCGTGCTATAGGCCGTGAAATTTTCTTCCTTAAACGTTTCCACTGTGACCCGCATCCGGGCAACTTCGCCTTTCGTGAAGATGGTTCAGTCATCGTATATGACTACGGCGGTGTGAAAACCCTATCTCCTGAAATCGTGTCGCACTTTAAGCAATTGATCAATGCTGCACGCAAGCACGATATTCCACTGATGGAACAGCAACTCGATGCCCTACATTCCCTCAATGAACTCGGTAAATTCCCTACAGAGTTGTATGAGCAATGGCTTGAAGTACTGATGCGTCCGCTGACCACACAATACGACTTTGCTGAAAATTCAGCGCACCATGACGGGGTAGAATTAATTAAGCCATCTCTTAAATACTGGGATGTGTTTAAACCGTCGCCAGACACCCTGATGGTGAACCGGACTGTTTCAGGGCATTATTGGAATTTGATTCATTTGAAAGTGAATGACACTCTCAATGATCTCTTTGATGAATTGGTCCCACCTAGCGCTTAATTGAACATGACGCGCTGATTGCCTGATGAATTTCGGGCAATATTTGCATTTTATATTGTTATGTTATAACATTTCTTTAATCAATAAATTTAAGGAACAGAAGAATGCGTGCCAACATCCATCCCGAATACCGTGAAGTGCTCTTTCATGACACCAATGCCAATGCCTTTTTTGTGATTGGTAGTACCTTAAGCACCAATCAAACCAAAGAGTTTGAAGGCAAAACTTATCCCTATGTGACACTCGATATTTCAAGTGCATCACATCCTTTTTATACAGGTGAACAACGTCAAGTGAATAACGAAGGACGTATTGCGAACTTTAATAAACGCTTTGCGCGTTTCAAACGCTCACAATAAGTTCAGTTTCGATTAAGTTTTTGCTTTTAAAATTAAAGCATTGAAGAAGTTCAGGGTTCCCCTCCTCCAGCCTGAGCTTCTTTTTTTATGTCTGAAATTTTGTGGTTTTCAAGCGTTGTTTTAAACATCTATTTTTAAAATCGACTGAAATAAGTAATATCCCAGCCCCAATACGATGACACCAATTACCACACTAGAAATGGCATAACTGAATGCCAGCCCACTTTGCCCTTGTCTGAGCAGTTGAAAGGTTTCTAAGCCGAAACTGGAAAAGGTGGTAAAGCCACCTAAGATCCCGACCATAAGCAATAAGCGTGCTTCATTTTGTAGAACGGGATATTTTTGGCTAAATGCAAAGAACACACCTGCACAAAAGCAACCTAAAATATTCACCCACCATGTAGCCCATGGAAAGAGTACTGTTGGCTTGGCCAATAACAGTCCTGCTGCATAGCGAAGTGTTGCTCCAATTGCGCCGCCACATGCGACCAAAAGCCAGTTCATAGTTATCCTACTTCAACATCATTGGTATCTACAATTTAGGCAACAGACTGCCTAAGGTCGCCCTTCAATATACACGCATTTAATTTACGCAAATAGTGTTAAATGTTTGGGCCAAAGCTTGCTATAGTCTGCAACACTTTGCGGTATTTTTTATTGAAAGAGGACATTATGGCTCAGGAATTATTAGATCAACTTCAAGCAGGGACTGCGAAATTTTCAGATGTGATTGCATTTATTGAAGCGCGTTATAACCACACACCAACTGCTTTTACCAATGGCAAACAAGCCAATGCAGCGACTGAAAACCAAGGCAGTGCCAAAGTATTTTCTTTTGCCCAATTGAATGGTCTAAACCAAGCTGAAACCTTAAGTCTTTTTGCTGAACATTATGCTGCTGTTTTGGCGACACCAGACGCAACTGACCACCAAAACATTCGCCAATTTATGCAAAATGGTTGGGAAGGTATTCAATTTGACGGTCAAGCGCTCAGCGCGAAATAATGCCTAGGCAGAAGTTCTAAATCAGTTCGTCTGCAATAAAAAAGCCAGTAAAATACTGGCTTTTTTATTGTTGATCATCAGTTCAAATCAAGACACTCGTACTCTACAAGTCCATTCAGCCATCGCGGTTTTTTCCCAAGCTCGTGCATGCTTCAAATGTAGTAATTCTTCACCCGCAGTCGTTGCGGTAAAACGATAAGTTTTTTGACCACCGGCACCAAGCACTGGTGTCGCATCTGCAGCAGCAGCTTGTTGTTGTTGAGCTGATTGAAACACTTCTTCAACTTTAAAAAGTTTCGGTTGCTCAGCCAAAGACCATACATAACCAGTACTTGGATTTTCGTTTAACAGTACTTCTAAAGTTTGTCCACGATCCATCTCAAGCAAGGTCGGACAACTTTGCTGTTCAGTAAATACATGGGTTTTCCCATCTACAGTTGAACTCATACTGGTACATCCACCAAGCGCCAAACCACTCGCCAACATTAGACTCAAAATAAGCTGTTTCTTTATCGTCATTTTCATCATCAAATTATTTTACCTTGAATCTAATGCACACCGATTTCAATACGATCTCGATGTAATCGAAGTTTAGCCTTTGACTTTTTCAATCCACTGAATCGAACTTACACGAAAAACTTCACAAGCCCCATCACCCGTATCTGTTGGGGTCAAAGATGAAGTCCAAACCAAATCTTTGTCTTTCACCTCAACCAAATCCCCTTTTAAACGCACAAGATCGCCACGTTTTACTTGAGTAATTTGTTTAGCAATTTGCGGGTTTGCAGGAATGATGTGCATATTCGACACCATCATCATGGCTTGCTTTTGCGGTACAGGAACACGATCCATTTTCCAATTTAAGAAACGGTCATATTGATTGACTGAAATCGTCCGAGCAATTTCTGGCTCTGCAAATAAGCCCCAACTGACTGCATAATCGATCGGAGAAAATTTTGCTTGTTCATCTGTTTGATAGGTTTTAGAACCTAAAATTCGGAAATCACCTTTAAATTCTTTCAAGGTAGAAATCGACTGGCCTTTGGCAGCAGGTGCTAAGCCTTTGGCAATATTATAATCTGAAGACGCTTGGACACCGACATTCAATAAAAAGCCTGCAAGCACAGTACTTAATGCAATTCGCTTGATCATCGCGTTATCCTCTTACCCTGTAATACTTCACATTACTCAATTTTAATTCTGCAATTGAGCCGACTTCATCTATTCATAATGCCCCAACCTGAACATGAGCTTAAAATCGCGTAGGTTGAGCCTGATGAATGTCGTTTTCACTAGTTGTAACTCTATATTACGCACACAGTCTGCATAAACCTTATGAACTTGGTAACAAAATGCTGTTATTCAGTCAATTGGCCCATATCCACGCCCTACCACATGATTTAAAATTAAAAAGACATGATTTACACTTTAAAAAAAGCCAACAACAATACCCGCTATGATTTATAAATTTTATCAACAACACATTTTTCCGCATCTTTTAAATCAAGTCATGCAAGTACCGAGCCTGATGGATAAACGACGCGAACTCCTGTTAGCCGTGTCTGGTGAAGTACTCGAAATTGGCTTTGGTACAGGTTTGAATTTAGCCTTTTATCAAAATGTCGATACGGTTTTTGCCCTTGAGCCCAATCCTGATATTTTTCATTTAGCTGCTGAACGTGTACATGCGGCGCCGTTTGAGGTACAGCATATTTTAGCCGGTGCTGAAAAATTACCCTTTGCAGATGAAAGTCTAGATCATGTCGTGAGTACATGGACCTTATGCAGCATTGCCGATATTGAAACTGCGCTTGAAGAAATCTACCGTGTCCTTAAACCAACAGGGACATTTCATTTAGTGGAACATGTACAACACAATGAAAATCGGAAAATTAAGCAATTACAGCATCTACTCACGCCCATTCAAAAGAAAGTCGCGGATGGCTGTCATCTGGATCGTCATATGCAAAAGTTGCTTGAAGATGCCCAGTTTGAATGTTTTGAAACGCAGTATTTTGATGCAGAAGGCATTCCAAAAATTGGTCAGCGCATGTTGCTCGCCCGCGCACGGAAGTTGAGTTAAAGCGTCCAAGGCCATGTTTAAGCAAAATCAAATCTAGATAAAAGTACCTAGTCTTTGATTAATCGAATGGCATTAATTTTTAGGATATGACAGGGCTTTTTATTCAACACATTATAGGTGTTATACGACTTCCCTGTTTTGATGGAATGTACATCCACCCATGCACCCAAAATCTCCACACGATCCCCTGATTTTAAACGACGAATACGATTTGCAACGTCTTCGGATTGAGCAATCACACTGACATTTTGCAATTCAGACTTGAGCTGTTCAACTTGTGTCGAGGGTACATTTTTCGCTTGTACGTTAAAACAGCGGTTCTGCTGCGACCATTCAAGATGATATTTTAAAGACTGGAAATCATTTGCGCCTGAACCCAGTAGCAAATCAATATTGCTGACATACACCAAGTCTTGAAAGCCACCCACCACGGTCGGTGCGGCCGGATGTAATGTACGACTACTGGCACTGTAGTAGCGTTTATCCAACAGCAAATATTCACCGGAAAATGCCTGAGTCGCTGTGACCTGAAAATTTTTCAGCACACCAGTCTGCTCTAAATGTGGAATGGCACGAAAATATTCAGACCATATCCACAGCATGAGCGCAAAAACGGCTGCAGTCGCTAAGAGTTTTTCCATGTGGATATTCTGTCCTTATTACTTTTCGACGGTTCTGAGGCTGAGTCACGCGAGCTTAAATATGCTCAAAATCAATTCGGATGGTTTCAAAACGTACTCGCCCTTCGGCAATGGCTTGAGCAATCGCTTGTTGCCCTTTGGTCAAACGTGCGCCACCACTTTTAATATCAATCAGCACCACTTCGATGTCTTCAGCGAGTCCATCACCATCACGAAAGTCGGTATAGCCATCAAAAACCACATAATCGATCGGGTCACCGAGAAACTTTGCATCGCTAGGTAAATACTGAAATTCAGGCATGATCGGCGCCATTTGTTCGGCCATTTTGCCTTTTAAAACAGCACGACTGGTATTTACACTGCGTTTTTGTGCATGGGCCAAGGCCTGCTGATGTTCCAATTCTAGTTCTGCAATATATTGCTCGTATTCTGCCTTTATCCTTCCATTGCGACTGCCACTTAAAATTAAGGTGGTCAGTACAATCCCAATACACGCGCCAATGAGCATGGCCATCCAGACAGACATTTAAAATTCCTAATCTTTTTAATATATTACAGCGAAACCTATAGAAAAAACTTAGACTTTGGTTCTTTGTCATATTCCCCGCATTAAACAATGATATGCTAGGGATGAGCAGAATAAAATCTATTTAGGTCGATGAAAACGATATTAATTGCCAATCAAAAAGGTGGTTGTGGCAAAACCATCACAGCAATCAGTTTAGCCTCTGCACTTGCGCAAAAAGGTTATAAAGTGGCCTTGGCAGATGCTGACAATCAAAAGTCTGCACGTCAATGGCTCAAACAGCGCCCAGAGACTGCCGCCCCAATTCAGAGCCTAGATTGGCGTCATGAAAAGTCGATTGGTGATGTGCCAAAAGGGATTGAATATCTGATTATCGATGCACCGGGTGCGTTATCGGGTGAACATGCAGATCAGTTGGTCAGTGAAGCTCATGCCATCATTACCCCGCTACAACCGTCTTTCTTCGACATCGACTCGACCCGTCGTTTTTTAAAGCATTTGCAAGAAATTAAACGGATTCGTAAAGGTAAAGTCCAAATCCTATTGCTAGCCAATCGTGTCAAACCCAATTCTGCTCATTCCAAAGAAATTCAAGATTTTTTCAATAAAGTTGAACAACAGCCCGTTGCTTGGATTTCTGAACGTACCGCTTATGGTCAACTTGCCATGCAAGGTCTTTCGGTTTTTGATAAAACGCAAAAATTGTACATCGGTATGCAACAACAATGGCAACCTGTGCTCAATGCCATTATTGAAGACGAAGCCGAGTGGTTTTAACCCATCATTCCACATTTTGCTGATATAAAGGCCAATCTTGCAAGGATCTAGCCTGAAAGATATTCACCATAAGTTAACAAGCTCTCGTTTTCGGGAGCTTTTTTTTCGGTTAAGATTGAACACAACATGATGAAAAAATCAGAGCACGCATTGCCAACGTTCGCACCTACATTACAAAAAGTCTTATTGTTCGGATTATTTTTTATCCTGATTTTTTTGAGCTTTAGCGTACTCAAATACTTTATTGTGCCCGTTGTTTGGGCAGCGATTATTGCTTATATGACTTGGCCACTGTATCAATCGGTGCATCGTTTTTGTGGCAATCGTGCAAATCTAAGTGCGGCGCTGATGATCTTACTGGTGGTGCTCGTGGTGGGTCTGCCGGTGATTTTTGCGATCTTCTTGCTACAACATGAAGGCCGTAACTTGTATTTTGAATTACAAAAGCAAGTTTTCTCTGGTCATGTCAATGTGCCTGATTTTATTCGCCAACTGCCGTTTATTGGTAAAGAAGTCAGTCGTACCCTACATGAGCTGAACAATGACCCAAACAGTATTATTCAATCAGTACAAATTTGGATTCAGGGGCATTTGAACTACGGTAAAGTTTTGGTCGGCGAAGTCAGTAAAAATATCTTTAAGCTATGTTTTGCCGTGATGTCTTTATTTTTCTTCTATCGTGATGGTCAAACTATTTTAAGTCAGGTCAGTAAAGCCCTCGAAATGGTGATCGGGCCACGTATTCATCATTATCTTGCCACTATTTCGGATACCACACGTGCCGTCGTGTATGGCATCGGTCTTACCGCCATTGCCCAAGCTTTACTTGCCGGTCTCAGCTATTTTGTCGCCGATGTGCCTAACCCGATGTTATTAACCATCATTACCTTCATGTTGGCACTGATTCCGTTTGGCCCACCGATTTCATATACTGCTGTGTCGTTGTGGTTATTTTCACAAGGTCAAACCATTGAAGCTATTGGCGTCATGGCTTGGGGTGTTTGTGTGGTGAGTACAGCCGATAACGTGATTCGTCCTTTAGTGATTTCAGGGGCAACCCAGATTCCATTCTTATTAATCATGTTTGGTGTTTTGGGTGGGATCGCCAGTTTCGGTCTTGTTGGTTTATTTATCGGGCCAGTGATCTTAGCTGTATTGTTAGCCATTTGGCGTGAATGGTTGCATGAAACCCAAATTGAAGCCGTCATGATGCCCAAAGCAACATTGGCACATGACTTAGACAATATGGATGATAAGCCTGAACAACCTTAATTCAGGCTTGAATTCATTAAACAAATATTACAATCAAATACTTAAATTATCTGTCATCCTGTATCCGCATCTGTTTCAATGGTTGAAATTCCATAAAAACAGACAGGATGCCAAACATGTCTTCACTATTTAAATTCGGTGCGCTTGCTGCGGTCAGTGCCCTGATGTTTACAGGCTGTGCGAGTACCTCGACTTCAACAGGTCTGAATGCAAAAACCGTGACGGTCAATGCCGTGACTGCTCAAGGTATTGGTCAAAGCATCGGTCAAATTAACTTGGTTGATAGCCCTGCTGGCTTGGTTATTCATACCAATTTAACCCAGCTTCCTCCGGGTCCACACGGTTTTCATATTCATGAAAAAGGCTCTTGTGCCCCAGCTGAAAAAGATGGAAAAGCGGGTGCTGCTCTTGCTGCAGGTGGTCACTTTAACCCTAAAGCTGCACCTAACCACGGTACGCCGCTAACAGGTCACTTGGGTGACTTACCGATCCTTCAAGTTCAAACGGATGGTACAGCAAAAGTGAATTTAATTGCACCACGCTTGAAATTGGCGGATGTACAAGGCTTAGCCATCATGGTCCATGCTGGTGGTGATAATTACTCTGACGACCCTAAACCTCTAGGCGGTGGCGGTGACCGTATTGCCTGTGGTGTGATTCAATAATCAACCTTACACATAGATTTGAATAAGCGGACTTTAAGTCCGCTTTTCTATTGAATAAAAATTGACAGTTCACAGAAAAAAGCTCAGTCTAATTTACAAAATCATTCGAATACTTCATAACTCTGTGAACACGCGACTCTCTTGGTTTCAACAGTTTCAATCCAGTGCAATCATTATGTATTGCCTGCAAATTTGTATTGTTTTGAGTGGCACCACGCTCGGATTATATTTTCTCGGTTTTCATAGTTTTATTGTGCCCGTCACCTTAGGTGCGATTGCCACTGCACTCACCGACTTTGATGACCGACTCAGCATCCGACTGCGTAATTTGCTCTATGTCTGCGTACTCTTCTTTAGTGTCAGTAGTATTTTAGATTTTCTCTATCCCTATAAGCTGCTGTTTATCTTGTATCTTTCACTGTCCAGTGCAGGATTTATTTTATTGGGGGCTTTGGGCCAACGCTATGCCACGATATCTTTTGGCACGATTTTACTGTCGATTTATACCATGTTTGGCTTGGGTGAATATGACACCTGGTATTTTCAACCTAGCTGCTTTGTTCTAGGGACCTTATGGTATGGCCTGACCTCGATTCTCTTTTACCTGATTAAACCTACCCTACCTGTACAGGACAATCTTTCGCGTTGTTTTTTACAAATCGCCGAAGTACTGAATGCAAAAGCACGCTTATTTGACCCAGATAATGTCAACAATGTGGAACATTTACTGTATGAATTATCACTCAAAAACAGTGATGTCATCCCAAGTTTAAACACGACCAAAGCTTCTTTACTCACCCGTTTAAAAGCCTCAAGAGCAAATAAAAACACCATCTACTGGCTGAATTTATATTTCTTGGCACAAGATATTCACGAACAGGCCAGTGCGAATTATTTACACTACGAACAAATTCATCAAAATTTTAGCCGTACCGATTTAATTTTTCGTTTTCAAAAAAATATTCGATTACAGGCGCAGGCTTGCCAACAGTTGGCCTACTGTATTTTGCATCGGCAGCCCTATCAGCCTGATCCCATTACTGCGCAAGCACTGGCACATTTGCATGCCTCTTTGCAGGAGTGGATGGCCAATAATCCGCAAAATATAGAAGTGAAAAATCTACAGCTGATCTTGAGTAATTTGGACAGTGTGCAAGAACGTTTTTCGCATGTGCAGGATTTAGATAATTTACAGCAACAGGCCTATCAGCAGCATATCGACAACCTCAATTTACTCGACGACGACATTCACGGCTGGCATGATTTATGGCTCAAACTGAAACAGCATTTGAGTCCTGAGTCTGCCTTATTTCGCCATGCCGTTCGCATCGCCTTTGTCTTTGCTATGGGCTATGCCATTTCCCTCTTGCCGTTTGCCAAAAATGGCTACTGGATTTTATTGACCAGTTTATTTGTCTGTCAGATGCGTTATTTTGCGACCAAAAGTCGTTTAAAAATGCGGACATTGGGAACCATATTAGGGGTCTTACTTGGCATTCCTATTTTGTATTTTGTGCCGAGTGTCGAAGGTCAATTGCTACTGACGATTATTTTTGGCGTGTGCTTTTTCTATCTGAGTGCCAAAAAATATGCCATGGCGACCCTCATGGCAACCTTAATGGTCTTGCTGATTTTTAATTTGAAAGGCGCAGGTTATGCGGTCATTTTACCGCGTATCGTTGATACCCTACTCGGCTGTTTTATTGCATGGTTCGCAGTCAATGTCATCTGGCCAGATTGGGACTTTCGCAATATTTCCAAGACCATTCAAAAAAGCTCTGCTGCGACCCTGCATTATTTTGATGCCGTGGTTGAGCAATATCTCCATGGGAAAACCAATAGCATTGCTTATCGGCGTGCCCGTCGTTCAGCCCATAATGCTCAGACTGAACTGTCGAGCATGATTTCAAGTTTAAGTACCGAGCCTGAACCCAACCAAACTTTGATTCAACATGCTTTTCGCTATTTGGTTTATAGCCATAGTCAGCTCAGTTATATTTCTGCACTGGGGAGCCACCGTGAACAGGTACAAGACCAACAAGTCCTTGAACTGCTGCAATGGTGTCAAAGCACATTGGACGACGTCTTAATTCAGCAAAAACCGCTTAACTCTGAGAAAATTCAGCAAAAACTTTCCGAAATTCAAACACTCAGCACTGAAGAAATGCGGTCTAATCACCTGCAACTGGTGCTCAAGCAGATCAGTTTATTATTAGAAACATTAGCCGAACTGATTCAGCTTCGAACACAGCTGATTCAGGCGGAAATTAAATAAAATCATTCGAGACTCATGATGAAAATGCTTAGTTTAGGTTTTAGGCGCCTCATATTACCCACGATTGTGGCGACCTCATGTTTAGCTGCATCTTCTGTATTTGCAGCACCGACAGCACAAGATTTGAAGCGTATTTTGGAATGTCAGGCCGATTACGACACTTATCATGACACTTTGCTCGATTATGAAAAGGTTCTAGGGCAATTGGGTTGGAAACGCCATGATGACCCACATCAACCGTTTATTTATATCTATAAAAATAAGCAGGCTGTAGAGTTTTTTGGCATGCCGACCCAAGAAATTGGCCTGTCTTCCAATGCAGTATTCGCAATCTATCGCCAAGCCGATGTGAAAAAACTTGCCCAAAAGTATGGCATTGAGCAGCATCCAATGTTTGCCAATATGCCGTTTTTCCGTGGTGAAAAAATCCTACGTACGGAAGCTGAAACGGATGATCTGCATGCGATCAATCACAAACTAAGCCTGTCTGAAATGACCGGAAAAAGCCCGATGATTTTATTCGGCTGTAACTATGAATTTGATCAGGGTTCAATTGAGGATGCCTTAGCGGATCTAGAAAATTAATCCGAGCAGACGACTCAGAATTAACCTTAAAAACATCAACTTAGATTCAATATGCGGATCAATTATTTCAACGGGAATGCTTCGTTCCTGCAGTGCTTTCAGGTAGACTCAAGGCTGAAATCACTTTGAATTTAGACTTCGCATGAATATCAAGACCTTACGCTTTGTGGGCCTACTCGAAGGCATCTCCTTTTTATTATTGTTGTTCATTGCTATGCCAATGAAGTACCTGATGGATAATCCAATATTGGTCAAATACGTCGGTATGGGACATGGCGTCTTGTTTATTGCCTTCTTGGTGGTGCTATTTGTGGTCTGTGAAAAGAAAAAATGGTCGCTTAGCGTATTTCTAATGGGCTTAATTGCATCGATTTTGCCTTTTGGCCCGTTTATTTTCGATCGCAAATTAAAAAATGCAGAACAACCTGCAACATAAAATTAAGACGGTATAGAGCAAATAAAAAAGCCCAATGTTGTTCTACACAGCATTGGGCTTTTTCTATGATGGCATGAACTCGAATTTAAAATTCACCCATCAATTTACGCTGTCGCATAATATCTCGCACCACCAAGCGTGGTAGGCTGAACCACAAGATAATGAGGGTAAATCCTGCCAAACTATAGGCCCAAAGGCCAAAGTTTTCATACAGCACGCGCACGATTTCGATCACGGCAAAGAACGTCAGCATCATGATCACAGACACTGCCGCAGCCACTGTGCCCTTCGACATTTCAGACGACATTAAGGCAAATCGATAGAGCACAGAAAAGCTAATCCCTTCACCAAAACTGACCAAACTCATACCAAGAATGAGCAATGTCAGAAAATAACTTTCAGTCATCGTCCCAATCACCACGAGGCTCGTTCCGAGTAACATCAGCGGTAGCCCGATCATCACAGACTGACCTAGAGGCAGTTTGTCGATGATTTTAATCAGGACAATATTACCGAGGATCAGACCGCCCAAAACAGGAAACTGTGCCATGCCGTATTGCATGCTACTCAGTCCTAGCTGCTCCACCAATATGACCGGAGATAGCGCAATCCATAGCATCAGTGGCATAGCTACCATCGGTAGGCCCAATGTCAACGCCAAAAAGCGTTTGTTTTTTAGCACCTGTTTAAAGTCATCAATGATATAGCCCACCGGTTGCTTTGGAATGCTGATGTGCTGTGTCGGCATCTTGGCTTTTAAACCAAACCAACTCAAAAAAGATAGAAATGCAATTCCTATAAAGCCCCAATGCCATGACACGTGATCAATCATAAAGGCACCGAGGACGGGTCCGATCAGTGGCGCCAGTAGTGAAATATTCGCCATGATCGCCATGACTTTGATGGCATCTCGCTCTTCAAAAGTTTCCTGTACAGCAGCATAGCCCACAGCAGAAATAACCGATAAACCAAAACCTTGTAAAAAACGCAAAGTTAAAAAGCTTTCGACATTATGCGTGAGCAATATCGCTAAACAGCATAAGCTAAAGAACGCTACACCACCCAATAGGACTTTTTTACGGCCTAATCGGTCTGACAATGGCCCTAATATTGCAGCGACACAAGCACCTCCCAATAAGTAAAATGACATCGACGAGGGTGCCCATGCACTACTCACGCCAAACTCTTGGGTAATCGCAAGCATGGCGGGTTGGACTAAGTCGTTTCCGATATAGACAGAAAATTCAAATAAAACCAGTGCCAAGGGAAACATTAAGGTGGCACGACTTAATTTTGTGGTTTGTACGTTTTGCATTGTTATCTACATATCAAATATGTGCTGTCGAGCTTGAAATGACGAATAGGGAGAGACACTTCTGCCCAATGACGAGCACTGTAATATTAATTTTAAAAATGAATTTGCGGCGTATCCGCCATATGTGCGTCGTATTCACAAGACGCTAGATAGAGATAAAATGAACTTCAACGAACCGATCTGTCGGTTTGAGTCCGACTATTTTAACAGTGTTTGCTGGCGTTGTATTGGTCTTTTTAAACTACCGCTTTTATGGTTTTTCATTGTCTGCTTTTTGGATAAAGCGACCTTGTTTTAGGTCCTCATAGGCTTGCATGACTTCTGCAAAATGATTCATCACAAAATAGCCTCGCCCATAGATGGGTTCATTTAAAGGCTGCGCCGATAAATACAATATGTGGCTATCTTCGACTGCCGTCAATTCGACATTTTCTCCTTGGCTCGACATGACTGCCATATGCTGTGCATTTAACGGTTCATCTGTTTCAGTAAATTTTAGTTTGCCTGAGCGTAAATACACCAGCGTGGTATCCCCTTCCTGTGCAGGTAGTGTGATACTTTGATTGGCTCTGACAAAGGCATCAAATACTTGCATAGGTGTATGTGTCTCTGCAGGGCCGTGTGCTGTTAAATATTGCCCGGCAATGATCCGTACATAACCTGCATTATCTACTAAATCCACTACAGGAATACTGGTTTTGGCTAAGCTCTGATAGCGTGCAGGATTCATTTTATCTTTGGCAGGCAAGTTGACCCAAAGTTGCAAGATTTCAAATGCTCCGCCCTGCTGTGCAAAGGCTTGGCTAAAGACTTCTTCGTGTTGAATGCCTGAAGCAGCAGTCATCCACTGCACATCGCCCTCACCAATGACGCCACCGCCGCCAGTCGTATCATGATGTTCGAGTTCGCCTTTAAACACTAATGTGACGGTTTCAAATCCTCGATGTGGATGTTCCAATACGCCTTTTTTCAGTTTGGTTGGTTTCAGCACCCCAGGCCCTAAATGGTCGAGCAATAAAAATGGCGAAACGGTATTTCCCAGTTCATAATGGGAAAATACTGAAGTCACTGGTGCAAAGTCACCGACAGGTGAGCCTGAGTCATTGACGTGAATAAAAGCGAGGGTTTTCATCATAAATTTGAAATCTGATCATGATTTGAATTCGATTCAATATTATTAAAAACTATACGAACTCACGAGAATATTTTTAGGATTGAATATTCTATGTTTAGGATGAAAATTAAGATACGCGGAAACTCATCCGCAACTGTCCGAGTCAGGACACATTCAATATGTAAAGTTTCTGCGACCTACACAATTGAAGATGGTATTTGACGAGTTTTGCGGATGAAAGATGGTTTTGCTACTTTTGCCGAAACAAAAGTAGATACGAGCTCCAATCATCGAATTTAAAATGAAAGGACCCCGTCATGCTGAATATTTAGTAAGAAATTTAGACCTTAACTTTTTATAATTTAAGGACACTTCGCCGATTGGAAAGTCTTGGTATTTTTACCACGTTGGCACTGATATTCCTTTTGCGTATTTACACGCTGCCAGTCACCATCCACCAATCTAAAACTATAAATGGTACGAACCGATTTCACCGAATCATCCATTAAACCCGTTTCAGTCACTTTCACTTGCCCCGCATTTGGCGACTCGACACGGTTAAAGTACTGACGAATTTCCACAGTCGACAGCTCTTTACGCAAATCAGGACGTTCTTTTAATACCTGATCGAGTGGTGTAGCAGAAGAACCGACTTTAGACACAATTTTCTGCGTTGTCGCACAACCCGCCAACATCCCCACACACAATGCAGACACAGCAATTAAACGATACATAGAAGCAACTCAAATTTATTATTCAGCCCTATCATGCCGAACATTTGTCCAAAACACTATTTAAGCAATGTAAAAGAAGTACCTCACTCCACAAAATCAACGGGCTATCTCTCATCCATGTGCGGCTAAAAAGGCTTGCTATAGCCATAAAAAAACGCACCCGAAGATGCGTTCTAGTACGTCTTAAAAAAATTAAAGATCGAACAATTTACCTGGGTTCATAATCGCATTTGGATCGAATACTTTTTTCAATGCTTTCATATATTCAATTTCTTCTGCTGAACGTGTGTAATCGAGGTAAGGCTTTTTAGTCATACCCACGCCATGTTCTGCTGAAATTGAACCGTCATATTTTTTCACAGTTTCAAATACGTATTTGTTTACCACTTGGCATTTTGCAAAGAATTCATCTTTACTTAAATCCGCAGGTTTCAAAATATTTAAGTGCAAGTTACCATCACCAATATGACCGAACCAGCAAATTTCAAAGTCTGGGTAGTTCGCTTCCACAATTGCATCAATTTCTTTAATAAATGCAGGAACATGTGTAATCAAAACTGAGATGTCATTTTTGTATGGTGTAAATGGTGCGATTGACTCTGAAATGTCTTCACGTAAACGCCATAAGCTATGTACTTGGTCTAAGCTTTGGCTCATCACGCCATCCAGTACCCAACCTTGTTCCATGCAATGTTCAAAGATTTCCATTGCCGCATCCATGATCGGTTCAAATGGTGCTTCAAACTCAAGTAAAACATAGAACGGACATGGTGTTTCAAATGGACGTTGTACATGACCATTGTCCAATACTTTTTGCATTGCAAGCTCACCAAAGAACTCAAATGCAGTCAGGTCGATTTTCTTTTGGAAGGCATGTAGAACAGGCATAATCGCATCAAAATCAGGCACACCGAGAACCAACACTTGTAAGTCATGGGGTTGACGTTCAAGTTTGATTTCAGCTTCAGTCACTAAACCTAGCGTACCTTCACCACCAATAAATAAGTGTTGAAGTGCATAACCAGTCGCGTTTTTGATCATGCCTTTGTTCAAGCGCAGGATGTCACCTTTACCTGTAACCACAGTCATGCCCAATACCCAGTTACGAGTCATGCCGTATTTAATCACTTTAATACCACCTGCATTGGTACCAATGTTGCCGCCAATTTGAGATGAACCTGAAGATGCAAAATCGACTGGGTAATACATGCCTTGTTCTTCAGCATAGTTCTGAAGTTGTTCAGTCACTACACCTGCTTGTACGCGAACCATACGGTCAGCTGGAAAGAATTCCAAGATTTGGTTCATCTTGTCCATGCTTACCACGATTTCACCGTTAGCAGCCACAGCACCCGCAGACAAACCTGTACGACCGCCACTTGGGGTAATCGCTACATTAAATTGGTTCGCAAGTTTTACAATCTGTTGAACTTGTTCTGTGCTTGAAGGGAAAACGACGACCGACGGGTTTGGATCGAAGTGCTTAGTATGGTCACGACCCCAATTTTGGAGACTATCCGCATCTGTTTTAATACGGCTTTCGCCAACAATAGCGGTCAATTGGGTCAATAACTCTGGGGTTAAAGCGACTGGAGCATTCATCGTTTTCAGACCTTGCAAGAAGTAAACAAGTTTTTTTAAAGGTCCAGACTTCATTCAGTCAAAACTGCGGTAACGCATATTTCAAGGGAAAAAGCCTGAAACAGAGCGCATCAAAATGTCAGGGAATTGGTCATGATGATTTTGAGCGGCACCATTATAAGCTATAACTGAGCTTTTTTTGACAAAACCCAAAGAAAAACGTGATTTCAAAATGTCACGAGGAATATGACCAAGTTAATTTAGATCAAATCTAAAAAATATTGACTCATCATTCGCCAAAATAGCCATGACGTCGGTCATAAAGGAAATGTATATCGGGCGACTTCCTATGCTATTATATGCGCACTAAATTTGGCCTTTGTAGCGGAGCCGTAATGAGCCAACATCTTTCTTTACCTAAAGATAAAATTCGTTTCTTGTTGTTAGAAGGCGTTCACCAAAACGCAATCGACACTCTAAATGCTGCTGGATACACCAACATTGACTACCGTAAAACTGCGCTTGAGGGTGAAGCGTTGAAAGAAGCGGTTAAAGATGCTCACTTCATTGGTATTCGTTCACGTACTCAATTAACTGAAGAAGTATTTGAAGCGGCGAACAAACTGATTGCTGTGGGTTGTTTCTGTATCGGTACAAACCAAGTGAACTTAAATGCTGCAATGATTCGCGGTATTCCAGTATTTAACGCACCATACTCAAATACGCGTTCAGTTGCTGAACTAGTACTTGCTGAAGCGATTCTATTACTTCGTGGTGTTCCTGCAAAATCTGCTTCAACTCACCGTGGTGGTTGGAACAAGTCTGCAGTTGGTTCATTTGAAACTCGTGGTAAAACTTTAGGTATTGTTGGTTACGGTTCGATTGGCTCGCAACTTTCTGTACTTGCTGAAAGTTTAGGTATGCACGTAATTTATTACGATGCTGTAACTAAACTTCCAATGGGTAATGCACGTCAAGTCGGTTCTATGGGTGAACTTCTTGCCAATGCAGACGTCGTATCTCTACACGTTCCAGACGTTCCATCAACTCGCAACTTCTTCGGCAAAGACCAATTTGCTCAAATGAAAGAAGGCGCAATCTTCCTCAATGCTGCACGTGGTACATGTGTCATCATTGAAGATCTTGCTGATGCAATCAAATCTGGTCATATTGCTGGTGCTGCTGTAGACGTATTCCCTAAAGAACCGAAAGCAAACGGTGAAGAATTCGTTTCTCCACTTCGTGGCTTAGACAATGTGATTTTGACTCCTCACGTGGGTGGTTCAACAATGGAAGCGCAAGCGAACATCGGTCTAGAAGTGGCTGAAAAATTCGTTGCTTACTCTGATAAAGGTATGACTTTATCTGCAGTGAACTTCCCAGAAATCGCGTTACCGTTGACTGAAGGCAAACACCGTTTACTTCATATCCACAAAAACGTGCCAGGCGTTCTTTCAAAAATCAACAACTTGTTTGCTGAACACGGTATCAACATCTCTGGTCAGTCATTAATGACAAAAGGCGATGTGGGCTATCTTGTGATGGACGTTGATGCAACTGCTTCTAAAGAAGCATTGGATACACTTCACGAAGTTGAAGGTACAATCCGAGTTCGCGTATTGTTCTAATCGCATTAGACTCTGAAGCCACAGCCTTCGGGCTGTGGTTTTTTTATTGTTATAAAATTTTAAAATCTGGCTAGTGCCACTCTCCCGCTCTTCGAGTCATCGAAAAAATTTAGTTTATGCCAAATTTTAAAGTTGCACCGGCTGTCCAAGCACCGCTGATCTTGCTTATTGCCATGATCAGCATGCAAAGCAGCGGTTCCTTTGCCAAATACCTGTTTGGTCAGTTTCCCATCCTGACCGTGTCCGCGATGCGTTTACTGCTCGGTGCATTAATCTTGGCGATCATTTTTAAAGTTTGGCAGATCAATTTTAAACAAGTCAAATGGTCTGCGATTATCAGTTATGGCTGTGCTCTTGCAGGCATGAATATGCTATTTTACTTGTCCATTGATCGCCTACCTCTCGGCATTGCCGTCTCTTTTGAATTTATTGGTCCGCTCAGTGTCGCACTATTTGCTGCACGCCGAAAATTTGATTTTATTTGGGTCGGACTGGCTATTTTAGGCCTTATCCTACTTTTTCCTTTTGACCAAGCTGCACAACGTCTTGACCCAATTGGGATCTTACTTGCCCTCGGTGCAGGTGCGTGTTGGGCACTCTATATCGTGGCAGGTCAAAAACCATCAGGGGTCTCAGGCAATCATACCGTTTGCTTAGGCATGTTCGTCGGCATGTGTGTTTTGATGCCCATCGCAATCTTTGCAGGTATGCCGGCACAGGCGTTTGAGCCAAGTAGTCTGCTGTATTTTATTGCACTTGCGACCTTAGCCAGTGCTTTACCTTTTACTTTAGAAATGATTGCGCTACGTAACATGACTGCGCTGAGTTTCGGTACACTCATGAGCCTAGAACCTGCAATTGCAGCACTCTCTGGTTTTGTTTTCTTAAATGAACAATTGCTGTGGACCCAGTGGTTAGCCCTTGCTGTCATCATCTGTGCATCGATTGGGTGTACCTATACCACGCAAAAAGCCAAAGTCATTTAAATTCAAAATCCATCATGATTTGATCAAATGTTAAAATTCACTCAACTGTCAGCATTAACCGCTATACTGTACTGACTCAAAAATAGGGCTCAACACCGCCCAACAACTGTGTGCCGCATGCCAAATTCACAACTTCTCGCTGTTGTTTTCATGGTGCTCTCCATGATCTCCTATCAGATCAGTGCTTCCTTTGCCAAACAACTGTTTTTGGTACTAGACCCACTGAGCGTGACCATTTTACGACTCTGTTTTGCTTCAATTATTATTTGTTTAATGTTTCGTTCATGGCACATTTTAAAACGACTGTCGTTTTTAAAATGGCGTGATCTGCTCTGCTATAGCGCAGCACTGTGCCTCATGAATGTCTTGTTCTATATGTCACTGGGCAAACTCCCTCAAGGCATTGCCGTAGGACTCGAGTTTATTGGCCCTTTGGGTCTGGCATTATTATCTATTAAAAATCGTAGTGACTATATTTGGGTGTTTTTGGCGATCTTAGGGATTGCGCTGATGGTACCTTGGGGACAAGCTCAAAGTGGTAATTTCTCAATATTTGGAGCAGCTTGTGCCTTAACTGCGGGGCTATGTTGGGCATTCTATATTTACTTTGGACAAAAAGTGGTACACCAAAATATTGGTATGCATGCACTGACCATCGCCATTAGTTTATCGGCATTGACCTTATTACCCATCGGCCTCTATAACAACGCATCAGCTTTATTGGATACGCAATATTGGCCTAAAGCCTTGTTGATTGCGATTTTAGCTACAGCCATACCTTATGCCCTTGACCTCAAAGCGTTGAAGATTCTAAGCAAGCTGAGTTATGGTACATTGTCGAGTATCTCACCTGCTTTGGCAGCCATTACGGGTATGGTGGTATTGGGGGAACGCATTAATATAGGGCAATGGCTTGCTTTGGTGTGTATTATGCTTGCCTCGGTCGGGGTGACAATGCGCTCCTCTCGCACTACAACGACTAGCGGATCAAACTAATTTTCATCTTTATCGCTGAAATAAAAAGACGGCCTCTGCCGTCTTTTTTAATTTGGAATTTGTCCTCAAAACTCACTAATATTTATCCCGTCAAACTGTCTTTATCCGCCTTCTTGTATTTTTTATATTCTGCCAAATATTGTTTGGCTAAACTTTCCTTTTGTTTTTCATCTAAGATTTTACCTGCTTGCTGAAAAAAGCCATGTTCTTCTTCCTGCAAATGATGATGTACCGTTTCAGATAATTTTTTCGCAATCGCCAACCAACCTGGATTACTAAATTCAGTTTCCGTCAGTTGCTCTAATAATTCATCCATCTCATGATGTTCCGCCAATGCATGACGGGTGATGTTTAAGCCTGAATCAGTCATCATTAACGGGATGTAAAAATAACGATCTTCGCCAACAGCATGAGCAAATAACTCATTTTTGAGCAGCTCAAATAAATCTCGACGCTCAGGTGTATCCCCTGATGTTTGAATGAGTTTTTCAGCAAGTTCACGTTGCTTTTCATGACTTTGGCGTAAAGCTTCAAATATATTCATTGTAGTGATGACCTCTGATGCTTAGCTAATTGTGTATTATGAAATTTAATTATTATCCACAACTCAAACGAGTCGCTTATTTTCATACTAATCATTTCAGCGACAGAATTCAGCAACGCTCTGTTAAGATTTGTTTTAAGCTTGTCCCGTAAAGGTTTGATAACCCAACCGTACAATCAAAATACTCACCAAAATCAAAAATAGAATTCGAATAAAGCCACTACCGTATTTAATTGCCGCACGTACACCAACGATCGAGCCTAAAATATTTGCTACAGCCATCATTAAGCCTATCGCAAATAACACATGGCCAGTGGGCGCAAAAAAACTCAGTGCTGCAAGGTTGGTGGTTAAGTTGGCGACTTTTGACAAAGCAGAGGCATGTAAAAAGTCTGCTTGTAGATAACGAATAAAAAAGAAAATAAAGAAACTGCCCGTACCCGGTCCAAAGATGCCGTCATAAAAGCCAATCACCAGACTACCAATAGCGGCAAAACCGAGGATTTTAGGAGTCAGTTCTTGGCGTACATGCACCTGACCAAATTGTTTTTTGGCAAAGGTATAAATCGCAATCACGATCAACATAACCAAAACGAAAGGACGTAAGACTTCTTTTGGAATCATTGATACACAGGCTGCTCCCACAAAGGAGGCAACAAATGCACAGCTTGCAATGACCGCAAGTAATTTCCAACGGAGTTTGACTTGGCGTAAAAAAGAATAGGAAGCTGACGCTGTACCAAAAATCGAAGACAACTTATTGGTGCCAAATACAGTCGCTGGAGATAAGTGCGGCATGGCATTCATAATGGCTGGAATTTGAATTAATCCTCCGCCCCCCACTGCTGCATCAATTGCACCGGCAAAAAATGCAAAAAATAAGAGGCTTAAAATAATTTCAAAGTCCATAAGAAGTCTTCAATGCTGTATCAGCTACTCTAGATTTAACACACGCTTAGGCACCAAACGTTTACGGTCTGTAATTTCAGCCAGCCCTAAACAACGCTCACCATCAAATACCAAAACCTGCGCTTCCGCAGCATGCTCAATATTACTTTCCATTCCACGACTAAAATATTCAGCTCGACCTTCCGGCGCTTGCACTTTGCAGAAATGATCGACAGGTGAATACACCGGCAGCAATAATGCTTCACGCTCAGCTTCGGTCAGACTCTCTAAATATTCAATAGTGTAAGTTGGATTGAGATCAAAATGCCCTGTTTGCGTACGGTGTAGATAGGTCAAATGTCCAAAAGTACCCAATGCTTTGGCAATATCTTCGCCTAAAACACGAATATATGTGCCTTTGGAACAGGTGATGTCGAGTGTAATACTATTCTCACTAAATGATAATAACTCGATGGCATAAATCGAAATTGGACGTGCTTCACGCTCAATTTCTATGCCTTTACGCGCCAACTCGTACAGCGGGCGACCTTCTTTTTTCAGCGCAGAATACATCGGTGGAGTTTGTTGAATATCTCCCACGAACTGTGCCAACACCTGCTGAATCGTGGCTTCCGTCAAAACAGGTACGGCTTGTTCCATCAGTACCTCACCCTCCACATCACCCGTCGTGGTGCTGTGTCCTAAAAAGACCGTGGTTTGATAACGCTTGGTCGAGTCGAGCAAGAAATGTGAAAACTTAGTCGCTTCACCCAAACAAATCGGTAATAAACCTGAGGCTAATGGATCTAGCGCACCTGTATGTCCTGCTTTTTGTGCTCGATACAACCAACGCACTTTTTGTAATGCAGCATTCGAGCTAATGCCCAAAGGCTTATTTAATAAAAATACACCATGTACTGGACGACGCTGAATCTTAGGAGAAGCTTTTTTCATGACTAAAATAGGGCAAAAAGAGAACTGCGCCATGGTATCAATCCATGCTAAGCGTTTACAACTTTTCTATGTTTTTATCATTCTTTTATGTCATATTGAGTTCACATTTAGAACTCATAAAACAATTAAAACGGAATAAAGGTGCATTGGGATATGCAAAAAAATAAACTCTGGCTGATTTTAGCCATTGTGGTTATTGCGGCAGCCGCATTCATGTATTGGCTTGCGCCAAAAACATCACAAAATGATCCTTCAGATCAATCGATTCAACAACAAAATACGCCTTTAGCTCAGGGCGAAAATGCTACAGCACAAGCCACAAGCGGTTCTTCACTGCTCAGTCCAAGTCAACAAGACACGGAAGTTAACTGTCAAATCAGTATGGATGGTTCAAACCGTCTGATCGTGAACGAACAAACACGGAATTGTTTTGAATATTTCATCACTCAATATGGTGAAAAGTCGATAGATCAAATCAAAAAGGATTTTAAAGCCTACATTGCACAAGGTCATAAAGAACCGGCGCTGTCCCAAATTTATGATTTGTGGGATCGCTATATGAAATATCGTGAACAATTAGGTAATTTACAGCCACCAAGTGACGACAAAGAATCTCCACAATATTATCGCTCGATCTACAGCAGCACACAAAATTTAAGAAAACAGTTCTTTTCTGATTATGAAATTGAAGGTTTATTTGGCAAGGAAAATACCTATCACGAATACACGCTGAAACGCATGGAAGTGGTGAATGACAAAAAACTGTCTGAGTCTGAAAAAGCCAAAAAACTAAAAGCCCTGTTTGATGAACTCCCAGAAGACTGGAAAGAAAATCTGGAACAAATCAATAAACTTGAAGATTTACGCAAACTCACAGCGGACATTAAAGCCCGTGGTGGTTCAAGCGAAGAAATCCATCAAATGCGGTTAAATTTAGTTGGTCCAGAAGCCACTCAGCGCCTTGAAAATCTAGACAGCCAGCGCAGCTCTTGGAAATCTAGCGTAAATCAATACCTCACAGAGCGTGACAGCATTGTGAAAAGCAATATGAGTGACAGTGCTAAACAACAAGCGGTGCAGCAACTCCGTAATCAACATTTTAAATCGAAGGAAGATCAGCTCCGCGTCAGTACCTTTGAATCTGTACATGATCAAGGTGGAAAATTACCTTTCGCAGAATAACTGCAAACAACAATTTAAAAACAACTTCAATTTCAGGATGAAATGATGAAAAAACCACAAGCTCTTTTATGCGCAATCATCGCTGCATCAGCAGTGATTGCCAGCACACAATCCCAAGCGGCGGCAGGACTCCAACATGTCACCGCCAACAGCTCGGCAAACTATGCCAAGACCAAATATCCGATTGTGTTTACCCATGGTATGTTCGGGTTTACTCGCATTGGTTTTGACAGCTTTGGCATGGATTATTTTTATCAAATTTTGCCAGATTTAGCTCGCAACGGTGCCAATACCTTTGCTGCCCAAGTTTCTCCGCTAGAGTCGACAGAAGTTCGGGGTGAGCAATTGCTCTCTCAAGTCGAAGAAGTCCTTGCCCTGACTGGCCAACCTAAAGTGAACCTCATTGGTCATTCACATGGTGGACCGACAACTCGCTACATTGCAGCGATCAAACCTGAATATGTGGCTTCGGTGACTGGGGTTGCAGGCACTTATCGTGGCTCTCTAGTCGCAGATAAAATCCAAGCGAATAAAACTATTAACTCAGTCTTTGGGGTCCTTGGCGATCAACTCTTAGCACCGATTATTACTTGGGCTGAGGGCAACTCTAGTCTACCTAACAGTGTTGATGCATCACTTACCGCGATCAGTGAAAAAGGTTCGGCTGAATTTAATGCAAAATTTCCAACCGCAGCACTAGCAGCGAACTGTAATCAATCGGGTGCCAAAGTCGACAATGGCGTGTATTACTACTCATGGACTGGCACAGCGCAAACCACGAATGTATTAGATGTATTAGATACGGTCATTAGTCAGCTTGCCCCTTTGGCCTATGGAAATCGTGACAATGACGGTTTGGTTGGACGCTGTAGTACTCACATCGGACAAGTGATCCGTGACGACTACAATCACAACCACTTAGATGAAGTGAATATGGTCTTTGGTCTACGCAGCCTATTTTCACCTGACCCAGTTGCGCTCTACCGCCAACATGCCAATCGTTTAAAATTACAGGGACTTTAACTCAAAAGTTAGTTCCCTTTCAGCACTGAACAGGACGTCTTTGGACGTCCTTTTTTGTTTACAATTTTTTTATTTGTACGCATTAAACAATTTAATTCAATAAGTTCTTAAATGATAACAACTAAAATAAACGATAAAAATAAAAAACGAATGTATATAAATATACTTGTCACCTCAACGCCGTCCATGTCCTAAAATGACATGGAATTTCAAACCGAGCATGAAAAAATGACAAGGCATCTTTGTCTATTCAAACTCTCTAAAATCAAAGATATGGCCTAGCCAATCACAAAGATGTTGCTTAAAAACAGAGAGTATTTTCATTATTAAAAAGTAATAAAAACAACATCAGATCAAGGAACATTTATGCGATCTTTAGTAAACACGGCCAAGATGGCCTCTGTAGCTGCAGTTGCAGGCTTAGCGATGAGTATATCGGCAAGCACTCAAGCTGCGCCTAGCGCCCTCCAGGTGAAGGAAACGGCAAAATCTGACTACGCAAAAACCAAATATCCAATTTTAATGGTGCATGGTTGGCTCGGTTGGTCACGTATCGGTACCGACACCATTGGACTGGATTATTGGTACCAAATCTTGCCAGATATGGCACGAAATGGCTCAACCGTATTCGCAGCGCAATTATCTCCTGCAAATACCACAGCACATCGTGGCGAGCAGTTAATTGCACAAGTTGAAGATGTTTTGGCTATTACAGGGAAACCAAAACTTAACTTAATTGGTCACTCTCATGGTGGTCCAACTGTATTGTATGTTGCTCAAACAAAACCACAGTACATTGCGTCTATTACAGGTGTTGCAGGTACCTATCACGGCTCTAAAGTAGCGGATGATATTCAAGGCAACTCACTTTCTCGTACTGCCTTCAATATTTTAGGTGATTATATTGTCGGCCCACTGATTGCTTTAGGTCAGGCAAAACCAGAGCTTGAAATTGATTTCGATGCTTCTATGAAATCATTATCACAAACAGGTTCTGCTGCATTTAACAGTACGGTTGCAAAATCTGCTGTAGCTGACGGTGTTTTGGCATCTTCAGAAAATTGCAGTAAGAACTTAAAGCAAGTCGACAGCAAAGGCATTCAATACTATTCATGGACCGGTGTTGCGCAAACCACGAATTTACTTGATATCGACACGATCCTAATGCAACTCGGGCCATTGTCTTATGGCAATAAAGACAATGACGGTATGGTTGCACGTTGTAGTGCTTATATCGGTAAAGTCATTAACGATAGCTACAAACTTAACCATACCGATTTAGCCAATATGATGTTTGGCTTAACAGGGCTATTTGCACAAGATCCTGTGGCGCTGTACCGTCAACATGCAAACCGTTTAAAACTGCAAGGACTTTAATTCTTATCGTTGAAATTTAAATGCAATAAGGGGGCTTCGGCCCTCTTATTTACTTTAATCGATCTGATAAATCATGCTCTTTCATTTTGTTACATTTAGCGTCACAGTTAATCTTTTTCAATTTGCAACAGGTGATCTTTATTGCTTTATTAGAAATGACAATAAATATTGTCACAAAACAATAATACATTGAGGATCGCTCATGAAATACGGACCATTTTTAGCAGGTTTAATTGCAGCTACGTGCATCGGTAATGTATCTGCCTCGCAAGCAACCCAAGTCACCGCCAAAGCCAGTTCTAGCTATGCAAAGACCAAATATCCAATCGTATTTAACCATGGTATGGGTGGTTTTATTACCGTTGGTACGGACTCATTTGGACTCGACTATTGGTATCAAATCCTTCCTGATCTTGCCCGAAATGGTGCAAATGTCTGGGCAACGCGCGTATCGCCGTTTAACTCCACCGAAGTACGTGGCGAACAACTTTTACAACAGGTCCTTGAAATCCGAGCACTCACCGGTGCAGATAAGGTGAATTTGATTGGACATAGTCATGGTGGACCAACGATTCGTTATATTGCCGGTGTTCGCCCAGATGTAGTTGCTTCATTAACCAGTGTTGCAGGACCTCATCAAGGCTCCCCTGTAGCAGACTTAATTTTAAAAGCTGAAGGCACCGCTGTCGAAGCACCCTTAGTCGGAGCTGTGAATTTTGTCTCTAAAGCCATTGTTTGGGCGCAAGGTCTAGATCCAACGACTTATCCTCATGACGCATTGGCAGGTGGTTCAAGTTTAACGCTAGCGGGTTCTGCAAAGTACAATGCCGCATTCCCTCTGGGCTTGCCTAAATCCAATTGTGCTGATGGCAATAGCGTGGAAAAAGGCATTTACAACTATTCATTTACAGGCATTGGCCAAATCACCAATATTTTAGATTTAGACTCAGCACTAAAAGTGACCGCATTACTGATCGATGGCGGAAAAGACAATGATGGCCTCGTATCACGCTGTAGTGCCAAATTTGGTAAAACCATTCGTGATAACTACAACTGGAACCATTTAGATGAAGTCAACCAAGTGCTTGGTCTCAAAGCGTTGTTCGCACCAGATCCTGTCGATGTTTATCGTCAACATGCCAATCGTTTAAAACTTCAAGGTTTATAATTTAGTAAAGCTATACATTAAACCCTGTAAATTCAGGGTTTAATGATATTTTCATAAATCAATTTACAAAATCATCCTCATTCCATCGATTAGTTCGCACATTCTACTTTCCTTTTTTTATAATCCTTAATGACAATAAAAATTGTCAAATAGACGAGTTTGTCTATTTCCAAACTGAACTAAATCACAGTTTGAATACCAAAACAAAAAGAAAGGAATGAAAAATGAAAGGAAAATTGCTCTGCGCCACGCTCCTTGCAAGTATGGCAGTGACCCAAACGCATGCTGCATTGGGTATACAGCAAGCGACCACTAAAAAAGTCATCGACAATTATGCTGAAACCCAATACCCCCTAGTGTTTGTACACGGGATGTTTGGTTTTAACCGCTTAGGCGCTGCCGTTTTTGGTCTAGATTATTGGTATCAAGTTCTCCCCGATTTGGCAAGCCATAAGGCAACGGCCTTTGCTACTCAAATCTCCCCATTGGAATCCATTGAAGTTCGCGGTGAACAACTGTTAGACCAAGTTGAACAAGTGGTTGCAATTACAGGCAAACACAAAGTGAATTTAATTGGTCATTCACATGGTGGTCCTACGACTCGATATATTGCTGGTGTACGACCTGATTTGGTTGCCTCTGTCAGTACAGTTGCAGGCACCAATGACGGTTCACCTGTGGCGGATTTAGTACAGAGTGTGCCGATTTTAAATGGCGTATTAGCGACTGTTATGGATGCATTAATGACCCCAGTGATTAACTTCGCCCAGCAGTCCAATCTGCCTTCAAATTTTAAAGCTTCGATCTACAGTATGTCTCAACCGGGTGTGAAAGCCTTTAATGCAAAATTTCCACTCGGTATGCCTGCAACTAAATGTGCTGATGGCCCAAGTGTTGCCAATGGCATTAGCTTCTATTCATGGACAGGTATTTCCAACACCACCAACTTACTTGATCCAGACACGATCTTTACCGCAATGGGGCCAATTGCATTTAGCGGACAACCGAACGATGGCTTAGTGAGCCAATGCAGCAGTAAATTGGGTAAAACCATCCGTGATAATTATAAGTGGAACCATTTCGATGAAGTCAATCAAGTATTAGGCTTGAAAGGCTTATTTGCACCAGACCCTGTTTCAGTCTACCGTCAACATGCCAATCGTTTGAAACTTCAAGGTTTATAACTTTTCTTTCTTGCATAAAAAATGCGCCAAAAGGCGCATTTTTTTCACTCATTAAAACTTAAAATTAAGCTTTAACTTTACGAGCAGGTAACTTTTCACGAATACGTGCAGCTTTACCAGACAATTCACGTAGGTAGTAAAGTTTAGCACGACGAACGTCACCACGACGTTTCACTTCGATACCAGCAACGATTGGTGAGTGAGTTTGGAATACACGCTCAACACCGAAACCGCTAGAAATTTTACGTACTGTGAACGCAGAGTTCAAACCACGGTTTTTCTTAGCAATTACAACACCTTCAAATGCCTGAAGACGTTCACGATCACCTTCTTTTACTTTTACTTGAACAACTACTGTGTCACCAGGAGCAAAAGCAGGGATGTCTTGTTTCAACTGTGCATTTTCAACAGCTTGTACTAAAGGATGTTTACCGCTCATGGGGGTATCTCCGATTACGCGAGTCAGAAGAGGTCTGATCATCGCAGGGTATAGAGGCTAAAGCGCATGTTACCCGTTTAACTTTCTCTCAATACTTGACCACTTCAATGTATTAAGAGCCTAATTAAAATACTTAAAGTCATCTCTAAGTATCTGTTCGAAGCAAAGCTTCTGATTTTGCAAATTCAGAAATAGAGTCTACTTTTGAATTTGCGAATCTTTGAGCCATTTTTTTTGCTGCTTGCTCAACTCAACTTGCTCAACCAATTCAGGTCGGCGCTCAAGTGTACGCTGATAACGCTGCAAAAACCGCCATTTTTTAATATTTGCATGATGCCCAGATTTAAGAACCTCAGGCACATCCAAACCTTCAAAATGATCTGGCTTAGTATATTGTGGGCAGTCTAAAAGACCATCCACAAAAGAGTCTTGAACGTGTGATTGTTCATCAGACATTGCATTCGGCAAACGTCGAATAATACTGTCTAATAAAACCATCGCAGGAAGTTCACCGCCTGAGAGTACGTAATCCCCAATTGACCATTCCTGATCAACATATTTTTGGATTAAGCGCTCATCGACGCCCTCATAACGACCACATAACACAATCAATCCATCGTAATCGACAAACTGCTGTACTGCCGGTTCATTTAGAGTTTTGCCCTGCGGTGACATATACACCACAGGAACATGAACTGCACCTGCTTGCGCTGCAAGCTCTTTGGCACGTTGAATTGACTTTGCTAAAGGCTCAGCCATCATCACCATACCTGGACCACCACCAAATGGACGTTCATCCACTCGTTTGTAGTTCCCTTCAGCAAATTCTCGTGGGTTGATGCAATGGACTTGCACAAGATCACGTTTTGCTGCGCGCCCGCTAATTCCGTACGCTGTAATCGCTTCAAACATTTCAGGAAAAAGCGTAATGACTGCAAAAAACATCGCAGATTCCTCTATTTTCCTGCTGCGTCAATCCTTAAAGGATTAGTAATCTACGCCCCAATTCACGTAGATACGACCAGCTTCGAGATCAACACGCTGTACCACATCTTTATGCCATGGAATCATACGCTCTTCGCTATCGACACTTTCGGCAGTGGCACGTACCACCATCACATCGTTAGCACCTGTCTCAAACATTTCATGGATTTGACCGAGATTGACTTCTTGATCTTCGTTATCTAGACCTAACACAGTTAGACCTTTCAAATCTGACCAATAGAATTCGTCTACACCTGCTTGAGGCAACTGAGTTTTTGAAATCCAAACATTGGTGCCGACCAAACCATCTGCTGCTGTGCGATCACTCACGCCTTTTAGCGAAACGACTAAGCCTTTACCATGCGGTTTCCAGCGTTTTACATCTACAATTTGCCAACCTGCTTTGGTCTCAATGTACCAAGGCAGGTAGTCAAATATATTGCTCATAGGTTCTGTATTGGAATAGACCCAGAGCCACCCATTTAATCCATATGCTGAACGTAGCTGTCCAATCTGAATACGATCTTCGGGAACATTCTGTGTTGGTGTCATGGGCAATCTACTACCGTATTAAACAGCAGCTGCAGCTTTTTTAGCTTGAGCAGCTAAAGAAGCAACGCGATCAGAAGGTTGAGCACCTTGAGAAACCCAATGAGCAAAACGGTCAGCATCTAAACGAAGTTTTTCTGCTTTACCTTGAGCTGTAGGGTTGAAGAAACCGATACGTTCGATGAAACGACCGTCACGTGCATTACGGCTATCAGTCACAATGATTTGATAGAACGGACGTTTTTTAGCACCACCGCGTGCAAGACGAATAACAACCATGATAGAACCTTATAGTTTTTACGGATTATCCTTGTACCGACCATCGATACAACTCAAACCCCTTTCATAGAGGGCAATATTTTACGTGAAATTTGCCCTGAATGAAAGATTAAAAAGTGGGTTGGCTACAATTTTGAATTTATTTTCCATCCCAGGGATCACAAGCACCTGATGTTTTTTCCCAACATTGCTGGCCAGAACTATCTAATGTAAGGGCGCCTGTGTTTACCATGGAATTTGCAGGGATGGCCTCTAAAGTCCAAGAATGTTTATCCGCTGACACCGTTAACTGTAAACCATAATTTTCTGTTCCACTATTTGGAATCTTAGCTACCATAAATGGAGCTGATGCAGCATTATCATAATTACCATGAGCAACCTTATAGGCAGACAATTGCTGTGCTATATCTAACAACTCTGTCTGCGCTTCTAATCTTTTACCTCGTTCTTGGTACCCCGTATAACCTGGATAAGCAATCGCAGCCAAGATACCTAGGATTACCACGACAATCATAAGCTCAATCAGTGTAAAACCCTTTGTTATTTTTAATTTCATGTCTCTACACCTTATTGACATTGAGCAGGCACTGTACAAGAGTTATCAAACCATTCGCATGTTGCACCCTTACTATTAGAAGCAAAATTCTTGTATAAGCTAGCATCCTCCAAAGTTTGATCTACACATGCTTTGATAGACCACTCTCTTAGCCCTGCCGAAACGGTAGCATCATATAAAACTTTACTTCCTGATTTGACTGAGACATTTTTTCCATCAAGCCCCTCATAACTAAAATTACGGGTCTTTTCTTTTTCAAGCTCCATGCTCAAATCAGCGATTTGTTGCAAAGCAAGCTTTTCATTACCTTTACGAACCTGTGCCTGATAGCTTGGTAACGCGATGGCGGCCAAGATCGCCAAGACAATAACTACAATCATTAACTCTATTAGAGTAAAGCCTTTGTTGATTTTCATAACTATTCACCACCAGAATTAAATGGTAAATATTCAAACCAACGCTTAGGCACCAATTTATCTGACACTGCGTATTCAGGAGGTGCTGGACTAACATCTTTATTGAAAATAAGAGTTCTATGATTCGCCTGTGTTCGACCTGCACCAAATGTCAAACCAATAATACCTGCCCCCAATTCAGCAATTTTTTCAGGATTACTTGATGTAGTGGTTCCGAAACAAGTTTTATCACCGTATGGCAGACAGAATTTATATGCGATACTTTTTCCTGTTACACCACCCGTACAATCATCTGCTCCACCCTCTTCTTTCGCTGTACTCGCATCTGGATTAAACACTGAATAATACAGATCATTATCAATTGCTATTCCTTCCTCTATACCGCGCACTTGTTTACTACTTGACTTAGGCAGCGGATAGAACCAGCCTTTATGAGTTCCTTTATTAAAAGTAGAGGTACTACTTATATCGAGCATAGAATTTAGAGTAATTACTATCGGAGCAGTGACCGTTGTTTGAGTAACTGTATCATCCTTAATTGCGACAATATAATCTGTTGGATAATTAGTCTCTGTACTTAACGGGCTACTACGATCCCCCGAAGCCAATGTCACCATTGCAAACCGTTTACCATTATTATCTTTATGAATTGTAAATGTAGGAGCTTCATAAAAACGTCGTGGATATTTTCCACTGCTATTTAAATCAGCAATTTTTACTGCCTGCTGAACTAATGGTGTATTAACAGCGCTTACACCTAATTTAGAATTAAAATCAACACGGAAGACCTGTCCTCCCAAATCACCGACATATAAGTGGTCTGTAATCCCATCACCGTTTCGGTCAACTGCTTTAACACGTGATGGAATACTATGTGTCATAGTATCAATCTTCGTTGAAGAAGTACTATTGGTAGCATTACTACTTCCCCACCACAACAAAGAACCTGCTTTTGTATTAGTATCATAGTCTTCAGCAGCAAAGATATAGATCCCATTTCCTTTAACGGTTCCGGTTACATCTTGACTCTCATACTTACGGTCATATCCCCCACCTACAATCATGGCTAACTTCTTCTGGCCTTTCCAAGGAATATAAGTGACGACTGGTTTTGACCAACTTTCTCCCATATAAGATAAAGCTCCAGAAATATGATTATCTGGTTTAATAGCAAAGAGGAGTTTTGGTTTGCTAGAGGTTTTGCCTAAATCTGTTAAATCCAATGCATAATAACTTCTGCCACCCATACGAAGGCCACCATAAGCATATTGCTTTTTGGCAGTCATAATTTCTTTATCTCCTTCCAAGGCATATTCATATTCAGTATGGGCTACCCATGGTCCATCAACACCATAGAAAAACTGATCTTTATCTTCAATTGCAAACCGATCCATTGCCAGTGATTCAGCAAAACCTTTCTCTTGGCTGTTTGTTGTACGGGTTAAAAACTCGCTTGGTAAGAAACTAAAGACCTCTTTACCTGTATCTGCATCTACGACTTGCACCAGACCTTGGGTTGTTCCAGCTAAAATATAGTCTTCTCGACCAGTAACACCATATTCACCATCAGCTTCTTCAAATACCCCTTTTTGAGTCAGCATAATTGGTGTTGAGTGAATGACGGAACCCATTTGAAAATCTTGAACAGTGCTTCGAGTTTTAAGATAGTTTACTTGCTCAGTAAATGATTTTCCTGCTAGTGCATTAAAATCCGCTTGAGTAAGTTTTGAATATCCCAACAGTCCCCATAAATAGTGTTTATTATTTAAACTTAAATTGCTATTGAGAACACCAGTTACTGCATGCTTTAGGTCACTACCATCATCTACATATACATTGCGTTGGAAATCTAAAGAACCTGAACTAGCAAGAAGCGGTTTATGATGTACTTTCAGCTTGCTTAACAAACCACCCCATGCCATATAAACGTCATCTTCTGGACTACCAGCACTTTCATACCAGTAATCACTTAATTTTTCTTGAATTTTACCATCTTTAAATACAGGCTTATCTAATTGATCTACGATTGTACCGCTACTGGTTTTAACCGAAAATTTCTTTAGATTTCCAGCCCACAACTGTTCATCTCCCCCAACAATTGGTTGGAACATCGGGAAATAGGAATAATTTTGTAGTTGTGTAGGGTTTAATGCATCCACAGGAATAGTACTCGTTCCCATAGTTGTGCCTTCAATATCTTCTGTTACATCATTTACAAATTGGTCGATACTATCTACGATGTCCTTAGCAGATTGAGCATTATAAAACCCTCCCATACCATTATTTTTTTGCTTTGTTCCAACATAACAGAGATTTTGATGATGCTTGTCATGACCCAAATTACCTGAACCTGAAATTTTGCTACAGTCATATACCCCATTTCGAGCATAGTCATCCGTAGTGTAAAAACCACCGCCTAATCCTACTGTAGCAGTCTTAATTCTTAGTTTCTTATCCTCTCGTAAATCGATTGCGTATTGAGCCATTTTTTTCCAGTATGATTTTGACTGATCCGCCCAATAAGTTGTGGCTACTTCTGTCTTACCATTAATAGCGCTGGAAATACTACCAGTATCATTAGGTTCACCATCTGTTAATAAGTAGACCCCATTACCACTACAACTTGCTTTTGTATTAGTCGAGCTCGAAGTATAAGATTGAAGTTTTGATACTGCCTCTGTATAGCCATAACTAATCGGTGTTGATGACTTATTCTCAATTGATTCAACAGCATCAATAAATAAGGCCTTACTGGCAAACGTCCCAAGATTAGTAAAGCCAATTTTAGTTTCAGCACCTTTTGTATTTGATTGTTTAGGATACTGACCGACTGCAAAATTGTGTTCTTCATTTATAGCTTCATCTAAAACAACTTGCATCACACCTTTTTTTAAATTGGATAAACGTGATAAGCAATAATAAATATTGCTATTTGTTTCATCTCGTTCACAAATTTCTTTTACTTTATTTATATAATTCTTATCATTTGAATTACTTAAATTCCAATATGAATCCGAAATATTCACTACACAATGTGGGTGACCTGTTTTAGCATATATAAATTCAAATGCCTTTCCATCATCATCGTCTTTAGGATTATTGACTACATGATTGATTTTTCTATCATGACTTAATCCTACATAAGTTGAACAAACAGAGTAGTTTGTTTTAGAGGATGAAACTTTAAATCTATCTTTCTTACCCATTCCTTTTTGTTCTGAAGTAAATACTTCTATAGAGTAATTTCCACCAGGAGATTCTTTATACTTGGAACCATCTTTTACATAGCTCCCTAGCCCATACCCAACCTCAGTAATTTTCAGCCAATTCTTAGCTGAATCATCTTGCGTATAAGTTTGGAAATTAATTTTCTTATTAGAAGTAGCCTTATAATCCGAAGCTATAGTACTACTCCACATACTACTAGAAGCATCAAGCATAAAATAAATATTAATCGCACCCGTTCCCCCTGCCTGATAAATATCGATATCGGAAGCTGAAACCTGATGAGGAATGCTACTTACAATTAATGCTGTCATTGATGCAGATAAAGCCGATACTTTAAATTGCATCCATTTTGTTTTCACCTGTGTGCTAATTTTCATAACGGCTCTCCTATGAGCTTGCTGGAGCAACATATTTCTTAATAAACTGACCTAAATTGTATTCTGCAACTTGAGTTTTATAAGGCACACTTGCACCACTCAAACATTTAGACACAGTGGGTAGGTCTGAGCTTGTATCATCGATATAACTTAAGTTTTGCATACAATTATTAATAACTGTGTCAGTAGCCGAACTTAGGGTAGGCATGACCGTCGTAGAGGTAATCACTACACGCAAGGTATCTTCTAACTTTGCGGTTTCAACATCCGTCCCAATTTGATAGTGTCCAAAAGGTTCATCCTCTGGATAACCTGATATACGCACAGCAATTTGAGTCATAGCTGCACCGCGACCACTAACAAAGTCAGTTTTAGAGTCGCTGGTTTGACAAAAACCCATCTTGGTTGAACCACCTATATGTTGAATATGTACTTTATCTTCAGGTATATCATCATCATTCATCGAAATATCAGAGTAAATTAAACTCGCATTTCCTATTTGATAGAACTTTGGTGACTTTCCTCGATAACAAATAACTAATTCTTTATTCCGATTACTTTCCATCTTTGGAAAGCCGAACAACCCCGTTCCAACCAACTGACTTTTAATAAAATCTAAATTCTCAATATAATAAAAAGAGGCATCATTATTTTGGTCCATAATATTATTCGCTTGGCTATTGGTCGCAATTCTTAACCCAAACATACCGCCACGCATAGCCATAGCACCAATGATCGTTAGTAAAATAACAACCACCATAACCACAATAATTGTTGAACCTTGCTGATTGACTTTGTTCATAACTCTTCCCCCAGTCCATTACGAAGCGCAATCGTACGTTCAACTGGAATCCAAACATATTTTGTTTTTACTGTACTTGGCTTAGTGATTGTGTAAGGTTTACCTAATATATTGTGCTTTAACTTTTCTTCTGAATTGCCACTAATACTATCTAAGGAGCGGAATAATATCCCAATCTGTAAAGAAACAGCTTTAGATGTGTTAGAAAGTGCTTTAAATTCAGCCAATGTTTTATATGACATATTATTCGCACTATCTCTTACCCCGACCCGAACTTTGAACAAGTCAACGCCTTTCATAATAATCTGTCCGGTTCCATTTAAACCCGTTAGTGCAGTACCTTCTTTATATTTCCCTGCATCACATGCCAACACATAATCATTGGCACTACCATTATCATCTTTTCTTATAAAGTAACGTTGAACAATGACATCATCAGCACCAATACTATTACCTTCACAATCATATTCTTTAGTTTGATCAGGCTTATATTGAATAACTAAGACATCACTTTTAGCAGTTATAAAGCCAGATCCACTCCCTTCTCCCGAAACAGTTGTGCTCCCAGCTCCACTTATATAATTGCTAGTATTTACAATTAATCCCGATACCTGAGCCGGTTTAATTTCAGAAAATGGCAAATTAAGATTTGTAAGCTTAATATCATCTACAACATAGTTAATCCCTATGTTGGCATTATCTTGTAATCCTTGAAGCGACTCTTGAAATGCCAAACTTCGCTGCCCAGAAATCAGCATTTGAAATGCAGCACCCACTATAATGAGACCAAGTACAAGAGAAACCATAAGTTCAATCAGTGTAAAACCATGTTGCTTATTCATTGGTAAGCCTCCACAACTACACACTTAGCGTCAGATTTATATGAAAACTTATTAGTTTCGGTGCAGGAACCTGGATTAGCATCCGTTTCTCCCCATGCAACATAAATACATTGACGACCATTCTGCGTATCAGGACAGGTAAACACACCGACATTCATCCCTCTTTGACTCGCCAAAGCATTCACCTCACTCCAATCCTTACCAGCAAATGTAGTTCCAGAACATGAGGATTTTAGACAGTCCTTATAGGAAGCTCGACTCACATACATACGTTCTGCAAGATTTCTGGCAATATTGACTGCTTCAACCCGGTTTAACGACTCGGAAGCAGCCTCCAAAGTCCTATATTGCAAAGCAATAAATCCCATAACGGCGACTGCAAGAATGACTAATGAAGCAATAATCTCAATTAAGCCCACACCTTTTTGATTATTTATCAATCACTCACCCTCCAGAACAACTGCTAGTATTTGAAAGCATTCCCAATTTATCTATTGTTAATGCTTTAGTACGCTCACCATCAAGATCAGAAATACTCAAGCATGCTCCATCTGAAATATCAGCCAAACCATTACTGTAAAAGACAATTTTTTTATTTTTCATATTAAAATTAAATTTAGAATCATCAATATCAACAAAAATTGTATTAGAAGTCCCTGATGTCGCAGAGCTAAACTTAACTGTCATCGGTTTATTTTGCAGACGAGCCTCTGTACGTGCCTCGGTCAGCGCCAATCTCAGCTTATTTTCCTGCTCTTTTATCTGTTGATTTTTTCTAAAATCATTCATTGAAGGAGCGGCAATAGAAGCAATAATCGCCAATACAACAATCGTCACCATCAATTCAATTAATGTGAATCCATTATTTTTCTGCATACTCCCCCCAAGGCGCGCCAAACTTTACCCTATTAAAAATAATATCTAATTAAATTACAAAACAAACACAAATAAGGATAAAAGGCATAAAAAAACAGATAATTGCCAAAAAGCAATTATCTGTCAATTCTTAAAAAAATTCAGAATGTTAAGTCATTAACACTTTATGCCTGAGTTACAGGAATACGTAACTCTTTTGGCAAACTAAATGTAATATTTTCTTCGCGACCATCCAGCTCTTGCGGCGCTTTTGCCCCCCAATCTTGTAAGCGCTGAATTACCTGTTTAATTAAAATTTCAGGTGCCGATGCTCCTGCAGTTACACCAATTTTTGTGTGCTCATTAAACCAGTCTTGCTGCAACTGATCGGCATTATCGACTAAATACGCATGTTTACCCATACGTTCAGCCAATTCACGCAAGCGGTTAGAGTTTGATGAGTTTGGAGAACCAACCACTAGAACAACATCGCATTGTTCAGATAAATCCCGTACTGCATCCTGACGGTTTTGCGTCGCGTAACAAATATCATCTTTACGTGGCCCTTGAATTTCAGGGAATTTTTGACGCAACGCATCAATCACTTTTGCAGTATCGTCAATAGAAAGCGTGGTTTGCGTAACAAAAGCCACTTTTTGTGGATTGCGCACTACAAGTTCAGCAACATCTTGCTCATCTTCAACCAAGTAAATTGAGCCGCCATTTTTATTGTCATATTGACCCATCGTCCCTTCAACCTCAGGATGACCTTCATGACCAATCAAAATCGCTTCAACCCCCTCTCGCGCATACTTAGTCACTTCGATATGCACTTTAGTCACCAATGGACATGTCGCATCAAATACTTTTAAACCGCGATGTTCCGCTTCTTGTTGTACAGCTTTAGAAACACCATGTGCACTAAAAATCACAATATTGTCATCAGGCACTTCATCAAGCTCATCTACAAAAATAGCTCCGCGTTGACGTAAATCATCTACTACAAATTTGTTATGTACCACCTCATGACGCACATAAATTGGCGGGTTAAAGCATTCAAGCGCACGGTTCACAATCGCGATAGCACGATCTACCCCTGCACAGAAACCGCGTGGATTAGCTAAAACAATTTCCATAGAATCCTCAATGCCCACTCATTTTTTACGGGTATCACTTGAAATAAATGTAAACAATAGACGTCTGACTATTTAGTTTGGCGCGCGTCTACTCTAAAATAGAGAAGATATTTTATCATATCAGGAAAAATATCATGTCGGGTCTCTTGTTTGTCGTTTCTGCTGCATCGGGAACGGGCAAAACATCCCTCGTTAAAGCCCTGCTTGAACGTGTAAACAATTTACATGTCTCTGTTTCTCATACCACTCGTGGTCAGCGTCCTGGCGAATTAGACGGCGTACATTACCATTTTGCAAAAAAAGAAGATTTTCTATCTTTGGTAAATGAAGGCGGCTTTATTGAATATGCAGAAGTTTTTGGTAATTATTACGGCACAGCACAACGTACAGTTAAAGAACAATTGGCGAAAGGCCATGACGTTTTACTTGAAATTGACTGGCAAGGCGCAGAACAGGTTCGTAAGCTTTTTCCTGAATCTAGACAAATTTTTATTCTCCCACCAAGTCAGTTTGACTTACGCCAACGCTTATCCAATCGTGGTACAGACTCTGTTGAAGTGATTGAACATCGCCTCAGCTGTGCCGTAGAAGATATGCAGCAATATGTAAATTTTGATTATGTCATTATTAATGATGATTTTAATAAAGCCTTACATGATTTAGAGTCTGTGATTATTGCTAATCGTTTGGTTTTAAAGCAGCAAGCGACACGTCATCAGCAGTTAATTGAAAAATTAATCACGCCGACTGAGCAGTGATTAAAACTTGAGTCTATAGACAAAGCACCTTATACTGCATAGTCTGTTAAAAATTTATATTCAAACGAGAATTCTTATGGCACGCGTAACCGTTGAAGATTGTTTAGACCATGTAGACAACCGCTTTGAGCTTGTACTAGTGGCAAGCAAACGCGCGCGTCAATTGGCACGTCAAGGTATCGAACCCACTGTTGAGTGGGACAATGACAAACCAACCGTTGTTGCTCTTCGTGAAATCGCAGCGGGTCACGTTTCTAAAGACATTTTGAAACAACGTGAACAAGACTACCAAACTTCAAGTTTAGACCTTGCACTTTCTGCAAATAACCTAAACTTAGACGGTTTTTCTTTCCAATAAGATAAACCTGACCTTAAAAGCCTAGTTTTTAACTAGGCTTTTTTTATGGATTCTCTTTAATATTTTACTCAGAACAGTTATAACATAAGCTTAAGAAGTGCAAAGCAAGCAAAAAAGATTTTCATTTTTTTAAACTAAAAAATTGACAAGTCATGCAATATGCATTTCATTAAAGTATTAATCGTTTCATTTGTAAATCAGTAGTAAAAGGGTGTTCTATGCCAGGCCCAATGGTCAGCCAAGCCAAGCAACAGTTAAATGTGATTATCGACGCTTACCTTTCAGTAAGTGATGTCGAACGCGTGCTTGAAGCTTGCGACTATGCGGATATTGCCCATGATGGCATTACACGTAAAAGTGGCGAACCCTACATCCTTCACCCGATTGCGGTGAGCTGTATTTTGGCGCATATGCGCCTTGATGCGGAAACTTTAATGGCAGCTTTACTGCATGATGTCATCGAAGATACTGAATTTACTAAACAAGATATTACTGAAAAATTTGGTCTGACCGTTGCTGAACTGGTCGACGGCGTCACCAAACTCAGCCATTCTAGTGATAAAGAATATAATAAAGCCGCTTCCTTCCGTAAAATTCTGCAAGCCACCCTACAAGACCCACGTGTCATTATTATTAAACTGGCGGATCGATATCACAATATGACCACACTGGGTGCTTTACGCCCCGACAAACGCGCTCGTATTGCCCAAGAGACCTTTGAAATTTTTGTGCCTATGGCACGCCTTGTCGGTATGAATGAAATGGCCGACAACCTTGAACATTTATGTTATCAAAATCTAGATTTAGATATGTATAACAATGTGCAAGAAGCTCTATTACAAACCAAACCGAAACGCTGCGAATACCAGACCAAGTGGGAAAACAACCTCACCACCTTACTAGAACAGCACCATATTTCTGGTCGAATTAAAAAGAAAAATAACAATATTGAGTTACTTCGCCACTTTGTAAAAAACGATATCGATCTGCAAGAGCTCACCCATAGTCATGCCTTTGAAATTATTTTACAAAGCATCGCAGACTGTGACCGACTTGCAGACATCCTCAAAGAAAGCTTTAAAGTCCTTAATTACGCCGATCATATCCGTCGCCCACTCCCAGGTGGCAACCAGTCACTGATGATGCGCTTAAAAGGTGAAAAGACTATTTTATCTCTGACCATCCAAACAGAGCTGATGCGTAAAGCGGCGCGCTTTGGTGTGGTCCTCGGTGAAAATGCACCGCAAGCTTGTCGTTCAGCGATCCAAGCCTCCATGCAAAATTTAAATGTGTTAGTCGATGGCGCATGTGCAAAGACCACATTTAGTGAATTACTGGATTATCTACATCAAGAAAAAATTTGGGTTTATACCCCACACGGTCATTTGCATGAACTCCCTCAGGGTGCCACAGCGGTTGATTTTGCTTATTCAGCAAGTTTATTTTTGGGTAACCATGCCGTTGGTGCGAAAATTAATGGTGAAACTAAACCCCTTTCAACACCATTATTGAGTGGTCAAGTGGTTGAAATTATCACCGATGTTCTTGCAACACCAAACCCTGACTGGCTGAGCTTTATTAACACCCAAAAAGCCCGTCGTGCATTACAAAATATCCTCCGCGACCAAGACCAAGATGAACAACGTTTAGTTGGTCAGCAAGCTTTAAATCGCGCATTAAAACTCTTTAACCGTTCTGTAAGTGATTTGACATTAGCGGATTGGGAAAATGTGCTGAATTGGCGTCATTTAAATGATAAAGAACAATTATTTGAACACATTGCCGTGGGTGACTTATTACCGCAATTGGTTGCCAATCATTTATATGCTCAAGATACCATTCAGACTTCAAACTCTGCACGCTTGATCTTGGGCACTGATGGTGTCGACGTCAAATATGCGCATTGTTGTAACCCCGTTTTAGGTGATCCAATTCAAGGTCATTTATCACGTCGTGGTTTGATTGTGCACCGTTCACGTTGTCACAACTTATTGCATGAACAGCATTTACATCCTGAAAATATCATGCCGTTACACTGGACCACAGAAGACAGTGAAGACATTAGTTTTACAGCCTATTTATGCTTAAACATGCTGTTAAACGATGAGCAAATTTCAGAACTGATCTATCTATGCCGTAAAGAAAAAGTGGGTGTAGAAACTGTCCGCTCACATGAAGAAAAAACTTATGTGAATATTGTTGTACATAACCGTAAACAAATTGCCGAAATTATCCGTAATTTAAGAATGCATTTTGGCTTCCCACGCATCAGTCGTTTGGCACAACCTGTTGCCATTGCTGAGCCTGCGAAAGTTGCCAGCTAACCTGACACCGCATATATATATGTGCTGTGTCTGTGATGATAATAGGAGAAATAGATGTCCCGCCAGGTAATCCATACTGAAAATGCACCCGCTGCAATTGGTACTTACTCACAAGCCATTTTAGTGGGCGACACTTTGTATTTATCAGGTCAAATTGGCTTAGATCCATATAGCATGGAGCTGGTAGAAGGCATTGAAGCTCAAATTCGCCGTGTATTCGACAACTTAAAAGCAGTATGTGAAGCTGCAGGTGGTACGCTAGCCGATATCGCTAAGCTGAATATTTTCCTCACTGACCTTTCTAACTTCCAATTGGTCAACCAAATTATGGGCGAATACTTTGCTCAACCCTACCCAGCACGCGCAGCACTCGGTGTAGCCAGCCTACCAAAAGGTGCGCTAGTTGAAATGGATGGTGTGGTGATTATTAATCAATAAGTTAGTAACATCGCTTAAGCCTTTCACGAAATATCTCATACTAAAAGAACAGAAGCCTCATAAGGAAATCTGAGCATCACTCGGATTTCCGCTTAAATACATTTTTTTATTTAAAAAATCAATCATCATAAAAGTTTTTTCAAATGATTTTTATTGACAAACGATAATAATTATCAATAATATTACTTATCCCATTTATTCACTTGGTTTGATTTCATGTACGTTTGTTTGTGCCGTGGTATTACTGATCAAGACATTAAAGATGCAATTGCCAATGGTGCGGAAAGCTATCGTGAAGTTCGCGATATGCTTGATTTAGGCACCTGTTGTGGTCGCTGTGCACCTGAAGCACGTATGATTATTAGTGATGAAGTTGCACAAATTGCTGCACGTATTGCTATAGCTGCGTAATCAACTTGAGATCGTTTTAAAAATTCTAACAACCATAATTATAAAATCAATGATCCTTGGATCATTACTCCTCCCCCGCTTATGACTCTAGGCGGGTTTTTATTTTTCAATTCGTACGCATGTACTCTTTGTTTTGATTGTGATTTTCATTTGCTGTTCTATAAAAAACTCGCTAAATAGCTTATTGTTGTTTAAGATATTTCTAAGTAAGTATTAAATTTAAAGTTTTCACTTTAAGCATTGCAGTTAAGGAGTCTGACATGAAAGGCAATCGTGATGTAATTAATCAGTTAAATCAGGTGCTTTATCATCATTTAACTGCAATTAACCAATATTTTTTACATTCGCGTATGTTCAATGACTGGGGCATTGAGCAACTTGGTTCTGCTGAATATAAAGAATCAATCCGTCAAATGAAGCATGCCGATAAAATTATTGAGCGTATTCTATTTTTAGAAGGTTTACCAAATTTACAGCACCTAGGTAAGCTCTATATCGGTCAGCATACCGTTGAAGTTTTAAATTGTGATGTGCGTAAAGTCAAAGAGAACATCGAAGCCATTCAAGTAGCAGTTAAGCTAGCAGAAGAACAGTTAGATTATGTCACTCGAGATTTAGTTCAGGAAATTTTAGAGAAAGAAGAAGAATGGTTAGATTGGACAACCACTCAGCTTGATTTAGTTGAATCTATTGGTGTAGAGAATTACATTCAGAGCCAGATTTAAAATCTTGCAATAAAAAACCCGCGAATGCGGGTTTTTTATTGCATTAATTTATTTCCAAGGGCGAAGGTTAACGATTTTTATAACCGCACCAGTTTCTTTATTAACTAAAACAACCATTGGTACACCATAAGTCTCTAAAGCTAACCATGCTGTTGCCTCTGGATAAAACTTAAGTGTATGTTGAACATCTTTATGTGAATTCCATTGATCAAGTTCGGATAAATTATGTGCCTTAATTTTAATCTGCGCTTTAACTTGCTCTAATGGAATATAGCGCTCGGGGTATTGTGCTAAAGAAATACCATTCAACATTGCACCCATTTGCTCTATTTGCTGTTGTTCAGGATTATCCGCTTGTTCTACACCAACGAACTTAGCACGCAGCCATATGGGTGTTTGATATTGTGGTTGTATTTGCTTAGTCTTATTAGTTTTAATTTCATTACTACGCACCAGTTCAAACTTATCACTATTAAATGCAATCCATACAGGGCGTGCTTTAGCAATAGTATATACTCCATAACATAATGCAGCGACTTGGATTAAAATCACTACACTTAAATCCATTTTTAAAGTTTTTTTACCCTCCTTATATATTAATAAACCCAGTAGCGGGCCCAAAGTTACATCAATAATTAACATAAGTAAAAAAATATTTGTGACACCCGTAGCCGTAGCTAATGGGGCTGGATACCAAACAAAGAAAACAAGGCCGATAATTAATAATGCAACGATCAGTGATATTAAGAAATGACCACAAAAAAAATTCAATTTTTTAGACACAGATTAAACTCGTTTATTTTTGCATAAGTAATTTACTTCTATTTTAAATACAGTCAACAGGTTTAAATTTATTTTCAATCCCTATCGATGTGCTGCAACGCCATGTACCGTTTGAATCACGATTTAAATATACAAATTCACCATTAATTGCTGTAGCGGAATTTTGCAACTGACAAACTAATGCCTGAGATGCCTCTCCAGCTAAATTTGGTGCATTTACCGCATAGATACAAATATTTGACCGAGTACCTGAAAAAAACATATTAGGTACGCTAAATCCACTATCTCCCGAAGCAGAGCCATTATTTAGAATTAATTCATATTGTGGCTTTGCTCCGTTTAATTCTGCAATTGTTGCAGTAATTTGCGATTTTGCAACATAATTTTGATATATCGGAATAGCAATAGCGGCAAGTACACCAATAATTGCAACCACGATCATCAACTCAATGAGAGTAAAACCTTTTTTGCATGAGTATTACTCACTCAATAAAAGAAGATTCTTTCAAAATCCATGCCAAAAGTTTATCATTAAAATCAATTACTTATTTTTTTATTATTTTTAAAAAAAATTATATAAGCAATAAGTGACATTTTTTTCTGATATGAAAAAAAAGTGTCACTTTAGAAACATTATTTATCTTTTAAAATCATACTATAAATGCTTTTCCGGTATTCAGCTAAACTTGAACGATCAACCGTTGAAGCCCCTCTAAAAATTGTTAATATTCTATTATCTTCTGTCATAAAAATATCCGTTTCAACACCAGGAAAATGCCCAGCTTTATTATAACCTTTATAATATCCACCCTGTGGTTGATAAAAATCCAGCGCATATCCATAACAGCCATAAATTAAGTTTATAGAACACGGTACAGAATTACGACTTAAAATATTGAGCGGTTTTGCACTCAGCATATCCTTAGCTAGTAATGTCATTGCTTTCGCAGAACCTGATAAGCCACCCACTGCAGACAATGAATCTTTAAAATCAAATTTACTGCGCCAAAATTTTTCATAAAAATCTTCATAGCGATAATCATAATTAACTTCATCAGCAAGATAATCACTATTAATAAATTTGATACCACGCGCCTGTAATTTATACTTTTGTTCTGCCGCATTTCTAAAATTTAATCCACTTTTTCTCTCAACAATTACCCCCAAAAGACAATACCCCAAATTAGAATATTGAAATTGAGTATTGGGAGTAAAATCTAGTTTTACATTTTCCAAGTTATCGATATGAGTTGGGCACCATGGCTTTTCGCCCATGGTTAGCATTGGTGCCATTGTTTTATATCTATCAAATCCTGCACTATGCTGTAGTAGCATTTCCACTGTAATATCGCCAACCCTATGATCAATAGTTTTTTTTACATCAAGGATATTAACTAATTTGTCATTTAAACTTAATTTTTTTTCATTAATAAGATCTAGAACTAAAGCAGAAGTAACCACCTTAGAAACGCTAGCATATATAAATCGTGAGTTCTCTGTTATCTCTCGGCTACCCAAAAATCCATTTTCCCACCCGCTCTCACAATGATACAATTTATTGCCATCAAAATATGCCAACTGATTATTCAATGATTTTTGCTGTTTAATCGTTTCACTCATTAAATCAAACATAAAATTAGGTGCACCTTCATTGCATTTGATCGATTTTAAAGCAAACGGAAATTGAATATAATAGAACCATCGTTGTATTTTTTGGTGCTGGTTAGTGATTAAATAAGCTAAACCAGTCACAAGAAGTATAATTACAAAAACTATATATATATCTTTTTTATTTAGATCTTTAAAAATCATTTTCTCAAAATCTACCATATATCAATTAATAAAAAAGGTGGCCAAAGCCACCTTTTATGAATAATTTTCTTTAAAATATTAATCTTTTTTAGATTCAGTAACTGGGCAACCTGCTGGAGCAAATTTTTCTGCAACTGTTGTTCCGCATGACCATGCGCCTGCTGCTGTGCGTGTCCAAACTAGGTTAGAGCCAGTTAAAGTTTTAGCAGCATTAGCACCAAAAGCAGCTGTAATAGTAGTAGTAGCTGTTCCATTTTCAGGATAACTAATAGTAAGACCTTGTTGACCAGTTGACGCAGCAGTCGATTCAGTCTCTGTATCAGCACCACCTGTTAGCAAATTACTTTTTGTCCAGCCTAAGTTACAATCTGCCGCCGCTTTACCATCAAGAATACATGTTTCCAAAACAGTCTTTAAAGAACCTGTTTCAGACATTACACGACTTACTTGAGACTTAGCGATGTAGTTTTGGTATTGAGGAATCGCAATCGCAGCAAGAATACCGATAATTGCAACAACGATCATTAATTCGATAAGAGTAAAACCCTTTTGAACTGATTTCATAACATTCTCCACAAATGTTTTTTAATTTAATTATTTAATAAAGCTATGTAGCTTGTTTTATAAATAGCACAGAGCGTGCCAAGAATTATTATAGTGAAAATGACAGAAAAAACAGCACTTTAAAAAAATATTTTTATTTTTTGTAATCATTACGTCTCTTTTTGTGTTTAAAAGTGACGATTTGTGTCACTTTATCACCGTTTTTTAGCGCAAAATAATGGGCGCATTTGCGATTTCATTCGTTCTATCTACTGACTTCCCTGCATAAAAGTGATCCATCACTTCACCAATCTCTTTTACACCTACTGTCAAAGCTGTTCGGTATTGTTTATTTTGCATGTTTTGGATAATTCGCGCGCAAATAGCCTGCCACACTTGGGCATTGGTTGCCTGTCTCATCCCACGATCAATGACAATTTCAACCTGACGTTCACATAAGTTTAAATAAAGCAAAACACCACTATTAAATTCTGTATCCCACACACCCAGTTCAGCAAAGAGCTGTTCAGCACGTGCACGGGTATTTTGATAATAGGCTTGGTTCGAAGGGATATGCCCTTCGATCACCACTTGTATTTCACCCACATGGCCATGTTCCGCATCTGTCACCGCTTGTGCAATCGCATGCTGATCTTGCTTATTAAAAAAGCGGTTTGCTGCAGGCATATAAAAGAAGTGCTTTAACCAGCGTTTAAAACTTGGTTGTTGTGTTTCCTGTGTTTTAGGACAAGTGACAATTTCAGTTGTTTCTGTTTTCGTTACCATGAACCTGATGCTCCCCCGCCGCCGAAGCCACCACCGCCTCCGCTATAGCCACCGCCACCAAAACCACCACCTCCGCTACGGCCTCCACCGCCCCCACCACCCGCAAGAAACATTTGAAAAATGGTTTGAGCAATAGCCGTAATCAGTAAAAAGAAAATTGCTCCACCCATCAACAGACTGGTGAGTAGACCTGCACCATTGACCAAACCCGCAACGGTGCCTGCAACAGCAGCAGTTGACGCACTTAAGCGCTTACCCACAATAAAGGATGCAAAAATACCAATCACCAAAATGATAAGTACTGTCGTAAAAGTTTTCTCTTTGGCTTGCTGTTCGTGTAAGGCTTGTTCCTGACGTTCTTTTAACTCTTGGGCTGCTTGAGCTGCAACTTCAGGGTCTTGATTTAAAATTTGGGTTATTTCCGTTAAGCCAGCATCAATGCCTTGAGCATATTGGGCTTCCTTAAAAAGAGGTGTAATTTGATTTCGAATAATGCGACTAACGATGATATCGGGCATGATTCCTTCTAACCCATAACCCGTTAATATTTGTATACGACGATCATTCACAGCAATCGCCATTAAAATGCCGTTGTCTCGCTTAGCAGAGCCCAATTGCCACTTCTCAGCAACACGCATGGCATAGTCAAAAATATCTTCTTGACCGGTTGTCGGTACAATGACCACGCCAATTTGAGCTTTGCCTTGCTCATGCAATTGTAAAATTTTTTGACTAATTGCTTGCTTCTCTGCCGCAGAAAGTAAATTTGCCTGATCAACCACCGGCTCATTCAGTGTTGGCAGTCCACGTATGGACTCGCCATCTGCCATATCATTAGCAATTTGTGGTTGCTGAATTTTGATTTCAGGCTGTGCTATTGTCTCTTTTTGCGTAGCTGACTGCTGCTCTTTTAAAATTTTTCCAACTACGACAGTTTCAGCTTCTACATCTGTAGCAGTGGCAGTTTCTGCATGTGTGAAACCCACCATACACAATAGACATGCTAAAACCATGCGCTGCAACCACAACAAACCTGTATGTTTTAGCTCAAAATCCACCATCAGCCCACCTCACAATCCAGTGACGCCAATTAATTAAAATCAACTTTCGGTGCAGTTTGTGCACTTTGCTCTGCGCTAAAGTTAGGCTTTGTATCCATACCAATGACTTTAGCAGTCATCACTTGCGGGAACTGGCGTGCATAGCCGTTAAAGTCTTGTACCGTAGTAATGTAGCGATTACGTGCGACAGCGATGCGGTTTTCAGTGCCTTCTAACTGAACTTGTAAATCACGGAATTGCTCATTGGCTTTTAAGTCTGGATAATTTTCGGAGACTGCAATTAAACGTGAAAGTGCGCTAGTCATTTGTGCCTGTGCTTCTTGGTATTTTTGGAACAATGCTGGATCTTCCAATACTTCTTTATCCACTTTTAGACCCGCTACATTGGCACGTGCCTGCGTTACTTCCGTTAGCACTTGCTCTTCATGTTTTGCATAGCCTTTTACGACATTCACCAAATTAGGCACCAAGTCTGCACGACGTTGATATTGGTTTTGTACTTCAGACCATGCTGCTGTAACGGCCTCATCTTTGACTTGTAAAGTGTTATAGCCACAACCGCTTAATGTTAGTGTGCTCACAAGGGCTACAGTGAGCATGCTTTTTTTCATTAAATTCATATCCCTTAACCTCAAGTATTTATTTGTAATTGTTTAAATAAATTCATTCTAACCTGAATTTTTACCTTTTTTATGTATTTTCTTTGTGATCCATTTTTCATCTATTCTCTTTATTCAACGAAAAGCCCTCTTTCGAGGGCTGCAATCTTAACTATATAAAATCTGTGTTTGATGATCTTGAAAACCTTCAAATTGGTAGTCGTCAGCAAGTCTAGTTTTCCAGTAGCCGACAATTTTACTGTAATCAATTTCAGCGGGATGAAATCCTGCTTTGTAATAAGATAAGTATTCTGGCACCAACTGAACAAACATTTTGCCCAATAAATATATACCGAATACATTCCCTCCCACTTTAGGTAAGCTTTTTTTCTTATCTTGCAAAAACAATCTCGTGGCAGAATAAAAGGTTAAGCTGGCAAAACCTGTGGTAACACTGCGCATAATCATGCGACGGATTTTGTCATCACCATAGACATGTTGATAGACATCAAAGGCTACTGCACGGTGTTCAATTTCTTCAATTGCATGCCAAACCCAAAGTTTCACTGCATCATCATCCAAAGTACTGAGCACTTCAGGATGTCTTAAAATATACCCCCCTAACAGCGCAGTAAAATGTTCAAAAGCACAGGTAATGGCGAGTTGTATTTTGGGATGTAGATTTTTTACATAACGATCTTTTCGAGCCAACCATGCTTGAAAGCGATCCAAATTATAACCATCACTTCGCCAAGCGTCATTAAACTCTGCATGTGCTTTTGAGTGCATCGCCTCCTGTCCAATAAATGCAGCAATTTCCGCTAGCAGTTTTTCATCAGTCACTTTATCGCGAACGTTTCGAACACTGTGTACAAAAAATTGTTCACCGATGGGAAAAGTCGATGATAATGCTGTCAGTAAATGCGACATGACCGGTGAATTGGCAAAATAATGTCGCTTGATCGCCTTTGGATTAAATTGTGGGCGACGTACTGTAATACCAATGGCTTTCGGACGATTGAGATATGATTTTTGTGCCGTCACTTGAGTCATTATAATATCCATTAAATATGATCATGCTGGCAGTATGTGACTTAGCACACATTTTACACATGGCAAAATGGCTTAGTTGATTTGCAAATTCACTCAATTTTAGCCTGTGTTAAACACATTTATTTCAAATTTATCAGATGAACCCTTTCACATATCATTAAGGGAAATTTGAATGATCAAAAAAAAACCTGCCGAAGCAGGTTTTTATATAGGCGTATCAAAACAAGATTAGATATCTAAATAATCCAAAATGCCTTCAGCCGCTTGACGACCTTCCCAAATTGCAGTTACAACCAAGTCAGAACCACGAACCATATCACCGCCAGCGAAAATTTTTGGATTTGATGTCTGGAATTTAAATTCTTGTTGCTCGGCTGCAATTACACGACCTGAACCATCTACATTAATATTTGTCGATGAAAACCATTCTGCAGGACTGGTACGGAAACCGAATGCAAGTAGTACAGCATCTGCGGGTAAAACCTCTTCAGAACCCGGCACAGGCTCAGGGCTACGGCGACCGCGGCTATCTGGCGCACCCAACTGAGTGGTCACAAATTTAACGCCTGTCACTTTACCATTTTCACCCACAACTTCAATTGGCTGACGGTTGAACTGGAATTCCACCCCTTCTTCTCGCGCATTTTTTACTTCACGACGTGAACCCGGCATGTTCTCTTCATCGCGGCGGTATGCACATACTACTGACTCAGCACCTTGACGGATCGAAGTACGGTTACAGTCCATTGCTGTATCACCACCACCGAGCACGATCACTTTTTTGCCTTCCATACTGATGTATTCAGCTGGATCCTTTTCCCAACCTTGGGTACGGTTGACATTGGCAATTAAGAAATCGAGCGCATCAACCACACCATCGAGATCTTCACCTGCGAATCCACCTTTCATATAAGTATAGGTTCCCATACCCATGAACACAGCATCATAGTCTGCAAGCAATTGATCGATGGTGACATCTGTACCAATTTCAGTATTTAAACGGAACTCGACACCCATGCCGGAAAAAATCTCACGGCGACGCTTCATTACGTCTTTTTCCATCTTGAATTCTGGAATACCAAATGTCAGCAAACCACCAATTTCAGGACGCTTATCGAATACAACGGGTTTTACACCGTTACGAACCAAAATATCCGCACAGCCAAGACCAGCAGGACCAGCACCAATAATGGCAACTTTTTTATCGGTCCATTTCACGTGTGACATATCTGGACGCCAGCCCAAAGCAAAGGCGGTATCGTTGATATATTTTTCTGCATTACCAATGGTCACTGCACCAAAACCATCATTTAAGGTACAAGCACCTTCACATAAACGGTCTTGTGGACACACACGACCACACACTTCAGGCAATGTATTGGTCTGATGGCACAGTTCAGCCGCTTGGAAAATACGGCCTTCAGCAATCAGTTTCAACCAGTTTGGAATGTAGTTATGTACTGGACATTTCCATTCACAATACGGGTTACCACAGCCAAGGCAGCGGTGAGTTTGGTTTTTTGCAACTTCAGCTGTAAACGGTTTATAGATTTCCACAAATTCTGCTTTGCGGACAACTAGATCTTTTTTCTCTGGATCTTGGCGTGCTACATCCAGGAACTGAAAGTCATTATTTAGGCGCTCTGCCATGTCTCTCTCCGTGGGTAGGTGTAGTCGGTTTATTTATCCGCTACACCTGCCTATCAAATCTGCAGTAGTGGAATTATTGTGGATCAGCTTGAGTTGTTTTCAACAAAGTCTGCAAATTAGCAGCTTTTGGTTTTACAAGCCAGAATTTGCGGCTATAGAAGTCAAACTCGTTGCGGATCTTATACGCCCAAGCACTACCTGTTTCTTTAATATGTTCATCTAAGATACGGCACAAGAACTCTTTGTGTTCTTCCATCGATTCAGTTGAGATACGGTTCAATTCAATCAGTTCGTGGTTGTAATGGTCTACAAAGTCATTGTCGAGGTCGAGCACATAAGCGAAACCGCCTGTCATACCCGCACCAAAGTTATGACCCACTTTACCCAATACAGTCACGATACCACCCGTCATGTATTCACAGCAGTGGTCGCCTGCACCTTCAATCACAGCAAACGCACCTGAGTTACGTACTGCAAAACGCTCACCTGCTGTACCTGCAGCAAACAATTTACCGCCTGTTGCACCATATAAACAGGTGTTACCAATGATCGCAGTGTTTTGCGTTTGGAACGGTGAACCTTTCGGTGGGAAGATCGAGATACGACCACCTGCCATGCCTTTACCGACGTAATCATTCGCATCGCCTTCTAGGCTGATGTGTAAACCACCTGCGTTCCAAACACCCAATGACTGACCTGCAGTCCCTGTTAATTTAACTTTAACAGGATGCGCTTCCATGCTGAGGTTGCCATAACGTTTTGCAATCTCACCCGAAATACGCGCGCCAATTGAACGGTCACAGTTACCAATAGTGAAGCTATATTCACCGCCTGTGCCTGCTTCAATCGCTGGCAGCATTTCAGCTACCATTTTCTCAGCCAATAAGCCTTTATCGAATGGTGCATTGCCTTGTACTTCGCAGTACTGTGCTTTGCCATTGGCTGCTGGGTGAGATTCTAGTAATGCACTCAGGTCAAGATGCGCATGCTTCTCTGTTTCACCCGGAAGCATTTCCAACAAATCTGTACGGCCAATCAAATCTTTCAGGCTTGCAACACCAAGTGCTGCCAACCATTCACGGGTTTCTTCTGCAATAAAGTGGAAGAAGTTGATCAGCATTTCAGGCTCACCAATATAGTGTTCCTGACGTAAATGATCTTGCTGAGTCGCGACACCGGTCGCACAGTTGTTTAAGTGGCAAATACGCAGGTATTTACAACCCAATGCAATCATTGGTGTAGAACCGAAACCGAAACTTTCAGCCCCTAGAATTGCTGCTTTTACAACATCTAGACCTGTTTTTAAGCCACCATCAGTTTGTACACGCACTTTGCCACGTAGATCATTCACACGAAGCGCTTGATGTGCCTCACTTAACCCTAACTCCCATGGCGAACCTGCATGGTGAATTGAAGAAAGTGGAGAAGCCGCTGTACCACCGTCATAACCAGAAATGGTAATGAAGTCTGCGTATGCTTTTGCCACACCTGCCGCAATCGTACCAACACCGGGCTCAGAAACCAGCTTAACTGACACCATCGCCTGTGGGTTAACCTGTTTTAAATCGAAGATTAACTGTGATAAATCTTCAATTGAGTAGATGTCGTGATGCGGAGGTGGAGAAATTAAAGTCACACCTGGCACAGAGTAACGTAAACGTGCAATCAAGCCATTCACTTTACCGCCCGGCAACTGACCACCTTCACCTGGTTTTGCACCTTGAGCCACTTTAATTTGAAGGACTTCTGCAGATGTAAGATATGCAGGAGTAACACCAAAACGGCCTGATGCAATTTGTTTGATTTTCGAGTTACGAATCGTACCGTAACGCGCTGGGTCTTCACCGCCCTCACCAGAGTTCGAACGACCACCAATTGTGTTCATCGCAATCGCAATCGCTTCATGTGCTTCAGGTGAAAGTGCACCCAAAGACATACCAGCTGAGTCAAAGCGTGGCAGAATTTCTTCAACCGATTCAACTTGATCTAGCGCAATTGAATTGTCAGTTTTAAGCTTAAATAAGTCACGAATCGTTGCGATTGGACGATTATTGACAAGCTCTGCATATTCTTTAAAGTCTGCATAATTACCAGAGCGTACTGATTTATGCAGGGCATTAATCACGTCTGGGTTAAATGCATGGTATTCCTTACCGAACACGAATTTCAGCATACCGCCTTGATCAATTGGTTTACGTGATTTCCACGCCAAATCTGCCAATTTTTTCAAGTCATTTTCAAGGTCAGCAAAAGTTGCGCCTTTAATACGACTTGGCACACCTGTGAAGCATTTCGCAACCACTTCATCCGATAGACCAACAGCTTCGAATAGCTGACCGCCACGGTATGATGCAACGGTTGAAATACCCATTTTAGAAAGTACTTTTAACAGGCCTTTCTCAATCCCTTTACGGAAGTTCGCTTGTGCATGGATTGGGTCGCCCAATAGCTCACCTTTTGCAATCAAGTCATTGATCACGTCATACGCAAGGTATGGATAGATCGCTGTCGCACCAAAACCAAGAATTACTGCAAATTGATGCGCATCACGTGCTAAACCAGTTTCAACAATAATGTTGGCATCTGTACGAAGACCCGCATTGATTAAATAGTGATGCACTGCACCCGTTGCCATTAAGGCATTCGCAGGTAAGAAACCTTGACGAATTTTCTTATCTGACAATACTAATAGCGTTTTGCCATCACGAATCGCTTGAGCAGACTCTTCACAGATACGTGTAATCGCAGCTTCTAAGCCTTCATTTTCTGCATAATTCAAATCGATATCTGCAATTTCATATCCTTTACGGCCAAGCGTACGGATTTGATGCATTTTCGAATTTGAAAGTACAGGGCTTGAAATGATCAAACGATCTGCATGCTCTGGACTTTGCTCAAAAACATTTTGCTCACGACCCAAACAGGTTTCTAAAGACATCACAATCGACTCACGTAGAGGATCGATTGGTGGGTTAGTCACCTGTGCAAACTGTTGACGGAAGAAGTCAGATACGTGGCGTACTTGACGCGACAATACCGCCATCGGCGTATCATCACCCATTGAACCCACGGCTTCTTGACCACTTTCAGCAATTGGACGTAACAATTGATCACGTTCTTCAAATGTCACCATGAACATTTTTTGTGAAGCTTTTAGGTCATCACCTTTTAAGCCTTGATCACATAAATATTCTTCAAGCTCAGGACTACCTTGAACACGTACTGAATTTTCACGTAACCATTCACGATATGGACGCATACGTTTCAAATGGTTACTAATATCATTGGTATCTAGCATTTTACCGGTAAAGGTATCAATCACTAAGATTTGACCAGGACCTACACGGCCTTTAGACACAACATCTTCAGGCTCATAACCCCAAACACCAATTTCAGATGCCAAAGTAATGTAGCCATTTTTAGTAATCACCCAACGTGCTGGACGTAAACCATTACGGTCAAGCATACAGATGGCATGACGACCGTCTTGAATTACCAAACCTGCTGGTCCATCCCAAGCTTCCATGTGTTTCGAGTTGAATTCATAGAATGCACGTAAGTCAGCATCTATGGTTTCAACGTTTTGCCACGCTGGTGGAACCAACATACGTAGCGCACGGAACAAGTCCATACCACCACCTACAAGCACTTCAAGCATATTATCAAGGCTTGAAGAGTCTGAACCTGTACGGTTAACGATAGGATTGAGTTCAGTTAAGCCTGGTAGAAATGGTGTTTCAAATTTAGGTGTACGTGCCATTGCCCAGTTACGGTTGGCAGTAATGGTATTGATCTCACCATTATGTGCTAAGTAACGGAACGGCTGTGCCAAAGGCCAACGTGGTAAAGTGTTGGTCGAGAAACGTTGATGAAATACAACAATGTGTGACTTTAAACGCTCATCAGCTAGATCGGTATAGAAATCAGCAATTGCTGCTGGCATCATTAAACCTTTATAGCTAATCACAGTTGAGCATAAAGTCGTTACATAAAATGATGAATCACCGACAAGTTTTTGTTCTGCACGACGACGTGCCATAACCAATTTACGGTTGAACTCAACTTCGGTTACGCCCATCGGGCAGTTCACAATAATTTGCTCAAAGGCAGGTAAAGATTGCATTGCAATCGAACCCAATGCGTCATTATTGGTTGGCACCACACGCCAAGCCAATACAACACAGCCTTCTTCTTCAATTTCTTTGGTTAAGACTTGCTTTGCATGTGCAGCAATTGCAGGATCAAGGTTTAAGAAAACCGTACCCACAGCAAAAATTTCACTCAGTGTAATGTCACTTAGCTTTTTTGCTTCTTCACGGAAGAATTCTTTAGGCATAGCCAGTAGCAAACCACAACCGTCACCAGTTTTGCCATCTGCGGCAATACCACCACGGTGGGTCATACAACTTAAACTATGCATTGCGGTTTTGACGAGATCATGGCTTGCATCACCCTGCATATGGGCGATTAAACCGAAACCACAGTTATCTTTAAACTCATCCGGTTGGTATAAACCTTGAGCGGGAGCTACAGTATTAGGCGATGGCATGTGCATAGCGTACCCTTCTTTTCTTTACAGCTCTTTCGAGCACTGAACAAACTTAATTTCTTGTTGCGATTCGTCTTAACTTTCTCACATGAATTGTTCTGTTGAGCAAAATTATTTCTTATTCACACCCTTAAGATAAACTGATTTCATCTTTAATGCATGGATAAAAGTCAAATTTTCAGCTTTTGCAGTTCAGATCAGGAATTCGGACTGGATTAATGACTTCGCACTTTTATCGAATCATTTTCGCGCCAAAATAGGGAGAAAAGTTCAATTTACGCACCAATTAAGCAATTAATATGCCAACTTGATGCATTTTTTTATAAGCTGCCTATTCACAAGCATTTTTAATATGTATAGATTATTTCTAGCTATCTTTTCAGATTTTATTGCACTCTAATCGTGCATTTCATCTCTTTAGCGCATTCCATTGCGCCATTTTAGAACTCAAATATTAATAGACAAGGATTTAGTTAAACGGATCTGTGACTTCTTGTTCAGCAGGTGCTGGTTTTGCTCGCGGTGTCTCTACAGAACTCTGAGATTTTTGCACATCCACCACATTACCTGAAGCATCACGTCGCGTTACGGTCGTACTTGTGGTCGCATTAGCTTGAGGAGAGATCGCATTTGATACAGCGGCCAAAGCTTTACGAGCAGCCAATTGCGCTTCATCAATCTTAGGTAATGCTGCTGGCTTTAACTTAACAGCATATAGCTTTTGATTTGACGATGTTTCATCCGACCCCAAATCATTGACATAAGGTTGATACTGCTTCAACTCAACAACAGCAGGCTTTACAGATGCTGGTAAGGCAATATTTAGTTCAGCTAAATTACTTTTCGCATCATTTTGTGATGAATATGGGCCAAGAAGAATGACGTATTGCTCAGGATGGTCTTCACCTGAAAGACGTAAATATACAAATTTATGTCGTTCAACTTGTTTGCGTAGAAAGCTCTTTAAAATATCTTCATTAGAAACACGAAATAATTCAATCGCATATTGTTTTGAAGTGTCACTAATAAATTTTGTCCCACGAAATTCAGGTTCATGTTGTGCTGTAGCAACAACACGTGTGGTCATATCTAGTGGGCGAACTTCTTCATTTAATGCACCAAGATGGGACATTGCAGCAACTTTTTCAGGTTGAATCTGCAATTCAACTTCAGTTTCTGCAACTTTTTCAACCTCTACCAATTCTTTGGTATCGGTAATTGCCCAAAACACCAAGGCAGCAAACAGACATACAGCACCAGCCACCAACCAAATATAGTGATGTATCTTTTGCCACTGTGACTGACGTGCTGCCATGTTGTACCTACTTATGCCTGATTGGCCAAAATTGCTTGTTTCATCAGTTCCACATCAAACTCTTTCGTAATAATGGCCTGACCTAATGATTTCATAAGAACCAGTCGTAATTGTCCATTTAACACTTTCTTATCGTGAGACATATACGCAAGGAATTCCTCAAGCGGAATTTTAGGGCAAACAATGGGTAATTGTGCACGTAAAATGATTTTTTTTGTACGCTCTAAATCTTCGGTCGAAATCCATCCCATGCGATGGGATAAATCAGCAGCCATAACCATACCTGTCGCAACGGCTTCACCATGTAGCCATTCACCATAGCCCAAATATGATTCGATCGCATGACCAAAAGTATGACCAAGATTTAGTAGTGCACGCTCACCTTGTTCTTTTTCATCATTCGCTACAATCCGTGCCTTATGTGCACAAGAGCGATATACTGCTTCTGCCAACAATGTAGCATCCCCAGCAACCAGTACTTCCATATGCTGTTCAAGCCAAGTTAAAAACTCAACATCGCCTAATAGCGCATATTTAATGACTTCCGCCAATCCAGCAGAAAGCTCACGTGGCGGTAAAGTTTTTAATTGTGCCATGTCCGCCAACACCACTTGTGGCTGCTGGAAGGCACCAATCATATTTTTACCCAGTGTATGGTTAATGCCTGTCTTACCACCGACACTTGAATCAACTTGCGACAATAATGTGGTTGGTACCTGAATAAAATAAACACCGCGCTGGAAACAAGCAGATGCAAAACCAGTCATATCCCCAATTACACCTCCACCTAAAGCCAACACCGTACAATCACGGTTAAAGCCCGCTTCAAGTAATGCATCAAAAATCAAATTGAGATGTTGAATATCTTTATATTTTTCACCATCAGGCAAAATACAGGTTGCAACTTTTTTTCCTAAAGCCTCGATTGCATTTATATAATGCTGCAAATACAGCGGTGCAACTGTGGTATTCGAAACCACCATGACTTGTTTGCCATGAATATAAGGCTCTAGCAGTGCTTGTGGATCTAACTCACTGCCGATAAAAATAGGATAGCGACGATCGCCAAGTTCAACATGTAGGGTTTGCATGACATTAACCATTATTGACTAGGGTGTATTTGAAGAAACAATCAGATGAAGTATTTTTTGTGCGAGATCTCGTGCAGCACCTTGATTGGTTTCAATAATATGATGCGCCACTTCACGATATAGTGGATCACGTGCAGCGAGTAAATCACGGAGCTTTTGCTCTGGATTTTCAACTTGCAGAAGAGGACGATTTTTGTCGCGATACGTTCGTTGAAGCTGAATTTCAACAGGAGTATAAAGATAAACTACAATGCCGCGATGTTTTAAAAATTCACGGTTTGGGGACTGAGTAACGGCGCCACCACCTGTTGCTAAAACCAACTGCGATCTAGCCGTCAACTCATCAATAACATTCGTCTCACGACTTCTAAAACCTAACTCCCCTTCCTTTTCAAATATCCAAGGAATGGTTGCCCCTGTTTTTCGCTCAATTTCATGATCACTATCAAGAAATTCTCGACCTAACAATTCAGCTAAATGTCGCCCTACGGTTGTTTTTCCTGCCCCCATTGGCCCTACCAAATAAATATTTGGTAGGGTTTCAAACTCTTTGCTTGGCAAGGAGTCACCTATTTCTTTTGTTAAATTGAAAATATATTAATGATTTCTAGTAACACTGTCATTAACAATTCGTGGTGTAACAAAAATTAGAAGTTCTGTCTTTTTGTCCGATTTCGTATCTTTTCGGAATAAACGACCAACATAAGGTAAATCACCTAAAAATGGCACTTTCGTTTGGCTTAATGTATTTTGTTGTTCAAATATCCCACCTAAGACAACTGTTTCACCATTATTTACTAGGACATCAGTATCGATCTCATTTTTATTCAAAATGATCTCACCATTTTGTGCATAACCCGCAGGTGAATCACTCTTAATATTAAGCTTCATCTGCACCTTGCCGTCTGGCGTGATACTTGGTGTTACATCTAGACTGAGTAAAGCTTCCTTAAATTCTGTAGAAGACGTGGCATTTGAGCCTGTACCCGTCGTAGTTTGATAAGGAATTTCTTGTCCAGAAGCCACTTTTGCTTGCTGCTTATCTGCAGTCAGTACTTTTGGCGTAGAAATCACCTCACCATAACCATCGGCTTGTAATGCTGATAATTCCAGATCCAACATAAAGTCAGACAAACTAATTAAGCCGAAGGCAATACGGCTTGCTCCTGCTGTCGTTACACCAAGGTCCACGTTTAAATTACTTGGACGTTGAATAGTATATTTACCATCATCATCAGGTGTTTTAAGATCCCAAAGCGTTGTATCACTACCGCCTACCAATAAATGATCATTCTGATTAATACCTTGGGATAAAATTCCCCATTTCACCCCCATTTCTTTGGTAAAGTCCGTAGACGCTTTAACAATCCGAGCTTCAACCATTACTTGCTTAACTGAAACATCAAGTAAATCAATCATTTTACGAATTTGATCTATTTTTTGAGATGTATCATTAAGAATTAAAGTATTGGTACGTGGGTCAACAGATACCGTGCCACGGGGACTTAATAATGAACCAATACTGTCTCCTAATGGATCTACATTATTCGAATTTGAGTTTGAGTTTGAGTTTGAGTTTGAGTTTGAGTTTTTAGAATTACGTCCTTCAGTAATTAGCTTTTCAACATCTGTTGCTTTTGCATAACTAAGTTGAATGTATTCAGTTTGTAGAGGGGCAAGCTTAATACTTTGTGCAATTGCTTTCGCCTCTTCTTCTTCAGCTTTTATCAGCTCTGTAACAGGAGCAATCCAAATCACATTACCATTACGACGTTTATCTAAATTCTTCGTCTTAAGCACGATATCCAATGCTTGATCCCAAGGTACATCTTTTAAGCGTAGTGTAATATTACCTTGTACGGTATCAGCAGCCACCATATTGATTTCAGTGAAATCCGCCAATAACTGCAGTACTCGACGCACTTCAATATCTTGGAAATCTAAAGAAATTTTCTTACCTGTGTAATGGTTAGCTGCTTTAGGGCGTAAAGGATTTTTATCTTCAGGGCGTTTTAAACTAACAGTCAATTTATTGTCTGACTGATATGCCATATATTCATAGCTGCCTGTTGATTGAATCGTGATGATCCCGTTTCCACCATCATTATGTGCATCTACCGAAGCCACAGGTGTTGCAAAATCATTTACATTTAAACGACGCGTTAAGTGTGCAGGTACTTTATTTCCTAAAGTACGAATCACAATTTTGCTACCTTGCTGTTGCACATCAACAGGTGTGTTACCCCCCAATAAATCCACAACAACTTGACCTTCACCATTCGATCCACGTTGGAATCCAATATTTGAAATACCTTGCTGTTGGCGCTGAACGACTGGTTGAGACAAAGTTGCTAACTGTGCTGAATTAATTTTTAGGATAAAGGTATTACCTTCAACACGTGTCGTAAATGCACCGGCATTTGCTAAATTGACTGTTAAACGAGCACGCTGAGCGTCTGAAGTAACATCAACTGAAGTAGCTTCATTTGTTGCTACAGGAATTGAACTTTGCTTTAAATTTTGTTGTGCTTTATCAAAGTCCAAGACCAAACGTGAAGGCTGATCTAATTGATACGCCTGAGGCTGCGGTGGTAACCCATTAAACATCACACGAATTTCAGTGCCTTGCCCAGGAATTTGCATTGGCACAATATTCGTTACACTTACCTGTGCATTGGCCACTTGCATAATCGCCATTGCCACAGCACCCATCGAAAACTGACGAAACATACGATTCATTGTATTGCCATCCCCAAAAATAAAATCTTGTACACTATTCTTCATTTTTATTCCTTTAAGCTTAAGGTGCTGGTCCAATTAAAATAAGACTTCTAGGACGCTCCACATATCCTTCTCGCCCATCTGGAATAATCTCAATCAAATCAATTTGTGTTGGTGTGATATTCACAACACGACCATGATTGAGCCCCATATAACTACCACGCTGAATGCGTTCAACTTCACCATCAGGTGTTTGAATCAATGCCAATGTTTGACCAGATTGATTACGCATACTGCCTTTCATATTCAAGGTTTCAAGCGCATAACTTTCTAAAGGCTGTGGCTGACGGTTTAAGTTTGGATAAACACGTTTGCCTGCCATAATTTTTAGCTCTGCTGCTAAAGAGCTTGGTAAAAAAGGACTCTTTAATGAATGTGCAGCATAATTAAAAGTTTCAACAGGCACAAAATCAGGTGCAGGCTCAATCGGTAATGGCTCTTGATTTCGAATATTTGCCATTTCTTGATTGACAACATCTATACGTGATTCACATCCGGCTAAAAGCAAACCAACAAATGCAGAAAGAACCAATTTATTCATTTTCATTTTGGAGCCTCCTGATTATTTGCAGTGTCAGTTGCTTGAGCAGTCGTTTCCGTATTCCCAACATAGCGATAGGTTTTTGCACTCAACTGATAATCAACTTTTGGAATATCAGAATTTTTCTCTTTATTTTCAGTCGCTGTAATTGTGAAATTATGCAAAGTCACAATTCGAGATAGACCTGCAATACCACTAACAAATGAACCAAAGGCATGGTAATCACCGGTTGCATCAATGCTAATTGGCTGCTCAATAAAGAACTCTTGTTTTACTTCAGGCTCAAGTTTAATTTGCTTAAATTTCAAACCTGAATTCACACCAGTTAAGTTAATATCTTCAACCAAACCAGGAATTTCAGTTTCCTTCGGCAATTGTTCAAGTTGCTGATTAAAACGCGCTTCCATATCCTGCAATTGGATTTGATACTGTTGTAAGTTACGCAATTTTGAATCTTTTTCACGGAACTCATTCAACAAATTTTGTTCTTGTGCATTGGCACTTGAAATGGCTTCAATTTTGCCTTTAATCGCCAAGAAATAGCCCAAAATTGCCACAAGGATAATGATAAAAATCCAGCAGGTAATTTTGACTGAAATTGGCCAACTACCATAATTGTTTGGATCTAGCGTATTGAACTGCTGTACAAACTTATCAAAAGTCATTTTCTTTTTCGGAATGACAACCGCATCTTGATTCAATTGTTCAAATTCATCACGACTCATTTTGCAGCCTCCGGAGTTGGTGTTGCTGCAGTTTGTGCGTTAGATGTTTGCGCCGATGAAGCTGACTGTCCTGCATTTGCTGCTGGATCATTAATGGTCGGCTGCGCAATTTGCTCCAAATCAGCAGTCACAGTAAATGCACCATAAGATTCTTCTACGCGAGGAACCACTGACGTCGGCGCTTTGTCTTTTTTCTCTTCAGCCACAAGGAATGAGCTCATGAAGGCATTACGATACCAAGGTGACGCTTCCAAATTACGCAGTAAATCTGCAACAGTATTTGGACTTTCCGCACGCCCTTCGATCATAAATTTGTCGCCATTACGCTCAAATTTTGTGATGTACATATTGGCAGGTGTCACACGAACCAATTCATCTACAAGATGTACAGCGATTGGACGTTGACCTTGTAAGCCTTGAATCAACTTCATGCGTTCAATAATGGCATTACGCTGTTCTTGTAAACCATCCAAAGACTTTAATTGAACATCTAAATTTTGGTTATGACTGATAATCAATTGGTTCGCTTGTTCTTGATCTTTTAATTTGTGATCAAAATACAACCATGTCAAACCAACCCCAATTACCCCAATTAAGAAAGCCCCAATACAAAGTGCAATAAATTCTTTTTTTCGTTTCTCTCTTAGCTCATCACGCCAAGGGAGCAAGTTAATTTTTGCCATTAATCAAAACTCCTCAATGCTAGACCGCATGCCACCATGAGTGATGAGGCATCATTTTCAATTTTTTTAATATCAATTTGAGGTGAAAAACCCATTTGTAAGAATGGATTGGCAATGGTCACGCGGTAACCCAATTTTTGTTGAAGTAGTTTTGCAAGCCCCGGAATATTGGCATTCCCCCCTGCCAATAAAATATGGTCAATTTCGTTGAACTGTGAAGATGAGAAGAAGAACTGTAAAGAACGCGCTGCTTGTTGCACGACAGCTTCTAAGAAAGGTTCTAAGACTTCAACATCATAATCATCTGGCAAAGCACGTGTTTTTTTCGCACGACCTGCTTCTTCGAAAGACAATGCATAGCGATTTTGAATTTCCTGTGTCAACTGTTTGCCACCAAACACTTGCTCACGGGTATAAATCACTTTGTTATTCTGCATGACAGATAAGGTCGTCATACTATGACCAATATCTAAAATACCCACGGTATTCACACCCATTGGCAAAGTATCTGAGAAAACTTTAAATGCATTTTCAATTGCAAAGCTTTCTACATCACCAATTTTTGGTGTAAGACCAGCAAGCTGAATGACTTCCGCACGCGCTTCAACATTTTCAATACGCGTAGCGACAAGCAAAACATTGACACGATTTGGGTTGGACAGACGATCTGGCAAGACCTCAAAATCAAGGCTCGCTTCATCAAGTGGGAACGGAATATATTGCTCAGCATCATCACGAATCTGAATTTCACGTTCATCATCGTTCATATCTGCGTCCATTTCGATGATTTTTGTAATCACCATCGACGTTGGAACCGCCAAAGCTGCATTAGTGGTCTGCGTATTGGCCAAATTAATTGCGCGCTCTAAACAGTCACCGACAGCTTCCGGATTCAATATGTTCTTTTCAACAACACTTCCTTCTGGTAATGGTACCAAAGCATAGCTTTCTACCCAATACCGCCCACTCTTTACAGAAAGTTCCAAAACCTTAACAGAAGTCGAACTAATATCTACTCCTATTAACCCCTTATTTGGCTTACGATATAACCTGAGCACAATATAATTCCTATTATTTTTTTATCCCCAAAAAAATTAACCCACTAATTAGCATTGGTCTATAATTTTATACAGATACAATAACTCATCTAACAATCCGTATATCGAAAGGATATACTGACCACCAATTAGTTTGCCATTAGCTCTTATTAAAACTTACTTGTTATGAAAAAGCTATCTTGTTCAGGCCTTGTTCATCCATTTTTTTTGGCCATTATTATTATTTTGGTCGCAATTCCAATGGGTTTCTATGGCATGTATCTCTATATTGCCCCGTCTTTGCCTGAAATGTCCATCTTAAAAAAGGCTCCATTATTAAAACCATTACAGGTTTATAGTGCTGATAATGAGCTGATTGCAGAATATGGTGGCAAACTTTCGGTCCCTGTAGAGTACGACCAAATCCCGTCTCATTTCATTCATGGCTTTTTAGCTGCGGAAGATTCTTCGTTTTTTGAACACAGCGGCATTAGTTTCAAAGGATTGGGGCGTGCCGTCAGTGAAAGTATTACAGGCTCAGATGTGCAAACGGGTGGTTCAACCATTACCATGCAGGTTGCAAAAAACTATTATCTGACTCCAGAGCGTACTTTAAAACGTAAACTAACCGAAGTTTTCCTTGCTCGAAAAATTGAACAAAATCTAAGTAAGGAAGAAATTTTAACGCTGTATGTTAACAAAATCTTTTTGGGCAAAAATGCATACGGGATCGCAGCAGCTGCAAAAATTTATTATAACAAGAGCTTGCAAGATTTGAGCTTGGCTCAAATGGCAATGATTTCAGGCCTACCCAAAGCACCATCAAAATATAATCCTGTAGCCAATCCAAAACGTGCTTTAGAGCGTCGTAATTGGATTTTAGGACGTATGTTACAATTGGGTTATATCAATCAATCGGAATATCAAGAAGCAATTGCTGAACCAATTAATCTCGATATGCCTGACCGTGGGGTCAGCAATAAATTTCCCTATGTAGGCGAAATGGTTCGCTCAGAATTAGTCGAAAAGTTTGGTGAACAGGCGACTGATTCAGGCTATAAAGTCTACACCACCATCAACAGCCAACGCCAAGCCTATGCTGAGCAGGCTGTACAAGATGGTCTCGAAGCTTACGATAGACGACATGGTTGGCGTGGTGCAGAAGCACATGATGAGCCGTTAAAAAACTTTATTCCATATGCCAACACCTATCCTGCCGAAGTGACTAAAGTCAACAACACTAGTATCGAAGTGTTGATGCAAGACGGCAGTAGTGTGACAGTTCCATGGTCAGGTCTGTCTTGGGCACGCCCCTATCGCAATGCCAATAGTGTAGGCAATGCGCCAAGCAAAGCCTCACAAATTGTAAAAGTTAAAGATATTATTCGCCTACGTCCGAATGCGGATAAAAGCTCATGGGCTTTAGTGCAAATTCCAAAAGCACAAGGTCAATTGATTGCACTTAATCCTAACAATGGTGGTATTGAAGCCATTGTCGGTGGTTATAATTTTTATCAATCTAAATTTAACCGTGCTCTACAAGGTTGGCGTCAACCGGGTTCAACTATTAAACCTTTTGTTTATGCTTTAGCACTTGAACGTGGTATGACACCGTACTCCATGGTCAATGATAATCCAATTACCATTGGCAAGTGGACGCCTAAAAACTCTGACGGTCGCTATTTGGGGATGATTCCTCTACGCCGCGCCCTCTATTTATCACGTAACACGGTCTCTGTTCGTTTATTACAAGTTGTCGGGATTGAACGTACTCGTCAATTATTTATGGATTTTGGCTTACAAGAAAACCAAATTCCACGTAACTACACCATTGCTTTAGGTACCCCACAAGTGTTACCGATTCAAATGGCGACAGGTTATGCGACTTTTGCCAATGGTGGATATCGCATTCAACCGCACTTTATTAGCCGTATTGAAGATGCTTATGGCAAAGTGATTTATCAAGCCAATCCTGAATATGCATGTATTCAATGCATCAATCAAAAGGACGAAGTTGAATCTGCGGATCCGACCACGCCTGATGATGAAGTGATTGAAGTCACCAATCAGGATAACAAGCCCTCTGAAACAAAAATTTCCGATACTGAAGCAGCAAACTATAAACAAGCTCAGCGGATTTTGAAGTCGAGTTCGGCCTTTGATATGGCGAACATCTTGCGTGACGTGATCCAACATGGTACAGGCCGTGCAGCATTGAAAATTGGCCGTGGTGACTTAGGCGGTAAAACAGGTACGACCAATGACGCCAAAGATGCATGGTTCGCAGGTTTTAACGGGAAATTAGTGACCGTTGCGTGGGTGGGCTTCGATCAACCTTCAACACTTGGGCGCCGTGAATATGGTGGCGTTGCAGCACTCCCTATTTGGTCTGACTTCATGGCAAAATCGTTAAAAGGCACACCTGAATCTTGGGTACACCTTGATACACATGCCAAAAATCCGATCAATCGTAATGCAGCTAAAGTAGATCAAGCTCAACCTGAGCGTGATGGCGCATCTTCACCGCCTCTGGCACAACCTTTATATCGCCCAGCGCCTGTTGCACCTAAAGCACCAGCCACTAAAAATGATTTTGAGGATTTACCAAGCACGGCGGAAACCAATTTAAATCCCGTGCATTCGGCTCCACCACAAATGCAACCTACGAAACCGCAAAATAATGAACATAAAGCAGATGCACTTGACCACCTGATTGATCAAGTTCAATAAATGAAAAAGCCCTCGTGCGAGGGCTTTTTCATATCTATTTTTACTTCTTTTTAAATAAATAAATTTGATACTGTGCAGTTAAAGCAAATTGGTCTTTCTGCTCCAATGCTTCACGGCGTTCAGCTTTGACTTTATACGCATAAGGTGTCATAGCAATCAAATTTTTCAGATCTTGCTGTGGCAAAACCATCTCAGCTTTTACAACTTGTTCATGAATCAAATCAAATGCTGCTGCAAGTTGCTCCACAAATTTGTTTGGTTCATGAGGCTTCACTTCTTCAAATAACGCTTCACGCATCGCATATAAGTGTTCTGGTGCAGGGGTTACCACTATCAAATACCCTTCGGGCTTTAACACACGTAATATTTCATCTTTTGGAATGGGGCTAAACAGACTGGTGCACAAATCAATCGAGTGATCGAGCACCGGTAACGTTGCTCCGGTACCCACCACCCAAGTCACGTCTTTATTCAATTTAGCAGCAACTTGTACTGCATTTTTAGCAATATCAACACCCATACATTGTAGTACTTCAGCTTGCATCGCATCGGTGTAATAGCCTTCACCACAGCCAATATCCAACAAGTTTTCAACCCGTAATTTTTGAATCAAAGCCACCACTGCCTGTTGCAAAGGTGCATAGTGACCTGCACTCAAAAACGCACGACGCGCCTGTACAGATTCAGGCGTATCGCCCGGGTTTTTACTGTGTTTATGTTGAACCACATGTAAATTGACATAGCCTTGTTTTGCAACATCATAGCTATGATTATTTTCACAGCGCCATGTCCGCTCTGTGAGTTTCAATGCTTCACGGCATACAGGACACATCAACAGGTTCATCATTTACTCCACTGTATTTTGAAATAAAAAAACCGGCATCTGTGGGAGCAAATGCCGGTTTCGTTTATTTATTTGCTTAACGTAATTTTAAAGTCATTAGACCCAAAACTACCAGCATAATTGTGATAATCCAAAAACGAATCACCACCTGAGTTTCACGCCATCCCTTTTTCTCATAGTGATGGTGCAGCGGTGCCATTAAGAATACACGCTTGTTCCGCATACGCAGCGAACCAATTTGCAAGAAAACAGAAATAGCTTCAACCACAAAGACACCGCCCATAATGGCAAAAACGATTTCTTGACGAACCATGACTGCGATCGTACCGAGCATCGCACCTAGAGATAAGGCACCGACATCACCCATAAACACTTGCGCTGGATGCGCGTTAAACCATAAGAATGCCAAACCAGCACCGATCATTGCCGCACAGATCACGACAAGTTCAGATGCGTATTTCACATAAGGGATATGTAAATAATCGGCAAAACGAACATCACCAGCCAGATAAGCAAATACACCTAAACCTGCGGCAACCAAAACGATCGGCATAATCGCCAGACCATCTAAACCATCGGTTAAGTTCACCGCATTAGACGCACCGTTAATCACTAAATAAGTAAAGACAATAAAGCCAATACCCAAAGGAATGATTGAAAGTGGAATGCTGATATCTTTAAAGAATGGAATCAACAAATCCAGCATGTTGGCAGTATGCACAGGATTCGCTTGTTGCGTTGCAATGACATACAAAGCAATACCTGCACCTAAAGATGCCACTGAAGTCCAGAAGAATTTCTTCTTCGCGGGTAGCCCTGCGTTGTCTTTATAACGGATTTTAATCCAGTCATCTGCCCAGCCGACAGCACCGAAGATCACCATCACACCGAGTACAATCCATACGTATGGGTTAGATAAATCGGCCCAAAGTAAAGTTGAAATACCAATGGAGAGCAGGATCAGTACGCCACCCATGGTCGGCGTACCCATTTTTTTCGCATGGTTTTCTGGTGCAAATGAACTGACTGCTTGACCATATTTGAGAGCTTGCAATTTGCGAATCATCACCGGTCCAAGCAGCAGACCAATGGCCAATGCCGTTAAGACACTGAGTAGCGAACGAAGCGTTAAATAACGAACAACCTGAAACGAGCTGTGATAACCCGCAAGCTGCTCAAATAACCATAACAGCATTAAAGTTTCTCCATCAATTCAGCCATCAAAGTTTCCATGTGGGTATAACGAGAACCTTTAAACAGGAAACTCATGGACTGAGGCTGATGTGTTTTGACTAGACTAATTAATAACGGTAAAGCCTGTTCTTGAGTAAGAAAGGCCTGTAATTTTTTACCATATTGTGTACTGCGCGCGCCTTCTTGCACAGCAGGTGAAAACTCACCGACAGCAACGACAAATTGAAGACCAGAGTGTGAGACAAGATCACGTCCCAACATGTAGTGCTGCTGTGCAGCAGATGAACCTAACTCACCAATATCCCCAATGACCATGACTTTGATGCCATCTTGCTGCGCAAGTACATCAGCAGCAGCACGCATTGAGGTTGGATTTGCATTGTAAGTATCATCAATAAACAAGTAATCTTTGTGTTGAATAAAGTTTAGACGACCTTTGGCACCAGTTGCATGTTCAAGACCCACAACGATGTCATCTAAACTCACGCCAATCGACAACGCGAAAGCTGCGGCTGCAGTGGCATTTTGCACATTATGTTCACCAGCAAATGGCAGTTGAACAGGACGTGCACCTTGTGGCGTATTTAAGATAAAACGTGAAGATTGAGCCTGAAGCTCCGTCTCAGTCGCAAAGACATCCCCGCCCTGACCAAAACTCATTACTTGCTCAGTTTGCACCGCTTGACGAATGGCATCTGTAAAATCATCTGCCGCAGGAACAATCGAAGTTCCTGTTTTCGCTATATGTGCATAAATTTCAGACTTGGCACGACAAATGCCATCACGCCCACCAAATTCACCCATATGAGCAGTGCCAATATTTAAAATACCGGCAACCTGAGGCTGTACCAAATTTGAGGTGTAATCAATTTCACCCTTATGACTGGCACCAAGCTCCATCACGGCATACTGATGTTCTGGACGCAACTCAAGTAACATCATCGGTACGCCAAGGTCATTATTTAAATTACCGCGCGTAATTAATGTTGGTGCAAGACGAGAAAGGATACTCCCGAGCATCTCTTTGGTTGTGGTTTTACCACTGCTTCCTGTCAAGGCAATGACTTTTAAAGCTGGGTTTTGGGCACGACGAAATGCACCCAAATGTCCAAGCGCCAAACGTGTATCTGCAACCACCAACTGACAAATATCCACATCGACCGGATGACTCACAATGGCAATTTCACAACGCTTTTCAGCCACTTGAGCAAGGAAGTCATGCGCATCAAAGCGTTCACCTTTCAGGGCAAGAAAAGCATCGCCTTGCTCTGCATGACGTGAGTCGGTCAAAATTCGTTTCACAGGACCTGTCGGCGCTTGATTGTTATGCCAGTACCCTTGTGTCGCTTGAACCAACTGTTCGGCAGTCCAAGGTTCTAACGGAACCGTACTGGTCGTTGAAGTATGCATATCTGTTTCCTATTGCGCTGGATAAGCAGAGTCAGTGTTGTGATGCTGTGAATCAATTGCTGATTTCACTTCCACCACATCATCAAACCAATGTCGAACACCATCAATTTCTTGATAGTTTTCATGGCCTTTACCAGCAATCACCACAATATCACCCGCTTGCGCATGGTTGACTGCGAATTTAATCGCTTCACGGCGGTCATGAATTTCATGGACAGTTTTTCCAGTAAAATCAATACCAGCCGTCATATCTGCAAAAATTTGTTCTGGGTTTTCAGTACGTGGATTATCCGAGGTAATCAACGCAACATCTGCATGGTTTAATGCCGCTTGTGTCATCAATGGACGCTTACCACGGTCACGATCACCACCACAGCCAAACACCGCCCATAACTGTTGCGATACATGACGTTTTAAGGTCTGTAACACTTGAATCAAGGCATCTGGTGTATGTGCATAATCCACCACAAACAGGCGCTCATCATCACGGATCACTTGCATACGACCCGGCGCACCTTTTAACTCGGGTGCAGTTGCGATCAAGGCAGATAAGTCAAAACCTGCTTGTTCCGCTGAAATTAAGCTTGCCACGATGTTTTCAATATTGAAGTGTCCCAATAATGGACTTTGCACCACAAATTCAGCCTGAGCGGTACGCAATTTAAATTGCGCGCCTGTTAAGCTGTATTGAATATCCGTCACTTGATAATCCGCAGCCTGTCGCGTTGAATAAGTCAAAATTTTAGGCTGAGCCGGGTTTTGGCGTGTGGCATTCAGCATCACTTCTGCATGTTCATCATCGAGATTGATGACTGCAACTTTGAGCGATGGAAACTGAAACAAACGTGATTTCGCTTCAGCATAGGCTTCAAGGGTTTTATGATAATCCAAATGGTCACGACTTAAATTGCTATAAGCGGCAATTTCAATTGCACAGCCATTTAATCGACCTTGTTCTAAGCCATGCGAACTTGCCTCAATGGCAGCAAACTCTGCACCTTCAAGTGCATAGGTATGCAACGCATTTTGCATATGTAACGCATCTAAAGTGGTGTGAGAAGAGGCTTCTAAATTCGGTAAAATTCCGTTACCAGTGGTTCCCATCACTGCACATTTTTTGCCTTGCAGCATGAGTAATTCAGCGATTAAACGAGAGATCGTGGTTTTACCATTGGTACCCGTCACTGCCAAAATTCGTGCAGCTTGAGCTGGTTGAATCGCCTGTAAATATTGCTTTTGCCACTGCCCCATCAATTGACGCACATCCGCGATCACGACACTTTGATCCAAGCCCAAATCAGTTTCTGAAATGACCGCCAACGCGCCATTCTCTAACGCTGCACGTGCAAATTGTGCTGTTTTTTCAGGTTGCGAAAACGAAGTCAGGGCAATAAATATTTGCCCTGCTGTAATTTTGCGACTATCCAGATTGAAGCCCTGAAAGGATTGCGACATCCATTCAGCGGGCTGTTCAACGGTGTATAGATCTTGAAACGTAATTTTCATTCATCACCTATTACTGGATCTTAGGAGTGTCTAAAGGTTTATCTAAAGGTACGTTCATTAAACGTAAAGATTCTTGCATTACACGAGCAAAAACGGGTGCAGCCACCAGGCCACCGTAATACTGACCTGTTGGGTTTTCCACCACAACAATCATGGCCAAACGTGGATCACTCACTGGTGCGACACCAGCAAAGAGTGCACGATATTCTGAAGTCGAATAACCTTTACGGTCTGCACGTAATTTATGTGCTGTACCAGTTTTACCTGCCACGCGATAACCCGGAATATTGGCTTGACGTGCCGTACCACCCGGTAAGGTCACCGCTTCCATCATTAAAAGCACTTGATCAGCAATTTTAGGGTCAATCATCTGCTCACCTTTCGGCTTTTCCTCAAGCTTGTACAAGCTCAGTGGCATTTTGACGCCTTTGTTGGCAATCATGGCATAAGCATCAGCCAGTTGGAGCACTGTAGCGTTCAAACCATAACCATAAGCCATGGTTGCTACTTCAGACACATTCCATTTGCTCTTCGGCAAAATCAGACCAGCACTTTCGCCGGGGAATTTCACGGCTGAACGTTGACCAAAGCCAAGACGTTGATAGAAGGTCGGTAATGTTTCATAAGGGAGAGATAAAGCGATTTTTGCCACACCGACGTTAGACGATTTTTGAATAATGCCGCCCAAAGTCAGAGGACCATAGTTATGCGTGTCTCGAATAGTATGATTGCCAACGCGCATAGAACCCGGTGTAGTATTTACCACCGTATTTGCCGTGTATTTACCGCTTTCCAACGCCATTGCCACGGTCATTGGCTTCATGGTTGAACCTGGCTCAAAGGAGTCAATCGCACCACGGTTACGCATAGCATCTTTATTTAAGACACCTTTTTTATCATTCGGGTTGTACGACGGCCAAGACGTCATCGCTAAAATTTCACCTGTTTTGACATCCACGGCAATCGCGGTTGCAGAACGTGCGTTATTGGCTACGCCGGCTGCAGTCAACTCACGATACATAATGTATTGCAAACGTGAATCAATACTCAGCGTGATATTTTCACCCGACTCAACCTCTTTCACGATCTCAGGGTCTTTAACGCGGTTGCCTTTTTTATCTCGGACAATTTGCTGCGCACCATCTACGCCTGCAAGACGTTCATTCAGCTGCATTTCCAAGCCTTCAATACCCATGCCCTCACTATTGGTTAAGCCAATAATTTGTGAGTTTGGCTGAGGCTGTGGATAGTAGCGCTTATAGTTTTTCTCAGTATATACGCCCTGAAAGTCACGTTTCATGATCAATTCAGCTTGTTGCGGCGGTACTTCTTTCTTTAAAACCAAATAACGTGAACGTGGACGCTCATTCATTTTGCGTTTCAGTTCAGCACGATCCATCCCGACAGCATCAGCAAGTTCATCTAAGCTTAGATTTTTATCGGGTAATTGACGTTTTAATTTACGATTGTTTGGATCTTTAGCCAATTCAGCCGTGGTTTCTTCAAAGAGTTTTTTATTGTCAAAATAATCACGTGGATCGATCACGATTTTCATGATCGGGGTACTAATCGCTAAAGGCACACCGTGACGGTCATAGATGACACCGCGCATGGCTTTTAAGGTTTCAGTTCTTAAAATTTTGGCATTGGCTTTATTTTGTAAAAAGTCTTTATTGATGATTTGTACATAAAAAGCCCGCCCCACCAATGCAATGAAGCATAGTAAAACCACCGCCCACATCAAGTGATAGCGCCACATCTCCACCGAAATGGCTGTACGACCAGTAACAGACTGCTGTTTTTTACGCGGAGTTTGTTTGTTTCTCTTTTCAACCATGTGACCGGCAGCCTATTTTTTCTGTTCTGGAGTTTGTGGCAATGAAATAACAACGGTTTGTGCAATAGGAGGCGAATACATGCGTAATTGGGTAACTGCACGTGTCCCAATTTGGGCTGTTGCACCGAAAGTTTGTTGTTCGATCAGCAAACGTCCCCATTCTGCGTTGAGGTCATCCCTTTCACGCATATAGGTACTCAATTGACGATAATCTTGGCGATATTCAAAGACTTGAAAGACCACCATAATCGCACTCACAAAAACCAAGAGCAATAAAATGCCGTATGTAATGATTTTCTTCGACTGCGATTGATCAGAGTTTTTTTCGATTGCTTCGGTTTTCATTCTTTGCCTTTTAAGCTAAACGCTCTGCCACACGAAGCCAAGCACTACGAGATCGTGGATTGGCTTTAACTTCTTCTTCACTTGCTTTAATTCGTGACACTTTTTTTAAGCGGCGGGTATCTTCGCGTTTTTGTGGTAAACCCCAGCCGGTGTCTTCTGCAAGTGTAGATTCTTTTTGAATAAATTGTTTAATTAAACGATCCTCTAAAGAGTGGAAACTGATCACTGCAAGAGTGCCCTCAGGTTTCAGCATATCCACCGCTTGAGGTAAGAAGATATCAATATCGTCGAGTTCCTTGTTAATAGCAATACGAATTGCTTGGAAAGTTCGTGTCGCTGCATGTTTATTTTTTTCCCATTTCGGGTGGGCAACTTTCACGATTTCAGCCAATTGAGCTGTGGTTTCAATATACCCTGCCGCTTTAATTGCTTTGGCAATACGGCGGCTATAACGTTCTTCACCATATTTAAAAATAATATTGGCCAAATCTTCTTCTTCAATATCAACCAACCACTCTGCGGCTGTTGGGCCTTGTGAGTTGTCCATACGCATATCAAGTGGACCATCTTTCATAAAGCTAAAGCCACGCTCTGCTTGGTCTAACTGTGGAGATGACACACCCAAATCCGCCATAATACCGTCGACCAAATCGATACCACGACTACGCAGTTCTTCTTTTAAGTCTGCAAAACTGGCGTGAATAATTTTGAAACGCGCATCTTCTTGTTCTAATTCTGCTGCAACGGCCAATGCTTGCGGGTCTTTATCAAAGGCATAAACACGTGCATTTTCATCTAATTTAGACAGTAATAAACGTGTATGACCGCCACGCCCAAATGTGCCATCTACGAAAATTCCTGTATTGCGATCTGCCAGTAAAGCATCAACAGTTTCATGAAGTAATACAGAAATATGCGACATAAGGGTTCGTTCAACACAGCTAAAAATGTAACTGCACATTATTACCTTGTTTTAGCAAAGCTCCAAACGTCTTTTTGTACAGAAATATTACTTTCCATAGAGAAAACCGTTTTTATTTTTTGGTATCCATTAAAAAACCTCCCGAAGGAGGTCTTTGAACATCTCAAATCATAGATTTCGATGTATTAGCGCTTGTTATTGTAGATCTGATCGAAGATCCCACCATTCACAAAATGTGTTTGTTGAGCTTTTGCCCAACCACCAAACACTTCATCAATGGTAAAGGTTTTTAATGGCGGGAACTGTGATTTATATTTTGCTAAAACTGCTGCATTACGTGGGCGGTAGAAATGACGAGCTGCCATCTCTTGACCTAATGGAGAATAAAGATAATTGATATAGCCTTGAGCTAACCATTTATTACCATTCTTATCGACAGTTTTGTCCACGATTGCCACTGAAGGCTCAGTCAAAATCGACATCGATGGATACACGATATCAAATTTGTTTTTACCCAAAGTTTTTTGAGTAACTAAAGCTTCGTTTTCCCAAGTTAACAGTACATCACCGATGCCTCGTTCAGCAAAAGTAGTCATCGATGCACGTGCCGCAGAGTCCATCACTTTTACGTTATGGTACATTTTACCCACGAAATCTTTGGCTTTCGCTTCATTACCACCCGGTTGTTTCAAAGCATAACCCCAAGCTGACAAGTAAACCCAACGTGGGAGACCGCCAGTTTTCGGGTTCGGGGTAATAATTTGTACACCCGGTTTGGTTAAATCAGACCAATCTTTAATATGTTTCGGGTTGCCCTTACGCACCATGAAGACAATCGTTGACGTATATGGCGCTGAGTTATGTGGAAACTCTTTTTGCCAACCCGGCTGAATCTGTCCAGACTTCACAATTTCTTCGATGTCATTGGCCAACGCCAAAGTCACGACATCACCTTTTAAGCCATCAACCACGGAACGGGCTTGTTTGCCGGAACCACCATGTGATTGTTTAAATGCGACCGTTTTACCCGTACGCTCTTTCCAATATGCGCCAAATGACTTATTAAATTCGTCATAAAATTCACGCGTTGCATCATAAGAAACGTTTAAAAATTCACGATCAGCGGCCTGAGCAGACGCTGAGAAAGCAACACCAGTGGCGAGCAACGCAGCACTGAACCACGCCTTAAATTGAGTTTTCATAACAGCCAGCATAAAGTTATATTCAATACTGCTAAATATATGAAATAAAGTCATAAATCGCAATTGCAGCAAGTTTAGACCCTTTGCTTGATACAGCTAACGTAGCGAATTTAATTGTTTGTTTTTCATATTAAAATACACAAAAACAATCTACTTATTCCATATATATAGATTTTTATGCATTATATATGCAAAAAACGGATAATCTAAATTATCCGTTTTACACCACTCAACTTTATTTACAGACTTACTCTTTATTCTTTTCACTATAGATTTGATCGAAAATCGCACCATTCACAAAATGTGTTTTTTGCGCTTTAGCCCAACCGCCAAACACTTTATCAATGGTAAAAGTTTGAACTTTCGGGAATTGAGCAGCGTACTTTGCAGTGGCTTTTGCATCGCGAGGGCGGAAGAAATATTTACCTGCCAGCTCTTGGCCTTTAGGTGAATATAGATAGTTCAAATAACCTTTCGCCAAATTTCGATTACCATTTTTGTCGACAGTTTTATCCACTACAGCTACTGAAGGTTCAGCTAAAATCGAAATAGACGGATAAACAATGTCATATTTATCTTTGCCTAAGCCCTGAGTCGCTAACAGTGCCTCATTTTCCCAAGACAGCAAGACATCTCCAATGCCACGCTCAGCAAAGGTCGTGAGTGAACCACGCGCGCCAGAATCCAAAACTTTGACATTGCTATAAAGTTTTTTCACCAATTCTTTGGCTTTGGCATCATTTCCACCCGGTTGTTTTAAGGCATATCCCCAAGCTGATAAATAGATCCAACGCGGTGCCCCACCTGTTTTTGGATTTGGCGTAATAATTTCAACACCCGGTTTGGTCAGGTCATTCCAATCTTTAATTTTTTTCGGGTTGCCCTTACGCACCAAAAATACGATAGTTGAGGTATACGGTGCAGAATTATGTGGAAATTGTTTTTGCCAATTTTTATTGATTTGTCCAGTCGCCACAATTTCATCAATATCATTGGCCAATGCCAAAGTGACAACGTCTGCTTGTAAACCTGTTGCCACTGCACGAGCTTGTTTGCCAGAACCACCGTAAGATTGTTTAAAATTAATCTCTTGTCCTGTACGTTTTTTCCAATATTGTCCAAATTCTTGGTTATATTCCTGATAAAACTCACGTGTTGGATCATATGAGACATTTAAGAAATCTTTTGCGGCATATACCTGTACTGCTACCCCACCCAATAAAGCGAAAATACCCGATGCTATTATTTTTTTCATCTGCTCAAACTCAAATTGATCTTGAGAGCACTATATAAATCAAAAATAACTTTAACAATCAGCTATCTATAATATAAATTCAAATCTATTTCTTTTTTAAAGATATCTAAAAATAACGTATTTAAAGCTTTAATTCTGCTAATACAGCAACAATCAGAAGCGATCTCCATGCTATCTTCATAGTTGTTTGCTAAAACATCCGAAAATCTGGAGAAAACAGTCTATTTAGGTAATCCTAGTACAGACTTTTTTAGTTTTTTTGTAAAAATTGTGACGTAGTTCTACTTTTTAATTACGAAAGATGGTTAAATCGTAGTCTAAATATTAAAACTATTTTGCAAATAAAAAGTTCCATCACCAAAACTAGGGGGAGATTTGGACATGAAATTTTCATACGCACTATGCCTAGGCTTAAGTTTAAGTGTGACTGCACAGACTGCTTTGTGTGCTGCAACCAGCACCGCATCGAATAATAAACTTACGATGCCTGCTGAACGTACCTCATTGATCGAAAAAGCGATTAATCAGCAAAAATCTGAAGGTAAAGGCCGTACAGACGATAATTTAAAAGTACTTACGTCTATTAAAGCAGCACCGACTCAAAGTTTCTTTGCATCACAAAACCAAAGTTTTTCTCGTCTTGTTCAAGCCATTTTTTCTGGTAGCAACTCATAACGACATCAGCATACTCATGTCATCCAAGCTATTGTTTTAGACGAGTTCCCCTACTGTCGTCTAAAAAATACTTAAAAATGCCTGATCATTCAATGTTGAATTAAGCATTAAGTGATCAGGCTTTTTCGTTATAATAGATCCCAATTTACATTCTGATTAAAAGCTGATTATGACTGTTCGTACTCGTATCGCACCTTCTCCTACTGGTTTCCCGCATGTTGGGACTGCTTATATTGCATTGTTTAACTTATGTTTTGCGAAGCAACATGGCGGTGAATTTATTCTTCGTATTGAAGATACAGACCAACTGCGCTCTACCCCAGAATCTGAGAAAATGATTTTAGATTCATTGCGTTGGTTAGGTTTGAACTGGTCAGAAGGTCCAGATGTGGGTGGCCCTCATGCGCCATACCGTCAATCTGAACGTATGGACATTTATAAACAATATGCTTTGGAACTGGTTGAAAAAGGCCATGCATTCTACTGCTTCGCAACAGCAGAAGAACTCGATCAAATGCGTGCGGAACAACAAGCGCGTGGTGAATCACCGCGTTATGACGGTCGTGGCTTAAAACACACTGCAGAAGAAGTGGCACAGCGTTTGGCTGCTGGTGAACCGCATGTCATTCGTATGAAAGTACCTGAAGAAGGGATTTGTAAATTTAATGACTTACTGCGTGGTGAAGTCGAAATTCCTTGGGCGCAAGTTGACATGCAAATTCTACTGAAAACCGATGGTTTACCGACGTATCACTTAGCAAACGTGGTTGATGACCATTTAATGGAAATCACTCACGTAATTCGTGGTGAAGAATGGATTCCATCTGCGCCTAAACACCAATTATTGTACAAATATTTTGGTTGGGACATGCCTGTACTTTGCCACATGCCGCTGTTACGTAACCCAGATAAATCAAAACTGTCTAAACGCAAAAACCCAACCTCAATTAACTACTACAAAGACATCGGCGTTTTACCTGAAGCATTATTGAACTACTTAGGCCGTATGGGTTGGTCAATGCCAGATGAAAGTGAAAAATTCACTTTGGCTGAAATGATTGAACACTTTGACATTCAACGTGTATCACTAGGCGGTCCAATCTTTGATGTTGAAAAGTTGAACTGGTTAAATGGTCAATGGATTAAAGGTTTAACACCGGGTCAATTGCTCGATACCCTACTGGCTTGGAAATCTGATCGTAATACCTTGGAAGAAATTGCTGCTGCGATTCAACCGCGTATTAATTTATTGTCTGAAGCAGTGAATTGGGCAGGTTTTTATTTCAACCAATTCCCAACACTCAGCAAAGAACAGTTTGAAAGCAAAAAATTGACTGAAGAACAAGTTCGTCAAAGCCTTCAATTTGCCATTTGGCGTCTAGAAAGCATGTTCACTTGGAACAATGATACTGTCAGCCAAACTTTGATGGATTTGGCGAACCAAATGGACATTAAACTTCGTGACTTCATGCCAACCTTCTTTATTGCTATTGCTGGTTCGACATCTTCGACACCGGTTATGCAATCGATGGTAACCATTGGTCCTGATTTAACCTTTGCTCGCTTACGTCATGCGCTTGAAATTGTGGGCGGTCCGAGTAAAAAAGAAACAAAAGCATGGGAAAAACTCAATGAAAGCCTAAAACTGCCGAAAAATGATGCAGTTGATGAAGCTTAATTGATTTTTTAGTTGACGGATGGGCGTTATCCCCCTAATATAGCGCCCATACCGAGAGATGGTGTCAACCAACTCTAAGTTGCCTCAAATTGTCCCTATCGTCTAGAGGCCTAGGACATCGCCCTTTCACGGCGGTAACCGGGGTTCGAATCCCCGTAGGGACGCCATATTCAAGGTGATGCAAATCATCTTATAAAAAACCCAAGCATTATGACTTGGGTTTTTTATTGCCTAAATTTTATCTGATTTAAATTTACGGTATTTTTGCTTTCTGCGTCATTCTGATTAAAATAAACCATAGATTAAAATTATGGAGTTGCAATGCAATACCGTTGCCCAAAATGTCAAAGCCCTAAAATTATGCCCCTTGCGCAAGCAGGTCAGCCTGTTGCTCGTCCTGTCGTGCCTAAAAGCCTGATTATCCTCATCCCTGCGGTATTTATTCTTTTACTGTTGGTGATTATCAGCATCGCAATGTGGATTTTTGGTGACGGTGCAGGTACTACATTACAAACTGCGACTGTTGTTGTATTTATTGCTTGCTTGATTGCTGGCTTCATGTTCTATCGCGACCTGCCAGATTTCAAAATTTCAATGCAAGGTTTTATGCAATCACAGAAAAAATGGAAATGCCGCGAATGTAATCATGAGTGGGAAATCTAAGCCGGCCATTTAAATTACATCAGCATTAGTGCTGATGTGATTCATCATGAGAATGCGCGTGATCATCTTGATGATACCCATGTGCATGATCAGACTTTTGGGTATGTTGATGTACCACACATTCATCTTCTTCGATTTGTAATGTCATCTCCGTGATTCCATGTTCATGTTGCAACATTTCAATCGCCTCAAAATACAAGGCATTACGATCGGCTTCAGGTGCAAAGAGATGAACTGTCAAATGCACATTCTTTGATGTTATTGCCCAGACCTTTAACTGGTGAATACTCTCCACCCCTTTGAGTGCCAATAAATCATTGCGTAATTTTTCAATGTCAATTTCTTCAGGCACACCTTCCAATAAAATATTGATACTTTGTTTGAGTAAAATCCAAGTCCTTGGTAAGACCCAAAAGCCAATGAGCACCGCAATAAGCGTATCGACCCACATCCAGCCGGTAAAATAAATAATCGCTGCGCCAATAATCACACCGACCGAACCTAAGGCATCACTTAACACCTCTAGATACGCCCCTTTCACATTCAAGCTTTCTTGTGAACTGGAAAATAAAATACGCATCGAGATTAAGTTAATGATTAGACCGATGACGGCCACAATCATCATGCCCATACTTTGAATTTCCGGCGGCGTTGAAAAGCGCTGATAGGCCTCATACAAAATATAAATCGCAACCACAAATAGCATCAAGGCATTAAACAAGGCTGCCAAAATTTCAAAACGCTGATAGCCAAATGTACGTTTGTTATCAGCGGGAAGCTTGCCAATTTTGATCGCGACCAATGCTATGGCAAGGGCTGCAGCATCGGTGAACATATGTGCCGCATCTGACAATAGCGCCAAACTTTGCGTCATAAATCCAGCAATGACTTCAACAATCAAAAATGTCGTGGTCAGTGCTAAGGCAAAACTTAATTTTTTGACATTCCCTTCTGTGACAACGGCATGGCTGTGGTCATGCCCATGATGCTCGCTCATTATTTTCTGACCTTTATAAATTATATATTCTTCAGTCATGAGCTTAACAGGTGCAGCAAACGTAATAAAATTACATCATTCAACCTTCAGTATTACGTTTTACTTTCAAGCTTAAAAACTGCTTTTTCAGCATCCTCTTTCAATTTATTCAAATTAATTTTTCGCGATCTAGATGACTGAAATTACTTATAAATATTTTTCAATACCTATTCACATATCATGACAAGCATGCTAATTTTCATCTTAAGTGTGATCTGTTTAAAACAATTAAATCATTCATCGCAGCGCACGAATGACTGCAATTAATATTTTTATTAATCAAGTGGTTATATTTAGCAACAAGGAGTTTAACAATGATGATACAAGCTCTGAAAAAAATCTATGCACTGTTGTCACAACAGATGAATCCAAAGTTGCAAGGAATGCACCTTTCGATTCCAGAAGCCGAGGGTGATTACGCCCAAGGGACTTATTTTGAAATTCTTGCGGCTCAACACCATCAAGACTTTCTCAGTCACCATACTATGGATTCAGCAGACCAATCCCCTACTGACTATCGCAATGCCATGTGGAATTTTTTAAGTGCCGCATTAAAAGGTCATAAAGATGCCCAATATCGCTTAGGTCTCGGTTATTTACGTGGAGAACTCGGCTTAGACCGCAATTATGAACTTGCAGAGCTTTGGCTCAGTAAAGCGGCTGCACAAGGCCATGAACAAGCAGACTACGTCTTACATCATGCCTATGAAGACATTGTTGTGTAGTCATTGAATCTTAAGCAATAAAAAACCAGCCCGCAGGCTGGTTTTTTATTTTAAAACTGGAACTTAGTTACCAATTTTGCGGTATTTTTGACGCTTTGCAACAAGGTCATCACCATCACGTTTACGACGGTATTCTTCAAATTCATGGTAGTTACCCGTGAAGAATTCAGGGGTTTCACCTTCAAATGACAAGATGTGCGTTGCAATACGGTCGAGGAACCAACGGTCATGCGAGATCACCATGACAGTACCTGGGAATACCAGAATAGCATCTTCAAGCGCACGTAAAGTTTCAATATCCAAGTCGTTTGACGGTTCATCGAGTAAGATGACGTTTGCACCCATTTGCAGGATTTTCGCAAGTTGTAAACGGTTTCGTTCACCACCTGACAATTGACCTACACGTTTTTGCTGATCTTGACCTTTGAAGTTAAAGCGACCGATATACGCACGAGATGCGATTTCGTATTCACCAATTTTCAAGATATCTAAACCGCCAGAAACTTCTTCCCAAACAGTTTTGTTGTCATCTAAGGTGTCACGAATCTGACCAACATAAGCCACTTTAACAGACTCACCCAGTGTAACTGTACCTGTATCTGGTTGTTGTTCGCCTGTCATCATACGGAATAATGTGGTTTTACCCGCACCGTTTTCGCCCACGATACCTACAATTGCAGCAGGTGGTACAACGAACGATAAATCTTTATAAAGTGTACGGTCACCAAAGGATTTACTAATACCTTCAACTTCTACAACTTTATTACCTAGACGTGGACCAGGTGGAATATAGATTTCAGACGTTTCATTACGCTGTTGGAATTCGCGTGAGTTAAGCTCTTCAAAACGCTCCATACGCGCTTTGTTTTTCTTTTGCTGACCTTTAGCATTTGAACGAACCCATTCAAGTTCTTTTTTCAATGCTTTAGCAAAAGATTCTTCTTGCTTCTGTTCTTGCTCTAAACGGGCATTTTTCTGCTCTAACCAAGAAGAGTAGTTGCCTTGGTATGGAATACCCATGCCGCGGTCAAGCTCAAGAATCCACTCTGCCACGTTATCCAAGAAGTAACGGTCATGGGTAATCGCAACGATCGTACCTGGGAAGTCTTTCAAGAAACGTTCCAACCATGATACTGATGAAGCATCCAAATGGTTCGTAGGTTCATCTAGAAGCAACATGTCTGGTTTAGACAATAACAAACGGCAAAGTGCAACACGACGGCGCTCACCACCAGACAACTTAGATACATCTGCATCCCAAGCTGGAAGGTTCAACGCTGCAGCAGCCTGATCCATTTGGTTCACAATGTTATGTGCATCCCATGAATGGATAATGGCTTCTAACTTCTCTTGTTCTTTTGCAAGTGCATCAAAGTCAGCATCTTCTGCTGCATATTCTGCAAACACTTCATCAAGACGCGCCAAAGCATCTAACGGCTCACGTAAACCGTCTTCAACGTTACCACGAACGTCTTTGCTTTCATCCAATGGCGGCTCTTGTTCAAGGTAACCAATTTTGATACCCGGTTGAGCACGTGCTTCACCTGAGAAATCTTTATCTACGCCCGCCATAATACGAAGCAAGGTAGATTTACCTGCACCGTTTAGACCAAGCACACCAATTTTTGCGCCTGGGAAAAATGATAAAGAGATGTCTTTCAGGATTTCGCGCTTAGGCGGAACCATCTTCGACACACGGTTCATCGTGTAAATATATTGGGCCACTTAGGACTCCTCAATAGTCAAAACATATACGGAACAACACAAAGTTGCCCCTGCTCAATTGAGCGAAAAAATAATCGGCTATTATACGCATAAAGTCGTGAAAAAATAAGGTTTCGCACACGCCTTCAATGCATTGTTACAAGTTTAATGGCGAACAAAATTTAAACATGCGTTTTTAAGCATAATTTCGCTCATCTTTAGCTGAAAATATTTCAATAATATGAATAATTATGATATTAATTTTATAAATAAAGCACTTTTATTCATATATATAACTGATAGACTGTTTAAAAACTAGCTCTCTTAGATGAAGTAATCATGACCTATAAAGACGAAACTTTAGCAATTCACGCGGGGTATACACCGGAGCCAACCACCAAAGCGGTTGCGGTGCCGATTTATCAAACCACCTCATATTCCTTTGATAACACGCAGCATGGTGCTGATTTATTTGACTTAAAAGTTCAGGGTAATATTTATACCCGCATTATGAATCCAACCACGGCGGTACTTGAACAGCGTGTTGCAGCGCTCGAAGGTGGTATAGGTGCACTGGCGTTGGCATCAGGCATGGCAGCCATTACATATGCGATTCAAACCATTGCTGAAGCGGGCGACAATATCGCTTCTGTTTCAACCCTATATGGCGGCACATATAATCTGTTTGCCCATACCTTGCCGAAACAAGGCATTGAAGTTCGCTTCTTTGATTATCAAAACCCTGAAGCACTACGCAGCCTCATCGATGACAAAACCAAGCTGGTCTTTGTCGAATCGATTGGTAACCCATTAGGCAATATTATTGACCTCGAAGCAATTTCGAAAATTGCGCATGAATTTGGCATACCTGTAGTAGTGGACAATACCGTAGCTACTCCCGTCCTGCAAAAATCATTTGAATTTGGTGCCGACATCGTGGTGCACTCTCTCACCAAATATATTGGTGGTCATGGTAATTCGATCGGCGGCATTATTGTCGATAGCGGCAAGTTCCCTTGGGGCAAATACCCTGAACGTTTTAAATCACTCAACACCCCTGATCCAAGCTACCACGGGGTCAATTATGTCGAAGCCTTAGGTGAAGCAGCCTACATTGCCCGTGCGCGTGTAGTGCCATTACGTAATACTGGCGCTGCGATCAGCCCGCACAATGTGTTTTTGATCTTACAAGGTTTGGAAACCTTAAGCCTGCGCATGGAGCGTCATACTGAAAATGCGCAAAAAGTGGCGGAATATTTACAAGCGCATCCAAAAGTAAAATGGGTCAACTACGCTGGCCTAAAAGACCATCCTCAGCATGCTTTGGCGCAAAAATATGTCAAAGGCAAACCATCTGCGATTCTTTCCTTTGGGGTTCAAGATGGCCTTGCAGGCGGCACGCGTTTCATCGATTCGTTGCAGTTATTTACTCGCCTTGTGAATATTGGTGATGCCAAAAGTTTAGCTTGCCATCCTGCGACCACGACACATCGTCAGCTCAATGAAGATGAACTCAAAGCAGCCGGTGTCAGCATTGATATGGTTCGTTTATCGATTGGGATCGAGCATGCAGATGACTTGATTGCCGACTTAGATCAAGCCTTAGCTGCTGTTTAAACCACAAGTGCACAATCCACAGGTCTTATTTTTAAGGCCTGTTTTTATTTCCATTTCATTTAAATAACCACCCCCACATAATCCGCCTTCCAATTTTGGGCATCTATGGCCCTGCTTCTATATTTATTTACAATTTTATTTATCTTGAAAATCGACTTTTTTACGTTGCAACGATGTGGATAAAAGCACTTCTCTTTCACATATTTATGTGTTAAAAATTGAGTAAATAGGGATTTTAATTTAGAGTAAAAACTCTAAATATTATTTTATTATCAATTACTTATCATATGGCTTTTTTGAAATAAAACGCTATCATACCGCTGACTTAAAACAGCCCTGCACATAGCGTTGTCGGGCCGATAAATGAATACAATAAAACTGATTTAACAGGGAACCTCATCGTGAATTCAAGACTTGAGAAACGTTTCGTTGACCGTGTCAACGGTAAGACTATTTTAATCACCGGTGCATCGAGTGGTATTGGCTTAACCACAGCGCATCGCCTTGCCAATGCAGGCGCACATGTTCTACTGGTTGCACGTACCAAAGAAACTCTTGATGCCGTAAAAGCTGAAATTGAAGCCACTGGCGGTAAAGCCGATGTTTTCCCATGTGACCTCAATGATATGGAATCCATTGATGCTGTGGCACAACAAATCCTCGCTTCCGTCGATCATATTGATATCTTAATTAATAACGCTGGCCGTTCTATTCGTCGTGCCGTGCATGAATCAACCGATCGTTTCCATGATTTTGAACGTACTATGCAGTTGAACTATTTTGGCGCGGTACGTTTGGTGATGAACCTGTTGCCTAAAATGATGATTCGTCGTGAAGGTCATATCATCAACATCAGTTCGATTGGTGTATTGGCCAATGCAACACGCTTCTCTGCATATGTTGCGTCTAAAGCCGCATTAGATGCTTTTAGCCGTTGCCTGAGTGCTGAAGTTCACTCGCATAATATTGCCATCACGTCGGTATATATGCCATTGGTGCGCACACCAATGATCGCCCCAACCAAAATATATAAATACGTTCCAACCCTTTCTCCAGAACAAGCGACAGACCTGATTGCGTTTGCCATCGTGAAACGTCCGAAGAAAGTGGCGACCAATTTGGGCCGTCTGGCTTCAATCACCTATTCCATCGCTCCTGACATTAATAACAAACTCATGTCGATTGGTTATAACCTGTTCCCAAGCTCTTCAGCGTCTATTGGTAAGCAAGAAAAACTCAATTGGGTACAAAAAGCATATGCTCGCCTATTCCCTGGTGAACATTGGTAAGACCTGACTCACCCTTTAAAAAGCCCTTTTGAGGGCTTTTTTTATTGGGTTTTATGCGGCAACTTTGCTACATTGGGCTGAGATAAAATCAACTTTTATAACAATGAAAACTCAAAATATTGCCATCATCGGTGCAGGTACGGCAGGATTGGCTGCTGCAGCAATGCTTGCTAATCAAGGCCATCAAATCTGCTTATATGAAAAAGTCTCACAACTTGAACCTGTGGGTGCGGGATTATTATTACAACCTGCCGGACTGGCAGTTTTCGAACATTTAGGCATTTTGGAACATGCCTTAAGCCTTGGCGCTGTGGTAACTGGTCTTGAAGGTCAACTGGCTGGCGGCGACTTGCTGATAAACAGTCATTATCGTCAAGCCGATGACCGTTCATATGGGCTCGGCATTCACCGTGCCACACTCTGTCATGTCCTCGCATCCAAAGTCCGTGAATATCCTCAACACGTTGAATGGTGCATGGTGCATGAAGTGCATGAACTTCAAGAATCCAGTGAGGGTATAAACGTAATTGGGCAGACCGCAGATCAATCCTTTCAACGTCTGTTTGATCTCGTGCTGATTGCCAATGGTGCACGCAGCCATTTACGTCCTAAAGCGTGGGAAAAGCTCAACCAAGCTTATCCTTGGGGGGCGAAGTGGATCATCGTGCCTGAATGCGAAGTACTCAATCCGCAGATCTTGCATCAGTTCTATGACCGTTCCAATATCATGATGGGTGTGATGCCAACGGGAGCAATTCCAACGCAGCCTGAACAGCGCCTTTCGAGCATTTTCTGGAGTCTGCCTACAGAAGATTTAGAGGGATTCTTAAAAACCAAGAACGCACAGCAGCAATGGTTGCTTGAAGTTTCAAAACGCTGGCCGAGTGTTGCAGAATGGTTAGCGCATGTGATTCCACATCCAGATGATCCGCAGCAATGGCTATCTGCCAATTATCGTGATGTGGTGCTGAGCAAACTTGGTGAAGGTCGTATCGGCATATTAGGCGATGCTGCTCATGCCATGAGTCCACAGCTTGGACAAGGCGCCAATATGGCTTTGCTCGATGCATGGGCCATCAGTCAAGCTCTGCTTCAATATCAACAGGACTCCTCACTGCAAAACCTCTGGCAGGAGTATCATCAGCTACGGTTGTCCTCCGTGCGATTTTACCAATTTTTTAGTCGCTTGCTGACTCCTTTTTATCAATCACATCATCGCTGGACAGCACCGCTCCGTGATTTTTCATTTCGTGCTATGTATCAGCTGCCGTTTTTCCGCAAAGAAATGGCGATTACGATTTCCGGCTTAAAAACGGGTGCATTTGGGCAAATGAATTATGCTGACATTGCCCGAAAGCCTGCAGATGATTCTGCGGCTGAACTGCGCAATTTAAAATTTGATTAAGAATTAACTCCCCATCATTCTCTTGATGGCTTACACTATAGTGCTGCTCAAATGCTGCGGCATTTATTTTTTGATTTTTGAATTGGTGAAATCCTCATGAACAACCTGCAATGGCTCGATGAAGTAAAATTTAACGAACAAGGCTTAGTGCCTGCTATTGCACAGCATCATCAAAGCGGGCGCGTATTGATGGTGGCATGGATGAACCGTGAAGCCTTGGCGCAAACTGCAGAAAAAAATCAGGCGGTGTACTTTTCACGTTCACGCAATAAGCTATGGCACAAAGGTGAAGAATCTGGCCATTTCCAAACCGTACATGAAATCCGTTTGGACTGTGATGCTGACGTGATTGTGCTACAAATTGAACAGCATGGCGGCATTGCCTGCCATACCGGCCGTGAGTCATGCTTCTACCGCAAGCTTACTGCTAATGGCTGGGAAATTGTCGATGCGCAATTGAAAGATCCTGCTGCAATTTATGGTGTAAAATCAGCAAATCCGCATACCCTTGCGATGAATGCATCCAATGCGCAATCTGAGCAAGTCGAAGTACTCGACTACTTAGGTAAAATGATGGCTGAACGCAAACAAGCTGATCCTGAGTCCTCTTATGTGGCAAAGCTTTACCATAAAGGCCTCAACAAAATTTTAGAAAAAATCGGTGAAGAAAGTGTTGAAACCATCATTGCCGCTAAAGATTTCAAAATCGAAGCCAATGAAGACAACAAAAACGATTTGATTTACGAAGTAGCAGACCTTTGGTTCCATACCATTGTGATGTTGGGTTATTTCGATATTGATCCTCAATTGGTACTTAACGAACTCGCTCGTCGTCAAGGCCTTTCCGGTTTGGTTGAAAAAGCCAACCGTCAGCACTAAGACGCAACCGTGCCAGATCTTAAAAAACCGACCGCGACCTATGAGCAGGCCACCGCCATAGATAACGCACGTCTTGGTAAATCATTTAAAGTGATTGCCTATGCTGGCACAGGTAAAACAACCACACTCCAAATGATCAGTGATGCCATGCCTCAGCGGCGTGGCATGTACTTGGCCTTTAACAAAGCCATTGCCACCGAAGCACAGAATCGTTTTCATCAAAATGTCGACTGTCGAACCTTCCACTCATTGGCCTATCGTAGTGTTCCACGTGGAGTGACTGACAAACTGCGTCTACCACGTTTAAGTCCGAGCTTTATTGCCAAAGAATATCGACTAGAACCGATCACCTTACGTCGTATGATGGGCGGTCGTTATGAAAAATATGTACTCATGCCTTCGCGTTTGGCAAGTCTGGTGGCAAACGCTGTCAGTTATTTCTGTTCGACCAGTTCGCAATACCCTGCCCCACGACATCTACAAGCACCGAGTTGGCTGCATCCGGACGATATCGAAAGCTTACAAAAGCATTTGTATCCTGCCATTGAACGTCGTTGGTTAGAGTCGATTGATCCGAACCATGCAGCAGGGATTGGACACGATATTTATTTAAAACTTTGGGCTTTGTCTGAACCGAATATTCCTGCGGATTATGTGCTGTTCGATGAAGCTCAAGATGCTGACCCGCTAATGCTAGGGATTTTACTGAAACAGCGGAATACTCAAGTCATCTATGTTGGCGATGCGCATCAACAAATTTATGCATGGCGTGGCGCAGTCAATGCCATGCAGCAACTCCCTTTACCCGAATCCCGTTTAACCACGTCGTTCCGTTTTGGTGAAGAAATTGCCTTGAACGCCAATGCTCTACTGGGCGCATTGAACGAAACCGTGCCTTTATTGGGTAATCCGCAGCTCAACTCTAAAGTGGTCAATAAACCACATACCAAGATGCGCGATGCCATTTTATGTCGTACCAATGCACGTGCGATGGAACTGTTATTGGCGGGTTTGGTTAAGGGCGAAAAAGTTAGCCTGCAAGCAGATCATGCGCGACTCAATCGTTTTGTCGATGCTGCAGCCATGCTCAAGCAAGGCAAACGCGTAGTCGATGTCCCAGAGCTTGCATGGTTTAACTCATGGCATGATGTGCATGAATATTGTGAAACCAATGACGGCAGCGATATTAAACCGCTAGTGAAGTTGGTCGATGACCACGGTACTGACCCACTGAAAAAGGCGCTGGCGAAAATCACCCCAATTGATCAAGCCGACTACATCATCTCGACCGCCCATAAAGCCAAAGGTTTAGAATGGGATCGGGTACATATTGAAGATGACTACCAATTTAAGCTCAACGATAAAGATTATAAAATTAGTGACGAAGAGTTACGGTTACTTTACGTGGCTTGCACACGTGCTAAAGTAAGTTTAAATATCCATCATATTTATGACTTGATGCAGCATTTAAAGCGTCAAATGCCCAAATCTTTGGCACAGGCGGTCAGCTAGTATGATGACAAAGGTGAATAAACAATAAATCAGTAAAAGGTGCACCATGAAAATACAATCGATTCAACTCAAGCACACTCTTCATTTTACTGATATCACCCTCAATTTTAATTATCACGATCTGCCGATTACCTTAATCTTGGGTGATCAAAGCTCCGGAAAAACCTCCCTACTGCGCTTTAGTTATCAGGCCCTCACTTGGTTTGCTGCACGCTATAAAGATTTACGTACCGCAGGTGTGGTGATGCTTGATCAAGACATCATGTTAAATCGCTTACAGTCGAAACTTGATATTCAGGTCAGTTTTCCCGAAGACATTGGTGCATTTCAGCTTTCAAGTGATCAGCAAGACCAAGACCCTCAGCGCTGTTCATGGCAATTGTATAAAACCTTAAACAGTCAAGGCGTCGGTCTCAGTAAGGCCGAAACACAGCAATTAGAATCGATGGTTGCGCTGTATCAAAAAGCCCTCAAAGCTGATCCGTTACAAGGGTTGCCACTCATTGCCTATTACCCTGCTGAACGTTTCGTCAACGATGTGAATATTCTCAATAAAAATAATCCTGCTATTTTTCAGCCTTCACATGCCTATGAAATCTCGGCCATTCCCTTTACCACGTTTATTCGTTTTTTTGAGTGGTTTCGAGAAATATCCGATATAGAAAATGCACAAAGTGCCGAATTAATTCAAAATTTATTACATCCAAAAAACCCAACTGACTCATCCAACACATCTGACACGCCACTTTTCGGACAAAAACTAGCGCAAGCTCAGGCCGATCTACACGCGCCATCACTCAGATCATTAAAACAAGCCTTAGAGACCGTGTTGCCCGATGTGAGCAATATTTATCTGCAATATCACCCCAAATTACAGTTAATGGTCTGCTATCAAGGCAAAGACATGTTATTTCAACAGCTGTCGAATAGTGTGCGCAACCTTGTGGCCTTAATTGGTGATATTGTACGTCGCCTCTGTCTACTCAATCCTCATAGCTTATATCCTTGCCAAGAAGGTGACGGTATTTTATTGATCGATGCCATAGACCACCAACTCGATCAAAACATGACTCAAGTGATTTTGACCCGTTTAAATCAAGCGTTTCCACGACTCCAAATCATTGCCAGCGGCAACCGTCCTGAACTGATGGAACAGGCTTCTCGCTTTCAGTGCTTACAATTACAGAATAAAAAGCTCAGTGAAATTCAGCCTGAAAAACTACAAGAAACCTATGATCAAATTTATCAGCAGTTGCAACTCGGATCTAAACCATCGCTTCCACCTAAAACTGAAGAGACTGAATTAAATGAGCCGCTAAACAATCCGGATATCATCCAGCACATGTTGCAATTAATTCAGACACAACTGACCGAGCAACAGCAACAAGAATTGGTTAGGGCTTTATCACAGCGAGGTGATCAGGACGTTACAATCCAACCACTGAGTTAAAAATACTAAGGCTGATTGGCTGAGTATAATACACCGACTCGATGTTTAAATATTCAGCAACAAGGCCGCAATAGATGTCTAGACAGTTTCGTCAGGCGTATAATGTGTAAGTGGTTCATAAAAAAGATTGATGTTGTTTTACGCATGTAATATGATCGGTTTTATTTGCAATTTTCATAGTAACATCGGAAATTGCTATCGCTTCACGAGTTGCGCAACACAGCTTGTTTTTAATTTTTTTTTGACACACATGGCTTTCAAGATTGAATTTTTGGACTGCTCTTTGCTGTCCTGTAATCCTTGAAAGATGAAATACACCTAGGTTTCACCGCCTAATCATGACAATGGATACGAGTGTGCTACCGATTATTATATTGTTACCGTTAATACTAGGCACAACACTTGTCTCGTGGTTGAAGCAATTCTCTCGCGGGGTAACAGCTTTAGGGGCGATTGGCGTCAGCCTCAGCAGTTTAGTTTTATTATTGAGTCAGGCCCCAGATGTCTTTAATGGCAAAACCATCATTCAAACTTGGCCGTGGCTCACTCAAGTTGGCATTGATTTCAGTTTCCGTCTCGATGCACTGGGCTTGTTGTTTTCCCTGCTCATTACGGGGATCGGCACCTTAATTTATATCTATGCCTACTATTATTTAAGTCCAAAGAATTCGCTCAGTAAACTGTATGTTTTATTGATGCTATTCATGGCTGCCATGCTCGGCATTTCATTGTCTAATAATTTAATTTTATTACTTATTTTTTGGGAACTCACCAGTATTTCATCTTTCCTTTTGGTCGGTTATTGGAGCAATTACGACGCAGCTCAGCGTGGCTCTCGAATGGCTTTGACCATTACAGGCATGGGTGGTCTATGTATGTTGGGTGGTTTTGTTCTGCTGGCGCAAATCACAGGCACCTATCAGATTGACCAAATCCTGACGATGAGTAGCCAAATTCAGCAGCATTCGCTTTTTGTGCCCACACTCTTATTGATTTTAATGGGGGCCTTTACCAAAAGTGCACAGTTCCCTTTCCATTTTTGGTTGCCAAATGCCATGGCGGCACCGACCCCCGTCTCGGCTTATCTACACTCTGCCACGATGGTGAAAGCCGGAATTTTCTTGCTTGCACGCTTATTGCCAATCTTTGCAGGCGCGGCGTTGTATCACAACTTGGTCACCTTTATTGGTTTGTTTACCTTATGTATGGCGGCCTTCTTTGCCATTTTCAAAGAAGATTTAAAAGGGCTGTTGGCCTATTCCACCATCAGCCATTTAGGTCTGATCGTTTGTTTACTCGGGATCGGTTCTCCCCTCGCAGTTGCCGCTGCTATTTTCCATATCATTAACCATGCAACCTTCAAAGCAGCCCTATTTATGATCGCGGGGATTATTGACCACGAATCAGGTACACGTGATTTACGAAAACTCTCTGGTTTATGGCAATTACTTCCGTTTACAGCAACGCTGACCATGATCACTGCGGCCTCTATGGCAGGTGTACCATTAACCAATGGTTTCCTTTCTAAAGAGATGTTCTTTACTGAACTTTTGGCCAACCTGACTGGGCCAGTGATGATCGTGTCAGCCATCATTGCCACCTTTGCCGGTATCTTTGCTGTCGCGTATTCGGTACGTTTGGTTCATGGGGTATTTTTTGATGGTCCACTAGGGAAAGATGTTCCCAATAAAGAAGCGCATGAACCACCGTTTGGCATGCGCGCACCAGCAACCTTACTGGCTGCTTTATGTATTTTAGTTGGACTCTTCCCTGCGTTATTGGTTGAGCATATTGTCAATAGTACCGCGCGTGCGAGTATTCAAAATACTGCGTTTGAAGGTACACATTTAGCGATTTGGCATGGTTTAAATGCACCCCTTTTGATGAGTGTGATTGCACTTTTAGGTGGTTTAGTTTTCTATTTCGCATTGGCAAAGGGCGGCAAATTACGCCGTATCGATTTGGATCCTCTTTTGGGCCGTTTGCAAGGCAAAATCCTGTTCGACTTATTTTTAAAGCATCTTTTACTCAGCTCAAGAAAGTTCCGTCGCTTTACTGAAAATGGCAAATTACAAAGCTATTTATTGTGGATTTTAATCTTTAGTGTAGCCATCGTCATTGTTCCATTTTGGCTGCAAGGTATCGGCACAGGCAGCCGTGAACTGATACATGCACCAATCATCGCAATCGTTCTGTGGCTATTATTATTCTCTGCATGTTGGATGATGCTTTGGTTCCACCATGAACGGATTAAAGCCGTCCTCATCAGTGGTGCAGTCGGTCTGGTTGTGACTATGGTGTTTATCTGTTTCTCCGCTCCAGATTTGGCGCTCACGCAGATTACTGTTGACGTGGTGACCACCGTGCTCTTACTCATGAGCTTATCATTATTACCACAGCTCACACCTTATGAGTCGAGTGTGTCTCGTCGTTGGCGAGATGCAATAATTGCGATTATTGCAGGTTTAGGGATCGCATGGATTTCATGGCTGATCATGACCCGCGATCATAATTCCATCTCATGGTTCTTTATGCAGCAATCCATCCCACTTGGTGGTGGTACCAATGTGGTCAACGTGATCTTGGTCGACTTCCGTGGCTTCGATACCTTTGGTGAAATTACCGTACTGGGAATTGCCGCAATTGGTACGCTGTGCATGATGGATGGTATGCGTGCTCATGGTACCACCATTACGCAAGGTCTGACCTATCGTTTTAATCCGTCACCACTGATGTTCCGTATTACATCATCATGGATTTTGCCTTTAGCACTCGTCATCAGCTTATATATTTTCCTACGGGGTCATAATTTACCAGGCGGTGGCTTTATTGCAGGCTTAATTACCTCTTTAGCCTTAGTGATTCAATATATTGCGCTCGGCCAAGACCGTGCTGAACAACTGATTGGTGCAAAATCAGGTCGCTTATATGAAGTTTGGATTGGTATTGGTTTAACCATTGCGGGGCTGACAGGTATCGCGGCTTGGCTATGGGGGCGTCCATTCCTGACCAGTGCTCATATCTATGTATCGCCACCCATTTTAGGTGAAATGCACCTTGCCTCCGCTGCCCTCTTCGACACAGGTGTCTACATCACCGTTGTGGGCGCGACGATGTTAATGATTTCCGTCTTAGGCGACTCGCGTCACTCGAGTATGTCTGGTCCAGTTCCAAGAGGCGAATAAGATGATTAGTTTAGAATTTTTACTCGCTTCAGCCATTGGCTTACTGACTGCAACAGGGGTCTACCTGATTTTGCGGGCACGTACCTTTCCTGTCGTACTGGGTTTAGCCATGATTGGCTATGCCGTGAACTTATTTTTATTTGTCATGGGGCGTATTCATGTCAACGCACCTGCCGTGTTAACTGAAACCACCAAAGCGACCGATCCTTTACCACAAGCCTTGGTCCTGACAGCCATTGTGATTGGCTTTGCGACCACTGCCTTTATCGTACAATTGGCTCTGCGTAGCCGCTATGAAACTGGAACAGATCATGTGGACTCCAAAGAAGAAATACCGCAAATTGACCCGCGGGAGGATGAGCCATAATGCATGATTTCATCCAATTTTGGACTACGCATAGCCCGATTTTCAGTATTTTAATTCCTGCAATTACTTCATTTATTTTAGTCCTGTTGGGCAACCCCGGCTCTGGCTCGCTGGCACATGACTGGCGACAACCTTGGCGTCGTGGAATCAGCTATGTTTCTGGCATCCTTGGGCTGATCACATCTATCAGTTATTTGATGATTGCCAGCTCTGGTCAAGTTTTGGTTTATAACTTGAGTGAATGGGCCGCACCATTCGGCATCGTTTTAGTCTTAGATCGACTCTCTGCTTTCATGTTGGTGCTAACCTATGGACTTGCTGTGCCAGTGATGTGGTTTGCTAGCAAAGAATGGGACGAACGTGGTCGTTATTTCCATGCCATGTGCCATTTCTTACTGATGGGTTTGTGTGGTGCGTTCCTGACAGGCGATTTATTTAACCTGTTTGTGTTCTTTGAAATCCTGTTGATGGCATCATATGTTTTGCTCTTACATGGTCAAGGCAAAGCACGTTTTCAGCTTGGTATTCATTACGTCACCATTAACCTATTTGCCTCTGCCCTCTTCCTGATTGGACTCGGGATGATTTACGGCAGTGTAGGTAGCTTAAATATGGCTGATGTTGCACGACTTATGCCTTTGCTTGAAGCGGATCAGCATCGTATTGCTGTAGCTGGTGCATTGTTACTGTTTACCGTCTTTGGCATCAAGGCAGCAATGCTGCCTGTAGGGTTCTGGTTACCGAAGACCTATGCTGTGGCAACCACGCCTGTCGCAGCCTTATTCACTATCATGACTAAGGTCGGCATCTATGCCATTCTCCGTGTCAATGGTACTGTGTTTGACGATGGGATTAGCCGTGAAATCTTACAACAGTGGTTGTTACCGATCGGCTTAGTAACCTCGCTCTATGGTGCTTATGGTGCTATCGGAACCGATCGTTTACGTCGTTTTGTCGGTTTTATGATTTTGTCTTCTATCGGGACAATATTGGTTGCGATTTCACTCTTTAATACGGATGCATGGGCTGCGGGGCTTTACTACCTGATTCACAGTACCATCATTGGTGCAGCTTTTTATATTCTCTCGGGTTGGATTACCTCACAACGTGGCGAATTTAAAGATCATTTTAAAATTGCGCCCCGTATGAAACAGCATAATACCGTTGCTGTCTGCTATTTCATCATTGCGTTGATGATGGCTGGTCTACCGCCCTTTAGCGGATTTTTGGGTAAAGTATTTCTCTTACAAGCAACGGCCAATTCACCTTACCAAATCATGATTATTTTGATCGTATTGTTGGTGAGTTTACTCAGTATTATTGCATTCACTCGAGTTGGTTTTGTGCTTTTCTGGCGTTCATCTCGCCCAGAAGATGATATTGATACTGAAGAATATCAGCGTTATCAGGCTTTGCCGAATAAGGCACCGCTTCGTAATGACAAAACCATTTATCTGCTGTTAACAGCGCTTGTGGGATATATGGTTTTTGCTGCACCGATCTATGACTATACCTACAAAACTGCGCAGCAAATTCAAGACAATCCATTATATGAATCATTGCTGCTAAAAAAGGATGAAAAAGGTCAAATCATCAGTGTTCAACCTTATGATCCTGAAAATTTACCTGAAACTAAATATGGTGGTGAATCAGCCGATCCAAATGCACACCTCATTCCTGCATTGATTGCACCTGAAACTCTACATGGCGAGCATATTTCTGAGTATAAGCAACGCCAAATTCAAGGACAGCAACAAGAAGAAAAACTACCTGAAGAGACCCAACTAAAACCGATGGAGGCACCTTAACATGGCGAAAACATCTGTATTAAATCGCTGGTTTCCGCATCCATTGGTATCAGTCATGGTTGGTCTGAGCTGGGTGATGTTAGCGCACAGTCTAGATGCGGCCACACTCTGCATGGCCTTGGTTTTAGCCATTGTTATTCCACGATTGGTTCGCCCTTTTATTGACCGAACGCCGAATATCAACTGGCTGGCAGCATGTAAATTATTCTTTGTGGTGCTGTGGGATATTATTGTCAGTAATATCCATGTTGCAAAATTAGTCCTTGGGCCAACACATAAACTGCACCCGAAATGGTTCCGTGTTCCTCTCGATACACAGCATGAGGAAGTCAATTCTTTACTTGCGATGATCATCACCACCACACCCGGTACAGTGTCTGCTGGGATTGACCAAGACCGTGGTGATATTTTGGTCCATGCGCTGAGCACGGATGACCCTGAAGCGGAAATTCAAACCATTAAAGAGCGCTATGAACGCCCTCTCATCCTCATTTTTGGCGCTGATACAGGAGAATCCACATGACAATTTTACCGTATGCGCTTGGCATCTGTTTAGTTGCGGTGACGATCTCGATGTTACTGTGCCTCATCCGCTTAGTGATGGGACCCTCAATCGTAGACCGACTACTTGCTTTAGATACCTTATTTTTAAATGCCACTTGTTTAATTGTCATTTTAGGTATTTATTGGGCAAGTACATCGATGTTTGAGGGGGCATTATTGGTTGCCATGCTTGGGTTTGTGTCTACAGCCGCTTTAGCACGCTATTTCACCACTGGCCACGTGATCGACTAGGAGTCCATTAATATGCAATTAGTCATGGAAATTTTGGTCTCGATTTTTTTGGTTATTGGCGCTTTTTTCATGTTGGTCGGCGGTATTGGCATGGTTCGCCTACCTGACTTATTTATGCGTCTACACGCACCGACCAAATCGAGCACTTTAGGCTTAGGAAGTTTTCTAATTGCTGCAATTATTTATGCGGCATTTCAAGGCCGTTTTGGTTTTGCAGAAATCCTAATCACGCTTTTTGCTTTTATCACTGCACCGGTTTCTGCAAACCTCATGGCACAAGCGGCATTACATTTACGACTGCGCTCGATGAGTGGTGATGCACCAGAGGCTCTGAATCGCCCTCTTCCTTGGCAGCGAACTCGGCGCCGTGCATTTCACTCTAAACTCCATTCAAAACCGGAGGATCTGGATTAAATCTAGATCCAGTTTTGATTATGTCTTCGAGCTAAAAAAATCTTTGATTCGCATCCACATTTTTTCAAATACGCTACTTTGAGCCATATATTGCAAACGCTTTTGGTTATATGGCGTCGTTTTTAAACCATATTTTTCAGCTCAATCAATCAGCATATTTGTTTCATAACGACTTTGAAAATGATCAGACCATTTAGGCTGATATTGACTCATCTCAAGATTCGCCAATTCATAAAACAGCTGTACCATCACGGCATCCTGTCTTGAAACAAAATTTTTCTGCTCATTAATCTGTAAACTAGCCTGCTCTCGTATAGCATCATATTCTGCTGTTGTGAGTTTTCGCTGATTCTTCCAGTGTGCATCGGGTACATAACCTGTTCCATAATATACATTCAACAATAGATATTCATGAAAATATTTTGCTGTCACACTTTTTCTTTGGCTGTTAAAATATTCAGATGAATCCATTCACTGCTAAGATGTATCGATGGATCATGCTTCATACCTTCTGCAATCCAATTTTTGGCTAGTTTAATATTGCCGATCAACTCATAAGCTGTGCCTAAATTCACTGCCATCTTCGGTAAACCTGGATGCTCTTTTTCAATTTCACTTAAAACCTTAATGGCTAAATCGTGACGACCTGCGTAGATCTGATGTACGGCATAATCATTTTCTGCCTGATAGTCTATTGGGCTAGGATGCCTTGAGACAAAGTTCTTCAATTTTTCGCCATGATGTTCTTCGTGTTGATTTTCTTTTTCTGAATCAGATGTATAAAAATCTTCTACATAGGTATTTAAACATGCCCAACTTGGCATAGTGATGAGTAATATGCTGCTCAATAGCATGATTTTTTTTATTATATTGTGTGTATAGACTGGACTATCCAATGTCATTTTCAAGCTTAGTTTTATCATCTAGTTATAATTCTGTGTGTTATTGGGTATTTTTAAATAATGACCATTCAAACATAAAAAAGCCACCCGAAGGTGGCTTTTTTCATTCAGCGAACTGAATTATTCATCATCTTTTTTTGCTTCGTCAGTAGGAGGTAAGTCCTTGACCGCTTCCGCAATTAGACCAAACATATAGTTGCCATAAGCATTTGTTTTGTCGTAATGGAAACGCAAACGTGGCGTAATACGTGTTTTGATACGACGGCTCAGTTCATGACGCAAGAAACCAGATGCTTTATTCAAGACATCTAAAGTTTCTTTATTTGCGGCTTCACTTTGCTCATCGCCTAGCTCACGCCCCATTACAGTCACATAAACTTCGGCATATCCTAAGTCTGGGCTCACCTTCACGGCAGAGATGGTCACAAGACCACCTAAGCGTGGATCTTTCAGCTCCTGACGGATTAGTTCTGACAACTCACGTTGTACTGTATCCGCCATACGCTTCAGACGTTGACTACCCGCCATTAAAGACTCCGTTTAATTAATTGAACATCGTACACTTCAATCTTATCTTGTGCTTTGATGTCTTTATAGCCTTTCACCGCAAGACCACATTCCATACCGGCACGAACTTCTTCAACCACATCTTTGTAGCGACGAAGAGATTCAAGCTCACCTTGGAATACCACCACGTCATCACGTAATACGCGAATCGGTTTATTACGGTGTAATGTACCTTCAAGTACCATACAACCTGCAGCAGCACCGAATTTACTTGAGTGGAACACTTCACGTACTTCAGCAACACCAAGAATTGTTTCACGGTGTTCAGGCGCTAATTTACCGCTCATCGCATCTTTCACATCATCAATTAATTGATAGATGATCGAGTAGTAACGAATGTCGATACCATCAGCATCAGCTTTTTGACGTGCAGTATTATCAGCACGTACGTTAAAGCCGAGAAGAACCGCTTCTGATGATTCAGCAAGTGTTACGTCAGACTCAGTGATCGCACCAACACCTGAACCAATAATACGTACTTTCACTTCATCAGTTGCAAGTTCAGCAAGTGCAACGTGTAATGCTTCCAAAGTACCACGTACGTCTGTTTTCAATACCACGTTGACAATAGGCACATCTTTCTTACCCATAGACGCCATGATATTTTCAAGACGCATCGCAGATTGACGCTCAAGACGTTTTTGACGTTCACGATCCATACGCGCATCAGCAACTTCACGTGCTTTTTTCTCGTCATTTACAACAAGAACTTCATCACCTGCCATTGGCGCTTCTGGAAGACCTAAGATTTCTACTGGAATCGAAGGACCTGCTGACTTGATACGTTGACCGTTTTCATCTGTCATTGCACGTACACGACCGTAAGATGCACCTGCAAGAACAAGATCACCTACTTTCAATGTACCGTTTTGAACAAGAATCGAAGTTACTGCACCGCGACCTTTGTCTACACGCGCTTCAATGACCACACCTTGTGCTGCACCTTCTTCAGACGCTTTCAGCTCTAGAAGTTCGGCTTGAATTGAGATCAAGTCAAGAAGTTCGTCGATACCTGCACCTGAGTGTGCTGAAACCATTGCCACTGGTACATCACCGCCCCATTGTTCAGGAACGATTTCTTTAGTCGTCAATTCATTTAACACGCGATCTGGATCAGCAGACTCTTTATCCATTTTGTTGATAGCAACAATAATTGGCGTACCTGCTGCACGTGCATGGTCAATCGCTTCCGCAGTTTGTGGCATAACACCATCATCTGCTGCAACAACCAACACTACGATATCTGTAGATTTCGCACCACGTGAACGCATTGCAGTAAATGCTGCGTGTCCCGGTGTATCTAAGAAAGTAATAATACCTTTTTCAGTTTTCACATGGTAAGCACCAATATGCTGTGTGATACCACCTGCTTCACCTGCAGCCACTTTAGAGCGACGAATACGGTCAAGAAGTGATGTTTTACCATGGTCAACGTGACCCATAATTGTCACAACTGGCGGACGAGTGGTTTGGACACCACGCGCTTCTTCAGCTGCTTCAAGTAAGTTGTCTTCTGCTTGTGTATCCGAAACAAGTACTGGATTGTGACCCATTTCTTCAACAACAAGTGCTGCAATTTCTTGATCAATCGCTTGGTTTTGAGTAACCAATTCGCCCATTTTCATGAGTGATTTGATAACTTCGCGAACTTTAACCGCCATTTTCGCAGCCAAGTCAGCAACAACAATTGTTTCACCAATTTCAACATCATAAACTTGTTTTTTAACTGGTTTTTCAAAGCCATGCTTGTTCGCTTGACTTGTTTTTAAACCACGTTTATGTGAGTTATCACGGAAAGATTGCTCTTCGCCACGACGACCACCTTTTTTAGGTGAACGTGAATTGTTGGTATTGGTACCACGTTTAATTTCACGGTCTTCTTTCGCAAATGAATCTTCATATGCCTGACCTACAAGGCCGGCAGCAAGCGGAGAATCATCTACAACACGAATGGTCGCAGTAGTGTCTTCGTTAGAATACTTAGACGCCATTTGACGCATTTGCTCAAGCGTACGTTGTTGCGCTTCTTCAGCGGCTTTACGACGCGCCGCTTCTTCTACAGCTTTCAATTGTGCTGCTTGAGCTTCACGTGCTTTTTTCTGTTCTAGAGTTTCAACAGGTTTTGTAATTGGCTTGTTGTTTGACTTACGTTTTACAACAACCGCAGCTTTCGGTGTTTCTTGCTTCGCATGTTCTTGCTTCGCAGCAGCGCGCATTGCTTCTAAAGCTTGTTTCGCTTTAGATACTGGTTGTTGCTTCGGTTCTTCAGCTTTCGCTTCAACCTTAGGTTCCTGTTTACGTGCTTGTTGGTCAGCTTGTGCTTTCGCTAATGCTTCAGCTTTAATTTGCTCAGGATCCGGTTTAACAAATGTATGTTTCTTACGAACTTCTACATTAATCGTTTTTGCCTTGCCCGATGTACTCGCCACTTTAGCAGTACTGGTAGTTTTACGTTTCAACGTGATTTGTCCTGCATTGCCCGCATCCTGACCATGAACTTTTTTCAAATGGTTAACGAGGGCATTTTGTTGTTCAGTGGAGATAATATCGTCAGGTTTAGTTTGTGGTAAACCCGCATCACGAACCTGTTCCAGCAGCTTCTCAACTGGACGACCCACGCTGAGAGCTAACTCCTTAATCGACTTGTCCGTCATATATTACCTCCTAGTTAAACCATGATTCGCGCGCTTTCATAATAAGTTGACCTGCTTTTTCAGCACCTAAACCTTCGATATCAGAGATATCGTCAGTGGCTTGATCTGCAAGATCATCTACAGTTACCACACCGCGAGCGGCAAGCGCATATGCGATTTCTTTAGTCACGCCTTCCATTGCAGCAAGCTCTTCGCTTGGCTCTTGGATGTTTTCTTGTTGCTTCAATGCATCAGCCAATGCAATTTCTTTTGCACGACCTTGTAGCATTTCAACAGTTTCAGCATCAAGTTCGATCTCATCGAATGTTTCCGCAGGAACATACGCGATTTCTTCTAATGATGTGAAACCCATTTCAACTAACGCCATCGCTAAGTCTTCATCAATATCTAGACGTGTAACAAACATATCTAAATATTGTTGCGCTTCGTTTTGTTGGCGTGCGTGATATTCTTCTTCAAGCATCATATTGAGCTTGTAACCAGTCAATTCAGATGCTAAGCGTACGTTTTGACCTTGAGAGCCAATTGCACGTGCTAACTGATCACTCGTTGCAAAAATAATATCTGCAGTACGTTCTTCTTCATCAATCACGATACCTGATACATCAGCAGGCTCTAGAGCACTTGCAATGTACTGTGCCGCGTCATCAGACCAAACGACTACATCAATACGCTCACCATTTAACTCTGATTGAACTGCTTGGATACGTGTACCACGCATACCAATACATGCACCTACAGGATCAATACGGTGATCGTTTGTTTTCACAGCGATTTTAGCACGAACGCCAGGTTGGCGTGCAGCAGCCTTAATCTCAATGATTTCTTCAGCAATTTCAGGAATTTCTTTCTTCATCAATGCAATGAGCATTTCTGGTTTAGAACGAGAAAGTAATAACTGAGCACCACGGCCTTCACGGTTTACGTTAAACAAAATCGCGTTTACACGTTGTTTAGGACGTAGAATTTCTTTAGCGATCATTTCTTCACGCGCAAGATATGCTTCTGCATTGTCACCTAAATCAATGATAAAGCCATCTTTGGTTTGTTTTTTCACTTCACCGTAGATGAGTTCACCAACTTTAGATTCGTAAGCATCTGCAATTAGCGCTCGCTCTGCTTCACGAATTTTTTGAACAATTACTTGTTTCGCAATTTGTGCCGCAATACGACCGAAATCAATCGATTCAACTTCAAGTTCACGGATATCCCCAATTGCCCATTTTGCAGGATCTACATCAGAGATCGCATCTTGGCATGCTGGCATTTCGTGATCTTCGTCGGCAACCACTTCCCATTGACGGAAAGTACGGTAATCACCAGTACGACGGTCGATTTCTACACGTAGACGAGCTTCTTCCGAGTGAGTTCCCTCGTAGAATTTCTTCTTAGTCGCTGCAACTAAAGCTTGTTCAAGCGCTTCAAAAATTGCATCACGACTTACACCTTTTTCGTTACTAACCGTTTCTACTACGGTAAGAATTTCACGAGCCATAAGTCACCTATTCGTTCAGATTCTTATTTATTAAATTAATCTTGGAAAACCAGATTTGCTTTATCAATATTGTGGCTGTCAATATCCAACACTTGTTGCTTTTCAACTTCAACCTGAATCATTTCGCTTTCAAGGTGTACGCTTACAAGTTTGGCTTGGAATTTACGACGATTATCCACAGCACTGATCAAACGCAAAGCGACTTGCTGACCAATGTATGCCGTCATTTGTTCCAATTTAAAGAACTGACGATCCCAACCTGGAGATGACACTTCCAATGCATATTCGCCTGAAATTGGATCATGTACATCCAACATCGCACCCACTTGCTGAGTGACACGAACACAGTCCTGCACGCCGATACCACGGCCTTGCTCAACTTCGCCATCTTCATTGATGACAGGTTCTGCATTTTCATCAACTTCACGGTCGATATAAATACGTAACAGTGAACGCTTACCCTGAGGTTGGAAATCAATCCCCCAAAGTTCTACATCACATGCTTGCACCGCTGGGGCAATTAAGTCCTGAAGTGCTTGAGTTTTATTTGATAGCTTCATTTACTCTCGTCAAATTTGTGCGATTCGATGGTCGAAATGACCACTACAGACCAATACGAAACTATAGTAGTAGTGAAACATGACGGTTTGACCAAAATACTGTCGACACTACACGATAGCCAATAAAAAAGGGCGTAAATCGCCCCATTATTACACAGAAAACCATAGTCCACTGTGCAAAAAGGCCCACCTAGTTGTGAGCCTCTTTTAGAAACTTGGTAGCGGGAGCTGGATTTGAACCAACGACCTTCGGGTTATGAGCCCGACGAGCTACCAGACTGCTCCATCCCGCATCAACATGCAAAAATTATATACAATTTCTTGGTCATTTTCAATCTAAAACAACCTGAAGAATTGCCCTACTGAGTTGCATCTCAGAGGATTGGTAGCGGGAGCTGGATTTGAACCAACGACCTTCGGGTTATGAGCCCGACGAGCTACCAGACTGCTCCATCCCGCATCAACATCACAATGACTTTCAGATAAACTGCTTATATAGCTTGTGCACTATATAAGATTGGTAGCGGGGGCTGGATTTGAACCAACGACCTTCGGGTTATGAGCCCGACGAGCTACCAGACTGCTCCACCCCGCATCAATATGCAAATAGTTCTCTCAGCTTTAAAAGCTGTCCATTTAAAAGTTTGCATCTTAAAAATAGAATTGATTGGTAGCGGGAGCTGGATTTGAACCAACGACCTTCGGGTTATGAGCCCGACGAGCTACCAGACTGCTCCATCCCGCATCAACAGAGTTTTGCTGCATACACCAACTTATGTTCTGGATTATAAGTTGGTGCGGAAGGGGGGACTTGAACCCCCACGCCCGAAAGCACTACCACCTCAAGGTAGCGTGTCTACCAATTCCACCACCACCGCAGCTGTGACGCATTCTAGTCGCAACACGTCAAAAAAGAAAGCGCTAAATAAATTATTCAGCGCTTTTTGGTGCAGTTGGCGAAGTTTCAGCCGATTTTGCTGGCGCAGTCGGTACTGAAGAAATCGCATTCAGACTATAAGCATCTGTCGTTTGTTTCTTTGCAAACACAGCAAGTGTCAAGCTCGTAACAAAGAACAAAGCCGTTAAAATCGCAGTCAAACGGGTCATAAAGTTACCCGAACCAGATGCACCAAATACAGTTGCAGCACCGCCGCCACCAAAAGATGCACCCGCATCTGCGCCTTTACCATGCTGAACTAAAATCAACACGATCATTAAAATCGCTAAGATAATATGTACCACCAGCACAAACGTATGCATGCTGAACTCCTAATTATTTTGTATTTGCAAATGCTCGAGCAATTTTATAAAACGACTCTGCATTTAATGATGCACCACCGACCAGCGCACCATTGATATCTGGACAGGCTGCCAACTCTACTGCATTTTCTGGTTTTACACTACCACCATAAAGAATTGCAGTATGAAGTCCCATCGGGGTGATTTGGCTTAAACCTTCACGAATTTTAGCATGCATCGCTTGCGCATCTTCAGGTGACGCTGTTTTACCTGTGCCAATGGCCCAAATTGGCTCATAAGCCACCACAATTTGTTTCCACTGCTCTGCTTGTACGACAGCAGCAATATCACATATTTGTTGTAACACAACCTGTTCTGCTTGGCCGCTTTCACGTTGTTCTAAGCTTTCACCCACGCAATAAATCACAGTCAAACCTGCGTTTAATGCATTTTTTACTTTTTCATTAATGATATGCGGTTGATCAGCAAAAATTTCACGGCGTTCTGAATGACCAATCAGTACAAATTCAATACCATAATCTTTTAATAGCTCAGCACTAAGCTCACCCGTGTATGCACCTGTACCTGCGACGCGAGAAACGTCTTGTGCAACAGTCATGATGTAACGGCTTGCTTGTGCTAATTCATTTTGCACCGAGGTCAGAGCAATAGCTGTTGGTGCAACCCCAATATGGCATGCCGCTTCAGCAATATTTTGTTCATTTAATAATTGCTTAAAATTCTTAAGAAGTGCGCCAGCATCGGCTTGCAATGGGTTCATTTTCCAGTTACCCACTACCCAAGGCGTAATCGTCGAACCCGACATATTTATCCCACATGACAAAGATGAAATCGGGCACATTCTACACGTAATTCATAATTTTGAAGATAAATTTCAACACATTTGCATCTTCGAACCACACCAGTCATTCCAAGATCTTCACTTTTCTGTAAAAAAATTAAGCAGATTTAAGGACTGGTTCATGCTTTTTACCAATTCTTAGCTAGTGACAACACTTTAAGATATGGTATTTTTGTGCAACAAAAGTATAATTTTGCTATACCAATTATAAACAGACTGAAGCATAGGCAAGTAAAAGCATGACAGCAGTTCAAGGTTCTTCAAGATTTACGGGGTTTATTCGTCGCTTAGTTGACGAAGGGCATCTGTCTGCCGAAAAAATGCAAGCAGCGCTGCAAAATTCAAAAAAGGCTCATCAAGATATCGTGCCGCATTTGATTCAGGAATATCACCTTTCAGCACGCCTGATCGCAGAAACCATCTCGATAGAGTTCGGTGAACCGGTTTTTGATATTTCAACTTATGATACGTCTTTAATTATACGTGATGAATTTGAAGATAAACTCATTACCAAGCATCGTATTTTGCCTATTTTTAAACATGGCAATTTATTATTCGTTGCGATCAGTAATCCCACCAATATTGAAGCAGTGGATGCCATTCGATTTGGTAGTAAGCTGAATACTGAAACAATTATTGTTGAACATGACAAACTTGAAAAGTTAATTGAACAAAACTTCGCTGAAGAAAGTACTTTCGATTTTGATGATGACTTTGATCTTGATCTAGATAGTGAAACACCTGATCCAGCGAAAGAAGATGAAGATGAGGCAACGGGGGATGAAGCTCCGATTGTTAAATACATCAATAAGCTGCTAGTCGACGCAATTCGTATGGGTGCATCTGACTTACACTTCGAACCCTACGAAAAAACCTATCGCGTCCGCTACCGTGTCGATGGCGTGTTAAGAACAATTACAAATCCGCCCTTGCAGCTCGCTACTCGACTTGCTTCGCGTTTAAAAGTCATGTCACAAATGGACATCTCGGAAAAGCGTATACCTCAAGACGGTCGTATCAAGTTAAAGCTGTCAAAGAACAAAGCTATCGACTTCCGTGTGAACTCTTTACCAACATTGTTTGGTGAAAAACTTGTTCTACGTATCCTTGATCCATCTAGTGCGATGCTAGGGATTGATGCGTTGGGTTATGAACCTGATCAAAAAGAACTGTTCATGCAAGCTTTAGAAAAACCACAAGGCATGCTGCTCATCACTGGTCCAACGGGTTCCGGTAAAACCGTATCTCTATATACAGGTCTAAATATTCTCAACCGTGAAGATACCAACATTTCAACGGCCGAGGATCCTGTGGAAATTAACTTAGAAGGGATCAATCAGGTCAACGTAAATAATAAAGTCGGCCTCACCTTCTCTGCAGCCTTAAAATCATTCTTACGTCAAGACCCTGATATTGTGATGGTCGGTGAGATTCGAGATTTAGAAACGGCTGAAATTGCAATTAAAGCGGCTCAAACGGGTCACATGGTCATGTCTACACTACATACCAACAGTGCACCTGAAACACTGACACGCTTACGTAATATGGGCGTACCTTCATTTAACATCGCGACATCCGTGAACCTTGTCATTGCGCAGCGACTTGCACGTCGCCTATGTTCACAATGTAAAGAAACAGTAGAGGTACCAAAACAAAGTCTACTGGAACTTGGTTTTACCGAAGATGATTTAAATACACCAGAATTTCAAATTTACCAACCTGTGGGTTGTGCCGAATGCCGTGAGGGCTATAAAGGCCGTGTCGGTATTTACGAAGTCATGAAAGTGACGCCTGAAATTTCAAGAATTATTATGGAAGATGGCAATGCTTTACAAATTGCCGAAGCTTCAAATCAAGCAGGTTTTAACAATTTACGCCGTTCAGGCTTAATTAAGGTCATGCAGGGGGTGACTTCACTTCAAGAAGTCAATCGTGTGACCAGTGAGTAAGTGAATTAGTATTTAAAAATAAGGATAAATTCATGGCTGTAAAAAAAGCGCAGATGATGCCAACCTTCAGTTATGAAGGCGTGGATCGCAAAGGGGCGAAAATCAAAGGGGAAATGCCTTCGCGTAATATGGCTTTAGCCAAAGTCACTTTACGTAAGCAAGGCATCACCATTAAAACCATTCGAGAAAAACGCAAAAATATTCTCGAAGGCTTGATGAAAAAGAAAGTATCCACTTTGGATATCACGGTATTCACGCGCCAACTTGCAACCATGATGAAAGCCGGTGTACCGCTCGTTCAGGGTTTTGAAATCGTGGCGGAAGGCCTAGAAAACCCAGCCATGCGTGAAGTGGTCTTGGGGATCAAAGGTGAAGTTGAAGGCGGTAATACCTTTGCTGGTGCGCTGCGCAAATATCCGCAGTATTTCGATAACCTATTTTGCTCCTTGGTTGAATCAGGTGAACAGTCGGGTGCACTTGAAACCATGCTAGACCGTGTTGCCATTTACAAAGAAAAAAGTGAATTGCTTAAGCAAAAAATCAAAAAAGCCATGAAATACCCAGCAGCGGTCATCGTTGTCGCTGTTATTGTGACGATTATTTTGATGGTAAAAGTGGTTCCCGTATTCCAAGACTTGTTTTCATCATTTGGTGCAGACTTACCTGCCTTTACCAAAATGGTGGTCAACATGTCGGAATGGATGCAAAAATATTGGTTCTTCCTCATCATTGGAATTGGAGCTGTGATTGCTGGTTTCATGGAAGCGAAAAAACGTAGCAAGGCTTTCCGTGACTTCTTGGACAAAGCTGCACTGAAAGCACCGATTTTTGGTGATTTGGTTTATAAAGCAATTATTGCCCGCTACAGCCGTACCTTGGCAACCACATTTGCAGCCGGTGTACCCTTAATTGATGCGCTTGAATCAACTGCAGGTGCAACCAACAACGTGGTATATGAAACAGCTGTGTTAAAAATTCGTGAAGATGTGGCGACCGGCCAGCAATTGCAATTCGCCATGCGTGTCACCGATAAATTTCCCTCTATGGCGGTTCAAATGGTGGCTATTGGTGAAGAATCAGGTGCTTTAGATGCCATGCTAGATAAAGTGGCAACGCATTATGAAAACGAAGTTGATAATGCCGTAGATGGTTTAACCTCGATGATGGAACCCTTAATTATGGCGGTACTGGGTGTCCTCGTTGGTGGTCTTGTGATTGCAATGTATCTTCCAATCTTCCAAATGGGTTCTGTGGTTTAATGCAAGAATTAATAACATATTTAATCAATACCCCAATTGCGATGTATATCGCAGTTGGGATTTTTAGTCTTTGCATCGGTAGTTTTTTAAATGTGGTGATTTACCGTACGCCAAAGATGATGGAACAAGAATGGCGCACGGATTGCCAACTGTTTTTACATCCAGACCAACCGATTATTGATGAAACAAAGATCACCCTGAGTACACCTGCTTCAACGTGTCCAAAATGCAAAACACCTATACGTTGGTATCAAAACATTCCAGTCATCAGTTGGATTGTTTTACGCGGAAAATGTGGAAGTTGCCAAAACCCGATCAGTAGCCGTTATCCACTGATCGAATTACTCACCATGATCTGTGCGCTGATTGTTGTTGCAGTTTTTGGCCCAACCATCCAAATGCTGTTTGGTCTGGTGCTGACTTATGTCTTGATTGCCTTAACATTTATTGACTTTGACACCCAACTTTTACCTGACCGTTATACCCTTCCTTTGGCTGCACTCGGGCTTGGCGTGAATAGCTATGCCATTTATACCTCTGCAACCTCAGCCATTTGGGGATATATCATCGGCTTCTTATGCCTATGGATTGTTTACTATTTATTTAAAATCATCACTGGTAAAGAAGGCATGGGCTATGGCGACTTTAAGCTTTTAGCTGCCTTGGGTGCATGGATGGGCCCTTTCCTGCTTCCACTGATTGTATTACTCTCTTCACTGGTAGGTGCAATCATTGGCATTATTTTGCTCAAGGTTCGTAAAGAAAACCAACCTTTTGCATTTGGTCCCTATATTGCCATCGCCGGATGGATCGCCTTTTTATGGGGTGATCAAATTATGAAAATTTATTTGGGTCAGTAAGGTCGTTGTATGACATTTGTCTTGGGTTTAACAGGTGGTATTGGTAGCGGTAAATCTGCTGCAAGCAATTGGTTTGAACTCCAAGGCATTCAAGTCGTCGATGCTGATATCGTTGCACGGGAAGTTGTCGAACCGGGGCAACCCGCACTGAATCAAATTCAGCAACAATTTGGTGATTGGGTTTTACTTGCAAATGGTGAGTTAAATCGGCGTGCATTACGCGAGCATATCTTTAAAGATCCTACAGCACGTCAAGCACTTGAAGCCATTACCCATCCAGCAATACGCCAGTCCATTATCCAACAATTAAACGAAGCCACTAGCCCCTATGTCATCTTGGTTTCGCCGTTATTATTTGAAACCAATCAACATGAATTGGCCAATCACACCTTGCTGATTGATGCCACAGAACAATTGCAAATTCAGCGTGCATCACAGCGTGATGGTCAAAATATCGAGCAAATCCAAAAAATTATTCAAGTTCAAATGTCACGTCAGGAAAAGCAAAAAATTGCAGATGATATCGTGCTGAATGATGGTCATTTAGATCATCTTTATGCGCAGCTTCGACCCTTACATCTCAAGTACTTAGCGCACGCTGAAAAAAGCTAAAGAAAAAAGCAGTCTTACTCAGACTGCTTTTTTTGTTGTTCGAGTTGCTGCTCTAGACTATCCTTTCGTCCCAACCATTTCCACGGTTGAATCGCTCCAATCCCCATCCCGACCAATCCGCACACAATTGCAAAACTTAAGGGTTCATTTAGCAGCGGCACCGCTAAAATCGCAGCAATAAAAGGTGCCAAAGTTACGATACTTCCGGCTTTAAATGCACCTAAGCGCTTGATCGCCTCTACATACGTTAAAGTCGCAATAATCACCACAAAAATACCGTGAAAGATGACTTGCCCAATGAGCTGCAGCGGCTCAGGATCGGACCAATGTTTAGGGAAAAATAGTAGATAAATTGGCACAAATACCACGGCAGACCAAATCGCAACCCCTGCCATGGCATGCCAAGCAGAGAGTTTCCATTGCTTAAGCAATACCGTAAATATTCCCCACCAAATGGCACTGATAAAAAACAGCAAATCACCTAAACCAAACGCTACACCGGTTTCCACATACATCAAATAACTCATTAAGCTAATGGCAGAGACCATAATCACCACACTGATCCAGGTATGCTTATCGAGTGGCTGTTTGAAGATCAGGAATGCGGCTATGGCCGTACATAAGGGAATACAACCATTGAGGAAGATTGCAGCATGGGCCGCAGGAGCATAATGAAATGCGCTATAGGCCGTTAAGCAATAGGTCACCCCACCGAGCATAGCGAGGATAAAAGGCTCTTTCTTCCATAAAAAAGCCGTATCTTTTTTATAAATCAAAATTGGCATTAAGATGCAAAATGCCAAAGCAAACCTGAGCGCCGTGATATCCCAAGCACTGATTCCCCAATTGGCGCTTAAACGCGCCGTTAAGGTGAATCCCCCCCAAATACACATGGTAATGAAAACATATAAATAACCTTGCTTTTGGGGAGACATCATCACTGCTATTTCAATTCATTATTACGTTGACGACATGCTTCATACAATGCCATACCTGTTGCGACACTGACATTTAAGCTTTGCAAGTTTCCAGCCATTGGAATATAAACAGTTTGATCACATTGCGCCTGCGTAATAGGACGTAAACCTGTATCTTCAGCGCCCATCACCACACATACACCCGTACCTGTGAAGTCAAAGTTTTGAATCGGCAATGCTTTTTCATCTAGCATAGTGCCAACCACACGTACATTAAAGTCTTCTTTGATTTGAGCCAATGTACGTGCCAAGTTCGTCACCTGAATAAACTTCACTTTTTCAGCACCACCTGCAGCCACTTTACGGGCTGTTGGGGTAAGTGTCGCTGAACGATCACGCGGTGCAATCACAGCTTCAACGCCCATAGCTGCTGCTGTACGAATACATGCACCAAGGTTATGTGGGTCTGTAATATGATCTAAAGCCAATAGCAACGCATTTGGATTGGCTTGCAATAAAGCCTCTAAATCTTTTTCGTTTAAGACTGGATGTGGACGTACAGCCGCGACTACACCTTGATGGAACGGTTGTCCCGCAAGTTTTTCCAAACTATCACGGCTAGCTTTTTGAATGCTGACACCAAACGGTTCTGCCAACTCAAAAATACGTTTTAAACGCTGATCATCACGACCTTTTAACGCAAATAAAGTTAAAACGCGTTCTGGCTCAAGTTCCAGTAATGACTCCACTGAATGAACGCCATAATAATATTCCGGTTTCGCCATGAACGACCTCTAAATTGCAAACTTCGATAAACTTTTGAACAGGGTATGATATCCCTAGAGCACAGCATAGGCTGCCAAAAAGAAAAATCCTGCAAAGCAAGCTTTACAGGATTTATGCTATGACACATAGTTTAACCGATTTGAGGTTAAAAAACTTTGCCTAAATTGATTGAATCATTAGCCTTCTAAGTGGCACACATAATCCAACACTTCGTCTGTTTCAATTTTAAATCGGCTATTACCTGGCACGTAGAATGATTGACCCGCACGGAATAATTCGCTTTCTTCGCTATCTGCAATTTGAACACGACATTCTCCTGAAATAATTTCCATACGTTCAGGTACATGAGTTTCAAAAGTCAGCGCTTGTTCAGTTGGAAGCAACACACCCAGTGTTTTCTTTGTTCCATCTTCAAATTGCACAGTATGGCTGATGCATAGACCGCCAAAATAAACATTTGATTTTTTGATGACTGATACATGATCAAACTGTGCTGACATGCGTTTTCTCCAGATAAAGCATATTTATAATATTTTGATTGAAGTAGTTTAATTGTGCTGCAAAAACTAATCAATCAGTGTTGAAAACTTTGAGATAGATAATTACAAAAATCTGAGAAGTGGATGTGTCCCAATACCATCCCACTATCTTGACATTGAGAATCTAAAACAAACTGTACTTTTGTACAAAATACTTTTTTTATTTCATCCACTAAAGTCCTAGTTAGGGTCTATTGAAACGCTGCAAAATCATTTCACAGATATATACATGGATAATGAATTATATGGACGGATTTAAGAGACCAAATCATGACGTTTTAAGGCAATAACACGTTAGATTAAATACAAGAATACATATACAAACGTGTTTTGTGAGAACTTAGCAAAATGTTGGATGGTTTAAGCTCACGTTATGCAAGATCATTTACTCTTTGCATCACAACACTGCATGGATACAGCGGATAAGAAACTTATTTCTTGTTAAACTGAAATTTAAGATAGAATTATGAGGTTTTTCGTCATCTTAAAATAAAACTTGTCTTGTGACCAAAACAAAACTTAATTATCTTTAACTAGAACTTTTCGCAGCTCGGATGCGTTTATGCTGACACATTTAACTCTGATCAATTTTGCATTAGCCGACCATTTAGCCATCGACATTGAACAAGGCTTTAATGTCCTGACGGGTGAAACGGGTGCGGGTAAATCTTTACTTCTAGACGCATTATCAGCATGTTTAGGTGAACGAACAGACACCAACTATGTGCGCTATGGATCAGACAAAGCCGATGTAACAGCGACCTTTAGCTACCAAGAGCACAGTCCTGAAGCGCTTTGGCTCAAAGAACACGAATTGGATGATGAGTCTGGCGAAATCCATTTACGTCGCGTAATTTTTGCAACAGGTCGCAGCAAAGCATGGATTAATGGACGTCCGAGCAGCTTATCCGAGTTAAAAGAACTTGGCCGCTTATTGGTTCAACTCTATAGCCAACACAGCCAACAACAACTCTTAGAACCGCCCTATCCAAAACATTGGCTAGATCGCTATTACAATTTTTATCAGCCTGCTCAAGCCGTGCGTGATGCCTATAGCAAATGGCAAAAGGACATTCGTCAGCACCAAGCAGCACTCGACGCCCAAGCAACACGTAAGCAACGGATAGAAACGCTTGAACTTCAATTGGAAGAACTTGAAGACGTTGTGCAAACGGACTACAAAGAAATCGAGCAAGAATTTGACCGTCTCAGTCATCATGAACATATCATGCAAGATTGTAGCTATGGTCTAAATGCCCTCGATGACGCAGAGCAAAATATCAATCAAGAAATGGGCGCGATCATTCGTCGGATTGAATCGCATGCAGGACGTAGTGAACAACTTTCTGAAATTTATACGTCGCTGCTGAACGCTCAAAGTGAAATTGAAGACGCGACAGCAAATTTACGTCAGTTTATTGATCGTCAAAGTTTCGATCCTGAACGTATGGACGAATTAAACACTAAACTCGAAGTTTTTCATCGCCTAGCTCGCAAATATCGTACTCAGCCCGAAGACTTAAAAAATGATTATGATGCGTGGCAACTTGAGCTTGAGCAATTACATCAACTTGAAGATCCTGAAACCTTAGCTGAACAAGTGGAAGTGTCTCATCAAGACTTTTTAGCCAAAGCACAGCATTTGGATGATATTCGTCGTGAAGCGTCTACCCCATTGGCGAAGCAGTTGACTGAACAAGTCAAGCAGCTCGCGCTCCCAGAGGCTCATTTTGAATTTAAATTTGAGCCTCTAGAACAAGCTTCAAGTGAAGGTTTAAGCTTTATTCAACTTCTGTTCACCGCAAACAAAGGGATTCCTGCTCAGCCTCTAGCACGCGTGGCATCGGGGGGTGAATTGTCACGTATTGCATTAGTCATGCAAGTGATGAATGCTGAAAAAACCGAATCCGAAGTGTTAGTCTTTGATGAAATTGATGTCGGGATCAGTGGCGGAACAGCAGAAATTGTCGGACGTTTGTTGGCTGATTTGGCGCAGCATGTTCAAATTTTATGTATTACTCACCAAGCCCAAGTCGCTGCTCAATCTGACCAACATCTCCTGGTGAAAAAACGTCAAACGGATCCTGCAAGCAGCACGATTATCGAGCTCGAAGAAGATGATCGAATTCAAGAGCTTGCTCGCATGACGGGTGGTGTTGAAATTAGCGATACCACATTACAACATGCCAAACATTTACGCCAATTAAAGTTTCAGCACAGCTAAATCACCGTAAATGTCTTAAATAAAAAAGCCTTAGTTCACTTTGACTAAGGCTTTTTTTATCACTTGTGATACAACCTCTATTTAATTACGACTTCTATTTAATAATTCCTTGATAGACAAAGCCTTTTGAGCCTAAGCTATAGCGTAAATATTTATACTGCGGCTGATGTTGTTGATTGAGTAACATAACATCCACGTGTTTCGGACTGATTTTGAGATATTCATTACCGCTACGACGATCGGTTTCATAATGGCAGTCATAATCTACCGAGATTTGATCTAGTTTCTTTTGCTTCGTTTGAAATACATAAGATTTAAGTAACTGTTTTGGTCCAACTTCAACAGCTCTTAGATGATGTAATCCACTGCAATTATCACCTTTATAATAACTCTTCACCAAATATACGGTTTTATTTTGGATGTTGACCGGCAAAATTTGATTGATATAGCCTGAGTCAAATTGATCTAAATGTTGCGTTTTTCCCGTTGCATATTGCACATAGCTGCTCCACTCCCCCATGGTGCCTCCGCCAGACACATCAAAACTATAAAATTTAAGTTTTTTATCTGGTGAATATTGCACATGAACAAAACCTTGCTTTTCGAGTTGCGTAAATCCGTAGTGAAAACTGCTCGGATCTGCCGCAATGACATCCACAATTTCACGTTCTATCGCTTCATTGACCTCATAAAAATTTAAGTTTTTATATTTTTTAATCACCTGAGATTCATGTTTTTGTAAGTCAGCGCTTCCTGCAAAGCCTGAAATAGGTAGGCTTGCACAGAGTGCCATCCCTATTATTTTTGAAAAATGTGTCATTGTTTTACCCTCAGTTTATCCTGCTATTTTAAGCAATCTCAGTCATCAATCACGTATATCTTCTCCTCGCTTTTGTACTGCTGTTGTTCAAATCACCAATCATCGCTTCACGATTCACCGCATTGTAGACCTGCCTTTACGATGAAGATTTTGATCATGTCCCTCACCGGTCGAGCATGACAAATATTGAATTTGCAGAAAAACTCATTGTTGAAAACTTGTGAGTCTAGTATGTTGATAAATACAACGTTATTCGAATGCAATTCACCCCAAGAATGAAACTTACCCCAATAAGGAGAAGCCATTAGGTGACTAAACAATACCTCACACACCGCTGCCTGATTGCTCCACCCGAAATGAACGATGAATTCTTTGCCAATACGGTGATTTATTTGGCGCGACATGATGAAGATGGCGCTCAAGGCCTCATTATTAATCGTCCATCAGGTTTACAGATCAAAGAACTCTTGAATGATTTGGAAATTGAGGCAGATAATGTGCATCCTCATGAAGTGTTGCAAGGTGGACCTTTGCGCCCAGAGGCAGGTTTTGTTCTTCATACCGGTCAACCAACATGGCATTCGTCTATTGCTGTAGGTGAAAATGTCTGTATTACCACGTCTAAAGATATTTTAGATGCGATTGCGCACAATGAAGGTGTGGGTCGTTATCAGGTGGCTCTAGGCTATGCCAGTTGGGGTAAAAGCCAATTAGAAGAAGAAATTGCTCGGGGTGATTGGCTCATTTGTGACTCAGACATGGATTTAATATTTAACTTACCTTATGACGACCGCTGGGACGCTGCCTATAAAAAAATGGGCGTAGACCGCATGTGGTTATCATCTGAGATTGGACATGCCTGATTTACAACAATATCAAATGATTATGGCCTTTGACTTTGGCACACAAAAAACAGGAATGGCTGTGGGACAAGCCCTGATTGAAAGTGCAAATCCCCTGCCACTCTTTCCCATGAAAGATGGCATTCCCAATTGGGATAATCTACTCAAGATTGTGAAACAGTATCAGCCGGATTTGTTCATCGTGGGTCTACCGCTCAATATGGATGATAGCGAATCTGAACTCTCCACACGTGCGCGTAAATTTGCACGACGCCTTCGCCACCAAACCAATATTGAAACCTTGATGGTCGATGAACGCTTAACGACACGTGAAGCGCGTGATGAATTAGATCATTATCAAGCCCAAGGCCGTGCGAAGAATCTTTCTGCCGACAGCCTTGCTGCAGCATTGTTTATTGAAAGTTGGTATCGAAATCCAGTTGGACTAAAACCTTAAGCGCTTTCAACAAATAGGCAAATAAAAAAGCATCCAAAAGAGGATGCTTTTTTATGCGCAAGATTGATCACTCAATGCTGCGCGAATGAAATGATTGGGGATAACTTAGTTTTTATCCACAATATGAATCGTGGTGGTTCGACCCGCGATAAAAGCCAACTGATCATGCGGTACTTCATCCAGTACAATTTTCACTGGTACACGCTGTGCCAAACGGACCCAACTAAAGGTTGGATTAACATTGGCCAGTAAGCCATCAGTCGAAGTACGTTCACGGTCTTCAATCCCTGTGGCAACGCCTTGTACATGGCCTTTATAAACTTCAGAACTTCCCATCAGTTGGATTGTTGCAGGTGCGCCAACATAAATTTTATCCAGTTTGGTTTCTTCAAAATATCCCACAACATACAATTGTTGACGGTCAATTAAGGCTGCTACGGCTTGGCCGACTTTGACGTAATTCCCTGCTTTGAGTTCAAAGTTAGACAATGTTCCATCAGTCGGTGCAACCACTTCCGAACGTTTTAAATTCAACTCAGCCAAATGCAAACTGCTATTCGCCGCTTCAATTAGGGCTTTTTGCTGCACCACACTGGCTTTGGCTTGCTCAATCGCGGCCTGAGTTTGTTCATGCTCTGCATGTGATTGATCACGTACTGCAAACATTTGATCTTGTTCTTGTTTTGAAATCGCACCGTCCATCAAACTTGCATAACGATTTGCATTTTTATCTGCAAGATTAATATTGGCTTGTGACTTCACTAGATTGGCTTTAGCTTCAGCAAGCTGCGCTTCAGCCCCTGCCAGTCCTGCTTTGGCTTTCGCCAAGTCAGATTTGGCTTGCTCAACATCCAAAGCTTGACGTGCCACATCTATACGAAACAGCACTTGGCCTTTTTTCACTTGTTGGTTGTCTTGAACTAAAACGTCTGTGACCAAACCTGAAACATCCGATGACACTTGAATCACGTCACCACGTACCCGTCCATCACGCGTCCATGGTTCCGAATTGTAATAGTCCCAAATATGTTTCAGCGCAAGTAATGCGCCACATAGCACGATTATCAACAATACAGGCCGAACATATTTTCGGACATTCAAATTGGTCATACGATTACCTCAATCATTTCATTTTTTAGGGGCTTAGAACTGGCAGAAAATAAAGATTTCATGCACCAGCCAAAGCAACATCACAAATACACCCAAATAAAAAATATTGAGCATCGGCACCCAATCTGGCGCCATCCATCGGTCAAGCAAACGCATGATGACCCGCAATAACAGATAGGCCAATACCGCTTGAATCAATAGAATGGGCACATAGACGCCATATACATTTAGCTCACCCATGTTGTGCCTCGACCTGTAAATTATCTGGTGTTTGCTGTGTTAGGACATGACACAAACTGCTTTGAATATTGTTCAGCGAATACTGAATTCGATACATAACATCATCGTTTTCCACACCCTGAACAGCCTGATTCAATCGTTGAATTCGCTCTACAATTTGCTGTTTCAAGCTCATATACACATTCTTTTGCCCTTGTTCCATGGCCCGAAAATAGTCATCTAAATCTTGTTGTAACTCTTCGAGTTCGCTGACCAGTGCTTCATTCGGATCGAGTTTATTCATGAGTTCTTGCAAGCGGGTCAAATCAATCACAGCACTGGCTTCCACCAAAGCCCACTCGATCTGTTGTTTTAAATTCCCTGATTGCACCATTTTGCTGTTTAGGATGCCGATTCGGTCCAACATACTGCGTAAATGCACCCGAAACGGTAAGCCATACGGCAGATATAATGCCTGACGCAGTGCTTTGTAATGCTGTGAAAGTATGCGTTGGGCCGTCATATCCGGTGACATTGCACGCACTAAATGAATAATAAACACCGAAATAATGGGTCCCAAAACCGTCCCAATCGATGCATCGAAGAAAAACACCTGATCAAGGCTAAAGCGGTTTTGAAAATTCAGCCCCATGATGGTGCCCATCAAAAGCGGCAAGCTGATCCCGACCAAAGGCGGATGTAAAAATAGCATCAGACAGAACATCACAAACGGTGCTAACACCACGATCAACTGCCAAAAAGCGGTCACATGCGGGAAAATGCCATTGGCGTAGATGAACACCATGAAAGCCGCATACATATTGGCGCGAATAAACATTTTCAATGCAGGAACAGGGTTATCCATTGCAGTTAAAATACAAGCACTGATTGCAGCCATTTCGGCCATCATAAATCCAGCTTTCCAACCACTAACGATCCAAAAACCCGTAGAAATTAAAATAATCAAACATGCGGACACCCCGCCACGAATGGCAACACCTGCATCTCGATGCAAAGTCGGATAATGACTATTGCACAAGGCGGTCAGTGTAGCTGGTAAAGTGGAGTCGCCTTGCTGTACCCGCTGCCAAAGCAAGCGAATCGCACGGATATTCTGAATAAAATGACGAATATCCATTTTTAGACTGCCCAAAATCACCTGCTGTGATGGCAATGCCTGTGCCTGAATCTGTTGAAAATCTTGCTCAAACTGTTCAGGCAATTGATTAAGTTCACTTTCCTCAATCTGATGTTGATCTAATAAAAACGCGGCAATATGTTCATGGGCTTGCTTGAGTGCCGTCCGATAATGTGTGTCTAGACCATCTAATTGTTTCATCCGTTCAGACATGGCCACCAAGTTGCTGACCAACAAACTCAACTGATGCAAGATTTCCTGCAACGGACGTGTCATGCCTTTTAAGGTGGATTTTTCATAAGACAAATGCACCGCCATGACATGTATATCGGCGATATCTCGTGCAATATTGCCGAGATTTTTAGAATAATTTTTTAGCTCGGCAGGCTCTAATAAAATCTGATCAAAAATTTCTTTGGTATCAGCAAAGGTTTTACTCACCCGTGTTTCGACTGCAGGGCCAATATGCATTGGAAATAATGTCGTGGTCACGATGGCACTACAGACCACACCCACCGTAATTTCGAGAAAACGCCCCAAGGCCATATCGAAGATCGAAGCGGTATCAATAAAATACACGACGTTAAAACAGATAATGACCGTGGTATAACCCGCCAACATGGAAACATAACTACGAGGCGTACGGTCTAGCAGTGACAAATACAGGCAAAACCCAACCCAAACCGCTAAAAACACTGTAAACAGTACTGGCATATGGATGAGATGTGGCAGTGCCACCACCGACACGGCCGCCCCTAAGAACGTCCCTAATACACGATACAAACTTTTTGAAGACGTCATCCCTGAATATGGATTCGCGATCACGAAAACGGTGCCAATCGCCCAAATCGGATAAGCTAAATTCAGTACAAAGGCCACATACAATGCCAACATGCCCGCGATGAACGTTTTGGTCGCAAAAATCCAGTCCATTTTATTGGGCCGAAAAGCGAGTATTTGTTTCGTCAGCAGCATGATGGATCTCGGTGGTTTGCTTCTTTTTAGTGAAAACGACCTCGTATCGAATGCTTAAACATTCGACAGCACAACCTGTATCACGGCACAGGAATGACTAGAAATTTCAATAAGTAAAGAAGCGATTCAAATCGTATTTCAAACCATTTGAATACAAAAAGTAATGTGCAACATTGCCTGCGCATCGAACAGATGGGCAATATTTATTCAATATAGGATATTTTCATAGCAATTTTGCTAAAAAAACAAACCGAAGTCAATAAAAATATCTTATTTTGATAATTCAACTATATTTTAAATGATTATTTCAGGTTTCTACTATGCTTTTATCAGGATGACCCAAGAAACCCTGTGATATTTCAGATTTGTTTCATTTCCAGTGTAGAAAATCGCAACATCAGGCCGAGCAATTTGTTATAAAGTAACTTAACGATTCATTTTTTATTGTGACCAAGCAGGTTCTTATGGCGCTTTCCAGTTTTGGTAAAATTCTCACCGTACTCGACTTATTTTCAGTTGCTCGTCCCATCATCAATGTCGACATTATTAGTGAAGAATTAGGCTTATCTAAACCAACGAGCTATCGCTATTTAAAAGAACTGGTTTCTGCTGAATTATTGCAGCGCCTCAGTGGGACTTCTGGCGATTACACACTGGGTTCCAAGATTGCTGTGCTTGATTTTATTTCTCGCACCACCGATCCATTGGTGCAAATTAGCATTCCCTTCATGAAAGAAATTGTGGAACGCACAGAGTCTTGTTGCTTATTGACGCATCTGAATATCGACTCTTGTATTGATGTGCATCATGAACTTTACAAAGACTATACTGCCTTGGCTTATGGTCGAGGTAGCCCGCGTCCGATGTATAAAGGCTCATCATCTAAAGTGATTTTGTCCCAGTTACCCAAGCAACGGATTTTAGATTATTACCACCGTTTTGCAGATGAATTATCTCAAGTTGGTTTTGCGCATAATGAAGAAGAATTTATGCTGCAAATGAAAAAGATTAAAAAGCAGGGTTATTATTTTTCCAATGGTGAAGTTGACCCGAATATGTCGAGCCTATCGATTCCGATTAAATTCTCCAGTAAAGAACCCCCACTTGCTTTGACCCTATTGGCGTCTAAAAATCGTTTTGATTTTATGAATTTTCAGAAAGTTGTAGAAATGCTGCAAGACTGTACAGCGCGTATTGAGAAAAAATACAGCAGTATGATGGAAGAATCGGACGCCATTTAAGCCTGATCTGTTTGCGCATAACTGATGCAATATTGTAAAGATGCTATTTAATTAATCTGATAAATTTATATTGTTAATTGAATTTATTAATTATAAATTCCAGATATATTATCATAATATGATTATTGTTCTTTAGCAGTCATCTCAATCATGTGTTCCATGATTTCAGTTGATTGTCGCTATACTCTTCCTCAGAGAAAGAAAAAAGCTCATCTAGATATGGGCTTTTTTTACGGCTGTTGATCATAGAAATAACGAAAGGTTAAATTCACCCTCGGCTCGGTCACTTTCATCGACTTCATTAGGGCATGTTTCCAATACCGTTGGGTTTTCCCACGCATCACAATCAACTGTCCACTTTGCAGTAAAAGCTGTACTTTCTCTTGAGTGCTTTTATGTTTAAAGCAAAACTTTCGGCTTGCGCCAAAACTCAAAGATGCGATCACCACCTGCTGTGTGGGTGAAAGCAAAGATGGCTCATCATCACTATGCCACCCCACCGCTTGCGTACCATTTTCGTATAAATTGGCCAAACAGGAATTAAACGTCTGACCCACCCGTTGCTCAATATGTTGCTTTAAGCGCAGTAAAGCTGGATTCCAGATCAATGCCTGCTTTTGCATGCCTGAATAGTGATACTCATAATGAGCATCTCCATACCAAACCACTTTTCGTTCCGTTTGAAAATACTGTCCATGCAAAATGACTTCATCATGCTGCCAAGCCAACTGCGTGAGGAAATAGCGTAAATATTTTTCACTCTCTTCGGCGTTGAAGATCAATCCATAATCTTCAACTTCACCATCATAGGGCAACAGATTTGCATGCGGTTCAGGCGTAAATAATTCAAAATTCATCGGTTCAACTCAACACTGTTTGGCACAGCAGCGTGATGCTGATGTCGTGAGCACATTAAAAAATATCTTAGCCGAAAAACTCTCGTCACAAATCAAAACATTGTCATTACTTGTCGCATAGAATTTTCAGTCTTAGACTAAAGCTCATATTCACAATAAAAATAATTGCTTATGAACCTGTGGCAACTTTTCCAAAAATTACGCCCATTCGTACAGCCATACCGCTGGCTGGTGGTCGTGACGCTGATCTTGACCTTAATTGGCTCACTCACGGCACAGGTGAATGCCCTGACACTCAAATATGCTGTAGACAGCATCAATCAGCTTTTACAACAAGGCCTCGGTCTAGCGAATGGTTGGCATATATTAATCACCATCACCGTAGTCTTACTGGGAAAAGAAGTCATCAATGCCATCGTGCAATTTGGACAAAAATCGTTTGGTGAAAAATTACGTATTTTAATTTCTCAGGATTTGTCCCAAGGCATTATTGAAAAATTTATCACCTATCGATTGGCATTCTTCGATCAACAAGACAACCAAGCAGGCAAACTCCAAACTCGAATTGATCGGGGGGTCAGCTCGCTCACACGACTGGTTCAAATCTTTTTTATTGATATTTTACCGCTATTTACCAGTGCTATTATTGCACTGGGCTTAATGTATTATGCCAATGTTTGGGTTGGCGTGGTGGCCACAATTATCGTGCCGATTTATTTTTGGCTAACTTTCAAACAATCACAAAAACTGGCAGGCAAACGCCGTGCCCTACGCGATAATTTTGAAAAGAAAAATCAGGGTATTCTGAGTATTATCAATTCGATAACGGTCATTAAATCTTTTAACAAAGAAGCCGTCGAATCGAAAAAGCAATTAAATCTGCAAAAGTCACTGACTGAAAACCAGATGCAGACACGGCAAACCAGTTATATCTTTGACGGACTCAAAACCTTTATTGAACAGGTCGGTGTGGTACTGATCATCATTCTGACAGCCTATTTTGTTTTGGATGGGCAAATGAGTATCGGGATGATTATGTATCACGTGTTGTTATTTAATAACGTCTCTGCCCCGATTCGCTCGCTACATCGTATCTATGATGAAATTAACTCTGCGATGATTTATTCGGAAAGCTTCTTTAACATCTTAGAAGCGGATCATGAAATTGAAACCAGTGGCACTGCTCAACCTCCGATTCAAGGTCAGTTTGAATTAAGCAATGTCGACTTTAGCTATCCCAATGGTTTTCAGGCATTGCACCGCATCAACATGACCATCCAACCGAATAAAATCACCGCATTGGTTGGTTTATCTGGCGCTGGTAAATCGACATTAATTAGCTTATTAGATAAGTTTTATCATCCTCAAGCGGGCAATATCAAACTCGATGGCATCGACCTAGAACAAATTGATACGCAGTATTTACGTGAAAATATTGGTTTGGTTTTACAAAAAAATCATATTTTCCCAGGTTCAATTTTTGAAAATATTCGCTATGGCAAAAGTACAGCCACAGAGCAAGAAGTCTTTGATGCAGCACGAAAAGCCTCGATCCATGATCAGATCTTAAAACTTCCACATGCCTATGAAGCCGATGCCCTACTGCTTTCGGGTGGACAACAACAGCGCATTGCCTTAGCACGCATGTTCCTGAAAAATCCACCGATTATTTTCTTGGACGAACCGACGGCTAGTTTAGACGCGATCGCTGCTGAACAAATTAAAAATAGTCTGGATCAAATTAAACAAGGGCGTACCGTCATCATGATTTCACATAGTTTGTCGCAAATTATCGATGCCGATTACACCTATGTGATGAAAGACGGACAAATCGTAGAACACGGGGAGCATCATGATTTGTACCATCAAGAAGGTGCCTATAAGCAAATCTTCGATGCGATGGCGAAAAGTTTAAATATTGACAAAATTGCCCGGACTTTTGAGGAAGACGAAGAAACACATAGTTAATTTTAGACCGAAAAAAGCCCATCGTTTGATGGGCTTCGTTCATATTTGTTTTATTCAATTAACGCTGAACTTTTTGCTCAATTTCTTCAACACTGGTGTGACGGACATCTAGACCTTTCACCATATAAATCACCTGTTCAGAGATATTTCGAGCATGGTCACCAATACGTTCAAGTGAACGCAGCACCCAAAGTACATTCATCACCCGAGTAATATGGCGTGGATCTTCTATCATATACGTCATGAGGGTACGGGTTGCCGATTGATACTCGCGGTCAATATCAGCATCGGCCAAAAGGACACGTAAAGCCTGATCTACATCCAAACGTGCAAAGGCATCGAGCGCATCATGAATCATCACGCGGACTTGGTTGCCAATATGACGTGTTTCCATATAGCCACGCGGTGACCCCCCCTCTTCACACAAGCTTTGTGCAATACGGGCAATTTTTGCCGCTTCATCACCAATCCGTTCTAAATCGGTGTTGGCTTTCGACATCGCAATCACCATGCGTAGATCAATTGCAGCAGGATGACGACGCGCCAAAATTAGGGTAAGCGCTTCATCAATTTCAGTTTCCATACGGTTCACCGTATTGTCTTGAAATTGAACATCAATCGCCATTGTTGCATCCGTATCCAATAAGGCATGAATGGCATTTGCAACCTGCTGCTCCACTAAACCACCCATGGTCATAAATTTGGTATGCACATCCTGCAACTCTTCATTGAATTGCGAAGAAATATGATGGTTTAAAACAGGATTATTAGGCAAAGCGAGTCTCCACTACAACGTGAATCGGCAGATTTTAGTGCCATATTAAAGCATATTGATTGTGAAACTTTTATGACCATGGATTATTTCTTTAGTAGGATCGATGGCTGATTTTTCTGATCGACCAACCACGCATTCATTTCCACTAAATCAGCTTCCGTTAATTTCCCAACAGAGGCTTTGAGTTGCAATACATGTATTAAATAATCGTACTTGGAATTTAAATAATCTTGACGGGCTGAAAAGGCATTACGCTGTGCCAGCAGCACATCAACCATAGTTTTCAGACCTTCTTGGTACTGGGCTTGTGAGGCCAAAGACACTTGCGCGGAAGAATCCATCGCGGCTTTACGTGCCTGTAATTTACTTTGATCCGTTTCGACTTGCATATAAGATTTTTTTACATCGGTTTGTGCTTTTCGAATTGCTGCATCCACCTGTGCTTGGCTTTTTTCAACATTGATCGCTGCTTGCTTAATGGATTTCTGTGTCCGTCCACCATTAAACACATTCCAGTTCATTTCAATCCCCACCTGATCAAATTGACCATCTTGCGACATGATGGATTGTGGACTTTGCTTGTTATACCCATAGGTCCCTACCGCTTCAATCTGAGGATATAAGGCGGCCTTTTCGACGCGTTTACCATCTTCCGCATAACGTTGTTGCATACGCGCTTGTAAAATGCCTAGGTTCTGCCCCTGAGCCAGTTCTTCCCACGCTTGCACATTATTTGGAATCGGTTTTTCAAACTGAAAATCTTCACGTAACACCGCCAGATTTTCTCGATATGGTCCAATCAACTGTTGTAATTGTTCCTGCGCCAAAACCAATTGAACATTGGTTGCCATGCGGTTTGCCCGTGCATTTTGATATTGTGCATTGGCTTCGCTGACATCACTTTTTGCCACCAAGCCTTCTTTTAATTTAGCATTCATCATGCGTAGCTGTTCAGATAGCGCCTGTTCTTCTTGTAAGTTGGCAACCGTCAATGCTTGCTGACGTAGGACATTAAAATAAGCTTCAGAGACATTTAAAATATGATCTTGTTTTTGAATCCGCAGATTGATTTCACTTAAATTAATCGAGGTCTTGACTTGCTTCAGCCCTTCCCATGCATCCCAACGAAAAATGGGCTGACGGGCAGTGAGCGCAATTTGTCTTGTTGTGGTGCTGTCTGGCATGATCAGCCCGGCTTGAGCGCCACTTTGGTTGGAATTTTGATTTTTTCGGGTCACATTTCCGGAGATTGTTACCGTCGGGAGTAAGTTCCCATTGGCAATCCCCAAATTCAATTTATCCGCTTCATATTGTAGTTTATTGGCTTGCCAATTGGGGTCTTCTTGTTTTGCACGTTCATAAGCTTGCACAAGATCTAGCGCACACGCCCATTGACTCGTGAAAAGCAAACAAAGACCCACCACAACTTTTTTGTTCATTTTTTTTGTAAATTCCTAATATTCAAATACCCGAGATTGAATATTCAAGCCTAAAACTAAGCAGATACTAATCATATCCTTGCAAATTTCCGTATGATTTTTATTAATTTTTTATATCAAATGCGACAAAACCGGATAATTTCAGTCGTTTTCGGACACTACTCACAACGCTATAACAAAGAACTGTACAATAGTACACATATTGCACGTGTTTCATCTATAAAATAGTCGACATTCCATCGGACAATACCACTTCTATAGCGCATCGAGTTCCTGTGTCAAAATTTTTTCAGCTGCCTGCAAAGTTTAGTGCAATATTTTTATGTTTCAGCATGTTGAGTGGATGCCAACAACAGCCTGAACCACAACCTGCACCAGAGTTTCCCAACAATAAGACTGTTCAAAAAGAAGCAGTCGATTTGTCTTTGCTGTGCAAAAAACTGGAAAAAAACATGCTGGAAATTGATGATCAACGCACAACTTTCGCTTTAGAACAAATCAACCAAGATCTCAAAGTCTGCTTACCGCTATTAAAAGCGGACGAACAAAAAAAATTACTGCGCTTGTCCAATCAAATGTATCGTAACTTCTTACATGTTGAACGTACGGCTCAACAGCAAATGGCGTTCGAACAATTTGCCTTTGATATGGCTCAGCATCCCACCATTCAACAAAATCATTATGAACAGCTCACCGCCCGAGATCAGTATTTACTGAAACATAAAGGCCAAGCCTATGTGGAATTGTTCGATGCCGGTGAAGGACAATTACGCTATCGCCGCAGTCCTGAATATTTAGCCAAAATTTTTGCGCCTTATATGCAAGAATCTGAGCAGGTCTTCATTGAAAAACTGGCTGAACAAAACGCACAACCTGCCTTGCTGCAACAAAGTTTAGCCATTGAGCCGCAAGAGATTGCGACACGTGCTATTTTTTGGGAAGACTATCTCAAACAATATCCAGATAGCCCCTACAAAAAAGATGCACAACAATTGCTATATCAATATAGCAAATTGTTATTTATTGGTTCGGCACATAGTCCCGTTTCTAATGATTTTTCAGACCGCCTCAGTATTCAAGCCAGTTCTTTAGAAGAAATTGAACGCTTGGCTCAACTAAAAAACTCCAAATTGGCAGATCAGGCGCGTTTATTTTTAAAATTATTAGATCAAAATACTGCTGCATCTAATCAGCGATCAGAAGCGCAGCTGTTGAATTTAATTGGTGTCCGCAATCCTGATCCGCATTATAAGAAAGACTGTTTTAGTGACGCCATCTGTGTAAATCAGTCCTCTACTTAGCCAATGCAAGTTCAATTGCACATGGGCCTAGCCAAAATTCTGCACTGCAAAATCGATGAAAAATAACACTGTTTTAAAACAGCCTTCATGCTAATATCCGCACAAAGCTTGACGGAGCGCAGGTAATTTCCTGCTGAGATCATCTAAATTTAGTTCGCTAAATTTAAGGATGAGTACCGTTGAACCTGATCAGGTTAATACCTGCGTAGGAATCAAGCCATCTAAAAACTTAAGCCCTTCTTATCTCTTGGTTTTACGCCTTTATTTTCAGGTGAATCCATCAGATAAACTGCCACGTTTTTGGTCGTGCTTGATTCGTTGATGTCATTCATAAGGATCATTGCAATGAACCAATTAACGAATCTCACCGCTTCAGATCGCGCTGCTCAACATGAACAAGATGCTAAAGATCTCACTCGTATTCTCCCTGCGTCAAAGAAAGTCTATATCCAAGGCTCACGTCCAGATATTCGCGTACCAATGCGTGAGATCAGTCTTACAGATACGCCTACAGGTCTGGGTGGAGAAAAAAATCTGCCGATCATGGTTTATGACACCTCTGGTGCTTATACCGACCCCAATATTCAAATTGACCTAAATCAAGGTCTACCCAATGTCCGTGAATCTTGGATTGAGTCACGAAATGATACGGAAATACTCGATACCTTAACTTCAAAATTTGGACAAGAGCGTCTTCGAGATATTCGTACTGCAGAGATTCGTTTTGCGCATATTTCAAAACCCCGTCGCGCTCGTCGTGGACACAATGTCTCTCAAATGCACTATGCCAAACAAGGCATCATCACCCCTGAAATGGAATACATTGCGATTCGTGAAAATCAGCGCCAGCGTGAAGGTGTTGATATGCGCCAACATGCCGGTCAAAATTTTGGCGCACGCAATTTAACTGAAATCAACCCAGAATTTGTACGTCAAGAAGTGGCTGAAGGTCGTGCCATTATCCCTGCCAACATTAACCACCCTGAATGTGAACCGATGATTATTGGTCGTAACTTCTTGGTGAAAATCAATGCCAACATTGGTAACTCAGCACTTGGTTCAAGCATCGATGAAGAAGTGGCAAAAATGACTTGGGCAACTCGTTGGGGTGCTGACACCATCATGGATTTATCGACAGGTAAAAATATCCATGAGACCCGCGAATGGATTATTCGCAACTCCCCTGTACCGATTGGCACCGTGCCGATTTACCAAGCTTTAGAAAAAGTTGATGGTGTCGCAGAGGACTTAACCTGGGAAATTTTCAAAGACACACTGATTGAACAAGCCGAGCAAGGTGTCGATTATTTTACGATTCACGCAGGCGTACTGCTTCGTTATGTTCCACTCACCGCCAACCGTTTAACAGGTATTGTGTCACGTGGCGGATCCATCATGGCGCAGTGGTGCTTAGCGCATCATGAAGAAAACTTCCTGTATACGCATTTTGATGAAATCTGCGAAATCATGAAAGCCTATGATGTGTCATTCAGTTTAGGTGATGGTTTACGTCCGGGATGTATTCAAGATGCCAACGATGAAGCCCAATTTAGTGAATTACGCACCTTAGGTGAATTGACTCACCGTGCATGGGAGCATGATGTACAAGTCATGATTGAAGGCCCAGGCCATGTACCAATGCACATGATCAAAGAAAATATGGATCTGCAACTCGCGGTTTGCAAAGAAGCACCTTTCTATACCCTTGGACCACTCACCACCGATATTGCCCCGGGCTATGACCACATTACCTCTGCCATTGGTGCGGCAATGATTGGTTGGTATGGCACCGCCATGCTGTGTTATGTGACCCCGAAAGAGCATCTTGGTCTACCAGATAAAAAAGACGTCAAAGATGGCATTATCACCTACAAAATTGCAGCCCATGCCGCGGACCTTGCCAAAGGTCATCCTGGTGCGCAGGCCCGTGATAATGCATTGTCGAAAGCACGCTTTGAATTCCGCTGGGAAGACCAATTTAATCTGAGCTTAGACCCTGACACAGCACGCAGCATGCATGATGAAACTATGCCGAAAGAAGCACATAAATCGGCCCATTTTTGTTCGATGTGTGGACCTAAATTTTGCTCGATGAAAATCACACAAAATGTGAGAGATTATGCAAAAAATCAGCAAGATATGCAGCTTTCTTCAGAATCTAATCCTGAAATTGAAACAGGTTTACAGAGCATGAAAGCGGCCTATCATGAACATGGTCAAAAGTTGTACCACAAAGTGTAAAGCTTAAAAAAAATCTTTTGTATTCAACAAAATCTCGGTTAGGATGAAATGGAAGATTTCATCCTAATTAGCGCTTATGAATATTATTAAACAGGCCACATATAACAAAAAAGATTACAGCATTGAAGGGCGTGAACATCTTTATAAAGGCTTTATTCAAGTTGAAAAAGTTCAGCTTCGACACCGCTTATTCCATCAAGACAGCATGATTCCAACCATTCAGCGTGAATTGATTCATCGTCCTGAAGCAGCAGGTGTACTGATTTATAGCCATCAACAACAAAAATTTGCCTTAATTGAACAATTCCGCATTGGGGCGATTGATGATGAAACTTCGCCTTGGCAACTAGAGATTATTGCCGGCGTGCTCGATGGTGATGAATCCGCTGAAAGCTGTATCCGCCGGGAAAGTTTGGAAGAATCAGGCTGTGAATTAGATGCGCTACAGCATTTATTTAGTTTTTATCCTTCTGCGGGTGCCTGCGCGGAATTATTCCACCTTTATAGTGCTGAAGCTGAACTGCCTGAACATGGTGGAGTCTTTGGCATGCCTGATGAAGGAGAAAATATTCAATTGCATATCTTAAACTATGCTGATATTCCTGAATTATTAACCAATGGTCGGCTAAAAAACGCACCTGTCATTATGGCCTTGCAATGGTTACAACAACAAATACATACTACAAGGAATGTCTAAGGGGAAGGACATGACTTTAAGGGATACACCACAATACGACTGGACACTGATCCAGATCTCGGACACACATTTAATGGATCAGGAAGATCTTGAGTTTGTCCGCATGAATCCAGAGCAGAGTTTTCACGATGTGATTCAACAAATTCAGTTGAACCATCATCACATCGATACGCTTGTCCATACTGGCGATCTTGCACAAGTGCCGGTAGAGCGCACCTATGCGCGTTATCGCGAATATATGCAACAGCAGCCGTTTCCGTTTTATCAGATTCCGGGGAACCATGACGAAGCGTCTTGCTTCCCATTTCATCAACAGGAAGATCGGGCACACTGCATCGCATTAGGCAATTGGTGTCTGATTTTACTGAACAGTGCGGTCAAGGGAAAAGTCGATGGTTGGGTATCACAACAGCAGCTCGAACAATTAGATCAGTTGCTCACAGCACACCCACAGCAACACATCATTGTGGCATGCCACCACCACCCTTTTGCCATGCAATCGCATTGGATAGATCAGCATAAACTAAAGAATGCTGAACATCTGATGGATGTGCTTTCGCGCCACGACAATGTCAAAATTGTACTGTGCGGACACGTGCATCAAGACTCATCTAATCAATGGCACAATATTCAGTTTTTATCGACACCTTCGACCAGTGTTCAGTTCAAACCACATAGTGAAAATTTTGCCTTAGATGAAGCGTTACCAGGGTATCGTGCACTCTATCTGAATGATAATGGTGAATTTAAAACGGAAGTTGTTCGGGTCAAATTGAAACAACCTCAAATTAATGTTGAAATTTCAGGTTATTAACTTTTCAATTTGATTTTTTTGCTTTACTTTATGCCTTCTAAAGGAAAAGTGATAGTTAGAATCCAAACATCAAAGACTATCAATAAGCAGAAAAAGTCTATATGATGACGACCCCCACAGAAGGAAACTCTGTGTTGGGTGGATAAAAAACTTGCATATCACCATATTTTTTGCGTATAGATATATGCATATGATGAGGAATGCCCTACATGGCGAATGACAACCAAAATCAAGTCTTAGACGAACAAACTGATGTAGTAGACGAAAAGTCTACCAAACGCGTGCGCAAATCAAAGCCAAAGGCGACTGAAGGTGGTTCTACTGCAAGCTTATTTGGTATTGAACCTTATCAGCCTAAAAAGAATGAAGAATACATGTCTGAAGGGCAACTTGAGCATTTCCGTCACATCTTATTGGCGTGGAAAGCTGAGTTAATGTCTGAAGTAGACCGTACTTTGAATACTATGCAAGACGAAAATACTGCACTTCCAGATGTGAACGACCGTGCAACGCAAGAAGAAGAATTTGCGATTGAACTTCGTACACGTGACCGTGAACGTAAACTGATCCGTAAAATTGAACAATCAATTGAAGCGATCAAAAATGATGACTACGGCTTCTGTGAAACGTGTGGTATCGAAATTGGCTTACGTCGCCTAGAAGCACGTCCAACAGCAACTTTATGTATCGACTGCAAAACACTTGCAGAGATCAAAGAGAAGCAAAATAACGGTTAATTCTGTGTTGAGTAATTCCTCTCTAGCCCTCCCTTTAGATAAGGGAGGGAAAGCTGCAGAGCATTACGTGGGTCGGTTTGCGCCATCGCCAACCGGCCCTTTGCATTTTGGCTCTTTAATTACAGCAGTCGCAAGCTACTGCGATGCCCGTGCCCATCAGGGGCAATGGGTGGTTCGTATCGAAGATACCGACATTCCACGTATATTTCCCGGCAGCGAAGAACACATCTTACGTTGTATTGATGCATTTCAATTCGAACCAGATGCCGAGATCATTTTCCAAAAAGACCGCCTCGAAATCTATGAGCAAGTCATTGCGCATTTGCATGCACAAGGCTTGGTCTATGCTTGTCAATGCACCCGAAAAATGCTCGGTTCGAATCATATCTATCAAGGTACATGTCGTAATCTTGGCCTTCCTCTTCAGGATCAGGCCATTCGAATTAAAGTCGATGCACAGAACATTTGTTTTACCGACCGCTTACAAGGGATGCATTGCTCCAATCTGCAACAGGATTTGGGTGACTTTGTCTTAAAACGCCGTGATGGCATTATCAATTATCAACTTGCTGTCGTGGTTGATGACTACCTACAAGGGATGACCCATGTTGTACGTGGGGCTGATCTTTTGGACAATACCGAACGTCAAATTTGGCTCGGACAGGTTTTGGGTTATCCGCGCCTTGAATACATGCACTTGCCATTGGCAATGAATGATCAGGGACAAAAACTTTCAAAACAGAATATGGCTCAAGCTCTTGATTTAAAAAAAGCAGCATCTTTATTGCAACAAGCATTGCAGGCCCTACACCAACCGCCAGTCGACTTAGACACGCCGCGTATTATGCTGCAACAGGCGATTGCGCAGTGGGATATTCAACATATTCCCCATGGCACAGCATTGCCTCAAATCTATCAATAAACCCAAATATTGATCTAAGCCAATCACTCGATTTTCAATTGAATTATGCTTTAATAAAGTGATCAATCGACCATTGTAGAGCCTAATGTTTTTTATTTTTGGATTTGGTCCGAAAACCAAAGTCATTGAAAAGAGCCAATTTACTTGCCCTGTCTGCCGAAGCAGAACTCAGTATGAGTTAAAACAGCAACGTAATTATTTTTCTTTATTTTTTATCCCATTGATTTCCCTTTCTAAAGCCAAGGCGAGCTTTGTCAAATGTCTTCATTGTGGAACGGAGATGCCGGCCAGTGTACTCCACCATGCATCTCCCGATCCGCAACGAGATACGAATTTAGAAGCTTGATTCTTCTTTACTTGGGTTCACTTCTTTGGTCGTCGCATCGATCTTTAAGATCAGACTCACCATAACCGCACAGATAATCAGAGAAGACCCCCCATAACTAATAAACGGTAAGGTCAAACCCTTGGTTGGAAGCATGCCCATGTTCATGCCGGCATTCACCAAAATTTGCAGCAAGAAGATAATACTGATGCCATAAGCCAAGTAGCCTGCACGCAAGTATTGATGACGTAAAGCACGATGACCAATGCGAATACAGCAGACCAACATCACAAATGACAGCGTCAATACGGTCAAAATCCCAAAGAAGCCAAATTCTTCGCCCAAAACCGCCAACATGAAGTCAGTATGAGCCTCAGGTAAATACGACATTTTTTGAATACTATGACCCAAGCCGACACCAAACCATTCACCGCGACCAAAAGCCATTAATGCATTCGACAATTGGTAGCCTGCGCCTAATGGATCATTCCATGGATTTGAGAAGGACATCAAACGTTCTAAACGATAAGGTTCAAATAAAATCAAGAACACAAAGGCCATGATGATCGCACCAAAGGCAATTGCGAACTGAATCAACGGTGCACCTGCGAGGAAGAATACCCCTAGCATGGTTAAGGCAATCACCACCGTCGCCCCTAAATCGGGCTCTGCCATGACCAAACCGACAGTTGCAGCCATAATCACTGCCAAACGCACCAAGCCCTTAATATTATTACGGACTTCTTCGGCACGCCGTACCACATAGTCCGCGGTAAATATCGCCATCATGACTTTGGCAACTTCCGAAGCCTGTAAGGTGAAACCAGCGATCCGAATCCAACGTTTAGAACCATTGACCTCTGTCCCGACAGCCAATACAGCAGCCAGTAAGATAATCGTGATAATCCATAAAAAGAAGGTGTTGTTAAACCAGACATTTAACGGCACTTTATAGGCGATATAGGCGGCGGCGGCGGCAGCGGCAATCGAAATACCGTGTCGTGAAATGTAATGAAAGGCATTTTCATGCATGCGTTCTGCATAAGGCATCGATGCAGATGCCACCATGATCGAACCAATACACAACAATGCCAAAACACAGAACACCAGAACATTGCGCACGTTGACCTCGGCAGGTAACCGAGGAATCCAACGCTCTACAACTTCATTTATTCTATTTATGGTCGTCTGAGCCAACCCAGCCATACAACTTTCCTTATCGTTCTTTTAAACGAGTGCATTCACACAATCAACAAATTGGTGTCCACGCTCACTGTAGCCTTTAAACATATCAAAACTTGCGCACGCTGGAGACAATAACACCACATCATTGGCTACCGCATTTTGTTGGCACAGCTCAACCGCTTGTTTCAAACTTTCAGCATGAATCAGCGTGGTTGTCCTTTCAATCGCTTTTTCAATAATTGGACGATCTTCACCAATCAACACTGCAACTTTGGCATATTTTGAAAGTGAATCACGCAGTGCAGTAAAGTCCTGCCCTTTGCCTTGACCACCTAAAATAATCGCCACTTTACCGCCTTTGGCTTCAATCGCAGCACCTAGGCCATCAATCGCAGCCAAAGTCGCACCAATATTGGTACCTTTAGAGTCGTTATAATAACGAACACCATGCACTTCTTTGACAAATTCACAGCGGTGTTCTAAGCCTTTAAAGGTTTTCAAGGTTTCCAACATGCCTGCTAATGGCAAACCAATCGCTTCACCCAAAGCCAAACATGCCAAGGCGTTTGCCACATTATGTGTCCCTTGGATATACATATCTGCACTTTTCAGTAAACGCTCACGACCACGTGCCAACCAAATTGTGCCATCAGTATCGCGTAAAATACCAAACTGATTCATATCTGGAGCATTTAGGCCAAAGCTTTGCATTGGAGTAGCATCTGGAACCAATGGACGTGTTAATGAGTCATCACGGTTATACACCACTTTTTTCACCGCTTGGAAAATACGATGCTTCGCAGTGTGATAGCCCATCATATCGCCATGACGGTCCAAATGGTCTTCACTCATGTTCAACACAACAGCCACTTCTGCTGCCAAGTTCGACGTGGTTTCTAATTGAAAACTTGAAAGCTCTAAAACATAAAGTTCAGGATCATCTTTGGTGAGATCCAAAGCTGGACGACCCAAGTTACCACCCACTGCCACTTTTTTGCCTGCATCTGCTGCCATAAGACCAAATAAAGTTGTTACGGTACTTTTCGCATTCGAACCTGTAATCGCGACAATCGGCTTATCTGTCGCACGACGTAAAATTTGAATTTCTGAAACCACAGGAATGTTGGCTGCAATGGCCGCCTGAATTTGCGGTAATTTTGGATCTAGCCCCGGGCTGATAATAATTTCTTCTGCTTGAAGTAATAAATCTTGGTCCAACTGACCAAAACTGGTTTGTACATCACTTGGAATTTGATCATGACCCGGTGGGACTGCTCGTGAATCGGTGACTGCAACGCGGTAGCCATGGCTATGTAAGAAATTCACTGCGGAAACACCAGAAATCCCTAATCCGGCAACAACCTTCAATCCACCACGCTGTATTAACATTTTCGCCCCATTTTTTGGTCGGTTTTTAAATCTGACAAAATGTTAGCACTTTGCTGTTTTGAATGCTTTTTATGTTTTCACTTTCTCGCAGTTTTTTTGTGTCCGCTCGTAAAAAAACCGCCCATCTTGGGCGGTTTCTTCAAGCAATTGACGGTGAGCTTATTTCCATTTCACCGCTTGTACTTCAGCTTTTTTTGCAGATGGATTATCCGAAGCTGAACATCCACAACCGCCTGCACAGCCTGCGACCATTTTGGGCTTTAACCATTTGGCTAAACTGTTCCAACCACGGTTTGCACAGTGCTCAGATAAAGTTGTGAAGACTGAGTTTGATGTTTTTGGAAATACCTTCTTAAACACCACGACAGCACTCCAAATCACCAATACCGCAATAATTATTGATTCAAGCATGTCTCTCTCCTTTGTTCAGCTTTTGCCATTCAAGATTCACTATCCAAAATAACGTGTTGCAATTTGATACGTGATGAATGCCATTAAATAAGCCAAACCAAATAAATAGATGGTCATGAAACTCACCGTCTTCAAGGAGCCAGTTTCACGTTTAACTGTCGCCAGTGTCGCCAAGCAATGTGGCGCATAAATAAACCACACCAATAATGATAAACCGGTTGCCAATGACCAACCCAATGACCCATCACTACTAATTAAATTTGCCAGACCTTGAGACATGGCATCTTCATCTGTTGCAGACAAGGCATACACCGTACCCAATGCCGCCACAACGACTTCACGTGCCGCCATCGCTGGAATTAAGGCAATACAGATCTGCCAGTTAAACCCTAATGGTGCAAAAATCGGTTGTAATACATGCCCAAGCATACCTGCCAATGAATAATCAATATCCGGCAAGGTTGCGCCTTCTGGCGGTTGCGGGAAAGTACACAAGAACCATAACAAAATCGATAAAGCGAAAATGATGCCACCGACACGTTTCAAGAAAATCTTGGCACGGTCCAGTAAACCAATCCAAACACTCTTAATATCTGGGAAACGGTAGCTTGGAAGTTCCATCAATAAGGCATGCTGTGATTTATCTTTTTGGAAGAATTTCAGGACTGTTGCCACAATTAAGGCACTCACAATCCCTGCTGCATATAATGCAAATAGTACCAAGCCTTGTAAGTTAAAGACGCCCCAGACTATTTGCTCTGGAATAAATGCCGAGATCAACAAAGCATAAACCGGTAAACGTGCCGAACAGGTCATCAACGGCGCAACTAAAATCGTTACTAGACGATCTCGAGGATCTTGAATACTCCGAGTTGCCATAATGCCCGGTACAGCACAGGCAAAGCTCGATAACAGAGGAATAAAAGCACGACCACTCAGACCCGCTTTAAACATCAGCTTATCTAGTAAGAACGCTGCACGTGGTAAATAACCTGATTCTTCTAAAACCAAAATAAAGAAGAATAAAATTAAAATCTGCGGCAAGAACACCACCACACCACCTGCACCCGCAATGATCCCATCAACCACCAAGCTGTTCAGTAGTGGATGTGAAATGTGTTCACCAACCAATTCACCGAACCAACCGAAGAAGGTTTCAATACCGTCCATAAACGGCGCAGCCCATGCAAACACCGCTTGGAAGATAATAAACATCATCACCGCTAAGGTAATTAAACCAAAGACTGGATGTAGAAAAATTTTATCGAGGAAGTCTGAGCGTTTATCTTCATGATCAACAAACACCACCACGTCTTTTAAAATTTGTTCAATTTTTCCGTGGTTAGTCCCAGAAAGATTGGTATCACTTAATGACGCATCTGGTTTTCTGAAACCTTCAGTATCCAAAGCACCCATTAAGTTTTCAATACCCGCATTACGTACAGCAACGGTTTCTACGACAGGCACACCCAAACGCTGAGACAGCTTTTGGGTATTGATTTGCATGCCACGACGACGTGCTTCATCCATCATGTTGAGGACAAGTAAAATTGGACGACCCAAATCGACCATTTCCATGACCAAACCGAGGTGCAATTTTAAGTTTGTCGCATCAACTACACATAAAAAGACATCTTGATGCCCTTCTTCTGCAATTTTACCTTGCACGACATCACGCGTAATCGCTTCATCAGGACTCGTCGCTTCTAAGCTATATGTTCCCGGCAAATCCAAAACTCGAACAGATTTACCCGATGGCAACGTAAATTGACCAACTTTACGCTCAACCGTTACCCCAGCATAGTTTGCAACTTTCTGACGTGTGCCCGTTAAATGATTGAATAATGAAGTTTTACCACAGTTTGGATTACCAACGAGGGCAATACGTAACGCATCACTCATGCTGATGCCCCTTCCATTGCTATTTCCACTTTTTCAGCTTCTACTTTTCGCAGTGCAAAACGAGTAAACCCAACTTGAATTAAAATCGGGTCACCACCAAAAATACCTTTGGTAATCACCTGTACTTTTGTTCCGGGAACAAAACCCAAAGTCTCTAAACGGCTAGCGACTAAATCAGCCGGAGCATTGTTGCCATTCTGGTTACGATGTACCTTATGAATGACTGCGCTTTGTTTCACTTTCAAATCAGATAATCGCACGCAACTAACCCTAAAAAATTTTGAACATTATACAAACAAATGAGAATAATTAACAAATCGGATTCGATTTCAATTCTCATTTAGCAATCTAGCATCGACACGACTATTTTTTTAAATTACATTGCATTAAACCATTGTGATTTCTTGGTTTAATTTCAAAAATGAGCGGCACATGTTAAATAAAAAACCACGAATCCCGACCCCAGTCCAAATTCCAGAAACACTCAGTTTTTTACACGGATATCGTGATGATTTAATTGCTCAAACGGTCAGTCCACATACTCGAAATGCATATTTATCTGATTTAATTCAATGCAGTGAATGTCATACGCATGTCATGACTGATTGGAGCAGTGACGACATTTCAGATGTCTTGCTCAGCCTGACGAAACAAGGAAAAAGTCCACGCTCGATCGCCCGCTCACTTTCTGCACTGCGTTCATTTTTCAAGTTCTTACGCGAACAAAAAATACGCAGCGACAATCCAGTTGCAATCCACAAAACACCCAAATTGGGTCGTGCCCTACCAAAGGATTTATCTGAAGCAGATGTCGAAGCCCTGATTAATGCCCCAGACCTCAGCACCGCTTTGGGTCTACGTGATCGTGCCATGCTCGAAGTGCTGTATGCCTGTGGTTTACGTGTCTCTGAGTTATTAAATTTAAGATTAGAACTGATCAATCTGAAACAAGGCTATTTACGGATTACTGGTAAAGGCAATAAAGAACGCTTAGTCCCTTTAGGACAAGTGGCGGTGGAATGGATCGAGAAATATTTAGCCGAATCACGCCCCGTCTTATACAAAAGCGCAACCGATGCTTTATTTCTCACTCAACTCGGTGGAATGATGAGTCGCCAAAACTTTTGGTACGCGATTAAACGCTATGCGCTCATTGCAGGCATTCAAGCCGAATTATCACCACATACCTTACGCCACGCCTTTGCCACGCATTTGCTCAACCACGGTGCCGACTTACGTGTCGTGCAGATGCTGCTCGGCCACAGTGACTTGTCTACCACGCAAATTTATACCCATGTCGCGCAGGTTCGTATGCAAAAATTACATGCAGACTATCATCCGAGAGCTTAACGGCAGGAAATATCAGACCAAGAAGTTCTATTGTGCCCGATATTTTTTGCTATGCTTACTCACCTGTTTGATAAAGCTAAAAGAAAAGGGTTGTTTATGTTATTTACCCGTTCAAAAATTTTTCTCGCATCGACACTTGTTGCCAGTATGGCGTTAGTGGCTTGTTCTAATTCAAATAATGACGAAAAGAAAGATGCGACATTAACGGCAAGTACGCCTGCAACTGGTGAAGCTTCGAATTTATCTGAACGTAATGCTCAGCAGCGTTTAATTGATACTTTGCAATCCAATCTGCAAAAAGCCAATATCAATGCCAAAGTCACTGGGGTGAAAGCGACTGAAGTTCCTAATTTGTTTTGGGTAAGCTTTGAAGGCATGCCTGCGGTCTATGCTACAGCTGATGGTAAATACATTTTCCAAGGCGACGTGGTTCGTTTAGGTGAAAAACAACTCTTTAATGTAGGCGATACCCTACAAGCAGAGGCCAACAAAAAATTATTTGATCAATTAAAAACTGAAGACCTACTGATCTATAAAGCCAAAGGTAAAACCAAACACGTGGTTTATGTGTTTACCGATGTTAGCTGTCCTTATTGCCATAAATTACATGAACAAATGGATGATATTAATGCCCGTGGCATTGAAGTCCGTTATATCGCTTGGCCACGTGGTGAACAACACATGCCAATGATGGAAACTATCTGGTGTAGCAAAGACCGTCGTGCCGCATTTGATAAAGCCATTGCCGGTGAGCAAATCGAGCCAGCATCATGTAAAAACCCAGTGCGCAGCATGTATGAAATGGGTCTAAATATTGGTGTGAATGGTACGCCAGCGATCTATAACGCAGAAGGCAAACACATCGGTGCTTACATGTCGGCTTCCGAACTTGAAAGTGCGCTTAAATAACTAATTTTTATAGGCTAAATGAATGTTTTTTATGGGTAGGAATAAAGTGATTTCTACCCTAGAGTCCGAACGTTTTTTTAGCTATGATCTAAACTCACTTAAAGCAATGATGAAATAAATGGAGTGTGACGTGAAACCAGTTCGTCTGGCAATCCTCGGTCTTGGTACTGTGGGTGGTGGTGCCCTTAAACTACTAAAAGAAAATGCTGCTGAGATTAAACGTCGCACCGGTCGTGAAATTGAAATTACCCATGTGGGCACGCGTCGCCCTCGTCCTGATTTAGAACTGCCTGCTTCAGTGAAGCAAAGTGCTGATTTATTGGATATCGTCCGTCAACCCGATGTAGACGTTGTGGTTGAAGTTATGGGCGGCATTCACCCTGCCTATGAAGTGATTCGTGAAGCAATCGTTCATGGCAAACAAGTGGTTACAGCCAACAAGGCGTTATTAGCTGAACACGGCAATGAATTATTTAAATTGGCCGATGATCATCACGTTCAGATTGCTTATGAAGCAGCTGTCGCAGGTGGTATCCCAATTATTAAAGTCCTCCGTGAAGGTTTGGCGGCGAATAAAATTGACTGGCTTGCAGGTATCATTAACGGTACTGGTAACTTTATCCTGACTGAAATGCGTGAAAAAGGTCGTGCCTTTGCAGACGTTCTCAAAGAAGCGCAAGAACTCGGTTATGCCGAAGCAGATCCAACCTTCGACGTCGAAGGAATCGATGCGGCGCACAAGTTAACATTGCTGGCTTCTATTGCTTTTGGTATCCCACTCCAATTTGACAAAGTCTTCACTGAAGGCATCAGCAAAGTTACTGCGCAAGATGTCAAATATGCAGAAGACCTCGGTTTCCGTATTAAACATTTAGGTATTGCACGTCGTGCTGCAACGGGTATTGAACTTCGTGTGCATCCAACGCTGATCCCTGAAGACCAACTGATCGCCAATGTAAATGGCGTTAAAAATGCTGTGTTGGTTCAAGCCAATGCCGTTGGTCCAACGCTTTACTATGGCGCAGGCGCAGGTGCAGGCCCGACCGCATCAGCGGTGGTTGCTGATGTTGTCGATATTGTCCGTGACATCTCATATACCGAAGATGGTGCTGGCACAATTCCACAGCTTGCGTTTGAAGCCCTAACTGATTTACCAATTCTTCCACGTGAAGAAATGACCACTGGATACTACATCCGTATTAATGCCGAAGATCAAACTGGCGTTCTTGCTGATGTCACTACGATTTTAAGCCGTGCAGGAATCAGCATCGATGCGATCATGCAACAGCCGCGCTTAAAAGACCTTATTCCTATCGTGATTCTGACTGATCCAGTTAAAGAATCTAAAATGGATGAAGCCCTTCAACAAATTCAAGCATTGCCTGTCATTCATGGCGAAATTGTACGAATTCGTTTAGAATCGCTTGATAATTAATCGGGTCGAGGGGAATATTTCAGTTCCTCTCGCCAAGCTCTACACACAATTGGAACATCATCATGTCTAATGCCAATCGTTATACTGGTTTAGTTGACCGCTATCGCGACCGTTTACCCGTATCTGCAACTACTCGCGCAATTTCTTTGGGCGAAGGTAATACGCCACTGATTAAGCTTGAGAACATTCCACGCATTATTGGCAAAAATGTTGAAATTTATGTGAAGTACGAGGGCTTAAACCCGACTGGTTCATTTAAAGACCGTGGTATGACCATGGCTGTAACAAAAGCAGTTGAAGAAGGCTCTAAAGCAATTATCTGTGCATCTACAGGTAATACATCTGCTGCAGCGGCTGCTTATGCTGCACGTGCAGGCATTAAAGCATTTGTGCTCATCCCAGAAGGCAAAATTGCCATGGGTAAAATGGCACAAGCGATGATGTATGGCGCAGTAACAATGCAAATCCACGGTAACTTCGATGATGGTATGCGTCTTGTAAAAGAAGTTGCAGATCAAGCACCAGTTACGATTGTAAATTCAATCAACCCATATCGTCTGCAAGGTCAAAAAACCATTGCTTACGAAATCGTTGACGAATTAGGTCGTGCGCCAGATTACCACTGCTTACCTGTAGGTAATGCGGGTAACATCACAGCACACTGGATGGGTTATACCGAAGCTGTGGCGAATCAGCCTAAAGAAGAATTTGTACAAGTGGTTTATGATCCTGAAACTGATCAATTCACAGGTCCAAAACCTGCGGGTCTACCAACAATGGTGGGTTACCAAGCTGCTGGCGCGGCACCATTCCTACGCGGCGCACCTGTAGAAAACCCTGAAACAGTAGCAACTGCAATCCGTATCGGTAACCCACAAAGCTGGAACCATGCTAAAGCAGTAGTCCGTGATTCAGAAGGCTGGTTTGACGAACTGCAAGATGCTGAAATCTTAGAAGCACAGCGTCTACTGTCTATGTACGAAGGTGTATTCGTAGAACCTGCTTCTGCAGCGTCTATCGGTGGTGCGATTCGTGACATTAAAGCAGGTAAAATTGCTGAAGGTTCTGTAATCGTATGTACTGTAACAGGTAACGGTTTAAAAGATCCTGACACTGCCATCAAGCAATGCCAAGATGCCGTAATGTTGTCGATTGATGCAACTATGGATCAAGTTCGTGATTCAATTCTGTCAAATATGTAATTTATATGCTGACTGAATAAAAAAAAGCCCTGCTCTTGCAGGGCTTTTTTATATCTTGCATTCACTTCAGCATTTAAACGTTGAGTAAATCTAAATACTGAAAGAATGAAAAATCTGAAATCTTGTTAAATACGTTTTGGTAACTGGCTCGCCCAGTTCATTAAACGAGTCGCATCATTGGTTCGTGCCACTGAAGAATCCGCACCCAATAACACCACCACCGCTGGACGGTTATTCAGTGTGGTATGCATCACAACACAGCGCCCTGCTTCATTAATAAATCCTGTTTTTGAAATATTAATATTCCAACCACCATTACGCACTAAAGCATTAGTATTGTTTGATTTCAACACGCGGTAGCCCAAATTAAAGTCATAACTTGGTGTGGTTGAAAATTGACGAATCAAACCATACTGCGAAGCGGTATTCACCAAAATCCCCAAGTCACGTGCCGAAGCGACATTGCCTGGGTGCAAGCCAGTCGATTCCATATAATGAGTCGAGTTCATCCCTAATGAGCGTGCTTTCGCATTCATCGCTGAAATAAATGCAGAACGACCACCTGGATAAGTACGTGCTAATGCCGAAGCCGCTGGGTTTTCAGATTTCATCAAAGCAAATAGCAAAGCTTCTGCGCGGTTCATACTGTCGCCAGCACGCAGCGTTGAACTTGAGCTTTTACAGCCTGAACATGAGAAATCAGACTGTTGTAAGGTAATCTTTTCAGACATGTTTAATCGGGCATCTGAAATCACTACTGCTGTCATGAGTTTGGTAATTGATGCAATCGGTAAAGCGGTATTGCTATTTTTGCTATATAGCACTTCACCAGTTTGACCATCCATAACCAGTGCTGCACGCGCATTTACAGAGGGCTGTCCTGCGTATTGATTGGTATCAATAATACGGACCGTTTTCGATGGTGCTGTCTGTACCACACCGCCTGTACTACGTACAGAAGTAGTCACTTTCGTTGACCCTTGAGGAGATGGCTCTTCAGCGCTATAAGACACGTCACCGTTGAGCAACTGGTTTGCATCTTCAGATGACCAGCTAATATTTGACTGCTGATTTGCAGCACTATTCATCACAATTTCAGCAGAACTGAAACTGCTCATACTGAATAAAATTGACATGCCCAAAACGTGCATGAAGGATTTATTTAATTTTTTCACCATTGCTCACTCAACTCAGGATACTAAACATTTGCGCAAGACCAGCAATATGCCGTACATTGGTCACAACTACGAACATTTTTTGCTCACACATTGTGTATGAAGTTTTTCATTTCATATAAGAATAGGATTGCTAATTTTGTCGTTTCATTGCAAGCTTATTTTGCTTTATGTAACAAAAAAAACAGATTTTGATTTGAGGGAGAGTGTAGGTGATCACAGTTTTGGTGGTAGATGACCATGAATTAGTCCGTACTGGTATTTGCCGTATGCTCGAAGACCATGCAGATGTCCAAGTCATTGGACAAGCCGAATCGGGTGAAGATGCGATTACACTTGTTCGCCAACACCATCCAAATGTCGTTCTATTAGATGTCAATATGCCGGGGATCGGAGGTGTAGAAACCACACGTCGCCTACTTCAAACAGCGCCAGATACAAAAGTCCTCGCAGTCAGTGGACTTGCTGAAGAACCCTACCCGTCTTTATTGTTAAAAGCAGGTGCCAAAGGCTATATCACCAAAGGTGCACCAGTTACTGAAATGGTCCGTGCGATTAATAAAGTGATGCAAGGTGGCAAATATTTCAGTGCAGACATTGCGGAACAACTGGCTAGCTCATATTTGTCTGATACACAACAATCACCTTTTGACGCTCTGTCTGAGCGTGAAATGCAAGTTGCCATGATGGTGGTCAATTGTATTAATGCACAAGAAATTTCCGATAAATTATTCGTTAGTGTTAAAACAGTGAATACCTACCGTTACCGCATTTTTGAAAAACTGAATATTGATAGTGATGTCAAACTAACTCACTTGGCGATTCGCTACGGGTTAATCAAACCTTAACACAACGTACATCCAGTTACTTATGACACAGCGTTCAATTCATAGTGAATTGAACCAGTATCATTTAGGCCTTTGGTACAGTGCTTATCGCTTTATCATCAGTGCCTGTCTGTTACTGGTCTTTTTACTGACCTACACTCAATTCACTTCAGATTATGAATACCCACGTTTATACCTATATGTATTGACGATTTATTTGCTGTTTACCAGCATTCAATTCATGTCACTTGGACGTTTCAAAGTCCGGATCCCAAACCAGTTACTACTGTTATTCATTGTAGATGTCATTTCGCTGAGCTTACTGACCTTAGCCATCGATGGACCTAATTTACATTTGAGTTTACTGTTTGTGATTACGATTTTTGCAGCATCCCTGTTATTAGATGCCCAAAAAGCCTTGGTCATCACCCTCATCGCTGTGATCTGTGTGGTATATCAACTGTTTTTAGGTTCAATTCTTGAATTTACCTCACTCAAAAATTTAACCAACAGTGCGATTTTGGCTTTTTTATTTTGTGTGGTGTATGGCAGTGCGCAAATTGCCGTGAAACGTTTCCAGTTACTAGAAAATCTGAATTTTTCGCAATCCTTAGAGCTACATCGACTACAAAACATTAACCGCTATATCTTGGAGCAGATTGATACGGGCTATTTGGTGTTGGATGAAAACTGTCATGTGGTGCTGAGTAATCCTGCTGCTTGCCATTTACTCGGCATGCCAAATTTTTATCATCATGATCAATATCCACTGTATACCACGCAGCCCGATTTATTTGAATTACTCAAATTTGAAGATTTAAAAAGCGGTGAAAAATTCCAATTTGAATCCCAACAAAGCCAATACCACATTCAGGTACTCGTACAAAAACTCGTTGTGCCGCATCAAATGCTGACCTTGCTGATTTTACAAGATGCACAAAAACTCAATCAGCAAGTGCAACAACTAAAATTAGCCGCTTTAGGGCAACTCTCCGCCAGTATTGCACATGAAATTCGCAATCCATTAGCCGCAATTGTGCATGCCAATGATTTATATCCGCAAAGTGATACCGAACAACAGCACATGTTGAATCATATGATTTCACGTCAAGCGGTGCGGATTGACCGAATTATTCAAGACACCCTAAATATGGTGCGCAATAAGGAAACCCATCCGACTCGTCTGAATCTAGAGCAATTTTTACCATTGTTCCTGCAAGAAGATCTGGCAGACATTCAACAGAACATTCGGCTCAATGTACAAGCCAAGACTTTAATCGATTTTGATGAGGCACAGTTCAGACAAATTTTAATCAACCTAATTCGTAATGCGATTCGCCATAACAATCCGGACATGTCGTATATCGAAGTGGTGGCGCGTACGGATCAGAAAAAAGTCCAGATCGATGTCCGAGATTTCGGTCATGGGGTTGCTTTACAAAACCGCGCACAGTTATTTCAACCATTTTTTAGTACCGAAATTACTGGAACTGGTTTAGGATTATATCTTGCTCATAGCTTCTGTGAAGCGAATCAAGCACAGCTTTCCTATGTAGAAAAAAAACAGGGAGCTTGCTTTAGGATTGAGTGCTTACAAGCTGTTATTTAATTGTTTTTAGGGGAAAACTGTGGATTCACAACCACTGGTATTGTTAGTTGATGACGAAGAAGACTTATGTATGCTGATGCAGATGTCTTTATCAAGGATGGGGGTTAAAACGCATGTTGCACATCGCCTCGACGAAGCTAAAAAAGCCTTGTCTACCTATAGCTACGATGCCTGCCTAACCGATCTCAACTTACCCGATGGTAATGGTCTACAGCTCTTAGATTGGATGAATGAACACTGTCCTGCCCTTCCAGTTGCTGTGCTAACAGCCTATGGCAACATGGACATTGCCATTGCCGCATTAAAGGCGGGAGCTTTCGACTTTGTCAGCAAACCGATCAATCCCAAACATCTTGAACAACTGCTACAAAAAGCCCTGAATAAGCCATTGGCCGAAGACATTACTTCGCAAGATGCTTTAGAACATAAAATGTTGATTGGTGAATCGCTTCCAATCCAGCAATTGCGTCGAACTCTAAAGAAAATTGCACGTTCACAAGCACCTGTTTTTATTACGGGTGAATCTGGTACGGGTAAAGAGGTCGTAGCCAATCTGGTTCACCGTTTAAGCAACCGTAATGAAGGGCCCTTTATTGCTATTAACTGTGGGGCAATTCCCACAGAGTTAATGGAAAGTGAACTTTTTGGCCATAAAAAAGGCAGCTTTAGTGGTGCCACCCAAGACAAACAAGGTTTGATTCAATCTGCACATGGCGGTAGCTTATTTCTGGACGAAATTGCCGAACTACCTTTAGCCATGCAAGTTAAATTGCTACGCGCAGTACAGGAAAAACGTATTCGTCCTGTAGGTTCAGACTGTGAAATTGACGTTGATTTCCGTGTGATCAGCGCCAGCCATCAGGACTTAGAAGCACTCGTCCAACAAGGTCGCTTCCGCCAAGATTTATTCTTCCGCATCCATGTGATGGATTTAGTGTTGCCTGCCTTACGTGAACGTGGCGACGATATCCTCTTATTGGCTCAACATTTTATTCAAAAAATTAGCCATGAATGGGAAATTGCCACTAAGCCTCTAACTGAACGTGCGAAGAGTTTCCTGCTCAGCCAATATTATCCAGGTAATGTGCGTGAACTCCGCAATATTATCGAACGCGCTATGACCCTCTGCGATGATGATCAGATTGATCTTCAACATCTGCAAAGTGCGCCATTAAGACAACCAAGTGCTCAGTTCAATTCCGCTCCAACAACGAATGAATCCGCTCAGCTAGGTGCAAACAGCAACGAACAGAGTGTGGTCCCTCGCAAACTACCTGAAGAAGGCTTAGAGCTCTTTTTAGAAAATATCGAAAAAGAAGTGCTCATGAATGCATTGAACATCACCCACTGGAACCGTACGTTGGCAGCAAAAAAATTGGGCATGTCTTTCCGTTCTTTGCGCTATCGTCTGAAAAAGTTTGGATTAGATACTGAAGATGAGTAAACGCTAAACAATGAAGACTGTCTAAAAATACGTGTTACTCAGATGAGACTTAACGGCGGCTCAGCAGTAAATCTGCCACATGCTCAAGATAAGCCTCTTCTTTCATTTCAGGACTTTGAATATATTGCTGATTCGGCTGAATCCCAACCCCTTCAATCATTTGCTCGCGTGGGGTGTAATAATGCGAAACCGTCATTTGTAAGGCAGCACCATCGCTAAGTGGGAACAGCTTTTGCACCACCCCCTTGCCATAACTTTTTTCGCCCATCACCCAAGCGCGTGAATGGTCTTTTAAAGCACCGGTAAAGACTTCTGCCGCAGATGCAGAGCGATGATTAATCAGTACTCCGACTTTTAAATTTTGAAATTCAAAGCTAGGTAACGCCTGAAATTGTTGATCGCCTTCAGAACGACTTTTGGTCGATACAATCACACCCTGATTTAAAAATAAATCGGCAGATTCCACCGCAGCAGACAGTAAGCCTCCTGGGTTATTACGCAGATCAATCAATACGGCTTTTAAGCGTGGCGTGCTATGTTCTTCAATTAAGCGTTTAATTTCATTGGCGGTGTCTTGCTGAAACACACGTACTTTTAACAACAAGACCTGATTAGAAAGCATCTGCGCCTGAATATCGGTTTCTACTTTTTTGTTGCGTACCAACATAATTTCAGGCTGATTGGCTGCACGTTGTACGCTTACAGTCGATCCCACTGAGCCTGTGAGCAGGTTATTGACCTGATCTGCACTCAGCTTTTTCAGTTCTTGGTTATCAATTTTAAATAGGCTGTCGCCATTCTTCAGCCCTTGTTTAGCCGAGTCGGCATTGGCACTTAAATTTTGAATGACCCAATGTTGCTGGGCAGCGTCATAGCGCAAAGTAAAATCAACCGAGGCCAAGTCGCCTTCGGTATATTGTAAAAGTTGTTTATATTCTTCAGCAGTTAAATAGCGTGAATAACGGTCTAAACCGCTCACCAAGCCACGAATGGCTTGCTGAAACAAGGCATCGTCACTTTTTTCAGTCACGTAGTTGTCTTTGACAATGCCATAAATTTGTACAAACTCCTGAATCGACTCGACAGGCACATCTACATAATCCTGTGCCTGTGTTGGCCCATCCAGCTCTAACTCATCAGGTGCAGCCCAAGTCTGGGAATGACCAACCCACAACAGCAATGTCGTCAATGCCAATGCATAAATTTTGTGAGCCGTCATTCCATCACCAGTCTGGGGTTATGCCTGTAGGCAAATTAAGTTACGACCTTGCATGTCTGCAGGGACAGGCAATTGCATCAAATTCAGTAGAGTTGGCGCAACGTCTGCCAACACACCACCTTCTGCAATAGTCGCCTGTGTTGGGCCTACATAAATGAATGGCACCAATTCAGTCGTATGTTGCGTGTGTACCTGACCACTGTCATAGTCTTGCATTTGTTCAACATTACCATGGTCAGCAGTAATAATCATGTGACCCTGTTTCGCCATCACCGCTTCATAGACACGACCCAAACAGGTATCTACTGCTTCCACTGCTTTGACAGCTGCATCAAACACACCAGTATGACCGACCATATCGCCATTGGCATAGTTCACCACCAACAAATCATATTCACCTGAATTAATGGCTGCAACCAGTTCATCAGTCACTTCATAAGCGCTCATTTCAGGTTTTAAGTCGTAGGTTGCTACGTTTGGCGATGGAATCAGGATACGTTTTTCACCCGGATATTCATCTTCACGACCACCACTAAAGAAGAACGTCACGTGTGCGTATTTTTCAGTTTCAGCAATACGCAATTGTGTTTTGCCCAAGTCTGATAAATATTCACCAATCGAGTTTTTCAAATCTTCTGGCATGTACGCCACTGGCGCAGCAATGCTGGCTTGATAACGGGTCAGCATCACAAATTTAGACAATTGCGGCACAACTTTACGTTCAAAACCAGCAAAATCCTGTTCCACAAAGGCTTTGGTCAATTCACGTGCACGGTCAGCACGGAAGTTCATAAACACCACGCTGTCGCCATCTTGAATTTTGGCAATTTCACCAATACGGGTGGCTTTAACAAACTCGTCGCTTTCATCTGCCGCATAAGCCGCTGCCAAGCCTTCAACCGCAGTTGCCGCAGTGCGTACTGCCTCACCTTCGGTAAGTAGACGATAGGCTTGCTCAACTCGATCCCAACGGTTGTCACGATCCATTGCAAAGTAGCGACCAATCATGGTGGCAATACGACCTTGATTTGGATATTGTGCAAATAATGCGTCCAGTTTTTCCAAAGAAGGCTGCGCGCTTTTTGGTGGCGTATCACGGCCATCTAAAAAGGCATGTAGATAAACTTTTGCACCGCGTTTTAATGCCAATTCAGCCATCGCCGCAATGTGATCTTCATGTGAATGCACACCACCTTCAGACAACAAGCCCATGATATGTACAGCACGATTTGCTGTTTTGGCTTTTTCTACCGCATCGACCAACACTTCATGTTCAAAGAAAGCGCCTGTACGAATGTCTTTGGTAATACGGGTAAAGTCTTGGTACAACACACGTCCTGCACCCAAGTTCATGTGACCAACTTCAGAGTTACCCATTTGACCATCTGGCAAGCCCACATCTTCACCTGAACCAGAGATCAAACCATGCGGATGCTTTTCCTGCATAGCAGTCAAATTTGGTCGTTTCGCTGCTAAAAACGCGTTGTCTTCGACCGCTTCGCGATGACCCACACCATCCATAATCACCAATACGTGAGGGATTTTGCCAGCAGTTGCATCCGCCATAATCAATACTCTTTTTCGTCTACAAATTAATCATGCTATCTTAACGAATTTTGCGTCAAGACTCTATGTTCAGAAGATGGTTTCCGCCACTGATTCAGATAGGTTTACCCAATCATACGGAAAAAGCAGCAGCATCGGCCCGCACTTAACGCGCACGATGCAGTAAGTAACCGCCGATGACAAACATCAGAATAATAGGAATAAATACGAACCACGCAGGCGATGGTGCATAGACCAAGCTGGCATAGCCCAAGAAATCCTGTAAATAAAAGAAGGTTAAGCCGACAAATAAAGCAATCACCAAACGGAAACCCATAGATTGCTGACGTAACGGCCCAAAAATAAAGGAGCAAGCAATCACCACCAAAGCAATCAGCGCAAAGGGTGCACCAAGTTTTTGCCAGAACGCCAGTTGGTAGGTTTTGGGTACTTGGCTGTATTCATGCATATAACTCATGAAACTGACCAATTGACTTGGGGATAAATCTTCAGGGTCGATGGTGACCATGTGCACATATTTCGGTTGCAATGCTAAAGCTAGTGCTTGCTGGCTATTTTTGGCTAAAGTAGCGTTACCCGCCTGCAAAATATCCATCTGTTCAGTTTGATTGAGCAACCAACTGCCATCTTTAACAAACTGTCCCTGATCTGCAGACAATGTACCACGCAAGCGATAATTATCATCAAAATCGACCACTTGTACATTTTTGAGCTGCCCTTGGGCATTGGCGTAGTCAATATAAATAAAACGATTGCCTTCGCGCGACCAATAGCCACGAACTTCACCCAGCTCAGCGACGCTACGGTGACTTTTAACACTTTTGGCTTGTTCATTGGTGTATGGAATCACCCATTCACTGAGCACAAAAGACAGCAGTACCAATACCATAGCGGAACGAATCACCCACCCCACAATACGCCACAGGCTAATCCCTGCAGAACGCATCACAATCAATTCGCTGTTGGATGCCAACGTACCCAAGCCTAACACTGCACCAATCAGGGCAGAAATCGGCAAAATTTCATAGAGATAATTTGGCGCACCCCACAATACATACAGCAATGCCTGCCATGCACTATAGTTTTCATTGAGTGAACCCAATTCGCCTAAATAGGTAAACAACACCTGCAAACCAGACAAAATTGCCGTTGCACCAAACATCGCCAGTGCTGTGGTCTTGGTGACGTGTTTTGCAACTATACGACGTGCCAACATCTTAAGACCTCACTCGCTGAATTTGCTGCTTAATTTTAGGTGCTAGTTTTTGTTTACGTGAGAACAAGGCTGCCGCAATCGCATAAGCCAACAACACCAACGGATAAGCAATCATGCCCATTTCTTGTTTGCTGATACGGGTTTTAACCGCCATGAGCGCCACAATCAAACTGGCGAAAATTAACAAGGCAGGAAACAGTTTTAAATAACGCCCCTGACGAGGACTGACCTCAGACAAAGCGGTGGCAAGCAATAACGCCACCAAAATAGCGAACGGCACAAAGATTCGCCAACCAAGTTCACTGGCAACCACAGGATCATGACGGTTATCCCATAACTTCGAGGTTGGTAAAGCTTCTACTTCAGTACTTTCAAATTTTGCTTCTTTATCATTTTCTAAACGTAAACGATAACTTTGGAATTCTGCTTGAGAATAACGCGGTTGCCCCGGATAAATTTCGTAACGGCGACCTTCAACTAGGTCAACCACATTGGCATTGTCATCGGGCACTTCAACACGCGTGGCTTCTTTCGCCAAAATAATGACATCGGGTTTACCCTCTTTTTCTGCACGTTGATAGAAGAAAATATCTTTTAAGTTTTTACGGTCTTCTGACAAGTCGCCTGCATAAATAGTATAGGGCCCAGAGGAAATAAACTCTTTCGGTCGAACCAAGTCAAAGCCTGTTCGTACAGCTTGTGAAGTCGTTAATGCTTCAAACTGAAGGATGCCCCAAGGCGACGCCCACAGCATCAAAAATGCTTGAACAGCCATAAAAACCACGGTCATCGGCACCAATAAACGTGACAATTGATTGCGACTGACACCACTACCATTGAGCACAGCCATTTCATGATCGACATACAGACGACCAAAGACCAACATCAGACCAATAAAGAAACCGAGCGGAAGAATTAAAGTTAAAAACTCAGGCAAACGGTAGCCAATGATGCTAAATAAAATACTTGCATCTAAACGACCCTGCGCCGCCACACCAAAGTACTTGATCAAACGACCACCCATCATGATCAAGGTCAATAAGGCAATCACAACCAGTGATGTCGACACCACTTGCTTGACCAGATAACGCCGAATAATCAAATTAATTCTTCCAAAAATAGGGCCAATAAAAACTAGCGTTAGTTTACCCGAATGTAGAAAATATAAAACCTATACCCTTGTTGCTCATTGAAACTCTATTCATATAAATGTTTCAATGGTTTAATGGTTTATAAATTTAAAAAGGCATAAATACCGCACATGAAACTTTCTATTAATACGTCATTCCAAGCGAATGCGTCCAGCCAATATTTGTTGATATTAGTAGATTCTGAGCACGTTAAAAATGCAGCTACTTCATATCAAATCAATGATTTAGATAATTTAATTGAAGCGACTCAATTTAAAGCAGCACTCAATGAAAGCCTGCCTTTGGTGGCGAACATTGCCGCTTGTCGCAATAGCGCTCTTTTAGGCCTCGGCAAAGTTGCTGAATTACAGGTCAATAAATTTGCAAAAATTGCACAAACCATTATTAAAGCGTCACAAAAAAAATTCAAACAGATCAGTGTCGATATCTCTGCCCTACCACAAGAACAACATTATTTATTTGCACTTAGCCTGACGCAAGCGGCTTATGCATTTGATGAATACAAGTCTAAGAAAAATGAATTTGTTTTGGAGCAGATCCATTTAATCGCTACTGAAAGCCCATTAACCACTGCACAGCTTGAATTAATTTCTGCAGTGCAATCAGGTCAAAGTTTTACTCGTGACTTAGGTAACCGTCCGGGCAATATCTGTTTTCCTGAATATTTAGCCGAACAAGCTCAAGCACTTGCAGCTGAATTCCCAGATCAACTCAAAGTGACTGTACTCGATGAACAGCAAATGGCTGATCTCGGTATGGGTGCTTTCCTTGCTGTGAGCAAAGGTTCTGACCGTCCAGGCCGTATTATTACCATCGAATACCTTTCAAACCGTGAAGAAGCACCTGTGGTGCTTGTTGGTAAAGGCGTGACTTTTGATACTGGTGGTATCTCACTTAAACCGGGTGCTGGCATGGACGAAATGAAATTCGACATGTGCGGTTCTGCATCAGTTTTGGGTACAATCCGTGCGCTGTGTGAAGCGAAATTACCGATTCATGTAGTCGGCGCAATTGCTGCTGCAGAAAACATGCCGTCTGGTCATGCCACTCGCCCGGGTGACATCGTGACAACCATGAGCGGTCAAACCGTTGAAATTTTAAATACCGATGCCGAAGGTCGTTTGGTGCTGTGCGATACCTTGACCTATGTAAAACGATTTAACCCTGCACTGGTGATTGATATTGCAACCCTCACTGGTGCATGTGTCGTAGCACTGGGTTCAGTCCTCACCGGTATGTTCACTCCGGATGATGAACTTGCGGCTGAATTGACTGCTGCGGGTCAACACAGCTTTGACCGCGTATGGCGTATGCCCGTGATTGAAGATTATCAAGAACAACTTGATTCTCCATTTGCAGATATTGCCAACATTGGTGGTCCAAAAGCAGGCTCTGTGACCGCTGCATGCTTCCTTCAACGCTTTACGCGTGAATACCGTTGGGCGCATTTAGACATTGCTGGGACTGCATGGAACTCTGGTGCAAATAAAGGCGCAACAGGTCGTCCTGTGCCATTATTAATGCAATTCTTAGCGAATCGTGCTCAAGCGAATGGCTAAAGTTAGCTTTTATTTATTTGAAAAAAGTCCTGAACGACAAGTCGAAAGCACTTGTCGTTTATGCCGTAAGATCCTGCGTCAGCCTGTACGTATTTGGCTACATTGTGCTGACCCAGACTTACAGCAACAACTTGATGAACGCCTGTGGAGTTTCGATCACACAGGTTTCATTCCCCATGGTATCGATCAAGCCGAGGCAACGGTCTGTATTTCTGCCCAATTGCCTGAGCAAGCCGACTGGATTGTGTTTAATTTTAACGATCAAGCACTTGAACAGTTCGCAAGTTTTAGTCACATTATCGAAATTATTGAAAATAACGAACCCGCTAAAATTATCGGGCGTGAAAAATATAAACAATATCGACGTTTGGGCGTTCAACCACAGACCCATAAACTTTAACGTGATATTGGTTTTACCCTATTTGCAAGGAGATGCACCATGGCATTGAATGTCGGTCCAGACTTTAAACAGCGCTGGTTAAAAGTACCTGAAGCTATTCGTCAGACCTTTATTGATGACCTTGGTCGCGTTTGCGATGTCCTCAATCCCAGTACAGACATTCAACAATGGCTGGTCAATGACCAACAGCAGCAGCAAGTGTCTTTTGACAAAATTGAGTCTGCCTATGCAGATTTGAAAGCACAGCTGATAGAAGATGCTCGTATTCGCAAACAGTTGGCTTTAGAAAAAGCCTTAGAAGAAAAACGTGAAGCTGAACAGGCCTATGCAGAACAACTGAAACGTGACGAAGAGTTACGCTTTGCTGCACAAACGCAAGCGCTCACCATGATGCAGCATAATCTTGATCGTGAAGTACAACATTATGCTGCTCGCTATCATAAAAACCCTGAAACGGGTTTAGCGGGATTAAGCCAAAGCTTATCGGTGAGCGAAGGACAAATGTTGTCAGAACTTGAAAGTGTACGCGTGCGTTTGGAACTTGAGGCAGAAACGCAAATCGAAATGGCAGTCAGTGATTTTCGTGCAAAATTGAAAGCTGCCGCACAAGAAGAAATTGACTATATCTTAGAAAACTCCAATTTTTCGACAGAATCTACATCGTCCCAAGCATCTTAAGCCGTCCATCGAAATCTGGTCACTGTCATTAAACTGACATGTATTTGCAACATGATGTTCATCTGGCTGAAGCATTGTCCCTCAAAACACAATGCTTCAGGCATCCTAAAGATATAATCATGCATCCAGATGGAAATTCAATATGGACATCATTCACCAGATTACCCAGAAAATATCCTCTCTATCTGCTGGAGAACAATGGGACATTCGTGCCAAAGATCTTTGGCTGAGTCATTCAGACTTTCACAGTATTTCGGTGTATCTCAGCCGTGAATCAGAAAAAGGTGGTTTTAGCATTCAGCAACTGCCCCGCAGCTCGATTTTTCAAACCCTTGATGTGGTGACCGTTACAAAACACTAAGTGGTCATCGACTCCATAAAAAAAGCCCACAACAGTGGGCTTTTTCTCAGTCTAAGTTTGGCTTAGACCAAATCTGCAACTGCAGAAACGGTATGTCCTAGGAAATAACCAATACCAAGTAATAATCCAATCCAGATGAAACCACCTAGCACGTTATAGAACATAAATGTACCGAGGCTCATGCGTGCAGATCCAGCAGCAAAAGGCGCAAAAGAACGTACAAAAGGTACAAAGCGTGCGACTAAAATCGTTTTACCACCATGCTTCATAAAATATTTATTGGTTTTGACCATATATTCGGGCTTAAAGTAACGTGTGTGCTTATTAAAGTACTTAATGCCTAGCACGCTGCCCGTGTAGTAATTGACGCAGTAGCCCAAGACCGATGCGACAAATAACATCAGCCCCATGGTGTGTAAATGCACCACTTCCGTCGTTGAGCATAATGCGCCGATGGCAAGCAATAGGCTGTCTCCCGGCAGGAAGAACATAAATACTGAACCCGTTTCTGAAAATATCACCAGAAATAAAATGGCATAAATCCACACACCATAATTTTCCAATAACATGGGTAACCACTGTTCCAGATTCAGTAAGAAATCAATCATTATCACCTGTCTGATTATTCATCATATATGTCATTCCGCGACGCATTATCACCAAAAATAAAAAAACAGTCTAATTTTTCAATCAGACTGTTTGGTTTTCTTCGGTATCAACTTATTTCAAGAAGCCATTTTCAGCGAGAAAATCTAAGCTAATTTTAGATTGCGCTGTGGTCTCAGCGGCTTTATCACCAAGCAATAAACGCTCAATATAACGTGCTAAAACATCCACTTCTAAGTTCACTTTAGCCCCAGCTTTCCACGTACCGATATTGGTTCGTTCAGCCGTGTGCGGAATTAAATTTAAGCTCAGCACGTTGCCACGTAAATGGTTAATTGTCAGGCTAATACCATCCACGGTCACAGAGCCTTTTTCCGCTAAATAGCGTGCAATTTCTTTCGGTGCGGTCACTTCAAAATAAATAGAACGCGCATCTGAACGAACTTGAGTGATTTCACCTACTGCATCGACATGACCACTGACAATATGTCCACCAAAACGCGTGGTCGGCAACATGGCTTTTTCCACATTCACCGCCTGCCCTGCTTTCCAGTGTTCCAAAGTGGTCCGATTTAAACTTTCACGTGAAACATCGGCTGCATACCAATTACTGCCAAAGTCGATCACGGTTAAGCAAATGCCATTGGTGGCAATAGAATCTCCCAAATGCACATCCGACATGTCTAAATCTGTCTGGATACGCAAGCGGACATCGCCACCCACGTTTTGAATGCTTTCAACTTTACCTAGACTTTCAATAATGCCTGTAAACATGTTCAATCCCTGAAAAATATGGGGCGATGATTTTTACCACAAATCAAGTTGCGTGCTCACGCCAGAGGTATCGACACCACCTAATTCTGCAAAATGGTGCAATTGACTCAACAACTGACGGATTGGTGGACCTGATTTGGCATGCGTATCCGTGATGACAATAAACTCTAGTACGCGTGCACGTTCAGACTGACGCTGCTTACTCACGCGGTAACGTGGTACATCTTGCGTCAATAAGCTTACTCTGCCACGTTTTAAATTGGCTTGTAACAAATCTGTGGCGCTGATATTACCATCGGTTGAATAGCTCGTCAGGATGTAACGTGCATTGATGGTTTCTAATAATTTTTCATAAGCTTCTTTCGCATGCTTCGAAGAATTATACGGACTTGGACGTTCTTTACGCCATGCACGGTCGATTCCGCTCTTAAAGCCTTTGGTGTCTGGTGTTGGTAAATCCACCTGATCCCATAACGTTAAGGCATTCAACACATGGTAGTTACTGCTGTAAGCGTGCTGGTTATATGGTGGATCGAGATAAGCCACATCCACTTCAAAGCCACTCATTTGATTAGCCAAATGCTGTGCGTCGACACACCACATTTCAGCGGCGGGTTTTTTCGGATCACCAATTTCACAAAAACGACTTGGGGTCAGCCATAACAAAGAACCGATACGATCCAAGGCCGCTTGGGTTTTACCGCCCCAACCATGATGGAAACTTTTAAATACACCGCTGGTATTGCTGACAAAACTTGCTGAATACAATAACGGTGCCAACAAAGCACTCATTTCCACATCATCAATCGCGCCTTGAGCCTGCCAAGTTGCAATTTGCTGACGAATCGCATCGATACGCATACCGTTACGGCGTTTAAAGAATAAACGGTCACGTGCAGGATCGTAGATTTCATCATTACGTGGACACAAGTTATGGGTCACCCAACCTTTAACTTCTGGCAAACGGTTCAGATAATCGATGGCTTTTTGATAGCCACCCAACTCTTTAAACGCTGGTGCTTCAACACAAGAGAGAATCGCGCTGTTCAAGGCATGGCTGTAGGGTTCCCAGTCATTGGCAATAACACGATAGCCGTTTTGACGTGCCAACCGTGACACTACACCCGAACCTGCAAAAAAGTCAGCAAATATCGGCGCACGACCATCTTCGCGTTTTAAGGTTCCCGTTTGCTCAAGTGCTTCTAAAATCAGATGTAATAGACGGCGTTTGTTTCCCAAATAAGGAACCAACTGATGGAAAAGATATTCGTCTGTGGTACGAGCCGCATGACGACGTTTGTGATAAACCGTAGACTCTGAATTCATAGCGTCTCTTGAGAAGGGATTAACCTTAAGCGGATGTCATCACCCAATTGAGTGACATCTTTCAGCTTAAATCGAAGCTGCTCTGCCATGCGGTCAAATTCCGCATTAAACATCGCACGTGCTGACTGACCCAACAAGGTCGGTGCAACATAACTGATCATTTCATCGATCAAATGTTCTTGTAAGAAAGCGGTCGAAAGTGTCGCACCGGCTTCCACAAGTACATCATAAATTTGGAACTGTTGAACGCATGCTGCTAACAGATCGGCCAAAGGCTGAATTTCAAATTGTACCACGCCCAAGTCAGCAAGTTCCTGACGATATGGCCCCATGACCATCACGGTTTCAGGTTGCTGCAATATTTTTGCGCTTAATGGCAAGCGGCCTTGACGATCTAGCACGATACGTTTCGGCTGAACCACGTTACGCATGTCAACAGCGTCATCGAGCTGACGTACATTGAGTAAGCAATCGTCGGCTAATACCGTTTCAATCCCAGTGATTACGGCACCGGAGATTGCACGCCAATGCTGTACATCTTGTCGCGCTATTGCACCCGTAATCCATTTAGATTCACCCGAGGCCATGGCAGTACGCCCATCTAGGCTCGATGCGACTTTGAGCCGAACATAAGGCATGCCCGTCGCCATGGCTTTTAAAAAGCCCGAGTTCAATTGATGCGCTTCTGCTTGACAAATACCCGTAATCACTTCAATGCCAGCATCATGTAGGATTTGTACACCTTTACCCGCAACCAATGGATTGGGATCGGGACAGGCCACAACGACTTGAGCAACACCTGCTTCTACCAAACCTTTGGCACAAGGTGGCGTACGTCCATAGTGCGCGCAAGGCTCCAAAGTCACATAAGCGGTTGCGCCACGTGCGGACTCACCTGCATCACGCATTGCAAAGACTTCTGCATGCGGCTGCCCCGCTTTGGGATGAAAGCCTTCACCAACCAATTGACCGTCTTTGACAATCACACAGCCCACATTGGGATTGGGACGAGTGCTGTATTGCCCCTGCTGTGCCAATGCAATTGCACGCCGCATCCACTGTTGATGCTGCTGCAAAGTCACTTGATCTAACTCAGACATGTAATCACTCATGATAAAAATGGAAGCAGATGTGCATTAGTGCTCACGCTGCTGCATTTGCTCAATTTGACGACGAAAAGCTTCTACATCTTGAAAGTCTTGATACACAGAAGCAAAACGTACATAAGCCACATGATCTAAAGCAAACAAAGACTGCATAACAATTTCACCAATGGTGCGTGATTTCACGTCACGTTCACCCAAACGGCGAATTTGCAATTGAATATCACTGAGTACCGTTTCAATTTGCTCTTGCGTTACTGGACGCTTTTGCAAGGCATGCATCAGCGAGCGGCGGAGCTTGGCCTCATCAAAAGGTTCGCTCTTTGAATCCGACTTGATGACACGCGGCATCACCACTTCATAGCTTTCAAAAGTTGTAAAACGTTCACCGCAACTAATACATTCACGGCGGCGGCGTATCTGACAGCCTTCAGCAGCAAGACGTGAGTCAATCACTTTACTGTCTTCAGCGTTGCAAAATGGACAATGCATAGCGGTTAAATTGAACAAATCCGAATGGATTTAGAGTGTAGCAAAAATTTTGAAATTTGTAGAGCTTTACGCTAGATATGGAAAAAAAACAGCCCTTTCGGGCTGTTTTACACAATATATTGATTTACTGTGATCTTATTATTCTACACGTTCACCATGTTGACTTAAGTCTAGACCCATACGTTCGTCATCAGCTTCAACACGGATGCCAATCACCAGATCAATCACTTTCAAGATAATGAATGTCATCACAGCTGAGTAAGCGATGGTCGCTAGTACACCTTCGACTTGAACCCATAATTGATGCATTAAGTTACTCGGTGCATTGTCACCCATGATGAATTCGCTAGCAAAGAATGCTGTAAGGATCGCACCCACGATACCACCGACACCATGTAGACCAAACGCATCCAAAGAGTCATCCGCTTTCAACGCACGTTTCAGTGCAGTAATACCCCAGAAGCAAACGACACCACCAATCAGACCCATCGCTAGAGCGCCGCCAACTGTTACAAAACCAGCCGCAGGTGTAATCACCACAAGACCTGCTACCGCACCAGAAGCACCACCCAAGACAGACGCTTTACCACGAACTACTTTTTCAGTAATTAACCATGCCACTGCTGCTGCCGCTGCTGCAACTTGTGTTACCACCAATGCATAACCAGCGGAACCATTTGCACCCAGTGCAGAACCACCGTTGAAACCGAACCAACCTACCCATACAAGGCTTGCACCGATGACAGTTAGCGTTAGGTTATGTGGTGCCATAGATTCACGGCCAAGCCCCATACGTTTACCAAGCATGTACGCTGCAACGAGACCCGCAACACCCGAGTTGATGTGAACTACTGTACCACCCGCAAAATCAAGCGCACCGTCGTTACCTAACCAACCACCGCCCCATACCCAGTGAGTAATTGGTGCATAAACCACGACACTCCAAATTGCGATGAACGCAACAAAAGCACCGAATTTCATACGTTCTGCAATCGAACCACTAATAATGGCAACGGTAATAATGGCAAATGTCATTTGGAAAATAACAAAAAGAATCTCTGGAATCGTACCCGTCAACGCTTCTGTAGTGATACCCGACAACATAAATTTGTCTAAGCTACCAATAAAGGCATTACCTTCACCAAATGCTAAGGTATAACCCACAATCACCCACGTTAAACTCACGACACCCGCAGCAACAAAACTGTGTGCCATGGTGCTGAGTACATTTTTCTTACGGACCATACCGCCGTAAAACAATGCTAAACCGGGAATTGTCATAAGTAGAACAAGTGCAGTGGATACTAAAATCCATGCTGTATCACCTGTATCGAGCTTAGGTTCTTCTTCTGTAGGTGCTGGTTCTGCAGGTGCTGGCGCTGCTTCAACTGGAACTGCAGCTTCTGTTGTATTTAGCGTTGTTGTATTTGCAGTATCAACTACTGTGACTTCTTCTGTAGGTGCTGTTGCGCTTTCTTCAGCCCACGCAACAGAACCACCTAAAAGTGCACTGGACAAGCCGAGTGCAATTAGCATCTTTTTCATTCGTATCCCCCGACCTGATTTTCTGAGTTATTAGCTACTCAGCAAACTTCATGCCAATTTTTTAAACGGCATCTGCACCTGTTTCACCAGTACGGATACGGATGACTTGTTCCAGATTGCTTACAAAAATTTTACCGTCGCCAATTTTTCCTGTGCTTGCAACACGAGTAATTGATTCAATTACGGTATCGACCATTTCATCACTGATTGCGATTTCGATTTTTACCTTTGGTAAGAAATCAACCACATATTCAGCACCACGATAAAGTTCAGTGTGACCTTTCTGGCGACCGAAGCCTTTAACTTCAGTGACAGTGATCCCTTGAACACCATTTTCAGAGAGTGCTTCACGCACGTCATCTAATTTAAAAGGTTTTACAATTGCAGTTACGAGCTTCATGTTTTGTTTTCCTTCGGCTTATTTCACCTGTAAGGTTTTATGTTCAATTTTCATGCCAATATGACTACAGTCGGGGGAAAATAGTCAGCCCAGCATGAGATTTCTTTATAACCTATTTTATACGGATAATCTTGCGTATGCTTATAAAAATAGACGTTTTTACTAGAAGAATTACGATTTTACTGATCGATTAAACGCATATTTAAATAAAAGCACTATGGTCATGAATGTGGCGATGTTAAACTGCTGCCACCAATTCACTGAGGATGGTCAAAACAATGATTGAAACCTTATTACAAGCGATATTAGAACAAATCGATCAGCCGAAAAAAGACGTCGAACATAATCTTCGCAGCTTACTCAATGAAGCTGTGAGCAAAATGGATCTCGTATCTAAAGAAGAAATCGAACGCCAACGTACTGCACTGAATAATGCCAATTTACGTTTAAATGAATTGTTGAAACACGTCGAAGAACTCGAACAAAAAATTCAGAACAAAAAATAAGCACCTTTTTAGTGCAACAAAAGACGCATAACGATTAAAAATAATGCACCATAACGGAACAATAATATGTCTTTTGCCAAAATCTATACTCGGGGTTTGCTCGGCTTAAATGCACCCCAAATTGAAGTTGAAGTTCATGTCAGCCAAGGCCTACCGTCATTGACCATTGTGGGCCTACCTGAGGCCGCCGTCCGTGAAAGTAAAGACCGTGTCCGCTCTGCGATTATTAATAGCGGCTTTCAGTTTCCGACCAAACGTCTGACCATTAATCTAGCACCCGCAGATTTACCCAAAGATGGTTCACGTTTAGATCTCGCCATTGCTTTAGGGATTCTGATCGCGTCGGGACAACTTCCTGAAAATGCAGCAGATGGTTTTGAATTTATTGGAGAATTGGCACTTGATGGTTATTTACGACCTGTCAGTGGCATCTTAAGTATCGCCATTGCCTGTCAGCATATCGGGCATCATCTGATTCTACCGGCACTCAATGCCGATGAAGCGGCGCAACTGCCGGAGTTCCAAGTCTTTCCTGCACAGCATCTTAAGGATGTATGTGAACATTTAAGTCGTTCAGCCTTAATCAGTAGCCATCCCTCGACATCGTCAGCCAATCAACACAGTTACCCTTTTGATTTATCTGATGTGAAAGGTCAACTGAGACCACGTCGTGCTTTAGAAATTGCGGCGGCTGGCGGTCATTCCCTGCTATTTCGTGGCCCTCCAGGCACAGGTAAAACTCTACTCGCCTCGCGTTTGGCCAGCATTCTTCCGCCCTTAGATATGCAAGAAAATTTGCAAGTCGCGAGTATTTATTCCATTGCAGGTGCAAATCATCATTTTGGGCAGCGTCCATTTCGTGCGCCGCACCATACTGCGTCTGCGATCGCCCTCGTCGGTGGAGGATCAAATCCTAAACCGGGTGAAATCACCTTGGCACATTTAGGGGTTTTATTTTTAGATGAACTTCCTGAATTTGATCGAAAGGTATTGGAGGTATTACGGCAACCACTCGAATCCAAAGAAATTGTGATTTCACGGGCTTCTCGTCAAATCACCTTCCCCGCAAATTTTCAATTGATCGCGGCAATGAATCCTTGCCCATGTGGCTATGCCTTTAATCAAGACAGCCGCTGTCAATGTAGTGCTGAAAGTATTAAACGCTATCAAAACCGTATTTCAGGTCCATTATTAGATCGTATTGATTTACATATAGATGTCCCGCCACTAGCAGCACATGAATTACAAAGTTCGCAAGAGGTTGAAAGCTCAAGTACGGTTAGGCAACGTGTCATTCGTGCCTATGAATTACAAATAGATCGCCAGCAAAAATCCAATATGGCACTGACGCCGACGCAATTGGAACAACAAGCAGTTTTGGATGCTACTGCACAGAATATTTTACAGTTAGCCCAGCAGAGAATGAATTTATCTGCGCGTGCCTATCATCGGGTGTTACGTGTTGCCAGAACCATTGCCGACTTGGCTCAAAGTGAACACATTCAAGCTCAACACGTTTCTGAAGCACTGTCCTATCGAAGCCAACTCAATGCTTAAAAAAATGGCGACCTAAGGTCGCCATTTTTAATGCTCTTTAAAATTAGAATTCGTATTTCAAACCAAATACGACTTTATTCTTTTGTTTTTCATCTGCACGGTCATAACCACCAACTGTGTAATTCATGCTTGCGGTAACACCTGTATCTGCTAAAGGCTTGCTTAGACCAATATCAAAGTGACGGAAACCAAAGCTTTCTGTTGTTCCTAAATTATCTTCAAAATCACCTGAATCTTGATATGCATATAAACCAAGCGCGGTATCTAGACTGAAGTCTTTAGGAAGTGCATAGCTATATGATGCTTTGATATAAGTATCACCTGCATTACCCCATGAAACATCTTCAAGCAAAGTTTGCGCTGTTAAGCCAAAATCTTTATAGCTTAGCCCAAGCATTGTTTCTAAACCGTTTGCATCACTTGTATCAATATCATAGTAATAGTAGTAAGTTAGGCCTGCTGTGTAACCAAGATCATCATTAATTGAACCGTTATAGCCCGCATAAAAATCATTTTCAAAACCATTCGGTAGGTCATCACCATAGTTTAATGTTGAACCCCACCAACCTGCATAGAAGCCTGATGCATGGCTATAATCCAAACCACCTTGGATTGTCGCATCTTTATTTTCAGGCACATTGGTAATACCACGTAAATTATAGCTAGACAGTACGCCGATATTTCCAGATACAGAATGCTCTGAAGCAGGTGCTTCAGCAAAAGTAAACGTCGATGCTGCTCCTAGTACAGCGATTGATAAAGCTTTAAGTGCAAATTTCATGGTTTGTTCCCCCACATCGTGCGACGACGTATTTTTTGGTTATTTCGTTGAACTCAATGATGTATTAGCAAGCGCTGTGCCATGTTTAAAAATATACACATATTTTTTTTATAAAGGTCACGATTTTGGCTTTAATAAAACATACAAGATACTGTTTTTATTTATTATTTTTTAATTATCCTATTTGGCCTTTTTTCTCTTTAATTTATTTTAGAATGCAGATTTTCATCTATTTAGATTATTTAAATCTTCGGGTTGATAGATGTAACAGGATTTTAAAAATGCGCTTTTTTGAGTATATTTTTTCAACACCGATCTCAAAAATGCATAAAAAAAGTGCACAATCACCATTATGCACTTTCAAGAATATGACCGAATACGATCAACTCGTTAATGTTAGAAAGAATAGGTTAATCCAACCACAACGTTATCGTCTAATTGCTCACCTTCACGATCTTTACCGCCCCATACATAGTCAGCAGCAATTTCAAACCCAGTATCTACAATCGGTTTACTCAAGCCTAAACGTGCTTCAGTGAACACCACATCTTCTGTGGTTGTTAATAGGCTGTCATCACGACTGTCATTAAAAACAGAAACACCAAGCGATGAATTTAATGAAACATCATAAGGTAATGCATAGCTATAAGTAGCATTCAGATATACATCACCTGCGTTGCCATAATTAACATCAGACAACAATACAGCCATGCTTGCAGTTAAATCTTTATAACTTATGTCCTGAATAAATTCGACGCCCGTTGTGCGACGCTTTTCAGATCGGTCGTCGTTATAAACTGAACCGCCACCTTGATAGACATAGGCCATCACTTGTGACTTATAGCTCCAATCTTCATTCAGTTCACGTCCATATCCAACATAGAAATCATGTTCAAAACCATGTGACTGACTGTCGTCCGTAGGGTCATAGTTGAGTGTAGAACCCCAATAGCCCGCGAACAGCCCACTGTTGTGTGCATATTCAAGTCCGGCTTGTAATGCAGCTTGATCATTTTCTTCACTCGCACGGTACACATATTTGTTTACCACGCCCAAACTTCCAGACCAATTCCCTTGTGCAGTTGTGGCTTGTTCAGTTTGTTCTGCAAATGCAGGGACTGTACCTAGGGTCACTAAAATACTTAAAATTGCTTTTTTATAAAATTGAATCATGTTTAGTCCCCACATCGGATCGATCGTGGATTGGGTTGAGTAAAATTTAGCGCCGATTTTAATCGATTTTACCGCACTGTATAGCCCCTTTTTTCTTATTTTGATCAATTAAATCATTTAAAAACAAAGGTAAGATTATATAAAATAGTAAAAAATAAGCTTTTGATTCATAAAATATCTTTTATCGTGTTCCAGTCTTTAACAATGATTTAATGTTTTAATTTATATGTATTTATCACGATTATTATCATCTTTTATTGAGCTAGATTTTAAGGAAAACATTTCTGACGACTTCGCTAAAAGTCATTCTCTATTTACAAAAAAACACGCCAACAGTACTTACTTAGCCTGAACATTGATGCCATGCACCTCAGCAGTTTTTATACTTTTTGATCAAAATACCAATTTAAATTCAGCACAAATTGTCGCGAAGAGTAATGATAAATCAGCAAGTTAAATGAAAGTTTTTACCGTTTTTTATATTTTTTTATGATAAGCAATGAAGAAACTTCTCTTTAGCTTAATATATATTCAATTTAAATAAACTATTTGTTAAACAACAATAACATACGAAACATTTGCTTATTACAGATTGACCGATGATCTGAATGTTTTCTAACTTTAGTGTAATAAGCGCATTAAAAATAGTGATTTTTTTAAGAAAAAATATACAATCGCACTACATATTAACCAAATTTGCATGAGGCTCTCTCCCAATGCTTAAAGCTCAACAACTAACACTTGCAGTATTAGTAAACGCTGCTCTTATTTCTACTGCTTTTGCTAGCGAACAAAGCGAATCTAAAGGCTTTGTGGAAGATGCCGAAGGCTCTGTATTGTTCCGTACAGGTTATTTACATCGTGATAAAAAAAATGGCGTAGATGATACTAGCTCTTTTGCGCAAACTGCTATCGTAAATCTTGATTCAGGTTTTACCAAAGGCACTGTTGGTTTTGCAGCGGGTATCATAGGCGATGCATCAATCAAACTTGGTGAAAATGCTCATACCGGTAACGATATGATTCCAACGCATGGTAGCAAAGATGCGAATGGTAAAGTTGATGCTTATGATCACTGGGCGCGTGGCGGTGCATATGTAAAAGCACGTATTTCAAATACGACTGCAACTTACGGTACACAACTTCTCGACATCCCTGTTTTAGCAAGTAATACTGCACGACTAGTACCTGAATACTACACAGGTGTTTTGGTTGAAAGTAATGAGATTAATAATCTTAACCTGATCGCTGGTAAATTCACTGAAAATCAATTATCAAATCAAATTAATTCTGATGGTGCTAAGTTAGACCGCGCAATTGTTTGGGGTGCAAAATATAAAGCAAATGATCAATTAAATCTTGCTTACTATGGTACAGATATTAAAGATCGTTTAGATCGTCATTATATCAATGCCAATTTTACTCAAGGTTTAGCTGATAAAAGCTCATTGACTTATGATTTAAGCGCTTATCACACAAAATGGGATAAAGATGCTAATCAATACTTATATTCTCAAATTGGTGAAAGCAACGACTCATTCGATAACTCAATCGCTGCCCTTTCTACAACATATAATCGTGGTCCACACAATGTCATGGTTGCTTACCAACAAAACTTTGGTAATACCGGTTACGACTATGGCTTAGGTACAAACGTTGGTGATGGTAAACAATCTATTTACATGCCAAACTCGTATCTATCTGACTTTATTGGTAATGATGAAAAGTCTGTACAACTTCAATATACCTATGACTTTGGCGCATTAAATGTTCCAGGCCTATCTTGGACTTCAGCATTTGTTTACGGTTGGGATATTAAAGCCACTAATAATGCTGGCACAATGATTAGCGACAATGAAGAAGAACGCGAATTCTTTAACCAAGTGAAATATACCGTTCAATCTGGTTTTGCCAAAGATGCAAGCTTACGCCTTCGTCATTCTTACTACCGCGCTAGTAATAACTACCAAAACAACTATATTGGTGATACCAATGAATGGCGTATTTGGTTAGACATCCCTGTGAAATTATTTTAATTTCGCAGCGACTCTAAGATAGCGAAAAAAAACCTGCACACTGTGCAGGTTTTTTTATGAGCATCGATTTCATCTAAAAACGATGCTCAACTTAAAACAATATTATTTGTTCGCAGCTTTGTAAGCTTCAATTGAGCTAAGTACTTCTTGTTTCGCAACATCAGCACCTTCCCAACCACTTAACTTAACCCATTTACCAGGCTCTAAGTCTTTGTAGTGTTGGAAGAAATGTTCAATTTGATTGATCAATAACGCAGGAAGATCTGTATATTCTTGAACATCTTTATAAAGCGGAGTCAATTTGTCGTGTGGAACCGCAACGAGTTTTGCGTCAACACCACCGTCATCTTCCATGTTCAATTTACCAACAGGACGGCAACGAATTACAGAACCTGGTTCTACTGGATGTGGAGTTACCACAAGTACGTCTAGTGGGTCACCATCCAAAGATAATGTATTTGGAACATAACCATAGTTCGCTGGGTAGAACATTGCAGTACCCATGAAACGGTCTACAAATAACGCATCAGAATCTTTATCGATTTCGTATTTGATTGGTGCTGCATTTGCAGGAATTTCAATAATGACATAGATGTCGTTTGGTGCATCTTTACCCGCTGGGATATTGCTGTAGCTCATAGCATCACTCTTTAAACAAAGTTAAATCTTTTAATCCGGCACAATTATAACGGTTTTATCGCTTTTTTTGTGATTTTAGCGATCATGCTGATAATTTAATCATCAAGCAGAACATTTAGCTTAATTTAATGACCAATAACATCAGACAAATTGGGCATAACATCGACAAGGTCCAAATAATTGAACGTAAAGTTGCCCAATTGGCTAAATAACATAGCCCATAAATAACGCGTAAAACGAGATAGGCAATCCCAAAGGTCATGATGTATTGCTGATGAATCACCATGTATTCGGCCATTAGAATAGCCGCAATAAATAAAGGTAAACTTTCAAAACTATTTTGCTGCACTGCATGTGCGCGGCTCGCCAACCCTGTTGAGCGCGCTAAAACTTCACGTGGATTTTGATTATCACTCGACTTAAAACCTGCAGCTCGCTTCGCAATAAATGTAAATACATATGGCAATAAACAAGCGGCCAAAATGAGATAGATGATCCCACTGATGCTGTGCATGTGTTTTTTCTCAGGAAGATTTTATGGCTGCTATAATACCATGGCATTTCGTGAATAATTTTTGTTAAATATAGTGTTTTTATAATCGGCAGATGAAAGGATCCTCTATGAGCACTTCTGATCGAGATCAATTATTTGAAGTTCTTGAAGAGCAAAAACGCCATCAGCTTCGCGTCGATCGTGTCTTAAAAATCGTCATTCCTGTGACTGCATTTTTACTAGCTGTGATCTGCGCCAACTTAAATGTCTGGTCGACTGTTTTCAGCTTTGTCATCATGTGGATTGCATTCTATGCAGTTTCCATCAAGCAACTTCCCCTTTGGCATTGGGTCATTGTCATTGCACTATATTGTTTAGTCGACAATATTTTAACCTATGGCAGCTATAACCAATCTGGCTTTAGTCGTCAGTTCGGCGCGATGTTTATTTTCTTAGGTGTTTTTGGTGTAGGACGTCGCTACTTTGATCGCTGGTCGATGAATAAAGGTAAGCTTTAATAAGCTAAATTTAAAGCGATAAAAAAAGCGCCCGAAGGCGCTTTTTTATGCATCGTATTATGCTGTTTTACGCAAATCTTTACGTAGAATTTTACCGACGTTCGATTTTGGTAATTCATCCATAAATTCAACATAACGTGGGCGTTTATAGCCAGTTAAGTTTTCTTTTGCGAATGCCAAAACTTCTTCAGTTGTTAAAGATGGATCTTTTTTCACAACGAATAATTTAGGTACTTCACCTGATTTTTCATCAGGAACACCAATCGCAGCAACTTCTAGTACTTTTGGATGTTTTGCAACAACTTCTTCAATTTCAGAAGGATAAACGTTGAAACCCGATACCAAAATCATGTCTTTTTTACGGTCTACAATCTTCACATAACCGCGTGGATCCATGACACCAATGTCACCTGTACGGAAGAAACCGTCCGCCGTCATTACTTTGGCAGTTTCATCTGGACGGTTCCAATAGCCTTTCATGACTTGAGGACCACGAATCGAAATTTCACCTTGCTCACCTTGAGCAACTTCATTGCCATCATCATCTAAAATAGCAACTTCAGTCAGTGGCAATGGAATACCAATTGTACCGCTGAATTCCATAGACGCTGGAGGGTTTGCGGTTGCAACAGGTGAAGTTTCTGATAAACCATAACCTTCGATGATATTGGTACCGGTAACTTTCTTCCACGCTTCTGCAGTCGAAGGAAGTACTGCCATACCACCACCCATCGCCATTTTTAGCTTGCTGTGGTCAAGTTGCTTGAACTCTTCATTGTTCACCAAAGCATTAAACAAAGTGTTCACTGCTGGGAAGAATGAAGGTTGGTATTTACGTAATTCTTTCATTACCGCAGGTAGGTCACGCGGGTTAGGAATCAATACGTTCGCCTGACCTTTGTACATGCCGTAAAGTGCACACACCATAAATGCAAAGATGTGATACAGCGGTAATGCACAGAAGATACGATCATCTGGCTGACCATCTTGCTGACCAAATTTACTTTGGAAAATACCATCACACTGCAACATGTTTGACACAAGGTTACGATGTGTCAATTCTGCGCCTTTAGATACGCCAGTTGTACCACCGGTATACTGAAGTACAGCAGTATCACTTAAAGTTAAGTTTGGACGTTTGTAATTGTTTGCACTCACTTTAGACATTGCTGCATTAAAGCGAATATGACCTGGAATGTTCCAAGCTGGAATTTGTTTACGTACTGAACGTAATACAAAGTTAACCAATGTACCTTTCAGCGTACCAAGCATGTCACCCACAGATGCCACGATCACGTGTTTTACTGGGGTTTTACCAATAATCGCTTGGTAAACAGATGCAAAGTTTTCAATAATAACAAGAGCTTCTGTTCCAGAGTCATTCAATTGATGCTCAAGTTCACGAGAGGTATACAGTGGATTCACGTTGACCAATACCAGGCCAGCACGGAATACACCCAATGCGACAACAGGATATTGAAGAACGTTCGGCATCATGACTGCAACGCGTGAACCTTTGGCCAAACCTAAACTTTGCAAATAAGTTGCAAATTTACGACTAGCTTCATCAAGTTCTTTAAAAGTTAAGACTTTATCCATAAAGATAAAGGCATCTCTTGAGCCAAACTTCTGGAAATTACGCTCAAAAATATCGACCAATGAGGTATTTTCTGCGGGTAATTCTACAGTTTCTGGAATCCCTGTCTTTTGGTATTCAGCGAACCAAATCTTTTCCATAACGCCCAATTCTCCTGTCGTAATCCTTAATAATCCAACTGTTTTTTTTCAATATTAAGCGGTCATTATTTAACTTGTTTGTGCTTAATATTGCATCCATTTCACGAATAACAGCATATATAACGTATTTCGTTCCATGGATGCTAGTATTATCTTTGAATGAACAGTTTATTTGCTTTTTGATATCCACGTGGTAACAACACGCCTTTCGATGCACGTTTGCCCACATATTTTTGCAGATCGTCGGCTTTAAGCTTTAATTGTTGATTACCTGCAAGCACTTGAATTATTTCATCTAAATTCAAAGTTGTCATGGATACAATTTGATCTTTTGCCTCAAGTTGTATCAATTTATTACCTTTACCCTTATTTAGGACTGGTAATTCATCAAGTTCAACCAACAGCAAACGCCCCGCAGAACTGAGGAGTGCAAGATGTGTTGCATTCTCAATCGCCGTTAAATTCATAACTGCCGCCCCTTCGGACAAGCTAAGGAAGGCTTTACCCGCTTTGGCATTGGTATCTAGATTTTTCGCTTGGGTTTTAAAGCCATAGCCTTTACTACTCATGGCCAAGACTTCTGTTTCATCTTCAGCAATAAATACTTGTTTAAAGCCAACACCACTTGCAGGTGCAAGTTTAGAACTCAGAGGCTCACCTAAACCACGCGCGGATGGTAAAGTATTGATGCCCAAAGCATAGCTACGACCGGCATCATCTAAGACATAAACACGTTGATTTGATTTACCTTGTGCATGGCTGAGATATTGGTCACCTGCACGGAAATTTAAGTTCTCAGCGTCGACTTCATGACCTTTCGCCGAGCGAATCCAACCTGCTTCAGACAACACCACAGTCACAGGATCTGCAGGAAGCATATCTTGTTCATTAATCGCATGGGCTTCTGCACGTTTCACAATTGGAGAACGGCGGTCATCACCAAATTTCTTCGCATCTTCTTTCAGTTCATTAATGATCAAGGCTTTTAATGATTCAGGATTCGCCAATTGTTCACGAATAATGGCAGCTTTGGCTTCCAGTTCTTCTTGTTCACGGCGCATTTCCATTTCTTCAAGTTTTGCCAAATGACGTAACTTGAGTTCTAAAATGGCTTCGGCTTGAATTTCATCGATATTAAAATGCGTCATTAACACCGGTTTAGGCTGATCTTCTTCACGAATAATACGAATTACTTCATCAATATTCAGATAAGCAATGATCAAGCCTGCAAGTATATGTAACCGTTTTTCAATTTTATTCAGATGATAAGTCAAACGACGTGTCACGGTATTTTTACGGATTTCAATCCATTCCAACAAAATACGGCGGATCGATTTCACTTGCGGACGACCGTCAGCGCCAATCATGTTCATATTGACACGATAGCTCGACTCTAAGTCAGTGGTTGCAAATAGATGACTCATCACCGATTCAGCATCAATACGATTCGAGCGCAGGACAATCACTAAACGTGTTGGGTTTTTATGATCTGACTCATCACGTAAATCCGTGACCAATGGCAACTTCTTCGCCTGCATTTGATCTGCAATCTGCGTGATCACTTTTGAACCTGAAACCTGATACGGCAGCTCCGTAATCACGATTTCATTTTTCTCAATGCTGTACACCGCACGAGTTCGATAACTACCGCGACCCGTGGTTTGTATTTTGAGTAATTCTTCTGGAGAGGTAATAATTTCCGCACGTGTCGGCAAATCAGGTGCGGGAATATATTCTGCGACTTTTTCATCGGTTAAATTAGGATTGCGAATTAAGGCGATGGTACCCTTCACCACTTCACGTAAGTTGTGCGGTGGAATATCGGTTGCCATACCCACTGCAATACCCGTTGTGCCGTTGAGTAAAATATTTGGAACACGTGCCGGTAAATTCACTGGCTCTTTCATCGAACCATCAAAGTTATCCTGCCAATCACAGGTCCCTTGTCCTAACTCAGACAATAATAAATCACTATAAGCAGACAGTTTTGCTTCGGTATATCGCATTGCTGCGAAGGATTTCGGATCATCTGGTGAGCCCCAGTTTCCCTGACCTTCAATAAATGGATAGCGATAACTAAACGGCTGCGCCATGAGGACCATGGCTTCATAACAAGCTGAGTCACCGTGAGGATGGTATTTACCCAGTACATCACCAACCGTACGTGCAGATTTTTTTGGCTTACCCGTTGGCTTTAACCCGAGTTCGCTCATCGCATAGACAATACGACGCTGAACGGGTTTTAAACCATCACTGATATGTGGCAATGCACGATCCATAATCACGTACATGGCGTAGTTGAGATATGCTTGTTCGGTAAATTCTGCTACGGAACGGTTTTCTGTCGCATGATGCGCAAGGCTTGTCATAACAACCTGTAATCCTAAATTGTTCGTTCTTTATTGGGTTCTTATGCTATGTCGCAGGTGTCCCCTATACAAGGGGATGATCTAACACTCTGCGACAAATTGTGTCTTATGGCGTAAAAATATCCATTTTATTCACCATGATCAACTAAAAATTCAACAGTCTTTATAGACCGATGGATTCTAAAGTTTTGCCCTTGGTTTCCTCACCTAAAACCAAAATCACCACGGCAACTGCAATTAAGACTGCAGTAAACATCATAAAGACATAGCTAAAACCATGATCCATATCCATCATATGTGTCACGGCAAAAGGTGCTGCAATGCCCCCGATCCGACCAATGGCACCCGCCCAGCCCGAACCAAAGGCACGAATATTGGCCGGATATTGTTCTGGTGTATAGGTATAAAGTACGCCCCAAGCACCGAGATTAAAGAAAGACATTAAACAGCCCCAAATCACAATCTCTGTCACACTGCCAGACTGTCCGAAGAAATATGCCGAAATGGCACACATCCCAATGAAGCCAGCCAAAGTAGCTTTACGACCCAATTTTTCGACCAACCATGCCGCTGCAATATAACCTGGCAATTGTGCCAAAATCATGACCAAGACATATTCAAAGGATTGAACAATGGTGTAGCCCTCTTTGACCAATAAACTTGGTAACCACGTAAAAATGCCATAGTAAGAAAAGACGATACCGAACCAAATGAGCCAAAGCATTAAAGTACGACGTGCAAAAATGCCTGACCAAAGCTGTGAAAAACTGATGTTGTGCTTTTCTGCAACCGGTTTGACCTCAAAAATTTCAACAACTTGCACACCACATTTGGCTTCAATCTTTTTCACCAATGCGTGTGCTTCATCAAAACGTCCACGGTTGATTAAATAAGGCACCGATTCGGGCACCATTTTCCAAATCACGATTGCATATAATGCAGGAATACCGCCAATCAAGAACGCTGCATGCCAACCAAAATCAGGAATAATAAAGCGTGAGACCAATGCAGCAACCAACCAGCCTAGTCCCCAAAAACTTTCTAGTAAGACAATAAAACGGCCACGCACTTGCGCCGGAATATATTCACTGACCAAAGTCACCGCGACAGGGAGTTGCCCCCCTAAACCTAAGCCGACAATAAAACGAAATACCAACAACCAAGTTAGATTAGGTGCAAACGCACATGCAGCGGTGGCTAAGCTATAAATCACCAATGTCCATGCAAACACTGTTTTTCGGCCGAAGCGATCTGCCAGTCCTCCAGAAAACACCGCGCCAATCGCCATCCCAACAAAACCAATCGAGACCACCCAACTTTTATCATTTGGCGTCATGGCCCAATCTTCAGCCATTTTCGCTAAGATAAAGGAAATGAGCCCCGTATCCATGGCGTCAAACATCCAGCCAAGGCCAATAACCCAAAGTAAAGTGTAGTGAAACTTACCGATGGGTAAGCGTTGTATACGTGAGACTAAGTCCATAACAAGATCTCTGAACTGGTGGAAGGATGAACACTGCTTTCCCAACAGGATGTATGATTTTGCGTTTTTTAGTATAGATCCATGCAAAAGACCGACCATTGATCCGTCTTTTTAGCATTTTAATGTGATGTTATAGCAACGCGGCTACGACAAATCTTTTGAAGATACTGACTGATCATCATCATCTTTATAAATAAATTTAGGCATTTCTAAGCCAAAGTAAATGGCGATCAGACGTAAGGTGAAACCGAAAATGAGCGTCGCAATGACGGTCAATTCTAGCGATAAGCCAATCTCAATGCAGAGCCAATAACAAATCACGGACACAAAAGAAATACTGGCATAAAGTTCACGACGGAACACTAGAGGAACATCGTTACATAGAATGTCTCGTAAAATACCGCCAGAGACACCAGTTAGTACCCCTGCTACCGCAGAAACCACAAAACCATGTCCCATTTCTAAAGCGATTTGACAGCCAATAATGGTAAAACCAATGAGACCCAAGGCATCGAGAACCAAGAAGATATTACGAAGATGACGCATCCACTTTGCAATCAGGATGGTGACAAATGCAGCAAAGCAGGTCAGCATGAGATATTCGGGATGCTTAACCCACGTCAGCGGATAGTGCCCAAGTAGCACATCACGAACCGAACCGCCCCCCAGTGCCGTGACACAGGCAATTAATGTTACCCCAAACCAGTCCATACTCCGCCGACCCGCAGACAATGCACCTGTCATTGCTTCTGCCGTGATTGCGATAATATAAATAACGGTAAGTAACATCGCCCTTCTTCCACTGAGGGTTGAGATGCGCGCTATTCTAAGCTAAATCTACTCAAATGTTATAAAAATTGCGCACAACATTGTTTAAATTTTCGTCCAGAACCACAAATACACGGCTGCTTCATGGTGATTTGCATCTCTGTGGTCGGATCCAGGAAATACCAGCGCTGCTCGAACTTCACAAAGTGTGAAATTTCATGATGTATTTGCGCTTGCTGCCCATCGTGATAATGCGCTTTAAATTCAACTTGAGCATGATTTTTATCGAGCTTTTCTTGAGCCTGTACCACCTCAAGTTTTAACCATTGATTGACCTGACTCCACGCTGCAATGGTACTCACATCCAAGGCTTGCTGCTGTCCAATTGCAGTTGTTTGTACAATATAATCAATCTCATGCTGTGCAAAAGCACTATAACGTGAACGCATCAACTGCTCTGCAGTCTGTGCATTTTCACGGCCCGCATGTAAGGGCTGACAACAGTTGGCATACTCACCTTTGCCACATGGACATTGGACTTGTGACATGTTTGTTTCCATAAAAAATAGCCTGACAATGCAGGCTATTTTAACGGATCTTTCCACACAATTTTCATCAGTAGATCCGTATCGATTCAAATAAAAGAATGATACACGGTAAGGTCATCCGCAAGTGTTTGAGACAGGACTACTTCTAATCAAAAATGTTTTTGCAATGCTTTGAATAATTTGACGGTAGTGAACGAGTTTTGCGGATGACAATGGTTTTGGGTACTTTTGCCGAACCAAAAGTACCTCCAGCCGAAGGCTAATCCCTTTATTTAAACCCTAGATGTAAGACTCCGTCGAATAGACTTAAAAATCATTTTAAAAATGCGTAATTACTTTTACGTGCGTAACATCAGTGATCTATATAGATTACCCCCCGATACGCAACTTAATCTTCAGTTGGCATGGGAATGACATGCACTTTTTCAATCTTATGACCATCCATCGTGACCACCTCAAAGATGTGTTCATCCGCTTTGAATTTTTCACCATTGGCTGGTAAACGACCCAAATGGAATAAGATATATCCGGACAGAGTTGAATACTGTTCAGCATCATCCACCAAATCACGACCCAACAATAAAGACACATGACGAATGTCCGTTGAGCCATCGAGTAACAATGAACCATCATCGAGGCTTTCTGCTGCCGTCTCTGGTTCATCTTCATCGGGGAACTCACCTGCAATCGCTTCTAAGACATCGATCGGTGTTGCAATCCCTTCAATTGAACCGTATTCGTTTAACACCAAGGCCATTTGCAACGGCGCTTGACGTAGCTGTTCCATCACCATCAAAACTTGAGCATTTTCATGCACCACCACTGGCTCACGGAGATGTTTTTCGAAATCGAGTACGCCCGTTTCAATATAGTCATTCATGACTTTATGAGTCAGTACCGCACCCGCAATATTGTCAAGCTCACCATGTGCCACAATTAAACGTGAATGCGTGGTACTGAGTAATTGAGCACGAATCGCCTCAGGTTCTTCATCTAAATCAATCCATTCCAGTTCAGGACGAGGTGTCATCACGGACTTTACTGGACGCTCAGATAAACCCAGTACCCCTTGTACCATGACACTGTGGTAAACCCCGTTGTCTTCATCAAAGACTTCATCAGCAAAAGCACGTGTTGCAAGCACATCTTCATTTTCATTTTGATTGTCTGCAACATTTTTCCCACCGAGCATACGCATCACAGCTGAGGCTGTGCGATAACGTAAGTCTGTGGTTGTCACCATTTTTTCCTGATTATGACGCATGGTTTGGTTCAAAAACTCAATCAGTACGGAGAAACCAATGGCTGCATATAAGTAGCCTTTTGGAATATGGAAACCAAAGCCTTCGACTAAGAGCGAGAAACCGATCATCATCAAGAAACACAGGCACAGAATCACTACCGTTGGATGACGGTTCACGAAGTTCATCAGAGGCTTAGATGCCCACAGCATGATGCCGACAGCAATAATGACCGCAATCATCATGACTGACAGGTGTTTCACCATCCCGACAGCAGTAATCACGCTGTCGAGCGAGAACACAGCATCGAGCACCACAATCTGCACAATCACCATCCAAAACGTCGCATGCACAGGATTTTCTTCCTTGAGCATCGGCTTATTTTCAAGACGTTCACGCAGTTCCATGGTGCCTTTAAATAGCAAGAACACCCCACCAAACAGTAAGATTAGGTCTCGACCGGAGAATGGATGGTCGAAAATATGGAACAGTGGATTGGTTAGAGTCACCACCCATGCAATTGAGGCCAGTAAGACCAATCGCATACACAGTGCAAGCAATAAGCCGACAATCCGTGCGGTATTACGCTGTTCTGGCGGTAATTTTTCCGCAAGAATCGCAATAAAAACCAGGTTATCGATACCTAAAACAATCTCAAGCACCACCAGTGTCAATAAACCCACCCATGCAGAAGGATCGGACATCCATTCAAAGATCATGGTTGTATCTCCTGAATGTTATTCACACGTGGATCATGCTGATTTGAAGATGATATGCATTGGACATGCGCAAACGCTTTTAATGGCGTTCTTTCTAATATTTTGATGTGTGCTGAGTGACAACAACCACTACCCATGACGGTTCTTTAGCTTGAAATGAAGTTTTAAGTATAGCAAGTTAAGGTAAAAATTCACCCTTTTTTACCAAAGTACAATCTCAGTAAGGAAGAATTTAAACCCAGTGATGACATTAAATTGTCATATTTAGCTGCCAATGTAGTGTCATAAAAAATAACATGCTAAGGTAAAATTAAAACGTAATGAATAGCGGATTAAAAATGACAGAAAAACGTGGTAATCCTTCTCCTGCTACAACACAACCTTTAATCGCACTGTATTGCGGCTCCCGCTCTGGTAACAATCCAATTTATCAAGAAAAAGCCATCGCATTAGCGCAAGGCTTGGCTGAACATGGTTTTGGTCTGGTCTATGGTGGAGCCAGTATTGGCCTGATGGGTCAAGTCGCTGACGCTGTGGTCGAACATGGCGGCGAAGCCGTTGGTGTGATTCCTGAGTTTATGTTGGATTATGAAATTGCACATAATCATTTGACTGAATTACACGTCGTGCGCAGTATGCATGAGCGTAAAGCCATGATGGCAGAACGTGCCAGTGCCTTTGTTGCCCTGCCCGGTGGTCTCGGCACATTCGAAGAAATTTTAGAAATCGCCACTTGGGGACAGTTGAATCAACACCAAAAACCGATGATGCTTTATAACGTCAATGGCTTCTATGATGCACTAATTGCACAATTAGACCATGCGGTCGCTGAAGGTTTCTTGCCGCCGCAGCATCGTGCCAAACTGATCGTATGTAATTCTTCGAAGCAGATCTTTAGTGCACTAAAAAATTTAGATTGCCCAAAAAATTTCGTGGTCTAACTGTATTTTAGATGTCAAAAAGGGGAATAAATTATTCCCCTTTTTTATTACTCGATATCCTACTTCAAATAGAGATCGTGCCGACTTAACCCGACACCACACGATAGAACCATGGCAAGGTTGTCGCTAAGAAAATACTCATCAATAAACCAAGCATCAATTTCATCGCATCTTTGCTGACATTTCGTGAAGTTCGATATTTATTCACTTCATGTAAATGCATGGACATGGCAAATTCACGTCCTGCGAGTAAACCCAAGAACACCCAAGTGGTACTCATAGGAATATTACTCCACTCTTTGAACACCAATAAAATCAAGGCATACATAAAGTCGATAATGGTTGCCGAGCGGATATCAGCCACACCCGTTTTGGTGTCGATAATGCCCTGAATCGCCCCGCCACGTTGGTACAAAATGATCCCAAGCAGTACGATAAACACCACAATTGCAAAAATCAGGAACTCCAGCGGCACCTGACGAGGGACGTAGACAAAAATATTGGCCAAATCCTGAATCAGCCACTGACTCCATAAAAATGCCGTCGAAACCCACTGTAGTCCCACCCAAATATTCGAGGGTGTTTCATCACGTGTTTTACTGAAATAAACCGAGATGCCTTTAATCACAAATCGATAAACAATAATCGCAACAACAAAAGCTACCGCATAACCCATCATCGACTTGGTTAACATCGACCCAAGACTACTCGGAGAGAAAATCGTTAACACTAAGAATGTGGTGCTGACCGGGATTCCGTAGCGAGTCAAAATGATCAGTAAGATCGGTGGCACAATATAGAGCCACGTGACCCCTTCTGCGGGAAATGGAATCGTTTCCAAACGACCATAAGATGCATCCCCCACGCCAGAACTGTACCAACCATAAACCAATACAATGGCTAGAATACTGCTGACATAGATCCACAACAGCCACCAAGGGCGATGCGCATTGGATGAAATAAAGGTTCCCAATGTCTGTGGCACATCATTACCGACAATAGAATAGGCCGCGAGACAGAAGCCTATGACCATCAGAATTTCGATTGTCATGAAAACAAAACACCTTTGCCATAAAGAAAAAGCCCTCCAATAAATGAAGGACTTGAGCGCATTATGACAGTTTATCTGGCGTTCATACAATTTTGTGCCGTGTTTTTCTCGCCACTAAAATAAAAAATTTAGATAAAACAACAATTTAAAATTAAATTATTTCAATTTAATCTGATAAACCGCAGTGCTACCGTTCACTTCATTTCCAACCACCAACAAAGGTTGGGCATTGGGCGAATCTTTGGCCGCAATAAAAATCAGACCTTCAGGTCCCACATCGCCTTGTTTAACCACATCAGTGCCGAAACTTGTAGTTTCATGTTTTCATTCGTCTTTTATTAAAATATGACCAATTTATAAACATTAGGTTGCATAGAGATGAAACTTTCATTGCATTTTTCTTGCAATTTTTTGGCTCAATTATGCAAAGCTTTTACTACATCCAAATGGCAATATTCATTTAAACTGTTTAAAAATCTCAGCTTTATTGACATATGAATAGCACGCCAACGCATCAGGCTTTACAACCCGAATTTAGACTTCTAGTGCTATTGGTCTCTATTGGCTTTTTTATGCAAGGCCTGGATACGACCATCGTCAATACCGCAATCCCTGCTATGGCGAGAAGTCTAGGTGAAGACCCACTTCAAATGCATAGTGTGGTCGTGGCCTATGTCTTGTCTGTCGCAGCGTGTATTCCCTTAAGTGGTTGGTTGGCCGATCGTTTTGGCGTACGAAATACGTATTTCACAGCCATTATTATTTTTACGTTAGCATCACTAGGCTGCGGTATGGCCAATAGCCTGAATGAGCTGCTGGTTTATCGGGTAATTCAAGGCATAGGTGGCGCATTACTGCTACCTGTTGGGCGTTTGGCAATGCTCAAAGTGATTCCTCGGACACAGTTTTTATCGGCCATGAGTCTAATGAGCCTTGCCGGTTTGATGGGCCCCTTAATAGGCCCTACCCTTGGCGGTTGGATGGTGGAAGTTGCAACATGGCATTGGATCTTTTTAATTAACATTCCAATGGGACTGCTAGGGGTACTCATTACCTTTAAAGCCATGCCCAATGTGACCGAACCGAGCGTACAACGCTTCGACTTTATGGGTTTTTTCTTATTGGTCGTCGCCATGGTGGGGTTATCGTTAGGCATTGAAAACTTTGCCAGCCCGCATCTGCCGCTATGGTGGAGCCTGCTTTTGGTCGCTGCGGGGATCATCGCTAGTTTGATCTATGCCTTTCATGCACATACCCATGCCAATGCGCTGTTTCGCAGTAAATTATTTCAAAATCGGATCTATGCCATTGGCATTATCGGCAACTTCTTTGCCCGCCTTGGCGGCAATGCCATGCCATTTTTGATTCCCTTAATGCTACAAGTGGCTTTTGGCTTTGAGCCCTTTATCACAGGGTTATTGATGATACCGACTGTACTCGGTTCATTGGCATCAAAACCGATTATTCGTCAAATTATTCAACGTTTTGGCTATCGTAAAGTGTTATTGGTAAATACTTTCTTGGTCGGCGCCTGTATTTGCAGTTTTGCACTCTCTACGGCTGAAACCCCCACTTGGTTACGTGCCTTACACTTTTTTATTTTTGGTATTTTAAATTCGCTGCAATTCGTTTCGATGAATACCTTAACCCTCAAAGATTTACCCCAACAAGATGCCAGCAGTGGCAACAGTTTCTTGTCGATGATTATGATGGTATCCATGAGTATTGGTGTGGCTTTGGCAGGGACTTTAGTCAACGTGTTTACGGCCTATTATGGTCCTACACAAATCGAAACGGCATTCCATAGCACCTTGATTTTACTCGGCTGCATTAACCTGATTACCGCAGCGATTTTTTGGCAGATTCCTAAACATGTGGACGTCTAAACCTATGTCATCGGGCAAATCTATGACAGATCAACCCTTAAAAGGTTATGATAAAAGGGATACTTGGATACATTTTCATGCCTAAAAAAGCCAAATCACGTACCTCTAAAAGTTCACTCAAAAAATACAGCCCGATTATTGCACTCAGCGCTATCAGCGGCGTCATGGTGGTGGCTGGATTAGGTTATTTAGCCGTGATGCCGCATCGCCCTGCATCTGCAGAAGAATATCCCGTCAAAGGTTTTGATGTTTCTCATCATCAAAAAGATATTCAATGGTCAAAAATTTCACCTAAAAAATACCAATTCGTTTATCTCAAAGCCACAGAAGGTGGCGATTTTAAAGATCGAAAATTTCAAGACAACTGGTTACAAGCACGGGAAAACGGCTTTTTAGTTGGGGCCTATCATTTTTACCGTCTGTGCCGTGATGGCAAGATTCAGGCGGAAAATTTTATTGCTTCCGTGCCAAAAAAAGCCGATGCCCTTCCTCCCGTGATTGATTTGGAATATGACACCAACTGCATTAACACCTACAGCAAAGAGCAGTTACTCAAAGAAATCAGCTATATGCATGATCGCTTGCACCGCCATTATGGCAAACAACCGATTTTTTATACCTCGAAGTCTTTTTATAATATTGTCTTAGCTGGCGAGTTTAAACAGACGCCGCTGTGGGTCCGCGAATATAAAGGCCCACCCGATCTAAAAAACAATCCGAAATGGCTGATTTGGCAACATACTAATCAAGGAAAAATTCAAGGCATCTCGACCACCGTCGATTTAAATGTATTTTCAGGTGATGCCAAGGCATGGACTGAGTTTTTAGACAAAAACGGCGTTTCCCCGATCAAACCCCGTTGATTTATTCACCGACTCAGGACAACATCGAACAAAATAATCCATGAAAACTGAGTCGCAGGATGCGTATTTTAAAAATTTTTCTTATTATATTTTCAGTCTTTATAATCCTCGCCATCGGGATATTGGTTTACTTGATCCAACCTTCAGGGACCTTGGCAGTGTTTAAAACGTGGCATTATCAACATCCCGCAAAAAGCACTACAGATACTCACTCAGCGGCGCCCTATCACGTAAAATTCTTTGGTGTTTCGACTTTACTGTTTGACGATGGCCAAGAGCAAATCCTCATCGATGGCTTCTTTAGTCGGCCATCGCTCAGTCAGACCATATTCACTCAAATCCAAAGTGATCAGCCTTTATTACACAGCTATATCGACCAATACGACTTAAAACGCACTCGTGCTATTTTCGTGACTCATTCACATTATGATCATGCGCTCGATATTCCAATGTTGGCCCACCAGCTCCCCAAGGCCATGATTGTCGGCTCTAAAAGCACCTTAAATATTGCACGGGCAATGCCAATCGCTGAATCACAATTACACGAAGTTCAAGCATGGCAGCCGATGCAAATCGGTAAATTCACCATTACTGCCATCCCCTCGCAACATACTCCGCCAACGGCCGTGAATGATGATTTGGGGGAAGAAATTTCGCAGCCACTGCAACTCCCTGCACATTTTAGTCAGTTTAAAGAAGGTGGATCATATGATTATCTCATCCAATATGGGCCGCATTACAGTTTAGTCAAAGCCAGTACAGGTGCTGTGCCCAAACAGTTGCAAAAACTAGAAGTAGATACTTTATTTTTAGGCATCGCTCAGCTTTCCAAGCAAACGACGGCGTTTCAACAGCAATATTTCAAAGAAACCTTAGCGACCCTTCAACCCAGCACCGTGATTCCAATTCATTGGGATAATTTTTTCAAACTACTGAATCCAGAGCTCGAATTTTTACCCCGCTTTGCCGATGACACCCCTCAAAGCTTAAATCTATTGATACAGTCGGCAGCAGCTCAAAACACCAAGGTGGTTTTACTCAGTCAACCTGTGTCGTTCGAGTTAAAAAATTGAGGAAAGCGTTGGATTGACTGTGCGATACTGAAATTCAATTTTTAGGCACTGATCTAACTAGGCATGAGGAAAATCATACATATCGACATGGATGCATTTTTTGCATCTGTAGAGCTGCGGGAACGTCCAGAACTCAAGCAGCTTCCTGTTGTTGTGTCTTCACATCACCCTCGTGCAGTCATCTGTGCCGCGTCCTATCCTGCACGTGAGTTTGGTTTACGCTCTGCAATGTCGATGGCACAGGCCCGTAAACTCTGCCCACAGGTCGTGGTGATTGAACCTAATTTTGAAAAATATCGTGCCGTTTCGGCACAAATTCATGCCATTTTTCAACGCTATACGTCTCTGATTGAGCCGCTATCTTTAGACGAAGCTTATTTGGACGTCACAGAAAATTTACAACACATTCCGAGCGCCACCGAAGTCGCTATGCGAATTCAGGCAGAGATTTTACAAAGCACTGGTTTAACTGCCTCCGCAGGTGTCGCGCCCAATAAATTTTTGGCTAAAGTCGCTTCTGATTGGAACAAACCCAATGGCATTTGTATTATCAAACCTTCACAAGTTCTGCATTTCATCCATGACTTGGCACTGAAAAAAATTCCTGGTGTGGGAAAAGTGACTCAAGAAAAATTAAAAGCCATGCAACTCAATACATTAGGTGATTTACAACAAATTGAAGAAGCCTTTCTGATTCATCATTTCGGTAAATATGGACGACAACTTTATCTGTATGCACAAGGGATTGATGAACGACCGGTCCAATCTAGCCGCGAGCGTCAGCAGATTTCCAAAGAAACCACTTTTGATGATGATCTCACCCTGAACCAATGTCAGCCCTATTGGCCCAAACTGATTGACCAAGTTTGGTCTAGTTTAGAAAAAAAGCAGTTAAGCGCGCGCGGTGTATCGGCCAAATTAAAACTGAAGAATTTCCAAGTGCTACAGCACAGTAAAAGTTTTAAAACGTCACTGAATCATCGTGAAGACCTTGCGCAGGTATTGCAGCAATTACTGCATGAAATGCATATTTCTGAGGACGATCAATTTCGTCTGATTGGCGTAGGGGTCTATCAATTAAGTGCGCAAAACCAAGAAGCACAACTTTCGCTGCTCTAAAACTTCATGAAGATCGTATTTGCTTAATATTTAGGCAGAAGAGCAAATTTAAAGCAATTTGCTATTCACAAAGCCTAAAATTAGAGTACTCTATCAGCGCACTACATTATCCGTGTATGCGCTGAGATGCTGAAAATCACCTTTACTTTCAGCATGCTGTCCTGTGATTGGCGTGACGATCAAATCCGAATATTACAGGGCAACTCTGTTGTCAATCATGGAATACCCCGCTGTATGCCTTCTGCAAAATCTGCTCCAAATCCTCAAAATATTTCACAAAATCAAGAACAACGTGCGCGTAAAGCCGCATTAAGTAGCTTCATTGGTGCCGTAGTCGATTGGTACGATTTTTTACTTTATGGCATTGTTGCCGCACTCATTTTCAAAGATCAGTTTTTCCCCAGTATTGGCAACAATATGGGCACGCTTGCTGCTTTAGCCACATTTGGCGTCGGCTTCCTGTTCCGCCCCTTAGGCGGCATTGTGTTTGGACATTTTGGTGACAAACTGGGTCGGAAAAAAATGTTGGTGCTCACCGTCATCCTGATGGGCATTTCGACTGTCGGTATCGGTTTATTACCCAATTTTGCGGCCATCGGTTGGTGGGCCCCGATCCTGCTCGTGACACTTCGAGCAATACAGGGTTTTGCGGTTGGTGGTGAATGGGGCGGCGCTGCCCTGATGGCTGTAGAAAATGCCCCGAAAGGCAAAAAAGCCTTTTACAGTAGTGGTGTACAAATTGGCTATGGCGTCGGACTCGTTCTGGCAACAGGCGCTGTGTCTTTGATTATTGCCACTTTGGGTGAAGATGCTTTTGCCGATTGGGCGTGGCGAATTCCCTTTATTGCCAGTATTGTCTTGCTGGCTATCGCAATGTGGATCCGACGTGATCAAGACGAATCTCAAGAATTTGTCGACCATGTGGTCAAAGCTCAACAAACGCCACAAAAATTACCGATTCTGCAAGCGATTAGCCAACACCCCAAAGCCTTTTTCTACATTATTGCGCTGCGCTTGACCGAGTTACTCACCATGTATTTGGTGACGAACTTTGCACTGAATTATTCCACCGCTCAATTGGGCATGGACAAACAGTTCTTCCTCAATATCACCTTAATGGTTGGTGCCATTAGCTGCTTCAGCATTCCGCTCTTTGCGTGGCTAGCAGATCGATTTGATCATCGTAAAATGTGCGTGCTGGGTGGCTTAATTGGTGCGCTTTCAGCTTTTCCCTTCTTCATGGCCCTTGATGCACAAAATACTTGGCTGATTATTGTCGGTGCAATTTTCCTTGCCAATATTGCCCATGATATGGTGGTGAGTGTACACCAACCGATTTTTACCTCCTTGTTTGGTACCGCCTATCGCTACAGTGGCGCAGGTGTCGGCTATCAAGTGGCCAGTATTATCGGTGGTGGCTTTACCCCAATGATTGCAGCAGCTTTGGTGATTTGGGGTGATGGTTCATGGCATTATGTGGCAATTTACCTTGCTGTCGGCTGTTTATTGACGGCCTTAGTTGCAGCTACAATGCCTAAAACTCAAGATTAAGTGACCTTTTTGCTTTCAGGATATTCCGCATGACCATCCAACGCCTGCATGTTTCAAAACGCTTCTCCGAAATCGCTATTTCCGGTCAATTGATCCATTTGGCAGGTCAATTGGCAACAGACCTTGATTTAGACATCAAAGGACAAACACAGCAAACATTTGAGATCATTGATCAATTTCTTGCAGATGCCGGTACAGATAAAAGCCAGATTATGTCAGTGACCATTTATCTGAAAGATATTGAACAGGATTATGCCGCATTCAATGAGGTATGGGATGCGTGGGTGTCAGACATTGAAGCATTACCCAGAACTTGTGTTGAAGCCAAATTATACGACCCGCGTGTACTGGTAGAATTAACCGTCGTAGCCGTTAAGCCTGAATAATCATTAAGCCTAAATAACCATTAAAAAAAAGCATGTCTAAAGACACGCTTTTTTTTGCAAAAGGCTTTGCTCTTTGAATCCCTAAGATCCAATAATTTTGATCTTTTTACGTTCCAAATCTGAATATAAATGATATTTTTTCAAATCATTAACCGGTACAAATGGCGCTTGTACACGCTGCTCATTTAAGAAATCTTCGCGTAATTGAACGTACTCAGGCACATCATCATAACGAATGACACGATAGCCTGCCAAAGCGAGCAAAGCATCTTGATATTGCGACTGCTGCATCCGTTTGAGTACCATTGGATCATCTAAAGCGACGATCGCCAAAATCTGATGCTGTTCATCGAGGACAACAAAGTCCGCCACCATATTTCGATACTTATTCCGCGTACGATAATATTTCGTGGTCAACAGTGCATCAAAAGACACATGCGCGAGGATCGTATGCTTAGGCAAAATTTCTTTTAAACGCGTGTAGGTTAATTGCTCATTAATGTTGAAAATAGCACGTTGTTTCAATGCACTATCTTGTTGCTTAGAATCACCTTCTAAACTTTTCCAAGCCATTATGAGCACACAGAAGAGTAAAATACTCCCTATTACTATGTATATAGTCATCTCATAATCCTTTATATTTCTTATATTTTTGGTTTTTGACATACTTCTTATGAAGACGAAGTATACAACCAGTATTATTTTTTTAATTTCCTATTAAAAAAAATAACTCTAACTTTCACACAATACGTATTTAAACTGACAAAAAGTTGCAAACTTAAAGCGTTAAACATCACATGCCACTTCGTTCAGAGTAATAGCATCCATTGCTATATACAGATACTTTAGATCATTCGCTAAAATGACAGCAAGTGCATTTCCTCTCACTGTCAGACAATTCCGATAAGCTGTCAAATTTTGCTCGTATTTCATTGAGATAACCGACACACATATGGCATTGAGCTTGTAACAGCATATAAAAATGCAAACTGTCTTATGCTGCCAAGCATAACACCCATAAAAAAAGACACCGAAGTGTCTTTTTTTATTTAATCATTTTAAGCGCGTGATTTAGGCTTCGATTTTCCTTTGGGTTTCGGACCGCCAAAAGGTTTTTTCGCATCACCCGTTTCACGCGGCGGCAGACCAGTATGCTGCGTCAAGATTTGACCGCGCTCAGGACGCTTCTTGGTATTTGAAGGACGCGATTGAGCAGCCTTCGTCCGATTACCTTGTTCGCCTGTACGTTTTTGTGAATCACCCGCAATGCTTGAGTTCTTTTTACGTGCAGATTGGTATTGGCCCTCAGCACTACCCGCAGGCTGATACGTCGGAATCAAATGCTGTTTTGAGTTCCCTATCAGATCCTGACGCCCCATTTCTTTAAGCGCTTCACGTAGCAACGGCCAGTTGTTTGGATCATGGTAACGTAAGAAGGCTTTATGCAAACGGCGGCGTTTTTCACCTTTCACGATATCGACATTTTCAGTATAACGCGCCACTTTAGCCAGCGGGTTTTTACCGGTGTAATACATGGTCGTTGCAGTCGCCATTGGTGATGGATAGAAGGTTTGCACCTGATCGGCACGGAAACCATTCTTCTTCAGCCAAATCGCCAAGTTCATCATGTCATAGTCCGTCGTACCCGGATGCGCTGCAATAAAGTAAGGAATGAGATACTGCTCTTTCCCTGCTTCCTTACTGAAACGATCAAACATTTGTTTGAAACGGTCATAGGTCCCGATCCCCGGTTTCATCATCTTCGATAATGGACCTTTTTCGGTATGTTCAGGCGCAATCTTCAAGTAACCGCCGACGTGATGTGTCACCAATTCTTTGACATATTCTGGGTTTAACACCGCAAGGTCATAGCGTAAACCAGAACCGATCAGAATCTTTTTAATCCCCGGCAATGAACGCGCTTTACGGTATAACTGGGTTAAAGGCGCATGATCTGTGTGCAAGTTTTGACACACACCAGGGAATACACACGACGGCTTACGGCAGTTCTTTTCAATCTCAGGATCTTTACATGCTAAACGGTACATATTGGCTGTTGGGCCGCCTAAATCCGAGATAATTCCGGTAAAGCCCGGTGCGGTATCACGAATTTTTTCAACTTCGCGCAAAATCGATTCTTCAGAACGGTTTTGAATAATACGCCCTTCATGCTCTGTAATTGAGCAGAAGGTACAGCCGCCAAAACAGCCGCGCATGATGTTCACGGAGAACTTAATCATGTCAAAGGCAGGGAAACGCGCTTCACCATACGCAGGATGTGGCAGACGTGCATACGGCAAGTCAAACACATAATCCATTTCTTCTGTAGTCAAGGGAATCGGTGGCGCATTCAGCCAAACATCACGTTCACCATGCTTTTGCACCATCGCGCGCGCATTGCCCGGATTGGTTTCCAAATGCAAAATACGGTTGGCATGTGCATACAGCACAGGATCATTCGCCACATCTTCATAGGCAGGCAAACGAATCACCGCCAATTCACGCGGCGGCAATTTATGCTTAATGGCTTTTGATGCAGGTTGCAGCTGCACGATTTGCGTGTCGGCGTCTAAATTATCGCCTTCACGAACAATCGGATTTGCTACCGCCTCTTTTTGGAAGCCCTGATATTGCGTAACGCTGTCTTTGCCTTTCTCGATTTCACAGCCTTCAAGGTCTTCAGTCATCACGTACGGGTTAATGATCGGATCGACACGGCCAATCGCATCGACATCATTCGATGCAATTTCAACAAACTTCGCTTTTGAAGCCCGGTTATTTTTATTCACAATAAATGCTGTACCACGAACATCGGTAATTTCGTGAATTTTTTCGCCACGCGCCAAACGATGCATGATTTCCGTGATTGAACGTTCACCGTTACCATACATCAATAGATCGGCTTTCGAGTCCATCAATACTGAACGGCGGACTTTGTCTGACCAATAATCATAATGTGCAATACGGCGCAGCGAGGCTTCAATACCGCCCAATAATACAGGCACATCTGGATAAGCTTCACGCACACGCTGGCAATATACCGTTGCTGCGCGGTCTGGACGTTTATTCGGTTGATTATCCGGAGAATATGCATCATCCGAACGGATTTTACGGTCTGCCGTATAACGGTTGATCATTGAATCCATGTTGCCGGCAGTCACGCCCCAAGCGATATTCGGTTTACCCAATACACGGAACGCTTCTACATTGGTCCAGTCTGGCTGAGCAATAATCCCGACACGGAAGCCTTGCGCTTCAAGGGTACGGCCGATAATGCCTGAACAAAATGATGGATGATCGATATACGCATCACCGCAAACCAAAATAAAGTCGCAGCTGTCCCAACCGAGTTGATCCATTTCTTCGCGTGACATCGGCAAAAATGGCGCAGGGTCAAAACAAGACGCCCAATATTTGTCGTAATCAAACAACGCTTTTGGCGCAGTCTGCATAGTATAAGCAGTAGACATGGCTAGCAATTCTCGGCTGGCAGATGGAATGATCTGAAAAAAGATCAAAGAAGATGAAAGCCGATCATTTTACCATGAATTCCATTCATCATGCTTGATTATAATTTATACAATAGCTACAGAATCATTGAATTGTTTTATATAGACATCAGATGTAATCGTGCTGTAGCACGACTATAAAACTAGATTTAAATAAATCATTTGTAACTTTGCTTTAGTTTAAATCAATCTAGAATGTGCCATGAGTTATCGCATTTTTATTCAACATTAAAGCCTGTGCCTGTTGAAATTGGATGTGCATTTCAGGTAAATATTTTTCAATATAAATCTTACGCTTATCTATACTGTCTTGAGTCATCAATGGTTTTATATCAAGCATTTGACGGCGTGTCGTTTCCTGCTGATATTTTTGCCAAAAACTCAATGCTGCATTTGGATCAAAGCCCGCTTTCGACATCAGATCAAGTGTAAGGACATCTGCTTCTAGTTCAAATTTTGAAACTTTAGGCAGAAAAACAGCTTGCCCAGTCACACTACTGGCAGCCGTTGCAAGCGCACCGATACCCGCAGTTGAAGAAATCATCGCCACCTGACTTGCAAACAGCAAAGAAATCTTTTCACGATGATGATCACGCAATGCATGTGCCATTTCATGCGCCATCACAAATGCCAATTCATCTTCAGTCAGCTTTAAACTCCAATACAAACCCGTGTTAATGACAATTTTCCCACTTGGAAAACCATGTGCATTTAAATCTTTATTGAGATTCCCACTGACTTGCCAATCCCATTGACTCGAACCTTGACGGTAAAACTCCGCATTTTTTTTGAGTTTATTTAAAACCTGATCCAATTTCGGATCAATGATCAATAGTTGTTTGTCTTTAGACTGATGAATAAATTGTTGATACGATCTATCCGCCTGTTTAGTTAATAACTTTTGAGGAACGATAAAAAACTGTTTTCGCTCTGCGCCTGCTGTCCCTAAATTCGTGGTACTTGTACAAGCTGAGATTAAGATAAAAACCAAAGCCATCATTAAAATAGTTATATTTTTCATAATCGCCTTAATTTTAATACCAATATTAGACTTCTTTCATAATTCATTTTTTGCTCAGCTCTAAATTATAGATTCCCGCAATTAAATTGAATCTTAAGCCCAGTCTTTTTCCTCGATTACGATATCGCTCGGCAAGGATTTTGAAAGTTTTTAAACTACCAAATACATGCTCAACCCCAATTCTTCTTTTGTTGATTTCTTGATTATAGATTTTTAGTTCAGGATCTAATTTACAGCGCTTTTTTGCTTTTAATGGCAACAAGCTATTTGGATATATTGCATAAATCCCTTGATAGCCTTTATCTGCAAGGATAAAGGCACCTGCCGGAATCTGATGTAAGTTTCGTTTGAAGAGTTCGAAATCATGTACAGCACCACGATCAGTGCATAAACTCAGAATTTGCTGAGTTCTATAATGAATGATGGCCTGGACTTTGAAAGTATGTGCCTTCTTTTTGCCACTATAGCTTTTCTTCTGTTTTTTTAGGTCTTTGTATTGGAATTTCTGTGGCATCAACAATCACCACGTTCCAGTCGATGCCTTCGCCCTCAGGCAAATGCTTCGGTAAATTAAATAAATTGGACTTGATCAGGCAGTCCTCTACATGACGGACAATTCTTGAAGCAGTTGGCTCTGACACACCATAACTTGTTGCAACATGGAACAAGATTCGGTATTCGCGCCAATAACTTAAGCACAGAAGGATTTGATCTTCTATGCTCAATTTAGTTGGTCTACCTTTAGCAGGAATATGCATTTTCAGTTGTTCAACCATTAAATCAAAGGTTGACCATGATATGCCGGTGTATCGCTTAAACTGTGTTTCAGAAAGCTTCTTTGAATCGATATATTTCATCTGCAGATTATGCATGAATATTTAAAATTCTTCGGTACAAATAATCAGCAAGAGACTGTTCGTTTTTTGATTTATGAAAGAGGCTTATTGATCTATATATAATTCTATATAAAAACAAGTGCAAAAATATTCAAAAAAAACAAATAAACCATTAATATCAATTATTTAAAAATATATTAAATTTTAAAAATGATAACCAAAAATATTTTATTTATTATATTGTGATGCGTTTCATTATTATGAGGCACCTTTTAAAAAAATATTAGACTAAAGTTTTATAATCATAAAAATAGTAAATTCCGCCATTTTTATAGTGTTATTTATATAAAAAAATAGATGTAAAACGAATATTAAATAATAGCTTATTCACATATTTCTATTTTAATTTATTCAATTTTATTGCTAAAAATAAACCGATCATCAAAATAACAGCAATAAAGCTCGTCAACCCCATCCAACCAGACATTTCCCAAACCAAACCACTACTACTACCCAAGATACTAGAACCTAAATAGTAGCAAAATAAATACAGCGATGAACCTACGGCACGGTACTGCAAGGATTGAACCGAAACCCAACTACTCGCAGTGGAATGCGCTGCAAAAAAAGCGAAAGTGAATACAATCAGCCCCAAAATGACTGACCCAAATGCCGGAATGAGTATAATCAACAGCCCCAACAACATCATGATCAGCATTGCAGGTAAAACTTTTTCACGCCCAAAGCGTTTCCCCCAACTTGCAGCCCGAGGTGAACTATATATTCCTGCCAAATAAGCTATGGAAATTAGCCCAATCCAAGTTTGAGAAAGTTGATAAGGTTCTTCTAATAGGTGGTAGCTCATATAATTAAATATAGAGACAAAACATCCCATGAGGATAAAACCTTGAAGGAATAAGATTCTCAGCTTAGGATCTACTAAATTTTTAACGAAAGATTCATAAAATCGGTTGAAACGAATGGGATAAGCTTGAAAATGTTGAGATGCTGGAAGTAATAAAAAGAATGCTGTGGCTATACATAGGTTAATGATGCCGATAATCATCATGGCATTTTGCCAACTAATATAGTCAATCAATACCCCTGCAATGAGACGGCCGCCCATTCCTCCAATTGCGGTACCCGATATATATAGGCCCATTGCAAAGCCTATATCTTTTTGCGCAATTTCTTCACCTATATAAGTCATTGCAACAGCAGCTACACCACTAACACTTAAACCAATCAGCACGCGATTCAGTAGAAATACTTCCCAAAGTGGAAATATAGAACTGATTATTAAAAGTGACGCCGCCAAAAATAAAGCGGTGACCATCACAGGCTTGCGTCCAAATCGATCTGAAATCAAACCGGTGAAAAGTAGCCCTATCGCTAAAGCAATAGTAGAAAAAGATAAAGGAAAACTGCTATGTGTCGGACTGACATGAAAGAAATCCGCAAAAATGGGCATCATCGGTTGTACACAATACAACGATGAAAAGATTGCGAAGCCTGCTAAAAATAAAGAAAATAAAATGGCAAGAAATGGTCGTGTGCCATATTCAATATAAGGAGAAATTGAGGCTAAATTAGACATGAGCTTTCCATCAATGACACGGATAGTATACGCCTTTCAGCCTTTAATTTAAAAATCACATAAAAATGAATGAAGAATTCTTTGTTTTCTTCCTTCGCCCCTTTTCGCCACACATAAAAAAACACCCCCTGCACTAGTCAGGGGGTGTTTCGAATAATGAGCTGGCGATGACTTACTCTCACATGGGTAACCCCACACTACCATCAGCGCTAAGAGGTTTCACTTCTGAGTTCGGGAAGGGATCAGGTGGTTCACTCTTGCTATTGTCGCCAGCACAACTGTTATGGATACTTGCTTAGTCTAATCTCAGAGCAGTGCTCTTCGTGCTAAGTTTTCTACCAAATGAGTTATTAACAGATCATATCTGAGTTGCAGTATTTTGTTCTTAAGCGTTAACTAAATCAAGTTATTTTGCTTAATATCGAATCAATTGAGCTTTTATACAACAACTGTTTGGGTGTTGTATAGTCAAGCCTCACGAGCAATTAGTATTGGTCAGCTTCATGCGTCACCGCACTTCCACATCCAACCTATCAACGTCGTAGTCTTCAACGGCTCTTTAGTGGACATAAAGTCCAAGGGAAATCTTATCTTGAGGTAGGCTTCCCGCTTAGATGCTTTCAGCGGTTATCCCTTCCGAACATAGCTACCCGGCGATGCGACTGGCGTCACAACCGGTACACCAGAGGTTCGTCCACTCTGGTCCTCTCGTACTAGGAGCAGATCCTCTCAAATTTCCAGCGCCCACGGTAGATAGGGACCGAACTGTCTCACGACGTTCTAAACCCAGCTCGCGTACCTCTTTAAATGGCGAACAGCCATACCCTTGGGACCTGCTTCAGCCCCAGGATGAGATGAGCCGACATCGAGGTGCCAAACACCGCCGTCGATATGAACTCTTGGGCGGTATCAGCCTGTTATCCCCAGAGTACCTTTTATCCGTTGAGCGATGGCCCTTCCATACAGAACCACCGGATCACTAAGACCTACTTTCGTACCTGCTCGACTTGTGGGTCTCGCAGTTAAGCGCGCTTTTGCCTTTATACTCTACGCGTGATTTCCGACCACGCTGAGCGCACCTTCGTACTCCTCCGTTACTCTTTAGGAGGAGACCGCCCCAGTCAAACTACCCACCAGACATGGTCCTCGCTCCAGATCATGGAGCAGAGTTAGAACCTCAATATTACCAGGGTGGTATTTCAAGATTGGCTCCACCGAAACTAGCGTCTCGGTTTCAAAGCCTCCCACCTATCCTACACAAGTAAGATCAAAGTTCAATGTCAAGCTGCAGTAAAGGTTCACGGGGTCTTTCCGTCTAGCCGCGGGTACACCGCATCTTCACGGCGATTTCGATTTCACTGAGCCTCTGCTGGAGACAGCGCCCCCATCATTATGCCATTCGTGCAGGTCGGAACTTACCCGACAAGGAATTTCGCTACCTTAGGACCGTTATAGTTACGGCCGCCGTTTACTGGGGCTTCGATCAAGAGCTTCGCTTACGCTAACCCCATCAATTAACCTTCCAGCACCGGGCAGGCATCACACCCTATACGTCCACTTTCGTGTTTGCAGAGTGCTATGTTTTTAATAAACAGTTGCAGGGGCCTGGTTTCTGTGGCTGCTCTCAGCTCAGGAAGCAAGTTCCATCACCAAAAGCAGCGTACCTTCTCCCGAAGTTACGGTACCATTTTGCCTAGTTCCTTCAGCAGAGTTCTCTCAAGCGCTTTGGTCTACTCGACCTGACCACCTGTGTCGGTTTCGGGTACGATTCCAGTGTAACTGAAGCTTAGAGACTTTTCCTGGAAGTATGGTATCAGCCACTTCACTGTACAAGTACAGCTTGCTGTCAGATCTCAGCATAGAGTACCCCGGATTTGCCTAAGATACATGCCTACTTCCTTTCACCTGGACAACCAACGCCAGGCTGACTTAACCTTCTCCGTCCTCTCATCGCATTACACTGAAGTATTGGAATATTAACCAATTTCCCATCGACTACGCCTCTCGGCCTCGCCTTAGGGGTCGACTCACCCAGCCCCGATTAACGTTGGACTGGAACCCTTGGTCTTTCAGCGAACGGGTTTTTCACCCGTTTTGTCGTTACTCACGTCAGCATTCGCACTTCTGATACCTCCAGCAGACTTCTCAATCCACCTTCATCGGCTTACAGAACGCTCCCCTACCACTTACACTAATGTGTAAATCCGCAGCTTCGGCATATAGTTTTAGCCCCGTTACATCTTCCGCGCAGGCCGACTCGACTAGTGAGCTATTACGCTTTCTTTAAAGGGTGGCTGCTTCTAAGCCAACCTCCTAGCTGTCTATGCCTTCCCACATCGTTTCCCACTTAACTATAATTTTGGGGCCTTAGCTGGCGGTCTGGATTGTTTTCCTCTTGACTACGGACGTTAGCACCCGCAGTCTGTCTCCCGGATAGTACTCATTGGTATTCGGAGTTTGCATCGGTTTGGTAAGTCGGGATGACCCCCTAGCCGAAACAGTGCTCTACCCCCAATGGTATTCGTCCGAGGCGCTACCTAAATAGCTTTCGGGGAGAACCAGCTATCACCGAGTTTGATTAGCCTTTCACCCCTATCCACAAGTCATCCCCTGGCTTTTCAACGACAGTGGGTTCGGTCCTCCAGTTAGTGTTACCCAACCTTCAACCTGCTCATGGATAGATCACCCGGTTTCGGGTCTACACCCAGCAACTAAACGCCCTATTAAGACTCGATTTCTCTACGGCTCCCCTAATCGGTTAACCTTGCTACTGAATGTAAGTCGCTGACCCATTATACAAAAGGTACGCAGTCACCAAACAAGTTGGCTCCCACTGCTTGTATGCATGCGGTTTCAGGATCTATTTCACTCCCCTCACAGGGGTTCTTTTCGCCTTTCCCTCACGGTACTGGTTCACTATCGGTCAGTCAGGAGTATTTAGCCTTGGAGGATGGTCCCCCCATATTCAGACAAGGTTTCACGTGCCTCGCCCTACTCGACATCATTATCTAAGCCCTTTCGCGTACAGGACTATCACCTACTATGGTCGCACTTCCCAGAGCGTTCCACTAAAGCTTAGATAACTTAATGGGCTTTTCCCCGTTCGCTCGCCGCTACTGAGGGAATCTCAATTGATTTCTTTTCCTAAGGGTACTGAGATGTTTCACTTCCCCTCGTTCGCCTCATAAACCTATGTATTCAGTTTATGATACCCGCCTTATAGCGGGTGGGTTTCCCCATTCAGAAATCTCCGGATCACAGGATATTTGCCGCCTCCCCGGAGCTTATCGCAGGCTATTACGTCTTTCATCGCCTCTGACTGCCAAGGCATCCACCACATGCACTTAATTACTTGACTATACAACCCCAAACAGTCGCTAATACATACAAGTTGTATTTCGCGTCGCAAACTTAATTGCCACAGTTAGAGTCTCGTGAACTTAATCACTGTACAGCTTCAATTAGATTCATATACCAAAACGCTTGATTCAGTTAATTTCGCTAGTAACTCATTTCATTCAACTTTCACAATTGCTTGTTAGGTTAAATCAAACGAGTATGAACAAATTATTTCAACTCAAATATATTCTGTTAATGATTTTTCCAGCCTTCGTCAGGTCAGGAAACTGTGATAAATCACAGAGCTTAATAACAATGAAGCGAATCATACGCCACTTTGTTGCTAAGCTCTATAACCTAAACACTTGATCGCTTAAGGACTAAACAACTTCAACACTGCATGATCACATACTGCGCGAAGCGTAGCTTCTTGCTTAAATTTCAAGTAAAAGCGTTGCTTTTATAATCTTGAAATTTGGTGGAGACTAGGAGAGTCGAACTCCTGACCTCCTGCGTGCAAAGCAGGCGCTCTACCAACTAAGCTAAGTCCCCAGCTTATCAATAAGTCAATGTTTCTGATTCTCTGTTTGCTTCCGTATTTTATTCAAATACTTCGTCAGTAGTGGTGGGTCTGACAAGACTTGAACTTGTGACCCCACGCTTATCAAGCGTGTGCTCTAACCAACTGAGCTACAGACCCTCAGATACATCGTCATGAAGAACAACTTGTTGTGGATTCTTACCAATCGTCAATCTTTCGTTAAGGAGGTGATCCAGCCGCAGGTTCCCCTACGGCTACCTTGTTACGACTTCACCCCAGTCATCGGCCACACCGTGGTAAGCGTCCTCCTTACGGTTAGACTACCTACTTCTGGTGCAACAAACTCCCATGGTGTGACGGGCGGTGTGTACAAGGCCCGGGAACGTATTCACCGCGGCATTCTGATCCGCGATTACTAGCGATTCCGACTTCATGGAGTCGAGTTGCAGACTCCAATCCGGACTACGATCGGCTTTTTGAGATTAGCATCTCCTCGCGGAGTAGCAACCCTTTGTACCGACCATTGTAGCACGTGTGTAGCCCTGGTCGTAAGGGCCATGATGACTTGACGTCGTCCCCGCCTTCCTCCAGTTTGTCACTGGCAGTATCCTTAAAGTTCCCGGCTTAACCCGATGGCAAATAAGGAAAAGGGTTGCGCTCGTTGCGGGACTTAACCCAACATCTCACGACACGAGCTGACGACAGCCATGCAGCACCTGTATGTAAGTTCCCGAAGGCACCAATCCATCTCTGGAAAGTTCTTACTATGTCAAGACCAGGTAAGGTTCTTCGCGTTGCATCGAATTAAACCACATGCTCCACCGCTTGTGCGGGCCCCCGTCAATTCATTTGAGTTTTAGTCTTGCGACCGTACTCCCCAGGCGGTCTACTTATCGCGTTAGCTGCGCCACTAAAGCCTCAAAGGCCCCAACGGCTAGTAGACATCGTTTACGGCATGGACTACCAGGGTATCTAATCCTGTTTGCTCCCCATGCTTTCGTGCCTCAGCGTCAGTATTAGGCCAGATGGCTGCCTTCGCCATCGGTATTCCTCCAGATCTCTACGCATTTCACCGCTACACCTGGAATTCTACCATCCTCTCCCATACTCTAGCTTCCCAGTATCGAATGCAATTCCCAAGTTAAGCTCGGGGATTTCACATCCGACTTAAAAAGCCGCCTACGCACGCTTTACGCCCAGTAAATCCGATTAACGCTCGCACCCTCTGTATTACCGCGGCTGCTGGCACAGAGTTAGCCGGTGCTTATTCTGCGAGTAACGTCCACTATCTCTAGGTATTAACCAAAGTAGCCTCCTCCTCGCTTAAAGTGCTTTACAACCAAAAGGCCTTCTTCACACACGCGGCATGGCTGGATCAGGGTTCCCCCCATTGTCCAATATTCCCCACTGCTGCCTCCCGTAGGAGTCTGGGCCGTGTCTCAGTCCCAGTGTGGCGGATCATCCTCTCAGACCCGCTACAGATCGTCGCCTTGGTAGGCCTTTACCCCACCAACTAGCTAATCCGACTTAGGCTCATCTATTAGCGCAAGGTCCGAAGATCCCCTGCTTTCTCCCGTAGGACGTATGCGGTATTAGCATCCCTTTCGAAATGTTGTCCCCCACTAATAGGCAGATTCCTAAGCATTACTCACCCGTCCGCCGCTAGAAATCGGTAGCAAGCTACCTATTCCCGCTCGACTTGCATGTGTTAAGCCTGCCGCCAGCGTTCAATCTGAGCCATGATCAAACTCTTCAGTTTAAAATCAATAGTACATATAGTGTACCAATCTTGGCTCATCAATTACTGACAAAAATTTGCTCAAATAAACTTCGAGTAATTTCTACCATCAATCAATGAAAATAATTTCGACCAATCAACTAGTAAAAATCCACACAAGTTGTTCTTCATAATCTCTTAATGATCTTCTTGCTGGTTCGTCACCAGCAAGCTAGGTCGGCTATATTACTCTTTATTTCTAAAGAGTCAACCAGTAATTCAAATTATTTTTAAACTTTCTTTCTAAAACTCAACTTAATCAATTCAACCAAGTCATTGTTTTATCAGAAGTTTTAATCTTCATCACCACCGATGGATGTGCATTCTACAGCATTTCTGATCCAACGCAACACCTTTTTCCATTTATTTTTAATTTTTCATTACGTTTGTTTATTTATTCTACTAAATCAGTATTTTTTACTTAAAAAAGAGTTTTTAGTGTACAGAAAGCATGCAATACGCCATAGGCACCCATAAGATAAACATTAAAACTGGCATAACACCGTGCACTTCTTCAGGCTTTCTATACAACCACTGAATAAATGGAATGACGATACCAAATAATGTCGCCATTAATAGCACATCAACGAATCCACCTTTCAGCAGTAGCCACAGCAATACTGGCACACTCATCACCAAGCCAATTATCAATAAAACACAGTTTATGTGCGTTTTATTCACGCTTTGGTACGGCATCAACTCCAAAAAGGTAAAGACTGGGATTTTGCAACGTGGGGGGGTGCCGATGAACCAATTTGACTTGGCGATGACCAATCTTGCCTTTAGCAGTGTGGTACTTTTGGGCATTCGCGCTTTAGGAATTTTTCCATCAAAACAAGAAACTGAAAGCTTTTTGCATTTTTGGCGTTATGTGGGTTGGTTGATGGGTATTGATGACAAATGGTTAATTGAAAAAGAATCTGATGGTTGGAAACTGTTGTATTGGATGCAATTTGTACATCCTCAATCTGATGCAAGCAGTATGGCTCTCGGCGCCAGTCTCTCTAAAGAACCTTTTGAACGACAGTACAAATACCTTCGACCACTTCAGCAAAAACTGGCTTATCGACAACATCTGGAGCTGACACAATTTTTTATTGGCAAAAAACGCATGCATAAATTAGGGCTCAAACCCCAGTCTGCCGCATGGTTTGCTTATTATTTATTGGCTAGAAATCTTGTCCTGTATTCAGGTGCTAAGCATCTCCCAAGTTTAAATCAAAAATTACAGCAAAAAGGCCGTGCGATTCAAAAACTCGGTTTAGCACTGTATCAAAGTAAGGCCAAACAACTGGCGAGTATGCACCAATAAAAAAAAGCAGAGCGATCGCTCTGCTTTTTGGATGACAAATATCAAGATTTAGAATTTCATCGAAATACGTGCCCAATAATTGCGACCAATATTATTAAACTGTTGATCGGTCGCTAAACCTGTCCCCGCATCACCCAGTTTATTCAGATGTTCGGTATAGGTTTTATTCAGGAGATTATCCACACCGACAGATACATCTACACCCTCATCAATATGATATGTTCCATTTAATGACAAGGTTCCGAAACCGCCACTCTTTTTCACATCATAGCCGACAATATTACCCTGATCTTTACTGATGCGGTTTTGACCATCAACTACTCGCCAAAATGCGCCTAGAGTATATTTATCTTGGATATAGCGTACATTTACACGTGCTTCTAAAGGCGAAATTTGTGGTAACGGTTTACTATCCGTTGTGTTTTTACCCCAAGCATACATTGCACTGACATCCGCCTGAATGGCATCACTAAATTGATACCCGACACCCGCTTCAGCGCCTGCAATGGTTGCATCTACATTTTTAGCGCCTGCACTAAATGTCGAACCATGATCATGCATACCTGTATTTGGATGATCATGGTAACTCATCAAAATGTAATCATTAATTAAGCCTGCATAAGCTGATGCCCATGAACTAAATGCTCCATGCGTATGTTGATAGCCCATATCCAACTGCAAAGTTTTTTCAGGATTAACACCGTTAAATGTATTGGTCGAACCTGCATTACCATGTTTAGGGCTGAATAGCTCCCAATAATCTGGCATACGTTCAACATAACCTAAACCAATATACGTTTTACCATCATCATGCTCAGGATGATGGTTTTCAAATCGAATAAAGGCACTTGGTAAGGTTTCTTTCAATTCAGTATTAAAACCACTATTCGCAGAAGCTGCACGTTCATCTTTTACTTTGACCTGATCAACACGTACACCTGAAACCAATTTGTTGTTTTCACTAAGCTGATAGCTTAATTCACCAAAACCGCCATAAGAATTAAATTGCATATCTTCAGTGAGTGGCTTATTCATCGATGGCATCATCAACGCAGTCATACTGCCCGCATGTTTATTGTTTTGCGTATCTAAACCTGTAATAAACTGGAACTTATCCCACTCATGTGTCACGGCCATACGTGCATTTAAAGTACGACGCGTCACCTGCATTGCCATTGGATTTGGCATTTGCATCATCATGCCGTGATGCTCCATTTCCATCATTGGTGGTGTACGTAAGCTAAAGTTATCCATCACATGGTCGTTGTAGCTATAGTTCACTTGCGCTTCGATCTTTTTAATCACATCAGTGACATTTTTTTTCTCTACACGCAGCCCTAAACTTTTACGAGCAAACTGAGAACCATCCATACCACGGCCAGCATACACTGCTTCACCATCGGCCTTACCGCCAGTCAGTTCGATCCAGGTATCTTCATCAGGTGTCCAACCTAAAGCTAAATCTGCGTTCCAACGCTCCCAATCTGAAGGTACTGTATTACCATCTCCGTCTTGGTAGCTATCCGCAACAGAACGACTGGCATTCAAACGGACATATTTTTTCTCATCACCGACTGCCGCTTCGACATTGTGATCTAAACGACCATAAGAACCGATCATCACACTGGCTTGACCACGGTAGTTTTTATCAGCATCGAATTGTTCAGGTTTTCGTTCAAACAAGACTGTTGCAGCAGAACCTGTATTGGCATATTGAACCGTTTGAGGGCCTTTAATCACTGAAATTCGGTCATAACTTTCAGGGGAAATATAAGACGTTGGTGCATCCATACGACTTGGACACGCCCCGAGATTTTCTGTGCCATCGGTCAAAATTTTAATGCGTGAACCAAACATGCCACGGAAGGTTGGATCTGCATTGGTTCCCCCATTTTTAATGGCACTAAACCCCACAATGCTTTTTAAATAATCGGCCCCATCACTGGCAGGTATCGGTTGAATCGGCTGTTTGGGGTTGGCACGAACAATCAGGCCATTGGCATCATTCCCTTGATGTGATGTCACCACAATCGGTGCCAAAGTCTGTACAGCATTGGTTTCCGTCATCTCTACGGACATCTCGTCAGCCATCACTGTAGTTGAATAGCAGGCAACACAAATTGCAGCCGCAAGAGGCTGTAGAAAAAATTTAGGCTGAGCCATGTTTATCTCACAAAATACATAAATAAAGGCGTACCTGAGTCCTCAAAGACCCAAGTTTAAAAAACGTCGGATTTATGCAGCGAGTGGCGGGGCTCGACCTTGCGGAAGTAAAAAGAGTTGTTGAAGAACAAACCAGACATGCTTGAAAGCTTTTTGAAAAGCAATTAAACGAACTTGAATTCGATCAAGCACTTCTTTCACATCAAGTTCAGGGGGCAAAACCAAATTGCCATAGACCGTACAATACTGACATTGATGACTGGTATCATGTTCATGGGCAGTATGATCGACTTGAACTTGCTCTACATGAGCGGAAGATGAATGGTGTGAATGTGCGGTATGTTCAGCATGAACATTGGGAAGTAAAAGTGCACGCGTAATGGTTTCGCAGACCGGAGCAACTTGATATTGCTTGGGCAACAATGGCTGTAAAAAAACAGCAATCTGCAAAAAAACGGCTGCAAAGGACAGCAGCACTCCACTACGAAACAATACAGGCAAACCCTAACATTTGTCTGACGCAAGTATAACAAAGCCCAATCGAAATTGGGCTTGTCTCAGGTATTTTTTAACCGCGATCAATTAACGTTTAACTGCGACTTTATCTTTTTGACGTTGGCGAACCAACTTTTCCACTTTGTCACGTGCACGTTGACGTTTCAAAGGCGATAGATAGTCGACGAATAACTTACCATTTAAGTGATCCATTTCATGTTGGATACAAACTGCGAGAAGTCCGTCCGCTTCCACTTCAAATGATTGACCTTCAAGGTTAATTGCCTGAATTTTTACACGTGACGGGCGCTCAACTTTATCGTATATTTGAGGCACTGATAAACAGCCTTCTTCATAGGGCTGCGTCTCTTGTGTCAATGGCGTAATTTTGGGGTTAATAAACACCATGGGTTGATCTTTTTCTTCAGATAAATCCATGACTATCAGCTGAATATGGTGATCTACCTGTGTTGCTGCCAGGCCAATTCCCGGTGCTTCATACATAGTTTCAAACATGTCGGCTGCTAACTGACGAATTTCATCAGTAACTTCTTCGACTGGTTTTGCAATGGTACGAAGACGGGGATCGGGGAAACTTAAAATAGGTAATAAGGCCATACGACGTCCTCACTTATGCCATTGATCAAAAAACAAAATGAAGGAATGCTTCATCAAAAAATTGTGTGTAATATCGTTATTATAACGCAGTTACATACATAATTTTAGGAATTATGATAATGAAAAAGGTTTTGAAGGGCATGCCAACTTTTAGTGCCTTGGGGTTTAAAAAACAATTATTGGCACTTACAGTCTGTGTAAGTGTGGGGATGGGAATGGTCAGTGTTGCAGAAGCTGCCCCTGCTCGTAACGTCAATCCACCGTCATTGAAGGCAGGTGCGCCTCAAGTTTATGTGGTGAAAAAAGGCGATACGTTGTGGGATATTTCCAAGCGCTTCTTAAAAAATCCTGTGCGCTGGCCTGAAATCTGGGCGAGTAATAAACACGTGAAAAATCCGCACTGGATTTTCCCAGGTGACCGCCTACTCATGTGTACCTACAATGGCCGCCCAATCATCGGTAAAGATGAAGGTGATGGTTGTGAAGGTATCATTCGTCGCTATACAGGTGGCACTAAACTTCAACCACAAGTTCGTGTTGAATCCCTCAACAGTGCGATTCCGGTTATCCCATTGGAATATATTAAGCAATGGCTTGAGCGCAGCATGATTGTTGCAGCTGATTCTGTGGAAGGCACACCTTACATTTTAGGTACAGTTGATCAACGTGTATTAGCTGCCAAAGGCCAAACAGTTTATGCACGCGGCCAAGGTATGCAAGTCGGTCAACGTTATGCTGTTTACCGTGAAGGCGAACCGTACATCTTTACCGATGCAAACGGCAAAAAATACAACGCAGGTTTAGAACTGACTCAAGTCGCTTCAGGTGTTGCCGTTCGTGGTGAAAATGACATTACCACTTTAGAACTAACCGATACTTATAATGCTGAAGTTCGTCGTGGCGATCGTGTTCTTCCTGAATATGACCCAATGCTGCCAACACTGTTCTATCCAACCAATGCAGAAAATGTCACTGCTGGCGGTAGTGTAGTTCGTGTTATGGGCTCGATTGGTACTGCAGCGGTTCACAGTGTTGTGACGATCGACCGTGGTAGCTTGCAAGGCGTTCAATCTGGTCAAGTCTTTAGCGTGAACCAAAAAGGTGAAATCGTGACTGATCCAAAAACCAAAGAACGTGTTCAACTTCCAGGACAACGTATTGGTAACATTATGGTATTCAAAACGTTTGATAACCTAAGCTATGCTTATGTACTTGAAAGCGAATTACCAATCAAAGTAGGTGCAACGATTCAGCCACCACTGATGGATGACTAAGACCAAATCCATAAAAATGAGGCTGTATTTCAGCCTCATTTTTTATTATCCAACAACGATATCACTGATCATTTTAAACCATAAAAAGAAGACAGATTCAAAGGTCTCATTATGCTCAACTCATTGACTGACTTGCATTTAGATTACATTCGCCTGTGGTTTTTGGTGCAACACTCACTTCGTAGTTTCTATAAAATTCAGCAGCACTATCCTGCCCTACACCACGCCCTTAAGCCTGATCAAATCACCACATGGCAAAAATTAGGACTGCATAAAAATCATTTACAGCGCTTTGAAGAATTTCATAGTCCAAGTGGACAGCTTAGCTTTGAAAAATGTCTCAAGGATATTCAACAATACAGTGACTTTGTACTGATTCCTGAAGACCTGAACTATCCTCAACAGCTTTTACCTTATAGCGACAAGCCGCCCATTCTATTTGGGCAAGGTAATGCCCAAGCCTTGATGCAACCCCAAATTGCGATTGTTGGTAGCCGCAAACCTAGTCCCCAAGGTCGGCAAATTGCTTATGATTTTGCTTATTATCTAAGTGAGCAAGGGTTCTATATCAATAGCGGTTTAGCACAAGGAATTGATGAAGCGGCACATCGCGCTGCCATACAACACCACAGAACCATTGCCGTGATGGGCACAGGTTTAGATCAAACTTATCCGACCGCACATCAGCGTTTAAGACAAGAAATCATCCAACATGGGGGAACCGTAATCAGTGAGTTTCTTCCACACACTCCCCCATTGCAACACCATTTTCCACATCGAAATCGTATCGTCAGTGGGCTCAGTCTTGGTGTCATCGTGGCGGAAGCGGCATTAAAAAGTGGTTCACTGATCACGGCTCAACGCGCTGCCGAACAAGGCAAATCTATTTTTGCCATTCCAGGCCATATTTATAGTGAGTCACATCAAGGTTGCCATCAACTCATACGCGAAGGTGCAATTTTGATTGATCATCCACAACAGGTCATTGAAGACTTGGCATTGGCAACACAGTGGCAATCACAAGCTGCCGAAACCTTAACAACCACCGAAATAGCGACACCCGAAACAGCAAAACCGGACACACCTCCCCCCGAACCCATACCGGACCATTTAGTTGCATTGTATCAGCAGCTTGATTGGGTCGGCCAAAGCCTTGATCAATTGTCCATTCAACTCAAAATTGATACCGCGACATTAACCAGTCAACTGATGGAATTAGAGTTAATGGGCTATGCCACACAACAAGCCGGACACTACCTACGTTGTCGAATGGGTAAATTAGGTTCACAATAGTCCTTTGTCGAATCAGTTAAGGTCTATAGAAATGATTACCACCTCTGTTGCAGAAGCAGCTTCCTGTCTTAAAAAAGGTCAGGTTCTCGCATATCCTACAGAGGCTGTTTGGGGATTGGGCTGTGATCCCTACAATGAGCAAGCCTTTCTCGAAATTTTGCGCCTAAAACAACGTCCCATTGAAAAAGGCGTGATTTTATTGGCTGCCAATGTCGCTCAAGTTGAACACCTGCTTCAAGGCTTAACAGAAGATATGCGTCAGCAAGTCATTGCGACATGGACCAACCGTAAACCCAATGAACGTGCAACCACATGGTTATTACCGGCTGGCGACCATATTCCAACATGGATTAAAGGCAATCATCCAAAAGTCGCAGTCCGTGTGACTACCCACTCTTTATGTGTGGCTTTATGCCAAGCTTTTAATGGCTTTATTGTGTCTACCAGTGCCAATCCTGCAGGATTAACCCCTGCACGTTCTTTACAAGAAGCCAATCAGTATTTTGCCAATGAACTAAATTACTTAAATGGTGATCTCGGCCTAAGCCAAGAACCAAGCAAAATTATTGATGCTGAAACAGGTGAAATCATCCGCGCATAAGCTCGGATGCCTGTCTACACCTGCCTTTCGGGGAAATATAGGAAAAAAAAGCTCAGCCATATAGGGATGACTGAGCATAAAAAAGGATGTGTATAAAATCACATCCAGAGGGTCTTGCAATCTCTGGATAAATATCAAGTAATTATTAAGAATTACTTCATCATTTACAATGAAAGTATTATGTAATATTTTTTTAAATTTAACAAATATATTTTTTATATAAATAAAACTACTGATAAGTACTTTATTTCTGATTTTATAACTACTTAGTCAAAATATGTATCTATTTTTGATTGATTTTTAAGACGAGAATTTGTTTTTTTAATTCAGTTTTACACTCAAAAATCCATTTTCAAAAGATTTGCTCTATAAAAAAATAAGTTTGTTTGCTTATTTTTTAATCAATACTTCTCATAAATTTTCAACTTTTTACTAGATTTACTTACGCTGCGCCAAGATCACCCCGGTAATCGCCATCACTGTGCCGACGGTATGATAAAACATCCACTGCTCAGCCAACCAGAAATAGGCAATAATCGCGGTAAATACCGGCATCAAATTCATAAAAATACTGGTGCGATTCGGCCCGAGATGTTGCACAGCCAACATCCATACCAACGGTGCAATCAATGATGGAAAAATTGCCGCATAAAATACACTTGGCGCATTCGCAGGATTAATCGCATCAATGCCTAAATACAACACGAATGGCAAGTGATATAAAACGGCAAAGAAAATTTGTACATATAAGCTCAACAGTAGCGGAAGTTTCAATTGCCATTTTTTTAAAAACACCCCATAAAAGGCATAGAAAAACACTGCGAAGATCATGAGGATATCGCCGAAATGTCCGCCCATATTCAGTAATTGACTGAAATCTCCTTGCGCAATGACAAACAATAGCCCCGTAAATGAAATCGCACAGCCCAAGATGGCATAGCGATTAGGCACATCTTTCAGTATGAAAAATGCAACGGCAATCGTAAAAACAGGGATAAAGGCATTGATGATGCCCATATTGGTCGCCGTCGTATAATGCGCAGCGGTATAGCCCAAGCCTTGATATAACACCATGCCAAAAGCACTCAGCACAGCCAATTGCTGCCAATGCTGCTTGATCAGCTGTCTTTGCTGCCAAACGGTTTTGAGCATAAATGGGGTTAGGATCAAAAATGCAATAAACCATCGATAAAAACTGATACTGACTGGTGAAATATAATCAGTTACATAGCGGGTGACGGTAATATTTAACGACCATATAAATACTGCGATCAGAGGCAAACAAATTGCAAATTTCGCCCAACGCGCTTGAAGCAACATGTCTGACTCCTCAATATATCGTGCAAAGATTGGTCTAGGTATTTTGAGTGATGTCTGTTTTAATTGAAATACATGATTTCAGACATTTATATTGTAGTTCAGACATCGACACCTAGGCATATATGACATCAGCACCGATTGAACAACAAATCGAGCTTTTTGAAGCGCACTACACCACATTAGATACGGTCTATCCGCACAGTTGTCTTTGGGGTGATTTTAATTTTTGTCTCGATGGTATTTTCGAATATGAGATACAAGGGCAACACCATCTCTCACCTGCCAGTTATGGGGTGTGGATTCCCCCACATACAGAACATTGCTCAGTCGCGATTGATGAGCAACCTATTCATTATGTGGCAATCCGACTGGCACCTGATCTCTGCATAAATTTCCCCAAGCAGACGGAAGTATTTAGCATCCAGCCTTTCTTTCGTTTGTTGGTGCAAGAAATTTTGGCCTTTCCTACAGAGCAACATACCACACCACCCTATCGACACCTACTACAGGTCTTATTCGACCAGTTAAAAACTGCACCCAAACATCAACATTATTTACCGCAAAGCCATGATGCGGTGTTAAAGCCGATCTTGGCGCAGCTTGCAGATGTAGATCATTTTAGTTTGAGCCTACAACGATGCTTATCCAATGTTGGTTTGAGTGGGCGTCAGTTACTGCGGCTGAGTCAGAACGAACTGCAAATGAGCCTTTCTGAATGGCGAAACCGTGCAAAAATTATTTATGCCATTCAACAACTCCGTGCTGGTCAGTCTATTAAAGCTCTCAGCTATGAATTGGGCTATCAACACAGCTCAAGCTTTATTGAGTTTTTTAAACGCTATACAGGAAAAACCCCAAACCAACACCGTGCCACTAGTTAAATGCCAAGCACTCAAGCAAGCATCAGCTCGAATTCTGCAAACTACTACAAAAATTATGCGAAAAGCCTATCGATAAAAGCTTGCTGTTCACCAGATTTCCCTTTAAAACAAGGATGAAAGGCACAACTTCAATTAGGAACGAATATGTCAGCTTCAGTTTACGATATCCCGGTAAAAACTATCCAAGGTGATGACACCACACTCAATCAATACCAAGGCAAGGTTTTATTATTGGTCAATGTGGCCTCTAAATGTGGGCTAACACCGCAATATGAAGGCCTAGAAAAACTCTATACAGAAAAGAAATCACAAGGTTTTGAAGTCTTAGGTTTTCCTGCCAATAACTTTTTAGAACAAGAACCTGGTTCTGAAGCGGAAATTCAAGAATTTTGCTCGATCAACTACAAGGTCGATTTCCCACTTTTTGCAAAAATTTCTGTTGCAGGCGCGGATAAACACCCACTTTATCAAACCTTAACCCAAGCCATTCCTGAACGCATTGGTGAAGGCCCATGGTGGGATGATTTAGTTGAATACGGTTTAACACCAAATCCAAAGCCTGAAGTGCTCTGGAACTTTGAAAAATTCCTCGTGAATAAACAAGGTGAAGTTGTGGCTCGATTTGCACCTGACATCAAGGCAGATGATGCACGTATTGTCGATGCCATTAATGCTGAATTAGCCAAATAATTCGCCAATATCTCAATCTCTCAGTTAAGATTATTTTGATTTTAACTGAGATTGATCATTTTAAATTATCACAATAATAGTTATCAATTATCACATAATGATAATTTACATAGTTTATCCATTATTTTAACATTTCACATATACATTGTTCAAAGTTTCCCTGTAAATACTCATTATGATGAGTCTTATCAAATCACATCCAGCAGTAAACAGGTGAACTTATGAATACATTAATGAAAGCTATCGTTTTATCTATTTCGACAGCACTTGTTGCTGCTCCAGCAATGGCTGCACCGCAAAATAGCCAACAACATGCACCTGCGCATAATCAAAATACGAAAGCTCAACAGCACACTAAACAAAACACACCAGTAAAAAACCAAAGCCAGAACAAGAAAAAAGCCGTAAATCCTTCACATGATTGGCGTTCTGGACAAAAAGTACCTTCTGAATACCGTGGTCATAGCTACAAAGTAGACCATACCAAATACAAAAAATTGTCTAAACCAGGCAAAAACCAACAATGGATTAAAGTGAATGGCGACTACATTTTAATGAATGCTGTCAGCCACGCCATTATCAAAATCATTGCGGGTTAAACCCACCAAAACATCAAAAGAGGGCAAATGCCCTCTTTTTTTTGTTCAAGCGATTATTTTGTTATTGCTTTGCAACAATCTATTTTTAATCCACATTCTGCCCCTATATTCAAAGCATAGACTTAACACATAGTGATGATTGAATGAAAAAGCTTGTGCAGAATGCCCTTCTCCCTTTTGCCATTTTTAGTGGTGTTTTGGTGCTGATTGGCTGTGAACCTGCCACAGCACCGCAACAGGAACAAGAAATCGCAGCAGAAAATGATCGCCCTGCAACAACATCAACAAACGAAGATCAATCTGCGACACAAAGTCAGGCGACAGATCAAAGCCAATTAAAAAGCGGCAATATGTTTTATATCGTTCGCGATGTTGCGGATATGCAACTTAAAGCCGGCAATTATGTTGAACAACTCAAACAAACGCAGGTCGATTTAGAAGCCGCAGTCAGCAACCAAGATCATCTCCAATTGCAAAAAGCGGCAACCCAGCTGCAACAGCAGCTCAAAGGTTTCAATCAAGCTTTGAATGATTTAAATCTAAAAAGCACTGAAATTAATGATATTCGCAACAATCTACAGGCAGCAAATCAGCAAGTATTGGCCTCACCTTTTCTCAATGGACAAGTCGATTTAAGCAAAGTTGATTTTCAGAAAATCCAAAATCAAATGGGCAGTATCCAAGCGGAAATGCTGAAATTGGCAGGTATGTTGATCCAAGATCAGGCAGGCAAAAGCTCATCTACTGCACCCACTGAAACTGAATAAATAGCGAAATCTAGCATTTCCATTGCATTCCACCTGTTTTAAATCAAAAAAGCGTTAGACCTTGAGCTAACGCTTTTTTTTCTTACAGTTCCGCTATAGAACACGACTGTTTTTCCTTTTAGATTAATGCTTAATAATAAAGCCAATGATGGAACAGTTATGTCAAACGCTGTGATTTATAACATTACACCCATTACCTTTCGTTTAGATTTAAAAGATCCTTTCTTATTTACTGCTCATCATGTTGATCATTTTCCTGCTGCAAATGCAGACATGGGGCCAAAAACTGCCGCAGAAAAAGATGAATTCAATATGTACTATGGCGATGTGGTTCCAGGTTTTCCAGAACATCCACATACCGGCTTTGAAACCATTACCTTGGTCGAACAAGGCTATGTCGATCACTTTGACTCATTAGGCAATGGCGGACGCTATGCTGCTGGCGATGTGCAATGGCTGTCCACAGGCAATGGGGTCGAACACTGTGAAATGTTCCCCCTACTGCATGAAGATAAAGCCAATCCTTTTGAACTTTTCCAAATTTGGTTTAATTCATCGGCTGAACAGAAAACCCATGATGCCGACTATAAAATGTTTTGGCGTGAAGAAATTCCTCATGTCTTTGAAAGTGATAATGAAGGAAAAAAATCGGATATCCGCGTGATTTCGGGGCAGTTCAAATCCACCGATGCCATTTCCCGACCGCCACACTCATGGGCGGCTGCCGCAGAAAATAAGGTCAATATTTATTTAATCACCATGCAAGCAGGTGCAGAGTTGGTGATTCCCGCAACAACAAGTAGCTCCAACCGTTTTGCTTATTTTTATCAAGGCAATACATTAGAAATAGAAGGTCAAACCATTCAGATGAAGCATTTGGTAGAACTTCAATCAGATGCCGACGTCCATCTCAAAGCAGGCGGATTAGAAGCACGGATTCTGTGGTTAGAAGGTGAACCGATTAATGAACCCGTGGCGATGCGCGGTCCATTTGTGCTCAATACCACTAAAGAACTCGATGCAGCTTTTAAACGCTATCGTGAAACCCATTTTGGAGATTGGCCTTGGCCAACACCAGCTCCGGTTTTCAAACGTGATCAGGCTCGATTTGCCAGTTATGAAGGCGGTCAACGTGTAGAGCACCCAGAGCAAGAAAACTCACAAGTGTCTTAAAGTTCAATTAGTTGGATTGAGCAAATTCAAAGGTATTACAGTTTTTATCTTGTCCAAGTGCGCGCTGAACATCTTGTTTAAAGCGTGCTTGGGCAAAGGTATATTGCTTCGGCAAAAATAAGGTAATACGTGTCGTCTGTGGATCTAAACTTTCGACCAACATTTTATGCAAATACGCCCCATGTTCAGTCCGTGCCATCAATGTCCCCTGCTCCAAATGCTCTTCTAAACGATTATCGGTATAGACGTAGCGATTGTTCGCGGTAAACGCAACACAGTGATTATAGGCTTGCCGCAGATTTCGAAAGGCAGTCAAATATGGGATCACAAGCTCCGTGCTGATGCCATTATCAACCGATTCAGCGACAAGTGCAGCTTCAGTGGGAAGATTGGGTGTCGTGACGTATTGGCTTTGGCATGCAAGGAGCAAACCACAACAAAGACACAGCGATAAACTGGTAAAAAATTTGAGCATACAGACCTTTGCAAATTGTTCTTATTTATTTTGCAGAGATTGTAGCAAAACTGGGTTGCTGATTTAATACTCTACTATTCATTCCATGCTTTCATTGCAGACACCATGCAGCTGATTATTTTTACAGGCGTTCAAGCCTCTGGCAAATCCACCTTTTACATGTTGAATTTATATCATAGCCATTTACGTATTAATTTGGATATGTTGAAAACCCGACATCGGGAAAATATGATCTTTGAAGCAGGTTTGGCATCCAAAACAAAAATGGTGATTGATAATACCAACCCAGATCGGGAAGCTCGTGCTCGCTATATAAAACGCGCAGTAGATGCAGGGTTTGAAGTTATTGCTTATTATTTTGAAACAGATTTGGACAGTACCTTAAAGCGCAACAGTTTTCGTGAAGGCAAAGCCCATATTCCAGAAGTTGGCGTGCGTGCTACTTATCGCAAGCTTCAAGTTCCATCACAGGATGAAGGCTTTGATCAAATTTTTAAAATTAAAATTATCAGTCACGGCGAGTTTTCAATTTTACCCATGCATGAATAACGAGCATTAACCTGCTTTTTGGCTATCTTGCCATTTTTTAAAAGCCGATTGCATGGCCTGACGTTCATATGGTTTCACTAAACGACTTTCTAATGAAGCAAAATCACCTTTATAAGCAGCAGCAACCATCGATTTAGCCAACTCTTGAATACTTACGCGTCCACGGTGTTCATATTGTTGAACTTCTTCATGGGTGAGTTCAACATCCCAACATGACACGACAGAACTTAGATCAACCGCTATGCTCAAGTAATATTGATCAAAGTCTTGATAAAGTTCCCAAAAATGCGGCTCATAGGCGATAAGGTTCATGGTGCAATGCTAGCTAATTGAATTTAATCACCATAAAGATTGTATTGAATAAAATATATTCAACTTTAGATTGATCAATTTCAACTAATTTAGGGATAAAAACTACCCTTTCGAGTAGTTTTTTATCTACATATAAACCTTTATTTCAATGCGATAGTGGCTTTGCTGCAATTACCACCTTGTGCAAATGCATATTCGCTAACGGCTTTTTTGCCTGTTTGCTCATCAACCAGTTTTAAATTTGCCCCACCTACAAATGCGCCCATTTTAATAAATTGCTGAACAAAATATTGTTTACCTGCTTCAGTTTCAATATCCAAATGGTTAGGTGAAAATTCTGATTCAGTCGATATTGTATGTTTTTGATTACCCATTACTTCTTTATAAAAAAATACTCCACGAGAGGTTTCACCTAAACATTCCCCATCCACCCATACATCTTTCTTTAAGGCAGCGCCTTTCACAGAAGCTGAACGATATACATAAATTCCTGCATTACCTTCTTGTGGGGCATTAAGTTGTTTTACTGCTGTTGAAGCATTTTGATCTGCTTTAGTTACGGACGCACACCCGACAAATCCCAAAGATAATACTAATGTAAAAAAGATTTTATTAGACATCATTAATTCCATTGACATATTTTAAGCATATGAAAATTAAAAATTAATCAAAATATAGTCAAATTTATTTATTATTCAGGCATAAAAAAACCACCCTTTCGGGTGGCTCTTTCAATCTCAAACTGCGTCTTATTGAGCGCGGTTTTTGATTTTGCGGATGGTTTCCAACTGAGCAGCAGTTTCTGCAAGAGCAGCCAAAGCAGCAGCTGAGTCCAAGTCGCTCTTTTGATTTGCTAACAATTGTTCAGCTTGTTTACGAGCTTCAATAATTGCTGCTTCATCAAGGTTGTCAGCACGTACTGCAGTATCTGCAAGTACAGTAACAACGTGCGGTTGAACTTCAAGTACACCACCTGATACATAGATTAATTCTTCTGTACCATTTTCAAGCAGAACGCGGATTGCGCCCGGCTTGAGCAAAGTTACTAGTGGCGCATGGCCAGGCATAATACCCAACTCACCACCAGCACCTTTAGCAATTAGCATAGTTACAGTGCCAGAGTACAAAGACTCTTTAACACTTACAACGTCACATTGCATCGTTGACATGAGAATCTCCTAAATTAGGTAACTAATTAAAGTTTCTCAGCTTTAGCAATAACTTCGTCAATACCACCAACCATGTAGAACGCTTGTTCTGGAATGTGGTCGTATTCACCAGCTAGAAGACCTTTAAAGCCACGAATTGTTTCTTTAAGCGGTACAAGTTTACCAGGAGCACCAGTAAACACTTCAGCTACGTGGAACGGTTGAGAGAAGAAACGTTGGATCTTACGTGCACGGTATACAGTAAGTTTGTCTTCTTCTGCCAATTCGTCCATACCAAGAATTGCGATAATGTCTTTCAATTCTTTGTAACGTTGAAGAACGTTTTGAACTGAACGAGCGATTTCGTAATGCTCAGTACCCACTACAAGTGGATCTAACTGACGTGAAGTAGAGTCAAGTGGATCGATCGCTGGGTAAATACCAGAAGATGCGATGTCACGGCTCAATACAACAGTCGCGTCCAAGTGAGCGAAGGTAGTCGCAGGCGATGGATCTGTTAAGTCATCGGCAGGTACGTATACCGCTTGAATTGACGTAATAGAACCAGACTTAGTAGACGTAATACGTTCTTGAAGAACACCCATCTCTTCTGCAAGAGTCGGTTGGTAACCTACTGCAGATGGCATACGACCTAGAAGTGCTGATACTTCAGTACCCGCTAGTGTATAACGATAGATGTTGTCGACGAACAATAGAACGTCACGGCCTTTACCGTTTTCGTCTTTTTCGTCACGGAAGTACTCAGCCATAGTCAAACCAGTCAACGCTACGCGTAAACGGTTACCTGGTGGCTCATTCATCTGACCGTAGACCATTGCTACTTTGTCTAGAACGTTAGAGTCTTTCATTTCGTGATAGAAGTCGTTACCTTCACGAGTACGTTCACCAACACCAGCAAACACAGATAAACCTGAGTGAGCTTTTGCGATGTTGTTGATCAACTCCATCATGTTTACAGTTTTACCAACACCGGCACCACCGAACAGACCAACTTTACCACCTTTAGCGAACGGGCAAAGTAAGTCAATGACTTTAATACCAGTTTCTAAAAGGTCAGTAGAAGCCGCTTGCTCTGCATAAGAAGGCGCTTGACGGTGAATTGGTAAACGAGCTTCAGTACCAACAGGACCAGCTTCGTCGATAGGGCGACCAAGAACGTCCATGATACGACCTAAACATGCAGTACCTACAGGTACAGAGATAGGCGCGCCAGTGTTAGTTACAGTAAGACCACGCTTAAGGCCTTCAGTAGAACCCATTGCAATAGTACGAACTACGCCATCACCAAGTTGCTGCTGAACTTCTAATGTAGTTTCAGTACCATCAACATGGAGAGCGTCATAGATCTTAGGAACGCTGTTACGTTCAAACTCGACGTCGATAACCGCGCCGATGATCTGAATGATACGACCGCTACTCATTGCTGTCTCCTCAATTCAAACTAATAATGTTAAACGGCAGCGGCACCACCAACGATCTCAGAGATTTCCTGAGTAATCGCGGCTTGACGCAGCTTGTTATAAATAAGTTGTAGGCTCTTGATCAATTCACCCGCGTTATCAGTTGCAGCTTTCATTGCAACCATACGAGCAGACTGTTCACATGCGATGTTTTCAATCACACCTTGATAAACCATAGACTCAATGTAACGAACCAATAAACCATTTAAAAGCTCTTCAGCTTCTGGTTCATAGATATAGTCCCAACCGTATTGACGGTTTAGACCTTCGCTTTCCTCAGCAGCTGCTAAAGGAACAAGCTGTTCGATTTTTTGGTTTTGAGTCATGGCGTTGACAAAGCCGTTTGACACTAGATAAATACGATCTAACTCGCCTTTATCAAACGCGTCTAACATCACCTGTACAGAACCAGTTAACTGTTCAAGACTCGGAGCATCACCTACGTTTGTAGTTGCACCAAGAACTTTACCGCCGTAGTTTTTAAAAAACGAAACCGCTTTTTGACCAATTAAAGCAAATTGAACTTCAATTGACTGCTCTTGTTGCTGTTGTACGTGTTTTACCACTTTTTTGAACAAGTTAATGTTCAAACCACCAGCAAGGCCACGATCTGAAGAAACAATGATATAGCCAACGCGCTTTACAGGACGTTCAACCATATAACGGTGTTTGTATTCAGGGTTCGCTTGTACCAAATGAGCAATTACACGGTGCATATTTTCGGCATACGGACGGCCTTGAGCCATGCGCTCTTGCGCACGACGCATCTTAGAAGCTGCTACCATCTGCATCGCGCGAGTAATTTTCTGCGTGCTTTTGATACTAGCTACTTTGGCGCGAATTTCTTTTAAATTTGCCATACGCTTAACCTAGTATTCGAAAGCCCTTTCGAGCTTCCGAAGGTTGATCCGTGAACCAAACCAAAACCAGATTCAACACAGTTGAATCTTAGTAAGTTTGAGTCGCTTTAAAGCTTTCAATACCTGCTTTGATTGCTGCTTCGATTTCTTTATCGTAAGCACCAGTCTCGTCAATTTTTTGCATTAACGCAGCATTTTCTGAACGGAAGTAAGAGATCAACGCAGCATCAAATGCAACGATTTTCTTCACTTCTACGTCAGCCATGTAGCCTTCGTTAGATGCATAAATTGAAACAGCTTGGTCAGCAATTGAGTATGGAGCATATTGTTTTTGCTTCATAAGCTCAGTTACACGTTGACCATGTTCAAGCTGTTTACGAGTTGCTTCGTCAAGGTCAGAAGCGAACTGAGCAAACGCAGCTAATTCACGGTATTGCGCAAGAGCGGTACGGATACCACCTGACAATTTTTTGATGATCTTAGTTTGAGCAGAACCACCAACACGTGATACAGAGATACCCGCGTTCACAGCAGGACGAATACCTGCGTTGAATAATGATGTTTCTAAGAAGATCTGACCGTCAGTAATCGAAATTACGTTAGTAGGTACGAATGCAGATACGTCACCGGCTTGAGTTTCAATAATCGGTAATGCAGTTAATGAACCAGTTTGGCCTTTAACTTCACCGTTAGTGAATTTCTCAACGTAGTCAGCAGATACACGTGAAGCACGTTCAAGTAAACGTGAGTGTAGATAGAATACGTCACCAGGATATGCTTCACGACCTGGTGGACGACGTAGAAGCAATGAAATTTGACGGTAAGCAACAGCTTGTTTAGACAAGTCATCATAAATGATAAGCGCGTCTTCACCGCGGTCACGGAAGTACTCACCCATTGTACAACCAGCATACGGAGCAAGATACTGCATCGCTGCAGGATCAGCTGCAGCAGCTGCTACAACAGTTGTGTACGCCATAGCGCCAGTTTCTTCTAGCTTGCGCACAACGTTAGCGATAGTCGATTGTTTTTGACCAATTGCTACGTATACACATTTAATGCCAGAATTTTTCTGAGCGATGATCGCATCGATCGCCATAGCTGTTTTACCAGTTTGACGGTCACCGATGATCAACTCACGTTGACCACGACCAACAGGGATCATTGTATCTACTGATTTATAACCAGTTTGTACAGGTTGATCCACTGATTGACGCCAAATTACGCCTGGTGCTACTTTTTCAACAGCATCAGTAAGTTTTGCGTCAATAGGGCCTTTACCATCAATTGGGTTACCAAGAGCATCTACTACACGGCCTAAAAGTTCTGGACCAACCGGAACTTCTAATACACGACCTGTGCAACGAGCTTTTTGACCTTCTTGAAGGCTTAAGTAGTTACCTAAGACAACGGCACCCACTGAATCCTGTTCTAGGTTCAGTGCCATACCAAATAAGCCGCCGTCGAATTCGATCATTTCACCGTACATTGCATCAGCAAGGCCGTGAATGCGCACAATACCGTCGGAAACCATAACAATGGTCCCTTCGTTCTTAGCGGTCGCGCTGGTGTCCAGATCGCCGATACGCTGTTTAATGAGCGCACTGATCTCGGATGGATTCAGTTGTTGCATTGCGCTATACCTCAATCTTTTTAAAGTTCAGTCTTCGAGCTGTTAAGCAAGAAGACGAGTCCGCATTTTTTCAAGCTTGTTAAGCGCAGAATCATCTATCACTTGGTCGCCTGCACGAATAACTACACCCGCGATTAACGCTGGGTTAACTTCTACAGAAACATTTACGGCAGCTTCGAATTTTTTCTCTAATGCATGCGCAAGTAATTGTTCTTGTACAGAAGTCAATGGGAATGCAGATTCAATCACTACATCCACAGTATTGTTATTCTGTGATTTGAGCTGTTCGTATTCTTCTGAAATTTCAGGAAGAAGTGCCAGACGGTCATTATCGGCAAGCAATGTCAAAAAGTTTGACACTGCTGCAGTCTGGTCTTCACCTAAAACTTTTGCGAAAACACTTACCTGCTCAGCAGGAGTAAGCTCAGGGCGATTTAGATAAGCTGAAAATGCTTCGTCTTGCACCGCAGCACTGAGCAAGTTCAATGCATTTGACCAAGCGTCAGTTGCATTTTGCTCAGAAGCGTAAGCAAATGCTGCTTTAGCGTATGGGCGTGCCAACGTCAAGAGTTCAGCCATAATCCGCCTCTCTTAAAGTTTAGCAGCCAGCTGAGTCAGCATGGCATTGTGAGCTTCTGCGTCAACTTGCTGGTTCAGAATTTTTTCTGCGCCAGTAACTGCAAGAGCAGCAACTTGTTGACGTAATTCTTCGCGAGCAGCATTGATTTCAGTATCAACAGCTTCTTTAGCTTGTTGACGAATACGCTCACCTTCAGCCGCAGCTTGAGTACGCGCTTCTTCTACCAATTGCGCACCACGACGGTTCGCTTGTTCGATCAATTGAGCCGCTTGTGCTTTAGCCGCATCTAATTCAGCTTTCACTTGTGCTTGCGCATCCGCAAGGTCAGCTTTCGCTTTTTCAGCAGCGTTTAAGCCATCAGCGATTTTACGCTGACGCTCACTAATCGCATTGATTAGTGGTGGCCAAACAAATTTCATGCAGAATGCGACAAAAATCGCAAAAGCAATCGCTTGGCCAATCAATGTGAGGTTGATATTCATTGCTATTCCTCAATAGTTTAATTTAGGAATTAAGCTGATTAACCTACAAATGGATTAGCGAAGATGAAGAACAAGCCAATACCAACACCGATCATAGGCACAGCATCAAGAAGACCCGCGATTAAGAACATACGAGTTTGAAGTTGTGGAGCCAATTCTGGTTGACGAGCAACAGCTTCTAAGAAACGGCCGCCTAGAAGACCAAAACCAATCGCAGTACCTAAAGCACCAAAAGCGATCAAGATAGCAGATGCAATTGCAACTAGACCTAAAGTGAGTTCCATGATAATTCCTCAGAGGTTAGGTTTATACCAAATTAAGTTAAAAAATTGTGTGCCCAACCACCCTTTGACAGTTGAGCAATACCATTAATGCTTTTCGCTAGCCATACTCATATATACGATAGTCAACATCATGAAAATGAATGCTTGTAACGTAATAACAAGAATATGGAAGATCGCCCAAGGCACAGACAACGCCCACTGGATCCAGAACGGTAGTAATGCGATCAAGATGAAGATCAACTCACCCGCATACATGTTACCGAACAGTCGTAGAGCCAATGAGATTGGACGTGCAATAAAAGTTACTAATTCAAGAATAATGTTTACCGGAATAAGTAATGCTTTTAAAACTGGGTTACTTGGGTTAAATGGGTTAAGTGCAAATTCTGCACCGAATCCGACAAGACCTTTCTCACGGATACTATAGAAAATAGTTAACGCAAACACTGACAATGCCATACCAAGGGTAATGTTAGGATCAGTAGATGGAACGATTTTGAAGTAAACGTGGTGAGGATCCATACCAAACACGTTAGCACCGATCAATTGAGCTGTATAAGGAATCCAGTCAACAGGGATCAAGTCCATCAAGTTCATGAGGAAAATCCACACGAAGATGGTCAACGCTAACGGCGCGATTAAGCGCGATTTGCCATGGAAAGTGTCACGGACACTTGAGTCAACGAACTCGATAATCATTTCGATTGCAGACTGGAACTTGGTCGGAACACCAGAGTTTGCAGCTTTCGCTACAACCCAGAACAACAAACAGAAAACTATACCAAGGCCAATAGACCAACCCATTGAATCCAAGTGAATAGCAGTGAACCCCATCTCTTGAGCTTCTTTAGCAGTCTCAGCTAACTTCCAAGTACCATCTGGCATTTTGCCATAGGTCAAGTTAGTCAAGTGATGCTGAATGTACTCGGTCGAAGTAAGGGCATGTTCTTCAGCAGCCATAAATCACACCTGGTCAATGTCAAAACTAATAGAGAAAACGAATATCGCGTGCTGCCTGATATCTCGTTACTCTCCAAAAAACTTTTCAATTTTTTGTTGTGTTTATACTCGTTTTTTTAAGCGTGTTGCCCAAAAAGGAGCGACCCACGACATACTTTGTACGAGCATAAAACCACAAAACAATGCCACCGCTGACAACGGTTTGACATTGATCAAAATCAAAATGAATCCAACAATCACGATTGCAAACTTGCCCATTAAGCCACGATACATGTTTGACAGCACCTGTTTAGAGGCACGGGCACCAGCCGCACGAAACGACTGCCATGAAAAGTAGCTACTTGCTAGCCAACATACCAACGCACCCAAAGCTGCACTATATGCTGTGATTGTGTCTTTAAGGACCCAACCAATCAGGGCTGAAACAGGAATCATTACTGCTTGTAAGATGACTAAAGCTTTCGCTAATCGTCGATCAATCATGCGACTAGTTCGACTCATTTTTGTTCACTCACAGCAATTCTGCTTGACAAGTTTAACTGATGATTATTTTTAATCGCAGGCATTATAGAGTTACACCCCTTAACTTGCAATCTTTTCCCGACCTTAGTCGTGTTTTTTTAAATTGGCAAACTGCTTTCAAACTAATCAATAGTTGTTTATTTTTTACTTTACTTTCGTGCATTTAGTGTGCATTTCAGTGTTTCATCAGCCAACATCTTCCATGCTGTTACAAAATCCCCTGCCCCACTCATCGTTTCGTCAACCGGTTGAAAGACGATGCCACCGAGCTTTTGATACTGATTTTGACTGGCATGTGCTTCTGCAAGTAAGCATACTTTTGGCTGAGCACGATGGTCTTTCAAGTATTTGATTTGTGCCAATGTCGGCGCGACATGTGGATCATCTGTCAACGCACCGGTAAATTTCAAATTCAGTGAGCGCTCAAGATATTGATAGGCATCGTGGTAAGACCAGTAAGGTTGAGCACGGCTCGACACATCGGTTTTTTGCGCAGTAACCAAGAGTTTCTGCGCAAATGCACGTGCATTGGCCCAATATTTTTCACGATGTTCTGGAAACTGTTGTGAACGTAAAGCAGCAATAAAAAAGCCGATTCGAACCGCATTGTTTGGTTCAAGCCAGACATGGGTATCGATTGTGCCTTTTAATGCATTGCCACGAACATCCCGCAAAGGCAACGCACTGATAATGCCTGAGTCTAAAATAGCGATACTTTTACCACTTTCACCCAACATTTTTGCCAATGGCGCTTCATGCGCTTGGCCTAGCCATAAAACGAGATTGGCATCTTGCACGGTTTTACGGTGTGCAGGCGTCAAGCTCACATCATGTCCAGATTGATGGTCAAGCAGTAGTTTTGGCTGCTCTACGCCCTTGAGTACATCCTTTGCGATTAGATAAATCGGTTGTGTAGAAACAACGAGACCTTGCGCCCAGCTCATCACACTGAATAAAGCCAAACTACAAAAAAGAATTACACGGGACATGGGGAGAGAGCACCATAAAATGAATAGTGTTATAATATAACAAAATCGTAAAAAAACCTACGTCTGTTCGTAAGTCCTTACGCTTCATGTTAAGATTTAAAGTCTTTTTCTTTATACAGTTTCGTACTCGAGGTTGGCTATGAGCGCATGTTCACACGAACATCATAATGCTTTGCATGGTGTACACGATCATCATAATGTCGAACAGCGCCTTGCTGAAGCTGAGAGTCTCTGTAGTGCGACGGGTGCTCGACTTACGCCCTTGCGTAAAGAAGTATTAGAACTGATCTTAAATGCAACAGGACCAATGGGCGCTTATGACCTTTTGGCTAAAATTAAAAGTGAGTCTGACCGACCTGCAGCGCCGCCGACGGTGTACCGTACGTTGGATTTTCTGCTTGAAAAAGGTTTGATTCACCGTCTGACTTCGATTAATGCGTACATCCCATGTTGCCATCCGCGCGAAGGACATCAAGCAGCATTTCTGATTTGCACAGACTGTAAAATAGTCAAAGAAGCATCTGCTCAAGGCTTGATGGCGCAACTCGATGAATTGTCTGCATCCGATGGTTTTACTGCACATCACAGTATTATTGAAATTTCAGGGATCTGTCAGCAGTGCCGCAGCAAACACTAAATGTGAAGCCCATTGTGGCTTTAGAGCATGTTCATGTCCGAATCGATGAACGTGACATTTTAAAAAATGTAGATTTCGCCTTACACGAAAAAGAAATTGTCACCTTGATTGGTCCTAACGGTGCAGGAAAATCCACGCTCATCAAAGTGTTACTGGGTATTGTAAAACCTGTATCTGGCAAAGTGATCAGCACACAAAAATTAAAATTTTCATATGTGCCACAAAAATTTAATCCATCACACAGCTTACCGCTACGTGTGTGTGATTTATTGGCACTAGAAAAATGTGATGCCAGCATTAAGCAAGAAATTATTCGTGATACAGGCATTGCCAAGTTACAACAATCTAAAGTTCAGCAACTATCGGGCGGCGAACGTCAACGTGTATTGATTGCACGGGCTTTATTACGTCAACCGAATGTATTGGTTCTGGATGAACCTATGCAAGGTCTGGATATCCAGTCTGAAGCGGAACTGTATGACTACGTGCGTAGCTTGCCAGAAAAATATGGCTGTGCAGTTTTGATGGTTTCTCATGATTTACAATGGGTCATGCAAGGAACACATCGTGTGGTTTGCCTCAATAAGCATATCTGCTGCAGTGGCTTGCCTAAAAATGTCCAGCAACATCCTGAATATCAAGCGATCTTTGGGACAAACCGTGTGTTCTATCAACACCATCATGATCACTGTGCGCATGGCGATAGTGCAACGCCTTGCCAGCATGACTCTCGTCCCCATATTCACCCTGAACCGGAAGCATAATCCATGATGGAATGGCTACAACTCCTTTTGCCAGCATGGATCATGGGCACTTTGCTGGTGTTCCTGACTGCACCCCTCGGCTGTTTAATGCTATGGCGTCGCATGTCATTTTTTGCGGACACCATGGCACATGGCACTTTACTCGGTGTCGCCATTGCCGGTGCAATGAGTCTACCGCTTTGGACAGGCGTTACATTGATTGCGCTCTTATTGGTTGCAATCTTATGGGTGTTACACGACCCTCGCTTACCCAATGACGCTTTGCTTGCGCTATGTTCTGCAACACTCCTGTGCTCAGGCTTACTCTTCATACAACATTTGCCAAGCTTAAGACCTGAATTACTCAGCTATTTATTTGGCGACTTGCTCACCATTTCTTGGTCAGATTTGCCTGTCTTTGCAGTGGTGATCATTGTGGCACTGACCGTGCTTCATAAAAGTTGGCAATCACAGATTCAGATTGCCATTGACCCCGATATTGCGGTCAGTGAAGGTGTCAGCGCTAAATGGCAACGTCTGATTTTTATGTTATTACTGGCATTATTTACCGTATTGGCTTTACGTGCTGTCGGCTCATTGCTGATGGGTGCATTGTTAGTGATTCCTGCATTAACCGCTCGTTTATTGGCGAATTCACCGAAGCAAATGGTGCTGTGGTCTTTCATCATTGCCCAAGTCGGTGTAACTGTAGGTTTATGGTCAAGTGCTGGTTTAAACACCTCTACAGGACTGACCATTGTATTAACTATGGCGCTGCTCTTTGCCCTGATTTTTATTCTACAAAAATTTAAGAAAGTCGCTTGAGTAGCAACGTTCATTGCTCAATTCGCGACATATCAAAAAAAAGCCATGCAGTTGCATGGCTTTTTTTGCACGTCAAATACGATGCTCAGAATCATCTCACTGGATTTATTGATGAACTAAGCTCAATAAACTCGCCGCACAAGCAAATAGAACTGCAAAGGTACGATTCAAATATTTTTGTTGTTTGGATGATTTTAACAACCGCAGCACTTTTGCAGCGAGACCGGTATACCCCGCCATGACAATCAAATCGATGCTAATCATTGTTGCCGCCATGATGACATATTGAATCCATTGGGGTTTGGATAAATCTAAAAACTGCGGCAAAACTGCCAACAAAAATACAATCGCTTTAGGATTGCTCATATTGACCAAAAAGCCATGTAAAATTAATTTTGAACGTGATTTATTTGGTAAATTTTGTTGGATTTCAATTGACTGTGTTGGCGCTGTCCACTGTAAATAAGCCAAATACAATAAATAGCCCACACCAAACCATTTCACGATCAGAAAAGCCCATGGTGTCGTCGCAAATAAGACCCCTGCCCCAGCTGCAACAATGGCGATCTGAACCAAAAGTGCCAATTGCAGGCCGATTGCATTCCAATACCCATGCTTAAACCCATAATTCAAACCACTCGACATAGACGCAATTGCACCTGCACCTGGGGAAACACTAATTACCCAACATGCCAACATGTATGCAATCCAGATTTGATAGGACATCATTAGCTCAAGTTTGAAATGGGTCTGTATTATATGACATTTACTCTATTTTCATGACAATAATGCACGCTAAAAGGCCAAATGAAGGCTACACTCTCAGCGCTGCTTAAGGCACAATATACACAGCCACTCAGAAATTATAATTTTTAGGAGCCATGAATGTCTGCTCAATCTGTAATTTTGCCATTACCCTCAGATCATGCTCGTTTTATTGTTTTACGTTTAAAAGATTTAACGATTAGCGAATTAAAAGAACAACTTGAAGACTTATTTAGCACTCGTGATCGTCTAATTACCCAACATCCTAATGCACAGATTAAAACAGCTGTAGCTTTTGGACCTGAACTTTGGGCACAACTTTATATTCAATCTCCAGCAGGCTTTAAACAACTTGATCCAATTCAAGGTTCATTTAACATGCCTGTAGCCCCAGCAGATGTACTGATTCACATTGCAGCACAGCGTACAGATATTTGCTTTGCTTTAAGCCAAGCTTTCTTTGATGGCATTCAAGATAAAGTGGAGGTTTTAGATGAGCGTGTTTGCTTCCGTAATTTCGATGGCCGTGACTTAACTGGCTTTATTGATGGTACTGAAAACCCTCAATTTCCAGATGACCGCGCTGAAACAGCTTTACTTTCTGAAGAAGCAGGCATTTTTGCTGATGGTTCTTTTGTCTTTGCGCAGCGATATGCACACAACTTAGATAAATGGAAAAAGTTAAAGGTAGATGCTCAGGAACATGTCATTGGGCGCACCAAACTTGAGTCAATTGAGTTGGATGAAGACGAACAACCTGAAAACTCACATGTATCACGTACCGTTGTTGAAAATGGCGAAGGTGAAGAACTAGCAATTTTGCGTCATTCATTGCCTTATGGCGATGGCCGCGGTGACCAAGGTTTGTTTTTTATTGCTTATACCCATGACCTCAGCATTATCGACAGCATGCTGGTTCGCATGTTCGGTACGAGCGGTGACGGTATTCACGACCGCTTACTTCACTTTGTTACGCCAATGGACGGAGCGTATTACTTTGCACCGAGTGAAGAGTTGCTGGAAGAAGTTTTGGAAGGTTAAATAAATAAAGCCGACGAGAGTCGGCTTTTTATTCTTAGAAAATCAAATTATTTTAAAATAAATTTTCTCTCCCTCAGAACACACTCTATAAAAAATTCCGGAAAAATTGTTTTTTGGATCTAAATCACTCATATAAGAATTACAATCCAATAAGTAAGTATTGTCTTTTTGTTTTTCCAAAATAATTTTTTGCGGTTGCTTAAATGAATATTCATCATAATATTCATTAAGGTAATAAATACTTTCTTTTGATTTAGATGATTCAACATCTTTAAAAGAATCACCTCCTCCTATTGGGTTCATCTTTCCATAGGATTGAAATATTTTATCGACATTAAAAATCAGATTTTCATTATTGTTTAACCGAGTTAACTTGGCCCATCCCATCTCAATATTTTCTATCATAAAAATTTTGTAAAAAATTTCGTAATTTTCACCATTTTTTTTGATAAAAAACTCATCGTTATTTGGTTTGTAAGCATTTAGAAAATAACTTTCATCTAGCACACTAGGCTTAAGAATTCTGCAATTCCGTTTGACATTGCATTGTTTAAACGCATAATAAAAATCAACTCTTTCATATATTTTCTCATTTTTATTACTAACTGCATTTAAATCAATATTTTGTTCGCGATCCGATGAATTACATCCTACTAACAAACTACAAGCTATTATTATATGATAAAAATTCATTGCATAATCTCAATATGCATAGCGCCCTCACCTTTTGCATCACCCGGAATAAATCCAGAAATTTTTCCTTCAGACTTAGCTTTAATACAGACATTTTTAAATTTTTGCCCTAAATTACTTAAGTTTGTATTCGAACCAAATCCATTACTATTTAATCCAATGTCTACTACATTCATCTTTTCATACTGAGTTTGCGATACACAATGCAGCGAAACTCTTAGTCCTTTACCTTGAAACTCAATAATTTTTTCAACCATTTTTTTTATGGTAGCATCTTTAGATAAGCCTTTTTTCTTACAATCATCACGTACTCTTTTTACTGCCTCACCAGGTGCACTGTAACTAATAGTTGTGTTGTACATTGCTCTTGCTTGTGATTCTGGAGTTCTTATAGTACTTGTGATCAGAATTTCTTTCATTCCCGCTTCCTTCGCAAGATACGCTAGTACATTTTTTGTTTTTTGACTAACAATATCTTTCCTCCACTGTTCAGCTACACCATTAAACCCAACATTAACTCCTTGTACTGCCAATGGTATTGAAGGTTTATCTATTTTTAAATCTATATCTTTCATTCCATTTCTGATTACATCATTAAAATGGACTATCTCCTTTTCAGATTCAAGTGTGATAACTTTTATATTCTGACCAACATTAGCTTTATGTATTTTTTTTCCTAATCCATGAGTACCACTTGAATGATTTCTTTTGTTACCTCTATATTCTATTAAATAATTACCACCACTAAATAGCTGATCAGTTTTTTTATCATATGTAAGAACACTGAACTCTGCTTCTTCATTATTGTCATTAACTGTAGTTTTTGGGTGTCCATCTTGACTTGTTGCTTGTGTTTGATCTCTTTTGGGAGTTTCATCTCGAGTTTGTTGCTCTTGGCTAGTATTTTTGGTTTTTGATGATTTTTTTTCAGCATTCATCAAATCTAAATCTTTACTTGCTTGTTCCAACACCTGAGAGTCAACATCTATGAATCTAATAGTTTTATTTTTATCGACTTTTATTGTTAATAAATTTTGACCATTTCTTAATTTATAATTTAAATCAAAACCTGGCATAGCATTTACAATTATCTTACCTTCATCATTAGTTTTTTTAGGGTATTCTTTACCTCTGTACCATTGTACTAAATTTAAATTTTTTATAGATTTTCCACTTTTTTTATGCCTAAAAATTATTTCAAATTTATGTAACTTAATTTGTATATCATATATTTTTTTATCATTTAATACAGTGAAAATTCCAACTTCTTGTTTGGAATCTCTTCCACTAACTAAAACTGCGATTTTTTCTCCACTTTCTGCCTGAATACCTTTTTCAACACCATCATTTTCAGTTGAGTGTTTTTTCTCTTTTCCCTTATATTTTAAAAAATAAGAAATTCTTGAAATCGGTTTTCCATCACTATCTAAAACTCTAAGATCAAATTTTACATCCAATTTATTAGAATTATTTTCTTGATTATTACTATTTTCAATATTTCCTCTTCCGTCTTTATTATTTTGTGGTAGCTCCTGGTTATGTTTATCTGTTCGTGTTTTTATACCACCCATTCCATTATCTACTACAATTATGACATGATGGTTTTTTCCATCAGCAATCAACATTAATTCTTTATTATTTTCATCTTTCACAGATGAGCCATCAACAGAAAATCTTGCTCCCCATCCACCCTTTACTAAAATAGATCTAATAAAGCCCTCTTCATCTATTAACAAATTACTCATTGTTGGAATATATTTTGTCTTCTTATAACTTACATTGACTCTTGATCCCATTAATTTTTTAGCAGATTGATCGATGAATTTAATAAAAAATCGTGAAGTTCCTTTATACCTTATCCAGCACATATCATCATTTTCAGTACCATTTATTTTCACTTCTTCTGTTAATTCGTTGACAAAATTTGGTGGATATTTATAATTTTTTGGGTCCTTATTATTCAAAAATTTTTGAGCTTTTGGGCTATAATATAATACCACTCCATTTGTGAAATCTTCTTCTTCCCTCATGTAAATAGGGTACACAGCATCTATAATATCTTGAGTATCCTTTGAAACCTTATTAGAATTCATTTCAGCTTTAACCTTTTTTACAGCAGCCGTTTGTTCAGTTAAAGCATCAAAATCATCATATAAATATTGTATAATGCTTGGATGACCTACCCACTCACCAAACCCTAATCGATTCATAATACAATGTGCAACTGCTTTTTTTGAAGTAATGCTACAAACACCTGCTTCTCCAGAGATTGTTGCAACAAATGCTATAAATTCATCTGAATACTTCATTATTTTCTCCGCATGGTTTTATTATTGTTTTTTTAATTAATAAACTTGAATAATCATCTGCCAACAATATTAAATTACCATTTTCTAAAAATTTACTTTTCTTTTTAAAATAATTATAATAATCAAATCTTTGATTTAACCCCAAGTATTCCTTATCATTTAAATCAGCAATAATTTTTTTCCTACCAGTGAAAATTATCCTTGCATATATTTTCTTCTTAACACTATCACTTTCTATCAAACAATGATTATTTTCATTAAAAGCAATAAATTCATTAGTAGAATCTTCACTAGTTTCTCCATAAAAAAAGTTTACTTGGCATGGAGATCCACACGAAACTCTAACCCTAAATATATCACTATTAATCTTTGTGATAATTGGAGACTTAACATCTTCTAGCAATAATTTATTGTCCCCATCAACTACTCTGTAAATATTGCAACTTGATTCATATTCGTCTGTGCATTTTGAAACTATTTCAAAATCAGGCCCTTTGGCGTATATTATATTATTGATAGAAAAGAAATTTATCAAAAACAATCCAATTAAAATATATTTATTCAAGATAATACCTTCTATATTTCTAAATTAATTTCATCACAAAGATGCATTTCGTCATCACATCCGCAACCTTGAATTTCTTCATCTAAAGACTCTGCATCCATTGCTGCATTTTTTTGATATAGAGTTATATAAGCACCTGGTACTAATGCCAGTTCTACATTTTCAATAGCATCACTATAAATACGTGCACTACTTTGTTGCTCAAACTGGTACTCAGCTTCAATTTTTTTAGAATGGTTAATGAGTTTATATTTCATATTTTTTAATATATTAGTATCGAATATTTGACTTAAGTCAAATCTCATACTATACAACCCACTTTCAGGCAGCTTAGGTAATTGCGCATTTACAGTCGCTCCCCCCTCAAAACTATGCTGCCCCGCCTTACTCTCAAACTTGCCGCCTGTCGTGGTAAATATTCCGCTGCCATTAATTTTCAGTTGCGAGCCCCCTGCGGTCAGCACGATTTCTTTAGGACTTGTAATTTCAATTTTATCTTCCGTTGAAATGAGCTTAATCACCTTTCGTGCAATTGCTTCAATAGCATCATCTTGGGCTTGTAATTCAACTTTCCCTTTTGCGGCATAAGCACTCAGGCCCTTTTGAGCCGCAAACAAACTGATTTTGTCTTGTGCATGCCCGACAATATTCTTTTGAGCACTGAAATTAATCGAACCTTGTGCACTTTCTGCAATATCCTGCGAGGCTTGTAAAACAATATCTTCCGGTGTGGTGAGTGCAATACCATTAGGTGATGCAAGCAACATCAACGCTTGGCGGAATAATTTGCCTTGTTCTTGTTTTGCCGCTGTATTGGATTTTTCTAAACCTTGCGCATAGCCTTCTATAAAGCCTTGTACTTTTTCTAATGCTTTTATGGGTGTCATCGCTGGTGGCAAACCAAAACCACCATTATTCAATAAATCATCAGGGTTAAATTTGATGTCTTCGATCAATTTACCCACATCTTTTAATGCTTTTAATGGATCCTCTTTTAGGTTGCTTTTCAGACTTGCGACTCTCCCCTGAATCACATCTTTACCATTTTCTTCAATATGATCTATGACAGACTTTAAGTTATCAAAGGCATCTTCGGCATCATTAAAGAATGCTTTAAATTCTTTTACTGTACTTTTGACATCATGTGCGATTGAGCCCATTTCTTTGACAAAACTTTTGCAGTTTTTTAACGCTGCCAATGGGTCTCGACTTAAATCTTCCTTGAACAAATTTAAAGTCGCTTTAACAGCTTCGGCAGTACTTTTGATTTCTAAAGAGTTTATTAACTTCGGCAAACGATTAATCACATTTAATGCATCGGTCTGCTGCTTTACGGCTAAACCGCTCAGCATATTCATGCTCTGATGCCCTTGATTTAAAAGAGACTGAGCTTCAGCAGCAGCAAGATGATCGGCAACTGCTTTATCCTGTGCATAGGTACTAATGAGTAAACCTTTACCTGCACGCATTGCTCCCCAAGCATCCGTTCGCAGCTCAAACCCCTCACCACGGCCATGGCTACTGTCTTGTTCTTTAGGATGGCTGAGATTACCTAAATTCAGCTGTGTCGCCGCATGACTACTTTGTAATTGGGTACTGATCTGCCCCGTCGTGTCATCAAAGCGCAGTTGGTTAAAGCCTGCTCCCGCAACTTCTTGCGAGCGGATACCACTGAGTTTTTTGGTTTCAGGAAGCTGACCTTTGAGGTCAAACATGGTTTGAGAGCGTTCAGCTTCATGTATTCGTCCTACTACAAAGGGACGATCCACATCGCCCTCAAAAAAGTCGATCACCACAATCTCGCCAATACGAGGATGGAAACGTGCGCCATAACCTTCTCCCGCCCATGGAGTCAGTACATCGACCCAAGCCGAGTCACTGTCATTATCATTACTCCCTGCTCCACCATCATGACTGTGGTCATCGCTGCGGGTGAACGTAAACCGAACTTTGATACGCCCCCAAGCATCGACATAAATACTTTCACCTTCTGGACCGACCACTTTAGCCCGCTGTGGAAACGCAGGTGGCCGGTGTAATAAAGGATCATATTCAGGCACCACAGAAATTTGCCGACGGACCACATATAGGTCATTGGCCTGCCGTTCATCCCCTAAAGATAGCCAACGGCTCGCCGCAAGTAACTTTTCTAATTGAACCAAAATATCTTTGGGTAAATTGTTCTGGTTATAAAATGCTTTCCCCAGTATGAGAAATTCACGATCTGTCGTTTGATGTTGATCGATTTCAGGATGATTTTCTAATTCAAACCAATACCCAACTTGTGCATCCCTTACGCTACTGCTGGCGGTAAAATATTTGGCTTGTAATTCCTGATATTGATTGAGTTGCCGATTCAACTGATCCAATTGCTGTGTATTTGAAGTGGTCGCCTGATCTGCACCTTTAAGGTCAGTTGTCCAAGCCGAACTTACGGTCCAAGCCTGCTCTAAACTTAAGGTTTCATTGTGCTGTTGCTCACTCTGTGCATGGGCGCTTAAGAGCGGATTACTTTGGTCTTGTGCCAAATATTGAGCTTGCCAACGCTGCGTTTGAATCGTGGTCGATTGTAAAAAACGTTCTGCCACAAAACTGGTGATCGTGTCTAAACGTTCCGTGGCATGACTCCGATGAAAGCGAATTTTTTTCCGCTCTAAAGCACTATAAGCCTGATTCGTATCAATTAAACGCAGTTGCTGTGCTTGCATCGGTGCAGCCGAAAATGCAACAAATAACTCTGCTTCATCAATTAACCAATTGATCCCTTCACTACGCCACAGTCGAGTCAGAAATTCGTAGTCACTCTCATTGGCTTGCATAGTAAATGGCCGAACATCATAGTTTCGAGTCAATCCATCCATGTTGAGGCTCAAGCTCGCGGCAAATAATGCGCTTTTTTGCTGCCATTCACTAAAAATAATCTCGGTCATCTCCCGTACCGATTTGTTCATAAAGACACGGCTATTACGACGCTTATGCCAGAGTGCTGTCGCATCCTCAATCACCAGTTTATAAACGGTCAGTGCACCATCACTTTGACCTTGGCTAGCCCCAGTAATCACACCAGTCAGGCGACTGAGTTGTCCCAAATCTGTCACTTGATCGACAGCCACTCGGCCGCCTATAAACTGCTTTAAAGCAAGATGAGCATTGGTCGAGAGACAAATAATTTCCGCACGAAAGCCTTGATTGATACAGTGTTGACCTTCAATCCGTTGAATAAAAACTTCAGAATTTAGGTGTTCATTTGAGAAATGAATGTGTAGCGCACGTTTCTGTACGCTAAAGCCAAAGTTTTCCACCATGGCGTGAATATTTTTAAGCATTGTTATTATGTATTTAATTTTTTAATGACGGCATTTTAGGAAATGATTGTTTTTTCGTCTACCCCATTTTGCAAATAATTTGTTGAATTCTTCTTTTTGGCTTTTGCAACACTTTAGTATTCAAGTGAATAGGATCATCAATGCAGGATCAATTCTACGGATCTAACTTTTCGCAGTCGCTGAGATGCTGCTACACTCAAAATGCAACCTATTAAAAATTTTTAAGCTCCATGATCACAATTGAATCCAAACTGCCTGCACAAGGTGTGACTATTTTTAGCGTCATGAGCGCAATGGCGCAGCGTCTAAATGCACTGAACTTATCTCAAGGTTTTCCTGATTTTCCTGCACCTCCAGCACTGTTAAATGCGCTAAGTGATGCGACGCAACAGGGTTTTAACCAATATGCACCCGGCGATGGACTGATGCATTTACGTGAGCAATTGGTCCAACTGTTTGCCCATCGAGACCAATTAAATATTGACCCTCACACCGAAGTGACCATTACCCCGGGTGCAACCATTGGTATTTTTAGTGCCATTCAAGCCGTGGTTCATGCGGATGATGAAGTGATTATTTTTGATCCGAGCTATGATAGTTATGCGCCCAGTGTAAAATTGGTTGGGGCTCATCCCATTCACATTGCCTTAGAGACGCCACATTTTACTGTGGATTGGAATCGTGTTGCCGCTGCGATTAACGATAAAACCCGGATGATTATTGTCAATACACCGCATAATCCAACAGGTGCTATTTGGGATCGTGAGGACTGGCTCAACTTGATCGAACTGATTCAAGATAAAAATATTATAGTGCTGTCGGATGAGGTCTATGAGCATTTAATTTTTGATGGTCGTCAGCATCTATCTGCTTTGTCATTTCCTGAGCTGCGTGAACGCAGTTTTGTCGTGGGCTCATTTGGTAAAACCTTTCACGTCACAGGTTGGAAAACCGGTTATTGCATTGCAGCGCCAGCCTTGATGCAAGTGTTTCGCCAAATCTATCAATTTGCCAATTTCTGCGGTGTTACGCCCGTACAAATGGCACTGGCTAACTTTATGGCAGAACATCCTGAGCACATTGCTGAATTGGCCGATTTTTACCAAGCCAAACGTGACCGTTTCAATGCCGGCTTAAGCCACTCTAGATTTGAGTTGATTCCATCGGCAGGTACCTATTTCCAAAACCTTGATTACAGTGCCATACGCCCAAATTTAAGCGATGTGGAAATGTGTCAGTTGTTGGCAGAACAACATAAAATCGTGGCGATTCCTGTCTCAGTGTTCTATCAAAAACCGCCTGAAAATTTACGATTATTACGTTTCTGTTTTGCCAAACAAGATGCCACCTTAGATCGAGCTGCAGAGATTCTCTCCACAGTTTAAAGCAGTATCTGCCCAAACGTTTTTTTAAAACAGACATGTAGAAATAATGAAGCCTTGGTTACTCAAAAACTAAGGCTTTTTTGAATGCCAACATGATAGTGTTATCAGTAACTTAAAATCATAAAAAGCCGTGTCTAGGACCTGAGCATGTCAAAACAACAGTCCCTCGTTACTCAGCAAAATTTATGGAAAACGTTTTTAGTTTTTCTGGTGCCTTTGATCGCCACCAATATTTTGCAAAATTTATCTGGGACCATTAACACCGTTTTTGTCGGTCAGATGCTTGGGGTGCATGCCATTGCAGCGGTTGCGGTATTTTTCCCGATCTTGTTCTGTTTAATGGCTTTTGTGATTGGACTCTCGGCAGGTGCAACCGTGTTGGTGGGGCAAGCTTGGGGCGCGCAGAATCTTGAAAAAGTTCGTACTGTGGTGGGTTCCACCCTGTTTATGACCTTGATTGGTGGCAGCATCATTGCCTTTTTAGGGGTTATATTTGCCAAGCCCATTTTATTGGCCTTAGGCACAGCCCCTGACGTGATGCATTTATCTTTGCCTTATGTGCAATGGATGCTTGCCGGTAGCCCACTACTCTTTATTTATATTATTTACACCTCGATTTTGCGTGGGGTCGGTGACAGTACAACACCGCTGATTGCGTCAGGTATGACCATTGGTTCAGGGCTGATCATTACACCCGTGCTGATTGCCGGAAAATTTGGATTTCCAAGTTTAGGTATTATTGCCCCTGCCATTGCCAGTCATATCGGCTTTTTAATTGCCTTGGTATTTTTATATTTCTACTTAAAAAAGAAAGATCACCCGCTCAAACTCGACTTCGAGTTGATTCGTCATATTCGCCATCAACATGATCTCAGCAAAATTATCTTAAAACTAGGCATTCCTACGGGTATACAGATGGTCACGACCTCTGTGGCCGGTCTCGTGATTGTCGGTTTAGTTAACCGCCATGGTGCTGATGCCACTGCTGCATATGGCGCGGTCAATCAGGTTTTGAATTATATCCAATTCCCTGCCTTGTCTATCGCGATTGCAGCTTCTATTTTTGCCGCGCAAGCCATCGGTTCGGGTCAATCTGAATTAATTAATCGCGTGAAACGTACGGCCATCGGGATGAATTTCATTATTACTGGTATCTTGGTCGCATTGGGCTATTTATTCTCTAAACATTTAATGGCGCTGTTTATTACAGATCCTGAAGTTGTGGTTCTCGGTCAAGAATTGCTGTTCATTGTGCTTTGGTCGATTTTATTTTTTGGTGCCAGTGCGATTTTTGCTTCCATTATGCGGGCTAGTGGAACGGTGACCGTGCCGATGATTATTAATATTATGGCGATTATTTGCATTGAAGTGCCGTGTGCCTACCTATTTAGTGAATGGTGGGGCTTAAAAGGCATTTGGTATGCCTATGCTTTGGCTTTTGTCAGCTTATGTATTTTACAAGGGCTGTATTACCAACTGGTATGGAGACGAAAAGCCATCAAAGTATTGCTATAAGGTTCGCTAATAGCGTTCAATGCCAATCCACAGCTTTGCATTTCAATATGAAAAATCTTGTGCGGACTCATGCATAAAGTTTGCCGTTAAACTGCTGTTTATATTTCAACACATGGCTTTATATCCTGTTGATTTATCTACAACTAGAACCAATTAAAATTAAAAATTGCATATTTTCAAACAATTACGGTTTGGCATAGATTTTGTTCTTATCCCTTTTATCTTTTAAGAATAATTGGGATGAGAAATTTTTTATGTCTAAACGTCAAATAAAGCTTGGGGCTTTTATTCCAACCACCTCACAGCATGTCGCGGGTTGGCGCCACCCTGAATCTCGCCCACAAGATCATCTCAATATTGATTATGCAATTGAACTGGCAAAAACCGCCGAACGTGGTCTATTCGATGCCTACTTTCTTGCTGATGGTCTGTCTGTCCGTTGGAGTTCTGCTGTCGAAGGTGAGAAAGGTTTGGGCGATAAAGGCGTCGGCTTTGAACCTGTCACATTATTTGCTGCCCTTTCGGCAGTGACGCAAAATATTGGCTTTATTGCCACAGCGTCCACGACTTATGAAGACCCCTACATTTTGGCGCGAAAATTCGCTTCTTTAGATCATATTTCTAAAGGTCGTGCTGCGTGGAATGTAGTAACGACAGCTTCTGCCGATGCCGCAAAAAACTTTAACATTCAGCAGCACCCTGAACCCAAAGAGCGTTATGAACGTGCCGATGAATTTATTGAGGTGACTCAAAAACTTTGGGACTCATGGGAGGATGATACCTTCCATTACAACAAAGAAACCGGGCAATTTTTTGATGCCCGCAAACAACATCAGCCCAATCATCAAGGTCAATATTATCAAGTACTGGGTGCACTCAACGTCTCTCGGCCACCGCAAGGCTATCCGGTGATTGTTCAAGCAGGACAATCTGAAGATGGTCGTGAACTGGCCGGTAAATATGCCGAAGTGATCTTTACTGCACAACAGAATTTAGCAGATGCGCAAGCCTTTTATCGTGATGTCAAAAACCGTTTAGTGAAATATGGCCGCCATGCGGATGACCTGAAAATTATGCCGGGTGTCTCGATCTTTGTTGCCAAGACAGCGCAAGAAGCCCAAGAAAAATATGACTTTTTAAATAGCTTAATTCACCCAGAAGTGGGTTTAAGTTTATTGTCTGCTTTGGCAGGTGGCATTAATCTGGCCAAATTTGATCTAGATGCCCCTTTCCCGAAAATAGAAGATGCAGACATTAATTTCTCCAGTCGTCAGCAGATGATGATTGATATTGCCCGTAAGCACAATTTTAGTATTCGTCAGCTCTATCAATATATCGCTTCAGCCCGTGGACATTGGACCTTGATCGGCACGCCTGAACAAGTCGTAGACCAACTGCAGGAATGGTTTGAGAATGACGCTGCCGATGGTTTTAATGTCCTACCGCCAACAACACCTGCGGGGTTAAATGATTTTGTCGATCTCATCGTTCCTGAACTGCAACGTCGCGGTCTATTCCGAACGGCTTATGAAGGCAAGACCTTACGAGAAAACTTAGGTTTAAAACGACCTGAAAACCAATATGTTTTAGAAAAAAGACATACCTCCCAAGCCTCATAAACCAACGTTTAATAAAACTGAAAAACAAATGCCCCAACTGGGGCATTTTTATGGACTGATATTGATCCAACTTAAGCGATGATCATACTGACCTATATTTGATAAGCCTAAAAAAGCCCTGAATTCAGGGCTTTTAAAAGTTTAGGTGATGGTCAATTCAGACTTACCATGCAAATTTATAATCGGCAAATCGGTGAGATAAAGGTTCAAGCAACTGATCTTTTACTGGATCACTAAAGTCAGTCAAAATGTCATTTTTAATATTGGTCAGACGGACATCTTCGCGTTTACGCGGATGGGCTAAATGAATATCTACAATACGTTTAATTCGTCCCGGATGCGGCTGCATGACCACCACTCGATCGCCCAAAAAGACAGCCTCTTCGACATCATGGGTGACAATGATCATGGTGATTTTTTCACTTTGCCAGATTCGCTGTAATTCATCCTGTAAATTTTGACGCGTCAATGCATCAAGTGCGCCAAAGGGTTCATCGAGCAGTAAAATCTGTGGTCGATTCACCAAACTCCGGGCAATCGCCACACGTTGATTCATCCCACCAGACAACTGCGAAGGATAAGCATCTTTAAATTGGGTTAATTTGACCAACTCCAGATGCTCATCAATCAATACATCTTCTTCTGCACGGCTAAACTGACTTTTATGCAATGCAATCCGTACATTTTCCCGTACCGTCAACCATGGAAACAGACGATGATCTTGAAACACGATGCCGCGTTCCAAACTCGTGCCCTGTATAGGCTGACCATCAACCAAAATCTGGCCCTGAAACTGACGCTCTAGACCAACCAATAACCGTAATAGTGTGGATTTTCCGCAGCCACTACTCCCCACTATACTGATGAACTCACCCGGCTGAATATTCAGGTTAATGTCCTCAAGTACGGTTAAGTCTTCTTGCTTTTGTGTGGGATAATGTTTCGTTAGCTGCTGAATAGAAACCGAACCAGCTTGTTCTACGCTCATATCATTATTCTCTATTTGTGCTGACAAACTTTGCTGGACTAAACCTTAGAGTTTAGCCAGTGACACTTCCGTCGATTTAATTAACACCACCACCTCTGAACCTACTTTTAAATCTAAATCCTTCACCGAACGCGTCGTGATTACGGACGTAAAAAAGCCCGCTTTGGTTTCCACATCAATTTCTGAAACCACAGGACCCTCTACGATTTCATTAATCACGCCTTTGAATTGGTTTCGCACATTTACTGAAGTAATCGCCATTTTAATTATGCCTTTTGTTATTTAGAGAGCTTTACTATAAAACAGTTCAATCACTTGCTATATCTTGATTTATCCTTTAGTTATCCCGATTTTATTTATCTTAAAATCAGATAAATAATCCACGCATGAATTTATCGGTGAAACTGATATTTAAATATCGAATTATTATTTATCTTTTATTTTTAAATCTTTCATCATGATCTGCATTTTCAACAACTATAAGAAACGATATGTCTATTTTGACCCACCCTGCAGTGCCCTCTGCACTGAAACATAAACGGGCAACAGCGACGGTCTTTGCAGACCCGTTATCGCAAGCGTTGTTGTCTCGAATTGAACAAATTGCACCAAGTGAGACCAATGCACTCATCATTGGTGATACAGGCACAGGTAAAGAATTGGTTGCACGCCAAATCCACCAATTGAGCCATCGTGCCAGAGGTCCATTTATCGCAGTGAACTGTGGTGCCTTTACCGAATCATTAGTCGAAAGCGAATTATTTGGACATGAAAAAGGAGCCTTTACAGGGGCAATTAATAGCCGTGTCGGTTGGTTTGAAGCAGCCCATAATGGCACCTTATTTTTAGATGAAATTGGTGATCTGTCCTTGCCTATGCAAGTCAAATTACTCCGTGTTTTACAAGAAAGAGAGATCGTTCGAGTCGGCTCACTCAAATCCATTCCAATTAATGTCCGAATCATAGCCGCAACCAATGTCGATTTAGAGCATGCCGTACAGGACGGGCGTTTCAGGGAAGATTTATTCTACCGCTTACATGTGGCGTTGCTACGCATTCCACGTCTCTCAGAGCGTCGTGGTGACATTTTGCCTTTGGTTAAACACTTCATTCAGGTCTATCAAACCAACCCACATGACACACCATTACGCCTCAGCCCATTGGCGCTCAAGAAACTCCATTTACATAGCTGGCCGGGAAATATTCGCGAATTAGAAAATACCATTCAACATGCGATTTTAGTCAGTGAAAAAGGTGTGATTGAACCAGAAGATATTAGTTTTTCGAGTATTCAAAGTGCATCGTCGTTTTCGCGTGCAGAACCGTTTAACTTACAAAATGCCACCTCTGCTGTAGCCAACATCAAAGATATTCAAGATGCTGGACAGTTACTTGAGCAGACCTTTTTACAAATTTTTCAAGCCGCAAATCAACTTAAGCATGACAATATTAATGATCTGATTGAAGAAAAATTTATCCGAAGTGCGTATCAGCACTGTCAATACAATCAAGTGCATACGGCTCGTTTGCTTGGAGTGACAAGGAACGTGATTCGCACTCGCCTAATTAAATATGGCTTATTATAAATAAGTCATATTTTTATTTATTCCACATTAAAATAATAATCCCAAAAACTGATACATAAATATTCATCTACATTATTCTTTATTCATTGCATTATTTTAAATATAAAAAATCAGTAATAAAAAACCTCGGTATATCCCGAGGTTTTTATTTATTTTTCCATTTTTTCTAGATTATTCCACCGGGTTTCGTTTCCACGCTGTAAAGTATTTTTCTAGTCCAATCAAGAAATAGTTAAAGGATAAGCCTACGAGGGTAATGACTAATATGCCTACAAACATTTGTGGAATTTCAAAGCTAAATTGCGAATAAATAATCAGATATCCCAGACCAGCTTTGGCACCAAACATTTCTACTGCCACTAAGGCCAAAATAGAAATTGCCCCTGCCAGACGGATACCGACAAAAATCGTCGGAACCGACGCAGGCAGAATCACTTTTCGGAACAATTGATAGGGTTTTAGGTCCATGGTTCGTGCCGATTTAATCAGTAAAGGATCGACCGTTTGTACGCCTGTAATAGTGTTCAATAAAATCGGCCATGTGCACGCGTAGACCAACAGACTGATTTTTGAGGTTTCACCAATGCCTAAAAATAAGATAAACAGCGGCATTAATGCTAGTGCTGTGGTATTTCGAAACAGTTCTAACAATGGATTTAAGGTTTCAGCCACGAGCTTGTACCAACCGATGATGAGACCCAAAGGAATGGCGATCGCTAGGGCCAAAATGAACCCAATAATGGAACGCTTTATACTGGCCAAGAAATGGATGCCTAATTGACCGCTTTGATATAGCTGCCATGTGGTTTCCAATACTAAAGATAACGGCGGTAAGAAAGCCGGATTGACCACACCACTCCGCGGCAGAATCTCCCACAGCAAGAAAAAAGCCACAATGGCAATGGTGCGTTTAAAGACCGTGTTTAACCAAGTGAATTGTAGTCTGGGTTTAATGTCGTTATACGATTGCGTATAACTGATGGCTTGTTTAGTCGATGACATAAATGAATCCTCTGAATATTTTAGTTATGTGCAAGCTGTTTATGTTTTTCGAGGGCTTGCGCTTTAATCACTTCTTCACTGAGCAATGACCAAATTTTATGGCGAATTCGGCCATATTCAGGCAATGAACGGACATCTTCACTGGAGCTGCGCAGGCTTTGAGGAATTTCAATCACGTCCTTAATTCGCCCCGGTCTTGAGGTCATAATCGCCACGCGCTGACTCAGATAAATCGCTTCATCAATACTGTGAGTAATAAAAACGATGGTTTTTTTCGAGCTTTTCCAGATATTGATCAACTCGGCCTGTAAGGTTTCTCGGGTTTGCGCATCCAAGGCAGCAAAGGGCTCATCCATCAATAAAATTTCTGGTTCATAAGCCAAACTTCGGGCAATCGCAACCCGCTGCTTCATCCCACCTGAAAGCTCATTTGGATAATGCTTTTCAAAGCCACTTAAGCCTACAAGCTGCAAATAGTATTCGGCTTTTTCACGGCGTTCTTTTTTTGCTACGCCTTTGGCTTCTAGGCCAAATTCGATATTTTCCAGTGCGGTTAACCATGGATAGAGCGCATATTGCTGAAACACAATGCCACGGTCTAAACCCGGTTGAGTAATCTGCTTGCCACTCAGTAAAATCTGCCCGGCCGACGGTTTGGTTAAACCTGCAATTAAGTCTAATAATGTAGATTTTCCGCAGCCACTTGGCCCTACGATTGAAACAAATTCACCCGGTTGAATATCCAAAGTGACATTTTCTACAGCAACAAATTCAGGCTTATAGTTTTTACTGCCGACATGGTTTTGTGCAGGAAATACCTTACGTACGTGATCTAAATGTAATGCACTGGTCATTGTTATATTCCTTTTGATTTTTGGTCTTTCGCATAGGGATTAAATTCATTGCTATAGATGCGACTGACCTCAATTTGATTCGGTTTTAATTTGTGTTCTTTTTCTAAGGCACTCACCCATGGGGCAAAGTCTTGATCTTTTTGCACGCCACCGACTTCGTGGACACCTGTGCCTGTGTAATATGGAATAAGTGCTGTATTTTCATTGCGTTGACGTTTTTCAATAATGCTTTCCATACGGGCAATGATTTGCTCTTTCGGCGTGTTGTGTAGCCATTCCTGAGCTTTGGCCACGCCACTGACAAAAGTACGAGCCAACTCAGGATGCGCTTGAATAAACTCTCCACGCATCGAAAAACTGCCTGCGGTAAAGGGCCCGTATAAATCAATATCTTTAAAGATGCTACGTACACCACCATGTTTTAAGGCCCGTTTTTCCAAAATGCCTGAGAACACCGCAATATCAATTTGACCATTCCGTAGAGCTTGTTCTGAGCTCACTGGTGGCAACATAATCAGCTCAACTTGTCGGATTTCATCGTCAGTTAAGCCATGACGAGCCAAATAGTCTTTCACCACAAAGTCATAATGTGCCCCGTAGGCATTCACTGCGACTTTCTTGCTAATAAAGTCTCGTGGGCCACGTATAGGACTATTTTCTAGCACATAGAAACCCACGTTTTGTTCAGCATCACTGCCATAAGATGCGACGACTGGGACCACATCTAGACCCGCAGCGATGACCTTCACCACAGCACCATTAAAGGCGCCAGCAAAATCAACATCACCGGCCACCAAGGTAAGTAAATCTTGTGGCCCACCTTGTACCGTGCCGACATAACTGAGTTTAACGTCGCCTAAATAGCCCAAGTCTTGTGCCAATTCAGGTAAGGACACCAGTCCCGGATAGCTTTGATAGCGTAGTTCTTTTAAAGCCACTTGCTGAGGTTCATCCACTCGCTGCGTGCTGCAACCAACCAAGGCTGTGCCACCGACCAATGCTGCAAGGAACATATTGCGCCAGAGTTGAGGAATGTTATGGATTGTCATTTTTTTCATTGTTATGTTCTCCTATCCAACCTGCTGCCAAGCTAAAACTTTACGTTCAACCCAAGTCAGTACCGTATTGAGCAACACGCCTACAGCACCAATCAGCAACATGCCAAAAATAATCAGTTCGACATCAAAAGCCTGACGCCCTTGAATCACGATATTGCCCAGACCATTGCCATAGTTCGCCAATAAAAATTCAGAGCCAATAGTGGCAAGCCATGCGAAAATCAGCCCAAGTTGTAAACCGACAAAAATCTGAGCCGAAGCGCCGGGTAATATCAATTTACGAAACGCGTATGTCTTGGGAAATTGGTAGACTTCGGCCACTTCACGATATTTATGCGAAATACTGCTCACACCTTCAAAGGTGTGTAGCGCCACGGGATAAAACACCGATAAGGTAATAAACAGCACTTTGGCGCCATGTCCCTCACCTAAAAAGGTCGAAATTAGTGGCAACCATGCAAACAGCGAAATTTGACGCAATACATGAAAGCTCGGTGCAAATAACCAATTCGAAAGGCGTGAACTCGCGATCAAGATCCCAAACAACACACCTGCTATCGCACCTAGGCCATAGCCAATAAAATTACGTGCCAAACTTTCGCCAAAACCTGTCAAAAAGCTCGGTTGTTGGAGCACGGTCACTGCTTTTTGCAGCACGAGCCATGGACTAGGAATCAACTTCGGATCGACCCAGTTTTGCTGTGAAGCCAAAGCCCACAGTGCGATAAATGTCACAGGTAGAACGAGTGCTTTTGCGGCTTTAACTAAGACTTGGCGCGCTGCCCCGTGTAATGAAAGAATGCTCATGAGTTCCCTCCTACTCGGGTTGCGTGAAAGCGTGCCGTTTTTTCTAACCAAGCCAGCAAGGTATCTAAGACATAGCCCGTAATACCAATCAGAATGATCGCCATGAAGATCAAGTCCATCTGCATTAGCTGACGTCCCCACACCATGAGATAACCAATTCCTTCACTACTTGCTAATAACTCGACAAAAACCAATGCCAACCATGCCTGCATAATGCCTTGACGTAAACCACTGATCACACTGGGTAGTGCAGCTGGGAAAATCACTTCTTTGAGTTTCTGCCAATTGCTGTATTGGTAAACCTCTGCCACTTCCATCAAACTATTCGGCACATGCGTGATGCCCTTATAGGTTGCAATCAACAGCGGCGGTAAGACAGCCAATGAAATAGCGGCAATCTTCAAAGCTTCATCGATGCCTAAAAAAATCATCAGTAATGGAATCCAGCCAACTATCGGAAATTGCGCAACAAGATTCACTGTCGGAAAGATAAAGTCCCGACTACGCTTTGCCAGTCCCAACACAGTACCAAGCAAAATCCCGACACTGGCACCAAGCAAGACGCTCCATAAAATCCGTTTGGCACTGATAGCAAAATGAAAACTCAATTCACCGCTTTGCCATAATTCGACTGTGCTTTGCCACACCAGACTCGGTGCAGGTAAAATCTGCTCCGGCAACCACTGTTTCAGTGTTGCCACATACCATAGACCGAACAACAAAACTGGCATCAGGAGTCCACACGCCACTTGCAAAGTTAGTTTTAAATAGGTCTTAAAAAAATCCAACGCACTTCGGTCACTTTGCAAGGGAACCGAATGTGCAGATACATCCGTAAGGCTCATAATTCTTGTCCTTTTACGCTCTGTTCTGAGACATCAGGTTTTAAAAATTGAATAAATTCCTGATCTTTGCTGATCAAAATAATCAGACCAATAAACACCAGCCCGATCGGTAAAAATAAATTTTGTAGTCCAACCTGTGCACCAAATACGGCGCCTATCAAGCCACCCCACAGTCCACCCGAAGGTCCGACGAGGGCTAAAATTGGAGAAATCTTAGCCATCGCGGTTTGCTCACCCACTCGGGCGAAAGACATAAAATTGGCGATATGCAACATACCGAGTCCAAGTCCAAACATGACCGAAGCAGGCCACATCAACAGCGTGATTTTGGTTAAGGCTAAAATCAGTAATGCCGTTGCCATCAGGCTTAGGCCAATCAAATAAAACTTTTGATAACCCATCAGCTCAGCCAAACCGCCCATGCTAAATAGCGATCCCACAAAGACGATGCCTTGTACGGTCAGCAGCATCACCGCCATTGGCTCTGAAAGTGCAAAACTTTGGATAGCAATCACCACAATGAAAAAGCCAAAGTAGTTATTTGCCACGCTGCTCAAAAATTCCAATATGCAAACAATCCGTAATGAGGCATGGGTTTTGATGAGTGCCAAAGGCGCCACAATATCCCGCCATTGAAAATGCGGGCAATTCGTCGCTTGTGGAGTGCTACGTTGAAAGCACCACGGAGCCAACAGCAAGGTGCCTAAAAAAAGCAAAGACACCACATAAAAACTTCCGCCATAGCCGAAATGCTCGATCAACAACACGCTCAATGCAGGCGCAATCAGGAAATATCCCATCATGTGCGAACCGCGAAACCAACCCGCACGGGCTGGACCTAAACGTTTTAAGTTGCTCAAAAAAACGGTATTGATCGAAACAAAGCGCATGGGTAAGACAAAACTTACTAAGGCTGTGACTGCAAAGAGATACCATGCACCGGCTTTGAGTGGCGTTAAGCTATACACCACGGCGCCCAACACACTGCCGATGCAGAATATTTTCAAAGACCCAAAGCGCTGTACCAACACACCAATCGGCAATGCCATGATCAAAATGCCAAAATTTTGCGCTGCAGAAATTAGCCCCAATTGCAATTCGGTGGCTTCTAAATGCACGGCATACAAGGAAATTAATACCCGTGCGACACCCACACCCAGTCCAGCCAAAATCGTGAGCAGCACAAAACTGCTCATAAATTTGGTGGTTAATGGACTGGCAATTACATTGCTTTCAATCGGACGACTCATGGCTGCGACTTACTTCGGTTGACCTTGAGCATTAAATTGGCGCCAGTAACCCTCTAACTTCAGCTCTTTCAAGGCATTATTTAGATACTTCGGTTCATACCACGTTTTGGTATCCACATCACGACGGATTAAGCGTGCGTCTTTGGCAATTTTTAAAGCACTATCAATTTGTGAACGATGAAACTCGTCTAGTAGCGGTGTAGTGCGGTCTTTTAAATTCCAACCATCCCATGTTTTTTGATAATCCACCAACGGAATGCCACTTTGTGCCCAAAGTTTATATTGCGCACTACGATTAGCTTCTTGAGAACTCCACTGCGCTTGTTTAATCAGTGTCGTCACGACACGTTGCACCACCTCTGGATATTGTTTTTCAAAACTTTCTGTCACCCAAAAGTGCGCAATCGGTGCAACTTTGGGATCTTTAATTTCAACTAAAGTTTTCGCCACTCCACGCGCTTGCAAACTAAATGGTGAAGTAATCGTGGCATCAATATCACCTGTCGCTAAGGCCGTACGTGCCGAATAGGCATCTTGCGAAATCACTCGTAAATCGCGCTCAGTTAAATTGTATTTTGCTAATACACGGTTAAAGACGATCTGACCATTGGTGCCTTTAAAGACGGAGAATTTTTTGCCTTTTAGATCTGCAAAGGATTTAGCATTTGATCCGGCAGGCACCACCACATAGGTAGGACCAAAACGCCCTGTTGAAAACAAGACTTTGGTTTTTAATCCCGTTGAACGTCCAACCAATGAGGGCAAATCGCCATGCAATGCAAAGTCCACTTTGCCATTGGCTAAAGCTTCGTTGGTTGCAGGTCCAGCCCCGGGGAAGAACAGCCAATTCACCTTAATGCCATCTTTTTTAAATTCTTGTTCGAGCACACCTCGTAAATGTGCTGTAGCTACAAAACTACCGCCCACTTTGGGTTTACCCCCCTCACCCGCAGCTGATACTGAAATACGAATTTCTTTGGGATTGGCAGCATGCAATTGAACGCTTAGACCAAGTGCTGAAAGTGCCAAGAATGTGGCTGCGATTTTTTTAGAGATAATTTTCATTTTAAATGTTCTTTAATGGTTTAAATATTTGAATTAAAAGGTGTACTGAACCTGAGCTTGCAGCTCATTAGTGTCTTTTTGATTTGCCGTTTCGACATCAAACAGGTAGTGATTCAGCTGTAATTGGAATTTTGTGGTTTGCGCAAAAAATAGGTTTAAGCCCAAAGAGTGAATGTCATATTCACCAATACGACCGCTCGCGGTATCGAGATAGCTTGCGTTGTTTCTATTCGGGTTATAGCGGTCAAAACGGTAATAGCCTTGGACTGACTTTGGCCAGAAATCATCAAATTTGGCATTGGATTTAATACTGTTGTAGAACTGATCGCCCAAGGTGTAAAAAGCGGTAAAAGTATGCCCTTCCGCTTTGGCTTCTTTGATGTCTTGGGCTACAGTGTCGACATAATCGGTCTTGCCTTGCAGATATTCATAGGTCACGCCAAATGGGGCGTGGTTATAATAAATATCGAAACCCAAACGATCGCGTTTTGCAGCATTATCAGTGATTCCGCCGGCTGAAATTTTCGATTCGCCTTTGATATAAGAGGCACTAAACTTCAACTCACGGAAAATGCTGGCGTAGTCCACTGGCAAGGTAAAAGCCAAACGACCGATGTAATCTTTGCCATTGTTGTCATCTGCCTTATTACTGGCGTTCCCATTGGTCAACCCTAAGGCATACTCAAATAGCGGCGCACGGTAGTTCGATGCAAAGTCGACAAAAGGTTTGGCATCTCCACGGACGATAAATCCATTTTGACGGTTAAACAGTCCTAGAAAGGTCGAAGCTGCAGCGGTATTAATGGTCGGACGCAAATCTTCAGGAGACTGCACATCTAGACCAAAGGGCAATAACTGCTGACCGAGCGTAAAGTTGAGTTTGGCAGTTTCAGGGCCCGCATTGGTGGCAAAAGCGTTATAGCGAACAAAGGCATCTAGTAAGTTAAAGTTACTGTTATTGGTGCCATCATTGCGTTTGCCATAACCAAAGGACAATTGATAATCGAGGTTTTTGCCTTCGTTATAATCACGGAATAAATTCCCACGCACACCAATCAGCGCAGTCCCAATATCAAATGTTGATTTGGTTGCACCCAACACACCCGTTTCATCGAGCGCACTGGCACGTAGTTGAACTGTGCCATACAGGGTTGTATCACGAGTCGATTTGGTGGTTTGACGTTCATATTGACGTGACTGATCGTACTTATAGTTTTCAATATCTGCACGTAAGCCGTCGATATCTTCGGATGTTGCTGCGGTCACTTCTGAAACCTGCGTTTCACCTTCAACATCAGCGGCGTTGCTCGTATCTTCTGTCGTCAACGCGGCCGTTTCTACGACTTTACTTTTGGTCGTCCCAGATTCCACTGCATTTAAGCGTTTTTGCAAACTCTCAATTTGTTGTTTTAAGCTGCTCAGTTCTTGCTGAAGTGCTTCATCCGATGCAAAACTCAGCGGACTGGTTGCGGATAAAATCAGTCCGACCGCAACGGTTAATGTGGTTTTTTTCATGATTTGGTTTCACTAACATTTTTCCCAAAGCGCAAAATCCCCCAACCCCATGCAAGGTGCATGAAGTGAATGTACTGCGTGGGTTTTTAAAAATTAATCTGAGTGGTCGTAGGTTTTATTCAACTTATGCACGACCGAAACTCGAAGACAGCTTTTAGAATTTAAGCGCGCATCATCGCGAGTGTCATAGCACAACAACATGCCTGTTGCAGGACACGAAAAGCAGAAAGATATCGATGCGTAAAAGTACTCATAAATGTTCCATACAGTGGTGAGTTTTGTTCACTCTAATATGGCAACAACTGTGCCAACATTTTAAGTATTTATTTTTTAAAGTTTTATTATTCAAACCCGATAGATTCTGTTGGTTTTGACGCCAAAAAACTGTTGGTTATTCAACAGTTGCTTATTTCAAATCATCAGATATCTCCATTTTTATATCTCATTTTATGAAATAAAAAATACACCTTGTGTTTTCCTTTAGCCATAAAAAAACCCACTGAAGTGGGCTCTTTTCAATTGATTTTAATTACCGCTTATTGACCAAATTTAGTCGCCATGGCAGTTAATTTTTGATAACCCGTCGGTAGCAAACGTTGAATTAAATCAATCGCTTTTGCATCATTACCAATCAATAAACGGCGCTTATCTTTTTGTACTGCTGCAATGATTTGACGAGCCGCTTCTTCAGGTGGGCAACGCAAGAATTTATTAAACGACTGTGCCGATTTTTGTGGGTTCATGCCTAAACTTTTCAAGCTGTCATTCATTTTTGCGGCATTGGCAATATTGGTACGAATCCCGCCCGGATGTACACATAGCGCACTCACGCCACAGTTTTCAATATCCAATTCTTGGCGTAAAGATTCGGTAAAGCCACGTACTGCAAATTTAGTGGCATTATATGCCGACTGTGTTGGCTGTGCTGTTAAGCCAAACAAGCTGGAAATATTGATGATATGACCTTCACCACTTTGCTTGATATACGGTAAAAATTCTTTGGTGCCATAAACCACGCCCCAAAAGTTAATATTGACAATCCACTCCAGTTCTTCATAGCTTGCCCCTTCAACGGTCGTACCCAATGCCACACCCGCATTGTTAAAAATCATATTCACCGAACCATGATCTTTAACAGTCTGTGCTGCCCATGCTTTCATTGCTGCAAGGTCTGACACATCGAGTTTTTGCGTCGTTACACGTACATTGCTGGCTTTAACCAATTCAACGGTTGCCGCAAGCCCCTGTTCATTCACATCGCTTAAAGACAGATGGCAGCCTTGTTTAGCCAAAAGCACAGCCAATTGCTGACCAATACCTGAACCTGCACCTGTAATGGCAGCCACTTTATTTTTGAAGTTTTTCATTGTGATTCCTTATTCCTTTATGCTGCCGCTTGGCTTTATCACAGCGTGATCTCATTTGCCAATGTGTGCAGTTCGTCGACTTAATATAGTTTTGACAATACATATTGTCAATGTCATCTTGGGACGTGCTAAGCTGTTGAAATCGCCAATGCTTAAACATAGGTTTAAACTGAAATTATTGCTAAAATAAGACAAAATTCTGCTTTAGTTCAGCGTATATTTTCATGACAGATGCAACAAATCACACAGAACAACAACAGGCAAAAAATGTGAAGGAACGTCAATTTAAAGGGCTTTCTCTCAGTGAACGTAAGCAAGCGCGACGTGAAAAACTGATTGAAGCCGGTATAGAAGCCTATGGTACACATGGCTTTTTTTCCGTGACCGTGAAAGATATTTGTTTGGAAGCCAAGCTGACCGAACGCTATTTTTACGAATCATTTAAGAAAAGTGAGCAACTGTTCCAGACCATCTTTTTAAAATTAATCGATGAACTGCAACAAAATGTGATGCAAGCCATCATGCAAGCATCCACCGATTCTAAAAAAATGATTGAAGCAGGTTTAACCGCCCTACTGTTAACTTTAAAAAATAATCCCCGTATGGCGCGCATCATTTACATCGATGCTATGTTGGTACAAGAGCTACATAACCAAGCCACGATTCATGAAACCATGATGCGCTTTGACCGTATGATTCATGCCTTTGTCATGCTGATGATGCCGAATATTGATCGTTCAGAACGTGAAATTTCGATGGTTGCAACCGGTCTCAATGGTTATGTCACCCAAATTGCGATTCGCTGGGTCATGAGTGGTTATAAACAACCGATTGACGAAGTTTTATCGTCATGTAGCGTGGTCTTTTTGGCCTTGTTGGATGCTTTTTCTGAAAAACCCAGTAAATAAATTCTGAGGTCAACACTGATCTTTACAATTTTTTTGAATGATTTTTTTGTGACAACAACATGATGCAAAGCCCATGTTGTTGAATATTTCAGGATTTAAATTGTCACAATTTCTTTCTAAACCCCAATGAAAGATCATTTTTGCAATGATACTGTCATAATTAATCTTTGTAATAAGCCTGTCATAAATATAAAACGGTCTACCGTTTACATAAAATAGGGTATTGCGCTGTGAAAGATGACTATATTTTAATCGTCGACGACGAACTCCCGATTCGGGAAATGATCCATACTTCACTGGATATGGCTGGTTTTCAATGTCAGCAAGCTGAAGATGCCAAACAAGCGCACCAAATGATTGTGGATCAGCGTCCTGCACTGATTTTGTTGGATTGGATGATGCCTGGTGGCGTGAGTGGTGTAGACCTATGTCGTCGTTTAAAACGCGATGAAAATTTGTCAGAAATTCCAGTCATCATGCTCACTGCGCGCGGCGAAGAAGACCATAAAGTCCAAGGTCTAGACGCAGGCGCAGATGACTACATGACCAAACCCTTTTCCACCCGTGAGTTGGTGTCACGCATTAAAGCGGTGCTACGTCGCTCAAATGCCTTGGGTGGTGAAAAAACCATTGATGCCAATGGCTTAATCCTCGATCCAGTCAGCCAACGTGTCAGCTTTGGCAACACCATTTTAGATATGGGACCGACTGAATATCGCCTACTGGCCTTTTTCATGACTCATCCTGAACGTGCCTACACTCGTGCTCAATTATTAGATCAGGTTTGGGGTGGAAACGTGTATATTGAGGACCGTACCATTGACGTTCATATTCGTCGTTTGCGTAAAGTTCTTGAACCTTTCCAAGCCGATCGTTATGTCCAAACTGTTCGTGGTACAGGTTACCGTTTCTCTACCCGTGCCGATGCTGTGATGGGTTAGTCATTTTAGGTCTTTAATTTTATATGTATGAACCGTATCCCGTCCCTGAACTTGCCAGTGAACATAAAAAATTCCGTTACAGCAGTTTATGGACTTTTGCCAAGCAGGATTTGAGACTGCTGGCATTTTTCCTACTCATTGCTGCACTCATCGGCTTTGGTACCGGGTACTTATGGATCTGCATCTTAATTGCCTTTGCAGTGTTTTTTGCATTGCAAATGCGTTCGCTGTACTTGGTCAACGAATGGATTTCAAACCGTCCTTATGATGTCCCGCCAAATTTAGACGGTATTTGGGGGGCTTTACTCTTTAATGTATACCGTGCCCAGCGCCAAGAACGCATCGTACAAGCTGAAATGGTCGGCCTAATTGACCGCGCTCAATCTTCCTTGGTGGCGCTTGCTGAAGCTGTGGTATTGATTGATGAATTACATCAAATCGAATGGTGGAACCCTGCCGCAGAAAAGCTTTTGGGGATTCAACAGCTCGATCAAGGGCGCAATATTTTAAGCATTTTAAGACAGCCTAGTTTTATCGAATACTTTACCAATATCGATTTAGCCCCCGATGGTTTGAAAATGAAATCATCGGTACTTGAAGACCATTATGTGCAAGTGAAATTAACCCGTTTTGGTCGCGAAAGTCGTTTATTGGTGGCTTATGACGTCACGCGCATGCATAACCTTGAGCAAATGCGTAAAGACTTTGTCGATAATATTTCACATGAGTTACGCACACCGCTCACGGTTTTAAGTGGTTATATCGAAACCTTTACCGATCAGGAAGATTTAAATCCACGCTGGAAACGCGCATTCGATCAAATGCAGTCTCAAACCCGCCGTATGAATGCTTTGGTTAATGACTTGTTATTATTATCTCGTCTGGAAAATGATAAAAAAGTTGCTAAAAATCAAATCATTGAAATGCCCAGCCTAATGAACCAACTATATGACGATGCACATGCTTACAATGTGGATTATGGACATACACTGAATCTCGAGATTGATAGTCACTGTGACCTAATCGGATCAGATATGGAATTGGCGAGTGCCTTTAGTAACCTCATCACCAATGCAATTAAATACACCCCCAAAGGCGGTACTGTGACCATTGGATGGCATGATGATGGTACGCATGGTTATTTTACCGTTGAAGATACGGGTATCGGGATTGACCCGAAACACTTACCCCGTTTAACGGAACGGTTTTACCGTGTGGACAGCGCACGTAGTCGCCAAACGGGAGGAACAGGTTTAGGTCTTGCCATCGTGAAACACGTTTTGATGCAACATCAGGCACACCTTGAAATTGAGTCCAAAGAAAACCGTGGTTCGCTGTTTAAAGTCGTCTTCCCTAAAGAACGCTTGTATCATGTGAGCTAAGCGGAATCATGCTGCCGGTCTTGCTGTGCTTCCAACTGTTGTTCTTGTTGTTTGGCACGGCGATATGCAGGACGCTGTTGCATCCGTTGTAAGAAAGCCTGAATTTGTGGATATCGCCCTTGAGTTCTGGTCATGACGGCTTCTAATGGAAACGTCATCTGAATATCCGCAAAGCTAAACGGTCCCGCAAAATATTCATTTTCCGCTAAATGGTTTTCTAAAAACTCGATATGTTCTTTTAAGCGAGGTCGTACAAAACCTTTTTTGACCCCATCACAAATGCGATTAGCTACGGGTTTGATGACCCAAGGTACATGGCGTGGCACATTGCTCATGACCAACTGCATCACCAACAACGGCATTAGAGAACCTTCGGCATAATGCATCCAAAAGCGATATTGTTGTTTTGAATGTTCCGCCTTGGCTGCAAAAAAATCATGCCGATCATACTTCTCTTGTAAATACTCCAAGATCGCTGCAGATTCTACCAAGACCAGTCCATCATCCTGCAATATGGGCGACTTCCCTAAAGGATGGATGGCTTTAAGCTCAGGAGGAGCAGACAAATTTGGCTGGCGCAGATAAAACTGAACCTGATAATCCAGTCCTAATTCCTGCATTGCCCATAAAATACGAAATGAACGAGATTTTTCTAGATGATGTAGCACCCGCATGGGTTCATCTCCTATATGAAGTCTAAAATTTTCTTATTTCTGGCAAGCCATTACTATTTTGAAGTACTTAAATCATAAAAAGTGTCAGATCACTGCTTAGGGCTATATCAAAACTAAATTTTGTACAGTACAGCAGCGACCTGCATTTAAATTAAACTAGAGTGGTTTTAATGTCTATACTGCGCAATAAAGTTTTTGTCACAGGGGTTTTTTCACAAATGGACAAGATTTTTTGCTCTAATTCTGCATCCAAGGGCGTTTGAAAATGCAGGCGTCGCTCAACCCATTCAGCTCCTTCACGGTTCGCACAAAAGTCTGCCTCAACACGAAACTCACCCAATTGAATTTGTTTATGTGCTGCATACATGCGCAAAGTAATCATGGTGCATGAAATTAAGGAGGCACACAGTAAATCATACGGTGCTAAACCTAAATCCCCGCCACCAAATGATTCGGGCTTATCGGTAATAAGTTGATGTTTTCCACTCTGAACTTCACCTGACCACGGTGCTTCTAAGGTGTTTACTGTTGCCGTTGCGACGATACCCATAATGACTCCCTCATGGTTATGCCGCACCATTTTTACCACAGGTACGGCTGTTCATTTTTATTTTTAAGTTAACGTGATGGACGCATTTTATCAGGGAAAGCCGGTGCTTCTAGTCGTGGACCATCATAGTCAGGAATAGAGCCAAAGCGTTCGTCCTGATTAATCCACTGCTCACGGGCAATATTCAATTCTTCTTGTGTGCGCCCCACAAAATTCCACCACAGCAGAATCGGTGATTCAAAAGGTTCACCCCCTAATAATAAAACACGGCCACCTGCGTGCAGATCAATTTTGACTTGGGTTAAGCCCGGCTCAAGTACCACCATATTGTCTTCATTGAGCTCGTGACCATTGACACTGGCAGTCCCTTCGAGGGCCATAAAGCCATATTCAAATTTTGGATTGAGCGGCAAGACGGTACTTTGACTTTCCGAACTACGCAGATCGACACCTAATAATTCACTATGTACTTTTACCGGCGATTTAGTCTGTAAAAATTCACCCACCAATACCGTCAATTCAATCCCGTCTTGTGTCACCACAGGCAACTCTGGGTAATGGTCAAACTGGGGCGCCATATTGATTTTGTCATCTGGCAATGCAATCCAAAGCTGCGCAGCATGCATTTGTGTTTCAGACTCTGGAGCAACCTCAGTATGCGAAATACCATAACCTGCCGTCATGAGATTGACTTGTTTGGGCTGAATTAACTGATGTGTGCCCAAACTGTCGGTATGCATCATGGTGCCATCAATCATCCAGGTAAACGTTTGCAAACCAATATGTGGATGTGGACCGACATCTAAGCCATCACCTTGCGGAAAATGCACTGGACCGGCATGATCAAGGAAACACCATGCACCAATCATCCGTTTATGACGACTTGGTAAAGCACGTTTAATCACTGTGCCTTGACCAATTTCAGCACGGCGCAGTGGAAATTCTTGAATGAACTGATTGACGTATTTTTCACAATCGTCGGAATGAGATATTTCTGTGTAATTAGTATTGGTCATATTCTTACCCTAAATTTGGCTAAGCCGATGCAAGGACTACCGGCTAGAGCTATGCATTTTTTTCCATTATATCTGCATTAACTCAATCTTCTTCAGCTGTCATTAATACGCTGAATCACAGAGATAGGACAATCGTTTTTTTGTTGCCTAATATGACATACAGCATAACAGTTATTGATGCTTATTTAGACAATATCCAATGCGAAATTACTTGTTCAAATCACGTGAAATGTAAATTTAAGTAACATAAGTTAACACTCACTTTTGACCAAACAATACCAAATAATTCACAAATCATTGAAATAACGTGTTTAATTTTAAACAAAAATGATATAGATTATTTGAGTTACATAAAATTACATACAAACCATGCTCATCCGTCGGTAATCTTGCATGATCAATGAGTATAAGAAAGAATCACGTGCACTGATCCAAAAAGCCTTGAAAGGAACCGTTGTTCGCGTTCCTGCTCAATTTCGTCAAGAATTTTTCCACTACCATCGTCGTCAACTTTTTAAATTCTTTTTCCAAGTCAACATCGTTGCACAATTGGCCTATCTCTCTTATGCCATAGCGGATTGGTTTATGTTGCCCGATGTGGGCTTGCTCGCGATAGGCTTAAAAACGGCCTATACCTTACTGATGATGGGCATCACATGGGGCATTTATACATATAGCAAGAGCATTTTACTCTTTGACTTGATGCTTCCCCTATCGATCGTTGGCGCTTCTGCGCTGTGGTTTAGCCTACTCAATTTATCCAATAGCCCCGATGTGCCGATCTATTTATATGCATCCTTGGTTTTTATTGTGTTAGCCAATTTATGTGTGCAAATCCGCTTTAAGGCTGCTGTGTTCATTTCTCTATGTATCAGTCTAATTTTACTGATTGGGGTATATTTCGCCATTTCTGGCAATATCCATCAACTGCAACTGTTTATCTTGATCTATTCGCCCGTGTTGTTATTTAATTTGTATATCAGTTGGAATTCAACGCAAAAATCTAGAATTGTATTTTTACACAGTAAACTCGATCAGTTGAACCGTGAAGCGCTCAATATTGTGGCGCATACCGACGTGCTGACCGGCTTAAACAATCGCCGTCAATTTATTCAACTTGCCAATTATCATATTCATCATCAGTCCAAACCGTTACAGCCACTTTCATTACTGATTTTTGATGTCGACAAATTTAAAAATATTAATGATCAGTTTGGGAACTATATTGGTGATCATGTTTTACAACAAATTGCCGAAACGTGCCGACATACTTTACGTAGCCAAGACATCATTGCCCGCTTCGGTGGTGAAGAATTTATTATCCTTTTACCGCAGACACACCTGCGTCAGGCTCAAGATATTGCCGAACGTCTGCGACGGGCAATAGCCGATGATTATTTAGAACTTGATACACTACAAAAACTTAAATTTACCGTTTCAATTGGTGTTGCCGAATTTGGTCAAAAAAACCGAGATTTACAAAGTGTCATTCGCATGGCCGATCAGGCACTTTACCAAGCAAAATCTGCAGGACGCAATCAAATTTCAACTTATAAAACAGCAATTTAATAATATATTTTGTAACATTCATCAGACGATTTCTTATCATTCATTCGAAAAATCCCTAGTTTCAGGTAGATATTTTTGTATATTTTTTATTCATAATTTTCCTAAGCCATTTATGGAGAAGGGACATGTCTGTTGATGTACGAATGAGTTCTCGGACTAATTCGTCTGCTCAGGAAGTTCGTAAAAATCATAATCATACTTTGAAACTTTCTGAGTGTGATCTTGCCAATCGTGCCGAGATTGAACAAGCCATTGCAGATCCTTTTGCACGTATTCCTACGCAGTTTAGAAACTATTTTCTACAACATCAGTATGGCCATCAGTTACCTTATTTACGTCAAGTGAATTACATGGCGCAGATTACATTTCTTCTTTATTTCTTTGCTGACATTTTTATTATCCCTGACATGTTCTTTTGGTCAGGTCTTTCTCGAGTGGCCATGATTATTGCTGCCCTATTGGTCAGCTTCTATCTGTTTAAATACAAAAAAGATATTCGTGTGCTCGACATGATCTTACCGATTGGGACGGTCTGTAGCACCGCGATTTGGATTGGCTTATTATTGGCTTCAGATAGCCCAATGGTCTCGTCCTATATCTATGGTGCAGCGATCTTTATCTTGATTGCCAATGTCTGCGTACAAACACAATTTAAGCCAGCCTTGTATTGTTCGGGCCTCATTTCGCTATTGGTGTATTTTGCGGTGAGTCAGCTTTTATCATGGCAAGAAGCTCTGATTTTTGTGGTGGTGTCTATTCCTGTTTGGATGATCAGCCTGCATATGAGTTGGAACAATACACTCAATGCACGTCGTCATTTTTTACGTACCCTACTTGACGACTGGAATATGCATACACTGAAAAATTTAGCGCATACAGATGAGCTCACCCAGTTATACAACCGTCGGCAGTTTGTTCAGTTGGCTGAGCATCGCATCCATGAATGGCCAACGCCTGCAAGTACTTGCTTATTGATGTTTGATGTCGATCATTTTAAACATATTAATGATAATTACGGGCATGATGTTGGTGATCAGGTACTGCAATGTATCGCTGAAACCACCCGCAAAGAAATGCGCCAAAAAGATGTCTTGGCTCGCTTTGGTGGCGAAGAATTTATTGTGCTGCTGTCGGAAACGCAAATACAGGATGCAATGTTAATCGCAGAACGTATTCGTCTAACGCTTCAAAATCAATCATTGCTGAATGTCGCAAATCACCCGATCCAATTTACCGTTTCCATTGGTGTTTCACAGCTTAAATCACATAAGCAAAATTTAACTGAACTGATTAAGCAAGCGGATATTGCGCTGTATCAGGCAAAAGAAAATGGCCGTAACCGTGTAGAGCGCTATGATTCAAGCATGAAACCCGAACGTAAATCGACGAAGTCTTGGCAAAGCTTTACCCATAAAGCGAAGCCTAAAGCTGAACCGAATAATGAAAGCGATAGTAGTTGGTCAATTGTTTATAAATAGAATGTTGAGATATAAAAAAAGGACGCTGAAGCGTCCTTTTTTTATTGGATATATCTTAAATGAGATACTGCCACAGGCATCTTGCACAAAATTTAAAGCAGTGCTTTAAATCTTGTTCATGGCGTAAAACTGGCACGAAGCAGTGCTTCGTGAAACCCCAGTCTGGCGCAGGCATAGCCTTTGCCGTAATTTAGGCAAGAAACGTTGTTTCTTGAAATCCCTAAATTACTCCCACTCAATCGTAGCAGGTGGTTTAGACGATACGTCATAAACAACACGAGAAACTTCTGCAATTTCGTTCATAATACGTGTAGAAATCTTGTCTACAAGATCATAAGGAAGGTGTGCAAAACGTGCAGTCATAAAGTCCACAGTTTCTACAGCACGAAGCGCGATCACCCATGCATAACGACGGCCATCACCTACGACACCCACAGATTTCACAGGTTGGAATACAGCAAATGCTTGTGCAGTTTTGTCATACCAGCCGCTTGCGCGAAGTTCTTGCATGAAGATGTCATCTGCTAGACGAAGGATATCTGCATATTCTTTTTTCACTTCACCAAGAATACGTACACCTAGACCTGGGCCTGGGAATGGATGACGGTAAAGCATTTCAAATGGAAGACCAAGAGTTGTACCTAAACGGCGTACTTCGTCTTTGAACAAATCACGAATTGGCTCAACCAATTCGAATGCTAAATCTTCTGGTAAACCACCCACGTTGTGGTGTGATTTAATCACGTGTGCTTTACCTTGTTTGCTTGCCGCAGATTCAATTACGTCTGGGTAAATGGTACCTTGAGCAAGGAAGTTCACACCGTCAAGCTTACGTGCTTCTTCAGCAAACACTTCAATGAATTCACGACCAATGATTTTACGTTTTTTCTCTGGATCAACTTCACCAGCAAGTGCTGTTAAAAAGCGATTTTCAGCATCGGCACGAATCACGCGGATACCCATGTTTTTCGCAAACATGTCCATCACTTGCTCGCCTTCGTTCAAACGAAGTAAACCGTTATCTACGAATACACAAGTCAATTGGTCGCCAATCGCACGGTGTAAAAGTGCAGCTACAACAGATGAATCTACGCCACCTGAAAGACCCAATAGAACTTTTTGATCACCAATTTGCTCACGCAGTTGTTCTACGCGAAGATCGATAATGTTTTCTGAGTTCCACAAGTTACGGCAACCACATACACCATGTACGAAGTTAGACAATAACTCAGCACCTTTCGCAGTGTGTGTCACTTCTGGGTGGAATTGGATACCGTAGAAACGACGTTTTTCATCAGAAACCATCGCCACTGGGCAGCTTGGTGTGCTTGCAGTGATTTGGAAACCTTCAGGAATTTGAGTCACTTTATCGCCATGACTCATCCACACTTTTAATTGGTCTTTGGTATCTTCAAGATCACCAATTAAAGCATCACGGACTTTAATATCAACTTCTGCATAACCAAATTCATGCACAGTACCTGGCTCAACTTTACCGCCAAGTTGTTCTGACATGGTTTGTAGACCATAGCAAATACCTAAAACAGGTACACCAAGTTCAAATACAACTTGTGGTGCGCGCGGACTACCTTCTTCATGAACACTTTCTGGACCACCTGAAAGAATGATCCCGTTTGGGTTAAATGCACGAATGTCTTCTTCAGACATATCAAATGCGTACATTTCTGAATAAACACCAGCTTCACGTACACGACGTGCAATAAGCTGACTATATTGAGAACCGAAATCCAAAATCAGGATACGGTCTTCAGTAATTTGGGTATTGGTAGTCATGGCAAACAACTATGCAGGCAACGAATATAAGCGCCGTATTCTAACATTTTTCTTGGACTTTCGCACACTATTCGGACAGGGGCAAAAACCACAAGCCAAACGATGTTTTTTACAACACATTTCAGGGCTTTATTGATTTACTTTAAATCAGCGATAGACATGAAAAAAGCGGCAGAACGCCGCTTTGATGGATGCTCGGACTCATGACCGCTTTATTTTGATTTTTCGATCCAATGATCAAAACTGAATTTACCTGCACCATGTAACATGAGAAATAATAAGCCGCCTGACATCGCCAAATTTTTCATAAAGTTAATGCCATCTTCTGCACCACCATGGAATAAAAATGCAGTGATTAAACTAAATACGGTTAGACCCAGTGCCGCAAAACGCGCTTGAAAACCAAACAATAAAGCTAAGCCACCACCCAACTCGACTAAAATGGTGATCGGAAGTAGCCCTGCCGGTACACCCATTGACTCCATATAACCTGCGGTTGCAGTGTAAGCGGTAATTTTGCCCCAACCTGCCACAATAAAAATATAAGCCATCAAAATACGTGCAACGAGACTGATTACCGCATTGATTTGCGGCTGTTGACTCAGATTTTTCACCACTAGATTTGGATTAAACATACTGAAACCTATTTTTAATACTGTTCAAAAGATGTGCTTAGATTAGGTCGTTTCTTATTCTCTTTAAATATGCTTTTATAATACTCATCATTCCATATATAGAACGATTTTACTGATAATTAATTACGTTTTAATACTGACTTTGCTGCCCCAGACTGATAGCATCAGACCACTATTTTACGCATATAAGCCCCATGGAACTGATTGATTTTATACTACATGTTGATGACCATTTACTCGAGTTCATTACCAATTATGGCGTATGGATTTATGCAATTCTGTTCCTGATTATTTTTGTTGAAACCGGTTTAGTGGTCATGCCCTTTTTACCGGGTGACAGTCTTCTGTTTGCAGCAGGCGCGCTCGCTGCGTCAACAGGTGCCATGGATCCATGGGTTTTGGTGATTTTGCTGTTTATCGCTGCGATCTTGGGCGACACGCTGAATTACCATATTGGTAAATATATTGGCCCACGTGTCTTTGAAATTGAATCACGCTTCATTAACCGCCAACATTTGGTCAATACGCAAAAATTCTTTGAAAAACACGGTGGTAAAACCATTATTTTTGCCCGCTTTATTCCTTTTGCACGAACCTTCGCACCTTTTGTGGCAGGTGCAGGCAGCATGAACTACAAGTACTTCCTGACTTTTAACATGATTGGTGCGATTTGTTGGGTCGGCTCATTTATCACTTTAGGCTATTTATTTGGCAATATGCCCATCGTGAAAGATAACTTCACCCATCTGATCTTTGGCATCATTATTATTAGTGTTTTACCGGGTGTGATTGGTTTTATTCGAGCAAAATTAAAGAAATAAACCGATATGGTGAACGCCTTTAAGCAAAAAAGCGCAAAACCACGGGAAACATACATAAAATCAGCATCAGGGCCGATCCTTTATACAGAAGATCGGCCTTAATTTTTTGAGTCTTACCCGCCAAAATTGTCCGTCCAAATGACATCCAAAACAACGCAACAGGCAGCAAAACCACACTAAATACAGCAAAAACCAAAATAAAATTTAATGGGCTTGCCCAAGTTTCTATCGGGAAAATACCTGCAGCAAAAAGCAAGGCTTTCGGATTTTTTAATGAGGAAATGAATAATTCACGTGGTTGAATTGAAGGATGTTTTTGATTGTACTGATGTAAATGCGTCGATTTCCACAAATGAAAAGCCAACCATAAAACATAGGCAATACTGAGAAAATGTAGCAAGTGAATTAAATTCGGCCACACTGGAGCGCTTAAATGAATAATCAACGCCCACAAATTAATGGCATAGAAATAGCCCAATAATTCTGCAGGAATCAGCATGCACGTCTTTGCAATGCCTTGTTGATGTGCAGAGCTTGCCATTAGTGCATTGCTAGGTCCCGGCGTCATCATCACCGCAATCATTGCCAATACAAAAAGCCAACTCTCAATCATAAATACCCAGACAATGTTTCAAAGCGCACACCTTAGCCGAAATGAATTTAAAAAAACAAGTACGCGCTAGGTCAGTTTTATCCTTGTACAAGTCAATGCACTCACGCTGAATGTTCAAGACCAGAAGGAGGTATTGAAATCCACAAATAATATTTAATTTAATTTTTTCATATATTTAAATATTTTATTGGCTCTAAATAGTGCAGTTTATTTGGCTCAAAAAAAATGCCAGTAGACGCCTCGCCTACTGACAAATTTTATTACACTTTTCTCATAGCACAGGCCTAAGCCTCTGCTCATGATCCGCTTATGATTTTGCTGCAGTAGCCGAATTTGCGCGAACGATAATCGGACAACCTTTAAATTTTGCTGCCTGTACAATCGCTTCTTGCTCACCTAGAACGCGTGAAAGTTCGGTACGTTTGGTATTTGAAGATTGTCCCATATTGACCGAAATACTCGGACCAATGCCCCAACCTCCACGGCTGCCCCAGCCACCACCAAGGCCAACACCGACACCAACGCCTGTGCGCTTCGGCGTTTCTACACCATTTTGAATATAGTCGTGGATTCGGTTGTATTCGCTTTGCAATTGTTGGCAACTCAAAGACTGATACTGTGTAGGTGAAACATAGCTTGGTTTAGGCGTACTTGCACATGCACCCAATACAACAGCAGTGAAAGCAACTAGACCACATTTAAGTGCATTCATACTTTTCTCGATACTACTTTTGCTCAATTTCATTGAACAATGATTGATAGGCTTGCGTCAATTTATGATCTGCAACCAAATGGATTAAAGGTTGATTTTTATGATGAGATTCTTTCATCAGCACCGAAGGCGGTAACATGCTGTCCAATACAGGCAGACCTTCATCTTTGAGTTGTTGTACAACTTCGCGCGGCAACTTCGCCTGTGCCTGAAATTGATTGACCACAATGCCTTCAATTTCCAAATGATCATTATGATCATCCTGCGTTTCTAACACATTTTCGATCAGGGTCTGTAAGGCACGTTTTGAAAACACGTCACAGTCAAATGGAATCAGCACGCGATCTGCCGCAATCAGCGCAGATAAAGTAAAAAAGTTAAAGGCCGGCGGTGTATCAATAAATACTCGATCATATTGACCGCTCATCTGCTGCAAAGCATCACGCAGTTTGTAAATTTTATGCTTAGATTCTAAGGCATGTGCCAACGCGCCTAAATTTGGACTGGCAGGAATCACATCTAAGCGTGGATAAGGTGATGCATGCACATAGCTTTCCAAACCTTTGGCACGACCTTTCAAAATCGAACCGATGGCATTTCCCAACAAACCTTTACTTTGTTGTGTCCCCAAGACTTCTTCAAAATAATTTTCAATATTGGGTTCAAGTGCAGGCTTATCTGCCGAATACGTCGCATCATCCCCCAACAAATATTGACTTGAATTGGCTTGAGGGTCGAGGTCAATCACCAAAGTTTTTAAACCTTGGTGCGCGCTTATCGCCGCTAAATTGACCGTAATACTCGATTTCCCCACACCACCTTTTTGGTTAAATACCACACGCGTACGCATTCAAAACCCTCTAATCTTTGTTTTTCTACTCAAGCCTTGAAATCGGCCATGTGGATAAGCCATTTATCCAAAAACTGGTTTGATTATAACCAATGTAATGATGAAAATAAGTGCAATAGCTGCAATAAATAAGCCCGCACGGCGCTGAACCAATAAAATACTGTCATCTTTTTTATACGCTTTAGATAAAGAAGACAGCAGCACCAAAAACAGCACAACTTTGGCATAGAACCATGGCTGCACATCAAAGTTCTTCATAAACAATAAGATAATTCCAGTCACGGCAATTAATGTCATTGAGCCATGTTGCAAAGCAACAAAAAACTTCCGCCCTGCCGGATTGGGTAAATTGCCCTGCGTCCCTTTAAACAACGTAAAAGCACGAATGAAAATGGCAGCACAGCCTAAAGCCACACCACACATATGAATGATTTTAATGATTAATTGCGTTTCCATGGCTCACCTTAAGATGACTTAGGTGCATGCGCACATTCAGGGCTAGTGGTGTCTTGACCTTTCCATTCTTCGGGTAAAAACGCATGAATGGCCAAGGCATGAATTTGCCCCGGACTAAGTAAATCACCGGCTGCGGCATAGACTTTTTGATGACGTTGCACCAAACGCAAACCTGCAAATGCCTCACTCACGATCACTGCTTTAAAATGCGACTCTTTACCTGGGAAATAACCTCCATGACCTGCGGACTCATTCACCACTTCAAGATGTGTAGGCGCTAATGTCTGTAGACGCTCAATTAATTGCTGTTCTAAACTCAAAACGGCTCTCCCAAATTCAAAAAAAGGTTCAACTGGTCTTAGTATAGCCTGTATTTGTTGAAGTTCTTGTGTCGCAAACTTGCTGAAACCATCTGAATTGCATGATTTCATCAAAATGGAAGCCTTTGACCTACAAAAATCTTCCGAATTTCAAACAAATTGTTTTTATTTTATGCAAACGATGCACAGATTTTCATAAAGTTATTGACCTGAAAAATCCTTAATGTATTATACGTGGCTATGCGGGAATAGCTCAGTTGGTAGAGCATAACCTTGCCAAGGTTGGGGTCGGGAGTTCGAGTCTCCTTTCCCGCTCAAAATTTTTTCATTCGGTTTTTTATTTAAAAAATTGGATAGACTCCGCGGGAATAGCTCAGTTGGTAGAGCATAACCTTGCCAAGGTTGGGGTCGGGAGTTCGAGTCTCCTTTCCCGCTCCAAATTTTTTTCGATTCAGTTTTTTAGTAAAAAAACAGGATAGACTCCGCGGGAATAGCTCAGTTGGTAGAGCATAACCTTGCCAAGGTTGGGGTCGGGAGTTCGAGTCTCCTTTCCCGCTCCAAATTCAAAAAGCCCTCATCGAAAGATGGGGGCTTTTTTTATGACTAATTTTATTCATTTTTTGAAAACCTCCTACTACTAGCTACTCGAAAATTAGGATTATTCTTTAAATATACGAGACAAAATAACATCCCTTGATTTGATAATATGTGATGAAACACCGTGTATCAAATAAATTACATGACTCTCTTACTCCCTATAATTAAGGTGACGAATTAAGCATAAAAAGGGACTTTAAAAGTTGAATGCGATCTACGTTTTAGAATTTGTGAAAAACTATGATTAGTGTAGTTAATTACTTATTAAAATTTTAGATATTGATCATTATTTTTTCAAAAAAAACCAAAGCCTAAGCTTTGGTTTTTTAGTAAATTGTATGTCAATTATTTTTGATCAGGCAAAGCATAGGCAATGATGTAATCACCTACATCTTTAGAGTGGCTTGCACCACCTGCAGAAATAACCACATATTGTTTTCCAGTTTTTGGTGACTTATAAATCAATGGTGCTGCAACAGCAGCCACAGGAAGTTCAGCTTTCCACACTTCTTTACCGGTTTTAGAGTCTAAAGCACGTAAGTAGTAATCTTGAGTACCTGCAAAGAATACTAGACCAGAAGCAGTTGACGTTGGACCACCTAAAGTAGGCATACCAAGAGGCATTGGCATATGAGATTTAATACCTAAAGGTCCAAGTTGTTCAGCAGTCCCCATTGGCACTTCCCAAACGACTTTTTTAGATTTCAAATCAATCGCTGTCATGGTTCCGAACGGAGGGCGGTTACATGGTACACCCAATGCAGACTGCATGATGTCGATTTTTACACCTGCATATGGACCTGCAAATTGTGGACGTACAGTCCCCATGAATCCTGGAACTTCATCCGTTGAGATTTTGTACTTGCCCATGTCTTCTTTACGTACAAGAGACATACGAAGTGGCATACGCATATCGTTGACGAACATCAAACCTGTTGATTCATCGATAGAAATACCACCCCAGTTCATACCACCTAAAAGACTTGGCCATTCTATATATGGTTTTTCACCCGGCGGGGTATAAAGACCTTGATACACAGAATCTTTATAATCAATACGACAGTTTAATTGGTCAAAGGTAGAGATCCCCCACATGTCTTTTTCACGTAAAGTGTCATTCCCAATTTGTGGCATATCGACAGAATATGGTTGAGTTGGAGAAAGTTTTTCACCTTCAGCAGCACCAGAGGTTGGAACGGCTTTTTCAACCACTTTAGACACAGGTTTACCCGTACGACGGTCTAAGACAAAGATTTGTCCCATTTTAGTGGTTTGAATCAATGCAGGAACTTTTTCACCTTGATCATTGGTCATGGTGTAAAGCACAGGTTGTGACGGTAAGTCATAATCCCATACGTCATGATGCACAATTTGATACGACCACACTGTTTTACCAGTCGTTGCATTGACAGCAACGACAGCCGAACCAAATTTCTCTTTAGCACCACTACGGTCACCACCCCAATAATCTGGAGGACCATTACCAGTAGGTAAATAAACAAGATTTAAGTCTTTGTCATAGGTTGGAATGGTCCACATGTTTGGCGTTTCAAGGGTATAACCTTTACCATCTTTAGGCTCACCAACAAGTTCAGGATTACCAATATCCCACGCCCAAGCCAATTTACCTGTACGAACATCATAGGCACGTACGACACCAGAAGGCTCGCCGTGCACAATATCACGGACCCAGCCACCTAAAATTGCAACATGACCTGCAATGAGAGGAGTTGATGTTGGGTGGTAGCGTTTACTTTGTTCAGTTGGCCCCATGTCATGTAAAACATCGACTTGACCATTGATACCAAACTCAGGGCATAAAGCACCTGTTTTCGCATTCAAGGCAATTAAACGACCATCAACAGTAGAGGTTAAAATACGTTGTGGACATGCTTTGATGCCGTTAGATGCTAAATCGGCAGGTGTAAGTGATTTATCTTTAGTTGCATCGTAGTAGCCTACACCACGACAGGTAATATGTTCCGCAGTTTTTGCTTTAGGATCATATTTCCAAAGTGCTTTACCACTATCACCATCAATGGCAGTGATAATATTGGTCGGTGTACATGAATACAGTGTGCTACCAATTTGAATGGGTGTATTTTCGTCTACACCTGCTTTCAAATCACGACCCGTATGGTAGGTCCAAGCAACTTTCAAATCTTTGACATTTTCAGGGGTAATGTCAGTATATGGAGCGAAACGTGTACCGTTACCATTACGACCAAAATACTCCCAGTTGTCTGGGTTTTCAGCATTTGGTTTTGCTAAACTTGGATCTTGTACGAGATCAACTGGATTTAAAATTTTGCCATGTGGGAAGAATGCGGCAATCAGCGCAACCACACAGGCAGCTAAACCAACGAATCCAACTTGATTGGCTATTTTAACTTTTGTGAGGCTCAGTGCAGGCAGACTACGACTTGCCCATAGGCTTAAAACAAATAAAACAGTTGGGGTCACTAAACGTGGAATATATTGCCAAAAGTCAAAACCTTGCACTTCAGCAATTGCCCAGATCACAGTTGCAATAAATGTGATGATAGACAACCAAAAGCCAGCGGCTTTTTTCATTGCATATAAAACAGCGATGACGATATACGCAACACCAGCAATGAGATAATAGCTTGAACCACCGAGACTCAATAATTTAGAACCTTGGATGATTAAATATAGTGCGATCAGAGCAGTCAGTACGATAAAAAAATATCGGTAGACTTTAGCCCCTACACGCTCTTGCGGAGAGGTTTGTTCTGTGTTCATACCTTGCCTCTGGGTAATATAGGCTTGGTTAAATAGTCAAAAAATTAGAATAAAGTAAAGTCTTTTAAATCGTATGCTATAAATACATGGTGCCCAACAAAACGCATTTGAAATCGTATAAATCTAATTACATTCTACTCATTCAATTCTTGAAGTTATGGCTAGCATTCAGTTTTAAATACTTACAGATAAGGAAATAATTTGGGCTATTGATACCAAATAGTTGCCTATGTAACGAAGTTTGAAGATTGAGTACAATCACACACTGTGATTGTACTTTAGTAGTAGAAGTATACTCCTTTTCAAGTATTGTGTTTTGATCGACATGCTTATTCAAAGATTCAAAAAATTAAGCCCTCCTAAACAACTTAGATTTAAGTCATCATTGAGGGGTGAAAACAGCCTCGTTCGTTCAATTGATTTCAAACCATTACACATGCATGAATCTGATTAATTTAAGAAATATTGAACTGGTAATTTAGAATCTCATCCTTTATTCCTGTTCGAAGCAATTTCTTAACTGCATTGGCAACGATATTCAGACTGAGGTTTCCACTCATCCCATTTAATGTATGTTAAAACATCAAGCTCTAGAGCCAATAGCTAGATGAAGCCTATCACTACTTTCTTTATAGCTATCGTAATATTACTAAGCTTTTGTCTTCTACAAAGAAAGTGAGATAATTTGGAGCGATTCAGACGAATCTACAATGTTAAATGAGGCCTTGAACAAAGCTATACTTCATTCAAATAGAAGTATCTAACCCACTGTCTTAGATATATTATTTTTAAGGTTGAATATCTGCAAAGTTGCTAATACCTTATTTTCTAATAAATTCATTTGTTGTTATTTCTACATCTATTGTTTTAAATCAAACACTTATTTTATCAAATTTGCATAATTTTTATGCAGATTAAATGCTAAAAAGACATTCTGCTAAGTTAAGAATAATCCATCATTTAAAGAATCACGCATTTACGAGTAGCGTTTTGATATCTATTAAAGGTGTCATTATGTCTCATTTAATCTCTGAAAATATTCATGTTATTGAAAATGACTTAGAAGCAATTCATGCAGCGTATCACGTTGCAGATTTTGCTTTGGAAGGTCGAAATGAACGTGATCAGAACCGCCTACTGCCTTTTGCAGAAATCGACTTGTTTAGTCAGAAAGGTTTAGGCGGCATTCGTATTCCCAAAAAATTTGGCGGTGCCTACGTGTCCAACAAGACACTGGCGCAGGTTTTTCGCATTATCAATAAAGCAGATTCTAGCGTGGGCCAAATTCCACAAAACCAAATTGCCTTGCTGTATATGATTGACCTCATGGGAACGGATGAACAAAAAGCCTTTATTTTTAATGAAATTTTACAGGGAAAACGTTTAGCCAATGGTGGCCCAGAGCGCAATACCAAAGACACCAAAACCTTAAATACAACGCTGCGCATTGAAAATGGAACGTATGTGGTCGATGGTGAAAAGTTCTATTCGACCGGCAGTAATTTTGCAGATTGGTTGGCGATTAAAGCCGTTCACCCTGAAGGTCATGTTGTCCTGACCATCATTGATCGACACGCTACAGGCGTAGAAGTGATTGATAACTGGAATGGTTTTGGCCAACGCACAACGTCTAGTGGCACTGTCAAACTGAATCATGTGGCAGTAGATCCCCTATTAATTTTTGATGAACGTAAGCTTTCTGCAGGGCCAACGTATCGCGGTGCCTTTTCGCAATTGATGCAAGTCGCGATCGATGTGGGGATTGCGGAAGCTGCCTTTGCAGACACCCTTTCTGCGGTACAAAAAGCCCGTCCAATTGTAGATGCACAAGTCGAGAAAGCCAGTTTTGAGCCTTACACCCTACAGGAAGTGGGTAAATCTGCCGTTTTATTGGATGCTGCGATTCTACTTTTAGATGAAGCCGCAGATTACCTCGATGAATTAGATCAGCTTGATCAGGTGAGCGAACAACAAGCTGCTCTAGCTTCGATTCGTGTCGCTGAAGCCAAAATCTATGCCAATGATGCAGCCTTACAGATCTCTGAAAAACTCCTTGAATTAGGCGGCAGCCGTGCAAGTTTGAGTGCCCATAACCTTGATCAACACTGGCGCAATGCCCGAGTACACACCTTACATGATCCTGTGCGATGGAAGCTGCATACCTTAGGCGACTATTACTTAAATCATAAATTACCTGCACGCCATGCGTGGATTTAAGGAGAATTCTGATGACCTCATTTCCAAATATTAATTCGCTACAGGCCATATCAACAACACCTGCGCATATTATTCAGTCCGATGCAGAAGCACTTGAAATTGCAAAACAATTAGCCGAACAATTTAGAAAAAATGCCGTGCAACGTGATGCCGAACGCATACTGCCGTTTGATGAAATCGAGGCCTATAGTCAATCTGGTCTCTGGGCAATCACGGTTCCCAAGGCATTTGGCGGTGCCGAAGTTTCAAGTTATACCGTGGCGCAAGTGATTGCGCTTATGAGTGGTGTAGATGGCTCAATTGGGCAAATTCCACAAAACCATTTTTATGCATTGGAAGTATTACGAAACACCGGCACAACTGAACAAAAGCAAAAGCTTTATGCCGAAGTGCTTGCTGGCGCTCGTTTTGGCAATGCCTTAGCCGAGTTTAAAACCAAAACCGCTGCTCAAAAACAAACGTCGATTCGCCCTCATGACGATGGTTTTGTAGTGAATGGTGAAAAGTTTTATTGCACCGGCAGTTTATTTGCACATCGGATTCCTACATTGGTCAAAGACCCCGATGGTCGTGAATATTTAGCCTTTATTGCACGTGAAAGTGCAGGTCTAGAGCTGATCGATGATTGGACAGGGTTTGGACAACGCACCACGGGCAGCGGTTCTGTAAAATTTCATCAAGTTGCGGTTCCTGCCACAGATGTCATTCCCTTTGATCGTGCATTTACGGAACCCACATTGGTTGGGCCATTTGCGCAAATTATGCATGCTGCGATTGAAGTCGGGATTGCCCGTGCAGCCTTTGAAGAAAGTTTGCGCCGCGTACACCAAGCTCGACCATGGATTGATTCCGGTCTTGATCTTGCTAGCGAAGATCCTTTAACCAAATACGAACTCGGTCGTATTGCCGCAGATGTTCGCGCCAGTGAGGTCTTGCTGAAACAAGCCGCTCGTGCCATCGATGCTGCTCGCCCACAGCCCAATGCCGAAAACATTGCAAAAGCCTCATTAGATGTTGCGAAAGTACGTGCGCATAGTACCGAAACTGCACTTAAAGCTGCATCAAAATTGATTGAGCTTGCAGGCAGCCGTGGCAGTCAGCGTGAAGATGGTCTAGATCGTTTTTGGCGTAATGCACGTGTTCATACCTTGCATGATGCAGGGCGATGGAAATATTTCTTTATTGCCAATTACCTCCTGAATGGCGTATTGCCCCCACGTCGAGGGACCTTGTAATGAGCCAAATTACAACGGCAGAGACCCAATCACATCCAGCCAAGAAAATTTTACTGAATGCCTTCGATATGAACTGTGTCGGGCATATCAATCATGGCTTATGGACTCATCCACGTGATGAATCGCACCGCTTTAATGAACTGAGCTATTGGACGGATCTTGCCAAAACCTTGGAGCAAGGGCTGTTTGACGGGCTATTTATTGCGGATATCACAGGGGTCTATGATGTTTATGAAGGTAACATCGATCTCACACTTAAAGAATCGATCCAACTGCCGAGCCATGACCCCAGCACCCTAATTTCTGCAATGGCTGCGGTCACTGAAAACTTAGGTTTTGGTGTAACAGTCAATTTGAGCTATGAAACGCCTTATCAATTTGCACGTCGATTTGCCAGCCTAGACCACCTGACCCAAGGTCGAATCGGTTGGAATATCGTGACTGGATATCTAGACAGTGCAGAACGCCTCATTGGGCAAAAAGGCTTGAAAGATCATGACCTACGCTATGAACAAGCTGAAGAGTTTTTGCAGCTTTGCTATAAGTTTTGGGAAGGTTCTTGGGAAAATGATGCAGTTCAAAAAGATAAAGCTCATCGCACCTTTAGCGACCCCAAAAAAGTACATGCCATTCAACACCAAGGGAAGTTCTATCAAAGCCAAGGGGTATTTCAAGTTTCTCCATCGATTCAGCGCACCCCTGTGTTGTATCAGGCCGGTGCTTCACCACGTGGTTTAGCTTTTGCTACGCAACATGCAGAAGGCATGTTTATCGGTGCAGACAGCGCAGAAAAAGTTAAAAATCAGGTACAAAAAATTCGCAGCCAAACCGCAGCGCAAGGTCGTGACCCACAAGCCATCAAACTCTTTGTAGGCATTACGGTAGTGACTGCAGAGACCGATGAGCTCGCCCAAGAGAAATTGGCTGAATACATTCGCTATGCCAACCCTGAAGCGGGACTGGCACACTTTTCCAGCTCGATTGGGATGAACCTCGCCAACTTTGCAGAAGATGAAGCCATTCCGTATCAGCAGACCAATAGCATCGCATCGGTCAATCAAAAATTTAAAGAGCAAAAAATTACTCGCCAAGATTTGCGTGCTCAGCACGTTCTAGGTGGGCGATATCCGCTCTTTGTCGGAAGTGGCGCCAACGTTGCAGAACAGTTGATTGATTATTTGGATGAAACTGGCATCGATGGATTTAATCTGACTCGCACCGTTGCACCTGAGTCACATCAAGATTTTATCCGTTTGGTCATTCCTGAATTACAGCAACGTGGTCGCTATAAAACTGCGTATGACACTGGCAGTTTAAGGCAAAAACTGTTTCAACAAGGTGACCATTTAGCGACGACACATCCCGCTCATCGCTACCGATGTCGCACTTCCGACACATCATCTCAGGCAGCACTTAAAAACGTTGAGACAGCATAAGCTGCAATTAAAAAACAATATTTTAGACAAAAAATTTAATTATTTCGAAATATAGAGGTGTGCCATGGCACAAACAGCAAAATCTAAATTCACACTGATTGGTGTGATCGTAGCCATCTTGGTGATTGGCTTAGTCATTTGGAATCAACAAAAGAAAAGTCATCAAAGTGAATTGGTGATTGGGATTAGCCCATCTTTTGCTAAACCCTTACAAGTCGCCGCAGATGAAGCCAAGCAGCAAGGACTGAACGTCAAATTGGTGGAATTTTCAGACTGGAATACCCCGAATATCACCCTAAACCACGGCGATATTGACGCAAACTTTTTCCAACATCAGCCGTTTCTAGACAATGCCAAAAAAGAAACGGATTTTAAAATCAAAGCCTTTGATGTCGGTGCTGCAACCCATGTCGGACTGTATTCAAAAAAGTATAAAAACTTTGCTGATTTACCCCATAAAGCCAAAGTGGTGATTCCGAATGATCCGGTCAATCAGGGCCGTGCCTTACAACTGCTACAGCAAGCCAAGCTCATTGAACTGAAACAACCAGATAACTTTTTATCGACTTTAAATGACATTGCAGCGAATCCTAAACAGCTTCAATTTATTGAGGTGGAAGGCCCTCAAACGGCACGTGCGATTGATGATGTCGATCTGGCTTTTGGCTATCCACATTATTTACGTCTAGCAAAAACTGCCGATCCTGAAAATGCCTTACTGTTTGACTCCAATACTGACAAGCGTTTTGCCATCTTATTTGCCGTACGTGATGACTATGTAGATCATGATGATAAACTGCGTAAATTTGTCGATATTTATCAAAACTCACCTAAAGTTAAACAAGCATTGGACGCAGATTTTGGTGCAAAACTGTGGTTCCCTGGTTGGAAATAAGGAGTCACTCATGGTGAGTTTCGGTTCATCGGTTGAGTTTGCCGTCCCGCATATCCAAATCAAAAATTTAAATAAATTTTATGATGTGCAAGGACAGCAGGTTCATGCCTTAAAAGATATCAATCTGAATATTCCACAAGGCAAAATATTCGGCATTATTGGAAAAAGCGGCGCGGGTAAATCTTCGCTGATTCGAACGCTGAATGGCTTAGAACAAATCAGTGAGGGCAGTATTCACATCCATCAACAGGAATTATCAAGCTTAAATCACGCAGAGTTGATAGCCCTACGTCAGCGTATTGGCATGATTTTTCAGCATTTTAATTTGATGTCTGCCAAAACCGTGTATGACAATATTGCACTGCCCCTTAAAATCGCCAATTTCAGTCAAGCCGATATTTCTCAGCGAGTGAATGAAGTGCTGAAGTTAGTAGGTCTTGAAAATAAAGCGGCGCACTACCCTTCTCAACTTTCAGGTGGGCAGAAACAGCGCGTCGGGATTGCACGAGCGTTAGTTCATCATCCAGAAATTTTACTCTGTGATGAAGCGACTTCTGCACTCGATCCAGAAAGTACTTCTGTTGTGCTGTCTTTGCTTAAAGAAATTAATCAAAAGCTCGGTATCACCATTGTGTTGATTACCCATGAAATGCAGGTCATTCGCGAGATTTGCGATCAGGTTGTGGTGATCGATCAAGGCGAAATTGTAGAAGCAGGACAGGTTTGGAAAGTGTTTTCTACGCCTCAGCAGCAGATCACACAAGAGTTACTCAACCTTGAACAACTTGATTTACCAAGCGACATTCAGCCACAACCGTCAGATTCAAATGATCAAATCATTTTAAAATTACGCTATGAATCGACACTACAACAGTCGCCTGACTTAAAGTTTATTTTTGATCAATTTCAGGCGCCAGTACATCTGTATCAAAGTCATATCGATAGTATTCAAGGGCATTTAATTGGCTCGTTGATTGTTGCTGTGGACCACAGCCATTTAGAGATCAACGCCTTATCTGAACAACTTAAACACCATATCACACAGATTGAGGTACTTGGCTATGCACGATCAACTCATTGATTTACTGATTAGTGGAACCATTGATACTTTACTGATGGTCGGCGTTTCAGCTTTTGTGGCCTTTCTGATCGGCCTGCCTTTAGCAGTCGTATTGGTGTGTAGTGCTGAACACGGGATTTATCCTTCAAAAAGCCTAAACCACACCCTAGGTTGGTTGGTCAATATTACCCGTTCGGTGCCTTTTCTTATTTTAATGGTGGCGCTCATTCCGCTCACGCGCTTTATTGTGGGCACCAGTTATGGCGTTTGGGCTGCCGTCGTGCCTTTAACCCTTGCGGCCACGCCTTTTTTTGCACGCATTGCAGAAGTGAGTTTACGTGAAGTCGATCAAGGTCTGATTGAGGCCGCTCAAGCCATCGGCTGTAATCGCAAACAAATCATTTGGCATGTGCTGCTCCCTGAAGCGCTTCCTGGCATCGTAGCGGGCTTTACTGTGACCTTGGTGACCATGATTAATTCTTCTGCCATTGCAGGGGCGATCGGTGCAGGTGGTTTGGGGGATATTGCTTACCGTTACGGTTATCAACGCTTTGATATGCAAATCATGCTGGCAGTGATAGTGGTCTTGGTCGCGATCGTGATGCTGGTTCAAGCCTGTGGAGATCACATTTCCAACCAATTGGATAAACGCAAAATTTAAAGATTTAAAGCGCCCCGCTCGATAATTTTTCGTATTTCTTAAAAAAATATGCCTCTATACATAAAAAAATACCCTAATCTGGATTAGGGTATTTTTCGATTAGATGCAAAATCAATTCTGTTCAATCAGCATCTTTAGATCAAATTAATAAGTCACACGGACATAATCACGATATTCAGGTTTCCAGAAATTCTCTTCAATCGCCTGTTCTAGTACTTCAATGCTGACATTTGGCGCAACACCATCAGCAATCGCAGCTAATGCCACTTTCAATGCGATTTTCTTCGAAATATCCTGTAAATAATCCAAACTTGGCAATAAATCGGCATTTGGATCTGCCAATTTTGGTGAACAGTCTGCCAACGCCGTACTAGATGCCATCAGCATATTTTCCGTCACACGTTTCGCCCCAGATGCAATCACACCGAGACCAATCCCCGGGAAAATATAGGAGTTATTACACTGTGAAATCTGATGAATCTTGCCATGATAATTCACTGGTGCAAATGGGCTACCAGTCGCAATCAGAGCCTTACCTTTGGTCCACTCAATAATATCTGCAGGCACCGCTTCGACACGCGATGTCGGATTAGACAGTGGCAACACAATAGGCTGTTCACAATTCGCAGCCATCGTTTCAATGACCTCTTGGCTAAACAGCCCTGGTTGTCCCGAAACACCAATCAGTACCGTAGGTTTGGCATTTTTCACCACATCCAACAGTGAAATCATAGATTCGGCATCAGCCCAATGTGCAACATTGTCTGTAGATTGCGCAAGTTTGCGTTGGAAATCTAAAAGATTCGGCTGATTTTCAGTAATTAAACCAAAGCGATCGACCATAAACACCCGCGCACGCGCTTGAGCATCGGTTAAACCTTCCGCCACCATTTGCTTGATGATCTGTTCTGCAATCCCGCAACCTGCTGAACCTGCCCCTAAGAATGTGACGATTTGATCTTTGAGCTGCTTGCCTGCTGCACGTGATGCCGCAATTAAACTTCCGACAGACACCGCTGCTGTTCCTTGAATATCATCATTGAAGCAGCAAATTTTATCGCGATATTTTTCCAGTAAAGGCATCGCATTTTTTTGTGCAAAGTCTTCAAATTGAATCAGCGCTTTTGGCCAACGTTGTTGAATGGCTTTAATCACGTCATCGACAAATTGATAATATTCTTCACCGCTGATACGAGGCTGACTCCATCCCATATAAATCGGGTCATTCAACAGCTGTTGGTTATTGGTTCCGACATCTAAAGTAATCGGCAAAGTATAGGCTGGACTGATCCCACCACACGCAGTGTACAGCGACAACTTACCAATCGGAATCCCCATCCCCCCAATGCCTTGGTCACCAAGACCAAGAATACGTTCACCGTCCGTAATCACGATCACTTTCACATTCTTTTTATTCACGTTATGAATAATTTGATCGATATGATCACGGTCAGGATATGAAATAAAAATCCCACGATGACGACGGTAAATGTCCGAGAAGCGCTGACAAGCCTCACCCACTGTTGGTGTATAGATGATCGGCATCATCTCACTGAGGTGATTTTCAATTAAGTGATAGAACAATGTTTCATTGGTGTCTTGAATATTGCGCAGGTAGATATGCTTATTGATATCACTATTAAATGCACAATATTGTTGATAAGAACGCTGACTTTGTTCTTCAATGCTTTCTGTGACGTGTGGAATTAAACCGTGCAAATTAAAGCTCTTACGTTCATCTTCATTAAACGCAGAACCTTTATTTAAAAGTGGGAGTTCTAAAAGTGTATTTCCGGCATAAGGAATATATAAAGGTCGTTTCGTTTTCAAATTTTCACTGGACATTATTTAACTCGTTTAATTAATCTTTTGTTTCGCACTGCAAAAAGCGAAATGCACAAAAGTGACTATCTCGTTATTTGTTATAGCCTATCCTGATTCGAGCGCTTTGGGGCATTTAGTAAATTGATAGTAGTTTTAGTTAGATTTTATAATCTGATAACTCGATCATGCATCCAATCATCGCAACGCCTATTTTGGCTTAAATGTATACGACTTTTAGCGAATCTTAGAAAATAACAAAAATAATTAATGATTAAATTTCAATCAATTAAATAAATTCAAAACAAAGCCTTAATTTTGGTAGGTCTTTGGTAGGTGTGAATTTAAAACATCCCTCGCAATACTCATTTCAGGTGAGTATCACCCATAACAACTCAAAATGATGGTAGAAGGAATCGCACCATGGCTTTTAAAAATATTGCAGATCAAACAAACGGTTTTTACATCCCTTGTGTTTCACTTTTTGGCCCCGGCTGTGCTAAAGAAATTGGTGCAAAGGCGCAAAATCTTGGCGCAAAGAAAGCGCTTATCGTGACCGATGCCGGTCTATACAAATTTGGTGTGGCAGACACCATTGCCGCATATTTAACTGAAGCTGGCGTAGAAAGTCATATATTCCCAGGCGCAGAACCCAACCCAACTGACACCAACGTACATAGCGGTGTAGATGCCTACAATGACAATGGCTGTGATTTTATTGTCTCTCTCGGTGGTGGCTCTTCTCATGACTGTGCCAAAGGCATTGGCTTAGTCACTGCAGGTGGTGGTCATATACGTGACTATGAAGGCATCGATAAAAGTACAGTCCCAATGACTCCACTCATTGCGATTAATACCACCGCAGGTACGGCATCAGAAATGACCCGTTTCTGTATCATTACCAATACTGACACCCATGTAAAAATGGCCATTGTCGATTGGCGTTGCACACCACTCATCGCAATTGATGATCCAAAACTCATGATTGCTAAACCTGCGGCATTAACTGCTGCAACTGGTATGGATGCCTTAACGCATGCCGTTGAAGCTTATGTATCAACTGCTGCAAACCCAATTACCGATGCGTGCGCAGAAAAAGCTATTTCAATGATTAGCGAATGGTTAAGTCCTGCGGTAGCCAATGGTGAAAACCTAGAAGCACGTGATGCGATGAGCTATGCACAGTATCTTGCAGGGATGGCATTTAACAATGCGTCTCTTGGTTATGTTCACGCAATGGCACACCAACTGGGTGGCTTCTACAACCTACCTCATGGTGTGTGTAATGCCGTACTATTACCGCACGTTTGTGAATTCAACTTGATCGCTTGCCCTGATCGTTATGCACGTATTGCACAGTTGATGGGTGTTCCAACTGATGGTCTTACTGTGACTGAAGCAGCCTATGCAGCAATTGCAGCAATTCGTGAACTTTCAGCATCCATTGGTATTCCATCAAGTCTGTCTGAACTCGGTGTGAAAGAACAAGACTTAAGCGTAATGTCTGAAAATGCACAAAAAGATGCCTGCATGCTGACCAACCCACGTAAAGCGACTCATGCTCAAGTGGTCGATATCTTTAAAGCAGCATTAAAACCAAGTGCATCTGTTGTTGACTTCAAAGCAGCTGTTTAAGTTCTATATTTCTTGCTTCATGCTAGCAACCTGAGTACCTGCAAAATCTCAGCTTTTGCAGGCTCAACTGAGTCTCCATTTCACATTCATTCAGGAAAGGCTGACCAAGGACTGGTCACTTTCATGCTCAGGTTGTTCTTTTTCTCTTTTTGAATTCCCCCACCTTCATTATTTAATTTGACAAAATGCCATGTCTCATCAAGGATAAAGTATAAATTCAAGAACATGGATCAATATAAAAATGACATATTCAGCAGTGCACTATCAATCCGATATTTTAGGCGCGGGCTATGAACAAACCACACTTCATTTTCCCGATGATTACGAAGGTGCTGTTGTTGCCACTTTAGTTCGTAAAAAAGCCGCACAAGCGGCATCTAAAGCAGTTCTGTATATTCACGGCTTTATTGATTATTTTTTCCAAACCGAAATGGCCGAACAATTTAATCAGCATGGCTTCGACTTTTACGCACTAGATTTAAGAAAATATGGTCGCTCCATCCGCCCGCATCAAAAATATTATAATGTGCACAACCTCTCCGAATACGATGCTGAAATTGACCAGGCCCTTGAGATTATCTCCGCTGAAGGGCACGATGCTTTACTGCTCTGCGGTCATTCCACAGGTGGCCTCACCACGACCTTATATGCGGCCCATCATCCCAATCATCCTCTAATTAAAGCCTTGTGGTGTAACAGCCCATTTTATGACTTTAATATGAATCCGATTAAGCGTGCGCTGGGGATTCCACAGCTCAGTAAATTGGCAAAGACTTTTCCAAATTTAAAATTCCCAAGTGAGCTGAATAAATGGTATACGGCGAGCCTACATCAAGATTTAAAAGGTGAGTGGGACTTTAATTTAGACTGGAAAAAAACTCGCTACCCAATGGTATATATCAGTTTTGTCCGCAGTATTTATGAAGCTCAAAAGGAAATTCATCAAGGTGTGACGATTGATGTACCGGTATTAGTGATGCATTCACATCAAACTAAAAATCCCAAAAAATGGGGTAAATCGGCTCAAAGCAGTGATGTGATTTTAGGGGTAAAAGATATCCAAAAATATGCCAAAAAAATTCAGGGCGATGTAACTATTCAAAGTATCCAAAATGGTTTACATGACTTAGTCCTTTCTGAGAAATCAGCACGCGAACAGGTTTATCACAATTTATTCCAATGGCTGAACAGTAAAGGTTTATAGACCAATCAACGCTTAAATAACGGATGTTTCACAAATGAATAAGCTATGGGTGCTGTTTAAATTTTAATAAAGTTTGATGAATAGGATGATTGCCAGGCATCAACTCAATTAAACGCTCAACAGCATCAATCGCCTCAGGGAAACGTGCCACATGTTTTAACAGCACATCGGTTTCTTTGGCATTAAAAATCGCCTGACTCAGACGTGATTCCAAACAATCTCGCCATGCACATAAAAATGGGCTTTCAGTTTTCGCCAAGAAGATCCCTGAACACAGTTTTAAGGCCGAATCGAGATAACCAGCATCGAGTGCCTGTTCAGCTTGCAAAAAATCAGCTTCCACTTGCGCCAATAAGCGATATGGTCGTGAACCTAACATACCACCCAAAATATCGCGCAACTGCGACATTTCAGCCTTTAAAGTACCGATACTGACTTTGCGTTCGCCATATAAAGCTTGATGCAATGTATCCAAAGTCATGCCTTGCGGGCACAACGCTAAAATCGTGAGTATTTCAATCTGACGCGGCGTCAGTACCATCACCTTGCCATTAAAGAGCACTTGCGGCACTGAAAATGCTCGTATATATAAATGCTGCTTTTGAAACTCTAATAACGCTGATTGAATAATCGAAGCACAACGTTCTGCGGCCAATAAACCCAGACTATTATGGTTTTTCCACACTGTTGATAAGTCAATGACCCCCAAAATTTGTCGGGTATGCGGATCAATAATTGGGGCAGCATAACAAACCCAATCATGTACCGAAGGCATGTAGTGCTCATTGGAAAATACGCAGCTCGATTGCTGTGTTTTAAGTGTCAATGCCAGCGCATTTGTGCCGACCAATTCTTCTCGCCATTGCCCACCCGCAATAAAATGCACACTTTCCGCAGCACTTTGCATTTGCCGGCTTGAAGCACTCCAAATAATAGTACTGCCCACATCACCCACTGCAAGCACCATCGAAGACTGCTGGGCAATATGTTTCAACTCATCAGCGCAATGCTGTAAGGCATGCTGTAAGGCCGTTGGTTGCGAATTTGAAGGAATTGGAAGTAAAGGCGCAGCAACACGATGCTCAGGAATTTCCGCCTGTGCAGAGCGTTGCCAAGAGCTCGCAATACTCTCATTGAGCTGCGAATTTTGCTGCTTAGACAGACTGGTTCGCTGCCTTAACCGTTCAATATTCTGTCGTTTTTCTAATAAATCCTGCTGCATCATCATTCATTATTCTCACAACAATTCATGACTGAAAATCCATTTTAACGGCTTTTGTTTTAAGGGCTGAAAAAAATATTGTAAACCTTCTTGTCTCCAACCTTTTTCCAACCTTATACAAGCTATGCTAATCAAATAATGTACAAAAGTACCTTATACCAAAGCTGTAGACAGCTAAGGTAAAGCAGCAAGACCAGATCATAATAAACAAGCAAAGGAAAATTCATATGCGTTATGTCGATCCTAATCAACCCGGTTCAAAAGTTCAGTTTAAAGCTCAGTATGAAAACCTGATTGGTGGCGAATGGGTCGCACCTGTCAAAGGCGAATACTTTGAAAATATCTCCCCTGTAGATGGTAAAGTCTTTACCAAAGTGCCACGTTCATCAGCTGAAGACATTGAATTGGCTCTCGATGCTGCGCACAAAGCAAAAGCGCAGTGGAATGCATCTTCACCAACCACGCGTTCCAATATTTTGTTAAAAATCGCTGATCGTTTAGAAGAGAATCTTGAGCTTCTGGCAGTGGCAGAAACATGGGACAACGGTAAACCGATCCGTGAAACTCTAGCTGCAGATATTCCACTGTGTATTGATCATTTCCGTTATTTTGCAGGCTGTATCCGTGCACAAGAAGGTGGTATTTCTGAAATTGATGAAAATACCATTGCTTACCATTTTCACGAGCCGTTGGGTGTGGTTGGGCAAATCATTCCATGGAACTTCCCTATCTTGATGGCTGCATGGAAACTTGCACCGGCTCTTGCTGCAGGTAACTGTATTGTATTGAAACCTGCAGAACAAACACCGGTGAGTATTTTAGTTTTAGCTGAATTAATTCAAGATATTCTACCACCAGGCGTACTCAACATCGTCAATGGTTATGGTGTAGAAGTTGGTCGTCCATTGGCGACTAATCCACGTATTGCCAAAATTGCTTTCACCGGTTCAACCGCTGTGGGACAAATGATTATGCAATATGCCACTGAAAATATCATTCCTGTGACATTGGAACTCGGTGGTAAATCACCGAACATTTTCTTTGAAGACATCATGGACAAAGACGATGAATTCTTAGATAAAACACTCGAAGGTTTTGCCATGTTTGCGCTTAACCAAGGTGAAATTTGTACATGTCCATCACGCGCATTAGTACAAGAAAGCATTGCAGATCGATTCTTGGAAATGGCAGTAGAGCGTGTGAAACGTATTAAGACGGGTCATCCACTCGATACCGATACCATGATTGGTGCGCAGGCATCACAAGAGCAGCAAGACAAAATTTTAGGCTGTATCGCTACAGGTAAAAATGAAGGCGCACAGCTCATTACTGGTGGTGATCCACGTAATGAAGTCGGTACAGGTTTCTATATTGAACCAACCATTTTCAAAGGCACCAATGACATGAAGATTTTCCAAGAAGAAATCTTCGGCCCTGTGCTTTCAGTAGCAACCTTTAAAGACTTTGATGATGCCATTAAAATTGCCAATGACACCATTTATGGTCTAGGTGCAGGTGTTTGGTCACGTTCAGCGCATACTTCTTATCGTGCAGGCCGTGCGATTCAGGCGGGCCGTGTTTGGACTAACTGCTACCACATTTACCCAGCCCATGCAGCATTTGGTGGCTATAAAAAATCAGGTATTGGCCGTGAAAACCACAAAATGATGCTTGATCATTATCAACAAACCAAAAACCTCTTGGTGAGCTATGACACCAAGCCAATGGGCTTCTTCTAAGTCTGAGTCTCAAAAAACAAAAAGCGAACTTCGGTTCGCTTTTTTATTAATGCTAATTTAAAATTGAATAAACGGTCTACCGCGCTGGGTCATTCATTTTGCAGACAAAGCATACTCAACAAAATGTAAATGATCGACACCCCAATACAATTCATCATCGACAAACCAACTTGGCGCCCCAAACACACCACGTTCAATAGCTTCTTCGGTAATAACTTTAAGCTCAGACTTTACTTTTTCATCTTCAAGCCATGATTTAACCTGCACTTCATCCAATCCAAGATCTTGCATCAATTGAATTAATTCATTGAGATCATTTAAATTGCGTGGCTGACCAAACATCGCGTTAAAAATACCCGTCAGCACATTGAGAAATGCTTCAGGCTGAAATAACTGGACTGCGGTTATCAAACGCATCAACTGCAAAGTATTGATTGGAAAATACGGATTCATTTGCACGGGAATCTGCCATAGATCTGACCAGCGCTTAAGATCCCGCATGGAATAGCGTGCCTTTGCAGGCACAGCCATCGGACTACTGTTGCCAGTAGCTTTAAACACCCCACCCAATAACATCGGTTTCCAGATAATCTCTGCCTGATATTGCTCAGCAATGTGCTGAATACGGTGAAATCCGATGTAGCTATATGGACTGCCAACATCAAAATAAAACTCGATTACTTTCATTTTTTTTCGTCCTTTTTTGCTTATTTTCCTAATATTTTTAAATCAGTGCTTACCAATGTTCCATCCATGGTCGCAGATCTAATTCATGCGTCCATGCATCCCGTGGTTGCTGTGAGAGATGCCAATAATTTTCCGCAATATGTACTGGATTTAAAATACCATCTTGCTCTTTTTTTGCGTACAAATCGGGAAAAGTCTCTTTAATAAAATCGGTATCAATTGCACCATCAACCACTACATGTGCCACATGAATATTTCTTGGTCCAAGTTCACGTGCCATGCTTTGTGCCAAGGCACGAAGCGCATGTTTTGCGCCAGCAAAAGCGGCAAAGCCTGCGGCACCGCGAACCCCAGCCGTCGCACCCGTAAAAATAATTGTGCCAGATTCACGGCTCACCATGCGCTTCGCCACTTCCCGACCAGTTAAAAATGCCGAGAAACATGCCATTTCCCAAATCTTAAAATATTTACGCGCTGTTTCTTCCAAAATACTACATGGCACATTGGCACCGATATTAAAGACCATCACCTCAATAGCACCAATACTGGACTCTATTTGCTCCACCAACTCAATGACTTGTTCTTCTTTACGTGCATCAGAAGCAAAACCATAGGCTTTTCCACCGAGTTGTTCAATCTCATCAATTAAAGGCTGTAATTTGTCTGCATTTCGTCGTGTCATACAGGCAATATAACCCTCTCGGGCAAAACGCTTAGCTATTTCACCACCAGTTGCATCACCTGCACCAATCACTAAAGCGACTTTTGACGAAGTCCGATTGAGTTGTTGCATAGTCTCACTCCATTGCTGTTTTATTTTTATTCCATGCTCATTTTATTTAAGCGTCGGTTTTAAACCACACATTATTAAATAACGATCGTTACTATAACGAATACTATGTTATGGTTAATTTATCGTCAATCTTATTTTCAAGGGTGTTGCAGATGCGCTACAAACCCGAATACAAACAAAAAAAACGCCAAGAACTTTTAACCATCAGCGGACAAATTGCGAAAAAAGACGGCTTTGCCGCAACAGGTGTGGATGGATTCATGAAAGCCGCCGGCGTCACCAGTGGTGCCTTTTACTCACATTTTTCGTCTAAACAAGAGCTACTTAAAGCCTTAATTGAACATGAGTTACAACACAGTTTTGATATGTGGCAAAACAATCCACATGATAATGCGCAGGATTGGATTGAATTTGAGCTTGACCGCTATTTAACCCCTGCACATGTTCAGCATCCCGAGCAAGGTTGTTCACTCCCCACGCTTGCGAGTGAAGTAGCGCGTGCAGATCAGGACACTAAGTTGATATATGAAACTGAATTACTGCGTGGTCACGCTTTATTTAGTCAGTATCTCGGTAGCAAAGAACTCGCTTGGGCCATAATTTGCCAACTTGCTGGTGCAATTTTAATTGCGCGAGCAGCTGCAGATCCACATTTGCAAAAAACTATTTTAGACGCCAATAAGATGATAATTCTGCAATATTTAGACAGTCATGCTGCCGTATCAACGTGATTGATTTTTATGTGACAGTTCATGGAGTTAAAGACCGACAGTTTTCCGACAGACTGCTCATCTCTTTCATTTGAATTATTTAAAATCTGTATAAGCTTACCCATTTTTATGCTTTTCAAGTGTTTAAAGATTCAGCATAAATGGCACAATTCAAATAAAGTCCTCTTTTCAAGGTTCTGACGACTGTGTATAACAATGAGCCAGTAAAGGAAACTCATAAGCATAGGCAAAGGACGCAAAAAAACGTTAGACTATGCAACAATCAATGCAAGTAAATGTCATTCGAGACAAACAAAAAGGTGAAGATTGATGCCGCTCAATACTGTTGAAGAGCTCGTAGCTGATATTCGTGCAGGTAAAATGGTCATCCTGATGGATGATGAAGATCGTGAAAATGAAGGCGACCTTGTCATCGCTGCGACCCACGTACGCCCTGAAGATATCAACTTCATGATTACGCATGCGCGTGGTCTTGTGTGCTTAACCTTGAGTAAAGAGCGTTGCCAGCAGTTAAATTTACCTTTAATGGTCGATGCAAACGGTGCACAGCACGGTACAAACTTCACATTATCGATTGAAGCAGCAAATGGCATTTCAACTGGCATTTCTCCTGCTGAACGTGCACATACCATTCAAACTGCTGTAGCAGCACATGCAAAACCCGCTGATATTGTTCAGCCAGGCCATATTTTCCCGCTTATGGCGCAGCCAGGTGGTGTACTACACCGTGCAGGTCATACTGAAGCAGGCTGTGACTTATCTCGTTTAGCCGGCCTAGAACCCGCATCTGTGATTTGTGAAATCATCAATGAAGACGGTACTATGGCGCGTCGCCCAGACCTTGAAGTGTTTGCTGAAAAGCATGGCTTAAAAATGGGGACCATTGCAGATCTGATTCACTACCGAATGACCAATGAACAAACTGTTGAGCGCATTGATCAACAAACCTTAGATACAGAATACGGTACATTTGAATTGTTCCGTTACCGTGAAATTGGTAATCCAGATATTCATTTAGCACTGGTTAAAGGCGAACCGAAACAAGGCGTGACCACTGTACGTGTACACGGTTTCAGCCCAGTTCGTGACTTATTAAAACTGAATAAACAAGATGGCGCTCCGGCGTGGAATCTCGATAAAGCACTCAAAGAAATCGCATCCAGCGATCGTGGTGTTTTAGTGTGGATTGGTCAGCGTCATTTACAGGACTTAGGCCCTGCTTTAGAAAATTTAACTGCACCGAAAAATGTTAAATCCAATGCGGCACTGTCTCAGCAGTATCAAACCATTGGTGTCGGCGCACAAATTTTACGTGATTTAGGCGTGGAAAAAATGAAGCTTCTTAGCTCGCCATTACGCTTTAATGCATTATCAGGTTTTAACTTAGAAGTGGTGGAATACATCACCGCAAATCAAACATCAGAGAAATAATCGAGGTTGCTATGGCAGTTCGCCGTATTGAAGGTATGTTACATCTCGCGAACGAAGACCGTTATGCGATTTTAGTTGGTCGTTTTAATAGCTTTGTTGTTGAACATTTGCTAGAAGGTGCCGTTGATACATTGAAACGTCATGGCGTATCAGAGGATAATATCACTGTTGTTCATGCACCGGGTGCTTGGGAACTTCCTGTGGTTGCAAAAAAACTTGCAGCTTCAGATCGTTTCGATGCCATCATCGCGCTTGGCGCAGTGATTCGTGGTAGCACGCCTCACTTCGATTTTGTTGCTGGCGAATGTGCCAAAGGTTTAGGCGTTGTTGGTCTAGACACTGGCTTACCAGTAATTAATGGTGTATTGACTACGGATAGTATTGAACAAGCGATTGAACGCTCGGGTACAAAAGCAGGTAATAAAGGTAGTGAAGCTGCCTTGACTGCTATTGAAATGGTTAACTTGTTAAAGGCTATTTAACGCTATGTCGCAAACACTTCAAGCAACTTATGCAGCAAAACGTAAAGCACGTCGCTTTGCTGTACAAGGAATTTATGAATGGCAAATGAGCCGCAATCCTGTGCATGAGATTGAAGCACGTACGCGTGTGGAAAATGCCATGCACAAGGTAGATCTCGGCTATTACCACGAGTTATTGACCGAGGTTGTTGCCAATCATGAAGCATTGGATGCGCTTTTAATCCCTGTACTCGATCGCGAAGTTGAAGCCTTAGATGGCGTTGAACTTGCAACCCTTCGTTTAGGCGCGTATGAACTCAAAGAACACCTTGAGATTCCTTACCGTGTCGTACTCGATGAAGCGATCGAGTTAGCTAAACATTTTGGCGGTGCAGACAGCCATAAGTACATCAATGGTGTATTGGATCGTTTAGCGACTACATTGCGTGCAGCAGAAAAGCAACAAGCTAATTAATTTATTAAGTAGTACGTTGTATGGCTGAGTTCTCTATCATTGATACCTATTTTAATCGTCACAGCAGCAGTGCTGTCGATTTAGGGGTCGGTGATGACTCAGCCTTGCTCACCCCTCCTCCACAGCAACAATTGGTCATCTGTGCCGATACTCTCGTTGCTGGACGTCATTTTCCTCTCAACACCAACCCACATGCCATTGGTTGGAAATCTGTTGCCGTCAATTTATCTGACATTGCTGCAATGGGCGCCAAACCGCATAGTATTTTACTGGCATTAAGCCTACCCCAAATTGATCATGAATGGCTCAAAGGCTTTAGTCAGGGTTTATATGATTGTTGCGATCAATTTGGTGTGAGTTTAATCGGTGGGGATACCACTCAAAGTCCTCATCTGACGATTTCTGTCACAGCATTAGGCTGGGTCGATATAGGCAAAGCAGTAACCCGCTCAGGCGCTCAAGTTGGTGATTTCATTTGTGTCAGCGGTCAAGTTGGCGATGCTGCATATGGATTACAGCATTTAGGACACCCACTGCAAAAGCGTTTAGATTATCCAACACCACGTTGCCAACTTGGTCAACAGCTCAAAGGCTTAGCTCATAGCATGATCGATGTCTCTGACGGCTTGGCTCAGGACTTAGGACATATTTTGCATGCCTCTAAAGTGGGTGCAGAAATCGAGTTAGATCAACTTCCTATCGACGACCATGTAAAACAATTACAACAAGAATCCCAATGGCAGTATGCACTCGCGGGTGGTGATGACTATGAGTTATGCTTTACAATAAGCCCGCAGAATTATCAAAAACTTCTGCAACTAGAATTAGATGTAAACATTCATAAAATTGGTCAAATTACTGAGCCACTCGGGCTGCGTTACAAAAACTACGGCACTGACCATATACTAAAATTTCAGGGATATCAGCATTTTGCATAAACCAGCCATTAACTTCAAACAAATGTCTTGGGCCAACAGAATAATCGCATTCTGTGGCGTGGGCTTTGGTTCTGGTCTTGCTCCCAAAGCACCGGGAACATTTGGCTCTGCGTTTGCTTTATTGTTTATTCCTGGTTGGCTTGCAATTGGATTTATCAACTCCATTATTGTCATGATCATCATGTCAATTGTCGGCATATTTATTTGTGGTCAAACCGCGAAAGTGATGGGCGTGCATGACGATGGGCGCATTGTCTGGGACGAGTTTGCAGGACAGTCTATTACTTTCCTTCCCGTTTTATACCTCGGACAAATGAACTGGACTTGGGCACTGATTGGTTTTGCCCTATTCCGTTTATTCGATGTATGGAAGCCTTGGCCTATTCGTGTCATTGATCGTCAAGTGGGTGGCGGTTTTGGCATCATGTTTGACGATATTATTGCGGGCCTTTGGGCTGCGCTTTGCATCTGTATTTATTTTTATATTTTGTCTATGTAATAGAAACACCTAGGATTTAAAATGTCTACGAGCGTTATTATTCTTGCTGCAGGTAAAGGAACACGCATGCGTTCAAATTTACCCAAAGTATTACAACCACTTGCAGGACAACCTTTACTCGGCCATGTCATTCACACTGCAAAAAAACTACAAGCAGCAGAAATAATTACCATCTATGGGCATGGCGGTGATCAAGTACAAAAAGCATTTGCCCATGAAAATATAAAATGGGTTGAACAAGCTGAACAATTGGGAACAGGTCACGCAGTGAAAGTAACCCTGCCCGTTTTGGCTAAAACAGGTGTATCACTGATTTTATCTGGTGATGTCCCATGCATTAGTGAAGATACTTTACAAAAACTACTCAATGCATCTACTCAAACAGGTATTGGCTTAGTGACCTTAACGGTTGCTGATGCGACAGGTTACGGGCGCATTGTGCGTGAAAATGGTAAGATTCAAGCCATTGTTGAACATAAAGATGCTTCTGAAGAACAACGTAAAATCAAAGAGTTTAATACCGGTATTTATGCAGTGAGCAATGCCAAATTGCATGAATGGCTGCCAAAATTGAGCAATAATAATGCGCAAGGTGAATATTACCTGACCGATATCGTTGCCATGGCGATTGCTGACGGTCTCGAAGTTGCATCTGTAGAACCAGAGCGTGCATTCGAAGTCGAAGGTGTGAATGACCGCGTACAATTAGCGGCATTAGAGCGTGAATTTCAAAATTTCCAAGCCAAACAACTGATGCAACAAGGCGTTCACCTCATCGACCCTGCTCGTTTTGATTTACGTGGCACATTAAAAGTAGGTCAAGATGTTCGCATTGACATTAATGTGATCATTGAAGGTAATTGTGAGCTCGGTGACAATGTCGAAATCGGCGCTGGTTGTGTAATAAAAAACACGCAAATTGCCGCAGGCACTAAAGTTCAACCGTATAGTGTATTTGACAGTGCTATTGTGGGTAAAAATACGCAAATTGGCCCATTCTCACGTTTACGCCCAGGTGCCAAACTTGCCAATGACGTACATATCGGCAATTTTGTTGAAGTAAAAAATTCAAGCATTGGCTTAGGCTCTAAAGCCAATCACTTCACCTACTTAGGTGATGCTGAAGTGGGTGCTGGATCAAATATTGGTGCGGGAACCATTACCTGTAACTATGATGGCGCCAATAAATTTAAAACCATCATTGGTGACAATGCCTTTATTGGCTCAAACAGCTCATTGGTTGCCCCTGTACACATTGCCAATGGTGCGACCGTCGGTGCTGGCTCAACCATTACCCGTGACGTAGCAGAAAATAGTCTTGCGGTAGAACGTTCTAAGCAATTTGCCAAAGAAAACTATCAACGTCCCCAAAAATTGAAGAAATAAGAGGATAAAATTATGTGTGGTATCGTCGGTGGCGTTGCAGAACGTAGTATTACCAATATTTTAGTAGAAGGTTTAAAACGCCTTGAATACCGTGGTTATGATTCAGCAGGATTAGCACTGATCAATAAAGGTCACGTCCTTCGCGAACGTCGTGTTGGTAAAGTTGCAAATTTAGAGCAAGCTGTAGAAGAAGCTGACATTACAGGTTCTGTCGGGATTGCACATACTCGCTGGGCAACCCATGGCAAGCCAACAGAGAATAATGCCCATCCACATATTTCTGGCACAGTTGCTGTTGTTCATAACGGTATTATTGAAAACTATCAAGAGCTTAAAGATGATCTTGAAGCTTTAGGCTATGTATTTACATCACAAACCGATACCGAAGTTGTTGCGCATTTGGTCAATGATGCCCTAAAAAGTACGCCAAGTTTATTGGAAGCGGTAAAGCAAGTTGTTCCTCAACTCAAAGGCGCTTATGCACTGGGTATCGTACATACAGATCATCCTGATGAATTAATCACAGTACGTGAAGGTTCACCACTTGTGATTGGTGTCGGTATTGGTGAGAACTTTATTAGCTCGGATCAATTAGCACTTTTACCGATTACCAACCGTTTTATCTACCTTGAAGAAGGTGATATTGCGCGTTTAACCCGTAATACCATTGAAGTATTTGTTGATGGTCAACTCGTGAACCGCCCAATTAAAGAGCTAGATGCAACGGTAAGTAACGCTTCGAAAGGTGAATACAAGCATTACATGCTCAAAGAAATTTATGAGCAACCTGAAGCGATTAAACAAACGATCTCTCAGGCATTAAATGGCAATGCACTACGTGATGATTTCTTAATCAATGCGACTGATGCTTTTACTAAAATTCAGCAAGTGCAAATCATTGCCTGCGGCACCAGTTACCATGCTGGTATGGTTGCCAAATATTGGTTTGAGCAACTCATTGACGTACCTTGCCAAGTCGAAATTGCCAGTGAGTTCCGTTATCGCTCGCCTGTGATTGTCAATAACACCCTGTATGTATGTATTTCTCAATCAGGTGAAACTGCAGATACGCTTGCTGCACTGCGTGATACACAAAAGCGTGCTGGCGCTAAGGGTTTAGACATTACCACCATGACCATTTGTAACGTTGCGACGTCTTCAATGGTCCGTGAAACCAACTATAGTTTGTTGACACTTGCAGGCCCTGAAATTGGTGTGGCTTCAACCAAAGCATTTACTACGCAGCTTGCAGCACTCATGCTTTTAGTTCTAAAAATGGGGCAAATTAAGCAGACCATTTCTGAAACTCAAATTGCTGAAATTATTGCAGACTTGTGGCATACGCCTAAGGTGATTTTAGATACGCTGCAAAACAATGCAGAAATTTTGCGTTTATCTGAGCTGTTTGTTGAAAAAAATCACTGCTTATTCTTAGGCCGTGGTACTGAGTTCCCTATCGCACTTGAAGGTGCTTTAAAACTCAAAGAAATTTCATATATTCATGCAGAAGGTTATGCTGCCGGTGAACTCAAACATGGTCCATTGGCTTTAGTGGATAACGACATGCCTGTTGTGATTCTAGCACCGAAAGATGACATGCTGGATAAACTCAAATCAAATATGGAAGAAGTCCAAGCACGTGGCGGTGAGTTATTTGTTTTCGCTGATGAAAATAGTGGGATTAAAGCCAAAGAGCGTCAACATGTGGTCTTTGTACCGAGTGTGAGCGCATTACTCGCTCCTATCGTGTACAGCATTCCTGTGCAATTACTTTCATACCATGTTGCTGTATTACGTGGAACTGATGTCGATCAGCCACGTAACTTGGCGAAGTCTGTGACGGTGGAATAATAATTTCGATCAAGGGCTAGAAATTCTAGCCCTTTTTTCTATAGTTGGAAATAACATGACAAAGCTTACTTGTTTTAAAGCCTATGACATCCGCGGCAAACTCGGTACAGAACTGAACGAAGAAATTGCTTATAAAATCGGTCGTGCTTATGGGCAAATTTATCAACCAAAAAAAATTGTGGTGGGCTGCGACATCCGTCTCAGCAGTGAAGATTTAAAACAAGCCACCATCAAAGGTCTGAATGATGCGGGTGTTGATGTTTTAGATTTAGGTATGACGGGGACTGAAGAGGTCTATTTCGGTGCCTTTCATCTCGATGTTCAAGGTGGGATCGAAATCACGGCAAGCCACAACCCGATGGACTATAACGGCATGAAATTGGTCCGCGAAAATGCACGTCCGATTGGAGCGGATTCAGGGTTAAAAGAAATTCGTTTATTGGCTGAATCAGGCAACTTTAATGAAGTTATCACTAAAGGCAAAACTGAAAAATACAATATTCTGCCTGAATATATTGATCATTTAATGTCGTATATTGATCCTGAAAAAATTCGCCCACTCAAATTAGTCATGAATGCGGGCAACGGCGCTGCTGGTCATGTGGTTGATGCCATTGAAGCAAAATTCAAACAACTTAACCTTCCAGTAGAATTGATTAAAATTCATAATGATGCTGATGGTACTTTCCCGAATGGTATTCCCAACCCGATTTTAGTTGAAAACCGTGACAGTACCCGTAATGCGGTGATTGAACATCATGCAGATATGGGTATCGCTTGGGATGGTGACTTTGACCGCTGCTTCTTATTTGATGAAAAAGGCCAATTTATTGAAGGTTATTACATCGTCGGTCTATTGGCGCAAGCTTTCTTACTGAAACAATCTGGTGAGAAAATTGTGCATGACCCTCGTCTGGTTTGGAACACCTTTGATGTCATTGAACAGTACCAAGGTGATGCCATTCAATCGAAATCAGGACATTCATACATCAAAGAAAAAATGCGTGAGCATAATGCTGTCTATGGCGGCGAGATGAGTGCGCATCATTATTTCCGTGATTTTGCTTACTGTGATAGCGGTATGATTCCATGGTTATTGGCAATTTCCGTGCTCTCAGAAACCCAACAAACCCTGTCTTCACTGGTTGAAGGCATGATTGAAAAGTTCCCTTGCTCGGGTGAGATCAATTTTAAAGTTGCAGATACTCAAGCCACCATTCAAAAGCTTTTTGATCACTTTGCCGATCAAAACCCTACGATTGATGAAACCGATGGTATCAGCCTTAATTTTGGTGCATGGCGTTTAAATGTGCGTGCTTCCAATACTGAGCCTTTATTGCGCCTCAACATTGAAAGCCGTAAAGACCAAAATCCGAAACCAATGCAAGATTATGTCGATGAATTAACACAGTTGATTCAAGGTTAAATTATTCTGCATTCTAATAAAAAACCATTCAACCTATACAATAAGTTGAATGGTTTTATTTTTAGCTGAATTCTCGATGGGTTCTCTAAAAACTAACAGCTTATTAAAACAATGAGCGATCCAAAGGAATTTCCACACCCAGTGATATACCACTGTCTTGACCATAGACATCTGAATCACTCACCCAGCCACTGAGTTTAAGTGGTGCATTGGGCTTTATATAATGCGTCCAAGTTAGGTCTAAAGCTTTGATTTCATCTTTTTGGGCAAATGCATGATTGATACTTAAATTAGACTGATTGACTTTTGCCACTAACACACGTCCATTTAAACGATTCATAGGATCAAAGCGAATGTCTCCACCGAGACTATACATTTGACCATCGCCTCCCATGGCATGACCCAAAGGAAATCCATGCTGATAATAGCCATCTTTATAATTATGGTGATTATAAGAATACCCCCTAACCTCTCCATTAGTGCGCGTATCTGCCCATTCCGCATAAAGCTGTAAAGGTATATTCTTCACTTGTGAAGAATATTCAATTCCTGATAAATACATTTTTCTTGATGGCAATAAACCCGATTCATCCTCACCCATGAACTGCCCATACAAACTCAAAGGTATATTAAACCATTGTTGAAAATTCAACCTTGCGTCTAATCCTGCAATTTGATTTGATGCATTGCCATTATTCACACACCCATTATCATCACACGCATTGTCCTTCCCAATAAAAGCATTCCAATACGCTTTTAACCCATCTGGTTGTCCCTGCCCATCAATTTGAAATGTGCGAGATGCTCCTAATTCAAGATAAGGCAATGGCTGTGCAGTTAAGCGTAGACCCAATAAATTCGTATTGGGTACCGCCGCATAATCATCTAATTGACCTGCAAAGGCTTGATATTGCCAAGGTCCAATCCAAGATAACCATTTTGTTTCAAATGCTTGTTGTTCAGCACGCTGCATGGTCAAGCCATAGACTGGACGGCTTGCATCACCTCGAACTAGACTACCATCATGCCCTGGCCCCCAATAGGTCGGGATTTGCCCAGCAATGAGCCATTGATTCCACAATTTTCCAGCAAAATATGAGCCTTCTACATTGACATCCTGTCCATGATCGATGATCGGATCTTTTTCAGCATTGACACGCAGTCTTGCATCCCACTGCGCTCCGCCGGCATTCAATTCAAGTGCAGCTTGATATTGGGACTTTTGCTCATCTGCAAATTGCTGCGGAATATTTTGTGGATCTGTTTCAGCAAATAAAGCGAGCTTAATAGTGGTATTTTCTGCTTCTAAATTTGCCATAACCGAATTGAGAACTTTCTGCTGAGCATTATTTTCAATTTTTGCAGTAGATAACGCACGCTGAATTTCTTCTCCACTCAATGGCCAAGTCGAGGTACTGATTTGGATCACACCTTGTTGGTTCAGCCAATTTAAATCTGTACGTAGATCATTATTATTCAAAATGATCCCTTGAGCGTAAACTGGCAGAGCTAGAGAAGAAAAAATAGCAAATGATAAAACCCTAAGAGTTTGATATTTCATATATTATTTCAATCAATTTATCTTTCACATATGATAACGATTTTTTTCAAACAAAAGATAAGATCTATCATTATTTTTGCACAATCAATACATGACTTGAGTTAGGTATTGAGAAGTATGGCAAATACAAAATTCGCCATACTGTCTTTAATGAATTTACACACTAAATTTTAATCTTAGTTATAACCATTTGGATTTTGCTTTTGCCAATTCCAGCTGTCCTGCAGCATGTCCTTTAAATCATACTGAGGCTTCCAACCCAGCTCTTTGACTGCACGCGCATTATCTGCAAAAGAAACAGCTGTATCGCCTGCGCGGCGCGGCGCAAACTCAAAAGGAATCTGGATATTATTTACTTGCTCAAAGGTATTTTTCAGTTCAAGTACAGAAGATCCATGGCCGGTACCGATATTCCAGGCGCGGCAGCCTGCAGCCTGCAAACGGTTATTCAAGGCGCATAAATGCGCATTCGCCAGATCCACCACATGAATATAATCACGCACACCGGTACCGTCTGGGGTTTCATAATCATTGCCGAAAATCGAAAGCTTCTCACGGCGCCCGACCGCAACTTGAGTCAAATATGGCATTAAGTTATTCGGAATGCCATTAGGATCCTCACCGATCCGGCCGCTCTTGTGCGCGCCTACCGGATTGAAATAGCGAAGCAGCGCAATCGACCACTGCCCATCTGCAGCGGCCAGCTTTTCCAGCATCTGCTCCACAATCAGCTTAGTATAGCCGTAATTATTGCTCGGCATGCCTGTCGGCATATCTTCATTCAACGGTGAGGCATTTGACTCATCATAAACAGTGGCAGATGAACTGAACACCAGCTTAAACACACCTGCCCGCTGCATTGCTTGGATCAGACTGATTGTACCGCCGATATTATTGTCGAAATACCTCAAGGGTATCTGCTGTGACTCGCCCACTGCCTTTAAGCCCGCAAAATGAATCACAGCATCAATAGAATGCTCTTGAAATAGCTGATCAAGCACAGCAGTATCCCGAATATCGCCTTCAATGAAACTTAATTTTTTCTGTGTCAGCTGTTCCGCCCGGCTCAAAGACGCTGCAGAACTGTTAGATAAATTATCCAGCACCACCACATCATGACCGACTGTCAGCAATTCAACACAGGTATGCGACCCAATATAGCCTGCACCGCCGGTCACTAAAATTTTTGCCATATTATTTACCAAGTAAAATATTCAACAAACCGCGGGTTGAACTGTCAAATTCAGCAAGATTGTGCTTTTTGCCTTCCAGAACAGGCAGCACCTGATTCGCGATTTGCTTTCCTTTTTCAACACCCCACTGGTCAAATGCATTAATGTTCCACAGCACCGACTGTACAAAGACTTTGTGCTCATAAAGTGCAACCAGCATCCCTAAGGTATAAGGTGTGAGCTCTTTCAGCAAGATGGTTGTGCTCGGCTGATTGCCGGCATATTGCTTATATTCAGGCAAATCCTGCAATTCAGAAGAATCCAAAGCATCGTTGCCGAATGCCAGCAGGCGCGATTGCGCCAAACAGTTGGACAGCGCCAAATGATGCTGCTCGATCAATGCATCCGCATTTTCCACATAGGTAAATTGATTTGATGCATAGCGCTTTACTGGCGCAATAAAATCACAGCTCACGGCATGCGTGCCCTGATGCAGCAGCTGATAAAAAGCATGCTGCGCGTTCGGACCCACTTCTCCCCAGATAATCGGACAGGTCTTAGTCTCTACTTTTTTGCCTGTACGCTGAATCGATTTCCCGTTGGATTCCATTTCCAGCTGCTGTAAATAAGCCGAGAAATATTTTAAACGCCCATCATAAGGCAATACAGCATGGCTTTGAATATCAAGAAAATTATGGTTCCACATGCCAAGCACGCCCATAATGACAGGAATATTTTCATGCAATGGCGCATTTTTAAAATGCTCATCAATAGCATAAGCGCCGCTGAGCAGCTGCTTAAAACCCTCCGTCCCGATATTCAGCACAATCGGCAGGCCAATGCAGGACCATAAAGAATAACGGCCGCCCACCCAGTCCCAGAGCAGGAACTGCTTATCCTTGCAAATTCCCCATTCTGTCATTTTATCAGCTTTGGTGGATACACCCACAAAGTGATGGCAGTCTACACTTTCAGACTTGCCCAGCTGCTTTTCCAGCCACTGGCGCGCTGTCTGCGCATTATATAAAGTATCTACGGTGCCAAATGATTTCGAGGAAATAATAAACAGCGTTGTTTCTGGACGGAGCTTATGCAGAATATCTGAAAGCTGTGTGCCATCCATAGTGGAAACAAAATGCACATTCAGCGGTTTAACGGTTTTTACTTTAAAGTCTGACAGCGCATGGCTGACCATCATTGGTCCAAGATCCGAACCGCCTACACCAATATTCACGACATCCTGAATAACTTCACCTGTTACGCCGCGGTACTGGCCAGCATGAATTTTATCTACAAGCGCGTACATGCGCTCCAGCTGTTCATGAACCTGATGCGCCAATTGAGGATGAATCTCATGATTTTCAGGCAAACGCAAAGCCCAGTGCATCGCTGCGCGCTGTTCGGTATGATTCAATGCTTCCTGAGAAAATAAGCGCTTAATCCATGTGGAGAGATCCCGTGCTTTCGCAACGTCCAGCAAACTGCTCAGGACCGTTTGGTCAACACGGTGTTTGCTGTAGTCAAAAATCAGCTCATTGCATTCAATGGAAAACTGCTCAAAACGCTGCGCATTTTCAGCGAACAATTGGCTTAAATGCTTATGCCCTACATTTTCTTTCAACTTATCTAAATGCGCCATAGCCGACGCTAAATCTTTTTTTGGAAAAATCTGCAAATTCATCATTATCGACCTACCCCCATATAAGCGAAACCCTGTCCCTTAACATAGTCAGGCTGGTAAATATTGCGTCCATCCAGAATAAGTGGATGGCGCATAGCTGTTTTTAGTTGTTGATAGTCTAAAGACCAATACTGTTTCCAGGCGGTCAAAATACACAGCGCATGCGCACCGTCAGCAGCCTGATATTGATCCGCGCAAAGCGTCAAATCATCACGGTCACCATAATATTCAAATATTTCATCCAAAGCCTGAGGATCATGCAGCCTCACTTTGACACCCTGCGCCCACAAAGCCTCAAGCATAATATGTATAGGAGAAAAATGCGTGCTGGATGTATTGGCTTTGAAGGATGCGCCCCAAATCGCAACTGTTTTTCCAGCTAAATCCCCATGGAAATAATTCCATAGTTTACGAAACAAAAACTCTTTCTGCTGCTCGTTGATTTCCCAGACTTGATCCAATAAGCGGCTTTTGATGCCCGTACCGGCAATCGTATTCGATAAAGTTAAAATATCGTGTGAAAAATTTTCACCGCCAAATCCAGCGCCAGCATATAAATAGGCTGCTCCGATACGGCTGTCTGCTGCCATGCCGTCCCGGACATTCGAAATATCAATACCTAATTTTTCAGCCACCACAGCCAGATCATTCATATAGCTGATGCGTGTTGCCAGCATGCCTGAAATACTGAGTTTGGTAAACTCTGCATCGACAACCGGCATAAATAAATACTGCTGCTCGCGGGGAAATAATGGCCGCAGCATTTCCTTCAGCTTAGATTCAAGCTTAATGTCATCACAGCCGATGATCACTTTACTTGCGCTGCTTACACTGAAAATGGCCTGACCTTCCTGCACCGTATCCGGCAAATAAACCCAATCATCTTCAGATAAAATTGCTTTCAGCTTTTGAGTTCCCTTTAGGCCGAAAGTGGAAGCATTGACCATTAATTTAGGATGAATGATGGTTTTCAGCTTCAGCTTTTCAGCCATCGCAAATGCTTTACTGATATCCAAGGGGCTGTAGCTGAAAAAATAAGCATCAACATCCAAAGGCAAAGAAGCAAAATTGCAATATTGGAGAAATGGGCCTTTGAGCTGCTTATGTAAAGCCTGTATAACATCCTGTTCTTTGGTATCAAAACAATCCAAAGATTCAGGAAGGTCCTCACAGCATATATAGACATAGTGTCCGCATTCAGCCATTAATGCTGCCGTTACGGCAGCATAAAGCGTCGTCCCGAATATTGCTATTTTCATGCTTCTCTGATTTCCCTCTTTATAAATTCAATTCTTGAATCATCGCTTTAAAATCATCGCCCAATTGAGGGTGATCAACACCATAATGCAGTACCGCTTTTAAATAGCCCAATTTGCTGCCGCAGTCAAAGGTTTGGCCTTTCATGCGGTAAGCTTCAACAGCTTCGGTTTTTTGCAGCATTGCTATAGCATCCGTTAGCTGAATTTCATTGCCGGCGCCTTTAGGCGTTTCCTGAAGCAGCTTCATAATTTGAGCAGGCAGCACATAGCGGCCAACAACTGAAAGATTTGAAGGCGCTGTACCTGCAGCCGGCTTTTCAACAATGCCCTGCATGACGATGCTTTTGCCTTCTTCAGGACTGTGTTCAACATCCACAATGCCGTATTGATCCACCATATGATCAGGCACAGCTTCCACCATAATCTGAGAAGCATTGACCTCATTAAAGCGTTCAATCATCTGCGCCAAATCATTTTTTGAGTCAGTGTCTTTCACTAGCACATCCGGCAGCAGCACCGCAAAGGCTTCATTGCCCACAATATCTTTAGCGCATAATACCGCATGCCCTAAACCCAGCGGCTGTGGCTGACGCACACTCACAATACTGACATGATCTGGAACAATTTCAGTAATCGACTTTAATAAATCGTATTTCTTTTTGTTCTCTAATGTTGTTTCCAGCTCAAAGTTGCGGTCAAAATAATTTTCAATCGATGCTTTTGAAGAATGCGTCACCAAAATAATCTGCTCAATCCCTGCAGCCACAGCTTCTTTGACAACATATTCAATTGCTGGACGGTCAACAACTGTCACCATTTCTTTAGGAATTGATTTGCTGGCTGGCAGAAAACGGGTACCTAAACCAGCGACTGGAAGAATTGCTTTTTTGATCATTGCATCACACTTTTAAGCTTAAATTTTTTAAACTGGTGTTTATTAAATATGAACACAAATTTAATAAACATTTTATCCAGTATTTAGATATAAATAGATTAATAAGCAGCCTTATTAATAAAACCTTTAAAGACCGTTAAAAATATAATTTTAAGATCCAGCAGCAGGCTCCATGTGCGAATATATTCCAAATCGCATTCTACCCGCTTTTCCATCTTATCCAGCGTATCTGTTTCACCGCGCCAGCCGCGGATCTGAGCAAGCCCTGTAATGCCAGGCTTTACTTTGTGGCGAAGCATATAGCCGGTAATCAGTTTGCGGTATTCTTCATTATGGGCTGCGGCATGCGGGCGGGGGCCGACAACCGACATATTGCCTAAAATCACATTAATAAATTGAGGCAATTCATCCAAGGATGTTTTGCGGATAAAAGCCCCAACTTTGGTTACACGCGGATCATTCTTCACCGCCTGCTTCACTTCAGAACCATTTTCCATTACAGACATGCTTCTGAATTTATAGACTAAAATAGGCTTGCCATTTAGGCCGTAACGAACTTGCTTGAAAAATACAGGGCCTTTGGAGTTCAGCTTAATCGCGACCGCAATGCACAGCAGCAGCGGTGAAATCATCAGCAATATGACTGAGGCAACACAAATATCCTCGACACGCTTCAGGAAAATATTAATGCCTTTAATTCGCGTATCAATAATGGGAATAATCGGCGTACCATTAATATCCTCTACACGGGAATATAAAAAATCATAACTGAATAATTCAGGCACAATCACCGTAGAGCAGGTAGTATCAGATAAAATTTTCAGCAGATTGTCGACTTGTTCGATATTCTGCTGTGTCGTCACAATATAAACTTGATTAATATCTTGATTCTGAATGATCTCAACAGCATGATCTGCCGTGCCATTGTAATCAGCCATATTATAATTTGAATTAAAACTGAATACGCCTAATGGATTAAATCCAATCCACTCAGACTTCTTAAGATCATTGAATAATTTTAAAGCTTTTGACGAATCACCAATAACAATGATATTTCTGGATTTTTTAAATATTTTAAATGAAATTGCGTAAATTAAGCGTACAAAAACCCGCATGATGCCCATTAGAAATAAAACAGCGCAGAAATACTGAATCAATAGGGCAACATTTATATCAGAATAAAACCATACAAATGGCAGCAATAAGCACGAGCTCATCAAGACATTCTTTAAACAGGCAATCAGCTCATTAAACAAGCTTACACCGCGCCATGATCTGTAAAAATCAGTCAAACCGCCAATGAGCTGAAAAAGGCTGACCATACAAAGAAATACAAGCATTGCCTGATGCGTGATTTCGAGAGAGTTTAAGTTAAAGACGATATATAAAGCGACATAAATTGCTAAAACATCACAAAATCTTTGCAATATAGATACATAAGTTGACAAAAATAACTAATCATGCGAAAAAAGTTTTTTTAGTTAACAGATGTTCACACATGCCTCGAATTGTTTCTGTACCACTTAGTTTAGAACAGCGAGAACGACTCATTTTTCTGGCCAAGCATGCAAAACATTGGCGTGAAAGACAACGTGCCCAAACTATTCTCTGGCTTTCTGAAGGTAAAAGTGTTGCGGAAGTTGCCACTCTACAAGAACGTATACCAGAAACCATAAGGCTACAACGCCGACGTTGGGAATTGTATGAGTTTGAATCGATTAAAGAAGGTCATCGCTCAGGTCGGCCCAATACATTGATCTCAGACTATCAGGCGAAAATCCTAGATTGGGTCAATACAAGTCCACTCAATGCAGAACAAATCCGAGTCAAACTACATGAAGAATACGAAGTGTCCGTGTCTGTTGAAACCATTCGTAAGTTTTTACGAGATTCAGGTATGGTCTTCAAGCGTACCCGTCATAGCTTGAAAAAAAAGAGATCCGATTGCATTTGAACAAGCAACACAGCAGATTGAAAAATTACGAGAGCAAGCGGCACGTGGTGAAATTATATTAGGTTATGTTGATGAAACAGGGTTTTCATCTACACCTGATAACCGCTATGCGTGGACAAAGATAGGTGATGTTCATGCGGTTGATGCAATAAGATTAAAACGAGTTAATGTCATGGGGTGTTTGCTTTCAACGGGGAAACTGGTGACAAGTTGTTTACAAGAGTCAGTTACAAGCACTTGGTTTTATGCCTATTTAACTGGAATAGCTCAACAAGTAAAACAGACTTATAACCTTCCATTGGTTCTTATTGTTGATAATGCCTCGATTCATAGAAGTAAAAAGATGGCTGATTACAGAGAGCTACTTAAAAGTAACTTTTCGACGAATTTGTATTTTATTCCAGCTTATAGCCCTGAGTTAAATCGAATCGAGATGGTATGGAAGCAGATGAAATATTATTGGCGAGATTTTCAAGTCATGACAGCTGATAAAATAGAGCAATGGGTGGAGAGAGTATCAAACCAATTCGGAAAAGAATACATGTTTACTTTTTAATGACAGCTTATGAAGCGTTCAGTCTTGATGCCATCTTTTGCCCATGATTTGAATTTGTTATTTATCGAAGACCCTATCCTAACAGACAGATAATCTAATGATGCATGTATAAAAAAAAATTTATACATACTATAAGTTTGACAAAGGCGGATTCAAGCGGCAAGTGCAACAGTATAAAAACCAGCCATAACTTCACTCGGTGTATACCAACCTAGTGTTTTTCTAGGACGATGGTTGAGTGCAAATTCTATCTGCTCTATTTGTTCGTTTGACACGCCATCAAACGATGATGATTTTGGCAGATATTGACGGATTAAACCATTCGTATTTTCATTTCTAGCTCGCTGAATAGACTTGTAAGGATCAGCAAAATACGTCTCTATGCCAGCATCAGTAATTCTTTTGTGTTCGGAAAATTCTTTGCCATTATCAAATGTCACACTATAAGCATGGCTCATTTGTAAACGATCTAATGCACAAGTAATCGTTTGAGAGGATGCTCTTGTTGGCCCTAAATGAACAATATGTACATACAGGCTCTTTCGATCAACGAGAGTCAATAAAGCACCTTTATGATGTTTACCAATCACCGTGTCACCTTCGAAATCTCCTAAACGTTGTCGTTGATCAATGACCTGGTGTCGGCAGTGAATACTTGTTTTATCAATGATTTGACCCCTACGATCCGTGTTTTTGTAACCGCGTTTTCGATATTTCTTCTGATGCCTTAAATGTAGATGAAGTTTACCGCCTTTTGATTTATCTTGATAAATGTACTGGTAAATCCACTCATGTGAAGGTACATCCAGCCAACCGCGTTGTGTTAAAGCACCTGAAATTTGTTCGGGTGACCAGTCCAAACCAATCAAATAATCAATATAAGCGAAGGCAAATGCTGTCATTGATGATGAAGGACGGTACCGTCTTTGACTTGCAAATTTAGCTGCCTGTTGAGCTCTATATCCACGTTGCCCAGTATTTCTTTTTAATTCACGGTAGATGGTTGATCGTGAACGTCCTAATTCCCGAGCAAGGGTAGCGATTGAACTTTTACTTTTCAAAGTAGCATAAATTTCGTATCTTTCATCTTGAGAAAGTTGGGTGTATTTCTTCATTGTGTGCTTTCCAATTGCGAGTTGAAAAAGTCTAATGATTCTATGAATACACCTAACTTTTTCAACTAACTACAAATGTGTTGCACTTGGGATTTGAATCTGCGAAATATAATACAATTGGAATAATTTTTAAATCAATCATATAATAAAGAGTTCATTACATTACAGAAAATTATAAAAATATCTCAAACTGCATTATATTAGCAGATAATTATTATAGATCAACTCCCTGTAAGATTGCACACTTTAAATCTAGCGAATTGGAATTTTTATAAGCAATTTTCTTCAACGCAAGTTAATCTAAAGGTATAATCTACACAAAATATATTTGAAGCCTACACATGAAAATATTGCATGCTGCGGAAACAATAAAAGGTGGCGTTGCCACTGTAATTAATAGCCTTACAGAATATCAAACGAAACAAAATGGATGTGAAGTTATATGCATTGTCCCATCCGACCAATCCGAAAATTTAATAAAAATCAAAAATCTAAAAGAAATAGAATTCACTAGATCAGGTAGAAGCATTTCTGGAATGCTTTCTTTTTTTTGGGTATTGATCAACACTATCCTAAAAGAAAAGCCTGACATTGTTCATTTACACAGCTCTTTTGCAGGCCTTCTAGGCCGTATAGCAGTCCTTATCACTGGCCAAAGGAGAAAAATAAGAATAATTTATTGTCCTCATGCATTTGGTTTTCTTATGGAGACTAGCTCATTTAAGAAATGGATCTATAGCTTTGCTGAGTTGCTTCTGGCTAAATGTACAGATAAGATTATTTGTGTGAGTCAAAGTGAATATAATGCAGCTATAAAAGCTGGATTTAAGAAAGAAAAATTAGTAGTAATTCATAATGGCGTTAAGCTTAAATCTAAATCTAATACATTTACTGCCAACAACAAAACACATTATAAACTACTTTTTGTAGGTCGTTTTGATTATCAGAAAGGTATTGATATCTTGTCAAAAGCCATAGAAATCCTTTCTAAAGAAAATACTAATATTTCTTACGAATTTACATTAGTTGGTGAGGCAGTAAATAGTGAGGATAAAATTCAGTTTAAAGATAGTAAAAATATTAAAATAAATGAGTTAGGTTGGTTAAAACCACATCAACTAGAAGAACAGTATTTAAATCATGATGCACTGGTTATTCCAAGTCGTTGGGAAGGATTTGCTATGGTTCCATTGGAGGCAATGAGTTACGGTTTACCTATCATTGCAAGTAATATCGAAGCATTCATAGAACTTGAAGATAATAAACAGCCTCATGTAACATTTTTCAAACTAAATTCTGAGTCGCTCTCCGCTTGTTTCAAGCAAATTCATACTATTGATTTTGAGAAAAATAACCAAAATTCCATTGATGTTTTTAAAAGAAAATATTCTGAAAATTCCATGAATATAAAAAATTTACTTCTATACAAATAAGAGGGAGCTTCTCCCTCCTTTCCTATATTAAGGTGAAGTAGTTGTTTAACACATAAGGATATATCTCATATAAAGACTCAGTAACTAAACAAAAATAAATAATAGATAATATAACAAATATAAAATTTATATATACATTCTTATATCTATCTAAAATTAAAGGTATCAAAAAAATAATATAGAATGAGAAGAAATATAATATCCTTTGCGGGCCAGAAGGATCTGTCCCTAACAAAACAATCGGAAGAACCAAAGCGATACCTATAATAAAAATTTCCTCTAAAGCTTTAAATAACTTATTATTTTCTCTTAAAAACTTACCGTTTAAGTATATAAAAATTGCTATGACAGTATAAAATGCCATTAGCAAATAGCCACCTGCATTATCAGCTTGCTCAGTATAATGACTATAACGATCATTATCTGATGCCATAAACTGAATTACATAGTTCACTCCCAAAAAAGTTACAAGAAATGAAATTAATGCTTTAAATTCTATTCTAATATTTACATAATGAACTAATATATAAATAAGCATCATAACCCATGACGACACATGAAAAAATGATGCTAGTAATACAACAAAAAAATAAGGCAATGTTTTCTTATTTACAAAGAAATATAAGCCCAACATACATATAGATATTGCTATTCCTTGTCTAATTGTATTAAAGTAAAAAGTATAAAATGCAAAAGATATATATATAAATACTGATAGAGTATAATTAACAGAATATTTCCTCAATATATATAGTGTTGAGGGAACAATTATTAAAGAAGAAGCTAAAAATAAAATATAATAATTATGAGTTATATGTAACAAAATATAAACTAGCAACTGATAACCATATTCTATTCGAGGATCAAAGATATAATAATTTAAATCAATTGCATCTCTGAAAAATCGTGTATAGGTAGGTGTATCAGTACCTATTGTATAATCTCTTAATGTAGCAAAACCAATAAGCGCTATACACGGAACTATAATAGCTTTACGATTTAACGCAACTTTTTCCAACCATATCCAAAATAGAACAAAAGTAAGAAGACCTAGGTATATAAGCATAATGATCCACTAAATTAAAGAATATTCATTTTATCGTAGACTGGAGATAAAAACTCGTCTGATATATTTCAAATAAGAAAATATAAGAATCCCAATTAGAAAAAATACTGAATAATAACCCTGATTAAATAGTGACTTATATGTATTCAACTCACCTTTTATCATTTTTGACAGATGTGAACTTAAACCCGATGATCCAAACATAGGTTTATGATAAATACAAACATAATCCGTCATAATAAGTGACTTAGATCCAGATAAAACAATTTGGCTCCACAACAAAAAATCTTCTGAATATCGCTTACCATCTTCAAACCTAAAATTAAGATTTCTTTTTAGTACTACAGTTGATGTTGCGAACCGATTTTTAATTAAATATTTAAAATTGCTTAAACAAACAGACTCTAAACTCGAATTGACCAATTTTTCTTTTTTTAAGGTCCCATCTTCCAACTCTACAAAATGGTTAGCCCCCAAAATTTCTAAATCCTTATCATTCTCAAAATATCGAATTTGTTTTTCTAATTTTTCTGGCAACCAAGAATCATCTGAATCTAGGAAAGCGATCAAATCCCCAATCGAGTTATCCCAACCAATATTTCTAGCAGAACCAGCACCACCATTTTTTTCAGAAATTATAACTTTGACATCAAAATAATGGTTGTATTTGTCTTTTATACTATCAATATATTCTTTAAGATTTTCTTGACCACAATCATCAACTAAAACAACTTCATTTGGGTGTAACGATTGAGATAGTACACTATCCAAGGCACGCACAATGGTCATATTGGAATTATAACAAGGGATTACAACTGATATAGATATATTAGATTTCATAATTTTATCCCTTGTACAGAGGGTGCTCAATAATATTTTTTTTAGATAAATTGAAATAATTTTCAATTGGCAATTCAGCATTCATTTTAAAATCACTATATAAATCGAATTTCTCATCATTATACTTTCCAATATATTTCAAAAATTCAGTACATTTTTCATGATATTCGAAAAGATAAAATTGAGTATTCGTCAAATATGCAGTTATAGCTCCATGTAATCGTACTGTAAAATAATAATCTAGATTATTAATCATACTCCATGTGCCAACCACACCTAAATTACTATAATAAAACAATTTAGAATTAATATTATTTTCTAATAACCTTTTATGGATTTTCTGGCATAAATCAACATCCCCATTTATAGGATTTTCATTTAAACACAATACAACAACCTCAAATTCTTTACTATTTATAGATAATATTTTTTCATAGAACTGATTGATATATAACTCTGTTTTTTCAGCATTATTTTCAACCAAGCAAGGTGAAAAACCAATCTTTTTAATCTCATTTTTAACTTTTTCTTTCTTTTCAATAAGATCAAAACCCAAACCAGCTAAATCACTCGCAAGTACAATTTTTGCATCTAAGTTATATGATAGCACTCGTTCATATGATGCTTTATCACGTACAGAAATATATGTATATTTCTTTAAATTTTCAATAACCTTTTTCTCAGCATTAACACTATGATAAGGACCGACTGAAACACCTAATGCATGAAATTTACAATTCTTCTTTTTATACATTATATCTGCAGTTGTAAAATTTTCACTGTTATATAGAGATCCACCTGAGAAAAATATATTATCAACTTCACCTCTAAGAGAATTTAATACATTTAAGGTTCTTACAAGTGTTCCATATTTATTTAAATAAGGGTATCCATGATTAAAAATTGGAAGACATGAGTGATTTAAAGTTATTTCATCATTTAGCACAGGCGATAAAACTTGACAATTTTCTACTATTTTATATTTATTTAATGCTAAAAAAGTAAGAACTGAGAATAAATCATCGCCATAATTCTTCATGCCATAATAACCAGTAATTAGACTCTTACCCATACAACTTCCTAATATTTAATTTAAGATATACTGAAAAATATATTACTAAAAATAGCTCTGTTAAAATAGTTGAATAAATCGCTCCATTCAGCCCATAAAATTTAATTAAAATCAAATTCGAAATTAAGTTCAAAAGTGCTGCAGCACCCATGATTTTTACTTTTTGATTAATAAACTTACCACTATTTAGTATAGCACCTGAACTTTGACTAATAAATTTAAATATAATTATAATTGATAGTATATAGAAAAAATCCAAAACTTTTAAATATTTATCGTCAAAAAATAAGAATATTATTTTTTCTATGAAAAAATTAATCAAAATATAAAAAAATATACCTAAAAATAATGAGTATATTAAATTTTTTCTATAAAATAACTTTAACATATCCACATTATGCGCTGCCCAATAGTGAATTTTTGGCATGCAAATTTGTTGATAATATATCGTAGGCAACAAACAAATTGCTGAGATAAACAAGATAGAAACACCATAATATGCTATTTCTGTATAAGAAACATAATATTTTAATACAACAATATCTATTTGATAATAAATTAAATAAAATAAACCAGACAAACCATAAGGATAACTATTTTTCAACAAATTAAGAAGATTGCTCGATTCACTTTTACTACTAGTTCCTTCATATTTTACATAAATATCACCTTTACTCATTAGAAACATTGAGTAGAATGAGTAAAGTAAAACTATAATACTTGAAACAGAAAATAAAATTCCTACACTAAGTATACTAACACCTATGTAACTAATAAATAAAAATAATAAAACCAATCGCATGAAATTTGGAAAGCCTAGCCAAAAAGCATAACTACCAAATCTTTCACCCACCTGAAATCTCATTAAATTAAAATTATTAAATGAAATTGATGCCATATATATAAAGAATAAAAATACTAATAACTTATCCTTCTCCTCCAAAAAAAATAAGTTAAAAACAAAAAAAGAAAAAATCACTGTTATTAAATTAAAAATTAAAACAGATTTAAACCATTTTTTTGCTCTATAACCCTCTTCCCCATAACATTTTAACAAAAAACCTGTTACACCAAATGCAATTAATGGTGATATTAAATTAACTATATTAAAAATAGATGTAAAAAAACCAAAACCTTCTGTACTCAACTTATTTGCTAAAAAAACTTGCATTAAAAAATTCGAGCCAGTTCCTATAGCTGTCCCTGAGGCAACAATTATATATTTAACAATATTACTCATTAACTCGATATTACCTTATATATTTCATTTCGATTATTTAAATAAAATATTATTAACGATTAAAACCATCAACACATGTATTTAAAATTCGTATTAATTCTTTATAGTCATCTTTTAGATTATAACTTTGGAGTATTTTAAAAACACTCTTTATCTCTGTAAAACTTAAATAATTTTCGAAAGATTTTAGGATGCGCTCATGATTGGTTTTTTCTACACCCTCTTCATCAATCAACAACTCTTCATATAATTTTTCACCCGGACGTAGACCTGTAAATTGTATCTCAATATCACCTATACCATTTTCATCTATTGCTCGAAAACCACTCAAACGAATCATTTGTTTAGCTAAGTCTACTATTTTAACTGGCTCACCCATATCCAATAAAAATACATCACCACCAGTACCCATCGCACCTGCCTGAATCACAAGCTGAGCTGCCTCAGGAATGGTCATAAAATAACGCGTGACTTCTGGGTGCGTTACTGTAACAGGCCCGCCTTGAGCAATCTGCTTTTTAAACAAAGGAACGACAGAACCTGACGAACCTAGAACATTGCCAAAACGTACAATACTGATTTGGGTGTTTGGATTTGTAGATGCCAAGCCCTGACAATACAGCTCTGCCATGCGTTTAGACGCACCCATGACATTGGTTGGACGTACAGCTTTATCTGTTGAAATTAAAACAAAAGTTTCAACATTTTGATTCACCGCTGCATCGACACTACGCTGTGTACCAATAGACGTATTATAAATACCTTCAAATGGGTTTGCTTCAACAAGTGGTACATGTTTATAAGCTGCGGCGTGATAAACCGTCTGCACTTTGTACTCTTGAATAATACGTTCTAATTTTTGCTGATTGGTGACAGAACCTAGCACTGGAATAATTTGTATATCAGAAGCCTGCAATTCACGATCAATTGAATACAAAGCAAATTCAGACATTTCAAACAACACGAGCATTTTCGGCTGATGCTTCACGATCTGACGGCATAACTCAGAACCAATCGAACCGCCCGCCCCTGTCACCATGACCACTTTATTTTTAATATTTTTTTCTAAGAGTTCAGGTTTCGGCGGTACAGGATCACGTCCCAATAGGTCGATAATATCCACTTCACGAATATCTGAAACTTGGACTTGACCATCCACAAGTTGGGTTACCCCTGGCAGTTCCATAATTTTGACATCTGCCGTATCAAAAGACTCAATAATCTCTTTTTTACGCGCACGTCCCACAGAAGGCATGGCAAGTAATACTTCTTCAATACCGAATTTTCCAAGTTTTGCTTGCGCTTTTTTGGGTGAATAAATCTTTAAACCACTCAGTGACTGCCCTTGTAAGGAGAGTTTATCGTCAATAAAACACACAGGTAAATAGTCATCTGAACGGTTTAAGGCCGCTGCAATTTGCTGACCTGCCAGCCCTGCGCCATAAATCGCCACACGTTTACGGCTTTGCTTTTTGGCAAAGGTTTTTAAGGTTGCATAACGAATGACGGCACGGCTCCACCACATGTATGAAAACAGCATAAAGCCATACATGAGCGGAATACTCATGGGAATAAATGCAACATTCAATTTTTTAATCGTGTACAGCGCCACGATTTGAATAAATGTCCCGATTAAAATCCGCAGCAAATAATCTTCATTAAATGAACGCACAATTGCACGGTAAATACCGAGCAAAGCATAAATCAGAATGCCAACCACACCGACATAAATATACCAAGCATCCAGTCCTTGCATGACCTGAACATTGGGACGTGCCAAACGTATGGCATAAGCCAGCCACATCATCAGCGGTAAAACACAAATATCCATCAGCACCAAAACGATTTGTTTTTGGCGACGCGGTAATGATGCTATAGAACGGATAATGTCTTTCACAAGATGCTCAAATGGGGTCAATAAAGCGGATGAGAGCGAATATTATACGCTCTTTTCAGGTTTAGATTTTTGCGATCACCGCTTGGATCACATCCACGGTTTTCTGCAAGCTGTGCTCAGACAATGTTGGGTGTACAAGGAACATTAAACTTGTTGTACCGAGCTGTTTAGCTTGAGGTAAAGACTGCGCAGGACGCCAAGGCGTACCATCAAATGCTTTTTCTAAATACACTTCTGAACACGAGCCGCTAAAACAAGGCACATTCAATGCATTGATTTCTGCCATGACGCGATCACGCGACCAATCTTCAGGCAAGGCTGAAGTATTCACTTGCACATAGCATTTATAGGCTGCATGCACATATTCAACAGACGGTTTTACTACAGTAAAATACGGACTATTTTCAAACGCCGCTTGGATACGCGCCATATTGGCATTACGTTTTGCAGTCCATTCGGGCATTTGTTTGAGCTGTAAACGGCCAATCACCGCCTGCATTTCCATCATGCGCCAGTTGGTGCCAAATGAGTCATGCAGCCAGCGAAATCCCGGCGGATGTTGCTTGTTATACACGCTATCAAAGTTTTTGCCGTGATCTTTATACGACCACATTTTCTTCCACAGACTTTCGTCATTGGTAGTGACCATGCCGCCTTCACCGCCCGTGGTCATGATTTTGTCTTGGCAGAAAGACCATGCGCCTATATGACCGATGGAACCAGCGGATTTTCCTTTGTACATTGCACCATGCGCTTGGGCACAATCTTCAATCACAAAAATGCCTTTTTCCTCAGCCAATTGCATGATTGGATCCATATCACACATCCAACCTGCCAAATGCACACAAATAATCGCTTTGGTATTCGACGTAATCACTGCTTCAATGGTACGTCGAGAAATATTCTGTGAATCCCGCTCTACATCAGCGAAAATAGGATTAGCACCTGCAGTCACAATCGAGCTTGCCGAAGCTAAAAACGTACGTGAGGTAACAATCACATCATCGCCTGCACCAATACCTAAGGCTTTTAATGCTAAATCGAGTGCGACTGTACCATTAGCAACGGCAACTGCATGCTTGGTTCCTGCAAACTGTGCAAATTCCTTTTCAAATTCACGGCATTCTTGCCCTGTCCAATAATTCACTTTATTGGATAAAAGGACTTTTGATACCGCATCGGCTTCTGCTTGAGTAAAGCTTGGCCAAGGTTCAAATGCACTGTTTAACATGGAGTTTTCCTAGTCTCAAAATCGAGTTTAAAAATCTATTTTTTCGTCACAATACGGGCGGGATTTCCCACCACTGTTGCGCCTGGAGGCACACTTTTAGTCACGACAGCACCCATACCAACAATAGCACCTGCACCAATCACTAAAGGCTGATCAGGTGTGCCCTGCTTAATCATCGCACCTGCGCCAATATAGGCATGCGCGTGTATATGAATATTGCCGTTGCATTTTACGCCTGGCGCGAAAGTAACGAAATCCCCAATGATGCAATCATGCTCGACATAGCTATATAAATTGGCATGAAAGCATTTGCCGATTTTAATATTGGATGTGATGGTGACAAATGGACTGAGTGCTGCACCTTCGGAAATTTCTGCCTCGTCCATCAAAATGACGTTATCAGCTGAGATTGACCAAAGCCCAATACCATCAACCTCTAAACGGTTGGCAATTTTTTCACGGACTTTGCTATTGGCAATCGCGATTTGTACGTATTTTTCTGAAGCCGTTTCATTTAAAAATGCGAGGTAATTCATGGCACGATGACCGTTTACTTCTGCAACCGATTCTAAGGCATCATCAATAAATACGATTTCTGAAGCATCGCTTTCACGTGCTAATTGCTGGCGTGCAACAGGCATTAAACTGCGCCCGCAGCCTGAAGCGCCATAAATTGCATAGAGCTTAGTCATCTTTAGGCTCCGAAGTACCCGTAAATTTACTCATGGTAGCTTCACCTTCGGCACTAATATCATCTTTAGACAATACTTTTTGTACCGTTTTCAGCATGATTTTAAAATCCAGCCATAATGAACGGTTTTCGACATACCATGTGTCTAGCTCAAATTTCTTTTTCCATGAAATGGCATTACGACCATTCACTTGCGCATACCCTGTGATGCCCGGACGCACGTTATGACGTTTGGCTTGTTGCTCATTATAGAGGGGTAAATATTCCATCAGCAGTGGTCGTGGTCCGACAATACTCATCTCCCCTTTAATCACATTCCACAGTTCAGGCATTTCATCCAAACTGCTGGAACGCAGCATTTGACCAAAGGGTGTTAAACGCTCACTGTCGGGCAAGGAATGACCTTGTGCATCAACCGCATCTTTCATACTGCGGAATTTGATCATTTCAAAAGGTTTGCCATTGAGCCCCGGACGCACCTGACGGAACAACACAGGTGAACCCAAATTTTTTCGCACCTTATATGCCACAAAAGCATATACAGGAGACAGCAGCACTAGCGCAGATGATGCAATCACAATATCCAATAAGCGCTTTAACATGGTTCACTCTTGAGGTTAGATAAAAATGGCGGAGTCAATATTCATTTCTAGCAATGATTATACCCTGTCCAAAGCCATCAGATTTGTAAAATATTTCAACGGTCAAAGGGACTCAAATATTCCTCATTCTAAAAGCAGCCAAACCATATAGCCGTTTAGAGATCTGTCCAACGACGATTAACTGCATGACCCGGATTATTCATGCTGATCACCTTCGCATAGTTTCCCACCGCAGTTGCATTTTCAGGAATATCTTTGGTCACAACGCTTCCTGCACCTATAGTGGCATTATTGCCAATTTTGACATGTTCAATAATGCAGACATTGGGCCCAATATAAACATTATCGCCAATTTCTGCAGCTTGACGGCCGCCATTTGCACCAATGGTGGTAAATTGCGATAAGTTTACATTATTACCAATCACAGTCGTAGGGTTAACAACTAGCGGCCCACCATGCCCAATATAGAGGCCGTAACCAATTTTAGTGCTGGTATGAATATCAATGCCGTACTGCTTTTTTTTATAATAATAAATAGGATAAGCCAGTTTTGCCCACGCACTTTGCGCGCTGGCTAAACGCAGCCAAAATGAAAAATTAAAACCGCGATTGAAAAAATAAGTTTTCAAAAAAGTTTTAAAACTGACATTGCCGGTATAACGGTATAAATCACTTTTTATATATTTTAAGGTCATCTGGATCGCCTCTTAAATTGGGTGAATCGCCTTTAATGGATACCCATTTCAGCCAGCATATGCTTATTCACTTGATGCACATCATATTTATTCAGCGCAATTTCCCGCGAACGCTGTCCCATATACTCAATCAGTTTGGGATCTTCAATAAAATACTGCATGCTTTGCACCAAATCATTGACTGATTTCACCGCAACCAAATAACCATTCACACCGTGCGATACCGTTTCACGACAACCCGGTGCATCAGTAGTAATGATTGCACGACCCATCGCCATCGCTTCCAATACAGTCCGTGGTGTACCTTCACGATAAGATGGCAGAACATAGACCGAGCTTTCTGCAATTGCAGGACGGACATCACTCAGTTTACCCCAATATTTCAGCCGACCATCAGCAACCCATTCATCAAGTTCAGTTTGGGCAATCGCTGATGGATTATCATCAATCCAACCGACCAAATGAAATTCCGCTTCAGGATGCTTTTCTTTGATGATACGTGCCGATTCAGCATATTCACGCACGCCCTTATCACCCAAAAGCCGTGCAATAAGTAAGAAAGAGGCTTTGACCTGCCCTTGTTCATTTTTTGGTAAAGGCATGACATCAAAGTCTTGTACATTTACCCCTGAACCATTCACTACCACAGTTGGTTTATTGGCATCAAGCAAATGCATCTCTTGGAATAGCTTTAAATCGTCTGGGTTTTGAAAAAAGACTTTATCGCTACGTTTGAGCGCTTGCGCATATAAGCCATGCACCAGCTTTTGAAACAGACTACGCTTGCCAGATTCCACATTTTGAAAGGCATAGCCCAGACCTGTAATTAAAGCAAAACGATGCGGTACTTTCGCAAGCCAAGCCGCAAGCGTACCGTAAATAACCGGTTTAATGGTATAGGACAGCACATAGTCAGGCTGAATTTGACGGATCTTCTGATACAGGTTTTTAAGGAGTTTTAAATCCGCCAATGGATTGGTGCCGGTGCGTTGCATTGGAATTTCATGTAAATGATAGCCAAGTGCTTCCAATTTCTGTTGTTCTTCAGGAAAGTTTGCAAACTCAGGCGCCATGATGTGAATTTCATAGCCATGGGCAGAAATCGCTTCTAATAACTTGCCACGAAAATTGAGTACAGATGGCAAAAAACTGCTGATCATTAAAAACTTCATGCCTGTTGGCTCCACACCTGCATATATTGACGGCTAACAGTTGCAATACTGAAATTCTGTTCTACCCGTTCACGCGTCGCCTGTTTTAAGCTTTGTTTTTCTGCTTCTGATTTTTGTGCGTAGGCTAAAATGGCATCCGCCAAAGCTTGCGCATTACGTGCTGGAACAATACTTCCTAAATCCTGCACAATATATTTGGCATCACCCACATCTGTGCTAATACACGGCAAACCTGATGCCATGGCTTCGACCAATACATTTGGAAAACCTTCGGTAATCGAGGTCATTAAAAAGGCATCAATCGACTGATAAAAAGCAGGCATGTCCGAGATTTGATCAAGCAAATGTACTTTTTGAGTATCTAACTGATACTGCTCAAATAAAGCTTTCACTTCCACGTTATTTAAGCTTGCACCACTACCTGCGACTTTAAAGATGATGTTTTTATCTTTCAGTAAGCCCATCGTTTCAAACAAATACGGATAACCTTTGGCGGTGTGATAACGTCCTGCAAAACCAATCACGGTTGGTTCATTTAACTGTAAATTTGGCTGAAACTTATCGAGAAAAACACCATTGGCAATCACCTCACTATTCGGGTTTTGAAAGCCAAATGCTTGGTGCTGTTCTAATGAAGAATGCGCACAATAAATAATGCTGTTCGGTTGTTTTGATAAAATTTTACTTAGACCTAAAGCAATCTTAGTGCTGATGGATTCTTCTTTCGGGGAAGCCAGCGAGTGATGAATGCCCCACACGACTTTTGGTTTTTTTGCTAAGCCAATGACACTCAAACTGGTTAAGGCATTGGCATGATACATCCAACATTGCACGGTATTTGGTTGTAACTGCTTCAGCAATTTACGTAATTTTTGAATGGTACTCAGGGTATTGATGCCATTCCAACCTAAGGCATGGTGTGATGTACAACGCTCCAAAGTGCTTTGATAGACCTCTGAGGTTTTCATCAAACTGATGATCACGTGTTGGTATTGGTTTTCAGTATATTGAATCAGACGCGCCAGCATCATTTCTGCACCGCCTACCCCTGCAAAGTTGGTAATCACATGCACCATCAATGGTTTGCTCATGTTGCAGACTCCATTATGTTTAAGTACTGCCTCAATACCGTTACTTTGTGGAATTGCTGAATATGTGATTCAAAATCAGCTTCTGAATAATCTACATAATCGGCAAAAATTGCCTGTTGCATAGCTTGCGTCAAACCTGTTTGATCATTGCATTCAACCAATAAACCAAACTTAGAGTTTTCTAGAATTTCCATTGGTCCACTTGGACAGTTGGTACTCACCACTTTCACTTTAGAGGCTAAGGCTTGAATAAGTACACCCGGCAAGCCTTCCCAATTCGAGCTTAAAACAAATAGCGATGCATATTTAAAATAAGCATATGGATTTGAATCAAAGCCCGGCAAATCCACCGCGTCTTTTAAACCCAAGTCAGCAACTAGAGCCTCAAACTCTGCACGCAGTTCGCCCTCACCTAAAATCAATAATCGAGTTTCAGGATGCTGATCATGCAAGGCTTTAAAAGAGCGAATCAGAAAACCAAAGTTCTTTGCTTCAGTCAGACGCCCCACCGCCAAAATCACTTTATGGTCATCGTTCAAAAATTTGTGTGTGACTGGTGCTTTAAGCTTTTCAAAATAGGCATCGTCCAATACAGGGTTATAAATCGTGCTCAGATTATCATTTTTATAGCCATAATATTCACGAAAATCGGCTTCCACCCCTTTGGAAACACAGACCACTTGCTGTGCCATGGGATAGGTCCAGTTCACCAAAGTTTTCAGCACAAATTTAGCCACACCTTGCAACTTCATATTTTTTGACGGCGTAGATACTTCACGGAAGATCAAACGTGTTGCAACACCTGCGAGTTTTTTCGCAATCCCTGCCACAATATTGGTATGGGTTTGTGTTGCAACCAAGCAGTCGTATTGCTCAGCTTTCATTTTCAGTTTTAAGGGCGTGATGCTATTCATCACCCGACCGCAATTAAAATTGACCAATTCAATTTTAGAGCTCACTTCTGGTAACAGCTTTGCTTTGTCACCATTAAGATCACATACACCCAAATGAATTTTGAGTCCTTGCTCAGCAAAGCTGTTCGCCAGTTGAATGACCGTACGTTCTGCACCGCCACCGCCCAAGCTCGGCAAAAAGAACATGACTTTATTCAACATAATCAGACCTAAATTTTAAAATGGGAGAATATTAATGCGGTGTTTTTGATGCTTGAATCGCCATGGCGCGCTCAACCCGCTCACGATAATCCGTAATACCAGCTAAGTCCGTATCACTGGCACAGGTATTTTGAATTTTGGCTTGATAGTCGGCAAAACTGGATACCACTTTGGCTGGCACACCTATGGCTACGCTGTGATCAGGAATGTCTTTGGTCACCACCGAGCCTGCGCCAATCACCACATTGGAGCCGATGCTCACACCGGGCATAACGATTGTATTGACCCCAATAAACACATGCGATCCCACTTGAATTGGTGCAAAGCGTTGGTAGCGTTTACCTTGCGTATCTTTCACCAAACAAGTACTGCCATCATGAGTAATAAATTTCACCCCTGAGGTCACAGTCACATGATCGCCAATGCTGACCAAAAATGGTTCTGAGCCCCAGCTTTTAATATAAATTCGGCAGTTTTTCCCGACTTTCACACCTTTTTTACGTGCATACGCCACACTGCCTTTTACCATAAAATAAGCCAAATCAAACAGCTGTCGAAAAGCAGAAACCATAAATGACATACACAATACCTGAATGAGGCGAGGCAACTTAAAAGGAGGAAAATAAGTCAGCTATTTTACGCTGAAAATCCACTTTACGATATGGAAACCGCAGTCACGATGCAGGATGAAAAATAAGATCAGAGCGATTTGATTTTTTTAACAGGACTACCGACATAGACACCTGATTCATCCAAAGGTTTCGAGACGAGGCTACACGCGCCAATCACCGAATCACTTGGAATTTTCACACCATCAAGTACCGTCACCCGTGCACCAAGCCAAATATTTTCACCCAAACTGACCCCTTGTTTAGTAATCGCATCTTTCACCAACACATCAGGTTCACCAAATTTATGATTGCTGGCAATGATGATACTTTGCGTACCAATACGGGTGTTATCGCCAATGCTGACACCGCCACAGCCATTGATAAATGACTTCGAGTTAATGCTGACATCTTTACCAATCGACACCTTGCCACCAAAACATTTGATGTAACAACTTTCACCAATAAAACTGTTATCCGCGATTTCTAAGCTCGCACCTTGTTCAACGATTAAACTGACATGATCGCCAATATAAACATTGTTGCCAATCTTCACTTGTCCGCTAATATCGACCGTACAGGCTTTGCCGAAATAACGAAATTGGGTGCCAAAAGCCACATTATAAAATTGCTGACGGGATTGTGCAGTGAACCAATTCATCAGTTTTAACAGTTTAAAAAACATCAGCTTTTGTGTCTCCACACCACATAAAAAATGGCAAAGTTATAAATGATCAGCGCCACAGGCACCGCCAAGAGCATATAAATTTTATCAGCACATAAAACATATAAGCCTGCAAATAAAGCGAACTTAATCATGAGTTCCACAATTTGCAGTTTAAATAAGACTTGGCTATTTCGCTTAGCAATTAAATAAGCCGAACTTGGCGGATTACAGAAAACCGCCCAATAGCCCAAAGCCAAAATTTGGAAATAAGTTGAGATGCCAACCCATTCAGAACCGAAAATCCAGAGATATACCGATTCAGGTAAGATAAAGAAAATTGCAAAAAGAGGCAGTGACATCAAACTTAAAAGCATACTGGCCTTCAAGGCATTTTTATTTGAATCTGTAGTTTTAAACTTACGGATAAAAAACTGACGTAGGGTTTGTGAAATCAGATTGATCGGTACACGTAAAGTCCGTTCGACGATGGCATAAAAACCCATCGCCTGCACACCAACAAAATGCGACACCACATAATACGGCAAGTTATGTGAAAAACTGTTCAGCAAGGCATGCGGTGTATTGGCGTAAATGAAATCTTTATAATGTTTAAAAGCCTGCCAACTGACTTGATAAAGTTGATGTTTTAGTAAATAAATCAGCACCGCCACAATCATGATAATCGAACTAATGTTATAACTATTCACCAAGCTGATCTGCATCACGAATGGCAACGAGAGTTGCACCAACACGACAATGGCACTTCTAAAAATATTTAAACCTGCACAAAAATATTCTTTATGCGCTGCAAATTGATAGTTATACAGACTTTGAATCAAAGTGTTGGCAAGTATGCCTGTGGCAACAGCCCCTGCCATTTCAATATTTAGAATAAAACTAATAACAATGCCGCTAACAATCGCGATGAAAGTTGAAAATACTACCCCTTCAAAGATCAGGCTTTTTTTATCACCTTCTTCGGCAACCAATAAAGCTTGATCAAGACGTAAATTCGCCACCGTCGATATAACACTGACTATCGCCAATGCAATCCCGTAAGCCCCAAAGTCAGCAACAGAATATAGGCGTGTTAAAACAGGAAGTGCGATAAATGTCATTATCGCACCTGCCAGTAAACTTAAGGTAATCAGCCCAATCGACTGATACTTTGCGAAAATTTTCGCAATCATCTGTTCAATATCATTTTAAGTTGTTTACGTACCAACGCATCGCCAGTTGAATGCCTTCGGCAATTTTGAACTGCGGTGCATAACCCAAGCCTTGCTCAATTTTGGCAATGCTGGCTTGTGAATGACGTACATCACCAGCTCGGAAATCACGGTACACAGGATCGCGCTCAAAGTTCACCGCATTTTCAGCAAGTGCCACCTGAATGGCACGATATAACTCATTCAACGTAGTACGGTCACCCACAGCCACGTTATACACTTGGTTTTTCGCTTCATCCGATGCTGTCGCCGCTAAAATATTGGCTTGAACCGTATTATCAATAAAACAGAAATCACGACTGGTTTCACCATCACCATTGATGAAGACATCTTCACCAGCGATCATCGATGCCGTCCATTTCGGAATCACCGCAGCATAAGCACCGTTTGGATCTTGGCGCTGACCAAACACGTTGAAATAACGTAAGCCAATTGCTTTAAACCCATAAGTTTTCGCAAATACGTCTGCGTATAACTCATTGACGTACTTCGTCACTGCATAGGGTGAAAGTGGTTTACCAATATTTTCTTCAACTTTTGGCAATGCAGGATGATCACCATAAGTCGAACTGCTGGCTGCGTATGTAAAGCTGGCAACACCTGCATCACGCGCAGCCGTCAGCATATTTAAGAAACCGCTAATATTGGTGTCATTGGTGGTGATCGGATCGGCAATCGAACGCGGTACAGAACCTAAAGCGGCTTCATGCAGGACATAATCCACACCTGCACAGGCTTTTTGGCAATCTGCAAACTGGCGAATATCACCTTCAATAAAACTAAATTTTGCCCATTGCTCAGCAGTCACCAAGCCCTTTACTTCATCCAGATTATACTGATGACCTGTGGCAAAGTTATCTAAACCCACCACAGTTTGATTGAGCTTGAGTAAAGTTTCTAAAAGATTCGAGCCGATAAAACCTGCCACACCCGTCACTAGCCATGTTTTAGGTGCTGTTATTAGGTTTGCACATACCAGTTGATATTGATTCATTTGGTGTGCCCCTTACAAACGAAGATCAGATTCAGCTTGAGATAACACGTATTTCAAGTCATACAGCACATGATCAGCTTTACCCAAGGCACGGATCGCATCTACGCCCATTTCTTTAAACTGTTCATGTGCCACGGCTAAAATCACAGCATCGTATTTGCCATTTTCTAAGCTTGAAATTGGTGTGATGCCATATTCATGTTCTGCCTCAGTCGCATCCACCCAAGGGTCATAGACATCGGCATCGATATGATATTCTTTCAGTTCATTCACAATATCAATAATGCGGGTATTACGGATATCAGGACAGTTTTCTTTGAAACTTAAACCTAAAATCAGGACTTTGGCATCTTCAACTTGAATGCGTTTTTTCAGCATCGCTTTAACAAGCTGCGTCACCACATATGCGCCCATGCCATCATTTAAACGGCGGCCTGCCAAAATAATTTCTGGGTTATAGCCTATCGCTTGCGCTTTATGGGTTAAGTAATACGGATCAACCCCGATACAGTGACCGCCCACAAGACCCGGACGGAAGGGTAAGAAATTCCATTTCGTACCTGCTGCTTGCAGCACCGCTTCAGTATCAATGCCCATTTTATTGAAAATCAATGCCAATTCATTAATTAAGGCAATATTCACATCACGCTGAGTGTTTTCAATCACTTTCGCTGCTTCTGCAACCTTAATGCTAGCTGCTTTATGAGTACCCGCTTCAATAATCAGGTTATAGACTTCATCAACATAATCAGCCACTTCTGGTGTTGAACCCGAAGTGATTTTTAAAATATTGGTGACACGGTGCAATTTATCACCCGGATTAATTCGTTCAGGGCTATAGCCTGCATAAAAATCCTGATTGAATATTAAGCCTGAATTTTTCTCTAAAACAGGAATACAGACTTCTTCTGTTGCACCCGGATAAACGGTCGATTCATAAACAACCACATCACCTTTTTTCAACACTTTTGCAATGCTTTCTGAGGCTTTCACTAATGGCGTTAGATCTGGCTGCTTATATTCATCAATCGGGGTTGGCACTGTAACAATAAAGAAATTACAGTCTTTTAAATCTTCTAAATTTGCGCTGTAACGTAATTGAGCTGATTGTGCTAATTCTTCAGGAGAAACTTCTAGGGTATGATCACGTCCGCTACGTAATTCATCAATACGCTTCTGATGAATATCAAAGCCCACCACGGGAACTTTTTTTCCAAACTCAACAGCTAGCGGTAAACCGACATAACCTAATCCGATTATGGCAATTTTTAATTCGGAGAGTTGTAACATACTGAAGCCTATGTCATCGATGAATCATCAATCATCGTTATGTTGTAAATAGCGTTAAATTATATCAGAAAATCAAATTTCGATTGTGTAATGATGTTCTATGAGGACTGTAATTTTAATCAAAAATATTTATAGGATTAAACAATTCACCCTATAAAACCAACTTTGTATATTTAAAAAAATTCAAATAACAATAAGATCTTTAAAAAGATATTCATCCATGCAAGTCTTGATTAAACTTACGATTTAAAACAAATGTAAAGCTATATTCTACAAGGTGAATAGTATAAACTTAACATTCTAAAATGAGTAATTTGGGTACTTAAACCCGTATTTCAATGATTCAAATATTTTATAAATAGGATTTGTATTCGAGTGAGTTACTATCGTTATAGCTGTATGTTAGCTTTGAGTCTAAGTATGACGGGTTGTGCCATTACTTCAGGCTTACAAACCTATGACCTTCCTAAAGAAGGCACATTTCAGACTGATTTAGGCTCGACAGTCAATGTTATTAAACTAACTCAAGAAAATTTAGTTGCTGTTCAACCCGCCCAAGTAAATCAGCAAAATTTTGCCCATCTGTTCAATCAACAACAAAAAAGTTATCGTTTAAATCCGGGTGATATTTTATCTATTTATTTATGGGCATACCCTGAAATTACACCACCCACAAATACAATAAGCAATGCAGAAGCGATTAAATCAAATGGTTACCAAATTGATCAAAGTGGCTATATCCAATTCCCTATTATTGGCCGATATAAAGCTGCAGGAAAATCGCTGACACAAGTCAATCAGGAATTACGCAGCCAACTTGCTCGTTACTTAAAAACCCCAGATGTGATTGTTCGCGTACTTTCCTACCAAGGACAACGTTTTTCGGTTCAAGGTAATGTAATGAAAGGTGGTCAGTTTAATCTAACCGATCAGCCGACAAGTATTTATACTGCTTTAGGTATGGCGGGCGGAGTAAATAGTCAATTTGGTGACAATGCATCTTTAACCTTAGTTAGAAATGGTCAAAGTTATGTACTCAATAGTATTGAACTTGAAAAAGCTGGATATTCTTTACACAACTTACTCATCAAACCGAATGACACAATTTATGTCAACTCACGTGAAAACCAAAAAATTTATGTGATGGGGGAGTCTGGCAAAAACCAATCGTTACCAATGCGTGAACAAGGCATGAGCCTCAGTGATGTCCTAGGTGAAAGTCTAGGTATTAACTCACTTTCAGCAAGTCGAGGTAAAATCTACGTAGTGCGTAGCGATGTAAATAGCCCGATGACTGAAATTTACCATTTAGATTTAACCAGTATTGGTGACTTTGGACTCGCTAACCAGTTCAAAATGCGCAGCAATGATATTGTCTATGTTGACGCATCTGGTTTAGCTCGCTGGCAGCGTGTGATTAACCAAGTGATTCCATTCTCTAATATAATTTATAATATGGATAGAATAGGTCAATAATGCAGTTTAAAAATATCTTGGTGGTCTGTGTAGGTAATATTTGCCGAAGCCCGATGGCAGAATATCTACTAAAGCAGAGCTATCCTGAGCTGACAATCCATTCTGCCGGTATTTCAGGCATGATTGGTTATCCTGCCGATGACAAAGCACAACATTGCATGCAGCAAATCGGGATTGATATGAGCCCTCATATTGCCCGTAAATTAAATGCAGATTTAATCAAACAATCCGATTTAATTTTAGTCATGAGCAGCAATCAGCAAAAACATGTGGAGCAAACTTGGCCCTTTGCCAAAGGAAAAACATTTCGCCTTGGGCATTGGCAAGGTAAAAATGTTCCCGATCCATACCAGCATGATCAGGCCTTTTTTGACCAAACTTCACAATTGATCCAGTCTTGCGTTGCGGATTGGACTAAACATATTTAACTTTTGATGTACGATTATGAGCCAAAATACCAATACAGAAGATACAATTGATTTAAAAGAATTATTTTTCTCTCTGATTGCACAATGGAAGTTAATTGCTTTATGTGTAATTTTAAGTCTCGTCTGCGCCCTACTTTATTTAAGAACTACAGCTGATACCTACGCAGTAAATGCACTGGTACAGGTTGAGGAAAGTAAAGGAACTTCAGCAGCACTCTTGGGTGATCTATCAAGCATGATTGATCAAAAGCAACCGGCTCAAGCAGAAATTGAAATTTTAAAATCACGCTTAGTTCTAGGTACTGTGATTCAAAATTTGCATCTTGATCTTAAAGTTTCGGGTACAGAGAATTCATTTATTGATCGCCTATTTTCTCCACATGACTATGTGACTGAATATAAAAATAAATCAGTAACTTTTAAAGACAATGAAAAAAGTTTTGAAGTCCGTCAATTTAATGTGCCTAACGTATATCGTGATAAAGACCTCAGTTTAAGCTTTGAAGATAATCTCATTACACTGATAGATACCGAAACTGAAGAAAAAATTCTGACTGCGAAGCTCAATCAAGCGAATTCATTACGCACCACTGATGGATCGTGGGATATTTCGATTTTTACCCGCGACAAGTTAAAAGATCACTACCTAATTCAAAAGCAATCTTTACCTGCTGCAGTTGATAATATTTTAGAGAATTTTTCGGTTGCTGAAAAAGGGAAAATGACCGGTGTCCTTGGATTAAATTATCAGGGTCAAGATAAAGAACATATTACCCAAGTACTCAATTCAATTTTAGCAGCCTATAGCCAACAAAATATTGAACGCCGTTCGGCTGAAAGTGCACAGACCTTAAAGTTCTTGGATGAGCAACTACCTGAACTAAAACAACAACTGGATGTTGCGGAACGCGAATTTAACAAATTCCGTCAAGAGTTTAATACTGTCGATGTCACTAAAGAATCTGAGCTATATTTAACTCAAAGCGTCACTCTTGAAACTCAAAAAGCTGAATTAGAGCAAAAAGTTGCTGAAGCTTCTGCAAAGTACACTAGTGAACATCCAGTGATGCAGCAAATGAATGCACAACTTGGTGCAATCAATAGCAAAATTGGTGAACTCAATACAACTTTGAAAAAGCTTCCAGATTTACAGCGTCGTTATTTACAGCTATACCGTGAAGTTGAAGTAAAACAACAACTTTATACTGCATTATTGAACTCTTACCAACAGCTTCGTATTGCCAAAGCTGGTGAAATTGGAAATGTCCGTATTGTCGATACTGCTGTAGAGCCAATTGAACCTATTAAACCTAAAAAGTTAATTGTCCTTATACTCTCGCTATTTGTCGGTGGCTTTATTGGTGTCTTAATTGCCTTACTCCGTAATATGCTCCGTTCAGGGATTAAAGATTCTACTGAAATTGAAAATAATTTGGATCTTCCGGTTTATGCCACTGTCCCACGTTCGCCAGTTCAAGAAAGTCGCATCAAGTTACTGAAGAAGAAAAAGACCATTCCTGTACTTGCGGTTAAAAATAGCGATGATATTGCAATTGAAAGCCTGCGCAGTATGCGTACTGCCATTCACTTTGCACTGACATCTGCAAAAAATAACCTGATCATGATTTCGGGGCCAGCACCAGAAGTTGGTAAATCTTTTGTTTCAACGAACTTAGCTACGATTCTTGCGCAAAGTGATAAACGTGTTTTAATTGTTGATGCTGATTTACGTCGTGGTTATTTAAACAAATATTTCAATCATGATAACCAACCAGGTCTTTCTGAATATTTAAATGGCCAGCGTGATCTAGACAGCATCATTAAAACCACTGAAATTCCAAATTTGAGTGTGATTACTCGTGGTAAAAGCCCTTCTAATCCATCTGAGCTTTTAAGTTCTGGTAAATTCAAAGAATTCTTAGATTTGATTTCACCAATGTTTGATCATGTGATCATTGATACCCCTCCTGTACTTGCGGTGACAGACGGTATCATTATTTCGCAATATGCTGGTGTAAATTTGGTGATTGCTCGTTATGCGAAAACTCAGTTGAAAGAACTAGAGTTAACCGTGAACCGCTTTGAACAAGTGGGTGTGAAGGTCAATGGTATTATTCTAAACGACATTCAACGTAGCTCAGCTGGTTATGGTTATGGTTATGGCTATAACTATTCTTATGGTTATAAAGCTTCAAAAGACCAAGACTAATTCAAACCTATTCAAAAAAGCCACCGAATACGGTGGCTTTTTTTATTTTCGAAATTTATGTTGCATGCATCATTCTGTATAAAAAATGTTTTATATATTCATACCGTTATAGTATAAAAATAAGAACATGACTATGATGATCTTTCCTGCACCTTACCTGATCATAGAGATAGGTAAGCGCTGAACAGGAAAAGTCTGCTAGAATTTCAGCAACTTTTACATATAAAATAATTGTGGGAAAATATATGAGTAAGGCCCTACCTATCGCTGTCGCTGTATTACTCGGCGGTGCCGCACTTGTTCCTGTTTACTATGCAACTAAAACACCTGCTACGCAATCAGCAACATCAACTCAACCAGCTGCAAACGCTTCGGCTGTCGCTAAAATCAGCTATGCTCTAGGTTATGAAGTTGCCCATCAAACGCCTCCAGAATTAGATATTGATAGCTTTGTCACTGGCGTTCGTGCAGGCCATGCTCGTGCAAAACCTGCATATACTGAAGAAGAATTACAAAAAGCATATGCTGAGTTCCAACAAGAAATGCAAAATAAGCAGCTCGAAAGCAATAAGCAAGCACAAAGTAGCAGCGATAATTTCTTAACGGAAAACAAAAGCAAAGCTGGGGTTAAAACCACTGCTTCTGGTTTACAGTACCTAACAACGAAAGAAGGTACAGGTAAACAACCGCAAGCCACATCAGTTGTTAAAGTTCACTACACAGGTAAGTTAGTGGATGGCACAGTATTTGATAGTTCAGTACAGCGCGGCGAGCCAATTGAATTTCCGTTGAACCAAGTAATTCCGGGTTGGACTGAAGGTCTGCAGTTAATGAAGGAAGGTGGCAAAGCTACTTTATATATTCCCTCAAACCTAGGTTATGGTGCTCAAGGTGTTCCGGGAACGATTCCACCGAACAGTACTTTAATTTTTGATGTAGAACTCATTGAAGTTAAATAATAAAACCGGTACAGGAGAGCTTTTCGCTCTCCTGCTTTATTTTGAGACTCGGTCATGAAATTACAGATCAGTATGTTGTGTTTGGCACTCTGCTCAAGCACTGTATTTGCCAAAGATGTCAGTAATAAAAGTAGTGCTGCAGAACAAGTGGGTTATAGTTTTGGTTATTTAATGGGACGCAGTAATGCTGAATCCATTAAGGACTTAGATATTGATGCATTTGTTGCAGGTTTAAAGGCAGCATCTAAAGGTCAAGCTTCGTCACTAACAGATGAAGAAATGACCCGTGCCTTAACCCAATATAAAAAGCAAACCGAAGCGAAACAACTGATTGAACTGAAACAAAAAGCGGATGCGAATGCCACCATTGGTGCAGCTTTCCTTGCTGAAAATGCCAAAAAACCGAGCATTCTGGTCACGAAATCTGGCCTGCAGTATCAAGTCATTCAAGCCGGCAAAGGTAAATCACCCAAAGCCAATTCAACAGTGAAAGTTCACTATGAAGGTCGCTTAATTGATGGCACTGTTTTTGATAGTTCAATTGCACGTAACCAACCTGCGATGTTCCAAGTGAGTCAAGTCATTCAGGGTTGGACAGAAGGTCTACAGTTGATGAAAGAAGGTGCAAAATATCGCTTCTTCATTCCTGCAAATTTAGGCTATGGTCAAATTGGTTCAGCAGACGTCATTGAGCCAAACAGCACGCTGATTTTTGATGTAGAACTCATTGAAGTTCTCCCGAAATAACAATACTCCATTCAGGAGCATCGACAAATCTCGGTGCTCCTCAATATTTCTTCTTTCCATTATTTTCTTTTAAAATTTTTTTGATTGATTTGACTTAAAATTCACATTGATATCTTATATTTATTTCACAAAAACCAATTTCCCTTTATTTTAAATCTTCATTAACTGCGTAGCCGCACATAAGGATTTGACCATGACCGTTAAAATTAAGACGCGCGAAATTCAATATACAGCAGCTGATGGAACTCAACTTTTTGGCTATTTTGCCGCACCAGAGTCAGACACTGCAGTCGCAGGTGTGTTAGTTGCCCCTGAATGGTGGGGACGCAATGAATATACCGAACAACGTGCGCGCGAATTGGCTGAACAAGGCTATGCTGCTTTCGCTTTGGATATGTATGGTGACAAAAAAGTCACCACAGATGCCAAGCAAGCTTATGAATGGATGATGCAAACTTTTGATCATGCCGACACCATTGTGACCCGTGCGTCTGCTGCATTACACACTTTGGCACAGCAAAAAGAAGTAAATGCAGATAAACTCGCAGCTATAGGCTTTTGCTATGGCGGAAAAGTCGTGCTGGATTTAGCTCGTTCAGGTGCTGCATTAAAAGCTGTGGTGACCTTCCATGCAACACTTGCTACAGCGACTCCTGCACAAACAGGACAAGTCCAAGCAGAGATTTTAGTGCAACATGGTGAGCTCGACTCGATGGTGAGCTTAAATGATGTTGCAACCTTTAGAAATGAAATGGATGCTGCCCAAGTGAAGTATCAAATCAATATTTTTGAAGGCGCAAAACACGGCTTTAGCAACCCGATGGCGGATGAACGTGCCAAAGCCAACGGCGTAGATTTAGCTTATAACGCTGCTGCAGAACAGCAAAGCTTAGCGGCCATGTATGCCTTGTTAGCACGCCAGCTTGGTTCTTAAAGCCATAAGCACCAATACCAATATTTAATTTATAAAAATGAGGAGAGCACAATGACAGAACTCAATTGTCCATATTGCAATTTTGACGAATATGACGTGATTGCAAAAAATGATTTTGGTGTTGTACTTCCTGAACCACATACACTGTCTAAAGGGCATGCTGTCATTGTCCCACTACGTCATGTTGGTTCATTTTTTGAAATTACTGATAAAGAACGTAAAAGTTTAATGTCCTTACTTGAACAAGCGCGTAATGAATTAAATTTACGCTATCAACCTACAGGCTTTCATATTGGGTTTAATGATGGACAAGTTTTTGGCGAAGCCACTGAACATGTGCATATTCACATTATTCCACGTTATGAAAACCAAACATTGGCGCTTGATACCCGCTGGGGCTTTAAAAGCTAAAATTTCAAAATTGACACTCACTAAGGAGCTTCGGCTCCTTTTTTGATAGCCACTATTTTTGCATTTCCCCTGATATACAGTTTTCGTTTTGAACAAAAAGAATGCCTATTGAAAGATGTATACTAGGCAGGTTTTTTCAATTTTGACTGTATTGCATGTTTAACTTTTCTGATGCCCTTCTCGACTGGTTTGATGTCCATGGTCGTCATGACTTACCGTGGCAAGTGAAGGATGACCCTTACAAAGTATGGGTTTCAGAAATTATGCTACAACAGACTCAAGTCAAAACCGTCTTACAATATTTTGATCGATTTATTCAACGATTTCCGACTGTTGAAGATTTAGGCCATGCCTCTTGGGATGATGTGGCGCCCTATTGGGCTGGCTTAGGCTACTATGCACGGGCTCGGAACTTACACAAAGCCGCGGGTATTGTTGCACGTCAGGGACATTTTCCAATCAATCTTGAGCAGTGGATGGAACTACCAGGCATCGGCCCGTCTACCGCAGGTGCGCTGATGTCTTTGGGTTTAAGACAATATGGCGTGATTATGGACGGCAACGTCAAGCGAGTATTGTCTCGATTCTTTGCTATTGAAGATGATTTATCGAAACCTGTACATGAACGGGCCATGTGGCAACTGGCGACAGAGCTCTGCCCCATGGAACGCAACCACGATTATACCCAAGCGATTATGGATCTTGGTGCAACCGTTTGCACGCCGAAAAAGCCGCTCTGTTTATATTGCCCCATGCAACAGCACTGCAAAGCACATGCTCAAGGTTTAGAAACTGAATTACCGTATAAAAAGCCTAAAAAGCCTGTTCCTGTAAGAGAAGCTCAAGTCATGCTGATTCAATCTGCAGGAGAATGGCTGTGGATACAACGTCCGAATAGCGGGCTATGGGGTGGTCTGTGGTGTTTACCTATTTTTGATCAACCCCATGAGTTTCAATCGCACACTCAGCAGCTTGGACTGAAACCTACCACCACTCAAGTGCAAATATCGCATAGTTTTACCCACTTCACTTGGCTTTTAGAAGCTACTGTATTTACTGTTGCTGCCGATCAAAAAGAGCATTTAGCGATTGAATGCAACGCACAGTGGTTTACACCGATACAAGCCACTGCTCTCGGTGTTCCTACTGCCATGAAAAAACTCATTTCTACGCTAGAACTCGAAAGCCATTCTATGCCATAGTTTTGAACTGCTCATCAATTGAATAGGGACAAATGTGACTCAAGGATTTTTTCAGCTTCGCAAAGGGTTGTTCGGCGGTATTGGTTTTATTTTGCTTTTACTCAGCGCCTGTACGTCGACTCCACCCAAACCATCAGGCAGTACATTGCCTGCTCATGAAGTGAAAAAATTACAAAACATGCGTTTATCCAATCAATTGCCTGTTCCTGTTCATCAAGTCAAACGAAGTGCGCTTAAGGATACTTGGGGTGCAGCGCGTAGCCAAGGACGAAGCCACGAAGGCATTGATATTATTGTTCCACGTGGAACAAAAGTCCTCAGTGCTACAGAAGGTTTAGTTGCTGACTTACGTAATAACAATTTGGGTGGTAAAGTGATATGGATTATGGGACCCGCAGGTTCTTGGCATTATTATGCGCATCTTGATGGTCATAAGCGTGGCTTAAACGTCGGCGACTATGTCAAAAAAGGTGATGTCATCGGCTATGTAGGTAATACTGGCAATGCTCGACATACTGCACCACATTTGCATTATGGCATTTACTTGGGTGGTAAAGGTCGCAATGCCGTTAACCCCTATCCATATTTACGTTAATTTTAGGAAACATACATGTCAGAAGCGTTGATCAATCGTCTGGTGGAATTTGCAGAATCTGGTAATCAACAAAAAATCAGCCTCAATGGACAGTCTTATCAGGGCTGGATCATGGAGATCACTGAAGAAGCATTACTCATCAGCACCGGCTACGCAGACAAATCAGGTAAAGATGTATGGATTCAATTTGCCGATCTCGATCAAGCGGAACTGTTGTATTGGGACAATAAAAACGACCAATGGACAGCTTTTAAAATTTAAGTCAAAAAGGAGCATTCAACATGACGATACAACGCTGTGCTTGGTGCTCCGAAGATCCTTTGTATATTGCCTACCACGACACTGAGTGGGCTAAACCTAGTTTTGATGAGCAGCATCTCTTTGAAATGCTGTGTCTTGAAGGACAACAAGCAGGGCTGTCTTGGATTACTGTGCTGAAAAAGCGGGCCTGTTATCAGCAGCATTTTTTTCAATATCCCATTGCCGAAATCGCAGCGTTGAGTGACCTACAATTACAAGAAAAATTACAAGATTCAGGTTTGATTCGTCATATCGGCAAACTCACTGCCATTCGAGATAATGCAAAAGCATGGCAACAGTTAAAAGCCCAAGGGATTCATCCAGTGGAATTTCTTTGGAGTTTTGTCGAAGGTCAAATTGCCAATAATGATGTAGTTGAATATCGTAGCGCCCCTGCACAAACCGCTCAAAGTCAGGCAATGTCCAAAGCATTAAAAAAGCATGGCTTTAAATTTGTCGGCCCGACGACTTGCTATGCCCTGATGCAAGCTATCGGCATGGTCAATGATCATGAAAATCACTGTGACTTTAAATACACGCACGCAGAATGACCTCAAAAACAGAAAGGATAGAATAATGAGTGACAATACAATTCAAGCCTATGCAGCAATGAACAGTGGTGAAGCCCTTGTTCCCTACCAATTTGATGCAGGTGAATTACAAGCCCATCAGGTTGAAGTCAAAGTCGAGTATTGCGGTCTTTGTCACTCAGATATTTCTATTATCCAAAATGATTGGAAATCTTCGGTATATCCTGTGGTCCCAGGGCATGAAGTGATTGGAACCATTACCCAACTCGGCAGCGAAGCAAAAGGACTCAAAGTCGGACAACGTGTAGGCATTGGCTGGACAGCAGAAAGTTGTCAACACTGTGACTCGTGTATCGATGGTCGCCAAGTGCAATGTACTGGAACCAAGACGGCGACAATCGTCGGTCATGCGGGTGGCTTTGCCAACAAAGTCCGTGCGGGCTGGCAATGGGTTATTCCGCTTCCAGATGATCTCGATCCAACCAGTGCTGGCCCTCTGCTCTGCGGCGGGATTACGGTATTTGATCCCATTTTACAGCACCAAATTCAGGCCATTCACCATGTTGCCGTGATCGGCATTGGTGGTTTAGGTCATATGGCGATTAAACTGCTCAAAGCTTGGGGCTGTGAAATTACTGCGTTCAGTTCAAACTTAGATAAAACCGATGAACTTAAAGCCATGGGTGCTGACCATGTGGTGAATAGTCGTGATCTTGCTGCAATTAAAGCGCAGCGTGGGAAATTCAATTTGATTTTAAGCACGGTCAATGTGACGTTGGATTGGCAAGCCTATCTTTCGACTTTGGCACCGAATGGAAGCGTTCACATGCTCGGCCTAGCACTTGAGCCAATGCAAATCCCCGCAGGTATGCTGATCAGTGGTGCTAAATCTATCACTGGCTCATCAACAGGCTCTCCTGCAGCACTGCGTGAATTACTTCGATTCGCTGCACGTCAAAATATTGCACCACAAATTGAAATGTATCCCATGTCTCAGGTGAACGAAGCGATTGAACGTTTGCATTCAGGAAACGTGCGTTATCGTATCGTGTTGAAAGCTGATTTTTAACGGCAAAAATCTAAGCCCAAAAAGCCTGCTGCATGCAGGCTTTTTTTGTATGCTTTATGGACTCATTAATCTAGATGACATTTGTGTTTCTGCATTCCTTACGCACCCAATCTGCAAGCAACAAAATGGCCTGCTGAATTTCTGTCGATAGCTCATGCCCTGCATTTAGGCGAATACAATTGTTATAACGATTGTCCTCACCAAAAATTAAACCTGGCACAATATTGATGCCATGTTTTTGCGCATGGTAATACAGCGCCAAACTGTCTATTTGTTCAGGCATCTGCAACCACAGAGCATAACTGCCTTGAGGCCGATTTAGACGGATATCAACCCCTTGAAAAGCATCGTAAATATACTGACGATACTGCTCGACTTGCACCATTAATTTAGGACGCAATTCAGCAAGATGTTGGCGATACCCACGACTAAAAATCAAATCGGCAAGTCCTAACTGCAAAGGCGTATTCACCGAATCATTTTGCAAAAGTAATTTCGGACGCAAATGTTGCAAATGTGGTGGAAGACAAAACCACCCCACCCGATAAGAAGGCGATAAAGATTTTGAAATCGACGCACAATAGATCACATAGCCCGCCCGATCCCAATATTTGATAGGCAATGGTCGCTTTGCATTGAAACTACACTCAGCATAAATATCATCTTCAATCACATAACATTGATATTTTTCAGCCAGTTGTGCAATTCGTTCCTTATCTTCATTACTTAAACAAAAACCCAAAGGATTTTGAAAATTTGCAGTCAATAAGCATACTTTCGCGCCTGAATCCCGCATCGCCTGCTCTAAACGATCTAAATCAAAACCTTCCGTATTGGCAGGAATTTCAACAATTTTCCGCTTCAATAAAGCCAATAATTGCAATTGCCCGTTATAGTTCGGCGTCGGGACAATGACACTCTCCCCTTCCGCACTCAGATTTTGCAACATCACTGACAAAGCAGGCATACAACCATTGCTGATGTAAATATCATCCTTAGGCATGTAAAAACCATCTTCAGCCCAATGTGCCGACAACGCTTCACGCAATTGTGGATGACCTTGCCGATTGTTATATAAAAAATCTTCTGGTTTACAATGCTTTAATGCCCTTTGGATTGAACGTCTGAGTGCTTCAACAGGAACAAAATTGGGGGACAACTGAATTGAACCCAAATGAATCAGGCGGCTATTTGCAGATGCTTCATGGATCTGAATTTGCAATTCTAAATTCGAAATTTCACGTGGTCGGGAATCAAAATCAGGATGATTCGGCACGGCAATTTGCTGGGCTTTCTGTGAGGATTGCACAAAATAACCAGACTTTTCTTTAACATAAATGAGGCCTTTGGCTTCAAGTAATTCATAGCAGCGTTTCGCGGTATTTAAACTGATCTGATGCTGCTGTGAAAATTGACGTAGCGCATACAGACGCTGCCCTGCGGCCAATTCACCACTATAAATTTTCTGTGCCAACTGCTGCGCAAGCTGCTGATATTGAAAAGCCATCTGTACCCTTTTTTTAATCATTTTTGTATCTGTACCCATTAAGTTAACAGATTTAAGCTGAATGCATCAGGTTGATATCTCAAAAATAACGATAGGGGGACAATTAAATGAATGACTTCACGCAGTTTCGAGCAGGTCTAATCATCTTCAGCACACTCACGCTTATAGCGTGCCAACCCGAGCAGCACACTCAAGCTCAAAGCCAGCAAAATTTTATCTGTAAATCTTTAATTCAAGGCTTTTTGAGTGCCCAAAAACTGACGCAATATGAACTTGAGCAGATCCAACCGATCACCAGCGGTGGGTTACATCAGCAGCTATATATTTATAAAGCCAAGTCTGAAAACGGCATGAATATCATGCCGCAGCAAGCCAAACTTCGCTTTGCCTGTGAACAAATGACCGCGCGGCAATTTCAAATCAAGTTACATCCACATCCATTTCCAGAACAGACCTTACTCAGTATCGAACTTCCAGAAGCACAGCACATGCAGCAGTTGACTGCTTTTCGCCTGCCTGAGATGCAAAGTCATTGATCGTTCATATTGAACTGAATCATTACTGGTGCTTATTTTAAAATTTCGGGAACGGTCGCAACGGTTTTGCTTTTACCCAGCTGCACTTTCATTTTTTGTAGCATTTGATAAGGCTGTTGCTGCACAAACATATTCACAAAACTGAGCGGAATGGAGCCTTCCGGATTGGCATAGCCATAGGTCGACACTTTGACTTTTTGATTGCCTAAACGCTGGAAGGTCCAATCGCCCTCATAGTCGGTTAGGCGTACATAATTGGGATTGATCGGATAACCTTTTTTCACCGCTTTATTTTGGATGCTAATAATGCCCTGTGCATCTTTACGCATTTTGCCTTGTACCACCAAATCACGGTCTTTCAAGGGAAAAGGAAAATCCAGCACCATATATAAGCTGAATTCACCTTTCTGGTCATCGCGGGATAAGACTTTGACACTGCCCATATAAGGGACCCAATTCACTGCATTTTCCACATCTAAAATCAGGGAAACCGCTTTTTCGATGGGCACATCAAAACTGGTTTCAGCTTTGTATTGAAAGACAGGATTTTGAGCATTTTGGTAGGTCCAAACCTTAATATTATTTTTATTAATCGTGAGTTTGGCATTATCCATAGTTTTCGCTTGTACTGCCGCAATGAATGCGACAGCACAGGCCATAAAGATGACTTTTTTCATTCCATTGATCGTCTTATTTTAATTTTATGCTGTTGTTATAACGGATTTTAACGCGCTTTTATACGTCAATATCGTTAAAACCCAGGACATCTTTCATATCGTACTTACGTGCTTCACGACCAACTACCCATGCAGCTGCACGTACTGCACCAGAGGCAAAGTTCATACGGTTGGTCGCTTTATGGGTAATTTCAACACGTTCGCCATCCGCAATAAACATCGCAGTATGTTCACCCACAATGTCACCACCACGAATCGTTTGGAAGCCAATGGTTTGACGTTCACGTGGACCCGTATGACCTTCACGGCAATACACAGCATCTTGTTTTAAGTCACGTCCTAAAGCACCGGCAATGGCTTCGCCCCACATTAGCGCTGTACCTGATGGTGCATCAACTTTATGACGATGATGGGCTTCAATCACTTCAATATCCACAGTATCGCCAAACACTTTTGATGCCAATTCAAGAAGTTTGATTGAAACGTTTACACCGACAGAATAGTTCGCTGCATAGACTACTGGGGTTTCTGTTGCTGTTTCATCGAGATAAGCTTTTTGCTCATCATTCATACCTGTGGTACCAATGACAATCGCAACGCCTGCTTCACGGCAAAGTTTAAGATGCTGTGCCGTTGCTGCAGGTGCAGTAAAGTCGATCACGACATCACAATCTTTTAAAACTTCAGCAAGGTTACCAACAACCTTTACGCCAACCGCGCCAATCCCTGCAAGTTCACCGGCATCTGCACCGACTAAGCTACTTTCAGGACGTTCTACCGCAGCAGCCAATTGATAGCCAGCTTGCTGAACCGCCTGAATTAAGATGCGTCCCATACGACCGCCTGCGCCCAAGATACCAATACGTGGAGCTGCTGACATAACATTTTCCTAATGTTGATTCGAAATTGGTCTTACTATATCAAAACTCCATGCGCAGGCTAAGTTACAAACAAAAAAATCCTGTATTTTCCGAAAGACTTTTGCAAATCAAGCTCTTCGACAGACGCTGACTATTCCCTCACCAAGTTTGGGCATTTTCACGGTATGATAGGCGCGTTCTATTGATCTTGAATATTCATGAAAACCCTATTGTATCTTTGTGCGGCAGTCTGTATTGCACTGGCATGGCTGATTCCGATTCATTACCGACCTTGGGCCACATATACCGGTGAGCTTTATACCTTCTTTGCACTGTTTGCCTTAACGGCAACCTTCTTTAAAGAAAAGCTCATGGTGGCAAAAATTTCCTTGCCCCTGTTGCTTTTAGCGCTGATTCCCTTCGTCCAACTGGCTTTTGGGCAGGTATATTATTTTAGTATCGCCTTGCTCTGCATGCTGTTTGTGTTCAGCTTCTGGCTGTGTATCAACCTTGGTTTTAGCCTCTCACAAGGTACAGAAAAACGCGAAAAAACCTTCTTATACCTGAGCTATACCTTTGTTGCTTCTGGGGTCATGACAGGGCTCATCGCAATATGTCAGTGGTTAGATTTTGACTCGTTTCTTCCTTTTGTGATGAAAATTAGTGGAACTACGCGCCCATTTGCAAACTTTGCTCAGCCAAATAACATGGCCACGTTTCTGCTCATGTCCTTGTTAGCCTGCTTATATGTTTATGAACAGCAAAAAGTTAAAACCCGCTATTTGGTCGCTTGTGCAATTCCTATTTTAATTGGGGTCGCGCTCAGCCAATCTCGCACCTCTTGGGTGGCAAGTATCTGTGTCCTAGTCTATTTGGCTTATGCACAGTACAAAGATTATATCCGTCTTCGCTGGTTTTACAGCTTGGCCTGGTTTATCGGCTTTGTGGCACTGATTGTATTGATGCCAAAATTAAGTCAAATCATGAGCCAAATGTCCGACATGAATATTCAAGAAAGTCGTGACGTAGTCAAACGTGCTGGTGGCGATATGTCTCGTTTAGCCATTTGGCAACAAATGGCGCATGCCGTGGCTGCACAGCCTTGGTTTGGCTATGGTTGGCATCAAACCAGTAGCGCGTTTGTCTCGATCTCGGACACGGTGCAAGGGCCTGTATGGATTCGTAGCTCACACAACTTTATTTTGGATTTCTTATTGTGGAATGGTGCCATTATTGGTGTACCGTTCTTGGCCTATTTCGCCTATTGGGGCATCCAATTACAGAAGTTAGCCAAGTCTGCATTATCTGTGATTGGCCTATTGATGGTCGGTGTCTTCGTTATTCATGCCATGTTGGAGTTTCCGCAAAACTACGCATATTTCTTACTGCCTGCGGGTTTTATTATCGGGATTCTTCAAGCTGCGAAATCACAGACGGCTACATTAAGTCTGTCTCCGTGGTTTATCCGCATTGTTTTCGTGATTGGCGCAGTGCTGATTACGGTGATTTATCGTGATTATGCCAATGCAGCAATTCAGCTGGGTCAGGCATCAAAATATGAAAAAACGCCAGAGAAAATCACTAATCATGAGCCGATCTATTTGCTGACGGAATTTAGACATCGGGTGGCGATTATTCGTTTAAATCCGTACTCCATCGTTTCTGAACAAACCATTCAGGATACTGAAAAATTGGTTCGCAGCTATCCAGCGAAATACCACATCATTAAATATGCACGTTTATTGGCCTTTAATGGTCGTGAGGCTGAAGCACGTCATCAGCTACAGCGTCTTAAAAATATCTATAGGCTCGACATGAGCTATGAGAGTTTATTACTACCTATAGCACAGCCGAAACCTTAAAACGCTCAATAAAAAAGCCTGCAATTATGCAGGCTTTTTTATAGCTAAGTTCACATCACAGCGAACTCAAGCAAATCATATCAATTAATCAAATAAACGGTCGAAGAATGATTTTTTCTTCGGAGATGATTTATTGTCATCGCCATCCATCGTGTCTTGTAACTCTTTCAACAATTCACGTTGACGAGCCGTTAAGTTCACAGGCGTTTCCACCACGATACGACAGAGTAAGTCACCGGTCATGCTGGTACGTACAGGCTTCACACCTTTACCACGTAAGCGGAACAATTTACCAGTTTGAGTCCCTTCAGGTACTTTCAAGCTCACACGACCATCGAGTGTCGGAATTTGAATTTCTTTACCCAATGCAGCATCTGCAATACTTACAGGCACATCCATATATAGGTCAGCGCCATCACGTTGGAAGATTTCGTGTTCACGTACCACCACTTCTACATATAAGTCGCCTGCTTGGCCATCACGGATCGCCTCGCCTTTGCCACTTAAACGTACGCGGTCGCCATTATCCACACCTGCAGGAATGGTCACTTCTAAAGTTTGCTGACGGTCAGAAACCCCTGAACCATGACATTTATTACATGGGTTCTTAATAATTTTACCTTGACCACGACAGGTGCTACAGGTTTGCTGCACAGAGAAGAAGCCCTGTTGCATACGCACTTGACCTGCACCATGACAAGTTTTACAGGTTTCGACGTCGTTTGGATTTTTAGATCCTTTACCATCACAGGCATCACATGGCGCTGGCGCAGTAAAGGTAATGGTTTTTTTCACGCCTTTTACAGCTTCCTCAAGGGTAAGCTCCATAACATAGCGTAAGTCTGAACCACGGTGTGCACGTTGCTGACCACCACGGCCACCACCACCAAATGCGCCACCGAATATGTCACCAAACTGACTAAAGATATCTTCTGCGCTAAAACCGCCACCGAAGCCACCGCCGCCGCCCATGCCGCCTTCAAAAGCTTGATGTCCCATACGGTCATACATACTACGTTTTTCGCTGTCCGATAAAACTTCATATGCTTCTGCAGCTTCTTTGAATTTTTCTTCAGCTTCTGGGTTATCTGGATTACGGTCAGGGTGATACTTCATCGCCAACTTACGGTAGGCTTTTTTAATTTCATCATCACTTGCGGTTTTAGATACACCTAAAACCTCATAATAATCACGTTTAGCCATGTCTGGCGATGCTCCTCACGGAATTTAATTTAATACTTAACTGTGGTCTGAAATTGGGGAATCAAACCATTTTTTCAAGGGGTAGGCAGGAAAAAAATAAATCGACTTAGAAAACAGCCTTATTTTTAACGAATTTAGATAGACCTTGGATCCATGCATTTAATAAATACAAAAAGGCAATCGCAGCAAAGACCACACCAATTACCGTACATGCAGTCACCCAAAGATAGGTGTCCCAATAATAGAAAAATAAAGGAATAAACCACAGTGCGGCAAAAATGGCCATCATGGAATAAATCACGACGGTGCGCATGACCCAAAGCGCTTGGGCTTGGAGCCAAACTTCTGCAGAATCGATTTGAGTCACTTTGCGTGCAAAGCCGTAGGCAAATACACCACTAATCAGGGTAAATAAAGCGAAAAACATGAAGACATAAGAAATCGCAACATAACGGCGATACTTAGCTAAACTCTCTGCTGTCATCTGTGATTCAACCCCGTACACCACAATATGCCGCGCTGCACTTGTGGTTGTTTTACTTTTTAAAAATGTCTTTGTAGATCAGGTGCTACTATAGAGAAAAATTCAATATTTCGCACCCAATATTATGACACTTTTAAGGATTCTGCTGAGTTTTTTTCACTTTAAACCACTGTGCATATAACGCAGGTAAAAAGAACAAGGTCAGCAGGGTCGCCACGATCAATCCACCCATAATCGCCACGGCCATTGGACCGAAGAAAATACTGCGAGAAAGTGGAATCATCGCCAATACAGCGGCCAATGCAGTCAGCACAATTGGACGGCAACGACGTACCGTCGCATTGATAATCGCATCCCAAGACGACTCCCCAGACTGAATATCTTGTTCAATCTGATCAATCAAAATCAGTGAATTGCGCATAATCATTCCTGACAGTGCAATCGTGCCGAGCATTGCCACAAAACCAAAGGGTTTATTGAACAATAACAGGAATAACACCACGCCAATAATGCCCAAAGGTGCAGTTAAAAATACGATCATCGCCCGTGACATGCTGCGTAATTGAATCATCAACAAAGTCATGACAACTGCGAGGAATAATGGCATGCCCGCATTTACAGAAGTTTGACCACGTGCTGACTCTTCCACAGTACCGCCTACTTCAAGTAAATAACCATTCGGCATCTCTGCACGTAACTGATCAAATGAATCTTTTAACTCACCCACCACCGTTGCAGGTTGCAATTTACTGCGAATATCCGCGCGCACAGTAATGGTCGGTAAACGGTTACGATGCCAAATCAAACCTTCTTCAAAGCTATACTCAATTTTCGCAATCTGCGCCAATGGCACTGAACCACCATTGCTGGTCGGTACTGCCAAACTGCTGAGCGAACCGACATCCAATCGCTCCGCTTGATCACCACGCATCCGAATTTCAATCAGCTCTCGTTTCTCACGATACTGATTAATCACTGCACCACTGATTGAACTATTCAGGAAATTGGACAGATCTAGACTGGAGACCCCCATTTGACGTGCGCGATCTTGGTCGATGTCCAGTTTAATGACTTTGCTTGGTTCACCCCAATCCAAATGCACATTGGTGGTGTTCGGGTTTTCACTGACTTTTGCAGACACCCGTTGTGCCCACTCACGCACCAAGCTCAGATCTTCACCCGACACGCGGAACTGCAATGGATAACCCACGGGTGGGCCATTTTCTAAAAGTGAAACGCGAGTACGTACTTCAGGTAAGAGCTTACGGATTTCTTCTGCTAATGACTGACGGATTTCATTGCGATCATCTAAAGATGAAGCCAATACCACAAACTGAGCAAAACTGGCTTGGGGTAGCTGTTGATCTAGAGGTAAATAAAACCGCGGTGAACCTGTCCCCACATAAGCCACAAAATTATCAATGCCCTGTTTTTTCGACAAGAACGCTTCGACTTTTTTTACTGCCGCTTCTGTGGCTTTCAGAGATGCACCTTCCTCGAGCTTTAAATCCACTAAAATTTCAGCACGGTTTGACGGTGGGAAAAACTGCTGTGGTACGGTTTTAAACATTAAAATTGATAATACAAAGATGCCAACCGTCGTTGCAATGACCGTCTTGCGATAGGTCACACAGATATCAACCCAACTACGGAAGCGTTGATAAAACGGAGATTGATAAGGATCGTGATGTTCACCGGCATGATGCACCATCGGCTGAGGTTCAGGTTGTTTGCGCAAACGTGCCCACAGGCGCTGATACCACGGGGCTTTTTGTACCAAATCTTTGTTGAAATCGGGCAGTAATTTATCCCCTAGATAGGGAACAAACAGCACTGCTGCAAACCATGACACCACCAATGCAATAGTAACCACTTGGAAAATCGAGCGAGTATATTCCCCTGTGCTCGATGCGGCTGTGGCAATCGGCAAAAAGCCGGCAGCCGTAATTAGCGTGCCTGTTAGCATTGGAAATGCTGTCGTCCGCCATGCATGTCCGGCGGCTTGTAATCGGCTATAGCCCTGCTCCATTTTGATCGCCATCATTTCGATGGCAATAATCGCATCATCCACCAATAAACCGAGTGCGAGAATCAATGCCCCCAAAGAAATCTTGTGCAACCCGACATCAAACATCTGCATGCCAGCAAAAGTCATGGCCAAGACTAAGGGAATGGAAAATGCCACAACCAATCCTGTACGGAAACCCAAGGAGAAGAAGCTCACCAATAGGACGATAATCACCGCCTCAGCGAGGACTTTCATAAACTCATTGACGCTGCGCTTCACGGCTACAGGCTGATCCGACACTTTTTTCAGTTCCATGCCCAAGGGCAAGGTTTTTTGCAAGCGGGCAAATTCTGTTTCTAGGTTTTTACCCAAAGCCAGAATATCGCCACCTTTACGCATCGACACGGCAATACCTAAACCATTTTCACCCATAAAACGCATACGCGGCTGTGGTGGATCACTAAAGCCCCGATGTACATCTGCCACATCACCCAATTGAATCGTTCGCCCATTCACCAATAAGGGCATCTGACGTAGTTCATCAATGTTTTGTAAATTGCCGCTGACACGCACTTGAATCCGGTCTGAATTGGTTTCAAAAAAGCCAGCACTGGCAACCGTGTTTTGCTGCTGCAAGGCTTGTTGAATCGCCGTCACGGGTATGCCCATTTGCGTGGCTTTGGTGTTGGAAATTTCAATCCAAACTTTTTGATCTTGTAGACCAATCAAATCCACTTTCGCAACGTCTTTGACCCGTTGTAACTGGAGTTGTAAACGGTCGGCATATTCCTTCATGGTGGCATAGTCAAAGTCTTTGCCGGTCAGCACATAGATATTACCGAAGGTGTCACCAAACTCATCATTAAAGAAAGGACCTTGCACCCCAGATGGTAATTGATGGCGAATATCATTGACCTTTTTACGTACGGTGTACCAAACATCAGGGACTTGCTGAGAACGTAAACTGTCTTTGGCCACAAAGGTCACCATAGATTCACCCGGACGTGAATACGCCATGATGCGTTCATACTGCCCCGTGGTCATCAGTTCTTTTTCAATTCGATCGGTGACCTGTAGCGAAACTTCTTTGGCTGTTGCACCAGGCCAATAGGTTTGAATCACCATGACTTTAAAGGTAAATGGCGGGTCTTCACTCTGCGACAATTTGGAATAAGAAAATATCCCAACAATGCCCAGTAGAATCATAAAATAAAGGATTAAGCCTTTATTTTTCAGTGCCCACTCAGACAAGTTAAAATTCATTATTTAACTCCTGTCTGAATGTGTACCGCTCGATTTTCACGATCAACAGGTTGTATTTTTTGTTTTTCGCGGAGCAAATGTACGCCGCCAACCACCACAAAATCCCCTGCTTGCAGACCACTAAGTACGGGCACGCTGTCACGTCCGTATTCGCCTAAACTTACTGGAACTTTACGTACCGTATTATCTGCATTGACCACCATCACATACGCCTGCTGACCACTCGCAGACACACTCGATAACGGCACATGCAAAACATTCTGCTGTGCTTTAGTTAAAAATACCCGTGCACTTTGCCCCAGTTGAATGGCGCTATTGCCTTCACGTAAAGCCACTTTGACACTGTAAGTACGAGACTGATCGGCAGCAGGACTAATTTCACGTACATAGCCTGCAAATTTTTCCTGTGGTTTCGACCACAAGGTGACCCATGCATCCTGCCCCGTTTTAATTTCAGCAACCGCTTGTTCAGGCACACCAATGACCACTTCACGTTCACCTGCAATCGCCAATTGAAATGCCGGTTGTCCTGCTGCAATCACTTGACCAATCTCAATATTACGCTCAGTAATGACCCCATTTTTATTGGCAATTAATTGGTTATAACCGGTCTGATTACGACTCACATCATAATTTGATTGAGCTTGCTTTAAGTTCGACTGTGCCGCTTTATATTGGTTTTCCACCGCATCGTACTGCGAACGACTCACGGCATTGACTGGCAATAATTGCTTAAATCGTTTTAATTCATCTTCAGCAATTTGTGCAGCGGAACGCGCACTTTCAAGCTGGGCTTGTGCTGCATTCAGTTGCAACTGTGCATCTTTGACGTCTAATTTTGCCAAGACTTGCCCGACTCGGACTTGGTCTCCAACATCGACATAGCGCTCAGTGATTTGACCGCCAACCCGAAACGCCAAAGCCGTTTGCTGGCGGGCTTGTACATCACCCGCATAACTTTTTTGTTCAAAATGTGTGGCGCCTGGCTGAGTCACCATCACAAATGGCACTTCCTGTTCCGTTTGGGCTTTATCCTTGCTGCATCCCCATAAGGTCACACTGCAAACGATAATCATGCTGACAACTGTGGTCTTAATCGTACTCATGAAGTTCGCTCTTAATAAAAAGTCTTTTTTAGGGCAGAATATTATTCAATTAATTTGGTTATTTTTTAATTAATAAACCATGCGGTACATTAATTAGATTAATTATCCGAAATCAATGACCTTTTCGCCTTTTTTGGAATTTTTTCAGCAAATGAATGTCGGCCGCCCAAAAGACTTAGAAAAACGACAACGGATTTTAGAGTCTGCAAAACAATTATTTTTAGAAATGGGCTATCACGGTTGCAGCATGAATCAGATTGCGCAACATGCAGGGGTCACCAAACTGACGGTCTATAACCATTTTCAGGACAAAGCCACTTTATTTACCAGTGCGATTGAAGACACCTGTGAATATATTTTAAATACTCGCCCGCGACATCTGCACAGCGAAAGTCATTTTATGCAGGCTTTCGTTGAAATTTGTGAGTTGGGGCTGAACATCATGAATTTGCCAGAAGCCATTAAACTGGACTTATTACTTTTGGAGTTGGCTGCCGAACACAGTCCTTTGGTCGAACAGTTTTTCCGTGCCTCACATTTGAAAATGCGCCAAGTCTGGGAAAATTTCTTTCAAGACGCAGCAGCTTTAAATTTCATTCAGCAGGATAATCCTGCCCGACAAACTGAACTGATTGTGTCGCTACTGATGGGACTACGCCATCAAGAAGTCTTATTGGGCATGCGCCCAGTACCTGAAGCAGCAGAGCGACAGGCCATTATTCACTCTGCCATCGACATCTTTATGTTGAAATATCAACTCGGCACGCAGAGCTAAGCATTTTCTGAAATATTTCAAGGCTAAACTGAAACAAATGGCATAGCTATTGCTCATTTAGCTAGAAAAGTCATCCGACTTTTGTCTGTACCCCCTTTTGCCACGGCACTTTCGGGGTATAGTCGAGACAGGAATACGCGGAGAAATAACAAATGATTCAACAAATTGATGCTCCATTACGTGAAGACGTGCGCTTACTGGGCAATTTATTGGGTGAAACCCTAAAGCAGCATGCAGGACAAGATTTGTTTAATCAGGTAGAGCAAATTCGTGCTTTGTCTAAAGGCGCGCGCGATGGACAAGTTGAAGCTGAAAAACAGTTAGAACAATTATTTTTAAATTTAAAAGATGAAGAAATTTTGCCACTGACCCGTGCATTTACGCACTTTCTCAACTTTGCCAATATTGCCGAACAATACAATGTGGTGCGCAGCCGTCGCCAAAGTGAGTTTGATGAGCAAGCACCATCACCGAATCCACTCGATCATTTATTTGAAAAATTTAAAAGCAATAACATCAGTGCGGAACAACTGTTCCAACAAATTTGTGAATTAAAAATTGAATTGGTACTGACTGCACATCCAACTGAAGTTAGCCGCCGTACCTTGATCCAAAAATATGATGGGATTAATGATTGCCTGTTTAAAATGGATCAACAAAAACTTACGCCACGCGAACGCAAAGCCGTACTGGATGATTTAAAACAACTGATTTGCTCGGCATGGCAAACGGATGAAATTCGTCAACATCGCCCGACGCCTGTCGACGAAGCAAAATGGGGCTTCACGACCATTGAACAGACCTTGTGGAATGCTGTACCCAAATTCATGCGTGAATTGGATGGCATGGTTCAAGATCATTGTGGCAAGACCTTGCCTTTACATGTTGCCCCTGTACGCTTTGCGTCATGGATGGGTGGTGACCGTGATGGCAACCCAAACGTCACCCATAACATTACTCAAGAAGTGCTTTGGCTTTCACGTTGGAAAGCTGCCGACCTGTATTTACGCGATATCGAAGACCTGCGCTGGGAACTTTCGATTCAAGAATGCAGTAAAGAACTCAGTGATGCCTTGGGCCATTTCCACCCTGAACCCTATCGTGAATACCTGCGTGATGCGCGTGAACGCCTCAAAGCCACTCGTCACTGGTTGGCACTGAAACTCCGTGGCGAAGATGCTGACGATAGCCAAGTCATTAAAAGCCGACATGAGCTTCTCGATCCACTGTTGGTTTGCTACCGTTCACTGATTGACAGCGGTTTACCTGAAATTGCCAATGGTCAGTTACTCGACTTTATTCATCGAGTGAATTGTTTCGGTATCGAATTACTCAAACTCGATATCCGTCAGGAATCCACGCGTCATCGCCAAGCGATTTCTGCCATTACCGAATATTTAGGTTTAGGTAATTTTGAAACATGGACGGAGCAAGCCCGTCAAAACTTCTTAATTCAGGAACTGCAAAGCAAACGCCCACTGCTACCGAAGTTTTTAAATGAGCCGAAGCAAAGTCTGATTGAACATCCAGATGTACAAGAAGTCTTTGCGACCATGCGCACTTTGGCAGAACAGCCACCTGAAAGTTTAGGGGCTTATATTATTTCCATGGCAGAGCATCCGAGCGATGTCTTGGCCGTATTGTTACTGCAAAAAGAAGCGGGCATCAAACAAGCGCTACGCGTTGTGCCACTGTTTGAAACTTTAAAAGATTTGGATGGTGCCGCCCGTACCATGAATACCCTATTCAATATGCATTGGTATAAGCAGCATATTCAGGGTAAACACGAAGTGATGATTGGCTATTCAGACTCAGCCAAAGATGCGGGCTTTATGTCGGCAAACTGGGCGCAGTATCGTGCGCAGGAAGAATTAACTGCGGTTGCGAAAAAGCATGATGTGCAACTGACATTATTCCATGGCCGTGGCGGTTCAATCAGCCGTGGTGGTGCGCCGACACAGCAAGCGCTGTTTTCACAGCCACCAGGCTCGATTTCAGGGGCGATCCGTGTCACTGAACAAGGAGAAATGATTCGCTTCAAGTTTGGATTAGAAGGCATTGCCTTACAAAACTTGGAAATTTACACCGCTGCGACCTTAGAAGCGACATTATTGCCACCGCCTGAACCGAAACAGGAATGGCGTCAGCTCATGCACAGCATGACGGATCTGTCGGTACAGGTGTATCGTCAAACCGTGCGTGAAAATCCGCATTTTGTAAAATACCTACGGACTGTAACGCCAGAACTGGAACTACAAATGTTACCGCTCGGCTCACGCCCAGCCAAACGTAAAGTCAGCGGTGGAATTGAGTCATTACGTGCGATTCCTTGGGTGTTCGCATGGACGCAAATCCGTTTGATGCTACCTGCTTGGCTCGGTACAGGTGCTGCGATTAATCAAGTGATTGATCAGGGTCAAAAAGCAACCTTAGAAGAAATGCTACAACAGTGGCCTTATTTCCAAACGTTAATTGATATGTTGGAAATGGTCTTGTCCAAAGCCGATGGTCATGTGGCGCTGTATTATGAGTCTCATCTGACTGATGACGCAGACCTCAAACAGTTGGGTGAAGAGTTGCGTCAGCGCTTACGTGATGCGGTACAAACGCTATTAGCACTCAAAGGTGAATCAAAATTACTCAGCAGTAACGATGTGCTCGACCAATCCATGAAGGTGCGTAAACCTTATTTATTGCCACTACATTTACTGCAAGCCGAGCTAATGAAACGCCGCCGCGCTTACCTTGCCGAGCGTCAGGCTGAAAATACCCCAGTCGACCATGCGTTGATGGTCAGCATCGCGGGTATTGCGGCAGGGTTGCGTAACACTGGCTAAATCTTCCAAGTTTTCAAAAAGCACACAGAACTGTGTGCTTTTTTTTTGACCATTCATATTGGTTTTAATTTATTTTGGAATATATAAAATAAGAAAAATTTATGAAGTATTGACTCTTATCCTATTGGATTAATTGCATGATTTAATGCCTTTTTTACACCTTTAAAACTTTTACCATTTGGTAAATTTACATGTAAAGTCATGTAATTAGTTTGAACAAAATATTTTTAAAAGAGATTAAATCTTCTAAAAAACAAGAGTATGATGTGCACAATTTATCTTTTGAGTGCTCATTTTATGTCCAATTGGTTTCCCAAATGGCGCCCGTACGAAGGCAATATTGATGCACGTCCTGTAGGTACAAATGAGTACCTACCTCCGGTGCAAAGTGTTGTATTGGGGATACAACATGCCTTTGCAATGTTTGGTGCAACTGTCCTTGCGCCATTTTTGATGGGCTTTGATGCCAACCTTGCGATTTTAATGTCGGGGATCTGTACCATCCTGTTCTTCTTTATGACAGGTGGTCGTGTACCAAGTTATTTAGGCTCAAGCTTTGCCTTTATTGGTGTGGTCATTGCCGCAACCGGTTATGCAGCGTCAGGTACTGGCGCAGCAAATGCCAATATCGCATTGGCTGCTGGCGGGATTATGGCCTGCGGTATTTTATATGCCATTTTTGGTTTTATCGTGATGGCAACGGGTACCCGTTGGATTGAAAAACTCATGCCGCCTGTCGTTACAGGTGCAGTGGTGATGATCATTGGTCTCAACCTTGCCCCAGTGACCATTAAAGGGGTTGCCGGTAATAACTTTAATATGTGGATGGCTTTAGTAACCGTACTATGTATGGGTTCGATTGCAGTGTTCACCAAAGGTTTATTACAACGTCTATTACTCTTAGTTGGCCTTCTACTCGCTTACTTGGTGTATTACATCATTTCCAATGTCATGGGTCATGGCACACCAATCAATTTCGTTCCCGTACAAGAAGCCGCTTGGTTTGGTGTTCCGCACTTCCATTCACCCGTCTTCGACTTCAATGCCATGCTTATTATTGCACCGATTGCGTTGATTTTGGTTGCAGAAAACCTTGGCCACATCAAAGCTGTAGGCGCGATGACAGGTGAAAATCTTGATCCGCACATTGGTAAAGCCTTCGTTGCAGATGGTGTTGCAACCACACTTTCAGGCGGTGTCGGCGGTCCGGGTATGACCACTTATGGCGAAAATATTGGTGTGATGGCAGTAACGCGTGTTTACTCGACCATCGTTTTTGTCTTTGCAGGTGTATTCGCCATCTTCCTTGGTCTTTCTCCAAAGTTTGGTGCGATTATTCATACCATTCCGCAAGCCATTTTGACAGGTGCATCGATTGTTGTATTTGGTCTAATTACCATTGCAGGTGCGAAAATTTGGATTGAAAACAAAGTCGATTTCTCAAAAAATAAAAACCTGATGGTGGCAGCAGTTACGATTATTTTAGGTACAGGTGACTTTGCACTTCAATTCGGTAACTTCAACTTAGGCGGTATTGGTACTGCAACATTTGCAGCGCTGATTTTGAACTGGTTCTTTAGCTTGGGCGATAAATCAGAATAAGCCTCCAAAGCATTTAAAAAGAATACAATATTCATTTGAAAAGCGGCCGAAAGGTCGCTTTTTTTTATAGCTACACTTTCGGTAAGATAAGGCATTAGCCAAGGAATACACCCTATGCGACTGGATTTGTTCGACCTCCAATTGGTGCTGCACATTGTAGACAGCGGCAGTCTGACCAAAGGCGCTGCTCGTTCTGCCATCTCGCTACAAGCAGCCAGTGAACGGATTAAAAAACTCGAACAGCATTACCGCACAGCCCTGTTCACTCGCCAAGCCAAAGGGGTCAAACTGACTCTTGCCGGTCAAACCTTAGTTGAACATGCACAGCGCATCTTAGGTGAGGGGCAACAATTAGAACACGCGATGCTGCCCTTTGCCCATGGGCTAAGTTCAAATATGACCTTATGGTGTAATTCATCTGCACAAAGTGAATATTTGCCGGTCTTGCTGCCACGTTATTTGCTAGAAAATCCCAACACACAAATTGAGCTGCATGAAGCCGAGTCTAAAGACATCATTGCAGCGATTGAACAAGGCAATGCACAACTGGGCTTAATTTCTGGTTTCTTTAAATCCGAACAACTACAGACACTTGAGTTTGCAGATGATCCTTTGGTTCTGATCTGCCCTATAACCCATGAATTGGCCACCACACCTAGCATCAAACCCGCAGAGATTTTGAATTATCCCTTTGTCGGTTTGATGCAATATCATTCCTTGCAACAATCGATCGAGGCTCAAGCCAAATTATTCGGCTGTGAAATTCAGTATCGGCTGCGTTTGCCGAACTTTGCCGCGATCGCGCAAGTGGTGGCGAATGGTGTGGGCATAGCCATCATGCCAAAACGTGCGGCCCAACGATTAATCAGTTTATATGCCTTTGCACAAGTTGAGCTCAGCGGTGAATGGGCCAATCGGAAACTGCTCCTCACCGCACGTAATTTTGATGATCTACCCTTAAATTATCAGCATTTCAGTCAGTTTCTACTGTCACAAAAATCTGCTTTGGATGGCCAAGTCTAGGCTTTAAATCACACCAAACTGGTGCAGCATCATATAGCCACCGAGGGCAATCAACCCGATAAAAAACACCTTACGGAATTTTTGTTCTGGAATGCGGTAACGAATTTTTTTCCCTGCCCACATCCCAATGAGCGCTGGAATCAGTGCTATGGCTGACATGGCATAATCAATCGGGAGATCTTCCACTGGATTTTGCTGTAAGAACACTGCCAAACAAATGGTTGATGTGGTAAAGGCTAAACCAAGTGACTGTACGAGGTCATCACGTTTGAGCTGCAAACCTTGCAAATATGGTACTACCGGGATCACCACCACACCGGTCGCAACAGTCAGCGCTCCACCGAGATAACCGATCATTGGAGATAGCCATTTTTCATGCGGTGCAAAGTTCGGCAAGCTTTTGGCACAAAGCCCATACAGTCCGTATAGTGCCAACATGCCCCCCAGTAAAGCTTCACTTTTAAATTCACCATGTCCTAAAGTTGGAAAAATACTCCAAATTGAACCGACGATAATCCCAAGTAACAAGGACCAAAAGCGTTGAATGAGGCGCAGCACCTGCCCTTCGGCAAATAATTGCCAAAAGTTGGTGACCATAGATGGAATGATTAATAACGTCGCTGCCTGAAATGGACTGATCACCATGGTGAGTAAGCCCATCGATACCGCAGGCAGGCCTAACCCAATCGTGCCTTTAATTAGACCTGCGATTGCAAAAACTGTGATGACGAACCAAATCATGGCGAAACTCGCTGAAAAATTGGCTCTATGCTATGCAATTCAGGCGCTTTGAAAAATCAGTGTTTTTGGAATAGAGCCTCAATAAAAAGTTGAGGCTAGGTTATAGCGTCTAAAGCAGATAGCGTAGATGGGCTAAACAAACTCTTTTGATTTCGAATAAGTTATAAGCGTATTGGTGGAATAGGGATATAAAAACGGTTCCAATGTGTTGGCCACTGGAACCGTTTTAGTTAAGATATTGATGTTTATATTAAAATTTTAATAATTACGTATAACGTGCATTATGTTAATTTTAGGAAATCTCAAATATCAAATTCATCATCTAGAACAGAAGCCTCAATTTTTTCAACTTTTTTAATGATATCTTCAACTTCCTCACATATTTCACCCCAAGTTTTTCTCAATTCTGTAAAAAAAACTTCATCTTTAATAACTTCAACTACTTTTTCATAGTTATCATCATTATTAATTATTAAATCTTCTAATTGCCGATTAGTAATTAATTGAAGTACTTCATCACTTACTATATTTTTAGTATATGCATATGAAAACCCTTGTCTAATTACATTTTCAAATAGCACAAAATAAACTTGAGATGAGCCCACATTTATACCAAAATGTGTTGATATCTCACCTTCATGTTCTTCATGACATTTATAGATAGTATCCAAAAATTTTTTAAAATTTATATCATCATTTATAAATATTAGGTTTACTTCTTCCTTATATAAATCAACCCCACCTAGTAAATAATATTTCTTGTAAAAATAAGGTTTTAATACCTCTATAAAATCAAGATAATTTGTATTTATAAAACTGAAAAAATTTTGTTTTATAAATTTTTTATTAATTACTTCTTTTGCAGATGCCTCGGGTAGATTTGAAATAAAGCTAGCTACATAATACTCTTGTATACTTTTATGTATAAAAGTAAATTCAGAACCATCTTTTAGTATTAAACAAGCGAAACGTGTATAATCATCTATTAGGTCCATATAATCTAGATCAGTAGATATACCAATCTTTTTTATACTTTTCTTTAAAAGTTCTATAAATAATGCTTTATCAAAAACAGTTTTTCTTATTAGAAATGTTTCAAAACAAAATCTTTCGAATACTTTTTCCAATTGATCTTGACTAAGACTTGAGAATGACTTTCTTTTCTCAATACCTTTAGATTTATCATGTGTAAAAGTAACAACATCAAATATATTTTTATAAAAATCAGAAACATGTTGTGGAACAGAAAATCCAAAAGTATACTGTTTAATATATAAAACAACCATTAAAGGTGTGGTTAAAACAGATCTAACTTCAAAGCTAGATGATTGAATAGACTCAATTAATTTTTCTTGATTTTCTACATCATCTACGATTTTCTCAATTAATCCTTTTTGTTCTTTATAACTATAAGGTCTTAACGATATTGTATAAAAACTAGGGTGCTGAAGTATTATTGTTTCAGGTCTACTTGTTATAGTTATTTTTAAATCTGGATAGTTTTTTGTTAAATTATCAATACTACTATATGTTTCTTGAAATAAATCTAAGTCTACCTCATCAAATGCATCAAGAAAAATTGATATTTTTCCACTTTTTAATATTAATCTAAAAATTTCATCATCATCACCTATCCAAGGATTTAAATAATCTTTAATTAAGCGAATTAAACCTTTATTTTTTGAAATATTTTTTAATTCAATAAATACAGGTATTCTCTTATTTTCAAGAAAATCATGTATAACTAAGGATCTTAAAAAAATTGACTTTCCTTGTCCTACAGTACCTTTAAATATTACTGTATTAGAATCTATATTTACTTCTTTTTTAATTTCATCTATATGATTTATACAAAATTTTTCATCTTCATAAGATAATTGTGGTTGTTGAAAAAAATCAAATAAATTAATTGGGCTATCAGCACCTGTTAATAATGTTTTTACTGACATTAATTTAGAAATAGAATGCACTAAATCTTCATTGCTATCGGAAAGACTATTTAGTACCTTATACTCACTATACCTTTTTTTGATAAAAGCAGATGCTTCTTTAATGATGCTGGGAGCTGTAGCTTTTAAAGCAACAGTAGATAACTCTAAAACCATAATTTAAGAACCTAAATTTTTGTAATTTAAATATATTCTATCTTATAGATGATCTCTTACAATTTACAAAGATATATTTTTTGCTCGATCAATGAAAAATTAATGAGTTATGTTTTTTACTTTACTCAAAATTTAGAGCCCTATATCTTTTAACATAAAATCTCTTATACGAAATTCAAATCCGCCCTAACTATGGTCGAATCTCTTTCAACTCACGTTGAATAAAATGCTGAATCATATCGCGGTATAAACGTTCCACAATATCTGCATTTACACCGTGCTCTGTGGCTTGTAGACGAATTTTACTAATCACCGCTTCGACACGTTCTGGTGATTGAACATCCTGTACTGAACGCTTAAAACGCACCGCTTGATCGACATAAAACTGACGTGCAGCAATGAGCTCAATAATCCCCTGATCAATCACATCAATCTGTGCGCGGGCTTGCTCTAATGACTCAACTTTTTCTTTCTTCATCTTCTCTGGCTTCACTTTCAGCGGTGTTTTCACTTTTATACTTCTCTTCTAACACATTACTGAAAATACTTTCAATCATCCATACGCGGTATAAGCTATTAAATACATAGCTTTGACCTGCAATACGTAATTCCAAGACGGGAAAATCCGGCTGTGACTTCATCTCACAGTGCATATCATTTTCTTTTAATTTTTCAGCAATATCGTCAGTAGTCAGTTCAGAAATCTCTAACTCATACTGTAAAGCCTGAAAATGTGCTTTAAAGGATAAATCACGCCCTTTGGTCCATACGGCCTCCAAAATGCGATACATCACCTCAATACGCTGCTCTTCGGGCGCACTGTAGTAAAGCTGTGACATAGCTAATGTCGCAGCTTCTGTAGGCCGGCAAAATGGCGTGAACTTAACTTCGGTCCGTTTAGACAGACGTGTTGCCAAACTCCAGTCAAACAGATCACGACCGTGATACGACAATGGATACACATTCAGCTGAATATTATAATAGTCCGCCAATTCCTCACGAATATAAGCCAACAGTAACCATGAAATCGGATCTTCCATCGCGATGTAGAGATCAAGCTCAGGATCGAGTCCCTGAATTTCATTCAACTCTTCTGCATCACTGATCAGGTGCTCACGCCATTCAATATGATTGATCATAAAGATCGGGTTATCTGTCAGGAGTTTTTGTTGTTTTAAACGGCGTGTTAAACGCAGTAAATCATCTACAGCATGGTACTTACGTTCGCCAAACTCAAAATACCCCGTCAAAATTGGTAAGTCAGAAAAGATCCGTTCTGGAAAATCTTGCGCTTTATGATGACGACTGGCCATCGCGTACAGTGTTCTCAGCTTGCCATACTGCTTTTGCCACAACATGTGGAACACATCTTCAAGTAAATAAAGAAAGTCTTGGCCGCGTAATGGGGTATTTTTTAGAATAATTTCGGCTTGTTCTAAAGCTTCAGCGGTCGGTTGTTCAGGTGTTTCATGAAAACTAAAACGATGCTGCCGCGCTAAAATTTGGGCATCATTCAGACAATATTGTTGCCATTCTATCGATGACATTTGATTAGGAGGTTCTGCACTCTGACGACAAATAATCACTTTCAGTGGTTTAATTTCATCACTGAGAATTTCTTCTAATTGAGGCAGTTGCTGCGCAGCCAAATAGCTATAGACATCATCCAGTCGAAGATAAACACTCAGACCTTGTTCCGTGGGTAACACCGCTTGTCGGGTCGGTTTCTGATAAAACCAACTCGATCGGATTGGATCGAACCAACGGCGTAACAGTGACATGCGTTTTTTGCCTCAAAATGATGAATTGTGCCGAACCTGCCAGCACATGCTTAAAATTCAACTTCTATTATGAAGCTGTTTTAAATGAGATATAAGCCTTGTGCAAAACTTATATCAAGTCAGGGCTGAATGTTCAATGTTTAACAATGGATTAGACGTCTAGATTTAGGTCAGTCACTGCACCTTTTTCCGCACCAGAGGTCAGCTTGGCAAATTTAGCCAAAGCGCCGTGGGTATAGTTTGGTTTCGGTTTGACCCAGGCCGCACGACGTGCAGCAATTTCATCCTCAGCCACATGCCAAGTCATTTCACGGGTTTCAGCGTTAATTGAAATTTTATCGCCGTTTTTAACCAAGCCAATTGGGCCTCCTTCATAGGCTTCTGGTGTCACATGCCCAATCACAAAACCATGGCTGCCGCCCGAGAAACGCCCATCAGTCAACAGTGCAACAGATTGGCCTAGACCTTTACCAATAATCGCTGAAGTCGGTTTTAACATTTCCGGCATACCCGGCCCGCCTTTTGGCCCAACACCGCGGATCACCACCACTTCACCTTCTTGTACTTCGCCATCTAAAATACCGCGCATGGCACCCTGCTCACCCTCAAATACTCGCGCAGGCCCCTCAAAATACAGCCCTTCTTTACCGGTAATTTTAGCCACTGCACCCGTCGGCGACAAATTTCCTTTGAGTACCACCAAATGTGAATCCTTTTTAATTGGCGCATCAAACGGCAAAATAATTTGCTGTCCTTCAGGATAATCCTCTACATCGGCTAAGTTTTCCGCCAAAGTTTTGCCCGTAACGGTGAGGCAAGAACCGTCGAGCATGCCGGCATCCAGCATGCGTTTCATGAGCGGCTGAATGCCGCCAATGGCAATCAGTTCCGACATTAAATATTTACCCGATGGGCGCACATCGGCCACCACAGGAATATCTTTGCCAATACGCACAAAATCATCCAAAGACAGTTCCACGCCTGCGGTATGCGCCATGGCAATCAAATGCAGTACGCCATTGGTTGAACCGCCTAAAGCAATCAGCACTTTAATCGAGTTTTCAAAAGCGGCTTTGGTCATAATGTCGCGCGGCTTAATATCGAGACGCAGCAGGTTCATCACGGCTTCACCTGCGCGTTGGCAATCTTCAATTTTATCTGCTGAAACTGCTTCCTGCGCCGATGAACCTGGCAAGCTCATGCCTAAGGCTTCAATCGCTGAAGCCATCGAATTGGCCGTATACATACCGCCGCACGAACCCGGCCCCGGCAGCGCGACTTCTTCAATCTGCTTCACTTGAATTTCATTGATTTCGCCTTTGGCGTGCTGACCGACTGCTTCAAATACCGAAATCATATCGGTATGCCCTGCTCCGGGTTTGATGGTGCCACCATAAATAAACAGGCTCGGACGGTTTAATCGCGCCAAACCCATGATACAGCCTGGCATATTCTTGTCGCAGCCGCCTATGGCAATTACGCCATCATAGGCCTGACAGCCCAACACAGCTTCAATGGAATCGGCAATGATTTCCCGCGATAGCAATGAATACTTCATGCCTTCTGTACCGTTGGAAATGCCGTCAGAAATGGTGATGGTATTGAAAATAATGCCTTTCCCGCCTGCAGCATTCACCCCACTTTCAGCTTCACGCGCCAAGCCATCAATATGCATATTACACGGCGTGACATTGGCCCAAGTCGAAGCAATACCAATAAATGGGCGTTTAAAGTCTGCATCTTGGAAGCCCGTGGCACGCATCATGGAACGTGCAGGCGCATTCTCTATGCCTTCATAAACAGGAGCAGAATGTTCGCGGATATTATTTTTACTCATTGTTGTTCCTTGGCGATGGCTGATTTTGGCTTCAGCTTTGGCGGGTTCTTTTAAATTTATTGTATAGAAAGCGCTCGGCATGTAAAAGAAATTACATCTCAACAAAAAAGATTTTTAGCGCATGCAATACCATTCAATCACATGACAAAACGACATGGATGTCGCTGTTTTCCTGTATGGCAGGGATGCCATATCAGGAGAACAAAAGATTTTTGTTACTTTTGATCTTTCAAAAGTAAGGGATTGCCTACACAAAGCCATATAAATTATAGCTACTATTCGAGGCTGTCTTTTTAGAATTTTAATGACATCCACTAATTATTAAATTTTATTTATTTGCTTCAAGAAACATTATTTTTAATCAGATTAAGAAATCTATAACTTAGAATTATTGTCCCATTATTTCATTTAAAAGCTGATTACAGCGGAGTCTTACCTCTATAAAAGCTAATTTTCGGAGCTCGTATGTTACTTTTGTTTCGGCAAAAGTAACCAAAACCATTTGTCATCCGCAAAACTCGGCAACTGTTTGCAACTAAAAAAATGATCGCAGAAACATTCACTTTTAAATTACCGTTTGCCTCAGACAGTTGCGGATGACATTTCCTCGTATCCAATGCAAGTTATGTAGATGTAAATTAAAAAAGCACCCCATGTGGAGTGCTTTTTAATTAAACATCTAAAGTTTAGATTTCACGTACTGCGCCTTTCGCCGCACTCGTGGTATGCATTGCATACGCTTTCAATGCTTTCGAAATTTTGCGTGGACGCTCTTCAACTGGATGCCAACCTTTGGCTTCTTGCGCTGCACGGCGAGCGGCCATGGTTGCTTCATCAACAGCAAGGTTGATGGTACGGTTTGGAATATCAATTTCGATTAAATCGCCATCTTCCACCAAACCAATTGCACCACCTTCTGCTGCTTCAGGTGAAACGTGACCAATAGACAGGCCTGACGAACCGCCCGAGAAACGACCGTCAGTCAATAATGCACATTCTTTGCCTAGACCTTTCGATTTTAAGTAGCTGGTTGGGTACAACATTTCTTGCATACCCGGACCACCACGTGGGCCTTCATAGCGAATCACAACCACATCACCGGCTTTGATTTCATTGCCCAAGATCGCCTCTACTGCTGAATCTTGGCTTTCAAACACACGTGCAGTACCGTTGAATTTCAAGATTGAATCATCTACACCCGCAGTTTTTACGATACAACCATCGAGCGCAATGTTGCCGTAAAGCACAGCTAAGCCACCGTCTTTCGAGAACGCATGTTCAGCATTACGGATCACGCCATTTTCACGGTCACCATCTAGTCGTTGGTAATATCGATCTTGTGAGAATGCAGTTTGCGTTGGTACACCGCCCGGCGCTGAACGGAAGAATTGGTAAACGTCTTCATTTTCAGTACGGATAATGTCCCATTTATCTAAAGCATCTTTTAAGCTTGCTTCGTGAACAGTACCTACAGATGTGTCCAATAAGCCTGCACGGTCTAATTCACCGAGAATGGACATGATACCGCCAGCACGGTGTACATCTTCCATATGTACGTCGTTTTTCGCAGGTGCAACTTTACATAGAACAGGCACTTTGCGAGATAAACGGTCAATGTCATCCATCGTGAAATCAACACCCGCTTCATTGGCAGCCGCCAACAAGTGTAGAACGGTATTGGTTGAACCACCCATCGCGATGTCTAAAGTCATGGCATTTTCATACGAGGCTTTGGTCACCATTTCACGTGGCAATACGCTGTAATCATCTTGTTCATAATGACGTTTAGCCAATTCAACAATTAAAGAGCCTGCGCGTTCGAATAATTTTTTACGGTTTGCATGTGTTGCCAGTGTAGAACCGTTACCCGGTAAAGACAGGCCCAATGCTTCTGTTAAGCAGTTCATTGAGTTTGCGGTGAACATACCTGAGCATGAACCACAAGTTGGGCATGCAGAGCGTTCGTATTCTGCTACTTCTTCATCGGTATAGTTGTCATCTGCAGCCACAATCATGGCATCAATTAAGTCGATGGCTTTGTCGTTACCACGGATTTTAACTTTACCCGCTTCCATTGGACCACCAGAGACAAATACCACTGGAATGTTCAAACGCATTGCCGCCATCAACATCCCTGGAGTAATTTTGTCACAGTTGGAAATACATACCATGGCATCGGCACAGTGTGCGCTCACCATGTATTCAACAGAGTCTGCAATCAAGTCACGTGAAGGCAATGAATACAGCATACCGTCATGACCCATCGCAATACCGTCATCAACCGCAATGGTATTGAACTCTTTGGCTACACCGCCTGCTTGCTCAATTTGACGCGCCACGAGTTGACCAAGGTCTTTAAGATGAACGTGACCCGGTACAAATTGAGTAAATGAGTTCACGACGGCAATAATTGGTTTACCAAAGTCTTCATCTTTCATACCAGTTGCGCGCCATAAGCCGCGCGCACCCGCCATATTTCTTCCGTGTGTCGATGTTTTTGAACGATAGTCAGGCATTTTATATTTCCAACAAAGTTTGAGCTTGAAATGAATCCTACAGATTCACTCTGGCTAAATCATACTGACAATGATGTAAAATCAGTCGAATTTTAAACCTATCATACACCAAACCATTGTTTTTAAAGATGGCTTTTTAAGCTGAGATTTGGGCAGATGGGTCTATCAATAAAAACGAGTGATTTGACGACAAAAATCTTTTAACTGAAATCTACTATACCGCCATCAATGGCTGCACAATACAAAACTTTCATGAATAATTTTTAAATTTTATATAAATATAATTTATTTAAAAATTGCAAATTTGCGATTTTGGGTTATGAAATCATTGAGCTTGGACAGCTTCAAAGTTGCAAAAATCAATTTCTAATGTTCTAAATTACGCATTAATCATTTGCTATAATCCACATATTCAACACAGATTCGGTTCATTCATTTTGAAAATCATCTTTGCCGGTACGCCAGAATTTGCCGCAACAGCACTAGCTGCATTGCTCAACACACAACATGAAATTGTTGCGGTATACACTCAACCTGACCGCAAAGCTGGACGTGGACAAAAACTCACAGCTTCTGCCGTAAAGCAATTGGCTTTAGAGCACCATCTTCCTGTTTACCAACCCCTTCATTTCAAATCATCGACTGAAGAAGGTTTAGCCGCACAAGCGGAATTAAAGGCCTTAAATGCCGATGTTATGGTGGTTGCAGCCTATGGTTTGATCTTGCCGCAAGTCGTGCTAGATACCCCGAAATATGGTTGCCTGAATATTCATGGTTCATTGCTGCCACGTTGGCGCGGTGCAGCACCGATTCAACGTGCCATCGCAACAGGTGATATTGAAACAGGTGTCACCATTATGAAAATGGCAGCCGGACTAGATACTGGCGACATGATGTATAAAACCATCTGCCCGATTGAAGCAACGGATACCTCTGCAACTTTGCATGACAAACTTGCAGAGCAAGGTGCAACTGCAATTGCTGCCGTTTTAGACACTGAACAAACATTGCAGCAATATTTAGACAGCCGTGAAGTTCAAGACGAAGCATTAACAGTTTATGCACATAAGCTATCAAAAGCTGAAGCAAAAATTGATTGGTCCATCGATGCCGTACAAATCGATCGCAACATCCGTGCCTTTAATCCGTGGCCGGTAGCATTTATTCAGTTAGATGAACAAAACAATTTACGCGTTTGGCATTCTGAACTTTCTGCTGCGTCTGCACCGAATGCTCAAGCAGGTGAAATCATTGCCATCGATAAAAAAGGCATACACGTTGCCTGTGCCAATGGCAGCGTGATTATTTTGACTTCTTTGCAATGGCCGGGTGCTAAACCACTCAACCCTGTACAAATTTTACAAACCCAAAAATTGACTATTGGACAAATTTTATAATGAAGCAATCTCCCAACGCCTCGACCCGAGACCTTAATTTACGTGCTCAGGTAGTGAAGACGTTATTGGCTGTCCAAAATGGTCAATCGCTGCAATCGGTACTCGCGCAGCAAATGAATATCGTGTCAGATAAAGACCGTGCGTTATTCCATGAATTGGTGCTTGGTTGTTTACGTCAATGGTACGCATTGAAACAACTGACTTTACCATTACTGTCTAAACCTGTAGATAACCAAGTGGTTGAAACCTGTTTATACCTTGGTTTGTATCAATTGTTGTGTACCCGTGTCGCGGCTCACGCTGCAATTTCTGAAACGGTGGAAGCTGCAAAACAATTGGGTATGGGAAGTCTAAGTGGCCTCATCAACGCAATTTTGCGCCGTGCAACACGTGAAACAGAACAGTTCTACGACGTACTTGAACAAGCAACCAATTTACCAAGTTGGTTATCTAAACGTTTGAAAAAAGACTGGGGTGAACAATTTGACGAGCTCAGCTATGAGCTTAAACAAATTGCGCCACTGACTTTACGTATCAATACACGCCAAGTGAGCCGTGATGAATACCTTGATATTCTGGAAGATGAAGGCATCGATGCACATCGTTGTGAACTCTCTAATGTCGGTATTGTGATGGATGAAAGTCTACATATTCCAAGTTTGCCGGGCTTTGAAGCAGGTGGTTTTTCGGTACAGGATGAACATGCTCAGCTGTGTGCAACACTCTTACCAAATCTCGATGGTAAATTTGTGATTGATGCTTGTGCTGCGCCCGGTGGTAAAACTGCACACATTTTAGAGACCTTCCAACCGAAGAAACTCATCGCACTCGACCAAGATGAAAAGCGCCTGAAACGTGTAGTTGAAAACCTTGATCGTTTGGTTCTCGATGGTAAACATGTCGAAATCCAAACTGCCGATGCCATCACTTACACTGTTCCTGAGCTTGCTGATTGTATCGTGCTCGATGCGCCATGTACTGCTGTCGGTGTAATGCGTCGTCATCCTGACATTCGTTTACTACGTCAATCGGGCGACATTGCGAAAACAGTAGTATTACAAAAGCAAATTTTGGAAAACATGTGGAAGCAACTTAAAGTTGGCGGTACGCTGCTTTACATCACTTGCTCGATTTTAAAAGCTGAAAATGAACAGCAAATGGTTGAGTTCTTTGCCAATCATGCCGATGCCCAAGAAATTAAAATTGAAGCAGATTGGGGAGTTGAACAAATCCATGGTCGTCAACTTTTCCCGAAAGTGGGTTATGGCGATGGCTTCTATTATTGCCGTATAGTAAAAACGGCCTAAATCAATAAACACCTTTTTAGATGTAAACAATCATAAAAAATGCCCGATGATTTCATCGGGCATTTTTTTCGTCATTCTAAATTTAATCTTCAGCTTCGTCAGGATTTTTCACCAAATGAATCGTCGCTAAAAGTAAACCACCCCATAGCAAAACAATTGATAAAATCATCATGATCATTGCAGATGTATTCATATTAATTCTCCTCTGGACCTTTGTCTTTACACAAGCTTAATAGAACAGAACCCAATACAAAGAAGGCCAATACCGAACCACCCACCAACCAAAGTGTCGTTGCAGGATAACCGCCATAACCTTCAGTTGCGACAGCCTTAATCGTCAATACAAGTGCAACCAATAATGAAATTGGGGTGATCACGGTCAATAAGAAATTCCAACCTTGACCCAACTTGATACTTGAGTATTGATTTGCATGCTCTTGTAATTGTTTCATCAATGGACGATGGAACCACGACACCAAAATAATAGAGAGTAAACCACCACCCACGATCCCAATGTTATTGGCAAAGTAGTCAATGATATCAACAAAAGTAATGGCACTTTGTGTAGAGAATAAAAGTGTAGATACGATTGCTGAACCGCCCGCAACAATCGTTACAGCTTTATTTTTTGACCAACCCAATTTGTCTTGAAACGCTGCAATTGGCACTTGCAAGATACTCACCATAGAGGTAATCCCTGCAACCACCAACGAAGCAAAGAACAAGAAGCCAAACAAATCACCGCCTGCCCCCATACTCGAAATGATTTTCGGGAAGGCAATAAACGCAAGACCAATACCGCCTGAAACCACTTCATTTACAGGTACGCCCGCACTATGCGCCATAAAGCCCAATGCCGCAAAAATACCAATACCCGCTAAAATTTCAAATGATGAGTTGGCTAATGCAACGACTACACCTGAACCGGTCAAGTTGGTTTTTGCTTTTAAGTAAGACGCATAGGTCAACATGATCCCGAAACCAATCGATAAGGAGAAGAAGATATGACCAAAGGCTGCTAACCATACTTTATAGTCAGTCATTGCATCCCAATTTGGTGTAAAGAATGCATTTAAACCTTCTGTAGCCCCAGGTAAACGCACTGCTTGAATCACTAAAATCGAGAACAAAATCACCAACAATGGAATAAAGATTTTATTCGAAAGCTCTACACCCTTCTTCACACCACCATATAAAATGAACATGGTAATCGCCCAAACAATCACCAATCCAAAGAATAAGGTCGGTACAAAACCAAAGGCAATTCCATCGGCATTTTGCAAGTAGGTATTAAAGAAGAAGCCTTGCGTATCTTCACCCCATTTTTGACCAATTGAGTAGAAAATATAACTGCCGGCCCATGACAATACGCTGGCATAGTAGATCCCGATGATGAGTGTCACCATCACTTGCCACCAGCCTAATGCCTCACTGTTCATAAGTTTTTTATATGCAGTAGGCGGTGCTTTTCGGAATTTATGCCCCACTGCATAATCTAAGAACAATAAAGGCAAACCCGCTGCAAAAATTGCAATTAAATAGGGAATTAAAAATGCACCGCCACCATTTTCATACGCCACGTAAGGGAAACGCCAAATATTTCCCAAACCTACAGCGGAACCAATAGCGGCAATGATAAATCCTGATCGTGCCGACCAGTTTTCACGATTATCTGACATAGAACACCTAAACCTCAGGCATCTTTAACTGCTGCTTGTTATGGTTATATCGCGAGCAAAAAAAGAACCATAAAAATAAAATTCTGGGTGTTTGATCTGGTGAGATACCTTGTGAGCGTCTATACCAAATTGCAAACAGAAAAATCACATGCGCATTTTGGTTAAAAACACCACAAATAACTTTCCCTTTGTATGAATTAACAATACTCACTTTTTTTAAGTTTTTCTGTAATTTCTACGGCAAATATTCCATTTTTATAATGTGTTTAGGCTTAAATGTTCATTTAATCAGCTTATTTTTCATACAATTTAAGTTATCAATAATATAACTTTTAGGAATATTTTATTTCCAATTAAATTTTTAAAGTTATTTCACTCGATAATGTCCGGTAATTTGATAGGCATGCAAAAGATCTTCTTCCTGTGTGCCCTCTCCTATATTATGGATGATCAGCGGAACCCCGCTACCTTTCATTTTACGATCTGAAACCACACCGATATGCACTAAACCACGCCCTAAGTCCCAAGTGACAATATCACCTGCCAAATACTGCTTATCTTTGACTACATAGCCCTGACGTTGCATCCAGGTTTGAATATTGGGAACACGCCGATGATCAATATTTTTATCAGTACTTTTTAAGCCCCATTTTTGTGGATACTGCTTAAAATTGGCTTTCATATCTTCATGAATAGCTTGTTGTAAATCAATCCCTTGCTGTCGTAATGCACGAATTATCACATCGGTACAAACACCCTTGATTAAGGGAACATCTCCCATCGGATAACGCAGTGCAGTATATGCAGGATCATAATATAAGGTCTTCCCAATTTGACTGCGTGCATCGGTCACCATTTGAGTGGCGTTAAAGGCAAAGACAGCCATATTCACGGTCATCAAACTGACCAATAATAAAATTCGTTTCATTTTTTCTTATGCACTTTAGTTTTTGAAATGATTCAAAAAATGGGCTTCGAACAGATCCATACTGAACCAAGCCCAAGTTTAAACTGCTACAGTTTTATCGCCAATACGCGTTCTTCTTGCATATATCGAATGGCAGACTGAATTCCTTCACGGCCTAAGCCAGAATCTTTTACGCCACCATATGGCATGTTATCAACACGGAAAGATGGAATGTCATTAATAATCACTCCACCGACCTCTAAGTGATTCCACGCATACAACATTTTATTCAAATTTTGCGTATAGACACCCGCCTGTAAACCAAAACGGCTGCTATTAATTTTGGCGATACCTTTTTCAAAGTTTTTGTATTTCTCTAAAATCGCTACAGGGCCAAAGATTTCATCTTTATACACTTCTAGCGATTCATCGACATTTTCTAATAAAATTGGATCGAGCAAAGCCCCCTGATGTTCACCACGAACCAATGCTTTGGCACCTTTTTTTACTGCTTTATCGACCCATTTATGTACGCGTGTTGCTTCCACTTCCTTAATCATTGGACCGACCATGGTACTTTCCAACTGTGGATCAGCCGCTTTAAGCTGCTTCATTCTCGCCACGAGTTTTTTCTTCACATCGGCATAGATATCGGCGTGCACCAAGATGCGTTGAACACTAATACACACCTGCCCTGCATGGTTATACGCCCCACCGACTAAGCGTTCAATAAATGCCGCTGAAATTTCAGTATCAGGCTCAACCAATACAGCAGCATTACCTCCAAGCTCCAAAGTCACTTTTTTACGTCCCGCACGCGCTTTCATATCCCAACCGACTACATCGGAACCGGTAAAGCTGAGCAGTTTAAATCGGTCGTCAGTGACCAAGACGTCTGCATGTTCGCGTGGACAAGGTAGAACCGAAAAGGCACCTTTAGGTAAATCCGTTTCTGCTAAAACTTCCGCAATTTTTAAAGCTGAAATTGGGGTCAAACTTGCAGGCTTCAACACAAATGGACAGCCTGCAGCAATGGCAGGTGCAATTTTATGCGCAGTCAGATTGATCGGAAAATTAAACGGGCTGATCAACGATACAGGACCAATTGGCACATGTTTGACCATGCCTTGATAGCCAGATGCCGCTGCGGTAACCGCCAATGGGATCATGCGACCATCATCCATCTGTGTGACAGCATCGGCAGCAATTTGAAAGGTATTAATTAAACGTTCAACTTCAGCAGCTGCGGCTTTACGCGGTTTTCCACCTTCCGCAATTAAAATTTCAGTCAATTCTGCACGCATTTCATTAAAACGTTTAACACAGTGCAGTAAGATTTTTTGTTTTTGAAAAGGTTCCAATGCCGCCATTGCAGCGCTAGATTTAACCGCCGAATCAATAGCTTTTTCAATGGTTGCAGCATCTGCGAGTGCAACGCGTGCATATACGTCTTGGGTATATTTATGATTCACTTCTAACCACTGATCGGTAGTCGCTGCTTTACCTGCAACATAGAGCGGATAATCTTTTATATCTTGTACGGCTTTGGACATGACGATATTTCCATGATCTTGAGATATTATTGATAAATGTGAATAAATCTATGCCCTCTATCATGCGCTGACTGAGCACAGAGTTCACTATATTTAAGTAACAAAATGAACCACAAGCCTTAAACTTGGTTGCCTAAATGCCCTTAATATCATCCCCTATTTTCAGATCTCTGCTTGCACTGAAAACCGTATGATCGAGTCTCTATATAACGATGAAATTAAATTAGAAAAGCTGTTTAAAATATTTAATTACATTATTTATCAAATCATTAATAAATTTTTCAAAGTTAAATTAATCAAAAAAAATATGAGTACAACATAAAAAAAGCCCATCAAATGACGGGCTTTTTAAATCTATGTTTTAGCTATACGAACGCTGTGTTTTCACAGTAGCCTTATTCACATTTTCTAAAGCGGCAACCTCTTCATCTGTTTGCGCTTTGCGAATAAAGAATATTGCAATTGCACCAATAACCCCTGGAATAGCCACTGCAATAAAATTCCATTTATGTGGAAGTTCTAAACCTAATAAATAACCAATTAAGATTGGACCAACAATTGCACCTGTACGACCAATTGCAGATGCCCAGCCAATACCCGTTGAGCGAACTGCGACCGGATAATACTGTGCCACAAAACTATAAAGTAGAATACTACAGCCGATTGATGATGCGCCTGCTAGACTTACCAGTAAATAAATCACAGGTTGCGGAGAGTTAAAGCCTAAACCAACAAGCGATAATACCCCCACAATCAACATACCAATAAGTACCGATTTAAAGTTAAAGCGGTCGGCTAGAACGCCTCCACTAATGGTTCCAATGACAGCACCAATATTAAGAGCCATTAAGAACATTAAGCTACTACCTAAAGAATAACCAGCAGCCATCATCAGTTTTGGTAACCAACTGCCTAATGCATAAAGCATTAATAGACACATAAAGAAAGCTATCCAGAATAAAAAGGTTCCTATAGCACGATTTTCTGTAAATAATGCTTTGACTGATGCACTTTGAGTTTGATCATTAGATGATAAAACCAACTGTGTATCGGGCGATACTTGAGCATCTGGATCAACTTTTTTTAAAAAATAACGTGCCTGATCTTGCTTATTAGCCTTCACTAAGAAAGTAAGTGATTCTGGTAAAAATTTCCAAAATAGAGGTATAAAAAGCAAAGGAATACCTGCAATAAAGAACATAATTTGCCAGCCGAAATCAGCTGTAAACCATTTACCACATAATGCAGCCATGATTCCACCAACAGCATAACCACTAAACATTGTGGTCACTAAAGTACTGCGTAAACGCTGTGGAGCATATTCCGAAGTTAAAGCAACTAAATTAGGTAATACACCACCAATTCCCAAACCAGCAATAAACCGAAGTACTGCAAATTCAGTTGGATTTGATGAAAAGCCACCGAGGAAAGTAAAAAAACTAAATAATGAAACACAAATTAAAATAACTTTTTTACGGCCAATTCTATCGGCCAACATACCAAAACCCATAGCGCCAAACATCATGCCTGCTAAAGCTGTACTTGCGAGCATACCTGCTTGTACTGCGCTCATCCCCCACTCTTGCATCAATAGCGGTAAAACAACGCCATTAATTGCTAAATCGTAACCATCAAATAAGACAATAAACAAGCACCACAAGATAATGTTGACATGGAAGGACTTAAATTTGCCCTGATCCACTACGGTATTAACATTCATTGTTGTTTTCATTAATTCTCACCTCCAATTGTGAGACATAAATTTTAACTAACAATGAATTTCTGGCTGTATTTTGTCCAAAACCTGAAAAGCATAAACTCATACCTTTCAGATATATCCATGTTGTTTGGGAATAAAATGTCATAAAAACCCCAATATTTTTGAAATATTTATACATAAAAAACCGATGGACTGCGGGTCTAGTTTTTATAATTATTAATTATCAATGCGTTATTAGAAGCTAAATCACAATCAGACGATAGATTATTTGATATGAAAATTGTCAGAATAAAACTCAAATTTTATAGAAAAAAATCGTGGCTCTACGATCTAAGTCGTAGATTTCTAAATAAGTCATCAAGAATTACTTAAGTCGATAATTATGCATTTAAACGGTTGTTTTAGCTTACTTACATTCAGGTTTTACGGCATTTTAAGCTGAGAATTCCCTCAATTAATGATTTTTAAATGCGTTTATTGTCTAATAATCATCCATGTTTAGATAATTCAAGCCACAATCTATCAATATTTTTATCATCTCCCTGTTTTGTGCTTCTGCTTTTCTTCTTCCCGCTTTTCCTTCCCAGCATAAAAAAACACCCCCTGCACTAGTCAGGGGGTGTTTCGAATAATGAGCTGGCGATGACTTACTCTCACATGGGTAACCCCACACTACCATCAGCGCTAAGAGGTTTCACTTCTGAGTTCGGGAAGGGATCAGGTGGTTCACTCTTGCTATTGTCGCCAGCACAACTGTTATGGATACTTGCTTAGTCTAATCTCAGAGCAGTGCTCTTCGTGCTAAGTTTTCTACCAAATGAGTTATTAACAGATCATATCTGAGTTGCAGTATTTTGTTCTTAAGCGTTAACTAAATCAAGTTATTTTGCTTAATATCGAATCAATTGAGCTTTTATACAACAACTGTTTGGGTGTTGTATAGTCAAGCCTCACGAGCAATTAGTATTGGTCAGCTTCATGCGTCACCGCACTTCCACATCCAACCTATCAACGTCGTAGTCTTCAACGGCTCTTTAGTGGACATAAAGTCCAAGGGAAATCTTATCTTGAGGTAGGCTTCCCGCTTAGATGCTTTCAGCGGTTATCCCTTCCGAACATAGCTACCCGGCGATGCGACTGGCGTCACAACCGGTACACCAGAGGTTCGTCCACTCTGGTCCTCTCGTACTAGGAGCAGATCCTCTCAAATTTCCAGCGCCCACGGTAGATAGGGACCGAACTGTCTCACGACGTTCTAAACCCAGCTCGCGTACCTCTTTAAATGGCGAACAGCCATACCCTTGGGACCTGCTTCAGCCCCAGGATGAGATGAGCCGACATCGAGGTGCCAAACACCGCCGTCGATATGAACTCTTGGGCGGTATCAGCCTGTTATCCCCAGAGTACCTTTTATCCGTTGAGCGATGGCCCTTCCATACAGAACCACCGGATCACTAAGACCTACTTTCGTACCTGCTCGACTTGTGGGTCTCGCAGTTAAGCGCGCTTTTGCCTTTATACTCTACGCGTGATTTCCGACCACGCTGAGCGCACCTTCGTACTCCTCCGTTACTCTTTAGGAGGAGACCGCCCCAGTCAAACTACCCACCAGACATGGTCCTCGCTCCAGATCATGGAGCAGAGTTAGAACCTCAATATTACCAGGGTGGTATTTCAAGATTGGCTCCACCGAAACTAGCGTCTCGGTTTCAAAGCCTCCCACCTATCCTACACAAGTAAGATCAAAGTTCAATGTCAAGCTGCAGTAAAGGTTCACGGGGTCTTTCCGTCTAGCCGCGGGTACACCGCATCTTCACGGCGATTTCGATTTCACTGAGCCTCTGCTGGAGACAGCGCCCCCATCATTATGCCATTCGTGCAGGTCGGAACTTACCCGACAAGGAATTTCGCTACCTTAGGACCGTTATAGTTACGGCCGCCGTTTACTGGGGCTTCGATCAAGAGCTTCGCTTACGCTAACCCCATCAATTAACCTTCCAGCACCGGGCAGGCATCACACCCTATACGTCCACTTTCGTGTTTGCAGAGTGCTATGTTTTTAATAAACAGTTGCAGGGGCCTGGTTTCTGTGGCTGCTCTCAGCTCAGGAAGCAAGTTCCATCACCAAAAGCAGCGTACCTTCTCCCGAAGTTACGGTACCATTTTGCCTAGTTCCTTCAGCAGAGTTCTCTCAAGCGCTTTGGTCTACTCGACCTGACCACCTGTGTCGGTTTCGGGTACGATTCCAGTGTAACTGAAGCTTAGAGACTTTTCCTGGAAGTATGGTATCAGCCACTTCACTGTACAAGTACAGCTTGCTGTCAGATCTCAGCATAGAGTACCCCGGATTTGCCTAAGATACATGCCTACTTCCTTTCACCTGGACAACCAACGCCAGGCTGACTTAACCTTCTCCGTCCTCTCATCGCATTACACTGAAGTATTGGAATATTAACCAATTTCCCATCGACTACGCCTCTCGGCCTCGCCTTAGGGGTCGACTCACCCAGCCCCGATTAACGTTGGACTGGAACCCTTGGTCTTTCAGCGAACGGGTTTTTCACCCGTTTTGTCGTTACTCACGTCAGCATTCGCACTTCTGATACCTCCAGCAGACTTCTCAATCCACCTTCATCGGCTTACAGAACGCTCCCCTACCACTTACACTAATGTGTAAATCCGCAGCTTCGGCATATAGTTTTAGCCCCGTTACATCTTCCGCGCAGGCCGACTCGACTAGTGAGCTATTACGCTTTCTTTAAAGGGTGGCTGCTTCTAAGCCAACCTCCTAGCTGTCTATGCCTTCCCACATCGTTTCCCACTTAACTATAATTTTGGGGCCTTAGCTGGCGGTCTGGATTGTTTTCCTCTTGACTACGGACGTTAGCACCCGCAGTCTGTCTCCCGGATAGTACTCATTGGTATTCGGAGTTTGCATCGGTTTGGTAAGTCGGGATGACCCCCTAGCCGAAACAGTGCTCTACCCCCAATGGTATTCGTCCGAGGCGCTACCTAAATAGCTTTCGGGGAGAACCAGCTATCACCGAGTTTGATTAGCCTTTCACCCCTATCCACAAGTCATCCCCTGGCTTTTCAACGACAGTGGGTTCGGTCCTCCAGTTAGTGTTACCCAACCTTCAACCTGCTCATGGATAGATCACCCGGTTTCGGGTCTACACCCAGCAACTAAACGCCCTATTAAGACTCGATTTCTCTACGGCTCCCCTAATCGGTTAACCTTGCTACTGAATGTAAGTCGCTGACCCATTATACAAAAGGTACGCAGTCACCAAACAAGTTGGCTCCCACTGCTTGTATGCATGCGGTTTCAGGATCTATTTCACTCCCCTCACAGGGGTTCTTTTCGCCTTTCCCTCACGGTACTGGTTCACTATCGGTCAGTCAGGAGTATTTAGCCTTGGAGGATGGTCCCCCCATATTCAGACAAGGTTTCACGTGCCTCGCCCTACTCGACATCATTATCTAAGCCCTTTCGCGTACAGGACTATCACCTACTATGGTCGCACTTCCCAGAGCGTTCCACTAAAGCTTAGATAACTTAATGGGCTTTTCCCCGTTCGCTCGCCGCTACTGAGGGAATCTCAATTGATTTCTTTTCCTAAGGGTACTGAGATGTTTCACTTCCCCTCGTTCGCCTCATAAACCTATGTATTCAGTTTATGATACCCGCCTTATAGCGGGTGGGTTTCCCCATTCAGAAATCTCCGGATCACAGGATATTTGCCGCCTCCCCGGAGCTTATCGCAGGCTATTACGTCTTTCATCGCCTCTGACTGCCAAGGCATCCACCACATGCACTTAATTACTTGACTATACAACCCCAAACAGTCGCTAATACATACAAGTTGTATTTCGCGTCGCAAACTTAATTGCCACAGTTAGAGTCTCGTGAACTTAATCACTGTACAGCTTCAATTAGATTCATATACCAAAACGCTTGATTCAGTTAATTTCGCTAGTAACTCATTTCATTCAACTTTCACAATTGCTTGTTAGGTTAAATCAAACGAGTATGAACAAATTATTTCAACTCAAATATATTCTGTTAATGATTTTTCCAGCCTTCGTCAGGTCAGGAAACTGTGATAAATCACAGAGCTTAATAACAATGAAGCGAATCATACGCCACTTTGTTGCTAAGCTCTATAACCTAAACACTTGATCGCTTAAGGACTAAACAACTTCAACACTGCATGATCACATACTGCGCGAAGCGTAGCTTCTTGCTTAAATTTCAAGTAAAAGCGTTGCTTTTATAATCTTGAAATTTGGTGGAGACTAGGAGAGTCGAACTCCTGACCTCCTGCGTGCAAAGCAGGCGCTCTACCAACTAAGCTAAGTCCCCAGCTTATCAATAAGTCAATGTTTCTGATTCTCTGTTTGCTTCCGTATTTTATTCAAATACTTCGTCAGTAGTGGTGGGTCTGACAAGACTTGAACTTGTGACCCCACGCTTATCAAGCGTGTGCTCTAACCAACTGAGCTACAGACCCTCAGATACATCGTCATGAAGAACAACTTGTTGTGGATTCTTACCAATCGTCAATCTTTCGTTAAGGAGGTGATCCAGCCGCAGGTTCCCCTACGGCTACCTTGTTACGACTTCACCCCAGTCATCGGCCACACCGTGGTAAGCGTCCTCCTTACGGTTAGACTACCTACTTCTGGTGCAACAAACTCCCATGGTGTGACGGGCGGTGTGTACAAGGCCCGGGAACGTATTCACCGCGGCATTCTGATCCGCGATTACTAGCGATTCCGACTTCATGGAGTCGAGTTGCAGACTCCAATCCGGACTACGATCGGCTTTTTGAGATTAGCATCTCCTCGCGGAGTAGCAACCCTTTGTACCGACCATTGTAGCACGTGTGTAGCCCTGGTCGTAAGGGCCATGATGACTTGACGTCGTCCCCGCCTTCCTCCAGTTTGTCACTGGCAGTATCCTTAAAGTTCCCGGCTTAACCCGATGGCAAATAAGGAAAAGGGTTGCGCTCGTTGCGGGACTTAACCCAACATCTCACGACACGAGCTGACGACAGCCATGCAGCACCTGTATGTAAGTTCCCGAAGGCACCAATCCATCTCTGGAAAGTTCTTACTATGTCAAGACCAGGTAAGGTTCTTCGCGTTGCATCGAATTAAACCACATGCTCCACCGCTTGTGCGGGCCCCCGTCAATTCATTTGAGTTTTAGTCTTGCGACCGTACTCCCCAGGCGGTCTACTTATCGCGTTAGCTGCGCCACTAAAGCCTCAAAGGCCCCAACGGCTAGTAGACATCGTTTACGGCATGGACTACCAGGGTATCTAATCCTGTTTGCTCCCCATGCTTTCGTGCCTCAGCGTCAGTATTAGGCCAGATGGCTGCCTTCGCCATCGGTATTCCTCCAGATCTCTACGCATTTCACCGCTACACCTGGAATTCTACCATCCTCTCCCATACTCTAGCTTCCCAGTATCGAATGCAATTCCCAAGTTAAGCTCGGGGATTTCACATCCGACTTAAAAAGCCGCCTACGCACGCTTTACGCCCAGTAAATCCGATTAACGCTCGCACCCTCTGTATTACCGCGGCTGCTGGCACAGAGTTAGCCGGTGCTTATTCTGCGAGTAACGTCCACTATCTCTAGGTATTAACCAAAGTAGCCTCCTCCTCGCTTAAAGTGCTTTACAACCAAAAGGCCTTCTTCACACACGCGGCATGGCTGGATCAGGGTTCCCCCCATTGTCCAATATTCCCCACTGCTGCCTCCCGTAGGAGTCTGGGCCGTGTCTCAGTCCCAGTGTGGCGGATCATCCTCTCAGACCCGCTACAGATCGTCGCCTTGGTAGGCCTTTACCCCACCAACTAGCTAATCCGACTTAGGCTCATCTATTAGCGCAAGGTCCGAAGATCCCCTGCTTTCTCCCGTAGGACGTATGCGGTATTAGCATCCCTTTCGAAATGTTGTCCCCCACTAATAGGCAGATTCCTAAGCATTACTCACCCGTCCGCCGCTAGAAATCGGTAGCAAGCTACCTATTCCCGCTCGACTTGCATGTGTTAAGCCTGCCGCCAGCGTTCAATCTGAGCCATGATCAAACTCTTCAGTTTAAAATCAATAGTACATATAGTGTACCAATCTTGGCTCATCAATTACTGACAAAAATTTGCTCAAATAAACTTCGAGTAATTTCTACCATTAATCAATGAAAATAATTTCGATCGATCAATCAGTAAAAATCCACACAAGTTGTTCTTCATAATCTCTTAATGATCTTTCTAACATCTCGTCAATGCTAGAAGCTGAACTTCGATAAACTTAACAACTCAACGCTTCGCGTTTCGTTCGTTTCCGTCTATCTCGTCGGTATGGTGCTCATTATAGGGCAATTTCTTACACGTGCAAGTGCTTTTCACTCACAAAGAACACGAGTGTTTTATTTTTATGCACCATTATGGTTCAAAAAACACACTTTACTCACATAAATACATGATATTTATTACAAATATCATGTAAAATATTTTTCCTATTTTGTGCGCTTAGTTTTTTACAGGTGCTGCTTTAATCACCACACTCTGTATAACTACTGGGTTTACAGGGACATTCTGATGCATTCCATAGTTCGCAGTTGGAACTTTTACGATTTTATCGACGATATCCATACCTTTAGTGACCTTACCAAAAACAGCATATCCCGCATTCATTGCACTTTTATTGAGGAAGTCATTGTCTGCAACATTAATAAAGAACTGACTACTTGCTGAATCGGGATGATTCATCCGTGCCATTGCCAATGTGCCGCGCTTATTGCTCAAGCCATTACTAGATTCATTCTTAATCGCTGCTTTTGTTGGCTTCTCCTGCATTTTGACATCCATACCCCCACCCTGAACCATAAATCCAGGTATCACGCGATGAAAGATCGTACCGTTATAAAATTTTTCTTTTGCATAGCTTTCAAAGTTTTTAGCTGAGATAGGAGCTTTGTCATTGAATAGTTCAATTTCAATATTGCCTTGAGAGGTTTTCATTTCGACAATAGTATTGGCAGCAAAACTGCTTAAGCTCACACATCCAAGTGCTACAGTAAATAAAATCTGTTTTAACATTTGCTAACTCTTCTGATTGATCTCGTACTTGTTATTGACTGTATATTAGTCTTTGATGATTAAAAAGTAATTATTCTGCCATTATTAAAACGAGAACAATGATGACGCAAATAATACCGTCGGACACTGCATTGACACATTTACCGCCTTGGCAACTGCGTGGCGATGCTTTTATTTTGAATTATTGGATCTCTCCAAGTTTTATCCAACAAGCGCAAATGTTCCGTTTAGCGACATCAGCTTTGGGTCGTGTGGTTCAGGTGTTATTGGTCCGATACCATGATTCGCCTGTGGGTCCTTATGACGAATTGCTGATTTTAGATCACCCTTTATGGAGTAAGAAAAGGTTAAGTTCGATACCTAAGATTTATGTTTCGACAGATATCTCTGTCATTCATGGTCAAAAACTCTGGGGCATTCCTAAAGAGTTGGCAAAGTTTGAATGGCAACAACATGACAATGAAGTGGTCTGTACTATAGAAGTTGAACAACACAAAATGCAGATCCGTTTAAAAAAATCACGTTCACAGCGTTCTTTCTATATTAATAGTCATCATATCCCTGCAGCGATGTTGCAAATCAGACAAGCGTGGGAAGGTAAGCGCTATCAATTTTCACCGAAGTTTCGCGGACGGCTATCTAAACTGAAACAGGTAGAATGGCAAAACACACAGGACATTTTTCCAAATTTTTCTGAAGCACGATTATTGCAAAGCTTTTATGTCCCAGAATTTAGCCTCGTTTTTCCTGCTGCAAAAATCCAAGATAAATAACCCAATAAATAAAAACCCAGTGTTTCACGTGAAACACTGGGTTTACTTTATATAAAGGAATGATTAGCTACGTTTATCCCAAAATTTACGGAACTTCGTACTGATCTCAATCACGTATTTTTTAGCTCGGTGCGAAACCGGGGTTAAGTTAATAAAGCCATGGGTTTGATCGGTATATTCTTGATAAAACACTTTCACCCCTTGCTGACGGAGTTTATGCGAATAAATTTCACCTTCGTCATGTAAAACATCATGCCCTGCCGTCACGATATACGCAGGTGCGATACCTGCCAATTTTCCATAGGTCGGTGAAATTAATGGATCATCCAAGGCCACTGCATGCTGTTCCGCATATAAAGCAGTTACGACATCAATATCTTTTTCAGTCAAAACTAGACCATCTTTATAAGCATAGAAAGATGGGTGGCGACTCTTGAAATCCACTACTGGGTAAATTAATAGCTGAGCTTGCGGGGCAAAAACTTTCTGAGCACTGCGCTGCGCAACTGCGGTAGCAATATTGCCGCCTGCACTATCCCCTGCCACCGCAATTCGATTTTTTAGAATTTTAAACTGACGACTATTTTGATAAGTCCAAGCCAAGGCATCTTCACAACTTTGCATTAATTGAGCTGGGCTGGCCTCTGGCGTGAGTGGATAATCAATACTTAAAACTTGTGCTTTGGCATGCACGGCCAATAAACGACAAACTTCATCATGCGTGTCTAGACCACCCACCACAAAACCACCACCGTGATAGAACACGATCATCGGTAATTTTTTATTTGGAGCAGGATGATAATGACGCGCAAACAGCGTAGCACTTTGTAAAGGTAGACGTATATCTTGCACTTGTTTCACAAAGGTCGGCTTGGTCTTGATCGACTCCATCTGTAAATCAAATAATTTACGAGACTTCACATAGTCTTCAGTCACAAAGCCTGACTTACCTTGCTTGAGTTGAGCCGCCATCATGCATTTCACCAGCGGATCTAATTCTGGAAAAATAAACGGATAATCGAGACGTTTTGCGAGGCTTTCTTTGGCAAAGTTAGGAAGACGATCAAGTAACCGAGCAGCCGTACCTTGGCCTTTATCTTTCATATTTTTAAGTGATTCATTCAATGCAAACATGCTCTATCCTTCGAATTATGCTCTTCATACTTTCTACATGATCTAGGTCAAATGTGACCATATTCACATATAAGTCTCAACATCGACATACATAGTACAGACCTAGTTAAGCTAATCTTCTTTTATAGAGTTGTCATTGACAATTTACCCAAGTTTTATGGGTTGATTATGCTAACCCATTCTCGATAAAGGATACTCACCATGGCTAAAAAGATCATCCTTCTGTCTTTTGCGACTGCTTTTTTGGCTGTAGGCTGCGTAGCATTCCCTGAAGATGGTTACTACGATGGACGTTATGATCAACGTTATGACCGCCGTTATGATCATAATGATCGACGCTATGATAATCGTTATGATCGCCGTTACGACAGTCGTTATGAACAAGACCGCCGTACATGGGAACGTCAGCAACAACAACGTAATCGTTTAGAGCTCGAACGTAGAAAGCAGCAACTTGACCAGCGTAACTGGGAACAAAATCGTAAAAATCAACAAGAGTGGGATCGTCGTAAAAACGAACTCGAACGTCAACGTCTAGAACAACAGCGTAAATACTCTGAAGCTGAACGTCGTAAACGTGCTGAACAAGATCGTCAAAAAGTCAGCAAAGAGCGTCAGCGCTTAGAAGAACAGCGCCGTAAAGTCAGTCAAGATCGTAGAAAACAAATTGAGCAAGAGCGCAAAAAAAATTTTCAAGATTTAAGAAAGGCATCAGATCAACAACGTAAAGCGGCTGAAGAACGTCGTCGCGCGTGGGAAAATCGCCGTTAATTGTTGTTTTTGCAGATCGGTTAAAAGTAAAAAGCTCACCTACATGATGGGCTTTTTTTTCGTTCACTAAAAATAGAAAAGGTAAAAAAAAGCAATAGAAAAAAAATAGACAGAAGAGGCATCCTATCTTCTGTCTATTCTTGACTGCCTGTTGTTACAGGTCAGAGAGCATTAAACAATCTTATTGCTGAACTGTAGGTTGCGGTGCAGGCGCAGATTGAACTTCAGCACCTTGAGCTGATGGATCTGCTTGAACCACAGCACCCGATTGCTCTGTTGTTACAGATGCTTCAGTTGCAGACGTTACTTGTGCGGTTTCCGGAGATTCTACAGTTTCTTGAGAAGTACAACCCACCGCAGCTAAACCAAAACCTAAAACTGCGACAGCGAATAAACCAATTTTTTTCATCTTCATTATTTCCTTCATTGAATCATTAAAAGCAAAGCTCAACTTTGCCCGAGTCATAATGGAAAATAATTCTGTGAAGTTCCCACCTTCTGAGTTGTACTTTGTACGAGACACGGTACAGCTTATGAAATGTTTTATTAATTAGGCGGTTTTCTTTTATATTGAGGCTTTACATTATTTATTTAACTCAAGTGCTTTGTTTTTTATTAAAAAAATAAATATAAATGATTTTGAATAAAGCGTGATCACAGCTTTTGAATACAACAAAGTTCAACAAAACTTGCAACTCAGTTACTTAAGTGGCTGTTTTTATAAATTTCATGCAAAAAAAAGCCTGCTTATGAGAGAAGCAGGCCATGAAAAACACATTTGAAATAAATTAAGAAACTACAGCGATAGAATCTGAAACAGAGAATACTGTGCTGATCATTTTTTGTGAAATATTTAATAAAACTGATACTAAGAGTTTTTATGTATAAATATTAACCACTATTTTTTGAGGCAAAAAAAAATGCTGATTCTTGGGAAATCAGCATGGAAAAGTGTTTCTAAAATCTAGAGGTAGTCACCATATCCCTCTCTCCAGTGGATATGGTCACTTCCGATAGATAAATTATGCAAATTTTCAGGCACAAAGAGAAACCGTTAAAATTTATGATGAAAATCTATAAATCCGATCAAAATATAATTATACATTCAAATCAATAATTTATATTTTCATAGAATTTAATTTTGCAGTCGATATTTGGCTGAAAAACCATTTTTTTTGAATAAAAAACTGCATTTAATCGCTGACTTCGCTTGAATTTTTATCCCCTGCCCCGATTTCTTCTATTAATCATGAATTCAAAACGCATGGCAGTTACGCATCGATGTCGTTTGAACGCACAGCTATAAGGACTGAACATGTTTAAGAACCCATTTAAACGGAGTAAATCAATGGCGACTGAGCAAAACCAAGACGCTCAAGATCTTCAACAAGAGCAAGCAGAACAGCAAACTCAAGCTGAAAACGAGCAAGCTGAAGTTTCAGTTGAAGATTTACAAGCACAAATCACCAATTTAGAAGAAAGCTTAAAACTTGAAAAAGCACGTACTGCAAATGCCGTATATGAAGCGCAAAAAAGTGTAGAGCGCATTCAACGCGAATCTGAAAAGCATAAAGATACTGTGCTGGAAAAATTTGCAAAACAATTGCTTGAGTCAGTTGATAACCTTGAACGCGCGATTGCTGCGGCAGGTGATGAAAAATCAGGTTTATCTGAAGGTGTAGAACTTACACTGAAATCATTGCTCAGCACTTTAGAAAAATTTGGTGTGGTTGCTGTGGATACTGCAAATGGTTTCAATGCAGATCTTCATCAGGCTGTGGGCATCGATCCAAATGCCAAATCGAATGAAATTGGGACAGTATTGCAAAAAGGCTATAGCTTAAACGGTCGTCTATTACGCCCTGCTATGGTTATGGTTGGTGCATAAAGACAAATTTTCTGAGACGAATTAAAAATTTTAACCAATATTACTTGAAAATTTTTGATTGGCTCTCATATCGGATAACAAGTAAATCCCTTTTTATTTCCCTTTGAGAAAGGGAAGAGTTTGGGAATAAAAGAATTTTAGAGGAAACATCCAAATGGCGAAAATCATTGGTATTGACTTAGGTACTACAAACTCTTGCGTAGCAGTACTTGAAGGCGACAAAGTAAAAGTAATCGACAACGCTGAAGGCGCTCGTACAACCCCATCTATTATTGCGTATAAAGACGGCGAGATCCTTGTCGGTCAATCTGCTAAGCGTCAAGCAGTGACTAACCCTAAAAACACATTATTTGCAATCAAACGTTTGATCGGTCGTAAGTACCAAGACCAAGCTGTGCAAAAAGATATCGGCCTTGTACCTTACAAAATCATCAAAGCTGACAATGGCGATGCTTGGGTTGATGTAAACGACAAGAAACTTGCACCACAACAAATCTCTGCTGAAATCTTGAAAAAGATGAAAAAAACAGCTGAAGACTACCTTGGTGAAACAGTAACTGAAGCGGTAATTACTGTTCCTGCGTACTTTAACGATGCTCAACGTCAAGCGACTAAAGATGCAGGTAAAATTGCTGGTTTAGATGTTAAACGTATCATCAACGAACCAACGGCTGCTGCACTTGCGTTCGGTATGGACAAAAAAGAAGGCGACCGTAAAGTTGCGGTTTACGACTTGGGTGGTGGTACTTTCGACGTATCAATCATTGAAATCGCTGACCTTGATGGCGACCAACAAATCGAAGTGTTATCTACAAACGGTGATACATTCCTTGGTGGTGAAGACTTCGATAACGCGTTAATTGAATTCCTTGTTGAAGAATTCAAGAAAGAACAAAGCGTAAACTTGAAACAAGATCCTCTTGCGCTTCAACGTTTAAAAGAAGCTGCTGAAAAAGCGAAAATCGAGCTTTCTTCTTCTAACGCAACTGAAATCAACCTTCCATACATCACTGCAGATGCGACTGGTCCTAAACACTTAGTGATCAACGTGACTCGTGCAAAACTTGAAGGTTTAGTTGCTGACTTAGTTGAACGCACAATCGAACCTTGCCGTATTGCGCTTAAAGATGCTGGTCTTTCGACTTCTGACATCTCTGACGTAATCTTGGTGGGCGGTCAGTCTCGTATGCCACTTGTACAACAAAAAGTACAAGACTTCTTCGGTCGTGAACCACGTAAAGACGTGAACCCTGACGAAGCTGTAGCAATGGGTGCTGCGATTCAAGGTGCGGTACTTTCAGGTGACAAAACTGACGTACTTCTTCTTGACGTAACTCCATTGACTCTTGGTATTGAAACCATGGGTGGCGTGTTAACAGCAATTATCGAGAAAAACACCACGATTCCTGCGAAGAAATCTCAAGTATTCTCAACTGCTGCTGACAACCAACCTGCTGTAGATATTTCTGTGTTCCAAGGTGAACGTAAAATGGCGCAGCAAAACAAATTGTTAGGTAACTTCCAATTAGGCGATATCCCACCTGCTCCACGTGGTGTGCCACAAATTGAAGTATCTTTCGACATCAACGCTGATGGTATCTTGAAAGTATCTGCGAAAGACAAGAGCACTGGTAAAGAGCAATCAATTCAAATTAAAGCAAACTCAGGTTTGAGCGATGCTGAAATTGAAGCGATGATCAAAGATGCTGAAGCGAATGCTGAAGAAGACCGTAAATTTGAAGAATTAGCGAAAGCACGTAACGAAGCTGATGCACTTGTTTCTTCTGCTCAAAAAGCAGTAAAAGATCTTGGCGAACAAGTAACTGCAGATGAAAAAACTGCAATTGAAACTGCATCAGCTGAGCTTGAAGCGGCTACGAAAGAAAATGACGTAGAAGAAATCAAAGCGAAAACTGAAGCACTTCAAAACATCATTATGCCGATCACTCAACGTGCGTATGAAGCTGCACAAGGTCAAGGCGGTGCTGAAGGTTTTGATCCTAACGCTTTCCAAGGCGCTGAAGGTCAAGCTCAAAAAGCAGATGACGGCGTTGTAGATGCTGAGTTCACTGAAGTTAAAGATGACAAAAAATAATTTGTCGCTTTAACCGAGTTTTCCAAAGCTCAAAAAGACCGCGCGAAAGCGCGGTTTTTTATGTTATTTTTCATTATCTTTAAAATAAAACATAATTTACATGAAAAATTTTATCAAGCTTTTGCTCTTAGCTGCGGGAATGTCCGTGATGTTTCATTATCCGATGGGTAATCTATTAATCATTCTGCCTTCAAACATACTATTATCCCCTCTCAATTATCTACAATTTTTGGGGCTTGATGCGGCCTTCACACTTGGACTCCTCATAAGTTGCCTAATTTTATATATGTTTAATATTCAGCAGCGCTACACGTGGAGCTTAGGATTTATCTCACTATTTATCGGCATTATTTTTTATACATTAGCTCAATGTTTTAAACTCGAAATATCGATCTATAGTTTGGAACACGTTAAAGAATATGGATTTAATTTCAAATATCTCATTGAATTGGTTTTTTTCATATTTATCTCTATAGGATTCATTCTTATTTATAAATCCAATTTACCAGCCAAATTAACTGGAAAAAAAGCGTAATGCTATTGTTAAGACAACGCTAAAATTTCAAGATGGTATATATTTGACTATGACGTGGACAAAATTCAAGCTAAATTAAACCCCTATTATTGTGTTCATTTACTATGCGCTTTGTCTCAGCACTCATAACAGTGGGGATACTGTATTTAGCTTATTTGCAGTTTCAAGTTAAATCCCATCCACAGCTTCGCTTTAATTCTGCGTGGGATCGAATTTCCCATCCTTTTGACACACGATTACGCTTTCGAGTTGCAGACGTCGACCCACGCTTTGGTTTAACCCAGCAACAGGTGATCCAACTTAGCCAAGAGGCTGCAGAGATATGGCATAAAGGGACGCTCAAACCGTTATTTATCTATGACCCAGATGCACAACTGGCGATCCATCTAATTTATGATGACCGCCAAGAACAATACAATGCCTATAAGCAAGTCCAAAAGACCTTAGCCGCAGATAAAGCCCGTAATGATTTATATGCCGAGAACTTAGCAAATTCGAGAAAAGGTCTGGAGATGAATGAGCAACAGCTCCGATCAAAACAAGCCATGATCCGTGCTGAAATAGTACAACTGTCGCAAGAACGTATGGGTTGGAGCCGAATCGAGCATGCACAAGGCCCCAATATGCAACGCGTTGAAAGAGAACTTGCGCAAGTCAAAGCACAAGCAATGCTATTAGACCAAGAAATAGATCGATTTAATCAGCAAAATGATCAATTTAACCAACAAGTCTTAAGCTATAACCAGCAAATCGATCAATATAATGCAGGCGTGATACAAGCCAGTCAGCGCTTTCCTGCACGAGAGTTTCATAAAGGTGTCTTTATGGGAGATCAGATTCAGATTTATCAATTTGATGCCGAAGATGATTTACGCCTCACCCTTGCCCACGAACTCGGACATGCTCTCGGCTTATCTCACCATAATGACCCTGCTGCATTAATGTACCCAATCTTGGGCGCGCAACAATTAGAAAACTTTAAACTGATGCCAGCAGACCAAAGCTTACTGTATTATCACTAGTGTGCCCTGAGCATAAAAAACCATACAATTTATAAGGATATTTCAGGATTCACCAACAAATATCAGCATTTCATGTTATTGTTGATATGCAATAATCCCCTTATATCAATGACATCTTCCGTGGAGAGCAATGTGAGTTACTACCATATCTTAATTGAAGTGAATGACCACATCAGCACGATTGAACAAACCCGTGATATTGAGATTTTTGATATTACAGACATTCAACCTTATCTCCATGCGGTACTTTTACCCTTTTTTAATGAGCAATTAATTGAGCTCGAAGACGAAAATCTTGAGTTTAAAGATGTCTTGCATTTACAAGTCAAACAAACCCTATTGCCGATCCGTGACCTCATCGAAGAAGAACAACGCCTGCTTCCGAGTGATACCGATGTCACCATTACGGCATATGAAATTTTTAATAATTATCAATTGACTCAAGACGTGACTACCGTAATTTTAGATCTATTAGAAGCACTAAAATTTGAAGCCTAATATCGATTTTAAACATTAAAAAAGCCCTCTAAATGAGGGCTTTTTTATGGCTCAATTCATCATCGCGATTAGATCGAGAATGAAGATCCACATCCACACGTGGTTGTCGCATTCGGGTTTTGAACCACAAATCGAGAACCTTCAAGACCTTCAATATAGTCGACTGTTGAACCAACTAAATATTGATAGCTCAGTGAATCAACCAACATCTTCACATCACCATTGATAAATTCAGCATCATCTTCGTTTTGGCTTTCAGCAAAATTAAATCCATATGAGAAACCTGAACAACCACCACCAGTCACATATACACGTAACATAAGGTCTTGATTACCTTCACTCTCACGCAATTGGCGTACTTTATTGGCAGCATTGTCAGTCAGCACAAGTGCTTGAGCATTCATGATGGATTCCTCTGAGTCATTGGGGTGTCTTTAAAAAGAAAAGACCATATTTCAAGTATAACATACTCAATATATGGTCAGTCTTCACAGTTTAAAGTTAAATCAGAGTATTTTTCTCAAGATTCATTTAAAACTTATTTATAGTTTTCTTCCTGTAATGCGCATTCGAAGTTTTTAGGGTCTTGTTTACAGCGGAATTGCCATAATAATTTCATCATTCGCTTATCGTAGATACCACGTTTAGTCAAATCGATACGCGCTTCACGCATCATTTTTTGATAACCAGCTTTGTCTGCAGTTGGAACATCCATCCAATATTTAGCTGGGATTTCTGACTTCATTTTGCCTAATATCGTGAATGCACGAGGTAATTGTGTTTTGACCCAATCACGTGATTTTTGCCCATATCCCGCTGGGAATTTATCTGGGCGAATAATGATATTACCCGTCACTTGTAAAATTGGATAATTAACAATTGCACCTTTACTACCTAAACCTTTATGTAACTCCAAGGGTTTAAACACCGCTGCAGGTGCACCAATAATATCCACCTGACCATTGTTAAATTTAGAGCCAAAATTGGTCACGTCAGCACTGACCGCTTGAGCCCCCACCTGTTGCACCATAATTTTCTGCGCTTCATCATAATCAAGCACCGCAATTTTTTTACCTGCTGCTTTAGCGACAGTATTGATACTACGGTCATTCACCAACAGGTAGGCATCACCTACAGGAATCACACCTACCACTTCATATTTACTATTGACCATGCTCTTTGCAAACGTTGGACTCGCAAGCCCTTGCATCACTTTAACCGCAAGTTTCAAATCTGGAATTGCACCAATCGCATCTAAAGAACCGGTAAAATTATTGAATTGGCGACCACGCATACCGGTGACACTGATCCCATCACATTTACCGGCTTTAAAATCTTCCGCAATCACCGCTTCATTTTGACTGACGCGGAGCTCAATGTCTGCGCCCCAGTTTTTTGCCGCCAATTGGTAATCTCTCATCAGGGTAAAAACATCACCATTTTTACCCACCAAATCAAATACACACACCACTTGCTTTGCTTGAGCTACGCCATTTACCGCCATTAATGCAGCAGCAACGCTCAATGCCTTTGTCCATTGTTTCATACTGACTTTCCTTGTTTTTTAGTGTTTTTGTTTTTAACCATTTTTTGAATTTTGGGTCATGCTGAGTTCGATTCAATTGACTCACTGCCCTCAATTTGAATTTAGATTACCTGAATATTTTGCTGACTCAATGGCGAGAATGACCTGTAAATTTGCAAAAAAAAGCCTGGATAAATCCAGACTTTTTTCTTTAAATATCAGCTTATTCGCCGCCAAGTGAACATTCAAAATTGGCTTTATCGACAGAACAACGTGCCTTTTTCAATACAGACATCATGCCTGCATCATAAATGCCACGTTTCGTCATATCCATACGACCTTCACGCAGTAATTTTTGATATTTGGTTTTATCTTCTGCACTTAGGTTAAGTTTATATTTCGCAGGAATACCCGCTTCTAGACGGTTAATCATCGCGATACTCTTCGGTAAGTGTTTCACAAACCAATCACGAGATTTTTGACCAAAGCCAGCTGGGAACTGATCAGGACGAATAATAAAGTCCGCAGTCACTTGTAGAACTGGGAAGTTAAACATCGCACCATTGGTACCTAAACCTTTATAGATCTCTAATGGTTTGTAGGCATATGCAGGCGCACCCACCATATCGACCTGACCATTATTAAACTTCGCCACAAAGTTAGATACATCTGAAATCACAGCTTGAGCGCCGACACGTTGCACCATGATTTTTTGTGCTTCGTCATAGCCTAATACTGCAAACTTTTTACCTGCCGCTTTTTCAATTGAGTCAATTTTCTTGTCTTTGACAAAGATGAATGCTGAACCCAATGGGGCAATACCCGCCACTTCGTATTTCTTACCACCTAGATTGCTGACCATTTTTGCAGCATTACGTTGGTCTAATGCAAAGGTAATCGCACGTTGCGCAATCGCATTGCTCGGTGCGCCACCCAGCGCATCAATAGAGCCTGCAAATTTATTGTACTGACGGGCACGCATCGCCGTCATAAATACGCCGTCACATTTACCTGCTTTAAAGTCATTATCAGCTACTGCTTCGTCTTGACGCGGAATTAAGTTAATTTCAGCACCCCAGCCTTTTGCTGCAAGCGCCCATTCCTGAGCCATTTGATATGACTCACCTGACTTACCCAGTAAGTCAAATACACAGATATCTACTTTTGCTGCCTGAGCTGAACCAGCAAAGCCAATTGCAGCAAATGTAGCCAATGATAGGAGCGTTTTTTTCATTCTATTTTCCTTTCAAATCTTTTTATGGTTCAGAGGTGTCCTTACACAACGCCGATATTAAGCAAGTTAATTTAAAAAAAATAGAGCATTTACTCCATTTATTTATGTCATTTTGGCATATTCTGTTTTTCTGTGATGCATATCACTTTTTATTCAAAGTGAAATTATAAATATAATCATCATCTTATATTTGCAAAAATGGCTTTTTACATTTACAGCGATTGCATCAAAATTTACAAAGAAATACAGAAAAAAGCTTATTCACCCGCCACTGAACACTCAAAATTGGTTCGCTCAATCGTACAACGTGCTTTTTTCAGTACCGTCATCATGGTGGAGTCGTAGATTCCTTGTTTGGTTAAATCCATCCGTCCTTCACGCAATATTTTCTGATACTTCAACTGATCATCTTTGCTGAGATTCATCTTATATTTGGCAGGAATTTCAGCTTCCATGCGTTTTACCATGGCAAAACTTTTTGGTAATTGCTTAACGAACCATTGCCGAGAAGGCTCTGCAAAACCTTCTGGGAATTTATTATTACGAATAATCAAGTCTGCCGTGACATTCACCACAGGAAAATTCACCATCGCCCCAGTAGTGCCTAAGCCTTTTGAAATTTCGAGTGGCTTAAAGGCATAAGCCGGCGCAGCCACAATTTCAACTTCAGCCTGATTAAACTTGCGAATAAAATTGGAAATTTCCGACATGACTGGCACAGCGCCGACACGGTCGACCATCTCTTTTTGCGCATAGTCATAATGCAAAATGGCAAATTTTTTACCTTCAGCTTTTTCTAAATTATTGATATTGCGATCACGGACAAAAATATAGGCTGAACCAATTTGCCCAATCCCTGCCACTTCATAACTATCTTTACCTGAATTGGTAATCAGTCGCTTACTGTTCCGCTTATCTAAGACATAGGTAATGGCTTTTTGTGCGATAGTATTGTTCGGTACACCGCCAATGGCATCAATCGAACCGGCAAATTTGTTATACGCACGTGCCCGCATCGAGGTCATATAAAATGCGTCACATTTCCCTTCTTTAAAATCTTTATCGACTTTGGATTCATCTTGATATGAAATCAGTTGAACTTGTGCTCCCCATGCCTTACTGGCCAGAGACCACTCTTCCATCAGCTTATAAGATTCCCCCGCTTTTCCAAGTAAATCGAACACACAAACCTTCTGATTGGCATAGCTTTGTGCAGACATCACACCTGAAAGAAGCGATAAAATTAAAATTCCTTTTCTCATTTCTTATATTCCCAATATGTTTTATTAATCCATTTAAAACAATAACTTGAAATATTTTTTTAATACTAAAGCCCTTTCAATATACCTAAATACGTGGAATCTGTCACATTTTTTCAGATGGTTGCGATGCTTTGTTTTTTCTTTTGCAAAGCCATCCATTAGAATAGCCCCACATTCTTCTTGTTTAGTTAGTTCCATGATTCAGTTAGACCAACTTTCCATTCGTCGCGGTGGGCGTGTTTTATTTCAAAAAGCATCTATGCAATTGCATCCAGGCTGGAAAATCGGCTTAACCGGTGTAAATGGTGCGGGTAAATCGACTCTTTTTTCTGCGCTTTTAGGTGGAATGGAATCTGATGGCGGATCCTTAACTCGTCCTGCAGTATGGACCGTCGCTCATATGGCACAAGAAATCAAAGCACTCGATATGAAAGCGATTGATTTCGTTCTTTCAGGCGATGAGGAATATTGGGATATACAACATAAACTTGAACATCCAGAACAATTAGACAATGAAGCATTGGCACACTTATATGGCCGATTTGATGAAATCCATGGCTATACAGCTCCATCCAAAGCCTCACAGCTGATGGCTGGCCTGGGATTCTTTGAACATCAGTCCCAGCTCAATGTTTCAAGCTTTTCAGGTGGTTGGCGTATGCGTTTAAACCTTGCGCGTACCCTGATGAGCCGTTCTGACCTGTTATTACTCGATGAGCCAACCAACCACTTAGACTTAGATGCGATTTTGTGGTTAGAAGATTGGTTAAAAGCTTACGAAGGCACACTGATCTTAATTTCACATGACCGTGATTTCTTAGATGCGGTGACTGATCATATTTTACACATCGAAAATCAAGAGCTGACGCTTTACACCGGTAACTATTCAACCTTTGAACGCACCCGTTCTGAGCGCTTGGCACAACAACAACAAGCCTATGAAAAACAACTCGAAACTCGTGCGCATCTCCAAAAATTTATTGACCGTTTTAAAGCCAAAGCCACTAAAGCTAAGCAGGCTCAAAGTCGTATTAAACAATTAGAACGCATGCAGGAACTTTCTGCCGCGCATGTCGATACGCCATTTACCTTTAGTTTCCGTGAGCCAACCAAAATGAGCTCACCACTGTTACAAATGGAACATGTCGACATTGGCTATGGTGACAAACTGATTGCCACCAATGTGAATTTACAGATTACCCCAAACAGTCGTATTGGTTTACTGGGAATGAATGGTGCTGGTAAATCAACCTTAATTAAATCCTTGGTTGGTGATCTTCCCTTATTACAAGGGACACGCAAAGCCTCGGAACTGTTGAATATTGGCTATTTTGCACAGCATCAAATGGATGCTCTAGATGGCAATGCCAGCCCAATGTTGCAATTATCTCGAATCGCTGACAAAAAAATCAGTGAAGCGGCATTACGTTCATTCTTAGGTAGCTTTGGTTTTAGTGGCGAACGCATGGATACGCCAAGTGAAGGATTTTCAGGCGGTGAACGAGCACGATTGGCTTTGGCTTTGATTGTTTGGCAGCGCCCCAATGTTTTAATTCTAGATGAACCGACCAACCATTTAGACCTTGATATGCGTCATGCGCTAACTATGGCATTACAAGACTTTGAAGGCGCTGTGGTTTTGGTTTCGCATGAACGTCAATTGATTGCCAGTGTTTGTGACGAATTATTATTGGTACATCATGGGAAATGTCGCGAATTTGATGGTGACCTCGTGGCTTATGCCGATTGGCTGCGTCAAGCACGGATCGACATGATGAAAAATAGTCAACAAGCCCCGACTCCCATCAAATCTCAAGTTGAAACTAAACAGACGATTTCTAAAGTCGATAAAGAAGCGCAGCGTAAAGAAGCTGCACGTCAGCGTGAATTGACCCGCCCGATTCGTAAAAACATTGAAAAAAATGAAGCGCAAATCAGCAAAATTCAGCCACGCTTAAACGAAATCGAGGAATTATTAGCAGACAGTGCTTTATATGAAGCCAGTCGTAAAGATGACTTACTCAAACTAATGAATGAGCAAACAGAATTAAAAGCCAAACTTGAATCTGTCGAAGAGCAAATGCTTGAATTAATGATGGAATTAGAAGAAATGGAAAGTAGTTTTGAGGCTTAATTTAAAAAGCAAAACCCTAGATTTGCATTATTAAGAAAACCTAACTTAAGCTCAAAAAATCAATCGCCGTGAAATTTAAATGTTCCACGGTGATTTTTTATTTATACTTCACAATAATAATCACACTATAAATCTAAAAAATATTTAAAAAATCGAATGTTCATATCCAACTGGTTATTGCATCGTTAGGCATTTCTATTCGGAAAGAATCTAAAAATTCAGCGATAGCTATTACCCTAATTTTGTAAATGAATTCAAAAAATATACTTCACATCAAACTCATTGCCGCAGTTACCCACAAAAGCCATTTTTAAATTCAAATCTTGGTTTTAAATTCATTTTTATTTTTTAAATTCAAAATATCGAACCACCTTTTTGTGGATAAATATTTTTAAATGATGTTATCCACAATTATAAATGACTTTGATGTTGAACACTATTAAATGTGAAAATTCACAAAACTTACCCACATTTATAAGATGGATGCATTTTATCTCCACTGACTACATCAATTTAAACTTTTTATTGTTTAAGATAAGGCAGAAGGATGGACTTTTTTTGCCTTTAAAAAACGTAATTCTTGTATTTTCCAGGTTTGATCAAAATGCCAGATTTCCTGTATTTGCTGCTGTGTTTCAGCTAAACCAATTAAAATTTTGCACTCAGTTTGGTCACGATTAAACTCATAATCTTCAAATTCTACGTCTGGTTTTTGTGGTTTCCAAACCCCATTTTTCACTGCATGTGCAATACGTTCATAGCGGACATAATTACTTTCGACACGCCCGTCTTGCTCATAAACCACCTTAAAGTGCTCATCTTCGTATTCGGCTAAAACAGTATAATTTCCGGTAAAAAATGCATTTACCCAGATGTCACGAATGTGTTCAAGTTGATTGTCCATCATATATAGACCTCTTATTTTTAGCTGCTAAGTTCAAATTGATTTGAGCTTAGCATCAGAATAAGTCAATTTAATAAAACACAAATTGGCGATTTAATATTCAATTTTATTTAAGATAGCACAAAAAAAAGCACTCCGAAGAGTGCTTTTTTGAATGATTCTGTAATCAGAATTTAGGCATCAATATCCGCATTTAACGCATTTTCTTCAATGAAAGCACGACGTGGTTCCACATCATCACCCATCAAGCAAGAGAACATACGATCAGCTTCAATCGCATCCTGTACCGTTACTTGCAGCATGTTACGGTTCTCAGGATCCATTGTAGTTTCCCAAAGCTGTTCAGCATTCATCTCACCCAAACCTTTATAGCGCTGAATCATCATGCCACGGCGTGAGTCTTGTAAGATGTTTTGCCAAACCTGATGGAAGCTGCTCACTGGAATTTTGCGCTCGCCTTTTTGTAGGTAAGCACCTTCTTCCAATAAGGTGAACCAACTCTTCGAATTTTTGAGTAAACGCGCATATTCACCTGAACCCAATAGACCTGAATCTAACAAGTATTGGTGCGGTAAATTATGAACATAGATGGTAATACGCGGGAAATAGGTCGCTGACTTATTGCCTTCAGTATCTTCATGCTCAAACGTTTCTAAGCTTAATTCAGGACGTAGGCTAGGTTGAGTTTTCTCAATATTGGCACGTAGTTGCTCACCCCAAGTCTGTACATAGTCTTGGTTATTTGCTTGATCTAACTTAAAGCCTTCTACTGCCAATAAACCATCCAACACACTTGCAGGATAACGTACAGTCAGACGATGCAAGCTCTTTTGAGAGGTTTGATAATCCGCAATCACACCCGCTAAAGCCTCACCACGAATGGCTGGTGCTTCTGCACTGATGTGTAATTCAAGCTCATCAATTGCATTTGAAATCAGGTACGTCTCAAGCGCATCATTATCTTTGATGTACTGTTCTTGCTTGCCTTTTTTCAGCTTATACAACGGTGGCTGTGCAATATAAATATATCCACGTTCCACAAGTTCTGGCATTTGACGGAAGAAGAAGGTCAACAATAGCGTACGAATGTGCGAACCATCGACGTCAGCATCGGTCATGATGATGATTTTGTGATAACGCAGTTTATCTGGGTTGTACTCCTCACGGCCAATACCACAGCCTAAAGCAGTAATCAACGTTCCCACTTCTTGTGAAGAAATCATCTTGTCAAAACGTGCACGTTCCACGTTGAGGATTTTACCTTTCAGCGGCAAAATCGCTTGCATCTTACGGTTACGGCCCTGTTTAGCTGAACCGCCCGCAGAGTCACCTTCGACTAAGTAAAGTTCAGACAATGCAGGATCTTTTTCCTGACAATCGGCCAATTTACCTGGCAGGCCTGCAATATCAAGCGCACTCTTACGACGTGTCATTTCACGTGCTTTACGCGCTGCATCACGCGCACGTGCTGCATCAATAATTTTGCCTGCAATCGATTTAGCAGCTTGTGGGTTCTCTAAAAGATATTCAGAGAACGATTTATTCATGGCTTGCTCAACCGCAGTTTTCACTTCGCTCGACACCAATTTTTCTTTGGTTTGCGAAGAGAATTTTGGATCAGGCACTTTCACCGAAACAATTGCAGTTAAACCTTCACGGGCATCATCACCAGAAACCGCCACTTTCTCTTTTTTGAGTAGGTTTTCGCTTTCCATGTAGCTGTTTAAGCCACGGGTTAATGCAGCTCGGAAACCCGCTAAATGCGTACCACCATCTTTTTGTGGAATGTTGTTGGTAAAGCAACGAACATTTTCCTGATAAGAATCGTTCCACTGCAATGCAACTTCCACACCAATGCCGTTATCCGCTTGAGTAGTGAAGTGGAAGATCTCGTTCAGATGGGTTTTGCCTTGGTTGATATATTTTACAAACTCAGACAAACCACCTTCATAATCATAAACGTGCTCTAAATTGATACGTTCATCACGTAGCACAATTCGTACACCTGCATTCAGGAACGATAATTCACGTAAACGACGTGCCAAAATATCGACATTAAAAATCGTTTGACTGAAGGTTTCAGCACTTGGCCAGAAACGTACACGTGTACCGGTACGATCTGTCTCACCCACCACTTTTAATGGATACACGGAATCACCGTGTTTATATTCTTGCTGGTGGATTTGACCCGCACGATGAATGGTTAATTCGAGCTTGCTTGAAAGCGCATTCACCACGGATACACCTACACCGTGTAGACCGCCTGAAACTTTATAGCTGTTATCGTCAAATTTACCGCCCGCATGCAGAATCGTCAAAATCACTTCTGCAGCAGAAACACCTTCTTCTGGGTGAATGTCGGTAGGAATACCACGACCGTTATCCGATACGCTTACAGATTCATCTTCATGAATGGTTACATTGATCTCGTCACAATGACCTGCCAACGCTTCATCAATTGAGTTATCGACAACTTCAAACACCATGTGGTGTAGGCCAGTACCATCGTCAGTATCACCAATATACATGCCCGGACGCTTACGTACAGCGTCTAGACCACGTAATACTTTGATGCTAGAGGAATCATAAGCTTTTTCTATGGTTTGTTCTGTTTGAGAAGCAGCTTGATCTTCTGAACTCATGGTTTCTCCCTAGTGAAAAATAGGTCTATCCAAAGGTGGTATTTCATTGCACAACAGCCTGCACCGTACCATTTTCAACTTTGAATAATTGATAAGAAATAGATAAATCATGTAAGTGTTTTTGCACTGAATCATGGTCTAAAGTGGTAATAAAAACTTGACTACCAAGATGGCTTAAACGCTCAATTAAACGCTGTTGTGCGGTTAAATCTAATTCTGCTGTCAGATCATCTAATAATACCACAGTTTCCTTATTACAAGCATGTAGCATTGCAATCTGTGACAGTTTTAACGCCATGATCAATAACTTTTTTTGCCCACGAGAGAGCACAACATCTGCATCACCCATAGCGGTTTTTAACCTTAAATCTGCACGGTGCGGACCATACTCAGTATAGCCACGTTCGCAGTCTTTAAAGTGCTGATTGGTCAGATCATTCAGCAGTCCTGTTTCAGCATGAAAGCCTGCACTATATTCCAATGTCACTGTTAAATGCGGCAATAATGCTTGGAGATCTTGTTGGAAATATCGCGTCCACTGTTCCACCACATTACTGCGCAGACTATGTAATATCTCACCATAATCACTGAGCATTTTGTTCCACGGTTCTAGGTCAGACAAACTCAAATGACGTCGTGATTTCAGCAAACTATTCCGCTGTTTTAATGCCCGCGCATAATATTGCCATGCATGGTAAAACTCCGGTTCCACGTGGAACATCAACCAATCTAAAAGTTGACGTCGTGGCTTCGCACCATGATCAATAATATCGGTACTTTGTGGGTCGATGAGTTGTAGTGGTAAAATCTTAGCCAACTGCCCTTGTGTCCCCACAAGGTCGCCATTGACTTTAATCACTTGCTCGCCCGACTGCATTTTTTGCATACCAATGCGGTCTGTTGCAGACTGCGCAAAGACAACAGCGTCAGGGCTATTATTTTGAATATAGTTTTTCGGAATATGGGTTCGAAAAGAACGGCCGGTTGCCAGCAAATGTACTGCTTCTAATACAGAAGTTTTGCCAGAACCATTTTGCCCATAAAAGACATTAAACGGCTGCAACCCAGAGAGTGCAACCGTCTTTAAATTTCGAACACGTTCTACATGTAAACGCGTGATATGCATAATAATTGAGACGTCAGTCCGAATTAAACACGCATTGGCATCACAACATAGGTTTGATCTTGTTGTTGTGGATCTTGTACCAATACAGATTGGTTGGCTTCTGTCATGGTCATTGCAACATCATCACCATCCAACACATTCAGAACTTCCAATAAGTACTGTGCATTGAATGACATTTCCATCGGTGCATCAGCATATTGAATCGCGAGATCTTCGATCGCTTCATCTTGTTCAGGGTTATTGGCACGAAGTTGTAAAGTGTCCGCATCAAACTTCAAGAATACGCCGCGCAATTTTTCATTACTTAAAATCGCCACACGTTGTAGTGATTGTTTAAATACATCATGTGCAATGCGCACATTTTTATCACCACCACGTGGAATCACACGGCGGTAGTCAGGGAATTTACCATCGATCAATTTTGTGGTGAAACGTACGGTAATATCACCCTGCTCTTTATCACGGCTGGCAATGGTAATCGTTACATTTAATAATTCACGACCAATCAACAACGATAATTGCTCGTCTTCAACACTCAATAGACGCTGCAATTCACCTACAGCTTTACGTGGAACAATCGCTTGCATTGCTTGTGTCGCATTCGAGCTTGCCGCTGTTTCACACATCGCCAAACGGTGACCATCGGTCGTTACTGCACGCAATTGATTTTCATCAATTTCAAGCAAAGTACCTGTCAAATAGAAACGCACATCTTGAACCGCCATGGCAAAAGATGTTTTCTCAAATAAACGCTTTAACTCACGCTGAGTCACACCGACTTGAGTGCCTTGAGTATTTTCAGTGGTTAATAATGGATAGTCTTCTGCAGGCAAAGTACCCAATACAAAACGACTGTTTCCAGATTTTAAAATACAACGTTGATCTTCAGTAATTTGCAAATCAATCAATGCCGCTGACGGTAATGATTTACAGATATCCATCAATTTACGTGCAGGAACAGTCGTCACACCTGCTTGTAAACATGCACCTTCAGTAAGTGATGTGCTTGCAACCAGTTCCACTTCAAGATCCGACCCCGTAATGGTCAAAGCTTGCTCTGTTACCTGTACTTTTACATTGGATAAAATATTTAAGGTATGGCGACGTTCAACCGCTCCTACGACATGTGACAGAACATTCAGTAAGCTTTCTTTCGCGATTTTTAAACGCACAATACATTCCTCTAAAAACTGAAGACAGACAAAATAAATTAATTTTTTAGCAGTGTACTATGCGGCAGAATATACCGCATTGCAAGAACAGAATTTGAACGAAAAGACTTAACTTTGCAGCAGACGTTGCAAGTTTTTATAGTCCTCATTGAAGATTGGATCTTCTTCACGCAGGCTTTGTACTTTTTCACAGGCATGCATCACAGTACTGTGGTCACGATTACCAAAAGCCATACCAATTTCAGGAAAACTATCCCCTGTCAGCTCACGTGCTAGCCCCATAGCCAACTGACGTGGACGTGCATAAATGCGTGTACGTTTTGGACCAATCAATTCTTTGAGTGGAATACGGAAATATTCACTCACCACACGCTGAATATTTTCCGTGCTGATGGTGCGCGCACGAATCGCCAACACATCTTTTAACGATTCACGCACTACATCTAGATCGATTGGGGTACCTTTAAAACGAGAAATGGCTACGACTTTATTCAGCGCACCTTCTAGTTCACGGACATTGGCAACCACTTGTTGAGCAATAAACAACGCACAATTCCGTGGAAGTTCCACCCCATTGCTTTCCGCTTTTTTCAGTAAAATTTCAATACGGGTTTCAATATCAGGCGGTTCAACACCCACCGATAAGCCCCACGAAAAACGTGAAACCAAACGTGGATCAAGTTCAGTCAGTTCTTTTGGATAACGATCTGAGGTTAAAATGATTTGCTTAGATTCATCTAATAACGCGTTGAAGGTATAGAAAAACTCAACCAAGCTGGCCTCTTTACCCGCCAACAAATGAATATCATCCACCAATAACAAATCTAACGAACGACAGTTTTTCTTAAATTCTTCGACCTTACCTTGCTGTAACGAGCTCACAAAGTCTTGTACAAAACTTTCAGCCGTCATGTACATCACACGTGCATTCGGCTTCGCTTGCAATAATGCATTACCTACGGCTTGCATTAAATGGGTTTTACCTAAACCAGTCGGTCCATATAAAAATAACGGGTTATGTTGCGAAGCACCGGGCTGCGTCAAGACTTTACGACAGGTTTCTGCCGCCATCTGATTGGAACGACCTTCAACAAACAAGGAAAAGGTAAATAATGGGTTAAGCTGACGCTTACGGTTATTTTTTGAAGACGTCTCTTCTTTTTCTTTTTTAGGACGTGTTGGTGCCGACACTTGTGGCGTTGACTCTAATGCTGCGGTGGTTGTTGCAGGTTGCTCAGCTGCAGATAAAATTGCACCAGGCCGTGAATCGACCAAAATCTCGACTTTACGTACCCGACCTTCAGACAACTGTTCCGCTAAAATTGAAATCAGTTCTAAATGGTGCTCTTGAATATAGCGTGTCCAATACGGATTCGGTGCATAGAGTTTTAGACTATCACCTGCATCTTCTGCCACCAGTGGGCGTATCCACATTGTATAGACATTTCCTGAAAGCTCTTGTCGCAAGCGAGTTAAGCAGTCTGTCCAAAGCAT